>CP182352.1:0-3614513 GCA_048571215.1 Halarcobacter azotofixans (SeqCode)
TAAATGAACTTAGTATCGTAGATTCTCGATTTACTGGGCGTGGGGTAAAGGCTGATGAAGCTTATAGAATCACCTCTCAATATATGGCTGATACATTAATTGACGAGAATAGTAAATATAATTATTTTGATAAAGTATCAAATATGGTTGGAAAAGTTGAAACCATGTTTAGAGAAACAGATACTTCAGGTTTTTCTTTTGATATGGATAGATATTTCCAAGCAGTTGAAAACTTAAGAGCTAACCCAAATTCAGAAATTCATAAAACAACAGTTCAAACTCAAGGGAAAGTTTTAGTTGATTCTTTAAAAAATCTTTATTCAAATATAGAGAAAGAAGAAAAGCTTGTAAAACAAGAGGCTGAAGAACAAGTAACAAAAATTAATGATATTTTAAAAAAAATCGGTGAAATAAATGTAAAAATTGCTGATTTTAATGGGGTAACTAATGATCTATTAGATAAAAGAGATCAATTAGAAAATGAACTTTCAAAATATATGGATGTAACTGTTGATAGAACAAACAATGAATATCAGCTAAGTATAGGTGAAACAGTAGCAATTAGATTTAATACAAATGTAAGAGAAGTAAATCTTGTAGATGAACCTACCCCACAAATTGATAAATTTGTTACAATTGGTTCAAATGGAAGTACAATAGATGGCATTAAAAATGTTGATGCAACTACAACTAGAGATTTTAAAGTTGGTGATACTTTAACTTATAAATTAAATAATGAACATGAAGTATCAATTACATTTGGTGAAACACTTAATTTTGATTTAGATGGTGATGGAACAACAGAAAATGTAACAGTAGATGACTCAAATTATATAAGAGCATTAGCTCATAAAATCAATACAAATACTGATACTGCAAGTTTAGTTACGGCATATAATGGTAACTATACAGTGGATGAAAATGGTAATAAAGTTACTGATGATAGAAAAGATAAATTTTTAGTTATAGAATCAGATGTTGCAGGAGAAGCAGGCAAATTTGAAGGTAGAATCTCACTTTCACAACCTGTAGTTGATACAGGAGATAGTTTTTCATATGAATATAATGGAACTAATGTATCTGTAAAGATAGGAGATACATCAACATATGCAGCTGATGGTAGTACAGTACCAGCATATACCATAGATGATACAAATTATGCAACAGCATTAGCTGGTGCAATAAACAATAGTGCATTAAATGCAGATTTAACAGCAGATGTAGACTCTGATGGATTTTTAACAATTACAGAAAATAGTTCAGGTACGGAAATAGACGGCAAATTATCTTTTACTTCTTCTATATATGGAACAGCACCTGAGTATTCAAGAGATAATATATTTAAAGATGATTATCAAAGTCAAGAAGCCGGAAATAGAGTTTATTTATCAGTTTATGGAAGTGAAGTATCTTTTAAATCAGGTAGTTTAAAAGCTCAGTTAGAAAATCTTACAACAGATTCAGGTAAAAATAAATTTACAGTATATAAAGAGAAACTTGATGCTTTTGCTAGAGCATTAAGTGATGTTACTGATAAATATGTTAAAACTGGTACAGATGAGTATGTTTATGGTGAAGTTGCAAGTGATGAGTATAGTGGAACAGAAGATATTAGAACATTAAATTTGTTTACAGGAAGTAGTGTTAAAAGTTTAACTTTTAATGAAGATGCAGTAACTGAATTAAATCAAGAGGATTTAGATTATTTAGCACAGCTACAATGGAAAGGTGATATTGGTTTTGATGGCTTTGCACAAGATGGAAACAGTAGTGCAGCTAGTTCTTTTTCTGAGTTTTACCAAGAGATAAGAGTAAATATCTCAACAGATAAAGAAAACAATGACTTTTTACTAGAAACACAAAATAGTGTAAAAGAGGCTTTACAGTTTGATTATGATCAATATACAAAAGTTGATGGTGACGAAGAGATGATTAATTTAATTAAATTTCAAGCAGCATATACAGCTAATGCAAAGATTATTACAGTAGTTGACCAAATGCTACAAACACTGCTTGGACTAAAAAGCTAGGAGGCTATTATGGCTAATGGAGTATTAGGACTAGGAAGTGGACAAGCCGCTTCACTTAACCAAGATGTAATAGATAAGTTAAAAGAAGCAGATAGAGCAAGTAAAGTAGCACCACTAGAAGCTAGAATTGAAGATATAACTAGTGAGGGTGGTGAAGCTGAAAAGATAGCAGAGATAACTGCAAAAGCAAATGAATTATTAGATGCTATCAAACCCTTTGATTTATATGTAACAAATGGAGTTACTGCATTTGATCAAAAAACTGCATCAACATCAGGTGATTCTGCTGTTTTTGATGCAGCAGATGAGAGTAAATTAAATGTAGGTACAACTACGATAGATATTACAACTTTAGCAAAAAGGGATGTATTCCAATCGGATGTGGCTAGTGGTGCTACTAAAGATGCAGATTTGAATGCAGGAGATTTAAATATTGCAATAGCTGGAAGTGATGGTTTATATTCGACTAGTTATACAATAGATACAACTGGAAAAACATACCAAGAGATTGCAAATGAGATTAATACTTATTCTGATTTGACTGCATCTGTTGAACAAGTTGGAGATGATTCATATAGATTAGTTGTTAAAAGTGCTGATTCTGGTTTAGAAAATGAGTTGAAAATTACAGGAGATGCAAGTTCAGCACTTGGATATACAACAGATGGAACAACTGAAAAGGCAGGTTCAAATGTTCAACCAGCTTCAAACTTAGAAGCAACTGTAAATGGTGTTGCATATGATGTTTCTACAAATACTATTACAGTAGATAATGGTCTTAAAATAACAGCTGTATCTGAAGGGGTTTCTACAATATCTATTGAAAATGATACAACTACAATAGAAGATGCAATGCAGAGTTTTGTTGACAAATATAATGAGTTTGTTGCCTTAGTTGATACAGAACTTTATGATCCTGATAGTAAAGTAGATGATAAATCAACTTTAAGAACAATGATGTCATCTATAAAAAACTATTTGTTTGGTTCATATGGTACAGATAGCGACTTAAGTATTTTCAATTTTGGTTTTGGAGTTGATAAATACGGTTCTTTATCTTTAGATTCAACGGAATTTAATGATGCTATAAAAAATAATATGGCAGATTTAAAAGACCTATTTCTAGGAAAAGCGGAATCTGAAGGTTTAGGTACCCAATTAAAAACCTATGTGGATGCCTTAGATGGTTTTGATGGTTTATTATACCAATATCAAGAACATATGGTTGAGAGACAACAAGACTTAGAGGAAGAAAAAACAAAAGCTGAAGAGGATTTAGATAATAAATACTCTTTAATGTCTGAACAATTTGCAGCTTATGGAGCTATTATCACTCAATTTGAAGCTCAGTTCTCTGGCTTAAGATTAATGATACAGCAATCAACTGCACAATAAAAAGTATTTTATAACTTTTTTAAGTAAATATATACTATACTATTCTCATAATCTAAGTGGAGTGTGTTATGGGAATAGAAGCTTACCAGCAACAAAATGCAGTATCTAATGATCCTTATGTTTTAGTACTAAAACTATATGAGGGTATCCTAAAATATCTATCTTTTGTAAAAAATTCTATGGAAACAGGTGATGTTGAAGCAAAATTTACATATATAAATAAATGTGTGGCAATTTTTGATGAATTAAGAAACGTACTTGATTTTGATGGAGGAGACGTTGCTTACTACTTAGATGGATTATATTTATACCAAATTGAGACATTATTTACAGCTGGGGTTGATGATAATATAAACTCAATCAATCAAGTCATGAAAGTTGTTCAAGGTTTAATTGACGCATGGAAAGACGAGACAGGTCTTTAAAGGCTTTAGAGGAATTGTTTTATATCGATTCCCTAGAGTCTTATGAAAGAGCTGAAGCTCTTGTTAAATGGCATAATAAATATCTAATAAATACAAATGTTACAGATTTTGATCTTGATATAGAAGATTTTAAAAAACTTTTGGAACTTTTTTATAAAAATATCAATTTTTTAAAAGAACATATGAAACAAACCAAAGATGATATGGTCACAAATAGGAAAATGGTTAGATTTCTAAAAAACTAAAGAATTTTTTTAATACTCTCAAATAAACTATTAATATACAAATAAGCTCTTATATTTTTAGGTATTTTATTTATTCTACAAAGTTCCTTAAACTCTTTTGGCATAGTTGTTGTTTCAAAGGGACAAATATAGATATATTTTGAAGTGATTGTTATAGATATTTTATGTGATACAACTATTTCTTTTTGTTTTATTATCTCATCCCTTTGTTTTTTTGTGAGAAGAAAACCTCTTTTTTTTAAATCTTTGTCGATAATTCTAATATTTAGATTATCATCATCAAAAGCTTTGAAGATTTTTAATTCTTTTTGATTTAAAATGGGATTTAAATCTATATTTAATGAGTCTAAATCATTTTGAAGATATTCAAAACTTTTTTTTACACCATCTTGGAATTTTTCTAAAAAACTATTTGAAAAATTTTTTCTAAAATAGTTCCTTCTATATTTTTCATCAAAATTTGATTCATCTATAAAGTATTTGATATTCTCATTATCTAGATAAGCTTGCAAATCTTTTTTTGTATAATCTAATAGGGGTCTATAAATAGTATAGTTGTTTTTTTGTGAAATTTTATTAAGTCCAATTAGTTCAATTAAACCAGCACCTTGACTTAGTTGCATTAAAAACCATTCCAATTTATCATTTAATTGATGTGCTGTAATCAATGCTTCATAAGAGTTTTTTTGAATAATCTCTTCAAAAAAGTTGTACCTAATATCTCTGGCTTTTTTTTCAAAGTTTGAAAGCTCTTTTAACTCTAAATTTTTTACAAAAATTTGTTTGTCATATTTTTTTGCTAAATCTTTTGCATATTTAACTTCATCTTTTGATTGTTCTCTTACATTGTAGTTTACAATGGCAATATCAAAAGGGATGTTGTTTTCTAAAAGAATAAAAAAAAGAGCAGTAGAATCAAGCCCAGCAGAAAATGCTAAAAGATTTTTTGTGGTGTTGATTTCTAAGGTTTCAAATTGCATTATCTAATCACAGTAGCTAAAAGCTTATCTCCAGCAAGTTCAGTAACCTTAACTTTATACTTTTGTCCAAATTTTAATTTTATAGCTTCATTATTTTCATCAAATAGTTCACTATCATTTATATAAATCTCTCCATCAATTTCAGGAGCCCAAGAGGTTTTTCTTGCACTTAGTAGATACTCATGTTCATCACTCTCTCCATCAATGTAAACTTCAAAAACATTTCCCACTTCTTTTTCTAGGGATTCTTGGGTAGTTTGCTCTATAATTCCACCTAAGATTAGAGCTCTTTGGTCAATAATCTCTTGAAGTACTTTATCTGGTCTCTCATAGGCATCAGTTCCCTCTTCATCAGAGTAAGAAAATACATTTGCCCTATCAAATTTATAATTTTTTACATATTCACAAAGTTCATCAAAGTCTTCTTGGGTTTCACCTGGGTGACCAACTATAAAAGTTGTTCTTACAAAAGAGTTAGGAGTGTTTTTCATAGCATCCATTAATTCTAGTAATTTATCTACTCCCTTACCTCTTTTCATAATTTTTAACATGTTTTGAGTAATATGTTGTAGAGGCATATCAAAATAGTTTTCAAAGATTTTTGAGTTTTCTATTTTTTTTATTAGATTTAGAGTTGTTGTTGATGGATAAAGGTATAAAATTCTCGCACTCTCTATCCCTTCTATTTTTTCAACCTCTTCTACAAGTAATTCAAGACCATTTTTAATATCTAAATCCCTTAAAAAAGATGAAGAGTCTTGTGAGATAAATGAAAAATCTTTATATCCATTTTTTACAAGATTTTTCACCTCTTTTATTAGTGATTCTAAAGTTCTTGAATGAAGTTTACCTTTAAAGCTAGGAATTGCACAAAATGAACAGCTTTGATTACACCCTTCACTTAATTTAATATAAGCATGGTATGAAGACCCTGTAATAACCCTATCATTGTTTTCATTTAATAAAAATACATCATTTGTAAAAGCACTTCTTTTTTCATTTACAAGGGTATCAATCTTATCATAATCACCAACTCCTGTAAAAATATCAATCTCAGGAAGCTCTTTTTGAAGCTCCTCTTTATATCTTTCACTTAAACAACCTGCCATTACAAGAACAGATTCTTCTTTTCTATCATCATGAAGATTTAAAATAGTATTGATACTCTCTTCCTTTGCACTATCAATAAATCCACAGGTATTTACAATAATAACATCAGCATTAGTAGCATCATCTATTATCTCATAATCTTTAAGTTTTCCAAGCATAATCTCAGAGTCAACAAGGTTTTTTGTACATCCAAGACTTACTAAGTGCAAAGATTTTGTAGGTTTTTTTTCGGTAAATTTCATTAGCTTATTTTATCCATATAATTTTTGGCGAATTTTAGCATAATATGTAGATTTTGTAAACTTTGATTTTATATCCAAATATTATCAAGTAGCCTTGTATTACCAAATCTTGCAACAACTAAAATAATGCTATTTTTAGGTTCTATTTCATTTATTTCATTAAATTCTCTATCCACAATAGCTACATACTCCACATCTAAAATACCCATAACCTCATAGATTTTATTTTTTATTGTTTCTACATCATATATTTTTTTTGCCACAAGTGAAGCTGCAAAATATAAAGATTTTGAGATAAGTAAAGCATCTTTTCTTTGTTGTTGGTCTAGGTATACATTTCTTGAACTAAGAGCTAAGCCATCTGATTCTCTTACTATATCGCAGGGTACTATATTTATTGGTAAGAAAAGGTTTTTTACCATTTGTTGTATTAATGATAATTGTTGGGCATCTTTTTTCCCAAAATAAGCATTTGTTGGCTGACATAGGTTAAATAGTTTTAGTACAATTTGCAAAACCCCATCAAAATGGCCAGGTCGGCTTTTCCCTTCTAGGATATAACTTTTGCTTGGAGCTTTTATTAGTATCTCTTCTTTTGTGTACATAGTACTAATTTCTGGCATAAAAAGATAATCTACCTTGCACATTTGACAGATTTTTTTATCTGCTTCATCTTTTTTTGGATAAGAAGCTAAATCTTCCCCTGGAAGAAATTGAGTAGGGTTTACAAAAATAGATACAATCACCACCTCATTCTCTTCTCTTGCTTTTTTTATTAATGTTATATGTCCATTGTGTAATGCCCCCATTGTGGGTACAAATCCTACAGTTGAAGTTATATTTTTTCTTATATTTTGTAGTTCTTCAATTGTTTTAATAATTTCCACTGATTATCCTTAAATTTTATTTACCATCATAATTTGGATTTAGTTTTAGTAAAACTAAATCTGCCAAGATATTACCTAAGAGTGTTAAAAAAGCACCAATAATCAAAATCCCCATAATAACAGGATAATCATGACTTAAAGCACTTTGATAAAAAAGTAAACCCATCCCATTTATAGAAAAAATTGATTCTAAGATAACACTTCCTCCAATAATTCCTGGTAATGATAAGCCCAAAAGAGTTACTACGGGTGGATATAGATTTGGCAAAATATAATATCTTAGTATTTTTTTATTATTAAGACCTCTTGCTCTTGCAAAAAATATATAATCAGATTTTAATATCTCAATAGTCAAACTTCTTATATATAAGGTTAAACTTCCAATTCCTCCAAAGGTGATAATAGAAATAGGAAGAATTAAGTGCCAAGCATAGTCTAGATAATAATTTAAACTTCCATCATCGGGTACAGAGTGAAGTCCTGCAATTGGCAAAATTTCAAGTGAGATGGAAAATATAAGTACACATAGAAGTGCTAGATAAAATGAAGGCATAGAAAAACTTAAAAGGGATAGTTGCCCTGCAAATTTATCAAAAAAGCTTTTTTTATTTAAAGCTGCTTTTATTCCTAAATATAATGAGATTACAAAAATTAAAAACATAGATAGTATGTTTATAATAAGTGTTATGGGAAGTCTATCTAAAACTTCTGTTTTTACCATTTGACCACTTGCAAATGAGATACCAAAATCAAGTTGAATAATAGCAGTAATCCAAGAAAAAAACTGCATATATAAAGGTTTATCCAAACCATAAATAGCTTTTAATTGCTCTATTGATTCTTTTGTAATATTTGGATTTAACTCTCCACTTGCAAAAAAAGAGTTTGGAGCCATATGTATAGCTAAAAATGATATTAAGCTAATTATAAAAAGCATGATAATAAGATATAATAATTTGTTCATAAATAGTTTCATGAGCGTATTATACAAAGTCAAAGATTAAAAAGTTAGGTAAATATGATAGGGATTGATGTAGCTTCAACAAATAGAATAAAAAAAATGTATGAAAAATTTGGAAGAAAGGCTTATGAACGCTTTTTAGATGATGAAGAGATACTTCTTGTCAAAAGACCTGAAACCGCTGCTGGTTTTTGGGCAGCAAAGGAAGCTGCAAGCAAAGCTATAGGTACAGGTATTGGAAAAGAGTGTTCATTTCGTGATTTAAAAATAAAAAAAAGTAAGCTAGGTGCTCCTAAATTAAAATATTCAAAAGTTTTAAGAAAAAAATTCAAAATCAAAAAAACATATCTTTCTATAACACACGATCAAGGTTTAGCAATTGCAGTTGTCCATAATATAAAAAAGTAGGTTTATTTTTTACTTAGATATCTTTCTAAGATTATTTTGGCTGCAATGGAATCTATTCTTCCATCCCTTTTATATTTGATTTCACCTTTTATTAAATCTTCTGCTTCAATTGAACTCATATTTTCCTCTTGTAACTCATAAGGGATATTAAGCTCTAAAAGATTTACAAAATGTTTTATCCTTTTTTGCATATCAAGGCTTGCACTAGGGTAACCAACAATAAGCTTTTCTATTTGCCACTCTTTTAAAAAGTTATTTACATCATTTGAAGCTTGGTTCCTATTTTTTCGTAAAATTGCTTTTTGTGGTGTTACAATATTACTTTGCATACAAATAGCTATTCCAATTCTTTTTAGTCCTATATCAATGCAAGCTAATCTCAATCAGTTTCCTTTAGTCTTTTTTTCGCTAATATTATATCCTTATAAAAATAAAATAGGAAAATATATATGAAATTAGCTGTTTTTGATTTTGATTCTACACTTATGGATGGTGAAACCATTGATTTTTTAGCAAAACCATTAGGGCTAGAAGAAAAAGTTGCAAGAATAACAGAAAAAGCTATGGCGGGAAAGTTAGATTTTTTTGAATCTTTAGTTGAAAGAGTATCTTTATTAAAAGGTTTAGAGTATTCAAAAGCTGTTGAAATTTGTAAAGACTTACCACTTATGCCAGGTGCATATGAAACAATAAGTGAGCTAAAAAACAAAGGTTATAAAGTAGTTTGTTTTTCAGGTGGCTTTAGAATAGGTACAACTCCTGCTTGTAAAAAGTTGGGTGTGAATGCAGATTTTTCGAATATTTTACACGAAAGAGATGGAGTTTTAACAGGACTAGTTGGTGGAGATATGATGTTTGGTTTTAGCAAAGGTGACATGATTCAAAGGGTTCAATCTCTTCTAGGGGTATCAAAAGAGGATACACTAGTAGCTGGTGATGGAGCAAATGACATTAGTATGTTTCCCTATGCATCAAAAAAAGTTGCATTTTGTGCCAAAGAGATATTAAAAAAAGAGGCTAATATTATTGTTGATGAAAAAGATTTAACAAAAATATTAGAATATATATAAATTACAAAGCGTCCTTTGACGCTCTTTAGGGTTTTGTTTTTTTTAATAGAAATTTATTTTCTATGATAAAAAGAAGACAAAGGATAAAAGGTTCCCTTTAATAGGGACTATTAAAAGGAGATTTAATGAGTTTAAAAGAAGATATTGGTTTTACATTGTGGTGCGATTTTGTTGAAAGAGATTTTTTAGAAAATAAATTTAAAGAGTTAATTGAAGATGAGATAATACACGGTGCAACTTCAAATCCAGCTATTTTTGAATCATCTATTTCAAACTCAGTTGCCTATGGACAACAATTAGAGATGTTACAAGCAAATGAACCTAAAACAATCTATGAAGAATTAGCTATTACAGATATAAAAAGAGCAGCAGAACTTTTAGATGATTTGTATAGGGAAGATATAAATGATGGTTTTATCTCTATTGAGGTTGATCCATCACTTTGTGATGATGCAGCAGGGACAATTGAAGAGGGAATAAGACTAAATGCCCAAATAGGTGCAGATAATGTAATGATAAAAGTTCCTGCAACACCTGCTGGTTATGAGGCTATGAAAGAGCTTACATCTCAAGGTATAAATGTAAATGCAACATTGATTTTTTCTCCATCACAAGCTATTGCTTGTGCAAAAGCTTTAGATGAGGGGATTAAACTTTCAAATAAAGATACAAAAGCTGTTGTTTCTGTTTTTGTATCAAGATTCGATAGAAAATGTGATACTTTATTTGTACAAAATGGTTTAAAAGCCGCAAAACTTGGAATTATGAATGCAACAAAGTGTTACCATGAAGTTGAAAAATTTGGGAACAAAAATATTAGGACACTTTTTGCAAGTACAGGAGTAAAAGGTGATGATTTACATCAAAGTTATTATGTAGATAAACTAATTTATCCAAATACTATAAATACAGCACCTTTAGCTACTATAGAAGATTGGGTTGAAAATGGAGAAAAAGAGCCAAGTAAACTAATTGAAGAGAATGAATGTGATAAATATTTTGAGATAATCTCTAAAAAAGGGATTAAAATGAGTGATATTTATTCTTCTTTATTAAAAGAGGGATTGGATTCATTTAAAGAATCATTTAAAGACCTACTACAAAAACTACAAAGAGATTAGTCCTTGTAACTAGAAAGTAACCTTATAAGGTTGCTTTTAGATGCTTAAGGCAAAATTAGATAAAATCCCAGATTATTAAAAAAAAGGCATGATTATGAAAAATTGGAATCCTAATAGTTGGAGAGATTTTCCAATAAAGCAACAACCAACTTATACTGACTTGGAGAAACTAAAAAAAGTTGAAGCTGAATTAGCCTCATATCCTCCATTGATTTTTGCAGGAGAAGCTAGAAATTTAAAAGCTAAATTAGCTGATGTTGCAAAGGGTAATGCTTTTTTACTTCAGGGTGGAGATTGTGCAGAGTCATTTACATCTTTTAATGCAAACAATATTAAAGATTTATTTAAAGTTATGATGCAAATGGCAGTTGTTTTAACTTTCTCTGGTGGAAAACCAGTTGTAAAAGTTGGACGTGTTGCTGGACAGTTTGCAAAACCAAGAAGTGCAGATTTTGAAGAGATAAATGGTATTGCTTTACCTTCATATAGAGGGGATATTGTAAATAATATTGAATTTAATGAAAAAGATAGAGCACCAAAACCCAAAAAACTTTTAAAAGCATATAATCAAAGCGCAGCTACACTAAATCTACTTAGAGCATTTGCAAGAGGTGGAATGGCAGATTTAAATCAAGTTCACTCTTGGAATTTAGATTTTGTTAAAAACAATACCTTAGGTGAGATGTATGAACAATTAGCAGATAAAATATCTGAAACATTAAAGTTTATGGAATCATGTGGAATCACAAGTGAAAATACAAACCAACTAAGAGAAACTGTACTTTATACTTCTCATGAAGCTTTACTTCTAAACTATGAAGAGGCACTTACAAGAAAAGATTCACTTACTGGTGATTGGTATGATTGTAGTGCTCATATGTTGTGGATAGGAGATAGAACCAGAGGTTTAGATGATGCACATATTGAATATTTTAGAGGGATTAAAAATCCTATAGGATGTAAAGTTGGTCCATCTATGAAAGAGGATGAACTTATCAAACTAATTGATACTTTAAATCCTGAAAATGAAGCTGGAAGATTAAATCTTATAGTTAGAATGGGACATGATAAAGTAGCAGATATTTTTCCAAGCCTTTTAAAAAGAGTTGAGAGCGAAGGTAAAAATATTGTTTGGTCATGTGATCCTATGCATGGAAATGTTGAAAAAACACCAAATGGTTACAAAACAAGAGACTTTGCTAATATCTTAAGCGAAGTAAAACAATTTTTCCAAATCCATAAGGCACAAGGAAGTGTTGCTGGTGGAATCCATTTAGAGATGACTGGACAAAATGTAACAGAGTGTACAGGAAGTACAAGTTCAGCCATAACAGCAGAGGGACTTAGTAGTAGATATCACACCCAATGTGATCCAAGATTAAATGCGGATCAAGCTTTAGAGCTAGCATTTATGATTGCTGAAACTTTAAAAGAGGCTAGATCTTAATTATATAACTACAAAAAGGGAGAAAAACTCTCTTCCTTTTTAAATATTATAAGAAAGTGTTTTTATAAATCTCTTCTTTAAATCCTACTAAAACATTATTTTCATATTTTACGACAGGTCTTTTAACTAACATTGGCTCTTTACATAACCATTCAAGTTTACCTTGCTCATTTAGGTTTAACTCTTTTAGTTTCAAGTCTCTATATTTTGTACCTCTATTATTGAAAACAATATCAATTCCTGCTTTCTCAACCCAAAATTTTACAGTATCAAAAGAAGGTGGATCTTTTCTTAAATCAGAAAATTCAACTTCTATATTATTATCTTTAAAAAACTTTAAGGCTTTTCTAACAGAGTCACAGGTTTTAATTCCATAAACTGTAATCATAGACTTCTCTTTACTCTATAATTTTAGGTACTATAAAGTAACCATCTTCGCTTTTAGGTGCATGGTTTAAAATATGATTAGATAGTTCTAAATCTTGACTAGATACATCTTCTCTTAGTGGTGTTCCACCTTCAACTGTGTTAAATGTTGCTTCAATACTAGAAACATCTATCTCATTTAAATTTTCAACAAAATTTATAATATCTGCAAGCTCCGATTTTAGAGCCTCTTTTTTAGAATCTTCTATTTCTAAGCTTGATAGTTTTGCCAATTTTTCAATCAGTTTATCATCAACTGTCATAATCTTCCTTCAAAATACATTATTTTATATAAAAATTATAGCTAAAAAGAGTTTTGTTTGTGGTTAATAAAGATTAAACCTCTACCCCTCTTTTTTTGTAAAACTCTTTTTTAAACTCCAGCCAGTTATCTTCTAAAATAGCGGCTCTTGCTTGTTTCATAAGATTTAAATAGTAATAGATATTATGAATAGAACCTAGTCTAAAATATGTTATCTCTCCTGCTCTAAACAAGTGATTTAAATATGCCTTATTGAAGTTTTGACAAGTATAACAACCACACTCTTCATCTATTGGAGTATCATCCTCTTTAAAGGTAGCTTTTTTTATATTTATCCTACCAAAGCTTGTAAATAAAGTTCCATTTCTAGCATTTCTTGTTGGCATAACACAATCAAACATATCAACGCCTCTTTCAATATTTTCAATCAAATCTTCAGGAGTTCCAACACCCATTAGATATCTTGGTTTATCCTCTGGCATAAAATCTGTAGTCCATTCAACAGTCTCATACATAGCTTGATTTGGTTCACCAACACTTAATCCCCCAATTGCAAAACCATCATAATCATTCATAGCACAAAGTTGTTCTGCACTCATCTTTCTAAACTTTTTACTTGTACCACCTTGAATAATTGCAAAGATATTTTGATTTGTACCAATCCCTTTTGCTTGTTGTTCTTTATGGTATGTAATGGCCTCTTGTGCCCAAGCTGTTGTTCTTTCAATCGATTTTTTGATTCTTTCATCTGTATTAGGTAAGGCTACTAAATCATCTAATATCATCATAATATCACTATTTAAATCGTATTGAGTATCTAAAACACTTTGGGGTGTGAAGTAGTGTTTACTTCCATCTATGTGTGATTTAAACATAATCCCTTTTTCATCTGGCTTTGAATTATCACTAAGAGAAAAAGCTTGAAAACCACCAGAATCTGTTAAAAAAGAATTTGGAAATTTTGAAAAACCATGAAGTCCTCCAAATTTTTTAACAAGTTTACTTCCAGGTCTTAAATATAGGTGATAGGTGTTTCCTAAAATGATTTTTGCACCTAAACTTAACATATCGTTTGCATCAAGAGCTTTAACCGTTGCTTGGGTCCCAACTGGCATAAAAACAGGTGTTTCAATTGTGCTATGTGCTGTTTTTATAGTACATGCTCTTGTTTTGTGATATGATTTTGCGTCAATTTTAAATTCCATATAAAACTAATCCTTTTGTATAAAAAAGTGATTATATCTAAATAAAAGTAAATGATTAGAGATAAAAAGATATAATCTTGGTTATGAAAAAAATATTAGTAATACTTGATGGGATTGTTGCAAAAAAACTTATGCAAAGAATAGTTCAGTCTAATACTAGAGAGAACTATTATGATGTTGTATATATGAATGATGCAATTATTCCTAATCAAAAAGCATCTAACTTTACATTTTATAAATTTGATCCAACTTCTGAATCAAAACTTGCAATGGTTTTAGATAAAGGGGTTCATTCTCAAGTTTTAATTTCACTTAATTCAAAAGATGAAATGTTAAATGTAGTGAAAAATATAAAAGTAAGAAAAAAAAATCTTCAAATCACTATTTTAGATTATTGGGGAATAGAACTTGATGATCCATATGTAAATATCTATAAAGGGATTGAAGTTTTAGCAAATGGAATGGTTGAAAGATTGCCAAATGTTCCAGTTATGGCTCAAAATATAGGTTTAAGACAAGGTGAAATAATGGAGATTAAAATCCCATTTGGAAGCTCTTATGCCTATAGATATGTGGGCTCAATTGAACAAAATGAGTGGAAAATCTTTGGTTTATATAGGGGTGAACATCTAATAGATATAAAACCTTCTTTGATTTTAAAACCAAATGATGTTATTTTGGTAATAGGAAAGCCAACAGTATTAATGCAAGTTTATAATGCAATAGGAAAATCACAAGGGCAATTTCCTATGCCATTTGGACATAATAATTATCTATTTTTAGACCTTTATTTACAAACAAAACATAGGGTTATGGATGTTATAAATGAGGTTAAATATCTAAATAAAAGATTTAAAAATAGAAAAATGGTTATTAGAATAACAAGACCAACTACAATTGATGTTATCAATCTTATAAAAGATAGTTTTAAAGATGATGATACTGTTGAAATCAAAATGGATTATCATAATTTAGGGATGATAAGACTTCTTAAGAGTGATTTGAAAACTTATGATATTGGTATGATTATACTTACAAATGAGATGTTTGATAAAAGAAGAGATACCAAAAGTTTATTGGAATTAAAAGTTCCAATTTTTAAACTTGGAGATGACCTTATAGGTTCAGTGAAAAGAACAGTTGTTGTAATCAATGATATTAACTCTTATGAGCAAATATCTCCTGTTGTATTTGATGTGGCAGGACAACTTAAAACAAAAACAAAAATATTTAATATGGATCCAATAGGTGAATATGAGGATAAGACAAATCTTCTTGATCATTTTGAGAATTTAGCAAAAATATTTAATGAAAAAGTTGAAATAATCTCAGGTGAGAAAAACCCTATCCGAGAGCTTAAAAAGTTAGATAATACATTACAAATATTACCATTAAAAGAGCAGATGTTAAAACAACGATTTGCTTGGAGATTTTTATATACAAATCCTGATTTAATTTCTTTTGATTCAAATAGATTTAGTCAGTTATTAATACCAATTATTGAGGAATAAAATTAAATGAATTTTGAAAAATATCCATTTGAAAAATTAAATGAATTATTAGAAAATGTTACTCCAAATAGTAAATATGAGTTATCAGCACTTACCATAGGTGAGCCAAAGTTTGAAACACCACAATTTATACAAGATGCACTTATAGAGTCAACACCTTTATTACAAAAATATCCAGCAAGTGCAGGAATGCCTGAACTAAAAGAGTCTATGATAAATTTTGTAAATAAAAGATTTAAAGTTGCTTTACAACTTGATGAAATAATTCCAACTTTTGGAACAAGGGAGGCTTTATTTAACTTCCCACAATATGTTTTATTTGATAAGTTAAATCCAACTATGGCATACACAAACCCTTTTTATCAAATCTATGAAGGAGCTGCAACTGCTAGTAGAGCTGAGGTTATTCATATAGATTTAATAAAAGAAAATAATTTTGAAGCAAAATTAAGTGAAGAAGAGTTAGAAAAATGTGATTTGGTTATATTAAACTATCCTAACAATCCAACATCAGCACAAATGGCAAAAGAGAAGATGGTATCTTGGGTAAAAAATGCTTTAAAATATGATTTTGTTTTGGTAAATGATGAGTGTTATTCTGAAATCTATTTTGATGAAGAGGATAAACCTTGTTCCCTTTTAGAAGCAAGCATTGAAGCAGGAAATGAAAAGTTTAAAAATATAATAGTTATGAACTCAATTTCAAAAAGAAGTTCAGCTCCAGGTCTTAGATGTGGGTTTGTTGCTGGAGATAAAGAGATTTTAAAAGGGTATATGCAATATAGAACATATGTAGGATGTGCTTCCCCTGTACCTTTACAAATTGCTGCTACTAAGGCTTGGAATGATGAAGAACATGTTCAAGGTTTTAGAAAGATTTATAAAGAGAATTTTAAAATTGCATATGAAATTTTAGGAATAAAAGCCCCACAAGCTTCTTTTTATATTTGGCTTGAGGTAAAAGATGAGTTGGAGTTTACGAAAAAACTTTTTGAACAAAAACATATAAAAGTTCTTCCTGGAAGTTTCTTGGGAAGAAATGGTATTGGAAAAGGGTATGTAAGAATCGCACTTGTTGAAAACCCTACTAAAACAAGGGAAGTTCTTACAAGACTTAAGGAGTTTATTGATGAACAAAAGTGAGTTAAATGAAGCTAGAACAAATCCAGATTTTCTAAAGTATTTAGAAGAAACAAGAGTTGATGCTATAAAAAGTAAAGATATTATGGCTTTATATGAGGTATTAGATTCTTTGTTGGTATTGGATTTAGAAGAGGAGAAGATAAACTCTGTTTATGAAAATATATTAAAAATCTCATTTGAAAATGTGGAAAAAATTATAAATGAAAATAGAAGATTAGATTTAGAAAATGAAAATCTGTTTTATGTAAGAGCTTTTTATGAATATGCTGTTGAAAAATGGAGTTATAATGACTTTAAAGGGGCAAAAGAATTGATCTTTGTTTTATTAAATATACTAGAAGATGAGGAGTTAAATGACTCATTTAAAGTACATATTGTAGCCTTATCAAAAGAGAATGAACTTGATTCTTTTTATGAAAATGAAGTGGATCTAAACTTTGAAAGTGGTGATGAAAAATATGGATACTTTATCACAAACTTTAATTTTGATAAAAAAAGTTTTATAAAAGAAAATGAAGAGATTTTAAAAAAAGAGTATAAAAACTTAAAACATCTATTGGAAGCTTAATGAAAGTACATTTTATAGGAATAGGTGGAATTGGCCTTTCTGCCTTAGCAAGATTTTTAAACTATGATGGTCATGAGATTAGTGGTTCTGATATAAAAAGTTCACCAATAACAAAAGAGTTGATAAATGAGGGGATAAAAGTATCTTGCCCTCAAAGTGCTGATAATATTAGTGAAGATTATGATATTGTTATCTATTCTGCTGCTGTAACAGATGAGAATCCAGAGCTTATTGAAGCTAGACTTAGACAAATAAGAACCTTATCAAGAAAAGAGGCTTTGCCTATAATCTTAGGGGATAAGAAAAATTATTGTGTAGCAGGAGCTCATGGAAAATCAACCACAACTGCTATTTTGGCATCTATTTTAAACTCTTCTGCGCTTATTGGAGCTATTTCTAAGGATTTTGGTTCAAATTTTAGGTATGTAAATGATTTAGTTGCCTTTGAAGCAGATGAATCTGATGCTAGTTTTTTACTTTCAAATCCCTATTGTTCAATTGTTACAAATGCTGAACCAGAGCATATGGAGTATTATCAATATGATTATGATAAGTTTTTTGAATCATATGAAAGATTTATAGAACTTGGTAAAAAAAGAGTTTTAAATGGGGAAGATGAATATATAAAAAAACTAAATGTATCTAATGCAACATATTTATATCCAAGTGTGGATATAAAAAACCTCTCTTTTATGTTAAAAGATGGGGAACCATGTACTAGATTCCAATTAAAAGATTTAGGATTTTTTGAGGTTTGGGGTTTTGGTTATCATATAGCAATTGATGCTTCATTGGCTATATTAGCTTCATTAGATGAGTTAGATATAGAGACTATTAGAAAAAATATTGAAAACTATAGGGGAATTAAAAAAAGATTTGATATAGTTCAAAAAAATAAACAAATGGTTATAATAGATGATTATGCCCACCATCCAACAGAAATAGAAGCGACTATGCGTTCTATTGAACTTTATGATAATCTAACAAATATCCAAAAAAGAGTTGTAATCTGGCAACCCCATAAATATTCACGTACAAAAGATAATCTTGAAGGGTTTAAAAAATGTTTTAGACGATGTGATGAGTTAATTATTTTACCAATTTGGACAATCCCAGGTGAACAAAAAATTGATATAGACTTTAAGAAAGAGTTTGCAGCTTATAATCCAATTTTTGCAGACTATATAAAAACTTCAGAAAATAAAATTGAATTGATAAAAGATGAAAAAATTGTAGCAACATTAGATACTGGAATAATTCTAGGTGTTGGTGCAGGTGACATTACATATCAGCTACGAGAACATAATAAGTAGGTAAAATAATTTTTACCTACTTATATTAATAATAAAACTATCATAAAAATAACTAAGCTTACTTATTGTACTGCTGGCTTTACTGCAAATTAACAAATTCTTATTATATTATTTATGCAAATAAATGTTACAATAATAATATTAGTATGCTACGTTCATGCTACACTTTTATAAAGGGTTTTACATGTTTAAAAATTTTAGTACTAAAGCAAAACTTATGTCTTTGCCTATGGTATTTGTAGTCATTGTTATTATCTCTGGTGTAATATACACATATTATGATGGTATAGTTAATAATAGAATAAGTTCTGCAACACAAACAGAAATCTTCACACAACAGGTTTTAAAAGGTAGAATTGCAGTTTATCAATTCTTACGAGCACCATCTGAAGAGAAAGCTCAAAATGTAGTTGATAGTTTTGATCTATTAGATAAAAATGTTTCAAGTTTGAAAGAAAAACTTTCTCTTGAAAAAGATATTAAAATTTGCGATGAGATTTTAGAAGAATCTGAAAGCTATATCAAATATTTTAATCAATTCTCTAAAAAACGAATTACTGAGTTTAATAATGGTATAACAAAAGAATCTGAAGATTTAAAATCAATTATCTCTAATATGGTTAAATCGGGACAATCTTTAGAAAAAAGTTTACAAAAGATAAATAAAAGTGCTTTATCATTAAGAGCAGAGGCAGAAACATCTTTGAAATACACTTTAATAGCAATAGCTATAGTATCAAATCTATTGTTTTTGCTTTTTTCAACAATATTGACAAATATAATATTATCAAGCCTTGAAAAATTTAAAAAGGGTTTATTTTCATTTTTTGCATTCATCAATAGAGAGACAGAAGATAGTGAACCATTACAAATAGATGGAAATGATGAATTTGCACAAATGGCAAAAGAGCTTAATGATAATATAAACAAAACAAAAAATGGCTTACTTAGAGATAATGAAGCTGTAAAAGAGGTACTTTCTATAGTTGAAAAAGCAAATGATGGTTATCTTGATTTAGAAGTAAGAAGTAAAGCTAATAATCCTCAATTGATACAATTATGTAGTGCTTTAAATAGTATGTTATTTGGTTTTAGAACTCATATTGATGCAGTAAATAGTGTATTAAGTGAATTTAGTAACTATAAGTTTACAAATACAGTTGATGAAAAAAATATACATGGAGATATGGAAAAACTTATAAAAAGTGTAAATTTTTTAACTGATGAGATTTCAACTTTATTAAAAAATTCATATATTATTGGACTAACTTTAGATGAAGCTTCTGATCAACTAATCATAAATGTGGATACTTTAAATACAAGTTCAAATGAAGCTGCTGCATCCCTTGAAGAAACAGCTGCCGCATTAGAAGAGATAACTAGTACAATTGTTAATAATGCAGACAATGTTCAATCTATGAGTGATTATGCACTTAGATTAAGTGAATCAGCTAAAAAAGGTCAAACCCTTGCACAAAATACTTCAGGTGCTATGGAAGATATTACAGCGCAAGTTAATTCTATTAGTGAAGCTATTACTGTTATTGATCAAATTGCCTTCCAAACAAATATTCTTTCTTTAAATGCAGCAGTAGAAGCAGCAACAGCAGGTGAAGCTGGGAAAGGTTTTGCTGTGGTAGCCCAAGAGGTTAGAAACTTAGCTTCAAGAAGTGCAGAGGCTGCAAAAGAGATAAAAAGTATAGTAGAAAATGCAACTTCTAAAGCTTCTCATGGTAAAGAGATTAGTAATGAGATGATAAAAGGATATGATGAATTATTGGTAAATATTTCTAAATCTACTGAAAAAATTTCTGAAATTGCAAGTGCTAGTAAAGAGCAAGAACAAGGTATTACTCAAATTAATGATGCTGTAACACACTTAGATCAACAAACACAAAAAAATGCACAAATTGCAGCTTATACTCACGATATTGCTGTTGAAACAGATACAATTGCAAAAGAGATAGTAAAAGATGCACAAGAGAAAGAGTTTTTAGGAAAAGATAGTGCACAAGCAAGAAAACATAATAAAAGTTCAAATTTAAGCTCAACAAAAGTAGAGAAGAAAGTACAAGCAGTTGATAAAAAAGTTTCAAAAACAGAGACTAAAAAAGCAAGCACAAAAGTTGAAGCAAAAAAAGTTATTAAACCACAAAATCATGATGAAGATGAATGGGAGAGTTTTTAAACACCTTTTTGTAATGAAAAAATAACCCATCTTTTTATATAAAGATGGGTTTTCTCTTTTAAAAGTGAATACTAATATTATAGATTTAATATGAAATAAAGTTGATTATATTAAAATATATTATCTTTGCCTTTTAGGATATAGATTATGAAAATTTTACTTAGAAAATATATACAAAAAGAATCTACTTCAGGTATTATTTTATTATTTGTTACAATCTTAGCTTTAGTGCTAAGAAATTCTATATTCTCAGAATTTTACACAACATTTTTACATACTCCTATTGAGTTAAATATTGGTACCTTATTAAATATTAAGAAGCCTCTTATATTATGGATTAATGATGGACTAATGGTAGTATTTTTTCTTCTTATTGGTTTGGAGATAAAAAGGGAGCTTTTAGCAGGTCATTTATCTAGTGCAAAAAAAATAGCACTGCCAATTATTGCCGCCTTAGGTGGAATGATTGTACCTGCAATTTTTTTCATTGCTTTTAATTTAGGAGATGATTTTGCATTAAAGGGTTGGGCAATACCAACTGCAACAGATATAGCTTTTGCCCTTGGTATTTTATCTCTACTTGGTAGAAGAATTCCTGCATCATTGAAAATTTTTCTTATGGCCTTAGCTATATTTGATGACTTGGGCGCTATTTTAATAATTGCATTTTTTTATACTTCTGATTTATCTTTTCATTCCATATCTTTTGCAGTTATTGCTATATTGGTATTGATTTTGATGAATAGATTTAAAGTAACTAGAGTTGGTTTTTATTGGATTGTGGGGATAATATTATGGGTATTTCTATTAAAATCTGGAGTTCATGCAACATTAACTGGAATCATAGTTGCCTTTGCAATACCTTTACATGCAATAAATGAAAAAAGAAAAATTGTCTCTCCAGCAAGATCCTTGCAACACCATATACACTATTGGGTTGCTTTTTATATCTTGCCACTTTTTGCCTTTGTAAATGCAGGAGTTGATTTAAGTGATTTGTCTTTTGCCAAAATTACAAATGGTGTTTCCTTAGGGATAATATTTGGCTTATTTTTTGGAAAACAAATAGGTGTATTTCTATTTTCATTTTTAGCAATAAAATTTAAAATAGCAACTCTTCCTAGATGTACAAATTGGGCACAACTTTATGGAGTAGCAGTATTAACAGGGATAGGTTTCACTATGAGTTTATTTATAGATTCCTTGGCATACAACGACTCAGATATATTTTTTTATACGGATAGATTAGCTATCTTAATAGGTTCTTTTTTATCAGGGCTTGTAGGTTATATTATACTTAGACTTGTAAAAGGTAGAAGGAATTGTAATATTTAGTTTGGTTTTATATAACCATTCTCAACACTAAATCTACCTTCAAGTTCTAACTCATAAAGTTTACTTCCAAGCTTTTTAAGGGCATCATCATAAAGTGGATTTGTACTTAAATAAACTTCATGGTTTTGTTCATTTTTCGTAAGTTCTCCAAATTCATCAAAAAACTCTTTTAGATTGTAAATAGGTTCTATTAAACCCCTTTCTAAAAATTTTTGTGTACCTTTACTATCATCTAATTGATGTGGAATTGTATAGACTTTTTTTCCCATTTTTAAGGCATATTCAACAGAAGTTAAAGTACCACTTTTTTCATCTGCTTGGATTACTATTAAAACTTCACCTAAACTTACAACTATCTCATTTCTTTGTACAAATGTATAATTTCTAGCTTCAAATCCATCCTCATAAGCACTTAGTATTAAACCTTCATTTTCTATAGATTTAATCATATTTGCATTTATTCTTGGATATTTTATATCAAGACCATTGGCTACAACTGCAATAGTATTTTTTGGTTCTGCACCCTTGTGGGCTAAGGTATCAACACCAATAGCAGCACCACTTACAATAGCAACATTTCGTTTTGCTAACTCTTGGGCAATTTTAAAGGTAAGTTTTTTAGAATATGAGTTTGGATGTCTAGTTCCCACAATAGAGACTTTTCTTTTTTTTAGTAAATCTAAGTTTCCTTTATAAAAAAGTTTTTTAGGATAAACTTGCATTGAGGATAAATCATCTATTTTAAAAGTTACTTCCTTGGACATAAAAATCCTTTTATATAATTATATTTTAAAGTAGCTTATAAATAAGGTAATTGATTTAGGTAAACTAAATCTAAACCTTCTAATAGATGTTTTGATTGTTTTAAAGCTTTTATTGTAGCTGGATGTGGATGGCAGATTGCTATTGCATTGCCGTTCTTTTTTGCTATTCTTATTGCTTTTTTTAATTGATTTTGAATATATTCTATATTTTGTTCATTGTCTAAAAACACATTTCTTGCAATATATGGCATCTCATATTTTTGTGCCATTTTTTTAGCAACACTTTTACTTGTAGTTCTACTATCTACAAATATAAAATTGTATTTTTTTAAGGCTTTAAAAAGTTTATCCATTGCCTCTTCATTTGAAGTAAACTTACTTCCTGTATGATTATTTGTGTAAATAGCATTTGGATACCATTGTCTTATTTGGGCAACTCTTTTTTCAATTTTTTCATATGAGTCATTTATATGTAAAGTATTATTCTCTTCATTTTTAAAATATCTTGCCTCTAGGGGAAAATGTATCATAAAAAAAGGTATTTTTTGGGCAATAGTTGCTGAGTTTTCATGTCTTTTTGTTGGAGGCATAAAAGACATGGTTGTAGTAAAACCTAAAGCTTTTATTTGTTTAACTTGATAAAGGGTTGTAACATCATCAATAATAATTGCTAACTTTGGTTTAGAGTTTATCCCTACTGGTTTTTTATCATCTTCTTTCTTTTCATGTATTATAGGAGTTTGTTTTTTAATATCTTTATTTGTATGTTTTTTTACACTTTTATCTAAATACTCTTCATAAAAATCTTTTGTATATTCTTCAAATTTATCTTTTTTTATTTTTATATCATTTGTATAGTTATCAATCTCTTTTTTTGCTTTTTTTTCTATTACTGTTATTTTATTTTCAATGTTTTTTTGGATATTTTTTGAGTGTTTTAAGTTTCTTGTATCGAAGATAAATAGTACTAATATGATTATTATTAATATCAATACAATTATTATCAACAACAGGTTTAGTAGTTTAAAATTTAAACTCTGCTTTTGACTTGATTTTCTTTTGTTTGTTTTTTTTCTAGTTTTTCGTTTTGTCATTAAAAAGAAAGATAAAGTAAGGAGTTACTCCTTACTTTATAAAATTAGTTTTTGTCTTGATTTACAATTTTATTTGAAGCAATCCAAGGCATCATAGCTCTTAGTTTTTCACCAGTTTGCTCAATTCTTGAAGCTCTTGAATTTTTTCTTTCTGCGTTCATTCTTGGGTATCCAGCTTGACCTTCTAAGATAAAGTCTTTAGCAAATACACCATTTTGAATCTCTTTTAAGATTTGTTTCATAGCTGCTTTAGATTCATCATTGATAACTCTAGGACCAGATACATAATCTCCATACTCAGCAGTATTAGAAATAGAATATCTCATATCTGCAATTCCACCTTCATACATTAAGTCAACAATTAGTTTTAACTCATGTAAACACTCAAAATATGCCATCTCAGGAGCATATCCAGCATCAACTAATGTTTCGAAACCAGCTTCAACTAATGCAGTAGCTCCACCACATAATACAGCTTGCTCACCAAATAGGTCAGTTTCTGTTTCATCTTTAAATGTAGTTTCAATAATACCAGTTCTACCACCACCAATTGCAGAAGCATATGCTAAAGCAACATCTTTAGTGTCTCCTGATGGGTCTTGGTGAATTGCGATTAAGTCAGGAATTCCTCCACCTTTAGTGAACTCATTTCTTACTGTGTGCCCTGGAGCTTTTGGAGCAACCATCATTACATTGATATTAGCTGCTGGTGAAATTCTTCCATAGTGGATGTTAAATCCATGTCCAAAAGATACATATGCACCATCTTTTAAATTAGCTTCGATTTCATTTGTATAAATATCAGCTTGGTTTTCATCTGGTAATAAAATTACAACAACATCAGCTCCAGCAGTTGCATCTGCAACAGTTTTAACTTCAAAACCTTTTGCTTCAGCTTTAGCCCAAGATGAACCACCTTTTCTTAAACCAACAACAACTTCAACTCCAGAATCTCTTAAGTTTTCAGCGTGTGCGTGACCTTGTGATCCAAAACCGATCATTGCAACTTTTTTTGATTTGATTAGTTCGATATTACAATCTTTGTCATAGTAAACATTTAATGCCATTATTGTTCCTCTAGTAAATTTTTCAGCGATTATACCTTAAGTAAACTAATTTTTAGATAAGATACAAATTGAATAATTATAAGGATATCTAGTGTTAAAAGAGCTTTTTACAAAACTGCAATCCCATAAAAAGGAGTTCTCTTCAAAGGAACAAGCACAATTAGACCAGTATATAAAAGAGGGTTTTGTTGTTTTTGAAAATGGAAATTATGAATTGAATTCAAAATATAAAGTTGGAATTATACGAATAGACAAAACTACTGCCTTACTTCAAGATTTATTAAATGAGCATAAAGATATACGCCTTGATTTTGATCATTTAAACGGGGCATATGATGGGGATTTGATTTTAGCAAAAAGGGTTTTCAACCCAAGAAGTAGGATTAAAGCAAAAGTTGAAAAGGTGTTTAATAGTAAAAATAGTGAGATTTTAGTTTATGTAAAAGATAAACAATATTTTACTCTAAAGGAGTCAATCTTACTTCAAAATAAACTAGATGTGAAAGAAAACGATGGGGATGTTTTATTAATAGATAATAAAACCTTTGAAAGAAAAGAGGTAATAGGAAATATAAGAGATGCTAAAATTGATGAAAAAATCTCTTTAATACTTTATAATGAATATTTTAGAATGAATACAAAAGTTGATGTATCTGCAAAAATGAATGATACTAAACAAAGAGTTGATTTAACACATCTTCCTTTTTGTACTATTGACCCAAATAGTGCGAAAGACCATGATGATGCTATATATTTTGATTGGAAAGAGAATATTTTGTATGTGGCAATTGCTGATGTATCATATTTTGTAAAAGAGGGTACAGCTTTAGATGAGCAGGCTTATTTAAAATCAACTTCTATTTATCTTCCTGGAAAAGTCTTACCCATGCTTCCAAATGAGCTTAGTGAAAATATGTGTTCTTTAAAAGAGGGGGTAAATAGATACTCTTATGTATTTAAACTTCATTTAGATATTGAAAATATGAAAGTGAAAAAATCAGAACTTTTTGAAGCAGTTATAAATTCACATAAGAAGTTTTCATATGGAAGAATTGATAGGGTGTTAGAGGGGAAACTTGATAATTACAACAAAATAGAAAAAGAGATTTTTGATTATATTTTACCCCTTTATTCAGTGACAAAATCTTTTAGAAATAAAAGATTAGAAAAGGGTTATGACTTTAGAAGTAGTGAATGTTCTATAAGATTGGATAAAAATGGAAAAATCCAAAATATAGAAATAGAATCCTCAACTGCCTCTCATCAATTAATTGAAGAGTGTATGTTATTAGCAAATATTGAAGCTAGTAAAAAAGTAAATCTAGTGGGAATTTTTAGAATCCATGAAGAGCCACCTTTTAAGGCTATTTCAAAACTTGTGGATGATGTAAATGCTTTAGGTATAAATGTAAAACTTCAAAGTGATGTCCACACAACAATCTCACATATTCAAGAAAGAGCAAAATATAGTACCCTTAGGGATGAGATAGATGAGCTTATAATCCATTCTCAAACTCAAGCAAAATATTCTTCAAAAAATCTTGGTCACTTTGGTTTAGGTTTTAGTTCATATTCCCACTTTACAAGTCCTATTAGAAGATACTCAGACTTGGTTTTACATAGAATGTTAAAAAGCAAAAAAACTCCTAAAAATATTGATGATATTTGTGAATATATCTCAATACAAGAGAGAAAAGTAGACCAACTTGTATGGGATTTTGAAGATAGAAAATATGCAAGGTGGGCAAATGATAATATAGGCTTAGAGGTAAAAGCAAAAATTGTAGATACTGAAAGGGGAATTGCCTTAACATATGGACAAATTTCAGGAGCTAAAATAAGAGTTGATAATTATAAGGGGCAAGTTTTATACTCAAAAGTTAGAGTTATTATAAAATCAAGTGATATAATCTCAAAACTTATAATAGGCTCTATAAGATATTAGTGTAAAGGTTAAAACCTACACACTAATTATTGTATCCCCTGATTTTATCCAATCACTTAAAAACTCACCTGTATAAAATACATCAATATTGCAAGCAGTCAGTCCATCTTTTATATCCATATTATCTGCACATTTTAAACAAGCTACAACTTTAACTCCATCAGCTATCATGAGCTTAACTTTCTCTTGTATCTCTTTATCTTCATTTATAAGTTTTTGACTAGCACCCCAAACTAAAACTGTAACTTCTTCCATCCAGCCTTTTAGCTTGGCATTGTGAGCATATAAAAGAACCATATGTTCTGCTGTTTCTTTATTGTCTGTAGTCCATAAAATTTTTACCTCTTTTTGCATTTGAATATCCCTTTAGTTGATTTAAAAAATTATAACATGGCTAACTTTTAATTTTATGAAGTTAATTTTTTAATTTTTGTATGAAAAGATATCAAATTAGTTTTTAAATTTAAGGAAATAGGATAGTTTTACTCCTAAATTATCTTTTTTTACTTTAAAGTAAAAGTAAAAAATCTGCTCAAGCTGGCTAAAAGTGGTTTTTTTATCAATTTTTGAAGAAGAGATTTTTATTTATATGCACTATGCATATAGTAATTTAAAAAAATTGACATAATAACATATAGATGTTATAGTTAAAAAGCAAAAGGAGTAGTTATGTTAAGTGATAGGCAAATTGCAAAGAGGCTTAAGATTAGTTATGACACCTTTTTAAGATGGCGTAAAGATAAACCTTTACTTTATACACATATAAAAGAGGGCTTTGAATTAAAACAGTTAATTATAAATATGGATGAGACTATGAAACAAATTTTAAATCAAACTCAACATATAAAATTAAAAGATTCTGTTTATAGTGAGGATGATGATAATCTTTATGAAGTTATCTCTTTTAAAGCAAATGAAAGCGATCCATTTTTGGTAAATAAACCATATGTTTGGCTTAGAACAAAAGATAAAAATGTTTTAAATGTTTTATCATATAAAGATGAGTTAGTAACAAGTGGAATAACAAACAATGAAGCTTTAATTGATATGAATAATTATCAAGTTTATGACAATGAAGATAAAAGCCATTGGATAGTATCAAACAATATGAAAATAGAACATATAGATGAGTTTTTTACTTGGTATAAATTAAAAAATTAAAATTTATTTAAAGAAAAGATAAGAGCAATTTAATTGCAATTATCTTTATCTTCTAAATGTTGAGTTAAAGTTTTATATTGCTCTATTGGCTTTGGTTCAATCCCTAATATCTCTGTTAAAGATTTTACTCCCATAGATAGAAGATATTGTAAGTTATTATCAAAAGTTGCCTCTTGAATTACCCAAATTTTGTCTTTGTGCGTTTCAAACATATATCCACCATTTGGAATTGGTGTCATAGATAATACTACAGTATAATGATCTTTTATAGGAGACTCTTTTGTTGAATACATTAAGCCAATATTATAACTTTTTTTACCAAAACCATTAACCATAACAACAAGAACTTTTTGTTCTCCCGATTTTGAGGTATTAAAAATATTTATAAGCTCTTTTATTGTCTCATAACCTGGGATTTTTGAGTATATTTTTTGTATAAAATCACCAAGACTTGATTCTACAAATACCCCAATTACATATGCAATAAAACATAAAAGTAAAAGACCTATTAAAGTCCACAAAAATGGAAAGTTTTCTGGCTGGAAACCAAATAGTGAGAACAATTGTCCAGTAATATAATCTATTTTTTCATACAACCAAACTATTATCATAGTGATAGCTATAATTGGAGCCAACCAAAAAAGACCTTTTATAATCACTGTTACTATATGATCTTTTCCTAATCCCAAAAAATCTTTTATTTTATCAAGCATATATTTTCCTATTTTTTTTATAATTATAACTAAATTAAATCTATAAAAGGATTATAATTATATGAAATCTATACAATTAAATTTTTAATATCTTTTTTAAACTGAATATTAACTATACACATAATACAATAGCAAAAAAAAATTAATAGGTTAAAATACAAAAATGGAAACAATATTACTTATACTTTTTACATCGCTAGCCTTAGCTACAATTATTAACATTATATTTAAAAGATTTAATATCTCTCACATATTAGGATATATTTTAACTGGTACCATTATTACAAGTTTATTTAACCTAAGCTCAGAAGATGGTTTACACACCCTTGACCTTATAGCTGAATTTGGGATTGTATTTTTAATGTTTACTATTGGTTTAGAGATGCCAATAGATAGACTAAAAAAGATGAAAGAGCTTCTTTTTGTAAATGGTTTTATCCAAGTAGCTGTTAGTTCACTAATAATATTTTTTATTTCAAAATATATATTTGCAATAGATAGTACCTCTTCTATTATAATTGCTCTTGCATTTTCTCTATCTTCTACAGCTATAGTATTAACCTATTTAAAGCAATCAAAAGATATTTATACCCCTTATGGAGAGAAGGCAACTGCTATTTTAGTTTTTCAAGATTTGGCAGTTATTCCTATACTTTTGCTTATTACATTTTTATCAGATAATGGTTCCTCTATAGATATAATCTTATATAAAACTCTAATTTCAGCAATTGTTATTATTATTTTTATGTTTACAATTGGTAAAAAAATCTTAAGTTGGTTTTTACATTTTGCAACCAAATCAAAACTTGAAGAGTTGTTTTTAGGTTCAATTTTATCTATAGTAATAGGAACTTCTATATTGGCTCATCAAATGGGTTTTACCTATTCACTTGGGGCTTTTATAGCTGGTATGATTATAGCTGAGACAAAATATCATATAAAAGTTGAGTCAGATATATCTTCATATAAAGATTTGCTTTTGGGTGCATTTTTCTTCTCTGTGGGAACAAAAATAGATGTGATGTATTTTATCTCAAATGTACATTATGTTATTTTGATATTTATTATGGTTATGCTAATTAAGGCTGCCGTTGTTTATGTATTGATAATTAGAAAATCAAATAAAAGTGATTCTATAAAATCCTCTTTAGCTCTTTGTCAAATAGGGGAGTTTTCTTTTGCTGTTTTTGCCCTAGCTTCGGCTGATAATCTATTGAGTGAAGAGTTATCTAAGTTTTTGATTCTTGTTACAGTTATGTCTATGATTATAACTCCATTTATAGTAAGCAATATCTATAAAATCGCTTCATATTTTGTTGTTGAGTATTATGAGTCTGATAAGATTACTCCAATTAATAAAAAAGGACATATTGTAATATGTGGATACTCTATGTTAGGAAGAATTGTAGCTCACCAATTAAAAAAAGAGGGGAAACAATTTGTTATAATCTCAGATAATTTAAGGCATGTTCTTTTAGCTAGAAAAAATGGTTATATGGCATATTTTGGTCACTTGGAAAAGTTGCCAGTATTAGAATCTCTAAGTGTAGATGAAGCCTCAAGTGTAATTATAACTTTTAGTGATTTAGTACAAAAAACTCTTATTTGTGAGGCTATAAGAAAATTTAATGAAAATATAAAAATAGTTGTAAAAGTTGACTCACTTGAGGAAAAAAGGGCAATGAAAGATTTAAATATAGACTCATTTGTTCATGCTCATCAAGAGATAGCTTCTTTACTTGTAAAAAACAGTTTAAATAAATAAAAATATTGTGAAATCTTAAAGTAAAAAAGAGCAAGTTATTGCTCTTTTTTTCTACTATGAAGGACGTTTAATTAGTAGGTAGTGAAAGTATAACGACCTATAGTAGCAAAACTGTAGCATTATAAAAAATTTACCACATTTTAATCAAATTTCCTATAAAATATGCAAATTATAGGAGCATTTATTGTACTCAAAAGAGCTAAATTCCATAAAAAAATCTAATAGGTATAGAAAAAGAGAAATTTTTGAAAAAGATTTAATTGATCTAGCATCAAATGATTATTTAGGTCTAGCTTCAAATAAACAACTTTTTGAAAATGCATACAAAAGAGTTTATCAAGAAAAATTCACTTCCCCAAAAGCATCAATGTTGGTAAATGGTTATAGCCAAGTGCATAAAGATTTTGAAGATGCTTTAAAACTTGCCAATGGTTTTGAAGAAGCGCTTGTTGTTGGAAGTGGATTTTTGGCAAACCTTTCTATGATAGAAGCTCTTGTTAGAAAAGGGGATACTCTTTTTATAGATGAGGAGTATCATGCTAGTGGTATGCTTGCAACTAAACTTTTAAATAAAAATCAAATAATTCTTTTCAAACACAATGATGCCCAAGATTTAAAAGAGAAGTTTAATTTTTGTGAAAAAAAAGGTAGAAAAATCATAGCTATAGAGGGTGTTTACTCTATGCATGGGGATGTGGCACCAAAAGAGATTTTTGATTTTGCTGATGAAAAAGAGGCTTTACTTATTGTTGATGAAGCACACTCATCTGGGGTTCTAGGGAAAAATCTTCTAGGTATTTTTAGTTTTTATGATATCAAACCAAAAAAAAATCATATAAAAATGGGAACCTTAGGGAAAGCATATGGAAGTTATGGAGCATATATTTTAGCGAGTTCCCATATAGTAGATTTTTTACTTAATCGTGCCAAAGCGATAATCTATACAACGGCACCTTCTTTATTTGATATGGCATTGGGACATGAGTCCTTAAAATATATTTTACAAAATACAGAACTAATAAAGGGAAAAATACAAAACAATTTACAAATAATAAATGAAAATTTAGGTATAACTTCACATAGTTTAATTATTCCCATAGATATTGCAAATAATAAAAAAGTGCTAGATATTCAAGCAATTTTAAGACAAAAAGGTTATTTGCTTGGTGCTATTAGACAGCCTACTGTTAAAAGTGCAATAATTAGACTTATAGCAAAAGTAGATATTGAAAATGAAGATTTAATAAAAGTATGTAAACTAATTAAGGAATTAAAATGAGATTTATCTTAATACTAATTGTATTTACACTTTTCAGTTTTGCAAATGATAAGTTTTTAAATATGAAAACTTGCGAAACCTTCAAGTTATCAAATTTTAATACACTGTTATCTTGTCATAGTATTGATTACTTAATTGAATATAGAAAAGTTGATGATGAAGAGAAAGATCCCATAAAAAAGATTACAGCAATAACAGTAAATGATCAAAGAGTTATAAAAGATATAGGTAAAAAATAATGATTTTAAAAGAGTTGATAAAAGGTAATGAGCGTTTTAGGAATACTGATTTTAGATATTTAGAGCCAGAGATAAAAGACCTTGTAAAAAATGGACAAAGGCCTGAGGTGCTTTTTATAGGGTGTTCTGACAGTAGGGTAACCCCTGATTTGATGTTAAATACAAGACCTGGGGATATGTTTATTCTAAGAAATGTAGGTAATTTTGTACCACCCTATAAACATGATGAAGATTTCCATGGAAGTGCTGCTGCTATTGAGTATGCTATATCGGTTTTAAAAGTGAAACATATTATAATTTGTGGACATTCACATTGTGGAGCCTGTAAAAGTTTGTATGAAGATATTCCTGATGCAAAAACTCTTGTACATGTGAAAGTTTGGCTACAACTAGGTCAAAAAGCAAAAGAAAGAACCTTAAAAAATAACAATTTTACAACGCGAGAGGAGATGTATAGAGCTACTGAAAGAAACTCTATAAGGCATCAACTAGACAATCTTTTAACTTATCCTGAAGTTATAAAACTCATTGATTTGGGACAACTTAAAGTGCATGGATGGTACTATGATATCGAAACTGGTAAAATAGACTATTATGATAAAGAAAAAGATACATTTAAACCATTGGAAGTAAATACATATGAATAAAAAAGATGAGATACAAATAAGAAGATTACCTAAGAAAACCATTATTATAATTGCTATTATAACAATATTGACAATTATTGGTTTTGGTTTTGTTGTTTTTACAAAGAATATGAAGATTACAGAAGTTCTAAATAATCTTGGTCACAAAAATATAAGTGATTTAAAAGTAGTAAATAAAATGGTAGTTGAAGATAAAGTAACAAAAATAAATAGTACAGTTTATAAGGTTGACTTTTTTGATAATATCCTAAATAAAGAGTGTTATGGGTTTATTATTAGAAGTAATGATGGAAAATATAGTAAAGATATAGACTGTAAGAAGGTTAATTGAAAATGAGCATTTTAGAAAAATTAGAAACAAATAAGAGATTATCATATGAAGAGGCCTTAGGGCTTTATGATTTAGATCTATTTGTATTGGCACAATATGCTAATAAAATTAGAGAAGATAAACATGGTAAAAAAACTTATTTTAATATAAATAGACATATAAATCCAACAAATATTTGTAAAGATGTTTGTCAATTTTGTGCTTACAGTGCAAGTAGAAAAAATCCAAATCCATATACAATGACACATGAAGAGATTTTAGATATTGTTGAAAATTCTACAAAAAAAGATATCAAAGAGGTGCATATAGTATCAGCACACAATCCAGATACAGGATTAGAATGGTATTTAGATGTATTTAGAAAAATAAAAGAGAAATTTCCAAGTATTCATATCAAGGCATTAACAGCAGCAGAGATTCATTTTTTAGCAGAAGAGTATAATTTAAGTTATGAACAAATTATTGAAAAGATGGTCGAAAGTGGAGTTGACTCTATGCCAGGTGGTGGTGCTGAAATTTTTGATGAGGGTGTACGAAAAAGAATTTGTGGTGGAAAAGTTACTTCACAACAATGGCTTGATATACATAAATTATGGCATAAGAGTGGTCATCAAAGTAATGCAACAATGCTTTTTGGACATGTTGAAAGTAGAGAGCATAGAATAGACCATATGATAAGATTAAGAGATTTACAAGATGAAACTGGTGGCTTCAATGCCTTTATCCCTCTTGTATATCAAAAAGAGAATAACTTTTTAAAAATAAAAGATTTTTTAACTGGTCAAGAGATTTTAAAAACAATGGCAATATCAAGAATTTTATTAGATAATATTCCACATATTAAAGCTTATTGGGTTACATCAACTATAAAACTTGCCCTTTTAGCTCAAGAGTTTGGTGCAAATGATTTAGATGGGACTATTGAAAAAGAATCAATTCAAAGTGCTGCAGGTGCTGCTAGTGCAAATGGTATGGCTTTTCAAAATTTTGTGGATTTGATAAAAAATTCTGGATTTTTACCTGTTGAAAGAGATTCTGTATATAATGAGATTAAAACGTGGTAAAAGCTTTTTGCTTTTACCTATTGTTTATTTAGGTTGATGGAACTGTAAGATAAACTCTATTTCTATTCCAGCTTCGGTTTTTACAAAACTAATTGGATAGGTGATATTTACAGAATATAATTCATTATTTAGACCATCAATTATTTCAAAAAATTTAATTGGATTTTTAACTACTACATTTATTAGATAGTTAAAAGTTATAACTTCTGATTTAAAGTTTGATTTAAATGTAACAATTGCATCCTTAGGGAAAAGCATTTTAATCTGCTCTGTTACTGTAATAATTGGCATAAACTCATTTGCCTCATATACATCACTATATTCTTTAAAAGTAGTTTGTTTTTTGTTTTTTAAACCTTCTGCTTCAATAACAGCATCAATAACTGCTTTCTCTTTATTTTCCTCTTTTATCTCAAAATTTGTAAGTTTATAATCATTTAATAATTTAGGTTCTAATACCTTTATAAAGGTATCCTTATTTAACATATCTACACTCATTTTAAGTGAGTTTGATTCGATATATAACTCTTTTAAGACAACATCATATGGGATTAGTTCTAAAGATTTAAGTACTCTATTCTCAATTATGTTATTTTTTTCTTGATGATTTGGCAGTTTTACTACTCTTTTTACTTGTGTTTGTTTAACAGGTTCTTTTTTATTGAAAAGTTCATCAATTGGTATAAATAGATATCCAACTGCAATTATTGCAAAAATGGCAAGAAGTGGTGCTAACCATCTAAAAATACTTGGTTTTGGTTTTACTCTTGGTTTAAGAAAACTTTTTTTACTATGTTTATCTTTTGATAATTCAAAAAGTTCTTCATCTACAGAGATTGGATGATAAGTTACATCTATCATAAAATCTTCACTCATAGATTGGATTTGATCTTCTGGTATTTGTTTTACATTATAAAGTAAAGATATTTTTTCAATAAAAGTATCTTTTGAGATAGTGTAAAACTCTTCTATCGTATTTTTTACAGCCTCATAAACCTCTAATGAGTAAACTTCATCAAAAAGTTTTTGACCTAAAACCTCATTTTCATAAAATTTACTACTTTGAATATCTTCAAAAGGTGTAAGCTCTAATCTCTTATGGAAAACTATTTCACTTTTACTATCAACAACCATACAAAATGCCTGATTGTTAAAAAGAAGTATAACAAGGGAGTTATTACAAGGGTTTTGTTCTATATGTAAATTTAAAATATGAAAAGCTGAAAAAACATAATCAACTCCACATTTCTCAAAATAGTTTTTAGTTTCAAAAAGTAAACTTTTTGAAATAGCAATATAATAATCACTGTTAAGTAAGGTTACTGTGTTCTCTTTTATATTTATTTTTTCATTTTTTCTATAGAGTTTTGTATCATCTTGAAGAAGTAGGGTTGAGATATATGTATCATTTATCTCTTCTGAGTGAGCTACTAGTTTTGAAGCTACATCTCTAGCTAGGATTTCATCTTTTGCAATAAAAACAGAGTTATTAGCCTCTACAATATCTTCATTTTGTAATTTTTTATAACTTATTTTAAGTTGGGTTTTGTATTTGATAGCATTGATATATAAAGACTCTTTTGAGAACATTCAACTACTTCCTTATTTCATAGCGTTGATCAACATTTTTTCTTTTATTAGCTCTTTTGCCTCATTTATTTCTAAGTTTTCTAAACAAAGAGGCTCTTGAATAAAAAACTCTATTGTTCCAAAAGGTTTTGGTACTATAAATTTATCCCAAGAGTTAAACTGCCAATAATTTTTTGGTTTACAATTAAATATTAAAATTTTAGCATTAGTCTTCTTTGATATTGCTACAATACCATCAGCAACTGAATGTCTAGGTCCTCTTGGTCCATCTGGTGTTATTGCAATATCATTTCCATTTTTTATCTCTTTGATTGCTGCAATTAATGCTTTTGCTCCACCTTTAGAGCTTGAACCTCTAATTGAGTCAATTCCCAAATACTCTACAGTTTTTGTAATCGCTTCCCCATCTTTGTGTTCACTTATCATAGCACTTACTTTAGCATAAGGTCTAAGTTTTTGGTAGTTAAATGGTTGCATAAGTAATTCTCCATGCCAAAAAGCTACAATAAATGACTCTTTATCATCAATTTTTGGGTGATGAAAAACTTTTTTATTTGTAAAATAAATAATTTTTACAAAAAACTGCAAAATAAAGGGTGCAACTTTTGTTATAAAAAAATTTCTCATCTACTTTATCACATCACCTTTTAGTGAAGTTCTTGTGGTATCTGTAATTTTTACATCAACAAATTTACCTAGTAGCTCGTCACTACCCTTTACAAAAACTTGCATAAAATTGTCTGTATAGCCTGAAACTTCACCATTTGCTCTTAAACTATCAAATAAAACAGTAACTATTTTATCTTTATTTATTTGCATTAATTCACTTTGGTGTTCTTTATGTAATTCAATAACTTGAGTTAATCTTTGGCTACCAATTGAATCCTCTATCTCTTCATCTTTTAATTCTAAAGCTGCGGTATTTGGTCTAGGAGAGTATTTGAAGTTGAAAATTTGATCAAACTTAACTTGATTGATTACATCTATAGTATCTTCAAAATCCTCTTGTGTTTCCCCTGGAAAAGCTACAATTATATCTGTAGTGATTCTTACATTTGGAACCAAACTTCTTATTTTTTTGGCTCTATTTAAAAACCACTCTTTAGTGTAGCCTCTTTTCATAGCTTTTAAAATCTTTGTTGAACCGCTTTGTAAAGGCATATGGATACATTTTGAGATTTTTGGATTTTTTGCAAACTCCTCAATAAACTCATCATCCATATGTAAAGGGTGGGGAGAGGTAAATCGGATTCTTTCCAATCCATCTATTTTAGAAACCTCTTGTAAAAGTTTTGTAAAAGTTGTTTTTTCCCTTTTGTCACTAAATCTTCTACCATATGAGTTTACATTTTGTCCTAATAAAGTTACTTCTTTAGCACCTCTTAGTACATCTTTTTTTATTTGATCTATAATCATTTCAGGTGGGATAGAGATCTCCTCTCCTCTAGTAGCTGGAACTATACAATAAGTACACTCCTTATCACAACCAACTGAAATATTTACAGAAGTTTTATAAAGTGATGTTGAGGTTGAAGCAAATTGATAGGTTGAATCATCATAATCTATATCAATCTCAACAGCACCTTTTTTATCAATAACATCTTTTATTTTTGAAATATTTCTAGCCCCAAGTACAAAATCTACATATGGTGCTCTTTTCATAATATCATCACCAAGATGGGAAGCAGTACAACCACACACCCCGATTTTAGCTTTATCTTTTTTCTTTTTATTAAACTGACCAATCTCTGAAAATAGTTTTGAAACAGGTTTCTCTCTTACTGAACATGTATTTATAATAATTAAGTCTGCATCTTCTATGTTTTCTGTAGGGGTATAATTTTTATGCTCTTTTAATTCAGCAATTATGTGTTGGCTGTCAGTATCATTCATCTGACAGCCAAGTGTTTGTATAAATAGTTTTTTTTCTATTTTTTCATCCATTTGTTTATTCACTTTATTTCCTATAAAGCATGAACCTCATACATATATTCTTCATCTGCTAGTCCATATTTTACTTCTCTAAAGTAAACATTGAATCCTTCATCTTCTAAAGTATCCACTAAAGCCATCATATCTTTGTGAGAATTGTCTCTATCAAAATAAAAGATTTTTTCACCATCTTTTTTTAAATCCTCTTTTATTTTATCAAGTAAAACTTTTTTTGGTTTTTCTGATAGCTCATTTCTTGCATATAATAATTCCATATAACAAACCTTTTTGTATTTAATTAGCTAGATAGTCTATCTTAAAGTTGCTTTAATTTCTATAAAAGTTGTTTATGGTATAATATCTGTCTACTCTACATTGAAAATCAAAAACATACATTTCAATGTCAATACAAAAGGTTATTAATGGATAAAATTATAGATATTTTAGATTCTATTGCTTATGAAAAGGGCATAAAAATAGATGATGTTGAGAATGCGTTAAAAGAGGCATTGATTAAAACTGCGGAAAAAATGGTAGATGCTACCTTGAAATTTGATGCAGAAATTGATAGAAAAAATAAAAAACTAGAACTATTTCAAAAAATAGAAGTGGTTGAAAATGATGATAAAAGATTAGTTGAAGATAACTATGATGAATATGAGAATCTTATAAATAAAGATAACTTCATCTCTATAGATGAGGCAAAAAATATAGACCCTGGTGTAGAAATAGGGGATTTTGTAAACTATGATTTAGAATTTGAAAATATGGGTAGAAATGCTGCAACAATTTTGCACCATAATTTTGAATATAGAATACAAAGATTTTTAGAAGAATCACTTTTAAATAAGTATAAAAATAAAATTGGAAAAACCATTAATGGAAATGTTACAAGGGTTGATAGACAAGAGAATACCTTTGTAGAGATTGGTGAAGTTAGAGGGATGCTTCCAAGAAAAAGTAGAATCAAAGGGGAAAGCTTTAGAATTGGAGATACCCTAAAAGCTGTTGTAAAAAGTGTAAATATAGACAAAACAAATGGTCTAATAATTGAACTTTCTAGAACTTCTCCAAAATTCTTAGAATCTCTTTTAGCTCTTGAAGTTCCTGAGTTAAAAGATGAAGTTATTATAATTGAAGCTAGTGCAAGAATTCCTGGTAGTAGAGCTAAGATTGCCCTTGTATCTACTGACCCACAAGTTGACCCTATTGGTTCAATTGTTGGGGTAAAAGGTGTTAGAATTACAGCTGTTTCAAGACAATTAAATGGGGAAAATATAGATTGTGTTGAATACTCAACTATACCTGAAATGTTTATATCACGTGCCTTATCACCTGCTATTATTACAAGTGTAAAAATAGAAAAACCAGCAGAGGGCAATGAAAAAGGTAAAGCAATAGTTACTATTCCTAGTGATCAAAAATCAAAAGCTATTGGTAAAGCTGGATTAAATATTAGATTAGCTTCAATGCTTACAAAATATGAAATAGAGTTAGTTGAGGTTGGGGGAGATCTATTGAGTTCTGCTGTAACTAGCGAATCAAAAACTGAAAAAGTAACAGATACTGCAAGTTTAGAGGCACTATTTAAATAATGAATAAACTATTTATATATGATTCTGTAAAAAAACAAAAAGTTCCTTTTGAAGCAATAAAAGACAAACAAGTAAAAGTTTATGTTTGTGGACCAACTGTTTATGATGATTCACATTTAGGTCATGCAAGAAGTGCCATTGCATTTGATTTACTTCATAGGGTTTTAAAAGCAAATAATTATGATGTAATCATGACAAAAAACTTTACTGATATTGATGATAAAATTATCAAAAAGATGTATGAAACAAAAAGAACTTTAGAAGATATTACAAGTGAATATATAAATGCATATAAAAATGATATGGAGATTCTAAATATTTTACCAAATAGTTTAGAACCAAAAGCTACACAAAATTTACAAATCATGATAGATATGATTGAAGATTTGATGGCTAAAGATATAGCTTATAAAATCTCAGATGGTATCTATTTTGATGTTTCAAAAGATTCAAACTATGGAGAACTTTCAAAAAGAGCAAGTGATGAAAATTCACAAGCAAGGGTTGAAACAAATAGTGAAAAAAGAACTCCAAGTGATTTTGCCCTATGGAAGTTTGAAAAAGAAAATGATGTAGCCTATGAGGCACCTTTTGGAAAAGGACGACCTGGTTGGCATATAGAGTGTAGTGCTATGATAAATAAACATTTAGCCTATAAAGATGAACCCTTTCAAATAGATATTCATGGGGGAGGAGCTGATTTGCTTTTTCCACACCATGAAAACGAAGCGGCACAAACTAGATGTTCTACAAAAACCAATTTAGCAAAATACTGGATGCATAATGGATTTGTAACAATTGATGGGGAGAAGATGAGTAAGTCTTTAGGTAACTCATTTTTCTTAAAAGATATTTTAAAATCATATAGTGGAGAGGTTGTTAGATTTTATCTTTTAACAGCACAATATAGAACTAATTTTAATTTCAATGAAGAGGATTTAGTATCTTCTAAAAAAAGACTTGATAAATTTTACAGACTTAAAAAAAGAGTTTATGGACTTGGTTCAAGTGATGTAAATAAAGATGTAAAAGAGCAACTATTAAATGCCCTAAATGATGATTTAAACTCAGCAAAAGCTATTTCAGTAGTAGATGAGTATGTTTCAATGGCAAATGAAACATTAAATAAAGAGCCAAAAAATAAAAACTTTAAAAAAGAGTTAGTATCAACTTTGAACTTTATAGGAGATATTTTAGGAATAGGGGAAGATGATGCCTATAAATATTTTCAATTTGGTATAGATCAAGAAACTATTTTAAAAATAGAAGAGCTTATAGAAAAAAGAACTCAAGCAAAAAAAGAAAAAGATTTTGAGTCTGCTGATAAAATTAGAGATGAATTAACATCAATGGATATTTCTGTTATGGATACACCAAATGGTGTAGTTTGGGAAAAGGTATAAAACTTTTACGAAACAATAAATAAACACTAGGCTTCTTAACTATGGGAAGCTAACTTTTCAAGACAATTGCATACAATTAAAACTATCAAAAAAATAAACTAAAAAATAACCTTTTTTTTAATCAAAAATCCAAATTTTTTAGTATAATCCAAAAAAAATATTAGGATATAAAAATGGTAAGCATCAAATCACTAGTAGAATCAAAACTATTTCAAAATTTTATTATCTCACTTATTATACTAAACGGTATAACAATGGGTTTAGAAACTTCAAAAAATATAGTTGAAACTTATGGAAACTTTTTAAATGTATTTGATAAATTTGTTATCTCTATTTTTACTATTGAGATAATTCTTAGAGTTTATACATATAGAATATCTTTTTTCAAAGACCCTTGGTCTTTATTTGATTTTTTTATTGTTGCAGTATCTTTGATGCCTACAAATGGAGGTTTTTCAATCCTAAGAATTTTAAGGGTATTAAGACTTTTTAGACTTATTACTGTAGTACCTCAAATGAGAAAAATTGTAGCTGCTCTTATAAGTGTAATACCTGGTATGTTATCTATTGTTGCCTTGATGACACTTATTTTTTATATATTTGCCATAATGGCAACAAATCTATATGCTAATAGTTTTCCCCAGTGGTTTGGAACATTAGGGGAATCATTTTATAGTTTATTTCAAATTATGACTTTAGAATCCTGGTCTATGGGAATAGTTAGACCTATTATGGAATCACATCCCTATGCTTGGGTGTTTTTTATCCCTTTTATTTTTATTGCAACCTTTGTGATGGTTAATCTTGTAGTTGCAATTATAGTTGACGCAATGGCAATATTAAAAGAGGAAGAGAAAACTATGATAAAAGAGGTGCAAGATTCAGAAGGGGAATTAAAAGATGAGATTAAAACTTTACAAAATGAGATAAGAGAATTAAAACAAATAGTTTTAAAATCTAAGGATTAAAAGTTAAAACAACTTTTCCCACAATATGAACATCTTTTTTCCCATATACCAAATGGGAAAATAAAGAGTTTATAGAAAAAAATACCTCTTTTTTTTCATTATATTTTTTTACCCACATTTTATTTTCATAATATACTAAATAGATACCACCATCTATTAAAACTTTATTTGATATATCAGATACAATTACTGCTTTATCAGATATAAGTGGTTCCATAGATTTACCATCTATGATATTTACAAAAAGTGAACTTTCTTTGAAAGGCTCTTTTATCTCACCTTTTGAAAATCTTATCTCTTTTGTTTTATTTTCATCAAAAATATCAATATACTCTAAAGTTATCTCTTCCATTTAAATAAACTCTTTTACTATTTTTATATGATTTATATTTATATCCAAGAAACAATTAGTTTTATCTTCAATAGAATCTAAACATGATGTTTTTATTAGCAGTTGTTTTTTTTCAAAATCATCTAGACTAACTTGAAGTTCATAATAATCACCACAAAAAGAGATATCTATAATTGTTGCTTTAATTTTACTATTATCATTTGTAACTTTTATATTATCTATTGAGATTATTCCAACATTCTCTTTATTTTTTTCTATACCTAAATCTTCTAGTAACTTATTTGGTAATAGATTTATTTTATTTAAAAAGTTTGCCACATAGAGTGATTTTGGATTATTAAATAGTTCTTGGGGAGTGCCAAATTGCTCTATTTTTTTATTGTTTATTATTGCTATTTTATCTGACATACTTAAAGCTTCTTTTTGGTCATGGGTTACAAGTATAGCACTAAGACCTAAATCTTTGATTATCTTTTTTAACCAAACTTTTGTTTTATTTCTCAAATGGGTATCTAAGTTTGCAAAAGGCTCATCTAGTAGCAAAACCTTTGGTTCATAGGCTAAGACTCTAGCTATTGAAACCCTTTGTTGTTGACCACCACTTAACTCATGTATTTGTTTATGTCTATGTTCTGTTAAATCAAACTGTTTTAGAAGTTTATCAACCCTTTTTTGTCTTTCTAATTTATTTAATTTATACAAGGCAAACTCTATATTCTCTTTTACATTTAGATGGGGAAAAAGTGCATAATCTTGAAAGATATAGCCTATATCTTTATTGCATTCACCTTTACTGTTTACTAAACATTGTTCATTTAGATAAATATCACCTTCATATTGTTCTTGAAGTGAGGCAATGCTTCTTAAAATCGTACTTTTCCCACATCCACTAGGACCTAAAATAGTTACAATCTCACCTGCTTGAACCTCAAAAGAGATATCTTCTAAAATTTGTGTATCACCAAATGCTATTGAAAAGTTTTTTATATTTATACCTACCATACTAATCCTTTACCATCTTTCTTGCCAATATTAAAACAGATACGATACCAAATAAAACAATAAACATAGCAGGAACTGCTGATTCTATGATTTGTGCTTGTCCCACAAGCTCATGGGATAATACAGGCAAGGTATCAAAATTAAAAGGTCTTAAAATCATTGTTAGTGGTAACTCTTTCATTGTTTCAATAAACACTACAATAAAACTTACCATAACAGAACCCTTTATCAAAGGGAAAATCACCTTATAAAAGGTATAAAAAGAGTCTATTTGCATAGTTTTACAGGCATCATCGTAAGATAGGGGTATTTTACTAAAACCTGACTCATAATTGTTTATTGAGATTGCTATAAACCTTACAACATATCCAAAAATAATCCCAACAATAGTACCACTTATTAAAATATCAAAACTTTTATCTATGATTGAAAAGAAACTTAATATTCCAACAGCAACAACAGCCCCTGGAATTGAGTATCCTAATTTTGATATTTGTACTAGATTATCTGCAATTTTACTTTTATGAACTCTTACATTATAAACAATAACAAAAGCTAAAATTGTAATCAAAATCGAACTAAATACTCCTAAGCCGACAGTTTGATATAAAATTGTTAAAAAGTCTTCATCTATAATCTCTTCATATGAAAGGTAAAACCAATAACTCATTTGGGTAAAAGGCAATAAAAATCCAAAGAAAAAGGGGATAAAACATGCAATAAAAGCAAATATATTTTTACTTCCATTTAGTTTTTGTTTTATAATGGGTTTAAAATCTTTCCCTTCACTTTTATATCTTTTGTTTTTTCTTTGGAATCGTTCACAAAAAATCAATAAAAAAATAAAAAGCATTAGCATAGAGGCTAGTTTTGAAGCATCTTCAACACTTCCCATTCCAAGCCAAGTTCTAAAGATACCAGTTACAAAAGTAGATACTCCATAATAATCCATAACACCAAAATCAGCAACAGCTTCCATAACAGCTAAAATAACACCTGCAACAATTGCTGGTCTTGATATGGGTATTATAACCTTATAAAAGATTTGAAAGTTTGATAAGCCCATGGTTCTAGCTGCATCTATTACAGAAGATGATTCAGCTTTTAAATATGTTTTTGAGATTAGATAAACATAAGGGTAAAGTACTAAAGACATAACAATAATCGCACCCTCAATTGACATAATATCAAAAAAATAAACCTCACTTAGATTTTTACCTAATAAGTTTAAAATAAAAGTTGTTACAGTCCCTGTTATATCAAACATTCCTCCATAAATATAGGACATAATATAAGTTGGTATTGCAAAGGGTAAAATCAAAGCATAATGAAAAAATCTAGACCCTGTAAATTTAAAAAAAGTTGTAATATATGCTGTTGTAAATCCTAATAAAGAGGTTAAAAGCGCAACACCTACCATGATATATAGTGAGTTATAAATATAATCAAAAAGTACAGTATCAACAAGATGTTGCCAATTCTTGCTATCTGCAAATATATTTGAGATAAGTATAAGTGCTGGTATAGAGATAAGTAGTGTTAGAAAAACACTACTTATTGTTAGTTTGTTAAATATTTTCAAACGGACTTCTTATCTCCACCCTGCCAAATCAAAGATTCTCACAGCTTGTGCATTATATTTTCCAAGTGTATTTATAGAGATATTATCATCTTTAAACTCTCCCCAAGAAGAAACAACACTATTAAGTTTCATCCCTTTTACCACAGGATATTCAAAGTTTCCATTTGCAAATAACTCTTGGGCTTGTGGGCTAGCTAAAAACTCTATAAATTTGATTGCATTTTCTTTATTTGGAGCATACTTAGCTACACCTGCACCTGATACATTTATATGAGTTCCCCCATTTTCAAAAGTTGGGAATATGATTTTTACTTTTTTTACCGCTTCAGATTCAGAGTAATCTTTATTTCCAATCATTTTACCCACATAATATGTATTTGCAATGGCAATTTTACCAATCCCATTTGCTACAGCTTTAACTTGATATCTATCATTACCTTTAGGTTTTCTAGCCATATTTGCTACAACACCTTTAGCCCATTTTAAAGCATATTCTTCTCCATGATGGGCAATAACAGCAGCTAGTAATGATTGATTGTAAACATGACTTGATGATCTTACCATAATCATATTTTTATATTTATCTTTAATCAAATCCTCATAGGTATCTATTTTCACATCGCTATCTTTTGGCACAATAAAAGCTCTAACTCTTTTTGTAAGGGCAAACCACTTATTATCCTCATCCCTTAAAGCAGCTGGAATATTTTTGATTAAATATTCAGAGTCAATTGCCTGTAATAAATCCTTTGATTTTGCTTGGTAAAGTCTTCCCGCGTCTACTGTGATTAATACATCTGCAGGTGAGTTTTTACCTTCACTTTCTAATCTTTTTATTAGTGCATTTGCATCTGCTTTTACTACATTTACTTTTATACCTGTTTTTTCTTCAAACATTTTAAATAATTGTTTATCTGTATCATAGTGTCTGTGTGAATAAATATTTACTTCATTTGATGCATAAATTGTACAGCTTAAGGCAAGTATTGCCAAAACTAATTTTTTTATCATATTTTTATCCTTTAATATATCTTTGATAATAGTTATTGAAATTATAATTAAAACAACTTAATAACAACTTATATTAAGAACCATTATCATAATAATTTTAAAGATAAAAAAAGGGAAGCAGCAAAAGCCACTTCCCTTTAGATATACATAAAGATAATAATTATCTTGCGTATGCTGCGTCAGTTACATCTTGTGTATTAACAATATATGGAACTAATGCCATGTGTCTTGCTCTTTTAATAGCTTTTTCAACCATTTCTTGAGCATTTTTAGAGTTTCCTGTAAGTCTTCTAGGCATAATTTTACCTCTTTCACTCATAGAAATCTTTAATAGTTCAGTATTTTTATAATCTATATACTCAATTTTCATTTCTGTATATTTACAGAATTTTTTTCCGTATTTTCTTTTTTCTGCCATTTTTTATCCTTGTATTCTAAAAAGGTATTTCATCATCAATATCGATTTCAGGTATTTTTTGTTCTCTTTGTTGAGAAGAGTTCATACCACCATAATTGTTTGGTTGACCTTGTTGAGGATTGTATTGATTGTTTTGTTGTGGTTGATTATAACCTGACTGATTGTTGTCAGCTTGGTTATTGTTTTGTGAATCTGCTTTTGAATCTAGCATTTTCATTGTATCAACTCTCAAAGCATGTCTACTTCTATTAGTACCATCTTGAGCTGTCCACTGTTCAAAAACCAATCTTCCCTCTAATAAAACTTTAGAACCTTTTCTTAGGTATTGGTTAGCAACTTCGGCACTTCTACCAAAAATATTAAAATCAAGAAAACAAACTTCTTCTTTTTGTTCACCTGTTTGAGACTTGTATCTATGGCTTGTTGCGATTGCACTTTTTGCTAGTGCTGCACCATTTGGCATATATCTAAGTTCAATATCTCTTGTTAAGTTTCCTACCATTACTACTTTGTTATACATAAGACGATCCTATTGTTCTTGTTATTGGTTTGCTTTTTTAGCAGCCTCATCACTCATTTTTGTCCATGCAGCAATCTCTTTTTTGCTTTCATACTTGATAAAAATAAATCTCATGATATTTTCATTGATTCTGTATTGTCTTTCAACTTCTAAGATTCCACTTGGTTGACCTTTGAAATATACTACAAAGTAGTAACCTCTTTTGTTTTTTTCAATCTCGTATGCAAGTTGTCTAGAACCCATATCGTCGCAAGCTGCGATCTCTCCACCATTTTTCTCAATGTGTGATTTAACTAAATCAATTTGAGCTTTAGTTTCCTCTTCAGTAAGAGTTGGTTTTAAAATAAACATTGTTTCATAATGTTTTAATTTTGACATCTAATTTCTCCTTATAGTTTGTGCCGGTATCTTTACATAGTATCAGCAAGGATTTTGTAAAGTCTGTGATTTTATCTAATTAAAACTGATATTTTTCTGAGACAAGCTTGTAAATAAAGATTTGAGTCTGGAATTTTTGAAGATTTTAACTCTAATTCAATTTTTAAGAGATAATCTAAGATCTCTAAAAAATGTTCAGGTTTTATGTTTATAGCTAGTCTACTCTTTTTTTCCCAGATATTTTTAGGAGGAATAAAACCTAAAATATCTTTTGCATTTGCACTACCATAAACTCTTGCGTAGGAGCTTATCATAAATAGTTGTTGCACAAAAGAGCTTATTTGATTTAGAAGATAAATCTCATTCATTCCCTCTTCTAATAACATTTGCAAATCTTCACTAATATCTTGAGCTGCCATTAGATTGTGTAAAAAATCTTCAAAATTTACAGCACCTATACCAAAGCAGTGTTTATTTATACTATCACTACTTATTTTTTCATCCAAAATTGCAAGTTTTTTCAAATCATTCATACAAAGAGACAAATCTTGTCTATGCATAAAATATAGGTGATTTAATGCTGATATATCAAAAAGAATCCCCAGTTTTTTAGCCTCATTTTCAAGTAGTCTTATTGCTTCATTTTGAAATGGAGCAAACATTCGCACACTAACTGCATTTAGCTTTTGGGTAAAATATCCACCCATAGTTTTAAAATCTGTATCTCCCATACAAGCAAAAATAACTTTAGAATCGGGATTTGTAGTGCAAGCTTGTATTAAAGTTGTTACTTCATCCTTTGGAAGTTTTTTTTCTAGTTTTATCAAAAGTATATTGTTTGAAGTAAAAAGTGATGATTGCAATAGTTTATCTTTAGCGTATTTGAAATTATAATCATCAAAATATAGTTTTTCTATCTCATCAGGTGAGCCTAACATATTTGCTATTTTATTAGAATAGAAATCTATTAGAAAGTTTGATTGCCCATAAAACATATAGGCATTAAAAAGTTTATTGGAAGCTATTGCATTATCAAATTCATTTTTATACATGGTGTAATATTAGCTAATAATTGCTTTTTTTGTACTTTTTATATAGTTATATTTTCTAAAAATTCTATTTCATTATCAATTACTATAATTGCATCAATACAAAAACTAACATGTAGTTTTTTGCTTTGTAAGTAGTAATCAACACTTCTTTTTAGTTTTGATAGTTTTGAAGGGGTGATATTGTTTACAGCTATTTCATAAGTCTCTGCTGATTTAACCTCTATGAAATGGTAAGTTTCATCTTTTTTACAAATGATATCTATCTCACCTAATTTTTTGGCGTAAAAGTTTTGTTCAAGTATTTTAAAACTTTGTGAGTTTAAAAACTCACAAGCTTTGTTTTCTGCTATATTACCTTTAGATCGGCTCAATTTCCACTCTAAGAGATTTAAATCTTGCAGTCATAATAAGTTCATCTGCTTCATCCCCAAAGATAAAGTTAACCTTTGAACTAGCATGATGGAAGGTTGTAAAAAGTGTACCTGTTTTTATGGTTTTTACATATTTGACTGGCATAATAGCAGTTTCTCCATATTGGGTTCTCATAATAATATGATCACTTCCAATTCTTTTTTTGTCATCTATTGAAGCTAAGACTACATCTTTGTCATATCTTGAATTTAAAGCTTCACTTTGAACTGTTTGGGCTGCATTGTTATAATGAACTATTGTTCTTCCTGTTGTTAGATAAAACTCATTTTTAGCAAACTCTTCATTGTTTACTAATTTTTTTACCTGCTCTCTTAGTTGGTATTGATGATAGATAAATTTGCCTTTTCCATCTTCTGTTCTAAATTGATCTATATGTAAAATAGGGGTATCATCTTTTTTAATAGGCCATTGCATACCTCTATTTCTATTTTTTGATAGTTTATGGTAGGTTGCACCTGAATATCTAGAACCAACAGCTTCTTTTGCTTCGTTCCAAACATCTTCACTGTTTTCATATACAAATTCACCATTTATTTTATTTTCAATATCTTTTAAAACTTCCCAATCATCTGGTAAATCTGTTTCAACCAAAGGTTGAGATAGGTGAAGTCTTCTCATGGCATTTACATAAACACCAGTTTTTTCATAAGCTGATTTAACACCAAAAATTATATCTGCCATTTTTGAGATTTCATTCATAAATAGTTCATTTGAGATGATTAACTCTAAGTTAGCTAAACCTTTATGAACTTTATTTTGATTTGGATGGATATGGGCGATATCTTCTCCCATCACATACATAGCTTTAACTTTTCCTTCAATCATCTCATCAATTAGCTGGGGAGTCATAAGTCCTATCTCTTTTGGTACTTGATAATCTGGGTCAAAATATGGTAAACATCCTGTATCACAGGCACCTTGAACATTGTTTTGACCCCTTAGAGGCATAAGACCAGCTCCTGTTTTTCCGATATTCCCTGTTAGCATTGCAAGATGTGTTATAGCCATAACAGCACAACTTCCATCAAGGTGTTCAGTTATTCCAAGTCCCCAAAAAAACATAGATTTTTTTGTAGCATAAAGTCTTGCTACTTTTGGTATTTGTTCTGCAAGTTCCTCATAACCTTTTATTTTTTTCATATATTCAGGGTTTGCAAACTCATCATTTAGAATCGAGTCTTTGTACTCTTCAAAACCTGTACATCTTGTATCTATAAACTGGTTATCATATAGTTTTTCATTTAAGATTACATATGCCATCATATTTAAAACTAGTAAGTTTGCTTCATATGGGATGATTAACTGTTCTCCAAATTTTGAAAGTTGGATTTTTCTTACATCTATAACTGTCAAACTTGCAGTTTTTGCCCTTGCAGCCTTAATAATCCTATTTGCCACAATAGGATGAGCTTCAGTTGTATTTGAACCCATTACTATAATATTTTCAGCCTCAAAAATATCATCATAAGGATTAGTTGCAGCACCTTCCCCTATAGTTGTTTTCATCCCTTTAAGTGAAGGTGAGTGACAAACCCTAGCACAGTTATCAACATGGGGAGAATCCATAGCAATTCTTACAAATTTTTGAAACATATAAGAGCTCTCACAAGAGGTTCGTGCCCCTCCCATCCCACAAAAAGAGTGTCTTCCATATTTCTCTTTTATCTCCATTAGTTTCCATGCTGCAAGGGAAGTTGTGAACTCATATGGAGCTTCAAAATAGTTTTCATCAAAATCTTTTAGGGTTTTAGCTCTAGCTTTAAGCTCCCTTGGTAACTCTTCGAGATTTTTTTCTATAAAGCTTTTTTTGACTCTAGCATTTCTAATTCTTTGTTCAGAGTGAACAAAATGGTAGCCTTGGGCCCCTTTGATACAAAGTTTTCCTTGGGATACATATCCATCGTTTTGGGCATAGATTTTTACAATCTTATTATCTTCAACTTGAGCTGTTATATCACATCCTACACCACAATAAGTACAAACTGAGTTTATATCAGAAGAGTGCATCTTAACCACCACCAACAAATTGTAGAAGTTCTAGTTTGTCGTCATTTACAGGTCTGTACTCTTTCCAGTTCTCTTTTTTTACTATATCCATGTTAACAGCAGCTGCCATAACTTTATCTTCAATTTTTAGTGAAGTGATAACTTCTTGTAGAGTTATACCCTCTTGAAAATCTTTAGATTCACCATTTATAATTAGAGTCATCTTTACCCTCTTATTGTATTTTAAATAAAGATTTTATCAAAAATATCTTTATATTAAATCAAAGTGAAAAATTAAGTTTTAACTTGATTATCTTTGATAAAATATTTCAAAAGGATAAAAATGAAAATAGAGTTAGTTGAAGATTGTAAATATGATATTGAGCTTATTGTTTTAAAAAATTTTAAAAGTTTTCAAAAGAGTGAAAAGAAAATTCTCAAAAAAAGTGGTTTTGAAGCAAAAGAGAATCAAATAGAGCTAATAGGCAGTAGATTATTTGTAGGCATTGAGAAATTTAAAAATGAGGATATCAAAATAGCTTTTGCAAATGCAATTAAATTTTTAAAGAAAAGTAAATTTGAAAAGATAAAAATAGACCTAGCTAGGGAAAATCAAGAGTATAAGTTAGAAGATATTGTCCAAGGTTTACTTTTGGGTTCTTATGAATTTGATAAATATAAAAGCAAAAAAAGTGAAAATAAAAAAAGAATATTTATAGATATAAGTAAAAGTGCAAAATCAAAAGAAAATTTACAAGTAGCATTAGAAAAGAGTTTAAATATTTGTTCTAGTGTAAATATGGTAAGGGATATTGTAAATACTGCACCAGAAGATTTTTATCCAAAAACTATGGCATCAAAAGCTAAAGAGATTGCAAAAAATAACAATTTGGAATGTAAAATTTATGGGGAAGAGTACTTAAAAATAAATAATTATAATGCAATGTACGCAGTGGGTCGTGCCTCAAGACACGAATCTCAATTAATCCATCTTAATTATAAACCATCTAATCCCGCAGGTACGAGGAGAAAAAACCCAAAAGGAAAAATTGTACTTGTGGGAAAAGGATTGACATATGATTGTGGTGGATTGAGTTTGAAATCTGGTGAGGGAATGGTTTCTATGAAGTGTGATAAAAGTGGAGCAAGTGCTCTTTTAGGGATTATGAACTCTTTAAATGCAATTAATTGTGAGTATGAAGTTGATGCAATTTTAGGTGCAGTTGAGAATATGATAGGTGGTGATGCTTATAAACCTGATGATATTTTAAAAGCTAAAAATGGGGTAACAATAGAGGTTAGAAATACAGATGCCGAGGGTAGGTTAGTTTTAGCAGATTGTTTATGTTATGCCCAAGAAAATATAAAAGATATAGATACAATCTTTGATTTTGCTACTTTAACTGGAGCTTGTATTATAGGGCTTGGAGAGTATACAAGTGCAGTTTTAGGACATAATGAAAAACTAAAAAAACAGATTAAACAAGCTTCAAAAAAATCTGGAGAGTTAGTGGGATTTTTACCCTTTAATAGATATTTACCAAATATGATAAAAAGTGAAATTGCAGATATTGTTAATTCAACTTCATCAAAAGCTGGTTCAACTATAACAGCAGCACTATTTTTAGATAAATTTATAAAAAAAGAAAACAAGAAAAAATGGCTTCATTTTGATATAGCAGGACCTGCATATAGAGAAAAGTCATGGGGATATAATCCATATGGAGCAACAGGTGCAGCTGTTAGACTTATTTTAGAGTTTTTACAAAGGGAAAAATAGCAAATATAGCTATTTTTCTTTTTTTGGAAACTTAGTATAGTTTTTTATTTACTATATTTTCTTTTTTATTGTAAAGATTTATAATACTTCTTTCATACTCTTGTTCAAATATTGAAAAACCTCTAATATCTTTAGGTACTTTTAAGTCTAAAACTTCAAATACATCTAAACCATTTTTTAATCCATAGTTTATATTTTTTCTAATTGTTTTTAGATATTTTATATTTTCTTCTATAGCTTTTTTATTTTCAAAAACCAAACCATGCCCAGGGAAACAAAGTTTAAAATCTATATTTTTTAATTTATTTAAGCTTTCAATCCATTTATCCAAATTTGCATGGGGCGTTGCTAAAGCTCTATGGTTAAATACTAAATCAGAAGCATATAAGATTTTTGTATTTTCATCATAGATTACTAAATCATCTTCAGTATGACCACTTAGATAAATAAAGTGAAGTTTATATCCATCAAAGTCCATAACTTTTTTATTAAGTATCTTATCAACTTTTTTTACTGAGGTATCAGTCATTGCCGAACCCACTAAATTTACAAGGTTTTCAATATATAAATTTCCATTTGTTTCAATCTCATCTGCTGTAAATTGTGTAGCAAAGATAGTGCTATCTTTAAAGGCATTATTTCCTAAAAAATGATCTGGATGATGATGGGTATTTATCACATATTTTATAGGTTTGTTTGTAACTTTTGCAATAGCTTTTTTTAATTGTTTTCCATAATTAAAAGAGCTTCCTGTATCTATTAAAATGACACTTTTATCAGTTTCAATAAAAGCAGTATTTGAAATATTTCCTCCATTTTTATTAGAAAAATACTCCTCCTTTCCATAGAAATAGTAGCTATTATTAGAAAGTTTTATGGGTTTTAATTTATAGTTAAACTCTTTTGATAATAAAGGTATAAAACAAATTAACAGGCTTATTAAGAGTCTCATTTTGTATCCAATAAAAACTCATTTGCATCAATATCATAGAATTTTAGTTCATACTCTTTTGAAGCAGTTTTTGTTTCAAATATAAATCTAGGATTTTCACTAATTGGTGAATAAGTTTTGATTGTTGCTAAAGTCTTATCTTTAGTTTTTAGAACAATTTTATTGATATAAAAGGCACTATTACCAAATACTAAACCTGTTTCCATAGGGTGAAAAATAGAACTTTTTATTCTATATGCATCATCTTTTTTAAAATATGTGATTTTACCCTTTCCTAAAAGTTTGTCAAAATCAGTATTACTTGAAGCTACACTTGCAACTGCACATCCTCCTCCAAAACTTTTGATATTGTTACTACCAATATGCCAAACCCCTTTTTCATCTAATACTAAAGCTCGAAGGGGTGTCTCTTGAGCTACTCTTATATTTAAAGAGATAAAAGGCAAAAGGTTTGTTAAATCCATATCTATAATTTTTGGAATAGGATTTAAATCAGCAAATAAAATCATTCTTTTTGCATCTTTTATTTTTTTGGCATTGACTAAAATAGGAACCTGTACAGGGTTATCTGCAAAGCTTGGTACCTTTACGATAACATTTTTATCATCAAAGATATACTCTTGATCCTTTATTATCTGTTTTATAATATCCTCAAATGTTGGAGATATGATGGGATTTTTAGCATATAAATTATGCGAAAATAAAAAAGATACTAGTAACAAGAGTATATGTTTCATGATAATTCCTTTATTGTGTTCTTGAAATTGGTGGTAGATAATCTACCCCATATTTTTCAAATATTTTTTTAATATTGCCTTTTTCATATTGTTGAGAGATAACTCCATCAATATAATAACTAAGTGGTTTATAACTAATTTCTACAGCTGTTGCCAAATCCCAGTGATTTCTTGCCACTTGTGGAATCGAATCACTTATGTAAATTTTGTCTTTGTTGTGTTTATAATCTAGATAAAATTCTAATTGAGATTTTAATCCTGCAATTGCATCAAGTTTCCCATTTTTGAAATCTTTTATTGCATCTTCAAAATGGAAGTAGTGTTTAACATTTTTATTAATAAGTCCTCTGGCAAAAGCTGATAAGTGGGCATCTGGAAGCGTATCAAGTTCAACACCAACAGTTTGATATGCAAATATACCTAGTGTTGTGATTTTAGGGATTATTTTTTTATGAGTTGCAATCACCCATTTTTCACTATGGTATGGTCCTTTTATTGAGACCATTTCAGTTTCAAGTTCACCTGTTTGTTTATCTGTAAGTCTCATATAATCATAATCATATGGGATTCTAAACATCATATCAGCTTTATTTTTATGAACTAAATTACCTTTCCAAATTACATTTCTTAAATCATCAGACAATGTTTCATCTGATCCTGTTAAATACCATTTTGCTTTTACCCCTAGTGATTTAGCAATGATTTTTCCAAGATCAACATCTATCCCTTTTAGTTTCCCTTTTTCTTCAAATGAATAGGGTGGAAAGTCTTTATATACAGCAATCATAATATAACCACTGTCTTTAATCTCCTCAATACTTCGTGCATTTGCAAAGACTACTAAAAGAATAAATATTGTAGATAATTTAAGAAGTTTCATCTTATTCTAAACCAGCTTCTATTCTTTGAGATACTATATATGTTCTAATAGCCCAAATAGCTTCTTGACTTAATACTTCTGCAAATGATGGCATATAAACATTACCATTTCTAGTTACACCACTTAAAACTTTACTAATAAAATAAGCATCTTCATCAGTTGGTAATTCTCTTAAATCAGGAGCAATACCACCTGAAATAACATCTAAACCATGACATCTTGCACAGTTTTCACTATAACCTATTTTACCTACTTCTTGAGCTCTAGCATTTTCTTGTTTATATGGATTTTCGTCAAACCATTGATCTCCAAATTGTTTTAATCCTGTTGTGTCAACTTTTTGAGGTGTTACACTTCCATGTCCAAAAGCAAACACTGTTGCAAATAAAGTTGCAAAACCTAATTTTTGAATTTTATTCATATTCTTTTCCTTTGAGATTTTTTTTAGATTTTGGAATTATATATGCTTTATATAGCCTGATTATAGCGAGTAAAAAGTTTTGAATATTGCTAAATTGAGGCTATAAATCTGTTATACAATTTGAGAATAATTTTTAAGGATTGAAAATGAAAAAACATATTATTCTATTTTTTATATGTAGTTTAGTTTTAGTTTTTGCTAATGATAAATTAAAAATTGGAGTCTTATCTTATGGAACAGTTAATTGGGAATTAGATGTTTTAAAACATCATAATTTAGATAAAAAGTATGGCTTTGATTTAGAGTTAGTAAATATAGCTTCAAAAAATGCTCAATCAATAGCTTTATTGGCAAATGAAGTAGATATGATAGTTCATGATTGGGTTTGGATAAATTTACAGAAAAGTAAAAATAGAGATTATATGTTTTATCCCTATTCAAAAGCTACAGGTACATTAGTTGTAAATCAAAATATAAAAGATTTTGCAGATTTAAAAGAAAAAGAACTAGGAATAGCTGGGGGAAAGTACTCTAAAACTTGGCTTTTATTTAAGGCTTTTTATGAAAAAAAATATCAAAAAGATTTTCAAGATGAGGTTTCTGTCTTATATGCATCCCCTTCAATTTTATATTTGAAGATGTTAAACAACTCTTTAGATGCAGCAATTAATTTTTGGCATTTTAATTCAAAGTTGGAACCAAAAGGGATTAGACCACTTATCTCTATAAAAGAGGTTTTAAATGAAATAGGAATTAAATCGGATATACCTTTTATAGGTTGGACGTTTTCAAAGAAGTTTGCTATGAAGAATAAAAAACTTATAAACTCTTTTATAAGTGCAAGTCATGAAGCAAAAGAGATTTTAAAAAATAGCGATGAAGAGTGGAATAGAATAAAAAGAATAATGAAAGTAAAAGATATAAAAACTTTCAATGCATTAAAAAACGGATATAAAAAAGGGATAATAAATCATCTTGATAAAACAACAATTGAAGATATGAAAAAAGTTTATACCATATTGGCAAAACAAAGTGGTTTTAAATATGTGGATAAAAACAGCACTTTAGATGAAAGTATTTTTTGGAATTTTAATAAAGTAAAGTTAAAAGCAAATGAATAATACCCAATCTAAAATATGTGCTATTTTAATATTTGTAATAATCTGGCAAGGAGGATCTTTAATGGTAGATTCAAGCCTTTTCCCAAGTGCGATGGATGTGCTTAGGAATCTTTATTATAATATCTTTGAAGATGATTTATTACATCACCTTTTTATTACTTTGTATAGGGTATTTATCTGTTTTTTTATAACTTTGTTTATAGGGATGATAATGGGTTTATTAATGGGTTTTTATGAGGAGTTAAATGAGGTTTTAGATTTTGTATTGATTTTGGCTTTAAATATCCCAGCACTAGTAACAATAATTATTTGTTATATTTGGTTTGGGCTTACAGATTTTGCAGCTATTTTAGCTGTAGTTATAAATAAAGTTCCCATAGTAATAGTAAATATTAGAGAGGGAACTAGGGCTATGGATAAGAAATATAGCGATTTTGCAAAGGTTTATAAATTATCACAAAAAGAGGTTTATAAAAATGTGTATCTACCCCAATTATTCCCTTATATAATGGCTACAGTTAGACTTTGTTTATCCTTGATTTGGAAAATTGTTTTAGTGGTTGAACTATTAGGAAGAAGTGATGGTATTGGTTTCCAAATCTCGCAGTTTTTTCAGTTTTTTGATATCACATCAATCTTATCATATACAATATCTTTTGTTACTGTGGTGGTTTTAATAGAAAGTTATATATTAAAACCTTTAGAATTAAAAACTAAAAGATGGAAATAAGATGATAAGTATAAATATTAATGAGAAGCGTTTTAATGAAACTGTCATTTTAAAAGATCTAGATTTTTCTTTAAACAAAAGTGAATTTATATCTATAATTGGACCATCAGGTTGTGGTAAATCAACCCTACTTAATATAATCTCTTTTTTAGATAATGATTATGTAGGGAAGATTAAAGGGGAGTTTTCAAATATATCTTTTATGTTTCAAGATCATAGACTTCTTCCTTGGCTTAGCGTAAAAGATAATCTATTGTTGGTTTCAAAAACAAAAGATGAAAAAGAGATTATTGATTTATTAGAACTTATAGGTTTAGAAAATATATTGCATGAATATCCTAATAATCTATCAGGGGGGATGTTAAGACGTGTTTCTTTAGTTAGAGCTTTTATCAACAAACCCGATTTGATACTTTTAGATGAACCTTTTATCTCTTTAGATTATCCAACTTCACAAGCTTTAAAAAAAGAGCTTTTAGCTTTTTATAATAGGTTTAAAGCAACTATAATTTTAGTTACACACGATATAAGTGAGGCTATATTATTATCAAATAGGATTTTGTTTTTTAGTAAAAATCCAGCAAAAGTTTTATTAGATTTCAAAAATCATGATAATCAAGTTTTTAATCAAAAAAGAAATGATGAGATAAAAAACAAAATTTTAGAAAAATATCCAAAAATATTAGAAGGAAAATTATGATTACATACAAAAAAAGCATAGCTATAGCGCTATTATTAACAGCCTTAAACCTAGATGCTCAAAAAATACAGGTTTTTAAACCAATTGCAAGTACTTGTCCACAAAATTGGTTGGAAGATATGAAAGAGTTAACTAATGAAGTTGAAATTGTAAATTTAAAAGATGTAAAAAGATTAAAACATGAGATGAAAATTCCCTATGAATTACGCTCTTGCAATACCTCTATTATGGATGATTATATATTTGAAGGAAATGTACCTAAAGAAGCTATGAAAGAGTTTTTAAAAAACCCTGTTAAAGATGCTTTAGGACTTAGCTTACCAGCCTCAGAAAATCTTAAAAAAGAGAAAACTGTATATATACTTTTTAAAAACAATACTTATAAAGTTTTTGGAAAATACAAGTAGCTTTAAGCTATTTGTATTTTATTAAAAATAAACAATAAAATATTAGATAAATAAGTTATTAAATTTTTTATTTTACCCATATAGCTATAATCTAGCTATATCAAAAAGTTATAATTTTAATCAAGCTTTTATTAGTTTGACAAAATTATATAGGGGAAAGAAATGAAAAAAAGGCTAGGGTTAATTAGTTTAGTTGCATCAATTGCAGTTACATCTATGCAAGCGGGAGAGTTAGATTTAATCTCAGATTTAAAGATTAGTGGAGATGCAAGAGTTAGAGGAGTTTCAGTAAAGGGTGATACTGCAACTTCAGGTTCAACAGCTGCTACAAGACAAGATAAACAAAAATTTGAGTCAAGACTTAGATTAAATCTTGATTTTAAAGTAGATGATAGTGTAAGTATACATACTAGAATTGTTGCAGATAATAATGCATGGGGAAACAATAATAATGATACTTTTACTTGGGATGAAGCTTATGTTGTTGTCCCATTCAATCAAGATAAGTTTTTATTAGCTGGTAGAATAGAAGATAGTTATGGTACTAAATTTTATGGTAGTAATGGTGATCCTATTGATTTAGCTTTAGTGGGATATAACCCAAAACCAAATATTTTATTATATGCTTTTGATTATAAAGCAGTTGAGGGGTCTGTTGTAGATCAAGGTTCAAGTCTAGGTTTAAGTAATACTGGAAATGGGGACTTTGACGCATACTCTATTGGTGGGCAAATCACTATTGATGAGATGTTAATGGGTGGTAGATATGTTTATTTACAAAATAATACTGCAATTGGTGGTGGCGCTTACGCAGATGCAAATAGCCATATGTATAATGCTTTTGCCCTTGGGAAATATGCAGGACTTGATATTCAAGCACAAGTTGAAAAAAGAACAGGGGATAAATACTCTGGTGGTATTGTTGATGAAAAGATGTTTGGTGCATATCTAAATATAGCAAAAGATTTTGGAGATTTCAAAGCAGGACTTTCTGCTGTTAAAACTGAAAAGGGTTATGTTTCTGGCTCTGAATTACCTGTGTCATATTTAACTAATGATGATTTAGGTATGGCTGCACTTGGTAGAGTTGGAGCTTATGGAGATACTTCACTTTATGCAGCAAATTTTTCTTATTCTCCTAGTGCAGATTTAACTTTTGAAGCAAATCTTGCTCATCATTCTATTGATAATGCAAGTTTTAATAGTATAAATAAAGATTTAGAAATAATGGAATATGATGTAGGTTTATCTTATAATCTTACAAAAAACACTCAATTATCTTTAAGATATGCACAGGGTAATTTTGATGAGGGGAATTTAGAGGATCTATCAGTAGTAGTTGGTGCAGTAGAAATTAGTTTTTAATCTTAAAACATAGTAAAAAGATTCATGATGAATCTTTTTACTAAATTTAAAAAATAACCTCTTCAATAATCTTTTTTATATTTTCATTTATCTCTTTTGCCATTTTTTCATCTTTTTTCAAAGGTTTAAATTTCATATATGAAATGTAAAAGAAGTTTTGATTTTTTGTTTTATAAACAGCAAGTGAAAATGGACAAAAAAGAATATTATCTGGATTTTCAGCTAAAAGTCTAAAGGTAACAGAACTTTTGCAAAAGGCAAGTTTTTTACTAAATTCTAAGTTAGATTTTTTATCTATAAGTTTTCCAATATTTTTAGTAAGCTTTGCAAAATCACCTTCATAGACTATTTTATATCCATTTGCAAGTAGTTCATTTTTTAAAAGTAAGTATGTAGTTTGAATACTCTCTTGGCTTAGTTTATATTTTACAAAATAATCAGTCTCATAAACTTCAATTTTAGCAAACAGCGTAGAAAAAAGTAAAATTATAAGTATAAGATATTTTATCATTGTTCACATCTCATCTCAAACTTTGCAACACCTAAGGTATCTAAATCTGTTAGGGGATGTAAGAATCCAACTTGTGGGGAAGTTGATATTAGTGCTCTTGGTTGAACTAAGGCTATTGGGGTTCTTAATTGACCATTAAAGTCTCTAAAAGAGAGCTTTCTTCCCATATATGCACCAATTTCAAACTCTTTTGAACGTATAAATTTTATATTTTTTTCCAATGAAGCTGTTTGGGTTTTTGCAATTGAACTAATAATTGTTCTAATAGCAACCCAGTTTGAAAAATCTTTTTGTTCCATCCATCTTTTAGCAAATTTTTCAAATCTGCTTTGCATTTGTGCAGCTCCCCAGGCTTCTATTACTTTATGCCATTGTAAAGGTTTAAGTCCTTGAGTTCCAGCTATTGGTCTAGGAAGCCAGGTATTAAAAGATAAAAACTCACCAAAATCTCCATAAAAATCTGCCACCATTACAAGATCATAATCGCTAGCTTGTGTAAATGCTGGAAATTCAGCTGTTGCTTTTCTTCTAATATCACTATTGTTTTCCCAAACTTTTTCTTTAACAATAGAAGCACCAAATTTTTTGATTGACTTTTTCATATCCTTTTTTATCTCAATATCTTTTGGATTTGTTCCACTAATCAAAAAAATCTTTTTAAAATTTCGTTTTACTAAAAACTGAACTAGTCCATCATAAAGCATACTATTACTAGGAATTGTATGTATAAAGTTTTGTTTACAATAGTCTTTTCTAAGATTTGTATTAAGACTGCTTGCATTTATAAGTAAGGCTTTTGAAGATAATTTAGAATTGATTAGTTTTTTTAGTAATTTAGTTTCAACATTTAGTATAATATATGAGTTCCCTTCATTTATAAACTTATTAAAAGCTTCAATAAGTTCATTTTCATCATAAGATATTTTTTCAATTAGATTAAAATGTTGGTTTAGAAATCTTGCACTTTTATTACTATCTTTTACTGCAAGTCTTGCACCTTGTATTCCTAAATCTTTTGGTTCTTCAATTACATTTGAAAGTACGGGTGGTTTTTTAATTTTTTGTTCTAGGTATAAAATATTTACATCCAAAGTTTGTGCACTTAAAAAACTTGTTAATAAAAATAAATAGATAACTAATCTCATAGTATCCCTTTTAATTGATTTTAATAAGTATATTAAAGTTTTATAGCCTGAATTTAGCAAGAATTACCTTGCTAAACTGAGGCTATAAAGATGGTATAGAATGGCATAAATAAAAAATTGGAGTGGGAAATGAAAAAATTGATTTTATCTGGAGTTCTAATTTCAAGTGCACTTTTTGCCGATACAATTTATGTATCAAATGAAAAGGACAATACAGTAAGTGTAATTGACTCTAAAACAAATAGTGTTGTAAATACTATAGAGGTTGGTCAAAGACCAAGGGGTATATTATTATCAAATGATTATTCAAAACTTTATATTTGTGCAAGTGATGATGACACTGTCCAAGTTATGGATACAAAAACAAATAAAATTTTATATAATCTACCATCAGGAGAAGATCCAGAACAATTTGCATTAACTCCAGATAATAAAGAGCTTTATATCTCAAATGAGGATGATGCAATTGTAACAGTTGTTGATACTGAAAAGAGAACTGTTTTAGCACAAATTGATGTTGGAGTTGAGCCTGAAGGGATGGCAGTAAGTCCAGATGGTAGTGTTGCAATAAATACAACTGAAACTTCAAACTTTTTACACTGGATAGATACAAAAACAAAAAAAATCATCCACAATACTTTAGTAGATCAAAGACCAAGACATATTGAGTTTTCCAAAAATGGGGATATGGTTTGGGCATCAAGTGAGATTGGTGGAACAGTTATGGTTGTAGATGCAAAAACTAAAAAATCTGTTGCTAAGATAGGTTTTAAAATACCTGGTATATTTAAAGATTTGATTCAGCCAGTTGGAATAAAACTAACAAGTGATGGAAAATATGCTTTTATAGCACTTGGACCTGCTAATCATGTTGCGGTTGTTGATGCCAAAACATATAAAGTAATCAAATATTTACTTGTAGGAAAAAGAGTTTGGCAATTAGCTTTTGTAAATGGGGAGGATAAACTTTACACAACAAATGGAGTTAGTGGGGATGTATCTATTATAGATGTGCCTTCATTAAAAGTTGAAAAAAGTGTAAAAGTTGGAAGATACCCTTGGGGACTTGCTGTAATACCAAGTAAATAGTTATGAAAGAAAATATCTTAGAGTTTAAAAATGTAAATTTTTCATATGGTAAAAAAGAGGTTTTGAAAAATGTATCTTTTAATATTAAAGAGGGTAGCTTTTTTGTTCTTCTTGGATTGAATGGTGCTGGTAAATCAACGATTTTTTCCCTTATTACAAGACTTCTAAAATTGGAAGAGGGAGAGATTAATATCAATTCAAATCCGATAAAAAACTACTCAAAAGCTTTAAAAGATATTGGAATAGTTTTTCAAGAGCCAACCTTGGATTTGGATTTAAGTGTTAAGCAAAATCTTTATTATTATGGGGCATTAAAAGGGCTTAGTTTTAAAAAAACTATGGAAAGTGTAAAAGATGAAATAGAAAAACTTGAACTTCAAAACCATTTAGATATCCCTGCAAGAAAGTTAAATGGTGGTCATAGAAGAAGGGTTGAAATTTTAAGAGCTTTGATAGATAAACCTAAATTACTACTTCTTGATGAAGCAACAGTTGGTTTAGATTTAAAAAGTAGATTTGATATATTGAAATATGTAAAAAGTTTGGTTAAAACTCAAAATATATCAGTGTTATGGATTACTCATCTTTTTGATGAGGTTGATGAAGAGGATTTTGTAGCTTTGATAAAAACGGGAGAGATAATTGAACAAACTACAGTAAGTGAACTTTTATCAAAACATAAACAAGAGAATTTAGTTGATACTTTCAACTATCTAACAAGGTAGATTATGAATATATATTTAAATTGTCTAAAAGGGATAATATACAAAGAATTAATAAGATTTTTAAAACAAAAAAGTAGATTCTTTTCAGCACTTGTAAGACCTTTGCTTTGGTTATTTATTTTTTCAGTAGGATTTAAAACTGCTTTAGGTTTAGCAATAATTCCTCCATATGAAACCTATATCACTTATGAAACATATATAGTTCCAGGTCTTGTGGGGATGGTTTTGCTTTTTAATGGGATGCAAAGTTCTTTAACTATGATATTTGATAGAGAGATGGGAAGTATGAAAATACTTTTAGCATCTTATATAAATAGAAATTATCTTTTATTTTGTAAAATGTTTGCAACCTCTCTTGTCTCAACTATGCAGGCACTAACTTTTTTAGTGATTGCAAAACTTTATGGAATTGATATCTCCATTATTGCTATTATTGCTACTATTCCAGTGATAATAATCTCTTCAATTGTTTTAAATGCTTTTGCACTTTTTATCTCTTCTGTTATAAGACAGTTAGAAAACTTTGCAACAGTTATGAATTTTGTAATTTTTCCTATGTTTTTCTTAAGTTCAGCACTTTATCCCCTTTGGAAAATAAAAGATTCTTCACTTATTTTATTTAACATCTCATCATCTAATCCTTTTACTTATATTGTAGAAGCTATTAGGTTCAGTTTGTATTTAAAAGTAGATGAAAAAAGCTTTATAATAGTTGGTATTTCCTTGGTTATAACCCTAGTTATGGCATTTTTAGGATTTAAATCTAAAAAAGTTAATAATGGCTAAACTGAGGCTATAAACCTCATGTATACTTTCGCTAAGACAAATTTTTAGTTTGTTATGAAATTAATTAAGGAGAAAAAATGCTAAGCAAAAAACTACTAACTAGCGCAGTTGCCGTTACACTATCTGCACTAATTAGCGGGTGTGTTTCTACGAACAGCACAATGAATAGTAACATAAGTGAGGTTACAAAGCCCTCATATGCACCTGTTACATATGATGAAATCTTAAATGATGAGAAGTCTACAGAAGATGTTCTTACATATGGACATGGTCAAAAAGGACAAAGGTTCTCACCACTTACTCAAATTAATAAAGAGACAGTAAAAGATTTAGTTCCTGTATGGAATTTCTCTTTTGGTGGTGAAAAACAAAGAGGTCAAGAGTCTCAACCACTTGTAAAAGATGGAGTTATGTATGTAACAGCTTCTTATTCAAGAATTTTTGCAATTGATATTGCAACTGGTGAAGAGCTTTGGCAATATGATTCAAGACTTCCAGCTGGAATCTTACCTTGTTGTGATGTAATCAACAGAGGTGCTGCACTTTATGATAATCTAGTGATTTTTGGAACACTAGATGCTAAGTTAGTAGCACTTGACAGAAAAACTGGAAAAGTTGTTTGGAAAAAGAAAGTAGCTGATTATAAAGAGGGATATTCAATTACAAATGCACCACTAATAGTAAAAGACATGGTTGTAACTGGTGTTGCTGGTGGTGAGTTTGGTATTGTTGGAAAAGTTGAAGCAAGAGATGCTAAAACTGGTGAAGTTGTTTGGACTAGACCAACAGTTGAAGGACATATGGGATACTTAAATGGTAAACCAAATGGTATTACAGGTGGACAAGTTGGTAAAACATGGCCAGGAGATATGTGGAAAAATGGTGGAGCTGCAACATGGCTTGGTGGAACATATGATCCTGAAACTGATTTGATTTTCTATGGAGCAGGAAACCCAGCACCTTGGAATTCACATACAAGACCAGGTGATAACTTATACTCTTCTTCTAGACTTGCTATTAATCCAGATACGGGAAAAATTGTTTGGCATTTCCAAACAACTCCACACGATGGTTGGGATTTTGATGGTGTAAATGAGTTAGTTTCATTTAACAAAGATGGTAAAAAATTAGCAGGTACTGCTGATAGAAATGGTTTCTTCTATGTATTAAATAGAGAAAATGGTAAATTTATTACTGCTAATCCATTTGTTTCAAATATTACTTGGGCAAAAGGTATTGATAAAAATGGTAGACCAATCTATAATGATGCAAATAGACCAGGAAATCCAGATGGTGCTTCAAAAGGTAAATCAGTATTTGCTGTTCCTTCATTCTTAGGTGGTAAAAACTGGATGCCAATCTCATACTCTAAAAAGACACAGATGTTCTATGTTCCTTCAAATGAGTGGGGAATGGATATTTGGAATCAACCAATTCATTATAAAAAAGGTGCAGCATATTTAGGTGCAGGATTTACAATCAAACCAATTTTCGAAGATCATATTGGTTCACTTAAAGCAATTGATCCATTAACAGGTAAGATTAAATGGGAATATAAAAACCCAGCTCCATTATGGGCAGGGGTATTAACTACTGCTGGTGGACTTGTATTTACAGGAACTCCTGAAGGTAAATTCTTAGCATTTGATGATGAAACTGGAAAAATCCTTTACAAATTTAATGCTGGTTCAGGAATCGTTTCTTCTCCAATTACTTGGGAGCAAAATGGTGAACAATATATCGCAATCGTATCTGGTTGGGGTGGAGCTGTTCCTTTATGGGGTGGAAAAGTTGCAAAACTTATTAAAAACATCAACCAAGGTGGAACTGTACACGTATTTAAACTACATAAATAAATCTTGAAAAGGAGGAAAATAATATGAAATGGGAAACACCTGCATTTATAGATAATAGATTTGGTTTTGAAGTTACAATGTACATTTGTCATGTATAAGTGATACTTCATATTATAGTTTTAAATTTAAATATTAAAAGTAAGTCAGATTTTTCTGACTTGCTTTTTATAAAAAGTTTAAAGGGAACTTTTTATAAAAAGCAGATGGAGTAAAAGATGAGAATACAAGTATTGGGTTCAAGTGCTGGTGGAGGACTTCCACAATTTAATTGTAATTGTGATAATTGCAAAGGTTATAGAGAAGGAAAAACAAGTATTAAAAAAAGAACTCAAAGTTCAATCACTATAAGTGAAGATGGAGAAAATTGGGTTTTATTTAATACTTCCCCAGATATTTTAGAACAAATTCATAACTCACCGTTTTTACAACCAAAAGATGCAAGACGCGAAACTAAAATAAAAGCTATAGTTTTTATAGATGCACAGATTGATCATACAACAGGGCTTTTGATGTTAAGGGAAGGTTGTCCCCATGAAGTTTATTGTACAAAAGAGGTTCATGAGGAACTAAATACTTCATTTCCTTTATTTAAGATGCTTACTCACTGGGATGGTGGAGGAGTTAAATATAATGAGATTTCATTTAATAAACAACCATTTGAGATACCAGTTATGCCAAACTATGAGTTTTATGCAATGCCCTTAATCTCAAATGCACCACCATATTCAAAATATAGAGATAAACCAAGAGTAGGGGATAATATTGGAGTTGTAGTTAAAAATAAAACTACAGGAAAAAAACTTTTTTATCTTCCAGGACTTGGAGTTGCGGAACCTAGAATTATTCAAGAGATGAGTGAAGCAGATATTTTACTTGTTGATGGAACTTTATGGACAAATGATGAGATGATAAGAAATGGTTTTTCAACAAAACTTGGTACTGATATGGGACATATCCCATTAAGTGGAGAGGATGGTCTTATAAAAATACTTGATGGTATGAGTAAACCAAGAAAAATACTAATACATATAAATAATACAAATCCAATTTTGGATGAAACAAGTAAAGAATATGCCCAACTTATATCACATGGGATAGAAGTGTCTTACGATGGTATGAGTATAGAGATTTAATAAAGAAGATAAAAAAGGAAATATCATGAAAAATATAGTGATTGTAGCTAACGTTAAAGTAAAAGATGGATTTAAAGATGAAGTTTATTCTGAACTTTTAAAATTACATGAAGCAACTCACAAATATGATGAGGGGTGTATTCAATACGATTTGCACAAAAACTTAGATGATGAAAATAGTTTTACTTTTGTAGAAACTTGGCAAAATGCAAATCTTTTAGAAGAGCATATGAAAAAAGAACATTTTTTACAATTTGCTCAATCTGTAGATGGTAAATTAGAAAATTTGGATATACAAAAATTAGAAAAAGTTAATTTATAAAAGGAGAAGAAAATGACAAAAAGAATGGATAGATTATTATCAAAAGAAGAGTTTGAAGCAAAACTAAGAGGTATGGGTGAGATGTACCATATTCATCATCCTTTCCATATAAGAATGTATGAAGGTACTTGTACTAAAGAGGAGATTAAAGGTTGGGTTGCAAATAGATTTTATTATCAAACAGCAATTCCAATTAAAGATGCAGCAATTATGTCAAATAACCCACCACTAGAAGATAGAAGAAAGTGGATTGATAGAATTATAGACCATGATAGTGTAGGTGGTGGAATAGAGGCTTGGTTAGAACTTGGTGAAGCTGTAGGACTAGATAAAGAGGATTTGATTTCTCACAAATATGTATTACCAGCGGTTAAGTTTGCAGTTGATGCTTATGTAAATTTTGCAAAACAATCTCCATGGAAAGAATCTGCAATGTCTTCATTAACTGAGATGTTTGCACCACAAATTCACCAACAAAGACTTGATACTTGGCCTAAAAACTACCCTTGGATAGAACAAAAAGGTTTAAGATATTTTCAAAAAAGATTAACAGAAGCAAGAAGAGATGTACAACATGGTTTGGCTTTAACTTTAGAAGAGTTTAATACTGTTGAACTACAAAATAGAGCTTGCGAAATTTTACAGTTTAAACTTGATATATTATGGGTTATGGTTGATGCTTTATATTTAGCTTATGAGCTTAAAAGACCACCATATTTTAATATAAAGGGTTGTAATGCAACTAGAAAAATCACTTGTAGTGAATAATCACTTCCAATTACAATATGAAGATGCCCAAGAGTGTTTTGTTTTACTCTATCCAGAAGGGATGGTTCAACTAAATCAAAGTGCAGGTGAAATAATGAATCTATGTGATGGGAAAAACTCTTGTTTAGATATTGCTAAAATATTGGAAGAAAAGTTTAATATGAGTGATTTAAAAAAAGATGTGGAGGCTTTTTTAATTGAGGCCTTAGAGCGTAAGTGGGTGATGTATGAAAACTGATATTAAACCACCTCTTTGGATGCTTTTAGAGTTGACTCATAAGTGTCCTTTGGAGTGTTCATATTGCTACAACCAACTAGATTTTGCTAATACAAAAGATAGTATGAGTAAAGAAGATTGGTTTAGGGTTTTAGAAGAAGCACGGGCTATGGGTGCAGTTCAATTAGGACTCTCTGGAGGTGAGCCTCTTTTAAATAAAGACATTTTAGAGATTGTAAAAAAAGCTAGTGATTTAAAGTTTTATACAAATCTTATAACCTCAGGAGTTGGGGCTGATTTATCAATAGTTCCAAAACTAAAAGAGGCAGGATTAAAAACTGTGCAACTTGGGATTCAATCCCACGATGCAAATACAACTGCCCTTATTACAAATAATAAAAATGCCCAAGCAGATAAAATAGCTTTTGCAAAAGCTTGTAAAGATAATGGTTTACAACTTATTGTAAACTCATGTATCACTAGACAAAATATTCATCAAATTGGTGAGATAATTGAGTTTGCTGATTCAATTGGTGCAAACTATTTAGAAGTGGCAAATATACAATATTATGGTTGGGCATTAGAAAATATAAATGCCCTTTTACCAACACAAGAGCAACTAACAAAAGCAAAAGAGATTGTGGATTATTACAGGGAAAAAAGAAAAGATATGAAAGTGTTTTTTGTAGTTCCAGATTATTTTGCAACTAGACCAAAGGCATGTATGAATGGTTGGGGAACTACCTTTTTAACTATCAATCCAGATGGTTTAGCACTTCCATGTAATACAGCAAATACTTTGCCTTTAGAGTTTCCAAATGTAAAAGAGTATAGTGTAGCCCAAATATGGAATGATTCTGAAGCCTTTAACTTCTTTAGAGGTGATAAGTGGATGAAAGAACCTTGTAGAACTTGTCCTGAAAAAGAGGCAGATTTTGGTGGATGTAGATGTCAAGCATATGCTTTAACAAAAGATATGAATGAAGCTGATCCTGTTTGTGATAAATCAAGTTATCATAATGTGGTTTTAGATAAAGTTGAAACGGCTTTAAAATCTACAAACAAACCAATTTATAGAAATAAACAAAATTCATTAATATTTTCTAACAAAACAAGAGTATAAATTTTCTAATTTATACAAAAATATAGGAAAAAAAGGGTATATATTATATTAAAAATTTAGAAATTGTAAAATGAGATATTAATGAAAAATAATATATTCGCAGGTTTAACAGTAGGAATAATTGCCTTGCCTTTATCCATGGCATTGGCAATAGCCATTGGTGTCCCTCCACAAAATGGGCTTTATACAGCTATAATAGCAGGAATTATTGCCTCAATATTTGGTAGTAGCAAGATAAATATTTCAGGACCAACAGCTGCCTTTGTTGTTATTTTAATTCCAATAGTTCAAGAGTTTGGACTTTCAGGACTTTTACTTTGTGGTCTTATGTCAGGATTTATTCTTTTATTGATGGGGATTTTTAAACTTGGAAATTTAATAGAATTAATTCCTTATCCTGTTACTGTTGGATTTACAACTGGTATAGCTGTAGTTATTGCAACTTTTCAAATAAAAGATTTTTTTGGCTTAAATATAGAACACTTTACAGGACATTTTCATCAAAAAGTTTATACTTTAATCTCTTCATTCCCAAGCTTTAAATTAAGTGAATTAACTGTTGGTCTGGCAACTTTGTTTATTTTAATTCTTTGGCCAAAAACGAAAAGTAAAATACCAGCAGCATTAATTGCCTTATCTATTGTTACAATTTGTGTTTATTATTATAATAATAATTTAGATCCAAATTTACAAATATCGACAATATATTCTAGTTTTGAGTATCAAGTAGGAGAGATGACCGGTAAGGGTATTCCTCCAATTCCTTTACAATTTACTCTTCCTTGGAGTGGATATTCAATTGATGATATAAATCTTGATATGTTTTATAAACTTCTTCCCCATAGTGTAGCCATTGCAATTTTAGGTGCCTTGGAATCACTATTATGTGCTGTTATTTCTGATGGTATGACAGGGAATAGAACAAATCCAAATAAAGAACTAATAGGTCAAGGTTTAGCAAATGTTTTTGTTCCTTTTTTTGGAGGAATACCAGCAACCGCTGCTATTGCAAGAACAGTTGTAAATATCAAAGGTGGAGCAAATTCAAAGATTTCATCAGTAGTTCATTCTATTTTTATTTTATTATCTATTGTATTTTTAGCTCCTTTTTTATCATATTTGCCCATGGCATCACTTTCAGCATTGCTATTAATTGTTGCGTGGAATATGTCTGAGGTTAAACACTTTGTAAATATTTTAAAAGTTGCCCCAAAACATGATGTTTATGTTTTACTTACATGTTTTATTTTAACTGTATTACTTGATATGCAAATTGCAGTTGGTGTTGGTATGGGATTGGCTTCAATATTATTTATTAAAAGAACTATTGATTTATATTCAATAAATTTAGTGAATAATAAACACTCTTTAAGACACCCAAATTTACCTGAACATATTGCAATATATGATATTAATGGTCCCATGTTTTTTGGAGCAGCACAAAATGCACTTAGAGTTTTGGTGGATACAAAAGATAATATAAAAATAGTAATATTAAATTTAGAGCATGTAACGATGATGGATATGACAGCACTTGTTGCCTTTAAATCGATAATTAATAATTTTGAAAGAAATAATAAAAATTTGGTAATAACAGGTGTCAATAATAGAATTACTAAAAAATTTAAAAAGTTTGGAATAAAGTTTGATGATGATAAATTAAAAATTAGAAGTGATATAAATTTAGCGTTGGATGAATTAGAATAAATTTAATTTAAATTTAGGGAGTGTTAGAAAATCTGTGTCAGTCTGATATAATAAATATTATAAGGATTGATATAGATGGAAAAGAAAAAACAATTTGATTTTAATGAAGCTGTACAAGATTTACTTGCAGGTAAAAATATCAATGGTAAAGATGGAGTACTTGCTCCATTAGTAAAACAATTAGTTGAAGCTGCTTTAGAAGCAGAATTAGATTCTCATATAACTCAAGATGTATTTGCAGGAAATAAAAATAGAAAGAATGGTAAAAGCTCTAAAACAATAAAATCAACAAGTGGTTCCTTTGAATTGAATACTCCAAGAGATAGAACAGGTTCTTTTGAACCACAACTTGTAAAGAAAAACCAAACAACAATGTCTAATGAAATAGAAGAAAAGATATTATCTATGTATGGCTTAGGATTAAGCTATAGAGATATTATAAAACATATTGAAGAGATATATCAAATACAATTATCAAGTGCAACAATAAGCACTATTACAGATAAAATTATAGATAAGGTAAAAGCTTGGCAAAGTAGACCTTTAGAAGCTATTTATCCATTTGTATGGCTTGATGCGATACATTATAAAATAAAAGATGGTGGGAAGTATGTGAGTAAAGCAGTTTACACAGTTTTAGGGATGGGAATTGATGGTAAAAAAGATATATTAGGATTATATTTATCCCAAAGTGAAGGAGCAAACTTCTGGCTTAGTGTTCTTACTGATTTAAATAATAGAGGATTAGAAGATATACTAATTGCATCAGTAGATGGTCTTAAAGGCTTTCCTGAAGCTATTAAAACAATATATCCAAATACCGAAGTACAACTTTGTGTTGTACATCAAATTCGTAATTCATTGAAGTATGTAGCTTCTAAAGACCAAAAAGAGTTTATGAGAGATTTAAAACTTGTTTATCAAGCAACAACAAAAGAACTTGCAGAAGATGAGCTTTTAAAACTAGATGAAAAATGGGGAAAAGATATCCCATAGTACTTCAATCTTGGCAAAATAAATGGGAGAATTTATCTTATTATTTTAAATATCCAAAAGAGATAAGAAAGATTATGTACACTACAAATATTATTGAATCTGTACATAGGCAATTTAGAAAATTAACCAAAACAAAAGGAGCTTTCCCTAATGAGAATTCACTTTTAAAATTGTTGTATATGGGAATATTAAATGCAAAAGTAAAATGGACTCAGCCAGTGCATAATTGGAGTTTAACAATCTCCCAACTTGCTATATTTTTCGAAGGGAGATTGGATAATTATTTAGAGTTGTAACAAGTATGGATTTGTTACTTTAGGTGACTTGACACAGATTTTTGAACGGTCTCTAAATTTATTCTAATGAGGTCTTTCAACCATATACCCAATACCTCTAATGTTTATAATAAAATCCTCTTTTAGAACTTTTTTTACTCTATTTACTTCTGCTCTTATTGTTGCATTATCTATATAGTCATCGTTCCATACATAATCCCTAAACATATCATAATTACAAACCAAACTTCTATTTGCTGCAAGCAAGTCTATTATTTGTATTTGTCTTTTAGGTAAAATTTGAGGCTCATTATTAAACAATAAAATCATATTTTTTGAATCATAACTATAAGATTTTGATAATCTTTTATGTTCTTGTGGAACAATATTTGTTTTTAGAATTTTATTTATTCTAAGGGTTAGTTCTTTTAAATGAAAAGGTTTTTTTAGATAATCGTGACAACCTATATCAAAAGCTCTTGTAATATCTTCAATATCTATTAGTGCAGATATAAAAATAGTAGGTACCATCCTTTTTTGTTTATGTAAATCTTCTAAAATAGATATTCCATCTTGATCTGGAACATTTATATCAAATACTAAGAGGTCAAATTTATCTTCTGCTAAAGCTTCTTTACATGAATTCCCATCAGTTACTGAAATAACTTTATGTCCAGTTGAATTAAGATATTGAGTTATTGCTTTATTTAACATAATATCATCTTCTAATAGTAATATTTTCATTTAGATCCTTTAAATAAATAAGTAAAACTTGTTTGTTCTGAATTTGATTTTACATCTATGGATACATTCTCTTCCTCACAAATTCTTTTAACTAAATTTAATCCTAGCCCAAAACCATCTTTTGAATGCTCTTCTCTATAATATTCATCAAATATTTTTTCCGGTTCTTGAATTCTTTTTGAATGACTAGCAACTGAAAATATAATGTTTTGTTTATCTTTCATAAGATCAACTTCTATACTCTCTCCTTCATAAGTATATTTAATAGCATTTGTTAAGGAGTTATCAATTATCCTTTGCAGTTTAGTCTCACTAAATTCTATTATAATTTTTGTAGCATTTGTTCTAAAAATAAATTCAGAATTTGTCATATTTGTAGCAACATTTTTAAAAAATTCTATTCTACTTCTAAGGTAATCTATAAAATCTATTGAATAAACTTTATATTCAATTTGATCTTTTTTCACTAAATAACTCAAGTCATCATATATGGAGAAGATGTTTTTAACTGCAACTTCAATATTTTCTAAATAGATACTTTTCCCATGTTCCATCTCATGTAGATCAATATTACTTACAATAACAGACAAAGGGGTATTTGTTTCATGAACAGAATGTTTTAAAAATATTTTTTGATTTTTTAAAAGTTGTTCAGAATATGCTATTTGTTTTTCTAAAGCTTTAGATTGCTCATTTTGGTCTCTTGCACTTTGTTGAATAAGGTTTGTCAATGCTTGAATAGTTCTTGCATATGAAAGATCTTGAGGGTTAACCATATTATTGGAAGGGGCAATTTTTTTATTTAGGTGGGGATTTTCCGATAAACCAACTAAAGTAATAGTTTGGTTCATAAGTTTGTTTTGTTTATTTGTATGGAAAAACTCAGCATAAGTAAAAAATCCAGAAGTTGTAGATATAGAAGCAAAGGGATCAATCTCTATTTTTGTTAAGTTTTGCATATATCTACGTCTTGCCATGCACGAGTATACAAAAAAAGTTTCAGAGGGTTGTGATTCTATATTTTTTAGATAATCAAAAGGTGTATTGATAATTCTTTCAGCATCTGCAAATCCAAGTCTTACTTTATCTCCTTCATATAAACCACCTGCACAACCTAAGCTTCCATCGGGATATTTTGTAACAGTTGCCCTTGCTATAAAAATACCATCTCTTTGGACGATTAGAGGAAACTCAGTAAAAGTAGCTAGATTTCCACCACCTAAATATTTTTCATAAAAATCTATGGCTTTCATTCCTGAAATCTCATAAATTCTATTACCCTCTATTTTATCAATAGTATGTTCTATCCCTATTGGAGACCAACCATGTTTAATGTCATTTGCAACTTGAAGTACATCAGAGTTTAAAGATACGGCAACTGCACCTTGGCTAATAACTGTTGTACCTAAGCTAATATAAGTTTTTTGAAATTTTCCATTATCACCAGCCATTCCACCACAAACCATAGTTGAGTCACTATAAGAGTTTATCCCATTTAGATATTTTTCACCATCTGTTGAAGTACTATCTGTAAACGATATAATTAGTTTTGAATTTGGTGTAACTATATCTTGTGCTATCTCATAACCATTTTTAAAAGAGTCATCATTATTTTTATATGAACCTTTTATTGTAGTATTTTCAAAAACGCAGATTGCTATTATAGTTTTTAGTGTTGAAACTTCTCCATCTCTTATCTCCCCATCTGTTGTGCTACCTATACAAATAGCTTGGGGAATATTTTCTTGTAGTAATTTTGTTAAATATTGAAGTGTACTTACATTTTGACCACAAAATATTTGAACTAAGATATTTTTTTCATTTTCAAATAGCTTGTAATCTATTTTATTTTCAAATTGATTGTTTTCATAAGTATAATTGTATGTTTTCATATTGTAATTGTAACATAAAAATTGAATAATTTTTATAAAAATATCAATAAAATTAAAATGCTATTTTATTGCTACTAATGCCATAATATAGGGATTTGTTGACTAAAATACTTCGCTATATTCACGCTATATTAAAGATTATTTTTTTGGCTATATTGAGGCTATAATTATAGAGTAAACTTTCATTACAGAAAAAGTTTGCTTGACAAAATTTTTCATGTTATTAATATTTATAAAAGGAAAAAAAATGGTATATAGTAAACCAACATACAAACCTCAATATGAAAACTTTATTGGGGGAGAATGGGTAGCTCCAAAAAGTGGTGAATATTTTGATAATATTTCTCCTGTTGATGGGGATGTTTTAACAAGAATTCCAAGATCAAATGAAGAGGATGTTGAGTTAGCAGTGCAAGCAGCTAAAACTGCATTTGAATCTTATAAACACTCTTCAGTTATTGAAAGAAGTACCTTATTAAATAAGATTGCAGATGCAATTGAAGCTAACTTAGAAGCTCTTGCTATTGCCGAAACATTAGATAATGGTAAAACTATTAGAGAAACATTAAATGCAGATGTTCCTTTAGTTGTAGATCATTTTAGATATTTTGCATCTGTTATTAGAGCAGAGTCTGGTACAGTTTCAGATTTAGATGAAAATACTATTTCTCAAGAGATTTATGAGCCATATGGTGTTGTTGCACAAATTATTCCATGGAATTTCCCATTATTAATGGCAGCTTGGAAAATTGCACCTGCATTGGCAGCTGGAAATACAATTGTTATGAAACCTGCATCTGCTACTCCAAAATCTATTATCCTTTTAATGGAAACAATTCAAGATGTTCTTCCAAAAGGTTTAGTAAATATTATTAATGGTTCAGGTGGAAAAATTGGTAAATACCTTTCAACTCACCCAGATATTAAAAAAGTTGGATTTACAGGGGAAACTACAACAGGTCAGTTAATTATGCAATATGCGACTGAAAATATTATTCCATCTACCTTAGAACTTGGTGGAAAATCTCCAAATATCTTCTTTGAATCAATTATGGATGCTGATGATGAGTTCTTTGATAAAGCAATTGAAGGTCTTGTATTATTTGCATTTAACTCAGGTGAAGTTTGTACTTGTCCTTCAAGAGCATTAATCCAAGAGTCTATTTATGAGCCATTTATGAAAAGAGTATTAGAAAGAATTGAAGCTATTAAATTAGGAGATCCTTTAGATACTGAAAATATGATGGGTGCTCAATGTTCTTTAAATCAAAAAGAGAAAATTTTAGAGTATATTAAAATAGGTAAAGAAGAGGGTGCTGAGTGTTTAATTGGTGGTGATGTTTATGAGTCTGCAAAACATCCAAATGGATTTTATATTAAACCAACAGTATTTAAAGGTCATAACAAAATGAGAATCTTCCAAGAAGAGATTTTTGGACCAGTTCTTGCTGTTACTACTTTTAAAGATGAAGAAGAAGCAATTGAGATTGCAAATGATACAATCTATGGATTAGGATCAGGTGTATGGTCAAGGGATGCACACCAATTACATAAAATGTCTAGAGCTATTGAAGCTGGACGTGTATGGGTTAATTGTTATCACTTATACCCATCTCATGCATCATTTGGTGGATATAAAAAATCTGGTATTGGTAGAGAAACTCATATGATGATGTTAAACTCTTATAGACATACTAAAAATATCTTAACTTCATATAGTAAAGATGCTTTAGGATTCTTTTAATAGATAAATTTGTAGGGGTCTCCCCTACAAAAAATATAATGATTGGAGCAAAATTATGGATACTCAAAGATTAAAAGTTACCAAAGAAGCGGAAGAAGTAGTTGAAATGTTAAAAAAAGAGCATGGAGAACTAGTCTTTAATCAAAGTGGTGGATGTTGTGATGGTACTGCTCCAATGTGTTATGAAAAAAGCGATTTTTATGTACCAAGTAGAAATATAAAATTGGGTGAAATCTGTGGTTGCGAATTTTTCATAGATAAAGATCAATTTGAGTATTTTAGACATTCTCAAATCATTATTGACGTAAAAGAGGAAAAATCTGCCTTTGGTAACTCTTTTTCATTGGAGATTGATATGGGATATCAATTTATCACTAGATCAAGAATATTCACAGATGAAGAGTATAATGAATTAAAATCTAAAGAAGAGATTTGATTTAGAAAATTTAAAATGCTACTTTTTGATTTGTAGCATTTTAAATCTATCTCCCATTCCTGTTGGTTCAAGTAGAGTTTTAACCTTTTGAGACTCTCTTAAATAGGTATTATCATCTACATTTTGTTTTAAAATTTCCAGTAAATCAACTATTCCAAACTCTATCAAAGCTTGCATTTGGGTACCATAAACGATATCTTTTACTTTATTATCTTTAAATAAATCAATCAAGTGATTAAAAAAAACATCATAGGTTATATCAGAAGTTTTATAGTATTTTTCTAAATCTAAATTATCCTCAAATATTGGGAAAACTTCATGTCTTGAGTAGATTCTGCTTGAAAAATCATTTCTTGGGTATTGATCTCCATAATCAAAGGTTATAAATTCAAAGTTTTTAATATTTTTGCATAAAGTGTTTATAAACTCCTCATAACCAAGAGCAATCTCACCTTTTGAAATAGAATATTTTTTACAATGATTTATGATATTTTCATCATCACATTTTTCAAAAAAGATTTTATGGTTTTCTACATATGCCATTTGTAAAATATCATCTTTTGTGTAAACTAGTTCAGAAGGGAAAGCATCAAATATCTCGTTTGCTACAATAAAAGCTGAGTTTAGTTTTACCTCTTTAATATCATCATAATGAATTAAATTGATTTTGTCCTCAAAAGAGTCTTTAAAATATTGCTTTTGGTGTTTTTGCAAGTGGGAAAACCTCTCTACAATTGCAAAATTAAGGGTATCTAGTAATTTGGGATTTAAGGTATAAATAAATTGAATAATATCTGCTAGTAAATACCCATGATGAGCACCAATTTCTAAGATAGTACAGTTATTTGCTAACTCATTATTTGCTATGGCATCAACTATTCTTTTTCCTATAGTTCCCCCAAAAAAAGGTGAGATAGATACTGCTGTATAAAAATCACCCCCTTTACCGATTTGTTTATATTTACTATAATATCCATCATCCGCATAAAGCCAAGTATTAATATATTTGCTAAATTTTATTTTTTGATTATCCATAATAGTAGTTTAGCAAACTTTTTTTTAATTTAGTTTACGCAAGCATCAACTATTGAATTTTGATCTGCAAATAAATATATTTCAACTCTTCTATTAAGTGCCATATTTTGTATATTTACATTTGGAACTAGAGGTTTATTAAATGAACACCCTTTTGAAAAGATTTGGTTTGGTATACCACTGTTATATAAAGTGTTTCCTACATTTGAAGCTCTTTGTTCTGAAAGTTTTTGATTATATTCATAAGAACCTCTACTATCTGTAAACCCTACAACTTGCACAATTGTATTTGGGTATTTTTTTAATACATTAGATATTTTTTCTATTTTTTTTGAAGCCTCTTGTGTTGGGGTTGAAGAGTTTGTTTTAAATACCATGCTATCCCTTAGCATTATTTTCACATATTTATCAGTATTTGAAACTATTAAATCATTATCAGGATTGCTAGCTGCATTTGGATTATTGTTTACATCTGTTTCAAGTTCATTTGCCATCTCTTTTGCTTGTTGATCCATAGTATAACCAACACCACCACCAATCGCTGCACCAATCGCACCACCTAAAATAACCCTTTTAGCTTTATTGTTACCCTTTGTAGTACCACCAATAAGTGCTCCTAAAAATCCACCTATTAAAGCTCCTGTTTGTGTTTTATTCATAGAAGTTGAATTATTTTGGGGTTCATTTGGTTGGTTTGTACAACCAGTTAAAAGTGCAAGTGCCAAAGAACTTGCTGCAAGTTTTTTTAAAATATTTGAATTAATCATAATAAATCCTTTTAGTTAATAAGTGATTATATCATTTATAGGTGAAATTATTGTGAAATTATTATACTAACTTGTTACTCCATTGTAAACGAATTAAGGTATAATCTAATTTATATTTTATATAAGGAGATGCCCATGGATAAAAGAACAAAAATATTAGCAACTTTAGGGCCAGCAAGTGATAGTATTGAAGTAATTGAAGGTTTAATAAAAGCTGGAGCAAATCTATTTAGATTGAATTTCTCTCATGGAAGCCATGAATACCATTTAAATACATTAAAAAACATTAGAAAAGCAATGGAAAATCTTGATACAACAGTAGCAGTACTACAAGATATTTCAGGTCCAAAAGTTAGAATTGGAGAGTTAAAAGAGCCTTTTGAGTTAAAAAAAGGTGATGTAATAACTTTTTTAAAACATGAAATTATAGGTTACCAAGAAAAAAGTGATAAGTATGTAGTTTCTATAAATTATCCTGAATTACTTAATAAGGTAAAAGAGGGTGAATATATCTATTTATATGATGGAACTATTAGAGCAAAAGTTATTGAAACTGGGGATGAGATAAAAGCACAAATTGAAAATCGTGGAAAACTTAGTTCTAAAAAGGGTGTAAACTTTCCAAATACAGTTATTGATATTGATGTTATTACAAAAAAAGATAAAAAAGATATCGCTTGGGGTATTGCAAATAAAGTTGATTATTTTGCTATCTCTTTTGTACAAAATAGAAGTGATATGGAACATGCAAGGGAACTTTTAGGAGATTACAAAGGTAAATTAATTGCAAAGATTGAGAAGTTTGATGCAGTTGCAAATATTGACGAGATTGTAGAAGTTAGTGATGGATTGATGGTTGCTAGGGGTGATTTGGGAATAGAAGTACCATATTATGAAGTTCCAACTATTCAAAAAAGACTTATCAAAAAAGCAAATGCTGCTTCTATTCCAGTAATAACAGCAACACAAATGCTTTTATCAATGACTGAAAATGAAAGGGCAACAAGAGCAGAAATCTCAGATGTAGCAAATGCAGTTTTAGATGGAACTGATGTTGTTATGTTAAGTGAAGAGAGTGCTGTTGGTGTTGATCCAATTAATGTTGTTGAGACTATGAGCAATATTATTATTAAAACAGAAGAGATTTATAAATTTGATAAATACAATGATTTAGAGTATAAAGATGAGTTTGATGTAATCTATGCAACAGTTACAAAATTAGCAGATGATTTAAAGGCAAAGGGGATTTTAGTTTTAACAAGTACAGGAACATCTCCTATTAAAATCTCAAGATTTAGACCAAAAACAAAAATCTATGCTTTCTCACACAAAAGAAAAGTTGTTAATTCACTTTGTGGAATTTGGGGTGTTTATCCTGTATCTGTAATCAAAGAGGCACAAGCTTCTAAGATGATTCAAAAGATGTTAAAAGAGTTGGATGAAAAAGATTTATTGGATAAAAATGGTCCATATATCTGTACAATTGGATATCCTGTTGGAGTACCTGGAAGTACAAATACAATTAAAATTTTAACAGCATCTGAAATAGAATTTTATTTAAATTTTTCAAATAGTAAGAAGAAGTAAATCTTCTTTTTAAAGAGTATTTAGTTCAATTTGAGATTTTACTCTTTTTATCTCTTTTTTTAGTGATTGTTTTAGGGGGATATCTTTTTCCCCTGCATATTGCCAATTTCCATAATAAGTAGCATCATTGTCTTTATAGTTTTCAAATACAGTCATTGAATCATCTATTTTATTATTGGGAAGATTTTGTATTTTGGTTAACATTTTTTTATAAATCTCTAACATTTGTTTATCCCAAACTTTCATATCAGCTTCTGATGGAATATATGTATCTTCTCTTGCAAAAAGCTCTATCTCTTGTATAAGATCTTCATATTTAATTGGTGCAAAATCCAAGAGATTCATTTTATAAAGAAGTCTTGTTCTATTTTTACTATTAAGTTTAAATTGAGAATCAAAGTTTTTTATATGTGTTGCAACTTTTTCAAGAACTTTTTCCTTTTCTACAGGCATTGCAGAGTTGATATTTTCCTCTTTTTTATCTACATCATTTTTTGGTTTTTCATTTGTTTTTTCTTTTTCTTGGATATTTTTTTCATCTTTTTTAACGGCATTGTTTTTTTCAATTGCAGGTTTTTTAGTATTTTTTAAATGTTGAATACTTTTTTCTAGATTATCTATTTTATTTATAAGCTCTTTATAGGCTTGAGAATTATTTTCTTTTACATTAAGAGAATTACTTTTTGAAGAATATAAAAAAAATAAGACTACAGAAGTAATAACTGCTATAGAGATTATAGTACTTATTATTGCTGTAAAGAGAAATTTTTTAGTAGATTTTTTTAGTTCATTCTGCATATTTTCTCTTGGTTTTCTTATTAATTCATCTATAATTGTTGAGAAGTTTATTTGTTGAAGTTTTTTCAAATCAGCTAAGTTATCTTCAGCTTCATGCCTTTTTGCTTCTTCATTTTCTGCTATTATTGTAAGTTCTGTTATTTGTTTTTTTAGTATTCCTAATTCTTCATCATAATTAGAGGTGAGGTGTGATAATTCTTTATAAACCTCTTCCATAGAGTTTGCACCCTCTTTGAATTTATCAAGTATTGAAGAGAAATTAGTATCCATAGTTATTCCCTATTCTTTTTTGTAGCTTATATTATGACATAATTTAATTAAAATAAGTTAAATAGATTAATTATTTTTTTTATTTGATGGTAATGTTATTTTGAATTGAGCTCCTATACAAACATAGTTTTTTGTTTTTTATAATTATTATTTTATCATCAATATCAATATATTTTAATACATCTTTTGAATTATCTATTAAATTTAATTATCCTATTTTTGAATAGATATCAAATAGTTCTATTTGTTCTTGTAGTTTATATATCTTCAGTTCAATAGCTTTGATTTTTTGAGAATTATATAGAGTGTCAACATCACTTTGTGTTTTTAGTTCAGCCTCTTTCTCCTCATTGATAATTTTTAACAAAGAATCATAAAGTTTATAATCATCTTTTGCTATTTGTTTTTTTTCATTTATCATATTTATTTTTGCTAATTTTGTTTTATAATAGTTTTGTTCCTCTAAAATAGTATTTTTTAAAGATAATTTTGCTTTTAAATACTCAATCTTTTGTGTTTGGATATCATTGAAGGTTCTTACATCAATTGGCATAGATACAGATAAACCATAAGTTTGTGTTGTGTCATCTGTTATTGCTGGGTTGTTAGTATCATGATATTTAGTATAATCCATTGTTGCGTTTAGTGTTGGAAGATATTTTGCTACGGTCATATTTACATAATAATCTTTTTGGTTTAAATCTTTATTTGCTTTTTTTAATTCTAAATTGTTATCTATAAAAGATTTTTCATCATTTAATTTTAGTTTTGGTAAGTCAAAACTTTTATAATCATTACTAGCAATAGATTTAAAATTGTAGTTTAATTCCTGTTTTTGGTATTTTAAATCTACAAGTGTATTTTTCACTTTATTGGCTTCTAAAATTGCATTATCTAAATAAGAAGTATCTAAAAAGCCATTTAAAACTTGTTCTTTTTTTCTAATAATATCAATTTTTGCGTTTTTTAGTTGAATCTCACTTTTTTTAATATTTAAATCCAAAATATGAAGATTAAAAAGTATGGTAACTGCATTTTTTATAAGCTCTTTTTTTTGGATTTGGATATCTACGTTGTTATAATCATATGTTGCATTTGCATATTTTATAGCATTATAGATACCTCCACTTTTAAAGATAGGTTGATTTATAGATACTAAACTTTTAGTAGTATCATAGTTTTCACCATAAGTTTTAGAGTATCTTAATGTTATTGGGTTTATCCAATCTTTTTTTAGCTTAGAACTACTTTGCTCATTTTGTTCTTGACTATATTTAAATAAATCTAATCTATCTTTTGAAAGAATATTCTCTTCTTTTATATTCTCTTGTGCATTTAAAAAAAAGGGAAAAGATAAAATAGTTATTAAACTAAGTTTAGTCAATTTTTGCAAGTGCATTATCTAACCTTTTAAAACCTTCATTTATCTCATCTTTTGATATTGTCAATGGTGGTAAAAATCTTAAAGTATTTCTTCCAGCTTTTAGTACTAAAACACCCTCGTTGAAACTATTTTTTATAATAGTTGCTAAGGTATCAGCATCTTTCACTCTAAGCCCTTTCATAAGTCCAACTCCAACTTTTTGAACAAAAATATTAGTATATTTTTCAAGTATTTCAGTTAATTTAGTATCAAAGTTAATAATAGTTTCATCTAATTTTCCTGAATCTTTATACTCTTCTAAAATATCCAATACCTTATTTGCACTAGCACAACATAAGTAGTTCCCACCAAAAGTTGAACCATGATCCCCTGGTTCAAATATATCTTTGTGAGTTGTAAGAATAGCCCCAATAGGAACACCACCACCTAAACCTTTTGCCATAGTTATTACATCAGGTTGTATCTCATAAAGATTACTTGCTAGGAACTCTCCTGTTCTATACGCTCCTGTTTGCACCTCATCAATGATAAGTAGAATATCTCTTTGTTTTAAAAATTTTGCTAACTCTTGAACTGCTTCTTTTTCAAAGTGTTGAACTCCACCTTCCCCTTGAACAAGCTCAATCATTACAGCTACTGTTTCATCATCAATTGCATTGTAGATATCATCAATTGCACTATTAAATGAAAATCCCTCTGGATATGGAGCAAAGTTTGGACTATGAAAAGAGCTTTGACCTGTAGCTTTTACTGTTGTAATTGTTCTTCCATGAAAAGAGTGCTCTAAGGTTATAACTTTATATCTTTTTCCTTCATATTTTATTTTTCCATATTTTCTTGCAATTTTTATTGCACCTTCATTGGCTTCAGCCCCACTATTTGAAAAAAATGTTCTTACATCCATTTGTGAGTATTTTGCTATTTTTTCAGCAAGTTTTGCTTGGGGTTCTATAGCATATAGATTTGAAATATGCATAATAGAACTTGCTTGGTTGCAAATTACTTGTGCAACTTCTTGGTTCCCATGACCTACAGAAATCACTCCAATCCCTGATGTGAAGTCTATATAGTCATTGTCTTTATCATCAAAAAGCGTTGCATTTATACCTTTTTTAAAGTTGACATAATTTCTTGCATAAGTATGAAGTACATACTTTTTGTCTAATTCTTCTAACATATATTATTCCTAAGTTTAAGTGTCAAATTATATCCAGTTTTTTTAAACAAAATATTAACTAATTGATTTTAATAGTTATAAAAAACTAGATTTATTTTTAATAAGAAAATCAAAATGTTATTTTTAATAAATTTTAATAAACTTTTGATATAGTGATAATAACTAGATGTTAGGATGGAAAAATTATGACTCGAATTCTATTTATTTTTGTATGTGGGATAATTTTATCAAGTATTTATTTATATGCACAAGAGAGTAGATTAGATAAAATAGAGAAAAACAATGAAATAAAAGTTTGTATTTGGCCTCAATATTATGGGATATCATATATAGATTCTAGAACACAAAAGCTTGCTGGAATTGATAGTGATTTAGCTAAAGAATTGGCAAAAGATTTAGGTGTAAAGTTGAAGTTAGTTAAGAGTTCTTTCCCCACTTTGATAAATGATATTACTACTGATAAATGTGATATTGCCATGTTTGCCATAGGAGATACAAAAAAAAGAAGAGAGAAAATGAGGTTTACAACACCCCATTTAAAAAGTGATATTTATGCAATTACAACAAAAACAAATAGAAAAATTAAATCATGGGATGATATAGATAAAAAAGGTGTGATAGTTGCCGTTGCAAAAGGTACTTATCATGAACCTGTAATGAAAAAAAGATTAAAAAATGCTCAACTCTTAGTGGTTAAAGGTTTTAAGCAAAGGGAAGAAGAGGTTCAATCAGGACGCGCGGATGTATTTATGACAGATTATCCTTATGGTAAAAAAATGTTAGCAAAAACTAATTGGGCAAAGTTGATAGTTCCTAAAAAAATATACCAGCTAACTTATTATGCTTGGACTATGGCTTATGGTGATGAAAAATTTTATAATAGAGTTGAAAAATTTGTTAAAGATATAAAAAGTGATGGAAGATTATTAAACATAGCAAAAAACAATGATTTAGAAGCTATTGTTAATATTGATTAATTAGGTTTAATAGTATGAAAAAACTTATATTTGGAACAATAATTGCTTTTATAATAATCATCTCTAGTATTATGGCTGCTTTAAGTATTTTAGAAGATGAAGCAGTTAACAATTATTTAACCATTTCAAAACTAAATGCAAAATCATTTTCAAAAGAGTTAAATCAAGATTTACACAATATAGAAAACACTATAAAACATATCTCATCTATTATAGATTTGTATAATAACGATAAAAATATTAATCAAGAACTAAAAGATATATTAAAAAGCTATCCACAAATCCGTTCTATAAATGTATTAAAAGATAAAAAAATTGTTTATAGTTCAAATAAATACAATCTTGAAATTATTATAAATGAAAATGAGTTTTTCCCAAAAACAATTTTTAATGAATATATACTAAAAGTTTCAATACCTTGGATTGGTAGAGATTTTGTAAGTGGGAGTAGTGCTTATACTCAAGAAGAGGATGCAGAGAAAGAACAACTTTCTTTTATCCCTATTTCTAAAATTATAGATTCCAAAAAGGGTAAGTTTAATGTTATTGTAAATCTAAATAGTGATTACTTTATCAATAGATTTATAAATAATATGAACTCAGAAAATATAGTTTTTGAACTGATTCGATTGGATGGTGTCTTATTATTAACAACAGAAAATTTAAATACTGTTGGAACGATGATAGCAAATCAGAACTTATTAGATAAAACTATTGAAAAAAGTGAATATTCTGGAATAGAGACAATTGATGGAACAAAATATATTTTTACTTATATTTTAACTGATGATTATCCTATAAATCTATCTGTAAAACTTGATTATGAAAAAAATCTATTAAGTTGGAACAAAAAACAGTATCATTTTTTTATTGTTACAACTATTATAGTGGTCTTGAGTATTTTAGCCGCTTTAGTTTTTTTTATTTTATATAATAGAAAAACAGAAAAAGAGATATTGTTAAATAAACTTCAAATACAAGAACAAGAAAAATTTAAAATATTATTTCAAGATTCACATTTTATGGCAGCTGTTATTAATAGTGATGGAACTATAGTTGAGATTAATAATAAGGGTCTGGAGTTTTTAGGTAAAACAAATAAGGACTTAATAGATAAGCCATTATGGGATTTAGATTGTTGGAAAGAAAAATCAAAAAAAGATATTATAGATTTAGTAACTAGTTATTCAAATAAAAAAATAGAAATAGAATTAGATGCAGTAGATAAAAATAACAATAAAAGAGTACTTGAGTTTACTTTATCCTCAATAGATGTAGAACAAAAAAGACTTTTAGTTTCAGTAGCTATAGATATTACAGAAAAAAAATTAAAAGAAGAGAAATTAAAACAGGCTTATACTGTATTTAGTAATACTAGGGATGGTATTATGATTACTGATAAAAATACTAATATAATTGATGTAAATAAAGCCTTTGAAAATATAACAGGATATAAAAAAGTTGAGATTTTAAATAAGAAAGTAAATTTATTGAAGTCAAATGTTCATGATAAAAAATTTTATGATGAGATGTGGGAAAAATTAAATAATAATGCTTATTGGGAAGGTGAAATTGTAAATATAAATAAAGATGGAAATGAGTTTATTGAATGGTTAACAATAAATAGTATTTATGATAAAAATGGTGAAGTGATAAATTATATTGGAGTATTTAGTGATATTTCAGAACAAAAGTTTAGGGAAAAACTATTAAAAGATAAAGATTATGTACTTTATCAACAATCGAAAATGGCAGCAATGGGCGAAATGATAGGAAATATTGCCCATCAATGGAGACAACCTTTATCGGTAATTTCAACTGCTGCAACAGGAATTATAGTTCAAAAACAAATGGATATAATAGATGAGAAAGCTGAACTAAAGGCATTAACTGCAATAAATAATTCTTCTCAATACTTATCTCAAACAATAGAAAATTTTAGAAATTTTTTAAAGATTGACAAAGAATTGAAATTGTTTAATTTAGGTGATGCTATTGGTGAAGCTATTAGTTTATCAAGTATAAAAATTAAAAGTGAAGAGATAAACTTATCCCTTAATTTAATAGAATTAAAAGTATATGGGATAAAAAGTGAATTTATTCAAGTTATGATTAATCTATTAAACAATGCTAAAGATGCTTTCTATATAAACAAAGTAGAATCAAAATATATTTTTATAGATATGTACGAGGAAAAGGAAAACATTTATATAAAGGTAAGAGATAATGCAGGAGGGATAGCTAAAGATATAATTGATAGGATTTTTGAACCATATTTTACTACAAAGCATCAATCTCAAGGGACAGGAATAGGTTTGTATATGAGTTTAGAAATTATAAATAATCATTTAGATGGAACATTAAGTGTTGAAAATGAGAAATTTACCTTAAATAATAAAGAGTATATAGGTGCTTGCTTTACTATTAAATTACCAGTTAAAACCTTTTAATACTCCTATCCTCTAGATCAAAAAAAATTTGTTAAAAGAGTATAAAAAATATTAATTATTAATTTCCTTTTAGCTAAAATACAAACTAAAATTAAAGGAAAAAAATGCAGCATTTGATCAATACTGGTGACTTTACAAAAGAAGAGATTCTAGAACTTTTTGATGACGCTAGAGTATTTTTAGATATGGAATCTAGGGAGATTTTAAAAGGTAAAATAATTGTTGTTTTGTTTTTTGAAAATTCAACAAGAACACGAAGTGCTTTTGAAACTGCCGCAAAAAGATTGGGTGCAGAGATAATCGCACTTGATTTAGCTACTTCTTCTATAAATAAAGGTGAAACTACTTTTGATACAGTTATGAATATTAACGCAACAAAGCCTGATGCAATTATTATTAGACACTCTGAGAGTGGATTGCCTGCAAGCTTAGCTGATCATGTGGATTGTCCAATTATAAATGCTGGAGATGGAAACAATGCACATCCTACTCAAGCCTTACTTGATCTTTTTACAATAATGGAACACTTTAACGGGGAAACTGAAGGGAAAAAAATAGCAATTGTTGGTGATGTAAAAAGCTCTAGAGTAGCTGGATCTAATAAAAGACTTCTTCCTCGATTTGGTATGGAAGTATGTTTTGTTGCTCCTGATTGTTTTAAGACTGATGATGAAGAGTATAAACAATATGATAATATATCTGAAATTATTGATGATGTTGATGTTATTATGAGTTTACGAACACAACTTGAAAGACACAATGAGATTTTTTTCCAATCTTTAAATGAGTATGCAAAAGATTATTGTATTACAAAAGATACTTTTGCAGATAGAGATATTTTACTTTTACACCCAGGTCCTGTTAATAGAAATGTTGATATAAGTGATGAGATGTTAGCTGATCCTAGAAATAAAATTTTACAGCAAGTTACAAATGGTGTTGCTGTAAGAATGGCAATATTAAAAAAACTGCTTACACAAAAATAGATTGAACGAACAATTAAAAAATATATTAAATAAATATGGCTCTTTAAAGGAGCCATTTTTATTTGTAATCTCTTATGACTTAAAAGAGTTTTATGTAAAACCTTTAAAAGATTTACCCTCCGATATAAAATATGAGATAAAAGATAAAAGCTTTTCAAAAATCATAAATAAAACCCAATTAAAAAAATATCCCATAAGTTTTCATGAGTATAAAAAGAGTTTTGATTTTATACAAGAGCAAATAAAAGCTGGAAATAGTTATCTTTTGAATTTAACCTTTCAAACAAAAATAGATATAAATCTAAGTTTAGATGAGATTTATGAAAAAGCAAATGCAAGATACAAATTGAAGTTTTTTGATAACTTTGTTTGCTTTTCCCCTGAAAAGTTTATAGAGATAAAAAAAAATAAAATCTATACCTATCCTATGAAAGGAACAATTAACGCAAACTTGCCAAATGCCCAAGCTAAAGTCTTAGCAGATACAAAAGAGATGGCTGAACATACTATGGTTGTGGATTTATTAAGAAATGATTTAGCAATAGTATCAAAAAAAGTTAGAGTTGATAAGTTTAGATATATAGATAAAATAAATGCAGGCAATAAAAAACTTCTACAAGTAAGCTCAAAAATATCTGGAGAATTAGAAAAAAATTGGCATGAAAAAATTGGAGATATAATAAGTTCGATTTTACCAGCTGGTTCAATAACGGGAACCCCAAAAAGAAAAACTCTTGAGATATTAAAAGAGATAGAAGACTATGACAGAGGGTATTATACAGGAGTGTTTGGAGTATTTGATGGGGAGTCTTTAAATAGTGCTGTTATGATAAGGTTTATTGAAAAAAATCAAAAAAATGAACTCTTTTATAAAAGTGGTGGGGGAATCACAAGTGATTCTAATGTATCTTTGGAGTATCAAGAACTTATAGATAAAATCTATCTTCCTTTTTAGTTACAAAACCATTACAAAAAATTATTTGTAACCAAATAGTATTTTTAAGTATATTAAAATCCTTCAAATTTGTTTGAAGGAAAAAGATGAAAAATACAATTTTTATAATTGAATACGCAAAGGGAAGCGATAAGGGATTTGATGGGTTTAGACCAGATACAAAACCTATTTTAAATGCTATTGAAGAAACCACAGATTATAAAACAGAAATAGTTTTTTATAAACCAAATAGAAAATACGATTTATTAGATTATTTAAGACAAAATGCCCATGCAGTTATCTCAAGAATCAACCCAGGAAATCTAAAAGAGGTTGATGAATATTTCCAATTTTTAAAAGCCTTAGGCAATGCCGGAGTTGAAATCCATACCCATCCCGATGTAATGATTAACTTAGACTTTAAAGATATTTTAGCAAAATTAAAAGGGACAAAATTGGGAGATGATGAAACATATTTTTATCATACCTTTGTAGACTTTGCAAGAAAATTTCCAGCTGACTTGGATAAACATGGTATTAGAGTTTTAAAAACAAACTATGGTTCAACAGGTGAGGGTGTATATTTAGTATCAAAAAAGGAAGATGGTTCTATATTTTCAGTTGAAGCTGTAAATAATGAAAAATTTTATTATGATAATATAAATGAGTTTTTAGAAAAATTTGAATCTAAATTTGAGGAAGAATCAGAAAATGCAGCTTATTTTAAAGGAAAAACTGGATTTGTAGGGTGTAGATACCTAGAAAGAATCTCAGAGGGTGAAATAAGAGTTTTACTTGTAAATGATAAAGCTATTTCCGTTGTACACAAAAAACCTCAAGAGGGAGAATTTTCAGCAACTTTATTTTCTGGGGCTAAATATAAATACGATTCCCCAGAAGAACCAAAATGGAAAGATGTAGTTAAACTTACTATGAAAGGTTTAAAAGATTTAAAACCTTTTTTAAATAAACAAAACTATCCACTTTTATGGACTATGGATTATATTATGGATTATAATGAAGATGGAAGTGACAGTTATGTTCTTTCGGAGATAAATTGTTCTTGCGTAGGTATTACAACTGAGTTACAATATGCAAAAGATGTGGCAAAGGTTTTTGAAAAGAAAAGTAAAAAGTAAGTTTACTTTTCTTTAAAGGCCCAATACTTTAAAAAGTTAACAATATCATCTTTTACATAGATATTTTTTGTTATATCATGTTTAGTTTGAGGTAGTAGCACCACCTTTGCATTTTTGTTTTTTTTCAAAGCCTTAGTACAGTTTCCCGTAACTTCATATTTTTCATTTGGTTTTGAATTATTACTAAAGTATTCATCATGGGTTCCAATAATATTTAAAAAAGGATCATGCTTTTTGCAACCAAGTTTAAAATCTTTTGAGTAGTAGCCATTTTCACATGAATAAGCAGTTACAATTCTACCTTTAAACTCTTTGCCTTTGTATGCAGCAGCAGCCAATGCACCTTCTGAGTTTCCCATTAAAAAAAGATTATCAAAATCAACAAAGTCAAAACCTTGCAATTTTTTTAAGTTATAAACTATCTCTGCTTGTCTTAGTTTATGAACCACTTCATATTTTTTGATTGGGCTTGGAGTTGTATATGTAGGTCTATTATTTATTTTAAAAGAGTTTGGAGCAAAAAAGATACAATTTGCATCTTGCACTATCCATTTTCTATATAATAAACCTTTTTTAAAGCCAGCAGAACCATGCATATAAAAAAGTGTTGGCAATTTTGTTGATACTTTAAACTTGGGGTAGAGTTTTAAAAATTTGTATAATTGACCAAAAAAAGGTTTTTTAAGTCCTCCAAACCCTTTAGGTAAACCTATATAGGAGTATTTAAAAGTATCCTCAAAATTTTCATATTTATTAAGTGTTTTTTTTATTTTCCTCAAAACTATTAATTCCTAAATGGTTTTTGGATATTATAACAAAAATAAAAATCAGTACGGTAACATGGAATATTTTGAAACAATAAAATGCTTTGACAATGAAATTTTTAATTTACAATATCATAATAAAAGAGTTGCAAATACTATAGGTTTGAATCTTAACTTACAAGAGTATATATATCCTCCTAGTGAAAAGCTTTATAGATGTAAATTAATCTACAATGAGTATGAGGTCTTAGATGTGCAATACTTTGAATATAAAAAAAGGGAAATAAAAAGTTTTAAACTTATATTTGATGATAATATTGAGTATTCAAAAAAATATCTAAATAGAGAAGATATAGATAAGGCTTTTGGAAAAAAACAGAATGCTGATGAGATTATAATAGTAAAAAACGGTTTACTAACAGATACAAGTATTGCAAATATTGCCATATATGATGGAACAAATTGGCTTACTCCTACTATACCATTACTTTTTGGAACCACAAGAGAAAGATTTATTGAAGAAAAAAAAATGATTGAAAAACCTATTACCGTTCAGATGTTAAAGAGTGCAAAAAAAATTGCTCTTTTAAATGCAATGATAGATTTTGATATTTTAGATGAGTATACAATTGAAGTATAATAGAGAATTAAAAACAGCTTTTAAAATCTCTATACCTGTTATGATGGGTTATGGTGTTCTGGGCTTTGCCTTTGGCTTACTTTTAGTCTCTTTTGATTATCCTTGGTACCTAGCCCCTATTATGTCACTATTTATTTATGCTGGGGCATTACAGTTTGTGGCAATTAACTTTTTTAATCTAAAAGCTGGACTTATAGATATAGCTATTGCATCTTGGTTTTTAAACTTACGACAATCTTTTTATGGTTTGTCTTTACTTAAAAGATTTAAAAAAACAGGAAAATTAAAACCCTATTTGATTTTTGGTCTAACCGATGAAACCTATGCCTTACTAACAACTATAGAAGATGATGAACAACTAAAGAAAAAGTGGTATTACTTTTTTTTATGTGCATTAAATCAAAGTTATTGGTTTGTTGGTTCAACCTTGGGTTCAATAGTTGGGTCAAGTATTGATTTTAATACAGCAGGTTTAGAATTTTCCTTAACAGCACTTTTTGTAGTACTTTGTATCGAACAATATAAAAGTTTAAAAAATAAAATTCCTTTTTTGATTGGAGCCTTTTGTTCAATAGTTGCAATTATCTTTGTACCTGCTGATAAGATGCTTATCTCAGCTATATTTTTATCTATAGTTTTATTGTTTATTTTTAGAAACAAGGTTGATACAAATGGATAATTTTGATATATTTTTAGCAATCTTGGTTATGAGTTTAGTAAACTATTTTACAAGAGCTTTCCCCTTTTTGTTTTTTACAAAAAAAGAGTTGCCAAGTTCTTTAGTATTTATTGAGAAATTTTTTCCCGCAACTATAATGATGATTTTAATTTTTTATTCAATAAAAGAGGTTCAGTTTTTAACTTATCCCTATGGGACAAAAGAGCTTTTAGCTATATTAGTTACTATAGTTTTACACCTAAGTTTAAAAAACTATCTAATCTCAATCTTTTTTGGAACAATATCTTATATGGTACTAGTACAATATCTTTAATTTATAAATAATAATACTTTTTAAATACCATTTTCTGATAAAATTTTTAAAAGTAGATAGGAGATATAAGATGAGTTCAACATTTTTTGTATTTATTTTTATAAAAGTTTTAATAGATATTATTTTTACTGGTTCCCTTGTTTATTTTTCATATAGACAAAGTGCCTAGTGCTTATTATAAACTTTTTTTAATAAGTCTTGCTACTTATTATCTTTTTTTTAGTTTATTTTAGCTTTTTTATTAATCTTTTTATTTTTTAATTCATTATATTTTTTTAATCATATTCTCACTGTATTTGGGCTATATAGATTTTTTATCTTTTATATAACATTATTTATTTAAAGTAATATACCTAGAGTGAAGATAAAAGCAAGGGTAAATAAGTGAAAATAATTGTTTCATAAGTTATAATACTTTAGATAATTTAATTTAGGATAAAAGATGATAAATGAGATAATAGAAAATGAAGAATATAAACAACTGGTTAGTAAGCAGGTAAAAGAGACTATAGAATATTTAATTAATAATGATCAAGAGTTTGCAGTTACTGCAAATATAGAAGCAATAAGTTTTAATCCAGAGTTACCACAAAATACCCAAGAGCAGTTGTCTAAGTTTTCACTTTTTGTATTGTCAAACTATACGTATACTACTATAAAACTTGATGAAAATCATATCTTTTTTGAAGCAGGTTTTGGAAGTGAAAACTTTGGTTCAACAGTAAAAATCCCTTTTTATGCAATTTTTCAAATAGTTGTTCAAGAGTCTATACTTTTTGTAAATTCTGTAGCAACTGTAGATAAATTTAATAAAAATTTAAAAGATAAATCACTTAATATATTCAAAAATAATCCAAACAATAAAAATTTATTAAAATAGGTAGCCTATGAGACTACTTGTTTTTGATAAAGATCATAACCAAATCGATGGAGATTCTATCTCTATTTTAAGTAAAAGTTTAAAAGATTATTCTATAACTTTAACAACAGATATAGCTGATGCAAAAAAACTATATGAGAGTAATAAATTTGATATTTTAATTATCGACTTTACTACAGATAGTGGGAAAGAGTTCCTAGATTTTGTTATGGAAGTAAATAAACACCAAAGGGTTATTACAATAGGATATGAACTAACCCATAGTGAAAAACAAGGTTGTGAATATTGTGAAGAAAACTATTTAAGAAAAAGGTTAGTAAAACCTATAAGTATTGTTAATTTGTATAAAACTATTATAAATTTTGACAATATTAGATGTGAATATAGGGATAAATTTAGTGACCCAGTAGTAATAGTAGAACAATTATTAAATAAATACAATTACTTTAAATTTGATGAATCAAAATCAATACTTTATACTTACGCTGATGGAACAAGAGTATTAAGACAATATCTAGATTTGATAAATGATTTACAAGCTTATGGTATAAAGTATAAAATAGTTGATGATAAAACCATTAAGGTTTTATCAAAGTAATTATTTTAGAGGAGAAAATGGGAAAAGTGCACTACCCCAAGTAAGACCACCACCAAAAGCATCAAATAAAATAGTATCACCAGCTTTTATTTTACCTTGCTCATAAGCGTAGTTCATTGCCATAGGTATTGAAGCAGCAGAAGTATTTCCATACTTATCTACAGTTACAATTGTTTGTTCTTCACTTAAACCTAAAGCATCACCAACAGCTTTTATAATTCTATAATTTGCTTGATGCGGTATAAAGTGAGTGATATCTTTATTTGAGATATTATGTTTTTCCATCATATCTTTTACATCAGAGGTTAAAGTTCTAACTGCAAGTTTGAAAGTCTCATTCCCTTTCATTTTGATACAAGCCATTTTTTGGTCTAATACCTCTTGTGAACAAGGGTGTTTACTTCCTCCACCTGGAGTTTTAATAAGGTCATCATAGTTTCCATCACTTGAACAGTTAATATCAACTATCGCTTCCTCTTTTTTGTCAGTTGCAGAGACAATAGCAGCACCTGCACCATCTCCAAAAATAAAACATGTACCTCTATCTGTATAATCTAAGATTGAAGAATAAGTTTCTGCACCTACTATAAGCACATTTTTTTTCATTCCTGATTCAATAAATGCTTTAGCAATAGATAAAGCATAAACAAAACCTGTACACGCTGCACTTACATCAAAAGCTTGTACAGGTGGTAAATCAATTTTTGATGCTATTAAACAAGCAGTAGAGGGCATACATAAATAATCAGGTGTTACTGTAGCACAAATAACTAAATCTATATCCTCTTTTGCTAATCCAGATCTTTCAATCGCTTGTTGTGCAGCTCGCGCACCCAAATCTGATGAAGCTTCATTTTCTTCTGATAGTCTTCTTTCTTTGATACCAGTTCTTTTTGTAATCCATTCATCAGTTGTGTCAATGATTTTCTCAAAATCTGAGTTAGTCATTATTCTAGGAGGAATGTATGCTCCTATTGATCTAAATGCCGCATATGCCATTAAAATTCCTTAAATAAAAGAGATACTATTGTATTTTGTTAGTATAACGTTTTAATTTTTCTTCAATATCAATATCTAAATTAGAACTTGCTGCTGTTATTGCTTGTAAAATTGCATTTTGTATTGCTTTTGGGTTAGATTTACCATGTGCAATAATAACAGGTGCTTTTACACCAAGTAGTGGTGCTCCACCATACTCTGCATAGTCAACTCTAACTTTTAAGTTCTTAAATACTTTTCTCATTAAAACTGCACCTGCAATTGAAATAAGAGATCTTTTAAGATTTTTTTTGATGATTTTTCCAATTGTATCAGCAACACCTTCTGCTGTTTTTAGCAGAATATTTCCGATAAAACCATCACAAACTACAACATCTACAGTTCCCTTAAAGATATCACTACCTTCAACGTTTCCAGCAAAGTTAGGAACTTTTGATATTAATTCAAAAGCTTCTTTTGTAACTTCGTTACCTTTACTTTCTTCTTCACCATTACTTAATAAACCAATTAGTGGTTCATCTATTTTCAATACATCTTGAGCGTAAACTTGACCCATAACTGCAAATTCAAAAAGGTTTTTTGCATCGCAATCAACATTTGCACCAACATCTAATACCAAAGTATTTTGGTTTTCACTTGTTGGCATAAGTGTTGCAATAGCTGGTCTACTTACACCTTTGATTCTACCTATTCTTAGAGTTGCCAAAGACATAGAAGCACCAGAGTGTCCAGCTGATACAGCTGCATCTGCATGACCTTCTTTTACTAAGTCAATTGCTTTATATATAGTAGATTCTTTTCTTTTTAGTGCATCAGTAGCTGAATCAGTCATTTTAATAACATCATCTGTATGCAAAATCTCAATTCTATTTTTATATTGAGGAGGTATAAGTTTTTCTATTTGAGTTTGATTTCCTACTGCAATTGCAGTAAATGTATTGTTGTTTCTAAGAGCAGATATAAGTCCACTCATAATAGGTTCGGGACCAAAGTCCCCACCCATCGCGTCAATAGCTATTCTAAGCATTAGCTTTTATATTCGCCAGTATTTGGATTTACCGTGTGAGGCATTTTCCAAGTACCATCAGTATCTTTAACTGGTTTCTTTAAAGTGATTTTGTAGTGTGTTCTTCTTTTTGCTGCTCTTGAATGAGACACTCTTCTTTTAGGTACTGCCATTTGTTTCTCCTTATTAAAATTCTTTTTCTATGAAATCTTTATCTGAACATTTTGAACAGATATGATAGTCACTATGTACAGATGATATTTCACTTTCGATAATTTCATCAAAGTTTATTATACCATCAACAATCTCTATAACCAAATCTTCCGATTCAGCTTCATAAATACCATCACTTATCAAAAAGTCAAACTTTTCATCCAAAGTTTTAGTATCATCTTCGCCACATCTTGAACAAGTAATTGTTATATTTCCTGTAAGATTAGAGTCAATTTTGACTAAAGTTGGCGTAATTCTACAAAAAGTACCTTCAATTTTAACTGAATTATATTCATTAACAAAGTTTTTTGGACTTTGAGGTACTTTTTTAAATTCTATTTTCATTGCTATTTTTTAAATTTATTAGCAAATTTCTCTATCTGAAAAGAAGAATTTAATTTCGATTGCTGCATTTTCAACAGAATCTGAACCATGCACAGCATTTGCATCAATTGAGTCTGCAAAATCTGCTCTAATAGTTCCAGCTGCTGCTTCTTTTGGATTAGTTGCACCCATTAATTCTCTATTTTTAGCCATTGCATCTTCACCTTCTAAAACAGATACTACAACTGGTCCAGAGATCATGAACTCTACTAACTCACCAAAAAATGGTCTTTCAGCGTGAACTGCATAAAAAGCTTCAGCGTCAGCTTTGCTTAATTGAACTTTTTTTGTTGCAGCAATTCTTAATCCTGCTGATTCAAATCTGTCTAAGATTTTTCCAACAACATTCTTAGCAACTGCATCAGGTTTGATAATTGATAACGTTTGTTCCATTTGATATTTTCCTCATAAAATTTTTAAGTCGCGGATTATACCTAAAAAATAAAAAAAAGGCAAGTAGTCGAAACTACTTGCCTTTTTAATGAATCTATATATTTGTTATAAATTAGTCTTCAACACAAGGTGTGCTTTCAGTCTTACCTTCTCTAATATTTTCTCCATCTCTTGAATCCCATTGGATACAACCCTCAGTAGGGCATGCTTCAGCACATGCTGGCTCATCATGATCACCAATACATTCTGTACATGTTTCTGGGTTTACATAATAGATATCTTCACCTGTTGGATTCTCATCATTATCAACAATAGATTCCGTAGGACACTCATCCAAACATGCATCACAATTAATACAAATATCAGTAATTTTTACTGCCATCTTTTCTCCTTAGTTTATATTAGAAAAACTTTATCACACAAAAAATAAATTTATCTTTAAAATAATATATAAAAACAATATATTAATATAATATAGGTATAAAGAAGCAGTTTAAAAGAAAAAAATTATCCTAAAATAAATCTTATCTTAATTTTAAAATCTTATATTATGTTCTATATTTATTTTAAAATTATTGTATTATAATTACAGAACAAATTTATTTAAAAAAGGAAATTAAATGTTAGTTACAAAAAAAGCTCCAGATTTTACAGCTACAGCAGTGCTTGCTGATGGTCAAATTGTTGAAGATTTCAATTTATATGAAAATATCGGTGAAAAAGGTGCGGTATTATTTTTCTACCCACTAGATTTTACTTTTGTTTGTCCATCAGAGATTATTGCATTCTCAAAAAGAATTGACGAATTTACTTCAAGAGGAATCAATGTTATTGGTGTTTCAGTTGACTCACAATTTTCACACTTTGCATGGAGAGAAACTGATGTAAACAATGGTGGTATTGGTAGAATCAAATATCCTTTAGTTGCAGACTTAAGTAAACAAATTTCAAAAGATTATGATGTATTATTCGGTGAAGCTGTAGCATTAAGAGGTTCTTTTCTAATTGACGCTGATGGAACTGTTAGACACGCAGTAATCAATGACTTACCACTTGGAAGAAACATTGATGAGATGATTAGAATGGTTGATACTATGTTATTTACAAACGAGCATGGTGAAGTTTGTCCTGCTGGTTGGTCAAAAGGTGATGAAGGTATGAAACCATCAACTGAAGGTGTTGCTGAATATTTAGGTAAACATGAGGGTGATTTATAATATTGATATTATAAATTATTAAAGTAGAGCTTAAAGCTCTACTTTTTTTATACTCAAAACTTCCTTTTCTTGACAAAACTGAAAATAAAGACTAAAATACACAATCTTAAATTCAAAAACTGAAATAAAACTACAAAAAAACTACATAACATGATATGTAAATCTATAAAGGCAAAATGTACTTATGGAAGATTCTACAACTTCACAACCAAAAACAAGAAAAGCAGGTGGACATACTGCAAAAAAATCAAGAACTCACATCCCTGTCGAGGGGTATAAAATAGAGCAACTAAGGGAAAGACCCCTTGAAGAGCTTTTAAAAATAGCAAAAGAGTTAGGTGTTGAAAACCCACAAGAGTTAAAAAGACAAGATTTGATGTTCAATATCTTAAAATCTCAAATTGACCAAGGTGGATTTATCCTATTTACTGGAATTTTAGAGATAAAAGATGGTGGATTTGGATTTTTAAGAGCTATTGATGGAAACTTTTCAGATACTTCAAACGACTCATATGTATCAGCAACTCAAATTAGAAAATTTGCATTAAGAACTGGTGATATTGTAACTGGACAAGTTAGACCTCCAAACAAAGATAGCGAAAAATATAATGCACTTCTAAAAATAGAAGCTATCAATTACCTTCCAATAAACGAATCAAAAAATAGACCACTATTTGATAACTTAACACCACTTTATTCAACTGAAAGATTTAAGTTTGAGTATGATCAAACAAGAATGACTGGTAGAATGTTGGATCTATTTGCACCTATGGGTAAAGGGCAAAGGGGACTTATCGTTGCACCTCCAAAAACTGGTAAAACTGAACTTCTAAAAGAGTTAGCACACGGTATTAAAAAGAATCATCCAGATACAAGCTTAATGGTTCTTTTGATTGATGAGAGACCAGAAGAGGTTACAGATATGCAAAGATCAGTAAAAGGGGAAGTTTACTCTTCAACTTTTGATTTACCTGCACACAATCATGTTAGAGTTGCAGAGATTGTAATCGAAAAAGCAAAAAGACTTGTAGAGATGAAAAAAGATGTGGTTATCTTATTAGATTCTATTACCAGACTTGCAAGAGCATACAATACAGTAACACCAAGCTCAGGAAAAGTACTTTCAGGTGGGGTTGATGCAAATGCACTACACAAACCAAAAAGATTCTTTGGAGCTGCTAGAAATATAGAAGAGGGTGGAAGTTTAACCATCATCTCAACAGCACTTATTGAAACTGGTTCAAAAATGGATGAAGTTATTTTTGAAGAGTTTAAAGGAACAGGTAACTCAGAAGTTGTATTAAGTAGAAATGCAGCAAACAGAAGAGTATACCCAGCCCTAGACATAATCAAATCTGGTACAAGAAAAGAGGAACTACTTCTAACACCAGAAATCCTACAAAAAACTTGGATACTAAGAAATGCAATAGGTTCTATGGATGAAGTGGAAGCCTTGAAATTCTTGTATTCTAAAATGCAAAAAACTAAAAATAATGAAGAGTTTTTTGCAGGTATGAACGAATAGCTTTATAAATTTGTCTCTTTTTCAAAATTTCTGCGTTAGCGCGGAAATTTTGTTTCTCACATACTTTAGTATGCTCCTATACAAAATTACCCCACTGCCTTGAACTTTTAAAAAATAGCCAATTTTCTAAAGCTATTAGATAAAAATATTATTTAACCTCAAAACCCGTAAATCAAAAAATCAATTGAGTTTTTTATTTCCTCTTTTTGTTCTTTCAAACTAGTAATTTTAGTTTGTAATTCATTTAGATGCACTGTACCTATTTGTGCGGTAATCATATAAAGAGTTATGTCGTTGATTATAAACTTTTTTGTTAAGCCTTGGATAGTTTTTTTATTTATGGCTAATGGGATTACAACTCTTGTGTTTAGTGAGTTTAGAATATCATTTTGTACATCTAATAAGTAAGGTACAATTTGATTGGTATTTGGGTTTTCATTTTTATATACATCAAACTGTGCCATTAGAACATCCTACTATCTTGTAAAATCAATCCTTCATTCTCTACATCTTTGTTGTACTTTTCTATGGCTTTTTTATTTTCTTTTTCCCATAGAATTTTTTTGTCTTCTTTATCTAATAATCCAAGATAAACATGCAAGGCTTCTCTTATGATTTGAGTCTTTTTTTTCCCTGTTTTTTTTGAATTATGATTTAACTCTTCTATTAGAGTATCTTCTAAGGTTATAGTCATTTTTTTTGTCATATGAAATCCTTTACCATATTTTACCATACTTTATAAGGATATAGATTTATAATGAATAAAATATTAAATAATTAAATTTTTTGTTAACTAAAATTTTTTATTAATTGGTTTAGCTATAAAAAGATATTCAGATAATGCTTTATTTGAACGATTAAGTGCATAAGAGTGTTTTTTTATTAAATGTATTTTAATTGACATCTGATTTTGTATGAAGAGTTCTTTTAATTCATGAGGGGAAGGTATCCCCTTATTTCGATATGAAAAAACAATAATTTTATTTTTATATTTTTTAATTATTTTCTCAATATCAGTATAAATTGTATTTTTTGATTCAAATTCTAAACTTTTCCCAATATTTACTTCTTTATTTAGTTTATCGAAATTGATATGATTTTTAAAAGTATCATAGTTTACTAAAGCTTCTAAAAAATGATACCTTGAATGATAATCAACATGGGAACCTTTTTCTGATACATAAGGAGGATCTATATATACTAAATCGACATTACTTTTACAAGCAAGTGCAGAATAGTTTACAGAGGTATTCTTTCTGTTATTCGAGAAAATGTAGTTATTAACTTCACTACAAAATTTTTTAAATAATTCTACAATATTTTTTTCCCATGTTATTTTATTACCAAACTTTCTTTTTACATCATTTGTTCTTAGATTTAGATTCTTTCTATGAAATGTATTAAATGGTCTTTTGATTAGACATGATTGAAATAAAGCATACCATGCGAGATATTTTGATTTATCATTTTTAAGTTGATTAATATTTTGAACAATGATATCAATTAGTCTATTTTCATCATCTAAATAGTAAATTCCTTGATAATTTTCAGTTATATAATAATTATATTCAAAATTAGGCTGTTTAGTTATTATAAAATTAATTTCTTCATTTGTTATTTGATGAGAATTATTTTCTATTAATGCTTTTCCAATAAAAGAATTAAATTTAAAAATATCATTATAAACTACTCTTTTTCCTTCAAGTTTAGCTTTGTATGCAAATGTTCCTGTACCACCAAATAAATCAAGCACAGAATCGAAATTTATGTTTTCATTTTCTATATATTTCCATATTATATTTATAATTTTTCTTTTTGAACCATAATATCTTGTTATAGGTAGTTTATTCAATACTTATCTCACTTTATTTGAAATATGGTGATTAAGCACTTGTATCTAAACTTTTTTCAATTCTAGATCTTAAATTATCATAATATATGTCTGCTATACAGTAAAGTTCTTTTTTTATTTGACCAGAAATAGGAACTTTAAAACTATATGCTTTATCGTGTTCTGTTATATTATCAACTTTTATTGGATTCTCATCAATAAAAAAGTTAAATTTATCTTTACAAGTTTCATCACTATTAAAACCGGCAATTATATACTCATCAAGTAAAGTTTTAGTTGAATTAGATTCATATTTAGAAGAAATTTTATGTAAATCATTAAATTTCTTAAGTTGTTTTTCTATATAAAATCCTGTTAATTTAGTTTTTGCTTCTACTGTAAAAATTTTATTATTATCTGTAAGTAATATAAAATCATATTCTCTATCATTTAGTTTTACACTATAAATTAAATCTATAATTTTTGAAGAACCTTTCATTTCATTAAAGAGTTCTTCTAATAAATCTTCAAAGAAGTGTTGTTGATAATAAAAACTATATTTTGGATTTAAAGTCATAACTGCACAAATTTCATCTTTAATAGTATTATTACTACTATAATTACATGTTGCCCCATTTTTGTTGACCCAGCTTCTTAAGCCTCTTTGAGATTGATCATCATGATTTCTACTCCTATCATCATTATAAATTCCAAAAAAAGCTTCTTCTTCTTTTTTATCAAAGTATGGGACAACAAATTGAAAATGTTTTAAATTGTATAAGGAATAATCGCTTTTTTCTATTTTCTTTTTTATTAAATATGATTTTTCAAAAAACTCGTCATTACTCTCCAAATCTTTCATATAAAAATTATTCTCTAAACTAGCTAATGTTTCTGCAGTATTATTCCCCTCTTTTTTAAAGTATTTTAAAAAAGATTCTTTTATATGTTTTCTTTTTTGATAACTATTATATCTTTCATTGTTTGTTGTATGGTCAAGGTTTATTTTTATATATTGGAAATCATAAAAAGCTTGTTTTTCTTTTTTAATTAGAAATCTAAATTGTTCATATTTAAAAGGAAATATAAATTCTCCCAAAATTATACATTCTATATCGTCAGTGAAATAATCTAATTTATATTTATTAATTGTTGGTAAATCTACATTACATTTTTTTAAATTCACATAAGTATCAAACTCATCTTTTATATAATAATTAAGATTATCAAAATTATATTTTTTATTAATATCATCAAGGTTAATACCAACAAAGTCAACATAAGTTATTTTTTTTAGTTTAATATCATCAATAATTTTCTGAGTATCTGCAAATTTTTGAATAATTGTTTCTAAATCTTTATTTTGTAAATCTAATTCTGTATATGCATTTACAAATAATTCGCTTAATATTTTATGGTTGATTTTTCTAATGATATTTTTTTCTAAATCATTTTTCATATTACTCATAATAAATGTTTTTTCATTTGGGATAATTATTTCACACTTGTGCATAGTATGTAAAATACTTTGAATATTACTAAATAAGCTTTCTTTTATTTTAGTATTCATTTTAAAATCTAATTTTTCAATTAGTAACTCTTCCTTTGATATATTTAGAAAGCTTTTTAATCTTTTTCGGATTTTTTCTTTACTTATACATGGCATTAAGTTTATGGCAGTCTCTAATAAAAGGTTAAATTCATGTATTTTTTCTTCTAAACTATCATTAATTGTAATTTGATAATAAGCAAATTGTTCATTTGATTTAAACACTATAATACTCCATCAAAAAATTTAAGTAGTACTTTTGAAATTTCCTCTTCAATTTCAAAATAATCAGAATCAATATATAACTCTAGTAAAGTAAATAGTTTCTTTGGATTATATGTTATTAATTCAATTTTATCAGTAATTTTATTATCATTGCCAAAATTATCTGTTAGAGAAAAGTCTATTTCTTTTGGTATCAGTAAAGTTACATCTTTACCATTTTGAATCGATTTTTTACAATTATTAATTTGATTCTCGAATGATGTGTTTTCAAAGAATAAATATATATCTTTGTCTTTAGAAATTAATCTTCTATTTTGTTTATTTACTTCTATGTTTTCATAAGTAGATGTTATATAAGCTGTTAATGGTGCAAAAATATTTGCATACATATTTTTAAATAAATCATCAAATTCTAATTGAGATTCTTTCTCTTCAACATATTCCTCTATTTCAAAATTAGTTATAATTTTTTCTATAGATTCATAATCTTCATTATTTTGTAAGATTTCCATAATTTCTTGTACTAAAGCTCTATTAGTTTCTTCTATTAAGCCTGCTTGACGAGCACTCTTAACTCTACTAGTGACTTTTTCAGCTGTTGTATTTATTGGTATTTCATTATTTTCAAGTAATGAAATGATTTTTCTTACTAATTCTTCTATGTTACTTTCATTTATTGGTTTTATTTCTATCCTATCTTTATCTATCCTAGATCTAAATGCTGGATTTTCATTTAAAATATTATCTGCTTGTTTATCTCCTGCCGTCATGGCAGTCAATAATAAATGTCCATCTATTTTATTTGAAATATCAATTAACTCTCTGTAAGAAGTTAAAAAGTTTCTTAGTCTAGTTTTTGATTTATCATATATTTTTTCAATTTCATCAATAGCAAAAATAAACAATTCTTGGTTCTCGTATAATAAATTTAAAAATAATGCAAGTATTTGTGTCAATGCATGATTTGTAAAAGGTTTTAAATTATAGTTATTGAAATAAGATTTATAATATAATCTTCCTGTCCCCATTTGAACTAATTCATTAAGTTTTTGTTTACTATTTTTATATTTAAAGATTTGTTTAATATATTTTGGAATATCTTCAAATTGTTCATATAATATATCAGTTTCAGTTTCATCAAAATTTTCAATTGCTTCTATTATTTTTTCATAATGTCTATCATCTAATACATTTAAGAGCATTGATGAAATATTTGGTAAATCTATATCTGCTGTTATATATTCAAAATTGATATTAAAATTATTGGCATTAGAATGGGTTTTAAAATACAATTTCAAGTATTTAAAAAGATTAGTTTTTCCATTTCCGTAATTACTAGTTAAAATTAATCTATCAAAATTTTGTTCATCAAGTCTTTCTAACCTTTTTTCTACTTCATTTTTTACATTATGTTGACCTACTATAAAATAAGGAAGCTCTGGAACTAATCCTGCATTATATGCTTTGACAATTCTTTTCGAATTTAATTTACTAATTGGTAAATCTTTCCATAAGTTATTTAATTTCACTTTAAATCCTCTAATATTTTGATATTTAATATAGGCTTTCTTCTAATATAAAATCTTTTTCTTGAATCTGCTCCACCTATTACATTATTTAATTTTACTTTTTTCCAGTTTTCTCTATCTTCTATAAGATAATTTAAAAATTCTTGCATTTTATTGTAAGAAAATTTTGCTTCTTTTGCAATATCGTATAAATTAATAAATGCATAGTTTTTTCTATCTTGTTGTTTAACTAGATTCTTATATATTTTATTTATAATTTGTAAATTTTCTTTATATTTCTCTTTTGGCTTAGCGTTTAGTTTTATAAATTGTTTAGCTTGATTTTCTATTTGTTCATAATAATTTTTAACTTCTTCTATATTGAATATTTTTAATTTAAAAGAAGGCTTTATATTTCCATTTAGTCCTATACAATCTATATCTACTAGCCATTGATTTCTAACAACAATATAATTATTCCAGCTAACAGATGTATACACAAATTTTTTATGAGATAAAGCATCTGATATAAATTTTATAGAATCTTCAAATTTTGCTTTTTCTCCATGACCACTTATGATTTTAGGATGTTTTATTAATATAATATGCCAAAATATCAATGGAAGAATAAATAATATATCTTCTTCAATAATTCTATCAAAGAAAAATTGTTTTTGTTTCAAGGTAAGTTTTGTAAAATCATTTTGAGAAGGATATGAAACTAATTTTAATCCCAATTCTGTTAGTTTATATTCCTTATCTATAAGACCAAATATTTCTGCGAGCCTTATGTAGTATCCTATGGTTTTAAATAAAGAAAAAACTTTTGTTTCTAATGCATTTTTATCTTTTTTTGCTAAATTAAATTTTTGTAGGTATTGGATTTGTTCTTTATATTTCTTTAGTTTAAAAAAATCATAAAGCTTTTCTATAGATTCATAACTAGTTATGCCATATGTATCAGAAGTTAAATTATTTATATAAGAAGTATTCAATTCTTTTAATATATATATAAAAAATTCCTCTCTAACAGTCTTTTTATTAAATTTTTTATTTTTTATAAATTTACATACATGAACACAAGATTTTAATCTTGTGTTTGCTGGTCTATGAAGACTCTCAATAAAGTTCATAAGATTTAGTATACCCTTTTAATTAAATAGTAATAATATAATGGCATAAAATATGTTATAAAATAATAAATATTATAGATTTTACAATTTATTGATCTTTTTATTTTTATCAAAATATTTAAAACTACATAGTATTTAATATTAAATAATCTTCATATATAAAGATTACTTTAAAAAATAATATCCTTTTTATATAGTAAATTTATTAAATATGATAACAATAACAAAATTAAAACACCCACCACAATCTTTAATACAATTTAAATACTTGTATATATTTTTATAGTATTCGCACTTATACAAAAGACTAGATCAATAAAAAGAGCGGTTGATTTTTTTATTCTTGTACCTGTATTTTAGTACTAAATACAACTCAATAAAGAGATTGAGTTGTATTAAATAAATCTATCTAGTTATCTTTTACAAAAAAAGTGATAAACCAAGACGCCAAAGTAAAAGCCAATAAACTTCCTACTACGAAAATCATAATTTCTGTCATATACATATAGTTTCCTTTTTTATAAATGAATACTCATTCATTTTATTGTTGGAATTATAAGGAAATTTAGATTATGTAAATCTTAAGTGGCTTTAAGTTTTAAATATTTTTTTATATTGTTCTATTCTAAAATCAAGTGTTGTGTAGTTTGGATTTTGTTTTTTCATTTTTTTATAGTAAGCATTTGCACCTATACTTCTATTTGCTGCATTTGATGGTGAACTTAGGCTTATGGTTTTGAAACTTCTATTATCAAACTCAAAGAGGTGTTGTTTTGGTATATTTTCTGAGATTAGTTTCAATCTTATATTTTGTTCTTTTAAAACTTTTCTAAAAAAATATTCTGGGGAGTTTTTACATAATCCTCCTGTAAAGATTAGGGTATTTATATTTTTGTACTCTTTTAAATATCCTAATATATCCCTTAGGATTATCTTACTCATACCTATATCACTTGCATCTACTTTTTCTCTTGAACAAGATTCAACTATATCGCAGATACCTATTTGATTTTTGATTAGGAACTCTTTTCGTAAGTTTACTGCTTGCTTACTATTTTCAAAGGGAAGATTCAAATTATAGATTTTATCTAATGCTTTCCAAAGTAGATTGTCTTTTGAACCATAACAAAAGTCTACATCGTTTGTTTTAAACTCTTTATTACAAAATCTTGGAGGTGGTAAGGTTCCTACTATTATCTTTTTTGTGTCTTTGTTTAAAAAGGGTTTATATGGATGAAAGTGAAAAAACAATTATAAAATCCTTTTTGATTTGATGATAAATAAAATTTGCTTTAAAAATACTTTATATGAGGATGCTTTAAACTTTAACATAGTAGTTATAACTTTTTTGATATAATCTCTTCAAATAATAAAAAGGTACTAATTGAAAGTTGGTGTTTTTGATTCTGGACTTGGCGGATTAACTGTAGTAAAAGCTATCACTCAAACCTTTAAGGGTGCGCAGATTTTCTATATAGCTGATACTCTATTTGCTCCTTATGGGCAAAAGTCAAAAGAGCAGATTTTAAATCATAGTTTTGATATCGCAAATTATTTAATAAAAAATCATAACATAGATGCCCTAGTGGTTGCTTGCAATACGGCAACTTCTGCTGCAATAAAAGAGTTAAGAGCCCACTATCCTAAGTTGATAGTTATAGGAACAGAACCTGGAATTAAACCAGCTATTAATATAAGTAAAAATGGCAAGATAGGTGTTTTGGCAACTCCTGCTACCTTAAAAGGGGAAAAGTATCAACTTTTGGTTGATAAACTTAGCTCTTCAAGTTCAAATATAACCTTGTATGAGAGAGCTTGTCCAGGTCTTGTGGAACAAATAGAAAAGGGCAAAATAGAAGATGAAAAAACTTTTTCTATGTTAGACTCTTGGCTTAAACCTATGAAAGAGGATGGTGTAGATACTATAGTTTTAGGTTGTACCCACTATCCTTTAGTACAAAAAGTTATAAAAGATATAATGGGTGAAGAGATAAATTTGATAGAAACAGGTTATGCCATAGCAAATAGATTATGTGATTTGAGTAAAGATTGTGGACATAACAACAATGGAGATTTATTGGTAAATATTTACTACACTTCAGATATAAATTTAACAATGGTAAATCAGATATTAGGTTCATGGAACAATGGCGGAAAAATTAAAGTGAGGAATATAAATGAGTGAGAATCAAAATATACAAAAAAAAGTATTGGCTTTAAAATATAGACCAAAAAGATTTGAGGATTTAGTTGGACAAAGCACTATTTCCCAAACACTAAGCCTTGCTCTTGATTCAAATAGACTTTCCCACGCTTATCTTTTTTCAGGTCTAAGGGGAAGTGGTAAAACAAGTACTGCTAGGATTATGGCAAAGGCACTACTATGTTCAGAAGGTCCCACTTCAAAACCTTGTGAGGTTTGTGAAAACTGTGTTAGTTCAAATACAAATAGACATCTAGATATTATAGAGATGGATGCTGCTTCAAATAGAGGTATTGATGATATCAAAGATTTAATTGAACACACAAAGTACAAACCAAGCAGTGCAAGATTTAAAGTGTTTATCATCGATGAGGTTCATATGCTTACTCCCCAAGCATTTAATGCCTTACTTAAAACTCTAGAAGAACCTCCTGGATTTGTAAAATTTATTTTAGCTACAACAGACCCACTTAAATTGCCAGCTACTATTTTAAGTAGAACACAACATTTTAGATTCAATAAAATAGCACCTGCTGATGTACTACATCATCTTTCACATATTTTAAATGAAGAGAATATTGATTTTGATACTCCAGCATTGGAGATACTAACAAGGAGTGGGCAAGGGAGTTTAAGGGATACTTTAACGCTCCTTGACCAAGCAATTATATTTTCAAAAGGGAAGGTTACTCTTCCTGCTGTTGTGGATATGTTAGGGCTTATTGAACCTGCACTTATGGATAAACTTTTTGATATAGTGCTTAAAAAAGGGGAAATAACAAATATAGTAAAAGAGCTTGAAAACTATGAGATTTCACAAGTTTTTGATGAGATGACTATTTATTTAAAACAAAAGATGTTAGATAAAGATACAAAATTTGATTTACTTTTATATGATAGATTTTTTAGAATCTTAGGGGATGCAAAACATCTTTTAGCTCTAAACTCTGATAGTGGATTTGTACTTATTTTAACTTTATCAAAGATGATAGAAGCAACAAATCTTAAAACTATACAAGAGATTATAAACCAAGTAGAGCAAGTAGAGGTAAAACCTGTAATAAAAGAGGCAATTGTCCCAGAAAAAGTTGTAGAACATGCTAAAAATGATATCAATCACGCTTATGATGATGAGGTGGTAAAACTTGATGAACAATACCATGAAAATAAAAAAAATATAGATACAGAACAAATCAATGAGCTTCAAAATATTGAAGATAACTCTATAGCTAGTGTAGAGGTAAATGAAGTTGAGAGTTTAGAAAATTTAGATGAAAACTTAGAAATAAAACAACAAATTCCAAGTGATGATTTTGCAACTCCCTTTGATGAAACACCTTTTGATGAACCACAACTTGAAACAAAACCTATAAAAGAAGAGATAAAAGTTCAAGAGGTTCAAGTTGAAAATGTAGCACCTAAAGAGGAAGAGTCAGCACAAGAAGAAAATAAACAAGAAACACCCAAAGAGCAATTTGATGATATAGTTTACGAACCAATTAGCCAAGTAGAAATTGAAGATAAACCTATGGATAAGAATACTCTTTTATATGAGGAACTAACCGAAAAGGTTTATGAAAGAGATTATGATTTAGGTGAAATGTTTGAAAAAAACTTTATATATAAAAGTTTTGAAAACAATAAACTACAAATTATTTCTCATGCCCAAGGGGATGAGAGAAAATTTTTATTTAAATACTTTGGTGTTATAAAAACTTTTATTTATGATACTTTTGGAAATGATATTGAATTAGACTTCCTAAAGGAAGATTCCTCCACAAGAAGAAACTAAAGCAGAAATACCAAAACCAAAAGAGGAAAATCAAGAACAAAATAGTGATGAGGTTGGTTCTATGTTAGAAGATATAGAAGTGGGTTCTGGATGTGTTGCAGATATGCAAAAAACAGAAAATCCAACACCATCACAACAAGAGTTACAAATACAAGATATTTTAGACTCACCCATGTTAAACAAAGCAAAAGAGCTGTTTGATGTTAGAAAAATAACAGTCAGACCAAAGACTTAATCATATGTTAACTTTTGTTTTATATAATAAATTCAATTTTTAATAAGGATTTCCATGATTAGATTTTTTATACTACTTACAGGTTTATGTTTTAGTCTGTATGCCTCTACAATTGAAAACAAAATAATCAAATTTGAAAATGATAGATTTTCAAAAAATACAAGAATAGAAGTGCAAACTATCTCTGTGGTGATGAAAAAAAGTTTACCAGTAAAAGGTTGGTATGGTTTTATAGTTGAGATAGAAGCCTTGATGGCAGGAAAAAATGTAAAAGCAAAAGATATAGTTTTTAGTGATGGCAAAATAGTATCTTCAGAACTTTTTGATTTAGATACATCAAAATCTTATAAGGATCTAATGAATCCAACACTTAGCTCAAAATATTATGATAAGAGTAAGCTTATAGCTGGAACACATAATGCAAAAGATAAAATTGTAGTTTTTTCAGATCCTTTGTGCCCTTTTTGTATAGACTTTTTGCCAGATGTTATAAATTATGTAAAGAAACATCCAAAAAAAATAGCTTTATATTATTATAATTTTCCACTAGTAAGACATCATCCAGCAGCCTTACCACTGTCAAAACTTAGTATATTGGCAAAAAATAAAGGGATAAAAGATATTGAGCTAAAAGTTTATACCAGAGATTGGGATAAATATTTTACATCAAAAGAGAAAGATGAAGAAAAAATCATAAAAGCTTTTAATAGTGAGTTTATGACAAACTTTACTAAAAAAGATATAGATAAAAAAAGTATAAATGATGAGATAGTTCATGATATGGATATGGGTGAAGATGTTATGGTACAAGGAACGCCAACTGTGTTTATAAATGGCGAAATAGATAAAACAAGAATAAAATATGAGAGTTTAGGAAAATAGTATATGAAAAAATTAATAATAGCAACAAGAAAAAGTAAATTAGCCCTATGGCAAAGTGAATATATAAAAGCGGAACTTTTAAAACATTATCCCCATATGGAAATAGAGTTAAAAACATTTTCAACAAAAGCTGATAAGATCTTAGATGTACCTTTAGCAAAAATAGGTGGGAAAGGGCTTTTTACAAAAGAGTTAGAAATAGCATTAGAGAATAAAGAAGCTGATATTGCAGTACACTCTTTAAAAGATGTTCCAGTTGAGTTTGAAGAGGGGTTTGTTTTAGCAGCACTTACAAAAAGATTTGACCCAAGAGATGCTTTTTTGAGTGAAAAATATGCAAGTATAAGTGAACTACCAGATGGTGCAATTGTAGGAACTACAAGTTTAAGAAGAAGAATGGAACTAAAACTTTTAAGACCAGATATTGAACTTAAAGATTTAAGAGGAAATATCAATACAAGAATAGCAAAACTTAAAGCTGGGGAATATGATGCAATTATTTTAGCTGCAACTGGAGTTCAAAAATTGCAAATTGAGGATGAAGTAAAACATTTCTCACCAATCTCAGTAGATAACATGATTCCATCTATGGGACAAGCAACCTTAGGTATAGAAACTTTAGATAATCCAGAATTAGTTGAGTTGCTATCTGTTTTACACGATAAAGATGCAGAAATTGAATCAACTATAGAAAGAAGTTTTGTGCACACTTTAGAGGGTGGTTGTCAAGTTCCTATTGGGGTAAAAGCTACAATCTTAGATGAAAACTCAGTGGATGTTAGAGCAATAGTTGGGATGCCAGATGGAAGTGAATATATCCAAGAGGATTTAATAGCAGATATTGAAGAGTATAAAACAGTAGGTCAAGTATTAGCACAAACTTTTATAGACCAAGGGGCAAAAGATTTATTGGCACGTGCAGAAAAGGTAGCATTTCAATAAAAATGCTAGACTTATGTTACGAAACTTAAGTATTATAAGCAATATTTTTTAAGGAGTAATGATGAGAATTAAAGCTGAAGATTGTGTTTTTGTACAAGTTGATGTTCAAGAAAGACTTTTCCCTCATATAGCAGACAATGAAGAGTTAGAAAAAAATTTAATTACTTTAATAAGTGGATTAAAACTTCATGAGATACCAATTATTGTAAATGAGCAATATAAAAAAGGTATAGGTGAGACAATAGCTAGTTTAAGAGAGTTAACTGATGATTATCCTCACTTTGAGAAAACTACTTTTTCTTGTTGTGGAAATCCTGATGGCTTAAGTGCTATAAAAGCAAGTGGTAAAAAGTTTGTAATCTTAGCAGGTATTGAGACACATGTTTGTGTGTTACAAACGGCACTTGATTTATTAGAAGAGGGTTTACAACCTGTACTTGTTACTGATTGTGTAAACTCTAGAAAAGCAAAAGATAAGGATATGGCTATCCAAAGACTTATCCAAGCAGGAGTTATACCAACTACCTACGAATCACTTCTTTTTGAACTAACTGTTAATGCAAAAAATCCAGTATTTAAAGAGATATCAAAATTAGTAAAATAGATTTTCTATTTTACTAATAAAGTGTTTTTATTTAAATTTTTATTTTTCATAGTATAATATTTTATGAAAAAATTAATATATATAATAATACTTTTAATCTTACCAATTTATTTATCTGCAATAGAAGATAAAGTTTACAAAGTAGCTATAACAAAGGATTGGAAACCTTATTATTTTATAAATGATAAAGGTAAACCTGATGGTTATGGTGTAGAACTTTTTGAAAATATTGCAAAAAATCTTAATATCAAATATAAATATATAGTAGTTGACAATTTCAAAGATTTGATTGATCTTTTTAAAAACAATGAGGCTGATATTATTCCAAATATAGGGATAAGTCAAAAAAGAGAAAACATATTTTTATTTAGTCAGCCAACAGATACCTTTCTTATAAAAATCTATAAAAGAAAAGAGACTAAAAATATAAACACAAAATATGATTTAATAAATAAAAAAGTTGGTGTTGGAAAAGAGAATATCTGTAATAAAATTATTGATAAAAGTATTACAAAAAAGAAAGTAGTTTATGAAAACTATAAAAATTTAATTAAAGCATTAAATGACAAAAAGATAGATGCCTTTTGTTATCCAGAAACTTTGATTCAAAAAGCTAATTATAAAAATATTATACCTTTAGATAGTGCATTAAAAGAGATAAAAAGAGGCTTTGGTATTGTAAAACATGAATTTGATTTACTCCCACGTATAAATGATGAGATTACAAATATAAAACTAAATGGAAAGTTTGAAAAAATACATAGCAAATGGTTTAAAAATAAGAAATATATAGAGTTAACAAAAAATGAAACAATATTTTTAGTTGTAAGTTTTTTTGGTGTAATTTTTACCTCTTTTGTACTAATGTTATATTTTATAAATAAGAAAAAATGGTTAATTACAAAAGATATGTTAATAGATGAAGTAAATAAAAGAACTAGAGCTTTACAGATTCAAAATCAGAGATTAAAAAAAATACATAGAAAACTAAAAGAGCAAACAAATAAAGATGCCCTTACAAAAATATATAATAGAAAATTTTATAATCAAAAGATAAAAGAGATGATATCTTTATATAAAAGGTATAACCAAACTTTTTCTTTTTTGATATTTGATATTGATAATTTTAAAAAAGTAAATGATACCTATGGTCATGATAAAGGTGATTTAGTTTTAAAAGAGGCAACTAAAACTGTAAATGAAGCTATTAGAACCAATGATTATTTTTTTAGGATAGGTGGAGAAGAGTTTGTTGTTTTACTTTCAGAAACTAATTTAAGTGATTCTAAAGAAGCAGCAGAAAAGATTAGAGTCCTTATCTCTGAAAAAGTTAATTGTATAGAAAATGAGATAATAACTATTAGTATTGGATTAACAGAAATCAATAAAGATGATGATTGTTTATCTATTTTCAAAAGAGCAGATAGACTACTTTATGAAGCAAAAAGGGATGGGAAAAATCAAGTTAAATCTTGATAGAAGAAGGTCAAAATATTAAATCTTGACCTTGTTTTAATTGTGATTAGTCCATAGTCCCAGCAGGAACAAATACATTACCTTCCATGATAATTCTTGCACTTCTACTCATACTTGCTTTTTCAACTTTATATTTACCATCTTTGTTAGTTAAAGCAGCACCTACTTTTAAAGTTCCAGATGGGTGTCCAAAGTTTACATCATCTTTTTCTCCCCCACCAGCTGCAAGATTTACCAATGTTCCAGGAACACAAGCTGCAACTCCAATAGCAACAGAAGCTGTTCCCATCATGGCATGGTGTAGTTGTTGCATAGATAAAGCACGTACGTGTAAATCAATTTCATTTGCTTTTATTGTTTTTCCAGTTGATGTAGTAAAATCAGATGGTGGTGCGACAAAGGCAACTTTTGGTACATGTTGTTGAGTCTCTGCATCTTTTGGGTTTTTCATAAGTCCCATTTTCATAGCACCTGCTATTCTAATTGTTTCAAATCTTTTTAATGCTTCAACATCTGAGTTAATATCCCCTTGAAGTTCAGTTCCTGTGTATCCTATATCTTCTGCATTTAAGAAAATTGTAGGAATACCAGCTGTTATCATAGTAGCTTTAAAAGTACCAATACCTGGAACTTCTAAATCATCTACTAAGTTACCAGTTGGAAATAACTCTTCACTTGGATCAACAGGTTCAACAAACTCTAATTTAATCTCTTCAGCTGGAAAAGTAACTCCATCGATTTCATAATCACCTATCTCTTTAACCATTCCATCTGCCATTGTTACATAACAAAGTATAGTTTTTTTGATATTTGCTTGCCAAATTTTTACACAACAAACACCGTTTTGGGGTACATTGTCAACTAAACCCTCTTTTATAGCAAAAGGACCAACTGCACTTGATAAGTTTCCACAGTTTCCAGACCAATCCATAAAATCTTTATCAATAGCAACTTGACCAAAGTAATAATCAACATCATGTCCTGGAACTTCACTTTTTCCTACAAGTACAGTTTTTGATGTACTAGATGTTGCACCACCCATACCATCTATTTGTTTTTTATAGGCATCAGGGCTTCCAACAATTCTTTGTAAAAGTTTATTTTTTGCTTCTTGATTCTCTTGTGCCTCTTTAGGTAAATCAGCTATATTAAAAAATGTTCCTTTAGAAGTTCCACCTCTCATATATGTAGCTTTTACTTTAAATTGTGGCTTATAATTACTCATTGCTTTTCCTTAAAAAATATTTTAAAACTTTTTAAAAATATCATCTGATTTCTTTAAGAAGTTTTATAAATCATAAAAAGCATCAAAAGATGCTTTTTATGGATTTGTTATTTAGATGCAATTACATCTTTAGCGAATTTTTGTAAAATACCACCAGCTTTATAAACTTCAACTTCTGCAGAAGTATCAAGTCTACATAAAACTGTAAATTCAACTTTTTCACCATTTGCTCTTGTCATTACAACTGTTAAATCAGTTCTAGGTTTAATATCTCCAACAATATCAAATGTTTCTGAACCATCTATATTATAAGTGTGTCTAGTTTCACCCTCTTTAAACTGTAATGGTAAGACACCCATACCAACTAAGTTAGTTCTGTGGATTCTTTCAATTGATTCAGCAATAAGAACTTCAACACCTGCAAGTCTTACACCTTTTGCAGCCCAGTCTCTTGAAGAGCCTTGACCATAGTTAGTACCTGCTATGATAATAAGTGGTTGTTTTCTTTGTGTATATGTCTCAATAGCTTCCCACATTCTAGATTCAGTACCCTCTGGCATAATTTTTGTCAATGAACCTTGTTTAACATTTCCATTTTCATCTTTAACCATTTCATTAAATAGTTTTGGATTTGCTAAAGTTGCTCTTGAAGCTGTATTGTGATCCCCTCTATGGGTTGCATAAGAGTTTAAATCTTCAACAGGTAATCCCATTTTTAAACAATACTCCCCCGAAGCACTTGTTGGTAAGATTGCATTTGAAGGTGACAAGTGGTCTGTTGTGATATTATCAGGGAATACACCTAAAGGTCTCATCCCTTTTAATTCTGGCATTCCCATAAATTCATCTTCCCAATAAGGTGGTTTTTGAATATATGTAGAGTTAGAATTCCAGTTATAAAATGGGTCGATTTTAATATCAGCTAAAGGATTTCTTGCAAACATTGGGTCATAAATTTCACCAAACATTTCAGGTTTTACAGCTGATTTTTCAATTGCGTCAATCTCAGCATCACTTGGCCATAAATCTTTTAGAGTAATAGGATTTCCATTTTTATCAGTTCCTAAAGAATCTTTTTCAATATCAAATCTAATAGTTCCTGCTAGTGCATATGCAATTACAAGTGGAGGTGAAGCTAAAAATGCCTCTTTTACATATGGGTGGATTCTACCATCAAAGTTTCTATTTCCAGATAATACAGCTGTTGAATAGATATCATTATCTACAACCTCTTTTTGGATAGCTGGGTCTAATGCTCCACTCATACCATTACAAGTAGTACATGCAAAACCAACAATACCAAATCCAAGTTTTTCAAGCTCTGGTAAAAGACCTGATTCTTTTAAGTAAAGTTCTGCAACTTTTGAACCTGGTGCTAAAGATGATTTAACCCATGGTTTTCTTGTCAAACCAAGCTCATTTGCTTTTTTAGCAACTAAACCAGCAGCAATAACATTTCTTGGGTTTGAAGTATTTGTACAAGATGTAATTGCAGCAATTAAGATACCACCATCAGGAATTTTATCCCCATCTTGTTTCCATTCTTTTGTAATCCCTTCTGATTGTAAAGTAGAAGTTGGAACTAATTTATGTGGTTTAGAAGGTCCAGCTAAAGATCTTGTGACACTTGTTAAATCAAATGTTAAAGTTCTAGCATATGTTGCATTTTTGAATGAATCTGCCCATAAACCATTTGCTTTAGCATAAGCTTCAACTAACTCAACTTGTTTTGGATCTCTACCTGTAATTTTTAGATAATCAATAGTTTTATCATCAATTCCAAACATTGCAGCACTTGCACCATATTCAGGAGTCATATTAGAAATAGTAGCTCTATCTCCTAGGTTTAGGTATTGAATCCCTGAACCAAAGAACTCTAAATATGCTGAAATTACATCGTTTTCTCTTAAAAATGAAGTTAAAGATAAAGCAATATCAGTTGCAGTAATACCAGGAGCTCTAGTCCCTATAATTTCAACACCAATTATATCAGGTACTCTCATATATGAAGGGTTTCCAAGCATTACATTTTCAGCTTCTAATCCCCCAACACCAACAGCAATAACACCAAGTGCATCAACATGAGGAGTGTGTGAGTCTGTTCCAACCAATGTATCTGGACTTGCAATCCCATCTATATTGTGAACAACTGGAGACATTTTTTCAAGGTTGATTTGATGCATGATACCATTTCCTGGAGGGATAACATCTACATTGTTAAATGCCTCTTTAGTCCAGTTAATAAAGTGGAATCTATCTGCATTTCTTCTATCTTCAATATCTCTGTTTTTTTGAAATGCATCTGGGTCATATCCACCACATTCAACAGCTAATGAGTGATCAACAATAAGTTGAGTAGGAACAACTGGATTTACTTTTTCAGGATCTCCCCCCTCTTTAGCGATAGCTTCTCTAAGACCTGCTAGGTCAACAAAAGCAGTAAGACCTAAGATATCGTGACAGATTACACGTGAAGGAAACCAAGGGAAATCTTTGTCAGTTCTTTTTTCAATAAGTTGAATAAGTGAATCTTTTAAATCTTCACTTGGACACTTTCTAATTAGGTTTTCTGCTAATACTCTTGAAGTATAGTTTAGTTTTTCAAAAGAGCCAGGAGTGATATCTTCAACAGCAGCTTTTACATCGTAATAGCTTGTATCAAATCCTTCTAGCTTTTTTAGATATTTTTCATTTGTCATTGTTATATCCATTTTTATAATTTAGATTATCTACTATATGTAGAATTTGCATAGTTTTTTAGTTTAAAACCCCTCTTAGAAAGAGGGGAGAAGATGAATTATGCTCTGTCTTCTAAAGCAACAAAGTCTCTTGGCTCTGGACCTGTATAAGTTGAACCTGGTCTGATAATTCTATTATTTGCTCTTTGTTCAAATGCATGAGCAGCCCATCCAGCAGCTCTTGACATAATGAATAGTGGAGTATAATATAATCTTTCGATTTGCATATAGTGATAAATTAATCCACCAAAGAAGTCAATATTGTCTGGTAAACCTTTATCAGCTTTTACTTTATCTCTAATCGCTTTTGCAATATCAAATAGTTTTGGATCTGAAGTTGGAAGCTCTTTTAATTCTTTAGCTAATTCAAAACCAATTGGTGATCTTGGATCTAAGTTTCTATAAACTCTATGACCAAATCCCATGATTTTTTCTTTTCTAGCAAAAATCTCATCTACTTCTTTTAATGCATGTTCAACATTGTCAAAACCAAGTACAAACTTGATTGCAACTTCATTTGCTCCACCATGTAAGTGACCTTTTAAAGTTCCAATACCAGTTGTCATACAAGAGTATACATCTGAAAGTGTTGAAGCTGTAATTCTGTTTGCAAATGTTGAAGCATTGAACTCATGCTCAGCATATAGAGTTAACATAGCATTCATAGCTTTTACTTCTACTGCTAAAGGTTTTTTCTCTTTTAATCTTTCTACAATATATCCAGCCATAGTTTTTTCATCAGATTTTAATTCAATCTCTTTACCATTTACATGGTAGTGATGCCAATAAACTAAAAATGATGGGAAAGCCCCAAGTAATCTTAAGATTTTATCCATTTGATCAGAAAAATCTTCAGCTTCTGGTTCCATACAACCTAAAGCTGATGTTGCAGTTCTCATAACATCCATTGGGTGAGATGATGCTGGAAGTGCTTTTAATACATCTTTAACACCTTGAGGTAAATCTCTACCTGCTTGGATTTTAGCCATGATCTCTTCTTTTTGAGCTACAGTTGGCAATTCACCTTCTAGTAATAAATATGCTACCTCTTCAAAATCACATTTTAATGCTAAATCTGCAATATCATAACCTCTATAGTTTAAACCATTTCCTAATCCACAAGTACAGATTGCTGATTCTCCAGCGATAACTCCTGCTAATCCTGCCATAATTGTCTCCTTTTCCCTATTTTAAATTAGATTTTTGTTTTTAAATTTTTTGTTAAATTTATTTTGCTTTTCCCTTAGCAAAAAGTGCATCCATTTTTTGTTCATAATCATGGTAACCTAACATATCATATAGTTCCATTCTAGTTTGCATAGTATCTAAAGTACTTTCTTGTGTACCTTTTTCTCTTAATTCTTTATATACATGTAGTGCAGCTTTATTCATTGCTCTAAATGCTGATAATGGATAAAGAACCATTTCGATACCAACAGAACCCAATTCTTCAGTTGTAAACATTGGAGTTGCTCCAAATTCAGTAATATTTGCTAAAACTGGTACAGTCATTTGATCTGTAAACTCTTTGTACTCTTTTAGAGTATGAATTGCTTCAGCAAAAATAGCATCTGCTCCAGCTTCAACATAAGCTTTAGCTCTATCTACTGCTGATTGTTGACCTTCACTTGCATGTGCATCTGTTCTTGCTATGATATAAAAATCAGGATCTAAGTCCATTTTTGCATCAACAGCAGCTCTGATTCTATCACACATCTCTTCAGTTGAAACCAACTCTTTGTTTGGTCTGTGTCCACATCTTTTAGCAGCAACTTGATCTTCAATATGTAATCCAGCAGCACCAGATCTGATAAATTCTTTAACAGTTCTAGCAACATTAAATGCATGTCCCCAACCTGTATCAGCGTCAACGATTAATGGAGTATCACAAATTGAAGTTACTCTTCTAATATCAATACATACATCTTCAATCATAGTCATACCTAAATCTGGTAAACCATAAGATGCGTTTGCTATACCTCCACCTGAAAGGTAAATAGCTTTAAATCCTACTTTTGTAGCTTGTAATGCTTGGTAAGCATTAATTGTTCCAACAATTTGTAAAGGAGTTTCTTCTTTTAAAGCTTCTCTAAATTTTTTTCCTGCGCTCATATAATATCCTTATTCGTAATGTAAATAACATTATACATGAGCTAAAGATTCTTGTAGTGTATAATTATTGTTTTAGAAATTGCAACTTTTTTAACTAAACATATAATTTGTACAATATTTGTTCTTATGTATGAAAGTGGTACAATAAAAAATAAAAAAAATTTAAGGTTGTGAAATGACATATAAAAATGGAATAGAGAAATTCATAGAGATTTTTAAACGTTCAAATTTAAGTATATCAAAATTTGCTAATTTGATAAATAAAGATAGAAGAACAGTAACTTCATGGATTGATAATATTTCTGATATAGAACCAAATGATGATGTGAAAAATAAAATTTGCAATATCTTTAGATACCCTGATTTTATTTGGGAAGAGGGGTGTAGTGGAGAAGAGTTTATTAAATCTATTACACAAATTCCCCAAAAAGAAGTAAGGATAATCGATGAGGATTATTATGGAAGATTGAAATATATCATGGATCTTGAAAAAAATAGAAGATTTGTTATCCAAGCTCAGTTTCCAGGACCTATGTATAGAGATACAGCAGTAAAAAGAGTATATAGAACAAAAACAAGTACAGAGATTGAGGAATTAAAACAAGAAAGAATTAAACAGATGCTTAGGTATGATTATGATACTACAGAGTGGTATTCTATCAAATCAGTATTGAGTTTTTGTTTTGCAAGTATTGGGAATTTTTATACAAAAGAGGAAAAAATACAGATATTAGAGTTGATTTATGAACTATTTAATAATAACTACAACAAAAAGCTATTTTTGTTTGATTCTTTTTCTAGGAAAATTTATGGGATGGAGACAACCTACATCTCTATAAATGTAAAACAAAAAATACTTTTTTTTAAATCTCCTATTGAGTCTGTTTTTATAGAGATAAGAAATAGGAATCTAGTAGAAAGGATGCATAAATACTACTCTTCACCTATAGAAGCCCCTAGCCATGTAAATTTTTTAGAATCAGTTAAAATTATAAAAATCCTAGAAGATGCAGTTAGATATAACAATGGTATAACTCAAGCCTATGAGACTATCAATAGAACTACAGATTATGGGGAACTATTTTATAATAACTTAAGTGTTGATTTACAAAAAGAGGTTAGCAAACCAAAACAGGGACAAAGAAGAAATTAATGGATTATTTGAATCAGTTTTTATTAATAGCAGTTGCCCATGTATTTGCTATGATGTCTCCGGGACCTGATATTGCAATTGTTTTAAGACAAAGTATAAGTTATGGAAGAAAAGAAGCCATACTAACTGCACTTGGTATTAGTAGTGGTATTGTTGTTCACTTAACTTATATACTTTTAGGTTTTGGTTTAATAGTATCAAAATCTGTGTTTATATATACAAGCCTTAAATATTTAGCTGCTTTTTATTTAATTTATTTAGGTATAAAAATATTAAAATCAAGCACTTATAGGATAGATGATAATATAGAAAAAGCTTCAATGAGTAATTTTAAAGCTTATCGTATTGGTTTATTTACTAATCTTTTAAACCCTAAAGTTACACTTTACTTTTTAGCTTTATTTACAGTTGTTGTAAAACCTGATACTCCATTTAATATACAATTTTTTTATTGTTTGTTTTTTGTTTTTGGAACATTTTTGATTTTTTCTATATTCTCTTATATTTTTAGTGCAAATAGAGTAAAAAGTTTTTTTAACTCTTTTGGAAAGTATTTTGATAGAATTATGGGAATATTTTTAATTTTATTTGCACTTAAATTGATTTTTGGTGAGTAGATGACATCAAGCTTTAAAATGTTAAAATACAAAAATCAATTATAGTTTACTAAGGGATAATTTTGAAACAGTATTTAGATTTACTACAGCATATATTAGATAATGGTATAAAAAAAGAGGATAGAACAGGTACAGGTACTTTATCTGTTTTTGGTTATCAAATGAGATTTGATTTAAGTGAGGGCTTCCCTTTAGTTACTACAAAAAAGACCCATCTAAAAGCTATAATAAGTGAACTTTTATGGTTTATTGAGGGTAGTACAGATGAAAGAAGATTAGCAGAGATTCATTATGGTCAAAAAAGAGAAGAGCTCATTGGTAAAAAAACAGTTTGGACTGCTAATGCAGATTGTCAAGGTAAAAATTTAGGGTATACAAATACAGAAACTATTAAGGAGTTGGGACCTGTATATGGTTCACAATGGAGAAGTTGGGAAGGTGTTGATGGTAAAAAACTTGATCAACTTGCACAACTAATAGAACAAATAAAAACAAATCCTGATAGTAGAAGACTTATCTTAAATGCATGGAATGCTTCTGAAATAGAGAAGATGGCTCTACCTCCATGCCATACTTTTTTTCAGTTTTATGTTGCAAATGGAAAATTATCTTGTCAGCTATATCAAAGAAGTGCAGATGTATTTTTAGGAGTACCTTTTAATATTGCTTCTTATGCACTTTTAACTATGATGATAGCACAAGTTTGTGATTTAGAACTTGGTGACTTTGTTCATACTTTTGGTGATGTGCATATCTATTCAAATCATATAGAGCAAGTAAACTTACAGTTGTCACGAACTCCTTTTGAAAAACCAACAATGAAAATCAATCCAGATGTAAAAGATATAAATAGTTTTAAAATGGAAGATTTTGAGCTTGTAAATTATAAATGTCATGAAGCAATAAAAGCACAGATGGCTGTTTAAAACAAAGGTAAGAATAATGAAAATATCAATGATAGTAGCATATGGAAAAAATTGGGAAATAGGTTTAGATAATCAAATGTTGTGGCATATTTCTGAAGATTTTAAAAATTTTAAAAATATAACCTCAGGACATCATTTGATAATGGGTAGAAAAACCTTTGAATCGATTGGAAAACCTTTGCCAAATAGAACCTCAATTGTTTTAAGCAAGACAGGCTTTAGTTGTGAAGGTGTTTATTCATTTTCTGATATTCAAGAAGCCTTTGATTTTGCTAGAAGTTCAGGTGAAGAGGAGCTTTTTGTGATTGGTGGAGCTAATATTTATAAAACTTTATTTCCTTTTGTTGATAAATTGTATCTAAGTGAAGTTGATTTTGAAGGTCTTGCTGATGCGTATTTAAATCCTATAGATTTCTCAAATTGGGATTTAGTTGAACAAAAAGATTATGAGGCAATAGTTGAAGATGGGAAAATAAAATCCCCTTCATGGAAGTTCAAAGTTTATATAAAGAAAGACTAAAAGTAAATGGGTAATCCAAGGGAAAAACTACTTCAAGTTGCATTTGATGAGATTTATCAAAATGGTTATTCTGCAACTTCTATTGATAAAATTTTAAAAAAAGCAAATATGAACAAAGGCTCAATGTATCACTTTTTTAAATCTAAAAAAGACTTAGCCCTTGCAGTTATAAATGAAAAGATAAATGCTTATATTGAAGATAAATATGCTGTATTGTTAAATTATGAAGAAAATATTTGTGATGAGATGATAAAAATGATCAAAGATAGAAAGAACTTTGATTTTGCTTGTGGTTGTAAACTAAACAATCTTATGCAAGAATTGTCTCCTATAGATAAAGATTTTAAAGCAGCTTTAGAGATTGTTTACACAAGATTTGAAAATATTTTTGAAAAAGTTTTGGATAATGCAATTGCAAAAAATGAAATCTCACATAATGACACAAAGGCACTTTCAATGTATATAGTTGCCTCAATAGAAGGCTGTATTGGAACTGCAAAAAAATCACAAGATGGAAAATATTTTCAAACTTGTATCTCTCAACTTGAATTGTTTTTAAACTCATTAAAAAAATAATATGAAGATTCTTGAGCTAAGTAATGATGAGATAGAATCTTTTAAAAAAATAGGACAAATAAAAAACTTTGATGCAAATGGAATACTTTTTTATGAAAATGATATTGCAGATAACTTTTATGTAATTCTTTCAGGGCTAGTCAAAGGTGGAATATTTGAAAATAAAAAAGAGAAAATATTTCACTATTTTTTTCCAAATATGTTAGTTGGAGAAATATCATATTTAGAAAAGAGTAACTATCCTTTAAGTGCAATGTTTGTGACTTCAGGAGAAGTAATAGTTGTAAATAAAAACTTATTAAAAAATTCAAATTTTTCTGAAATACAGCTAAATCAAATTTTCCAAAAAGCGATGATAAGCAAAGTAAGATTTTTGCAAAGAAGTATAAAAACAATCGCTTCTGTAAATATAAAAGTTAGATGTGCAATATTTTTGTTAGAACATAAAAACTATTTACAATATATTTCTATGAAAGAGATGGGAAGTGTTTTAAACACCACAAGGGAATCGGTTTCTAGAGCTATTGGATTTTTTATTGAACAAAAAGCTATCAAAAAAGATAAAAATCAAATCAAAATTTTAGATGAAAAGTTTTTAGAAAAATTTGTAAAAAAACAGGAAAATGATATAACTTTTTAATCTCTTATAATCAAAATAAAAGCAATAAGTGTGATAAATATCACACATGGATTTTTTTAAACTGATACAATTATTAAAAAGTTTGGAGTATTTTCATGAATAAAAAAATCGCAGATGTTTTGTATGTAAAAGTGGGAATTGTAACTACTACAAAACTTGAAAATAGTAAACGTCAAGAGTTAGTTTCTGGGATAAAAAAGTACCCAATAGATAAATCATATCTTACAAAAACAGGTTTTAAAGATGATTTTCAAGCTGATTTAGTTCATCATGGGGGAGAGAATAAAGCATTATTTCTTTTCTCTTTACTTACTTATGGGAAGATAAATTCCCATTTTGACAACAATTTTGATATGACAAATATGGCTTATTTTGGTGAAAATCTTATATTATCAGATATTTGTGAAAAAGATGTTTGTGTTGGAGATATCTTAAAGATTGGAGAAACTTTAGTTCAAATAACACAACCAAGACAACCTTGTTGGAAATTAAGTGCAAATACAAATAAAAAAAATATGACAAAGTTTATCTTTGATAGTGGTTTTACTGGATGGTATGCAAAAGTTTTAGAAGAGGGGTTTATTTGTAAAGATGATGAAGTTATTTTAACAGAAAGAAAAAACCCTAATTTGACAATTGAAAAATTAAATCAATTGATGGTAAATCCAATATCTGATGTAAACATAACATTAGAAGCTTTACGTTGTGAAGATTTAGGAAAACCATTTCTAACATCACTTGAAAAAAGATTTAGACTAAAAGATAAAGATGAACAATTCTTACATTATCACATATGATGACTAAAACTAAACGATGATTCTTACACTTGCAAATAGTTCAATAGGTGTATTAAATAAAAGAATTATAGATAATTGCTAAAATTCTTGACTATTTAGTCAAGAATTTGTTATACTTTTACTTGACTATATAGTCAAGGCATAATCATTAGAAGTTAGATTTTATCTTTTGTTATGAATTTTGCCAGAAAATTTAAAAGGATAAAAGATGAGTTGGTATATTCAAAAATCAATTTTGTCATTTTTTTTCATGTTTTTATATGGAAGTGGATTTATTTTTACTCAATATGGTTTGCAAAACTCTTCCCCAATGTCATTTTTAGGAATAAGATTTTTTATGGCATTTTGGATTTTATTAGCCATTGCTTACCTTCTAAAAGTATCACTTCCAAAAACAAAAAAAGAGTTTTTCCAAATAGCATTTGCAGGAAGTTTGACAGTAGGAACCTTTTCCATAGGTGTTTTTATGTCGATTTTTTATGGGGTTTCAGGGGCATTAAATGCTTTGATTATATCCTTGCAACCAATTATTGTGACTTTTTTAGCTTTGAAGTTTTTGGATGAAGAGATAAATAAAAGGGTTTGGTTTGGATTGATTATAGGATTTATTGGGGTATCTTTTGTAGTAGTTTCAAAATTAGATACTTCATTTGATTCTATTTTAGGTGTGTTTTGGTCTGTTGTGGGATTGTTAGGGCTTAGTTTTGGAAGTTTATATCAAAAGAAGTATTGTACAGGTATGAACCTATACTCAGGTGGTGCAATACAAACCCTAAGTTCAACGATACTTGTTATTCCATTTTTGTTTTTTGAAGATATTCATATATCATGGAATGGGGAGTTTGTAATTGCCTTACTATATATGGCAGTTGGAGTTAGTATTGGTGCCTTATCACTTTTGTATGTGATGATAAAAAATGCAGAGGTTTCAAAGGTATCTTCAATCTTTTATTTGGTACCAGTAAGTGCAGCTATTGTTTCATATCTTTTATTGAATGACAAAATAGAATTTAGTGAAATCATAGGAATAATTACTATAATAATCGCAATAGTATTAATAAATAAAAAGAAAGGAATAAAATGAAAATAGTTATTTTAGATAGAGCAACTTTAGGTGAAGATATAAATATAGATGTTTTTAAAGAGTTTGGGGAAGTTGTATCTTATGCTACAACAAGCGAAGAAGAGTCAAAAGAAAGAGTAAAAGATGCAGATATAGTACTTACAAATAAAGTAGTTTTGAGAAAAGAGCAAATGGATGATTCTGCTATAAAACTTATTTGTATCACCGCAACGGGAACTGATAATGTAGATTTAGAGTATGCCAAATCTAAAAATATAGAAGTTAAAAACGTGGCTGATTATTCCACTTCAAGTGTGGTTCAAGTTGCATTTGCGATGATATTTTATTTTGTTCAAAAACTAAACTATTATAAAACTTATGTTGATAATGGAGAGTGGGAAAAATCACCTGTATTTACCCATATAGATGAAGTGTTTTATGAGTTGGATAATAAAAGAGTGGGGATTATTGGTTTTGGGAATATTGGAGAAAACTTAGCAAAAAAAGCCCAAGCTTTTAATTGTGAAGTTGTTTATTATTCAACAAGTGGAAGAAACTCTAATCCAAACTACAAAAGAGTTGAGCTAGATGAGTTATTAGAAAGTTCAGATATCATAAGTATCCATTGTCCATTAAATGAGAAGACAAGAAATCTATTGACCTATGAAAATATGAAAAATATAAAAGAGGGAGCGATTCTTTTAAATCTTGGTCGTGGTGGAATTATAAATGAAGATGATTTAGCCAAAATAATAGATGAAGAAAAGATTTATTGTGGTATTGATGTGGTTTCAAAAGAACCAATTGAGAGTACAAATCCTTTATTAAAAGTTGTAAATAAAGATAGATTACTTCTAACTCCACATATTGGTTGGGGTTCAAGTGAAGCTAGAAATAGACTTATAAAAAAAGTGGTACAAAATATAAAAGATTTTTTAGATAAATAAAGGAAAAACATGAGTAAAGCATTGATTTTAATAGATATTCAAAATGACTATTTTGAAGGTGGAGCTTTTGAGTTAGTAAATTCTCAAGAGGCAAGTTTAAAAGCAAAAAAACTTTTAGAGTATTTTAGAAAAGAAAAAATGCCTATATTTCATATCCAACATATAAATATAAGAGAGGGATCAACTTTTTTTTTACCAGATACAAAAGGTATTCAAATACATGAAAATGTAAAACCACTAGAAAATGAAATTATTATAGAAAAAAATTTCCCAAATAGTTTTTTACAAACCTCTTTAGAAGAGCAGTTAGACAAACAAAATATAAAAGAGTTAGTAATTTGTGGAATGATGAGTCATATGTGTGTAGACTCAACCACAAGAGCAGCCTTTGATATGGGTTATTCTTGTACACTTGTACATGATGCTTGTACCACAAGAGATTTAGAGTTTCATGGAAAAAAGATAAAAGCTAGTGAGGTTCACAACTCTTTTATGTCAGCACTTGGCAGTGTTTTTGCTAAGCTTGTAAGTATTGATGAGGTTTTAAAATAATATTAACTTTAAAGCTATTTTTGTAGAATAAGAAAAAAAGATTGGATAGCTTATGATAAAAAAAATCTCTATACTATTTCCTTTGTGGGCAGTTTTATTTTCTTTGCTTGCATACTTACAACCAAGTTTAGTTGTGGGGTTTAAATCTTGGATTATTCCACTTTTGATTCTTATTATGTTTTGTATGGGTATTACCCTTAAAGTTGAAGATTTTAAAAGGGTTTTTAAAAGACCAAAAATCATAGCCTTGACTGTGGTATTGCAGTTTTTATTTATGCCTTTTTTTGCTTTTTTAGTATCTAAGTTATTTAATCTATCTGATGAATTACTTGTTGGTATGGTACTTGTTGGGGCAGTTTCTGGGGGAACTGCTTCAAATGTAATAGCATTTTTAGCAAAAGCTGATGTGGCACTTTCTATTACTATGACTATAGTTTCAACTTTATTATCTATAGTTGTAACTCCATATTTGACACTTTTTTATGTGGGGCAAACAGTACCTGTACCAGCTCTTAGTATGCTTCTTAGTATTTTGAAAATAGTGTTTGTACCTGTTGTTGTAGGGCTTATATTAAATCAAATTTTTAATAAATATATTGAAAAAAGACATGATATTTTTGCTTTGTTGTCTATTATCTCTATTGTATTTATTATAGGAATTATAATTGGACTTAACGAAAGTAAAATCTCTACAATTGCATTATCTTTGATGTTAGCAATAGTTTGTCATAATCTTTTAGGTTTAGTTGCTGGATACTATTTTGCAAAAATGTTTGGATATGATAAAACAGTATGTAAAACAGTTGCCATAGAAGTTGGTATGCAAAACTCTGGTTTAGCTGTTGTCTTAGCTATGAAATACTTTTCTGCTTTGAGCGCGCTTCCAGGAGCTATATTTAGTATTTGGCATAATATTTCAGGGGCAATTCTTGCAGGTATTTGGTCAAAGCAAGAGGATCTTAGCAATAACTCAAAATAGCAATATGGGAGTAGTTTTAATTTCTAAATCTTAATACAATTCCTACACAAAAGAGTTTGAAAGAGAGCAGATGAGTAAGACCACAAAAGATGATTATATACAAAGTGTATGTAGAGTGATTTTGTACATTGAACAAAACTATAATAATGAGCTAAGCCTTGATGAATTATCAAAAATTGCCAGCTTTTCTAAGTATCATTTTCACCGTATCTTTAAATCTATTGTGGGTGAGAGTATGGGTGAATATATTAGAAGAGTAAGACTTCAAAGCACAACCTTACAGTTTATGACAAATCAAAAAATCACTCAAATAGCAATGAACAGTGGATATGAAACCAATGCCTCTTTTTCAAAGGCTTTTAAAAAGCATTTTGGAATAACTCCTAAAGAGTTTGCAAAAAATGCAAAATTAAAAAGAGGAAATAAGATGTTAGAGCCAAAAATAGTGGAGCTTGAAGATATAGATATTTTATATGTAAGAAGAACAGGTGAGTATCAAAAAGCAGCTCAAGAAGCGTGGGAAGTACTTATGCCCTTTGCTTATGGACATAAAATAAAAAACAAAAAAAACCTAATGGGTGATAATGCCATGATGTTTGGAATAGGGCATGATAATCCACATGTAACAGAAGTAGAAAAACTAAGATACGATGCGTGTATCTCATGGGATGATAAAACAGTAAAACCAGAGGGTGAGATTCAAAGTAAAATAATCGATGGTGGAAAATACGCCATGTTTTTACATAAAGGTGCATATACAGAACTAATTAATACTTATGATGGTGTATCTGATTGGATTGTAGAAAGTGGAGCCCAGTTGAGGGATTTGCCTATAGTTGAAAAGTATTTGAATAAAAATCCAAGAAGCACTAAACCTGAGAATTTAAGAACAGAGATTTATATCCCTTTGGTTTAGTAAATTAGTCTCATAAAGACTTAAATATTTCGTTTCTAGTATACTTAAAAATATCAAACTTGTCGCCAATCTTGACAAGTTTAAAAATCTAAACAGTTAAATGTAAACTTCTTTAGAATTCTAAATACATTTATATTTATTTTGATAAACTGATTTAATTTTTTTAATTTATACTAGGAAATGATTTGTTTGACCAGCACAAATATAGAAATGAGCTTCTAAAAAAATATCTTCTTATAGGGTTTGTAACTTCTGTATTATTATCACCACTATACTACGAAATAGGTATAAGCTATATAGCTATTACCTTAAATATTTTTTCGGTACTAATGGTATATTTATTTATAAATAGTAAGAAAACCAATAGATATATATATAATTCAAGATTTTTTATGATTTCAATAAGTTTTTTATTTATTATTGGATTTATAGATGGAAATCAAGAGATTAATAGTATATTTTTTATTTTACTTTATCCCATAGCTTCATTTTCTATACGAGGTCCTAAAGAAGGGATATTGTGGTCTATTGTGCTACTTAGTATCTTAATATCAATATTTACCATTTTTTCACTTCCTTATAATAAATATTCATTTTTATTTTTTTGTGTAGCTTATTTGATGGTATCTTATCTTCTTTATTTTTATAGGTATTATGAAATTATGAGGTTTAAGAGTATAAATGAAGAGTTGGAGAATATTGTAAAAGAGCGAACCAAAGAACTTGAAATATCAAATAAAAAACTTGAAAAATTAGCTTCTACAGATGTTTTAACTAAACTTCTCAACCGTGGAAAACTTAACGATTCTTTGGAAAGTGAAATTAATAGAGCAAATAGGTTTAAACATATATTTGGAGTGATTATAATGGATATTGATTATTTTAAATCTACCAATGATACATATGGGCATAATGTAGGAGATAAAATACTTGAAGAGTTTGCAACTATACTAAAAAGAAAAACAAGAGTAACTGATATAGTTGGACGTTGGGGTGGAGAAGAGTTTGTAATTATTTGTCCTCAAACGGATATAAAAGGTATAAAAAAACTTGCAGAAGAGTTAAGATATACAATTGAAAATAATAGTTTTTCTATTGTAGGTCAAAAAACAGCAAGTTTTGGTATTACTCTTTATTGTGAAGGTGACACTATAAAAAGTTTAATATCAAGGGCAGATAAGGCTTTATATAGAGCAAAAGAAGAGGGGAGAAATAAAGTAGTAGTATTTTAATATTATTTTAACTTTTAAGATTATAAATTCATCTTCTCCAACATCTCTTTTCCTTTTTGTGTTAAAAAAGGGTAAATCATAAATTCAAAGAAAATCTCTTTTGCTTCTTTTATAGATTCTTTTGAAACTTCTCCTGAAGATGAGGCAAACACTTGCCAATAGGAAGTGACAAACCAATGTAGTTTTGCTCTTTTTTTTAAACTTTGATCAGCTTGATATTTAAGAATATTTTCCTTTATCAAAAACTCTAAAAGCTTTTCTATTTGAATTATTCTTTTATCTTGATTTATTGAAAAAGCTTGTTTAAAACTTGGATATAGTGCCATCAAAACCATAGAATCTCTTAGTAAAAAACGGTATTCATAAAACATCTCACCATAATTTTCAAAATTTTCATGAAGAGTTTGTATGGGATTCTTACTCATAAGTAAAGATTCAAAACTGTTTAGACTTTCGAATCTATTTGAAAGATTCTTATATAAGTAGAGGATAATCTCTTCTTTGTTTTTAAAATGATAATAAAGATTTCCAGGTGAAATACCAGCTTCTTTTGCTATATGATTGGTTGTTACACTTAGAGTTTCTTGTTCATTGAAAAGTTTTTTTGCACTGTTTGTGATTTTTGTTTTTGTATCGATTTTAATTTTTTTCATATATTATTTTATCATAATAGAGCTTTTAATCTAAATTTTAGAGTAATTACTCTAAAATTTTAAATATACAAAGGAGTTACTATGAGTTTAGGCGTTGCTGGAGCTGGATTACCCCAGTTTGAAAGATTGTTTATAAAAAGAGTTTTAGTCCCTTCTGTTAGGATTGTATGCACTTGGAATATAGCATTGTTTATGATTAAACGAGAAGTTAAGATAATAGAAGAGTTAATCGAGAATTTCGACAAAGATACTTTACAAAAAAGGGTTGTGATAAAAAGAGCTTTTGCTATTGAAGATCATAGTAGGGATTATTCTATAAATATGACTTTGGAGCATTTAAGAATAGCAGGTACTGCAGTTATGGCTGTAATTGAAACCCTTTCAAATGAAAAAGAGTTTCCCAAAGATATTACAATAGAGGCTGTAAAACCAAAAGATAATGGGAAAGATGAAGCTAAAAAGTTTTTTGATTTTATGAAAACATATGAAGAGTATATAAAAAATCATAAAAAAAACTATTCCAAAAAAACAAAAAAACACCCTTGGTTTGTAAACTTCAATAATTTTGATTGGGCATGTTTTATGTATATGCACACTTTTATCCATAGACGACAAGTTCAAGCTATTATAAAGGAGCTAAGATGAGTAATCACACAGGTACATTGTTACGAATCATCGGTATATTTATTGGATTGATTAGTTTTTGGTTTATAATAAGTTTAGTATTTACCCTATTAATTGTTTTGATTACTAATATTCAATTTAATATTTCAAATGCTTTATATGTTTTTGCAATCTTACTTTTTATCAGGGTTTTTTATCCAAGATATATATTTAAAACTTAGATTAGTATTTTTCTTTTTATATGAAATTTAAGATAATAAAAATTTATAGAATTATTATATTAAATTAAGAGTATAATAAGGTATCTAATTTAAGGAGGACGTTATGAAAAATATAGCAAAAGTTAGTCCTATATTTTTTGGTTTAGTATGTTTACTTTCAACAGGTGTTTTTGCACAAGATTTACCTCCAAGAGGTCCTATGTCTTTTTCAATGTATGATACCAATAGTGATGGTTTTGTTAGTGAAGAAGAGTTTTATTCTTTGCGAGCAAAACGGATGGAGAAAAAAGCTACTGCTGGAATGCCAATGAAAAATGCAGGAAATGCACCTACTTTTGAAGAGTTCGATATAAACAAAGATGGAAAGATAAGTGAAATTGAACTTCTAAAAGGACAAAATGCCCAAATGATGAAAAATAAAGGCAATATGAAAAACAAAGGAAATATGGGAAACAAAGGAAATATGGGAAACAAAGGAAATATGGGAAACAAAGGAAACAAAGGGATGATGCAAAGAGCAAATATGCCTGTCTTTGAAGATTTTGATTTAAATGGTGATGGTGGTATTACAAAACAAGAGATGATGGATACCAGAGCAAAACGAATGGAACAAAAAGCTGCACAAGGTAAGATGATGAAAAATGCAGGAAACCAATCAGATTTTTCAGATATTGATACAAATGGTGATGGAAAAGTTGATAAAAATGAGTTCATCTCTAATCAAATGAAAAAACGATAAATCTTATAGAAGGTGTCTTAAAGACATCTTCTGTTTTTATTAGTCATTAAATAATTCCTTTTTACTATTAATATTGATAATTGTTTTCAATATTAATAAAAAATTAATCTTTAATATATTAATATTCTTTCCAAATATATGGAAAGGATATATATGGGAAATAAAATTAAAGGAATAGTTGTTATATTTGTAACAATTTTTTTATTATCAGCTTGTGGGAGTGGTGGTAGTACAAAAAGTGGAATTCTAATAGATGGAATAGTTTCAGGTATCAAATATATAAATGGCACTAAAACGGGATTTACAGACGAAGATGGAAAGTTTCCATACTCAGGTGGTGTTGTAGAGTTTTATCTTGGAAATATAAAAATTGGACAAATAGACTCTCTTTCATCAGACAATAAAGTTTTTATTCAAGATATAGTTGGTCTTGATAGAACAAATATAAGTGATGAAAAAGTTCTTAAAATAGCTACTTTATTACAATCTTTAGATTCAAATAACAATACAGATAAAATTGAAATCACGCAAGAGATATTTGATAAGTTTAATGACAATAATAAACTAATTGATGATATTGATATAGATGAACTATTAAGAGAAAAAAATATTGAAAAAGTCTCAGAAGAGAATGTAAAAAGACATATAAACAATGTACTGAAAGAACACGGTATTAAAAAGGATTCAGAAGACAATTCAAAAGCTATAAAAGTTTCAAATATTTTTACAAAAAGAGGTCTAAACTCTTCTATTACAATAACTTTTAATCAAGATATTAAGAGATTTGAAAATCAAGAGATTTTTCAATTGAAAGATGAAAGTTCACAAAATGTATCTTTTGATTTAGTTTATAAGTTTAATAAAATAGATTTAATACTCAATAAAGAGCTAAGTTAATATGAAAACTATAAATTAAATATTGATATCTCAAAACTAAGAGGCTATGGAATAGAAGGTTTAGAAGATGACAATATAGAGTTGACTTTTGGGAAAAATGGAAGTGTTCAAACTATTGCAGATTTGGTTCCTCCTGTTATAGAACTTGATGGGGATTATAAAAAAGAGATTTCTACAAATAAAACCCTTGCAAATTTTTCAGGGAAAGTGATTGATAATACAGAATTTGAAAAAATTGTTTTAAGCATAAATGGCAAAAATTTAGAGTTTAATGATATTATAGAAGATTTTGATTTGGATGTATCATTAAAAGCTGGTAATAATAAATATGAACTTATTGCTTATGATGGATCTGGAAACAAAACATCACTTACTGGTAATATCTATTTAGGTGATACTGTTGCAGCTGGAAACTCACACTCAGGTGCACTTTATAATGAAGAGTTATATACTTGGGGTAGAAACAATTATGCTCAAACAGGTTTGGGTTATACATCTAGTTTAAGTGATAGTTCGGAAACTGAACCACATCCTATCTCTCCTATAAAAATAGCAACACCAAGTAAGTTTGTTGCCATATCTTTTAATCAAAATTTTTCATTAGCAATTGATGAAAATGGAGACTTATATAGTTGGGGTTCAGATAAAGCTGGAGAACTAGGTAGAGGTGATGATTTAAAAGATAGTTGTAGTAAAGATAGCGATTGTAGAAAAAGTATAAAAAAAGTTGACAATTTAAATAACATCATCTCTGTTTCTGCTGGTTATAGTCACTCTTTAGCGATTAAAGATGATGGTACAGTATGGGGCTTTGGTAGTAACAAAGATGGAGAATTGGGAACAGGAACTACAAGTACTTATGTTTCTACTGCTGTAAAGGTTGTGTTTAATGATATAAATACAAATATTGTACAAGTAAGTGCAGGGTCTGATTTTTCTATAGCCTTAGATGACATGGGACAAGTATGGGCTTGGGGTAAAAATAATTATGGACAGATGGGACAAGGTTCTGAGTTTGGAACTGCTGACCAACTTACTCCAATAAAAGTGCCGATTCCAAATAATGAAAAAATCATTTCAATTGCAACTGGAAAAGGACATATATTAGTTTTAAGTGAAAGTGGAAATCTCTATGGATGGGGATTAAATGCAAGTAGTCAAATTGGATATTATGGATACCAATATAAAGATACTGAAAATGCTTGGGATAGAAATATACAAGCTGTAAAACTTATATTAGAAAATGATGAAACAAATCCGATAATAGAAGTTTATGCAGGTGGAAATTCAAGTTATATTTTAAGAAAAGATAAAAAAATATATCCTTGGGGACAATATGGTGAAACAACAGATGAGGGTAAACAAGAATACAATAACTTAGATTATCCAGAAGATAAATTGACAGCTATAAAATCTGTAAAAGATATAGCCGCAGGAGCACTTCATGTGGCAGCTGTTCAAGAAAATAATACTATCTTTACTTGGAGATGGAGTTATGAAGGTTCTCTTGGTGGTGGAGAGGCTACAACAAATATTTGGTTTTATAATTATCCTATTAAACCTATATTTGAAGATGATTCAGGTGATTCTGAAACAGATGAACCTTCTGGAAATGATGGTGAAGATTCAAAGTGGAGTTCACCTGGGGGAAATGCAACAGTTAGTTATGATGCTTTAGAACCTTTTATGAAAATTTCAAAGAGTATTTCAGAAGATGAAATTACAGGTGTTTCTCAAGGTAGAGAACTTTTTATAGCCCAATGGCAAGTGGCACCAGGACCAAGAGAGACCTTAGATGGTCTTGGTCCGTTGTTTAATGCAAACTCGTGTACATCATGTCATATATCAAATGGTAGAGTTGCTCCATATAATGATGATGGTAGTACAGATAAATCTTTTTTATTTCGTGTAGGAAATGAAAATGGAGATACTCACCCAATATTTGGTGGACAATTACAAACACAAGCAACAAAAGGTGAAGCAGAAAGTAGTATCACTTGGACTAAAAATTCAGATAATAAAATAGAGTTTATAACTTCTGCTGATTTAAGTTCGGATGGTTTTAATATAGGTGGTAGAATATCTCCACACCTATTAGGAACAGGACTTTTAAATTTAGTATCCCAAGAAACTATTTTAGAGTATGAAGATATCAATGATTCAAATGCAGATGGAATATCTGGAAGGGCTCACTGGGTTATAGAAGAGGGTCAAAGAAAAATTGGTAGATTTGGTTGGAAAGCAATAAATTCTAGTTTAAGAACACAAAATGCAGGAGCTTTACATCAAGATATGGGATTAACAAGTTCTGTAAATCCACAAGAGAATTGTACAAGCAATCAAACTATTTGCCAAGAAGAAGAGAATGGAGGAAGCCCCGAAGTTACAGAAACCTCACTTCAAGCAATTGTAGATTTTATGAGTGCCTTAGGTGTACCAGAAAGAAGAATTGATAATCAACAAAGATTTGAAGAGGGAGCTTTAGTATTTGAAACAATTGGTTGTACTTCTTGCCATAGACCAACAATGACAACCTCTTCTAGTAGTAAATTTAGTAGTCTAAGTAATCAAAAAATCTATCCATATACAGACCTATTATTACACGATATGGGTGAAGGATTGAGTGATGGTGTAAAAGAGAAAGATGCAAGTGGAAGTGAGTGGAGAACACCACCTCTATGGGGAATTGGAATAGTTGAAGCAAAACAAAATTCAAGATTTCTACACGATGGTAGAGCTTCAAGTATAAAAGAAGCAATTGAACTTCATGGAGGGGAAGCTCAAAAAGCAAGGGATTCTTTTAGTCAATTGAATTTGGAAGAACAAGAGAAACTTTTAGAGTTTTTACGAGCAATTTAATATATCTAGTAATAGCCCTTTAACTTAGAAAAGTTAAGAGGCTATTATAAGTACCACAATACTTTTTTCATACACCCCTTAATTCAAACTATGCTAAAATCCCCCAATGAATAATAAACATAAAATACTAAAAGATATTTTCGGACATGAACACTTTAGAAGCTTTCAAGAGGAAGTTGTTGATTGTATAACTAACAAACAAGATGTTTTAACTATCCTTCCAACAGGTGGGGGAAAATCTCTTTGTTATCAACTGCCAACCTTACTTATGACTGGAGTTACTGTTGTAATATCTCCACTAATTGCACTTATGCAAGACCAAGTAAAAGCACTCAATGACTTGGATATAAAAGCAGAAATGATAAGCTCTTCCCAAAGTGCTGATGAAAATAGTTTTACAATGCAAAAGCTTTTAAAAGGTGAATTAAAATTTATCTATGTGGCACCAGAAAGGTTGGTTTCAAACGATTTTGTAGGAGTACTTCAAAGAATAGATATAAACTATTTTGTAATAGATGAAGCCCACTGTGTATCTGCTTGGGGTCATGAGTTTAGAGCAGAGTATAGAAACCTTGATAAATTAAAAAGATTTTTTCCAAATACACCAATTGCAGCATTTACGGCAACTGCTACTAAAAAGGTTGAAACTGATATTGCTTCAAGTTTAAATTTACAAAATGCAAAACATTTTAGAGCAAAAACAGTAAGGGAAAATCTTGATATCAAGGTGGAACCACGAATATCAAATGGAAAAAAACAGATATTGAATTTTTTGAAAACCCATAAGGGTTTATGTGGGATTATATATACTTTTACACGAAAAGAAACAGAATCAACTGCACTTTTTTTACAAGAAAATGGATATAGCGCAAAAGCTTACCATGCGGGACTTAGTCCTGTAGTAAAAGATGAGGTTTACAATGACTTTGTATATGAAAAGATTGATATAGTTGTGGCAACTATCGCTTTTGGTATGGGAATTGATAAATCAAATATAAGATTTGTTATACATACTTCTTTACCTAAAACCTTAGAAAACTATTATCAAGAGATTGGTCGTGCAGGGCGTGATGGTGAGATGTCTTATGTATATTTACTTTATTCAAAATCTGATGAGGTAAAAAGAAAAATCCAAATAGAAGAAGCAATTGACAATGCATACAAACAAACAGGACTAGATAAGCTTGAAGCGATGTATCGATATTGTGTTAGTAATAAGTGCCGACATAAACTTATAGCAAACTATTTTGAAGATGAAATTGAAGATTGCAAAACCCTTTGTGATAATTGTACAAAAGGGGAGATTGAACTTGTAGATGTAAGTGTTGATGCCCAAAAGTTTCTAAGTGCTGTATATAGGAGTGAACAAAGATTTGGACAAAATCATATTATAGATATTTTAAGGGGTTCCAAAAATCAAAAACTTTTAGAGTTTGGACATGACAAACTTAGTGTTTATAATATAGGGCTTGATAAAAGTAAAAATGAGTGGATAGCTATAGTTGATAAACTAATAGATATGCAAGCCCTAGCTTTAGGAGAATTTAGAGCTTTAAAAATCACCAATTTAGGTTTGCAAATATTAAAAGGGCAAGAAAAAGTTTTAATAGATAGTGATAAACTTGGACTTGCACAAAAAATAGAAGAACAGCAAGATGAGCTTAGTTTTGATGAAGAGTTATTTGAAAGATTTAGAACACTAAGACGAGAGATTGCATTGGAACATGAGGTTCCAGCTTATGTGATTTTTGGAGATAAAAGTTTAAAAGAATTAGCTTCGAAACTTCCTACAACAAAAGAGAAGATGTTGGAGATAAATGGAGTAGGTCTTGTAAAGTATGAAAAATATGGAGAGGCTTTTTTAAATTTGTGTCAAAGTATTAAGCAGGAGTATAAAGAGGTTTTAGAAACGAAAAAACCACTTAAGAAACTCACAAAAACATATTTAGAAACATTGGATTTAGTAAAAGAGAATAAAAGCTTGGAAGAGATATCTCAAATTAGAGATTTAAATATCACATCTATTTTATCCCATATATCACTTTTAAGTGAACACCAAGAGATAACAAAAAATCAAAAAGTAGAACTTCTCAAACCTTTAGAAGTTCCAAAAGAGATAAAACTGTGGATAGAACAAGGTATAAAATTGGAGAGTTTCAAGGAACTAAGACAGCACTTATATTTATATGAATATTTATCAAAGGAATTAGATGAACTATAAAGATATAGATTTTAATGAACTTTATATAAAACAAAAACAGGCTTCAACTTTTAAGATAAAAGATAAACAAGAATGGAATAAAAAAGCTCCTTCAATGAATAAAAAGGTGCAAAAAAGCATATACAATGAAGAGCTTATTTCAAAATTAGATTTTACTGATTGTAAATCTTTACTTGATGTTGGATGTGGAGTTGGAAGTATTACAACTAAAATAGCTAAAAAACTAACTACTGTTTATGCCCTTGATTATTCGGAGACTATGTTAGAGCTTTTAAGTGAAAATATGAAAAAAACAGGTGTTGAAAATATAATAACTGTTAAAAAATCTATTGAAGATTCTTGGGATGAAGTTCCAAGTGCTGATATAGTATTGGCTTCAAGATCTATGGAAGTAACTAATATGAAAAGTTCACTTGAAAAGCTAAATGAAAAGGCAAATAAAAGGGTTTATATCTCATATAAAGTTGGTGGAAGCTTTGTTGATAAAAAAGTTTTAAAAGCTATAGATAGGGAAGTGTTTGATAAGCCTGATTATATCATAGTGTTAAATATCTTATACTCTATGGGGATAAATGCAAAGCTTGATTATCTTAGAAGTGAGGGTAGACGAGAACAATATGATTCTAAAGAGAGTTTCATAAAAAGTGTAGAGTGGAGTTTGGATAAGTTAAGCAATAAAGAGAAAGAACAGCTTTCAAACTATTATGATGGTTTAGAAAACAAAGAGGATTTAGGGGATAAGTTCAATTATTGGGCATTGATTTATTGGGATAAGAATAGTATATTATAAGAGTTTATCCTCTTATAATATATTTAGTTGATGTGCTAAATCAGCTGCAATTCTTTTATAGTTTCTAATCTCAAGAAGTCTTTCTTGACCCCTTTTACCAACCTGTGCCACATCCTCTTTTGATAAAGAGATGATATATTCGATTTTTTCTTTTATAGAGTCTTTATTAAACTTACAAAACCAAGCATCATAATCATCTGTAAAAAGTGTATTATTATTTGCATTGTTGGTCATAATACAAGGTACAGTTGATGAGTAATAATCTAAGATTTTTACTGGGGTTGAGGTATTAAATAGTGGGATATCAGGTAAGATAGATACTCCAATATCAGCTTTAGATATCAAATCAAGAAGTTGTTCTTTATTTTTTGCATTATGAATTATCACATTATTGTTTAGATTTCCAATTGAGTTTACAACTTTTTGAGCATAATCGGGGTCTTTTGTTGAGATTGTTAATTTCCAATTATCATTTCCTATCTCACTAAAAGCTTCTAGTACTGTTTCAAACTCTCTTAACTTATCTAAAGTCCCAGCATAGAAAAACCTCTTTTCACTACCTTCATGTTGAATATTTTCATGTAAAATTTCTGGGTCGATTGCAGGGGGACATATCATTGTTCTTATTGTTACACCTTCAAAAAACTCCTCTTTCATTTGAGTTGATGTTGGTAGGAAAATATCACATTGATTTATAAGTTTTGTTTCTGAATAAGTGGTTAGGGTGTTGTTTAAATATTTTAAAAAACTGTTTTTATTGTTTGCTTTATCCACTTGCATTTTAGCTCTTCTTTTAGGAAAAGATAGTCTATAACCCACTTTATATTCATAGGTTCTACTTAGTGATAAAACATGTTTTAGTACATCACTACTATTTCTTACTACTACATAAGAATAAGAAGAGATGTCTATATTATTGTTTTCTAATATATTTAGTGTTTTTGCTTTTTCCGATTTTGGTAAAATAAATTCATGTTCTTTTCTTTTTTCAAAATCTGTTTTAAACTCACTAAAGTAAACAATATCAATATCAAAATACTCTTTTAAATATTTTTCAAACAAAGGACCTATAAAACTGTGGTCTGTATATTCATCTTGATCTGTAATGTATAAAAATTTTTCCATGGCTTTACTCCTTAAATAGTTAGACAATTATATATCTTAATAGTTGCAAAAAGAAAGCATTGTAAAAAGATGAATAAATTTATTTAATTATATATTAGTTATTTCTTTTATGGAGAATTTAAAGTTTTTTATCTAATAATTAATTAGTTTTAATTATAAATGATAGAAAGAGTATATATAAGGTGTTATTTAGCGTTATTTTTTAGGTAAGGTTTTAGTATGTATGAAAGTATAAAGTATTATAAAGAATTTAATCAATTAAAAAATACTAAACTTAATACTAAGGCTGAGTATATTATATTTGTAACAGAAAATTCAAATATTGATTATACTTTATTTTTATCTTTAAATATAAAATTCTATGGTGCAATTTTCCCTCAAATTATTTTTGAAAATAAAGCTTATGAAAAAGGTATATTGTTAGTTGAGTTAAAAGATTGTGCAAAGGTAGTTTTTTTTAACAATATGGCAGATGCAACTTTTGAAGAGTATCAATTTGAATATACAAAATCTATAATGACTATATTTGATGGTTTTTCTACCTCTTCATCAAAATTTTTAGAAGAGATATTTGAAAACATCAAACTTCATACAAATATATTTGGAGGAGGTGCAGGGTATTTAACTAAACCTAGAGAGAAAAATATATTTTCAAATAGTGGTAGATTTTTAGATGCAGCTTTTTTTATTTTTTTGGAAAAAAAAGTTAGTTTAGGGATAAGTCATGGATGGGAGTATTTAGAAGGTCCTTTTATAGCTACTAAGACAGATAAAAATCAGATTGATGAGATAGATTATGAAAATGCTTTTGAAGTTTATAAAAGAGTTATTCAATTACATTGTGAAGAAAAAATCTCTAGAGCTAATTTTTTAGAAATTGCCAAAAAATACCCTTTAGGTATTATTAAATTTAATGGGGAATCGTTGATTAGAGATCCTTTTGAGATTGATAATAAAGGTAGTATAAAATTAGCTGGTGATATACATACTAATACTATTTTTAATATTTTAAAAGGTGAAAAAAAAGCATTGATAGATGCAGCTTCAAATGCGGCAAAGCAAGCTTCTGAGTGTAAAAATAAAGAGCTATTTATGTTTGAGTGTATAACTAGATTACATTTTTTAGAAAGTGATTTAGAAACTGAAATCGAAGAGATTATAGAAAACTCAAAGGTTGAAAGTATTTATGGTGTTTTTAGTGTAGGTGAGATTGGAAATAATGGTGATAGATATATCAATATTTTAAATAAAAGTAGTGTATTGGCTGGAATATGGCACTAAATAAATTAGCAATCTCATATAAGTGTTTAAACTCAATTGGAAATTCACTAAATTTAAGGCAAATGAGTAGTGAGTTTTTAAAAACTTTTGTTTTTGAAACCGATGCAGTTCATGGTTCATATTATATAAATGAAAATAATAGATATGAACAATTTATAAGTATTGGAAATAATATTTGTTTAGTATTGTCTGACTTGATTGTAGATGAAACAGCAGAGCTTATTATAGATGATTTTAATTCAACGTTTAAAGTTTTTATTTTTAAAGTTGAAAATGGATATATGGTTTTTATATATAGTTTAGAGGTTAATATTGATTTTTTAAAAAAGATATTTGAAGCACTTAAAAATAGACTAAATATAAGTATCAATTCTTGTTTAAATGTACAAGAGTTAAAAAAAACAAATGAAGATTTATCTGAGCAAAAACTACAATTAGAAAATTTAACTATGTATTTAAAAGATGAGATAGATGCCGCAATAAAAATAAATATGCAAAAAGAGAGAAAACTTTTCGAACAATCAAAAATGTTACAAATGAGTGAACTAATAAGTAATATAGCCCATCAATGGAGACAACCTCTAAGTGTAATAACAACATCAGCAAGTGGTATGAAAATAAAAAAAGATTTAGATATGTTATCTACTGAGGATTTTTTGCATTATGTTCAATCTATTTTAGATAATTCCAAATATTTATCAAATACTTTAGATGAGTTTAGCGAATATATAAAAGAGGGGCAAAAACAAAAAGAGGTAATCTTACAAGAAAGATTAAAATTAGCTCTTAGTTTAATAGAATCTTCTTATAATGTAGAGAAGATAAAAGTAGTAGAAGGGTTTATAGAAAAAAAAGATATCACAATAAATATTGTTGTTGGGGATTTACTAAGAGTTTTGGTATCTATGTTCAATAACTCTAAAGATGCATTTATAATAAAAGAGATAGAAGATAGATGGGTAAAGTATGAGATTTACAAAAAAGATGAAAAAACAGCACTTATTACATTAGAGGATAATGCAGGAGGAATTCCAGAATCAATTATTGATAAAATTTTTAATCCATATTTTACTACAAAACATCAATACAAAGGGACAGGTATAGGTTTATATTCTGCTTATGATGTTATTGTAAACAAATTAAAAGGTAAGTTAAAAGTTGAAAATACTAAAGGTGGTGCAAAGTTTTATATAGAGATACCAATATATAAATAGGATTATAGTTTAGCTTGAATTGAAAGAAAAATTATATTATTTTAGTAAGGTTACATAAACCTTTAAATTGTGGGAAATTATTTGAACCTTTTACAAATCTATTTGGTGTATCATTAGTAAAGTGTTTAAACTCTCTAATAAAATGAGATTGGTCAGAAAAATTATGTTTTAAAGTAAGTTCATTAAAGTCTATATTAAATTGTCTAAATTTCATAAAGTCTAACACTGAATAAAATCTTCCTATTCTACTTATATTTTTGGGTGTTAATCCAGTGAAATCTTTTACTTTTCTTTCTATTTGTCTTATTGATAGGTTTTGTTCTTTAAAAAATCTATTTAAATCACCATCTTTATATAGTCCATTTATATTAGAAATTAGTTCATCAGCATAAAATTTGTTTTTATTGAATAATTCTAAAAAATAGGAATTAATTATATTATTTACTTTACTAATATTATGTTTAGTATCATTTATTTTGTCAATAAGTGTTTCATCAAATTGAACTCCTAAGTCTTTTGCTGTGTAGATTTTATTAGAAAACTCTATAGCTGGTATTTTAAATAATTGATAAAAAATACTTGGATTAAAATGGATATCAATAGCATAAAAATCATCACTAATATAAGCTTCATGACTATCTAATGGAGGCATTATATAAATGCCTCTTTTAAAACTTCTATTTTCAAATAAACTTAAAGTAAGACTTCCTTCAATTACAATAAATATTGTCGCGCATCCATCTTGAAGTATTCTTTTGGCTATTTTATTTTCCCCAATGCCATTACCTATTAAAAACCAATAGGCTTTAATCCAATTTGATAATTGAAAATTTGGTAAAAACATTTTAGAAGTTAACATTTAATCCCTTTATTTAAAAAGCATATATTATTGATGCAACAAGGTTTTTTTCATCTTTCATACCACTAATTGTATCCGCTTCAAAATTTGAAAAGGTTAAATCTAAAATTACTGCATTGTTATTTATAGGGAATACCTTAGATATACCTATTGTTTGGTTTGTTCCTATATCTTCTAAGTCTCCAGCACTTGCTCTTAGAGAAAATTGATCAAAATCATATGAAGTGAATCCTTCAACATAATCAGATTTAGAAGCATCGTTCTCAACCCAAGTATTTAACCCATAACTAGCACCAATTGTTAATTTATCAATATGATATGCAAGTTCTAGTTTTAATTCATCTAAATCATTAATAATATCAGAATTATAAGTAAATCTAGAATATCTTAAATTTGCATCAAGATTGTTGATACTTGTTTTATATCCAACATAATAATCTATTTCTATGTCAGCGTCTGCTCCAACATAATCCACATTTGAAGCCCATGTTCCTACATAAAAACCTTTATAATCTGCAGTAAGTTCCCCAATTAAAGCAGCTTTGTCATCTGTTTGTGTCATCCCTTTAGAAATATAGTTACTTGTTAAAGCAACACTCCCACTTATATTAATATCTTCTGCATACATAGAAGAAGAAAGTGCTGTAGCTAATACACAGCTAAGTAAGATTTTATTTGTTGTGTTCATATCTATCCTTGTTTTTGAATTGTAAAAGTATAACTTCAAAAGTTGATTAATAAAATAGTTTAATGTTTAAAAAAAAATCAGAAAAAATAGAATTACTCTATAAAAATATCTAAAATGTCGTTTTTATTCTATTATTTGATATAAATAATTAAAAAAAATTATATACACATTGTTGTATAAAATATATACAAAAATGTCGTTTTTATTCTATACATTAATTTACTTTATCCATATAATTTCATAAATCATCAAAAATGGTGAAAACAAAAAGGAGAAAAAATTGAAAACTACTTATTTGAATTCAGTTCTTAAATTTGGCGTTGGTTTATTACTAACAAGTTCATGTTTAAGTGCTTTAGACTTTGAAGATGGAAAAAATGTCGTTGAGACAAAATGTACTGCTTGTCATAGTGGTAATTTAAAATCTGGTCTAAGTCGTATTTCTGAACAAAGAAAAAGTCCAGAAGGTTGGTATATGACAGTTTCTAGAATGCAAAGGTTAAATGGTTTATCTTTAACAGCAGATGAGAAAAAAAGTGTTATAAAATACTTAGCTGATACTCAAGGTTTAAACAAAGAAGAGAGTGAGCCATATAGATATGTTTTAGAAAAAACCCCAAACTATCAAGAGGGTGAACATAATCAACTTTTCGTTGAAATGTGTAATAGATGCCACAGTGCAGCCAGAATTGGTCTTCAAAGAAGAAGTCCAGCTGAATGGGCAAATTTAGTTGAATTTCATATGGGACATATCCCATCTATAGATTATCATGCCTTATCAAGGGATAGAAATTGGTATGAAATTGCAAAAAATAAAATGGTTCCATATTTGAGTGAAAAGTATTCTCTTGATAAAAAATTTGTAAAACAAGATGCTAATTATGAAGGTTCATGGATTCTTTATGGACATAGATTAGGTGCAGGTGATTTCACTGCAACAATGAAAGTAAAAAAAATCTCTACTGATACTTATAAGTTAACTTTAAAAGGAAACTATCTTGATGGAAGAGAGTTTAGTGCTACAGGAAAAGCTGATGTTTATTCAGGCTATGAATGGAGAGCAAATTTAGATTTAGATGGTATTGATACAAAACAAGTATTTAAAATGGATGCAAAAAATTCAACATTAAGTGGAAGTATGTTTGAAAAACTTCATTCAGAAGAGCACTCTTTTATCACAGGGGTAAAACAATCAGATAAAAAAGTAACTATTTTAGGTGTTTATCCAAAATCAGTAAAAGCAGGTACGAATGGGGTTATCACAATCAGTGGTAATAATTTAGACAAAAAAGTTACATTATCTTCTGCTTTAAAAGTAAATAAAATATTAGAACAATCATCAAATAAAATTGTTTTGGATGTAACTGCAAGTTCAAAATATGATTCAAAAGAGATAGATATAAAAATAGGTTCATCGTCATTTAAAGATAAACTTGTTGTATATAAAAAACTTGATGCTTTAAAAGTTTATCCATCTTATGCAATAGCAAGAGTTGGTGATGGTGGAGGAACTATTCCTAAACAACATGCTATTTTTGAAGCTTATGGTTATCTAAAAGGAGCTGATGGAAAAATTGGTACTGCTGATGATATTTCTATTGGAGAAGTAGATGCAAAATGGAGTTTAGCACCATTTGATGAAAGATCTAAAGAGGATCAAGATATTAAGTATATTGGAACAATCGATTCATATAGTGGAAGATTTATTCCCTCATTTGCAGGACCAAATCCAAAAAGAAAATTTAGCACTAACAATGCAGGAAATGTAAAAGTTATTGCAACATATAAAGAAAAAAACGAAACTTTTAAAGCTGACTCTCATATGATAGTTACAGTTCAAAAATGGGTAAACCCTCCAATAGAATAGGAAAATATTATGAGTAATAATGAGTTAAAAGTAAATAAACACAACTATCGTATTATAAAAAATGATAGTGATAATTTACTATTTCATGTTCCCTCTAGTTCTTTATATGAATTAGATAAAGATGGGATAGATTTAATTAATAGAGTTGAAAATAAAAATCTTACAAAAGAGGATTTTTTTGGGGAAGATTTACAGATGCTTCATAAGCTGAATGTTGTTGGAACTGAAGAGGTACAAGATTATATTGAAGTGAAAAATTTTCCAGCAACAACGCTTATTTTAAATATTGCATCTGGATGTAATCTAAGTTGTACCTATTGTTATAAGGCTGATTTAGAGACACTTAAAAATAGTGGAAATATGACATATGAAACAGCAATAGAAGCAATAAATCACCTATATGATGGGGCACCAAATCAAAAGAGATACAATATAACTTTTTTTGGAGGTGAGCCTTTAAGTAATATTGAATTGATAAAAGAGATTACAAATTACTCAAATGAGTTTTTCAAAAAAAGAAAAGCAAATGTAGATTTTACAATCACTACAAATGCAACACTTTTGACAAAAGAGATTATTGAGTTTTTAAAAGAGAATCAATTTGGAATCACTATTAGTATAGATGGACCAAAGGCTATTCATAATAAAACAAGACTTACAAATAGTGGAAGTGGAAGTTATGACATGGTTAAAAAGAAAGCTGAAATGCTACTATCTATGTATAGAGATAGACCAATTGGAGCAAGGGTTACTTTAACAAGAGGAATAACTCAAATCGATGAGATTTGGGAACACTTATTCAATGACTTAAAATTTGCAGAAGTTGGTTTTGCACCAGCAACTGCCAGTGATAACTCTATTTTTAATCTAAGTGAAGAGGAGTTGTTAAATGTCTTTGAAGGATTTAAACAATTAGGAGAAAAATATATTGATTCAGCTTTAAAAGGTGAGTTTAATGGTTTTTCAAATCTTCATAGATTAATAGGTGATATACATGCAGGAAGAAAGAAAAAACTTCCTTGTGGTGCAGGGGTTGGTTTATTATCAGTAAGTTATGATGGAAATTTTGATTTATGTCATAGATTTACAGGAAGTGATTTTACAAACTTTGGAAATGTAAAAACTGGACTTGATAAACCAAAGCTTTCAAACTTTATTGAAAAAAGATTGAATACAAATGATGGGGATTGTTCAACTTGTCATATTAGAAATCTATGCGCTGGTGGATGTTATCATGAAAGTTATATAAGATATAACGACCCATCAAAAGCGGTACTTCATTACTGCGATATTATGAGAGATTGGATTGATTTTGGCTTAATGGCATATTCAAAAATTAGAAATAACAATCCAGAGTTTTTTGACAAATATTTTAAAGAAGAAAAAGGAGATACAAATGGGCTTATTTAAACCTTTAAATCCAAAAGCAGATTTATTAAATAAATCTATAAAAGAGGGAACACAAAAAGAAGTAGTTGCTATGCAAAGTATAGTTGGATGTACATCAACATTTGACCCAGGTTGGGAAGTTGATGCCTTTGGTGGAGTGGCAGGACTTTGTCAACCAATGGAGGCAGATCTTTATGGTTGTGCTGATCCTTGTTGGTGGCCTGCTCAAGTACCTGATACTATGAATAATCCACAATGGAGTGCACAAGCAGCTGATAGTGTAAAAGGTTGGCGAAATCTAACAACAATTTATCCAGATGATATGAATTGAGGTATAAAATGAAAAGAATAAAATTATTAACATTAGTATTAGTAACTGGACTTATCTCTGGTTGTAGTATAAGTACTCAGCCTAAAACACTTGAAAAAGGCAAATTAGAGAGTTCTTTACAATTAAAAAATGATAGAGATTATGTAACATATGTTACAAAGGGAAATTATTTAAATATAATTGATGGGAAAGAGCATAAATTATTTAAAAGTTGTAAACTAAGTGGAGCTCAATCTCCAGGTGGACTTATAATCTCAAAAGATGGGACAAAAGCATTTATATTGCAAAACAATTCAAGAGGTATCAATGGATACAATTTAAACACTTGTGAAAGGTTTTTTAGTGTTGATTTCAATCATGATAATGTGATTGGTACCTCAATGTTCTCTTTTAATCTAAGTGCAGATAATAAACAACTTTATGCAATTGCAAATGAAGTTGAAAAACAAATTGATAGATATAAAGTTTTAGATCCAAAATTTATGGTGTATAACATTGAAGATGGATTAGATGCAAAACCAATAAAAAGTTTTAAAGCACCAAGACAAATATCTGTTATGGGTGTAGATGATATGAATAATGTTTACGCAGCTGGTTCAGAATTGTATAAAATAGATGCTAACGCAGGCAAAATAACTATTGCTGCAAAACTTAGAACATGGACAAGAGCAAACTATTCACAACCAGACTCTTTAGCAATGTGGCCAATTGGTCAACAATCAGATGAGTTTTTACTAATGTATACAGCAGCCAAATTCAAAGATGATAAAATGGAAGGTGAACCTGAAATTATTTGGGGATATACAAGAGTAGATTTAAAAACTGGTAAGATAGTACAAAAAGATTTAGCTCCTTTTGAAACTATTATGTTTACAGCAATGACAAATCCAAAAGATAAAAATCAACTTTTTGGAGTTTTAACAGATTTAAGCAAATTTGATAGAAAAGAACAAAAGCTAATAAAAAGAGTAGATTTAGATCATACTTATTACTCTTTAAGTTTTGCTACAGATGGACATGAGTTATATATTGCAGGTTTAAATAATATCTTAATTGTAGATCCTGAAACATTAGAAACAAAAGAAAAACTTGAATTACCTTATGGTGATATTGGTGCAGGTACTCTACAAGTATTTAGGGTTAAATAGTTATGAAAAACAAAGCGCTTAATAGTTTAATATCTTATATAAAAAAAGAGAATATAACTATTATTTTACTACTTGGTATCTCAATGATATCAAGTGGTATTGCTGTTATTCAACCATTATTGATGCAAAAGTTTATCGATGAAGCTTTAGTATTAAAAGATATTGATAACTTCTATTTTTATGTGATTTTAATCGCATCTATCTCTGTTTTTTCTATTGCATTATCTGTATTTTTACAATATAGATATACTAAGCTTTCTGTAAAAATCTTATACAACTTAAGGGTTGATATTTTTGAAAAGATATTTTCAAACAATAAACTATTTTTTCAAAAAAATCAAATAGGGGATTTACTCTCAAGACTTCAAGGTGATATTAGCGAATTACAAAGATTTGGAGTTGATTCTCTTTTTGCTCTTTTTTCAGCTATTTTAGGTCTTATTGGGGCAATTGTTGTAATGTTTTTTTATGATGCCACTTTAGCTTTTTTTGCACTTATTTTATTTCCTATAGAGTTTTTTTTATTAAAGCCTATGTATCCTAAAATGCATGAAGTTACCAAAGAAGTAAGACAAAGTAGTGCAATTATTGGAAGTTTTATTATTGAGTCTTTACGTTATGTAAGTTTTCTAAAAAACTTCAATAGTATAGAAAATAGAAAAGAAAATCTAATCACACTTCAAAAACATAATCAAAATAGAATTTTAAATCAACAAAGAGTACAAATCATTTTTGCTCAAATCCCTTTAATAGTGAGTCTAATTGCAAGGGTTGCTTTGATTGTTTTTGGAGGACTAAGGGTAATAAGCGGGGAACTTTCAATAGGGGAGTTAATAGCCTTTTTGAGTTATTTTACTATGGTTTTGTCTCCCGTACATACTGTTTTGGGTATTTTAAACAATATACCTAAACTAAAAGTTAGTATCAATAGATTAAATGAGATATTGCCTGAGAATTTAGATACTAATGAAAATGAAAACTTGCCAGAAAAAATAGATATTGAGTTTAGAAATATAGGTTTTTCATATGATAATTCACCTTTATTATTTGATAACCTAAATTTAAAAATATTTTTTGGAGAAAAAGTTGTTTTAACAGGTTCTAATGGGATAGGAAAAAGTACCTTGGTTGATTTGCTTTTAAAACTTCTACCAATACAAAAAGGAGAGATATTTTTAGCCAATAATAATATTAAAAATATAGACAATAAAGTATTAAATCAAGCTATTGGATTAGTTGAACAAAACCCTGTGATACTTTCATGCACTTTAAGGGAGAACTTACTAATTGCCAATAAAAAAATAGAAGATAAAATACTTTTGGAAGTTATAGAAAAAGTTGGTTTAACTCCTTGGTTTGAGGGCTTACCATTAGGCTTAGAGAGTGTTTTAAGTGAAGATGGACAAAGTTTATCAGGTGGTCAAAAACAAAGGATTTCTATAGCTAGACAGATTTTAAAAAATCCTTCAATTTTAATTATGGATGAGCCAACTTCATCTTTAGATAAAGAGTTTGTTGAACTCATGGATGCTTTGATTGATGAAAACTTTAAAGACTCAACGAAGATAATTATCTCTCACCATTATACTTATAAAAATGCCAGATATTTAAAAGTAGAAAATAAAACTATAAAAGAGTTAAAACATGTCTAAGAGAATCGCTGTAGCTATTTTAGATAGTGGATGTAGTTTTGATACCTTTGAAAAAATATCAATAGAGGTAGATGAAAAATACAATTGTAGAATAGAAAAACAAAAAAATATAAATCAAAATCATGGGGATGTGATAGCAAATATTATAAAAGATCAAGATATAGATATTTATGATATTCAAGTGTTTACACAAGATCTTACAACTACCCCTTTACATATCTATTATGCCTTAGAGTATTTACTTGATAAAAAAATTGATGTGATAAATTTAAGTTTGGGTTTGAGTGCAAATTATAAAGAGATAGAAGAACTTTGTAAACAACTTATAAAAAAAGGGATAACAATAGTAGCTTCTTATCCAAGAAGAGCTAAGGTACAAACCTACCCAGCCTCTTATGAAGATGTTATAAAGGTTACCTCTGAGGGGATGTGTCTTGATGATAAAGTGGTTGCCCTATATCCCGATAAACTTTTTTTTGGAGCTAATCCTTTTTCAAATAAAAAAGAGGTTGCAGGTTCTAGTGTGGCAGTTGCAAAGTTTACAAGTGAGTATTGTGCTTACTTACAAAATGGATTTACAAAAGAGCAGATTTTAAAAGAGTTTGAAAAAAGGAGAGTAAATGAACCCTACTAAAAAAATCATGGTATTAGGTGCTGGCATAGCAGGAGTTACCACTGCAATTGGATTAAAAAAATTAGGATTTGATGTAACAATTATATATAAAAACCGTCCCTTTAGAGCATATGAAGGACTTAGTCAAAAAACAAAAGATGGTTTCTCTTTACTTGATTGTAAAAACTGTTTTTCACAGTTAAATACTCAATCTGTAAGAAATTCAAATTGGGCGGGGATGAATAGTCAGGTAAATTATGAATATGTAGTTTGTAGAGATGACTTTGATAAGGCTTTATTACAAGATGCAAAGGAGCATAATATTTCACTTATAAGGGGAAATATTCTTGGAAAAATAGATTTTCAAGATAAAGTAAGTGTGAAATATAAAAGTGAAAATATTGAAAATACCTTTGTAGCAGACTTTGTTGTGGACACCAGAGGAAGATTTACTCCATATAAAAGTGAATATAAACATGGACCTAAAAGCTTTTCTATTTTACAAGAGTTAGAATTAGATAGTATGAGTCAAAGCAAAACTTCAATTGATACCGTAGAAAACGGTTGGATTTGGCAAGCTTATGTGGGAGAAAATAGAGGATATATTCAATTTACCTGCGATGAAGAACTTGCAAAAAAAATAGAGAGTTTTGAAGATGTAAAGCCATTTTTAGAGAATCAAGGTATCGATTTATGGAGTTTAAAAAATCATAAATTAAAAGGCTCTTTAGTAAAAAGAGATTCCTATTGTAAAGTACATAAAACAATTGTTACAGATAAAATGATATTAGTTGGAGATAGTGCTTCAAGTATTGACCCACTTTCAGGGAATGGAGTTTTTCAAGCATTGAGTATGTCAAGTATTGCTCCGTATGTTATAAATACTATTTTAAATAGAGAAAAAAATAAAGAGATTGCAATAGATTTTTATAAAAAAAGAGTGAATTATATTTTTGAAAAGTTTTCAAAGGTTGGTAAAGATTTTTATTCTTTAGAAAAAAGATTCAAAACAGATTTTTGGATAAAAAGACAAACTTGGCCTTTAAATACTATTCAGGATGAGAGTATAAAGATTGCAAATTATGCCATTGTAAAAGATGGGTTTATAGAACCTAAAGAGGTAGTTATAACAAAAGACAATCCCCTTGGTATCTATTTTTTAGGAAATATTGAAATAGTTGAATTGGTTAAATATTGTTTAAATAATAGTGTAGAAAAAGCCTTAAACTTTTTTGATGATTTTTGTGAGAAAAAAAGTTTATCTTTAGATAGTAGGATATTTTTGAAAAAATGGTTATTGAATCAAAGTATAATATAGATTTACTCTTTTTTTAACTTTATCTCTGCAAGTAATAGTGCAGTTATTATTAATCCAGCACCAAAAAATTGTGTCATAGTTAATAATTCATTTCCTACAAAATATCCATAAACACCTGCACTTACAGGTTCCATTGAAAAAATAATTGCAGTTTTTGTTGGAGTTGTAAACTGTTGCATATAGGTTTGAATTAAAAATGCATAGACTGTAGCAAAAATTGAAGTAAGTACTATAGCTTTAACAAATGGACTACTTAGTGTTATATTAAATGTAATATCATCTAAAGATAGAGAAAATATTAGTGAATATATTGTTACAGTTAAAAATTGAATAAGAACAAGCATAAAGACATTTACTCTTTTTGAGTATTTGTCTGTAAATAAAATCTGTAAAGCAAATAAAGCGGAGCAAATAAGTGATAATAACTCTCCATAACCAAGTATTAACTTCCCACTCATTGTTAATAGGTATAGACCAATAACCGCAATAATTGAACCTAAAAAGACCATTTTTCTAACATGGTCTTTAAATATCACATAGGCAAAAAATGGAACTAAAATTACATTAAGTCCTGTTATAAAAGCTACTATTGAACTTTTTGTATGGGCAAGTCCAAAGGTTTGTGTAGCAAAAGCAAAAAATAAAAAACTTCCCAATATAAATCCATAAAAGATAGTTTGTTTATTTATTTTGTCATAAAATTTATATGAAATAAAAGCCATTAGAATTGTAGCTATTAAAAATCTATAAAATAAAAAAGCATATACAGGTATCGTGGTAATAGCCTCTTGAACCATCAAAAAGGTTACACCCCAAGCAATTGCAACTGTCAAGAGTAGGAAGTCTGCTCTAAATTCAAGTAGTTTTTTTCTATTCAAATATATCTCCTAAATAAAGAGAAGAATTATACATATAAGTTGATTAAAGTTTTAGTTTTTAAAAAATTGTATAATTGTTGCACATTTATATACAAATTTAAATCTATTTATTATATTATAATTGATTAGACAAAAAAAAGAGATAAAATGAGTGACAATATTATTAGTATGAATAAAATTGATAAGTATTATGATGATTTTCATGTTTTAAAGGGTATCGATTTTAATGTGAAAAAAGGTGAAATTGTAGTAGTTTGTGGACCATCAGGTTCAGGTAAATCAACACTTATTAGATGTATTAATGGCTTGGAAGATATTGATACAGGAACAATAATTGTGGATAAAATTGATATAAATGAGAGTAAAAAAAATCTACAAACTATTAGAGGTGAAGTTGGGATGGTATTTCAACACTTTAATCTTTTTCCCCATTTAACAATATTAGAAAATATTACATTAGCACCAGGATTAGTTAAAAAAGTTAAAAAAGCAGAAGCTAGAAAGATTGCTATGGAATTACTTGCAAAAGTAAAACTAGAACATAAAGCAGATGCTTATCCAGGTGATTTAAGTGGTGGTCAAAAACAAAGAGTAGCAATTGCAAGAAGTTTAGCAATGAAACCAAAAGTTATTCTTTTTGATGAACCTACATCTGCTTTGGATCCTGAAACAATAGGGGATGTTTTATCAGTTATGAAAGATTTAGCACATGAAAAGTTTACAATTGTTTGTGTAACTCATGAAATGGGTTTTGCTAAAGAGGTTGGAGATAAAATTGTATTTATGGATCAAGGAGTAATTGTTGAAGAAAATACACCTGAAGAGTTCTTTAAAAATCCAAAAAGTCAAAGAGCAAAAGATTTTCTAAAAGAGATTTTAACACATTAAAAGGAGAAACAGTGAAAAAACTAGTATTAGCACTAATGGTATTTGCTACATTTAATCTATTAGCAGATGATATAAATTTATGGAAAAAATCTACATTAAACAAGATTTTACAAAAAGGTGAATTAGAAGTATGTATGGAACCAGGATATATGCCTTTTGAGATGAAAGATAAAAAAGGAAGAATTATAGGTTATGATGTAGATATGGCTAAAAGAATGGCAAAAGATATGGGAGTTAAATTAAAACTTCTTCCAACTGCTTGGGATGGTATTATTGCAGCATTAGTTACAGGTAAGTGTGATATTATTATGTCTGGTATGACTATTACTCAACAAAGAAATCTAAAAATAAATTTTGCTGACCCTTATGTAGTTGTTGGTCAAACAATTCTAATGAAAAATGAACTAAAGGGTAAAATTAAAACTGCCAAAGATTTAGATAAACCAGAATATACAATTGTTACTAAACTTGGTGTTACAGGTGAAGTTGCAACTAGAAAATTTTTCAAGAAAGCAAAAATTGTAACTTTTGAAACTGAAGCTGATGGTTCATCTGAAGTATTAAGTGGAAAAGCAGATGCCTTTGTTTATGATCAACCATATAACATTTTATTTATGAGTGATAAAGGTAAAGGAAAATTAGTTCATTTAGATGAACCTTTAACTTATGAACCATTAGGCTGGGCTATTAGAAAAGGTGACCCAGATTTTCTTAATTGGTTAAATAACTTTTTAAGACAAGTAAAAGAAGATAAAGTTGTTGGCTTTTACGATAATATAAATCAAAAATGGCTAAAAGATACTGATTGGTTAAAAAGAGTTCAGTAATAAATGGCTAGAAAACAATCATGGACACAAAATAAAAACACAGGGCATTTAATTGCCCTAGTGTTTTATGTATTAGTTGGATACTTCTTCTATATGGCTGCTTCAAGTATGAACTATGTTTGGAAGTGGAATTCAGTTCCTAAATATTTTGCATATGAAGAAACTATAAATATAGAGTCCCCAGCAGATGGAAAACTAGTATTAGAAAATGGCAAGTACTTTATTGTAGGTGATGATAAAGTAGAATTAACTAATTTGGATAGTAGTTTTTCATTTGATTATAAGATTGGAGATTATGTTTATCAATATGATTATATTGCTTCAAAAACACAAACAAAAGCTGGTCCAATTTTAAATGGGCTTTGGGTAACTTTAAAAATATCCTTTTTTGCAGGAATATTAACCTTCTTTATTGGTATTATTGTTGCTTTTATGAAACTCTCGTCCTTGAGTTTTTTAAGAAGTATAGCAACAGTTTATATTACAATTGTAAGGGGTACTCCTCTTCTTGTACAGATATTCTTATTTTATTTTATTATTGCAAATATATTTGAATTAGAGAGATTTATTGCGGGGGTTTTATCTTTAGGTATTTTCTTTGGTGCATATATGGCAGAGATATTAAGAGGTGCGATTCAATCTATTGATAAAGGGCAACTTGAAGCATCTACATCTTTAGGTATTTCAAATTTTCAAGCAATGAGATATATCATTTTACCTCAGGCTTTTAAAAGAGCATTGCCAACATTAGTTGGTGAGATGATTGCACTTGTAAAAGATTCATCTTTAGTTTCTGTTATCTCAATTACCGATTTAACTAAAGTTGGGAAAGAGATTGTTGCAAATACATTTTCTCCTTTTGAAACATGGATAGTAGTAGCACTTTTATATTTATGTATTACTTCAATTTTGAGTTTTATTGGACATAGAATAGAGAAAAATATGCAAGCTAAAGGTGGAATAAATTAATTGGAAATTTTTCAAAATTTCTTACAGCAAACAATAACTTTTTTTGCGATAATGGACCCCATAGGAGTTAGTGCAATAGCACTATCTCTTTTAAGTACAAATACTACAAAAACACAAATATCAATTATCGCAAAAAAAACTACAACCACTATACTTATAGCTTTTTTTGTAGTTTTGTTAAGTGGAGATCTAATTTTAAAACTTTTTGGAATACATGAAGATTCATTAAAAGTAATGGGTGGGATAATTCTTCTTCTTATGGCGATTACAATGGTTAGAGGAGGTGCTACTAAAAATAAAAAAGATGATAATGAAAAAGATGATCAAGAGTTAGCAGTCATACCTATTGGAATCCCAATTGCTTTTGGTACGGGTTTATTTACAACTATCATTATTTTTAAAAACCAAGTAGAAAATAGTGTAGAACTATTTTCATTGGTTCTTGCTTTTTGTATTAATGCTTTGATTTTTTATATTGTGTTAAAAAACTCTATATATATTAAAAAATATTTAGGAATGACAGGTCAGAATATCATTACAAAACTTATGGGACTTATTGTTGGAGCTTTAGCAGTTCAGTTTATAATCTCAGGAGTAGTTCACTTATCTCAAAGCTATTTATGATGGAACTAGATACTTTTTTTAGAGGTTTTATTATTACAATTACTTTGATTGTAGCAATTGGAGCTCAAAATGCATATATTTTAAAACTTGGGCTTTTAAGACAACATGTATTAAAAGCAGCATTGTTTTGTATTTTTTCAGATATATTTTTAATTAGTGCTGGAGTATTTGGTCTTGGATATTTTATAAGAGGTGAACAACTTTTTATAAATGGTATTGCAATCTTTGGGATAGTATTTTTATGTTTTTATGCTTTTTTATCTTTTAAATCAGCGTTTAATAATGAATCATTAAGAATAGATGACCAAGTAAAAACAAATCCCTTAAAACAAGTTCTAATATTACTTTTTGTATTTACATATTTAAATCCACATACTTACTTAGATACAGTACTTTTAATTGGTGGGATTGGTGCAAATATAGAAGCTAATTTAAAAATATATTTTATTACAGGTTGTGGATTAGCTTCTTCTATCTGGTTTTTATCCTTAGCATACGGGGCAAGGCTTTTAATACCTTTATTTAAAAAACCAATAACATGGAAAGTTTTGGATATATCAATTGGATTGTTAATGCTTTATATTGCATACTCATTAAAAGATTTAATTGTTTTTTAAACTCAATCCTACCCTTTGTTTCTCCAAATCAACACTAAGAACTTTTATATTTTCAAGGTTTTGATTTATACTTAAAACTTCACTTGGATGAGAGATTCTTTTATTAGATATTTGTGAGATATGAAGTAGGGCATCGTTTTTAAGTCCTATATCTACAAAGGCTCCAAAATCTGTAATGTTTCTAACTATTCCTGAAAGGGTAAAGCCTTCTTTTAAATCCTCTATTTTAGTTATATCACTTGCAAATTTTACTTGATTGAAGTTTTCTCTTATATCAAAGCCTGGTTTTTGAAGCTCATTTATTATATCTTCTATTTTAATTAGTGAAGTGTTTAGATTAGTGGCTAATGATTGGTATTGATTTTTTTCTACAGTTTTTATATCACAAGTTTTCTCTAATCTTTTTACTAAATCATAATCTTCAGGGTGAATAGCTGTATTATCTAAAATAGAATCACCTTTTTTAATTCTAAGGAACCCAACACTTTGTTCATAAGCTTTTGCTCCAACACCTTTCACATCAAGAAGTTGTTTTTTAGACGTAAATATTCCTAGCTTTTTTCTATGTTCAACAATATTTTTTGCTAAAGTTTCCGTAATACCAGATACAAAAGATAAAAGTTTAAAGGAAGCGGAATTTAAATCAACTCCAACTTTATTTACTAAATCTACTGTTATGTTTTCAAGTTTTAAACTTAACTCTTTTTGGTTTACATCGTGTTGGTATTGTCCTATTCCAAGTGATTTTGGGTCTATTTTAACTAAGGCTGCCATAGGGTCTCTTAATCTACTAGCAATTGAAATAGCACCTCTAATTGTAACATCAAGATTTGGATACTCTTGGGTTGCTATTTTTGAAGCAGAATATACACTTGCTCCTATTTCACTAACTATTGCATAGTTTATATTAAGGTTGTTTTCTTTTATAAGATTTGAGATGAAGCTTGCAGTTTCCCTAGAAGCTGTACCATTTCCTATTGCTATTGAAGTTATTTTGTGTTTTTTAATAAGCTCCAAAACTATTTTTGATGAGGTTTTTATATCCTCTTTTGGTTTTGTTGGATAGATAACACTTGAATCCAAATACTCCCCATTTTCGTCAATCACTGCAAGTTTACAACCAGTTTTATATCCTGGGTCCATTCCTAAGATTATGTGATTAACTAGTGGTGCTGTTAAAAGTAACTCTTTTAGGTTTTTACCAAAAAGTTCAATGGCTTCCTTTGAGGCTTTCTCTTTTAGGTTTGCTATTGCTTCCCTTTTTAAACTTGGAAGAAGTAATCTTTTTAGTCCATCTTTATAGGCTTCAAAAACAAAACTACTAGAGGATTTTGCCCAAGAGGGGATTTTGTACTTTTTGATATTTTCTAAAATATGTTTTTCATCGATATCAACTTTTATTGATAACTCTTTTTCATTTACTGCTCTTAATATGGCTAAAACCCTGTGGGGTTTTATATATTTTATTTTCTCATTTTGCCCTACAAAACTTGTATAAACACCATCTTTTTTAAACTCTTTTGCCTCTTTTATCTCTATTATTCCCCAATTGGAAATAAGGTTTCTTAAAACCTCTTTTGATTTGAAATCATCAGCATATCTTTGGGCAATAATATCTTTTGCCCCTTGTATGGCTTCATCTATAGATTTAACATCTTTATTTGTAAAGTTTTTTGCTTTTTGTAAAACTTCATTTTCATCATATTTCATTGATTGAATAATATTTGCCAAAGGCTCTAAGCCATTTTCAATCGCTTGTGAAGTTCTTGAAGATTTTTTATCTTTAAAAGGTGTGTATATATCCTCTAAGGCTTGTAAAGTTGTAGCTTCATTTAAACTTTTTTCAACTCTTTCATTTAAAAAGTTTTTCTCTTTTAGTAGTTCTAAAATCTCATTTTTTCTTTGAAGTAGTTTTTTTGAGTATGAATAAACCTCTTCAAAAACTCTCAACTCTTCATCTGTTGCACTATTTGTAAACTCTTTTCTATATCTAGCGATAAAAGGGATAGTACACCCCTCATCAAGAAGTTTGATTATGTTTTCAATAACTTTTTTTGATAGGGATGTTTTCTCTTCTACTAAAGTTGTAATATTAGCACTCAAGTATAATTTCCTTGAAGTCACTTCTTGTGTTCTCTAAAGGTTTATTACTTTTTGCTCTTACTGTGTATACAAAAGAGATTTTAGCTTTATCTGTATTGTTTTTACTTGCGTGGTGAAGTGTTTTACAATGAAATAAAACAATATCTCCTTTTTCTAGATTTTGGTGAACTCTATTTTTTATAATCTCTTGATTGTATTCGTTCTCATCAACGAAGTTTGAATCCTCATCAAATGAACTTTTTTCAAAATTGATTTTATGAGTTCCTGGAATAAACTCTAATAAACCATTTTCTAAAAACTCCTCATCTAAAGCTAACCAAACAGATACTAAATCATCATTTTCAAAATTCCAATATCTTCTATCTTGGTGCCAAAATGTTCTAGTACTTTCATGGGGTAGTTTAGTCATAATAGAGTTGTGATGGGCTAAAGTTAAAACGGGAGTATCATTTAAAACTTGTTTTAACATAGGTCTTATATCAAGATTTGTCATCCACTCTTTAAAAATCTCTTCTCTATCATATACTTGTCTTAATCTTCTAACTGTTATTTTGTCCTCATTTAGACTCATATACTCTTGTTCACTCTCTATTGGAGCTGTTTTTTTTTCAAGATGATTTTTTGCTTTTTTTAAAATTTCATCACAAAGTTCTTCCTTGGCAAAAGATTTTATTATGATAAATCCATCTTTGTTAAATTGGTCTAATTGTTCTTGTGATAGTTTCATTGTTTTCCTAGAAATTTAATTGTGTAATTCTACTTTAGTTTTTATATTACAAACATTAATTTTGCTAAGATTATTATAATAACACCTAAAAATAAAACTATATTATGAAAGTGTGCCATTATAGGATTTGGTTTCTTTTTTAATACTCTTCTAGTTAAGGAGTAGATTATACCGCTTACAATAATTAGGGCGAGTAATACTTTTATCAAAAGAAGTATTTGTAAATTTGAGTTTATAAATCCCTTTTCACTATTTATATATTTTGAAAACATAAATCCACCTGAGAGTACAAGCAGTAATACACTTAGTGGAAAAATTTTTCTTGCTCTATTTGAGATAGTTTGTTTAACTTTTTCTTGGGTTTTTTCATCTAAGACATCTTTTATTGCAGGAAATACAAAAACATCTGCAAATACATAACCTATAAATATTATTGCACAAAAAAGATGGATTATTAAAGCTATTGGATAAGCATCCATTTAAGTCCTTATATTTTATTTTGAGAATTATAATCAAAATAAGGTTTGAAATCATTGATATACATCAATTTATAAGAAGAATTATTTTATAATCTCACATGCATGGAAATTGATTAAAACATTATCTAAAGGAAACTATATGAAAAAGTTTTTATCAGTTGTGAGTATTGGTGCATTTTTGTTAACTTCAAATTTACAAGCAGAACAAAACAAAGGTTTAAATGTTGTTTTAACTTCAGGTGAGCCTCAAACTCAATTGATGGCAATGGTTCTATCAATGATGACTTTAAATCAAGAAAAATTAGTTAATATGACTCTTTGTTCAAAAGCGGGTGATTTAGCTATAAAAGGGAAAGAGAGTCCTATTTTAAAACCTAAAAATAAATCTCCTAAAATGATGCTTCAAGCAATAATGAAAAAAGGTGCAAAAGTGGAAGTTTGTCCTTTATATCTTCCAAATGCTAATTTAGATAAATCAAACCTAATAGAGGGTATAAATGTAGCAAAACCACCAATGGTGGCTAAGCAGTTATTAAATAGTGAATTTACTACTTTAAGTTACTAAAAATTTAAGAGGAGTTTTCCTCTTAAATTTATGGATGTACCTCTTTTAGTGCATCAGCAATAGATGTAATAGTTCTAACTGTACAAACTCCTGCTCTTTCTAAGGCTGCATATTTTTCATTTGCAGTTCCTTTACTTCCATCAATAATTGCCCCAGCATGACCCATTCTTTTACCTTTTGGTGCAGTAACTCCAGCGATGTAAGAAACAACAGGTTTAGTAACATACTCTTTTATAAATTCTGCTGCTGCTTCCTCTTTTGCTCCACCAATCTCACCAATCATCACTATAGCTTTTGTATCTGGGTCTGCTTCAAACATCCTTAACATATCTATAAAATCACTTCCAGGAACTGCATCTCCTCCAATACCAACGCAAGTGCTTTGACCAAATCCTGCAAGGGTTGATTGATTTACAGCTTCATAGGTTAAAGTACCTGAACGCGAGACTATACCAACACTTCCTGGCATATGAATAGATTCTGGCATAATCCCCATCTTACATTGACCTGGTGTTATTATCCCTGGGCAATTTGGACCAATAAGTCTTGATCCATTTAAATCGATTGCAGCTTTTACATCAAGCATATCTAAAGTTGGGATACCTTCTGTTATACAAACGATTGTTTCAATACCATTTTCACTAGCTTCAATAATTGCATCTTTGCAAAAGGGTGCTGGAACATAGATGATTGAAGCATTTGCCCCTGTTAGTCTTTTTGCACACTCAACTGTGTTATAAATTGGTAAATCCAAATGTGTCTGACCCCTTTTACCTGGTACAACACCTGAAACAACATTTGTACCATATGCTATAGCTCTTTGGGTATGGAAACTTGCTTGTGCTCCTGTTAAACCTTGAACTAATACTTTTGTGTTTTTATCAATTAAAATAGCCATTAGTTCGCCCCTTTTTCATCTTGCGTAAGTTCTATGATTTTTTGTGCTGCTTTATCAAGATTTGCTTCTTCGTATACAGATACCTCAGAGTTTTTGATAAGTTCCAGACCCTCTTTAGCATTTGTTCCCTCTAGTCTCACAACTATAGGGATATTTATATTCATAGCTTTAACGGCACTAATAATACCCGAAGCTATAATATCACACCTTACAATACCCCCAAAGATATTTACTAAAATACCATTTACTTTTTCATCTGAAAGTATAATTCCAAAGGCTTCAATAACTCTTTTTTCATTTACACTACCACCAACATCTAAAAAGTTTGCAGGTTCCCCACCGTGAGTATTTATAAGATCCATAGTAGCCATTGCTAAACCAGCACCATTTACCATACAACCAATATTACCATCAAGTGAAACATAGTTTAAGTCAAGTTTTTCAGCTTTTAGTTCTCTGCTATCCTCTTGTGATTCATCTCTAATCTCATTTATCTTAGCTTGTCTGTAAAGTGCTGAGTTATCCACAACAACCTTACCATCAAGACAGATTATATAACCTTGTTTTGTGATAACTAAAGGATTTATCTCAACAAGTGAAAGGTCATTTTCCACAAACATTTTATAAATCTTTTGCATCAAATCAATCATTTGAGCGCTTTGTGTTTTATCCAAACCTAAATCATCGCAGATTTGTCTACATTGTGCTGGCATAATTCCAACTACAGGATTGATTGGGTTTCTTAAAATCTTTTCTGGAAATTTTTCAGCTACCTCTTCAATCTCCATACCACCTTCACTTGAAGTTATTATCATAACCCTTTGAGAGGTTCTATCAACAATAAAAGCTAAATATATCTCTCCAACTATATCGCAAGGTTCTTCAATATAAATAGAGTTTACAGGTTGACCCTCTTTAGTAGTTTGATATGTTACAAGATTACTTCCAAGTAATCTTCTAACCTCTTCATTTGCCTCTTGTTTAGAGTCAACAAGTACAACTCCACCAGCTTTTCCACGACCACCCGCATGAACTTGTGCTTTTATAACCCATCTATCTTTTCCAATAGTTCTTAATATATCATCAAGTTGCGAAGGGTGAGTTAGTAGTTTCCCTTTAGTTGTAGGAATATCATATTTTCTATATAAATTTTTTGCTTGATATTCATGTAAATTCATTATATCTCCAAATAGTGTTTCCAATGGAAACTTTTTGTGAAATTATACAGAAATTTTCTTAATTTTATATATTTATAAGAAATAGTATTTTGAAAATAAAAAGGGGTTAAAAAAAAGATTTAACCCCTAAAGAAAGTTTTAATATTTTATAAAGAAGGGGATTTAATAACCATCATTTTTTGGTTTTGCATTTCTCTCATAGAATCAGCGATACCACCAAGACCAAGACCAGAAGTTTTAGCACCACCAAAAGGCATCCAGTCAACTCTAAATGCAGTATGGTCATTTACCATAATAGCTGTACCATTTAATCTTTTAACTGCTTTAAGTGCAGTGTCAATATTTTTAGTAAATACAGCAGCTTGGAATGAAACATCTAATTGATTCGCTCTGTCAATAGCTTCATCTAAAGTTTTATATGAATAAACAACAACAACTGGACCAAAAATCTCTTTTTGAGAAATGATAGCATCATCAGCTGGGTTTACAATTACAGTTGGTTCATAACAAGAATCAGAGATTCTTTTACCACCAATTAAAATTTTACCACCCTTAGTAACAGCTTCATTAACCCACTCTTCAACTCTATTTACTTCATTGTGATTAATTAATGGACCAACTTCAGTTTTTGGGTCTAATTGATCACCAACAACCAATTTAGAAGCATAGTCAGTTAATTTATTTGCAACTTCATCACAAATAGATTCATGTACAAAAATTCTTTGAACAGATACACAAACTTGACCAGCATGATAAAAACCACCTTTTCCTAAATCAGGAATCATAGCATCTATATCTGCATCTGGCTCAACAATAACAGGAGCAACCCCACCATGCTCTAAAGCAGATCTAGTTCCAGGAGATGCTTTTGAGTTTAAGTACCAACCAACAGGTCCTGAACCAATAAATGTAAAGAATGCAGTTTTAGGAGATGTTACAAGTAGCTCTCCCCCTTTTCTGTCACAAACAACAGCTTGTGCCCAACCATCAGGAAGTCCAGCTTCTTTTAAAATCTCAACTAATCTAATAGCTGACATAGGAGTTTGAGTAGCTGGTCTAATAATTACAGGACAACCAACAGCAATAGCAGGTATTACTTGGTGAACTGCAAGGTTAAAAGGATGGTTAAATGCAGAGATTGCTGCAACTACACCAATAGGTTCTTTCATTGTGTAAGCCATTCTGTTTACACTAGTAGGTGTGTGACCCATAGCAATCTCATGACCCTCTTGTACACTTAATTGCTCAATAGCAATCTTAATACCATTGATAGCTCTTAGAACTTCAACCTTAGAATCCATATATGGTTTACCACCTTCACTAGCACAAAGAATAGTTAACTCTTCTACTTGTGAAGACATAATTTTCATAACATTTTCTAAAATCTCAACTCTTTTAAATTTTGGAATCCAGTTATCAACATCTAAAAACTTCTCATAAGCTAAATCTATTGTAGATTCTACTTCTTCAAAACTACTAAATGGTACTTCTCCTACTACTTTCCCATCATATGGTGATGTTACTTCTATTTTACTCATGTTTTTTTCCTTATTTAAAATTTATTATTAATTAATTTTGTGTAAAATCTTTTGCATTAAAAGATAAATCATCTGAAGACAATCGATATAGTTTCAGGTTATCTACACAATAAGCACCTTGTTTTTCATAAAACTTCATTGCTTTATTATTCCAATCTAAACATGCCCATTCTAAATATTCACACCCTTTATCAATAGAATATTTTGCAAGATATTGAAACATGATTTTTCCTAAACCCTTACCTCTTACACACTCATCTATAAAAAATGCATCGATATATAGTCCTTTTCGACCAGAAAATGCAGAACTCTTTTGATGAAAATATATAAAAGAGCATATCTTGTTTTTATAAATACCAAAAACGGCTTCTCCTAATTTTTCATCTAACAATCTTTTTATACGTTTTGGTGTTGCTGTTATAGCATCTTCCATTTTTTGAAAAGTTCCAAGTTTTTTCATGAAAGTTACAATTAATTGTGCATCGTCACTTGTTGCCATTCTTAAACTATAATCTGAATTTTTGCTAGATATTAAATTTTCCTTTACTTTTTCAGACATAATATTGGTTTGTTTATTGATAATCAGTTAATCTTATTACAAATACTGAACATGCAGCATGTCTCATAACACGCTCTGAAGTACTACTTATAAAGTAACTTCCAAGTCCCGGTTTTGTTGCCATCATAACAATAGCATCAGCCTTAATTCTTCTAGCTTCTTCTAGAATCTCCCTATGTGCTGAACCATCTCTTATATTAAAAGTGATTTTATCTTCAGGCAAGGAGTGCTTTTTTGCGATTTTTTTCAACTCAATAAATGCATCATGATTGTAGTGTTTCTCATTTTCATCATCAAGAATTGGGTAAACAGAGCCATGAGCTCTATTTTCATTAACATATAATAAAGATAATTTTCCATCTTCATTATTTAGTACTTCTAATGCTCCTGCAAAAAGTTTTTCGTGATTATCTATATAATCTAAATGCAATGGAACTAAAATATTTTTGAACATCATTATGCCTTTCACATTGATTTATCAAGTATTTTTTCTACTATTGTAGAATTTACGATTTTATTTTCACCAAATTCGCTAAATCCATGTTTTTCTAATAATGGAATTACCTTTTGTTTTACTTCTTTATCATCAGTATATTTTGAAAGTTTAAGTTCCACACCTAATGATTTATATAAGTCTTCAATTTTTTCTATTATCTCATCTTCATCTTGGGTATCAATATTAAATACATTTTTTCCCAATTGAATAAGTTTGTCTCTTTTATGTTCTTTTAATACTCTTAAAAGATTTGGTTGTATAATTGCCAAAGTTCTAGCATGGTCAATTCCATATAGTCCACTAAGCTCATGACCTATATAGTGTGTAGCCCAATCTTGAGGTACACCTAAACAAATAAGACCATTTAGTGCTTGGTTTGCCAACCACATTAGGTTTGCATACCAAAGATCATTTTTATTATCTATTGTTGATGCTAATTCAACTAGTGCTCTTAATATCCCTTCACTATAGTTATCTTGTGCTAACATACCATGTTTATATGTAAGATATTGTTCACAGGTGTGAATAAAAGAATCAATAAGTCCATTTACTATTTGTCTTTCATCTAAACTTTTTAGTACGTCTGGGTCCAATATAGCAAATTTTGGGAAAGAGTGTTCTGATCTAAAAAATCTTTTTTCTTTTGTCTGTTTTTTTGTTATAACAGAACCTGTATTTGATTCACTCCCTGTTGCTGCTAGTGTTAAAACAGCTCCAATTGGTAAGGCTTTTGTAGAGATATATTTACCTTCAAGCAAATCCCAAGGCTCTCCATCATAATAAAAAGCATTAGCTACATATTTTGCACCATCAATTACAGAACCTCCACCTACAGCTAATATATAATCAACATTTTTCTCTTTTGCTAATTTTATTGCATTGTCAAGATTTTCTTTTGTAGGGTTTGGCTCTACTCCACTAAATTCATACCAAGTGTATCCTTCCAAAGAGTCTACAACTTGTTTGTATACACCATTTCTTTTTATACTTCCACCACCATATATAAATAATACCTTGTGGTTTTTTGGAATAAATGAAGATATAGTGTTGATTTTACCTTGCCCAAACTCGATTCGAGTAGGATTTAAATATGAAAATTCCATTTTTTTCCTTCTTTAGAAATTTTTAAATTTAGTGATTATCCAGAAAGGTTTGTACTACCTTTCTGAAAGGGAGTTTATAAATCCCTTTATCCCATAACTTTATCTGGTAACCAAAGAACAATCTCTGGGAAAACCATACAGATAATTAGAACTGTTAAATTTACTAAAATAAATGGAGTAACTGATTTATAAATCTCTCCCATTCCTATTTCTGGTGGTGCAATACCTTTTAAATAAAATAGTGCAAAACCATAAGGTGGAGTTTGTACTGCTATTAAAATATTTATAATCATTAAAACACCAAACCAAATTGGGTCATATCCTAAACTAACAGCAATTGGTGTAAATAGTGGTGCACACATTAGTACAATAATAAACTCATCAATAATAAATCCAAGGAAAAGCATAATAAATTGAAACATAATAATAATCATAATTGGAGGTAGGTCTAATCCATGAGTAAAATCTGCAATCATCCCTTGAATTCCCATTAATAAATGGAAGTTACTAAATACAGAAGCACCTAAAATAATCCACATGGCAACACTTACTAAGATACCTGTTTGTAGTCCAACTGTTCGCATCATTTCTAATTTGAATCGTTTAAAGAATATTGCAAGTAAAATTGCACCAACAACACCTAAGGCACCAGATTCAGTTGGAGTTGCTATTCCACTAATAATACTACCTAGAACAACAAAGATTAAACCAATTGAAAGAAAACCATCTCTAAATACTCTAAGTTTTTCTTTCCCTTTTAGTTTAGGTAAACCTGGATTGTTTTCACTAAGTAGTGGAGCATTTTCAGGTTTGATAATTGAACTAATTATAATATATGTAACAAGTAGAATTACAGTAATAAGTGCAGGTACCATAGCTCCTAAGAACATTCTACCTACTGAATTTTGAGTTGAAGCTGCAAACATAATCATTGGAATACTTGGTGGGATTAAAATACCTAAAGCTCCACCAGCCATAATAGTTCCAAGAGCTAGTCTTTTATTATATCCAGCATCTAGCATTGGTTTTAAGGCAATACTTCCTGAGCTCATAATACCAGCACCAATGATACCAACCATTGCACCAATCATCGAACAAATAAAAACTACACTGATAGCTAAAGAACCTCTAATCTTACCAATCATCATTTGACTTGCTTTAAACATTGCATCACCAATACCTGAGTGGGTTAAGAGTTGTCCCATATATATGTAAAGGGGAATAGCCAGTAAAATAAAACTAAAAAAAGTTGATTCAACAGTAGTTGGAATTACATTAAAAATTCCCTCTCCCCAAGTGAAATAACCTATTAACATAGCAATTCCACCTAAAGCTAAACCTACAGGAGCACCTAGTGCAAAGAATATTAAAATACATAATAATAATACCCCTGTTAATAATTCAATACTCATTCTTAGACTCCTTTTCAATTAAAGGTGAACCAGTAAATAAATGGTAAGCCTCTTCAATAATATCTCTTAATAATTGTATTGCAAAAGTAACACTTGCTACCCCTAACATTACCCAAAAGTGCCACATTACAGGTGCCCATTCGCTTTGACGTCTATAATCAAACTCTACTGCTTCATTAAATTTTGTAATACTCATATAAAAAATGATTATTAGAAAAAATATTCCCAATGAAAAAGAGATTATGTTAAAGATATTTTTTACTTTAGGCGAAACTGATAAATATAGAATATCAACATTAATATGAGCTTTCCTTTGTTGAGCATAAGCTCCCCCTAAAGCAGCAATATAGCCAAATAGAAATAGTGATAAATCGTATGCCCAAATTGTAGGGGCATCAAATATATATCTAGCAACCACTTCAAAAGCAACAATAAAAGCAAGGATGGGCATCAAATATGATGTCCCTTTCCCTAACCACATGACAATTGTATCAACTGTCTTGCAAAATAATTGTAAGAATTTTTTAAACATGGTATAACCTGTCAAAATTCAATTATTTAGATTGTTTTCTTAATACATCAATAAGTTGCTTGCTGTATTTATCTTTAGAAGAGTACTCGTCCCAAAGACCAGCCCCAGCATCATGCCAAGCTTTTTTATCAGCTTCAGAAGGTTCAGGAGACCATTTTAAACCTTTAGCTTCCATTTGAGCAACAGCTTCTTTTTCCCATTTTCTAGACATAGTTAATTGATTTTTTGCATGTGCAACAGTTGCATCATATACACCTTTTTTCTGTGCATCAGTTAGTTTATTCCATGCAGCTCTATTAACAACAATAGGTAAAACTTGAGCACCAGCTAAAGGAAGTCTATACATATATTTAGCAACTTCAACATGGTTTCCATCTCTGTGGTCAATCATATTAGAACCAATAGAACCATCAATAACACCAGTAGCTAAACTAGTATAGATTTCACTCCAAGCTAATGAAACAGGAGAAGCACCTAAGTTTCTTAAGAATTTACCATATGCACCAGGAGCTCTAATTTTTAAACCTTGGAAATCAGCAATAGATTTGATAGGTTTTTTAGTAATAATATAAACTGGTGGTTGAATATAAGGCTCTAACCATACTAAACCTTGAGAACCATAAGCTTTTTTAAGGATTTTGTCCCAACCATCTTCGTGGAAAAGTTTGTATAATTTATCAGTATCAGCAGTACCACCTGGTAAACCAATTTCAACTACACCAGCAGGTAATTCACCAGCATGCATAGATTGAAAAGGAGCAGCCATAGTAATAAGCCCAGATTTAGTAGCACCTAATAAACCAGAAGTTCCAACACCTTCACCTGAAAATAATACTTGAACTTTAATTTCACCATTTGTATTTTTTTCAATATCTTTTGCTAATTGTTGATATAAATCACCAAATGCAGTTCCTCTTCCGTATAGGTTTGCGAACCTCCAATTTTGAGCAGCTGAAGCTGTCTCTACAATTGACATTACCCCTAATAGTACAACTAATACAGTCATTACTATATTTCTTTTCATGTTAGTAAACATATATATTCTCCCTTATTTTATTTTTCTTTGACCATTTGTAAATAGCTTTATCAAAATATCTCATTTGATTTTTCTCTTTATGGATATTTTAGTTTTTTACTAGATCGACAAATAATTCTTGGAATTTATCTAGACCTTCATTAGCTATTTCATCACTAATAGTTAATGCTGGTAAAAATCTAATTACATTGCTATTAAAACCACAAGATAATAAGATTAATCCATATTCAGAAGCTTTACCAACAATTGCTTTTGTTAGTTCAGCATTTGGTTTTTCAATATCCCCATCTTTCATTAGTTCTAAAGCAATCATTGCACCCTTATTTCTAACATCCAAAATCAATTCTGGAAATTGTGATTTAAGTTCGTTTAATCTTTTATTAAAAATATCACCAATTTGATTTGATCTATTGATTAAATCCTCTTCTTCAATAATATCAAGTACTTTTAATGCCGCAGCACAAGCAACTGGTGAACCACCATAAGTTCCACCAAGTCCACCTGGAACTGGAGAATCCATTATTTCAGCTTTTCCAACTACTGCAGATAGAGGATAACCTCCTGCAATACCTTTTGCCATTGTCATTAAATCAGGTTCGATTCCAGAATATTCAATATTAAACATTTTCCCAGTTCTTCCAAATCCTGTTTGAATCTCGTCAATAATTAATACAATTCCATTTTCATCACATATTCTTCTAAGTTCTTGTAACAGTTCTACTGGAGTTTGGTAAAATCCACCTTCCCCTTGAATAGGTTCAACAATAATTGCAGCAACATCACTTGGTAAAATATCAACTTTAAATAGGTTTTTTAAGGCAGTTAAAGTATCTTTTACAGAAGTTCCATTAAATTCAGTTGGATAAGGTAGATGATAAATTTCACCTGGGAATGGTCCAAATCCAATTTTATATGGAGCAATTTTCCCTGTTAATCCCATAGTTAAATTAGTTCTTCCATGAAATGCACCATTAAATGCAATTACACCTCTTCTTCCCGTATGAGCTCTAGCAATCTTTACACAGTTCTCAACAGCTTCTGCACCAGTTGTTACAAAAATAGCTTTTTTTTCAGTTTCACCTGGAGCAATCTTAGTTAGTTTTTCAGCCAACTCAACTGCAACTTCATATGGATTAACCATAACACAAGTATGACTAAAGTTTTCTATTTGTGTTTTTACAGCTTCAACAATTTTAGGATGACTATGTCCTGTATTACATACAGCAATACCTGTACCAAAATCAATAAATCTATTACCTTCTACATCCCAAATTTCAGAATTTTTTGCTTTTTCAACAAAAGATTGATACGCATTTCCTTGACCTCTTGCAAAAACTTTATTTTTTCTGTTTTGAAGGTTTTGATTATTTTTTACTTGAATTTTTTTGTTCATTGATTAAATCCTTATATAATTTCAATTATTTAGATTGTTTTCTTAATACATCAATAAGTTGCTTGCTGTATTTATCTTTAGAAGAGTACTCGTCCCAAAGACCAGCCCCAGCATCATGCCAAGCTTTTTTATCAGCTTCAGAAGGTTCAGGAGACCATTTTAAACCTTTAGCTTCCATTTGAGCAACAGCTTCTTTTTCCCATTTTCTAGACATAGTTAATTGATTTTTTGCATGTGCAACAGTTGCATCATATACACCTTTTTTCTGTGCATCAGTTAGTTTATTCCATGCAGCTCTATTAACAACAATAGGTAAAACTTGAGCACCAGCTAAAGGAAGTCTATACATATATTTAGCAACTTCAACATGGTTTCCATCTCTGTGGTCAATCATATTAGAACCAATAGAACCATCAATAACACCAGTAGCTAAACTAGTATAGATTTCACTCCAAGCTAATGAAACAGGAGAAGCACCTAAGTTTCTTAAGAATTTACCATATGCACCAGGAGCTCTAATTTTTAAACCTTGGAAATCAGCAATAGATTTGATAGGTTTTTTAGTAATAATATAAACTGGTGGTTGAATATAAGGCTCTAACCATACTAAACCTTGAGAACCATAAGCTTTTTTAAGGATTTTGTCCCAACCATCTTCGTGGAAAAGTTTGTATAATTTATCAGTATCAGCAGTACCACCTGGTAAACCAATTTCAACTACACCAGCAGGTAATTCACCAGCATGCATAGATTGAAAAGGAGCAGCCATAGTAATAAGCCCAGATTTAGTAGCACCTAATAAACCAGAAGTTCCAACACCTTCACCTGAAAATAATACTTGAACTTTAATTTCACCATTTGTATTTTTTTCAATATCTTTTGCTAATTGTTGATATAAATCACCAAATGCAGTTCCTCTTCCGTATAGGTTTGCGAACCTCCAATTTTGAGCAGCTGAAGCTGTCTCTACAATTGACATTACCCCTAATAGTACAACTAATACAGTCATTACTATATTTCTTTTCATGTTAGTAAACATATATATTCTCCCTTATTTTATTTTTCTTTGACCATTTGTAAATAGCTTTTATCAAAATATCTCATTTGATTTTTCTCTTTATGGATATTTTAGATAATTAATTATTACGGAAAAGAGTAGTGAAAAAGTAACCATAATTAGATTTTTTAAGATATTTATATATATAAAAATATCTCTATTTATTGATATTAAAATATAGTATTTTGTAGTTATATATCGATTATTGAAGAGTTTTTATTTTAATTTATAATGGGGATATATATGGAGAATCTTACTCCCTGCTCGATATTTTTTACACTTAATTGTCCATTCATATTTTGTTCTATAATAATTTTACTCATATATAAACCAAGTCCAGTACCATTATAACTATCTTTAGTTGTAAAATAAGGTTCAAACACTTTATTAATGATTGATTCATTTATTCCACCTGCATTATCTGAAATCATTATCTTTATATGTGTATCGATTAGTTTAGTTTTTATTATAATATGAGGATTTTCAATATTTTTTTCTAGAAAGGAATCTTTTGAGTTTGTGATTATATTTAATAAAACCTGTGAAAGTTCACTTTCAAATCCATGGATTGATACATCATCCAAGATTTGGGTTTCAATTTTAATACTATTACTTTTAAAACTATCATCTATTAGGAATATGGTTTGATTTATGGCATCTTTTATAGAAAAAGATCTTTTCTCTTTATTAGGTTTAAAAAAGTTTCTAAAATCATCAATAGTTTTTGACATTTTTTCTGTTAGGGCATTACTTAGAAGCATTTGTTTATCTAAATACTCTTTATCAAGTTTATTAAGTGAATAGCGTAGATGAATATTTTGTATAATTGTACTAAGAGCACTTAAAGGTTGTCTCCATTGATGGGCAATCATACTTATCATCTCACCCATTTCTGCTAGTTTTGATTGTTGGATTAATAGTTGTTCTTGTTTCTTTCTGTTATTAATCTCCTCTTTTATTCTAACATCAAGGGTATTATTTAAATGTTCAAGTTCATGAGTTTTATGTTGTAGTTTTTCATTTGATAATTGAAGTTCATGGGTTCTCATTTGCACTTTTTTTTCTAAAGTGCTATTTAGCATCTCAATCTCCTCTTTTACTTTTGTTAATTTTCTTATATATCTTCGTTGAAGAATATATGTATATAAAATTAGTAATAAAATAAAAAATAGAAAACTTATAATACTCCAAAACAGTTTATAATCGATACTTTTTTCATATTTTATTGTAACCCATTTATTAATGATTTTTTGTTTTGTTTCATCACTTATTGAGTCTATTACTTTTTCAAAGATATCTAGAAGTATTGGATCATCATTTCTTACCCCTATAGATAACTTCCATTGTTCATCAAACTTTCCTGAAATTTGTAAACTTCCATAAAACTCTTCTTGAAATGCATAAGCAACATTTAGGTGAGTTGTTACTTGACCAAATATCTCTCCCCTTTCAACTCTTTTTAAGCCATCCCTTAAATGATTTACATCTACTACTTGTAAATCGGGATATTTCCGTCTTATTATTTCATTGTATGCGAAGTTTTTTTGAATACCAATTTTTTTATTTTTTAAAGCACTTAAATCACTAATAAAACTTACATTTCTTTTTGTAACTAAAACAAGAGGTGCTGTCACATATGGTTTAGTAAAATTCATATAACCTTGTCGTGATTTTATATCCATAACAAAAGATAAAACATCACATTTTCTATTTTTCATATATTCTAAGGATTGTGTCCAATCTTTTGTTTCTATGAGTTTTAAAGGGATGCCAATTTTCTTTTCAAAATCCTTCATATAGTCTGCTACAATACCAATATGTTTATGGTTTTCTATTTTTTCATAGGGCATCCAATCTGGATCTACACATAGGTTTATATGTGATTTTTTATCTAAATAATCTATCTCTTCTTTTGTAAAAATTATGGGTAGATTTGCCAAATCTTTTAAAAACCATTTATCAAAAAGTTCTTTTTCCTCTTTTATTGAAATTGAGTTTAAACCTTTTTCTAAAATAGATTGAAGTAGTACTTTCTTTTTACTAGTAAAAATAAATAGTTTTGAATATTCAAAGCTTATTGAAGGTATTGCTTTTAGGTCAACAATTAGATTATCTTCTAAATATTCTTGAATAATAATTGGTGAAGCTATTAAAGCATCAACCTCTCCTGCTAGTAGTTTTTGAACTGATTCTTTCATATTATTAGTTCTTTCCAATTTTATATTGGCAAACCTTTTTTTTATATTAGGGATAGTTCCTAATTGGTCAACTATAGCAACTTTTTTATTTCTTAGATCATTAATTGAATTTATATTATTTTCTTCTTTTTTTACAAATAAAACTTTTTTTATTTGTAAAATTTCTGAAGAGTAAACTCCTAAATCATTTTCAACTTTTTTATTATTTATTATTGGGGCTAGATCTATTCTACCTTCTTTGATTGCAAGAGGTATAGTAGCTTGTTTAAGTTTGATTGGTTTAATTCTTATATGATATTTTTTGGTGATAAGTTTTAATATATCACTTACAAATCCATCTATTTTGTTATCTTTATTTATATATGTTAAAGGATAAAGTTCAGATACTCCAATTCTTACTTCATTGTTTTTTATCCAGTCCTCTTCTTCTTGAGTTAGAACTGTGGAGTCAGCATATAAGAGATTTAAAAATAAAAAAATAAAAAAAACAAACTTCAAAAATGACTCCAAAAATTTTTTATAAGTATATCACACACAATCCAAGATTATAGAAAAACAAACACCTTCATTGATATTTTTTACATCTAGTTTCCCGTGATGATTGTTTTCTATAATAATTTTTGACATATAAAGACCAATTCCTGTACCATTTTTTTCTTTTTTTGTTGAAAAGTATGGTTCAAAAATGAAATTTAAATTATCTTTTTCAATTCCACCACCATTATCATAAATTTCAATTTTTATACTATTTTCTAAATCTTGAGTTCTAATCTCGATTTTGGCATTTTCTATTTCTTTTTCTAAAAACTTATCTTGTGCATTTTTTAATATATTTATAAAAACATGAATAATTTCATTCTCATAAATATTAACTTTGTTTTCACTTTTTAAGTCTAATTCAATACTTATATCATTTGTTTGTAAATCTTTTTCTATAATTTTTAAACTATTTTTAATAGATTTTTCAATACTTGTATTTGTTATTATTTTATCTGTTTTATAAAAATTTCTAAAGTCATCTATTGTTGTAGTTAGATTTTGTACATAAAACTCTATCTCATCAAGCTTATTAGTGAAAAACTCTGATTGTTCTATCCTACCTTCTTGAGTATTTAAGTCAAATTTTCCCGATAGCAATTTATTTTTTAGATTAAATGAAGCAGTCCCAATAGAAGATAAAGGTTGTCTCCATTGGTGAGCAATCATACTTATCATCTCACCCATTGCAGCAAATCTTGATTGAGCTTCCATAACTTTTTGTTTCTCTTCATTTTTTTGTATCTCTATTTCAAGTTTTTTATTTTTTTCTATTAACTCTTCTTTTAGCACTTTTGGTTCAATTGCTTTTATTAAACACTCTTCTAATTTATAGATATCAATAGGTTTTAATACATATGCACTTATATTTAATTCAATAGATTGCATAAGAAAGGTTGTTTCTTGATGAGCAGTTGTGATAATTATCGGGATATCTTTATCTATTTCTCTAATCTTTTTAATCATATCAAGACCATTTAATTTAGGCATTTTAATATCTGTTAAAATTAAATCAATTTTTTTATCACCAGCTTTAAAAATTGACAAACCCTCTTGTCCATCTTTAGCACATATTACATCTATTTCAAAAAGATTTAGGGTTTCTGTTATCCCTTTTTGAATTATTAATTCATCTTCTGCATAAAGTACAGTTATATTCTTTAATATTTGGCTATTTATCATAAGAACTCTTTTTGTTTTTTTGAGTAGTATATCACTAAATAGTAGTCAAATAATCTCATAGTTATAGTATATAATAGAATATTTGATTATAAGGTTAATATTTTTGAACTATTATTTTATACATTTTAAAAGAAATAAAATGCTAATATAATGCCCAAGAACATCCTAATTTAGAAGGTTTTTAATGGATTATGGCTTATTAAAAAAATATACTCGAAATTTAAATATTCTTTTTGTTGAAGATGATACAGATTTTAGAAAAGAGTTTTCAGAATTACTTCAAGATATTTTTCCAAAAGTCTCTACAGCTGTTGATGGGTTAGATGCACTTAATAAATACAAAGAGTTTTATGAGCAAACAAATACCTATTATGATTTAATTATTTCAGATATAAAAATGCCAAATTGTGATGGAGTTGAACTAATTGATTCCATATATAAAATCAAAGATGACCAATTAGTTATAATTTTATCTGCTAGAAATGAGTTTGATTATTTGTTGCCTTTAGTTAATCTAGGAATACATCAATTTTTCACAAAACCTATTGATTATTCAACTTTTTTAGATGATATGTTTAAGCTATGTAATCAGATTTATCATAATAAATTAAATAATGATAATGATATTGTAAGAGTTAATGAGTCTTTAATTTGGGATAAAAAGAAAAGAAAACTAATACGAGATGATAAAATAATAGATTTAACTAAAAATGAGATTCGTTTTGTTGAAACAATATTAAATAATAATGGCAAAATATGTACTGTTGATAATCTTATAGATATTATTTGGTTTGAAGAGTTTGATTTGAATCCAGATATTTCACATCTAAAAAGTCTTATTTATCGTTTGAGAAAAAAAGTACCAGATTTACATATAAAAAATATTTATGGTATGGGATATACTCACGATTCTAAGTAAACTGTTGTTTATGATTAATTTATAAAAGATATTTTTAATAAGAGATAAGGCGAAGAGAAAAAATCTCAACGCCAAAGAATTATAAAGATGGAGATTTAATAACCATCATTTTTTGGTTTTGCATTTCTCTCATAGAATCAGCGATACCACCAAGACCAAGACCAGAAGTTTTAGCACCACCAAAAGGCATCCAGTCAACTCTAAATGCAGTATGGTCATTTACCATAATAGCTGTACCATTTAATCTTTTAACTGCTTTAAGTGCAGTGTCAATATTTTTAGTAAATACAGCAGCTTGGAATGAAACATCTAATTGATTCGCTCTGTCAATAGCTTCATCTAAAGTTTTATATGAATAAACAACAACAACTGGACCAAAAATCTCTTTTTGAGAAATGATAGCATCATCAGCTGGGTTTACAATTACAGTTGGTTCATAACAAGAATCAGAGATTCTTTTACCACCAATTAAAATTTTACCACCCTTAGTAACAGCTTCATTAACCCACTCTTCAACTCTATTTACTTCATTGTGATTAATTAATGGACCAACTTCAGTTTTTGGGTCTAATTGATCACCAACAACCAATTTAGAAGCATAGTCAGTTAATTTATTTGCAACTTCATCACAAATAGATTCATGTACAAAAATTCTTTGAACAGATACACAAACTTGACCAGCATGATAAAAACCACCTTTTCCTAAATCAGGAATCATAGCATCTATATCTGCATCTGGCTCAACAATAACAGGAGCAACCCCACCATGCTCTAAAGCAGATCTAGTTCCAGGAGATGCTTTTGAGTTTAAGTACCAACCAACAGGTCCTGAACCAATAAATGTAAAGAATGCAGTTTTAGGAGATGTTACAAGTAGCTCTCCCCCTTTTCTGTCACAAACAACAGCTTGTGCCCAACCATCAGGAAGTCCAGCTTCTTTTAAAATCTCAACTAATCTAATAGCTGACATAGGAGTTTGAGTAGCTGGTCTAATGATTACAGGACAACCAACAGCAATAGCAGGTATTACTTGGTGAACTGCAAGGTTAAAAGGATGGTTAAATGCAGAGATTGCTGCAACTACACCAATAGGTTCTTTCATTGTGTAAGCCATTCTGTTTACACTAGTAGGTGTGTGACCCATAGCAATCTCATGACCCTCTTGTACACTTAATTGCTCAATAGCAATCTTAATACCATTGATAGCTCTTAGAACTTCAACCTTAGAATCCATATATGGTTTACCACCTTCACTAGCACAAAGAATAGTTAACTCTTCTACTTGTGAAGACATAATTTTCATAACATTTTCTAAAATCTCAACTCTTTTAAATTTTGGAATCCAGTTATCAACATCTAAAAACTTCTCATAAGCTAAATCTATTGTAGATTCTACTTCTTCAAAACTACTAAATGGTACTTCTCCTACTACTTTCCCATCATATGGTGATGTTACTTCTATTTTACTCATGTTTTTTATCTCTCCTTTTATTTTTTTGTATTATAACATACACTCTTTTTTAGCTAATAATTCATTTAATATTGAGTGATTTAATGAATAATCAACTGCTAGGTCAATCAAGTGAACACCTTTACCGTTTACACACTCAGCTAATGTTTTTTCAAACTCTTCACAAGATTGAGGTCTATGTCCAGTTGCACCGTAACTTTCTGCATATTTAACAAAATCTGGGTTTTCTAAGTCTAAACCATAAGTTTCAAATCCCATACCTGTTTGTTTCCATTTAATCATTCCATATGAGTTGTCATTTAAGATAACTACAGTTAAATCTAAACCTAATCTAACAGCTGTTTCCATCTCTTGTGAGTTCATCATAAATCCACCATCACCACAAACTGCAACAACTTTTGAATCTGGACATACCATTTTTGCAGCCATACCAGAAGGTAGACCTGCACCCATAGTTGCAAGGGCATTGTCAAGTAATAATGTATTTGGTTGTGCACATCTATAGTTTCTTGCAAACCAGATTTTATATACACCATTATCAAGTGTTACAATATCTTTTTCATCTAAAGTTTGTCTAATAGTTCTTACTGCTTTTTGTGGTAAGATAGGAAATCTTGTATCTCCAAAATATTTTGAAAGTCTAGTTCTAATCTCTTCTGCTAATCTAATATAATAATCAAAATCCCAGTGCTCTTGTTTTGAAATTGCATTTGTCATTTGAGTCATATTTTGAGCAATATCACCTATTACGTCCATTTGAGGGAAATAAGTATCATCTACTTCTGATGGGAAAAAGTTTATATGTAAAACTTTTGTTGCATCGGGATGGTTTTCCATAAAAAATGGTGGTTTTTCAATTACATCATGTCCAACATTGATGATTAAATCTGCTCTATCAATTGCACAATGAATAAAATCATCTTTTGATAATGCTGCTGTACTTAAACATAATTTGTGATTTTCATCAACAACCCCTTTACCCATTTGTGTAGAGAAAAATGGAATTCCTGTTTCATTTACAAAGTTAGTTAAGGCATCACCAATTCTACTTCTATTTGCACCTGCTCCAATTAGTAAAAGTGGTCTTTTTGCTTTTTCAATCATTTTTACCGCTTCTAATATTGCAGATTTTTCTGCATAAGGGTATCTAAATGAGTGAACTGGATAGATATTATCATCCACTTCCTCTTCTGCAATATCTTCAGGTAGTTCTATATGAACAGCACCTGGTCTTTCTGTAGTAGCTATTTTAAATGCTTCTCTTACCATTGATGGTATATTGTTTCCATTTACAACTTGTTTAGCGTATTTAGTCATTGGTTTCATCATACCAACTATATCTACAATTTGAAATCTACCTTGTTTTGATTTTTTAATTGGTTTTTGACCAGTTATCATCATCATTGGCATACCACCTAGTTGTGCATATGCTGCTGCTGTTGCAAAGTTAGTAGCCCCTGGCCCTAAAGTTGAAATACATACTCCAACTTTTCCTGTAAGTCTTCCATAAGTTGCAGCCATAAAACCTGCACCTTGTTCATGTCTTGTTAATATAAGTTTGATTTTCGATTGTCTTAAAGATTCTAAAAAGTCTAAGTTTTCTTCACCTGGAATACCAAAAATATATTCAACACCTTCATTTTCTAATGCTTTTATAAATAAATCTGATGCTTTCATCATATCTCCGTTTTTTTTTATTAATTTATACCGTAGTGTCCCACAAAATGTTTTAAATAGTTGTTAAAAATTATAAATAAATTAAATCAAAATGGTAAAATTTATACAAGTGCGAATAAACGACACATAGATTATTAAATATTATTTTAACTTTAAATAAATACATTAAAACTTTATATTATTTTAACCTAAGTTTACATATATTTTAATTGTAATTACAATATTGTTAGTTAAATTTTTGTTTTTTTTGATACAATTATTTATAACTAGTTTAGGTTGAAACATATGGATAAAGATTACAATTTTTTTGATAATATTACTATATATACGGATATTGAAGGCAATATAATTGAAGTAGATGATAGCTATTTAAAAATTATTAATAAAAAAATTAGTGATATTATTGGAAAAAAAGAAACAGATTTTTTAGAAATTAGCTCTAAGTCACAAAATTGTCAGTACAAAAAGTTTTTAAATACTGAAAATTCTACACTTATAGAAGAGGAGCAAATTAATTATCCTTTTGGTTTAAGATATTACAAGAGTAAAAAAGAACTACTTACTCAAAATCAACAACAAATAATTCAAATAACAAGAAGAGATATAACAGAGTATAAACAATATATAAATATGTATCATTCTGAGAGTAAAATTTTAGGATATATTGCAAAGGGTAAAAAAATAGAGTTTATTTTAGATGAGATAATTAAATCTGTAGAATCAAAAAATTCTAAAATGGTTTGTTCTATATTATTGCTTGATGAGAGTAAAAAAAGATTAATTAAGTGTGCAGCTCCATCTATCCCTGAATATTTTAGTGATAAAATAAATGGGATGGAGATTGGAGAAAAAGTTGGTTCATGTGGGGCTGCAGTTTTTCTTAAAAAAAGAGTGATTGTAGAGGATATTAGTACACATGAGAACTGGAAATCAGCAAAATACTTAGCTGCTAAATTTGATTTACATGCTTGTTGGTCTCAACCTATATTTTCATCGGAAAATGAGATTTTAGGTTCTTTTGCAATTTATTATAAAACAATTAAAAAACCATCAAAATTTGATATTGATTTAATAGAAAATGTAGCAAATATTACAGGTGTTGCTATTGAAAAACATATAAATAATGAAAAGTTAAAAAGGGAAAGAAAAGAGAAAAAACAACAAGAAGAGCTTTTACTTCATAAGTCTAAACAAGCAATGATGGGAGAGATGTTAGAGAATATAGCCCATCAATGGAGACAACCTTTATCTGTTATTTCTACATATGCAACTGGTATCATGATGAAAAAAGAGCATGGTATGTGTACAAAAGATTTGGAAAAAGATGCTTTTGAAGCAATAAATTTAAATGCTCAATATCTATCAAATACCATAGAAAATTTTAGAAAATTCTTTTTATCAAATAGCGAAAAAGTAAACTTTTTTGTTGAGGATTCAATTGATTATACTCTAAAACTAGTAGAAGCTAGATTTAAAAATTTAAATATAAAATTAATAAATGAGATTGATAGTTCAGAAATTTATAATTATCGAAATGAGTTAACTCAAGTATTTATGAATATTTTTAATAATAGTGCAGATGCTTTAGAAGATGTAGATATAGATTCTCGTTATATTCAAGTTAGATCATACAAAGAAATAAATAGAGTAAAAATAATAATCATTGATTCAGCAAATGGGGCTAAAAGTGATATTATACCTAAATTATTTGAACCATATTTCACAACAAAAGAGGAAAACTATGGTACAGGTATTGGATTGTTTATGTGTTATGAGATTATTGTAAAACATATGAAAGGTACTATAACTGCAAAAAATAGTAGTTTTAAATTAGATGATAAATCTTTTACTGGTTTGGAATTTACTATTAGTTTACCAATTGAGTTAGAGGATTAAATCTCCTCTTTTATCTCAATTAGTTTATCTATTTTATTAATAAATTCATCTTTTTTTGATTCTACAAAATTAATTCTATCTTTGTTTATATCTGTGTACTGATTTTTAGAGTATTGTATAATCTTATAAAGATAATTTCTTTTTGATGTTAAAAAATCTTCAATTTTTTCAAAACCAAAATTTGCTTTTAGTTTTGTCAAAATCTCATCTTCTCTTGGATGATATATATTAAATTTTGTTGGTTCTTTTTCAAATAAGATTACTGATTCTGCTATTTGTTGCTCAAAGTGCGCAATAGTTGCTTGTGTTGTTTGAATGAAAGAGTATGACAAAGCTCCATTAAAATATGCAAATTTTTTCTTAAGTGCTGAAATATTTTCTAATATTGCCTTATGATAGTGTCTAAGAACATTTTCATAAACTTTTGCAGCAAAGTGTCTTGTTGCAGAAAACTCAGCATCAGAAGCAATCTCTCTGTGTTTTTTTATAAGTTCATAGGGTTCTTGCCATCTATGAACTTTGTGTTTTACATTTCTATAAACATCTATAAAAGCTTCTGCCGCATTTAGCTCTATTTGTTTTAATTGTCTAATAGCTTTTTTAAACATTTTATCTATTGTTTGATCATCATAAAATAGGTTTTTATATACATTATCACTATCAATCCAATATGATTCATACTCGATTTTTTCAAAACTGTCTTTATTTAGAAAACCTGCTTTTTTCTCAAACCTATTTGCTTTTTGTTTTTTTACATTTATATAGGTTTCATGTGCCATTTTTTCCATAGTTGCCTCTAAAGAGTTATAGATATCAAAAAGTTGTTTTGAGTAGGTTTTATGGATATTATCAAAACATTCTAAAATCTCTTGTTCACTAGTTTCTAATATTTCTGATAAAGAGTCATAAACACCTAAAATAGTTTTATACTCTTTTACTAAAATATCACAAATACCTCTTAAATCTTTTTTAATAGCAAACTCTTTTGCATCAGCTGCTTGTGGTCTAATAGTATTTTCAATAAACTCTAAAACTTCATTGATATTAGATTCTTTTAAAAGTTTCATATCACCTGACATATCTTTTGTTTGTATCTCTTGGATACCCTTATGAAACTCTTCAAATTTCTCTTTAAAAAAGTCTAGTGAATCAACTTCAATATTTTTGTTTAGTTCTTTTTTAAAATCTTTTGTAATTGAATCAAATTTATCATCAAGTAATACCCTTTTTTGATGTTGTCTTGAATCAAGAGCTTGTTTTGCAGATATTGGAGTAACTTGAGAAAAATATTTTGAAAATTTCTCTTTTACATATTTTGTTGTAGTGTCTATTTGTTCTTGGGTAAATTTATCTTTTTGATTTAAAACACATAATGATTTGTTTTGAAAGTGTTGCATATACTCTTCAAGAACTTCTGCTTCAGACAATTTCCCTGCATTATCTATAAGTGTTAACCAAATAATACCACCAACATCCCTTAATACTCTTCTTGTTGTATCTGTATCACTTTGAGATTGTGAATTTAAACCTGGGGTATCCACAAAAGATATATCTTTTAATATATCCATTGGAGCATAAAGCGTTAGGTATTTTATATCACTCATCTCATCTTTTCTTTGATCTGTAAAATCAGCAATAGCTTCAATTGGGGCGTATTCTTGTGCCCCTGAGTAGTAAGTGATTTTTAATTTATACTCATCCCCATAGTTGATAAAGTTTACTTTCGAAGTTACAGGAGTGATTCCTGTTGGCAAAATATTTTTAGAAAGTAGGGCATTTAAAAAGGTTGATTTACCTGAAGAAAACTGTCCCGTGATTGCAACTTCCATAGGGTATCTAGCCCGTCTAATTTGCTTATCTAAAATTGATTTTAATTGAACAGATGGCAAAAAATCAGGGGTTAGAAGCTTATTTCTAACTTTTTTAATATCTCCAACTAAACCCTCTTCATAAATCTCTTTAGCTTCAAGAAACTTTTCATTGTACTCTTTTACAAAACCACTTAAGATACTCATGATTTAAGTCCTTTGCTAATAGCTTCAAGTTTTTTTATCTTTTTATGAATTTTGATTGTCATTTCATCTTTATTTGTTTCATTCTCTTCGAAAGTTGCAATTCTATTTTGTAAAGTTTTTTCATCTTTTTTTAATTTATGTTCAAAAACCTCTAAAGGTTCAGCAATTTGTTTGAAAAAGTTTTCAATTAGAACTTCAGAGATAGTATTTGCTTTCTCTTTTATACTCTTTTCAATAGGTGAGAATTGCTCTTTGATAAAAACTTCTATTGTTCTATCAAATTCAGGAAGTTTTTTTGCAGTGCTTTTATTTACTTCATTTATAATTTTTGAGATTAATACCTCATTTGAAGCGGTTAAAAATCCAGATTTAAAATCATCTTGGAAAAAACCCCTTGCATCAAAGTTATCATTTTTATGTCCAAGTGTGAAGCCCAAATCTTGATATTTTTGTTCACAAATCTCCCCAATACTTTGAGATTTTTTAATAAACTTATATCTATAATCCCTAATGATATCTATAATTCCATCTTTTATTGCTGTTTCTATTATAGTTCTTATTCTAGAACTAGGGGGTCTTTTTTTTGTTTTTTCTAACGAGTACTTAACATCATTAAATACCCTTTGTTTTATAATATTTTGTAAATCAATAAGTTCTGTTGATAAAAAAGTTTCTAAAGTTTCAAGGTAATTTTTTGCATCATTTTTGTAGATATTTATATCTTCGTTCATACTTGCAAAAATCTTTTCATTTGTCTCTTTTTTTATATTGAAATTTTTTAAATCCTCTTCAAGTTCCTCTTTTGATTTTGATAAAAGTATTAGTTCATAATTAAAAGATTTCAACTCTTTTTCTATAGATTTAAGAATTTGTGTTTTTGTACCTTTTATTATTAAATCAGATTTAGATGAGTTTGCACCAAAAAGAGTATCTTCTAAATACTCTTCTATCTCTAAAATTCCTGTATCTTCAATTGAATATCCAGCTTCTAAAGCCTCTTTTTCTCTTCCAGTTCTATGAAGTAGTGCCATTCTTCCAGAGATTGGAACAAATTTAATACTACTTAAAATATAATCTAGCTTGCTATCTTTATTTTGGGCTTTTAATTGAGCTTTGATTGATGACTTGGTATAGTCTATAACCTCTTGAAGTTGCTCTTTTGATACTGTATCAGCTCTTGTTATTACTATTAGAAGTTTTGTAATATTTTGGTAAAGTAGGGCATCTATTATAAACTCTACATCTTTAAGTGTTGCACTTTGACTTACATTCATCAAATGAAGCATTAAATCACATTTGGCTAAATACTCTTTTGTTATCTCCTCCCTTTGAATAACTGGGTCATCTAATCCTGGAGTATCAACTATCTCTATACCATCACTTAAAAATTTTAAATCAGATTTTAGTTCTACATATTTTATTAGGTTGCATTTTTTGCCACTTGCTTCTGCTGAAGTATATAAAGCTAAGTCTTTTATATTTACATCTTCACTTTTTGATTCTTCTTTTATTAAAGAGTCTAATTGGTCTGCAAATATTTTTTTAGTCTCTTCTACAAACTCTTTGATTGATTCTATTTCATTCCCAGTTGTTTCTATTTTCTCCCATTCACTTTTATTCCAGTAAAAAACTTTTGCTTCTGGTTTACCATGTTTTACTATTGTAAGGGTTGCTGTTTCTGGAACAACTGCACTTCCAAGTATCTCTTGTCCCATTAAGGCATTTAGCATAGTAGATTTTCCAGCATTCATAACCCCTGTTATACCTATAGAAAATTTTTGATTATCTAAATATTTTTGTGTATTCTCAAGTTCAGCTTTAAAATCAGGAGTGATAAATATATTTTTTAAATCCTCTAATAATTTATCTAAGTTAGCTTTTGATTCTTTAAAGGATTTTGTACTAGTTAAAATAGGAGTGTTAGCTGATTGTTCCTCATCTGTGATAAGTTCATTTGGGTCAAATAATGAGATTAGTTTTTTGTAGTCTGCTTCATTAAGTATATTTTCATCATATAGGTATTTAAAGCCATTATGTAACTCTTCTAAATGGGATTTTTTTGTTTCATATTTTATAGCTTCAACTAAGCAGTGTTGAAATTGGTGTAACTCATCTAAGTTTTTTACCTCTTTTAAAGTTACATGGTTGATTAGTTTTTTAAAACTATCTAAGGTGATAAATCTTTCATAATCTTTTCTTGTAGCACTTAGAACCATAGCTGCAACATCAAAAAATTCATCTTTGTTTTTATTTTCCAAAGTACCAAAGGTTGTAGTTGGTTCTATATGAATACCATGATAGAGTAAGAAGTAATCATTAGTTAATGGCATTTTTTTCCTTTCAGTAATGAAACTTTTAATAAATAAAAATTGTTTTCATTACAACTGATAATTTCAATAGGTCTAATATAAAATATTAATTAAATTTTCAAACTAATTTATTTGTCCTTAAAATAGAAAAAGCCAATTATTCCTAAGAATAATTGACTTTTTTTACTTTTTATAAGGGAAGGAACTCCTTCCCTTATAATTATCTTAGAGATACTAGCTTTCTTCTTAAATAAGCTATTTTATTTTGTAGTGGTAAATGTTTTGGACAGTGGTCTTCGCATGCCATTAATGACATACAACCAAAGATACCATCATCATCACCAATTAATTCATAATAATCTTCTGCAGATCTGTTATCATGTGGATCTACTTCAAATCTTGCAACTCTATTTAATCCAACAGGACCAACAAAATCAGGTCTCATTAGCATAGTACCACAAGATGCAACACAAATACCACACTCAATACATCTATCAAGTTCAAATGTATCATTTGCTACATCTGGATCAATTCTCTCTTCAAGTTTAGTGATATCATGTTTTTCATTTGTATGAATCCATGATTCAACTCTTTTAGACATTTTATCCATCCATTTACCAGTATTAACAGATAAATCTTTGATTAATTCAAATGCTGGCATTGGAAGAAGAGTGATTACCCCATCAGGATAGTTTGCAACAAGTGTTCTACAAGCTAGGGCTGGTTTACCATTTACAACCATACCACAAGAACCACAAATTCCTGCTCTACATACAAAATCAAAAGATAAATCAGGGTCAATATGCTCTCTAATTTGTGTTAATGCAATAAAAAGAGTCATCCCTGGAGTTTCTTCAAGTTTATACTCTACATAGTGAGGTTTAGAAACCGCACTTCTTGGATTGAATTTAAGTACTTTAATTGTAACTTCTCTACCTTTTGCTGTACTCATTACTTATCTCCTACTCTTTCATTTTTATCTTTATAGTTCATTGGTAAATCAAATGGCATAAGTGCATCTTGAATCTCATGTCTATCTTTACCTTCAGCTTGCATTTTTTCAGTAATTTCATCAACTTCTGCTTGTCTTTTTGCTGAAAGCTCATTTTCTATAATCATACCCTTAGCACCATATCCTCTAAATGCAGGAGGCATCTCCATTTTCATAATATCTAATGGTTCATATGTGATTTCAGGTTCTATTGCATCTTTTGATGGCCAAGATGTTAATGTTCTATTTAACCAATTTGCATCATCTCTTTTTAGATAATCTTCTCTATAGTGTGCCCCTCTTGACTCAGTTCTATCTCTTGCACCTTTAGCAACACATAATGCAACTTTTAACATTTTTGGAACTCTATATGCATCTTCTAGTTCTGGGTTTCCAGCTCTTTCTTTAGATTTTACATTGATTTGTTTAGTTTTTTGTAATAACTCTTTTAACTCTTCAACTGCTTCAGCTAAGTGTGGACCATCTCTAAAGATACCAACTTTATCATCCATAAGTTGTTTCATTCTATTTTTGATTTTATAGATATCTTCACTTCCATTATAAGATAATATCTCTTCTAAATAAGCATTTTGCTCATCTAAGAATTTTTGAACAGTTTTAGTAGGAATCGTTACATCATTTTCTAAACAAAAATCAGCAAAATAGTTACCAATAATCATACCAGCAACAACTGTTTCAGAAACTGAGTTTCCTCCAAGTCTATTAAATCCATGCATATCCCAACAAGCAGCTTCACCACAAGCGAAAAGTCCAGATAAGTTTTGAGATTCACCTGTTGGTTTAGTTCTAATTCCACCCATTGAGTAGTGTTGCATAGGAAGTACTGGAGCCCAACCTTTTGGACCTTCATCAGCAGGATCAATACCATTAAAGATTTCACAAATCTCTTGTACATCTCTTAGGTTTCTTTCGATGTGCTCTCTACCTAAAATAGAGATATCTAACCATACATGGAAACCATAAGGAGAAGGTACACCTTTACCATTTCTAATATGTTCAATCATTCTTCTAGAAACAACGTCTCTTGAAGCAAGCTCTTTTTTCTCAGGTTCATAATCTGGCATAAATCTATGTCCATCAACATCTCTTAAGATACCACCATCACCTCTACAACCTTCAGTTAATAAAATACCTGATGGTACAATTGGAGTTGGGTGAAATTGAACAGCTTCCATATTTCCTAAAGTTGCAATTCCAGTTTCAAGAACAATACCTTGACCTGTACCTTCACAAATAACTGCATTTGTAGTTTGTTTAAATACTCTTCCATAACCACCAGTAGCAATACATGTTCCTTTTGCTACATATGCTTCTAATTCACCAGTAATTAAATCTCTTACAATAGCACCATAACATCTTTTATCTTCATGGATAAGTGATAATGCTTCTTTTCTATCTCTAATATCAACATCATGTTTTAAAGCTTCATTTGCAACACCAAATAACATTGTATGTCCTGTTGCATCCGCTGTATAACATGTTCTCCATTTTTTTGTACCACCAAAATCTCTTGATGTGATTAGACCATGTCTATCTTCATCTTCAGTAATAGTTGTTTTTTTAGCATTGATAACAGCTTCTCTTGTACCAGCTTTTACTCTAGACCAAGGCACACCCCAACCTGCTAATTCTCTAATAGCTTTTGGCGCAGTATGTACGAACATTCTTGCAACATCTTGGTCACATCCCCAGTCAGAACCCTTTACAGTATCTGCAAAGTGTAAATCTTCATTATCACCATCTGACATTTTAGAGTTACCTAAAGATGCTTGCATACCACCTTGTGCAGCAGCACTATGAGATCTCTTAACAGGAACTAAAGATAATACAACTGTACTTAAACCTTTTTTTTGTGCAGCAACAGCAGCTCTTAAACCTGCTAATCCTCCACCAATAACTAATGCATCACAGTAATTAATTTTCATTATTTAAGCCCCTTCATAATTGTTGATTCAACTTTTGCAATTGTTGGATTATATCTTTGTCCAACTTTGTCTGCATGATCCATACCAATTTTCATATAAGCTGCAAGTGTTGCAAAACCTAAAATTAAGAAGAACCATGTTAATGCTTTTTTATAAGTTTTAAGTTTTTTTCTAGTTGCTTTAGGATCACTTCCATCAAACCATCCCCATTTAACTGCAAGTCTATATAACCCAATTGTACCATGGAACTCAACAGCTAATAGTAAAAGGATGTATAAAGGCCACATCCACTCTGACCAAACTCTATCAGAACTTGCATATGGACCAATTGCATCTGAATGTGTCATTATAATATATATATGTACTGAACCTAAGAAGAACATTGCAAAACCAGTAAACGCTTGGATAAACCACAGTTTTGTATCCTCGTGTCCCATATTATTTGCATGTGCTTTCATAACTTGATATTGTTTAAAGTTACTTGGTAATTTTCTCATTCCCATAGCAGCATGTACAATAAAAATTACAAAAACAACAAATGCAATTATAGATACTAATAATGGATTTCCTCCATCAAAAATAAAACTACCTTCGAAAAATTTTGTAACAGAGTACATGAAATCCTTACTAATTAAAATTGAAGACACCATAAACATATGTCCCCACATAAAAAGAGCTAGAAATAATCCAGTCGCACTTTGAATATAGTCAAGCTTTGCTGGAACTCTACTCTTTTTTCTCTCTACAGTCTTCCCTAAATAACCTTCTATTAGGTCACTCATTTGACATCCTTTCCTGTGAATTTGATTTTGTGATATTAATAGCATAATAATAGCTTAATAGTGCTTAATATCCCAAGAAGTAGTTATGTATAAGTTATGTACAAATATTGTACAAAATAATATTTAGACAATAAAAAAAGCCCTATTACTAGGGCTTTTTAGGCTTATGTCTGCGAGTACATAATTTTTAAAAATTATGGACATATGTTACTTATTAACACACTGTTATTTTATAAATAGCGATTGTATAGCTGTTTGTGTTAAGTCTATAAGTGTATCAATATTTAATACAGGTATAAAGAATACTATTGCACTACCAATACCTCCAACAACTGTAACTATTGCTAAAAATCCAATAGCATAAGTTGAGATTCTTTTATCATTAAAATCATTACTTACACACTCATCTTTTGTAGGATAAAAATACATCATTGCGATAAGTTTGAAGTAATAATATACAGATACAAAAGTTGCAATAATTGCTAATACTGCAAGTGGTGCAAATCCAGCATTTATAGCTTCAGTAAATACATAAAATTTACCGATAAAACCAATAGTTGAAGGGATACCAGCTAGTGAAAATAAGAAAATAGTCATCATAGCAGCTAAAAATGGTCTCTCTTTTGCTAAACCTTTAAAGTCATCATATGTAACTCTAACTTTTGTCTCAGAGATAATATGTGAGATGATACCAAATGAACCAAGTGCAGATAATAAATATGCAATAAGATAAAATACAGTTGCATATGCTGCATCAATATTTTGACCAATGGCTATAAATGCTAATAGTAAATAACCTGTATGAACAATTGAAGATGCTGCTAACATTCTTTTTACAATTTTTTGTGTTATTGCTAACCAAGTACCAAATACTAATGTTAAGATAATGATTACATAAATAATTGAATCCCAGAAATTTATCATAGAACCCATATCTTGTAAAATTGCTCTTAAGAAGAATGAAAAAATCGCAATTTTAAAAGTAGATGCCATATATGCAGTGATGATCATAGGAGCACCTCTATACACATCTAGAACCCAAGATTGGAATGGGAAGGCTGCAACTTTGAATAGGAACGTAAATAAAATAAGTGATAATCCTATATATATAAGTGCTAAATCTCCATTATTATGAGTAGAAATAAAGTTTGCAATCTCTGTTAAATTAGTACTTTGTGCCGCTCCATAAACTAGTACAACACCTAATAGATAAAAAGCACCAATAAATGAACCTAAAACTAAATATTTGAAAATAGCCTCAACCCTTTTTGAGTCATCAGTGTTGTACCCAACCATAATATAAACTGAAAAAGATGCAATCTCTAAAGCAATATATGCAGTAACTAAATCGTTTGAGTTAGCTAATAACATCATCCCAAATAAAGCAAACAATAAAATTGAGAAAAACTCACCTTTAAAGTATGATCTAGATTGAAAATAGTTTTCACCAATTAATAATGTAAGTAAAGTACCACCAATTAATAGTACATTGAAAAAGTTTGAAAAAGTATCAAATATCAAAACATTATTAAAAACTGAATTGTATGGTTTAACCGAATACAACTCACCAAATGGAATAAAAGTTAAGATAAGTGCTAATATTAAAACAACAGATGAAACTATAATGTATTGTTTAGTATTAAATTTATTTTCAAACATACTCATAAACATTAAAGCAACAGCCGCTATTAAAACTATTGATACAGGTAATATATGTATTAAGTTACTCATTTTGTTGCTCCAATATGTAAAATGTCATTTAAGTAGTGTGTAACAGTTGGTTCAAATTTATCTATGAAGATATCTGGATAGATACCCATTAAAAATACTAAGAAAACCCATGGTGCTAAACCAATAATCTCTTTGATTTTTAAATCTCTAAATTTTAAATCTGAACCCTCTCTATTTTGCAAAATTGCCCTTTGAAACATCCATAACATATATGAGGCACCAATTATTACAGTAAGAGCTGAGATATAACCTAAAGTGTGATTAAACTCATAGATACCAAAGATAATTAGTAATTCTGAAACAAAACCATTTGTTCCAGGAAGTCCCACATTTGCAAATAACATAATTGCAAAAATTGTTGTAAATATTGGAGCTTGTTTTGCTAACCCACCTAAGTCTTTAATTGTTTTAAATCCAGTCTCTTCATGAATCAATCCAACAAGTAAGAATAATGCACCTGTTGCAATTGCATGGGCAATGATTAAGTATAATGCCCCATTTACACCAAAAGCATTTAGTGAAAAAATACCAGCAGCAATAAAACTTAAGTGTGATGCTGAAGAGTATGCAAACATTCTTTTAATATCATCTTGCATAAGTGCTGCAATACCAAAGTAAACAAGTCCAAATAAACCAATAAATACAAACCAGCTTGAGAATTCAACATAAATCTCAGGGAAGATTGGAATTAAAAATCTTACAACTGCATAAACTCCAAGTTTTGCCATAATAGATGATAATAAAAATACTGCACCAGTAGGAGCATTTTTATATGTTTCCATAATCCAAGTGTGTAATGGGAACATTGGAATCTTAATAGCAAATGCAGAAAGAAAAGCTAAAAATAACCAAATTTGTTCAGTATAGCTTAGTGTTGTGATTTGTGTAAGTTTATCGTATTGGAATGCCCATTGACCAAACTCATTATGATAAGCAACACCTAAATAGATAATTGCTACAAACATAAGTAAAGAACCAAGCATAGTATAAACAGTAACTTTAATAGTTGTAAATACCTTGTCTCCAAATCCATAAATACCTATCATTAAGAAAACAGGTAAAAGCATAACTTCCCAGAAAAAGTAAAAAAGAACAACATCAAGAGCTAAAAGTGAACCAGTAACACCAGTTTGAACTAATAGCATGTTTATCCAATATCCTTTTGTTCTACCTTCCCAAAGTAGAAGATATGCTGTTGGAATTAAAATAGCAATCATCATTAGAATTGTTAATGAGAAACCATCAACACCAATATAGTAATTAATACCATAAGACTCAATCCAAGGAACATTAGTAACAAACTGCATTCCGGCACTTGGCTCAAAATCGATGTAGATTTTAAGAACAAGTGCTAATATTACAGTAGTAGTTAGAAATGCTATATTTCTAACTGTTTCTATATGTTTTGTAGTTATCATTAAACCAAAGGCAACAACCGCTGGTAAAAAGATAATAAATGATAAAATATCTGCACTCATCTTATAATCCTAAAGAAATATATAAATATATAAAAACACAACTCATACCAATAAGCATAAAGGCCGCGTAAAATCTTACATTTGCATTTTGTATCATTGCAACTTTTTTACCAAAAGAAACAAACTCATTACAAACACCCATTATAAATCCATCAATAATCTTAGTATCAACTACTTTGTCAATAAAAGTAGAGATTTTTTTAGAAAATTGAACAAAAATTATGTCATAGAACTCATCAACATAGAATTTATTAGCAATAATCCCTTTTTCATCTTCAGGTTTATAAACATCAAAGTTGGCATATTTTTTATAAGCTACAACAATTCCTGCAACTGCTACAACAATAGATAATATCATCAGAATATATTCTGTTGCATGTGACATATGAATATGTGTAGAGTTAGTTTGTGCTAACCATGTATCAACTAAATGTTCACCTCCAAATATTGCTGGTAAGTTAAGAAAACCTGCTCCAACTGCTCCAACTGCTAATATAACAAGTGGGAAAGTGATAGTTTTTGATGTATAAACATATTGTTTTGTATGTTTATTTGGCGCTACAAATAAAATAAAATACATTCTAAACATATAAAATGCTGTTAAAAATGCTGTAAACATTCCAATTGCCCAGATTAGGTATTGACCCTCTTGGAAAGCTGCTGCTAAAATAGCATCTTTTGAAAAGAATCCAGAAAATGGAGGGATACCAGAAATTGCAATAACACCAATTAAGAATGTAATTCCAATAATTGGAAGTTGCACTCTATGTTGTGCCATTTTAAAAATATTTTGTTCATGGTGTAAAGCTATAATCATACCACCAGCACCCATGAATAACATCGCTTTAAAAAATGCGTGAGTAAATACATGAAATAGTCCTGAACTATAAAAACCTAAACCAACACCTATAAACATATATCCAAGTTGTGACATAGTTGAGTATGCAAGAATTTTTTTAATATCTTGTTGTCTTGTTGCAATTATTGCTGCAAATAGTGCTGAAAATGCACCAATATAAGCTATAAATGTACCAATCTCTTCAATTCCACTATATAAGAAGTGAAATCTTGCAACCATATAAACCCCAGCTGTTACCATTGTAGCTGCGTGGATAAGTGCTGAAATTGGAGTTGGTCCTGCCATTGCATCAGGAAGCCACACATATAATGGAATCTGTGCTGATTTACCCATAGCTCCAACAAATAGTAGGAAACCTGATAATACTAATAATCCAGTTGGTGCATTATTTATATTTGCTTCAAGGGAAGTAAAGCTTAAGTCAACTTCTCCTAAAGCAAAGAATAGGGTGATAAGACCTAAAAGAAAACCAAAATCTCCAACTCTATTTGCAATAAAAGCTTTGTTACCAGCTATAACATTATCTTTATCAGTATAATAAAAGGCAATTAGTAGGTATGAACAAACACCAACACCTTCCCAACCAATGAAAAGAATAATTGGATTATCTGCTAATACTAGGATTAACATTGAAGCTAAGAATAGGTTAAAGTATGCAAAAAATTTACCAAACCCTTTATCTCCTGTCATATAACCAATAGCATAAATATGAATTAACCAACCAACAAAAGTTACAAACATTGACATGAAAATAGCTAGGTTATCACCTAAAAAGCCCATATTTACATTTAGTGTTCCAATATTTAGCCAAGTAAATAGTGTTTGTTTATATGTAATACCACCATCAACCATGCCTAAAAAGATATTTAAAGTTATTAAAAAAGCTATTAAGGGTGTACCTGTACCAATTATAGAGAAAACCAATTCTGAAACAGGCTTTTTCTTAATGTGATAGAAGTAGATACCACCATTTAATATTGCACCAAGCAGTGGTGCTAATATTATCCAAACAAGAAGCGAAGTATCCATCATGATTTCTCTCCTTGAGTTAATGTAGTAAAGATATCTGTATCAAGTGATCTTTTTGATCTAAATAATAATATGATTACTGATAAAAATATTGCAGCTTCAGCAGCAGCAATTGAAATTACCATAATAGTGATAATTTGAGGATCCATATTGAAGTGATATCTTGCAAATGTTATTAGAAATAGATTTACTCCATTTAACATAAGTTCGATTGACATATAGATTACAAAGATATTTCTTCTTGCAATTACACCTATAACTCCGATTGAAAAAAGAATCATAGAAACAAAAGCATATGATGTTAAACTAATCATGCGTCTTCCTTATTCATTTTTTTTCTTCTTGCTAATACAATTGAACCTACAAGTGCAATTAGTAGTAAAATTGAGATTAACTCAAATGATATAATCCAATCGTTGTATAATAATTTACCGATAGGTTTAATATCTCCAAAAGAACTCTCTACAAGTTTCATATCTGCATCAGGTAGATTTGAAATAGCTTTTAAAATTACAATATTAAAAGGGATCATAACTACTACACCTAAAGCAATAAGTGAGAATTTTTTAGGCTCTTTTGGTAAATGTTCATCTTTAATATTTAAGAACATTAGTAAAAATAGAATAAGTGTCATAATAGCACCTGCATATACTATTATTTGAACCATAAATAAAAATGTTGCATTAAGTAGTGCAAAAAGTCCTGCAACTGACATAATAGAAATCAACAAGCCAAGAGCAGAGTACATTGGACTTCTATAAACTAACATTGCTACACCACCAGCAATTGCAAAAAAACTAAGTGCTAGAAAAATTAAATTACTCATTATCAAAATCCTTTGAACGCTCATAAGACATAAGTTGTTTTTTATCTACTACGAAATCTTCTCTTTTACTAGCAGTGAAACTAAAAATTCCTGTATCCATTCTAATAGCATCACATGGACAAGCTTCAACACAATATCCACAAAATACACACTCTAATAAATCGATTTTAAACTCTTTAGGTCTTTTTTCTGCTACTCCATCGAATCTCTCTTGGGCATCAATAAAGATACATTGAGCTGGACATGCAGTTGCACACATATAACATGCCACACATTTTTCACTACCATCATCCCATTTTGTTAACCTATGTACACCTCTATATCTATCTGTGATATCTGTTGGTTGAACCTCAGGATATTGTTGCGTTTTTAACTTCGATACATCACCTAAATTTTCTTTAAAGTGTGTAAACGTAGTTTTCATTCCCCCTATAATTGCTGGAATGTATAATCTATCTTTTAATGACTTTCCATGTCTTGGTACAATTTTAATTCCCATATTAACTTCCTGACACTACTACAAAAATAGCAGTTATTACAATATTTAGTATTGATAAAGGTATTAATACTTTCCAACCTAACATTTGAAGTTGGTCATATCTAAATCTTAATAGTGTCCATCTAATCCAAATGAATACAAAATTCATAAAGAAGAATTTAGCGATGAATGTTCCTATTTGGATTACAGCAGTTGCAATATTTACACCATTTGAACCAAGTCCTGTTATTAAGAACAAGATTAAAATAGCCATTACTACAGCAGTAATTCCCCAGAAAGCTTTTATTAAGATATTTTTTTCTCTATCTCTTTTGTCGTTAGCATCTAGCCAGTTATAGTTTTTGTTCATCCATTTATTTAAAAAGAATGCCTTGATTGGTAAGATAATTATAATTGCTAGAATAACATAGTTGATATTACTTTGAATTGTTTGTGTATCCAACCAAGGGATTTGATAACCACCTAAAAATAGTGTAACTATAATAGCTGACGAAGCACTCATTGCCGCATATTCACCAACTTGGAAAAGACCAAATCTCATAGCTGAATACTCTGTATGATACCCAGCAACAATCTCTGATTCACCCTCTGCTATATCAAATGGTGTTCTATTTGTTTCAGCAAAAGCAGTAACTACAAAAATTAATGCTGCAAGTGGTTGCATAAAAATACCCCAAGCTGGAATAAATCCAAAAAATACTCCACTTTGGGCTTGAACCATTTCACTAAGATTAATTGTCCCATATGTTAATAAAACAGAGATAACAGATAATGACATAGCTGCTTCATAAGAGATAACTTGTGCTGATGCTCTAATCCCACCTAAAAGTCCATATTTGTTTTCAGATGAATAACCACCTAAAATAATACCAAATACAGACAAACCTGCAAATGCTAAAAACCACATAATTCCAAGGGTTGTTGGAATTGCTTGCATCATAAAACTTTCCCCATCTATTACCAATGTATCAGAAAAAGGAATAACTGCCATTGTCATAAATGAACAGAAAAAAACTATTGCAGGAGCAATTGTATATAGAAACTTTTCTTTAATATGTGCTGGAGTAAAATCCTCTTTAAACACAAGTTTTAACATATCTGCGATTGCTTGAATTAGACCACCTAATCTAATCCCAGCAATATCTGCTCTGTTAGGACCAGTTCTATCTTGCATAAGACCTGCAACCCTTCTTTCCCACCAAACCATAATTGGAGTTGTTCCAACCGATAAGATTTTAGCAAGAAGAATATTTACAATAATTACTACTATTGAAACCGTACTCATAGACTACCTTTTTCTATCATAGATTTGATATACTCAATTATTGAAGTGATTGACTCCATTGGTTTATCTTTTCTAATTTTTGAAATAACTTTTTGTTTAATACCTTCAAAGTTGATATATGTTCCACTTTTTTCATAAAATGAAGCAGTTGGAATTACAATATCAGACTTAGTAAGTGTTTCACAATTGTGAGAGAAACAACTTACAACTTTTTTACCATCTAAAAGTTTTAGATTGTTATCAAAATAGTTGTTACCTAAAATAACAACTGCAGATGCAGCTTTTAATGATGAATTAAAATGCTCTTCATCTTCACTAATCTCTAACTCTTTAAATGCAGCTCTATTAGCTGATTTGTCAGATTTTCTTAAATAATCATCTCCAAAACTTTCATCAAATGAATGTGGAGCATATCCTGTTATATCTGCTTTAATTATTGATGCTAAATTTTTAACATTTTGCATCTCTTCAAGTGAAAGACTCGGGTCTAATACAAATAAAATTTTACTTTCAGTTGTTAAAATTTTAAAAGTGTTAGTAATAGCATTATCGAAGTTACTTTCTTCATTTCCAATTTTCGCTTCTAAAACTCTATTTTCAGCTTCATTCTTATAAGATAATCTTCCCTCATCACATATAAACCAACCATTAACCGCTTTGTTAACTCTTGGTCTAAATCTAAAGATTTGATCATCTTTGTATTTTTCTTTTCTATGGTCCACTTTGATATTACATCCTCTTGCACAACCACTACAGATTGCATCAAAAGATTCCATAAACCAAACTCTTTGTTTAAATCTAAAATCTTGTGAGGTTAAAGCTCCAACAGGACATAGATCAACAACATTCATAGCATATGGATTATCTAAAGGACGTCCAGGAAAAGTTCCAATTACAGAATGGTCTGCTCTATTAATAACACCTAACTCATTTGTTTTGGTTATATCAGAACAGAATCTTACACATCTTATACAAAGAACACATCTTTCTTGGTCAAGCATAACATTGCTTCCAAGTTCAATTCTTTTTCTAGCTGTAACCTTATTGTCTACTTGTACTCTAGAATCATAAAATCCTGATTCCATATAGTAGTCTTGAAGTTTACATTCTCCAGCTTGATCACATGTAGGGCAGTCAATTGGGTGATTGATTAGTTCTAATTCAAGAATATCTCGTCTAACTTTTTCAATATTCTCACCCTTTGTTCTTACAATCATACCCTCTTTAATAGGAGTATCACACGCAATTTGTGGTCTTTTTTGTCCTTCGATTTCAACCATACACATTCTGCAGTTACCATCTTTACCTAAGGCTTGGTGATAGCAAAAATGGGGAATATGAATATCTCTGTCTATTAGGGCGTCTATTAAAAGACTCCCTTTCTCTGCATCTATTTCTTCCCCATTAACTGATAGTTTAACAAGTTCACTCATGTTGTGTCATCTCCTTTTTTGACCGCTTAATTTTTTTATTTACCTGTGTATAATTGTCTTGGTCTAGCAATTCTAGCTGTTGAGTCTTGTTTTAATTCTGACCACTGTGTGATCCATCCAACAGTTCTACCAATAACAAAAACTGGTGTAAACATCTCTACAGGAATTTTAAGAGCTGTTAAAATAACACCTGAATAGAAGTCAATATTTGGATATAAACCTCTTTGTTTGAAATAATCATCTTTTAATGCTGCTTCTTCTACAGCTGCAGCAACATCTAATAATCTAGAGTCAAGATTTAACTCTTCTCTTAATTTATCTTGTAAACCTTTTAGCGTTTCAGCTCTTGGGTCTCTGTTTTTATAAACTCTGTGACCAAATCCCATTAATCTAAATGGATCATTTTTATCTTTTGCTTTTGCAATATAAGTTGGTACATTTTTAACATCACCAATTAATTTTAATTGATCCATAACTTTTTCATTTGCACCACCGTGAGCTGATCCCCATAATGCAGCAATACCAGAAGCAATTGCAACATAAGGGTGTGCTTCTGTTGAACCTACATTTCTAACAGTTGTTGTAGAAGCATTTTGTTCATGATCTGCATGAAGAGTAAAAATCGCATCTAAAGCATCAACTTCAACTTGTCTAATATCATCATTATGACCATTACCTAGGTATTTCATTTTTCCACCTGGATATGCTCTTAACATATATAAGAAGTTTTCAGTAAAGTATCTATTTACATCTGGATAGATTTGTGGAACGCCAATTGAATTTCTATAAGCCATTGCAGCAATAGTTGGTATTTTTGCAACTATTCTTCTTCTCATTTCTTTAAATTGATCTTCATCTTCTAAATGTAAGTGATCCTTATAAAAAGTTGATAAAGCCATAGTAGCTGCACCAAGTGTTGCCATTGGGTGAGCATGATCTGGAAATGCATCAAAGATTCTTGTTAAACCCTCATGTACAAAAGATCTATGTCTAATTTCTAAATCAAAACCTCTTGATTCTTCAGGACTAGGAAGTCTACCTCTCATTAATAAATAACATACATCTAGATAAGATTTTTTACCCGCAAGTTCTTGTATTGGGTATCCTCTATATCTTAATTCCGAATTTTCTCCATCAATAAATGTGATTTTTGAATCACAAGCTGCAGTTGATGTATAACCTGGGTCATATGTAAACATACCAGAATCTTTATAGAAACTTCTAATATCTACTACATCTGGTCCTCTTGTACCACTTATGATATTATACTCATATGCTTTGCCATCTCTGTTATCCGTTAATGTAAATGTATTCTTTCCCATCTGTTGTTCTCCTTATTTAAATTATTTACTAAAATGCGTTTCAAATTCATGTCTATATTTTTGCACGATACTTTTTATAATATCTTTTACAGCAGGTGCAAATACACAAACAGTTTTACCATTCATTGTTTCACAAACATCTAATATAGTTTGGATATCATCACTTGAACCTTCACCGTCTAGAATCTTCTTGATGATTTTATCAATCCATCCAGTTCCCTCTCTACACGGTGTACACTGCCCACAAGATTCATGGTGATAAAACTCTATTAGGTTTTTTGCTACATCAACCATTGATACGCCTTCAGGGATAATCATCATCCCACCAGTACCTAAAGTAGAACCTATATCCCACATAGATTCATAATCTAGATATGCCTTTTCAACTTCTTCCGCAGTTAAAATAGGACACGAAGCCCCACCTGGAATAACAGCTTTAAGTTTTAAGCCCTCTTTCATCCCACCACCAATATCGTTGATAACATCAGTCATCTTTTCACCATATTGTAACTCATAAACTCCAGGATTTTTAACTGGTCCACTCATCGCAAATAGCATAGTTCCAGGAGCCTTTTCTGTACCATATTTAGTATATGATTCATATCCATTTAATACAATATTTGGAACAGATGAAATAGTTTCAACATTATTAACTGTTGCTGGTTGGTCATAAAACCACTCACACTCTTTTCCATGTGGTTTTAATCTTGGGTGTCCACGTTTACCTTCAATAGATTCAATAAGAGCAGATTTTTCTCCACAAATATAAGCTCCTCCTCCTCTATGTACTGTGATATCCATTCTAAAGTCATATTTATTCATAACTTTTGGACCAATTATTCCAGCTTCATATGCTTCTTCAATAGCCTCATTTAATCTATCGATGAACCATTTGTATTCACCTCTAATATAAATATATGCATCATGGGCACCAATTGCATATGAAGAGCATATAATTCCTTCAATAAGGATATGTGGATCATATTGAAAAATTTGTCTATCTTTAAATGTTCCTGGTTCTGATTCATCCCCATTTACAATTAAGTATCTAGGTCTATCATCAACTGGAGGCATAAGTTTCCATTTAGGTCCACAGGCAGCTCCACCACCACCTTTTCCTCTAAGACCACTTTTACAAACCTCTTCAGTTACCTCTTCAGGTTTCATTGTAAAAAGTTTATCTATTGATTCATATCTTCCATTTTTAAGAGCAACTTCAAGTTTATGTGAATCGGGAATGTCAAAGTTTTTACTTACAATTTTTATTGGTTGAACAGACATTACTTACACTCCTCAATGATTTTTTTTAACTTATCTACAGTTAAATTTTCATGATATTTGTGGTTTAATGCAATCATTGGAGCGCCACCACAAGCACCTTGACACTCAACTTCACTTAGATGAAATTTACCATCTTCACTAGTTTCACCTGGGTTAATTCCTAAAGTATCTTTAATGAATTTTTTAAGTTCTGGTGCGCCCATTATCATACAAGATAGGGTTTTACATAACTCAATATGATATGTACCAATTGGTTTTAAGTTAAACATTGTATAAAATGTTGCAAACTCATAAACCTCAATTGGAGTTTTGTTAAGTCTATCTGCCACATAAATCATAGCATCTGGACTAACCCATCCCTCTTGCTCTTGAACTAGCCATAAAGCAGGAAGCATCATTGCATCAATTTTTGGATACTTTTTCGCTGTTTTTTGGAATTTTTCTTCGTTTTCTTTGGTATATTCAAATTTTGCCATTATCTATCAAACTCCCCTGCAATAAAGTTCATACTTGCCATTGTAACAACAGCATCTGCTAACATAATACCCTCTACAATTTTTGCATAAGCACCTAAAGAGTAGAAACAAGGTGGTCTACATTTAACTTTGTATGGTGTACCACTTCCATCACTAACTGTATAAAAACCTAATTCCCCATTTCCACCTTCAGTTGCAGAATAAAATTCACCTTTTGGAACTTTAATACCTTCAAAAGTTAGTTTAAATTGGTTCATTAAACCTTCAATATTTCCATATACATCTTTTTTATTTGGTAGTACAATTGCTGGATGGTCAACATTAATAGGACCATCTGGAAGCTCTTTCATTGCTTGTCTAATGATTTTCATAGATTGTCTCATCTCTTCAAATCTACACATTATTCTGTCATAAACATCACCATGTGAACCTACTACAATATCAAAATCAAAGTTTTCATAACCATAATATGGAGTATCTTTTCTTAAATCAAAAGGAACACCTGCAGCTCTTAAGTTAGGACCTGTAATACCTGCATCTAAAGCAAATTGTGAATCAATAACACCCACATCTTGAGTTCTATCGTGGAAAATTCTATTATGCTCAACAAGTGACAATGAGTCTTCAATAGCTTTTTCAACATCTTTTAACACATCTTCTAAATCTTCAGCAAAGCCATCATAAAGATCAAACTCTAAACCACCAATTCTTGTATAAGAGTTTGTAAGTCTAGCTCCTGTTAGTTTTGAAAATAAATCGTAAGCCTTATCTCTTGGTGCAAAGATGTACCAGAAGTTAGTTAAACCACCAAGGTCAACCATGTTTGCTGCATTACAAACAATATGGTCAGTGATTCTACTTAACTCTCCAATGATTATTCTAATCATTTTTGCTCTAGGTGTAATATCAATCTCTAACATATCTTCAATAGCTTTTGCATAACCAATATTATTTAATATAGCTGAACAATAATTTAATCTATCTGTATATGGAATGATTTGTGAGTAGGTATGGTTTTCACAAGATTTTTCAAAACCTCTGTGTAGGTATCCAATCTCTGTTACACATGCAGTGATAGTTTCACCTTCCATTGCAACAAAGTTTCTAATAGTACCATGTGAAGCTGGGTGAGAAGGACCAACATTAAGCATCATTAAATCTTCTAAATCACTTTCTTTGTAACCTTTAGATTTAAGTAATGGAATCATCTCATCCATTAAATCTTCAGTTTCTGTACATCTTTGACCTTTTGTTATCTCATAATCTTTTCTTAATGGATGTCCTACAAATTGGTGATGATTTAAAACTCTTTTTAGATTTTTATGCCCTTTAAATCTAATACCGTACTGGTCAAATACTTCTCTTTCTCCCCAATCTGCTGCATGGTATAAATCAGAGATTGTATCAACTTCTAAAGTATTGTCATCAACATAAGCTTTAACCGTAGTATGCTTTTTGAAGTTACTAGTTCTTAAGATATAAATAACTGCAAATCTAGATGGAGTAACATCTGGAAATGTTGAATAATCAACAGCAGTTACATCTAATAAAATTGTGAAATCTTCATCATTTTTAAGTCGAGTAATTGTTGATTTAATATCTTTTGCATCAATTAACATATCTGGTTTAAGCATCTAAAAATCCTTTGAACTTTCTTTCTCTTTCTTTTATGATTGATTCATCATAAGATTTTTCTTGGATTCTCATAATTGCATCTAGTACTGCTTCAGGTCTTGGGGGACAACCTGCAACATACTCGTCTACTGGGATGATTTCGTCAATCCCTTGTAAAGTTGTGTAGTTATCATAAAAACCACCAGAACATGCACATGCTCCCATAGAGATGACCCATTTAGGTTCACACATTTGATCCCAAATTTTCTTTAATACAGGAGCTTGTTTATATGAAATAGTTCCTGCAACAATTAGTAAGTCCGCTTGTCTTGGGGAAAATCTTACTACCTCTGCTCCAAATCTTGATATATCATAACGAGCTGCTGCAACTGACATAAACTCAATACCACAACATGCAGTACCAAATGCCATTGGCCACATTGAGTATGATCTAGCCCAGTTAATAGCTGTATCAAGTTTTGTTGTAACTATAGAGTCACCTAGGTTTGACTCTGCTCCTAATCCCATGATAACGCCTTTTTCTTATACATATATATTAAGCCTGAAAAAAGAAGACCTATAAAGATAAACATCTTTATTAGACCTGCGAAGCCAAGTTCTGTAATATTGATTGCCCAAGGAAACATAAAAATGATTTCTACATCAAATAGTAAGAAACCTATAGCTACTAAATAAAATTTTACAGAGAATCTGATGTTTGTATTTCCAATTGGATTTGATACACCACTCTCATAAACTGTGTTTTTTAACTTGTCTTCAGTATTATTTGGTCCAAGATACTTTGTTAATAAGAATACTCCTATTAACACAAAAGCAATTGCGACAAATATTACTGACGAAAGAATTAGATGTGTTGACATAATTCATCCCATATTTTAATGTTTGAAAAAATTGTACAATATTTTGAGTTACTATTTGGTCATATGTGAATTTAAATTATGAGATAATTTCAATAGTGAGAAGAATGGTAATACTTAAAAAAAATCGCCTCAAAAATTTGTAACTATTTTACACAGTGCTTTTTCTAATTCCTCCTTTGGTAAGGCACAATTTAGCCTAAAAAAGCCCTTGCCTTCGGTGCCGAAACTTCGTCCATCATTTAAAGCTACTTTTGATTCTTTTAGTAGCTTTTGTTTAACTTTATCATGAGAGATAGAATATTTTTTAAAGTTTAACCAAAGTAAATATGTTGCTTCTGGTTCAAAAAATTCGATTTTTGACTTACTGTTTTCTAGATAATCTTTAGTAAAAGTTATATTATTTTTAAGATAAACTAATAGTTCTTCAAGCCAAGGTTCACCCCATTCATAAGCTGCTTCAAGTGCAACATAACCAAATACATTTATAGAGTGTAACTCTCTTTTTTTCACTATTTTTTCAAATTTATCTAATATTTGTTTATTTCTTGAAATTGCATAAGCACAATTAAGTCCTGCAATATTAAATGATTTACCAGCTGAATTAAGAGTTAAAGTTATATTTGAAATATCTTCTGATATTGATGCAAGTGGGGTGAATTTTTTAAAAACTAAATCTGCATGAATCTCATCACTTATTATTAGTATCTCATTTTTAATACAAATTTTTGCTAACTCTTCTAGTTCATTTTTATTCCATACTCTTCCAACAGGATTGTGTGGAGAGCACAGGGCTAAGATTTTTGTTTTTGGTGTGATTTTTGACTTTAAGTCTTCTAGGTCCATAGTGTAATAACCATTTTCCTCTTTTAAAGGGTTTGTAACTAGAGTTCTATTATTGGCTTTTATACTATTAAACAAGGGAAAATAAACAGGTGTTTGTACAATTATCTCATCCCCTTCATTGCTAAAGGCTTCTAAAGCAGCACTATATGCTGGTACCACACCATTTACAAAACTTATCCAAGAGCTATCAATATCCCATCCATGTCTTTTTTTCATCCAGTTTTGAATAAGTTCGTAGGTTTTATTTGTAGCTTTTGCATAGCCATATACTCCATGCTTAGCTCTTTTAATAATAGCTTCATTTACAAGGTCTGGAGTTTTGAAGTCCATATCTGCTACCCATAAAGGTTGTAAATCTGCATCAGCAAAGTAAGTATCTAGGGCATCGTATTTAACACAATTTGTATCTTTTCTTTTAATTATTTCATCAAACATATATAAAACCTCTACTATAAACTATTTTTTAATGATAAAATGATATAAGATTTATACTAATTATTTGTTTATTTTAGAGGAAAATATGGAAAAAGCAATAGAGCTACTTAGAAAAAATGATTTATTAAAAGTGATTGATGATGAACTGGATATATACTTAGAGATACCGCATATTGCATATGTTGAAGTTAAAAAAGAGGATTCAAAAGCAATTTTATTTACAAATGTAGTTGATAAAAAAAACAATAAAAAATTTGATATTCCAGTATTGATGAATGTATTTTGTAATGAAAAAGCAGTTAAACTTTTCATTGGAGATGGGGATAAAATCGGTTCAGAGATAGAAAGTTTACTTAAAATGAAACCACCTACAACATTTAGTGAAAAGCTTTCAACCTTTGGCAAACTGTTTGCTTTAAAAAACACAATACCTAAAAAACTTAGTGGAAAGGGTGAGTGTCAAGAAGTGATAAAATTAGGTAAAGAAGCTAAGTTATCAGATTTACCAATTCTTACAACTTGGGAACAAGATGGTGGACCATTTATAACAATGGGACAGGTTTATACTACCTCTTTAAATGGTGAGCTTAAAAATCTTGGTATGTATAGGTTACAAGTGTATGATGATCATACTTTAGGTATGCATTGGCAAATACATAAAGACTCTAATCATTTTTTCCATGAATATAAAGAAGCTGGGAAAAAGATGCCAGTTTCAATTGGTATTGGTGGAGACCCAATGTATATTTGGTGTGGACAAGCTCCACTTCCTATTGGAATTTTTGAGCTTATGCTTTATGGCTTTGTAAAAAACAAAAATGCTAAACTGGTAAAAAGTATTACAAATGATATATATGTACCAAAAGATAATGATTTTATAATAGAAGGGTTTGTTGATACTTCTAAAATGAAAATAGAGGGACCTTTTGGGGATCATACTGGATATTATACTCTAGAAGAGGAGTATCCATTTTTAGAAGTAAGTGCAATAACTCACAAGAAAAAACCTACTTACTTAGCCACTGTTGTCGGAAAACCACCTTTAGAAGATAAATATATGGGACATGCAACAGAAAGGATATTTTTGCCGCTTCTAAAAACTACAGCCCCAGATTTGATTGATTATTATATGCCAGAAAATGGAGTGTTTCATAATCTTATTTTAGCAAAAATCAAAACTCTTTATCCAGGACATGCACAACAAATGATGCATGCTTTCTGGGGAGTAGGGCAGATGAGTTTTGTTAAACATGCAATTTTTGTTAATGAAGATGCACCCCAATTAAATAATCATGATGCTATAGCAAAACATATATTAAATCGTATAAATATAGAAGATATTCTAATCACAAAAGGTGTAGTTGATGCACTTGATCACTCAAGTCCAAAATTTGCAGTTGGTGGAAAACTTGGTCTTGATTGTACAGGTGATGAGATTAGTGATTTAGGAATTACTATTTTAAGTGATGAAGAGTTATTAGCTAAAATAAATTGTATTACAAATGAAGTAAAAATTTTAAAACAATATTATACTGATACAAAGAATCCAGTAACTGTTGTAACAGTTGACAAAAATAGAAATCAGAAACATCTTTTTGAGGATCTAAAAGCAGTTTATGAAAATATAAAAATATTAGTATTAGTTGATGCTGCAAATCAAAATGATGTAGAAAACATATATATGCTTATTTGGAGAGTTGTTAATAATATAGATTCAAATAGAGATATTTATATAGATTCAAATACCATATGTTTAGATGGTACAAATAAAAACTCATTTGATAATTTTCAAAGAAGATGGCCTGATGATGTAGACTGTACAAGAGAAGTACTTGATTCTTTGAAACAAAGAGGTATTTTAGATATAGATGATGAATTTATAAAAAAATATCAACTTTAGTAAAAGTAGTTAAACTACTTTTACTTCATTTTTCCCACTTCTTTTCACCTCATACATTGCATTATCAACTCTTGTAATTAAAGTATCAGAGTTATCATTCTCTTCAAATTGAGATACTCCAAAACTACAGGTTATTTTTCTATCAATTTTAAAATCAAAATTTATAATCTTATCTCTTAGATTATAAGCTAACTCTTGTGCATCTTTTTTATTTGTTTCTGGTAAAACTATTACAAACTCTTCTCCACCCCATCTTCCTAGATAATCAGTTTTTCTTATATGTTTTGAAATTAGTTTACAGAGTTTTATTAAAACTTCATCACCAATCTTATGACCTAATTGGTCATTGATAAGTTTAAAATCATCAATATCAAAGAAGATAACTGATAAGTCTCTTTTGTATCTTTTAGACCTTTCTAACTCAAAGTTATATAAAGACTCAATTTTTCTTCTATTATTGATATTTGTTAGTACATCAATATTGACAATTTCATGTAATTCCTTTTCTATCTCTTTTCTTTTTTTAATCTCATTTTTTAATTTTCTATTTGTGATTACAATTATTAAAATAATAATAACAAGTGGCATTACAACTTTGTAAACCCATGAATAGTCAACTGATGTTTGATATATTACGGAGTAGTATTTATTGTTTATATCTGAAATCTCTTCATGACTAATACTAGTAATCACTTTATTTAAAATATTTAATAACAAAGGATTTTTTTTGTTAACTAATAGTCTGATTTTAAATGGTTTGCCAATTGTTCCAGAGATTTTTATATTTGTTAGTCCACCTTGAGTAATATCGTAAGACAAGGCAGGAAGTTTATCAATTGAGGCATAAATTTTTCCTTCAGTTAAAAGCTTTAGACCCTCTTTTATATTTAAAACTTCAATGAAATTAATATTTGGAAACTCTTTTTTTAATTTATTGTAGTAAGTACTATATTTATTAATTGCAACCTTTTTGCCTGCTAATTCATCTATAGAACTAATAAAAGGTTTATTATTTAAAGTTGCAATTGCAATTTTTATTTTTGAAATAGTTTCTGTGATATAGAGTTTATCATTGTAGTCATAATCTGAGTAGGCAAATTTTATTTTATTTGGTGAATTTTTTATTTTTTCTATTAAAACTTTGTTTTTATTTTCAATCTCAAAATTTGCTTCTAGTTTTAACTTTTTATTTATAAGTCTCCAAAAGTCAATTTCAATACCTTTAATCTTATTGTTTATAGTCATTGTAAAAGGTGGAAAATTAGTATTGGTAAGTAATGAAAATTTATTTTTTTGTAAAAATCTTTTTTCCTCTTTTGTTAAATTGATTTTATTTGGATTATATATTATCTCATTTAAATCAAAATCAATATGATTGTTAGTTAATCCTAATAAAAGATAGAGTCTTTTAATCTCTTCAATCTTATTTATGTTTAAATTACCTAACATCCCTTCATCAAATTTAGCAAGTTTTTTAAGCACTTCCCCTTCATAAATCAAAGAATCTAGGCTTTTATTTTGTGTATTGTATTTCTCATAAATTATTTTTGCTGTTTCTTCAATATTTTTAAAGGCATACTCCCAACCTTTTAAAGTGGCATTGTACATCTTTTTTACTCTAATGGGATTTTCAAATAACTCTTTTTCTGAGGTAAAAAATATACCCCCATAAAAATCAAAACCATAATCACTAGGATTGTATATATTAAAATCTATATTTTTTTCTTTTAAAATATATGGTTCATTTGAAAGGTAACAACCCATCATATCAGTTTTACCATTTATTAAATCTTCAAGTTTAAATGAGTGGGTGATAAAATTTATTTGATTGAGTTTAACTCCTTGTGAAATTATCATTGAGTTAATAGATGCAGTTGATCTAGCATCAGATGTAAGCATAATTTTTTTATTTATTAAATCTTTAAGTGTTTTTATATTTGATTTTTTTAGTGATAATAATACCATTGGAGAGTTTTGGTAAATTGCAGCTAACAATATTACTTTTTTATCTTCCATCCTATCTATAATAAGTGAAGATTTGCCTACTGCATAGCTTGATTTCTTATTTAGAACATCTTTAATTAAATTAACATTAGAATCAAACTCTTTTATCTCAACATCAAGATTTTCTTCTTTGTAAAACCCTTTTTCTTTGGCTATATAATAACCAGCAAATTGGAATTGATGTAGCCAATCTAATTGTATTGATACTTTTTCTAAATTTTTTGCATTTAAAGATATAACAATAAAAAAAATAAAAAATAAAAACTTTAAAAATTTCATATAAAATTATATCTTAATATTGATAAATATACCTAAAAAGCTTTAAATAAAATAAGTAACATAATTATATAATAGTTTTAATTATTCATTAACAATCTTCTGTTTAAAGTACTATCCATAATCTAAATGATATAATCTTTTTTCATAAAATGTAGTTTTAAATTAGAGGATAAAAATAATATGATATTAATGATTGATAATTATGACTCTTTTACTTATAACATAGTTCAGTATTGCTTAGAATTAGGAGCAGATTTGAAGGTTATAAGAAATGATGAATTAACAATTAAAGAAATAGAAGAGCTAAATCCAGAAAAGATAATAATCTCTCCTGGACCTGCTACTCCAGATGATGCTGGAATATGTTTAGAGCTTATTGAATACTTTGCAGACAAAAAACCAATATTTGGAATTTGTTTAGGACATCAAAGTATTGCTCAAGTGTTTGGTGCAAATGTGATAAGAGCTGATAATATGATGCATGGTAAAACATCTAAAATAAAAGTTGTATTTGATACTATTCTTTTTAATGGTATACCAAAAGAGTTTACCCAAACTAGATATCACTCTTTAATTGTACAAAAAGATAATTTGCCTGATTGTATAATCCCTACCTCTTATAGTACCGATGATGGTGAGATTATGTCTTTGCAAATAAAAGGTAAGAAGGTTTATGGGGTACAGTTTCATCCTGAATCTATTATGAGTGAGCATGGATTCACAATAATTAACAATTTTCTAAAACTATGAGTTATTCAGATAATATATATAAATATGCCTTTTATTCTATTTTATTTATAGTATTATCTATATTACTTTATACTGCAAATACATTAAGTATCTCATATAAAGAGGCACTAAATGTGTTTGTAAATACCTCTTTATTATCGATAATAACAAATACATCTATAACTATTTTTGGACAAAATGATATAGCATTAAGAGTTCCATTTATTATATTTTATGCTTTAACTGTAATTTTAATGTATGACATTACAAAAGATTTTTTCAAAAAACAAGAAGATAGATTGTTTTCAGTTATTATTTTTATGGTTTTACCAGGTCTTATAAGTGCTTCATTATTGGTAAATAGTGCTATCGTTGTGACATTTCTTACTCTCTTATATGTATATTACTTTAAAAGAAAAGGGAAACACTGTTATGCCTTGCTTGTTTTATTTTTATTTGTAGATAACTCTTTTGCTATATTCTTTCTTGCACTATTCTTTTATAGTTTAGCAAACAAAGAGAACAAACTATTGATTGTGTCACTTATTTTGTTTGGTTTATCTATGAGTATTTATGGTTTTGATACAGAGGGAAAACCTAGAGGTTTTTTAGTGGATACTTTTGGAATATATGCTTCAATATTTTCACCCTTATTATTTATATACTTTTTTTATACCATATATAGAAATGGATTAAAAGGTGAGAGAACATTAGTTTGGTATATAAGTACAACCTCTTTATTGTTCTCATTACTATTTTCTATGAGACAAAAAATATATATAGAAGATTTTGCTCCTTTTGTTGTGATTTTTCTGCCTTATATGGTTAGAATTTTTTTACATACAGTTAGAGTTAGACTTCCTCAATTTAGAAGTAGACATTATAAAGTAGCTACAATCACATTTTTTGTACTTTTTTTAAATGTTGTTTTAACTATATATAATAAACCTTTGTATCTAGTTCTTGATAATCCAAGAAAACATTTTGCATATCAATATGATTTTATAAAAGATATATCAATATATTTAAAAAAGTATTCTATCAATAAGGTTACTTCAGAAGATAAAAAACTACTTTTGAGATTAAAGTTTTATGGGATTAAAAGTGGTGGGGATTATTATATAACTACAAAACCCTTAAGCAATTTTTCTAAAAGAATTAGAATTAAATATAATGGTAAAGATATTTACTCTTTATATATAAAAAAATTAAAGTATGACTAAAAGTTCTTTTTCTTTATTTGAACTTATCTTAATTATAATCCTTATATCAATAATTGCTGTTTTTATTAAAATCAAAGAACCTATAAATAAATTAGATTTAGCAACAAATAGATTAGCTCTTTATTTAAAAGAGGTAAGATATAAAGCTTTAATAGATGACAAGTATAACAAAAATAATCCTTTATGGCATAAACAAAGGTGGACATTGAAGTTTTTTAGATGTTCTAGCAGTGTTGGTGGAATATATTATTCTATTTATAGTGATGAAAATAAAACAGGTCATCCAAGTGCAGATGAATCATTAAAAGACCCATTAACAAAAAAAGCAATTTTCTCTACTAATAAATGTGAAAGTAATAATAAGTATTCAAAATATGTTCTTTTAAGTAAAGAGTATGGTATAAAAAATATAGAGATGAGTTGTAATACTACTTCAAGTTTAGGACAACTATCCTTTGGTATTGATGGAAGAGTTTATACAAAACTGAGTCCATATGATGAAGAACACTATACATATGAACTTACAAATAGTTGTAAAATAAAACTTTTAGATGAAAACAAAAAAACAAAAATAATAGAAATAATCCCTAAAACAGGCTATGTAAGAGTAATCAATTAATAAAAAAGATGAAAAGAGTGATAAAATTTAAAATTTAAGCCTATATTAAGAGTAAACCCTTGACAAGAGGAAAAAAATCTATTATAATTCCCGTCCAATTTCAGAGGAACGACATCAAAAGTAAATGATGAGAGAGCCTAGGGGATAGGATGATCTTTAACAATAAAAGGTTTGTAAAGAAGTAATCTTTATAAACCGAATATGATAATAACGAAGAACAAGAAGATATGGTAAAACATATCCTTGTCTATTAAAGTATTCTAAAAGAATTAATTTTTTTAGAGTACTACTTTAAGCTTTTAACTATGAGAGTAGTTAAAACACATGAGTGATAGTTTTGTAATGTAAATTATAAAAATGTCAGTTTCAAACACTTTTATGGAGAGTTTGATCCTGGCTCAGAGTGAACGCTGGCGGCGTGCTTAACACATGCAAGTCGAACGAGAACGGGTATTAGCTTGCTAATACTGTCAGCTAAGTGGCGCACGGGTGAGTAATATATAGGTAATGTGCCTTCAAGAAGGGGATAACAATTGGAAACGGTTGCTAAGACCCTATATGCCTTTAAGACAAAAGTCTGCAAGGGAAATATTTATAGCTTGAAGATCGGCCTGTACAGTATCAGCTAGTTGGTGAGGTAATGGCTCACCAAGGCAATGACGCTTAACTGGTTTGAGAGGATGATCAGTCACACTGGAACTGAGACACGGTCCAGACTCCTACGGGAGGCAGCAGTGGGGAATATTGCACAATGGGGGAAACCCTGATGCAGCAACGCCGCGTGGAGGATGACACATTTCGGTGCGTAAACTCCTTTTATATAGGAAGATAATGACGGTACTATATGAATAAGCACCGGCTAACTCCGTGCCAGCAGCCGCGGTAATACGGAGGGTGCAAGCGTTACTCGGAATCACTGGGCGTAAAGAGCGTGTAGGCGGGTTTGTAAGTTGGGAGTGAAATCCTATGGCTCAACCATAGAACTGCTTCCAAAACTGCTTACCTAGAATGAGGGAGAGGTAGATGGAATTTCTGGTGTAGGGGTAAAATCCGTAGAGATCAGAAGGAATACCGATTGCGAAGGCGATCTACTGGAACTTTATTGACGCTGAGACGCGAAAGCGTGGGGAGCAAACAGGATTAGATACCCTGGTAGTCCACGCCCTAAACGATGTACACTAGTTGTTGCGATGCTAGACATTGCAGTAATGCAGTTAACACATTAAGTGTACCGCCTGGGGAGTACGGTCGCAAGATTAAAACTCAAAGGAATAGACGGGGACCCGCACAAGCGGTGGAGCATGTGGTTTAATTCGACGATACGCGAAGAACCTTACCTGGCCTTGACATAGTAAGAACATTCTAGAGATAGATTGGTGTCTGCTTGCAGAAACTTATATACAGGTGCTGCACGGCTGTCGTCAGCTCGTGTCGTGAGATGTTGGGTTAAGTCCCGCAACGAGCGCAACCCACGTCATTAGTTGCTAACACTTCGGGTGAGAACTCTAATGAGACTGCCTACGCAAGTAGGAGGAAGGTGTGGACGACGTCAAGTCATCATGGCCCTTACGGCCAGGGCTACACACGTGCTACAATGGGGTATACAAAGAGCAGCAATACCGCGAGGTGGAGCAAATCTAAAAAATGCCTCCCAGTTCGGATAGTAGTCTGCAACTCGACTACTTGAAGTTGGAATCGCTAGTAATCGTAGATCAGCAATGCTACGGTGAATACGTTCCCGGGTCTTGTACTCACCGCCCGTCACACCATGGGAGTTGAACTCATTCGAAGCGGGGATGCTAAAGTAGCTACCCTCCACAGTGGATTCAGCGACTGGGGTGAAGTCGTAACAAGGTAACCGTAGGAGAACCTGCGGTTGGATCACCTCCTTTCAGAGAAAAGAAGAGTTATTCGATTAACTCTTCTAAAATATCTATTAAAAATAGATAGAGAAATGAAAAAAGTTATTATTGTGTTCGGTTTATAAAGATTATTTAAAAAATAGGTGACAAATGGGCCTATAGCTCAGCTGGCTAGAGCGCTCGACTGATAATCGTGAGGTCCCAGGTTCAAGTCCTGGTAGGCCCACCATTATTAAATAATCTGTAAAGATTTAGTTGTGGGGATATAGCTCAGCTGGGAGAGCGCCTGCCTTGCACGCAGGAGGTCAGCGGTTCGATCCCGCTTATCTCCACCATCTATTATAAATCTGGGTTTAAAATGAAAATTTAAAATTTAAAAATGAAATTTTTTTATCTTTGAATAATCATAATGTAAAACTAAATATAAGTCTTAAAGAATTAAGATTTATATTTGGTTTTTTAAAAACCAAAATGCTTTCAGACATTATTCTGAAAATGATATTTAAAAATTTAATGTTAAAGTCTTTAATTTTTTCGTTTAATTAAATTTCGTATGAATTTAATTAAAAAATAAAAATTTAATATCAAATTAACTTGAAAGAATTCAATTTTTTTAAGATAATAATGATAGACACAACTGTTTTGTTGAATATGTATGTATTCAATAAGATAGTAGCCAAGGAATAATTATTCAAAAAGGTGAAGTAATGAAAATTACTTTGTCAAATATAAGCTATAAAGGGCTAATGGTGGATGCCTAGACTGTAAGAGGCGATGAAGGACGTACTAGACTGCGATAAGCTTTGGGGAGCCGTCAAGAGGCATTGATCCAGAGATTTCCGAATGGGACAACCCAACATGTTATGCATGTTATCCTTTTTTAAGGAAGCGAACCCGGTGAAGTGAAACATCTCAGTAACCGGAGGAAAAGAAATCAACCGAGATTCCGTTAGTAGCGGCGAGCGAACGCGGATTAGGGCACTTAGTGATAATATTTCAGATAGTAGAATTACCTGGAAAGGTAAAGCATAGAAGGTGAAACTCCTGTATATAAAATCTTTAATATGGTACTAGACTAAGGAACGAGTAGGACGGAACACGTGATATTTTGTCTGAATATGGGGGGACCACCCTCCAACCCTAAATACTACTTACAGATCGATAGTGAACAAGTACCGTGAGGGAAAGGTGAAAAGAACCCCAGTGAGGGGAGTGAAATAGAACCTGAAACCATTAGCTTACAATCATTCGGAGCCCTATGATTTATCAGGGTGACGGACTGCCTTTTGCATAATGAGCCTGCGAGTTGTGGTATCTGGCAAGGTTAAGCCAAGTGCGAAGCCGTAGCGAAAGCGAGTCTTAATAGGGCGAATTAGTCAGATGCTGCAGACCCGAAACGAAGTGATCTATCCATGGGCAGGTTGAAGCTGGTGTAAGAACTAGTGGAGGACCGAACCGATGGGCGTTGAAAAGCCCCCGGATGACCTGTGGATAGGGGTGAAAGGCCAATCAAACTTCGTGATAGCTGGTTCTCTCCGAAATATATTTAGGTATAGCCTTATGTAGTAACATATAGGGGTAGAGCACTGAATGGGCTAGGGCTGCTTACCGCGGTACCAAACCCTATCAAACTTCGAATACTATATGCGTAATCATAGGAGTCAGGCGGTGGGTGATAAAATCCATCGTCGAGAGGGGAACAACCCAGACTAACAGCTAAGGTCCCAAAGTTACATCTAAGTGGAAAACGATGTGAAGTTACTGTGACAACCAGGAGGTTGGCTTAGAAGCAGCCACCCTTTAAAGAAAGCGTAACAGCTCACTGGTCTAGTGATTTTGCGCGGAAAATATAACGGGGCTAAGATGTACACCGAAGCTTTAGATTCATAATTTATTATGAGTGGTAGGAGAGCGTTCTATTCAGCGTTGAAGATGTACCGGCAAGGAGCGTTGGAGCGGATAGAAGTGAGCATGCAGGCATGAGTAGCGATAAAAGAGGTGAGAATCCTCTTCGCCGAAAACCCAAGGTTTCCTACGCGATGCTCGTCATCGTAGGGTTAGTCGGGTCCTAAGTCGAGTCCGAAAGGGGTAGACGATGGCAAATTGATTAATATTTCAATACCAATATATAAGCGCGATGTGGGGACGCATAGAGTTAATCGAGGTCACGGATGGAAGTGTGGCTCGAAGGATGTAGGTTGATACTTAGGCAAATCCGGGTATCGTTAGACCGAGATCTTACAGGCTCTTGACACTCTTCGGAGGAGATAGAGAATCGATGATACTGTCGTGCCAAGAAAAGCCACTAAGTATATTATATATTGCCCGTACCGTAAACCGACACAGGTGGGTGGGATGAGTATTCTAAGGCGCGTGGAAGAACCCTGGTTAAGGAACTCTGCAAACTAGCACCGTATCTTCGGTATAAGGTGTGCCTACTTTGGTATAGAGATTTACTCTCAAAAGCTAAAGAGGTTGCAACAAAGAGTCCCTCCCGACTGTTTACCAAAAACACAGCACTTTGCTAACACGTAAGTGGATGTATAAGGTGTGACGCCTGCCCGGTGCTCGAAGGTTAACTGATGATGTAAGCGTAAGCGAAGCATTTGATTGAAGCCCGAGTAAACGGCGGCCGTAACTATAACGGTCCTAAGGTAGCGAAATTCCTTGTCGGTTAAATACCGACCTGCATGAATGGCGTAACGAGATGGGAGCTGTCTCAACCAGGGATCCAGTGAAATTGTAGTGGAGGTGAAAATTCCTCCTACCCGCGGAAAGACGGAAAGACCCCGTGCACCTTTACTACAGCTTGACACTGTAGCTTGGATATTCATGTGCAGGATAGGTGGGAGGCTTTGAAACTAGGATGCTAATTCTAGTGGAGCCAACCTTGAGATACCACCCTTGAATATTTGAGTTACTAACTGCGAAGAGTTATCCTCTTTCAGGACAATGTCTGGTGGGTAGTTTGACTGGGGCGGTCGCCTCCTAAAAAGTAACGGAGGCTTACAAAGGTTAGTTCATGGCGGATGGAAATCGCCAGTTGAGTATAATGGCATAAACTAGCTTGACTGTGAGACGTACATGTCGAACAGAGACGAAAGTCGGTCATAGTGATCCGGTGGTTCTGTGTGGAAGGGCCATCGCTCAAAGGATAAAAGGTACGCCGGGGATAACAGGCTGATCTCCCCCAAGAGCTCACATCGACGGGGAGGTTTGGCACCTCGATGTCGGCTCATCGCATCCTGGGGCTGGAGCAGGTCCCAAGGGTATGGCTGTTCGCCATTTAAAGCGGTACGCGAGCTGGGTTCAGAACGTCGTGAGACAGTTCGGTCCCTATCTTCCGTGGGCGTAGGAAAGTTGAAGAGATTTGTCCCTAGTACGAGAGGACCGGGATGAACGTACCACTAGTGTACCAATTGTTCTGCCAAGGGCATCGTTGGGTAGCTACGTACGGATGTGATAAGAGCTGAAAGCATCTAAGCTCGAAGCCAACTCTAAGATGAACTTTCCCTGAAGATCCCAGCAAGACTAGCTGGTTGATAGGCTGGATGTGTAAGCGTTGTAAGACGTTTAGCTGACCAGTACTAATAGATCGTTTGGCTTTTATAATTAATATTTCTTGGTTTACTATCTTATTGAGTACACTCAATAAAGTAAATATTGTGTTTAAAGACTTTTAACATTAACATTTTAACTCATTCAATGTGAGTACAAAGCAAACTTTTTAAGTTTGTTTGATACTCATATTGCTGGTGGTTATTGCGAGGTGGAAATACCCAGCCCCATTCCGAACCTGGAAGTCAAGCACCTCTGCGCTGATAATACTGCAGGGTCCCCTTGTGGAAACGTAAGCCGCTGCCAGCTCTTGAGTATTCTATTTAGCTTCTGTCTAATCTATCCTTCCCGATAGCTTTGACAGAAGCTTTTTTTTTATCCTTTTTTATATTTAATCACTTTTATTTGCCAATCTCTTTCTTATCTCTTTGCTTAAAGCCTCTTTTTTTAATGAAAAAGCAACTATTTTATAAAAGTTGTAAGAAATATAGATATAAAGGGTGAGTAAAATAGTAAGGTAGTTATATTATAATATATAGTAAGTTTATTTTTAAGAAAAATAAACCACCACTAGATGGTGATTTATCTAAATGTATTTAATTAGTTATTATCTCTTGATTCTAAGATCTCTATTGATACTATTTCATCTCTTTGTTTTATTGAATCTAATGTTTCAAAACTCTCTTTATCATCTTCCTCTATTTCACCAAATACAGTATGTCCACCATCTAGATGAGGACAAGGGACAAAACAAATAAAGAATTGACTACTTCCAGTATCTTTTCCTGCATGTGCCATTGATAAAGAACCTCTATTATGAACTTGTTTTTGGGCGTCAGTTTCACAAGCTATACTATTTTCTGCACCACCCATTCCTGTTCCATCTGGGCATCCAGCTTGTGCCATAAAACCTGGGATAACTCTATGAAATACTAAACCATTATAAAAACCATCATTTGCTAATGTTGCAAAGTTAGCGACTGTATTTGGTGTTTCTTCATAAAAAAGTTTTTCCCAAATAACTCCTTTTTCTGTAGTTATTTTTGCATATTTAAATTTACTTAATTCCTCTTTTGAGTAGTCATATACTTTTAATTTTCTTCCAAACATATTTTTCCTTTAAATTATTTTTTTGAAATTATATCTTCTTTAGGTGTAAGATAGTTTAATTTTACTAAGTTGTTTACTATTTCTTTAAATACTGGTACCGCTGACCATGAAGCATAATGGTAGTACCAATGTTTTCCTTTTGAAACTGGATTCATAACTGTTACCCCTATAGTATAAGAGTTTTTCCCATCATTTACAAAGCCAAAAAATGAGGAGATATATTTTTTTAGATATTTACCACCTCTAGCTATCTGTGCAGTACCTGTTTTACCACCTATTTCTAAACCATCAATTTTAGCAGCTACCCCTGTTCCTTGTTGTACTGTTTTAATTAAAAGCCTTTTTATCTCATTTGCAGTTTTTTTGGTGATAATTCTTTCATTCTTAAGCTTATCTTCTTTATATTTTTCCCCATCTATATCTATATATGATAATATTTTTGGAGTAGCTATTTTACCATCATTATTAAAAACAGTATAAGCTTTTAATATTTGCATAAAAGTTGCAGTCATACCTTGTCCATATGATACAGTGGCTTTAAAGATATTGTCTTCTTGTTTTTGATCATTTGCTGAAAATTGCCAAATTTTTGGGATAACACCTGTTTTTTCGTAAGGTAAGTCTATGCCAGTTTTTCTAGTAAAACCAAATCTTTTTATACCTTCATAAAACTCTGGTCCACTTAATCTTTGTGCTAGTTGCAAGGTTCCAATATTTGAAGAATAAATTACAATATCATCAACTGTTAAATAGTGTTTTTTAAATTCATGATCATCTTTTATTGTATATCTTCCAAGTTTATATCTACCTCTTGGGTATTCCCCATCTTTATTAGCTTTCCCTTTTGTATTATAAGCAAAAAATAGTTCATTCTTTTTTATTCTATGTTTGTCCATTACTAAGGCAATGGATACGGGTTTGATAACAGAACCAGGTTCAAATTGATACTCTATTGCATTTACATTTAAAGAGGGTATATCTTTTTGTAAAATATTTTCAGGGTTAAATCTATTAGATGAGGCTAAAGAGAGAATTTTTCCTGTTTTACTATCCATAATTGATAAAATAATCTCATCTGCTTCAAGTTTTTCTTTATAAATATCTAATATCATCTCATTGTTTTTTTGTAGCTTTAATGGGATATTTAAAATAAGATTTGCACCATCAACTCTTTGTTTAATTATCGATTCTTTGTTAAATGAGATATAAGAAAGCACATCTCTTTTCCCACTTAGAACTCCATCTTTTGTATTATTTAAAAGTTCATTGAATTTTTTTTCTAAACCTTTTATCCCTTTTACTTTTGTTTTTCCATTACCCGATTCAAATTTTGTTATATAACCTACAACTGGAGTTAAGGTATCTTCATATGAGTAGATTCTTTTTTCACCACTTTCATTTATATTAAGACCTCTTAAAATTTTTCCACCATCTACTTTTATTGATTTAAATACTCCTAAACGTCTAAGTTTAAAACCTAACTCTTTAAGATTTTTAGCAGTTTTTGAATCAATATTATATGATAAAACCAAATTTCCAGGACTTAGAAGTGATTCTTCCACTTTTTTATATATTTTATTATAAGGGATGTTGCTATAGATGCTAAATAGTTTTATAAAAAGTTCTTTTTTATTTAAGTCAAGATATCTTGTATCAATAGAGGCTTTATAAATTTTTTTTGAAGTAGCAATTTTAAAATTATCAGAACTAATAATATCACCCCTTACTGACAACTCTTTTTTTGTAGTATTAAGTGATGGTAATCTTCTATTCCCCTCGATTGTGTCAAAAATTGAGATTAGAAGTATAAGTAACATGAAAAGTATAAAGAAAAATAGTATTACTATTTTTTTTATTTTGTTATCTTTTTCTGTAGAATTCTGAGACATATTTATCCATAATATAATATAATAGCGACATGCATTCTAACAAAAATCAAATTAAAACTAATAATAGAAAAGAGAAACTATACGAAGCAGATTATCTACTGTTTTTATTGGTGTCAACTTTAATTATAATTAGTATAATCTTTTCATACTCTTTAAGTATTTACACAGTTGAATATTTTGATTATAATCAATTCCACTTCTTTATAAGACAGTTATTAGTAGGTGTTTTATCAATATTTTTAATGTGGGGATTATCATTGGTTCCTCCAGATAAAATAATAAATAAAGTGGGAATGGGATTGTTTTTATTCTTTTTTCTTCTAATGGCAATTATGCCTGTATTACCTAGCTCATTAGTTACAGCTTCAGGTGGGGCAAATAGGTGGATTAGATTACCTGGATTTTCACTTTCACCTGTAGAGTTTTTTAAAATAGGTTTTATATATTTTTTATCTTGGTCTTTTCATAGAAGATTAATAGAGGTTCCAAGGAAAATTGGATTAAAGCAAGAGTTTATACTTTTAGCACCATATTTTTTAACTTTTTTAGTTGTTGTATTTATTATCGCCTTTTTACAAAAAGATTTAGGTCAAGTGGTATTATTAGGTATCATTTTATTTATTTTACTATTTTTTGCAAATAGAAGTTATAAGGTATTTGTTACTTTAGGAGTAGGGGGACTTTTAGCTTTTATTGGACTTATTTTAGCAGCACCCCATAGACTTCAAAGAATCTATTCATGGTGGGCGATGGTTCAAGATAAAATCTTATCAATTTTGCCAGAATGGGCTGATAATTATTTGAGAATTGATGAATTACCTGAACCCTATCAAGTATCCCATTCTTTAAATGCTATTCATAATGGTGGTATATTTGGACAAGGTATAAGTTTAGGTAATATAAAACTTGGTTTTTTAAGTGAAGTACACACTGACTTTGTATTAGCAGGAATAACTGAAGAGATAGGTTTAGTAGGCTTGTCTTTTATCACTTTTATAATGTTTTTAATAGTTTTAAGGATTTTTAAAATAAGTGGAAGGGTTGAAAATAAAATATATCATTTATTTACTATAGGTATTGCTTTGATGATAATAATTGCATTTTTAATTAATTCATATGGGATTTCAGGAATGATTCCAATAAAAGGTATTGCTGTACCATTTCTAAGTTATGGTGGTTCATCTATGTTAGCTACATCTTTAGCAGTAGGATTAGTTTTATCAATAAGTAAGTCTGTAGACTTAAGAAAAAAGGTTAAATAATATGTTAAGAGGTTCAATTGTAATTACAGGTGGTGGAACAGGTGGACATCTAAAAGTAGCAGATGCTTTGATTGATGAGTTAAATAAAAAAGGGATTAAACCAATTTTTATAGGTTCTATAAACGGACAAGATAAAGAGTGGTTTGAAAAAGATAAAAGGTTAAGAAAAACTTACTTTCTAGATACTAAAGGGGTGGTAAATAAAAACTTCTTTGGAAAAATAAAATCCTTATTTCAAATATTTATGAAGATGTTAGAGTGTCAAGATATCTTTGATAAATATGATGTAAAAAAGGTTATAAGTGTTGGGGGATTTTCTGCTGCACCTGCAACTTTTGCTGCTATTACAAGCTTTGGGTGTAAGTTGTATATCCATGAACAAAACTCTGTAATGGGTAAATTAAATGAGATTACATCAAAATTTGCTTCAAAACTATTTTCATCTTTTGATAGTAAATCTGAAGTAAAAGATTATCCTGTCTCAGAAGAGTTTTTTGATAATGCAAGAATAAGGGACGAATTAAAAAGTATTATATTTTTAGGTGGTTCTCAAGGGGCTAAGGCTATAAATGATTTTGCAATAAAAGTTGCTCCCAAGTTAAAATCTCTTGGATTAAAAATAATTCATCAAACAGGTAAAAATGATTATGAACGAGTTAAAGAGCAGTATGATAAGCTTAAAATAGAAGTTGATGTTTTTGCTTTTTCTAAAGATATTTCTCAAAAGATGAGTGAAGCTGATTTTGCAGTAAGTCGTGCTGGGGCTTCAACTTTATGGGAGTTGTGTGCAAATTCATTGCCTACATTATTTGTTCCTTATCCATATGCAGCAAAAGATCACCAATATACAAATGCAAAGTTTATAGAAAAAAAAGAGCTTTGTTATGTAACAAGGGAAAAAGAATTAACAGAGGAATTACTAATAAAGATATTAAAAAAAGATAATTATATTATAAGTAAAAAATTAGTTGATTCTATCAATTGCAATGGAGCTGAGTCTATAGTTAATACTATTTTAGAAGATGAGTAATAGTACTATTCCAAATAGTATTCTATAGATTCCAAAAGCTACAAAAGTAAAGTTTTCTAAGAATTTCAAAAAAAGTTTTATTGTTAAAAATGCAATAATAAAAGATACTATAAAACCAATCAAAAGATTTAAAGAATTAGCACCTGTAAATAGTTCATTATGGTGCTTTAGTAAATCATAAGCAGTTGTTGCACACATAACAGGAAATGCTAAAAGAAAAGAAAACTCAGCACTAGCTTTTCTATTTAAACCCATAATCATAGCTCCAATTATTGTTGAACCTGCTCTTGAAGTACCAGGAATCAGTGCAAATACTTGAGCTATACCTATATATACAGCTTGTTTATAGGAGATATCCTCAACATCAGAAGTTACATGTTTAGACTCATCATAGAACTTTTCAACTATTAAAAACACAATACCACCAACTATAAACATAATCGCAACAATTTCAAGGGAAAATAAAGCCTTTACTTGCTTTGAAAAGATAAAACCTATTATAGCTATTGGTAAAAAGGCTATAGCTATTTTTATCCAAAGATTTATATGTTTAAAAGTAAATTTTGAAGGGTAGTTTAATATTACTGCTAAGATAGCTGCAAATTGGATTATAACCTCATATGCTTTTGTTACATTTGTTTGGTCTATTCCTAAGAACTCACTTGCTACTATTAAATGTCCAGTTGAAGAGATTGGCAAGAATTCAGTAAAACCCTCTATTATTCCTAAGATTATTGAATCGATAGCTGTCATTTTAAACCTTTTGTCATAATAAGAAATTTTTTTAGTGCTTTTTTCTCTTTTAAACCAATTTCATAATCTATTTTTTTTAAATAGTTTAATATATCTTTATTTGATACTCCTGATCTTTTTGAGTATTGGTTTAAAATATATCTTGGAATTTTAACTTTTCTTTTTTCAAATTTTTTTGTTACTTTTTTTAAGTAATTTCCATTTTTGCAATAACATAAAGTTGCAAATACAAAAGGCAGATTAAATCTTTTTTTCCACTCTTGTGCTAAGTCAATAATGATAGCATCAGGATTGTCATGGTAATACTTCAAAGCCTTATCACCTATTAGTACTTTACCTTCTATATTAAGTACTTTTGCAAGGGCATTAGATGTTTCACTTTGGTAATCACTTTTGTTTTCCCCTGGAATTACAAAAACTGAGCGAACATCATTTCTTGCAACAATCCCTAAGTTTAGTCTTTTTTCACCCCTTGAAGCAATTGAAGAGATAAAAGCTGAGTCAACAACCCTTTTTTTAAATTTTTTATTTATTTTTGAAGGGTAAGATTTTTTATAGTTAATTATTGCTTTAATTTGACTAGATTGAATATTTTTTTTAATAAAAATATGAAACGGAAGTAAATTGATAAAATCTATTTTGGCAAATATCATTGATTTAGGTCATCCTAAGATTAAAATTAATTGGATATAATACAATAATTGATGTAAATAAGGGGTTAAAAATTGGTAAAAATAGAATTTCTTGGACCTATAAATAAAGAGTCGATGAGTTTAGATATTACAAGTATAAAAGAGTTAAGTGAAGTATTAAAAGATGATGAAGCAATGGTTAAGTGGTTGGAAAATTGTGCAGTAGCAGTTAATGACACTTTAATCTCTTCAAAAGATATTGCCTTAAGTGATGGTGATAAGGTTTCATTATTACCTCCTGTTTGTGGTGGATAATTGAAAGTGAAAAATTAAAAATGAATAGTGAAAAATTAAGATTATATGATGGTAGTTTACCTGTAGAGCAAATAACAAATGCTTGGTATAGTGAGTTTAAAAATTCCAACTATGGTGCAATAATAACTTTTGTTGGAGTTGTACGAGATGAAGATGGTATTGATGGTTTGAGTTTTGATATTTATGAACCAATATTAAACTCTTGGTTTGATTCTTGGCAAGAAAAAGCAAATAAACAAAATGCAATTGTTTTGATGGCTCATAGTAGAGGAAATGTTTTAAATCATGAGAGTTCATATATAGCAGCAGTTTGTTCTCCTAAAAGAAGAGTTGCCTTAGAACTGATTGATGAGTTTGTTGAAGACTTTAAAAAAAATGCACCAATCTGGAAATATGATTTAAAAGATAATAAGCGTATTTATGCAGAAGATAGAAGTACCCCAATAAGTGGTGCTGGTATACTATCATAGCAGTTATGAGGAATTATAAATGAGAGTTGATTTACATAATCATACAATTTTATGTAACCATGCAGAAGGTAGTATGGAGGAGTATATTCAAAAAGCAATTGAAAAAAAGATTGATGTTTTTGGTTTTTCTGAGCATGCCCCTATGAATTTTGATGAGAAATATAGATTGCCTTTAGATAAAAAAGAGTTTTATGAAAGTGAAGTTTTAAATTTAAAAGAGAAGTATAAAAAAAATATCGAGATACTATTAGCCTATGAGGTGGATTTTTTAGATGGATATATTTTAGATGAAATAATAAACTCAAAGGTAGACTATCTAATAGGTTCAGTACACTTTTTAAAAAACAATCAAGATATGTGGGGATTTGATAATCCAGAATTTATAGGTATCTATAAATCAAAAGATATAGATACAATTTGGCAAGAATATTTTGATGCAATTGAGGCTATGGCAAAAACTCAACTTTTTGATATAGTTGGGCACTTTGATTTAATAAAAATCTTTAAATTTATGCCAAAAAAAGATATAAGAACTATTGCTAAAAATGCCTTATTAGAGATAAAAAAATCAAATATGGTTTTAGAGTTAAATGCTGCTGGTTTAAGAAAACCTATAGGGGAACCTTATCCTTCAAAAGAGATTTTAGAACTTGCATTTGAGTTAGATATTCCTATTACTTTTGGTTCTGATGCACATAGTATTGAGCAAGTAGGATTTAAGTATGAAGAGGTGAAAAATCTAGCAAAACAAATTGGTTATGAAAAGTGTATAAAATTTAGCAGAAGAGAGAAGCAACTAGTTACTTTTTAAACAAAATAAAAGAAGTTATAATTAGAAATATTAGACTATTGTATATTTTTTATACATGATTTTTTATCTAAAATTATATTTTTTGAGATATAATAAATTTAATATTTTTAAGGAGTTATGAACATGGGTAAATTTGTTAACAATACTGAAGAGTTTTTCAAATATTGCGAAGAAAATGAAGTAAAATTTGTAGATCTTAGATTTTCGGATATGAAAGGTATGTGGCACCACTTAACATATATGCTAAGTGCAGTAAATGAAGACAACTTAACTAATGGTATGCCATTTGATGGTTCTTCTGTTGATGCATGGCAACCAATTAATAAATCTGACATGCTTTTAAAGCCAGATGTAGAAACTGCATTTTTGGATCCATTTACAGCTGATTCAACTATTATTTTATTTTGTGATGTATATGATATTTATAAGGGTGAAATGTATGAAAAATGTCCAAGATCAATTGCTAAAAAAGCATTAAAGCATTTAGATGATTCTGGACTTGGTGATGTTGCTTACTTCGGACCTGAAAATGAGTTTTTTATTTTTGATGATGTAAAAATTGTTGATGATATTAATGAATCTTACTATAGAGTTGATTCAGAAGAGGGTTGTTGGTCAGATGCAAGTGATTATGAAGGTGGAAATATGGGTCACAGACCTAGAACTAAAGGTGGTTACTTCCCAGTACAACCAACAGATTCTATGGTAGACTTAAGAGCAGAAATGATGCAAGTATTAGAGCAAGTAGGTCTTGAAGTTACTTTAGGACACCACGAAGTTGCTCAAGCACAAGGTGAGATTGGTGTTGTATTTGGAACATTAGTTGAAGCTGCTGATAATGTACAAAAATATAAATATGTTTGTAAAATGGTTGCACACTTAAATGGTAAATCTTGTACATTTATGCCAAAACCACTATTTGGTGATAATGGTAATGGTATGCATACTCACCAATCAATTTGGAAAGATGGTAAAAACTTATTCTACAAAGAGGGTGAGTATGGAAATCTAAGTGATATTGCTAGATATTATGTAGGTGGTATTTTTAAACACGCTAGAGCAGTTGCAGCGTTTACAAATGCATCAACTAACTCTTATAAAAGATTAATCCCAGGATTTGAAGCTCCTTCAATTTTAACTTATTCTTCTCAAAATAGATCTGCTTCTTGTAGAGTACCTTATGGTGCTGGTGAAAAAGCAACTAGAATTGAGATGAGATTCCCAGATTCAACAGCTTGTCCATATTTAGCATTTGCTGCAATGTTAATGGCTGGTCTTGATGGTATTAAAAATAAATATGAGCCTGTTGGACCAATGGATGAAGATTTATTTGAATTACCATTAGATGAAATTAGAGAGAGAAAAATTCCTCAAATGCCTCATACATTAAGAGGTTCTTTAGAAGCATTAATTAGAGATAATGATTTCTTACAACCTGTATTTACTAAAGAGATGGTAGATACATACCAACACTATAAATTTGAAACTCAAGTTTGGCCTGATGAAGCTAGACCAACTGCATTTGAGTTTAAATCAACTTATTCTTGTTAATATAAATTATTATATAGAAAATAAAAAGGCTAGTTCATATGAACTAGCCTTTTTTTATGTGGTTTTAAAATCATAGTTTAAAACTGTATTGAGTTCCCATTTGTATTTGAAATAGATTTAGTTTGAATCTCAGGTAGTGGTGACTTATCTGTATAATACTCTTTTTTCCCACCACTATTTGAAACCTTTACCCCATCAGGTTTTATAAATTCCCTTTGAATTTCTGGATGTATTTCTAAATATTTACTATAAAAATGTGAAAAAGCAGGTGCTGCTGTAGTTCCTCCACCTTCTGAACTTCTCATTGGAAGGTTATTATCCTTACCAAACCATACAATAGTTTGAATTGTAGGTGAAAAACCACAGAACCACGCATCAACATTACTGTTTGTTGTTCCTGTTTTCCCAGCTAATTCAATCCCTTTTACCCGTGCCCGTCTTCCTGTTCCTTTTGTAACAACATCCATTAGTATAGATTTTGTTAAAAATACTTGTTCAGGAGATGTTATATATTTTGTTTGTGGCTCATAACTAATAGTCTCATTTTTACTAGTTGTAATGCTATTTATAATATATGGAGTAACTTCAGTACCGTCATTTGAAAACAAAGAATAAGCTTTACTAAAATCAAGTGGTGAGATGGAAAAAGAGCCTAAAGTGATTGATAAATCCCTTGGGATATCTTCTATACCATAATATTTAAGTGAGTTATATATCTCCCCTAAACCTACCTCTGTAACAAGATTAATCGTAGCAAGATTTCTAGATTTTGTTAAAGCTTCTCTTAGGGTCATTATCCCTTTAAACTTTCCACCATAATTCTTAGGTTGCCATTTTTTTTCTTCTTCACCAATAGTATACTCATAAGTTCTTCCTATATCAACAACTTGTGAAGCTGGTGAATATCCAAGCTCAATAGCAGAGTGGTAGATAAATGGTTTAACAGCAGAACCTGGTTGCCTTTTACTTTGAACTGCTCTATTAAAAGAGGATTCTTTATAATCAATTCCACCAACTAAAGCTAAGATTTTTCCTGTATTATTTTCAATTGAAACCATTGCCCCATTTAATGTATCAACAAAATATCCCTCTTCTACAGGGATCTCTTCACCATCTTTTTTAATTACATTATTTAATGAGTTTTTTTGTAAACGTTTATCCCTATCAATAATTTTTTTATAGGCAAATTTTAAAGACTCTTTAGCGATATCTTGAGCATCCAAATCTATAGTTAGATCTATTTTATATCCACCAGATTTTATATCTTTTAGATCATCTTTTAAAAGTTTTTGAACATAATCAATAACATATGGTGCTTTATTTTGTGTTAGGGTTTGATCAAAAACTTCAGGGATATAGTTTACTGCTTCTTCATATTCATTATTATTAATCCACCCTAAAGTGTTCATTCTTTTTACTACTTGATTAGCTCTTGTTAGGGCATATTTTAAATTTCTAGTTGGGTCATAAAAACTAGGAGCTTTTGGAAGACCAACTAAAATAGCAATCTCTTTTATATTTAGTTCATATAAGTTTTTTTTAAAATATCCTTGTGCTGCAGTTCTTATTCCATAATATCCATGACCAAAATATACTTGATTTAGATATCTTTCTAAAATCTCCTCTTTTGTAAGAATAGTTTCTAATCTAATAGATAAAAGAGCTTCTTTGATTTTTCTAATAAGTTTTTTCTCTCTTGTTAGAACTAAGGTTTTTACTAATTGTTGAGTTAAGGTACTAGCCCCTTCAACTAATTTCATTGCTTTAATATCTTTTATTATTGCTCTACTAATTGCATCTGGATTTACCCCATTGTGTTCAAAAAACTGAGTATCTTCAATAGCAACTAAAGCTTCAACAACCCTTGCTGGAATATTTTCATAACTAACATATAATCTATTCTCTTTATCAAAGATATTTGCAACTAGTTTTCCATTTCTATCAAAAAACTGAGTTGTTTGTGGGGGATTGTAGTTAACAATATTTTCTATATCAAATCTAATATCTGAATATAGTTTAAGTAGCCATGCAAATACTGCAATTGTAATTACTAATATAAAAGTAAATATATATTTAAGCATATTTATTTCCTGAATTTTTTATTTTCGAATGTTGATTCTATAAGTTTTTTTGTGTACTCATTTTTGGGATTTTCTAAGATAGTTTTAGTATCTCCTGCTTCTATAATTTTGCCACTTTTTATAATAACTATATTTTTACAAATATTTTTTATTGAGTTAATATCATGGGTTACATATAAGAGTAGGAAGTTAAATCTACTAGAAAGTTCTTTAAGAAGATTTAAAATTGTTATTTTTGATTCATCATCTAAAGCGGTAGTTGGTTCATCTAAAAGTAGCAGTTTTATTTGCTTAGATAAAGCTATTGCTATTACAACCCTTTGAAGTTGCCCTCCACTTAATTGGCTTGGGAATCTATTTAATATTGTTTCTTCTAAACCAACAAGTTTTAAGAGTTCAAGTTTTCTATTTTTTTCACAAAAAAACTGTTTTTCAACTTTTGTCATAGGAGATAGGGATGTAAATGGATTTTGTGGAATAAATCCAATATTTGAACTATCTAACTCAAAACTAGAATCTATATTGGAAACTAGTTTTAAGTTATTTGGTAATAGATTTAATAGGGATTTTAAAGTTAAAGATTTTCCACTACCACTTTGACCTATTAGTGCTGTAGAATCTTCTATTTTAAAACTTATATCAACTAAAACTTCCTCTTTTGAAGATACTTGAAGTTTTTTAATATCTACAGAAAAGTTCATCTAGAATAATGCCTCATCCATCTCTTCTGGTTTATCAAGTTCCATTAGTTTTAATATTGTTGGTGCAATATTATTTAAACTTCCCTCTTTTACTTCTTTAACTTTTGAAGAGAAAATAAAACAATAAACATCTCCCACTGTATGGTTTGTTAAGGTTTTGCCAGAATCATCTTTCATCATCTCACAGTTTCCATGGTCACTTGTTAAAACTAAATTATAATCTTTTTCTTTTGCTTTTTCAATTATAAGACCTAACTCTTTATCTACTGCCTCAACAGCTTTTATTCCAGCTTCAAAAACTCCAGTATGACCAACCATATCACCATTAGCAAAATTTACTACGATAAAATCCATATCATTATCCATAGCACGTCTAACTTCAACACCAACTTCAGGTGCACTCATCTCAGGTTGCATATCATAGGTTGCCACTTGTGGAGAGGGGATTAAAACTCTACTTTCATTTAATACAGGTTCTTCAACCCCACCATTAAAGAAAAATGTTACATGGGCATATTTTTCAGTTTCTGCTGTATGAAGTTGAGATAATCCGGCATCTGATATCACATCAGCTAAGGTGTTTTTAGGAGTCTCTTTAGGAAATGCAACAGGTAAAGGTAGGTTTTTATCATATTGAGTCATTGTAACTATATTTAGATTTTCAGCAAATCTAGGAAAATTGCTAAACTCTTTATTTGCTATAGCATTTGAGATCTCTCTCATTCTATCAGATCTAAAGTTACAAAAAATCACTGAATCATCTTTGCTAAATCCATTATAACCATTAAATGTAGTTGGAACTAAAAATTCATCAAAAATCTCATCTTTGTATGAGTCATCTATATAGCTTAAAATATCTTTTGATGATTTTGGTAAAGCTAAGGCAATAGCATCGTATCCCTTTTGAACTCTTTCCCATCTATTATCTCTATCCATTGTATAATATCTTCCTGATATACTTGCAAGTTTAATATCTTCATCACAAATATCAAGAAATTGTTGAATATATTTTTTTGCACAATTTGGTGCAACATCTCTTCCATCTGTAATAGCATGAATATATACTTTTTTTCCTTTTGATTTTGCTATTTTTGCTAAGGCAATTATATGATTTATATGGGAATGAACTCCACCATCACTTGCAAGACCTATTAGGTGTACATTATTTGATTTATCCATAGATGTTTTGATAATTTCATTATTTTTTAGGGTGTCATTTTCAATTGCCATATTTATTTTTACTAAATCCTGGTATAAAACTCTACCACTACCAATAGTCATATGTCCAACTTCACTATTTCCCATTTGTCCATCTGGAAGACCAACATACTTTCCATAGGTATGTATTAAAGAATATGGAGTGTTTTTAAAGAGGTAATCATATGTTGGAGTGTTTGCATTGGTAAATGCATTATAGGAATTTGATTCGTTATGCCCTATACCATCTGTAATTATTAGTATTGCTTTTTTACTCATTACTTAAACCTTTTGAAAACTATATTATATTATAATCTACGCGGATTATATCAAAACATAGGAATAAATTCGCTGAAAGCATCAGATTATGTTTCTTTGAAAACATAGGAATAAATTCGCTGAAGGCATCAAGTTATGTTTCTGTGAAAACATAGGAATATGTTTGCTGAAAACTCATTTTGTATAAAATGATTATTTTTTTAACCTATTCTTAGGTTTCTTTAAAAACTTACTCCTATCTTCGCTAGATATGTAAGCTTTGCTAAAAGCAAAGATGGAGTTTATAAAACTCAGGAATTTTTCCTGGAATTGAAGGTTTAAGTTTGTTTTATTGGTTCTATAGACACCTTGATATTAATATTTTTCAATACATATCAGTTCGAGCAGGAATTGCTTTTTTCATCTCCTTTTTACTTACAATGTATTTGTTACCCAAATTTGTTAAGTGGGCTAAATCAAAAAATGCTTCGCAACCTATATATGAGTATGCACCTGAATCTCACCAAATAAAAGCTGGAACACCAACTATGGGTGGTGTTGTTTTTATTTTTTCAACTATTATTGCTACTGTTTTAACAGTCAAGCTAAATAACTTCTATGTTGTTAGTGCAATTTTGACTTTGGGATTGTTTTCATTAATAGGTATTAAAGATGATTATTCAAAAATAGCAAAAAAGGCTAACTCCGCTGGGCTTAGTTCAAGAGCTAAATTTATTTTACAAATCACCTGTGCTATTGCAATAGCTGTAGTATTAATAACTTACAATCATACTACAACTTTATATACCCCTTTTTATAAATACCCTTTATTTGATATGGGATATTTTGCTATAGCCTTTTGGGTTTTGGTTATGGTTGCAGCTTCAAATGCAGTTAACTTAACTGATGGTTTAGATGGTTTAGCTACAGTTCCATCTATTATGGCATTTGTTAGTTTATCAGTAATTGTGTATATAACAGGGCATGCGATTTTCTCTTCATATCTACTTTTACCAAATATAAGTACCATAGGTGAATTAACAATAGTAGGTACTGCAATGATTGGTGCACTTATTGCTTTTCTTTGGTATAACTGTCATCCTGCACAAGTCTTTATGGGTGATAGTGGAAGTTTACCTATTGGGGCTTTTATGGGATATTTAGCAATAGTTACAAAATCTGAAATCTTATTAGTTTTGATTGGACTTATCTTTGTTATTGAAACTGTTTCTGTAATCTTACAAGTAGGTTCATATAAACTTAGAAAAAAAAGAGTATTTTTAATGGCACCAATCCATCATCATTTTGAGGAAAAGGGTTGGAAAGAGAATAAGATAATTGTTAGGTTCTGGATAATCTCTTTTATGGCAAATTTAGTAGCTCTTTTAACCCTTAAAATCAGATAGGCTTATATAATGATACGAGTATTAGGTAAGGGGATAACAGCACAAGCTATAAAGAAGAGTTTTGATGAGGTTGTATTATATGATGATTCAGATTTTGATACATATGATAAAAACTCAGATGAGATAACAGTAGTAAGTCCTGGAATACCACCAAATAACAAGATGGTAAAGAGTGCAAAAAATATACAAAGTGACTATGACTTGGTTTCCAAAGATATGCCTTTTTCTATTTGGATAAGTGGAACAAATGGGAAAACAACTACTACACAAATGATTCAACACCTACTTAAAGAGAAAGGTTCAGTTTGTGGTGGAAATATTGGAACACCTGTAAGCTTATTAGATAAAAAAGCATTTATATGGATTTTAGAGACCTCTTCATTTACTTTTCATTATACAAAAAAAGCAAAACCAAATTTATATATTTTACTTCCTATAAGTGAAGATCATATATCTTGGCATGGAACATTTGAAGAGTATAAAAAAGCAAAATTAAAACCACTTGAGATGATGGTTGAGGGTGAAGTGGTTATTATTCCTGAAGAGTTTAAAGCTTATGATACAAGTGCTATGAAAATAACATATAAAAATAGTGATGATTTATGTGAGTTCTTTAATATCGACAAAAGTAGAATAAATTTTAAAGAACCATTTTTGATGGATTCAATATTAGCCCTAGCATCAAAGAAGATATTATTTGATGAGCTTGATTATGAAAGTATAAATAGTTTTAAAATTGATGAACATAAAATAGAAGAGTTTTTTGATAGCAAAAAAAGAATGTGGATAAATGATAGTAAAGCTACAAATGTAGACGCAACTATAAATGCTCTTAATTCATATACTAATAAAAAGATATATTTAATTTTAGGTGGGGATGACAAGGGTGCAAATTTAGAACCACTTTTTTTATATATTAAAAACCTTGAGATAGAAATATTTGCAATAGGCTCAAATCAAAATAGGATAAAAGAGTATTGTGAAAAATTTAATTTGAAAATTTCAACTTGTAATATTTTAAAAAATGCAGTTAATGAAATATCACTAAAACACGATACAAACAGCGTTGCAATCCTATCTCCAGCTGCTGCTTCATTAGATCAATTTTCCTCATATGCACAAAGAGGAAAACAATTTAAAGAATTTGTATTTGGTTTAAGCTTATTTTAATTATGTCCTGTGTATAATTTCACTCCAATTTAAGACGGCTCGGTAGCTCAGTCGGTAGAGCAAAGGACTGAAAATCCTTGTGTCGACGGTTCGATTCCGCCCCGCGCCACCACTTAAATTATTGGACGCTGGTGTAGCTCAGTTGGCTAGAGCAGCTGATTTGTAATCAGCAGGTCGGGGGTTCGACTCCCTTCACCAGCTCCACTTTTATTAATGTCGTGCGTAATCTTTAAAAGATCAGCGCTTGACCAGAACAATAAAATTTTTCAACGGTGAGGTTGGAGAGTGGTCAAATCCAGGAGACTGTAAATCTCCCGCCTATGGCTTCGAAGGTTCAAATCCTTCTCTCACCACCACTTAATGCGTGCGGGAATAGCTCAGTTGGCTAGAGCCTCTGCCTTCCAAGCAGATTGTCGCGAGTTCGAGTCTCGTTTCCCGCTCCATTTATTTATTGATTACTGGGAGCTGAGTTATAACGCAAATTTTTTATAACTCCTTTTTTTATACAAAATAACTCCCATTAAAGTTTTTTTTAGTATTTTTTAAGTAAAATACCAGTCCACAAAAAATTTACATTAGTTTTTTGTAGGAATTTAATAACAAATATCCCCTCTGAATAGAGAAGTTATCGGACTTATCTACTCAGAGGGCAATAACAACCAAAATTTTTTAAGGGGAATTTTATGGCAAAAGCAAAATTCGAGCGAAATAAACCGCACGTAAATATCGGTACTATTGGTCACGTTGACCACGGTAAAACTACATTAACAGCAGCTATCACTATGTGTTTAGGTCTTAAAAATGGTCAAGCGACTATGGATTATGATCAAATTGATAATGCTCCAGAAGAGAGAGAAAGAGGAATTACTATTGCTACTTCTCATGTTGAGTATGAAACTGATACTAGACACTACGCACACGTAGATTGTCCAGGTCACGCCGATTATGTTAAAAACATGATTACTGGTGCTGCTCAAATGGATGGAGCTATCTTAGTTATTGCTTCAACAGATGGACCAATGGCTCAAACTAGAGAGCACATTCTATTATCTAAACAAGTAGGTGTTCCATACATCGTTGTTTTCTTAAATAAAGAAGATCAACTTGATGATGAAGATAAAGAAGAGATGTTAGAATTAGTTGAAATGGAAGTTAGAGAACTATTATCTGAGTATGATTTCCCAGGTGATGACACTCCAATCGTTGCAGGTTCTGCATTCCAAGCATTAGAAGAAGCTAAATCAGGTACTGCTGGTGAATGGTCTGAAAAAATCTATAACCTAATGGCAGAAGTAGATGCTTATATTCCAACTCCAGAAAGAGATTCTGAACAAGATTTCTTAATGCCAGTTGAAGATGTATTTACTATCCAAGGTAGAGGTACTGTTGTTACTGGTAGAATTGAAAAAGGTACTATTAAACTAAACGAAGAGATTGAAATCGTTGGTTTCAAAGATACTGTTAAAACTACAGTAACTGGTATTGAAATGTTTAGAAAAGAGATGGACGAAGGTGTTGCTGGTGATAATGCTGGTATCCTTTTAAGAGGTATTAAAAAAGACGACGTTCAAAGAGGACAAGTTTTAGTTAAGCCAGGTTCAATTACTCCACATACTAATTTCAGATGTGAAGTGTATATCCTTTCTAAAGAGGAAGGTGGTAGACATACTCCATTCTTCTCAGGTTATAGACCACAATTTTATGTAAGAACAACAGACGTAACAGGTTCTTGTACTTTACCAGAAGGTACAGAGATGGTTATGCCAGGTGATAACGTTGAAATGACAGTTGAATTAGTTGCTCCAATTGCTCTAGACAAAGGTACAAAGTTTGCTATTAGAGAAGGTGGTAGAACTGTAGGTGCTGGAGTTGTTGCTGAAGTAATTGCGTAAGGATAACTTATGGGTAACGGAGTAAGTATAAAAATTGGACTAAAATGTGAAGAGTGTGGTGATATTAACTACACTACTTATAAAAACCCAAAAACTCACACTGAGAAAATGGGAATTAAAAAGTATAGTCCAAGATTGAAAAAACACACTTTACATAAAGAAGTTAAACTTAAGTCTTAGGACTTAAGTTTAATTCGTAGTTTGCTAAGTTTGTAAAAGTTATTAAGATTATCTTATTAACTTGAAACTTACTAATTTACAAACCAACTAAAAGGTCAGTAGCTCCAATGGTAGAGCGCCGGATTCCAAATCCGATGGTTGGGGGTTCGAGTCCCTCCTGGCCTGCCACTAAATTTTTTTAAAAACAGTTTCGACTTTTTTTAAAAGAATTTATAAGCTTAAAATTTTCTGGAGTCGATTGTGAATAAATTAAAAATATATTATAAAAATGCTAAAGATGAACTTGATAAAGTTATTTTCCCTATAAAAGAACAAATTAGATCTGCATATGTTTCAGTATTTGTAGTAGTTACTGTTATTACACTATTTCTAGCATTAATTGATGCAATTATGTCTTTAAGCTTATCAGCAGTTATGAACTAAGGAAATTATATGGCACAACAATGGTATGCAATTCAAACACACTCAGGTAGTGAACTTACTGTAAAAAGAGCACTTGAAAGATTAGCTGATGAGATGGCTGATGGAAAAATAGCAGAAGTATTAGTTCCTACAGAAGACTTAATTGAGGTTAAAAAAGGTAAAAAAACAATAGTTGAAAGACCTTTATATCCTGCATATGCTTTTGCAAAAATTGATTTAGATACAGCTTTATGGCACAGAATACAATCTATGCCAAAAGTTGGTAGATTTATTGGTGAATCAAAAAAACCAACTCCTTTATCAAAAAAAGATATTGATTCTATTTTAGATAAAGTAAACAATAGAGCTGCAGCTAAACCAAAAGTTTCTTTTGATGAGGGTGAACTTGTAAGAATTAACGAAGGTCCATTTGCAAACTTTAATGGAGTTGTAGAAGACTTTGATATGGCTTCTGGAATTTTAAAATTAAATGTTTCTATTTTTGGAAGAAATACACCTGTTGAAATCAATTATACTCAGGTAGAAAGAGCAGTTTAAAACTATTTTTAGGCATTAGGCAATAAAACTTTGCTTCCATTGAGTTTTCTTGCCTAATGCCTAAATCACATTAACAATAAAATTTAAAAAGGAAAAAAGATGGCTAAAAAAGTTGACGGTTATTTAAAACTTCAAATACCTGCTGGTGCAGCTAATCCTTCACCACCTGTTGGTCCTGCACTTGGACAAAGAGGGATTAACATTATGGAGTTTTGTAAAGCATTTAACGAAAAAACAAAAGATAAAGCTGGTTTTAATATTCCAGTTGAAATCACTGTTTATAGTGACAAAAGTTTTACATTTGTAACAAAACAACCACCTATGACTGACTTAATTAAGAAAGTTTCAGGAATTAAAAAAGGTAGTGACAATCCACTTAAAAACAAAATTGGAAAGTTAACTAAAGATCAAGTTTTAGAAATCGTTGAAATGAAAATTTCAGATTTAAATACAAATGATAAAGAGCAAGCTTCAAAAATTGTTGCAGGTTCAGCTAGATCAATGGGAATTGAAGTAGAATTATAATATTAGTCTGACCACGAGACTAAAACTTTGTGGTAGCAAAGCAAGTTTTCTAAATCCTATTTTAAATGGTGCGAAAATTTGAAAAAAATAAAATTGCGGAGAAAAAAATGGCAAAAAAAGTTTCAAAAAGATTTAAAGCTTTATTAGAAAAAGTTGAAAATAGAGATTATACATTAGAAGAAGCGTGTACTTCAGTAAAAGGTTTAAAATCAGCAAAATTTGATGAGTCAGTTGAAGTTGCATTAAACCTAAACATTGACCCAAGACATGCAGATCAAATGATTAGAGGTGCAGTTGTACTTCCTCATGGTACTGGTAAAACTGTAAGAGTTGCAGTATTTGCTAAGGGTGCTAAAATGGATGAAGCAACAGCAGCTGGTGCTGATATTGTTGGTAATGATGATTTAGTAGAAACAGTGCAAGCTGGAAATATTGATTTTGATGTATTAATAGCAACTCCTGATTGTATGGGACTAGTTGGTAAATTAGGTAGAATCTTAGGACCAAAAGGTTTAATGCCTAACCCTAAAACTGGAACAGTAACTATGGATGTTAATAAAGCAGTAACTGATGCTAAAGGTGGTAAGGTTACATATAGAGTTGACAAAAAAGGTAATATGCAAGCAGCAGTTGGAAAAGTTTCTTTTTCAGATGAAGCAATAAAAGAAAATGTTAAAGCTTTCATTTCTGCTATCAATAAAGCAAAACCTGCTTCTGCAAAAGGTAGATATATTACTAATGCAGCTATTTCATTAACTATGTCACCATCAATTAATATGGATGTATTAGAATTAATGGATATTAAATAAGGGTTTCCCCTTATTTAATTAACATTCAATAGTGAAGATTATAATCTTCATGTTTGAGTGTTATTCAAAGCACTGAAATAAAACTGATGACAGCTGGTAAAAAACATCCTTCGTTTTTTGTAAGTCCCGCCTAAGTCCGATGTTTTGAAGGGAGGAAATATAAAGATGACAAAACAAGATAAAAATTTAATTATTGATTCTTTAACTGCAGAATTTAAAGACTCTCAAGCTATTGTTGTATGTGATTATAAAGGTTTAACTCACAAACAATTAGAAGTATTGAGAAATGATGCAAGTGCAAATGGAACAAAAGTTCAAGTTGCAAAAAATTCATTAGTTTCGATTGCAGTTAAAAATGCAGAATTAGGAGATATTGAACTTTCTGGTACAAATATTTTCTTATGGTCAGAAGATCAAATTTCTGCTTGTAAAGTTGCTGATAAATTTGCAAATGATAATAAAGAAAAATTTATTATTAAATCAGGTATCATCGAGGGTGAAATCTCTGATGTATCTAGAGTTAATGCATTTGCTAAATTACCATCAAGAGAAGAGCTTCTTGGTATGCTTGCTGCTACATGGATGGCACCACTTACTAACTTTACTATTGGGCTTGATGCTCTTAGAAGAAAAAAAGAAGAAGAAGCGGCGTAATTAGTTAATAACTAATAATAAATAGTGAATAATGGTTTAATTTGCTTGGCAAATTAATTTTATAAAAAATAAAAATTATAAGGAAAAGAAATGGCAATTTCTAAAGAAGACGTATTAGAATACATCTCTGGTTTATCTGTATTAGAGTTATCTGAATTAGTAAAAGAATTCGAAGAAAAATTTGGTGTATCTGCACAGCCTGTAGCTGTAGCTGGTGCTGTAGCTGGTGGAGCTGCTGAAGCTGCTGAAGAACAAACTGAATTTAATGTTATCATTAAAGATCCAGGTGCTAAAAAAATCAATGTTATTAAAGAGATTAGAGCACTTACTGGTCTTGGATTAAAAGAAGCTAAAGCAATGGCAGAAGAAGCTGGTGCTGTAGTTAAAGAAGGTATCTCTAAAGATGATGCTGAAGCTGCTAAAGCTGCATTAGAAGCTGCAGGGGCAACTGTAGAATTACAATAGTTAATTCTTTTAAAATTACTGTTATACAAGGCTAAGTGCCTTGTATAAAGACTAGCATCTTTGAAGGCTAAGGTTAAAATTCATAGGAATTTTAACCCTATCCTTTAAGGATGCTTTTGCGCTTTATATATAAAGCTAAAGTAAACCACATTTTTCATAAGGTCGACAATGTTAAACTCTTTAAAATCTGGTAATAGACTTAGAGTTGATTTTGCAAAAAATCCTCAAAAAATAGAAATTCCAAATTTATTACAATTACAACAAAGTTCATACGAAAACTTTTTAATGATCGGTAAGGACGAAAGAACTGAAGCCGGTATTGAGAAAGTATTCAAATCAGTTTTTCCTATTCATGATGCTCAAAATAGAATCACTTTAGAGTATATAGGAAGTGAAGTGGGTAAACCTAAATATGATGTTAGAGAATCAATGGTTAGAGGATTAACTTACTCTATTCCATTAAAAATCAATATTAGACTTACTCTATGGGACTTAGACGAAAAAACAGGTGAGAAAATCGGTGTTAAAGATATGAAAGAACAATCTTTATTCATCAGAGAGATTCCTCTAATGACAGATAGAACTTCATTTATAGTTAATGGTGTTGAAAGAGTTGTTGTAAACCAACTTCACAGATCTCCAGGTGTTATATTTAAAGAAGAAGAATCTAATACAGCAGGTAATAAACTTATCTATACTGGACAAATTATTCCAGATAGAGGTTCTTGGTTATACTTTGAGTATGATGCAAAAGATGTATTATATGTAAGAATTAACAAAAGAAGAAAAGTTCCTGTAACAATTTTATTTAGAGCATTAGGTTACTCTAAAGAAGATATTATTAAACTATTTTATCCAATTTTAAATATTAAAATTAAAAACAATAAATTCTTAACAGAGTTTAATCCTGATGATTTTACAGGAAGAGTTGAATTTGATATCAAAGATGATAAAGGTAACTTAGTAATTGCAGCTGGAAAAAGACTAACTGCAAGAAAAGCTAAAGCTTTAGTTGATGGTGGATTAAAATTAGTTGAGTATCCAGTTGATTTATTAATGGATAGATCAACAGCTAATACAATTTTTGATCCAGAATCAGGGGAAGTATTATTTGATGCTTTAACAAATCTTGATGAACTAAAATTAAAAAAACTTTTAGATTTAGGTTTTACTTCTTTTGATATTGCAAACGACTTAGCATCTGGTGTTGATGATTCTATTATCAATGCATTTAAACAAGATGGTGAGTCTTTAAAACTATTAAAACAAACAGAACAAATTGATGATGAAAATGATTTATCAGCGATTAGAATTTACAAAGTTATGAGACCAGGTGAACCAGTTACAAAAGAAGCTGCTAAAGAGTTTGTTAAGAAATTATTCTTTGATCCAGAAAGATATGACTTAACAAAAGTTGGTAGAATGAAAATGAATCATAAGTTAGGTGTAAATGTACCTGAGTATGTTACAGTATTAACTTATGAAGATATTATTAAAACTGTTCAGTATCTTGTAAAAGTAAAAGCTGGTCATGGACATATCGATGATAGAGATCACTTAGGTAACAGAAGAATTAGAGCTATTGGTGAGTTATTAGCAAATGAGTTACACTCAGGGTTAATAAAAATGCAAAAAGCAATTAGAGATAAAATGACTACTTTATCTGGTACTTTAGAAGATATTATGCCACACGATTTAGTTAACTCTAAGATGATTACATCAACAATTACTGAGTTTTTTACATCAGGTCAGTTATCGCAATTTATGGACCAAACTAACCCATTATCAGAAGTTACTCATAAAAGAAGACTTTCTGCACTTGGTGAAGGTGGTTTAGTAAAAGAAAGAGCTGGATTTGAAGTAAGGGACGTTCACCCAACTCATTATGGGAGAATTTGTCCAGTTGAAACTCCAGAGGGTCAAAATATTGGTCTTATTAATACTTTATCAACTTTCTCAAAAGTTAATAACCTAGGGTTTATTGAAGCTCCTTATAAAAAGGTTATTGACGGAGTTGTAACTGATGAGATTGAATATTATACAGCAACTCAAGAAGAGGGTAAAATTATTGCTCCTGGGTCAACAAAACTTGATGACAATGGGAAAATTATCGAACCACTAATTGAAGCTAGACAAGATGGAGAGATTTTACTTGTTGAAAAAAATAAAGTTAATCTAATAGATATCTCATCTCAAATGGTTATGGGTGTTGCTGCATCACTTATTCCATTCTTAGAACATGATGATGCCAACAGAGCACTTATGGGATCAAACATGATGAGACAAGCTGTTCCATTACTTAGACCAAATGCTCCTATTGTTGGAACAGGTTTAGAAAAAACAGTTGCAAGAGATGCTTGGGAAGCAATCAAAGCCAAAAGAGGTGGAGTTGTAGAAAAAACAGATGCTAAAAATGTTTATATTAGAGGTGAAGATGAGAATGGTGCTTTTATAGACCATTACCAAATTAATAAAAATGTTAGAACAAATAACAACACTTCATTTGGACAAAGAACTGCTACAAAAGAGGGAGAAGTTGTTGAAGCTGGTCAAGTTATTGCCGATGGTCCATCTATGGATAAAGGTGAATTAGCTGTTGGTGTAAATGCAATGGTTGCCTTTATGCCTTGGAATGGTTATAACTATGAGGATGCTATTGTTCTTTCTCAAAGACTTATTGAAGAGGATGCTTTTACATCTGTTCATATTTATGAAAAAGAGCTTGAATGTAGAGAGCTAAAACATGGAAATGAAGAGATTACAAGAGATTTACCAGGTGTTAAAGAGGAATCAATTACTCACTTAGATAATTCAGGTATTATCAAAGTTGGTACTTATGTTAAATCTGGAATGATTTTAGTTGGTAAAGTTACGCCAAAAGGTGAGATTAAACCAACTCCTGAAGAAAGATTATTAAGAGCAATCTTTGGTGAAAAAGCAGGACATGTAATCAATAAATCTTTATACTGTCCAACTTCAATGGAAGGTACAGTAGTAGATGTAAAAGTGTTTACTAAAAAAGGTTATGAAAAAGACGAAAGAGCTATTGCTGAAATTGAAGTTGAAAAATCAGAACTTGATATTAAACATCACGATAAACTTTTAATGTTAGATAGGGAAGAGATTTTAAAAATAAATGATTTATTATCTAAATCTCCTTTATCAAAAGAGGTTGAAGTTGAAGGTGTAACATATAAAGTTGGTGAAAATATTCCTTTAGATGTATTATCAAATGTTAATAGATTTGCAATGAAAAAAGTTGTTGCTTCATTTAGTGATGATGTAGAAAAAAAATACAACGATATTAAAGAACATTTTATTAAACAAAAAGCTACTTTAAGAGAAGAGCATGAAGAAAAACTACAAGTTTTAGAACATGATGATATCTTACCAAGTGGTGTTATTAAACAAGTAAAAGTTTATATTGCAACAAAAAGAAAAATTAAAGTTGGGGATAAAATGGCAGGACGACATGGAAACAAAGGTATTGTTTCTAATATAGTTCCTCAAGTTGATATGCCTTACTTAGAAGATGGTACAACAGTTGATGTTATTCTAAACCCACTAGGGGTTCCTTCACGGATGAATATCGGACAAATTCTAGAAGTACACTTAGGATTAGTTGGTAAAAAACTTGGAGCTCAAATTCAAGATATTTTTGATGCTAAAAAAGCTGATTTTATTATTGAATTAAGAGCAAAAATGACTGAGATTGCAAGTGTTGCTAAGCTTATGAAAGGTAAAGAGTTTATGGACTCTTTAACTGATGAAGAGTTAGTACAATATGCACAAGATTGGTCAAAAGGTGTTAGATTTGCAACACAAGTATTTGATGGTGTTAAAGAAGAAGAGTTTGTAAAACTATTTGAATTAGCAAAAATTGATACAGATGGTAAGTCAACATTACATGATGGTAAGACTGGTGAGAAGATGAAGGAAAGGGTAAATGTAGGTTATATGTATATGCTTAAACTTCACCACTTAGTTGATGAAAAAGTTCACGCAAGATCTACAGGACCTTATTCACTTGTAACACAACAACCAGTTGGTGGTAAAGCACTATTTGGTGGACAAAGATTTGGGGAAATGGAAGTTTGGGCACTTGAAGCATATGGTGCAACAAATGTTCTTAAAGAGATGCTTACAACTAAATCAGATGACGTTGAAGGTAGAACAAAAGCTTATAGAGCTATTGCAAATGGTGAAAATGTTCCAAGATCTGGTGTTCCAGAAACATTCTTCGTATTAACAAAAGAGCTTAAAGCTCTTGGACTTGATGTTGAGATTTTTGACGAGGTAGAAGATAATGAGCAATAAAGAAAAAATTTTAGAGCCAATTGAGATTAAAGAGTTAGAAAGACCGCAAGACTTTACTGCATTTCAGTTAAGACTTGCAAGTCCAGAAAAGATTCTTTCATGGTCATCGGGTGAAGTTAAAAAACCTGAAACAATCAATTATAGAACTTTAAAACCTGAAAGAGATGGTTTATTTTGTGCAAAAATCTTTGGACCAGTAAAAGATTATGAGTGTCTTTGTGGTAAATATAAAAAGATGAGATACAAAGGTGTTGTATGTGAAAAATGTGGTGTTGAAGTAACATCATCAAAAGTGCGAAGACACAGAATGGGTCACATAGAGCTAGTATCACCTGTAGCACATATTTGGATGGTATCTTCTCTTCCAACAAGAATCGGTACACTTTTAGGGGTTAAATTAAAAGACCTTGAAAGAGTACTATATTATGAAGCATATATTGTTTCTAATCCTGGTGAAGCTTTTTATGATAATGAAAAAACAAAAAAAGTTGAAAAATATGATATCTTAAATGAAGAGCAGTTTAGAACTATCTCTGATTTATTTGATCATACTGGATTTGAAGCATATATGGGTGGACAAGTTATTAGAGATCTATTAGAAACTATAGATTTAATTGAACTTTTAGTTATGCTTAAAGAAGATATGGCTGGTACTAAATCTGAAGCAAAAAGAAAAACTATAATCAAAAGATTAAAAGTTGTAGAAAACTTTATTAATTCAGGAAATAGACCTGAGTGGATGATGTTAACACAACTTCCAGTTCTTCCACCAGATTTAAGACCACTTGTTGCTCTTGATGGTGGTAAGTTTGCTGTTTCTGATGTTAATGACTTATATAGAAGAGTAATCAACAGAAATAATAGACTTAAAAGATTAACAGAACTTGATGCTCCTGAGATTATTATTAGAAATGAAAAAAGAATGCTTCAAGAAGCAGTTGATGCTTTATTTGATAATGGTAAGACTGCAAATGCAGTTAAGGGTGCAAATAAAAGACCTTTAAAATCATTATCTGAAATCATCAAAGGTAAACAAGGTAGATTTAGACAAAACCTACTTGGTAAAAGGGTTGACTTCTCTGGGCGTTCTGTAATTGTTGTTGGACCATCATTAAATATGGACCAATGTGGTCTTCCTAAGAAGATGGCATTAGAGTTATTTAAACCACATTTAATGGCTAAGTTAGAAGAAAAAGGTTATGCAACTACACTTAAATCGGCTAAGAGATTAATTGAGTCTGAAACAAATGAAGTATGGGAATGTTTAGCAGAGATTGTTGATGAATATCCAATTTTATTAAATAGAGCACCAACTCTTCATAAACTTTCAATTCAAGCGTTTCACCCAACATTGATTGATGGTAAAGCTATTCAGTTACACCCATTAGTTTGTGCGGCATTTAATGCGGACTTCGATGGTGACCAAATGGCGGTACACGTGCCATTATCACAAGAGGCAATTGCAGAAGCTAAGATTTTAATGATGTCTTCTATGAATATTCTTTTACCAGCATCAGGTCGTGCTATTGCTGTACCATCACAAGATATGATTTTAGGTATTTATTATCTATCATTAGAAAAAGATGGTGTTAAAGGTGAACATAAATTATTTGCAGATGTTAATGAAGCAACAATTGCTCTAGAAATGGGACAAGTTGATCTACATGCAAAAATTAGAACTAAAATTGGTGATAAAGTAATTCATTCTACAATTGGTAGATTGATTGTTCATGAGATTTTACCTGATTTTGTTCCAGTTGAATTATGGAATAAAATTTTAAAGAAAAAAGATATTGGGGCATTAGTAGATTATATCTATAAACATGGTGGATATGAAGTTACTCCTAAATTCTTAGATAACCTTAAAAACTTAGGTTTTAGATATGCGACAGATGCTGGTATCTCTGTATCAATTGATGATATTAGAGTTCCTGAAACAAAAGCTGGACATATTGCAAAATCTAAAAAAGAAGTTATTGAAGTTCAAAAACAATTTTCTCAAGGTTTATTAACTGAACAAGAGAGATATAATAAGATTATTGATATCTGGACAGAAGTTAACAATACACTTGGTACAGAGATGATGGAGTTAGTTAAAACAGATAAAAATGGATTTAACTCTATTTATATGATGGCTGATTCAGGTGCTAGGGGTTCTGCTGCACAAATTAGACAACTTTCAGGTATGAGGGGTCTTATGGCTAAACCTGATGGTACTATTATTGAGACACCAATTATCTCTAACTTCCGTGAAGGTTTAAATGTACTTGAGTACTTTATTTCTACTCACGGTGCTAGAAAAGGTCTTGCGGATACTGCACTTAAAACAGCAAATGCAGGGTACTTAACAAGAAAACTTATTGATGTATCTCAAAATGTTAGAATCACAGTTGAAGATTGTGGTACTCACGAAGGTATTGAGATTACTGATATCTCTTCTGGTAATGAACTTATTGAGTCATTAGAAGAAAGAATCACAGGTAGAGTTATTGCAGAAGATATTATTGACCCTATCTCAAATGAGATTTTATTTACAGAGGGTACTTTAATAACAGAAGAGGATGCAAAAATTGTTGCAGATGCTGAAGTTAAAGCAGTAACAATTAGAACACCACTTACTTGTAAAGTTGAAAATGGACTTTGTTCAAAATGTTATGGTCTAAACCTTGGTGAACAAAGAAAAGCAACTCCAGGTGAAGCAGTTGGGGTTGTTGCAGCACAATCTATTGGTGAGCCAGGTACGCAGCTTACACTTAGAACTTTCCACGTTGGGGGTACTGCAAGTGCAACTCAAACAGAAAGAGAGTTAAAAGCTGATAAAGAAGGTTTCATTAGATATTACAATATTAGAACATACTTAAACAAAGATGGTAAAAATGTTGTAGCAAATAGAAGAAATGCAGGTATTCTTTTAGTTGAACCAAAAATTAATGCACCATTTAAAGGTAATGTTACAGTTGAAACAATTCATGAAGAAACAATTTTAACTATTACAAATGGAAAAGAGACTAAAAAATATTATTTAAGAAAAAATGATGTTGCAAAAGCTAACGAACTTGCTGGTGTTTCTGGAAAAGTTGAAGGTAAACTTTATTTACCATATGTGGACTCACAAGAAGTAGAGGAAAATGAATCTATCGTTGAGATGATTAAAGATGGTTGGAATGTTCCAAACAGAATCCCTTTTGCATCTGAGTTAAAAGTTGCAGATGGGGCACCTATAATATCAACTATAACAGCTGGTTCAAAAGGTAAAGTAAAATATTACAAACTTCATGGAGATTATCTAGAAAGAAGAGAAGATATCAAAGCTGATGAAATTGTAAATGAAAAAGGTTTATTTGCAGTTGTTGTTGATGGTGAAGGAAGAGAAGCTCTAAGACACTACATTTCAAGAGGGTCTGTTGTTGTTTATAATGATAATTCTGATGTTGAAAAAGAATCAATTATTGCTCATCCTGCTTCATCTGAACAAGTTGTAATTGCAGAGTGGGATCCATATTCAAATCCTACTATTGCAGAGAAAAAAGGTAAAATAGCATTTGAAGATATTATTCCTGGTGCTACAGTAGCTGAACAATTTGACGAATTAACAGGTAGTTCTAAACTAGTTGTAAATGAGTATATACCAGCTGGATATAAACCAACAATTGTAGTTGCAACAGATGATAAAGAACTAATCAAATATACACTTGATCCAAAAACTTCTATTTTTGTTAGTGAAGGTCAAGAGGTTCAGATTGCAGATATAATTGGTAAAACACCAAAAGCAACTCAAAAATCTAAAGATATTACTGGGGGTCTTCCAAGAGTATCTGAGTTATTTGAAGCTAGACGACCTAAAAATATTGCAGTACTTGCATCTTTTGATGGTATGATAAGTTTTGGTAAACCATTAAGAAATAAACAAAGAATTATTATTACTGATGAAAATGGTAATAAATCTGAGTACTTAATTGAGAAATCAAAACAGATTTTAGTACATGAAGGGGAGTTTGTACATGCTGGTGAAGCATTGACAGATGGACAAGTGTCACCTCATGATGTATTAAGAATTTTAGGTGAAAAAGCACTTCATTACTTTATTGTATCAGAAGTACAACAAGTATATAGATCTCAAGGGGTTAATATTGCCGATAAACATATTGAGGTTATTACATCTCAAATGTTAAGACAGGTATCAATCTTAGATGGTGGAGATACTAAGTTTATTGTTGGTGATATGGTTTCTAAGAAAAGATTTAAAATAGAAAATGCAAGAATTATCAAACTTGGTGGTAAACCAGCAATTGCTGAACCATTATTGCTTGGTATTACAAGAGCAGCTGTAACATCTGACTCTATTATTTCTGCTGCATCTTTCCAAGAGACTACAAAAGTATTAACTGAAGCAGCAATTAGTGCTAAAATGGATATGCTAGAAGACTTAAAAGAGAATGTTGTAATTGGTAGAACTATTCCTGTAGGAACTGGTCTATACAAAGACAAAAAAATCAAATTCGAAGATCACGAATAAAACAAAAACTTTGGGGAATCTCCCCAGAGTATTTTAATCATGGATACTTTATCTTTACTTTTAATATTTATTGCCATTGAACTCTTTGAATCAAATTGGCAAAAAAATGATACACTTTATGGACTTATCCATAACAACTTTATAATTTATCAAAAAAATCTTATTTTATATTTTATTTTACATGCAAGCTTTTTTTATACTCTTTTTTTAGCTGTCTTTTTAAACAATTTTGGCTTTTGGATGAGTTCAATTATTATTATTAAATTTTTAGATATGGCATTTAAACTTAATATGATGCAAAAACTTAGTAATGGTATGGATGTAAGTGAAGTTATGCCTATAAATATAAAAATGACACCTCTATTTAGATATATGAATGTAATTATATATCCTCTTACTTTCGTATTTGCAACAAAACTTTTTTTTTAATTTATAATTGATAATTAATATCAATTTAAAGAAAACTTGCTAATATAACATTTATGAATATTTTTGAATTTAAACACTTAATTACCAATGCAAAATATAACACTAAGTATGAACCAATTATTGATCTAAACACAAATGAAGTTTTTGCTTATGAAGCTTTGTCTTCATTTGATATAGATAATAGACTAATCTCTACAGAAAATATATTTAGAAAGTTACATCAAAATAATGATCTTTTTTTTAACTTAGAAAAGAGAAATAAATATTTGCAAGTTAAACATTTTGATCTAAACTCAAAACTTTTTTTAAATTTTGATGCAGATATTGTTATTAGTGAAGAACAACAAAAGTATTGGGCTGAGTTTTTAATAAAACATAAAGATTATATTGTTGTTGAGATTACTGAAAATGGAAGTGATGATGAAACTAGTTCTGAAGTAATGAGAAACTTTTCCTTATGGTTAAAAGAGAAAAATATAGAAACAGCTTTAGATGATTTTGCGCAAGAGGGCTCAATGTTTTCTTTTTTTATTATGGGTAATTCACAATATATTAAAATTGATAAATCTTTTATAAAACAAGTTAGAATAAATCCAAACTATATCCATTATCTAAAAGGTTTGTTATTGACGATACAAGTTAATAATCAAAAAGCAATACTAGAAGGTGTAGAAACTAAAGAGGATTTGGATTTAGCCAGAAAACTTAGATGTGACTATGTTCAAGGGTATTACTTCAAAGATCTAACTGTAATAAAATAGCTCTAACATTTATCATATAAACTAAATGCTAAAATATCGTTTTAATATTAAAGGAAAAATAATGCAATATTTAGTAATAGCTTATGATAATGAAGGCGCACTTGAAAAAAGAATGGAAAATAGAGCTGAACATCTTAAAGGAACTCAAAAATTAATGGCAGAGGGTAAGATTATAAGTGCATGTGCTTTGATAGAAGATGAAAAAATGGTTGGCTCATCAGTTCTTACAAGCTTTGAAAGTGATGATGCGTTTGATTCTTGGTTAAGTAATGAACCATATGTAACAGGTGGAGTTTGGAATATGGATGAGATTCAAATCGTTCCTGTAAATGTTATGCCTAAGGGATAATTTAAAAAGGCTTAAAGATCTTTTTTAAATTAGTTCTAAAAATACATAAGAAAATAAATAATTTATTGCGCTATAACAGAGATATATCTATAATCACTTTTATTTAATAAAGGATTAATATGAAGATAGTTTTTTTAGTTTTTTTAGTTATTTGTTCACTTAATGCTCATTTTCTTACTTTTTTGCCTACAACTGACAATGTAAAATCAAGAGATGAGATGAGAGTTGATTTTAATCTTATGTTTATACACCCTTTTGAACAAACAGGTATGACTTTAGAAAAACCACTTGGGATATATTTGGAAGATAAAAAAGAGGTTTTACCTTTAACTAAAACAAAAAAGTTAGATCATAAGGCGTGGGATAGTACCTACACTATTAAAAGACCAGGTGTTTATAAATTTTATGCACAACCACAACCTTATTTTGAACCAGCAGAGGGAAAATTTATCTCTCATGTACCAAAAGTTATTATAAGTGCTTTTGGTTTAGAAGATGGTTGGGATGAAGCTATTGGTTTAAAATATGAGATTGTCCCTATGGTAAAACCTTTTGCTTTATATAGTGGAAATCTTTTTCAAGGAAAAGTACTTCACAATGGAAAACCAGCTTCAAATGTTGAAGTTGAAGTTGAACTTTATAATGAGTTTGGATTAAAAGCTCCAAATGATGCCCATGTAACACAAGTTGTTAAAACAGATAACAATGGTGTCTTTTCTTTTGTTATGAACCATAAAGGTTGGTGGGGATTTGCTGCTCTTATAGAAGAGGGGCAAAAAGAGCACAATGGTAAAAAATATCCAATAGAAAATGGTGCCTTAATTTGGGTAAAGGCTTATTAGAAGATGCATATTTCAGATGGTATTTTATCAAGTGATGTTGTGATAGTAACTTCAGTGATTAGTTGTGGTTTACTTATATACTCATTAAAAAATTTAAAAAATAAAAATATTGCTCATATAGCCGCTATGGGAGCAGTATTTTTTATTGCATCTTTTATCCACATACCTTTGGGACCAACTCAAATCCACTTGGTTTTGACTGGAGTTATTGGGCTAATAATAGGTTCATCGGTATTTTTTTCTTTGTTTATTGCACTTTTATTGCAAGCCTTACTATTAGGTTATGGGGGACTTAGTTCCTTAGGAGCAAATCTTTTAATTATGGCTTTACCTGCATATATAATTTATTTAATAGCCAAGAGTCAAGTTTTAAACTTTTTGAATGAAAAGATTAGATATTTTTTAATTGGATTTATTCCAGTACTTATCTCTACTATACTTTTAGCTTTGGTTTTAGCTCTTTCTAAACAAGAGTATATTTATGCTTCATATACTATAGTTTTAGCAAATACTCCAGCTATGGTAATAGAAGGTTTGATAACTATGTTTTTGATTAATTATATTAAAAAATCTATGCCTGAACTTTTAAATGGAGTAAAAATATGAGATTATTATTTTTAGTATTTGTATTTATAAGCTCATTATTTGCCCATAAGTTAAATCTTTTTTATTTAAATGAAAATGATAAAATATATTTTAATAGTTATTTTGCTTCTGGTTCACCTTGTCAAGAGTGTAGCGTAGAGATTTATGATAATAACAATAAACTCATAAAAAAGTTAAAAACTGATAAGAAAGGTGAGTTTGTAATTGAAAATATGAATAACTTTTTTGTAAAAGTGCATACAATTGAGGGGCATGCAGTTGAACAAAAAGTTGTTATTGATAAAAAAATAACTAATAAAAAAGCTAAAGAACTTACTGAAAATAAATATGTAGAAGCTAAAAAACAAAGCTTAATGGGTAGTTTTATAGCAATATTAGCTATACTATTTATATTTTATTTATTGAAGAGGTTTAAAAAAGATGATAAATCTTAACTCATCTGTTAGATTGATTTGTGCCTTTTTATATTCCATATTTATAAGTTTTAACCAAATAGAATTAATTTATCTTCTTCCTATAGTTTTTATGGTTTTTTGTGAATATAAAGTTATATTCCTTGTAGTAAAAAAACTTTTATTTTTAAATGTTTTTATTGGGATGATATTTATAATCTTACTTTTACAAGGGGATACAAAAGAGGCTTTAAATATATATTTTAGAACAAATATGATTATCTTTTTTAATCTACTACTTTTTTTTAGATCAAATGGCTACGATATTGTAAGGGCTATGAATGAACTTAGATTTTCAAAAAAAGTTGTAAGTTCAACATATTTTACCCTAAAGATGATACAAAGTTTAAGTGATGAGATAAAAAGAGTAAGACAAACATTAAAAGCTAGAGGCTTTAAGGCTGCTTCAAATCTATTTTCTTATGAAACCTTTGGGAATATATTTGGACATATTTTTATACTTTCAATAAAAAAAGCAAACCAGATGCAAGATTCCTTTAAACTTAGGGGTTTTCATGGAAGAATATATCTTATTCAAAATAGTAAATTAAGTTTTTATGATGTTATACTTATATTTTTAGTTTGTATGTTATTTGTAAAAAAGGTGATTGTTTGAGTTGTTCTATAAATCTAAAAGAGGTGTCATACTCTACCCCAACAAAAGAGGTTTTCAATAGTGTAAGTCTAGATGTATCCCATGAAGAAAAAGTTGCAATTATTGGTGCCAATGGAAGTGGGAAAAGCTCTTTGTTGAAGATACTTGCTGGTCTAATTAAACAAGAAACTGGAGAGGTTTTTCTTTTTCATAAACAGATGAATAGTTTAAAAGATTTTAAAACCTTTAGGACAGATATAGGGTATCTTCCCCAAGATGTTAGTGATCACTTTTTATGTCCAACAGTTATAGAAGATGTGATGTTTGCCCTAAGAGCAAAGGGTGAAAGCAAGGATGAATCTTATGAAAAATCTTGTAAAATACTTGAAGAACTAGGAATATCCCATTTAGAAAATAGAAATATTTATGATTTAAGTGGAGGGGAACAAAAAATAGTTGCTCTTGCAGGGATACTTATTACAAAACCAAAAATCTTACTTTTGGATGAGCCAACAAATGCTTTAGATGAAGAGGCAGAAAAAAAGATAATTGATATTTTAAACTCTATAAAAAAGTCAATGATTATAGTTTCTCATCATAAGACTTTTATTGAAAAGTTAGCTCCAAATATATATAAACTAGAAAAAAATGGACTTAATAAAGTTGATTAGAATAAAATAATAATATTTTCACCATATAAATTTTCACAATTTATTCACTAAGAAAAGTTATAAAATAGCACTAAAATAGCAATTCTGTGTTTTTTTATAAAAAAGCTAGAATAAGGTAAAAATAATGAAAAATCTTAAGATAAGATTAATTATATTTATGAGAAACTATTTTTAGATTAATTAACTTTAAGGAGCAAAGATGAGTAGATTAGTTAAAGTAGCTGCAGCTTTATTATTAGGTGGAGCAACTTATGCCTTCGCATTAACAGCAGATGAGGTAAAAGCACATGTTATGAAAGCAAAAGCATACTGTGATGAAGTAGGTGTTGCAAAATGTGTTGCTGAGATAGGGAAAAAAGGTGGAATGTTTGACAAAGGTGACTTATATATTTGGGCAAACGATTTTGATGGTGTAATTACTGCTCATCCTAAAAAACCACTTGCAGGTAAAAATCTATATAGATATAAAGATAAAGCTGGTAATCAACTCTTTAAAAACTTTATTGATAAAGTAAAAGCAGATGGTCAAGGATGGGTTGATTATGTATGGGCACATCCTACTACTGGTAAACAAACTCCAAAATCATCTTTTGTGATTGGAATTGGAGAAAACCAACTTATTGGTTCAGGTTATTATAAAGAATAGTAATTTTACAAACTCTTGATTTTTTAATCAAGAGTTTACTATACCAAACTTAGATGAAATAAGTATATATTTTATATATTTATTTTATCTAACATAACTCTAAATTAGGACAAATAAATGCAATTTCTTAATAATATTCAAATTAGTAAAAAGCTTGTAATAGCTCCTGCTATTGCAGTGGTATTCTTAGTTGTATTCGCTTTTTTTTCAAATAATGCTTTAAAATCTGATAAGGAAACTTTAAATGAGATTGTTGAAGTTAAGTTTTCACTTTATAAGGATAGCAGTAAACTTTTGGGAGATATTAATCTTTATAATTCTGTACTATATAAAATCTTTAGTTTTGCCTCTGGTGGTTATGAACAATCTCAAATAGATAGAGAATTAGCAGTTTTAGAAAAAATTGGTAAAGAGGTTGATAAAGAGGTTAAATTAATTGTTTCACATAAAAATGAGAGCAAAAAAACATTGGAATTGATAAAAGATGTTGAGAAAAATATGAAAGAGTATAAACTAACAGTTGCAGATGCTATTGATATGTTAAGTATTGATATTGGTATGGCAACACCAATGCTTTCAGTGACTGAAGAGGTTTTTTTATTGGTGAATAAAGAGTTGACTCAGATTAATGATAGTGCTGAAAAAGAGAATAATGTAAGTTATCAAAATGCTTTAAAAAAGATTGATAATACTTTATATACTTTATATGTTTTAATTATTGTTGCATTGATATTATCAGGAATAACTATAATAGCTGTTACAAACTCTATTAAAAATCCATTAAATAAATTTCAAGTTGGACTTTTAGAATTTTTTAAATATATGAATAAAGAAACAAGCGAAGCAAAATTGATTCAACTTGGAACAAAAGATGAATTAGGGGAGATGGCAGAAGCTGTAAATAATGGTATTACAAGAATAAAAGAGGGGATTGAAAGTGATAGAAAACTTGTGGATAGTTCAATAACTTGTGCTAATGAGGCTAAAAAAGGTTTCTTAAATGTTAGAATTGAAGGAAATACTACAAACCCATCACTTAATGAGCTAAAAGATGTAATCAACGAAATGTTAAGTGCTGTTGAAGGTAATATTAAAAGTGCAATGGAAGTATTATCTCAATATTCAGATTATAATTATAGACCAAAAATTGATATTAAAGATTTAGATGGAGATTTAAAAGCACTTTGTGAAGATGTAAATAGTTTAGGAAGTGCTATTACTAGTATGTTAGTAAGTAATAAAGAGGTTGGACTTATATTATCTTCAAGTTCAGAAAGCTTATCAAAAAATGTTGATAGTTTAACAACATCAGCAAATAATCAAGCAGCTTCATTAGAAGAAACAGCGGCTGCTATTGAAGAGATAACATCAAATATGCAAAATAGTTCACAAAATATTGTGAAAATGACTTCATATGCAAATGATGTATCTAGTTCTGTATCTATTGGGCAAGATTTAGCTTCTAGAACAGCTTTATCTATGGATGAGATAAATGAACAAACTCAAGCTATTGCAGACTCTATTACTGTTATTGATCAAATTGCGTTCCAAACAAATATTCTTTCACTAAATGCAGCAGTTGAAGCAGCAACCGCAGGAGAAGCAGGTAAAGGGTTTGCCGTAGTTGCTCAAGAGGTTAGAAACCTAGCAAGTAGATCAGCAGAAGCAGCAAAAGAGATAAAAGATTTAGTTGAAAATGCAACATCAAAAGCTAATGGTGGTAAAGAGATCTCTAATGAGATGATTCAAGGGTATGAAAAATTAAATAAAAATATTCATAATACTTTGGAACTTATCCACGATGTATCAACTTCATCAAAAGAGCAATTCTCTGCAATGGAACAAATAAATGATACTGTTAATAGATTAGATAGGGTAACACAAGAAAATGCATCAGCAGCTAGTGAAGCTAATAGAGTGGCTAGTGAAGTTAATGAAATAGCAGAAAAAGTAGTACAACAAACTGATGAAAAAGAGTTTGATGGTAAATAATTATTTTCAATTAGATAAATAAAAGTTTAGATATACTTTGGGATGAAAAAAAATATCCATATGGTAATGTTAGGGGATTCTATAATTGGAAGAGGTGATTGGAAAAGAGTTCTTTTTCAAGGACAAATTCTTAATTTAGGAGTAGATGGAGATACTACAAAAGGTATCTTAAATAGACTTGATAGTGTTATAAATTTAGAACCTAAACTTTTATTTTTGATGATTGGTATAAATGATTTTTGTAATTCAATACCTTTAAATGAAATTTTTGAGAACTATAAAAATATATTGCAAAAGTTGAAAAATAATAATATCAATGTAATAGTTCATGCAATACTATTAACCCAAATGAAATCTGTAAATAAGAAGGTTTTAGAGTTTAATAAATTATTGCAAGAGTATTGCAAAAAAGAAGAGTTTACTTTTTTTGATATGAATCCATATTTATGTGAAAATGAGCTATTAAAAGAGAGTTTTACTACAGATGGTTTACATCTAAATTTTAAGGCTTATACCCTTTGGGCTAATGAGATAAAAGGTAATCCTTTTTATCATCTAAATTAATATAGCTTCTTTTTTTAATTCATTGAATCTATATTTGTCACCCATCAAATCTAAACATTTGTTGTGTGTATTTAAATCTTTTGCATTAAAATCTTTCCCATTTGCTTCAAGGTTTTCATAAATATTTAGTATTTTTTTATCTGAAAGTTCATTTATATTTGATTCTTTTACAATAGCTGGTATCTCATTTATATCTTTTTTTGGCATTTTAAAATCACAGTAGTATTGCCCTTTTGTATTTACACCCCAATAGTTAAGTCCAATTTTATTGTAAAAATTTATTGAAGATGAAACACAAGACATTCTAAATCTTTCAATTTCTGTAGTTGAGTATTTTAAAAAAAGATTTGCCAAAAGTTCATAGGCATACCTTTTACCCCTAAACTCTTTTGGAGTTAAGATTCTATGTATAATTAGGTATTGATTATCTCTTGTAGTAGAATAAAAAAGATAACACAGAGTTTCATCATCATGTTTAAGACCTAAAGGAGGATATTTCTCCCAACTATAGAAATTATCCCAAAGTTCCATAGCTTCTTTTGCAAAGTTTAGACTCTTGAAATCATCCATTGGAACAACTGAATCTAGAAATGTATTTCGTGAAAATTTTACAATATCCATTTAACCTCTTTTTTAAAAGAGAAAGCCAAATAAATATACCAAAATAAGAGACCAACTCGATGTGCTTTTATCTACTTTACTATTATTGATTTCAAAAGTCAAGTACTATTAAGCTATTTATTATATAATAGATAAATTTTAATTGATATTTCGATTTTATACTATTTTTTAATTAAAATACTAAAGACTTTATTTATTGATTGATAAAATAAAGGAAATTATAAAATGGAAAATATCCGCGTAAAATACAATACCTATGAGTTTGGTGAGATTGATATTCATCTAAAAACCCTAAGGGATAAACAAGAATATAGTAACAAAGATGTAGAGCAGTTAAGTGAATATGGAATATCAACAGCTACTTGGTCATTATTTGGTGTAGTATGGCCATCTTCAAAAGTGCTAGCTCATTATATGCAAGATTACGATATTGAAAATAAAAGAATATTGGAAGTAGGGTGTGGGATAGCTTTATCTAGTCACCTTTTAAATAATAGAGATGCAGATATCACTGCAACAGATTATCATCCAGAAGTTGAATCTTTTTTAAATGATAATATTGAGTTAAATAATAGTAAAAAAATCCCTTTTGAAAGAACCTCATGGATTGATGGGGATGATAAGCTTGGTAAATTTGATTTAATTATTGGTAGTGATATACTTTATGAAAGATGGCATATAGATGAGTTGTCAGCTTTTATAGAAAAACATGCAAACGATAAATGCGAGATGGTGATAGTTGATCCAGGAAGAGGAAATCATGCAAAATTTACAAAAGCAATGGCTCTTTTAGGTTTTACACATATTCAATTTAAAGCAAAAGGCTCAGAAGAATATTTGCCAAAAGTATTCAAGGGTCAATTGATAAAATATACAAGATAGTAGGAAAAAATGAATTTTAATAAGTTAGATGTTGAACAAAAACAACAACTTCATGAAGAGATAACAAACTATGCAAATAGTGTTGGTGGTAAAAACTTTTTTTTAAAGATGATTGAAGAGATAAGGGAACAAAAACCAAATCCAATTTTAAATAAAAGTGGAATATTTCATACCACAAGATTAAAAATAAGTTTAAATAAAACCATATTTAAAGATACTTTTTCAACTTTATTTGATGCTATTAGAAGAGAAGAGAGAGTTGGAGATATGTTAAATAGTGTTGATACAAAAGAGTATAAAAATTGTATGAATATGATGAAAACATTAAAAAGTACAATAATTACAGTACAAACAAAAAATGAAGAAGATGGAGAGGGTTTTAGTTTCCCTATTTTGGATACAAGTGTAGAAAAAAACACAAAAGTAACTTTTATATATAAAGTTATCTTCTTTTACCATCTAGATGAGGCAAAAAAGGCTTTGAACTACAATGCATAGAAAAAGGTTTAATATAAAACAGGGATTAAGGGTTAATATTGTTTTAAAACAAGACCAAAGAACTGGAAAACTAACACAAGGGGTTGTTAAAAATATTCTTACAAACTCCCCAAATCATCCCCACGGGATAAAAGTAAGACTTACTGATGGTCAAGTTGGACGAGTACAAGAGATTTTATAATGACTTTGTATGTTGATGGAGATGCTTTCCCTAATCTTTTGAAGCCTATTATTTATAAGGCTATAATAAGAACAAAACTACAAACAGTAGTTATAGCAAATAAAAAGATCGATATTGGGAAATCTGATTTAATAACTTATCAAGTCGTAAGTCAAGGTTTAGATGAAGCCGATGACAAGATTGTAGAACTTGTCTTAGAGGGTGATTTGGTTATAACAGCTGATATCCCTTTAGCAAGTAGAATAGTGGAAAAAAATGCTCATGCAATAGACCATAGAGGAGAGCTTTTTACCCAAGATAATATCAAAGAGTATTTAGCTATGAGAAACTTGATGCAAGAGATAAGAGATAGTGGGGAGCTTACCAAAGGACCAGCACCCTTTAGTGCAAAAGATTCTCAAAAATTTGCAAACCAATTAAATGCATTTTTGCAAAAATATAGAAAAAAGGATTTATCATAATATCTACAGATAAGACTCTTTTAGAGCAATTTCAAAAATTTTGTGAAGTAAACAAACCAAAAGATATGGAAACAGCAGTAAACTATTTTGCTGTATTTGGTGGTCTTGATGTTAAACTTGATATGAGTAAGCCCCTTAGAAGTTTGATAATAAGACATATATTAAATGAGTATTATGATATACAAGACCATATTGCAAAACTTACAAAAAACTCTGCACCATATCACAAGGTTCTAACTGGTATCGCTTTAGGGGATAGAAGAACAAACTCTAGTTTTAAAAGAGCAGATATAGAGTATGAAGAGGGGATTAAAATCATCTACGAACTTGAAGAGTTAGAGATAGTTAAAACTGAAACCTCTATGGATCATCTAACAAATCAGTTTGAAGAAAATGATTCTTCAGATAAACTTCTTTTTACTACACCTTTTTTAAGGTTTTGGTTTGCTTTTGTTTCTCCTGTTTATAGAGGGATAAAACGGGGAGAGTTTGATGAGAGTTTTGAAAGATTTAATAACTATCAGTTGGAGTTTATGGATTTGATTTTTGAACAACTTTGCCATGAATATGTAAAAGCAACTTTTGTTGAAGATGAGATAGAAGAGATTGGAAGATATTGGGATGAAAAACTAGATATCAATCTTTTAGCTCAAACAGTAAGTGGGAAAGTTATAATAGGTAGTTGTAAATATACAAATAGTAAAGTGAAAAAAAGCGAAATAAATAGATTAAAAGATATTTGTGAAAAATTAGAGATAACCCCTGATTTTGTAATGCTTTTTTCAAAAAGTGGTTTTACAAATGAGTTGAAATCTGAAAAAAAAGATGGACTTAAACTATATACAGTAAAAAGTTTAAAGGCATTGATTATATAAAATGAACCTAATCTCTTTTGATTATAAAAATAAAAAAGATAAAGCTCTTGTGGAGGAGTTTATCTTTTCCTCTAAAAGAAAAAAATTTATCCTTGGAATTAATAAGTTTACAAAATCAATCCAAAAATATATTGAGGTTGATGGAATAATAGATGATTTTACTAGGGTTCAAAGCTCAAGAAAAAAAACAATCTATAAAATTGATGAGGTTCCAAAAGATGCCTTAATCTTATCTGTCTCAAGAGGAAGTCCTTTGGAAGTTAAACAAAAACTTGATAAAAGAGGTTTTGATAATATAAACTATTTATCCTTTTACAAGTACTCAAATTTTGATTTAAAAGAACCACCTTTTATATGTGATTTTGAAGAAGATTTTAAAAACAATAAAGAGGAGTATAGAAAAGTTTATGGGCTTTTAGCTGATGAAAAATCAAAAGAGGTATTTACCAAAGTTATAAACTTTAAGATAAGTTTTGATTTGGAGTTTATGACAGGCTTTACAAACAATCACCAAGATCAATATTTTGATAAAGAGTTAATTTCAAGTATGGATGATATAGTTTTTGTAGATGGTGGAGCATATGTTGGTGATACCCTTCCTCAAATAATAAAAAACTTTCCAAACTACAAAAAAATATATTGTGTAGAACCAAATGAACTACATATAAACATCGCAAAAAGAGATTTTGTAAATCAAAGAGATTTAGAGTTTATAAACTGTGGCTTGGGAAAAGAAAAAATCCAAAACAATGAATCACAAGATAAAAAACACCATGGAGAACACGATTATCAAGCACAAAATATAGATACGATAGATAATCTTATAAGTGAAAAGGTGGATTTTATAAAGTTAGATATAGAAGGTGCAGAACAAGATGCAATAGAAGGTGCAAAACAAACCATCAAAAAATACAAACCTATACTTGCTATTTGTATATACCATAAGGCTCAAGATTGGTATATGGTGCCTAAAAAAGTCTTAGAAATAGAATCTGAATATGCTATTTATCTAAGACATTATATGGAAGGTATATATGAAACAGTTATGTACTTCATCCCTAAAAATTAATCTTTTAGCAAATCCCTGCGTTGAAGAATAAAATTAATTCAATCACATACTTTAGTATGTTCAATCATTAATTTTATTCTTCGCCTTGAGCTTTACTAAAATATTAATTTTTAATAAGTTTTGTGGTGATTTTATTTACAAAACTCTTCTATTTTTGAAGCAAAATAAACAGGACACTCTATCATAGGATAGTGACCTGATTCTTGACACTCAACAATCTGTACATCTTTATATGCTGAAAAGATTTTTTGTATATTTGCTTTTGCAAAAACAGGAAAATCATATTTCCCAACTATTATCTTGATAGGAATATTTATACTCTCTTCTGCATCTTCTAAAAAGTCAGTATTTAGATACATCGACATATAACCAACTCTAGCTTCTAAAATAGATGAGGTATAGGCGATATCTATTCTATAATCCTTCCATGTTTGGTTATATCTTTTACTAGCACTATTTACTATCTCTTCAATTTTCCCACTATTTTCATTCAATTGCGCTATCATAGTTTTTTTTGCTTCATCTTTCATTTTTATACCCTCCGCACTAATTGGAGTTACTAAAACAAGTTTTTTTATTCTATTATCAATCAAAGCAATTTTTTGGGCTATCATTGTAGACATTGAGTGTGCTACTAGAAAAACTTCATTCAGATTTAAATTTGTTATTAGGTTTTTTAAATCTTGGGCTGCTTCATCACAAGTATAAGAACCTTTTATCTCTTTTGATGAACCATAACCTCTTAAATCAACAAAGATAAAAGTATAGTTTGTGGTATCAAGATAGGGTATAGTTTTCTCATAGTTTCTACTATCTCCCATAAGCTCATGTAAAAAGAGAACTTTTTTTTCTCCTGAACCTATTATTTTATGTGCTAACTCAACCATGTAAACCTTTTTTTTTAATTTTATAAAGAAATTATGTTAAAATCTTAATTAGTAGTACATTAAGACATTTATAATACATAATGTTTTACTATAATAACATAAAATCTTAAAAGGCAAAACCATGAATCTATCTAGTATAAAATCAAAACTTTTAATACTTTTACTTATTAGCATCTCTTGTTCTTTTTTGATACTTGGGTACTATAATGCCTCAAATGCATACGAATCAGAATATAACTTAGTAAAACATGAGCAATTTGTTTTGTCTAAAGATACCTCTAAATTTATTAATGGATATTTAGAATCAAAAATTAAAGTAGTTTCTTCAGTCGCAAGTATGATAAAGAATGAAAACTTGAATATTGAAAATAAAGTTTTGGTAGACCAATTAATGCTAGGAAAACAAGCAGGTGATTTTGCCAGTATGTATTTAGGTTTAGAAGATAGTGGTGATTTAATTAAGTTTAATGGAGTTTTAAAAAGTATAGCTACTATGAATTATGATGCTAGAGTTAGACCTTGGTATAAAAAAGCTTTAAAGATAAAAACTACAGGAGTTACGGAACCTTTCGTTGATAATACCACAAAGCGATTAGTTATTACTGTTTTTGCACCCTATGAAAAAGATGGCAAATTGATAGGTGTTGTTGGTGCAAATATATTTTTAGATACTGTAGTAAATGAGATATTAAATTTAAAATTGGGTGATGGAGGATTTGCATATCTTTTATCAAATGATGGAAAAATATTAATTCATAAAAATAACAAACTTTTGAAAAAAGAGAGTCTTTTATTTAAAAATGTTAGAACAAAAGAGAATGATAGATTTTCAGAAGCTAGTGAAAATGGAAACAAAAAACTTATTGCTTATAGTAAAATTCCTATCTCTTCTTGGTATTTAGTAGTCGAATTAGAAAAAGATACTATATTTAAAGAGATAAAAAAAAGCATTTTAAAGCAAGTCTTTCTTTATATAGGTTTATTAATCATAATTTTAGCTTTAATATATTTCTTTTTAAGAAAATTATTAAGTCCTTTAACTACTCTTGAAAATGGATTAAATAGTTTTTTTGAATATTTAAAAGGAGAGAAACATAATGTTTCAGCATTAAATATTCAAACAAATGATGAGTTTGGAAATATGGCTAAAAAAATAGATTCTCAAATAGAGTTTATAAAAGATGGCATGGAGAAAGATAAATTATTGATTCATAATGTTAAAGAGGTAGTTACCAAAATTAAAGATGGAAATTTAGATGTTCAAGTAAAAAAAGAATCTACAAATCAATCACTAAATGAATTAAAAGATATATTAAATGATATGATTTTAACAATAAGTCAAAATGTAAATAGTGATATAAATACAATATTACATGCCCTTGAAGATTATTCAAAATTAGATTTTGTAAACGAAGTAAAGAATCCTACAGGGAAAATATCAAAAGGTTTAAATGGCTTATGTAATATTATCAATGAGATGTTGCAAGAGAACTACAAATTGGGAATGACCTTAGAAAATAATGCAAAACTATTACTTGAAAATGTTGATACTTTAAATCGTTCTTCAACTGAAACAGCAGCATCTTTAGAAGAAACATCTGCTTCAATAGAAGAGATTACATCAACAATAATAGAAACCACACAAAATATTTCAAAAATGGCAGTTTATTCGAACAATTTGATCAAATCAATTGAAAAAGGTCAAAATTTGGCAAAACTTACAGTTGAGTCAATGAATGAAATCAATGAACAAACAACTGCCATAGCAGAGGCTATTACTGTAATTGATCAAATTGCTTTCCAAACAAATATTCTTTCACTAAATGCTGCAGTAGAAGCAGCAACAGCAGGAGAAGCAGGAAAAGGATTCGCTGTAGTTGCTCAAGAGGTTAGAAACCTAGCTTCAAGAAGTGCAGAAGCAGCAAAAGAGATAAAAGATTTGGTTGAAAATGCAACAATAAAAGCAAATACTGGAAAGAAAAATGCCGATGAGATGATTCATGGATATGTTGAATTAAATGAAAATATAAATAATACAAATGAAATAATCAAGCATGTTGAAAGTGCTTCAAATGAGCAAAAACAAGGTATTGAGCAAATAAATGATGCTGTAGCAAAACTTGATCAAAGAACACAAGAAAATGCAAGCGTTGCTAATCATACACAACAAATCTCTACAGATACTTCTAATATTGCTAAAAATATTATTGAAAATGTAAGTACTAAAAAGTTCAGAAAAGAGTAAAAGGGTTCTACCCCTTTTATAAAAAAAGTGTTTTTACAAAATCTATATTATACTTGTTATAATATTTTATAATATAAAACTATTATCCATAGAAAAAAGATAACTATTTCAATAGTTATAAACTCCATTTTCTTTATTTTATGTCCAAGGAAAAACATAGAAAAATACTACCAATATATCCACCTAAAAAAGAGATTACCATTTAGTTCTTTTTATGATTATAAAAAATATGACAAATTGCAATATTTTTAAATAAAAATATATTTTATAGTTATAATTTTAAAAATTTATATTTAGGAATCAATATGAAAAATTTAGAAAATATCATAGTAGATGATAAAATATTTGTTATAAGAGGTATTCAAGTTATGATTGATAAAGATTTGGCAGAGCTTTATCAAGTTGAGACAAGAGTTCTAAATCAAGCAGTTAAAAGAAATATTGATAGTTTTCCTATTGATTTTATGTTTGAGTTAAATAATGATGAAAAAAATGAGCTTATCACAAAATGTGATAAGCTTAAATCATTGAAGTTTAATCCTTCTAAAATAAAAGTATTTACAGAACAAGGTGTTTATATGTTAGCAACGGTATTAAAAAGTAAAATTGCAAGGGAAGTAAATATATCTATAATGAGAACTTTTACAAAACTAAAAAATCAGTCTGTTCCATATTTTGATATTATAAAAAGAATAGAAAAATTAGAGGTAAGTGATAATCAAACAAAAGAGTTATTAAATAAAATTGTTCAAGTTATTAATAGTATGCAAGAGATACAAGATAAGGCTAAGGAGGATACTAAAAAGATTGGATTTGTTTGATTTTTGGATGGTGTTTTTATAAAAACTATTTTCAAAATATTTGATTTTAAATATACTTTTACAGTTTAGCCACTTATTTTCTAAAATGCGGAAGAGGGAATAATGACCTTTGCATTTTTTGGTACCATTTTGTTTTTATTGGTGTAATACTCAAATAGTATGAGAAAGTTCAAAGCTAGGTATTTTAGTCCAGACTTTGTTGAAGCCGGAAAGTTTTAAATGATTTTCGGATGTCAATCCTGCTTGCAGGCAAAAGACCGAGGACATTGTATACTATAAATAATGGAAATATAGTTAATATATTTTTATAGAGTTAGTTAAAATGATGTATCGGCGAGGTGTTTTATAAACTTCTTAATGTAACCCTTTAGAAACCCAAATAAATTATAATATCACTTCGCATAAGATGCGAACAAAATTAATGTTTTCTGTCCCTAGAACTAAATTCAATCTTAGAGACTTATAGTCAAATATAAGTCTCTTTTAAGTTATAATTAAGTATAATCCAAAACTTTTTTAGAAAACAACGCAACGTTTCTCTAGAATGGTAGTATCGTTTTGATTATGAAACCTTTCATATGTCATGGCGTCATTGGGACGTAACGAGAAGCCTGAGCAGCTTTAAAGCTCAAACCAAAAATAGAGAATTTTAATACTATCATAAGAATATTAGAGTCTCTATCAATATAAATAAAGGGAAAGAATGCCAACTATCAATCAACTTGTTAGAAAAGAGCGAAAAAAGGTGATTAAAAAATCTAAATCACCAGCATTAGAAAAATGTCCACAAAGAAGAGGTGTATGTACAAGAGTATATACAACAACTCCTAAAAAACCAAACTCGGCTTTAAGAAAAGTTGCAAAAGTTAGGTTAACTACAGGTTTTGAGGTTATCTCATATATCGGTGGTGAGGGTCACAACTTACAAGAACACTCTATTGTATTAGTTAGAGGGGGAAGAGTTAAGGATTTACCTGGGGTTAAGTATCACATCGTTAGAGGTGCATTAGATACTGCTGGTGTTGCAAATAGAACTGTTGCAAGATCTAAATATGGTGCTAAAAGACCTAAGAAATAAGTAGAAGGATAATAAAATGAGAAGAAGAAAAGCTCCAGTTAGAGAAATTATGGCTGATCCTATCTACAATAGTAAAGTGATCACAAAATTTATAAACACAATTATGTTAGATGGTAAAAAATCTACAGCAGAAAAAATTATGTATGGTGCAATTGCAAACCTTGATAGCAGAGGTGAAGAAAAAGGTATTGAACTTTTTGAAAAAGCAATTGAAAATGTTAAACCTCTTATAGAAGTAAAATCTAGAAGAGTTGGTGGTGCAACTTATCAAGTTCCTGTTGAAGTAAGACCTGTAAGAAGACAAACTTTAGCACTTAGATGGTTAGTTGATGCATCAAGAAAAAGAAACGAAAGAACTATGGTAGATAGATTAGCTAATGAGTTATTTGAAGCTGCTAACGAAAGAGGTTCTTCTTTCAAGAAAAAAGAAGATATGCATAGAATGGCAGAAGCTAACAAAGCATTTGCTCACTACAGATGGTAGGAATTATTTATGGCTAGAAAAACACCACTTAATAGAGTTAGAAATATTGGTATTGCTGCACATATTGATGCAGGAAAAACAACAACAACAGAAAGAATTCTGTTTTATACAGGTGTTTCACATAAAATTGGTGAGGTACATGATGGTGCTGCAACAATGGACTGGATGGAACAAGAGCAAGAAAGAGGTATTACAATTACAAGTGCCGCTACTACTTGTCACTGGAAACACCCAAAAACAAATGAAGATTTACAAATAAACATTATTGACACTCCAGGTCACGTTGACTTTACTATCGAAGTTGAGAGATCTATGAGGGTTCTTGATGGTGCTGTAGCAGTATTCTGTTCAGTTGGTGGGGTTCAACCACAATCTGAAACTGTTTGGAGACAAGCAAATAAATATAAAGTACCAAGAATGATATTCGTTAATAAAATGGATAGAACTGGTGCAGATTTTTATATGGTTGAAAACCAAGTTGCAGAAAGATTAAAAGCAAATCCGGTTCCTATTCAATTACCAATTGGTGCTGAAGAAGATTTCCAAGGTGTTGTTGATTTAGTACAAATGAAAGCTATTGTTTGGGATGATGATGCTGCTATGGGTTCTCACTACCATGTAGAAGAGATTCCTGCTGATATGCAAGAAAAAGCAGAAGAGTATAGAGAAAAAATGATTGAAGCAGCTGCTGAATCATCTGAAGAGTTAATGGAAAAATATTTTGAAGAGGGTGAATTATCAGAAGAAGAGATTGTTTCTGGTTTAAAAGCTGCTTGTTTAAATATGACTATTACTCCAATGACTTGTGGTACTGCATTTAAAAACAAAGGTGTTCAAACTTTACTTGACGCTGTTGCTATGTATTTACCAGCTCCAACTGAGGTTGCTGATATTAGAGGTGAAACTCAAGATGGTGAAGCTGTTATTGTTCCTTCATCTGATGAGGGTGAAGTTGCAGCATTAGCATTTAAAATTATGACTGACCCATTTGTTGGACAATTAACATTCGCAAGAGTTTATAGAGGTGTTTTAGAATCTGGAACATATGTTATGAACTCAACTAAAATGAAAAAAGAAAGAATCGGAAGACTTCTTAAAATGCACTCAAACAATAGAGAAGAGTGTAAAGAGTTATATGCTGGTGAAATCGGTGCAGTTGTTGGTCTTAAATCAACAATTACAGGTGATACATTAGCATCTGAAAAAGATCCAGTTATCTTAGAAAGAATGGAATTCCCAGAGCCAGTTATCTCTGTTGCAGTTGAGCCAAAAACAAAAGCTGACCAAGAGAAAATGGGTATTGCCTTAGGTAAACTTGCTGAAGAAGATCCATCATTTAGAGTAAATACAGATGAAGAATCTGGACAAACTATTATTTCAGGAATGGGTGAGTTACACCTTGAAATTCTTGTAGATAGAATGAAAAGAGAATTTAAAGTTGAAGCTGAAGTTGGTGCTCCTCAAGTTGCTTATAGAGAAACTATTAAAAATGAGATTAAACAAGAGTACAAATATGCTAAACAATCTGGTGGTAAAGGTCAATATGGTCATGTATACTTAACTATTACTCCATTACCAGCTGATAGTGAAGATAACTTTGTATTTACAAGTTCAATCAAAGGTGGAGCTGTTCCAAAAGAATATGTTCCTGCAGTTCAAAAAGGTTGTGAAGAAGCTATGGCTGGTGGTATTTTAGCTGGTTATCCAATGGTTAATATCGCAGTTGATTTATATGATGGTTCTTACCATGATGTTGACTCATCTGAAATGGCATTTAAACTTGCTGCTTCTATGGGATTTAAACAAGGTTGTAGATCTGCAGCTGCAGAACCTGTAATTCTTGAACCAATTATGAAAGTTGAAATTGAAACTCCTGAAGATTATATGGGAGATGTTATTGGGGATTGTAATAAAAGAAGAGGACAAGTTCAATCTATGGATGATAGAGCTGGTGTAAAACTTGTTGTTGCAATGATTCCATTATCAGAAATGTTTGGATACTCTACAGACTTAAGATCTATGTCTCAAGGTAGAGCAACATATTCTATGATTTTTGACAACTATTCAGAAGTTCCTAAAAATGTATCTGAAGAGATTATCAAAAAAAGAAATGGTTAGTATTTAAATTCACTTAGAACTTAAATCTACTATTTATTAAAAAGCCTACTCATTTGAGTGGGCTTTTTTACTTTAAATCCCTTTTTAAATTATTATTAGATAAAATCTACCTTTATAGTACTGGAAGGGTTTTATGAAACATTTTAAATTTATTCTTTTTTGCCTATCACTAATTGTCACTTTAAATGCTCAAATGTTAAAAGATATAGTGTATGTTGAAGATAAAGACTCTTCTAAAACTTTAATAAAAGATGAATTTCTGAATGAAAACACAAAAAAATATACCCTAGTTCTTGGAAAGCTTGAAAAAAGACATGACCCTATAGAGTTCTTTAGAAGATTTAAATTAACAAATGCCTTAGCATATAAGTATGGGGAAAATAAAGAGTTTATGAGAGTGATATCGGGAGTTTATGACAATCATATAGAAGCAAAAAAGGCTTTAAAAAAACTACCAGAAGAACTTTTGAAGTTTGAACCTTATTATTCAAGGATAAGTTGGCATCAAAAAGCTTATAATAAAAATAATATGGATAAAAAAGATAAGATAGTTGTAAACAGTGATAAAAACTCAGTTATTAACTTTGATACCCCAGAGGCAAATAATTTAAAAAATAAGTTAACAAATAAAAATCCAAAGGGTTATTCTTTGGTTTTAGCAAGTTTTACTTATAAAAATAAAGAAAGAATTATTGCTTTTTTTAAAAATAATGGTATTGAAGATAAAGCATTGGCTCACCTATATGGAAAAAACAAAGATAAAGTTAAGATTGTTTTTGGAGTTTATAACTCATATAGTGAAGCTAAAGAAGATATCAAAAAGTTAAATGATAATTTGAAATTAAACTCACCATATGTGCAAAAACTTTCAACAATAAGAAGTTTTTATAAAAAGTACAATAATGATGCTAAAACTAATGTTGTTAAACTTAATGTTGATAAAAAAGTAAATAATGAAGAAAATAGTGTAAAAAAACCTAAAGATAACAAATATATAAAAGTTGTAAAAAAAATAGAACCTCCTGTTACAAAAAGGGTATTAGTTAAAAAAGAAAAAAAAGAGCCAATCCAAAAAACTAAAAAAAATACTCCTACAAAAGTAAAAAAACAAATAGTAAAAAAACAAGTTGAAATTAAACAAAAAGGACTAATCTCTAATGTTTTAAAAAAATCAAAAATTGCTGATGTTTTTTATGTGGAGAGTGATGGAGATTTTAATATTTTAAATGAAGTATTTCTAAATGATGAAAGTTCTTTTTATACACTTGATTTGGGAGAAATAAATATTGAACAAATACCTTTAGATAAATTTTTTATTCAGTACAATCTAAAAAACAATGCCTTGGTTTATAAATATGGAGAAAATAAAGAGTTAGCAAGGGTTATTTATGGAGCGTATGAAACAAAAAGAAATGCAAAAGAGATTTTAGAAAAATTAACTAGTCTAGGGTTTGATACAAATACAAAAGTTAGTAATATACAAGAGCATCAAAAACTTTATAAAAAATACCATGAAGAGATTTTAAATGGAAAAAATATAGAAAAAAAACAAGATAATAAGATAGTTGTAAAAAGTGGAAATATAATAGATACAGAAGATAGTGATTTTATTTATGTGAATAGTTCAAATAAACTAAAAGATGCTTTTTTTAACAAAGATTCAAGTATATATACAATAACTTTGATCACTTTTAACAAAGATGATATAGATTTAAAAGATTTTTTAGAAAAAAATAGTTTAAATTCAGATGTTGTAGTATACTCTATTGGTTCACAAAACAATTATTATAGAGTATTTTATGGTGCATATAACTCTTCAAAAGAGTGTTTAAAGGTTATAGATAATTTAGATGAAGATTTGAAAAAAAATCAACCCTATGTATCAAAAGTTAGTACAAATATTAGAAGATTTGAAAGTTATAATAATAGAAAAATCATTGATGCAATAAACAATGCACAGATGGTAAATATAAGTAAATAGGAAGATAGTTGAAATTAACTACAAGTACAGAAAAATTAAAAAATTGTAAAAGAGCAGGTATTATTTTAAAACCTGATTCTCCTGAAATAAAAAAAGATTACGAAAAAATAAAAAACTGTTTTGAAACTTTTAGTATAGAAGTAGTGCTTGAAAAAAATAGTGCTACGATGATAAATGAAGATGGGCTTTTGTTAAGTGATTTATGTAAAGAGGTTGATTTATTAGTATCTATTGGTGGAGATGGAACACTTCTTTCAGTTGTTAGAAACTCTTTTGAGTTTGATTTGCCAATTTTAGGTATTCATATGGGAACATTAGGTTTTTTAACAGATATTGTATATGAAGAGTTACCCACATTTTTAAAAGATTTAAAAAATAATCAATATAGAATAGATAATAGAATGTTGGTAGAGTGTAGGGTAAATGATAAGTGTTTTGTTGCTTTTAATGATCTTGTAATCTCAAGAAAAACAGTTTCTTCTATGATTAAGATACGAGCAAAGATAGATGGCAGTTCATTTAATACCTATTATGGAGATGGAGTGATTATATCTACCCCTACAGGCTCTACAGCTTATAATCTATCAGTTGGAGGACCCATTGTATTTCCTTTAACAGAAGCTTTTATTATAACCCCTGTAGCACCTCATAGTTTGACCCAAAGACCTTTAGTGATGCCAGCAGATATAGAAATAGAGTTTAAAATAAAAGATGAACAAGGTGCAGTTTTATTAATAGATGGGCAAGATACCTTTGAGGTTGAAAATAATGATATTATTAAAGTTACAATTGCAAGAAAAAAAGCAAAATTAATACATAGAACAAAAAGAGATTTTTTCAAAGTATTAAATGAAAAACTAAGATGGGGAAATTAATCCAATATGATTAATAGAATATATTTAAAAGAGTTTTTATCTTTCCAAGAGGTTGATTTAGAACTAAAAAATGGTTTAGTGGTATTTACAGGTCCAAGTGGGGCTGGTAAATCTGTTTTGATGCAAAATATCCTTTCTTTGTTTGCTATAACTGATAGTAAGGCAAGTTTAGGGGAAGTAAATCTTTGTAATCTAAATATTGAAAATGAAGCCTATGATATACAAAAAGATGACGATATCATCATAAAGCAGATAAAAAAAGACAAAATAAGATATTTTTTAAACGCTCAAACAATATCAAAAAAAACACTAAAAGAGTTTTCAAAAGTTGTAGTTAAGCATTTACATTTAAAAGATACAAGTGATTTTGATAGTGATAAGCTTATAGAGTTTATAGACTCCTTATGTGTAAAGAGTTCACCAGAATTTAAAGAATTAAAATCTAGTTTTTTAGAAAATTTTGAGAGTTTACAAAAAATAAAAATAGAGTTAAAAAAGATAAATGATGATGAGTCAAAACTTGAAGATTTAAAAGAGTTTGCAAAGTTTGAAATAGAAAAAATAGAATCAATAAATCCACAAATTGATGAATATGAAGAGCTAAGTGAGATAAAAAAAAGATTATCAAAAAAAGAGAAAATACAAGAAGCAATAGAAAAAGCTGCACCTTTGTTTTCTTATTCTAATTCAGTTAATACAGCTTTAGACTTACTTGATGAAGATAGTTCATTTTTTGATGAGGCTATAAATGAATTAAATAATATTTTTGAAAGATTCAATGATTCTTTGGGTGAACTTGAAGAGTTAGATATAGAAAATGTACTTGATAGAATTGAAAAACTATCAGGTTTACAAAAAAGGTTTGGTTCTATAAAAGAGGCTTTGGAGTATAAAAATAAAAAACAAGAGGAGTTAGATTCTTATGAAAATATCTCCTTTGAGAAATCACTTTTAGAAAAAAAACAAAAAGAGTTAAGTGAAAATATTCAAAAGCAAGTAGAAAAGTTAAGCTCTTTTAGAAAAGAGACTATAAAAATAGTTGAAGAGAAGATTAACTACTATTTAAAATATCTATATTTGTCAAATGCAAAAATCCACTTACAAGAAAAAAAGCTTGATAAAACTGGAGTAGATGAGTTTGTATTTGAGCTAAATGGAGTAAATCTTGATACTATTAGTAGTGGAGAGTTCAACAGACTAAGATTAGCACTTTTAACAACTATTAGTGAGTTTGATATAGTTGAAAATGGGATTTTATTTTTAGATGAGATTGATGCAAACTTAAGTGGTAAAGAAAGTTCTGCAATTGCAAAAGTTTTGGATAAACTATCAAAATCTTATCAAATTTTTGCTATTTCCCATCAACCACAACTAACATCAACTGCAAATCAACACTTCTTAGTAGATAAAAAAGATGGACAATCTATTGTAAAAGAGTTAGATAAAAACACAAGGATAGATGAGATTGCTAGAATGATTAGTGGGGAAGATATAAGTAATGAGGCATACACTTTTGCTAAAAACTTATTAGATGATAAAAAAGAGTCTATTTAACTTCAAACTCTTTTATCATATTATCAACCAAAATTTGCACCTTTGCTTTTTGGTTTTTGGTATTTGCTTTATCTGGCAAAGTTTTTAAGTTTTCATGAAATTTATTCAAAAAATTTAATATATATTTAGCCTTTCTATGGGGATTATTTACATGGGCATTTAGTTCAATTAACTCTAAAACAAAATCAACATACCCTAAAAAAGCTGCATAGTTTATAGGTAAAACTCCAAATTTATCTACCTCATTTAGTAGTTTTTTGTTGTATGGATATACTTGTTTAAACACTTTAAGATTGTTTTTCCATATGGCATTATGTATTAGGTTTCTACCTCTACTATCAATAGCATTTATATTAGCCCCAGAATGAATTAGTAGTTTTATTGCAATTTGGTCACAATTTAATATAGCCTTATGTAAAGTTATCCCTCCATAAGAGTCTTTTGAATTAACATCAGCTCCAAGCATAATAATAGAGTGTAAAATATTTTGATATGCTCTTAATTCAATATCTGTTGAGCAGTTTTGATTTTCATCCATACAATTATAGATTATATTTTCATCATTTATATTTTTTTGGTTTATTTCTGCCCCATATTTAATCAGAAGTTTACATAATTCTAAGTTTTTATACCTTATGGCATCAAAAAAATATGGTTCTCCTTTTGAGTTTAGTAAGCTTAGATTAACTTCTGCATTTATTAATATACCTGTCAAAATTGTTTTATAATCTGATTTAAAATCTAACTCTTTTTTTTGGGAACCTTTTATTTTTTTGCCATTTTGTAGTGCTAAAATAGCATCAATGATTTTTTCAATAATAGTTTTTTCGTTTTTATCTTTTATATTAGTACTTGCTCCATAATCTAAAAGTAGGCTTGTTACATCCAAAAACTCTTCACCTTTTATTGTAACCTCACTTAACGCAGTTTCATTGTGTCTATTTAAAACATCAATATTCACTTCAAAATCTAAAAGTTCAGTTAAAACATCTAAAGCTTTATTTTTAGCTGCAAAGGAGATAATAGTCTCATTTTTATTATTACAAATACTTGTATCTATCTCTTCTTCAATTAATACTGAAATAAAATCAATAAGATTTTGTATCTCTAGGTGCTCTCTATTCTTATCTTTTATTTTATTGTTTTGGTAATACTCTTTTCTTTTAATGATATATTTTACTAGGTGAAGTAATATATTGTTTCCTTCAATATCAATACTATTAATATCTAGACCAAATTTCAATAAAAAGAAAAACAACTCTTCACTTTTTTTACCATTTTCTACTAAATAAAAAAGTAAAGATCTACCATAAGAATCCGTTATATTTGGATTTGGAAAAAATTTTAATATGGAGTTTAATATCTCAAAATTTGAAAAGGTATGTTTATAAAAAAGTATATCTTGGTGTTTTATAAAGCTTTTATCTTCAAGTAAGTCATTTATAATATTAAGGTTTTGTGCATGAATCGCTAGATGAAGCAGGGTTAAGTTTTGTGAATTTCTTCTGTTTATATTATCCATTTGAGGTTTTAGTTGTTTAAAAACATCAAAGTGATTATTTAGTATAGCAAACTCAATTGCAGTATAGCCACTTTGATTCTCAAAATTTACATTTGCTCCAACCTTTAATAACTCATCAACAATTTCACTATACCCATATTTGGAAGCAAGCATAATTGGTGTTTCTCCTGAATTATCAGCTGCATTATAATTAATACCATTTTTAAGAAGTGATTTTACAGATTCTATAAGATTATTAGGGATAACTATATGTAAAAAATTTTGTAATTCACTATTTTTTTGATTGATATTTATATGTTGTAACATTGAGTTGACTTTTGTTTCATTAAAGTTTGTACTTTTCAACTCTTCTACAATATCTTCATATGTAGTTTTTTTAAATAATTTAGTTAGCATAAATCAAAACCTCTTACAATATAGTTACATTTTAACATAGTTTATTAAAATAATATATTACACAGTCAAATCGAAATCAAATCACTTTACATTTAATTATAGTTAATGTAAAATTCTCGGAATATACTATATCAAGGGGACAAATGAAGAATTTATCTATTAAAGCAAAACTTCTATTAATTTCATTGTTTGCAATTGTAATTATAGCACTACTAACAGCTGTTGAATCTATATATTCAATAAAAGTACTTTCAAAAAAAAATATTGAAGAGTATAGAACTGAATCTTATACAAAAAAAGAGAATGAATTGAAAAACTATATTTCTCTTGCAATGAAAACAGTTAATTCGTATTATGAAAGAACTGCAATTGATAAGGTAAAAATTGAAGTTCAAGATGAATTAGATAAACAAACAGGGTTCCTTTTTTCAATTTTAAATTCTGAATATAAAAGGCTTAATGGACTTATTTCTGATGAAGAGTTAAAGTCAAGATTAAAAAGTATAGTAGAGGGAACTAGATATGGAGAATCTGGCTATTTTTGGATAAATGATTTGGATGCAGTTATTGTAATGCATCCAATAAAGCCTGTACTTAATGGCAAAGATCTAAGTGAATTTAAAGATAAAGCTGGAAAACAGATTTTTAGTGAGTTTGCAAAAATTGCAAAAGCAAAGGGTGATGGGTTTGTAGATTATGTTTGGCCAAAACCAGGATTTGAAGAACCACAACCAAAAGTATCTTATGTAAAACTTTTCAAACCTTATAATTGGGTTATAGGTACAGGAGAGTATGTATCTGATGTTTCATCAAGTTTAAAAACCGATGCTTTAAAAGCTATTGGAAATATGGCTTATGGAAAAAGTGGATATTTTTGGATAAATGATTCTAAGGCAAAAATGATTATGCATCCAATCAAACCCTCTTTAGATGGAAAAGATTTATCAAAGGTTAAAGACCCTAATGGAAAGCTATTATTTTCAGAGATGGCTAAGGTAGCAGAAAAAAATGCAGCTGGTGGCTTTGTTAAATATATGTGGGAAAAACCAGGTAAAACTAAGCCTCAACCAAAACTATCATTTGTACAAAAATTTGAACCTTGGGATTGGATTATAGGAACAGGAGAGTATGTAGATAATATTGAAGAAAATATTGTTAAAATGCAAGAACACACTGATGAACAAATAAGTTCAATCATTACAAAAATATCAATCTTTACAATTGTATCTATTTTTATAATCTATTTAGTTTACTCATTTTTAATAAAACGACTTATTATAAATCCACTTGAATATTTAGATGAAGCTATAAATGATGTTTCTTCTGGAAATAGTGAAAATAAAGAGATTAAAAAACTTTCAAATGATGAGATTGGAAAAGTTGTAGATAGTTTCAATGCTTATATTAAAAAACTTCAAGATGGTTATGCCCAAGATGCAAAAGTTATTGAAGAAGTTGAAAATATTATCCAAAAAGTTAATAATGGTTTTTATGTATACAAGGTTGAAAAAAACTCTGATAATCCACTTATTCAAAAGCTAAGAGAGTCTATAAACTCAATGATTGATGCAACAAATAAAAAACTTGAAGAGATTAATAATATCTTATTGCATTATGGTAATTCTGATTTTGAATATAAGTCAAAAGAAGAGAATATATCTTCAAATGGTATTATTGGTTCAATTTTAACTAGTAGTAAACAGCTAGGTTCTACAGTATCTGAATTTTTATCTATGATTGTAACAACTGGTGAAAAGTTAAATAATGATATTGATGTATTATCAACTTCATCAAATAAATTATCATCTTCTGCAAATGAACAAGCTGCATCACTTGAAGAAACAGCAGCTGCCGTTGAAGAGATAACTTCTATTATTAAATCAAGTAATGAAAAAGTTGAAAGAATGTCTATATTGGCAAATGAGTTAAATAAATCATCAAAAGATGGTGAAGAGTTAGCTTCTAAAACAACATATGCTATGGATGATATAGATAAGCAAGTAAAATCGATAACTGATGCAATTACAGTTATTGACCAAATTGCTTTCCAAACAAACATACTTTCTCTAAATGCAGCAGTAGAAGCAGCAACAGCTGGGGAAGCTGGAAAAGGTTTTGCAGTTGTTGCTCAAGAGGTTAGAAATCTAGCTTCAAGAAGTGCAGAAGCTGCAAAAGAGATAAAAAGTATAGTTGAATCGGCAACAGCAAAGGCAAATGAGGGGAAACTTATTGCTAATGATATGATTGGTGGTTATAATGAGTTAAATAGTAAAATTAGTGAAACTATAGAACTTATATCTGATGTTACAACAGCAAGTAAAGAACAAGAAACTGGAATTGTACAAATTAATGATGTTGTCAATTCATTAGATAGAGCAACACAGGTTAATGCTTCTTCTGCAACGGAAATATCTACTTTATCAAATGAGGTTACAAGTTTATCAAAAGATCTACTTAGCATTGCAGATAGAGCAAAATTTGATATAAATAAAAAAGAGCAAATTTGTGATATAGATTTGGTATTTCAAATTTCAAAACTAAAAAATGACCACATAATTTTCAAAAATACCAACTTTGCAAAAGTTGGAAGTTTTACAACTTGGAGTGTAAAATCATGTAAAGAGTGTGATTTTGGTAAATGGATAGTTGAACAAGAGAATAAACAAATGGATTTTACTAAAACTCCTAATTGGGTAACTATGAAAGACTATCATGAAAAAGTTCATAAAACAGTACATGAATATATTGAAGAAAACGCAAAAAAAGTTTCTAATAGTAAGCTTGAAGAGATTTCAAAAAGATTAGAAGAATCAACTTCTGCACTTTTTGATAAAATGGATATTTTAAAGGTTGAACACTGTAAACTAGTGGGTAATTCTAAAAATACAACAAAAACTTCAAATACAACTGTTGAAGATAAAAATTTTGATAAAATAGAGACAAAAAAAGATAATAAACAAAAAATAAAACCTGCAACAAACCCAATAAAAAAAGTTGTTGAAAATAGTAATAGTGACGATGAATGGGAGAGTTTTTAAGTCTTTAGTGTCTAGATAAGATTAGGAGTAGCTATGAAAGAGTTTAATCAAAGACTACATTTAAAAGTGATTTTTATAGCTATTCCTTTGTCTTTAATGCTTATTTTCTTTGTGTTTAGATATAGTGAAAATACATTTTTAAAATCTTATATTTCTCATATCAATAGCCAGTATATATTACTTGAAGATAGAATCAATAACTTTTTAATTGATAAAGATGCTTTTATGTCTTTGCTGATATCTCACAATAATATACAGAATTTTTTAAAAAATCAAAGTGAAAAAAATCAAATAAAAGTAGAACAGTTATTTTTAAAGCAAGTAAAAATTCAAAAAAATATTATGCAACTAAGGATTGTCTCTGCTAAAGGTATGGAGTTAATTAGGGTTGATAGAGTTGAAAACAATAATATAAAAATAATAGAGAAAAAAGATTTACAAGATAAATCAAACAGGGATTATTTTAAAAGATTTGTAAAATTAAAACCTAATAACATGGGTGTTTCCTCTTTAGATTTAAATGTAGAACGTGGAAAAATAGAAATACCCTTTAAAGCGACCCTTAGAGTTTCAATGCCCATATATAGACAAAATAAACTTCAAGCTTTGATTATCATCAATTATAATATGAATGAGTGGTTGGATGAGTTTGAAAAAGTAGCTTTTTTAAAGTTTTATATGGTTGATAAAGATGGATATTTTATTTTACATCCTAATAAAAACTTGCAATGGTCTAAATATCAAAAAGATAAATTAAATATAAAAGATAAGTTTAATCTTGATGTTAAAACCTTTTTAGATACTAACAAATTAATAAAAGTAGATAATTTTTTAGGAAGAAAACTTAAGTTTTTCAATAATGAAGAGAATATTATTTTATATGATTTAGATACTGATTTAGGTCTAACTAACTATTTGTATCACTCAAAATTACTTGGGATTGCACTATTTATTAGTATTCTTCTAATTCTTTTGCCCTTTTCAAAAATCTTGTATGAGTATTTCAAAAAGTTAAAAGCTTTAAATCTAGAATTAGTAAACAATGAAGATAAGATAAAAAGAATTTTAGATAACACTTTTGATGCAATTATTATGATAAATCAAAAAGGTATTATTCAAAGTGCAAACAATGCTGCTCAAAAGATATTTTTATATGAAAAAAGTGAATTAATAGGAAAAAATGTAAATATAATTGTACCTGAACCACACCATTCAAATCATGATTCTTATTTAAAAAAACATGATAAACAGATGAAAACAAAAGTAATAGGTTTAGAAAGAGAGCTTTTTGGTTGTGATAAAAGTGGGAATCTAATTCCTGTTAATATTGCAATTACAAAACTACAAATTAAAGATGAGTTGTTTTTTATAGGAACTATTAGAGATCTAAGGGATGAAAAACGTAGTAAAAAACTTTTTCAAAATGTTTTTGATAATACCCCATTAGGTATGGCATTGGTTTTAAAAGATGGCTCTTTTTGGCAACTTAATAATAGTTTTTGTAATATTGTAGGATATTCAAATGATGAATTAAAACATCTTACTTTTCAAGATATTACCTATGCAGATGATTTAAATATAGATTTAGAATTGGTTCAAAAACTAATAAATAAAGAATCTGATTCTTATAGTTTAGAAAAAAGATATATTCATAAAGATGGACATATAGTGTGGGTAAATTTAAATGTCACCCCATTTTTTATGGATGAAAATAAAACTGAGATAGATTTTTTTATTGCTGCAATTGAAGATATTACAAAGAAAAAAGAGATTATATCAAATCTAGAATTGACAAAAGATAGACTTCTTGAAGCGGAAGAGGTATCCCAAACTGGACACTGGGATTGGAATGCAAAAGAGGATTATCTATATTGGTCTGATGTTATGTTAAGAATCTTTGGAAAAACAAAAGATAGTTTTAAAGAGAATTATGAAGACTTTATAGCTTGTGTTTATGAAGAGGATAGAGAGTTTGTAGATGCTAGTATTAAAGAGTGTTTTAAAAGTAATAAGCCTTATAATTTAGAATATAGAATATTAGTAAATGAAAAAATTAAATATATCAAAGCACAAGGAAAAGTGATTTATCACAATGATATACCTATCAAAATGTTTGGAACTTGCCAAGATGTTACAGAGTTAAAGATTTTAATTGACAAAGAGAAGAAACAAGAGTATTTGATTATGCAACAAGCTAAATTAGTTTCAATGGGAGAAATGGTTGCTGCAATTGCCCACCAATGGAGGCAACCTCTTAACTCTATAGGTTTAGCAATTCAAGATATATTATATGCATACAAGTATGGAGAGGTTGATGAAAGCTATCTTAAAAATTTAAAAGATGAGGTGATGGGACAACTTAATTATATGTCTCAAACTATTGATGAGTTTAGAAGTTTTTTCAAAAAAAGTAATATAGTAAATAAGTTTAATATAGTAAATGCTATGGAGGAGATAAAAACTTTTTATAGAGCCCAATTAACAAAATCAAAAATTCATCTAAATATAAAATGTAAAGTAGATAGTGAGTATATATTAATAGAAGATTTAGAAAAAAATGAAAAAGATAAGTTTATTATTACTTCAAAAGTATCAGAATTGAAACAAATAGTTATTAATTTTATTTCAAATGCGAAAGATGCGATTGAAAAATTAGATTCAGAAGACCTGAATGAAAAACAAATTGAATTAATAATCGAAAAACAAAATGATAAAATCAAAATTTCTGTAAATGATTTTGCCGGAGGAATCGATAAAAAGAATTTTCATAGAGTATTTGAGCCATATTTTAGTACAAAAGAGATGGGTACAGGACTTGGACTTTATATAGCTAAAATGATTATAGAAAAATCATTAAAAGGTGAAATAGAACATAAAAATATAGAAACTCAAAAAGAATCTAAAGTCTATAAAGGAAGCTCTTTTTTTATCATTTTACCTTTGTCTATTGATAAATAATTTTAACTTTTATTTATAATATCTAATAAATCTGTAACTCTTTTATTTTTTTTATTTAGTTCCTCTTCTAAGTTATTATATTTTTCTTTTAAAATTTTCAACTCCTCTTTCAAGTCGTAGTTTTCTGATGTTAAAGTATTAAGTTTTCTTTTTTTTAGTTCTATGGTATCAATATGAGTTTTTATCTCTTCATTTTTTGTAGTTATGATTTTCTCATACTTTGCATTAGTATTTTCCATTTGTAACTCATAATGGGTTAATTGTCTTTCTTTGTTTAAAGCTCTTTCTTTTTCTATATTTAGTTGATGCTTACAAGTTTTTATATAGTTGTTTTCATCATTGATTTTTTTAGATAACTCTTCAATGATTTTTTTATACTCAGCTTCTTTTTTATTAGTTTCTTGAATATTCAGTAAAACTTTTCTTTGAAAATCTCTTTTTTTTATATTCTCTTGGGTAGTTAAAAAAGCAATAGTTATATATTCATCTTTTTTCATCCCTTTTATTTTAAAAACTGTGTTATTTAGATAAAAAACTTCTTTATTTTTTGAGATAAATTTAGTATCTCCTTTAAAAAGTTTTCCATCTTTTATTAAGCTCCAAGTGTCATTGATAAGCTTTTTAGGAATGCTTGGATGAATAATATCATTGAAGTTTAAAGTTTTTAAGTCTTCTATTGTAAAGTTTGATATCTCATGCATAGCCTTATTCATATAAGTGATTTGTCCATCTTCATACATTTTGAATATAAGGGCAACTGTATCAACTGCACTAATATAGTTTTCTATCTCTTTTTGTTTATCTAAAAGTCTTTTCTCAAAAAATAGTTTTTCGCAAAGTAGATCTATTTTTTGAAGTAGTTCATTTACATTTATTGGTTTTAGTATATAGTAATTTGCATTTAAATTTATAGCTTCACGTATAGTATCTATATCTAATTTAGCAGTTATAAAGATAAAAGGTAAATATAAGTTATTTAGTCTAACTCTTTTTAAGAACTCTATTCCATCCATTTTAGGCATAGTGATATCAGAGATTATTAAGTCAATATCTTTATGTATTTTATATATTTCTAAAGCCTCTTCCCCATTATTTGCCTCTAATATATTTTTAAAATATTTTCTTAAAGTATTTGCTAATATCTTTCTATCTGCATCTGAATCCTCTACTAAAAGTATCTTTATCTCTTGCAAGAACTGTGAATTCAAAGCAACTCCCTTTTAATATAATTATTTATTATAACAAATTTTATTTTAAACAAAATTACAGTAAATTAATAGATAATTTTTAAAGGTAGTTTTATGTTAGATTTGAATTTAGCTATTATTGAAGATGATGAGATATTATTAAATAGACTTTATAAAATATTAAGTAGAGAAGTTAAATTAGTTAGCACTTATTCAAGTTCAAAATCTTTTTTAGATGATCTAGATAAGGGAATAATTCCTAATGTAATCTTATCTGATATAAATATGAGTTCCATAAATGGTTTAGAAATGATTGCTATTTTAAGGGAAAAAAATATAAAAATCCCAGTTATATTAGCATCAGCATTTAGTGAACCAGAATATTTTATTGAAGCAATAAATTTAAGAGTTAGAAGATTTTTAGTAAAGCCTATAGATATTGATATTTTATTAGATGAATTAAAACATATTGATGAAGAGTTAAAATTAAAAAGTGAATTGGAAACAAAAGACAATCTTCTATTGATTCAGTCAAAAATGGCAGCTATGGGTGAGATGTTAGCTAATATTGCCCATCAATGGAAACAACCTTTAAATACAATTTCAATAAGTGCTTCAAGTATTCAATTAGCAAAAGAACTAGAAACGGATATAAATGAAGAGGAGTTAAAAGATTTAATTGAGAACATTATTAATTCAGTAAAGTATATGAATGAAACTATAAGTGATTTTCAAAACTATTTTAAACCAAATAAATTAGAGAAATGTTTTTATTTGGAAGATACCATTAAAAAGGTTGAAAAACTTTTACTCCCTCAATGTAAAACCCATAATATAGAGCTTATAAAATATATTGAAAATGTGACCTTATGTAGTTTTGAAAATGAGTTGATTCAAGTATTAATTAACTTGATTAAAAATTCTGTAGAACAGCTAAGCAATATTAGTGAAGATAGATTTATAATTATAAATATTTTTTCTCAAGATGAAAATACAATTATTGAAGTTAAAGATAATGGGGGAGGAATACCCTCTACGATAATAGATAAAGTTTTTGATTCATATTTTACTACAAAAGGTGATAATGGAACAGGAATTGGGCTATATTTATCAAAAGAGATTGTAGAAAAACACCTAAATGGACATATAAAAGTAGAAAATAGTAATTTCCTTTATGATAATAAAGAGTATTGTGGTGCTTGTTTTACTCTTACTTTAAAATCTTTAGAATTTTAATTAAAAAAAAGAACAAAATCTAGTTTAAAATATTTTAGATATAATATCAAATTTCAAAAATAGTTATTGAAAGGCGATAATGAGTAGCAATAAAGTAGAACTTCTAAGTCCAGCAGGAAATTTAGAAAAATTAAAGATTGCTTTTAAATATGGTGCAGATGCAGTATATGGTGGTGTTAGCCACTTTAGTTTAAGAATTAGAAGTGGTAAAGAGTTTACATATGAGAGTTTTAAAGAGGGGATAGATTATGCTCACTCTTTGGGCAAAAAAGTATACGCTACCATAAATGGATTCCCTTTTAATTCTCAAATAGAATTACTTAAAAAACATATTATTCAAATGGCAGAACTAGAACCAGATGCACTCATTGTTGCAGCCCCAGGGGTAGTAAGACTTTGTAGAGAACTAGCACCAAATATTCCAATACACTTATCAACCCAAGCAAATGTTATGAATTATCTTGATGCCCAAGTATATTATGATATGGGTGTTAGAAGGATAATAGCAGCACGTGAGATTAGTTTAAAAGATGTGGTTGAGATAAAAAAACATCTTCCTGATATGGAGATTGAGATTTTTGTACATGGTTCTATGTGTTTTGCATATAGTGGCAGATGCCTAGTTAGTGCAGTACAAATGGGAAGAGTCCCAAATAGAGGAAGTTGTGCCAATGATTGTAGATTTGAGTATACTTTATATGCTGCAAATGAGGATCATAGTAGTCTTTTTAGACTCGAAGAGGAACCAGGAGTTGGTACTTATATCTTCAATGCAAAAGATATGAACTTAGCTTCACACTTAGATGAGATTTTAGCTTGCGGTGCAGTTGATTCAGTTAAGATTGAAGGGAGAACAAAATCTCCATATTATGCAGCAGTTACAGCCTATGCTTATAGACAGGCAATAGATGATTTTTATACAGATAGTTTTAAATCTTCTAAATACCAAGAAGAGTTAGCTACTACAAAAAATAGAGGCTTTACAGATGCCTATTTAATCCATAGACCATTTGAAAAAAATGATACCCAAAATCATGAATATGCTTTAAGTAAAGGAAGTTATGAAGTTAGTGGTCTAGTAACTGAAGATGAAAAACATTTTTTATGTAAATATAAAACATATCCAAATGAAGAGACTGAGATATTTGCTCCTTTTGGTACTGAGATTGAAGAGATAGATAACGATATAGGGTCTATTTATAAAAAAGATGATGGGAAATATTATGTTTGTTTCAAAAAGATTTTAACTGAAACAAATAAAGAATTAGAATCTGTTCACAGTGGGAATACAAATAAAATCCAATTACCAGGTAGATTGCCATATCTTACAATGCTTAGGGTAGAAAATACTGATCAGGAGTGTTGTGATAATCAATAATGGTAGTATTTAGAGCAAGTGAGAATGTAAATATCAAAACAACTGATGGTACTTTAGTTGAATATAAAAAGTTTAAAAATCCATCTGAGTTTTACAATGAAACTGTATATATTACTAGTTATGAAGATTTTGAAAATCTAAAAAGAGTTTTTAAATCTGTTGGTGAAAAATATAAAACAAGAGTTTTAGATGAAGCTAAGATTAGGTATTTAAGCCAGTTTCCTAAAGAGCTTGGCATTTCAAATATTAATGAACATTCTATTAAACAAAGACTAGACTTTGAGTATAAAAAGCTTCATAAAACTGTTGATTTAAGTGAGCTTAACTCTTTATACCTAAATGAAAGCAATAGTGATTTAAAAAAACAAATTGCTGGGAGTTTAAAACAGGATATAACACTGTTAGTTCTTGGAAGTTTTGGAGCATCTATTTCTGAAATTATTTGTGGATGTACTGCTCTTAGGATTTTTTATGAAGAGCTAAAAAAAAGATTTAAGAGTGTTAAAATTGATATATATTTAAATGCTTCAGAAAATAAATATTATAGTAGAGATAAGTTGATATATATAAATCAATCTTTTATAAATAAAGTTAATCCCTTATCCCTTGATATTAAGCAATTTTGTAATTATGATTATTTTGTTGACACAAGCTCTGTTATAAATAGAAGCTACTATAAAAATCTGTCTTTAGTTGATGCTTGGCTTTATAAATTTGGAATCGATTATAAAAAAGTAAATGATTCTTTAAAATATAATACCATAAATATATCTTCATATAAGCCAAGAGCTACCCTTAAAGAGAAGATATCTAGTTTAAAGTTAAAAGGGAAAGTTTTATTGTATCATCCCTATTCAGCAAATATAAATAAGTCTATTCCAAAAGAGATTTCAATAGATATTTTAAGAGAGCTTTTATTAAAACTACCAGACTATACGATAGTTTCAGTACTTAAATTAAATATCAAATTAAATGATGATAGATTTGTAGATTTAAGTGAAGAGTCAAAAACCTTTTTAGATTATTCTTATATTATCTCTAATATGGATAAAATAATAACAGTAAATACTGCAACTTATCATATAGCTGATGCTTTTTTTATACCTACTGTTGCTTTATTTACAAATAATAATGAAAATGAGCTTATTATGAATTATCCTTTGAGCAAAATAATATTTATTGAGGATAAAGTAAAAAACTTTAGTAATTTTATTTTTGAAAATGAAGCTTTGATTTTATATCGTTTTACAGGGTGGAGAGAACTTAAGGTTAGTAAGATTATAAAACTGTTAGAAAGTTTTTGATATAATCACGATTATTTAAAAAAAATTAGGGGATAAAATGAACTTTGTATCTATTTTAATGGGTAGTAAATCTGATTATGAAATTATGAAACACTGTGCTGATACATTAGAAAAATTTGATGTAAAATATGAAATTATTATATCTTCTGCACATAGAAGTCCAGAAAGAACAAAAAATTACATTAAAGAAGCTGAAGAGAAAGGTGCAGTTGCATTTATAGCAGCAGCAGGAATGGCTGCTCATTTAGCAGGAGCAGTTGCAGCAACTACAACTAAACCTGTTATTGGTGTACCTATGAAAGGTGGAGCAATGGATGGTATGGATGCAATGCTTTCAACTGTTCAAATGCCTGCTGGTATGCCTGTGGGAACTGTAGCATTAGGAAGAAGTGGTGCAGTAAATGCAGCATATTTTGCAATGCAAATTTTAGCTATTTTTGATAAAGAATTAGCAGTTAAACTAAAAGAAGATAGAGTAGTTCAATCAAAAAAAGTTGAATCAGATTCAGCTTCAATTGAAGTACTTATATAATGAAACGAGTTGCACTATTTGTATTACCAAAATGCAAATGGTGCAATGAGCTAAAAGCTTATTTTAAAGAAAAAAAGATTAAGTACAATATTATTGATCTTTCCACAAATAAAAAAGCTTTAAATGATTGTAAAAAACATGGATGCAGTGGTGCACCTGTAGTTTTAGTAGAGAATCAGTGGATTTGTGGTTTTGATAAAGTAAAAATAAATAAAGCATTAGGGATAAAATAGATGGTAACATTTTCTGAAATTCTATTAAAATTACAACAGTTTTGGTCAAATCAAGGGTGTAATATCGTACAACCTTATGATATACCAGCGGGTGCTGGTACTTTTCACCCTGCAACTATACTTAGAAGTTTAGATTCAACCCCTTGGTCTACAGCTTATGTGGCACCAAGTAGAAGACCAACAGACGGAAGGTATGGGGAAAATCCAAATAGACTTGGAGCGTATTATCAATTTCAAGCATTAATAAAACCAAGTCCAGATAATATTCAAGATTTATATCTACAATCTTTAGAATTTTTAGGACTTGATTTAAGTAAACATGATGTTAGATTTGTAGAAGATAACTGGGAGTCTCCAACTCTTGGAGCTTGGGGACTTGGATGGGAAGTTTGGCTTGATGGTATGGAAGTAACTCAGTTTACTTATTTCCAACAAGTTGGAGGTTTACCTTGTGATCCAGTTGCTGTTGAGATTACATATGGTACTGAAAGACTTGCAATGTATCTACAAGGTGTAGATTCTGTATTTGATATTGTTTGGAATGAAAATATTCATGGAAAAACTACTTATGCAGATGTACACAAAGAGAGTGAATATCAATTTTCAACTTACAATTTTGAAGTTGCAAATACAGATATGCTTTTTAAACACTTTGAGGATGCTTTCAATGAGTGTAAAGTGTGCTTAGAAAAGGGTTTACCTCTTCCTGCATATGACCAATGTATGTTAGCTTCTCATACTTTTAATACCCTTGATGCAAGAAAAGCTATCTCAGTAACCGAAAGACAAAATTATATCTTAAAGGTTAGAGAATTAGCCCAAGGGTGCGCTGTTTTATATAAAGAACAAGAGCAAGATAGATTAAAAAGAATAGGAAGAGTTTAGTTTTGAAACTAAAAGAGATTTATGATTTTTTAGATTCTGTATCACCCTTTGAATTACAAGAAAAATGGGATAACTCAGGTCTTCTTGTAGGGAATTTTGAGGATGAGATAAAACAAGTTTATATCTCAATTGATTTAGATGAAGAGCTTTTGGAAAGTATTGAAGAGAACTCTTTGGTTATTACTCATCATCCTTTGATTTTTTCTGCATTAAAAAGAGTTAATTTTGATTCATATAGTACAAAGCTATTAAAAACTTTAATTCAAAAAAATATTGCTCTTATTTCTATGCATACAAATATCGATGTAACACATTTAAATAAATATGTTGCCACAAATATTTTAGATTTGGATATGATAGAGGGTGAAGGGTATATTTGTTATGCAAATGTAAATGACACATTTGCAAATTTTGCAAATAAAATCTCTTCAAAATTAGGTTTAGAGTATTTGAAATATGTTAAATGCTCAGAAGAGGTAAAAAAAGTTGCCTTAGTTACTGGTGCAGGTATGTCAATGATTGATCAAGTTGAAGCTGATTGTTTTTTAACTGGGGATATCAAATACCATGATGCAATGGAAGCTAAGTCAAGAGGTATTTCACTTATTGATATAAGACACTATGAAAGTGAAAAGCACTTTAGCCCCTTGTTAGAGGGACTTTTGTCTGAATATTTGAAAAAAAATAAATTAAAAGCTATAATAACAGCTTCAAAAAATCCATTTAAGTTTTGTACACAAGGAGAAACGGTTGAATAAATATTTACAAGATTTAGTAAAGCTATCAAAGTTTGATGGTTCTATTAGTATGTTTGAACCAAAAATTGAGAATGAAAAGTCTAAGTTATCAACATTTGTAGAAGTTGCAGAGTCTATTAAGTCTCAAATCAATGCTACATATGCGCAAATTGATGATGTAAAATCAAAGAGAACTAAAAACAATATACATTTAGCAGAATTAAAAACTAAGCTAGAAGATATCTCTAAAAAGAGTAATCAAGTTCAAAATGAAAAAGAATTAAAAGCTTTACAACTTGAAGAGGAGATTGCAAAAGAGCAAATCTCATTTGCAAATGAAGAGATTATCAGACTTGATGAGGTTGCATCAGCAAAAGAGGAAGAGTTAAAAGAGTTACAAGCTAAATTAACTGAAGAAGAGGATTCAATCAAAGAGATTCAAGTTGCAGTTGATAATGCAATTGATGAGATTAATCAAGAAAGAAATGAAGTTTATCAAAAAAGAAGTGAACTATTAGAAAAATTTGATAATAAGATTTTAACATTTTATGAAAAAATTAGAAGATGGGCAAAAGATTCAGCTGTTGTTCCAGTAAAAGATCAAGCATGTTATGGATGTTTTATGAAAATCAATGACAAAACTTATGCTGAGGTTATTAAATCAGAAGAGATTATTAATTGTCCTCATTGTGGAAGAATTTTATATAAAGAAGAAGAGACTGAAGAGGCTTAAGATTGAGCCTTTTTAGTATCTTTTATTATATACTAGCTCTTTTAGTATATATATTAGCAACTCCTTATTTACTTTTCAAATCTAGAAAACCAAAATACAAAGTAGCAATCCCCTCAAAATTTTTTTTAAAAAACAATCCAAGTTTTAAAGAAGAAAAAATTTGGTTTCATACTTGTTCTATGGGTGAAACTAAAGCTATAAAACCTTTAGTAGATTCTATAAAAGATGTAAATATATCTGTGATAACAAATACAGGTTATGAAGAGGCTAAAAAGTTAAGTAGTAGTGTTAGATATTTGCCTTTTGAGATTTTTTTACCTTTTTGGATAAAAAAACAAAAAGCTTTAGTGGTTATGGAAGCAGAACTTTGGTATATGCTTTTTTTAAGTGCTAAACAAAAAGGTTGTAAAACCTATTTGATAAATGCAAGAATATCTGATAAGTCTTATAACTCTTATAAAAAGTTCTCTTTTTTTTATAAAAGAGTTTTTGCAAATATTGATAAAATATTTGCTCAAAGTGAACTTGATAAAAAAAGATTAGAAGAGTTAGGTGGAAAAAATATTGAGGTTATTGGAAATATAAAGTTAGCTCAAGTTCCAAAGCTTACAAAAAAACTTCTAAAACCTGAAGAGATATTAATTACAGCTGGAAGTACACATGAAAATGAGGAAGAACTTGTACTAAATGCCTATGATAGAAAATATGGTAAGTTGGTAATAGTACCAAGACATCCTGAAAGATTTGAAAAAGTTGACAGTTTGATAAAAGCTTATATATCAAAAAACAATCTATCTTATCATAGATTTTCTCAAAATGAAAATTTTGATTCAGATATTGTGCTAGTGGATGTTCTTGGGGAGTTAAATAATATTTATGCTATTTCAGATGTTGTTATATTAGGTGGAGCCTTTGAAAAAATAGGTGGACATAATCCAATAGAACCTGCATATTTTAGCTGTAAGTTGATAAGTGGTAAAAATATTTTTAATCAATACTCACTATTTGAATGTGTTAAAAATTACAGTATAATTGAAAATGATCAATTAAAAGAAAAGTTAGAGAACTTAGAAAGTTTAGAAAATTCAAGCCTTGGAAAGCAAGGTGATATAGAACCTATTATAAAGGAATTAAATGCCATTTGATAAAGCATATAAAGTTTTAGCAAAACAAGAGAATATCTCAAATTCAAAAGCTAAAGAGTTAATAGATAAGGGGCTTGTAAAAGTAGCTGGTAAAAAGGTGCTTATTGCAAGGGGTGAAATAGATGTAGATACAAAGTTTACAGTAAAAGAGATTGCAAATATTAAAGTTATATTTCAAGATGATGATATTTTAGCTTTAGATAAACCAGCATTTATGACAAGTGATGAGATTGCAAAAAAATACCCAAATGCAATAATGTTAAACAGACTTGATAAAGAAACAAGTGGAGTGATGCTTTTTGCAAAAAATGATGAGTTTAGAAAAAAAGCAATTGCAGAGTTTAAAGCAAATAGGGTGTATAAAGAGTATGTAGCTATTGTTGATGGAAAAGTGATTGAAGAGATAGAGATAGATAAACCAATTATGACTACAAAAGATAGGGGAATGGCTAGGTCTAAAGTTGATATGAAAAAGGGAAAACCAGCTAAATCAACTGTTTATCCAATGTTTGTAGAGGGTAATAAATCTAAAGTAAAAATTGTGATTGATACAGGAAGAACTCATCAGATTAGAGTACATCTAAACCATGTTGGTTTACCTATAATTGGAGATGCAATTTATGGAAAACCAGCTTCAAATATAAATCGTGTTTTATTACACTCTAAAAAGACTAAAATTTTTGATTATAATTTTGAAGCAAAAGAACCAAGAGAGTTCAAAGTGTATGAGTTTAATTAAAAATTAAGATTTTTAAAGTTTAAAAATCCCATAAAATGGGATTTTTATAAAAACAATATATTAAAGTAAACTTAAAATAATACCACTTTAATCTTACTTAAAGTAATAAAATAGTAAAATCCCCAAATTTTAAAATAATGGAGTATAGTTTTGTTTGATTCAATAACCGGTTCAATTGTAAATGCAGTAAATAAAATTAGACATAAAGATGATATTGCCTCACTAAGTAGAGCACTATCAGAATTGAAAAAATCATTATTAAAAGCTGATGTACACCATAAAACAACAAAAGAGTTAGTTTCAGCTATTGAATTAGAAACAAAAAGGAATGGAATTGGACAAGATTCATTTCTAAAAGCTTTAAAAAGTGAATTAACAAATATTTTAACAACAGAGGGAAAACAAGGTTTTGTTTTTTCTGCTACTCCTCCTACAACTATTTTAATGACAGGACTTCAAGGTTCTGGTAAAACAACAACAACAGGTAAGTTAGCAAATTATCTAAAACTTAGAAAAAAGAAAGTTTTAGTTGCAGCTGCCGATTTACAAAGATTAGCAGCAGTTGAGCAATTAAAACAAATTGCAGCTCAAATTGAAGTTGATATATATTTTGATGATAATGAAAAAGATCCAATTAAAATTGCACTTGCAGCTCAAGAGAAAGCTAAAAAAGAGCTATATGATGTGTTATTAATAGATACAGCTGGGCGACTTGCAATTGATGAAGAGTTGATGAAACAACTTGATAATGTCAAAAAATCTGTAAGTCCTGATGAGATTTTTTATGTGGCTGATTCTTTAACAGGACATGATGCAACAAAAACAGCAACTACATTTAAAGAAAAAATTGGTATCGATGGAGTTATTCTATCTAAATATGATGGTGACACAAAAGGTGGAGTTGCAATATCTATAGCTCATCAAGTTGGTGTTCCATTAAGATTTATTGGTACTGGTGAAAAGATGCCAGATTTGGAAGTATTTATTCCAGATAGAATTGTATCTAGACTTATGGGTGCTGGGGATATTGAGGGACTTGCTGAAAAAACTTCTGCTATTATAGATGAAAAGAAAGCAAAAGCAGTTACTAAAAAAATCAAAAAGGGTGAGTTTAACTTTAATGACTTTTTAGATCAACTCTCTATGATGAGTAAGCTTGGTTCTATGAAATCTATTATTGGAATGATACCAGGTCTTTCACAAATGGCAGGACCTATAAAAGATATGGATTTTGAAAACTCTGATGAGATAAAAAGAATCAAAGCACTTATTAGCTCTATGACTCCAAAAGAGAGAGAACAACCAAGTTTATTAAATCCTAGTAGAAAGAAAAGACTTTCAAAGGGATCTGGATTATCAGAGATGCAAGTAAATAAAATACTTAAACAGTTTAAAAATGCCTCAAAAATGGCAAAAAAACTTTCGAGTAAAGGTGGGATGAAAGGTTTACAAAACATGATGTCTCAAATGCAAGGTGGTGGAGGGATGCCACCAAACCTACCAAGATAGAAACAACAATTAGTATTGAGTTGTAAACTTGACTTTTATAAAAGGTTTGAGTTTAGAATTCAATACTAAAAATTAAAAATTTAAAAGGAAAAAAGTATGACAGTGATTAGATTAACAAGAATGGGTAGAAATAAAAAACCATTTTATAGAATCGTAGTAACAGATTCAAGAAAAAGAAGAGATTCAGGTTGGATTGAATCAATTGGATATTATAATCCAGTTGCAGAGCCAAAAGTATTAAAATTAGATGAAGAGAGATATAACTATTGGTTAGGTGTTGGTGCTAAACCATCAGAAAAAGTTAAGAAATTAGCATCTCAAAAGTAATTTTACTGTAGAATAACAACATGATTACAAATTTTATAGAAAGTTATGCAAAACTTATAGTAAGTAAACCCCAAGAGGTTTCTATATCAACAAAGAGTATTGATGATACTTTTACTGAGATAACAATAAAAGCAAATAGTGCAGATATTGGAAAACTTATCGGTAAAAATGGAAATATGATAAATGCTTTAAAAACTATGGCAAATGGTTGTAAAGCAAAAGATGGTGTATCTTATAAAATTCAAGTTCTTGCAAATTAACTTATATTATGAAAGATAAAATTTATGTTGCCAAGCTTGGAAAAACTGTAGGTTTAAAAGGGGATTTAAAACTCTTTATAGACTCAGATTTTCCTGAGCAATTTAAAAAAAATGCCTTATTTACTACAAATAAAAACCTTCAATTAAAAGTATTAGAATACAATCCAAATAAAGAAACAATCAAGTTTGAAACTTATGAGGATGTTGATTTAGCTAAAAAATTAACAAATCAAGAGTTATATGTATCAATTGAAGATACAAAAAATAACTGTAATCTAGAAGATGATGAATATTTTTGGTTTGATATTATTGGATGTACAGTAATTGAAAATGATTTGGTTCTAGGAGTAGTAAAAGATATCCACAGATACCCTTTAGATGACTATTTAGAGGTAATAACTTCAAAAGAATTGGTAGAAAAAGAACTACCAAAAACTTTTTTAATCCCTTATAAAAAAGATAAATACATAATAAATGTAGAAATAAATAATAAAACTATACAAACAAAAAATAGTTTCGAAATATTGGAAAACTCTTAAGTATTAGTATAGTTTCTTTGAACTATTTTTTAGATTTTTACTAATGAAAGATGCAAACTAATATTTACATCTTTTTTCATACTCTTCATTAGTTAAATCAGATAGATAAGCTTGTTTATAACCGTTATTCATTAGCTCATCATAAACTTTTTTTCTCTCACCATCCGTACCATATGGTCCAAAGTAGATTACAATTCTGTTTTTAGGATCTCTACATAAAGAGACATTTTTTTCAAAAGTTAGCAATTTATCTAAATAAGATTTTAAAAGTTCACCTTTTATTGTTGCAACATTAATAAATGACAAAAATTGATTTGAACTTTGCATCACTTCATTATTGGTTTGTTCTTGAGGTATATTAGCTTCTTGGTTATTAACTACTTTGCCACTAGGGGTGTTTTCCATACTCTTTTTAGTATCTAATTCTTGTAAAAGTTCAGTTTTTTTTATCTCTAACTCATCTTTTAATTGTTTTTGTAAAGCAAGGAATTTCTCTTGTTCCTCTTTTATTTGTTTTTGTTGTTCAGATAATAGTTTTTTCTCTTCATCAATTTTTGCATATTGAGCATCTATCTCTTCTTGCATTTTTTTCTTTTTATCTTCTTGGGCTTTTTTTTCTGCTGCTATTCTTTTCTCTTCTTCCTCTTTTATTCTTTTTTCTTCTGCTTCAAGTTCATGTTTATTCATAATCTCATGTTTTGTAAGGGTAGTTAGTTTTTTATTCAATTTTTTTTCATCTAATTCATTAATATTGATATCTATTTGATTTTTTCTTTGTTCATTTGCAGAAGCTTGTGTTTTTGTAATCTCTTTTGGATCTTCATCGGGAGTAAAAAAACCTAAAAAGTATAACATTAAACCAATAGCTAGTAAGGAGAATAATATAGCTATAACTGTAATCATTATTCTAAGAATTTTAGGTTGTCGTTTTTGAATCTTTTTATTTACTTTTTCATCACCTGTAGTATTTTCTTCTTGTTGGGGTAATTCAATCTCTTCAAGAATAGGTTCTTGGGTGTTTTCTTCTACTTTTTCTTGATTCTCTTCCTCTACATTTGTAGTACCATCAACACTTTGTTTGTCATTATCCAAACCAACTTCTTTGATTATATCTTCATCACTTTTCTCTGCCATGGTTACTCTTTATTTGATTTTCTTTTTTCTTTTTGTTTTTTTAAAATATGCTCTTTATTTTTTCTATAGTACTCTTTTCTGTACTCTTTTAGTTCTTCTTTTCTTTTTTCTCTATACTCTTTATCATAAGCCAATCTTTTTTCTCTATTTTTTTGATAATAAGATTGTTTTTTCTCTCTATATTCATTGATTTTTTGGATAATTTGATCTTTTCTATCATCAATGAATTCTTTTTGTTTCTTTGCAATAATTTTTATATTTTTTGCAAAATTATCACTATCCAACTCTTTTGCATAGTCAATCTCTTTGTAGTTTTTGTATTTAGAACTTGACTCTTTTTCTTTACTTTTTAAGTAATATTCTCGTTTTTTCTTTTTATGTTTTTTAAAGTTCTCTTCACGTAACTTTTTAAGTTCTTCTAGATTCATAAAAGTATCAATTAAGTTTTTAACCTATTTACTATTTGTAACATTGAATCGGAGGTTGTTATTGCTTTAGAATTTGCTTCATAAGCTCTTTGTGCAGTAATTAAATTAACCATTTCATCAACAAGTTTTACATTAGAAAGTTCAATCATTCCTTGTCTTAAACTACCAAATTGTTCACTATCAGGATTACCAACTAATGGGTCACCTGAAGCTTCACTCGCTGAATATAGTGAATCACCAAGTGGAGTAAGCCCAGATGGGTTTATAAAGTCTGCAATTTGAATTTGACCTAAATTAACTTCAGTATTTGTTGTAGGATTAGTAGCTGTTACAGTTCCATCTAAAGCAATAGTCACATCTTTTACATTATCTGGAATTGTAATTTGAGGTTCCAATAAATAACCTTGTGCATTTACAATATTACCTTCATTATCTAATTTAAAGCCACCATTTCTTGTATACGCTAATTCCCCATCTGGTTTAGTTATTTGAAAAAAACCATTACCCTCAATGGCAATATCAAGTGTATTACTAGTAAGTTTTAAGTCACCTTCTAAAAAGTTTTTTTGTACACCAGAAACTTTTACCCCTAGTCCCACATCAATCCCTGTAGGATTAACTGAAGTTTGTGAGGTTCTTCCAGCAGTAAAATTTAAAGATTCATACATCAAATCTTGGAACTCTGCTCTATCTTTTTTAAAACCTAGTGTATTAACGTTTGCAATATTATTTGATATAACATCAATTTGGTGTTGCATAGAATGCATACCAGTTGCAGCTGTATAAAGCCCTCTAATCATAGTTTTATCCTCTGCTTTTTATTTATTCCTAGATTATATTTAAAGATATTTTAAAGTTTCATAAATTCAATTAGATTATTTTATTAATATTAAGTATATATTTAAAACAAATTCTATATAATAGAAAGATTTTGAATGAAGTTTTTATAAAGGGAACATAATGAGAATATTAATAGTTGATGACAGCTCAACAATGAGAAGAATTATTGGTAATGTTGTTATGCAATTAGGATTTTCTAAAGAGGATTTTGATGAAGCAGAAGATGGCGTTAAGGCATGGAAACAATTAGAAGATAAGCAATACGATATTGTTTTGACAGATTGGAATATGCCTAATATGAATGGTTTGGATTTAGTTAAGAAAATTAGATCAGAAGGAAATCATAGAAAAATTCCTATTATCATGATTACTACTGAAGGTGGTAAAGGTGAGGTGATAACGGCATTGAAAGCTGGTGTTAACAACTATATTGTTAAACCATTTAATGCGCAGGTTTTAAAAGAGAAACTTGATGGGGTTTTAAAATAGTAGGGTTTATTTGATAACAAAGGTTTAATTATGAGTATGAGCCAAGAAGAAATTGAATCATTGATGAATGGTTTAGATTTTGGTAATGATGATGCAGAAGAAGAGTCAACAGAAGATAACAAAGAGAATCAATCAAATGAGAAAATGTCTGAAGATGATATAAATGATTTGATTGCTCAAACTGAAGATATAATTTCAGAAGAAAAAGAAGATGATTTAGATAAAAAAGTATCTGAAGATGATATTGAAGCGTTATTATCGCAAGCACAAGAGAATGATAATACAGATATTGAAACTAATAATACACAAGATAACGATGAATCTTTAAATGAATTATTAAATACTTTAGATGATGAAAAAAGTGATAATTCACAGAATGAAGAACAAGCTGAAGATGATATAGAAGATATATTAAATGAGCTGGAAAAAAACGATACAACAAAAAATGAAGAGGAATCTAAAGAGGATTCATCTGTATCAGATGAAAGTTTAGACGAACTTTTAGCATCAATTGATGGTATTGAGGATGATACGAAAGAACAAGATAAAGTTGTAAAAGAAGAAACTTCTGTAGAAGATGAAGTTAAAAAAGAAGTAAAAGAAGAACTCCCTAAAGAGATAAAATCTGAAAATGAGTATGATGAAAAGGATGATGGGATAGATGATAAAATAAGTAGAGGTCTTTTCCCATTACCTGTTGATGATGATACAAAAGTTGTAAATCAATTAAGTATAGTTGCAAATGATTCAGAAGAAAAAGCAACCAAAATTTTTGATGTATTAAGTAATATTTTAGACTACAATACAGAGATACAAAATGATGTACAAGCATTAGCAAGTTTCAATGAGAAACAACTTAATATGTTAACAAGTTTAAGTAATAAGTTTCCTAATATAAATGCTTTTAAACTAAACCTTGAACAATCACAATTGATGGATGCCCATATTCAAGATATAAACGATAAGTTAAACTCAGGAAACACAGAGATATTCCAAGCAATGGAATTGATGCAGTATCATGATATAAATAGACAAAAAATAGAAAGAGTTATGTCTGTTATTAGAAAATTATCAACCTATTTAAATAATTTATTTGAAGATTCAGGTTCCCATGATGAAGTTGCAATAGCTAAGCATATTCATGGTGATAAAGGTAGTAGTGATTTAATGGCAGATGATGATTTAGAGGCATTAATTGCAGAATTTAATAAATAAGGAGAACAAATGAACCAAGGAACATATCCTTTAGCAGCAGCAATGGTAAATGAAATAAATAGAGTTGATGTTATTTCAAATAATTTAGCTAATGTAAATACAAATGGTTTTAAACAAGAAAGTTTAACCGAGGGTTCATTTAATCATTATTTAAAAAGAGCAGAACAAGAAGGTTTTGCCCCTTCTAAATTAAGTACAGTAATGAATACTGTACCAAAAATTGATGGAAAATTCTTAAATCAAGAAAAAGGTCCTATTGTTGCAACAGGTAACAGTTTAGATTTTGCATTAAAACAACGGGATACTTTTTTTAGAGTTCAAGACGATAGTGGAGAGGTTGTATATAGTAGAGATGGAGCTTTTAAACCTTTAAATGGTATGTTAGTTAATTCAAGTGGTCAATTTATTTTAAATAATGACAATGAAGCAATTAGCGTTGAAGATGAAGATTATATACAACAGATTTCTGTAGTACAAATTGATTATAATGATTTAGAAAAATATAAAGATAACAATTTTAAAGAGAAAGAAGCGGGAGCATTTGTTCAAAATATAGATGATAATAGTGGATATCTTATACAAGGTTCAATAGAAAAATCTAATGTGAACACTGTTAGATCAATGGTTAATTTGATTGATGCTCATAGGGGCTTAGAAAGAGCCCAAAAGGGTATAACTTCAATTGGTGAAATAAATGCAAAACTTATAGAAAAAATAGGGAGTAATACTAAATAATGGAAGCAAGTAGTGTAACAAGTTTACTTTTTGATCAGCTAAGTTTTAGAAGTGACAGACAAAATGTTATTTCAAGTAATATCTCTAATATAAATACTCCAAATTATAAAACAAAAGATTTAGTATTTGAAAATGAGTTAAAAAAAGTTCAGAATAATGATTTAAAACTTTATACTACAAATGAAAATCATATAAAAGCTTCTGCAGATGTTCAAAAACCTTCAGAACCTAAAATAGTTGATGTGGAAGGATTAACAGAACAAAATGATGGTAATAATGTAAATCTAGATACACAAATGAGTGAGATGGCAAAAAATAAAGTAATATTTGATGCAATACAATCATCTATTACAAAAGATTCAAGACTTTTTAGATCTGTAATAGAATCATCAGCAAAAAATTAATTAGGTATATAATTTATGGATCAACTGATAAAGTTTATAAACAATTTAAATTCTGCACAAAGAGCTGTTATAGTTGGTGGATTTTCTTTGCTTTTTGTATTGCTAATTGGATTATTAGTATATTCAAATATAAAAGCACAAGATCAAAAGTTAAATTATACAATTGCCTCTAATCTTACAAAAAATCAAGTGATGTTAGCTAGTAATGAACTTGAAGCTTCTGGGATTGAGTTTTCTGTAGTTGGAAGTGGTAATAACCTTACTTTAAAAACTTCAAAAGATTTTATTAATGTGGCAAAAATAAAACTTGTTACAAGTGAAGCTGCAACAAGTAAACATGTAGGTTGGGAAATATTTGAAAAATCTTCTTTAGGAACTACAAACTTTGAAAATAAAGTAAAGTATTTAAGAGCTTTAGAGGGTGAATTATCAAGATCATTAGAGTCTTTGTCTGGGGTATTAAGAGCTAGTGTTAAAATTGCAATTCCAAAAGATACTATATTTACTGAGAAAAAATCACCACCCACGGCATCTGCTGTTATATCCTTAAAACCAGGAGTTTTTTTAACTCAACAACAAATAGATGGAATTAAAAACTTTATAGCTTCGGCTGTTAGTGATTTATCTAATGAAAATATAAAACTTATAGACCAAGATGGTACTTTATTACAATTGTCCCAAGATGATATAGATAATCGAAAATCATTAACTCAAAATAAGTATAAAAATAAAATTGAAAAAGATTATGAAAAAAAGATTGTAGAACTTTTAGAACCAGTTGTTGGGAAAGGTAGAGTTGTAGCAAATGTTACAATGGAGCTAGATTTTAAAAAGATACATACACAACAAGAGATTTATGACCCAGAAGGAACCATAAGAAGTCAACAAACTACTGAAAATACAAGTAAATCAAGTGGTGGTGGAAAAGGAACAGGTGGAACTGCAGGTGTTGAAAATAATATACAAACGCCAGATGGAGTAAATAGTAATAATGCAGTTGAATCAAACTCTGAAAGTGTAAAAAATATTACAAATTATGAAATATCAAAAAAAATTATAGAGGAAAAAAACAATAACTATTCTTCTGTTAAAAGAGTTAGTGCAGCAGTAACTTTTGATTCATCTGTATTAGAAGGTGCACAAAATAGAGATGAGTTTATTGCATCTATAGAATCCCTAGTTAAAGATAGTATTGGTTTTGATGAAAAAAGGGGGGATAAAATATCTGTAAGAGCATTTAAATTTGTTGGAGCACAAGCTTTAAATGCTACTGCTAAGGTTGACAAAAATGGAAACCCTGTTGCAAATGAGATGATAGAAGAGTCTGGTTCTGTTGATACCTTTGCTATGATAAAATCAATATTAAGAGATTTTAGTGAATATTTTCAATATTTAATAGCAGCAATTTTGCTTTTTATCTTCTATAAAAAATTTATTGTAAACCATGAGGTTGTTGTTTTAGGAGATAAAACAGCAACAAAAAAAGTTGACAAAGATGGTAATCCAATTGATGATGAATTTATGGATGAGTTTATGTCAAATTATGAACATGAATTTGATGCCGGCACAGCCCAAGGTAGATTAAAAGCAAAAGTAAAAAGTCAAATAATGAATAATATTGAAGGCTTAGATGAGGAGAATGCAGCAAAGTATGAAGTACTTATTGAGGCATTGGATAAAGAGATAAATGAACACCCTGATGAAATAGCAAGAATGATAGAGCTATTGCTTAATGAGGGTAGTGGAAAATTTAAATAATAAGGCTTATAGTGGATAGTACTAATGAATTATTAAAAGGTATGTCAATGATGGAAAAAATTTCCCTATTTTGTGTACTTATAGGGGAAGAAGCAACAGTTAAAATTTTCCAGCACTTACCTAAAAATATAGTTGAAGATATATCTACAAATATCACTTTAATAAACTCAATTGACAAAGAGACTTCTTTGGCTATACTAGAAGAGTTTCATCTATTTACAAGGTCAAAAGCTTTTATTAGTTCAGGTGGATATGATTATGCCAAAGATATTTTATATAAATCTTTAGGAAAAGCTGAGGCAGATGAGGTTTTAGCAAAACTTTCAAGAATGAAACTAGCTTCTCAATCATTTTCTTATTTGGATGCTATAAATTCAAAACAATTAAGTGACTTTATTAGGGATGAGTCTCCACAAACTATTGCTGTTATATTATCCCATATGGAAGCTCCAAAAGCAGCAGAAGTATTAATGTTATTAGAAGAGGATGTAAAAGTAAAAGTTACTATGCAAATGGCAACTATAAAAGATGTATCTCCAGATGTAGTAAGAACTATCTCTTTGGTTTTGGAAAAAAAGCTAGAGTCTTTATTGTCATCTATTGTTGATGTAGGTGGGGTTAAAGTTGTTGCAGATATGTTAAATAGACTTGGACCAAAATCTCAAGATATTTTAAAAAATATAAATGGAGTAGATACTTCATTAGCAACTAAGATAAAAGAGAATATGTTTGTATTTGAAGATTTATTAAAACTTGATTCTGAATATATTATGAAAATTTTACAAAATGTTGATACAGCTGATGTTGCAGTTGCCATGAAAAATGCAACAGATGAGGATATGAGTAAAATTACTTCAGCTATGTCTCAAAGAGCAAGTGATAGATTTAAAGAAGAGTTTGAGTTATTAACAAAAGTTAAAATCAAAGATATTGAAGCAGCTCAAAGAAAAATGCTTGATGTAGCACAAAAAATGATAGAAGAGGGTGTTATTGATAGAGAAATGGATGAACAATAATGGATAAAAACAATGTATACTCAAATGCAAAAGTTATCTCTAAAAGTGATAATATACAAAATTACCAATTAGGTACCTTTGCAGGAAATGAATTAAAAGAGGAAAATGGTCCCCCTGTTATAATTTCAGAAAATATTCCAAGCAATCACCTAGACCCTATAATTAGCCAAATTACAAACTTATCAACTCAATTAAATACCCTTACACAAAAAATTGATCATATAGAAAATAATGGTGCAGTTACAAGGGATATAGATAAACAAGTTGTTCAAGCGATAAAAGATTTAAAACATTATGCTAACTTTTTTGAACAAGCAAGCTTTCAAATGGAAACAAAACTTCTAAAAACATCTATCTCTATTGCAAAAAAGATTATCTCAATAGAGGTTGGAGAAAACTCAACACTTATAGCAAAAGAGACAATTAAACACTTATTAGAAAAAATTAAAAGTGCTACAAGAGTTAAAATTCACCTTAATCCTAAAGATTATGAAATTTTAAAAGATGATTTAAGTTTTGATAAATTTATAGAATTAGTTGAAGATGCAAATGTTACAGCTGGTGGAGTTGTAATAGCTAGTGATTTAGGTAATTTTGATGGAAATATTGAGTCAAAAGTAAGTTCTATGTTAGAAACTTTAGATTCTTTAGCTTAAATTTTTGTAAAATAAAGCAAAAATACTCATCTAATTATAAAAAACCAATTTTTATGTTATAATAGTGTAATAAACAAAATAAAGTATGAATAATATGGAAATTAGTGAAAGAGATTATGATTTATTAGTTGATACTCAAATTACTGTTGATGTGATGTTAGGAAGTGCAAATATCACTATAAAAGAGTTTTTGGAGTTGTGTGAAGGTGATATATTATCATTAGATAAAGTTGCTGGTTCAGGTGGTGATATCTATGTAAATAAAAGAATCATTGGAACAGGTGATATTATTGTAATCGATGACAAGTTAGCAGTTAGGGTTCAAGAAACAATGGATTCTGATAATGTAGTAAGATATTTCTTTGAAGAAAACTTAAGATAGGAGTCTAATATGGCAGCAGTAGATAATGTAGGTGTAAATACAAAAACTGGAGTAGATGGAAATGCTTATACATCTTCAATTAGTAATGATTCATTAACTACAGAAGATTTTTTAAAGCTAATGATTGAAGAGTTAAAGATGCAAGATCCAACTAAACCTATGGATTCTGAAAAAATGGTAGATACTCAAATGAAAATGTCTACTATTGAAACAAATTTACAATTAGCAAACTCTATGAAATCACTTGAGGGTGCTATTGCAAGTATGGCTTTATCCAATGCAGCAGATTTTATGGGTAAAAAAATTGATGCCTTAATTGATGTTCCTGTAAAAGGGGATGATGGTGAAAATTTAAAAGATCCTGAGGGTAATACAATAACAGAAAAAGTAAAAGCATCATTTTATGTTCATAGTGTTCAAATGAATGATGGGGTACCACTTCTTGAAAGTACTGAACTGTTAGGTTTTAAAGATAGATTAGCTAGAACTAGTGATGGAAAAAATGTAAGTTATGACTTTGAAACTGGACAAATAAAAGAAGATGATGGTACTCTTACTGATTATTATGTTAAACTTAATGAATCAGGAATGTTTGAATTTGGTAGTGATAATAAGATTATAATAACAGACAAAGATGGGAAAGTTGTTAAACCAACTTATTCACCTGAGGATTCTGATGAAACCTATCCTATGTTTGATTATTCTGGAACTGATGAAATCTATTCACCAAATTCAACATTTGTTAAATATGAAGATATTGTTAAAATTTATTAGAAAATAGGATTTTATTATGGTAAGTTCACTTTGGAATGGCGTAATGGGGATGAATGTTCATAACCAAGCATTAAATATAGTTGCGAATAATTCAACTAATACAAATGTTTATGGATATAAACCAGATGAAGTAAACTTTTCTGACCTTTTATATTCTGCTGATGGAACAGGTAGAGGTACTCAAATAAGTTCAATCCAAAAAAACTTTAAGCAAGGTGATATTACTGTAACAAATAACCCTTATGATGTTGCAATTGAAGGTAGTGGTTTTTTTGTTATGAGAGATACTACTTCAAATGAACTTTTTTATTCAAGAGCTGGTAACTTTCAAATGGGTAAAGATGGTTTATTAAAAACAGCAGATGGAGCAAAAAATGTATTAGGTTTACAGCCTGAAGATCCTATTGTTTTAAGTTCAGATCCAAATGTTGTTGAGTTTAATGATGATTATGTGAAGTTTATAGCCTCTGAGTTTGTAAATAGTAGCACAAGTTTTTATGAATCAATTAATACCAGAGCAACTGATTATCAAAGCAGTGCAACTGATATTGGTGTTAGTGGAGCTGGATATAAATCTAAATCAACTTTACTAACAGATATTGATAAGCTTATAATTGATTATAGAGAAAAATTAAATGCTTATGCTTCTGATGCAGAAGCTACCTCAAGTAATTCAACTACTCAAATTACACAATTGAATTTTGGTTCTGCAACTAATCTTTTAAATGATGAAAATGATGTAATAAAATTAACAATTAATAATGTAGAGTATAAACAAAACTTTGATACTGATATTGATACTACACTTAAGAAATTTTCAGATCAAATATCTAATTCTGAGGGTTTAACTTCATCTATAGATTTGGCAACAGGAGTTTTAAGAATAGAAACACTAATCCCAGGACAAAGTGTAAAAGTTGGAGATGGTGTAATTAATAATAAAGCAGTATTTTCTTATACAGTGCAGGAACCAGTTATGGGTAGTGGACTGGGTATGGTTGAGAGTTCTAGAACTGCTTTAAGAAGTGCAATAGAATCAGCAGGAGCTGAGTTTTTAGAGATTAAAAATGATTTATCATTAACAAATCAACATAATTTAGATAATTTAGACAATATACAATTGAAACTAGAAAACATGAGCCTTTCAGAGAATACTTTTGGTATAATTGGTATTGAGGAAAATGGATTGGTTTTTTTAACTGATGGGGATAATAAGTTTTTGGTTGGGAAGGTTCAAACAGTCGCATTTAGAGCTGAAGAAGAGTTGTCTCCAGTAGGAAGTAATCTTTTTAGTATGACTGAGGCTTCAGGAGAACCATATTTTGCCGCAGATATTAATAAAATTTTACACCATTCATTGGAGTTAAGTAAGGCTGATCTAGGTGAGAATTTGGCAGTGATTTTAGGTCTTCAAAGGGCTTTTGAAGCAAATGCAAAATCTATTACTACCTCAGATGAGATATTAAAAATGACAATACAGCTTAAAACATAAGATTGTATTACATTAGAAGATGTTTAAATCTTAGTATTTTTTTAAATATTAAGATTTGAACATTAAGTATGTTTGAAAATTTATCTTAAAGGATAAGTCATGGTTGGAGCATTATGGACAGGGATTTCGGGGCTTGCGTCACAACAACAAGCACTAGATAACGAATCAAATAATATAGCAAATGTTAATACAGTAGGATTTAAAGCATCTAGAATCTCTTTTGCAGACCAAATGTATCAAGATAGAATTGGTAAAGGTTCTAAAATATTAGATTCTGAAAAACTTTATACTCAAGGAAACTTAAAACTTACAGGAGTTGATTACGATTTAGCTCTTAGTGGAGAAGGTTTTTTTGTTGTAAAGAATACTAGACTAAGTGGAAGTTCTGAGGATAACTATACAAGAGCTGGAAACTTTAGGATGGGTGATAATGGAACCTTACAAGATGCAGCAGGAAATGAAGTTCAAGGTTGGCCAATGGTGGCAATTGATCCTAAAGAAACAACTTCTACAAATCCAAATGTAACAATGTTTAATGATAATTATACAAAACTTTTAAGTTCAAAAATTATTAAACATGCAACTTTTGTTGAGACAATTACATCAAGAGCTACAGATTATACAAGTACAGCAAAAACAGATTCAGCAACTATATTTAGTGGAGCAGGATTAAAATCTAAATCTTCAAAGGTATCAGATATTGAAGAGGCTATTAAAAATTATTCAACATGGTTACAAAGACTATCAGAAGAACCAGATGGCTCATCAGCAACTTCAACTGCACAAGTTTCACAAGTAAACTTCAAATCAGGAACAAATGGACTTGCATCAAGTGAGGGTGATCAAATATATGTATATATAGATGGAACTAAACATTATCAAAACTATGTATCTACTGTAGCTAGTGATGAATTTAAGGAAAGTTTTTTAGATAGCACAGATACGGGTAATATGTCAGTTAGTACTACTACAAATGCAAATGATACTATAACTGTAACAGCAGCAGATTTAAGTAGATATTCATTAACAATTGATGGTGAAACTGTATTTTATGATTCAGATTCAAATGCTACACTAACAGAGATTGTGGAAGGTTTAGAAGCTGCAATAAAAGAAAATAATACTTTAGGTACAACATATAGTTTAACTACTGATACAGGTGCTGGTACTATTCAACTTGATGCTGCTCCAACATCTATTTCACAAGCAACTTATGCAAGTAATTTAACAATTGATTATGATATTGCTGCAAGTAGAGTTGAAACATATAAAGCACTGGCAAATAAACTTTCTGAAGTAACAGGCTTAAAAGCTTATTTAGTTGAAGAATCATCTGGTGGAGTAGATACAGACTTCTTAGAAAGTGGTGAAACATATAGAGCTAATACAAATGATTATACAGAGATGTTAAAAGGTATTATTCAAATTGAATCTTTAATTCCAGGGGTAGAGTTTAAAATAACAGAAGTTGGTGAATCTTCTGGAGATACTACAAATATAGGTGACTATCAGACAAGTGTACTTGCATCAGCTGGTTCAGGTATTGGTGCACTTGAAAGCTCAAAAGAAGCTTTAGCTAGACTTATTACAGGAAATCAAAGGGATGTATATACAGCATCTGATTTAGGTCTTGATGGAACATCTTCATTTGACTTTACATATGGGCTTACTATTTATGATAAAGAGTTAGGTGCAAATATACCAGTTCCTGGTGATGGTTCAACTAACCCTGCAAAACCATATAAAATCTTTATGGATGGCATAACTAGTGTTGATGATATGGTAGATTATATAAATGGGACAAACACTTATATAAATGTTGATGATACTGATGATACAATTCAAACTACAAGTTCATTTGTTTTATCTGATTATGTAAAAGCTAGTAATGTAAATGGTGCCTTAGTGATTGAAACCTTAGATTCAAACTATGATGTGGAGTTTAGTGGTTCTTTAAAAGTAGCAGATAGTGCAGCAACAGATGATGGTACAGCTACTCTTGCAGCAACATACACTCCTGTAGATAAAAACAGTGATTATAGTGGTAGAGCTGGTGCAGGTGCAGAGTTTATTGAACTTATAAATAAAGTTGACCAAACTGCTACTAAAGGTTCACTACAATTAAGACTTGATACTCTTGGTATCTCTGAATCTGCTTTTGGTTCATTTTCTGTTGATGATGCGGGTCTTATTACAATGACTCAAGATGGTGCAGACTTTGTTATTGGACAAGTTGCAATTGCACTATTTAACAACAATAGAGGACTAGAACCTGTTGGGGATAACTTACTTGCTAAAAGTAATAACTCGGGGGATCCAATCTATAATTTAAACAATAATAAAACTGCTAGAATTGAGTCAAAAACTTTAGAATTAAGTACAGCAGATTTAAGTGAAAGTTTAGTTAACTTGATGGTATTTCAAAGAGCATTTGAAGCAAATGCAAAATCTATTACCACATCAGATACAATTCTAAACACTTTAATTAACTTAAAACGATAATATAAAATAAGAGGTTTTAACCTCTTACTTTATATCCTGAGGAAGAAATTGGATAATTTTTTATTAATAACAATAATTGGCATACTACTTTTATACTATTTTTCAAGTACAAATGTATATAAATCTTTGTATAGAAAGTTAAATGAAGAGAAAAATATTCTTGAAGATGATAATAAAAAACTTCAAGAGATTATAAATAAATATGAAAAACAAGTTAAAGTTAGTGCAGCAACACTAAAAACAAATCAAGATAACCTTCAAGTTGCGAGGGAAGATATTCAAAAACTAAGGCTAGAAAATAGTGAACTTAAGCATGAAATTGAGAGTTTAGAAAAAAGAACAGAAGAACTTTATGCTCAGGTAAATACATTGATTTAAGGGGTTTTGTGAAAGTTTTTTATTTTTTCTTTTCAATCTTTTATATCACTACACTTTTACATGCAGATAAAATAGACTCTCAACCAGATATCTTATTTAAGTATGATAAAATACAAAAAAACCAAGAAAAATTTAGATTGCAAGTTGAGTTTAATAAAGCTGTTTTATTATTAGAGAAGGGTGAATATAAGAAAGCTATAGAGATGTTTAAAACAACTTCAGAAATTTTAAAAATACCATCTTTTTTAAATATTGGTATAGCGTATTATAAACTTAAACAAAAAGAGAATGCTCTTTTATATCTAAACAATATTTATGAATATAAAGAAGCTATTTATACAGATACATATTCATATATTTCAGCTGCATATTATCTTTATCAAATTAATGATAACAGAGATTATTTAAATACAATTATTAATATAACAAAAAAATATAAAAATCTTACAGAACACTCTAAAAGGTTAGTAGTAGATACGTATATTTTATTGAAAAATTATGAAAATGCCTTAAATGTTTTAAAAACAATGCAGTTTCAAGATGATCTAAAAATTGCACTTTTATATTTAAAGTTAAAAAACTATGCAAGTGCAGAAAAATTTTTTATACAAGCAAAAGAGAAAAGTTTTAATCGAAATAGAATAGATGAAATACTTTGGTTTATGGTATTTAGAGATTTAAAATCAAATCAATTAGAAAAATTGAAAGAACATTTAGATGAGATAAAGGATAGAAAAGATAGCTTTAAGATCAACTTGAGTTATCCTTTAGAGATATTTTTTAATAGAAATAAATATAGCACAAAAGAGTATTTGTCTTTTATAACTAAATTTTCTAAGGATAGAAAAATAGATTATATTTATTATTTTGCTCCTTTTATTTTTTCTGACACCCAAGAGATTGTTTACGATATGTCACGGGGATTTATCTTTAAAGATAAACAAAATGTACAAAGTCTAGAAAAAATGGTTGCGTATAATTCTAAATTTATTGATATTATTAAAGATGATCCAATTGTTAGAGTAAAAAAATTAAAAGAATATATAAAAGAGGACTCAACCTCTTATATATATTATAATCTTGCTTTATGTTATGCTCAAATTTTTGATTATCACAATGCATATAAATATTTTTCAAAAGCATATAAGTTAAATCCAGGGAATAAATTATACTCAACAATGACATTAATAACAGCAGATAAAATTGATTTAAAAGTTGCAGATTTTGAGTATATCGAAAAAAATATTAGGTCAAATAATGGTTTATATAAATATTTTGGACAAACCTTATATAAAATAATGTTTAATCCAGAATTTGTAGTAAATGTTAAAGGAGAAATTTATTTACAAACAATTTTCTACAAGGCCTTAGATTATCTAATAAAAATGGAAGATGGTACAGTTACTGCAGAACATCCTTTATTATTAGAATACTACAAGGACCCATTAGTATATCTATTAGATTTAACTTTAAGAAGAAAAAATGAGAATGATTTTAAATACTTTGCAAGATTACAAGATAATACTCCACTTAAAATTAATAATAATTTTCTAGAAGGACCACCTATTATAACCAGCTTTTATTTTGATTTATTAAAGGCAATTGGATTATTTGATAGGGCAGATTTTTCACAAAGTGGTATTCAAAGTCCAACATATCTTAGAACAAAAGCTTTAGTTGACTTACATGAAAACAAACCCCAAAGCACTTTGAAGATTTTAAATAAACTACAAAAAAAGTATAAATTAGAAGATAAATATACAATGTTTTTAATAGTTGCAGCTTATTTAAGTGAAAATAAATACAATGAAGCTTCTTTACAAATATCATTAATAGAAGCCATATTAAAAGATGCAGATGCAGATTTTTTAACTGGTGTTCAGTTAATTCAAGAATTGAAACTAAGTAATGTTTCTCACTATTTTAAAAAACCATATATGGATTCAATTATTGATTTTAGATTAAAAAATTTAGATAATTTTTTAGAGTCTATGTAAATAAAATTTATTAGTTATTATATTTTAGCAAGCTTTCATATAATTTAATCTTTTTTTGATATAATAGTTCATTATACAAACTTTTAAAGGAGACTATTATGGAATTAGGTAGAATTGCAGAAATAGACAATGCAAAAGTTAATGAAATTGAAAAAGTAAAGTCAGTAAAAGAAGTAGATGAAAAGTCTAAAATGGTAGAGGATGAACAACATCGTTCAGCCAAAAGTAAATCTAATGAAACACAAGTAAATGAAGTTATTTTAGATAATATAAAGTTTGGATACAACAAATCATCAAAAGACTTTTTTGTAAAAGTAACAAGAGGTGATGTGGAGTATAAGTATCCTACTGAAGATATGATGAAAATAAAAGCACAAGTACTTAGTTTGTTAGAAGAACAACAAAAAGAATCTAATAATTAAAAGGTTAGTCATTGGCATCTGATTTATCAAGTTTTTTAAAAGATGAATTAGCTAATACATTGGAGCAGTTGCTTTCTAAAAGCGTATCAGTTGATGCTGTAAGTCAGCTTGATACTGAAACTTTAGAAGACTCTCAATGTATTAATATTTCAGTTAAGTTAGAGTTTGCAGATATATCATCACCTTTGCAATTTTTTATCCCTACAATCACTGCAACAAAATTTGAATATTTTATGTTGGGTGGAATGGGAGATTTAAAAGAACATATTGATGATGAAATAACTGATGCAGTTAATGAAATTATCTCAAATGTATGTGGTAGTTTTTGCACTACAGTTAATGCACAAGGATTCCCAGATGTTTCAGCTGTCAAATCAGAAGTTTTAAACTCAAGTATTAAGGATTGCTCTGAAATTAAAGGCTTAAACAATATATTTTTCTTTGATTTATCTTTGGATAATGAAAAACTACCAATTTATATAAGTTTTGATGAGATGATATCTCCTTATTTTTCTCAAATTACTGGATATACAGAAGGTGGAGATGGTGTAAAATCTTTAGATAGTAATATTGTTTCAAGTGGGGCGAGCTCTAGTTCTAATAATCAAACATCTAATAATTCTAATAAATTAGGAATAAGTTCACTACTTTCAGAAGAATCAGCAGAAAATCTTCAATTATTATTTGGTATAAAACTAAAACTTAGCGTACGTTTAGGAACAAAAAATGTTTTATTAAAAGATATCTTAAGATGGGATATTGGAGAGATTATTGAATTAGAACAAATGGTAAATGAACCCTTAGAGATTTTAGTAAATGGAATTAAAATTGGAGAGGGTGAAGCTGTTATTGTTGAGGGTAAATTTGGTTTGAAAGTAAAAAATATAGGCGATGGATCTTCTAGATTGAGTCAGATAGGATTAAAGTAGATGGATAAGAGTACAGCTGGTGGTTTAGGTGGTGGTTGGGCATTAGTTGCCTTAGCTATTATTCTAGGTGGAGTAGGATTTGGACCCTACTTAGATATCCCTTCTGTTATTATTGTTGTTGGTGGTACAATTGCAGTTACAGCAGGACAGTTTGAAGCAGCTGATTTAAAAAGAATCACTCCTGCAATAAAAGTTGCAATGAATGAGGTAAAAGTTGAATCTTTACCTGAATTGGTTGAAAAGATTATATTTTATGCAACAGAGATAAAAAAACATGGGGTTATGCATATTGAGCAGAAAGTTTTAGAAGAACAAAATCCATTTTTTAAAGAGGCTTTTCAACTTTTAGTTGATGGTACAAAAGCAGAAACTATACAACCTTTGCTTGAAACCAAATTGGAGTATATGAGTAAAAGACATAATGTAATGATAAGTATTTTTGGTAATATTGGTGGTACAGCTGGTGCTATGGGTATGATTGGTACGCTTGTTGGATTAGTTGCCATGTTGGCAAACTTATCAGATCCAGCTTCAGTTGGTCCTGCAATGGCTGTTGCCTTACTTACTACAATGTATGGTGCTTTAATTGGTACTTTATTTGCAGGTGTTATAGAAAGTAAGTTAGCACAAAAACATGGTCTTGAAGAGACTTCTTGTGAAGTGATTATTAATGGGGTTACAATGATTGCAAATGAGGAATCAATTGGTAATATAAAAATGCAATTGAACTCTATATTGGTTGAAACACAAGAGTAAAAAATGGCAAAAAAATGTCCTGAATGTCCTAAATGCTTACCTGGTTGGCTTGTTCAATTTGGTGATTTAATGTCATTATTACTAACTTTTTTTATTTTATTATTATCTATGGCAGTAATGGATAAGAAAAAAGTTGAAGAGTATTTTGATATTATGAAAAAAGCGATGGGTTTTATAGATGCATCTACTGATGTTCAAACCCAATCTGATATGTACTCAACAGAACAAAGTAATTCACAAAGTGATAATACAGAATCAACTACCACTGAAGATGCAGTTCAAGATACTTCAGAACAGATATCTGATGTGGTTCAACAGATGAATGATATGACAATAGTTGATAGTCAACAGATTCAACTTGAAAAAGGAAAAAATGAGTTTACTTTAGATATCCCATCAACCATTATGTTTAATGAGGGAGAGTATGAGTTAAGTAATGCAAACTCAAAAAGATTTATTGCAAAAATTGCAAGAGTAATTAGAACTATGCCACACTCTTTTAATATAGAAATTATTGGACACACAGCAAGAAGTAGTTTTTCAAGTAAGTCAATACCAAGAGATAATTGGGATTTGTCAGCATTAAGAGCAATTTCTGTTGTAAAGGAGTTAATCAAAAATAGAATTGACCCTGCAACATTAAAAGTTGCAGCATACGCTTCATATCATCCAAAAAGTGAAATGGCAGCTGATAATCGAAGAGTTGAGATGAGATTCTTTTCAAGTGATAATAAAAATGATATACTTAGTGAAGAGAATTTTTTTGATAGATTGGAGTAATGATGCAAATAGATACAAATTCAATTGATATGGCTACAATAAGAGCTAATAGTCTAGATCAAAACAAATATAAGAATATGGATAGTTCAAAATTAGAAGATGAAGCTTTAAGAAAAGTTAGTGATGATTTTGAATCATTTTTTATGCAACAACTTCTTGATGTTTCATTAAAAAATGTAAAATTTGCAGGTGAGGGGACAGGCTCTGATATAATTAAAGGGATGTACACAGAAGCTATTGCAAAAGAATCTGCAGGTACAGTTGGAATTAGTGATTTACTTTACAATTTCTTAAGCGAACGTAAAAAATAAGGCTATATCATGGTTGATCAAATAATAGATGAGATGACAGAACTAGTAAGTAAAATGCAAGATTATATTAAACAAGATATTGAAGATATAAAAGAAGCAAAACATGAACAGCTTTTAAATAGAAATGAAGAAAAAGAGTTTATGATTGAAAAAATTGCAGATTATAAAAAGCAATTAAATCAGGAAATTGTAAATCAACTTCAAGATGGAGTTGATGTAAATATTTATAGGGAGAGGGTTGATAACTTAGAAGAGGAATTAAAAACTCTTTATAAACTTAATAGAAAATTAGCATTAATAGTTGAACCTATACAACAAATGTATAAAGAGATAGTAAATGAAATTACTGAAATGAATGGGGGTAATATTTTTGATGTTAAGGCATAAATGTCTTCTAGTCTTTTTTCTTTTTATAAATTTAAATCTATTTGCAAATGGTATTTTGATTGCTAATAAAAATATTGCATATAAAAGTGAACTTTCACAAGAAGATTTGACTACCGTATCAAATGCTTTTAAGAAGAAGTATTGTGAACCAATAACTTTAGAGATGATTAAAGATAAAAAATATATTACAAAAAGATATATAAAAAAAGGTACAGTTATTTGTAAAGATGATATTACTGTTTATAAAAAAAATAGTGTAATATTTAATTTTGGTTCTATTCAAATAGAAAGAAATGGAAAACTTATTTTTGAAAATGATGAGTATATAAAGATAAAAAAAGATAATGGGGATATTGAAAAAATATATAAAGATGGAAGAATTGAATGAATATGCTCTCTTTTTTAGGTGAAACACCTACTATTGCTCTAAGAAAAGCACAAGAAGAGTGTGGTGAAGAAGCAATAGTTATATCAACAAAAAAAATTTCAAGTGAAGCTGACGGCAAAAAAAACATGTATGAAGTTATTGTTGCCCTTGAAGATGATGAAAAACAGGTAAAATATGCTAAAAAAGTTGTTTCTCAAGCGGAAGATCATAAGCCAAAAGTGGAAGCCAAGTTTTATGATTTTAGAGAAGAGATTCTTAAAATGCAAGATGCAATTATGCAGGTACAAAAGACACTTTGGGATCCAAAAAGTCAACTTTATGATTTAACTATACCACCTGAGTTTGTAGATATTTATAATCTTTTTGAAGATAATGAGTTTGATCAAGAGATGACTTATACCATTATGAAAAAGACCATAAAACAGCTGCCTGTTGCACTTAAAGCTAATCCAAAAAAAGTGAACAATTTTTTTAAATTGGTACTTAGAAGAATTATCCCTATTAAGCAAGAGATACCCTTAAGAAAACACCAAAGAAAGATTATTATGATGGTTGGACCAACAGGGGTTGGTAAAACAACAACTATTGCAAAATTAGCTGCAAGATATGCCTATAAGTTAGGACAAAACTATAAGGTGGGAATTGTTACTTTAGATTCTTTTAGAGTGGGTGCTATAGAGCAACTTCAAGCATATACAAATATTATGAGATTGCCACTAGAAGTTGCAAAAAAACCTGAAGATTTAGTTGAAGCCTTATTGCGATTGAAAGATTGCAATTATATTTTTATAGATACAGCAGGTTCTAGTCAATATGATGTAGATAAAATTGAGATGATTAATGAGTATCAAGAAAGAGTAAGTGAATTACCTATTGAAAAAGTTTTAGTACTGCCAGCTAATGTAAAACATAGTGATTTAATTGAAATCTATGCAAACTATTCTAGGTTGAGTATCGACTTCTTAACCTTTACTAAGCTTGATGAGACAAAGAGCTTTGGAAACCTTATATCTTTTGCCCATAAAACAAAAAAATCTATTACTTACTTTTCTATTGGTCAAAATGTACCTGATGATTTAATTGTATCTGACTCCTCTTTTTTAATTGATTGTTTTATGAATAATGCTTGTACTAGGAATTAATTATGTTTAATAATATCTCTATGCAAGCTTCAAAACTAATAAATCTTACAAAAAAAAACTCTAAAAAATCTAAAACTAAAATTGTTACAATTACATCTGGAAAAGGTGGTGTTGGAAAATCAACATTTACAGCAAATATTGCTTATTTATTAGCAAAAAGAGGCTTTAAAATAGCTATAGTTGATGCAGATATAGGCTTAGCAAATATGCAAGTTTTATTTGATGTAAGACCCAAATTAACGTTATTTGACTATGTTGAAGGCAGAAGTACTATTACAGAAGTTATTACCCAAACTGCATTTGATAATATTTCACTTATTGCAGGGAAAAGTGGATATCAATATGTAAATATAAAGAACTCATTAGTCTTAACAAGAGTAATAGATGATTTAAAAAGTATGAATAAATATGATATTATTTTAATAGATACAGGTGCTGGATTAAATGAATATGTACAAGAGTTTTTATCTGTTTCAAATAATGTTTTAGCACTAACAACTACTGATCCTTCAGCATTAACTGATGTATATGCATTGATAAAAATGTTATCTTTAAATAAAGAAAGACTTTTAATTTGTTTTAACCATACAAAAAATTATCAAATTGGAGAGACAATTTCTAATTCTTTAGTAAATTTAGCTAAAAAAAATAGATTAAATCCAAATTTTATGGTAAAATATATAGGTAACGTTTCCACATCATCTAATATTTCTACCACATCTAGGTTAAGAAAACTCTTTGCGCATGAGTTTGAAGATGATGATATTACAAGACAATTACATAAGGTTATAGACTCGTTACTAATAGACATCAAATAAGGTTTACCTGTGGTTCAAGTAGCATTTAAAAGTTTTTTTTCTAACATTGGAATGTAATGGTAGTAGAAAAGTTTTCACAAAGTGTAATTAATAGTGGAATATTCAGGCTGTACATCGCTACAGGTTTTTTCGCCACACTAATTTTCTTTGTTATAAATGCTGATTTATATACTCCAATTGAGATGATATTTGGAATTATAGGTGTAACAGTTATTTTAAAAGGGGTATCTAATATGATGCTTTCCCTTATAATTTTATTATTTAGTTTAGATAATAAGAAAAAAGAATTAGATTTTAAATATAATGAAGATAAGATTGATGCAATGCTAGCTGAATTAGGTGTGCAAGAGGCACAAAACATTAACAATCAGCCAAATTAAGGAATTTTAGATGAATATATCTGCAATAAATAACTCATTAAGTCCAATAATTAATAAAGAAAATCAAACAAAAAAAACTGATGATAGCTCTTTTGAAGAGATCTTAAAGGGTGCTATAACAGACGTAAACAAAACTCAAGTTGAAGGGTACAAAGCTATGGAAGGTATTGCAACTGGTGAAGTTAAAAATCTTCAAGAAGCTGTTCAAAAAATTGAAGAAGCTGAGTTATCTTTAAAATTAGCATTAGAAGTTAAAAACAAAGCTCTTGGTGCATATAAAGAGATAATGAGAATGAGCGTATAAGGAGATAAATCATGGGTTTTTTTGATGGATACGATATTGCAACTTCAGGTATGAGTGCACAAAGAACTAGGATAAATGTTGTAAGTGCGAATATAGCTAATGCCAAAACAACACATACCCAAGAGGGTGGACCTTATAAAAAACAAAATGTGGTATTTGAAGAAATTTTGATGAAAGAGAACAATAAAACAAACTCAAATAATACAAATCAAGAAGAACAAAAAGTTCAAAATACTTTAAGAGGGGTTGGAGTAAAATCTATTGTAGAAGATGATTCTAATCCTGTAATGAGATATGAACCATCACATCCAGATGCAAACGAAGATGGTTATGTTGCATATCCTAATATCAATCCAGTTATTGAGATGGTTGATTTAATTGAGGCGATGCGTTCTTATGAAGCTAATGTTGCAACTTTCAATACTCATAAAAATATTGATTCAAAAACATTAGAGATTTTAAAAGCATAGATTATGACAAAAGAGATTGATTTATTTTCAGCAAACAAAAGTGAAACAACTAATAAAGCAAGTGGTCCAAAATCACCTACTTCGTCGAAAAAAGAGGGAATGTCACTATTCGATTCAATATTAAGCTCTTCAAAAAAAGAGATTTCTGAAAATAAAGAACAAATAGGTAAAGACACTCAGAAAAATCTTTCTTCTAAAACAGAAGATACTAAGAGTAATAAAAATTCAAAAAATATTAAAACTACTATATCAAAAGAGAGTAATAAAAATAGTGAAACTCCTGATTTAGAAGTTAAAAAAAGTTCATCTAATTCCCTTTTAGATAGAATGATTTTAGAAGCTAAAAATGATATAAAACATAGTGAAAAAGCCAAAACTACTACACAAACAACAAAAAATCAAAATAAAATAGAAAACTCAGAAGAGATAAAAGAATCTGTAGTAGATGCAAAAAACAAATCAACAAAAAATGATAAACAAACTACAAAATTAGAAGAAACAAAAAAGACTTTAGAAAGTACAGAAGATAAAAAAACAAAAGAACCAATAAAAAATGATGTACAAGTAATAAAAACAGAAGATGAAAAAGATAATAAAAAAAATATAGAAAATAAAAAAGAAGAGACTAAAACAACAAAAGAACCTACAAAAGAAACAATAAAAAATGATGTACAAATAATAAAAACAGAAGATGGAAAAGATAATAAAAAAAATATAGAAAATAAAAAAGAAGAGATTAAAACAACAAAAGAAACAATAAAGAATGATACAGAAGTAAAAATAGAAGATAAAAAAGATAATGCAGTAAAAAAAGAAGAGACTAAAACAACAAAAGAACCAATAAAAAATGATGTACAAGTAATAAAAACAGAAGATGAAAAAGATAATAAAAAAAATATAGAAAATAAAAAAGAAGAGACTAAAACAACAAAAGAACCAATAAAGAATGATACAGAAATAAAAACAGAAGATGTAAAAGATAATGCAGTAAAAAAAGAAGAGACTAAAACAACAAAAGAACCAATAAAGAATCATACAGAAATAAAAACAGAAGATGTAAAAGATAATGCAGTAAAAAAAGAAGAGAATAAAACAACAAAAGAACCTACTAAAGAACCAATAAAAAATGATACAGAAGTAAAAACAGAAGATGTAAAAGATAATGTAGTAAAAAAAGAAGAGAATAAAACAACAAAAAATAATAATCAAAAGCTTGCATCAGAAGATACAGATGAAACTGCTATTATTACAGCAGATGAGACAGTTAATGAGATTAATATAGAAAAAAGTAAAGAAAATAAAAAAGTACAAACTGTTAAAACAGCTAATATAGAAAAAGAAGTAAATCAAAATGAGCTTAGTCTTGATAATCATATTCAAGAAAAAAGTGAAAATAGTAAAATTTATGATAAAAAAATAGTAGATAAAAAAGTAGAAAAACAAACTGAAGAGACAAAACCTGCTTTAGTCAAAGATAGTAAGAATCAAGCTGAGACAACACAAGCTTCAAAAGTTATAGATGAAAATCAAAAAAGTAATAAAACTAATGAAGTAAAAAATGAAAAAGTTGCACAAGAGTTATCAAAATTGAATCAAGAATCTAAAGAAGTAGATGTAGATATTGATACAACAAAAGAATCTAAAGATAATGGTAAATCATTGATGGATAAGCTTTTAGATAATGCTAAAAAAGAGACAAATCCTTCAAAAAATATAAATCAAACTGTTGATAAACAAAGTAATGAAAGTCCTGATGATGTATTGACAAATATATATTTAAGCTCTAGAAAAAATTCACTTTATAATCAGATGTTAGCTAAAAAAAATGAAGGTTTAAAAGTTTTAAAAGATGCACAATCTGTTTCAGATATAAAAAAGGCATCAGAGATACTAGAATTAAATGCAAAAGAGATTTCTGTAAATAATGAAAATAAAGCAATTGACAAGAATTTGTTTGATAAAAAATCTGAAAAAGAATCTATAATTGAGAGGTTTAATTTTATTAAACAAACTCAAAGAGAGAGTATTGAAAAAGCTAAAGGTAGTGGAAGTGGAATATCTAAGGCTACAAGTGTATACTCTTCTTCAAACTCAAATTCAAATGCAACTACTTCACATGATACTAATACTCCAGTTGTTAATCTACAGGTTCCACAAAACTTAGCCCTATCGATTCAAAATAAAATCATTGGTGCGAAACAACAAATGTCTGCAATGATGTCAGATATGGCAAAAACAATGTATGAAAACTATAAACCTCCAGTTACTGCTTTTAGAATTAATTTAATGCCTGCTAATTTAGGTTCTATTGCAATTTTAATGAAAAGTAATGAAAAGGATAATTCTTTAAATATTAGTATGAATCTATCAAATTCAAAAACTTTAGATAGTTTTGTTGAAGGTGAATCAAGTTTAAAAGATGCTCTTAATAGAACTTTTAATGGAAGTCAAACTTCTTTTAACCTTGAGTTTAATATGGATGAAAATTCGTCAAATCAATCGGACACATCAACTGAAAATCAACAAAATAGTTCAAAAGAGGCTTCACACTCTTCACAAGATATTTTAAAATCAGTAGAAGATAATAAAAATGTTGGTGAAGATATAAATTATCTATAATTAATGCAAGAATTAATATCATTATTAAATGAAGAGGTTGTTTATACCTTTTTATTACTTTTTGCTAGAATATTAGCATTTGTTGCTTTTATGCCAATTTTTGGTAATCCAGCTGTTTCTACAAATATAAGAATGGCTTTGGCTTTTTTTATTACAATATTTATTTTTCCTTTAATCTCAATAGATACAATATTTAGCAAAGATGAGTTTATACTCGCTTTAATTTCTGAAGCTACTTTAGGACTAATTGCATCATTATTTTTTAATTTTGTACTCTCTTCTGTTAAAATAATAGGTGATTTAACTGGGTATTTTACTGCATTATCAATGGGAACTATGTTTGACCCTGCAACTGGAGCTAATGAAGGATTTATTACCTCACTTCTTCACTGGATTGCATTAATGTTATTTTTTGAAACAGGAATGTATGAGATGACAGTTGTTATGTTGGTAAAAAGTTTTTCAATGGTACACTTGGGAAGTTTTGATTTATTTTCATATAATGGGATTGATATTCTAATAAAAGAGGTAAAACGGATGTTTGCTTTTGCTTTTTCTATAGCCTTGCCTTTGGGATTTATTGGTTTTATTATAGATATATATTATGGATATGGTACAAAATCTATGCCAGCTTTTTCACCATTTGTAATCACTTTTCAGTTAAAATTTGGTTTAATATTTTTATTTTTAATTTTAGGTATGGAAGTTTTTGCAGAAAACTTTACAGAGTATATGATCTCAACATTTAAATAGGATACTATTTTGGCTGATGAAGAAGAAAAAACCGAAGAACCCACCGACAAGAAACTTGAGGATGCTAGAGAAAAAGGTAATGTCCCTAAATCAATGGAGGTTACTGGGGCAGCAATTTTAGTTTTTGGTTCAATATATTTACTTTTTTTTTCAGGTTCTTTTTTAGACGATATAAAAAAAATGATGCTTTATTCTTTTGCTTTTATAGGTGAAGAGGTAAACTCTAGGGTTTTATATAGTGTAAGTTATACACTACTTATTACAACACTTAAAGCATTAGCTCCAATCTTTATACTTGTATTACTTTTAGTATTTATTGCAAATTTTGCTCAATTTGGTTTTCTTTTAACACCTATGAAATTTGATTTGCAAAAACTTGACCCCATAAAAGGTATAAAGGGTTTATTTGGATTAAAAAAACTTTTAGAAGCAGTAAAACTTATGCTTAAATTAACTATTATTGTTGTTGTAATGTTTATTACCTTAATGTCTACATACAAATTATTTTTAGCTATGATGGACAAGGAATTAAAGTATGTAATAGGTGATATGTCAAATATTGCATCTTATTTTTTGGCAGCAATTTTACTAATTATTGTTATTTTCGCTATAATAGATTATTTTTTTACAAAACATTATTATACAAAGTCTCTAAAAATGAGTAAGCAAGAGATTAAAGATGAGTTTAAAAACATGGAAGGGGATCCAAGGATTAAGGGTAGAATTCGTAAAATCCAAATGGAGATGCATATGCAACGAATGATGGCTAATGTACCCGATGCAGATGTTGTTATAACAAATCCAACTCATTATGCTGTGGCAATGAAGTATGATAGTAATTTAAATAGTGCTCCAAAAATTGTGGCAAAGGGTATTGATTTTTTAGCTCTTCGGATAAAAGATTTAGCTAGAGAAAATGATATACCAATTATTGAAAATCCTGCATTAGCAAGATCATTATATACTCAATTAGAAGTTGAACAAGAGATTCCAAGTGAGTTTTATAAAGCTATTGCAGAGATTTTTTCATATGTATTCGAACTTAAAAAGAAGAGGTAATTTTTTGAAATATTTATTAGTTTTTATTTTGTCATTCTCTTTTGCTTTTGGAAAAAAAGATTTTTTTTATGGATTTGTAGATTCAACAGGGGTTCAAATCTCCCAAAAAAAGATACAAGAGATATCAGAAGGATTTGATAATATTAAAAATATAAGACAAATGGCAAGAGATGGTAAAATAGATGAGGCTTATGCACAAATAAAAGCTTTTAAAGAGTTAAACAAAGTCTCTTTACTCAAAACAGATATTATAATTTTATATTCAGAGTTAGCATTAAAAAAAGGTAAAAAAAGAATTATTCTAGAGGCAACAAAAGAGTTAGAAGATGCTATAAATGATTCTGTAATTTATGAAGATGATTTAGCAAGAGCATATATGGTTTTAGTTGAATTAAAACTAAATACAAATAAGGCAAAAGATGCTAAATATTTTGCAAATATAATTATAAATAATTTTGATAGTAATGTAACAAAAGCCTATGGTAGTATATATTTAGCCAAGGTTTATAAACATCAAAAGGATTATTCAAGAGCTACTAGGATATTGTATGAGGTACTAACAAAAACAACTGATGTTTTAGTTGCAACCTTAGTTGCAGATGAACTTTTTGATGTATATATCTTAGATGACAAAAGAGCAGAAGCATATGAGCTTATTAGTAAAGTATTGAAAAAAAATATTGATTATTATGCTAGTGATTCCTATTTGGCTTTACAAAAAGTAGATAGATTAATAAAAGCCAATATGCCTGAGTTTGCAATAGAGATATTAAAAGAACTTTTATCTAGAACAAATAAGCCTGATTCTATTGAAGATTTTAAATATAAGTTAGCAAATACTTATATGCTGATGTATGATGGTACAGATAAGTATTTAAATAAAGCTAAAGAGTTATATAAAGATATTTTAAATGATTACCCAAATGGAATATATTTTGAAAAGTCAAAAGTATTTTTAGATGAAATTTTAATGAGAGAAGGTGTTCTTAAAACTACGGTTTTAGCTTCAAAATATAAAAACTCAGAATCTATGCAACAAAAGGTTTTATTACAAGAGTTATTAAATCTAAAAAAAGAAGGTAAATATGAGTTTATATTAAAATCAAAAAGAGTTTATAAAAAAATATCTAACTCAATTGCCCAAAGATTTGGATATGATTCAGTAGAAAAAATCTTTGATGAGGTAAATATTGATTTGATAAATAAATATTTAAATTCAGGAAAATGTTTTTTATTGAATGATGTTTTAAAAACTTCAAGAAATGAAACCTTAGAGTTATTGGTGAAAGATGAAAAAACAAAAGATAAATTTTTTGAGTGTTTAATAGAAGTACCTTACAAAAAAGCTTATTTACTTTTAAAAGATACCTTTAATGAGAGTCGTAATGCAAATATCTATTTATATTTAGAGAGAATGGCATATGCACTAAAAGATTATAATGAAGCTTTAGAATACTCTGCAAAAGTAGATATGGTTGATAATAAAGAGGTTTTGAAAAAAGAGTTTTTAATTAGATTTTTAATTATAAGTGCTAAAGGGGATTCAATTTTATTTGATAAATATTTTAATTATGCACATGAAAATCCCCAACTAATTGCAGCAAATGAAGATAATCCTGTGATTATAGATTTCTATTATCAATACTATTTATATTTGATAAAAAAAGATTTAAAAAAAGAAGCTAATGAAATATTAAAAAAACTTTATGATAAGCAAAAAGAGTTAAAGGTTCATGTATACTCTCCTTTTGTAGAGTTGGAGTTATCAAAATTGGAGATTTCAAATAACAACAATCAAAAAGCACTTGATTTATTATTGGATTCTTTAGAGTATTCAAGAAAAATAAAACCAAATGATTTGGCAAGGATTTACTACGATATCATAAGATTGTATGATGAGTTTAAAAACACTATAAAAAAAGATGAATATATTTTAAAATGCAAAGAGATAAAAGGCACTAAAGATAGTTTATATAAAAAAATGTGTGATGAGATGTAAAGATGGATATAGATTCATTATTAAATAGTATAGATTCAACTGAATTATCAATCCCTTTTGGAAGAATTGTTAACATTTCTACAACAACTATAAAAGCTACAGGTATAACAGTTGCTGTAGGAGATATAGTAAAAATCGAGTCACAAAATCATCTATATACAGTATTAGGTATGGTTGCATCAATTGAATCTGGAACCTTTACTATTGTCCCTTTTTCATTTATAGATGGATTTAGAATTCAAGATAAAGTATATTTACAAAAAGAGGGCTTATCAGTAAATGCTGGGTATGGTCTTTTAGGAAGAGTTGTAAATGCTCTTGGGGAACCTATTGACGAAAAAGGTAAGATAAGAGATTTGGAAGAGAGCTCAGCTATAAATAAACTCTCTATGCCTGCACTTGAACGGGGAATTATAAATGAAAGATTCTCAACTGGCGTAAAATCAATTGATTCTATGCTCACCACAGGTAAGGGACAAAAGGTGGGTATTTTTGCAGGTTCCGGTGTTGGTAAGTCAACGCTTATGGGGATGATTGTAAAAGGTTGTGAAGCTCAAATAAAAGTAGTTGCACTAATAGGTGAAAGGGGTAGGGAGATACCAGAATTTATCCATTATAACCTAGATGATAATTTAGAAAATACTATTATAATTGCTGCAACTTCAGATGAATCATCTTTAATGAGAAAATATGGAGCCTTTACAGCAATGGCAATTGCAGAGTTTTTTAGGGATAAAGGGCATGATGTTCTACTAATGATGGACTCTGTTACGAGATTTGCCATGGCACAAAGAGAGATTGGTTTAAGTACAGGAGAACCACCAGTTAGTAGGGGATATCCCCCTTCTGTTTTTGCACTTTTACCCCAACTTATGGAAAGAGCTGGTAATAATGCAAAAGGTTCTATTACAGCATTTTTTACAGTTTTAGTTGATGGAGATGATATGAATGACCCAATCGCTGATCAAAGTAGGTCTATCTTGGATGGTCATATTGTTTTAACAAGAGATTTAACAGAACAAGGTTTTTACCCTCCGATAAATATTTTAAGATCAGCCTCAAGGGTAATGGATAAAGTTGTTGATGATGAGCATTATAATTACTTTTTAAAGTTAAAAAGAGTATTATCACTAATAAAAGAGAATGAAGTATTAGTTAGAGTTGGAGCATACAAAGCGGGTATGGATAAAGAATTAGATGATGCTCTAGCAAAAAAAGATAAAATTAGAGATTTCTTGACACAAAGTATGAAAGAAGAGTATAATTTTAATCAGATAGTAACGAAGTTTAAGGAGGTGTTCCAATGATTACTTCAACAACACAGCAGATGTTATATAGGTTAAACAACTTAAATGCAGAGCAAACAAGAATCAGTTACCAAATGTCAACAAAAAAAATTCTTGATGAGGGTAGTGATGATACTGAGGTTTATAAAAGAGAAGTTTATATTGATGATAGAATTAGAACCTATAAAGGCTTAAAAGTTCAAATAGAAAGAACTACTGCCCAAAATAATGTTTCAGATTCTACATTAGGTGAGGCAAAAAATTTATTAACTCAAATAAAAGCAGAGATAATAAAATCTTTAAATGGAACGACTGATGATGATGCAAAAAAAGCTATTGCTGTAAATCTTGAGGGGATAAGAGGTAATCTCTTTATGCTTTCAAATGAAGAGGTTGAAGGTGAATTTTTATTTTCAGGTTCAAACTCGACAGTTAAACCATTCACAGAGGATAGTGATGGTAAAATTACCTACAATGGAGATGGCTTTTTAAGAAAAGTTGCTGTAGAAGATGGGTATTATAGAGAAAGAGGCATTACGGGTCTTGAAACCTTTTTTTATGCTGAGAATACTGCATTAAAAGGGGAAACTCTTGATTTTACAGAAGACCAAAGAGTATTAGACCAAGATGGATATGAGTGGAAAAAGCCTGATGCTGTAGCAACAGGGGATAGCTTTTTATTTGATGCTTCTCAACCAGTTATAGATGATAATGGTAATAGTTGGACTTTAAATACATCAATTCCTCAATTGGAAAATGGAGGTTTAGGTAATATTCCTGTTTCACTTGTGGGTGGAACCACCTATGAAGCTACAGTTCCTGGAACTGTAAATTCACTGCAAGTTAATCAACTAATTAAAGTTAAAGAGGATGGAACTTTCTCTGATGAAGTTAGTGATAGATTGGATATTAGTGGGACTTCACCAGATTTTACTGTAACTGTTCCAAATGTAGATGGAACAAAATTTGAAGCGAAATCTAGCATTTTTGATTTATTAGATAAAACTATAAATGCATTAAACAGAGTGGATGAAAATGGTAATACTGTTTCAAGTGCAGTTGCCGATGAAGTCTTAAAAAACTCATTGGATGAGATTGATACTGCATTTAATGCAATGAATGTAGGTCATGGTAAACTTGGTGGAAGAAATAATATCTTTGAAGTTTCTCTTGATAGAGTTAGTGCAAAATTAACGCAATTTAATATTTTAAAAACAGAAGTTGGTACAGCTGATTATGCAAAAGTTGCAGTTGAAGCAAAAGCATTAGAATTAACATATACTGCTTTATATTCTACAATTAATAAAATGAATCAATTATCTTTAGTTAATTTTGTTAGATAGTTATAAAGTACTAAATGAATTTTTTTAAACGGTATTTCTCAAAAGATTTATTAGTTGTAGCACTTTTTGTTGCTATATTGATGATTATAATAGTTCCCTTACCAAAGGGGCTATTAGATTTTTTTCTTATTACTTCCTTATCTTTTTCATTGTTGATTTTATTGATCTCATTATATATTCAGAAACCAGCAGATTTAACAACTTTTCCTACGATAATACTTATTTTAGCACTTTTTAGACTATCTTTAAATATTGCTACAACAAGGTCAATTCTTAGTGAGGGGCAAAATGGTCCTGAAGCTGTAAGTTCTATTATCGCCGCCTTTGGGGATTTTGTTGTGGGTGGTAATATGGTAATTGGTATTATTGTATTTATTATATTAGTACTTATAAACTTTATGGTTGTTACAAAAGGTGCTACAAGGGTTGCTGAGGTAACTGCAAGATTTACATTAGATTCTATGCCTGGTAAACAAATGGCAATTGATGCAGATTTAAATGCGGGATTTATAGATGATAAAGAAGCACAAAAAAGAAGAACAGAACTAATTACTGAAGCTAGTTTTTATGGAGCAATGGATGGGTCATCAAAGTTTGTAAAAGGTGATGCAGTTGCAGGTATAATTATTACAATGGTAAACCTAATTGGTGGACTTCTAATAGGTCTTTTTCAGTATGATATGACTATTGCAGAAAGTGGTGAGATTTATACAGTTTTAACTATTGGTGATGGTTTAGTTGCACAACTTCCAGCACTTATTTTATCAACTGCTACGGCTGTTATTATTACCCGTTCTAATATGGATGAAGATAAATTTGCTACAAGTGCAGTAAACCAATTAGTAAAAGATTCTAAATCATTAATTTTAGTTGGTATGGGGCTTGTTTTATTTGGTTTTGTTCCAGGGTTCCCTACTGGGATCCTATTTGTAATGGGATTATTATTATCATTTATAGGTTATACAATTTTTATGATAGAAGATAATCAAGATAATGCTGTAACAAGATTATTTAAGCCAGCGAAAACTAGTAAAATCAAGCCTAGTGAAGATATCGAATCCCTTAAACAAAAGAAAAGAGAAGCTAGTTCTACTGATGAATCTCAAGTTATTGAAAATATAATGAAACTTGAAGTGCTTGAGTTAAAACTTGGTATTAGACTTTTACAATTGGTTCAAGGAAACTCGGAGTTATTAGACAAAATTAGAGCTATTAGAAAAAGTATAGCTTCTGATTTAGGTTTTGTTATACCTCAAATTAGAATATCTGATGATGCTTCATTAGCTCCAAATGAATATCAAATATATCTAAAAAGAATATCTCTTGAAAAAGGGAAAGTTGAGGTTAATAAACTTCTTGCAATGGGTGGAGTAAACCCAGGAAGTTTAAAAGGATTGAAGGTAAAAGAGCCAGTATTTAATCTTGATGCAGTTTGGATAGATGAAGCTAATAAAGAAGATGCCTTAATGAAAGGTTTTACAGTTGTTGATGCTCCAACCATTATCTCAACTCATATCTCAGAACTTATTAAAAAACATGCGGAAGATATTATAACTAGACAAGATATTGTTGATATTGTTGATGGTCTTAAAAAAGATTTTCCAATAGTTGTCGAAGAGGCTATGAAAGTTACTTCATATGGAACACTATTAAAAGTTTCTAAAGACTTGTTACATGAAAAAATACCAATAGTTGATATGTTAACAATCATAGAAGCCATTGCGGATATTGCAGAGTACACAAAAGCTCCGGATATATTATTAGAACATGTTAGAAGTAAACTTTATAGGCTTATTACTGATAGATTTAAAGATAATGACGGAACTTTACATATTATCACAATAAAACCTGAAATTGAACAAGATTTTATTGGTAAGATACAAGAGCAACATGGTGTTTCTCAATTGATGTTATCAATTGCAGAGATTAATAGTCTTGTAACTAAGACAAAAGAGCTTATGAATCAAATTGAAGCAAAAGGGTTTAATAAAATTGCAATGGTAGTTGATCCATTACTTAGAAAAAGAATTTCAGAAATTTATGAAAAATTTGGATTACAAGTTGCAGTGTTATCCCATGCAGAACTTGATTCAAGAGCAAATTTTGCTATAGAAGGAACTTTAGATTTCTAATGAAGATATTAAAACTTATATTTACAATTTTAATAATTAACACTTTTTTATTTGCATCGGTTACTTTAAAATCACCTAATAGTTTCATTGACTCAGAACCTTTTGTTTTTGAGTTTGAAGTGAGTGGTTCATCGGTTAAGTTTCCAAAAATAGAAAAAATAGATCAATATATAGTTGAAGAACTTGGAACATCAAGATCTTTACAAATAATAAATGGAAATTATTCAGAGACTATAAATAAAAAATATAGAATCTATCCAACAAAAGAGTTTGAGATACCAAGTTTTGATTTTGAAGTAGATGGCAAGATAGAAAAAAGTAATAAAAAAAACATAAGTAAAAGTACTGCTACAAAAACCAAATCAAATCTTTTTGATATGACAATACAAAGTTCAAAAAAAGAGCTTCTTGTGGGTGAAGAGACAATATTAAAACTTACTTTTAAATATAGAAAAGATTTACAAATCACTAATCTAGATTTTCAACAACCCCATTTTGAACATTTTTGGTATAAAAGAATAGATAAAAAAGATAATAGATATGAACAAAACAATTATATTGTTCAAGAATTGGAGTATCTACTTTTCCCTCAAAAAAGTGGAGATCTAAAGATAAAACCTTTAAAAGTTGATGTGCAGATGATAGATGGTGATTCATCAAGGGGATTTGGTTTTTTTACTTCAGTGCCAAAGGTGGTGAAGGTTTATTCAAATGAATTAAACTTTAAAGTAAACCCCCTTCCTAAAGGTGTAAATTTAGTAGGTGATTTTGATATAAAAGCATCAGTTGATAAAACCTCAATTAAACAAGGGGAATCAATCTCTTATAAGTTGTCTATAACTGGAGTTGGTAATTTTGATGATATTGAGGATAAAAAACTTCATATAAACGATGCAATAATATATGATAATAAACCAAAAATTGAAACAAAATATACAAAAAAAGGATATGAAGGAGTTTTTGAAAAGGTTTATTCTATAGTTCCAAATAACTCTGTAGTGATCCCTAGTCAATCAATTAAGTATTATGATAAAAAAAGTAAAAAAGTAGTTGAGAAAAAAACCAAAGAGTTTAAAATAGATGTTGAAAAAACAAAAAAAACCAAAGAGGTGGTTTTACAAAAGGGTGATAATCCAAAAACTACAAAAAAAGAACCTGTTGTTATAGAAAATAGTATTAGCCAAAAGGTGAGTTATTTTATCTTTGGTGTTATATCTACATTATTAATATTTGGTTTATTTACTTTGGTTAAAATTAAAAAAAATAAAAAAGTAAAAGTTGAACTTCCTTTAATAAAGCAGATAAAACTTTCAAAGAATAAATCAGAGCTTTTAAGGGTATTGGTTCCTTTTATAAACAAAGATGAAAAATTAGATGAGCTAATTTTTAAATGTGAGAGGGAAGGTGAGTTTACAACTCTAAAAAAAGATATAATAGAAGTGGTAAAAAGCTTAAAAATTTGAGGTTAAAATGAGATATTTAATAGTTTTTTTTATGTTGATAAACTCTATGTTTGCAATGGAGTTTTATTCAAAATTAGAACCTATAAACAGTTATACTGTAAAAGCAGCAGTAAGTGGAAAAGTTATCTATACAAATGATGATATTGAGAGTAAAAAAGCTAATAATAGCACTATTATTAAATTAGATTCAGAGCTTAATAAAATAGATTTAAAACAGTCACAAAAAAAGCTTGAAGCGATAAATGAGATGTTAAAGCTTCAAGAAAGAAATTATAATAGACTTTTAAAAATCAGTTCTAAATCAGGTTTTGAAAAAGATAATCAAAAAATAAATGTGATTAACTTAGAGACTTCAAAAGCAGATATATTAATAAAAATTGCCACATTAAAAGATACTATAAAAAATAAAAAATTAGTTGAAAAAGATAATTATATTTATAATATTGCCGTAAAAAAAGGGGATTATGTAAGCCCAGGAACACTTTTATATGAAGCAAAAGATTTAAGTAAAGGTAAACTTGAAATATATGTACCCATATCTGATATAGATAATATTAAGAAAAAGGCTATCTATTTAGATGGAGTTAAAACTGATTTGAGTATATCAAAAATATATGATGTAGCCGATTCAAAACATATCTCTTCATACAAATGTGAGATTATTGTAAATAAACCAAAAACTTTTTCAAGGTTAGTGAAAATTGAATTCAAATAATAAAATAGCTTGTCCCCTTGATTGTTATGATGCCTGTCAAGCACAAATTGTTAATGATAATATAAAAGGTTCTAAAGAGCACTTTCTTACAAATGGTAAACTTTGCGTAAATTTTGCAAACTTATTAAAAGAAGAGTTTTTAAATACAGCAAAATATGAAGGGAAAGATATTCTTTTAGATGAGGCATTAAATATTTTAGTGTCAAAATTAAAAGAGACTAACCCTATTGATACTTTATATTATAAGGGTTCAGGAAATCTTGGAGTGATGCAAGGTTCCCCAAAAACATTTTTTTCCCAATATGGAGCAACACTTACAAAAGGAAGCCTTTGTGATGGTGCAGGTGGTGCTGGACTGGAGCTTGGAAGAAAAAAAGTTGTAAACCCTCCTATTGAAAATTTAATAAATTCTGATGTGATAATAGTTTGGGGTAGAAATTTTTCTGTAACATCTCCTCATATGTATAATCTTGTAAAAGATAAAACTTTTATTACAATAGACCCAATAAAAACTGATATAGCTAAAAAATCAGTTTTACATATGCAATTAAGCCCAAAAACAGACCATGAATTAGCTTTATTATTAACTAGATTTGCCTATATGGAAGATATTGAAGATGAAGAGTTTATTCAAAATTCTCAAGGGGCTGATTGGTTTTTTGATTTAGCAAAAAGTAGACCAGTTGTATCTTTTGAGAAAACAACGGGAGTATCTTTAAGTGATGTTACTAAGTTTTATGAAATAATAAAAGATAAAAAAGTAGCTATGCTTATAGGCTTAGGGGTTCAAAAATATTACGAAGGGGCACAAATCATTAGAGCTATTGACTCTTATGCAGCTTATATTGGACTTCATAATAAAGATGTTGGTGGAGTTTGGTATTTGGGTAACTCAATGTATGGGTATGAAAAAAAATTTACCTCTACTACAAAAAACAAAGTTCCCATACCAGAAGTTGATTTTTCAAAATATAAATTAGTGTTTATTCAAGGTGGAAACCCAGTAGTAACAGCTCCAAATACTCAAAAGGTAGTTGAGGGTTTGAAAGACCCTTTTGTAATCTATTTTGGTACAACTATTAATGACACTTGTGAATATGCAGATTTGATAATTCCAGCTAAAACTTTTTTAGAGAAAAAAGATGTAAGACTATCTTATGGACATGAATTAAAAGCAATCAATAATGTTGAAGATAAAAGTATAGAAAATAGAATAAGTGAATATGAACTAACAGCTTATTTAAGAAAAATCTTTGGATGGGAAGCTTTAGAAGATGAAGATTCAATTATAGAATATTATTCTAATACAAAAGTTGAGGCAAACCATTTTATAGATGATTTTGAGTTTATAGAGGATTTAGATATAGAAAACCTTTATGAAGATAAAGGAGAACAACAATTTTATTTAGTCACTGCAAAATCCAAAAAAACATTAAACTCACAATTTGGAAAAGATGACAATATCTACTTACATTCTAGTAGGGGCTTTAATAATGGTGATGAGGTATTAGTCTCATCAGAACATGGAGAGGCAAAATTTATTGTTTGTTTAAACGATGATGTAAAAGAGGATTGTGCTTTATTTTATAGTTCAAATAGAAAGGTAAACTACTTAACACCTTTTAGAAGTGACGAAGAAGCTTATAGTGCTATATATCACGAGGCTTTGTTAACTATTGAATTATGTTAGTATTTTAAGAGATAATGAAGTTGTAAGAAAACTCTCTTTACTACAACTTATAGCATATTTTGGAGCTTGGTTCTCAAATGTTGCTATATATACAATGCTTGTTAAGTTTGGTTCTTCTGCCTTTGCTATCTCTTTAGTTACTGCAATGCATCTAATACCAGCTGTTATCATTGCTCCATTATCAGGGGCTATAATCGATAAGTTCAAAATAAAATCTTTGATGTTAACACTTTTATCAATAGAACTTATAATGACCTTGCTTTTTTTAACAATAGATGATAAAAGTGAACTTTGGCTTTTAATGATATTTATATTTATTAGAATGGGAAGTGCTTCTATGTTCTTTTCCACTGAGATGTCACTACTTCCTAAGATAATCTCTGGAAAAACTTTACAAAAAGTAAATGAGATACACTCTATTATTTGGTCCTTTACCTATGCTGCTGGTATGGCTGCTAGTGGAATTGTGGTAAATGCTTATGGCGCTAAAACAGCCATAATAATAGATGCAGTTTTTTTTATATTTGCCATAATACTTTTTTTAAATATTGATTTTAAAGTTGAAATAATACATACAAAAGAGAAAATTTCATCTATGATAAAAGATGGGTTTATATATATAAAAAATCACAAACTTGTTTTACATCTAATAGTTTTACATGCTAGTGTAGGGCTTACTTCTTTTGATACCTTAGTAACACTTTTAGCTAAAAATGAATACAAATATGTAATTGCTGTACCTTTATCTATAGGTATAACAAATGCAGTAAGAGCACTTGCTTTGATGGTGGGACCTTTATTTATAACAAACTGGGTAAATAAAGATAGATTAACTTATATTTTTATTTTTCAAGGTTTAGCTATTATTTTATGGGGATTGCTACAATTTAACTTTTATATAGCCTTAGTGGCAATATTTTTAACAGGTTTTACTACAACTACAATTTGGTCTTATACCTATGCACTGATTCAAGAAAATGTTGAATCAAAATATTTAGGGAGAGTTATTTCATATAATGATATGATTTTTATGATTTCAAATGTAATAACAACTCTTTTTATTGGTATTATGGCAAGTTTAATAAGTCTAAAATTAATTACTGTTATAATAGGTCTAGGATTTTTTGCAGTTGCATATTATTATAAGGGTATAAAACAATGGATATAAATAAAAAGGTTCTACTTCTTGCAATTTATAAAAAAGATGATGATGAAACTTTAAATGATGTTTTAAAAAAGATGGATAATACTAAGGTATTTACTCAAAAAGAGGGAAAAAAATATCTAAAAGAGTTAAAAAAAGAGCAATTAGTAAGTGAACAATATTTAACTATACTTGGAATTGCAAAAGCAAAAGAGGTTGAATTAGAATTTAAAATTTAACAAAACTATTTATTAATAGGAAGATAGATGGAAAATAGTATTAGAGTTTTAGGAGCTTATGGCTCAAAGGGTTATGATTTAAATTCAACTTGTATCCAGCTTAGTGAAAAAGTTTTAATTGATGCGGGTAATATTATGACTCCTTTAGGTAAAGAAGCTTTAAAAATTGAACATATAATTTTATCTCATTCTCACCTAGACCATATAATTGAAATCCCATTTCTAATAGATACCTTTTATGAAAAAAGAAAAGAACCTTTAATAATTTATGGAATGAAACAAACAATTTTAGATCTAAAAAACTATATTTTAAATGAAAAAATTTGGCCAGATTTTAGTGAAATTGAATTATTACACTCAAATAAAAAGAGTATTATTTTTAAAGAGATAAATTATGGAGATAGTTTAGATTTTGAAGATGTAAGTGTTAAAATTATCCCTAACAACCACACCTCTTCAAGTTGTGCCTTTGTGATAACTAAAAAAGGAAACTCTTTACTTTTTTCTTCTGATACCTTTACTTGTGATAGTATTTGGGACGAAATCAATAATAATAAAGCAATAAAAACTTTAATTATTGATGTATCCTTTCCAACAAAATTAGAAAAAATTGCAACTTTAAGTAAACATCTAACTCCAAAACTTTTAAAAGAGGAATTAAAAAAACTAAAAAGAAATGATTTAGTAATCCATGTAAATCATCTAAAACCACTTTATATTACAGAGATAAAAGAGGAATTAAATAGTTTAAATATTTTTTATAATAATGGTGTTGTATTAAAAGATCTGGATACAATAAACTTAAAAACATTAAAGGTAATACATAGTTTTGATACTACAAAAAGACAAATTGAGTATTTAAATAAAATTGGTCATGCTTTAACTTCTGAAAAAAACTTTGATACTTTGATGGATAAGATACTTAGTGCAGCAAAAAATCTTACCCATGCAGATGCTGGAACAATTTATCTTGTAAGTGATGATGAAAAAAGTTTAAAGTTTAAAATAGTACATACAGATTCTTTGTATCTAAAAATGGGTGGTATAGGTGAGAAGATAAACTGGCCTGATTTACCTTTATATGATGAATTTGGAAATGCAAATATTGATAAGATATCGGTAAAATGTGCTTTAGAAAATATATTAATAAATATACCAGATGTATATGCAACAGATAGTTTTAATTTCACAGGTCCTCGTGTTTTTGATGCTAATACAAATTATAAAACAAAATCTATGTTAGTTGTTCCTTTGGTAAATAATGACAATGATGTTATAGGTGTACTACAATTAATTAATAAAAAAAATAAAAATAATAAAATTGAAGAGTTTAGTTATGAAGATGAGAGGCTCATCTTATCTATGGGCTCACAAGCTGCTGTTGCAATGTCAAATATGAAGTTGGTAAAGGATTTAGAAAAACTTTTAAACTCATTTATGCAAGCTATTGCAACTGCTATTGGTGAAAAGTCTAAATATACCCAAGGGCATGTAAATAGAGTTGCTCAAATCACTTCTGATATTGCATTTGCAATAAATAGAGATAAAAAGGGTTTATATAAAGATATTAAATTTAATATAGAAGAGTTAAGACAACTTGATGTAGCTTCTTGGATGCATGATATTGGTAAGATTTCAACACCTGAGTATGTGGTAGATAAAAGAACAAAGTTAGAAACAATCCATGATAGAATCCATTTAGTAAAAGCAAAATTTGAGATTTTAAAAAGAGATTTGGAGCTTCAATTATATAAAGATTTATCTATTAGTGATAATGAAAATAAAAAACAGAAATTAAAACAAAAGTATGAAAATCAAATCAAACAACTAGAAGAGGATTTAAAGTTTTTAGAGCATAATAATTATGGAAGTGAATTTACAACTGATGATAAAATAGATAGAATTATAAGTATCTCAAAAAAAGAGTTGATAATAAATGGTGAAAAATGTAATCTTTTATCGGAAAATGAAGTAAAAAATATGACTATTAGGAAAGGTACTTTAACTGATGAGGAGAGGTTTATTATTAATGAACATGCTAGACTTAGTGTAAAGATGTTAGAAACTATGTCTTTCCCTAAAAAGCTTAAAAATGTTCCAATTATTGCAGGTGGACACCATGAAAAGATTTGTGGAGGTGGATATCCAAACAATCTTAAAGGTGATGAAATCTGTTTAGAAGCGAGAATTTTAGCAATAGCAGATATCTTTGAGGCTGTAACAGCACATGATAGACCTTATAAAAAGCCAAACACTTTAAATCAAGCTCTTAATATTTTGTATATGATGGCAAAAGATGATGAACTTGATAGAAATTTAGTTAAATTTTTCATTCAAGAAAAAATATATGAACAATATATTGAAGATAATTTAATGCAAACTCAAATGGATGAAATAAATATTGATGTGAGTGATTTATAAAATCTAAATCTCATTTAAATATTTTATATCCTCAAAAACATCTTTATAATATGGGAGACTAACCTCATTGAAGCTCTCTTTATCTTGATAAAAGTTTATATACCAATCAAATTCTATATCTTTATTTTTTAAAGCTTGCATAGATAAAAGGGTGTCATTTATCCCCCCTAGTTTTGAAGGGCAGATTAAAATAGCTTTTGTTTCAAGTTTTTTAATTAAATCAATAATGAAAAAATCTTTTTCAAGGGGAACCATTAAGCCTCCAGCACCTTCAATGATTAAAATATCACAAAACTTTAAAAGGTAATCTCTTTTTTCTAAGATATAATTTATATCAATTTTAGTATCACCTTTAGCTACATATGGAGCTGCAGGAAGTTTAAATTGATATGGAACCACATCATTTATAGATACATTAAAATCACTATTTAACTCTTTTGCTATATTTAAAAGTTTGTTCCCATCCAATGCTATAGGAGCTACACCTGTTTCTATAGGTTTAAAGTAACCAACTCTTAAGTTATGTTTGGCATAATGCCTTAAGAATTTTTCACTGGCATAAGATTTGCCAACATCAGTGTTTGTTGCTGTAATAAAAATAGTATTCATATTTTATTATATCAAAAAATAAAAAAAACTTTAAAATATTTTATATACATTTTATTTTACTAAGATTATTACTTTTTTGTTATAATATATACAATAAAAAATAAAAAGGAACGATGTGGCTAATGAATTAGAGACAGAACTAGATAACGATTTAGAAGTAATTGAACCTAAAAAATATAAAGTGCTTTTATTAAATGATGATTACTCAACTATGGATTTTGTTATTGATGTTTTAACTAAAGTATTCCGAAAAACTGTAGATCAAGCTACACAAATCATGCTAAATATCCATAATCAAGGAAAAGCAGTATGTGGAATATATACTCATGAAATAGCTTCAACAAAGGTTGCTCAAGTTAAAACTTTAGCAAGAGAAAAGGGATTCCCTTTAAAAGCAATAATGGAAGAAGAGTAAAAAATGATAAGTAAAGAATTAAGAAATATTTTTGCACAAGCTGTAAATTATGCTAAAAAAAGTCGTCATGAGTATTTAACCGTTGAACATATTTTTTTGATGTTGATTCATGATGAGGTTATAGAAGAATTATTTGAAGATTTAGGTTTAGATAAAAATAAATTTTTCAATGATGTAAAAAAATATATAGATGATAATACCCCAGTTTATCCAGCAAATATAGAGGATGAACCAATTGAAACTATAACTTTAACATCTACAATTGAAAATATGGTTGCCCATACTCAAACTAGTGGTAAAAGAAATGCCAGTGTTGAAGATATGTTCGTAGCAATATTAAAAAATGAAAAATCCTATGCAACCTATCTTTTAAAATTAGCTGGTGTTGAAAAAGTAGATATTTTAGAAGAGATATCACATAAAGATTTAGGTGAACAAGATGACGAAGGTTTACTTTCTCAAAGTGAAAATGAAGAGGAAAATAAAGTATTAGATAAAAATTCAACTGAACTTGTAGCCCTTGCAAAAAAAGGTGAGATTGATCCAGTTATTGGTAGAGTAAATGAGATTGAAAGAGTGGTTCAGATTTTAAGTAGAAGAAAGAAAAATAATCCAATACTAGTGGGAGAACCAGGAGTTGGTAAAACTGCTATTGCTGAGGGTTTAGCATTAGAAATAGCAAATGGAAGAGTACCAGAGTTTTTAGAAAAAGCTAAAGTATACTCTCTTGATATGGGTTCTATGTTAGCAGGAACAAAATATAGAGGTGATTTTGAAAAAAAATTAAAAGGGCTTTTAAAAGAGGTTAGCAAAATACCAAATGCAATTTTATTTATAGATGAGATTCACACAATAGTTGGGGCTGGAAGTGTAAGTGGAAGTGCTATGGATGCTTCAAATATCTTAAAACCACTTTTAGCTAATGGAAAATTAAGATGTATTGGTGCTACAACTTTTAGTGAATATAGAAATGATTTTTCTAAAGATAAAGCACTTAGTAGAAGATTTGCAAAAGTTGATATTGATGAACCATCGATTGAAGATACAGTTACTATTTTAGAAGGTATTAAACCTAAATATGAAGAGTTTCATGGAGTTGTATATAATAAAAATGCTATTGAAACAGCCGTAGAACTAAGTAAAAAATATATCACAGATAGATTTTTACCTGATAGTGCTATTGATGTGATTGATGAGGTTGGAGCCCACAAAAAGATTGAATATGCAAGTTTAAATAAAAATAATATAAAAATATTACAAAAAGATGTTGAAGATACTGTTGCAAAGATGGCACATATCCCATCTAAATCAACAACAAAATCAGATATCTCATTACTTAAAAATCTTGAAAAAAATATGCAAAAAAGGGTATTTGGTCAAGATGATGCTATTGTAACTATAGTTCAATCTATAAAAAGAAATAAAGCAGGACTTAATCTTGATAAAAAACCAATAGGAAGCTTTTTATTTACTGGACCTACAGGAGTTGGTAAAACTGAGGTTGCAAAAGAGTTATCAAATCAAATGGGTATCCATTTTGAAAGATTTGATATGAGTGAATATATGGAACCCCATACAATATCAAGACTTATAGGAGCACCAGCAGGATATGTTGGCTTTGAAAATGGAGGACTTTTAACAGAGGCAATTAGAAAACATCCTCATTGTGTACTTTTATTGGATGAGATAGAAAAAGCTCATCCTGATTTGATGTCAGTTTTACTTCAAGTTATGGATAATGCTGAATTAACTGATAATAGTGGAAATAAAGCTGATTTCCAAAATGTAGTTTTAATAATGACTTCAAATCTTGGTGCAACTGAAGCCAATGTAATGGGATTTACAAAAGATGAGTCATTAAATGAAAATAAAGCAATAAATAAATTCTTTGCGCCTGAGTTTAGAAATAGACTTGATGCAACTGTTAGCTTTAGAGCCTTGACACAAGATATTGTTGCAAAAGTTGCAGGTAAGTTTGTAGAGGATTTAGAAAAACAACTTGAAAGTAAAAAAATATCTATCTCAATCACTGCAAGAGCAAAAAAACACTTGGCAGAATTAGGTTATGATAAAGCAATGGGAGCAAGACCACTTACAAGAGTTATCTCTGATAAGATTAAAAATGTTTTAACAGATGAGATATTATTTGGTAAACTTAAAAAAGGTGGAAATGTAAAAATTGATTTTGTAAAAGAGGAGTTTAAGTTTACATATAAACCCTTAGAACACAAATAATTCACAATTATTATTACAATATTATATTTATATCATTTTAAGATAATGAAAGTAAAATTAATAATTATAAAACAAGGAAGTTTGATGAGAAAAATTTTATTAAGTTCGGCAGTAGCACTTTTATTATTAAGTGGATGTGGTGATGAAAAAAAGGAAGCACCAGCAACAGTTGAAAAAAAAGTTGAAACAGTAAAAGAGGATAAATCTTCTGAAACTAAACTAATGGACCAAATGAAAGAATCGGGAAGTCAAGTAGCTTCTACAATAGCAACAGAGTCAAAAAAAATTGCTGATGCAGTCCCCGAAGCTGTAAAAAGTGTAGGTGAAAAAGTAGCCAATACAACAAAAGAGATAACTGATGAAGTGGTAGAAACTGCAAGTGCAACAAAAGATAAAGTAGTTGAAACTGCGAGTGAGACAAAAGATAAGATTGAAAAAAGTATTAATGAGATAGTTGCAACTAAAAAAGAGCAAGTTGTATCACAAGATGAGATTAATGTAAAAGGTTTATATCTAAAATGTGCAGGTTGTCATGGTCAGCAAGCACAAATGGTAGCTTTAGGTAAATCAAAAATTATTAAAGACTTATCAAAAGATGAGATTGTAACAGCACTTAAAGGTTATCAAGATGGAACATATGGTGGAGTTATGAAAGGTGTGATGAAAAGTCAAGTTGCAAACCTATCTGATAAAGAGATTGATGCTCTTGGTGAATATATATCTGCTTTTTAAAAATTGAATATATTACCACTAGATAAATATTCTTATACTTTCCCAAACCCTTTGTATGCTTGTGATGAAGGTTTACTTGCATATGGAGGGGATCTATCCCCTACAAGACTTTTAACAGCATATGCAAAAGGAATTTTCCCTTGGTATAACAAAGAAGATCCAATCCTTTGGTGGAGCCCAAATCCAAGACTTATTTTAGATTTAGATGAATTAAAAGTATCCAAATCCCTAGCTAAAACTATAAAAAAAGGTATCTATGAAATAAAGTTTGATACTAATTTTAGACAAGTAATGAATGAGTGTTCTAAAATTCCAAGGGAAGGACAAAAAGGAACTTGGATATTACCAGAGGTTATAGATGCCTATTGTACTTTACATGAAATGAATTTTGCCCATAGCTTTGAAGCTTATTTTGAAGGAGAGTTAGTTGGCGGAGGATATGGTATAAATATAGGAGATATCTTTTGTGGAGAATCAATGTTTGCAAAAAAAAATGATGCCTCAAAAGTTGCTTTATATTACTTAGTACAAAAACTAAAAACAAATGGTTTTAAACTTATAGATTGTCAAATACCAACTCCTCATTTGAAAAGTTTGGGAGCAAAAACTATTTCAAGGGAGAAGTTTTTACAACTTGTTAACTCTTCAATAAATAATCCAAAAGAGTTTTAGAAAATTATTTATTATTAGTATTTAATGTATCAATATCATGAAATGGTAAAATTGGTTCAACTACACTATATAAAAATTTATTTTTATTAAAAACAGTTTTTGAAATAATTCCTACTAATTTTCCATCTTGAAATACTCCACCACCACTATTTGATGGTATTGCCAAACAGTCACTTCTTATCTCTTCTTTTTTTTCTAAGTCTGTATAATCTAATGTGGTGTTTAGCCCTGTAGGGGTATTTTTAGCTTTATAAAACTTACAGTTTTTTTCTTCTAATAATACATTGTAGTACATACCTTCTTTGGACATTGAATAATATTTAAAAATCCCTTTTTTATCTAACTTTAGTTTTGATATTTTTAGTTTAGAGATGGTTTTACTAGGTATATAGTTCAAATCAAATCGTATATTTTTTGATTGTTTTATTCCACAATGTTTAGCCGTATATATTTTATTATTGGCATGTACACCATTGCAGTTTTTGAATTTTTTAAAATAGTTATACTCTTTGTTGATAGTTGGATTATCTGAATTCATATTTAAATATTTAGGGATTTGTTCTAAACTATTTTTAGAAAAAGTATATTTGAAAGTTAGATTATCTAAATATTTATCAAGCATTAAAATATTGGTATCCATTGCTTCCACAGTAAATTCTGGATTAGGATTTTGTATTAAAAAATTTTTGAATTTAATCAAACAACTTTTTGTTGATTTTAAATAATTATAAGACAATCTGACATTATCACTAAATTGTCTAGCCTTTTCATATTTTTTACTACAATCATCCCATGTAAAAGCGTAAATACAATCAATACTTATTAACAAAATAAAGAATATTACATATAGCTTTCTCATAATATAGAATTATACTATATTTTATAGATAAAATCAAAAAAAATTAAAATTAGTTTTATTTTATTAGTTTAAAAGTAAAACAATAAAAATAAGTAAAAATTATAAGTGATTCTAAAGAAAATCATTGTAAAATTCCAAAAAAACTAGGATTAATGATGATAAGAAAAATTGATATTGAAAGCCAAGAGTTTCAAATCCAATTAGAACTTACTAAAAAATTTACAGATAATGTTTGTAAAGATTATGGTTTTGTTTACAATCCTGAAGCTGATGTAAATGAATCTATCCAAAATGGACTTACTAGAAATAAATTGATATATGATAATAGATATTGCCCATGTTTTATGGTTATAGGAAAAACACAAGAGGAAAAAGATAAGGCTGATAATAGACTTTGTCCCTGTACTCCTGCCTTAAAAGAAGAGATTCCAACTCAAGGGCATTGTCACTGTGGTATATTTTGTACCCCTGAGTACGCAAAAAAACTTGAACAAGAACAAGAAGCTGAACTTGCAGTTCATGAACAATCTAGAGCTTTATCAACGCAAGAGTGTGAAATCTTACTTCAAAAAGACAATTTAGATAGTTCTGAACTTGAAGCCTTACTTGAATCAAGGGAAGAAAAACTAATTGATTTTAATTTAGTTGATGTAAGAGAGTGGATGGAATGGGTTGGTGCTAGAATCAAAGGAACAGATTATTTAGTTCCAACTACTTCTTTTTATAACTCTTTAGAACAAATAGAAAAACAAAAAGAGAAACCTGTAATTGTTTATTGTCATATTGGAAGTAGAAGTGCTTATTGTCAACGAATGATGAGAGATATGGGATATAAGACTGTATCAAATTTACATTATGGAATAGCTTCATATCAAGGTGAACTTATTTCGGGAGAATAGTTGTAACTAAGATGTAAATAAATTAGCATATAATTTTTTTTCTTGCCCCTTATGCGATTATTTTATAATATCCCAATCTTTTTGGGATATTATATTAAACCTTATGATCTTCGTTTATCTTTAGAATATAAATATCATCACTAAATTTTTTAAGTAGTTGAACAAGTGAGATAAAAAAAGTAACCATAGCTGGACCTATAATCATACCCCAAAATCCAAAAGTTGAAAGTCCTGCAACTATTGAGAAGAATATTAAAAGTTCATTTACAGCAGTTGGGGTTTTTACAACTTTTTTATTTATATATTTTATTATAACAGGTTTTATAAAAGTATCTGCAATAATTGATATAACTAAAATAGAGTAGACTACAATTGCAATTGCATTCCCTATACTTCCTACATATATTTCATAAATAGCAACAGGAAGCCACATTATTAAACCACCTACAACAGGAACAAGTGAAGCAAAACCGTATAATACCCCAAGTAAAATCCCATCATAATCAAAGAAACTAATAAAAATACCAAATAAAAAGCCTTCTAATACAGCAGTAGCTAAAATTGAATATAAAACCACACTCATTACATTTGAAGATTCATAAAATAGTGCATTTGAGTCTTCACTTTTCAAAGGTAAGGCTTCTTTAAAATAGTGAGATAAACTTGTATTATAGAAGTTAAAAAAGAAATAAAATATAAGTATCATCACCATATCTATAAAAAATTTTGCAGAGTTTTTACCCAAATACGCACCCATTGAGATAAGGTTTTGTATAAACTCTTTTACATCTATTTTTTCTAATAAATTAGTTAATTGATCCCTTATAGAAACAAAATTATCTGGTATGTTTTCTACCCAATCTTGTATAGTATTAAAGATATTTAAAAGTGCAGTTTGGTCTAATTTGTTAATTAAACTTGCAAATGAAACAATACAATACAATATTGGAATAAAAAATATAGCAGTTAACAATATAGTCATAAATAAAGAGCTTATAAAATGATTTGGAATAGTTCTTTTCATATAAAGGTTTAGTGAGTTTGTTGCAACTGCTAATAAAAGAGCTACAATCATAGGCTTTAAAAAAGGATTAAATAGTTCCAACATAAAAAATAAAGTAACAATAGTTAAACCAATTAAAAAGTATTGTGGTTTCAAAACAGTTTTCCTTGCTCATCTAGTTTTTCACTACCTGGATAGTTTAGTCTAAAAAGCTCATATGTTTTAACTGAAGCTAATCTTCCTCTTGCAGTTCTCTCTATAAATCCATTTGCAAGTAAATAAGGTTCAATTGCATCTTCAATTGTTCCCTCATCTTCACTTAAAGCAGCTGCCATAGTTGAAAGCCCCATAGGTTTACCTTTGTTTGAAACAAGAAGTTCAAGTAGCTTAATATCCATCTCATCAAAACCGCTTTCATTTACTCCTAGTTCATCTAAAGCGTATTTAGATCTTTGTAGATGTATTGTATTTTCATTTTCAACTTCAGAAAAATCCCTAACTCTTCTTAGTAATCTTAAGGCAACTCTAGGGGTTCCTCTACTTCTTTTTGATATTTCTGATGCCGCATCATCTTCACAAAATTTATCTAGTTTAATAGAGGCTTTTTGGATAATTTTTGCTAACTCTTCATGGTTATAAAATTGCATTCTAAAATGCATACCAAATCTTTCCCTTAAAGGGTTACTTAACATTCCAGCCCTTGTTGTTGCACCAATTAGGGTAAATCTTGGTAGGTCTATTTTTACAGTTTGAGCTGCAGGCCCACTTCCAATAATAATATCAAGCCTATAATCCTCCATAGCAGGATACAAAATCTCCTCAACAGCAGGGCTAAGTCTATGTATCTCATCTATAAAGAGGATATCTCCCTCTTCAAGGTTAGTTAATATTGCAGCTAAATCGCCACTTTTTTCTATCATAGGTCCAGCTGTTATTTTTATATTTGTATTCATCTCATTTGAAATAAGATAAGATAGTGTTGTTTTACCAAGACCTGGAGGTCCATAAAATAGAATATGGTCTAAAGCTTCGTTTCTTTTTTTAGAGGCTTCTATAAATACCCTAAGGTTTTTTTTGATTTTTTCTTGACCTATATAATCATCCCAAGAAGAGGGTCTTAAACTTATCTCAGCATTATCCTCTTCAAATGATACTTGTTCAACTTCTACAACTCTTTCCATTATAAAAGCTCCGATTTTGAATGAAAAATGAAAAATGAAAAATGAAAAATTTTATTCATCTTAATACTCTTCCTCTTTTGATGGGAAAGATGAGTCTTGCACATCACTTCTATATTTGTTTACAGCTTGTTTTACTAGGTTTGCACCATCTAAATAGTGTCTTACAAATTTTGGTTTAAACTCTTCAAAGAAACCTAACATATCTGACCAAACTAATACTTGTCCATCTGTATCTTTCCCTGCACCTATTCCTACTGTTGGGATATTTACAGCTTGAGTTATTTGTTTTGCAGCTTCACTCATAACACCTTCAACTACTATACAAAAGGCACCTGCTTCTTCTATAGCTTTAGCATCACGAATTAGTTGTTCTATATCTTCTTGTGTTTTACCTCTAACTTTATATCCACCTTCACTTCTTACATATTGTGGCATTAGTCCAATGTGTCCCACAACTGCAATTGAGTTTGATGTTAGGTGTTTTACTATATGGGCTCTATCTTCACCACCTTCAATTTTAACAGCCGCCGCATTAGTCTCTTGGTAAACTTTTACTGCATTTTTTAGTGCTTCATTTTCGTTATTGTAAGTTCCAAAAGGCATATCTAAAACTACAAAGGCATCTTTTGCACCTGTACAAACAGCTTTGGTGTGATAAATCATTTGTTCCAAATTTGCACTTAAAGTATCAGGTTTCCCTGCGAAACTCATATTTAGACTATCTCCAACCAATATAATATCAGCTATATCTTCAAACAGCTTTGCAAACAAGGCATCATAGGCAGTTATCATTGTTATTTTTTTATTATTTTTAGCTTTTTTAATTTTTGTAATATTCATTTTTTCATAATCGTTTTTTATAATACTCAAATAGAATCCTTTTGATTATTTAGACAATATTGTACCTAAAAAATTCTTTTGAATAAAAACAATAATGGGTAGAATAGAAAATGTACATAAAATATATAACAAATTTGAAAAAAAAATGTAATTAATAGAAAAAAGAAAGTCTTAGTAAAACATAATTTTGTTAGAATACGCACTATATATACATAAAAGTTTACAAATGAATAAAAATACAAAAATACAAAGACATTTAGCTGAACAATCAATCCTTTTTGCAAGTATTACAAAGTGGATTTTATTGTCTTCATTGATTGGTGCATTAGTTGGTGCAGTAGTATCACTTTTTTTAAAGCTATTAGAATATTGTGAAGAATCAAGAAGTTTATTACCCTTTGATTATTATTATACCTTACCCTTTGCTTTGGCTTTTACTGTAGTTGTAGTGAAGAAGTTTGCACCAAGTGCTGAAGGGCATGGAACAGAAAAAGTTATTGAAGCAATACATAAAAATTCAGGAAAAATTGATATAAGTGTAGTTCCTGTAAAACTTTTTGCAACGGTTATTACTATATTTTCTGGGGGTTCTGTTGGTAAAGAGGGACCAGGGGCACAAATAGGTGCTTCTTTGGCTTCCTTTATTGCAATGAAATTAAGATTTACTGCAAAAGATAGAAAAAAAATTGTTATTTGTGGAATTAGTGCAGGGTTTGCTGCTGTATTTGGAACACCTTTAGCAGGAGCTATATTTGGAGTTGAAATCCTTATTGTTGGTGCATTGATGTATGATATTTTATTACCTTCAATAGTTGCAGGGTTTGCATCATTTTTTGTTGCAAAAATGATTGGTATTGATTATTCTTATTTTTATATAGCTTTTTATTCTGATTTAGATTTTAATTATGCACTTTTAGCAAAAGTTGTAATTGGTGGAATATTTTTTGGTTTAGTAGCAGATTTTATAATCACAACACTAAAAGCTTCACACGATTATATCTCTTCAATAAAATTAAATTATATTTTAAAAGCTTTCTTAGGTGGGGTATTTATTGTAATTTTAACAATGATTGTAGGGGAAGATTATTTAGGTTTAGGCTTTGATACTTTAAAACAAGCTTTATCTCCTGATGAATTAATACATGAAAATATCCCTTGGTATACTTTTATAATGAAAACAATTTATACCTCACTTACCTTAGGTTTTGGAGGAAGTGGTGGAGTTATCACTCCTGTATTTTATATAGGTGCAACAAGTGGAAACTTTTTTGGTTCTTTAGTTGATGGATATATTCCCTTATTTGCAGCTTTAGGTTTTGTTTCTGTATTAGCTGGTGCTACAAGTGCCCCAATTGCAGCGATGATTATGGCTGTTGAACTTTTTGGTATGAATGTTGCTCATTATGCTGCAATTTCAATTATCATTGCATTTTTAATGACTGGTCATAGAAGTGTATTCCCATCGCAAGTTCTTCATATGAAAAAATCAGAAGCTATAGATGTAAATCTAGGGGGAGAGATTCTAAACACTGAAACCACATACACCACTAGATTTTTCTTGAATATACAAAAATTCATAAAAAGAGTTTTTTTAAGTAAAAATAAAGATAAAAGTGTAAAAGATGATAATCAATAAGTTAAAAGTAGTTTTTAGATAGAATCTTTCCAAATTTACCATAGGATATTATTTTGAAAAAACTTGTTGGATATATTACATCTTCAATTCCAGATAATAATTTTACAATAGACTTAGCTTTAAATATGAAAGAAGCTGGAGTTGATACCTTAGAACTAGGTGTTCCTTTTTCAGATCCAGTTGCAGATGGTCCTGTAATAGAAAAGGCAAATCAAATTGCACTTAAAAGTGGATTTAAACTTGAAGACTTATTTGAGGTAAGTTCTCAAATAGCACCAAATATGGATATGTTATGGATGGGATATATGAATCCATTTTATCATTATGGTATGGAAAATTTCTTAAAAAAAGCAGATGAATTTGGTGTAAATGGGATGATTATTCCAGATGTTCCTTTTGAAGAAGCAGAGCTAATTTCACCCCTATTTAAAAAATACAATAAATCAAATATATCTTTTGTAGCTCCTACACATAATGAAAATAGAATTAAAAAAGTAGTAACAAATGCACAAAAATTTATCTATATGGTTGCTTATGCAGGTATTACAGGTAGTGGGAAAAGTGAAGATTTAAGTTTTATAATTGATAATGTAAAAAAATATACACAAACCCCTTTATATATAGGTTTTGGAGTAGATGAAAATAGTTGTAAAGAGAAAGCAAAAGGTGTTGATGGAGTTATTGTTGGAAGTGCCTTTGTTAAACATCTAATAGATGATAGTTTATCAAATAGTGAAAAAATCACAAGAATTTGCTCAATTGCAAAAGAAATAAAAGATAAAATAAACGAGTAGTTATGCAGAGTTTAGAAAGAGATGTTGAGTTTTTAGAGGAGAACAGAGATTGTTCTTATTTTGAAAATGAGATATCAGACATCAGATATAGATACATAAGTAAATGTACAAAAGATGATTACCAAAATATGTTAGAACATGGCTGGAGACGATTTGGTAAGATGCATTTTGTACCTGAGTGTAAACATTGTACCAAATGTATATCTATGAGAATTGATGTAAAAAACTACAAATTTTCTCGCTCTGAAAAAAGAGTGTTTAGAAAAAATATGGATACAAAACTTTATATTCAAGCACCATCTTTAACCTTAGATCACCTAAGACTTTATGATAAATATCACCATAGAATGAATAAAAAGAAAGATTGGGTTTATTCACCTATTGAACCAGCAGAATATGATAGGTCATATGTTCAAGGGAAAGATGAGTTTACTAAAGAGTTCTTATATGTTAGGGATAATAAACTAATTGGTGTAGCTTTAGTTGATATTTTATCAAAATCTATCTCCTCTATTTATTGTTTTTATGACCATGATTATGATTATTTGTCAATTGGTAAATTTTCAATTTTAGCACAAATAAAAATAGCAAAAGAGTTAAATATTCCATATATCTATTTAGGTTATTGGATAAAAGATCATTTATCTATGGGATATAAAGAGTCATACACTCCCTTTGAAGTCTTAAAAAATAGAGCAAGTTTAGATGAAGAGACAATTTGGGAAAAGTATAAAAAGTAAATTTATATAGTATACTATTATCAATAAATAAAAAGTGAGAAAAAATGTTTAGGTTATTTTTTATATTAGTATTTGTTTTTATTTCAAATACCTTTGCAGAAGTTATAGATGAAGAAGATAAAAATATTGTTGATTGTTTAATTTTACAAGATGAAGATTCTATTGTGTGTAAGTATATGCATGAAAGAATGCAAACAGATAAAAATATTATTGTAAAATGGATTGACCCACAAGGTGAGTTATCAAGACAAAGAACCTTGATTATACCTGCTGGTCATGGTTCAATTTATGATTTTAGATATATTCAAGGAAGAGAAAAAGGGCTTTGGCAATTTATTGTAATAGATGGTAAAGATGAATATTCAACTACTTTTGAAATACAATAATTATGTAATCAAAAGTAGTGTAACTCTATAGGTGATAAATGATAAAACCCATGCGGTTGTTGTAGTAAAAACAAATAGGTAAACTAAATATTTCCAACCACCTGCTTCCCTTGTAAATACCATTGAAGCAGCTAAACAAGGTAGATAAATCATAACAAAAACTATAAATGCAACTGCTGATGCAAATGGTATATTATTTTTTATTTTATTAATTAAACTCTCACTACTTTCATCAAGTTCTTGTCCCAAACCATATAAAATACCAAGGGTTGATACTACTATCTCTTTTGCTGCTAAACCAGTCTCTAGTGCTATTGTCATTTTCCAATCAAAACCAAGTGGCGCAAATAAAGGCTCAGAAAATTTACCAACTTTCCCTAGATATGAATTTTCAAGATTATATTGAGTTAATTGATTTTCTAAAAGTTTTTTCTCTTCAATACTTGAAGCTTGTTCTATTTTGATATTAACACTTTTTTCATACTCTGGATTTTTTGGGTAATTTGATGCAAACCAAATAAGTAATGATGCAGCTAGTATATAGGTACCAGCTTTTTTTAGATACATTAAAGCTTGATTTGAAACAGTATGCCAAATAAGCTTAAATGAGGGCAATCTATATTTTGGCATCTCCATTACAAAGGGTTCATCTTCACTTTTAAATACAGTCATTTTTAATATTTTTGCAGCAATTAAACCTAAAACTGCTCCTGCAATATATATAAGAAATAAAACATTTCCAGCATTTTCTTTTGCAAAAAATGCTCCAATAAATAGTACATAAATAGGAAGTCTAGCTCCACAACTCATAAAACCAATGATAAATAAAGTTAATAATCTATCTCTGTCATTTTTAAGTGTTCGTGCTGCCATATATGCTGGTACTGAACAACCAAAGCCAGTAACTAAAGGGATAAATGATTTGCCATGTAGTCCAAATTTATGGAAAAAACCATCAAGTAAAAAGGCAACTCTACTCATATATCCTGTAGTTTCAAGCAAGGCAATACCTAAAAATAAAATTACAATATTTGGCAAAAATAGTATAACAGCACCAACACCTGCAATTGCTCCATCTGCTATTATAGAAGAGAGTTCATTGTCACCTAAGAAAAGCTTAGTATTATCAATTAAGTTTGCAAAAAAAGCATCTATGATATCCATTGGGATATTTCCAAGTTCAAAGGTCATTTGAAATAAAGCCCACATTAAAAAAAGAAAAATAGGCAAACCTAAAAATTTATTAATAAGAATAGAATCGATTTTATCTGTTAAGGTTTTTTTCTCTTCATATGCACTTTTCATGCTAACAGTTTCAGTTACTGCACCCCTTGCAAATGAAAATTTCTCATCTTCAAAAATATCATCAGGGTTTTTTGTATTGTAGTGTAAATATATATGTTCAAAAGAGTGGTTTAATAAAGGTTGTAACTCTATCCAAATGGGATCATCGTGAAACTGTAGATAAATCTTCTTATCATTTTGCAAGAGTTTTATAGCTATCTCTCTATAGTGCATATCACTTTCATATCTTTTTTCAACTAAAAAACTTTTTATATTAGATATCTCTTCTTCAATAACATCAGAAAAGATTAGTTTTGATTCAAATTTTGGTGATTCAAACTTTTCAATTAAAAGTTCTATTAAGGTATCAATACCAAATTTATCCTTTGCAGAGGTTTTTACACAAGGTTTTCCAATGATTTTACTTAACTGTATCTCATCAATAGATATTCCCTCTTTATTTGCTTCATCGGTCATATTAAGTGCAATTACCATTTTTTTATCTAAAATAAGTAGCTCACTTGTAAGATATAAATTTCTTTCTAAATTAGTAGAGTCTAAGACATTTAAAATTATGTCATACTTAGCTTCTTCCAAATAGTTTTTTGTAACTTTTTCTTCAATTGTATACTCATTTAAAGCATAAGAACCAGGTAAATCAGTAATCTCAAATATATAATTTTTGTATTCAAACTCTATTTGGGTTTTTTCAACTGTAACCCCTGAGAAATTTCCTACTTTTAATTTAGAATTTGATATTGAGTTGATAAGCATAGATTTACCAACATTAGGTTGTCCTACTAGGGCAATTTTAATCTTTTTTTGTTCACTTATTTCTCGCATTGAGTTTTCTCTACTTCTATTGTTTCTGCTTCTGTAACTCTTAGTGCAATTTTTGTATTATTTACTTTTATCTCTATTGTATTTCTTGATAAGGTTTGTTCTATTACAAAAATAGTTGAACCCTTTACTATACCAAATGAGTTAAATCTCGCTTTTAATACTGAATTTGTATTAATATTTACTATTTTACCACACTCATTTTTTCTTAATTCACTTAGTTTCACACTTTACCTTAAAATAATATTGTTTAATTATAAATAAATAGTATATCAAATATATGATAATAGTTACATTTTACTAAAGAATAACTATCATTTTCAATTTTGTTACTTGTTTTTAACTTCCTTTGATTTAGATTTTGCAATAATTATTCCAATACAAATAGTTTAAGGTTTTAAAATGATAAAAAGTGATGATATAATTGATGAATTGAAAAAAATTGTTAAACAAAAAGGTTTAAAATATACAGAACAAAGAGAGATTGTATTAAGTGTATTACTTCATGCTGATGGACATTTAACAGCAGAAGAGGTTTATAATTTAATAAAAACAAAAAAACCTGATTCAAACATTGGTATTGCCACTGTGTATAGGGCTTTGAGTTTTTTAGAAGAGGTAAACTTAATCACATCAATCAATTTTGGTGTAGATGGAAAAAAATTTGAAAGTAATCAAAAAGAACATCATGACCATCTTATTTGTACCTCATGTGGTGCTATTGTAGAGTTTATGGATAATGAAATAGAAAAAAGACAAGAGCGAATTGCAAAGAAAAATAAATTTAAGGTTACAAGTCACTCTATGCAATTATATGGTGTATGTAAGAAATGTCAAGGGGACTAGTTAAAATCATTTTTTAACTGTTCTACCCATTTTTTTACTCTTTTTAAAGTTAAACTTTTTTGATTTATTAAATCTATAGCCAATCCTACAAACTGATCTTCAACAACTGCTTTTGATGAGTTAAAATCATAGCTTTTTGTTGAAGTAAAACCAATCATCTCTGCATTTGATTTTTTAAGTTGTTCATATAATATGCCCATAGCATCTACAAAATTGTTAGGGTAATTTTTTTGATCACCTAAGCCAAAAATAGCAACTTTTTTCCCATTAAAATCAATTTTCGAAAAATCTTCCCAAATTTTTTCCCATTCATTTTGCATAGTACCACGATTATATGTTGAAATACCAAATATTAAATTATCATAATCTCTTATAAAATCACTAGTTGTGATTTTTATATCAAATTTTTTAATTTGATCTAATTGACTTGATATTTCATTGGCAACTTCTTTGGTATCTCCGGAACTACTTGAATAGAATATTGCTGTATTCTTCATATCGTACTCCTTAAATCTTAATTATAAATATTATATCAGGTTTTATTAGATTTATGTTATTATTTTGTACTTAAAAAATACTTTTAACTTTAAGTAACTTAAAAAAAGGGAAATATTGAATAAAATTTTAATATTATTTTTTCTTATAATTGTAAATATTTTTGCTTCAGGAATAACTGCTATACCAACAAATATCGCATACGATAAAAACAAAGCACTCTTAGGAAAAAAACTTTTTTTTGATACTAGATTATCAAAAAACAATACTATATCTTGTGCAACTTGTCATGATTTAAAAAATGGTGGAGATGATGGTTTGAAATTCTCTTTTGGAATAGATGGACAAGAGGGGAGTGTTAATGCTCCAACTGTTTTAAATGCGGTATTTAATTTTAGACAATTTTGGGATGGAAGAGCAAAAAATTTAAAAGAACAAGCCCTAGGACCAGTTGAAAATCCAATTGAGATGGGTCATAATTTTAAGGATTTAGTTAAAGAGTTGAAAAATACTGAGTATGAAGAGATTTTTTCTAAAATCTATGATGATGGGATTACCAAAGATAATATAGCAGACTCAATTGCAGAATTTGAAAAAACATTAATAACTCCAAACTCTAGATTTGATAGGTTTCTAAAAGGTGATAAAGATGCACTTTCAGATTTTGAAAAACAAGGTTATGAGATTTTTAAAATGAAAGGTTGTATTGCATGTCATCATGGTAGAAATGTTGGGGGCAATTCATATAATCGTTTTGGAGTTATTGTGGATGTAAAAAACAATAATCTAGGACGATATAATATAACAAAAGATGAAAGAGATAAATATAATTTCAAAGTACCTAGTTTAAGAAGTATAGAGTTAACATCTCCATATTTTAATGATGGAAGAGTAGATACATTAAAAGAAGCTGTTGAAACAATGTCTGAAGTACAACTTGGCAGACCCATTTCTGAGGATGAAGTTGAAAAAATTGTCGCTTTTTTAAAAACCTTAACGGCAGATGTTAAAATAATAGAATAATTATAAGTAAAAGTATGGGAATTTTTAAAAATAAATTTAATTTACAAATATTGATATTTACTATATTGATTAGTTCTTTATTTATCTATTTATACAAGATTGAAATAAATGTTAGAAATTTCAACAACTATAAAAATGAGATAAACTCTTTAAATGTTTTGAATTTAAGATTTAATATATTTTTAAATAAAAAAGATAAATTCATAAATTTTGATGAGATTGTCTCTCAAATAAATAGTTTTGATAAGATATTAAACTCTTTACAAAATAGTAAAATAAAAAAAGATTTCGGTTCAAATATTATCTATATATTAAATAGTATCGAAAAAGATTTTAATAAAAAACTGCTAATAATTGAAAAATTTAAATCCTTACAAGCTACAGATTTAAACTCTATCCATTTTGTTTATGATATTAATCAATATTATGAAAAAAATGAAAATCTAAATAAAAATTTAAAACTTTTTATAAATAAAACGCAATTTTTATTATTACAATATTTTTTAGATTTAAGTGAAAATAAAAATGAGATTTATAAAAATTTGATCCATATAAAAGATGCGAATAAAAATCTAAAACTAGATAGATTAAAGTTATTTAATAGACATGTTACTAGAATATTAAATAATGTTGATTTAAAAAAAGAGTTGATATTTAATTCCCAAAAAATAAATTTAGGAAAAAAAATTGTAAGTTTAGAAAAACTATTACAAGCAGAATATGAAAAAAAACTATTTTATCAACAAATAATTGCTACAATCTTTTTTCTTTCAATTATGGCTATTCTTTTTATAGTTTATATTCAACACCTAAGAACTTTAAAAATAAAAAGAGAATTATCTGCTTTTAAATATGCTGTTGAAAATAGTGATAACTCTATAGTTTTAACAGACTCAAGTAGGAAAATCTTATATGTAAATGATATTTTTGAAAAAAATACAGGTTACTTCAAAGATGAGTTATTGGGTGAAAAACCAAAAGTTTTAAGTTCAGGACTAACTTCCCAAGAGATATATGATGATTTAAATAAAAAATTAGAATCTGGAGAAAAATGGGAAGGTGAATTTATAAATAAAAGAAAAAATGGTTCAATCTTTTATGAAAAAGCATCAATTGTACCAATTAAAATAGATGATGAAGTGGTTAATTATCTAGCAATAAAACTTGATGTAACAAAATATATAGAACAAAATGAAAAGCTAAAGCTCTCATCTATTGCTTTTAATAATATTCAAGAGGGAGTTTTAATTTGTGATAAAGATGAAAAAATACTAGCTGTAAATAAGGCCTTTGAAATCATAAGTGGATATAGACAAAGTGAACTTATAGATAAAAGACCAAATATTTTTAAATCGGGCAATCATGATATATTTTTCTATAAAGAAATGTGGAATGAACTAAATGAAAATGGTTACTGGAAGGGTAAAATATACGATAAAAGAAAAGATGGAAAAGTTATACCTATTTGGTTGAATATAACTCAAGTAAAAAATAAAGATGGTAAAATCTCAAAATATATAGCAGTACATACAAATTTAGAGGAGATTATAAAAAACCAAGAAAAAGCTGATTATCTTGCCTATCATGATAGTTTAACCTCTTTGCCAAATAGAGTTAAATTAGAAGAGGACTTAAACTACACTTTAAATTTTGTAAAAAGAAATGAACTAAATCTATTTTTATTATTTATAGATTTGGATAGATTTAAAATAATCAATGATACCTTAGGGCATGATATAGGTGATGAGTTACTAAAAATTGTATCAAAAAGGATTAAAAATATTTTAAGGGATACAGATATAGTTACTAGAATGGGTGGAGATGAGTTTATTGTAGTTTTAGATTCTGCTAGAAATAAAAAAGCAGCAGGTTATGTTTGTGAATCAATTTTATCAATTATAAAAGAGCCTATTATAATAGGAGAACACTCTTTAAATATTAGTGCAAGTTATAGGAGTATCAATGTATCCTGATGATGGGGAAGATATAACTTCTTTAGTGAAAAATGCAGATACTGCAATGTACCAAGCAAAAAAATTAGGGAAAAACACTTACCACTATTATGATCAGGAGTTATCTGTAATTGTACATAAACAACTACAAATAGAACAAGCTTTAAAAGAAGCCCTAGCAAAAGAACAGATGTTCTTAAATTATCAACCTCAATATCTTTTAGATACAAAAGAGATTATAGCCTTTGAAGCACTTGTTAGATGGATACATCCAGAAATAGGATTTGTACCTCCCGATAAGTTTATCCCTATAGCAGAAGATACAGGAAGTATAGTTGAGATTGGTAGGTTTGTTTTTGAAAAAGCGTGTGAAGATTTTAAAAAGTTTAAAGAGGTCAAAAAAAATCTAAAATATATTGCAATAAATATTTCAAGTATCCAATTTAAAGATAAAAATTTTATAAATGATATAACATCAATAGTAAAAAAATATGATTTAAAACCAAATGAGGTGGAACTTGAGGTAACAGAGCGTTACTTAATGGATTTTTCAAAAAACAATCTACATACTATTGATATGATTAGAGACTTAGGGTTTAGATTCTCTATTGATGATTTTGGTACGGGATATTCATCTATGAGTTACTTAACAAAACTTCCAATAGATGTAATAAAAGTAGATAAATCGTTTATTGATGGTATTCCTAAAGATAATAACAATATTCAAATTTCAAAAGCAATTATAGTCTTATCAAAAAGTTTAGGCTTTAGTGTTACAGCTGAAGGGATTGAAAATAGTGAACAAGAAGATTTCTTGAAAATTCAAAAATGTAATCTAGGGCAAGGGTATCTATTTTCAAAACCTTTAAGTTTTGAAGATAGTTTGGCTTTACTAAAAAAAGAGTAGTTATTTACTCTTTTTCCCAGGAAGGTATTTAAAAAATAGATATAGTACTAATACCATTACTATAACTATTAAAACTGACTGAACACTTAACTCAACTTCTGGACCAACACCTCTTTGGTAATTCTTTGGCATAAAAAGAAACATAGTAGAAAGCAACATAAAAGATGCGGTAATTATTGCAATTAAGTGTGCAAATACCATATGAAATTTATCTTTATAAAAATCTTTTACCATTTTCCATGTTATAAATGAAGCTGTAAATACAATCACTAGTACTATAATCTTGTCATAATTTGGTTCCATAACAATCCTTAAATAAAATGAACTATATTTTATGGAGTATTTACTTAAAGTAGCTTTTAAATTTTTAAATATTGTTAACTTATATGAAAATAGGTTAATATTTACAATATTGTATATAGAATATACAAGATTAACTTATATCAAAGTATATATAATGTTATCATTTTATATGAAAAAGATAATATTTACAGATTTAGATGGAACTTTCTTAAATCATGATGACTACTCTTTTACTAGTTCACAAGAAGCTTTAAAATTAATTTCGAAAGAAAACATACCCTTAATATTTACAACAAGCAAAACAAAAACAGAAGTGGAGTTACTTCAAAAAGAGGTTGGGATAAAAGAGCCTTTTATTGTTGAAAATGGTGCAGCTATATTTTTTCCAAAAGATTATAAAAATTTTGATTTATCATTTCTTGATTTAAAAGATGACTATTATGTAGTTCAACTAGGGCTTAGTTATAAACAGATTTTAAATTTTTATAATAAATATAAAGATGAGTTTGGAATGTATGGCTTTAGTGATATGAGTGATAAAGAACTTGGGGAATTTACCTCTTTAAGTAAAGATAAAATTAGATTAAGTAAAAGTAGGGGTTTTACAGAACCATTTATTTTAAAAGATAAAACAAAACTAAAAAATTTAAAAGCTTTAGCTTTAACCTATAAGATAAAAGTAACAAAAGGTGGTAGGTTTTATCATTTAATTGGTGAACACCAAGATAAAGGGGTTGCTGTTAAAAAAGCAAAAGAGATTTTTAAAAAGATATATCAAAAAAAAGTTGTATCAATAGGTTTAGGAGATGGACCAAATGATATAGAGATGTTAAAAAATGTTAATATACCTATTATAATTAAAAATCATAAGGGTGAATATTTAAAAACAGATATAAAATCTGTACAAAAATCCTCTTTCAAGGGTTCAAAAGGGTGGAATGAGATGGTGATTAAAAATGTCTAAACAGTTACTAGAAAAAATATATTTTGAAGCTTTAAAAAAAGTAAAAGCAAACTCTATAATAAAAGATAATATATCAATAAATAAAGATATCTTGACAATTGTTGAAAAAAAATATGATTTAAAAAATTTCAATAAACTTTATATTTTTGGTATTGGTAAAGCAGCCTATGCTATGGCAAAAGAGTGTGAAACTATTTTAGGTAAAAAAATAAGTGATGGAGTTGTAATATCAACGTCTAAAGGGGATTTAAAATACCTTAAACATTTTACTTCAACTCACCCTTTAGTATCTAAAAAAAGTGAAGAAGCAGCAGATTTATTGATTGAAAAAATTGAACAATTAAAAAAAGATGATCTATTTATTTTTTTTCTCTCGGGAGGAGCTTCTGCAATGGTTGAAAAACCAATTAAAGGGATAAGTCTTGAGGATTTTACTAAAATCTCTAAAGCTCTTCTAACAAGTGGAATAGATATCAAAGCTTTAAATAGTGTAAGAAAATCTATATCACAAATAAAAGGTGGAAAATTAGCCAATAAGTTTATAGCAAAAGGTGAGGTTTTAGTTTTAAGTGATGTAATTGGGGATGATATAAACACAATAGGATCAGCACCAATGAATAATGGAAAGTTTGAACATCATATTGTTGGTAATAATAAAATTGCTTTAAAAGAGGCAAGAAAATTTATAAAAAAAGATGTACAAAAGGTGAAAATTGTCACCACAAAACTTGATAAAAGTACAAAAAAAGCAACAAAATATATAACAAACAAAATAAAAGAGTTTGATAAAAAATATGATAGTTTTTGTTTATTGTTTGCTGGTGAAACAACTACAATTGTAAATGGCAGTGGAGTAGGGGGACGAAACCAAGAGTTAGCACTTCGACTTCTTTTAGAAAACAGACCAAATGAAAATATCTCGTTTTTATGTGCAGGTAGTGATGGAATAGATGGGAATTCAGATGCAACAGGAGCTTTTGTTGATAGTGAACTTTATAAAAAGTTAAAAAAATCAAAATTAGACCCAAGAAAATATTTAAAAAATAGTGATAGTAACACATTCTTTAAAAGATTAGGATATGATTTTACAATAGGAATAACAGGTACAAATGTAATGGATTTTATTATAGTATTAAAGGATAAACAAAATGGCTGATTTTTTTCAAAATGGTGTGATAACTACCCTTCCAAACTTAGGTGATAGAAAACTAGAAGATATGGAAAAAGATTTAGAATATTATGGGAAAAGAAGAAGAATGGTTCTTTTATTACCAGCTTTGTATTCAGAATTTGAAACTCCTGCAATGCATAAAATTATTGAAGAGTTAAAAGGTGTTAAATATTTGTATAAAATCATTTTAGGTTTAGATAGGGCAACACAAGAACAATTTGAAGAGGTTAAAAAACTGATGTCAGTTCTTCCTTGTAAGGTTGATGTTTTATGGAATGATGGACCTAGAATAAAAGAGTTATATGATGATTTGACAAAAGAGGGATTCCCTGGATTAGATACCCCTGGAAAAGGAAGAAACGTATGGACAATGATTGGTTATGGTTTGGCAGATAAAGATGCATATGCCTTTGCTTTACATGATTGTGATATTGTAAATTATAGTAAAGAGATACCTGCAAGATTATTTTATCCAATAGTACATACAGCTTTAGATTTTGAATTTAATAAAGGTTATTACTCAAGGGTTACAAATAAACTTCATGGTAGAGCAACTAGACTTTTATATACTCCTTTAATTAATTCCCTTACAAAAGTGTATGGAAGTAGTAGATATTTAGATTATATGGAAAGTTTTAGATATGCACTATCTGGAGAGTTTTCATTTATAAGAAGTTTAGGTAGAGGGATTGGAATCTCTCCAACATGGGGTTTAGAGGTTTCAACATTAAGTGAGGTTTATAAAAACACTTCAAATAAAAGAATCTGCCAAACTGAGATTATGGAGAGTTATGAACACAAACATCAAGAGTTAGGTGGAGTAGATACAGGTGGTGGTATTTATAAAATGGCTAATGATATAGCTAAAACACTTTTTAGAGTTATGGCACAAGAGGGTGTTGTTTTTTCAAAAGCTTCATTTAAAACTTTATTGGCTGCATATTTCCAAGAATCAAGATTTGAAATTTCAAAATATAACGCACTTAGTAAATTAAATGGTTTAGAGTATAACAGAGAAAAAGAGATAAAAGCTGTAGAAGCTTTTCAAGTTGCAATTGAAGAGGCAGCCAATGAGTTTTATAAAGATCCAATGGGAGTGCCTTCTTTATCACCATGGATTACTGTTCGTTCTGTTATGCCTGATTTTTCTGATAAGTTTGCTAAATATGTAGAAGAGGATAATCGATGAATCAAAAAAAACATATTTCAGATCCCGAACATACTATAAACAAGAGGATAAATAAACTTTATCCTCCTGAAATTGCTGAAAAAGCAGTGCATAGTATTATTGATTTAATATTTAAATATAGATCAAGGATAAGTTCAAAAGAGTATCATTTAAGTCATAAAGATGTTATATTGATTACCTATGGTGATCAAGTTGCAAGGGATCATGAAGCATCTTTACACACGCTAAAAGAGTTTTTAGATAAGCACTTAAAAGGGGTAATAAATTCAGTACATATCTTACCTTTTTATCCAAGTTCTTCAGATAGTGGATTTTCAGTTGTAAATTATAGTGCCGTTGATCCACATATGGGTTCATGGAGAGAGATAGAAACAATTAGTGCTGATTATAGACTTATGGTTGATGGAGTTATTAATCATATTTCACAGTTTTCTGATTGGTTTAAAGCTTTTTTATCAGGAGATAGATATTTTCAAGACTTTTTTATAGAGGTTGACCCTGCGATTGATTTGAGTGATGTAGTAAGACCAAGAGCATCACCTTTATTAAGTGAGTTTGTTGATAATGATGGAAAAATAAGAAATGTATGGACAACCTTTAGTAGAGATCAAGTTGATTTAAACTATAAAAACCATAGGGTTTTAAGAAATGTTCTTGATGCTTTATTTTATTATATAGAAAAGGGTGCAACTTTAATTAGACTTGATGCAATTGCTTTTGTATGGAAAGAGATAGGAAGCCCCTGTGTTCATCTACCTCAAACCCATGAGTTGATACAACTAATAAGAGAGGTTCTTCACGAAGTTGCACCAGAAGTTATTATAATCACAGAAACAAATGTTCCCCACCATGAAAATGTATCTTATTTTGGAAGTGGTGATGATGAAGCTCAAATGGTTTATAATTTTGCTTTACCACCTTTACTTGTTCACTCTGTATTGAACCAAAATACTGAAGCCTTATCAAACTGGGCAAAAACATTAAGCTTACCTAGTGATAAAGTTTGTTTTTTTAATTTTACTGCAAGCCATGATGGTATAGGATTACGACCTGTAAATGGTGTATTAGCAGATGAAGATATTGATTTTTTAGTTAATAAAGTAAAAGAACATGGGGGATTAGTTTCATATAGAGCCGAATCAGATGGTACACAAAGCCCTTATGAGTTAAATTGTAGTTATATTGATGCTTTAAGTCATCCCAATGAAGATGATAGAACTAGAATGAAAAAAATGCTTTTAACCCAAGCTACAGTATTAGCAATGCCTGGGGTTCCAGGTATATATTTCCATTCATTAGTTGGTTCTAGAAATTATAATGATGGAGTTAAACATACAGGAATCAATAGGTCAATAAATAGAGAAAAATACAATATTGATTGGTTAGAGAGTGAACTATCTACTCAAGGTAGTTTGGCAAAAATGATTTTTGATAGTTATAAAAGGCTAATTTCAATAAGAATTAATGAGGATGCTTTTAATCCATTTGGTACTTTTAAGTTTTTAGATTTAGATAAAAGAGTTTTTGCAATTGATCAACAATGTTGTGGTCATAAAGAAAGAATTGTCGCAATTCATAATTTTTCAGACCAAGAAGTTATATGCAATTTGCCTGAAGATATTTTGTTACCATTGTGTGATATACTTACTTCAAGCTGTGCAAATTTTTCTTTTGATAATTTTAAAGAGAAGCAATCAAGAGAGATAGTATTAGAGCCATATCAAATAATGTGGCTTAAGGGAAAAGTTTAAAATTATATAAAATAGGAGAAGATGATGATTAAAAAGTGTTTATTCCCAGCAGCAGGATACGGAACAAGGTTTTTACCAGCAACAAAGGCTATGCCAAAGGAGATGTTGCCAATTTTAACTAAACCACTTATTCAATATGGGGTTGAAGAAGCGATGGAAGCTGGATGTGATGTAATGGCAACTATAACAGGACGTGGGAAAAGAGCAATCACAGACCATTTTGATGTATCTTATGAGTTAGAACATCAAATTCAAGGTTCATCAAAAGAGAAGATGTTAGCAGATATTAGAAATATTATTGATAAATGTACCTTTACTTATACAAGACAAAATGAGATGAAAGGTTTAGGTGATGCTATTTATAAAGGAAAAGTATTAGTTGGAGATAGTGCTCCTTTTGCAGTGATTCTTGCAGATGATTTATGTGTTAACCCAAAAGGTGATGGGGTTTTAACTCAAATGGTAAATCTTTATGAAAAATATAAATGTTGTATTGTAGCAACCATGGAAGTTCCTAAAGAGGAAGTTCATAAATATGGTGTTATTGAAGGAAGCAAAATAGAAGATGGTGTTTTTATGATTTCAAATATGGTGGAAAAACCAGATAATGATAAAGCCCCTTCAAATCTTGCAGTTATTGGAAGATATATCTTAACTCCAGATATTTTTGAAGTGATAAAAAATACAAAACCTGGGAAAAATGGAGAGTTACAAATTACTGATGCCTTATGTACACAAGCAAAAAATGGAATGGTTTTAGCTTACAAGTTCAAAGGTAAAAGGTTTGATTGTGGTTCAGTTGATGGATTTGTAGAAGCTACAAACTATTTTTATGAATTAGAAAAAAAGAAAAAATAAAGAAGAAAAAATGAGTTCAAAGAACAATCTATGTGATTTTGTTCTATTTGGGGGACATGGAGATTTGGCATTTAGAAAACTTATGCCAGCTCTATACCACCTATGTAGTGACGAATATATTTCAAGTGATAGTAGGATAATAACAGTATCAAGAAAAGATATTAGTAGAGATGAACATATTGAACTAGTAAAAGAAAAACTAATAGAGTTTTTACCTAAAGATAGTTTTAGTAGTGAAGATTTTGAAAAATTCAAAAATAAATTGTATATGGTTACTTTAGATTTTCCAGATGCACAAAGTTATGAAAAACTAAGAGATTTATTAGATGAATTTGAAACAAGAGATAGGGTAAATTATCTTTCAACTTCACCGGATTTTTTTGGAAGTATTTGTCAAGCTTTAGATAAATGGAGTTTGATTAAGACAAATAGTAGAGTTGTTTTAGAAAAACCTTTAGGAAAGGACTTAAGCTCTTCAAGAGCGATAAATAAAAAGGTATTAAAATATTTCCAAGAGGATCAAGTGTTTAGAATTGATCACTATTTAGGTAAAGATACCGTACAAAATATTATGGCATTGAGATTTTCAAATAGATTGTTTATGCCTTTATGGAACTCAAATCATATAGACCATGTACAAATTACAGTTGCAGAAAGTGTAGGAGTTGAAGGTAGATGGGGTTATTATAATGAATATGGTGCTTTAAGGGATATGATTCAAAACCATTTAGTACAACTTCTTTGTTTAATAGCAATGGAACCACCATGTTCTTTAGATGCAAATAGTGTTAGGGATGAGAAAGTAAAGGTATTAAGAAGCCTTAGAAAAATGAGTTTATCTGATATCGAATCAAAAACTGTTAGGGCTCAATATACACAAGGTGCCATTGATGGACAACCTGTTGGTGGTTATTTAGAGGGACATGATATTGCTAAAAGTGATACAGAAACTTTTGCAGCAATAAGGGTTGATATAGATAACTGGAGATGGAATCAAGTCCCTTTTTATATAAGGACAGGAAAAAGAATGCAAGAAAGAAATTCTGAGATTGTTTTACAATTTAAGTCTGTTCCCCATTCAATTTTTCCAAACAATGGAGCTTCAATTTGTGCAAATAAACTTGTAATAACTCTTCAACCAAATGAGAGTATTGAATTAAAGCTTATGAATAAAACTCCTGGAATTAGTGATACTATGAGATTACAACAAGTTGATTTAGAACTTAATGCACCTTTAGATTTAAAAAGAAAACCAGATGCATACGAAAGATTGATTTTAGATGTTATTCAAGATAATGCAACTCTTTTTATGAGACTTGATGAGGTTGAGGCTGCATGGAAATGGACCGATGAGATTATAAAAGGTTGGGAAGATAATATTGTACCTCTAAAAACATATACAGCTGGTACAAATGGACCATCTGCATGTTATCAGCTTATTGCCCAAGATGGAAGAAGTTGGAACGATGAGTAGTATTTTAAAAAAATTTGATACCCCTAGTAGCTTAGTTGATAATTTGGCTTCACAAATAATAAAAGATTTGGAAGATGCAATTTTAAAAAAAGGTGAAGCAACACTGCTTGTTTCAGGGGGAAATACTCCAAAACCACTTTTTGAAAAACTTTCAAATATAGATTTTCAGTGGGAAAAAATTACTATTGCTTTAGTTGATGAGAGATGGATAGATACAACAAATTGTAATAGTAATGAAAATTTAGTTAAAAACTTTTTGCTTAAAAACTATGCATCAAAGGCAAAGTTTATTGGTATGTATATTTTAGCAAAAGAGATAACTGAGTGTGAAGAGTATTGCTCAAAAGCTTACCAAAAACTTTTTCCTTTTGATGTTATTATTTTAGGTATGGGAAATGATGCTCATACGGCTTCTTTATTCCCAAATAATAAAAGACTAAAAGAGGGATTTGATTTAGATTCTAGTGCTTTGTGTTTAAGTATAGAGCCAGAAACTGCACCATATACTAGAATGAGTTTAAATCTAAAAGCAATACTTAGTGCAGATAAAATTTACTTACATATTGAAGGACAAGAAAAGTTTGATGTATATAAAAAAGCTTTAGAAAGTAAAGATATTTATACAACTCCTATAAGTTCAGTTTTAAACTCTGAACATAAAAATATTGAGGTATTTTACTCATGAATGAAATTATAAAAGATGTAACAAATAGGGTAATTGAACGATCAATACCTAGTCGTGAAATATATTTAAAAAAAGTAGCACATGCTAAAAAAAATGTGGTAAACAGGAAAACTTTGGGTTGTAGTAATCTTGCCCATGCAGCAGCTCCATTAAATAGTGATGAAAAAAAACAACTATTAAATAGTGATGATTATAATATGGCAATAGTAACAGCATATAATGATATGTTATCTGCCCATGAACCTTATAGTGTATATCCAGCCTTATTAAAAAGAGCCTTAATGGAATATGGAGTATCTGCACAAGTTGCAGGTGGAGTACCTGCTATGTGTGATGGGGTTACTCAAAGTCAAACAGGAATGGAACTTAGTTTATTTAGTAGGGATAATATTGCTATGGGAACAGCAATAGCCTTATCACACAATGTATATGATGGAGCTTTTTACCTTGGTGTTTGTGATAAGATTGTACCTGGACTTTTAATAGGGGCTTTGAGTTTTGGAAACCTTCCTGCAATATTTGTACCAGCTGGACCAATGCCTTCTGGGATTTCAAATACCCAAAAAGCACAAGTAAGACAAGATTATGCTAGTGGAAAGGCTGATGAAAAGGCACTTTTAAATGCAGAATCAGCTTCATATCATACAAGTGGTACTTGTACCTTTTATGGAACTGCAAACTCAAACCAAATGCTTTTAGAGATGATGGGACTTCAACTCCCAAATAGTTCCTTTGTAAATGCAAACACACAATTAAGGGATTTACTTACCCAAGAAGCAGCAAGAACTTTAGTGGAATTAACAAAAAGCAAACTTAGTATTAGTGATATTGTAGATGAAAAAAGTTTTATAAATGCGATTATCGGGCTTATGGCAACAGGTGGTTCATCTAACCATACAATTCATTTAATAGCAATGGCAAAAGCAGCTGGGATTGTATTAACTTGGGATGATTTTAATGAGATTTCAAAAGTTATTCCACTTTTATGTAAACTTTATCCAAATGGAAGTGCTGATGTAAATCATTTTAGAGAAGCAGGTGGTATGAGTGTAGTTATAAATGAACTACTTGAATATGGTTTAGTACATGATGATGTACAAACTGTTGTTGGTTTTGGTTTAGAAAAATATATAGTTGAACCAAAAGTTGAAAATGATAGTTTAGTATTTGCAGATGGTTCTATAGTTTCAAAAGATGAAAATATAATCTCAACTGTTCAAAAACCTTTTAATATAGAGGGTGGAATAAAACTTTTAAAAGGAAATATTGGGAGAAGTGTAATAAAAACTTCAGCTTTAAAAAATCAAAAAATGATTATTGAAGCACCAGCAATTGTTTTTAATTCCCAAGAAGAGTTACAAACTGCTTTTAAAGCAGGTGAGTTAGAAAAAGATTTTATTGCAGTTGTACGATATCAAGGACCTAAATCAAATGGTATGCCAGAGCTTCATGGGCTTATGCCTCCCCTTGGAGTTTTACAAGACAAAGGTTTTAAAGTTGCTATTGTAACAGATGGTAGAATGTCAGGGGCTTCAGGAAAAGTCCCTTCAGCAATCCACCTTACACCTGAAGCAAAGAGTGATACAGTCTTAGCAAAAATAAAAACTGGTGATATGATAAGATTTGATTTAGAAAAAAATGAAGTGGAACTTTTAGTTTCACAAGAAGAATTAGATAAACGGCAGATTGAAGAAGTTGATTTATCTTCTAATAAAATGGGTATGGGGAGAGAATTATTTACTACTGTTAGAGCCAATATTTCCCAAGCAGAAGATGGTGCAACAATATTTAAATTACCAGGTAAGGAGCTTGCATGAATGCAAATGATGTGATGAATATCTCACCTATTGTTCCAGTTATTGCAATAGATGATAAGAAAGATGCTTTACCTTTAGCAAAAGCTTTAAGTGAAGGTGGAATAAATATTATGGAGATAACTTTAAGAACTTCTGCTGGTCTTAAAGCTATTGAACTTATTTCAAAAGAGTTTCCTACTATGAATGTGGGAGCTGGAACCGTTTGCAATGAAGAAGATCTAGTAAAATCAAAAGATGCAGGTTCTAAATTTGTTTTTTCACCTGGTATTTCTCAAGAATTAATAGATGCCTCTAAAAAACACAATATCACACTAATCCCTGGAGTTGCAACTTCAAGTGAAGTTATGTTAGCACAAAATAATGGTATATTTAATTGCAAACTTTTCCCAGCAACCTTAAGTGGAGGAGTAGATATCTTAAAGGCTTTTTCAGGACCTTTTGCAAAAATGAGATTTTGTCCAACAGGTGGAGTAAATCTAAAGAATCTAAATGATTTTTTAAGTTTAAAAAATGTTATGTGTGTGGGGGGAACTTGGATTGTTCCAAAAGATGCTATAGAAAATAAAGATTTTGGAAAAATAACTGCACTTTGTAAAGAAGCTATAAATAATATTAATTAAAAGGTTTTAACAATGAATGGGAAAAGAGATTTACTTTTTGATGAGTTAAAAAAGTTAAAAACAGATATTCAAAAAAATGACTTAAAAGAACTTTTTAATTTAAATCCAAAGAGATTTGAACAGCTTAGTATCTCACATGAAGATATGATATTAGACTATTCAAAAATACATTTAGATAAAGATATATTATCAAAACTTTTTGAAGTGGCAAAAGTTTGTGAAGTTGAAGAAAAAAGAGATGCTATGTTTAGAGGTGATAAGATTAATATCACTGAAAATAGAGCAGTTCTTCATACTGCCTTACGAAATGATATAAATAAGCCTGTTTATGTGGATGGTAAAAATATTATGCCAGATGTCGCAAGTGTTTTAGAAAAAATGACCTCATTTTCAAATGATATAAGAGCTGGAAAAATACTTTCATCATCAAATGAAAAATTTACAGATATAGTTAATATTGGAATAGGGGGATCACATTTAGGTCCTGAGATGGTGACACAAGCTTTAAAACCATATCACGATGGGCCAAAGTTACATTTTGTTTCAAATATTGATTCTTCACATATTAGTGATACTATAAAAGATTTAAATCCTTCAACAACTTTGTTTATTGTTGCTTCTAAAACCTTTACAACAATCGAAACTATGACAAATGCAAAATCGGCTAAGAGATGGCTTGTTCAATCACTAGGTGTTGAAAAGGCAAACTTACATTTTGTTGCACTTTCAACTGCTTTAGAGAAAACAAAAGAGTTTGGAATTGAAGATGATAGAGTGTTTGGATTTTGGGATTGGGTTGGTGGAAGATACTCGATTTGGAGTGCTATAGGCTTAAGTGTGATGTTGGCAATTGGGGCTGATAACTTTAAAGAGTTTTTATTGGGTGCTTATGAGATGGATGAACACTTTAAAAATACTCCGTGTGAACAAAATATGCCTATGATTTTAGGTCTTATTGGGATTTGGCATAGAAATATTTGCAACTATCCTACAAGGGCTATTTTACCTTATGATCAAAGATTGAAATCTTTCACTTCATATATTCAACAATTAGATATGGAGTCAAATGGTAAAAGGGTTTCCTCTTTAGGAGATGAGTTAGATATAAAAACAGGTCCAGTTGTTTGGGGAGAAGCGGGAACCAACTCGCAACACTCATTTTTTCAATTATTACACCAAGGAACTAATATAACTCCATGCGAGTTTATGGTGGGGGTTAATAACCATGAAGAGGATATGAAAATACATAATGATTTGCTTATGGCAAACTGTTTAGCCCAAAGTCAAGCTTTGATGAATGGAAGAGATATAAATGAGGTTAAACAAATATTAAAAGATTCAGGACTAGATGAAAAACATATAGAAGCTTTGGCTAGCCACAAAGTATTTAAAGGGAATAGACCCTCATCAACTCTAATCTACAAAATACTTGACCCAAAAACATTAGGAAAAATTATTGCACTTTATGAGCATAGAGTTTTTGTAGAAGGTGCCATTTGGAATATTGATTCCTTTGATCAATGGGGAGTAGAACTTGGAAAAGAGTTAGCTACAAAAATGGTTTCATATCTACAAGATAAAGAGCCTAGCGGTATTGATTCTTCTAGTGTGGGACTTCTTAATGCAATTAAACTTTGGAGTAAATAAAATATTTAATTCTTGTAATAATAAAGACAGAAATTTTGAGTAAATTCTAGAATTTTTTAAAATAATTTTCATATTAATATACCTTGATAAAAAAATGATACTTTCTTAATACTTTTTTTTGTTATAATACTAAAATTTTATTATAAGGGTTGTTTTATTGTTTAAAAAGAATTATAAGAATTTATTTATATATACTTATGTTACAAGCATTGTAATTGTTATTGTTTTAATCTCTTTTATATTTAATATAACAAAAGAGAGTGATATATCTAAAATATCTATAGAAAATTTAAAATCCAAGATGAGTGAACGAGAAAATTTCTTATTATCTTATATAAATACTTATAAAAGTTCATTGTTATCATTATCTCAAGATACTACTTTTAATGACTACTTAAATGATAATAGTTTTAAAACCCTAGTCAATAATCAATTTCTAACTATAGTAAAATCTGAAGAAGCAATTTCAAAAATAACTTATATAGGTTTAGATGGTTTTGAAAAAATTAGAGTTAAAAAAAATGTTCACAATAAATATATAATTGAAAAAGATTTACAAGATAGCCCTAATAAAGAGTATTTGAAAGAATTTACTAATTTAAAAAGAGGACAGGTAAGTTCTTCAAAAATTGAATTGAGAAAAGAGTTAGGAGAAATTGTTAAGCCAAAGGAGATTATCCTTAACTTAGCTACTCCTGTATATGATATCTTAGAAAAAAATAGGGGAGTATTAATTTTTACTATATCACTTAATAAATTTTTTGATGATTTTCATAAAACAACACTTTATAATGTCTACTTAGTAGATAATTTTGGTAGATATATTTTCCATTATGATAAAAACAAAGGTTTAACTAGTAAGAGTTTTTATAGTTATACTTTAACAAATGAGTTTGGAAAAGATACTGCTTTAAAGATTTTAAATACAAAAGATTATTTAGGGTCTGAATTTTATTCAAAAAAAATTGATAATTTTGAAAATGGTCAATCTTTAGTTTTACTTTTAGACTTAAAATATGGAAAACTTATTAAAGAAAAACAGAGTGAACAACTTATATTTTATATAGCAACTATCCTAATAGCTTTTGTAATTTTCCCTTTAGTTTTGAGTTTTGCAAGAAGAACAGATCAGTTAAGGGAAAAGGTTAATGATAGTTTTAATATTGATAAACTTACTGATTTGCCAAATAGAATTGAACTTTTTAGCGATTTAGAAAAAAGAGTATTTGAAAATTCAATTATAATATTAATTCATATTGACAATTATAATAAGCTAAAAAATGTATATGGATATGAAGCGATACAAATTGCAGTTAAAAAATTATCAGATTTTTTAATTAGTAGTGAAATGTCTGATGATATTACAAAGGTTTATAGTGTATCAAAAGATTCTTTTGCATTAAAATATGATTATTCAAGTGATTTGAAATTAAATAGTTTTCTTCAAGAGCTTCATAATATATTTGAAAAGAAAAGATTTTATATTTTAGATGATTTAGATATATCTTTTGATTTAACTTTAGCAGCAAGTAACCCTTATAAATTAAATAACAATGTGGATGAATTAAAAGAAGCAGAGATTGCTTTGGAACATGCTTTAAGTGAAAAACACGATATATATGTTTACAATGAGCAAGTTGAAAACAATATAAATGTAAATAGAAAAAATATAGAGATGGTAAGGGTTATAAAAAAAGCAATACAAAATGATGGAGTTGTAGTATATTTTCAACCAATTTACAATAATTATAAGAAAAAAATAGAAAAATATGAATCTTTAGTCAGATTAAAAGTTGATGGGAAAATGTATTTCCCCGATGAGTTCTTACCTATATCAAAAGATATCAAAAAATATAAAACATTAACAAAAATAATAATAGATAAATCATTTTCTTTTTTTAAAGAAAAAGAGTTTGAGTTTTCAATAAACTTAACAATGGAAGATATTATAAGTGATGAGATTAGGGAGTACCTTTTTGAAAGAATAAGAAATAGTACTATGCCTCAAAACTTAGTTATAGAGATTGTAGAGTCAGAATCGATAAAAGATTATGAACAGTTTGTAAAGTTTATAAAAAAAGTTAAAAGTTTAGGGTGTAAAATTGCCATTGATGATTTTGGTTCAGGATACTCAAACTTTGATTATATAGTAAAACTAAATGAATATATAGATTATCTTAAAATAGATGGTTCTTTAGTTGTGGGGATTGAAAAAAATAAAAAAAACCAATTGATTATTGGAACAATAAAATTTTTATGTGATAATTTAGGAATAGATACAATAGTTGAATATGTAGAAAACAAAGAGTCTTTTGATTTTATTAAATCTATGAACATCGATTTCTCCCAAGGTTATTATATTGGAAAACCAGATGAGTGTATCTCTTCTAATATGGATTTTGAAGATGAAGAGGAAAAAAATCCTTTCTCTTTTTGATAATTGTTATCAATATTTATAGATAATTAAGTTTCTTATTGGTATCATTTTAATAATAATTATCAAAAAGGAAACCAAATGTCAGTTTTAATTATTGGTGGAGATAAGATAGATACAATAAAATCTATTCTAGACAGTTTAGGAAAGTTTTCAATAACCCATTGGGATACAAGAAAAAAATCAAGCGCTTGCAGAAAAGAGATACCTCAAGATACAGATTATGTTTTAATGTTAACAGATTTTTTAAATCACAATGCCATGTATAAATATAGAAAGGAAGCAAAGAAAAAAGATATCCCTGTTATTTGTACAAAAAGAAGTGCAAGTTCTGTTCATTGTGAAGTTTGTAAATTCTTAAAACGCAATAATTGTGAGGCTTAAGTCATGAGTGATAACTTAATTAAGAGACTTAATAGTTTCAACAACTACAAATATAATCATTCTTTGGGTAAAATAGAAAATCTAAAATCAGTAAAAGAAGCTGATTTAGATGAATTTTTAGAGATAGCTAATATTTTAGATAGAAATTTTATCAAATATAGTTTTAGTACTAATATTGATATCACTATAATAAAATCTAGGAAGTAGCATTAGGAGTTGTATGACTGATAGTCAGATTGAAAAAGAGATAAATGATTTTATATCTCATTGTGGATTAAATATAAACCTTAATCTAGTAGACCCAATAGTTAATTTACTTAAAAATAAATATGAAAATGTTGATGAAGAAAAAGTTAGGAGTTTAGCCTCAAAAATAGTTTTGGCTAAAGAGCAAGAAGAATAACTTCTTACTCTTTGATTAGGTGTTCATACCTTTTATCTGTTAGTAGTTTTAAAAATGCAACTATTGCATCGATTTTCCTATCGCTTTGTTTATTTGCTTTTAACTCTTCTAAAGAGATTGTCTCTTCAACTTCAGGTTCAGCCCATGGTTTGCCAGTCTCTGGATTTATTTTTCTCTCTTTGTTATTATATTTATCATAAAATTCAACCACAGTTCTTAGGTCTTTGAAAACCCCATTATGCATATATGGTGCTGTAACTGCAACATTTCTAAGTGTTGGTACTTTATATTTACCCTTTTGTTTTTCGTCAGTTACTTTTGGATTATTTAATAAACCAAGGTCAATATCTTTTACACCATTTTTTGCTCTTAGTTTGTTATTTGCAGGAACACCAATGTTGTGGAACTCATAATTGGTAAAAGTTTCACCTGCTTTATCTTCACCTTTTAGTACATGGCAAGTTGAGCATGAGTTATTATTGTTAGAAAAGAATAGTGATCTTCCTAAATCTTCCAAAACTGTTAAATCATATTCACCTTTTAAAAATCTATCATATTTTGAATCAAAAGGTGCAAACTCTTTTGTTTTTTCAAAACTTTCAATAGCTTTTGTCATTGCACTAAAAACTTTTTCATCTGAGTTAAAAATATCATCCCCATAAATAGCTTTAAAAGCAGTAACATAATAACTATTTTCTTTAAGTCTATCAATTACATCTTTTTTTGAACTCATACCCATCTCAATAGGGTTTAGTGGTGGACCACCTGCTTGTCCTGCTAAGGTTGCTTCTCTACCATCCCAAAACTGCCCTCCAATATATTTTTTCTTTTTTTTGTCATAATGAAATATTGGTGAAAACATTGCGTATGCAGCACTTGGAGCCTCTCTATCACCTATAGATTTTCCGTTATCACCTAATGATGCCATACTATTAACACCATTTTCTCTATTATCAACAAAACCATGCTCTGGATTGTGACAAGTTGCACAGGCTTGAGTCCTATTTTTTGAAAGATTTTTATCAAAAAACAATACCTTCCCTAAATCCTCTTTTTTTAAATCTATTTTATTTTCATTGGCATTTGATACACTTATCAATGCAAAAGCAGATAAACCAACAGCCAATAGTTTAATATGTTTCACTTTTTCTCCTTCTTTTTAATATATTTATAAATGGGAAAACAATTAATTTTACTATAGAATCATAGTTTCCCATTTGTTGTTTTTTTAATCCAAATTTTAAGTAACTAACCTCTTTTGATAGTTTTAATGAACCAAAAATTCTATCCCAAATAGCTAAATAACTACCGTAGTTTTTATCAAAGAATTTATTACTATGGTGAATTTGATGTTGCTTTGGAGATATAAACCATTTTTCTAAAAAAGTAAAATATGAAAGTGGTATATGGGAATGTCTTAGATTTGATCCCATAAGTGAGAAAATAAAAACAAAAATATTCGCACCTAATACTTCATAAAGTCCAATTTTAGAACCAAAAAAATAGATAAATATCCCCGTTACAAACCCAATACATAATGAGTATCTAAAACCAAAAAGGATATTTTCTATTGGATGAATTCTGTAAAATGTAAGTGGATTTAATACTTTTGCACTATGATGTACCTTGTGAAACTCCCAAAGTATTGGAATAGTATGTAAAAATCTATGTAACCAATATCTACTAAAGTCACTTACTACAAATAAAGTTAATGTATATAAAATAATTGTAGTTTCATAAGAAATAGAATTGATTTGATTGAAACCAAAATTATAATATAGATGTTTGTTAATAAAAAAAGCCACAGATTTTGCACTAATCACAATAGGTATAATCAATAATACTTTTATAAAATAAGATAACAAGAAATAGTAATAATCTAATTTAGAACTAGGGTGTAACCAAAGTTTTGAACTAAATATTACTCTTTTATATCTACTATTAAAGTATATAAATACCATTGCTATTGCTATTGAAGAGATAAGATAAATCCAATAGGTTCTTCTTCCAGGATTTATCAAATACTCTAAGATTAGAAAATCATCCATATTTTAACTTTTTAATCCCCATCTGCTTCAATGATTTTTGCATTTATTGATAAATCTTCGATTATATCAAGAAATAAAATTGTGTGTATATTAGATATCTCTTTATATAACTTATCTACATTTGAGAAATCATCATTTTTAATATTTTTTACTAAAACCAGCGATTTATCTATTGAATCTCTTAAATCTTTAATTTGATTCTCTTGTATTGCTTTTATTAAATAGTCACCATAATTTTCAAATTTTTTACTATTAAAATTTTTTTTATAAGTTAATAGGATTGATTCTATTGCATTTGCACTATTTTTACTCAAAAAATACTCAGCTCTTTTATTATCAGGTTTCCCTTCATATTTTTTTGTAGCACCCATAACATCACCAATTCTCCACTCTTTTAACTTATAAGTATTTTGAATAAGTGCATTGATTACAAATGAGTTTGCCTTTTTTAAATTACTCAAAAAGTATTCTTCTGATGAGATATATTGTTCTTGTATCTCTTCTAAATATGATTTTATTTTTGAGTTTATTGTAAGGGCAATTTGATTTACTCTTTCATTTTTAATATCTTTAGCATATAAAATATATTCTAAAGCATTTATAGATTTTAGGGAGTTTTTAAATAATACTATTCTAATACTATCACTGCTATTTATAGCTCTATCTAACTGTTCTGTAATATCTTCATTTCCATTATGAAAAATATCAATATATCTTGGTGTATCAATATAGTCTTCATTTATATCTCCAAGAATATAAAATGCCTCCACACTTTTCCAAGATTTTATTAGATTTGTAAATGCAAGCTTAGTTTTTTGTATATCTTTTTCTTTAATAGAAACTTCAAGAATTTTACTATCGTTTACAGCCTTTTTAATATCTTTTAAAATCACATTATCATATATATTTTTTAGTACCTGTTTGTTTTGTTGTGTATCATCTGCAAATGCAAATAGGTTTAACAACAAACAAGCTAGTAGCACTTTTATTAATCTCATTTTTATACCTCTTCTAAAAATTTTAAGATAAAATCTCTATCTTTTTTTTCTAACTTCATATAGTTTTCTTTTATGTTTTTAGCTTCTCCATCATGCCATAAAATAGCCTCTTGAACACTTCTTGCTCTTCCATCATGTAATAGTCTTGGTTTTTTGCCTGTTACTTTTTCATTTAAAGATAAGCCCCATAAAGCTGGTGTTCTCCATTCACTTTCTGTTGCTTTAAATTCACTTCTACCATCTGATAAACCCTCTCCCATATCATGAAGTAACATATCTGTAAATGGGGCAATTTTTTTACCTGATTTTGTTATAAAAGTATCAACATGACATTTAACACAGCCAATTTGTTTAAAAAGTTTTAAACCCTCTTTAAACTCTTTTGTTTTATTTACTTTATGAAGTTTTTGTTTCTCTAAGAAGTATACAACTGCTTCAAGTCTATTATCTGGTAAATCTATAGCATCTCTTCCCTTTGGGGAATTATTACAGGCTATTTGCTCTTTTGTGCAAGTATCTTTTTGATAAATAGTTGTTGTAAGCCCCATATCATTTATTGCTGCATTTGCTGTTTGGTGTTTTAAGTTTACAAGATTTGCTTTCCAACTAAATCTTCCTAGCTCATATTTTTTTGTAAAAGGAGAATATACAAAGTTTGCCTTACCAGAAATGCCGTCATTGTCCTTATCAAACTCATCTGTATTTGCTAAAATATCCTCTTCTTTTATATCATTTAAAAAACCAACACCATATAAAGAGGGAGCTAATCTAAATGTGAGAATAGTATCTTTATGAAGATCTCCATATTGTAAATTTTCAATAGAGTATTTTGGTTTTAACAATGTTTCAACTTCACCATCAGGAAAATTAATATTAATCTCTTCATAATGTATTTCAGGTCTTCCTTCAAATTTTACTCCATGTACTGCATTTATTGCAATTTGACCACCATATGTTGGCTCAGTTACTAAACCATTTTTGTAAATTAAATCTTTATGCTCTTTTGAATTATTTGAAGGGATAGAAAGTTTTGCAATAATAGTTCTAGATAGGGTACCATTTTTATTATATAAAATACCTCTTGTAGTTTTTGGATGACATGAATTACAGGTGTTTGCATTGAATAATGGTCCTAAACCATCCCGTGCAGTTGTTGCACTAGGTGCTTCAACCCAAGGTATAGTAAAAAAACTTCTACCTAAGATATATTTATCGTACTCTTCATCACTTAGATTTTTACTATCTGCCAAAGTAATATTACTTGTAGCAAAAAGTGCTACAAGTAAAAAAGTAAGCTTATATTTGAGTTTCTTCAGAGTCTGTAACATCATCAGTACTTAAAGAGATTCCATTTGCATTTGCAATATTTACCATCTCATCTCCAAGCTTTCTCATTTGGTTTTTTAGTTTTACAATAACTTTTGCTTGTGGATTGTCTGGTTGAATTTGATAATCAAAGTGTTCTTTTGTTTTAGCAATAGAATCCACTTTCATAATCTTATCTTCAATGGAAGTCATAAGTGAACTGATTCTTTGTTTTGTTTGTGAATCTACTTTATCTAATAAAGATGAACCATAAGATTTACCTTTGTAAGTAGAAGTTAGAATATTTTTAAAACCTAAGTAGTTATTATAAATATCTCTATGTGTATTATCAGAAAAACAAGAGTGTTCATCCTCTTCAGATGGGGTTAAAACAGCAACTGCAATTCTTTCATTTGCAAGTTCTGATTTAATAAATACACCCATTCCCGCAATAATTTGTTTTAAAGCTTCTTTTTCAGGTATATTTTTATTTGCATTTTTCCCAGCAAGAGTATTTTTTAAAGCTTTTTGGTAAAGTCCATTATCATCCCAAGCACTATAAACAGTCTCTAAATCAGATACTATTTTTTTTGCAGCAGCTTGTAAAAAGTCTAGTCTTCTTTTTGCATTTGAATCACTTGTAAAATCACTAAGAGGTCTTTGTCCTGCTGTAAGTGGTCCATGAGTAATTGAATCTTTTACAAAGTTTGAATAATCTTGGTCTTGCCCCCAAAGTAAAAACTCAATTGCATGATAACCTGTAGAAACATTTGCTTCACCACCATTTTCATTTAGTGCAGTTATTGAATCAACACTTATTTTTGAAACATCAATTGCACTAGAATCTTCTCCACCTGGATTAAAAACTCCAACAGTATCTATAATATTCCCTGAAGTTTTTTTACCCTCAGCATCAACAGTATAATCAATCATATTTTCATCTAAAGGCCAAGCATTTATTTGTCCCTCTAAAGCACCATAAGTATCGGCAATCCAACCTTCTTCTGCATCAATTGGACCATTTGAAAGTCTAAAAATCTCAGTTTGACCATAAGATTCTCTTGAATTTAGCCAAGCTTTTTTTGCTTTTTCTAAACCAGCTTCAGTTGGGTTTTTTACAAAGTTATTGATAGCAGTTTGTAATAGTTTAGCATCTTTTAATGCATCACCATAATTATCTTTTGCTATTTTTGCATAAGAGTAAAGGATTGGAGAAGTTTTCATCTCAACTTTTGTTGGTGTTTGTTGTTGTGATGCTGTACACCCTGTTAGTATCAGTGCAGCAGTAAAACTTATACTTGTTAGTAAAGATTTCGATTTTGTCATTTGTTTCCTTTTATTAAAATGATAGTTGTTATCATTTTTGTTTAAGGAATTCTAATCAAAAAAAGCTTAATTACTACTTAATACTAATAATGATTATCAAGTTTGTATCTAGAGAATTTGATAGGTGTAAAAAACTATATTAGTTAAGAAAAAAATAGAGGTTTATTCTTTACTCATTCTGTAAAGCCAATCACCAAAGCTTTTATTAAAATATGAGGCGGCAGTATTTGGTCGACTTTTATATTCTGCATTTTGAATATTGTTTTTAAAGGCACCATATTTGTACTCATTTACATAGAACCAAGGTTTAAAATTACTTCTTTTTGAGTATTTAACTGCCCATTTTGTATTATTGTCTAAAATTAAAGGATCATTTGAATCATCTATAAAATAGGCCAAAACCATATGGTTTAGTTTCTTACTTTTAAAAGAGCCTAACCAGATTTGAAGTTTATCTTTTGGAATACCTAATTTAACCAATGAATAATATTTTGCCAAAGTAAAATCGTCACAGTCACCACCTAGTTGACCAATAAAGTTTTTAAAAGTTCGCCAATAATCGCCACCTCTAATTGTTTTATTGTTTTCAACTATAGTGTCATATTTATATATATATTGATTAAAATATTGGTCTATCTTTCTAGCTTTTATTTTTGTAGATTTATTTTTTAAACTTTTCATCAGTTTATTCCAGTTTGCTAATCTTTCCCCAGAACGACCACCATACTCTTGTTGTATCTGTTTTATTTCATTTTTTGTGGCATACTCTTTTGCAAAACAAAAGCTAGATAATATAATAGTTAAAAATATAGAAGTAAATAGTTTCATTGAGTTCCCTTTATAATTATATAGATTATAATGAAGAACAAGTTATATCTAAATAAAACTATTTACTTTTCTAATAGATGAATTATTTAGTTTAAATCAGAATCTTTCCAGTATTTAGTTCCTTGAATAGTTGCTTGTAAAGCAAGACCATTTTTAGTCATCTTATAAAGTCTAATCCCTGGTGCAACAGTTATAGCAGCACCAAAGGCTTTACCTTTTTTCCCAGCTTTTGCAGCTGCATCAGCTTGAGCATTTGCTTCCCAACCTTTATTTACAAAATTATTAAAGACTTTTTCATTTTCAAATAAAAAAACTGCTCTAAAATCTTTTATTCCTAAACCAAATCCGACACCACCTGATGCCATATTCATATAGATATTTTTGCCTGTATTATTATTGTGAGCAACACCTTTTCCACCTTCTGCTGAAAATAATACTAGATTTACGCCAATATTACTAAATACAGCATAACCATAAGAATTTTTTAAAATCTCTTTTGCTTTTTTATCATATTTATATAAATCTGATAGAGTATTGTCTCTTATCTGAATTCTCTCTTTTCTTTCTTGTTTGATGGTATTACCAGACCAAAATCCTGAAAATAGTATTGTAGCTATTGTCAATATAGATATTAGTTTAAAATATTTCATATCTTATCCTTTCAAAATCATTATATTTGATGATACTGTTTCAAGGATATATTATTGCTTTAAATTAAAATATAATTTAGAGTTTAAATAAATTTGGTGGGGTGTTCTTACTTGAAGTTGAATCCATATAAGAGCTTATGAAGTTATTTTATAAAAAGACCCCTAAATAGTACCCTAAGATTAATTTTCTAAATTTTTTTTGATATTTTGAATAATAGTTTTAAATATTGGTAGATTGTATCTTATTACATCTTCTATAATATTTTCATCTGTACTATCATAGTCATGTGCAATATAATTTCTTACTGAACTAATACCTTTTAAATCTTCATTTGTAAAGTTCTCTAGTATTTTCAATACATTCTAAAATCTTATCTAATCGATTAATCACTTTAGACGTAAACTATGTCCTTCATGATTTTTTTATTTGTATCAGGTACAAAATCAACTGGTTGTTTGAAAATAGATTGTAGTTCATCTTTTATTGAATCAATTCTAAGAAGTTTAGAAAAACCACCAATATATTTTTTAGAAAACTTTTCATAATCTAACTTATAAGCAATATCAATATCACTATAGTCTGTGTTAGAATCTTTAGCATAACTACCAAATATTCCAACTATTTCTAAGCCTTCTTTTTGATATATTGGTTTTAGTTCTTTTAATTTATTTAGTATTTCTTCTTTTCTCATAGTTGCTATTATATCATAATTTTGTTTTTATCCATAGTTCAATTTTTTCCTCTTCCCAAACAGTAACCCTAGGGCTTAATTTTATAGGTTTAGGAAATTTATCTTCCTTAACTCATAACCAAATGGTACTTTTAGCAAGTGCAGTTTTTTTATATCTAATTTTTTTAATAATAAAAAGATAATTTAAATTGTTGGCAGTTGTCTTATAGAGCAAAGCTCTCCGCTTTCTCACTTTTTAGTTGTAAAAAGTAAGACAAAAAGCAACCAGACGGTTGTTGAAGCTAAAGTTCTCTCCAGCTTTATAATTATCTTCTGACCTGCGGGGCTTGATATAAAACGTGACATTCAGTCACCTTTTATATCTTCGAACAAGTCCTCGGTCTTTTCCGAAAATAATTAGAAAACTTCCGGCTTCAACAAAGTCTGGACTAAAATACTCTAGCCTTGAATTTTTAAAATAGTTATTGAGTATTACACTAGCTTAAATATAATGGTACTAAAAAATGTAAAGGTCAATTTCCCACCTTCCCGCATTTGAGAAGCCGAGTGTTTATTTGTCTCTTTTGAAAACAAGTGACTAAACTGTTTGAAGCGTAAAGAAACGTTCTGGGAGAACGTTTTAGCAAGTTTTTAGGCACTCAAAAGGGATGAATAAAAAGCTCGGAAAGCTTCCGCCTTCGAAACTCTGTGGGTGGTTTTTTTGCTACTTTTTTTTTCACAAAAAAAAGTCGAGAAAGTTAAGACGTACAGTAAAAGTTTATTTATACTCAAATATTTTGATAATAGTTCTTATTGTATGCATCTGTCTTGTAGAACAAAGTTCTCCGCTTTCTCACTTTTTAATTGTAAAAAGTAAGGCAAAAAGCAACCAGACGGTTGTCGAAGCTAAAGTTCCCTCCCACTTCACTTTTTAAAGCTAGCCTGCAAAACTCCTCGAAAAAGTGACATCTAGTCACTTTTCTCTCGTCAGACAGTTTCGGCTTTTTCCGCTTTAAAAAGCAAAGCACTCGGCTTCAACAAAGTCTGGACTAAATACACTAGCCACGAACTTTCTCTTAGTAATTGAGTATCACAGTAATTTTGAATGTAATGGTATAAAAAAATGCAAACATCCTTATCCCTTTCCAACATCTGCAAGAACTGGAGATTTATGAAATGTTTACGGTGAAAAGTGAGGAATGTGTGAGCGTAAAAAAAGAGTGACTAACTCACTCTTTTAGCGAGTTGCCACCTTAAAAGAATATAAAAATTCCATATAAAATTTATAATAAAATTAAATTTTTTCTGAATCATATGGTACATTATTTTTATATACGGCATGAGCAATAACTAATAGTTTTCTCATAATTGCTACTTGTATAACTGTAGTATGTTTTCCATTTTCTTTTAGTCTATCATAAAACTTTCTTAATCTTTCGTTATTTCTTATTGATGTCATTGCTGGCATAAACAAAGTACCTCTACATATTTTTGAACCTGCTTTTGATATTTTTGTTTTTCCATTAACTGATATACCTGAACTTTTTTCTATTGGATCTAATCCTGCTAAAGATACTATCTGTTTTTGATTAGCATTTTTATATTGAATAAAATGTATAAGTAATACAATTGAAGATATTTCTCCTATACCATCAATTGTTTGCAAATTATTAAATGATTGTTGAAGTTTCTCATCTTTTTTTATGATTGATTTTATTTTTTTGATAATTTTTTGTTCTTGTTTTTTTAAAAATTGATATTGTAATTCAAACTCTTTTATCAAATAGCTTTTATCTTTTTTTGCTTTTAAAGCAGCTATATGGTTTTTAGTTATAACTTGTTGTTTAATAATTAATTTATATCCAGAAATAAGCTCTTTTAATTCTTCTTCTATGGTATCTACAATAGGTATTTTAATATCTTTATCTTTAGCTGTAACAATCATTTTAGATAAAAGCTGTGCATCTTTTATATCATTTTTATTTCTATATCCCATTACTTTTGCAAAGCTAGCACTTTTTTTAGGATTTACTATAAAGCTTTTTATATTTTTGTTTGCACAAAACTGTTTTAAAAGAAATGAATAATTAGCTGTTGGTTCATAAACAAATACTAATTTATCTATCTCTTTTTTATAAAGCTTTTTTAGTTTAGAGTACAAACTTTTTATTCCATTTAAACTATTATCAATAATTAAATCTAAATCATTTATTGGAATATAAACATTAATTGTTGACTTACTTACATCTAATCCGATAGAATACATTTCTAGAACCTTTATTTTAGGATAAAGAGTTCGTTAGGGTAGGATTTCTCCTACCTGATAATTGTTATACAAACTTTAGACTTATAAAATACGAACTAGTTATAAAACTGTTCTTGTTGCCACTCAAATTTAAAGTATAACTATCAAACTCGCCATCAAGCTAATTATAAATTATTTTTTATAATTGCTTTAGTTCCGCAACGATATATTATCTTTCAAACTCTTTGGAAATATATTAACTATATTCCCTTAAATGTATTATATAAGTTCCGCAACGTAGTAAATATTTTATAAATCGGAAGGCACCTTTAGGTTCTGAAGCCGTTGTGGCTTTTTTGCTTCTTTTTTACCACCAAAAAAGATGATATTATAGAAAAGAGGAAAAGGTGATTGTCCCCTTTTACTCACTCAATTATTTTATAAATAGAATTGTACTTTTAAGAAAAGGTACCTTTTATCTTTTATCTGTCCTATTTTATCTATCTTAAATTATAAAAGTGGAGACTCATCCGCAGGGGTTTTACTTTGGGTGTTACTTTAAAACTATATAATATTTTATAATGGTTTTAATTGTTTTTATTCTTATAAAAGATAAAATAAGAGTAATTTTAAATAATAAAGAGAGATATATGAAGTTACAATTTTTAAAACCTTATCCTAATTCATCTATTACAGAAAAATTTGAAGATATTGAAATTAATGATTTTGCCATTATAACAGGTAAAAATGGAGTAGGAAAAACTCACTTACTAGAAGCAATTGTACATAATGATAATTATATAAATATAGATGGTGGTGTAAATGCAATATATTTTAATTATAATGATTTTGTTGTTGAAAACACTTCATCTAATCAGCAAAAAAATAAATCACAATTAAAGAAAAAAAACAGTAATGCACATAATATAAATCAAGAGTTACAAAATGTAAAAAATAGAATTAGTCAATCTATACGTACACCATTAATAAATGCTTTTCGTGAAAATAATCAATTAATTAATCAAGTTTACTCTTATATTTTAAATAGAGTTGAGTTTTTAAATATTCCTTCATTTGATGAATTTCAAAGTAACTTAATAAGGTATACAAATGATATTGAGCTTTTAAATAGTATATATACTCTTTTAAATCAATCAGTTGATGATTTTTCTAAAACAAAAGATAAAAAGTTTAATTTTTATTATAAAAAAGCAAATAGTTTAAATTTATCTATTCAACAAATAAATAATACTCATTTAGAATATAAAGAAACTTGGCTTGGACAACTTTTAGAGAATGAATTTAAAGGTTATATAAAAGCCTTTGACAAAGCTCAAAGAAAAATTATTAGGAATAGTTCTAAAAACATAACGCAAGCAGAAATTGAAGAAAGAATAATAAAAGAGGTTGGAGTAGCACCTTGGATTATGCTAAATGAAATATTAGAAATGTATAGTTGTAATGGTTATATTATAGATAGAGATCTTGCATATGGCATAGAAACTTACCAAAATATAGACCAACAACCATTAAATATAGTATTGAAAAATTATAAAATTGATAGAACAATTAATTTAGATAGATTATCGTCAGGAGAGAAAACTTTATTTGCACTTGCAGTAGCACTATATCGTCAAGAGAAGGACAAAAATTTACCAACAGTATTACTTCTAGATGAAATTGATAGTTCTTTACATCCTTCTATGTGTAGGCAACTTTTAGATGTTTTAGAAAATGTGTTTGTAAAGAAACATAATTTAAAGATTATTATGGTGACTCATTCTCCTTCAACAGTTGCATTAGCCCCTGATGATTCAGTATATGTATTAGAAAATAATAATGGAAAAATTAATTTAGAAAATAAAAATAAAGATGAAGCTATCAAGTTCTTGTCAGATGGTTTTGCTACATTTAATGATGGACTTTTATTTTTAGATAGACTATTAAATAATGATAAAAAAATATCAATTTTAACAGAAGGTAAGAACACTTTATATATAGAAAAAGCTATATCTTTACTTGCTCCTGAAATATCAAATGATATAGAAGTTATAAAGGGAGCAGAATCAAAAAGTGGAAAAACTCAGTTGAAAACTTTGTTTGATTTCATTTCAAAAATTAAACATAACCAGACAATATTTTTTATTTGGGATGGCGATTGTAGTGAATATACAAAATTAGAAGAAGAAAATAATATTATACCTTTTATTTTTGAAAAAAATAATGATAATGAAATTTCAAAAAAAGGTATTGAAAATCTTTTTAGAGAAGAATTATTTGAAGGTTTTTATACTGAAATAAAGAAATCAGATGGAATTATATATAAAACATTCGAAGAAAATAGAAAAAATGATTTTTTTAATTTAATTGAAGAAAGAAATCAAAAAGATGATTTTGAAAAGTTTAAGCCTTTAGTTCAAATACTAACTGATAAAATAAAAGGAGATTCTAAATTAAAAAATCAATAATATTTCTATCAAGAAATAAAGGGGACAAAATAAAGGAGACAGGCACCTTTTTATATAAAACTAATTTGATAAAGATTCATTTTTAAAAAGTAGCTAAAAATTCATACATGGTGGAGATGTCATCCCTCGAAAATAAAGGAGACAGGCACCTTTTTATATAAAACTAATTTGATAAAGATTCATTTTCAAAAAGTAGCTAAAAATTCATACATGGTGGAGATGTCATCCCTCGAAGTTTAATTTATATGGGAGGTTTGAGAGTATATTTTTTTAAAGACCCCTTAAATAGTATCTTAAAATTTATATATATAGAAATATTTTTTAGTCTTTCCAATCTCTATCATTATAAAAATCTCTTAAACTTTTGCCATGAAGCATTAATCTTGCATGGTTTACTTCTTTTACAACATCACAGTTAGGGTTTTGTAAACCGGAAAATATACCACTTTCATCTTTTATATAGTCATAATTATGTTTATTAATAATTTCTTTTATTGAAATATTTAATTTATTATATCTGTCTTGATTAGAAATTTCTTTTTTGATTTCATAGCTTTTTATTTTTTGGCAATTTAATCTATACCTGTAATAATCAACTTTTTTTTGTAAAGTTAATTTTACTTTTAATTTATTTTCTAAGTCTATATATTCTTCTTTGTCAGCATAGTTATCAGGGAAACTATTTCTTAATTCAACAATACTATGATTAATACCTAATATCTCAAGGTCTAAATTCATTAATTCTCTTTTATCCATAAAAAATTATATCTAAAAAAAGATTATATTTTTTTATTCATCCAATTATTAACTTTTTCCTCTTCCCAAACAGTAACCCTAGGGCTTAATTTTATTGGTTTAGGAAATTTACCTTCTTTAACCCATAACCAAATGGTACTTTTAGCAAGTCTAGTTTTTTTATATCTAATTTTTTTAATAATAAAAAGATAATTTAAATTGTTGGCAGTTGTCTTGTAGAGCAAAGCTCTCCGCTTTCATACTTTTTAATTGTAAAAAGTATGGCTTGTGCTTGCACTCTCTTTGAGAAAAAGCAACCAGACACGTTGTTGAAGCTAAAGTTCCCTCCCACTTTACTTTTTTAAAGCTAGTCTGCGAAACTCTTTGCTACTTTCTTTTTTACAAAAGAAAGTCGGAATAAGTTAAGACGTACAGTAAAAATATATTTGAAATCAAATATTTTATAAATAGAATTGCACTTTTAAGAAAAGGTGCTTGACCCATTATATCTATCTAAATTATAAAAGTGGAGATTCATCCTCAGGGGTGTTACTTTCACCAAAGGTGACAAATGAAATAAAAAATATTTGAGAATGTATTTATTTTGATTACAATTTGCAATAGAATTTATAAACATATAAATTATTTGATAAAATATCTTAATTAAAGGAGAAAAATATGATATTTACACAATATGATTTTGAAAAGTTTAGAGACGATCCCTCTAAGTTTATGGAAGAGGTTACAAAAAAAATCAATCAAGGTGACACAAAAATGATTCTTGCAAAAGAGCCAATTAATGATAAGTATCCAAAAGAAGAAGGTATATTTTTTATTCATAACAAATTAATGAATTTAGAAGATATTTCAACAAATAATATTGCTGAGTCATTAAAAGATTACACTGATTTTATGAAAAAACATAAAATAAAAGTTATAAAAGAATATGATTCTGAATGTTCTTTAGCATATAAAGGTGAAATTCCAAAAATAAAAGTTGAAAACTTTGAAACACAATCCTTTTATAATTATGATAAATTTCAAATCATCGATGGATATACATTAAGTAGAAACGATAATCAAGATATCTTAGGGTATTTAAAACCAATTGATTATAGTTATGCCTTAGATAGTAATGCTGCATCTTTCTTTGCAAGATATATTAGCAATAATGATCTTAAATATAAGGACTTATATAATCAAATTATTTCAGACGAAAATAATATTGATATAGCACCATATATTTTCGAAACAGTTCTACATGGATTAAAAGATTTTGGTATAAATTATAAACTTAATAAGAAAAATAAAAATAAAACGCAGGCTGGTTTTTTTGAAACACTTAAAATTTTACATAGAGAAGGATTATTTAAAGAAAAATTAGGAAAGATATTTATCAATAATATTATAAATGGTACGAATCCTCTCATTAAATACTATGGAATATTAGGTTTTCAGTCACATTTATTTTTGCTTTATTTGTTAGAAGCAAGATATAAATTTGGGAAAGCTCCTAATAAAATAAAAGATTATGTTTATGATGAAATGAGGAAAACAAATATTCCAATAGAAAATAGATTTAAAGCACTAATATATCTTTTTTGTGATAATCCTGGTCATAAATTCTTTGAAAAAGTTATAAACTTTCCTAAAAAAGCTTCGAATCTTGAGAATTACATGAAAAATGTAGATAATACAGGAAGAGATATTGCATTAATTTCGTTAGAAAAATATGTATATGGTAAATTGAATATTTACCCTTTTATGGCATCTGATGATGAAGGCTTAATAGAAATGTTTAAAGATACCAAGCCTGATTATGTTTTTATATTTGATGGTATGGCAAGTCCTATGTATAAAAAGATAAATAATGAAATGCAGAAAAAACATTTAAACTATTTTGAAACTAATAATCCTAAAGATACAATTAAGTATCAAGAAGGAACACTAGAAGATCTAATTAAAACATATAAAGATAGAAAAAATTCTTTTATAAGCTTAATTGCTGAAAATAAATAAAGACAATATCTATAGAGAAAATGCACAATTTATAAATCAAGAAGGCAAAAAGAATAAAAGGATTATTGTGAAACATAGAAAAAATAAAAATTTAAATAAAAAGAACTCTAATTTTCATATTATGGATAATCCTTTTAATGGATTATCGGAAGAACAAAGAAAGCAAGTGTTTGAGGATGTATCAAAAAAAGCTGAAGAAAAATATGAGCCAACAAAAGAAAAAATATTTGCTATTTTAAAAGAATATGATTTTAGACTTATATTATCATTCTTAGCTACTTATAATCTAATGGCTAGTGTAGGAAGAAAGGGGATAAGTAAAGATAAAGAACCTTTCCTAACACAAGCTCATATTGAAATTTGTCAATCATTTATATTAACTATTCCTGAAGAAGAAATGAAATTCAAAGTTCCTCCTCATAGCATATACAAAGAACTAATGGATTTGTTAAAAGAACTTTTAGAATCTATACATTATAAAAATATGAAAGCTGATTTTATTGATTTAGAAGCAGAAAAGAAATCTCAAAAAATGATTCAAGAATTTGTTAAAAGTCATACTCAAGTTGTTCGTAATTGGGGCTCATTTTCTCAAGTAAAACAAATCACTAGTGAAATCTACTCAAAATTTGATGAAGAATTACAAAAAAACTATAATTATACTTGTAATAATTTAATTGAATTTTTCCAATATCTGATAGGAAATTAGGGGTCATGCGATAACGATAACCTAGAAAAAAGATTAGAGGTACTTTTTATATATAAAAACTTACTGTGATACTTTTAGAAAATTAAACGATAAAAATGATATAAGGACTATTGGACTTTTATTTAAGTAATAAAGTAATGGTGGAGATGTCCTGAATTGAATTTTATTCTTTAAGAGCTTAATATAAGCCTTTTATGATTTTTTTAAACTAGTGATATGCCATTAAATATGCCACTTGGACTATACGTTGAAAAATAAAAGGTTTATGTAGTTCAATGTGTATTTCTTAAAGTCAAAAGTTATACTTCAAAATCAACTAAAAACTTTATTTAGACCTTTTTGTAGAATTGTTTTCATTTTTTCACAATCAGCAATCATGCAATCAATTGATGCTTTTATATAGTCATCATTTTCTAAAGTATCTTCATAATTTATATATTCATAACCATTAAAAGTTACTATCATATCAAAAAATAGTCTTAATGCTCGTCCATTTCCTTCGTTAAAAGGGTGTAATACATTCAATTCGCAAATATAAAAAGCAAGCTTATCTATAAACTCATCTTTTTTTGATATGTCTTCAAAGTCTTTTAAAAAATTGTCATTTTTTAATTTTATAAAAATCTCATTAGAAAATGACGATAGATTTGAGTAAGGACAAAACATACTTTCATCTTTTGATATGTTAACAGTTCTAAATTTTCCTGCCCAATCATATAATTGAAAAAAGATTTGTTCATGAACTTTACAAAGGTATTTTTCATCAAATTTTATATTTTCATCTAGTTCTGTATGAAGATGTTCATAAGCTCTAGCTAATAATTCTTTTTCAATCTCAGTTATAATCTTAAGTTCTTTGATATTTAGTTTATTTATAGGAATATCACTATTTTCATAATAAATGTGATTTGAAGGAGGATAATATTTCATTATTTAAGTAAAGATAAATATTGTTTCACTTTTTTTAATATTTCTTTATCCTTAGTAGGCTTATAACCCTCAATTTGATTTGAAATTGAAGCTGTTTTTAAAGCTTTTTTTCTAGAAAAAGGTGGTTTACTCATAACTTAACTCCTTATACAATTCTAATATTATACCAGATTATTTAAATTAAATCTATATTTACCTATAGAAATTAGGGTTATGTGATAACGATAAGCTAGAAAAAAGATGAGAGGTACTTTTTATATATAAAAATTTACTGTGATACTTTTAGAAAATTAAATGATAAAAATGATATAAGGACTATTAGACTTTTATTTAAGTAATAAAGTAATGGTGGAGATGTCCGGAATTGAACCGGAGTCTTAAAACAGCTATTACTAGCGTCTACATGTTTAGAAAAGGTTGAAAAATTTCACTTTGCAACTACTCAACCTGCAAGGCAATTGCGAAGCTAAGATTTAAAGTGTCTCAAATTAGCCAAATCAACTCTAAAATGATAATCTATCTAGGGTGAACCCACTAAAATCTACTTAGATAGAATCAGTAGTGTGAGCCTCCGAGGTCTCAAGCCGTAAGGCGAGTCCTATAAGTTGTTAAACTTACGCAGCTTTTGCGTAAGCTGGAGCGTAATTAGTATTATTTGCGTCTAAAAAAAATGAACCGCGTAACGGCATGTTCAGGCCGACATGCAACTAATCCTCACTGCTCTAATCGATACCAAGTCATCCCCATAAAAATTGGAAGCGAATTATATCAGAATTTTTTGAGTTTTACAAATAAAAACTGTGACCAGATTTAAATAATACTTAGATAGAATACAGAATATTTTAATTGGAGTTTTTAAATGAGTAAAAAAGGTATTCTTATTATTGGTGCGGGTGGTGTTAGTAGAGTTGCAACAGTAAAATGTGCTATGAATATTGATACATTTGAAAAAATCACTTTAGCTTCTAGAACTGTTTCTAAATGTGAAGCAATTGCAAGTGATATTAAAAAAAATCAAGGTGTAGATATTGATGTTGCTTCTGTAAATGCAGATAGTGTTGAAGAGTTAGTAAAATTGATTGAAAAAGTAAATCCAAAACAAGTTTTAAATGTGGCATTGCCATACCAAGATTTAACTATCATGGATGCTTGTACAAAAACTAAAGTTGATTATGTTGATACTGCAAACTATGAACACCCAGATGAAGCTAAATTTGAATACAAAGAGCAATGGGCAAGAGATGGTCAGTTTAAAGATGCTGGAATCATGGGACTTTTAGGTTCTGGTTTTGACCCAGGTGTTACAGGTGTTTTTTGTGCTTATGCTCAACAAAATCTTTTTGATGAGATACACTATATAGATATTATGGATTGTAACGCAGGTGATCATGGATACCCTTTTGCAACTAATTTTAATCCAGAGATTAACTTAAGAGAAGTATCTGCAAATGGAAGATACTGGCAAAAAAATGATGAAGGTGTTGGGGAGTGGATAGAGACAAAGCCCTTAGAAATAAGAGTTGAACATGATTATCCAGAAGTAGGGGTTAAACCATCATATCTACTATATCATGAAGAGTTAGAGTCTTTAAGTAAAAATATAAAAGGGCTAAAAAGAATTAGATTTTTTATGACTTTTGGAGATTCTTATATACAACATATGAATTGCTTACAAAATGTTGGTATGCTTGGAATTGAACCTGTTATGCACAAAGGTGTTGAAATTATTCCAATAGAGTTTTTAACTACGCTTTTACCAGATCCTGCATCACTTGGACCTAGAACTGTTGGTAAAACAAATATTGGTTGTATTATTGAAGGGCTTAAAGATGGAAAGAAAAAGAAAGTTTATATCTACAATATTTGTGACCATCAAGAGTGTTATAAAGAAACAGGAGCACAAGCAGTTAGTTATACTACAGGGGTTCCTGCAATGATTGGTTCAAAAATGCTTTACAAAGGTATTTGGAAAAACCAAGGAGTGTTTAATATAGAAGAGTTTGATGCAAAACCTTTTATGGATGAACTTATGACTCAAGGTCTACCTTGGAAAATTTTAGAATTAGATGTGGACTGATTTTTTTTACACTTTTAATTCCTTATTTTTTTAAGAATCTTTCAATCTATTATTATAGATTTTAAGATTTTTAAAATTAAATTTACTTCTAAATATAAATTTCAAAGTTAATTTCAAATATAATTTATTTTTCTATTATATAATTATTATTTTAATAAGGAGACTATGATGCAAAAATATATTTGTACAGCTTGTGATTATATTTATGATCCTGCAATTGGTGATGAAGATAGTGGAATTGCTCCAGGAACTTCATTTGAAGATATTCCAGAAGATTGGACCTGTCCAGATTGTGGTGTAGGTAAAGAGGATTTTGAACCCTATAATGAATAAAACAATAAATAGTATTGAAGAACTCCCAAGTCCATGCTTTGTATGTGAAGAAGAGTTACTAAAAAAAAACCTTGAACTTTTAAAAAAGGTGCAAGATGAAGCGGGAGTAAAGATACTTTTAGCTTTAAAAGGATTTGCCCTTTGGTCAACATTTGATATATGTAAAGAGTTTTTGCAAGGGTGTTGTGCTAGTGGCTTACACGAAGCAATATTAGCAAAAGAGGAGTTTGGAAAAGAGGTTCATACTTATAGTCCTGCTTTTAAAGATGAGGAGATAGATGAGATAATACACCTATCTCATCACCTTGTTTTTAACTCTTTTAATCAGTTAAATCAATTTAGACAAAAAGCTATGGGTAAAACCTCTATAGGACTTAGAGTAAATCCTGAGTATTCTTCTGTAGAAGTTGATTTATATAATCCTTGTGCTCCTTTTTCACGACTTGGAATCACAAAAAAGAATTTTCAAGAGGATTCTTTACAAGGTGTTGATGGTCTTCACTTTCATGCTTTATGTGAACAAAATGTTGATGCTTTAGAGGGAGCTTTAAAAAACTTTGAGAAAAATTTTGGTAAATATTTATCAAATATGAAGTGGGTAAACTTTGGCGGTGGTCACCATATTACTAGAGCTGATTATGATGTTTTAGGTTTGATAAATTTATTAAAAGATTTTAAATTACGGTATCCACATTTGACAGTTTATTTAGAGCCAGGTGAAGCTGTTGGTTGGAAAACAGGATTTTTAATTGCAACTGTCTTAGATATAGTGGATAATGGCATGAACCTAGCTATTTTAGATACTTCTGCTGAAGCTCACATGCCTGATACCTTAGCTATGCCTTATAGAGCAGATATAAGAAATAGTGGAAAAGAAAATGAAAAAAAATATACTTATAGATTAGGTGGAAACACTTGTTTAGCTGGGGATATAATAGGAGATTACTCCTTTGATGAACCCCTAAAAATAGGCGATAAGATTATTTTAGAGGATATGATTCATTATACAATGGTAAAGACTACAACCTTCAATGGAATTAAGTTACCATCAATTGCACTAAAAAGTGAACACAATTGTTACCAAATTGTAAAAAACTTTGGATATAATGAGTACAAATCAAGACTTTCTTAGATTTATTTATAAAGGGTACATATGACAATGGGGCAAGATAGACAAATTATTAACGAAGAGTTTAAAGACGAGGAAGAGATAGATACAAAGAAAAATCTAAAACACAAAAGCAATAATTTTGATAGAGTTAGAGAAGAGTTAAAAAAGAAAGGCAAAAAGGTTCAAATCTGGGTTAAAAAAGAGACCTTAGAGTATGAAAAAGAATTAACCCTTTTACAAATAGAACTTTTGAAACTTCAAAATTATGTAAAAGAAAAAGGACTAAAAGTTCTTATGATTTTTGAAGGAAGAGATGCAGCAGGGAAAGGTGGTACCATAAAAAGAATCACCGAACATATGAATCCAAGGGGTGCAAGAGTGGTTGCCTTGGAAAAACCAAGTGATAAAGAAACAACTCAATGGTATTTTCAAAGATATACAAAACATCTTCCTAGTTCTGGTGAGATAGTATTATTTGACAGATCTTGGTATAACAGAGCTGGTGTTGAACCTGTAATGGGATTTTGTACTCCTGAAGAGCATCATGAGTTTTTAAAAGAGGTTCCTGAGTTTGAAAATATGCTAGTAAAATCTGGAATTATTTTGATGAAATTTTATTTTTCAGTATCAAAAAAAGAGCAAGCAAGAAGGTTCAAAAAAAGGGAAACTGACCCATTAAAACAATACAAACTATCTCCTGTAGATAAAGAGTCTCAAAAATACTGGGATAAATATACAGTTGCAAAGTTTTCTATGTTAATGTCTTCAAATACAGATATTGCTCCTTGGACTGTTATTAGAAGTGATGATAAGAAAAAAGCTAGAATAAACTGTATTAAATATATTTTATCGCAAGTTAATTATAAAAGTAAAATTGATGAAAATTTGATAAAATTTGATAAAAAGATTTTAATTTCTGGTACTGAAGAGTTAGAGACTATGGAACAAGAAAATAAATTTGCAAAGGCGTGATTTAAAATGAATTTAAGTGATTTTGAAAAAACAAATTATAGCGGACTTTATATTTCAAAAGTTCCACATCCTGCATTTGGTAGAAAATATATTGCAAGATTTCAATACGATAAAAAAAGATACGTGAAGGTATTAGGATATACAAAAAAAGACAATTTAACAAAAAAGGCAGCCTTAGAATTAATGCAAAAATTTAAAGAATCAATTGTTGTTACAAAAGAAGAAAATGAACAAGCAGATGAAAATCAAATAGCAATAGAAAAAGATAAATATCAAAAATTATTAGAAGAGAATAGAGAGTTAAAAAAAATATTAGGTGATTATAAAACTATTGACCCAGATATTTTAAAAGATGGTGTTCAAAAAATATATGATTTACAAGAGCTAAAAAGTTATCAAATTGAGTTAATCAAACTTCAAAACTATTTGGAAAATGAAAATAAAAGAATGATTATTTTATTTGAAGGTAGAGATGCATCTGGTAAAGGTGGAGCTATTAGACGAATAACAAGATATATGAATAACAAACACTACAGAGTTGTTGCCTTAGGTAAACCAACTGATACTCAAAAAAACCAATGGTTTTTTCAAAGATATATTCAACATTTTCCAACAGGTGGAGAGATAGTTTTATTTGACCGTTCTTGGTACAATAGAGCTATGGTAGAACCTATTTTTGGTTTTTGTACAAAAGAAGAGTATGAAATCTTTATGGAAGATGTGGTTAATTTTGAACAAGATTTAGTTAGACAAGGTATGATTCTAATCAAACTTTATTTCTCAGTTTCGAAAGAGGAACAAAAAAGAAGATTTGATAGAAGAATAAACGATCCTTTAAGACATTGGAAATTTTCAGAAGTTGATATGCAAGCTCAAGATTTATGGAGTGAATTTTCTGAAAAAAAATATGAGATGCTTAGACGTACTTCTTCAAGAGCAGCACCTTGGCATATCGTAAGAAGTGATGATAAACATAAAGCAAGATTAGAGGCTATGAAGATTATTCTTAATTCTGTTGATTATGATGGAAGAAACTATGCCTTAGACTTTGAAGCTAATGAGAGAATAAATATCTCAGTTCAAAGAGAGCTAATGCAAATGAGAAAAACTGCTAACTACTAATCTTACCAAGGAGTTGAAGGTGAATCACCTTCAAGCTCTTTTGTAGGAACTTTTTTTAATAATACAGGTGTTTTCTGGTTTTGAATTTTATCTAACCATTTTTTCTCTTCTAAAGGTGAGATATCTGTAGTTTTATTCATTTGTTGATTTTCTTGATTTTGCTTATCTGGTTTTTTATTTTTCTCTTTATTTTTGTTTTGCTCTTGATTTTTTTCTTTATCTTTTGAATTATTTTTTTGCTCTTGATTTTTTTTATTTTCTTTTTTCTTATCTTTATTGTCTTGTTTGTCCTGATTTTTTTTATCTTTATTGTTTTTATTGTTCTGATTTTTTTTGTCTTTATTATCTTTATTATCTTTATTATCTTTATTATCTTTATTATCTTTATTATCTTTATTATCTTTTTTGTTTTGCTTATTGGAGTCGTTTTTTGGTTTTTCTTTTGTAAAGCTTTTTTTACTTTTTTTAAGTTCTCTTTTGTATCTTTATCATCTTTTATTTTAAGGGCATTTTCATAGGATTTGATAGCATTTTCAAAATCTCCTGTTTTTGCATAACTATTACCCATATTATGTAGTTTTTTATACTCTAAATCTTGGTTTGAGGTGATTACATTTTTGTACTCTTGTAAAGCTTGTTTATATTTCCCCTCTTTGTATAGTGAGTTTGCTAGGTCATATTTAGCTTCTGAACTATTAGCAACTTTTTCAAAGTTTTTTGAAGCTTCTTTAAAATTCTTTTGTTTATAAAGTTCATTGGCTTTTTCTATAGTTTGAAAATCAAATATTGAAGCTTTTAGATTATTTTGCACAAATAGTATTGAAAAAAGTATTAATATATTTGCAGTATTTTTTTTACCAAATTTTGGAAAAGATGAAAAAGCAATAAGAAGAATAAAGATAGCTAAACCCAAAGGGTAATAAAAAAGTTCAGTATATGTTTTGAATTTTTTTGATTCTAACTCTTTTTTTGAACTTTTTTTATCAATATCAGCAATAATTTGTTTTATATCACTATTTGAGTTAGAATATTGTATATATCCACCATTTGTTTTCATACTTAAGTTTTTGATTTTTTCATTTAATTTTACAGTTACTATTGAACCATCTTTTTTTGTCATAAAGTTTCCATCATTTAGTTTTATTGGTGTTGGTTTATTAGTTGCAACAGCTATGGTATATATATTTATATTATGTTTGTTTGCATACTCAATCTCTTTTGTATAATCTTGTTCATTTCCCCCATCAGTTAATAAAATCAAGTTTTTATTTTCATAATCTTTTAGAAGTTTATTTGTAGCTTCAAGGGTTGAAAATATATTTGAACCATTTTCAAAATCCCCTTGGGTATTTAAATTGTTTACTAAAATCTTCAAAGAGTTAAAATCTTGAGTAACAGGAGAGAGTATATATGAGTATTTTGCAAAGAGTATAACAGCCAAAGCATTTTTTTTCGAAATTTCTATAATATCAAGAAGTTTTTGCTTTGCAAAAGTTAATCTATTTGGATAAACATCAGTTGCTAACATAGATTTTGATACATCAATTGCTATTACTATTGAGGCAACTTCTTGTTTAAAACTATGCTCTTTTTCATCTATAACTGGACGAGATAATGCTAAAGTCATTAGAATAATAGCTATAAAAAAAAGTATATTTCTAGTTGTGTTTGTTATGGCATTACTTGATACAGCAAGTTTTGATAGACATTCTTTATCAAAATATTTTTGGAAAGTATCTTTATTTGTCATTATAAGATACATTAAAATTAGGGTTGGTACTAATATTAAAAACAGTACGTTATGGTATAGAAATTGCAATGTATTTTACTCCTTGAATCGTATTTTATAAAATACTTAGTAACTTTTAGATAAAATCACGGTTAAATTATAATTATTCGGAGTAGATTTAATGGAATTTAATGCAAATAGAGTTGATGATGCTAATGTAGAAATTGCTTCAACAATCTCAAAAGAGACTATTGAAAAAAACATAGACAAGGTAGCTAAACAAGCTGCAAAGACGATGGATATTCAAGGATTCAGAAAAGGTAAAGTTCCTTTAGCTGTTGTAAAACAAAGACATGGTCAAAAGTTAAGAGAAGAAGCAGAAGGTGAAGCACTTAGAGCTATTTTAAATGCTGGTTTAGCAGAGTTAAAAGTTGCAAATGAAGATGTAATTGGTGAGCCTTCAATTACTAAATTCGATAAAAAAGATGATGAATCTATTGATATTGAGATAAAAGTTGCTTGTAAACCTAATGTTGATTTAGGGGATTATAAATCTTTAATTCCTGAAGTTAAATTAAACGAGGTAGATGAAAAAGAGATCGATTCAAGAATTGAAACTATGGCAAAACAATCTGCACCATTAGAAAAAATCAAAAGAAAAAGAATGGTTAGAGATGGTGATTTTGCAGTGATTGATTTTGAAGGATTTGTTGATGGTGTAGCATTTGAAGGTGGAAAAGCTGAGAAATATCCACTTGAAATTGGTTCTGGTTCATTTATTCCAGGATTTGAAGAACAAATCATTGGTATGAAATATGAAGAAGAAAAAGATGTTACTGTTACATTTCCTGAAAGTTATCAATCAAAAGATTTAGCTGGTAAAGAAGCAGTATTTAAAGTAAAACTTCATGAGATCCAAGAAAAAGTTGCTGAAGAGATTACTGATGAATTCGCTAAAAAAATGTTACAAGGGCAAGAAGATGCAACTGTAGAAACATTAAAAGAGAAGATTAAAGAACAAGTTGAGGCTGAGCAAAAAGGTGCATATTATAGAGAAGAGTTAAAACCTGCATACTTAGATAAATTAGTGTCAGAATTAAACTTTGCTTTACCAACTTCTGTAGTAGACCAAGAGATTAACTTTGCGCTTAATAACAAAGTTAGAACTATGAGTGAAGATGAAATCAAAGCTTTACAAGAAGATACAACAAAAGTTGAATCTTTAAGAGAAGAGTTAAGAGAAGATGCTGAAAAATCAGTAAAAGCAACATTTATTGTTGATGCTTTAGCAAAAGCTGAAGGTGTTGAAGTAAATGATCAAGAAGTAACTCAAGTAATTTACTACGAAGCTATGCAATCTGGTCAAAATCCACAAGATGTTTTAAAACAATATCAAGAAGCTGGATATTTACCTGCAATTAAAATGTCTATGATTGAAGATAGAGTTATCTCAAAATTATTAGATGAAAAACTAGGGAAATAAACCTAAAATAGGATAGAAGATGAGTTATATACCATATGTAGTTGAAAAAAGTGGAAGAGGGGAGAGAAGTTACGATATCTATTCAAGACTTCTAAAAGATAGAATTATTATGTTAAGTGGTGAAGTAAATGATGCTGTTGCATCATCTATTGTTGCACAACTTCTTTTTTTAGAAGCTGAAGATCCAGATAAAGATATCTATTTATATATAAACTCTCCAGGTGGAGTAATTACAAGTGGTATGTCAATATATGATACTATGAACTATATCAAACCAGATGTTTGTACTATATGTATTGGTCAAGCTGCTTCAATGGGAGCTTTCCTTTTATCATCAGGTGTTAAGGGTAAAAGATACTCTTTACCACATTCAAGAGTGATGATTCACCAACCATTAGGTGGTGCACAAGGACAAGCAACTGATATCCAAATCCAAGCTAAAGAGATTCAAAGAATGAAAGATACTTTGAATAATATTTTAGCTGAGCAAACTGGGCAACCATTAGAAGTTATCGAAAAAGATACAGATAGAGATAACTTTATGAGTGCAGAAGAAGCACAAAAATATGGTTTAATTGATGAGGTAATTAGTAACCACAAATAAAGAACACAATGATTAGAGAAGTAATAACATATCCAAATAAACTACTTAGAAAAAAATCTAAAGATGTGGAGAAGTTCGATGAAGAACTTCACACTCTTTTAGATGACATGTATGAAACTATGATGGCACAAAGTGGAGTAGGACTTGCAGCAATACAAGTAGCAATTCCACTAAATGTACTTATAATCAGTCTTCCAAATGAAGAGGATATACAAGAAAAAGCAGATTTAATAGAAGCGATAAACCCAGTGATTACTCACAAAGATGGGGAGCAAGTTTTTGTTGAAGGGTGCTTAAGTGTCCCTGGATTTAATGAAGAGGTTAAAAGAGCACAACATATTATAGTTGAGTATTATGATAGAAATGGAAATAAAAAAGTTATGGAGGCAGAAGATTTTCTAGCAGTTGCTTGGCAACATGAGATGGAACATCTATCTGGACATCTATTTATTGAGAACTTATCTATCATAAAAAGAAAAAAGTTTGAAAAAGAGTGGAAAAAAAAGTTAAAAGCTAAATGATGAGCTTTTCCTACTCTTTTTTAAATAATATCTTAAAAATAAACTAATAAAAATATGAAAAAAACTAATATAAAATTCTTACTGTTAGTTTTTTTAATACAAAATATACTATTTGCAAATAATCAAAAACAAATATCTTTTCAAAATGATATTCAGCCCATATTGGATAAAAGATGTGTAGTATGTCACTCTTGTTATAACTCCCCATGTCAATTAAAACTAAGCTCTTTTGAGGGACTCATTAGGGGTGGAACAAAAGAAGAAATTTATGTAAATAGAATCGAACCAGCAAAACCATCAAGACTTTTTATAGATGCAACAAATGAAAAAGAGTGGTCAAAATTAGGATTTTACTCTATTTTAAAAGATTATAATCAAAATAATATAATGTCAAAACTTCTGATACAAAAACAAGAGAAACCTGAAAATATAGGCAATTATGCTCCTGAAACAGATGATTTACAATGTAGTAAAGATATGGAAGAACTTGAAAAATATTTAGATAAAAATCCCAATCATGGTATGCCTTATGGTTTTCCTGCTATAGATAAAAATGAACATAATATTTTAATAAAATGGTTAAAAGGTAAAATTATTGATGATAGGGTTGAAAAAGTAGGGGAATCTGCTGATTTAATAACTTTTGAGAAATTTTTAAATAAACCAGATATTAAACATCAAGTAACTGCTAGGTATCTTTATGAACATCTTTTTTTAGCACATATAAAGTTTGAAGATGATGACAATTTTTATTCTTTGGTAAGATCTTATAATAAAGATGGCTCAGATATTGTTAAAACAAGAGTACCTTATGCAAAAACAAAAAAGAAGTTTTATTATAAGTTTAGAAAAATAAGTTCAACAATTGTATATAAAACCCATATGGTTTATAACCTAAATAAACAAAAACTACAAAGATACAAAGAGTTGTTTATCAAGCCAAAGTGGGAAGAAAAACCTTATATGCCAAGTCATGAGAGTAAAATTGCATCAAATGCACTTACTGCTTTCAAACAAATACCTTTAAAATCTAGGTATCTGTTTATGTTAGATGATATTCATTATTTTATTATGACATTTATTAGAGGTCCTGTATGTAAGGGTCAAGTAGCATTAAATGTTATAAATGATCAATTCTGGGTTGCCTTTAAAGACCCAGAATATGATTACACCATAAAAGATAAAGAGTTTTTAAATCAAAATCTAAAAAATCTATCTTTGCCAAATGAATATGGGGGAGATAGTAATCTTTTTGATGTATTTACAATCTATAAATATAATAAGGACACAATTAATTATTATAAAAATAAAAATAAACTTTATAAAAAATATAAAAACAGATTAGATTTTAATACCATTTGGAAGGGTAATAATTTTGGAAAAGAAAACAATGATGCAGTTCTAACAATCTATAGACATTTTGATTCCTCTTCTGTCCATAAGGGAGCTTTAGGGGATGTGCCTAAAACTATGTGGATTATTGATTATCCTTTACTTGAAAGATTATATTACTCCCTTGCTGCTGGTTTTGATGTATATGGAAATACACAACACAAAGTTTTAGTTAGAAAATACATGGATAGACTAAGAATCGAGGGGGAGAGTAATCTTTTAGAATATTTACCAAAAGATAAAAGACAAAATAGATTCAATAGTTGGTATAAAGGTACTTTGGCAAAATACTTGGTTACTTATACTCCTTCAGACTCTCAATCAAGTCTAAATTACAACTATAATGATTTTGTTGTTAAACTTTTAGAGTATACTAAAACAAAAAAAGACCATATAAACTTTATTGATAAAAAAAATATAGTTGCTAAAGATATATTAGAATATAAAACAAAAGCTGATATTGAAACTGCTCTAAGGGATATCACCTACAATAATCATATGGATAAATTTAAAAACTTCTCAAGTAATAATTTCAATTTAATATATATACGATTTAAAATGCAAAATGAAGATTTAGTTTATACTATGGTAATAAATAGATGGCATGATAGTGTTGCTTTTATGTTTAATGAAAAAGAAAGACTTGATGTAACAAAAGATAAAATTAATTTTATCGAAGGTTTTATAGGTTCATATCCAAACTATTTTGTTGTTGTAGAACAAAAAGATATAAAAGAGTTTTTTGAGCTTTTAAAAGATGATGTAGATGAATCAAAACTTTTTAAATTTTTTATTAATAGAAACAATAAAGATTTTTGGAATGTTTATGATTGGTTTCAAGATAGATTTAATAAAAACAATCCAATAGAATCAGGTCTTTTTGATTTAAATAGATACCATAAAAAAAGTATTAACTAATTTTTTTTCAAAATATCTAAAAAAATATACTTAAGATAATTCAAACAATTATTTATATAAAATATAATTAATTATATTATTAAGAGTACCCATGAAAATTATAAAATCTGCAACATTAAATGAGATCGATGCAAAAGAGGTAGAAGTAGAAGCTACCTTTACGAAAGGTTTGCCAAGTTTTACTATAGTAGGGCTTGCTACAAATAGTATTCAAGAGTCAAAAGATAGAGTAAAATCAGCATTGCTTACAAATGATTATAAATTTCCACCTAAAAAAATCACTGTAAATTTAGCTCCAAGTGAGATAAAAAAGGGTGGAACACATTTTGATTTGTCCATTGCGCTTTTAATTTCACTTTATGAAAATAAAAATATAAAATTTGAGGATTTTCATATTTTTGGAGAATTATCATTAAATGGACAGATAAATGATAGTAGTCAAATCTTTCCTATAATCTTATCTTTAGCTAAGCAAAAGAGTTTGAAAAAAGTACTTGTATGTAAAAAAAGTGCAAAAAAAATATCAAAAATACCAAATATAGAAGTATATTGTGTAGAGAGTTTAGTTGAAGCTATCAAATTTTTTATAAGTGATAAAAAAAGTGAATATAGGTACAAAAATGAAAAGTTTGAGTATAAAAAGATTATTATAGATAATAAAGAGTTTTACTATACAAATAGTTATGCCTTGGATTTTAAAGATGTAAAAGGGCAAGAAAATGCAAAAAGAGCAGCTTTAATAAGCAGTGCAGGAAACCATAATATACTTTTTGAAGGAAGTCCTGGATGTGGTAAATCTATGATTGCAAAGAGATTGCAGTATATTATGCCCCCTATGAGTATAGATGAGATACTAGAGATTGCAAAGTTACAAGCACTTGATTTAAAAGAACCAGATTTTAAACCTATTAGGGTTTTTAGAAGCCCACATCAATCAAGCACAAAAGCTTCTATAATAGGTGGAAATAATATAGGAGAGATAGCTTTAGCAAATAACGGAATACTTTTTTTTGATGAAATACCCCATTTTAGTAGTACTATTTTAGAAGCTTTGAGAGAGCCTTTGGAGGATTATAAACTTTTAGTTAGTCGTGCAAGCTCAAAAGTAAAATTTGATACAAAATTTTTATTTATAGCAGCTATGAACCCTTGCCCTTGTGGAAATCTATTATCTTTAAACAACAGTTGTAGATGTAATGAGTTAGAGATAAAAAGGTATAAAAACAAGCTTTCTGAACCATTTTTAGATAGGATAGATTTATATATAGTGATGAATGAATCAGATATTAAACAAAAAGCTTCATATAGCTCAAAGCAATTTCATATGGAAGTTATAAAAGCCTTTGCCAAACAAAAACAAAGAGGACAAAAAGAGTTAAATGGTAAACTAAGTGATGAAGAGATTTTGAAGTATTGTCTCTTGGATGAAGAGTGTAAAAATATTTTAGATAAAGCAACAATGAACTTTAATTTATCTTTTAGAAGTGTAAACAAGGTTTTAAAAGTATCAAGAACTATTGCAGATTTACAAGGGTGTTTAAATATTGAAAAAAATCATTTGATGGAAGCCTTAAGTTATAGAAGAAGATAGATTAAGTTATATATTTATCATAATATTGTAAAATTTTTTTAAAGGAATAATATGGAGTTTAATGTCTGGTTGACCATGTTTTTAGCTTCAATTGCAATTTCTATTTCACCTGGTGCAGGAGCTGTTGTTTCAATGAATCATGGACTGAAATATGGACTTAAAAAATCATATCCTGCAATTTTTGGCTTGCAACTTGGGTATTTAGTTCAAGCATTTATTGTAGTTATTGGATTGGGTGCAATTATTGCTAAATCAGTTTTTATTTTTAATATTATCAAATGGATTGGTGTAGCTTATTTAGTATATTTAGGACTTAGTAAAATCTTTGAGAAGGTTGAAGTTTTAGATGAAGGTGAGATAATAACTTCATATAATCCTAAAAAGGCTTTTTTAAATTCTACTTTTGTTAATCTAACAAATATCAAAGCAACTGTTTTTTTAGTGGCATTTATACCCCAATTTATAAATCCTAATCTATCAATATTTTTACAATTTTTAATTATCTCTTTAACTTTGTGTATTGTAGATATTATTGTTATGACAGGATATTCTTCCCTTGCCTCAAAATTAAAGTTTTTATTAAAAGATAAAAAGGCAATAAAAACCCAAAATAGAATCACAGGGATAATGCTTATCTTGGCTGCTATTTTTATGTCAAATGCTAAAAAACTAAATTAAGATTTATTAGGAAATATATGGTTTTGAATTTACTAATATTTATTGTATAATTCAAAAAATTTAGATTTTACGAAGATAAACTTCGTATTGATTACAAAAGGAAAAAAATGACAAGATGTGGATATGTTTCAGTAGTTGGACGTCCAAATGCAGGTAAAAGTTCACTTTTAAACTGGCTAGTTGGAGAAAAGATAGCGATGGTTTCACATAAAGCCAATGCAACAAGAAAAAGATCAAATATAATAGTGATGCATAATGAAGATCAAATAGTATTTGTAGATACTCCAGGGCTTCATGAAACAGAAAAACTTTTAAATCAATTTATGCTTGATGAGGCATTAAAGGCTATTGGAGACTGTGATTTGATTTTATTTTTAGCTCCAATAACAGATAAAATACACCATTATGAGAGTTTTTTAGAAAAAAACAAAAAAAATACTAAACATATATTGTTACTTACAAAAATTGACAATGTAACAAACAACGAAGTTCTTGAAAAAATAAAAGAGTATGAAGAGTATCAAGATAGATACGAATCTATTATTCCTATATCAATTAAGAAGCAAACAAAACAATCAGATATTTTAGATGAGGTTGTAAAGCACCTTCCCGAATATCCATATCTATTTGACCCAGAGATTTTAACAACAGAACATTTACGAGATATATACAAAGAGTTTATTAGAGAATCTATTTTTGAAAATATTTCCGATGAGATTCCTTATGAAACTGATGTTCTAATAAATAAAGTTGAAGAGAAAAAAGACTTAGATGTTATCAAAGCTACAATCATAGTACAAAAAAGTACTCAAAAAGGGATGATTATAGGTAAGGGTGCAACTGCTATAAAACGTATTGGAAAAGATGCTAGAATTAAAATCGAAAAACTAACTGGAAGAAAGTGTTATTTAGAACTTTTCGTATCAATTAAAAAAGGGTGGACTAAAAATAAACAAGGTCTAAAAGAGCTTGGTTATGATGTAACCTTTTAAAATAATAAAAATATATATTTATTTAAACTTATTTAAAACAATTTGATAATAAAATCTATTATAAAAAACTATAAAAGGTTTTATTATTGAAGTTTATTATATAAAAGCAAGTGAAGAGATCTCTTCAAAACTATTAAAAGATTTTTTTCTAACAAATTTAAAAAGTCAAAATATAGTATTTAGTAAAAAAACTTATATCTATTATAGATTTATAGAAGAGTTCAAGCAATATTTACTTTTAGTATTTGAAAAGTATAATGATGAAACTCCCTCATTTTTATTATATGAAAGTAGTGAAAATGAGATTTTTTTTGATGAAAACTATTTTGTTTTTTATAAAAATGGCTTAGCTTATTATTTTCAAAAATTAAGTAAAAACTACAATAAAGATGAGTTAATAGAGTTTATAAAAAGTAGGTTTAGTCTAAAAAATTTAAAAATCTCAGACTCAAAACAAGCAAAAATAAATAACTCAAATATTGACAAGCTTCCACTTCTAAAAACTAAAAATTCAAATATCTTTAAATCTTATTTACTCTATTTAGTTTTAATGCTTTTAGTAGTTGTTTTTTTAAACTATCAAAATAGAAGTTCAAAAAATACAAGTTTAGGAAGTATAAATAAAAATATCTCATATATAAAAAAAGAGAATAATTTTGTTTCCATATCTAAAACCCTATTTGATATAGAACAAAAAGCAAAAGATAGCAAAGTTGAAATACTCTCTTTTATTTTAAAAAATTCGAAAATATCTATAGTGTGTGAAAGTAAAAAAAAGCAAATGGCATATGCTTTTCTAAAGAATTTTAAAAATAGTTCGATAGAGAGTACAAATTTTGATAAAAATAAAAAAAAGTATATAACAAATGCAGTTTTTAGAATCTATTGAATCAAAATTTGAAAAGCTATCAACTTTTATAAAAATTGAACTATTTATAAGCCCTTGTATATTAGTTTTAATCTTTTATTATTTTCAAGAACCTAAGAAGCTTATCTCTAAAAACTTTATAAATAGTGGTGTTGAAGTCAATAAATTACATATGAATATAAACATGCTTGAAGTATTAAACGATATAGAAAAATTTGCAATAAAAAACAATATAAAACTTTTAAATATATCAAATACACAAGATAGAGTGAAAGTATCTATAAAAACAAAAAGTTTTTATGACTTTATTATATTTCTAAATTTTTTAGAACACTATAACTCATTTTCAAAAATTATTAGTATAGAAGATAATTCTATTTTAAAAGAGATAGAAATAGGTTTTGATAGATTTTATGTAAAAAAAGACTCAGACTTTATAAAACAAATTGATAAAAAAACTACCCTAAATAAAAAGTTTAATTTAAAAGCAATTGTAAATAAAAAACTTTTCATAGATAATAGATGGCTAAAAATAGGGGATACCTTAGGAAAATACAAAATAGTCGAAATTGATAAAAATAGTATTTATTTAAAAAGTGAAAAAAGTGTTTTAAAGTTGGAGGTATTTAATGGAAAGTAGTTTTGATTATGTTGTTGATTATAAGCTTGTTTCAAATTATGATTATGAGAAATTGAAAAGTTCTTTAGTGCTTCCCATAAAAAGTGAGGGTGTATACCTAAACTGTTTTGTCTGCAAACAAAGCAATTTTGAAGAGCTTGATATTAAGCTTTTGATAAAAAAAATAACTCTTAATAAAAATGAGATTCTATTTTTTTTAGATGATATAAAAATAAGGACAAAACTATATAACCTAAGTCAAATATGCATGAAAAGTAACCAAGTTGATGGTAGTTATATAAAAGAGTTTATTAATATTTTACTAAATAAAGCTATTGCTCTTAGGTGTAGTGATATTCATATAGAAAGTTTTGAAAATAGCGTTTGTTTTAGATTTAGAATAGATGGAGTACTAAAACTTTTTTATGTTTTTGACAAAGGTTTTTTTAAAATAATAAGTTCTTATATAAAGGTCTTATCAAAACTTGATATGACTCAAATTCGACTGCCACTTGATGGAGCTTTTAATTTATATTTAAATAATAGAAAATATGATTTTAGAGTTTCAACTATGCCAACTATATATGGAGAATCTATTGTTTTAAGGGTTTTAGATAGTAAAAAAGTAAAAAAAGATTTAAAAAGTTTAGGATTTTCAAATCATACTTTTACTGAGATATCACAGTTCTCAAAACTCAATCAAGGATTAGTTTTAGTATCAGGACCTACAGGTTCAGGGAAAAGTACGAGCCTTTATTCTATTATCAACACCTTAGATAAAAAAACAAAAAAGATTATAACAATAGAAGACCCAGTAGAGTACAAAATAGAACAAGTTCAACAAATCAATATTCAAGAAGAAATTGGACTTAGTTTTGATAGGGTATTAAAAAACATATTGAGGCAAGACCCCGATATCATCCTTATTGGAGAGATAAGAGATAGTTACTCTTTACAAATCGCCTTGCAAGCTTCTTTAACAGGTCATTTGGTTTTTGCTTCAGTTCATGCAAATGATTCTGTAGAAACTCTTTTTAGGCTTATTGATTTAAAAGCAGATAAATATTTACTTGCAACAACTTTAAAATATATCTTATCCCAAAGACTTGTATTAAACTTATGTGAAGAGTGTAAAGGTGTAGGGTGTAGCAGGTGCAATTATAGTGCTTATTATGAAAGAAGTTGTGTAGCTGAGGTTTTGAAAATAGATACAACTATAGCTTCACAAATTTTACAAGAAAGCTGCATATCTGAGATTAAAGATTATTTGAAAACTATTAATTTTAAAACTATGCTTGATGATGGGAAACAAAAAGTAAAAGAAAATAAAACAAGTTTAGAAGAACTTTATAGGGTAATATGATGAAATATACTGTTTTTTATCAAGAGGATTCAAAAATAAAAAAAGTTATCCTTAGTAAAAAGCAATTAGAAGAGAATAAGCTACCCGAAAATATAATTAAAATAAAAAAAAGATTTACTCTTTTGGCTTGGGATTTACATTTAAATAAAACAGTTCCAGAAAAAAAACTAAAAAATGTTTTTTATGAGTTATCTGTTATGTTAGAATCAAAAATTCTACTAAATGAAGCTCTTGAGATTTTGATAAAAAATGAAAAAAATATCAATACAAAAGAGTTTCTAAAAGCATTAAATAGCTCTTTTTCTTCTACGGGAAATTTAAATGTTGTATTAAAAAAGTTCAAAGTACCAGTTTTAGTAAAATCATTTTTTACTATTATTTATGAGAGTGGAGATTCTATATCAAATATAAAAATTTTAAGTCAGATATTAAGTGAAAACTATGAGATAAAAAAAGAGTTTAAAAAAGTGATGTTTTATCCCTTGATATTATTAATAAGTTTTATTCTTGCACTAATTGGAATATTTAAATTTGTGGTTCCTAAGTTTGAAGTTATGTTTACCCAATACTCTATGGAACTTTCCATTTGGACAAGAACACTTTTTTTTGTTAAAGATATTTATGAAAACTATCTACTCTTGATTGTTTTTCTAATATCACTTGTATCTTTCCTTTTTATTTATATCTATAGAAAGTTTTCCAAGTTTAGGTATTTTGTTTGTTATATTATTGCTAAAAAACTTTGGCTAATAAGTGATATTTATATGGCAAAAGTTTTTTATGAATTTTTCTTTTCTATGGAGAATCTTTTGAAAAATAGGTATAAATTTCATCGATGTTTAACAAAATCGAAAGTTTTAATTGAAAATTATTACCTTTTAGATAGAATTACTCAAATTGAAAACTTATTAAAAAGTGGAAAAAGTATTGAGTTTTCAATGTCACAATCAAAACTATTTGATGAGCTTGTTTTAAGCCTGATTAGAACAGGGGAGATATCAAACTCCTTAGAGCTTATGATTAGTGAGATAAAGAATATATATATAAAAAGATTTAATGATAGATTGAAACTTTTTTCATTGGCTATAGAACCTATATTTTTCATGATTATTATGATACTAATTGTATGGATAATATTAGCAATTTTTGTACCCTTGTGGAGTATTGGTGATATGCTTAAAATTTAAGAGGATAATAAATGAGTAAAGAATTAGAGTTTGAAAACTCTGTAAAAAATATTTTAGAATATATTGGTGAAGATATTAGCAGAGAGGGTTTAGAAAAAACTCCAAGTAGAGTTAGAAAAGCTTTTGAATTTATGTGTGGTGGTTATAGGCAAGATCCAAAAGAGATTATAAATCAAGCCTTATTTACAAGTACAAATGATGAGATGGTAGTTATAAAAGATATTGAGTTTTATTCTATGTGTGAACACCATATGTTGCCAATTATAGGGAAAGCTCATGTGGCATATATCCCAAATGGAAAGGTTGTGGGACTTAGTAAAATACCAAGAATTGTTGATGTATTTGCAAGAAGATTACAAATTCAAGAGCAAATGACAGAACAAATCTGTGATGCACTTAATGAAGCCTTAAACCCAAAAGGGGTTGCAGTGATGATTGATGCAAGACATATGTGTATGGAAATGAGAGGGGTTGAAAAAATCTGCTCTACTACTGTAACATCAGCTCTAAGAGGCTTATTTAAACGTGAGAAGAAAACAAAAGATGAGTTTTTATCTATAGTTGCTCAGTCTTTGCATAAGTAGTAACTTTGTTAGATAAAATAAAAAATTTAGAGTTTAAATATTATGATGTAAATGGATATATTTATCCTTTTGTGATGTTAGATGGAACAAAAGAAAAAATAGGTGAAGATGAATACAGTTTTGATATGGTTTGTACTGCTACAAACTTATCTGCAAATGGGTCTGTATTTTTAAGATTGAAAATTATTGAGGATGAAGTATATTTTAGGACCAATTATTTTGCAAATAGTACAGAATATACGAAACTAAAAAAAATTGATGAAAACAATTACAATGTTGATTTCAATGGGGATACCTTAGAGCTAAAAGTTATCCTTTTATAAAAGGATAACTTTTGCCAACATTAGAAAACTAAAAAATCCAACAATATCTGTTACTGTTGTAAGTAATACGGTACTTCCTATAGCTGGGTCTATATCAAACTTTTTAAGTAAAAGTGGAATAGATGCTCCAAAAAAACCTGCACTAAATAGATTTATAACCATGGACATAGCTATTACTAATCCAAGTAAAGCAGTGTTGAACCATACCCAAGCAATTAGACCAATAAGTATTGCAAAAAGTAACCCATTAAATAAAGAGATAAAAACCTCTTTTTTTATAGCATCTTTACTATTATCAAAATCAATATCCCCTAAGGCTAACTGTCTAACCATAACGGCAAGGGTTTGAGTACCTGCATTTCCACCCATAGAGGCAACTATTGGCATTAAAATAGCTAAAGCAACAAAAGCCTCTATAGTTTTATCAAATAAACCTATTACCAGTGAAGCCAAAATTGCAGTTCCTAGGTTTAAAAACAACCACAAGGCTCTTTTTTTTGCTGTTGTAAAAAGATTGTCATCATGCTCAAATTCATCATTTACCCCAGCTAATTGGTACATTTGTTCTGTTGCATTCTCTTCAATTACATCAAGAATATCATCATTTGTGATTCTTCCCATTAGCATATCTTGATATCCTACAACTGCTACAACACTTAAGTCATATTTCTCAAATTGTTTTGCAACTTCATCAATATCCTCTTTGTCATTTACAACATAAGGTTTAAATCTATTTTTTTCATGGGAAGAAATAATTTCATTATAAGTTTTTTCAAAATCAAAAAGAATTAAATCTTCAAGTAAAATTGAAGCTACTAAACTTTTGTCTTCATTTACAATATATACTTGATGAATATTTTCCAATTCATCTTCATCTTTACTCTGTTTTAGTCTATTTAAAGACTCTTGAATAGTCTCATTAACACTTGCAGAGAAAAGTTCTGTTTGCATATAAGAACCAGCTTCATCTTCATCATATCTTCTAAGCCAGTTTATCTCTTTTTGGTCATTTTCTTCTAGACCTTCAAAAACCTCTTTTGCTTTTTCTTCATTTAACTCTTCTATCTCTTGGATAATATCTGTTGCATCATCTGATTCAAGTTCATCAACTATATCTGTAAGTTTTTCAATTGAGAGTTCTTCATAAACATCATCTCTTAGGTTATCGGGTAATTCTAAGATAACTTCACCTAAGAGGTCTTCAGGTATAGATTTTACAACTCTGAAGAAATCTTCTGTACTGTGTTTTTCAATTTTTTTAAGTGAATAGGCTATATCACTAGGATGTAAGTCATTAAGCTTTTTTAGTAGTTTATCAGGATTTTTGATAACTATTTCATGCTTATTATCTTTAGCCATTAAATCTTCCTTGGATTGATTTGTGTAGCTGAAGCAGTTCTATCAAGTTTCATAGGCTTTAATAAATTAATCTCATCAATACTTGATACTAGCTCTTTAGATAAAGTTTTTGTATAAGTTAAAAACTTAGCTTTTTCCTTCCCTTTTAGTTTGCTTTTTGTTACTTTGATAATTTTTAGTGGATCTATTGCTCTTCCATTTTTATATAACCCTAAGTGTAGATGTGGTCCTGAACTAAGCCCAGTACTTCCCACATAACCAATAAGTTGACCTTTCTTAACTCTACTTCCTACTCTTAATCCACCTCTAAATTTACTTTGGTGGGCATACAATGTTCTAAGACCATTTTTATGTTGGATAATTATGGTATTACCATATCCACCTTTTCTTCCCCTAAAAACAATCCTTCCATCAGCAGCAGCATGGATTCTTGTACCCCTTGCAGCTGCATAATCAACCCCTAGGTGTGCTCTATATCTTTTAAGTACTGGATGCCATCTTTTTCTTTGAAATCTACTTGATATTCTTTTATATTTAACTGGTGTTCTAAAAAAGAAATTTGTAAGACTTTTCCCAGTATTGTCATAATATTTATCATCTTTAGGATTTTTAAAAATATAGTTTTTGTGTTTATTTATCTCAACTAAAGCTCCTATAATATCAGGCTGCCCAAAATATTTACCTAGTCTTATTTTTTGTTTATATTTAATAACAACATGATCACCTTTTTGCATACCTCTAAAGTTTACACTTGAACTAAAGGCTCTTATTAATTCATTTGCCAAATCTTTGTTATTTGTTTTTTCCATAATATCAAGGTATGGTGAGTGATGTATCTCTAAAACTAAGGTTTCTTCAATCTCATCGTATTTTATAGGTAAGGTTTGAAAAGTGTATGTTCCATCATCTTTTTTATATACATGAAGTTGAATATCTTCTGATATAGGTATAAGTACCTGTTTTAATGTTTTTTTATCATCATCTAATAAAAGATGATAAAGAGTTCCTGCTGTAATCTCTGAACATAACTCTTTATCCTCTTTTTCTAAGTTAAAATATAAGGATTGTGGGATTGAGTATTTTTGTAAAAATGTTAGAAATGTTTCGCCTCTTGGCCAACTTAACTCTTGGACTTCCTTTGAAAAACCTAAGGAAATAATAAGTACTAAAAGTAAAATAATTTTCTTCACTGTGCTATTGTCTCTTTCTTTATAAAAAAATTAGAGTTTCTATTATACAATTGCACAACTTAATTAGTTATAAACGTTTATTTAAAGGGATTAATAGTTGAAGAAGATTTTAGTATTTTTATTGGTTTTTGTGTCATATTCATGTGCAGATTTAGTTGAGCTGTATAGAAGTCAAGGTTTAGAAGCTGTGAAGCAAGAGTTAGAAGCTGAACTTATGAAAAAAGAGTATTGGGATAGTTATTTAAAAAATAGAAATGTTGATTTAGGTTATTACGAATCAAAAAAATTTGTATTGATTACTCAAAAAGATTCAAAAGAGATAGCTTTATATAAAGTTGGAAAAAGTAAAAATGATTTACTTTTAAGAGATAGTGTAATAGTTGGAGAAGTATCTGGAGATAAACAAGAAGAGGGGGATATGAAAACTCCAATTGGAGCTTATGAGTTTACGAATAAACTTACAAAGTTAGATGAGTTTTATGGTCCCTTAGCCTTAGTTACTTCGTATCCAAACAGTTTTGATAAGGCACTAGATAAAAAAGGTCATGGAATTTGGCTACATGGGATGCCACTAAATGAAAAAAGAGAAGAATATACAAAAGGTTGTATTGCTATAGATAATCCAAAACTTGAAGAGATTGATAGTTTGATTGATCCTGAAAAATCTGTAATTTTAATTTCAAATGAAAGTGATTTAAAAACTTCAAAAGATGAGATTAGCACAATATTATCTTTTATTTTTAAATGGAGAAATGCTTGGAAAGATTCAGATTTAGATGAGTATATAAAGTTTTATTCTAACTCTTTCAAAAGATATAATGGAATGGATTTTGAACAGTTCAAAGAGTATAAACAAAGAGTGTTTTCAAAAGATGAAGATAAGGAAATAGAGTTTACAAATATAAATATTATGCCATATCCAAACTCACTAAATAAAAAAATGTTTAAAGTTTTGATGGATGAGGATTATAGAACTAGAACATATACTTTTGTAGGTACAAAAGAGTTGTATTTGGAGTTAAAAGACAATAAAATCCAAATACTTTCAGAAGGTTAAAACTAACAATAAGAGCATTTTAGATATAATCGCCCCTAATTAACAACCATAATTTAAGGCGAAAGATGCAAAAAGAAGAGATGAATCTTGAAGAGATAGCACTTGCTCACTCTTTAACACTTGACGAATTAGAAAATATCAAAGAGATTTTAGGAAGAGAACCAAACTATGTAGAGATTGGTGTCTTTTCTGCTATGTGGTCTGAACATTGTTCATATAAATCTAGTAAGAAGTATTTAAACGGTTTCCCAACTAAAGCACCATGGGTTATTCAAGGTCCAGGTGAAAATGCTGGTGTTATTGATATTGGTGATGGTTATGCAGCAGTATTCAAAATGGAATCACACAATCACCCTTCATTTATTGAACCATACCAAGGAGCTGCTACTGGTGTTGGTGGTATTATGAGAGATGTTTTTACTATGGGAGCACGTCCTGTTGCAAGTATGAACCTAATCCAATTTGCTGGAGTTGAAGGTGATAGTGAAACTGCAAAAAAACATAGATTTCTTTTAAGAGGTGTTGTTGCTGGTATTGGTGGATATGGAAACTGTATGGGTGTTCCAACTATTGGTGGGCAAACAAACTTTGAAGAGTGTTATGCAGGAAATAATCTTGTAAATGCATTTAACTTAGGTATTGCAAAAGCTGATGAGATTTTCTTAGGGATCGCAGAAGGTAATGGAAACCCTGTAATGTATGTAGGGTCTAAAACTGGACGAGATGGACTTGGTGGAGCTGTTATGAGTTCTGCTTCATTTGATGAAGATAGCGAATCAAAAAGACCAACTGTACAAGTTGGAGATCCCTTTACTGAAAAATTACTTTTAGAAGCTTGTTTAGAGTTATTTAAAGAAGATTTGATTATTGGTATCCAAGATATGGGTGCTGCTGGACTTACATCTTCATCTTTTGAGATGGCTGGACGATCAGGTTCTGGTATGATTATGCACTTAGATAAAGTTCCAGCAAGGGAAGAGTGGATGACACCTTATGATTTTATGTTAAGTGAATCTCAAGAGAGAATGCTTATTTGTGCTAAAAAAGGTTGTGAGCAAAAAATTATCGATATCTTTGAAAAATGGGAACTTGATGTTGCTGTTATTGGTGAAGTTACAAACACTGGAAATATGGAACTATTTTGGCATGGTGAAAAATGTGCTGAGGTTCCAGTACAACCAGTATCTGAGCAAGCACCTATTTTAGATAGACCAGTAGCTGAACCTGAATATTTAAAAACTATCAAAGATATTGATATGAGTAAAGAGTTCTCAAATCAAGAAGCTTTTAATGCCTTATTTACAGATATGGAAGTTGTAGATAAATCTTGGGTTTATAATCAATACGATTCAATGGTACAAACAAATACTGTTCAAGGACCTGGTAAACTTGATGGTTCAGTTATAAGAGTAAAAGAAACAGGAAAAGCTTTAGCTATGAGTGCTGATTGTAATACAAGACAGTGTTTTATCGACCCTCAATTAGGAGCAGCAGCAGCTGTTATGGAATCAGGAAGAAATGTAGCTATGAGTGGAGCTGTTCCAAAAGCAATAACAGATTGTCTAAACTTTGGTAACCCACAAAACCCAGAGGTTATGTGGCAGTTTAAAGAAGCTTGTGAAGGTATTAAGTCAGCTTGTAAAGAGTTAAATACTCCTGTTATTGGTGGAAATGTATCTTTATATAATGAAACAAATGGAGTGGGTGTATTCCCAACACCTGCTATTGCTATGGTTGGTGTAAATGAAGATGCAAATAATGTTTTACCATCATGCTTCCAAGAAGAAGGAAATTTTGTATATATCCTAGGTGATACAAAATCAGAATTTGGAGCTTCTTTATATCTAAAAAAACTATATGGAAAAGTAGCAGGAGTTCATCCAGAAGTTGACTTTAAAAAAGAGTTAAATCTATGGAATACAGTTATTGAAGGGAATACAAAAGGTTTACTAAAAGCTGCAAAAGATGTAAATGTTGGTGGTATAGCAATAGCATTAGCAAAAATGGCAGTAGTTGGAAACCATGGTGTTGAAGCTAATATAGAACTAGAAAATGAAAAAGATATCTATTCTGAAACTCTAAGTAGAGCAATTGTTGAAGTTAGTCCAGAAAATGCAAATGACTTTGAAGCTTTATGTTCAAGTAAGTCAATTTCTTGCACTAAACTAGGGCTTGTTGGTGGAGGAAAAATATCTATCAATGATGTATATGTAGAGTTAGATAAAGCAAAAGATATCTACTTTAATAGATTTAAACAAGTTATTGAACAAGACTTATAATAAAAAGAGGTTTACCTCTTTTTATTAATATACATAAACTCTATTTCTTCCATTGTGTTTTGCTTCATAAAGGGCAGTATCAGCTCTTTTTAAAGCTTCATCAAAAGTATCATTATTGTTTTTCAAGCCACTAACTCCAAATGAGGCTGTTATATTTTTTACGATTGAAAAGTTGAAGTTCTCAATATCTTTTCTTAAGTTTTCACATATATTTTGAGTATCTTCTAAATTATCACTATCAAATATAACAATAAACTCTTCCCCACCCCATCTAACAAACATATCACTCTCTCTAATATTTTTCATAACTAAAGCTGAAAGCTCTTTTAAAACACTGTCTCCAACATCATGACCAAAGGTATCATTGATATTTTTGAATTTATCTATATCTATAATAGTAAGAGTATATAGTTCATCTTTTGTTTCTAGGAACTTTAAAAGTCCGTTTCTATTGAATGCTTTAGTAAGGTTATCTCTATATGCTTTTAGTGATAGGTTTTTATTTGACTTTTTAAGTTCCGCATTGGTTTGTCTTAGCATATTTAATAAGTAGTTAAAGAATTTTGCTACAATCCCAACTTCTGTATCTCTTTCTTCATAAATTTTTTTATTTATATTGCCTGTTTTCATTATGTTTAAGATACTCTCAATAGTTTCAACCCAAGGAAGTTTTGCATTGTGCTCACTTGTATTTAGACCTAAAATCTCATGTTTTTTTCTAACTCTTAAAAGATTAACTTTAGATAAAAATAAAAAGATAAGAATCCCTAAACTAAAGGCAAAAACAAATCCCACAACAACCCCTAAAGTTTGAACATATATTAAATCAAATCTAGTCATATTTTCAGGTAAGTTTGCAAAAATACCTACAGCTATAGTACCCCAAGCACCAACTAAACCATGAACACTAACTACACTTAAAGGATCATCAATCTTAAGTTTATTTGTCAAAATATTATCTGAGTAGTGAACTATAACAGCTGAGATAAAACCAACAATTGCTGATTGGACTGTGGTTAAATCATTACATCCAGCAGTTATCCCTACAAGTCCTGCAATAATACCAAAACTAAAGATTTCTACTCCAACTTTCTTTTTATTGAAAAAAGTAGTAACCCAAGCACCAAAACCACCAAAAACTGCTGATAAAAGAGTATTTAAAAGTATTGAGGTTATTTGAGGTTCAAACCAAAGTAGGCTTCCTGCATTGAAACCAAACCATGCAAAAAACAAAATAAAAACACCAAAAACTATAAAGTTGTGATTGCTAGGTGCAAAATAGGTTGTTTTGCCTTTTCTAAATTTCCCAAGTCTAGGACCTAAAACAATTGCTCCTGCTAAACCTATCCATGCTCCAACAGAGTGAACAACAGTTGAACCTGCAAAATCTATAAACCCCATTTGGCTTAGCCAACCATCTGTATTCCAAACCCAATGTCCAAAGATAGGATAAATAATAGCACTAACAATAATAGCTACTACAATATAACCATTGAATTTGATTCTCTCTGCAACTGCACCTGAGACAATAGTAATAGCAGTCGCAGCAAACATTGCTTGAAAAAAGAAAAATCCATTTACATTTAGATCTTTTCCATCGATAAGAAATTTATCAGTACCATACAAACCAAAACTATCAGTTCCAAACATAATACCAAAACCTATAATCCAAAAGAAGATAATACTAAATACAGTATCAATAAGGTTTTTCATAGCGACATTGATTGTATTTTTACTTCTTACAGCTCCAGTTTCGATTAATGAGAATCCAAGTTGCATCATAAATACTAAAAATGCACAAACTACTATCCACAACAAATCAATATCATTAAGATTTTCCAAGAGTTAGCTCCCTCTTACAGTATAAAATTATTATAGCATATAAGATAAACACTACTATGGATAAATAATATACAATTTCCAATGAAGGGATTCCTAATAGCTTTTTTTGTATAATCGCGCTAACTAAAGACCAAAAAGAGGAATTAACTTGAGAGCATTAATCAGTGTAAGTGATAAAAGTGGAGTTGAAAACTTTGCAAAAGAATTAGTAGCATTAGGATATGAAATCATCAGTACAGGTGGTACATATAACAAACTAAAAGATTCAGGAATAGCAGTAATTGAAGCAAACGAAGTTACAAAATTTCCAGAGTGTTTTGAAGGACGTGTAAAAACTTTAAATCCATATATTCATGGTGGAATTTTACATAGACGAGATAAAAAATCTCACCTTGACCAAGCAAAAGAGCTAGGTGTTGAAGGTATAGATTTAGTATGTGTAAATTTGTATCCATTTAAAGCAACAATTGAGAAAACTGATGACTTTGAAGAGATTATTGAAAACATAGATATTGGTGGACCAGCAATGGTTAGATCTGCTGCTAAAAATCATGATAGTGTTATTATTGTAACAGATGTTGCTGATTATGATGTGGTATTAAACAATCTTAAAAACAATACAAATACTCAAGAGTTTAGAAGAGACTTGATGATAAAAGCATATGAACACACAGCTGCTTATGACTCAATGATCGCAAACTATATGAACAAAAGATTCAATGGTGGAATGGGTGCAAAACAATTTATCGTTGGTGAAAAAGTATTTGATACAAGATATGGGGAAAACCCACACCAAAAAGGTGCCTTATATGAGTTTGATAAACACTTATCAAATAAATTTATTACATTAAAAGGTGAAGCAAGTTTCAATAATATGGGTGATATCTCTGGAGCTGCTAAAATAGCATCTGCTTTTGGTGATGATAATGCCGTATGTATTGTAAAACACGGAAACCCATGTGGATTTGCTATTAAAGATACACTTTTAGAATCTTATACCGAAGCTCTTAAATGTGACCCAATCTCAGCATTTGGTGGAGTAGTTGCTGTAAATGGTATAGTTGATTTAGACTTAGCTGTTAAGATGAACGAAATCTTCCTAGAAGTAGTATTTGCAGCAGACTTCACACCTGAAGCTGAAGAAGAGTTAAACAAGAAAAAAAGAATCAAACTATTCAAACAAGGAACATCTAAACTTGAAATGGCAAACGATGCATTTAACTTCAAAATAGTTGATGGTGGATTTGTTTACCAAGATGCAGATAAAGTTGAAGAAGATGAGGTAAGAAACTCAGAACTAAAATCAAAAAGAGAAGCAAGCGAACAAGAAATAAAAGATATGGAAATAGCATACAAAGTAGCAAGCTTAACAAAATCAAACTGTGTAGTATATGTGAAAAACTCAGCTATGGTAGCAGTTGGTATGGGTATGACAAGTAGAGTAGATGCAGCAAAAGCAGCTCTTAGAAAAGCAGAAGATTTAGGACTAGATGTAACAGGTTCAGTTCTAGCATCTGAAGCATTTTTCCCTTTTAGAGATTCAATTGATGCAGCCCAAGAAGCTGGTGTAAAATGTGTTATTGAACCAGGTGGTTCAATTAGAGATGATGAGATTATAGCAGTGGCAGATGAGTTTGGTATGGCGTTGTATTTCTCAGGTAAGAGACATTTCTTACACTAAAAAGGTGATTTAAATAATCATCTTTCTTCATAAATCTGCGTTAGAAAATAAAATATCTTAGTCACTTACTTTAGTAAGCTCCTACAGATGTTTTATTTTCTGCCTTGATTTATTTTAAAATCTAATCATTATAAATCACTTTTTCTTTTATAATTTACTTCAATAAAGATACAATAATAAAAATCTATTTAAAGGATTGATTTGATTGGTAAATTATTTGACTCTTTATCTTATCAAATAGAAAAAAATTTAACAGAATCTACATATATAAATGAAACTTATATCGAAAATAAATGGAATATAATAGAAAAATTAGTTATTAGATGGACAAAACAACCTATTTTAACAGTGCTTCTATTAATTATAATTTTCATATCCAATAGTTTATTTTTATTTTTATTGAGAAATATACTAATAAAGGAATCTTATTCTTGGAATCAATCATGGGAAAAATTAGTAAATTGGCAAAATGATTTTTTATCTACACAAATTACTATTATTGCATTAATCTTTCCATTAGTTATAGGTTTTGTTGGTTTTTTAATACAAAATAAATCATCACAAAGGGCTCTTTGGAAAATTTATATGTATTATTCTGGAGTTAAAGTATTAGGATTTAGCAGTATAACACTAAGTGGAGTTATACTATTGGTTCAATTTATTAAGCCTTGGATGGACTATCAGTTGGAAGTTGCTATTACAATTAATATTCTATGTTGGTTACTATTTAATATTTCTTTACTTGCTTGGTTTCTCTATGCTACATTTGATTTTATTTCAACAGAAAAGAGAAGTAAGGTTATTCTAAGATATTGCATAAATGAGATGATAATAAATGAAATAAAATATAGGCTTGCAAATCTATTGCCTCAAACAATTTTTGGAAATAGTGAAGATACTCACGATAGACCTAAAGTCTATCCATTTCATTTATTTTCTGAAAAATATCAAGATTATTGCCGTATAGAGTTTTCTAATTATAAATACGTCTATGATATAGATTTTAATTTTTTAAAGTTTGCTGGGGTTATTTGGAAATTTAGAAATAAAAATTTCAAAGAAGAAGCTCCTACATTGTATTTTCCCGTTAGTGGAATATCTAAAGCAAAAATTTATAACTTAGCATATTCAGAAAATACTAATATTAATTTTTTAGAAAAGTTTTTAATTAAAACTGCATACTCTTTTCGAAGGACATCACGATTAGAAGAATCAAATTTTGATTCGATAATACATGCTTTAATAAGTAATGTAGAAGATTCATTAAAAGAAAAAGATGAAAGACTTTTTGAAATAGCTATAGATGAATTAGCTTATTGGATTATACAAATTTTTAAAACAGCATCATTTAAAAATGATAATAAGGAACTTGATAACTGGATTTTATTGCCAGATGGAAATTTTTTCGGACGTTCTATAATTCAAAATCTTTCTAGAGAATTTTATAAAATTAATAAAAAATCAATTGATTTATTATCATATTCAGATATATACTTTAGAAAAATGTGTTATTTTAATTTAAAAGTCTTTGGTTTTAAGAATGATGTCTTAGCTTCAAAAGTAATTGAAGAGTTATTACAAAATCATTACTATTCATGGTCATTATTAATGAAAAAAATTAATAATTTAGAGAATAATGAAGAATATATAAAAACTTATATAGGTAGTTGGGAATCTTGGACATCAAGTAGTAAAATTAATTTAAAAGATGAAAAAAGTATTGATTATCTTATTGATATTTATTTAGAGCATTTACAAACATCATCTAAGCATATTATTAGTGCTTTAAATGTTAATAATGAAAAATCTATTTTACTATCAGTAGATATGTTAATTTACTGGAATTATCAAGCTTTTCATATGTTTAATAAATCAAGAAATGAATATATATGGCAATCTAAAATTTTAGTGCCATCCGTTTTAAAAAATAATTTTGATTCGGAATATATTAATAAAGAAAAGTTGTGTGAATATATATTTCCTAATAATTCAAAAGATGATAAAACAGCATTGGTTGTATCTTTTGAGAATTTATGGAAACAAATTTGTATTATAACAGGTATATATATTTTTTATAAACATAAAGAAGTCTTTTCTGAAAATATTAAAAAAGTTGTCTTATCACTTTTAAAACAAGAAAGAATTTTTAGTAATGATATGACAATCTTACCACAGAGAAATAAGGAAATTGCTGTAAGTTCAATTTTCGAATGTTACTTATTTAATGCATACCCATTGAGAGATATATTAAAAAGTGGTAATCCAGCTTATTTAATTGAATTGTTTGAACGTTTAAGTAAAGAAAGTATGATTTCAAATAGAGTTTATACAGATAGAAGTATTGAATTATCAAGTTTATTACAAACTATCAAATGTTTTATGATAGGAAATTCAACAAAAATTTGGAACTTATCAAAAGAGTTAAATGATTTTATAAAATCACCATTATTTGAATACGAGGCAAGAGAATCTTTTATAAGGGAAATTAATAGTTTTAAGTATCTAGAAAATATTGATGATAAATTATTTGATGATGTTAAACTTCTATTTGGCGATGAAAATATTGAACAAAAAGTTGAAAATTATAAGACTTCAATAGATGCTATCATAAAAGATATAACTGACTATCATAATGAGGTACTTGTGAATACATCAATTGATAATCAAAAAGTAGATGAAATGAATAGATATTTTTCAAATGAAATATTCAATGACTTAGATTATATGCCTTATAGTTTATTTAGTAATATTAAATTTGATAGTTTAGAACAGAAATTTTTAAAAAAAATAAATATAAATTTTGATAAAAAATTTTTAGTAAAAGATATTAATTTTATAGATATAAATAAATATTTTGAACATGAAAACAAATATACTGTTACAGATATAAGACAGGAAATAGTAAGTTCCATTTTTGATAAGTTTTTGACTGAAATAAATATAAAAGAAGAACAAAGTTTTGATAATATTGAAAATTTATTGAATAAAATTATTGATAATGCCCAAAAATTAATAAAAAAAGATTTTGTTCCTATTGTTTTTGTTTGTAGTAATGAAATTAAGTGGATGTTAGAAAATGAAACCAATGATAAACAATTTAAAGATATTTTAATAGAAAAATTTGATAATAAAGAGGAAAATTATATTTGTCATATAGATAATATTGAAGCATATGAATTAAGTGTTAATGATCGAGATTATTTAATATTAACATCACTTGAGATGTTTGATGAGGTGATATTTAATGAATATGAAAAGGATATTTACTCTAAAATTGAGATTCAGAATAGTGAACGAAAAATTGAAAAAATCGTTTCTTTTAATTATAGAATGAAAATAAATTTTAAAAAAGTGAATTCTTATAAATATAATTTTAAAGATAAAACAAATACTCAGGTTTTCTAGTTTTGGAATAAAAGGTGTATAAGGACATTTCCATTTTTGATTTGTTTAGATTTCTAATTTCTATTTAGTAAATTTACAAATGATAGTTTGAACTTTTTTTTTCCAGACTTTGATGAAGCCGGAAGTTTTGAAATAATTTTCGGAAAAGCCTGAGGACTGTTTGAGGAGAGAAAAGTCCTAAACGGACTTTTTCGACGAGTTGCCACCTTAAAAGAATATAAAAATTCCATATAAAATTTATAATAAAATTAAATTTTTTCTGAATCATATGGTACATTATTTTTATATACGGCATGAGCAATAACTAATAGTTTTCTCATAATTGCTACTTGTATAACTGTAGTATGTTTTCCATTTTCTTTTAGTCTATCATAAAACTTTCTTAATCTTTCGTTATTTCTTATTGATGTCATTGCTGGCATAAACAAAGTACCTCTACATATTTTTGAACCTGCTTTTGATATTTTTGTTTTTCCATTAACTGATATACCTGAACTTTTTTCTATTGGATCTAATCCTGCTAAAGATACTATCTGTTTTTGATTAGCATTTTTATATTGAATAAAATGTATAAGTAATACAATTGAAGATATTTCTCCTATACCATCAATTGTTTGCAAATTATTAAATGATTGTTGAAGTTTCTCATCTTTTTTTATGATTGATTTTATTTTTTTGATAATTTTTTGTTCTTGTTTTTTTAAAAATTGATTTTGTAATTCAAACTCTTTTATCAAATAGCTTTTATCTTTTTTTGCTTTTAAAGCAGCTATATGGTTTTTAGTTATAACTTGTTGTTTAATAATTAATTTATATCCAGAAATAAGCTCTTTTAATTCTTCTTCTATGGTATCTACAATAGGTATTTTAATATCTTTATCTTTAGCTGTAACAATCATTTTAGATAAAAGCTGTGCATCTTTTATATCATTTTTATTTCTATATCCCATTACTTTTGCAAAGCTAGCACTTTTTTTAGGATTTACTATAAAGCTTTTTATATTTTTGTTTGAACAAAACTGTTTTAAAAGAAATGAATAATTAGCTGTTGGTTCATAAACAAATACTAATTTATCTATCTCTTTTTTATAAAGCTTTTTTAGTTTAGAGTACAAACTTTTTATTCCATTTAAACTATTATCAATAATTAAATCTAAATCATTTATTGGAATATAAACATTAATTGTTGACTTACTTACATCTAATCCGATAGAATACATTTCTAGAACCTTTATTTTAGGATAAAGAGTTCGTTAGGGTAGGATTTCTCCTACCTGATAATTGTTATACAAACTTTAGACTTATAAAATACGAACTAGTTATAAAACTGTTCTTGTTGCCACTCAAATTTAAAGTATAACTATCAAACTCGCCATCAAGCTAATTATAAATTATTTTTTATAATTGCTTTAGTTCCGCAACGATATATTATCTTTCAAACTCTTTGGAAATATATTAACTATATTCCCTTAAATGTATTATATAAGTTCCGCAAGGCAGAAAACTTATTTTAAAACTAGAGGGGAGCTTTGCCTTCATCAACTCGTCTGGTTGCTTTTTGTCTTACTTTTTACAATTAAAAAGTGAGAAAGCGAAGAGGTTTATCTCTTCAAGAGCGTAAAATAAAGTGCAATATAAATCTGGAAACAAGATATTAATAGTATATATCAATAAGAAGATTTATATTCTATAGTTGCTAAACTTATCGATATTTACAACTAGTAATTAAATGTATTAATAGGAGATAATAATTAATGAAATTTGGATTTTAAGTGGTCACGATTAAATAAAAAGGTGTTAGACACCATTTTCTTGTAAGCTCCTACGAATAAAGTTTTTTTTGCTTTGATTTATTTTGAAATCTCACTCAAAAAAACAATTCACAGAAAACCCAATACAATAAAATAATGATTTACTTATTTAATCTCATAATAAAATAATTAAATAAAAATTCAAACTATCGATATGCATAATAATTAATAAAATATTAAGTAAAAAACTAGTTAATTAATTTTATTTTATATACCTTAGGTATATAATAGCTAAATATAGGATTAAAAACAGAAGGAACGATTATGAATTTAGGAAAAAGATTATCAATATTGATAATAAGTATTTCATTTATTGCATTAGTAATAAGTTTTATTGTATTGAATCAATACAAATCAGAAATAAAAAATAATGTGTATGAGAATACGAAAGCCAATTTAATAACTAAATTAGACGATAAAATAGCAGGAAGATTAGAAGTTGGAATTACAAATGCTATTGCCTTTGCTAATGATCAATATATTGTTGATGCCTTAAGGACAAATAACAGAAGTTTGGCAATTAAAGAGTTGAATGTCATCGCTGATAAGTTTAGCAAGGAAGCAAATTTTAAAAAACTTAAAATTCATATTCATACAGCAGATATAAAATCTTTTCTAAGAGCATGGAAACCAAAAAAGTTTGGTGATGATTTAAGTGGTTTTAGACACACAATTAGTAAAGTTAAAGAGACAAAAAAATCACTCACAACCATTGAGATTGGTAATATAGGAATATTTCTGGTTGCCATTACTCCTGTAATAGAAAATGGCACATATTTGGGTTCTTTGGAAATTTTACAACGTTTTAATATCCTTATTAATCAATTTAAAAAAGACAAAGAAAATCTTTTGGTGTTGTTGGATAATAAATTTGAATCAACTGCAAAATTGATGAAAAACAAAGTAAGAATAGGTAATTATATATTAAGTCAGTCTAAATATGATAAAGATTTTCTAACGGCAGCTCGAAAAATAGATTTTTCAACCCTTTTAAAAGAGGGCTATATTTTAGATGATAAATATTTTTATACATATAAAACAATTCAAGATTTTGAAGGTAAAAATATTGGGATCTCTCTTATAAGTGAAGATAAAAAAGTTGTTGATAATATTATTGATGATACTTCAAGTATTATCAATACTGCCTTATTGATAATTGTATTATTGATTGTAGTTTTAACAACTACGATATTAATAAGTTTAAAAAAAGTTGTTTTAAATCCTTTAAATGATTTTCAACAAGGTTTATTGGAATTCTTTAAATTTCTTAATAAAGAGACAAAAAGTTCACCATTAATCAATATAAATACAAATGATGAAATTGGGGTTATGACAAAAGTTGTAAACCAAAATATTGAAAATACTAAAACACTTATGGAGGAAGATGCCAAATTAATCGAAGATGTTAAACGAGTCGTTTCCTTAGTGGGTCAAGGAAAATTAAATCAAAGAATAGAAAAGTCAACCAAAGATGAGAATCTCACTGAGCTTAAAGATATTTTTAACAATATGCTTGATATTACAAGTAAAAATGTTTGTGAAGATATTAATAAAATTACTGCCGTTTTTGAAAGCTTTGCAAAATTAGATTTTAGACCAAGAGTAGAAAATGATGAAGGTGCTATTGCTAAAGGTATCAATAATCTTGCTGATATCATTAGCCAAATATTGATTGAAAATAAATCAAATGGCTTAACCTTAGAAGATAGTTCACATATGTTGATTAAAAATGTCAATACCTTAAATCAAAACTCAAATGAAGCGGCAGCTGCTTTAGAAGAGACAGCCGCTGCTTTAGAGGAGATTACGGGAAATATCTCAAATAATACCAACAATATTATAGAGATGTCAAATCTAGCTTCCCATGTTACAAGCTCAGCTTCCAATGGAGAAGAGTTGGCATCTATTACTACAAAAGCGATGAATGAAATTGATGTAGAAGTCAATGCCATTAATGATGCGATAACTGTTATTGACCAAATTGCATTCCAAACCAATATTTTAAGCCTTAATGCTGCAGTTGAATCAGCAACAGCAGGGGAAGCGGGAAAAGGGTTTGCTGTTGTTGCAGCTGAAGTACGAAATCTTGCTACAAGAAGTGCCGATGCTGCAAAAGAGATAAAAACTCTTGTTCTAAAAGCAACAGAAAAAGCAAATAATGGGAAAAAAATATCTGATGATATGATAAATGGGTATGTAACACTCAAGGATGATATCTCTAAAACGATACAATTAATTAAAAATGTAGAGATGGCATCTAAAGAGCAACTTGCTGGAATTGAACAGATTAATAATGCTGTAAATTCTTTAGATCAGCAAACGCAACAAAATGCAATGGTAGCTTCACAAACGCATCATATAGCTCAAGAAACTGATAATCTTGCAAAACTCATTGTTAATGATACCAATGCAAAAGAGTTTACAGGAAAAGAGGAAGTTAAAGCAAAACCTTCAAATAATCCACTTCAAGAAACAGCATAAAAAATAGGACATTTAATATTTTTTACTCTATAAAAGCAACTTTATAAGTTGCTTTTATTCTAAATTGAAAAAAAGGTAACAGGCACAATTTTAAGGGTTTTGAGAATTATTTATTATAAATGAGTTAGGATTTATTATTACTATTAGTTTTTTATATGGTTCGTTAAATGGTATTTTTCTATCAAGAAGTATTGTTATAATGCAATCAAAAATATATAATAAAACATTGGAAAATGAAATGGAAATAAAAATAAAAAAATGTGGAATAGATGATTTAGATAAAATAATCGAGATAGGAACAGAAACATATCATAATACATTTTCTAAATATTGTTCAAAGGAGGTGATGAACTCTTATTTGGAAGAGGCTTTTGATAGAAACAAAATGCTTTTTGAACTAGGTAATAGAAATAGTCATTTCTATTTCGCCTTTGCAGATAATCAATTAGCTGGATATTTAAAAATTAATATCGATGATGCTCAATGTGATTTAAAAGATAAGAATGGATTAGAAATAGAAAGAATATATGTAAAAGATCAATTTAAGAGAAATAAGATAGGCATAAAATTAATAAATAAAGGGATTGAAAAAGCAATAGTATATAAAAAAGAGTTTGTATGGTTATGAGTATGGGAGAAAAATAAGGCTGCTATAGAATTTTATAAGAAAAATGGTTTTGTTGAGATTGGAACACATAGTTTTAAGATGGGGAATGAGATACAAAATGATTATATTATGAAAAAAGATATAAAATAAAATTAAAAATTTAGTATATAAAGATGTATGTTCCCAAGGAATATAATCTTTAATTGTTGGAAAAATGCTGGTGATGTGATTCATCATCCTTCCAATGTAATTCATTCTGTAAAAGCAGCTAATGAACCGGTTTTGATACTAAACTTGTGGAGAGGTGGTAGTTTTGAAATGCCCGTAATTACAAATAAATAGAGCATAAAATCATTGAAACATGATATTTCATCTTACTAAATATAGCTTAAATAAAGGAGATATAGATATGGAAAGTATTCTTAACTGCACTGGACATGAATTAAAAATTCCAAATATTGTAAAAAGTGATGGGGTATATCTATTTGATGCCAATGAAAAACGATATATGGATTTGGAGTCTGGTGTTTGGTGTACATCCTTAGGACATAAAAATCGTAGAATTAATGGTGTCATTAAAGAGCAGATTGATCAAATCATGCACGCAGGCTTTTGTTACTCTAGTGAAATAGTTGATAAAGCGGCAAAATCAATTCTCAATATTGTGGGGTTTAACAAGGGGAAAAGTGTATTCATAAGTTCAGGTAGTGAAGCGGTTGAGATATCAAGACAGATGGCTAAACATCTTACTGAAAAACATATATCATTGACACTTCATGACTCTTATTTAGGGGCATATTCTTCACTAATTGAGAAAACTAGTAATTGGTATTTAGTAAATTGGGAGCAATGTAAAGTATGCCCTGATAAAGAAAAGTGTAATTTATCATGTAAAGTGCTTCAAGATATACCCAAAGATGTGTCTGAATTCATCTTTGAACCAGGTAGTTCTTCTGGATTTGTTAGATTCCCTCCAAAAGCTTTAATCCAAAATATTGTCCAAATTGTACGAGACAATGGAGGAAAAATTATTGCAAATGAGGTAACAACAGGTATTGGACGAACTGGTAAATGGTTTGGGTTTCAGCATTATGATATCATTCCTGATTTTGTAGCTGTTGGAAAGGGAATTGGTAATGGCTACCCTGTTAGTATTACTCTCATTAATGAAGCTAGCAGTAAGCAGTTAGAGTTAAAACCATTTCATTATTCTCAATCTCATCAAAACGATCCCTTAGGTGCTGCAGTAGTTAAAGAGGTTATTCAAACAATAAGAGATGAAAATCTCATAGAGCGTGCACAAAAAAATGCAGAGATATTTAATGCTCAACTCCATTCCATTGTTGATGGAGAAGTTATTACAGCAATTCGTGGAAGAGGTTTGATGTTTGCCATTGATTTGGCAAGCGAGAAAATAACAAATGAGATATATGATAAATTGTTAGAACATGGCTATATTGTATGTAATCGAGGCTCTTTTCTTAGACTTGATCCACCTCTTATTATAACTGAGAAACAGTTTAGCGAATTTATAGATACACTCTCTTTTATTGTTGCTTCAATAAAAAAGTGAAGAATTAAAACTTATTTCTAATAATATTAACTATTTACTAATAATCTTCATTATAAAAATATAATAAATTAATATATTTAAGTGCTTTATTTATATAATATATATCAAAAAATAGTTATAATATAAAAATAAATATTATTTTAATAGTCATACAAATTTATCAAAATATAATATAGTTTTTATATTAGAGAATAAAGAATTATTATATCCATTAACAAAGAATGAAAGGGTATAAAATTTTATGATTTAACATCAAAAATGATGAAGTAAAATGTTAGAGATTGAAAATATAAATTGGCAAAAAACATATTGAATATTAATCATTATATACAATTATTTCAAATGATAGATTTAAAGGAGTAGTTATTATAACAAAACATAGTAGTCATCTTATTGGCTACTATGTTTTGTTATCTCGGACGTTTAGTATCTGAGATAACAGCAGTGTGGGTTAAATCTCACTAGTTAAGTTTTGGTGTTTAAAGGAGTGTCGCACCATAGAGCTAATACTTTTAGATGCTCTAAAAATATTAAAGGAATATATAATGGAATCACAAGTGGTAAATGAAACGTTTACGTCATGCCCAGTTATTTGGAAAAAGGAATATGAAGGTAAAATAGCTGTTGTTCATTGGTCTGGACTTGGATCTTTAGAAAAATGTGGAGATAAATTTTATATGCAAGTTGATGTGTTAGTATTTGGAACTCATCATAGATTTAAATTGCCCGTAATAGGAAATGAAGAAAAATATATAACTATTGATGGAATAAGAGGATGGTATAAAATCAGTGGTTTTAGTTTAACAGATCAATCAATTCGTTTTCATATTGAAATTCAAGTTCAATTTGTATTTTGGTATAAAGTAGTTAGTGATTGGGTTGTAGCATCTTTTCCTAAGTTAAATTCCTACAAATTATCAAGTATTATTTTAGAGCAGGCAAAAGATATTGATAATCTAACTGGCTTAGAAAATCTATCAAATGAAAACTGGACAAAACAAGACCCTCAATAACCAATCACAATTGGTTTTTTTGGAGAATTAATATAGCGATTAGGTGAAGTAGGTGTGCTAAAGCATACACGCTTTACCTAAGCATTATTTGACACTCTACATTCCAAATAACAGCAACGTAGAAAAATAATATAGAATTCTGAGGAGATGATAACTAATTAAGAAAAATATAAAAATAAATAGGAAGAATAATACTAAATTTATATCCTAAAGGTTGAATTCTCACTTTCAAGACCCATGGGTTGCTTTTTATTTTACTTTTTTCAATAAAAAAGTGAATATTCAAAATGTATCTCTCATAATATTTGCTAAAAAATGGACAAGAATTTGTTTAAATATATTTGGTATTATTGTTATTTTAATGTTAGGAATAATACTAATTGTAAAAATGGGTGATTTACAATTTTCTGAAATTGAAGTAAAAATTGCTATTGTTCTTGTTTTAAGTAGTTTATATTTTTTGAAATTTCGTTATGATAATTTTAAGATAAGACAAGAATATAAAAAATTATATCAAACATATAAAATACTTATTTAAGGGCTTTGAGAATAACATTAAAAATATTTCTTATTAGGTGAATTTATATATTATTTATATATAATGTCTTACTAATAATTGCTTATATAAAGGTCAAATATGAAGCAATGTCCTAATTGTAATAGATTGAATTTTATTCCATCAAATGAAACAAAATGTGAATAAAAAGGATTGACAAAAACTCAAGCCTTTTTTTCATTTACTAGGAGACAAATCTTATATTAAAAAAAGGAAAAATATGCTTGAATCAGATGTTTTTGCCAGAACAAAAACCACTGCTGAAATTATTTCAGATGTTAAATATAATCTAGCTATAGGGCTAGTTTTATGTTGGGGTTTTTTTGTAAATTGGTTATTAGTAACTAATGTTGATCCAAATTATTTACGAAGTATAAATATTTGGGTTTTTTTAATAGGATATTTTGCTTCATGTTTTTTTGGAGTATATCTATTTAACAAATCAGATAAAGCATTTGTTAGTTTCGTAGGTTATAACTTTGTTGTTGTTCCTTTTGGATTGATTGTAAATATGGTAGTATCCCAATATGATACGGCGTTAGTTTTGGATGCCATAAGGATTACTGCTTTTGTAACTATTATTATGATGATTTTAGGTTCTATGTTTCCAAGTTTTTTTAAAAGCATAATTAGTGGCCTAACTATGGCATTATTAGCTATGATTGCGATTGAGCTTTTTCAAATCTTTGTATTAGGAATTCATCAAAATTGGATAGATTGGGCTGTTGCTATTATTTTTTGTGGATATATTGGTTATGATTGGGGACGTGCAAATCAAATACCAAAAACATTAGATAATGCAGTTGATAGCGCAGCTGCACTATATATGGATATTATCAATTTGTTTTTAAGAATTTTAAGAATTCTTGGTAGAAGAAGATAAAATACAACAAATTAATTGAGACAATAAATTACCTGTGTGGAAATTTATTAGCTCATTTTAAACGTATTTTAAGGGAGAAAACAAACATTGAAACAAATATTTGAGATTACAAATAAAGAAATAATAAATGAAGTATTAAACAATGCAGAATATGGGACATTAGCACTATGCGATAACAACAAACCATATAGTTTACCTATAAATTTTGTAGAATACAATGATGAGATTTATTTTCATGGTTCGAAAAAAGGTAGAAAAATGGATATTTTAAAAAACAATCAGTTTGCTTCATTTTCTGTAGTTGAATCATATTCTATGATACAGTCTTACTTTAGTTCAAATGATGGTTTAGCTTGTCCGGCTACTCATTTTTTTAAATCAATAATAATTGATGGTGAAATCAAGTTTATTGAAAACTATGATGAAAAAGTTCAAGCTCTATCAGAACTCATGAAAAAACTACAAAAAGAGGGTAAATACAAACCTCTTAGTGATGAAGTTTATCAAAAATCAATAGATGCTACAACAATTTATAAACTAGTTCCAAATAAAATAAAAGCAAAATTTAAATTTGGACAACATCTAAATCAAGATAGATTTAATATGATAATTAAACATCTTGAAGAAAGAGGAAATAAAAAAGATATTTTGACCATCAAATTAATGAAAGAGTTAAAAGATTAATATTAAAGAAAAAATGTGAAAGATATATGAGTTTTCAATCTTTTACAAATATATAATAAATTATGGAGAGAAATATTTATGAAACAAAAAGGAACGCTCACTTTTTTTTGTGGAAAAATGGGAGCTGGAAAAACTACAAAATCAAAAACATTATCAATAAAAAAGAATGCAGTACTTCTTTCAGAAGATGATTGGCTCGAAGCTCACTATCCTAATCAGATAAACTCTTTTGATGATTTTATAAAATTTTCTACACTTATAAAACCTTTTGTAAAGTCGCATGTACAACAGATTTTAAAAACTGGTACAAATGTAGTTATGGATTTTCCTGCAAATACAAAAAAACAAAGAAAATGGTTCAAACAATTATGTGATGAGATTGAGTGTAATCATGAGCTTATCTTCCTTGATTTGAGTAATCAACAGTGTTTAGAGCATATAGCTAAACGAAGAGAGCAACAACCACATAGAGCACAGTTTGACAATGAAGATGTATTTAACCATGTAACACAATATTTTGAAGCTCCATTGGCAGATGAAGACTTTAACATATTAAAAGAATAAGATTTGAAACATCGTATAGTTTTAAAGCTTAAAGGTGTGAAATTTTAATTTATTGGGTGGAGTAAATATTATGAAAACAATTGGATTATTAGGTGGTATGAGTTGGGAATCAAGCTTATCTTACTATAAGATTATCAATCAACAAACCAATAAAATTTTAGGGCATCAAAACAATGCTAAATCTATTTTATTTACTGTAAATTTTGAAGAGATAGAAAAACTACAACATCAGAATCGTTGGAATGAGGCTGTTAGGATACTTATTGATGCTTGTTTGTCTTTGCAAAATGGTGGAGCTGATTTTATTGTAGTATGTACAAATACTATGCATAAACTTTTACCACAAATTAAAGCGCATATAAAAATACCTTTTTTACATATTGCGGAAGCAACTGCCTCTGTGATTAAAAAGAAAGATAAAAAAAATATTTTGCTTCTTGGTACAAAATTTACAATGAGTGAAGATTTTTATAAACAAATACTCATAGATGAAGGGATAGATGTAATAACTCCTGATGAAGATGATATGAATATTATTCATAAAATTATATACGATGAATTATGTTTAGGAACAATCTCTAAACAATCAAAGCAAATATATCTTGATATTATAAATAAACAACAAAATATACAAGGTGTGATTTTAGGATGTACTGAAATAGGACTTTTAATTTCTCAAGATGATTTGGATATAGAAGTATTTGATACTACTTATATTCATGCTATTGAGGCAGTAGAATATGCTTTATCAAATTATAGGGATAAGATCTAAATATAATGGAAGTCTTAATATACCAATAGTTTTAAAGCTATTGGTATAAATTCTCTAATCTATAGGTATAACAGGATTTAATCCTGCAGTAATATGTAAAAAGTGTCTGTGTTTTTCAAATTGATCAATAATATCATTTGCAACAACATCCATCTCATACCCATAAATATCATAGGCTTTATTACCATCTTGTAAATAAACCTCTGCTCTAGCATATTTCTTTTGTTCATGAGTAGGATTAACTATCTCAGGAAAAGCATATGTAGGGGTATCATATCTACTGAATCTTACTTCATAAATAAAGTCTAAATCACCATTGTGTTCTACTGTTAAAACAGAAACACTTTTCTCTTTATTATTGGTAACTTCTACATTCCATCCATGTCTTTCAAGCTCTTCTTCTACAGTTTTCATGGCAGTAATTACATCCTCATTGATGTATCTTCGTGTCTCTTCTGGTGGTGGAAATTCAATAAGTCTTGAAAGTCTATTTTGCCAAGTCCCAGATATTTTTCCATGTCGTCCTGCATTCATATGATGTTGAAGTGACTCATATCTTATAGATTCCAAATGTAAGGCTTTATAAAGTCCCCAACACGCAATAAGCATAATAATAGCAAAGGGTAAAGCAATAACAATAGAGGCTGCTTGTAAGGCTGCTAATCCACCAGCTATTAGTAATGCTGCTGCAACTACACCTTCAAGTAGTGCCCAAAATATTCTTTGCCATACCGGATTATTTTCTCTTCCTCCACTTGAAATAGTATCAACTACCAATGAACCTGAATCTGAAGAAGTTACAAAGAAAGTAACAACTAAGATAATAGCAAGGATTGAAACAATACCAGAAAAAGGAAAGTGTTCTAAAAATTTAAATAAAGCAGTTGCAACATCTGCTGATACAGCTGAACCTAGATTTGTAAATCCCTCTTTCATAATTGCATGTAGTGCACTGTTTCCAAAAACTGTCATCCAAACTAAAGTAAATCCAACAGGAACAAATAACACTCCAAGAACAAACTCTCTTATGGTTCTACCTCGTGAAACCCTTGCAATAAACATCCCTACAAAAGGTGCCCAAGCAATCCACCAAGCCCAATAGAAAAATGTCCACCAGCCCATCCATTGTGTATCTAGATAAATGTATTGGTTGAAAGTCATTTGTACAACATGTGATAAGTAATTTCCTATATTTTGAACTAAAGCTCCAAGTAAGAAAAAGCTTGGACCTGCTATAAATACAAATAAAACAAGTGCTATTGCAAGATAAAGGTTTAGTTCAGATAAACGTTTGATCCCTCCATCAAGTCCTAAAACAACAGAAACTGTTGCCATAGTTGTAATAATAGCAATCAAAATAATTTGTGTGGTAAGCCCAACAGGGATATCGAAAATATAATTAAGTCCTGCATTTACCTGTAATACTCCTAGTCCCAATGAAGTTGCAACCCCAAAAATAGTTCCAAGTATTGCAACTGTATCAACACTATGTCCTATTTTTCCATAAATCTTGTCACCTATCATAGGATAAAGTGCTGATCTAATAGAAAGGGGTAATCCATGTCTAAAAGAAAAATATGCTAGGACTAAACCAACAACAGCATAAATTGCCCAAGCGTGTAATCCCCAGTGAAAAAAAGTAATCCTCATAGCTTGTTTAGCAGCTTCAATTGTTTCTTTATCACCCACAGGAGGTGCACCATAGTGCATAACAGGTTCTGCTACACCCCAGAACATAAGTCCAATTCCCATACCAGCACTAAAAAGCATGGCAAACCATGAAAGATTACTATAAGCTGGCTTTGATTGGTCAGGTCCAAGTTTAAATCGTCCAAAGGGAGAAATTGCTAAAGATATCACAAATATAGTGAAAATTCCAACGCTTAACATATAAAGCCAACCAAATTTATCGGCTATAAATTGTTTCATACCATTAAAAGTTTCACCTGCTATTTGAGGCATTGTTATTGCAAATATCACAAGTATTACAATAATTGCAACAGATGGATAAAAAACAGGTTTTAAAATAGTTGATTTTTTTTTCTTGTTTTCCATAATTCTCCTTCAATTAGTACCTATTATATCAAGATGTCCCAAAAAACAGCTTTACTGCAAAAAACCTAAGATTTAAAGTGTATTTTGTTATACCTATCAGTTATATCATTTTTGTTATAATTCAAAATCTTAAGTACAAGGTAAATAATATGAGTATGCTAGTAATCACAAAAGAAAAAGGTATAGAGTCTTGGATAGAAAGTTTAAAAAAACTAAACCCAAATATTGATATTGAAGTCTATCCCAATGAAAAAGATAAAGATAAAATCACTTTAGCACTTGTTTGGTCAAAACTTGATATAGATTTTAAAGAGTACAAAAATCTAAAAACAATCTCTTCAATGGGAGCAGGGGTAGACCATATTTTAGAGAATAAAACAATAGCCAAAGATGTATATATTACGAAAATAGTTGATGAAAAACTTGTCTCTTCTATGTGGGAATATCTTTTATGTACAGTATTAAATATAGTTACAAATCATTATAAATATATATCTCAACAAAAAGAAATAAAATGGGAGCAGTTACAGTTAAATTCAGTTAGTGATTACACTATTGGAGTTTTAGGTTTAGGACAATTAGGAAGTGAAGTTGCAAAAAGATTCAATGGGTTTGGATTTAAAGTAAAAGGATACTCAAATTCAAAAAAAGATTTTAAAGATATAGAAACTTTTACAAATCTTGATGAGTTTTCAGTTGATGTAGATATTTTGATAAACCTTCTTCCTCTAACTAAAGATACAAAAGGTATTTTAAATAAACAGTTGTTTTATAAGTTAAATAAAAATGCTTATGTTATAAATGTAGGAAGAGGTCAACATCTTGTGGAAGAAGATTTATTAGAAGTTCTTGATAAAAACCACTTAAGTGGTGCAATACTTGATGTTTTTGAAAAAGAGCCTTTATCAAATGAGAGTTTATTTTGGACTCACCCAAATATAATTGTTACTCCTCATAGTGCTTCTTTAACAGACCCAAATTCAGTTGCAAAACAAATTGTAAATAATTATGAAAGAATAAATGCTAATTTAATTCCTTTAAATACTATAGATAGAAATAAAGGTTATTAAATAGATAAATAAAAACATTAGAACTATAAATTAAAAATATAAAGTGATTGGGATAAGAATGGTGTAGAAAAAAAGTAAATTAAGCTAACAATTGTAATCTATAGCACAAATCTTGCATATATAAAACAAAAGGGACAAAACATGCTTGATAATAAACAATATTTAGAGGAAGAATTTATTATTTGGAATAATAAACTTGGTATTCGTGACTTTGTAACTATAGGTGAAATAGATTCTAAAAAAAATCAAGCTTGGCTAGATGAACCTTATGAAATGGTTGGTCCTTTTTGTTTGGAAGAGCTTTTTTTAAAAGGACAGATATCTTTTGAAGCTTGCAGTGTTATGTCTTTGAAGTATTGGAATACAAATCAAAATAGATTATCTAATGAGGCTTTTGAAAACCAATTTATATCTCAAAAACAATTTCAAAAAGATATAAACAATCACAATAAAAAAAGAAAAAAGATTCAGGAAAATTTAGAACAAACTAGCGAAAAAGTACATAGAGAATTGTTGTGTTTGCCTCTTCATGGTATTTTAGAAGCTTCACAAATAAAGGCTGCTTTTAAAAAAATAGCTAAAACAGCCCATCCAGATGTTGGTGGAAGTCATGAGTTATTTGTTGAGATTACAAATGCAAAAGATAGTTTGCTTAAGTAGTTTTAATGTTTTTATTTTGCAATATTTAAATACACAAATCAAATTTCAATCTAATATCTTTTTAATTCTTCACTTACTTTTTTATACCCCTCTTGCAAAACAAAATCAAAACTTTTAAAATCAAATAACCTTACTTCTGAAATGCTATCTATATTTATAAAATAGTCTGCTCTTTTTTTAGCTCTTCTCATTGCACTTTGGGTCAATATAAACAATGACCTTCTATGTAATACATCTTTTTTATATGAAAATTTTTTTGGTAAATTATTTACATTTACACTGATGTTTGGGTATTTCATTTTTGATAAATTCTTATTTGGTAAGTTATCACTATAACCACCATCTACATAGTGTTTATTAATTATCTCTACAGCTGGAAAATATGGTAAAAGACTACATGAGGCAATGGTTGATTTTACTAAATCATTTTTTGAATGGTATTCTGCTTTTCCCGTTTCTATATTTGTTACACATATCTCTATAGGTATTTTTAATTCTCTGTCTTTGATAAAGTCTTTTAATTTTTTTTCTATTTTATTTAGGCTAAGAATTGATTTAAATCTAAATCTAAAACTAAACAAATCCCATTTATTTATAGTAAAAAAGAACTCTTCTATCTCTTTTATTGTAAAACCATATGCGTAAAGCAAAGCTATAATAGCTCCCCCACTAGTTCCAGATATCTTCTTTATACTATAATTGTTTTCTTCTAAGTACTTAATCACCCCAAGTGAAGCAGCAGTTCTTATTCCTCCACCAGATAGTGTTAATGTAATATTTTTACTCTTTAAATTCTTTTGCTCTTTTGCCATTTTTACTTATCTTGTTGAATTCTTGTTAATTATATTTAATTGTATCTAAATCTACAAATTAGAAAGCAATAATTAATAAAGTTAAATAAATAGACTATTAGAAAAAGCTTTCATAAAGGGCTATTAAACAATCATTAAGCAGTTTAAATGTTAAATGAAGATAACCTATTAATATAATAGATATATTTAATTAAAAGGACAATGCCATGCACTTGCAAACTAGTTGTGAAATGAGATTTGATATTACAGTACCTACACCTTTTATTCTGATGTTAAGAATGCGTAGTGGTGCTCAACAATGGGTGATGCGTGAGGAGTATAGACTCAAACCACACACTTCAGTTTTTGAGTTTACAGATGGTTATGGTAATCTTTGTCAACGATTAATTGCACCTGTTGGTCCTTTTAGTATTTATACTGCAGCTGATGTGATAACTTCTGATGGAGTTGATCAATCTTTTGGTGCTCCCTTTGTTGAGATTCAAAATCTACCAGATGGGGTTCTTAATTATTTATTACCTAGTAGATATTGTGAATCTGACAGATTTGGTCAGATGGCATCATCTATTGTAAGTGGTTATAATATGGGTTATGATCAAGTAAAAGCTATAGAGAATTGGTTGCGTGATTCTATCCGTTTTGAACCAAATAGTAGTGATATACCAGTATCTGCTGTAGAGGTTAATTTAAGAGGTTCTGGAGTTTGTCGTGACTTGGCACATTTAGGAATAGCTCTATGTAGAAGCCTTAGTATTCCAGCACGATTAGTTGTAGGTTATTTATATGAACTTGAACCTATGGATTTACATGCTTGGTTTGAAGCTTATGTTGGGGGTCGTTGGTATACTTTTGATGCAACACAAAGTGAATTAAAAGGTGGATATGTAGTGATTGGTTATGGTAGAGATGCTGCTGATGTAGCTATTTATAATCAGTTTGGTCCTAGTGTATATCCCATTTACAAAGATATTCAAGTGAAGCTTATTGATGAGAATGAAGAACAAAAATAAGCATATCTAAGATACACCTTTTATTTTAATTCAAAAGGTGTTTCTTGATATACAAAATAGTTAAGCCAATTTGCAAATAGTAGATGGGCTGATGAACGCCATTTTACTTTTGGCTCTTTTGTTACATCATCATTTTTAAAATAGTTTTTAGGAATATCTACTTCAAGATTTTTTTCAACATCTCTAAAATACTCTTTTTGTAAAGAATCATAATCATATTCCAAATGACCACTCATAAAAACATGTTTTCTATTTTTTGAAGCTACTAAACATACCCCTGACTCTTCCGAATAAAGTAATAATTCTAAGTCATCAACTTTATCTATATCCTCTTTTAAAACTGTTGTATATCTTGAGTGGGGAATATATGCTTCATCATCAAATCCTCTAAGTAGTGGGTTAGTTTTATTGAAAAGGTCATGTTCAAAAACACCAAATGTTTTTTTATCTTGCTCATATTTTGGTATTTTATGATGATAATATAAACCAGCTTGTGAACCCCAGCATATGTGAAGAGTTGAGGTTACATTAGAATTTGAAAACTCCATTATTTGTGTTAACTCATCCCAATAAGAAACCTCTTCAAAAGGCATTGTTTCTATTGGTGCACCTGTGATTATTAGTCCATCAAAGGTATGTTCTTTTATCTCATCAAAGGTCTTATAAAAACTTTCTAAGTGATCTTCAGATGTATTCTTAGATTGGTATGTTGCTGTTTTTAAAAGAGTAATCTCTGTTTGTAATGGGGTATTACCTAATAGTCTTAATAGTTGTGTTTCTGTTTCTATTTTATTTGGCATTAAATTTAAAATTATAATTTTTAAAGGTCTAATATCTTGATGTCTTGCTCTAGTGTCATTCATCACAAAAATATTTTCTTGTTGTAAAATATCAACTGCGGGTAGTTTTTTTGGGATAACTATTGGCATATTATCTCCTTGAATTTTTGAAAGATTATATCATTTATTAATAAAAGTTTAGATTTAAAGCCGTAGGAAAGGAAGAGAGAAGTACGGCTTTAAATACACATGATTAATACTAAACTGTAAAAATACTAATCAAATAAATCAAATTCATTTAGTACATGAGTCCAAAATGTAACTATATGAGAGAAATTATTATATAGTGAGCATATGACAATAACATGAGATTTTTCTATTTTTATATGTGATTGGCTATAATTTAACAAATATGAAAGAATGAGATATGAATAAAAAAGATTTTAAAAAATTTATAAAAAATTTACCATTAAATATAAATGTTATGGGGAGAGATAGATATTTTAACTCTGCTGTATTAGTTCCTTTGATAAAAATAGAAAAAGAGTATTATCTATTATTTCAAAAAAGGGCAGCTCACATTAGGCAAGGTGGTGATATCTGTTTCCCTGGTGGTGGTTATGAAGATTGTGATAAATCTTTTAAGCATACAGCCTTAAGGGAGACCAAAGAGGAGTTGGGGATTAAGAAAAAAGATATAAAGATTCTAGGACAACTTGATACTTATGTGGCTCCAATTGGTGCAGTTATAGAAACCTTTGTGGGAGTAGTTAAAAAAGAAGCATATGAAAATATGAAAGTAGATAAAAATGAAGTTGAAAAGACTTTATTGATTCCTATGAAGTTTTTTAAAGAGCATGAGCCAGAAGTTTACACCTTGAAATATGAAGTTCATCCATATACTATAAATGATGAAGGGGAAAAAGAGGTACATTTTCCTGTTGAAAAGTTGGGTTTGCCAAAAACTTATCATAAACCTTGGGGTCACAAAAGACACAAGGTTTGGGTATATAAATATGAAGATGAAATCATATGGGGTATTACAGCAGTTATAATAAATGATCTTCTAAAAAAATATTAGATGGTCATTACACTATAACTTTCATCCTTTAAAGCTTTTGTTAAAAGCTCACCTGTATGGTTAATCTCTATATTTAGTTTTTCAAGAGTTTCAATCAAGTTGTAATCTTCAACACAAACAATACAAGCACTCATCTCTACCCCTGTTTGTTGTATCTCTAAGATTTTATCTTGTATTTGAGTATTTTCTCCTAAAAGTTTTATTGATGGACCCCAAAACATTAAATGGCAAGTTTTCCAATACTCTCTTTGCAAAACAACAGAGGAGTATAAAAGTGGGAACTTTGTAGCAACATCAAAATCACCACTACTTAAAACTATTAGTAAATTTTCTTTAGACATTTTATTACCTTTATTGTATGATACAAATTATATTAAACTGAGGAATTATAGTGAATTCAATAATAATAAACAATAAAAAAATATACCCATCAAAGGTTGTTTGTATAGGGAGAAACTATACAGAACATATTGCAGAGTTAAACAATGAGACACCAGAAGAAGCTGTGTTCTTTTTTAAACCAAACTCATCAGTTAGTGAAGATTTGATCTTTCCAAAGGGTGCAAGTAGTTGCCATTATGAAGCTGAAATCTCGTTTTTAATAGAAGAAAATAAGATAAGTGCAGTTGGATTTGGTCTTGATTTAACCCTAAGAGAGGTACAAAGTAAATTAAAGAAAAAAGGTCTACCTTGGGAGAGAGCAAAAGCTTTTAATAATGCTGCTGTCTTTTCTAAGTTTGTTAGTTTTACAGAAGATACCTCAAATTTAGAGCTTGAATTATATATAAATGGAGAACTTAAGCAAAAAGGTGGTGTATCTTTGATGATAAATAAACCCCAAGAGATTATTGAGGAGTTATTAACTTTTTCAAGTTTTGAGGATGGCGATGTTTTGATGACTGGTACTCCAAAAGGGGTAGGGGAATTTAAACTTGGAGATGTTTTTATAGGTAAAATTTTATATAACAATAAAGTTTTATGTGAAAAAAGGTTTGAAGTTCTTTAAAGTAAAAACTTATATTTTAAATTAATAGTTAGTTTTTTTTCTTTGGCTAAAATTCTTTTATATTTAGTAGCCAAGAGGGGAAAATGGATTATAAAGAATTAACACCAGAAGAGATATATGTTATAGAAAAAAAAGGTACAGAAAGACCATATTCTGGGAAATATAATGATTTTTATAAAAAAGGTATATATAGATGTAAAAAGTGTAATGCACCTTTATATAAATCAGACGCAAAATTCAAATCAGAGTGTGGCTGGCCAAGTTTTGATGACGAAATAGAAGGTGCTGTTAAAAGAGTACCCGATAGAGATGGAAGAAGAGAAGAGATAATTTGTGCAAATTGTAATGGACATTTAGGACATGTTTTTGAGGGTGAACAGTTTACACCTAAAAATACAAGACATTGTGTAAACTCAATTTCACTTAAATTTGAAAGTGAAGATAAATCTTGTAAAGACCATGCCGTAGCATATTTCGCTGCTGGTTGTTTTTGGGGAGTTGAATACTATTTTAAAGAAGTAGAGGGTATCTACTCTGTAGTTTCAGGTTATATGGGTGGTCATATTGAAAATCCTACATATTCAATGGTATGTTCGGGAAGTACAGGTCATTTGGAAGCGATAAAAGTTGAATTTGATGAGTGTCAAGTTCCATATGAAGATTTACTTAAATTATTTTTTGAAATCCATGATTTTACACAAACAAATGGTCAAGGGCCTGATATAGGTTCCCAATATCTTTCTGCGATATTTTATTTAGATGAAAAACAAAAAAATAAAGCTTTAGAATTGATAGATAAATTAGAAGATTTAAACTATAAAGTAGCTACTTCTTTACATGAAGCTTCAAAATTCTATGAGGCAGAAGATTACCATCAAGATTATTATGAAAAGACAGGCAAAACTCCATATTGCCATACAAGAAAGAAAATATTCTAATCATTCAATTAACCTAAAGGTTAATTGAGATAATAATTAAAAGGTATTGTTAATATCACATCTTTTTGGGGAGCTTCAAACTCTCTTGAAGCTTTTTTTAGTATATCTATACTATTTTGATTTAATATATCAAATTCAGATTTTTCCATTATTTTTATATCTTTTAGTTTCCCATCTTTTGTGATTATACACCAAATTATAACTCTACCTTCCATCCCTCTTTTTTTTGCTTGGTATGGATAGTTTTTATATTTTTTTATTGCTGCTATTATATGTGCTAAATTGTTTTTGATATATTTTTGTTGATAATTTTCTCCACTTTTTATACGTTTTTTACTTTCATCTTTTTTGAGTGTATTGTTTTTTTCTACTTTTTGAAGCTCTTTTTTAATCTCTTTCTTTGGTGGTTTTATTTCATCTTTTATTTGTTTGGGTATTTTCTTTTCTGGTTTTACTTTTTTAATCACTTTTTTTATAATTTTTTTCTTTTTTTTAGGTTTTTGGATTTTTTTTATTGTTTTAGGTTTTTTTTCGATTTGTTTTTTTTGCTCTTTTGTATTTGTTTGTTGTTTTTTTTCAGTTTGTTTTTTTATTTGTGTTATCTCGTTTACCATATTCATATTTAGAACAATAATCTCTTTTTTTTTCTCCTTAAAAGTTTCAAAATTGATTATTGTTGCAAATACAGATACATGGATTAATAAGGAGATTATAAAAGCTTTAAAAGAGTAGGTCATCTTTTTAGTTCCGTTACTATTGATATTTTTTCAAGTTTCAACTCTTTGAAGATATCAATTACTTGAACAAAAGTTTTAAAAGGTGTATTTTCATCCGCTCTTAAAGAGATGTTTGTTTCTTTTGATAAAGCGGATAAAATTTCTTTTAGATTATCAAGTTTTATAGGGGTTTTGTCAAAAGTTATATTTCCTTTTGCATCAATAACTAACTCTTTTAACTTCAGGTTTTTTTGTTCTGTTGTAGTTGACTTTGGCAAAGTTAATTCAACACGACCTTGTGCAATAAATGTTGAAAAAGTTAAAATAATTGCTAATAAAACTAACATAATATCTATAAATGGGATTACATTCATAGAGTCAAATTTTTTAATTCTCATTTAAATCTTCCCATTTAGTCATTAGAACTTCCACTTTTCTTGCAAGACCATTATAAATAACAGTTGCAAAAATAGCAACCAAAATACCTATAGCAGTGGCTTTTAAAGCCAAAGCCAATCCTAGCATTACACTACTTGTATCAAAATTTGAGTTTTCAGATATTTTATAAAAAGTTATCATGATTCCACATACTGTACCAAATAGACCTATATAAGGAGCATTTGATGCTATTGTTGAAATAGTAGTGAGATTGTTTGTCAAACTATTTTCTAATTCACCTTTTTTCTCAAATTTAGCAAGATTGATTTTAGATAGGAAAAAATATCTTTCAAGGGCAAACCATAATGTTAAAAAACTCATAAATGCCAAAAGTCCTATTATGCTGTATTCAATATAGAATTTAATTGTATCAATCATCCATCAATCCTAAAATTTTATTTCATAACTAATACCAAAGATTGCACCTATATTTTCCCAACCAATTTTGGTCATATATCTTTCATCTGTAATATTTTTTCCATAAAGTGATACTATGGCATCATAATTATATAGTTTATGATGATAATCAATTCCCATATCGATAACAGTAAAATCACCTACATTATGGTACTTATTGTCGGTTGTAAAGAAGTTTGATTCAAAAGAACTAACATATTTTGCACTTATATTTGAATAGATTTTGTTATATGTATAACCTAGTTTCAATGAGAGTAAGTGATTTGGAATTTCATTGTTTTTAGTATCTGCTTTTACGTAAGAATAGTTTAGAAGATAATCAAAATTATCCATCTTCCCATCAAATGAAATTTCTGCTCCATATCTTTTTTGGTCATATTGGCTAAAAACTATCTCAGGGTTAGTAGGTGTTCCTATATAATAAGGAAATTTCAAATTTTTAATATCATAATAAAAAGCATTAACTTTTGATACAAGATTTTTTAGTGTATTCTCATACCCCAATTCATATCTAAACTGCTCCTCTTTATCTAAAGAATAACCATCACCTTCACTTATGCTATTTGCAGGAGAATTTGAAGCATAAGCAAATTTCCCTGTTAATGCATTTGACTCATTAAGTTTATATAAAGCTCCCAAAGAGGTATTTAATGTTGCTTTAGTCCAGGTATTTTCTATCATTGATACTTTTGTATTGTTTACCATACCTCCAAATGAGGTAGAAACATTTGGACTATATCTTTCTAGTAATGAATCAATATGTTTTTTATCCACTCTAATAGCTTCATCAATAATTAATTTATCATTTATAAAATGTTCAGCTTGAAAAAATGCTCCATAAATTTGTTCTTTTCTTTCATAACCTTCATAAAATAGTTCTCCATTTGGAGAATCATACCAAATAGCCTGACCCCCAACTTTATATATATTATCATCATATTTCATTGTATGTTTAATATTGATTGAATCATTGGTTTGAGAACCCACAAAATAGGCATTTGTCACACCTATTGTATCTTGGTTGTGATGCCAGTTTGATTTTGCATGGGATAGGGTGATATCTGTAATTTGGTTTTCATTCCATTTTTTTGATATAGAGAGATTTATGAATCTATTTTCAAATGGTTCATATTTCCAATAAGCATTGTAAAACTTACTGATAGGTAGATTTGCTTTTTGAATCTCTTGAAAATATTTTGAATAAAAACCACTTAATTCAATAACAAAATCGTTTTCTTCTATTCCCACTTTAAAAAAACCACTTCCCCCTTCATTTGCATTGTTATATCCATCTTTCCCTTGAGTATCTAAGCTATTTACTGAGAGAATATAATAGATGTTATTGTTAATTCCACTGTAATAAGCACTGGCTTTCTTTGTATTAAAGCTCTCATAGGCAAGTTTTATTCCTCCTATATTTTCAATTGGCTTTTTAGTTTTTATTACAATATAACCTTGCAATGGAGATCCGTTTGGATTACCAAATGCTTGCATGGGAGCTAAACTTAAAGAGGATGAGTCTCTTACTATTTGAAGAGATTCAATAATATCCGTAGGCAGTGCTTCTAAAATTCTCATAGCACTGTTGTCGCTTAGTAATGCCCCATCTAATATAACACCAAAGGCACTGCTTCCCACCCCATTTGAACTCCCTCTAAATGAGATAGTATAAGGGTGCTTTCTTCCCATAAAAAGTACATTTACACTTTGAGCTTTACTTAAAATATCATATATATTAGCGGGTTTAATCTTTTCAATCTCTTTTTGAGTAAAAATTTCTGTAGATAAAGATGAACTGGCTGTTGGCTCATTTGGGTTGTTCATCTGTTCATATGAGATATCATCCATTGTTTTTGTATTCATTTTATCAACAATATTAATTTGATCAATTTTATACTCTTGGGCGGCAAAAATTGACGTAACTATTAATGTACTTGCAATTAAGCTTATATGTAATTTTTTCATTTTTATCCTATTGAATTAGTTGTATTTTTATATTTGTTAAGGCATAAACATGCCTAGGTCCTGTTAAAAAGTCTTTTTTTGAATATAGAGAAAAACTCTCATTTTCATAGACCACAATAACCTCATTTCCAATAGTTGTATTAAACAGTTCGTTGTAGCTAAATACTACTGTATAGTTATCACTTGCAGTTGCTAAAACAACTATTTGATTGAGTTTTTTTCTACTTTTTATATCTATTTTTGCTTTTTGTATTAACTGTATTAATAAAACACCATTTAAATCTTTTGGTTTTTGTTTTTCTTCTCCTGATGCACAAACAATATTTACATTTTTTATTGTGCTGTGAGGAATTCTCTCAAATTCTTCTTTTGTTAATCTATAAGGTTCTTTTATTTGACCATTAACACTTAAAGATAAAGCGAAGATTTGTAAAGAAGTGAATAATAAAATTAAAAATATTTTCATATATAACTCCAAGTTTTTGTATTAAAAAGTGTATTTCATATTTAAGAAGTATTCTCTTCCTGGCTCATAAAAACCTAAATCATAGTAATAGTTTTCATCAAATAAATTTTTAATACCAGCTTCAAAAGTCATATCTTTGTAGTTATATGATATTTTTGTATCTACAGTTGTATAATTACTCTTATCATATGAATTATCTCTATATTGTAAATAAGTATCTCTATCATGTTTTATGTTTGCATAAATATATAAATCTTTTGTAATATCATATTTTCCATAAACAAAAAATGAGTGTTTAGGTAGACTAGTTCTAATATATCCACTATTATTTTTATCTTCAACATCTATGTATGAGTAATTAAGCCCTGATGAAAATTTATCAAAATAACTATTTAGTTCAAGTTCAAAACCTTTATGTCTAAAATCTCCTACATTTTGATTTTGAGACAAGCCACCAACATTTACATTTTCAATTGCATCAGAATATTCTGAAAGAAAAACATTTGTTTTTACGTTAAAACTTGTGTTTATAAGGTTAGAGTATGAGATTTCATAATGTGTAGCTTTTTCTGCATCTAAATCTGGATTTGCCAAACCTGTACCCATTTTTTCAGAATATCTCTCTTTCATTGAAGGGAGGTGTGTTTTTCTTGCAATAGTAAAACTTATTTTTTGTTGTTTATCTATATCATAAAATAGTCCAATTTGCGGGTTAAAACTATCCATGCTACCTATATTAAAAGTCCCATCTTCATCCCAAATTTTATCATCATCCAATCTATCATAACTGATACCAGTAACTAAAGTAAGTGAATCATTTAAAGAGTATGTATCTTCAAGAGCTAGAGAGATTGTTTTATCTGCATAATCTTCATTTTTTATATTATTTTCATCAAAACCTTTATGGGAATCATATTTATAATTAAAAGAGCTAACCAATTCGTGATGAGTAAAAGGCATACCAAACTCAATTGAAGTACCATAACTATAATCTTCATATCTACTTCCCCAAGTTACTTTAGACCAGTTAGTTTTGTAATTTTCTAAATAATTATCAAATTTATCATAAAACCATCTAGTTTTTAAATAATTGTCTCCAATTTTATTATCTGTAAAGGCATAAAGTCCTTCTTTATCCCATTGGGGCCAATCCCAGTATCTTGCTCGGCTTAAAGAACTATCATCTATTGTTGTTGAAGCTTGTTGTTTTTTCCCATCAATTTTAGAATACATAATCGCATATTCACTATTTTCATTTGGTGTTAATCCTGCTTTTATACTATATTTTTTATCGTTTGATGAAGAGTGGATTCTCTCTTGTGATGGCTGATTGTTTGTATAATTGAAATCATCTGATAAATTAAAATGGTCTTTATCTTTAAGGCTTCCAGAAAACTGAATATAATAATCTTTTTGATTTGTTCCTAAGTTGATTGAAGTTGTATATTGAGCTAAACCAAAGTCATTATCAAAAGTTGTGCCTATACTTATGTCACCTTCAAACTTTTTTGTTGGTTTTTTAGAAACTAAGTTTACTACACCTGCCATAGTGTTAGCTCCATATTTAACAGAAGAAAAACCTTTGTAAATATCTATTTTAGATAAATCTGCTGTTGTAAATCTTCCATAATCAAAATTTCCATCATATGGAATATAAATAGGGATACCATCCATAAATACAGCAACTCTTGTTGAACTGAATCCTCTTATTGAAATAGTTTTTTCAGCTCTATTTCCACTATTTGATAAAAATAATCCTGTACTTGAACTTAAGGCTTCTGAAATATCTGTAAAATCATGTAGTTGAATATCTTCTGAATATATTTCAGTAGAGTTATTTACATCTATTTTCCCATTAATATCAATTTCCCCTAAGCTAAACTGTTCTATATCATTAGCATATAAAATTGATACTAAACATATTGAATAGATAATCTTTTTTTTCATTTTGTTTCCTTTTTTATATATTTAATATTTCATTAATTTGTTTAGATGTAAGTTCTTTCCCCATAAATTTTTTATAGAATTTTTTAGTTTCATCAAACATATTTATATCTTTAAACTGTTCTGGATAAGCCTTTTTTGCAACCCATAAGATAGTTAAAACTTGTTCAGGAGTATAGTGTGTCCAAAAGTGTGCACCCATAGGCACTGCAAAAACATTTTTGTTTTTTACTGCTTTTAAGTCTTTGAATTTTGGATTGTTGTATGCTAGCTTTAAATCTTTTTTACCCCAAACAAAGAGATAATCTGGATTTAAAACAAAAAGTTTTTCCATATCAATTGATACATGCTCTTTGGTGATATGTTTTGATGCAGCATCAACTCCTGCTTTTTCAAAAATAGTATTTGCAGTTGTTACCATGGGCATCGATAAGTTATCTAGTCTTAGATATAAAGCACTTTTTTTATTTTTTATATTAGTTGTTTTATCTTTAACAAGGTTTTCAATCTTTTCATAATAATTTATATACTCTTTTGCATGCTCTTGCATACCAAATAATTCACCAAGAAAACTCATGCTATTTTTTATACTATTTTCTCCATGCCAATTTATTACAGCTGTTTTATAAGCTCTATTTTCCAAGTTTTTAGCACTAATTGGATTATTTACTAAAGCAATATCAAATTTTGTAAGAGCTAATTTTTCAAATAAAGGTGTCCATGTAGGTGGATTTGATGAAACTTGCGGAAGCTCAAAAAGTTTTGGCATAAACCATTGTTGATGTTTCCAAAATGGCATCTTTCTTAATCTTTCATTTTCGATTCCATTTTGGATAATATCTGCTTTTTTAAAAGCAAATAAAAAAGCATTTATTGCAGGAGTTCCACCAACACTAACAATATTTTCAATCTTTTGAGGCACTATTATAGTTCTATTTGCCATATCTACTATTTGTTTTTCTTTTGCCAAAGCAAAACTGTTTACCATAAAAACAAAAAGTATTGTAAATAAAATATCAGACTTTTTCATGATTAGAACTTATATACCATACTAATTACAGCTGAAAAAGGTGCCCCTTGATAATAAGAGGTTGAACCAGTTCTTGTATCATCAAGGCTATTTTTTACAACACCAACATATTTCTTATTAAAAATATTTTGTAAGGCAAGAGATATCTCAATTTTGTCTTTTTTTAGTACATATTTAGAGTTTAAATCAAAAACAGTATATGAGTCAACTTTTTCACTGTTTTGGGCATCCCCATATCTTTTCCCTACAAATCTTGCTAAAGGAGTGATAGTAAAATTTTCATATTTTAAATTTACTCCAATCTTAGCACCAACTTTTGCTACATCAGGGATTTGATTATCTTTTGCATTTAAATAGCTATTTGTTGCCAATAAAATATTGTCATCAAACTCAAAATTGTTGTAATACATAGAAGCAAATATTGAAGAGTTCTCAGATAGTTTGTAATTTGTCTCTATCTCAGCTCCCATAGATGTAGCTTTAGCATCACTTTTATAATAACTTAGATTGATACTTGGGTCATAAACAGTAACTTGCTTATTTTTATATTTGCCATAAAAAAGGGTATTTTTAATAGTAAAGTTATCTTTTGAATATTGAGTAAAGAACTCTATATTATCTGATGTTTCAAGTTTTAACTCATCCCATAAATCTTGTAAACTTATACCAGCACCTTGAAATGTTGAAACATTTGAATTATATACAGACCAAAGTGGACCTTGCCAAGGGTTTGCATAGTTTCTTGCATATCCACCACCAATTTTCCAATTTGAGTTAAGTGTATGTTCTAACATCAAACTTGGTAAAAGTTCATTTGAACTACTAGAATTAACTTGCATACCAGTTTTTATTCCACTAGTTGCACTCATTGCTTCATCATATGATAAATCTTGTAAGCCAGAAGTGTTATACCCTGTAACAGCAGGGAAATCAAACATCAAATATCTTAATCCAGCATTTAAATAAGTATTACCAAAAGTTTTTTCATAGCCTATATATGGTGAGTTTGATACTCTATCATCAATATCTGTAAGCATACCAGTAGATGCATATTTTAAACTACCATCTGCTTGAATACTATAAACCTTCATAAGTTGAGGAGGTGGAGTAGATTGCATTTGTTGGTACCACCAACCTCCATATAAGTTTCCACCTGCTAATGGATGTTCCAATGAAAGACTAATACCATATGCCTCTTGTTCTATTTTCATCTGTTTTACAATACCTTTAGAAGCATCACCTTGGTATCTAGTACCTTCGCTTCCAAAAGTGTATGGTTTTAGTTTTATAGAAGTATCACCGATTTTCCCATTTAATGAAGAGTATATAAAATATTCATGGAAATCTTGTTTGTTAAAATCATAATATAAAGCATCTTTAAATTTATTTCCTGTAATTGAGGTGTTGTAATCTAGCTTATAGTTTTCACTTAGATTTTGTATCTGTGAATATGATAAAGGCATATATTCATCTCTATCAAAACTATTATAAGTACCAAAAAACTCCATATCAAAGTTATCAGAGAGATCTACAGTTGTCATAGCTTCAATATTTTTTCTTTTTATATCACCTTCACCTTTGTATTTATCATTTTCCATTGTAGAAGTTGAAATAAATAGTTTAACTTTGTCATTTATTTTTCCACTATCGATTCTTATATGAGCTTTTTTGAAACTATCAGTTCCTGCACCTAGTGATAGAGTTACTCCTGCTTTATCTTTTGGTTTTAAAAGTGATAAGTCCAATGAACCAGATGTGGTACCCAATCCCAAGCCTTTATTTGCAGGAGTAAGTCCTGTAGTAAATTCTGCTTGTGTTAAATTTTCTTTATCTACAATATATCCTGTACCGCCATTTCCAACATTTACTCCAAAAGGAACACCCTCAATAGTTGAACTTAACCTACTAAAAGTATCTCCTAATTGTCCTCTGATTCTAAGTATATTTTGATCAACTGTAAGAGCATATGGATCGTGGGTTTCTATATTTACAGAAGGGATAAGTTGCAAACTTTTAAAATAGTTTGTAGAACTTGTTCCTTGTAAAGACTCTAATAAATCTTTATTTATGATTTTACTTTGATTAGTATCGTTTAAATCATAAAAATAGTTTAACTTTGTAGCCTTTATATCTATTGGCTCTAGTTGGATATTCCCCTCTTGTGCTAGTAATAAACTGCTTGAATAGCCTATAAGTAAAATTGATAAGCTTTTTTTCATCTCTTCCCCTTTTCCTTGTATAATTTAGTATATAACGATAGATAAAAAAATTTAGATTGCTAAACAGATCTTTCTATCATGTATATTTGTGATTTTTGATTTGATTTTATATACTGTCTCTATATTTTCCTCTTTTATTATTGTGTGAGGATCACCTTTATCTAGTATTTTGCCTTCATTTAAAAATATTGCTTCATTTGAAACAAAAAATACGTGATCTGGATAGTGGCTTGTTTTTATAAATGTTAAATCTTTTTTTGATAGCTCCTTTATTTTATTTAAAAGTTTATATTGGTTTCCAAAGTCCAATCCATTTACTGGCTCATCCATAATAAATATATCAGCTTGTTGAGTAATTGCTCTTGCAATTAGTACTAGTTGTCTTTGACCACCACTAAGTGTAGTATATATCTCATCTTTTAGATCTTGTATTCCTAAAATCTCTAAAGCACTCATAGATATTTTTTTATCTTCTTCATTGTAATTTGAAAATAAAGATTTATATGGCATTCTTCCCATCATAACAACATCTTTTACCAAATATCCAAATGCTCCATCATGGATTTGTGGAATATAAGCTACTCTTTGAAAGAATTCTTTTGGCTTTATTTTTGATATAGGCTTATTATTAAAATATACTTCACCCTTCGAAGGTTTTAAAAATCCCAATAATATTTTTAATAAAGTGGTTTTTCCACAACCATTTGGACCTAAGATAGAGATAATATCAGATGAATTAATCTCAAAATCCAAACCCTTTAAAATCTTTTTTTTACCATATGAAAACTCTAAATCTTCAACTTTAAACATTAACCCCATCCTTTTTTTACATTTTTAAGAGCATAAGCAAAAAATGGAATCCCAATAAGTGAAGTTAATATACCTATGGGTATCTCTACACTAAATAGTGTTCTTGATACATTATCAATAATAAGAAGATAAATTGCACCAAGAAGTGCAGATATTGGTACAATGATTATATTATTTGAACCAAACAATAATCTTGCAATGTGTGGAATAACTAATCCCACCCAACCAATCATTCCTGCTAATACAACAGTAAAAGCACTTATAAATGTAGCTATTAAGATAATTACAAATCTCATAAGTTTTACATTTACACCTAAACTTTTAGCTTCCTCATCACCTAAGCTTAAAATATTAAGATATTTTGATAAAAATATCATCAAAAATATACCTAATAAAATAGGGATTGTAACTATATAAATTGTTTGTTTATCAATCAAAGCTAAACTACCCATAAGCCAATAAACAATTGCAGGTAATTCATCATATGGGTCAGCCATATATTTTGTTATAGACAACATTGAACTAAAAAAAGCTGAACTTACAACTCCACCCAAAATTAGAAGGATTAATTGATTTTGTTTGTTAAACATTGAGATAAATAGAGCAATAAAAACAGCTGATATTCCAAATACAAATGATGAGGTTTGGATTAGCAAGAAGTCTTTAAAAAATATCATCCCCAAAGCAGCTCCAAAAGAAGCACCTGATAGCACACCTAAAATACCTGGCGAAACCAAAGGGTTTTTAAACATAGATTGAAAAGCTACACCAGAGATTGCCAGTGAAGCTCCTATTAATACAGATGCAACAACTCTTGGAAATCTTATTTCAATAATTACATTTTGCATCACTTGTGAGTTTTCTATTGAACCAAAACCTAGTTTAAATAGAAAAAAATTGATAATTTGACTAATAGATAAGTCATATTGCCCTAATGATAATGAAAAAATAGACAATAGAATAAGTAAGGTTAATAGTACTAAAATCGATTTCATACTACAAACTTTTTAAAATTTCATTTGAAAAAAGTTTTAAAGATTGTTTGTTTTTTTCTAATTCATTTGAAATCGGTTTTAATGCTAAATTAGTTATTCCTAACTCTTTTAATTGATGGATTTTTTCTAAACAGGTTTTTTTATCTCCTATTATTCCATTTTCTATCCAATAGTTTTCATCATAAAAAATAGGACTAGAAATACCTTGTTGTTCCATTTGCTCTCTAAACCTTTTTAAAGCTGGTAATGCTTCATCTATAGCTTCATCATTGCTACTTGCCATATAAAAACCTCTTGAACACATTAATCTTGGAGGATTATTTTGTTTATGGGCGTTTTTGTACTGTTCAATCATCTTTTTAATAATATCAGTAGACCATAAATGAGCAACCATAAGCCCCAAATCTCTTTGGGCTGCAAAACTTATAGATGTTTCATCTTTTGAAGCTATAAATGTCGGAATATTGCCAATAGGTTTAGGGAATACAGCACTGTCATCTTTTAGATATGAAAATATCTCATCTAGGTCTTGTAACATATGTTCCCGCGAGTTTTCGAAATCAAATAATTCATTTTGTTTGTTAAAGGGACCACCTTTTGCAACGCCAAAATTAAATCTATTGTTACTGAGTATATTTAGTGTAGCAACTGCCTCAGCAACTATGATTGGGTTGTAAATAGGAGTTAGTACAGAAGCTGTACCAACTCTTATTCTTTTTGTTGTTGCAATGATATATGCCATAAGAGTCAAAATTGATGAGCTTAAACTAAATTTATTAAAGTGGTGTTCCGTAATCCATACTTCATCTAAACCTAATTGTTCACCTAGCATAATCATTTCGTGTTGATTTTCAAAAGCTTTTGTAAAATTGTCACCCCAATTCTCATATAAAAGCATTAATCCTATATTCATCTTCTACCTACTTGCAATTTTTCGTTATGTATTGTAATATATAGCGGTGAAAAAGTCAACAGTTAAATATATAAAAATTGTATATAAAATATACATTTTTAAGAAAAAAGGAGTAAAAATGAGGATGTTAGTGTTTTTTATGTTGATTATTGGGAGTGTTTATGCACAATCTAGTTTAAAAGTTTTTGGTGCTTCGCCACCTGCAACATATTTTTTGTATTCTATTGATCCACAAGCAATAGCTGGAAGAAATTATGCTTTTAACGATAAAGAGTTGGAATATCTAAATAAAGATATAAATAGTTTGCCTATTATTGGAGGGTGGTTTGGTCAAGGCAGAACACCAAACTTTGAAACTTTGATTAAAGTAAATCCAGATTTGATTATTACATGGAACTATAACAATAGTTTTAAAAAAGTTGATGACAAACTACATAGTTTGGGATTTAAAACTTTTAGTATAAATATTAATTCTTTAAATGATTATATAGAAGCATATAAAGATGTAGGTGAGATTTTACATATGCAAAGTAGGGCAGAAAAACTCTCTAATTATGTTGCAAATACAATGAAAGAATTAGAAGTTTTGAAAAAAAAGGTATCAATAAAAAAAACAGTTTATTATGCAGAGGGGATAGATGGTTTGCAAACAGAGTGTAACAACTCAATTCATGCAGATTTGATTGAATATATAGCAGCTTATAATCCCCATAGATGTGAAAACAAAGCAGGTTTTGGTAGAGATAGAATAAGTTTAGAAAATTTGATGATATATAACCCTGATATTATTATCACACAAGAGAAAAACTTTTTTGATAATGTATACAAAAATGAAAAATTACAACATATAAAAGCAGTAAAAAACAAGAAAGTATATTTCATACCTAAATCACCATTTAGTTGGTTTGATAGACCACCTTCGTTTATGAAAGTTTTAGGTGCACAATGGTTGGGAAATCTAGTTTATAAAGATATTTATAATATAGATATAAACCAAAGAATAAAAGAGTTTTACAAACTATTTTTAAATATTTCATTAACAAATGAAGAAGTAACAAATTTATTAGAAGGAAAATAATTATGGAAAAATTTTGGGATTTTAAATCAAAAAACTATCCAACAGCAATGGATGAAAATGGTTTGGTTACACCAAATAAAGTATTAACAAAAGTAAAAGATTTTGGTGTAGATTTTAAATCAAAAAGTGTTTTAGATATAGGTTGTGGGACAGGATTATATAGCTCTATTATTTCACAAGAAGCAGACAATATCTTAGGTGTTGATATATCAAGTGGGATGTTAGGAAGGTTTGAAGAGTTTATACAACTGAATAAAATTAAAAATATAGAATTAAAAAAAACAGATTTTAAAGAGTTTGATACAAAAGAACAATATGATATTGTACTTTGTGCTATGACTCCTGCAATAAGCTCTTTTAGTGATCTAGATATAATGATAGATTTAGCAAAAGAGAGTTGTATATATGTTTCTTTTTCAAAAGATAGACATAGCCCAATTATGGATGATATCCTTACAAAACTAGGATATCCAAATAAAATGAAAAATAAATTTTTTGATACTAAAGAGTATATAAACTCTTTAGGATACCAGACAAAAGAGGAGTTTTTTGAACACAATTGGTCACAAGAAGGAACTTTGGATGAGATAGCAAATGATGTATTACAACATTTAAATTTGCGAGATATAAAAATTGATATTTCTCAAATAAAACAGTTATTAAAAGTTTATGAAAATGATGGAAAAATAGTAAGAGAAACCTTTTCAACTATAGGAGTATTGGTTTGGGATAAAAATTAAGAAGATACATAAGTATCTTCTTAAAAAGAGCCTTTTGTAATCTCTTTTAACTCTTCATTTGTTAAGTTTTTGTGAAAAAATAGCTTATAAAAATCTTTTGTCTCTTGATTTATATCTTTTGTATAATATTGTGGATAAATAAGAGAACTTAACCAATGAATACCCAATAGTCTCATAAATGAAGGTGGTCTATCAATCCAGTTAAAAGGAGTTCTTGGTACTAGAAAAACCTTTTTTTGTTTTACGGCATTTAACATTTTCCATTTTACACTTGTAAATATATTTTTAAAAAATTTTGGTGATTGAACTATTATAAAATCAGGATTTGCTTTTAAAATAGTTTCAAAACTAAGAGTTTCCATACCCATAATATCTTTTTGTAAACATTCATAGATATTTTTAGCTTTTATAAATCTAAATTGAGTTGTATGAAAAGAGTTTGAACAATCACTTTGTAGACCATTTACCCCTTGAGCATAATAAAATGTTTTTTGATTTGTCTCATTTATATTTGAAGAGATTTTTTTTATGTAATCCAAGCTTGATTTAGCATAATTAGATAATTCTTTACCTCTGTTTGGCAGATCAAATAATTCTCCTAAAAAGTTAAATGTTTCTGGCATTTTTTCTAAGTTATCCGCATCAACCATTACAATTGGGATATCAACTTTTTTTAAACTTTTATTTACTTTTTTTAATAAAAAGTCATTTTTCCATGATAGAATCATTTGGGCATGTACACTTAAAAGTTTTTCAATACTTGCACCTTTTTGATTCCCATGCCAACCACCTAGTATTGGAAGATTCATAAAATCTTCACCAACATACTCATTTGAAGTAAAATTGTTTTGATTATAAGCAGGGAAATTTAGACCAACTAAAAGTTTGGGATTATACAGCGAGACTAAAAATGTTGTAGGTGGAGCTGAACCAAAAACTCTTTCAATTTTATCTGGAAGAGTTATTGTTTCTCCACTCATATCTGTAATGTTTTTTGAAAATAGATTTGATAAATTTAGTAAAAAAATAACTAAAAAAACAAATATTGATTTATTTTTCATTTTTTCTCCTCAAATTCGTGGGCAATATTTTCATAAGGGTATCTTTTTGGAGCCTCCATCATAGTTCTTCTATTAATCATACGCAAAGATAAAGATTCTATCCATTCCCAAAATGGTTTTATATACTCTTTAGGAAAATCTATATCTTTCAGAGTTTTTTTGTAAAACATAAGCCAAACATCTCTAGCATGTTCATCTATTGTAAATGGAAAATGTCTTGAGCGAAGGTGTGGATGTCCATGTTTTGAGCTATATCTTGAACCACCACCTAAGGCTTCCATAAAAAATTCTGCTGTCCTTTGTGTAACCATTTCAAACTCTTTTTCATCTTGTGAAAAGATATCTTTTATGGAACTGTTTTTTAATAATCCATGATGATGGAAAACCATTTTGATAATATTTTTTTCTCCAAACTCTTCATAAATAGTTTTAGGAGGAAATGGCACTGGTGGGTAGATAAAATCAATCATAATATCTTTTACACCATTTGGGTCAAATTTTTGACTGATATCACATTGACTGAATTTTTTGATTTCATCTAAGGGTTCATGTCTTAGATTTATAAATGAATGTTTATTGTTCATTTTTTTTCCTTTACTTAAATTTAAAGCGAAAAAAAACAAGTAAGTAAAGTAATGAACAACGTAGTATATTAAAATATATAGCGTTTGTCAATATTTTAAATTGTTATGTAAGTTTTATGAAAAGTTAAAATTTATTGATTTATATTAAGAGTACCTAAAAATAGGTATCTTAATACTATTTTGTTCCTAAAATGTAATAAACAGGTTTTTTATCAAGTTTTTGTAAGTCAACATTGTATTTATCTGCCCAGTTATTAACTTCATCATGAAACTCTTCTAAAATCTCTTGTGCATCGTTTTCATCACATTTGATTTTAAGGTACTCAGATGAGTTTGATAATCCAACATAAGCATTCATCTTTTTTAAATTGTCATTTAAACTTATTAGATGTTTAGAAAATTTTTCAAAATCTTTTGTTTGTTCCATAATAACTTGGGCTTGTTTTAATGATGTATCACTTTTTGTGTAACCAAGTTGTGAAAGTAAAACTTCCGGTGAAACTTCTAAATGCATACTACTCCTTTTTTATTTTTTGAATAAAGATATTATCAAAAAATTTATGAATATGACTTGAAATATATTTTAATATAAACAATTTATATTTTATTTAATAATATAAATTAATTTAGATAGATTTAATAAAATATAATTTCATTTAGAGTATCATTTTTAAAATAAAGTTTTCAAAGGACTTATGTGAGTGTCTTACTACAAATGGCAATGTTTCCTACAGATAAAAGTGAAAGTAAAAGCGAGCAGGTTTCTCAAGTAATAAAAGTGATTAGAGAATGTGGTTTTCCATACCAATTAACACCTATGGCTACGATTATAGAAACACAAAAGATGTCAGATGCTTTGGCGATAATTCAAAAATGTTATGATGTTTTGGATAGTTTAGATTGTAATAGAGTTTATTCTGCTATCACTTTTGATATTAGAAAAGGGCATGATAATAGACTTAAAAGTAAAGTTAAATCGATTGAGGATAAGATAGGTGAGGTTTCAAAATAGTCTAAAATAGACTTTTTTGAAGTCCTAAATTATCTTCATCCAAAGCTTTAAGTTTAAAAGTTTTTCTATGCTCTTCACATCTTCCAAACTCTTTAATTTTTTCCACATGAGCTTTAGTTCCATACCCTTTATGTTTCTCAAAGTTATAATTTGGATATTTTGAAGAGATTTCACACATATATCTATCTCTGCTAACTTTTGCCAAGATAGAAGCTGCACTTACCTCTTTTATTTTTGCATCAGCTTTTATCATATAACTTAAGTTTGTAATACCAAATGAGGTATTCCCATCCATTAGAAATTCATCTGTTTTATCTTTTAATTTAGTCATTATCTCTTGTATAGAGTTTTTTAAACAAGCTGAAATCCCTTTTGTATCAATATCTTTTGCTGAGGTAAATACTATATGATAGTATGAGTTTTTAACTATCTTATCAAATAGTTCTTCTCTTTTTTTTTCAGTAAGTTTTTTTGAATCATTTAATTCATTTATTTCATTTTTTAATATTACTCCAGAAACTACTAGTGGTCCTGCTAATGGTCCTCTTCCTGCTTCATCAATTCCACATAACAAATATACTCCTTTAATAAAATTATAAAAATTTTATAAAAAATAAGATAATAATGTAGTAATAATATTGTAATATTATTTAAATATAGTATAATACTACAAATTTGAGGGAATGGTTATGAAAAAAAGTCTACTTATAATTTTTTCTTTGTTAATAATCATAACTCTAAGTGCTTATATTTTTTTTCAAAAGAATGTAATAAAAATTGGTTTTGTTGCAGGGCTTAGTGGAAAGTATTCTAATTTAGGACATAATGTTTTAGATGGTTTTATGCTTGCTTTTGATGAAATAAATTATAAAATTAATAATGAAAAAGTGCAAATTGTTATAAAAGATGATATGCAAAAAGAACAGGTTGCTAAAAGAAATATTGTGGACTTAGAAAAAGAGGGTATAAATCTAATAGTTGGAAACACAACAAGTTCAATGACTAAAGCATCTTTATCTAAATTGGTATTATATAAAAATCTTTTTTTATTTTCACCAACAGCAAGTTCAAGTGAATTTAGCAATTATGATGATAATTTTTTTAGGCTCCAAGTGGACAACTCAAAAGAAAGATTTAAATTATTATCAAAATATCTCATAAAAAATAAATTAACAAATCTATATTTGATTTATGATCCTAAAAACAAATCTTATACAAATAACTATTTACATAACTTAGAGGATTCCTTACTTGAAGAAGGTGGAAAAAAGTATATAGCAACAAATACTATAGATAAGGGTTTTAAATTTATTTTAAATGATATTAAATCAAAAGATGATTTAGATGGAATAGTTATTGTTGCTAATAGTTTAGATACAACTAGGTTGATTCAATATTTAAGGGTTAATGGTATAGATAAAAAGATTATTTCATCTTCTTGGTCAAAGGGTAAAAAGTTTTTAGAAGATGGTGGAAATGCAGTTGAAGGGACAATCTTTTTAACTACATACGATTTACATTCAAAAGATAAAAAATACTTAAATTTTGTAAAAAGATTTAAAAATAAATATAATTATGACCCTTCGGTATTTTCTGCACAAGGTTATGAAACGGCTAAAGTGATAATTGATATACTTAATAAAGATTCAAATCTAAAGAATTTTAAAGAAAATATAAAGAAGATAAAAACATTTGAAGGTTTACAAGTAAAAATATTTTTTAATGAATTTGGAGATGTATATAGAGATAGTTTTATTGTTCAAGTTAAAAACCATAAATTCAAAAGATTAGACTTCTCTTTAGAGTAATTATGAATAGAAATTTAAAAAAGCAAATACTTTTTCTTTTAATTTTTTTTACTATAACTGTTACTATTATAATTGGTGCATTATCAATTATTAATATATACAACTCAAAAATAGATATTATTAAACACAATCAGAATTTAGTATTAAAACAGGTTTTATATGAGATAGATAGCCAATTAAAAAAGATAGAGAAAGTATCTTTATATATTTCAGAAAACTATTTTTTAAATGAAAACATACTAAAAAATATTGTTGAAGTAAAAAGTGATATATCAACAATTATGGTTTTAAATAAAGCAGGTTTGGTTGAAGATTTATATACAAATTCACAAATAAATCAAAATATTTATAAAGGTTTTGATTTCTCAAATAAAGAGTATTTTAAAAGATTAAAAAACAATAATAGCTATTGGTCAAATGTATTTTTATCATCATTTGATGAAAAACCAACAATCTCTTATAGTTTTGTTATGGGTGATAAAATAGGTGTTATTCTAATAGATATAAAAGAGATATCTGATTTTATATTTAGTTTTAAAAATCAAGATGGATCAAATATGATAAGAGTTTTTGATAAAAATGCAATTATGATTATGAATCCAGATCACATAAACTATGTTTTACAACGCTATAATGCCAGTTCATCGCCTGTTTATACAGAATTAATTAACAAACATCAACCTTTTGAATATACACTATTTTATTCTTCAATTGATAAACAAAAGCAATTAGGTACTTATGTGACATCTATAGAAAGTGGTTGGAATATAGTAGTTAGAGAAAACTATAGTAATATTTTAGAAACGCTTAACAGTGTCTTTTTATCTGTTGTTATTACAATTCTTATTTTTACAATACTAGCAATATATTTAGCCTTAAAAATTTCAAGAAGAGTTTTTAAGTCATTTGATGATATTGAGAATATAACTTCTAATATTGCTAAAGGTAATTATGATATTAAGCTAAAAGATTTATATTATGATGAGTTTAATAGAGTTTTAAATAGTTTTAATAAAATGCAAATGCAGATTGATAAAAGAGAAGAGAATTTAGAAAAGTCTTTAAATAGTTTTAAATCTTTGTTTAATTCAACAATGGAATCGATTGTTTTACATAAAGAAAATGTAGTTATAGATGTAAATGATGTTTGTTTAGAACTATTAAAATTAGATTCAAAAGATCTAATAATAGGAAAAAGTATCTATTCTTATATTTCACCAGAATATAAAGAACTTGTTGAATCTAATTATGAAAAAAATACGGGACCCTATGAGATTGAACTAATAAATAGTGAAGGGAAAAGGATAAATACTTTAGTTCAAGGTAAATTTATAGACTTGCAAGGAAGAAAGGTCAAAATATCTTCGGTGATTGATATTACAGAGCTTAAACATAAAGATAACCTTCTTTTTCAACAAAGTAAAATGGCAGCTATGGGTGAGATGATAGGAAATATTGCCCATCAATGGAGACAACCACTAAGTGTTATTAGTACTTGTGCTAGTGGTGTTAAGTTTGAAAAAGAGTATGGCGAGTTAAAAGATGAAAGATTTATTGAGTCTATGGATGTTATTTTAGAAAACTCTCAATATTTATCAAGAACAATTGATGACTTTAGAAACTTTTTCAATACAGAAAAAGTAGCCGAAGATTTTGTAGTAAAAAATATCATAAAAAGGGCACTAAAACTTTTGAGCTCAACTTTAAAAAATTATGAGATAGATTTACATACACAATTTTTGGAAGAAGAGTTTAGATATGAAGGTTTTCCAAATGAGTTTATTCAAGTATTTATAAACTTAATAAACAACTCAAAAGATGCTTTTCTTTTAAATGATATAAAAAATAGGTATATAGAAGTATTAGAACATAAATATGAAGATAAGTATATTTTAGAAATAAGAGATAATGCAGGAGGAATCCCTGAAAATATAATAAATAAAATTTTTGATCCATACTTTACTACTAAACATAAAGCCCAAGGGACTGGAATAGGTCTTTATATGTCTCATCAAATAATTGTAGATCATATGCATGGTGAAATAAGTGTAAAAAATGTAAATATCTTTGTTCATGATAAAGTACAAAAAGGTTCTTGCTTTAGAATTGAATTCCCACTAAATAAGCTCTCTTAAATATATATATTATAAAACTTGACAAATAAAAGCTCAAGTGCTATAATTTTATTAGCAGTTAAATACAAGGAGTGCTAAAAATGAATAATATATTTGAAAAATTAACAAACCAAATGGCTGAAACAATTGATTCATCAGTTGCTTTAGCTTTACACAATAAAAACCAAGAAGTGGAAGTGATACATCTTTTATGGGCTTTATTAACAAATACTAATTCTGTATTAAATCAATTATTAAATAAAATGAATGTTAATAAAGCTGCAATTGAGCTAGAAACAAAATCTTATGCAAATAAACTTCCTCAGGTTTCTTCTGTAACAAAAGAGAATATAAAGTTATCTAAAAACCTATTATCCTCTTTACAAAAAGCGCAAGGAGTTATGGCTACATTAGGAGATAAATATATAGCTATAGATAGTTGGCTTATAGCTAATTTTGATTCAAAAGAGTTAAAAGAGGTTTTAGGTAAATATATAGATTTACGAGAAGCAAAAAAAGAGCTTGAAGCCATGAGAGGTGGAAATAAAATAGATAGTGCAAGCTCAGATGATAATTTTGAGGCATTAAGTAAATATGGTATAGATTTAAATAAAAAAGCTATTGATGGAGAGTTGGATCCAGTTATTGGAAGAGATGAACAAATTAATAGAATGATGCAAATTCTTATTAGAAAAACAAAAAACAACCCTATATTATTAGGGGAACCAGGGACTGGTAAAACAGCAATAGCAGAAGGTCTTGCCCAAAGAATTGTAAACAAAGAGGTACCTTTGAGTTTACAAAATAAAAAAGTTGTAACTTTAGATATGAGTGCTTTAATTGCAGGTGCTAAATATAGAGGAGAGTTTGAGGATAGACTAAAATCAGTAATTGATGAGGTTAAAAAAGCTGGAAATATTATACTATTTATTGATGAAATTCATACAATTATTGGAGCAGGTGCAAGTGAAGGGAGTATGGATGCAGCAAATATACTAAAACCTAGTCTTGCAAGAGGTGAATTACACACTATAGGTGCAACAACTCTAAAAGAGTATAGAAAGTATTTTGAAAAAGATGCAGCTATGCAAAGAAGATTTCAACCAGTAAATGTAGATGAGCCAAGTGTAAATGAAGCTTTACAGATTTTAAGAGGTATAAAAGAGAAACTTGAAGCTCACCATAATGTAACTATAAATGATAGTGCGCTAATTAGTGCAGCAAAACTAAGTGATAGATATATAAGTGATAGATTTTTACCAGATAAAGCTATTGACCTTATAGATGAGGCAGCAGCAGAATTAAAAATGCAAATTGAGTCAGAACCAATAGCACTTTCTACTATAAAAAGAGAGATTCAAACAATCAATGTTGAAAAAGAAGCTCTTAAAATGGAAAAAAGCAAAAAAAATGAACAAAGATTAGTAGAAATAGATAAAGAGTTAGCAAATCTAAATGAAGAGAAACAAAATTTAGAAGCAAGATTTAATAATGAAAAACAAACCTTTAATGCAACAAGTGAACTAAAAACAAAAATTGATGAACTAAAAACAAAAGCAAATATTGCAAAAAGAGAATCAAATTTTGAACAAGCAGCTTCAATAGAGTATGGAGAGATACCAGCTTTAGAACAAAAAATAAAAGAAAACGAAGAAAAATGGAAAATAATGCAAGAGGAGGGAACCTTACTTAGAAACTCAGTAGATGAAGAAGCAATTGCGAGTATTGTAAGTCGTTGGACAGGTATCCCTGTAAATAAGATGTTGGATTCTGAAAAACAAAAAGTTTTAAAAGTTGAAGAGGTACTAAAAAAAGATGTTATAGGTCAAGATGAGGCTTTAAAAGCTATAAGTAGAGCTATAAAAAGAAATAAAGCAGGATTAAGCGAAGAGAGTAGACCTATTGGTTCCTTTATGTTTTTGGGACCAACAGGGGTTGGTAAAACAGAATCAGCTAAAACCTTAGCAAGATTTTTATTTGATGATCCAAAAGCACTTATTAGATTTGATATGAGTGAATATATGGAGAAACATGCTGTAAGTAGACTAATAGGTGCAGCACCTGGATATGTGGGATATGATGAGGGTGGTCAGTTAACAGAAGCTGTTAGAAGAAAACCTTATAGTGTTATACTTTTTGATGAGATTGAAAAAGCACATCCAGATGTATTTAATATACTTTTACAAGTATTAGATGATGGAAGACTTACAGATAACAAAGGCGTAACTGTTGATTTTAAAAATACAATTATAATTTTAACTTCAAATATAGGAAGTAGTAAGATTATTGAAATTAGTGATAAAGATAGTAGAAAAAAAGAGGTTTTAAGTGAATTAAAAAGCCATTTTAGACCAGAGTTCTTAAATAGACTTGATGATATTGTGATTTTTGAACAGTTAAATTTAGAGGCTATTACAAATATAGTTGATATTTTATTTGAAAATATTAAGAAAAAACTTGAGCAAAAAGAGATAATTATCTCTTTATCAAAAAATGCAAAAGAGTATATTGCAAAAGTTGGGTTTGACCCTGTTTATGGTGCTAGACCACTAAAAAGAGCTATTTATGAAATAGTTGAAGATAAATTGGCAGATTTAATTTTAGAGGATAAAATCACACAAGGTTCATCAGTGAATTTTGATGAAAAAGATGGAGAAATTGTTGTTGAGATTGGAAATATAGATTAATATGATTTAAAATTCCTTAAACTAAACAAAATTTAAGTATCATTTAAATATAATACGCGACTTAATTTGTGAATAGAGGAACTAAAAGATTATGAAAAGAACATATCAACCACATAACACGCCAAGAAAAAGAACGCACGGTTTTAGAATCAGAATGAAAACTAAAAACGGTAGAAGAGTTATTAAAGCAAGAAGAGCTAAAGGTAGAAAGAGATTAGCTGTTTAAGCAAACAACACCGTCTAAACGATTCTAGAGATTTTAATCAACTTTATAGAAACGGCAAAAAGTGGCATACTCACTCTTTTGTCGTTTTTTTTTCTGTTGATGAAAACTTAAAACTTGCATTTGTAGCTTCAAAAAAAGTTGGAAATGCAGTAAAAAGAGCAAAAGCAAAAAGAAAACTTAGAGCTTTAACTTTGAAAAATGAGAATAGTTTAAAAAACGGTAAATATATATTTGTAGCAAAAGAGTTGGTTTTCCAAAAAAGTTTTGAGCAATTGGAAAACGATTTCAAATATGCTATGAAAAAACTTCAATTATTTAAATAGATGAAAACTCTATTTAAACTCTTAATTAAATTTTATCAACGATATATATCAATAATAAGTCCTGGAAGTTGTAGATATTACCCAACATGTTCAAATTATGCCCTATGGCAGTTTGACAACAATACTTTCTTTAAGGCAATTTATTTTACAATATCACGCATATTAAAATGCAACCAACTTTTTGAGGGTGGATTTGATTACCCAGTAGTTAAGATTGTAAAGCATTCTAATATAAATTACAAAAAAATAAAAATCAAATATTGGTTGGTACCAATTAACGATAACAAATACCTCATAGTAAAAAATCGGGAGTGGAAAAATAGTAATGAACAACATGAATCAAAATAATGGTATGCAAAAAAGAATGTTAATAATGACTCTTATAGTCTTTGTATTCTTTGTAGCTTACGAATTTTTAGTATTAAAGCCTCAACAAGAGGAAAAGTTAAAACAGCAACAAGCGGCAAAACAAGAGGAAAAGAATAAAGCTCCTGAAGTTGCAAGTAAAGATATGAATACAGTTGCACCAAGTGCTGTTAAAGATGATGCGGAAAACTCAATTAGTGCACTATCTTCAAAAGCAATTGGTTCTGCAAATATTATTACAACAATAACAACCAAAAATAATACAATTGAGATTGACAAACTAGGTAGAGTTGCACAAGTTACTCTTACTCAAAAAAAATATAAAGATACAGAAGCTCATCAAATAAAACTTTTTGAAGCTAATCAATTACGACCTTTAGAGGTTAGATTTGCAAATGCAGATATAAATAATGAGGCTTTTAAAGTAAATTATGTATCAACATCATCAGCTATTGATGCTACAAAACAGATTCAAAAATTTTCATTGACACAAAAACTTTCAAATTTAACATTAACAAAAAACTTTACAGTTTATCCTGATGGACACTATGATTTAAATGTTGTAACAACAAATCCAAATGAGCAGTTTTTTATTACAAATGGGTTTAGACCAAATGTATTAGCTGATATGTATGCTGATCATGGAGTTTATCTAAAATTAAATGATGGTACTATGGATTTAACATCAGATGGAAAGTTAGAAAAAGTTAAAACTTTTACTGGTATTAAATTTGTATCAAGTTTTGATAGATATTATGCAACAGTAGTTTATAATTTTAAAACATCAATGCAAGTTTCATTGATGCCAGATAAAAATAACAATCCACAAGCTTTTATTCATGCAAAAGAAAAAATCAATTTTTCTGGATATATGGGACCTAAAAACTTCAATGACTTAAAAGCTTTAAATCCTCAATTAACTGATGTTATTGAGTATGGTTGGTTTACATTTATTGCAAAACCAATGTTTAATTTCCTACAGTTTATTCAAAGTTATGTTGGAAACTGGGGTTGGACAATTGTTATATTAACAATTCTTATTAAACTTATTTTATATCCATTATCATACAAAGGTATGGTATCTATGCAAAAACTTAAAGATTTAGCTCCAAAAATGAAAGAGATACAAGCTAAATATAAAGATGATAAACAAAAACAATCTATGCATATGATGGAACTTTATAAGAAACATGGGGCAAATCCAATGGGTGGATGTTTACCTCTTGTTTTACAGATCCCAGTATTTTTCGCTATCTATAGAGTATTATTAAACTCTATTGAGTTAAAAGGTGCAGAGTGGATTTTATGGGTACACGATTTAGCAGAGATGGATCCATATTATGTATTACCAGTGTTAATGGGTGCTTCAATGTTCTTACAACAAAGAATTACGCCAAATACAATGCAAGATGAGACTCAAAAGAAGATTTTCCAAATGTTACCAGTTATATTTACATTCTTCTTCTTGTGGTTCCCTGCAGGACTTACATTATACTGGTTCGTAAATAACGTATTTACTATTGCTCAACAATATACTATTAATAAAATGTTTGAGAAAAAAAGAGCTGCAAAAAAATAGGAGACTATTATGAAAAAGTTTGAAGCTAAAACTTTAGAAGAAGCATATGAATCAGCAACTAATCACTTTAGTTGCTCGATTACAGAACTAGAAATTGAAATTATTCAGCAGCCAAGTGGTGGATTTTTAGGTTTTGGTAAAAAAAGTGCAATCATCACAGTAATTCAAAAAAATTATAGAAGAAGAGATGATAGAAGATCTAAAGAGCAAAGATTTAGAAAAAAAGATATTAGAATAGAGGATGTTTCTAAAAAAATTGAAGATTCTAATAGAAATGTTCAAAACCATGAACACAAAAAATCTAAACAAAAAAAAGAGGAACAAAAGTTAAAAAATGTTCCAAAAGTAGAAGCAAAAGAGAAGATTTTTGATAATTTTTATAATGAATCACAACCATATAAAGAGACAAAAATTATTATAAAAAAAGATAAAGAAGAGGTTTTATCTGAGATAAAAGAGGGGCTTAATTCTTTATTTAATGAGAGTTGTTATGGTATTGAGAATATAAAAGTTGAGTATTATGATGATACAACTGTTTATATTGAATTTACAGGTGAAGATTCTGCACTTTTAATAGGTAAAGAGGGTTATAGATACAAAGCACTTTCATATATACTATTTAATTGGATAAATGAAAGATTTGGACTAATGTTAAGACTTGAAGTAGCAGAGTTCTTGAAAAATCAAGAAGAGGCAATTCATACATATTTAGTTCCAGTTATCGAAACCATAAAAGAAAAAGGTAGTTTCAAAACAAAACCTTTAGATGGTATTTTAGTTCATATAGCACTAAAAAAACTAAGAGAAGAGTTCCCCGATAAATATGTTGCAGTTAAGACAAATATTAAGGGAGACAAATATGTACTTGTAAATGAGTACAGAAGTAAAGAGCAATAAAAATTGTTAGATGAAGATACAATTGTAGCAATAGCTACAGCAAATGGAATAGGCTCTATTTCAATAATCAGAGTTAGTGGTAAAAACGCTTTACCAATAGCTTTGAAACTTTCTAAAAAAACTGAATTAAAACCAAGACTTGCCACATTAGCTTCAGTATATAACACTAAAAATGAAGTTATAGATGAAGCCTTACTAATCTATTTTAAAAACCCTTTTTCGTTTACTGGTGAAGATATAGTTGAGTTTCAATGTCATGGCGGTATTGCCATATCAAATATCATTATGGGTGAAGTTATAAAATGTGGTGCAAGAGTAGCCCAACCAGGTGAATTCTCAAAAAGAGCTTTTCTAAATGGTAAAATTGACCTTACAAAAGCAGAAGCAATAGCAAAAATAATAGAAGCAAGAAGTGAAGATGCTGTTAAATTATTAGCAAAGCAATTAAAAGGTGAATTAACAAATTTTGTAAATGATATTAGAGAAGATTTACTTTTTATGTTAGCTTATACAGAGGTTAATATTGATTATGCAGAAGATGACTTACCAGAAGATATTTTTGAGCAAATAGAAAATAAATTAGATAAAATAAAAGTAAAATTAAGTGATACTTTGGAAGCTAGTAAAAGAAGAGAAGGTCTAATAGAAGGGTTTAAAGTAGCAATAATAGGAAAACCAAATGTTGGAAAATCTTCACTTCTAAATAAACTTTTAAATTTTGATAGAGCAATTATTTCTGATATTGCAGGAACAACTAGGGATACTATAGAAGAGTCAGTTAAAATTGGTACCCATATCATCAAAATAGTAGACACAGCAGGTATTAGAGAATCAAGTGATATCATAGAACAAATTGGAATAGAAAAGTCTATAGAGGCTATCAATGAAGCAGATATAGTGATATCTTTGTTTGATAATAGTAAAACTTGCGATATAGAAGATGAAAAGATTCTTAGCTTGCTAAAAGAAAATTCAAATAAAGAGATTATAAAAGTTCTAAATAAATCTGATTTGGAAAATCAATTTGAAATCTCTAAACTTGAAGAGAATTATATAAACCTAAGTACAAAAGAGAATATAAATCCTTTAATTGAAAAAATTGAGAATTTACTTGACTCTAATACCCATAGTGATGATATGACACTAATTTCAAAAAGACAAGTGGATAGTGTAGACCAAACACTATTTCATATAAATGAATCAACAATCCCACTTCAAACAGGAGAGTTAGAGTTTTTTGCCTATCATATAAGTGAAGCCTTAGAAAATATGTCAAATATTACAAGACCATATGAAAATGATGAGATGCTAGATGTGATGTTTGGTGCTTTTTGTTTAGGTAAATAAGTATATTATATTGCAAAATATTAGTTTTTCTCAATTACTGTAATTAGTTTTTTTATTATTTCTATAACTTCAATTAGTCCTTTATAATTAAAATCATCTGGTATATCTCCATTCGTATATTTTTCAGGATTGAAACATTTAAATTCATTTGAAATAAATATGTATAGTGTATTGTTTTTGATACTTAATGATATATTGTTTTTAAGGTTCTTTAAAATATCAGAAACTATATTTTGATTTTGTTCATTTAATGGTTTTGATATAACTACATGGTTCTTATTTGTTAGTTTATTTGTTTCAAGTTCTTGTTTATATGAAGTAGATATTTCTTTAAATGAAGGGAATATACCTTTTTCAAAGATGTAAAGTTCTTTAATATTTGTTTGTACAGAATCTACAACAATAAATAGTCCATATTTATTAATAAAAGAGAAACTAGGATTATTTATATTATCTTGGTTTAAATAGGTAGAGGCAATTTTTGTTTTTTTATCTAAAATTAAAACAGTAAAAGACCATTTTGTTAAGAGTGAAGAGGATGCAATTGGTATATAAGAAATAGAGATATTAAATAAGTTAAAAAAATTTGAGTTTTTTGCATCTGTATTTAGTTCATTATATTGATAGAAAAAAAAATTAGCACTTTCATCGATGCATTTTAAAATTTTGGGAAAAATTTTTGTTGTTAAAATATCTTGGTATTCATATCTAAAGGCATATTTACCCACATAAAATATCATTGCAGATATAAATACAGTCATATAAAAAAAGATTATATGTAAACCAATATATTCAGTTAATAAAAATATACCAACACTTAATGCAATAAGCGATATAGCTAATATTATAAGTTTTCTTTCTGCAGAATCTATTTTAGATTTTATTTGAATAATATGAGGTTGAGCTATTTGAAGATATTTTTCTTTAAATTCATTATACATAATGATTGACTAATTCCTAAAAGTTTATTTATATTATTGTATAAATCCTTTATATATAATAAATAATATAATAAAATTTAGATTAAACTGCAAAATCAGAACTAGTAATTAAGCCTGCTTCTCCATTCTCTTTTAGATAAAAGCTTGATTGTTTTAACAAGGCATATTCTTGATTTACACCTTTAGAATACACAAAGTTTGAATCTGCTGCTGCAAGGTAGATAGCTCCAACTCCTGCTTGTCCTAGAGCTATTAGAGAGCCTTCTTTGTTTTCATTTTTGTCCTAGATTGGTAAACTGTTAAAAATAGAATCATTTTCATCTATCCAAGAATTTCTATCTTTATCATATGCTCTTAACTCTTCAAATCCATCGCCAGTATTTGCTTTAAATAGTTCATTCCCATTGTCTATAGTTTAATTATTATCTTTATCTAAAGCTAAAAATTCTGCTCCTTCTTAGTTGGAAATTCCGAGGACAGTTTCAATGGTGTTAAGTTAAGCCAAAAGTTTCCTAAATAAGATATTTAAAATACCTAAAAAACACTTTTTTCCTTCCTTTTTTGTTTTAATACCTTTTGTATTTTTCCCTTCTTTATTGGAGGGTCTTTTAAACTTTCTATTAGGTCTTATTTGTAAATTTCAAGTCTTTTTAAGGTGGCGACTCTCCCCGTAATATCCTACCTTTGGGTGGGAGGAATTTTATTTAATAAACTTCTTTTGTACCTCTTCTAAACTAAGTTCCATATTCTCTTCATTTAAAAATCCATAATAATAAGTATCATTTTTATCACTTATTTCGATTATCAAAATATTTTCATTAGAATGATTTTCTACAAATTTTTCTACTGCTTCTAGTGCTGAATTTTTCCAGTATCTTTCTATTTCTGCATTATTCCCTGCATCAAAAAATAAGCAATCTTCGCACATTGAAAATAAGTAATTTCCTGCACCTTCGTATATCTCAAAAGAGTTATTATCATTATCAAGTTTTTCATTTGTAAAAGGGCAATATAAATTAAACTTCTTATTTTCATTTGATTTTAGGGTGATTTTATTCATCGTATATCCTCTATTTTGATTTTTGAATTATACTATTTGATTCTTTTATTTATATCAAATGGAGTTGTTTATTAATTATACAAGTTATAAGAACAAAAAATAAAAGAAATTTTGAAATTTTCTGTATATTCCTTACCATGGGTATTAGGTATACAAAAAAAATTATTTAAAGAAACCCTCTAATTATAGCTTAAATATATTTTTGTTATTTTATTGGGTTGGGTGATATTATTTCATAGGAGGAGAGTTATTAATTTGGATAAAAAGAAAAAACTCACGATAAAAAATGTGTATAAGGTTTTTGGAGATAAACCTAAGAAGGCTTTAAAAATGCTTGAAAGTGGTTTATCAAAAGAAGAGATTTTTGAAAAAACAAATATGACTATTGGTGTTCAAGATGCAAGTTTTGAAATCAACGAAGGTGAAATATTTGTAATTATGGGACTCTCAGGTTCAGGGAAATCAACACTAGTAAGACTGTTAAATAGACTAATAGAGCCAACTTCAGGTCAGATATTTGTTGATGAAACTGATATAACAAATTTGAATGACAAAGAATTGATTGATATAAGACGAAATAAAATTTCAATGGTATTTCAATCTTTTGCACTAATGCCACATATGAACATTATAGATAATACTTCATTTGGGCTAGAACTAAGTGGAATTAGTAAAGAAGATAGATATAAAAAAGCACAAGCTGCACTAGATCAAGTTGGATTATCACATCATGCTTTATCTTATCCAGATGAATTAAGTGGTGGTATGCAACAAAGAGTAGGATTGGCAAGAGCTTTAGCAAATGATCCAGATATTATGCTTATGAATGAAGCTTTTTCAGCCCTGGATCCTCTTATAAGAACTGAAATGCAAGATGAACTTTTGACTCTACAAAGTGAACATCAAAGAACTATTGTATTTATTTCTCATGATTTAGATGAAGCTATTAGAATTGGTGATAGAATTGCAATTATGCAAAATGGTGAGATATCTCAAGTGGGAACTCCTGAAGAGATTATCAATAACCCTGCAAACGATTATGTAAAATCATTTTTTAAAGGCGTTGATGTGACAACAGTTTTAACTGCATCACATATTGCTAAAAAAAATTATCCTACAATTATAAAAAAAGATGGTTTTGGAATTAATTCGGCAATTCAATATATCAATGATTATGATTTTGATTTTGCATATTATCTTACAAAAGATAATAAGTATTTAGGAGTACTTACCCTTGAAGCTTTAAAAGAACAGAAAAAAATAAATGGAAATCTAGAAGACTCTTTAATAGAACAAGAGGTTGTAAATGAAAATGATTCTATTGCTGATTTTATAAATATTATCGCAGAATCATTTTTCCCTATTGCAGTTGTAGCTGATAATGGGAAATATAAAGGGGTTATTTCAAAACGAACTCTATTAAAAACAATTGATGAAGGAGCTATAAATGGCTAGTGATCCATGGGGAAATGCTTCAACGGCACAAGCAGATAAATCATCAAGTGTTGATTGGTCACATGTTGATCCTGATACAACTTCAGTACCATCTTTTGATATAAAGAATCCTTTTGATCATAGTATTATTCCTTTTGATTCTTGGGTAAATAGTGGAATTAATTGGATAGTAGAAAACTTTAGGGATTTCTTTATATCTGCAAAAGCACCCGTTGATGTGATTTTAAGATTTATTGAAACTTTTTTACAATCCCTTTCACCTTATGTGGTAATTGGATTTTTTGTTTTACTTGCTTTACAAGTATCTAGTAAGAAGATGGCTTTTGGAACCTTTGTTTCACTTGCTTTACAAGTATCTAGTAAGAAGATGGCTTTTGGAACCTTTGTTTCACTTGTATTTATTGGATTTATTGGTGCTTGGGATGCTAGTATGACCACTTTAGCATTGGTTATTACTTCTGTGCTCTTTTCCGTTTTAATTGGTTTACCACTTGGAATTTGGAGTGCAAAAAGTGATATGGTAGAAAAAATATTAAGACCTATTTTAGATGGTATGCAGACAACACCTGCCTTTGTATATTTAATACCTATTGTTATGTTATTTGGAATAGGAAATGTTCCAGGTGTAATAGTAACTATTATTTTTGCTTTACCTCCATTAATAAGACTTACAAATTTAGGTATTAGACAAGTACCTGCTGACTTGATTGAAGCATCTAGATCATTTGGGGCAAGTTCATCTCAAATGCTTTTTAAAGTACAACTTCCAGTTGCTATGCCTACAATTATGGCAGGGATAAATCAAACATTAATGCTTTCATTATCTATGGTTGTAATCGCTTCAATGATTGCAGTTGGAGGATTAGGTCAAATGGTTCTACGAGGTATTGGAAGACTTGATATTGGTCTTGCAGCTGTTGGTGGTATAGGAATTGTTATCCTAGCAGTAATACTAGATAGAATAACTCAAGAAATGGGTAAAAAAGATAAAAAGAAAAAAAATAAATGGTATGAACAAGGACCAGTTGGTTTAGTTTATAATTTAATAAAAAAGGAGAAAAAAATATGAAAAAAATATTGATTGCTTTGATTGCTATTTTTTTAACATCAAATTTATTTGGTGCTAAGGTTACATTTTTAAGAACAAGTATCGCAGAAGAAGGTTTTCAAATGTATATCGCTGCTGATATAGTGAAAAAATTGGGTTATGATGTTGAAATAACAAATGATGTTAGTTATGAAGTTGCTTATCAAACAATAGCACAAAATGCAAAAAGCAAAGATGCTTATATTATGGCAGCGGCATGGATTCCTCTTCATAATTCAAAAATCAAAGGTGCTGGGGGAAGTAAAAAGATTGCAATCATAGGTTCATATATAAAAAATTGTGCACAAGGTTATCTAATAGATAAAAAAACAGCAGATAAATATAATATAAAATATATCAATGATTTAAAAGATCCAAAAATCGCTAAACTATTTGATTCAAATGGTGATGGGAAAGCTGACTTAACAGGTTGTTCTGCTGGTTGGGGTTGTGAAAAAGTAATTGAGTATCAATTAGACGCTTTTGGATTAAGAGATAGAATTACACATAATCAAGGAGAATATGCATCAATTATATCTGATACAATTGCAAGATATAAAAGTGGAAAACCAATTTTATATTATACTTGGACTCCATATTGGGTAAGTGGAAAATTAGTTCCTGGTAAAGATACTGTATTTTTACAAGTGACTCATTCAGCTCATCCTGTAACAAAATCTACAAAGCTTCCAAATGGTGCTGATTATGGATTTAATGTAAATACTCAAAAATTTGCAGCAAATGCCTCTTTAGCTAAAAACTATAAAGATATTGCAAAATTATTAGAAATAATGAGATTAGATGTAAATGACATAAGTGGTGAAAATATGATTATGGAACAAGGTCAAAATAAAGAAGCAGATATAAAAAGACATGCTCAAATGTGGCTTAAAAGTAATGCAGATAAAGTAAATAAATGGATTGCTGAAGCAAAAGAAGCTAAATAAAAACAATTAATTAATTCCTACAAATTATATTTGTAGGAATTAAAAATTCGGGGAGAGTTGCCACCTTAAAAAAACTTCAAATGTATAGTAGAAAAAAACTTTTCTACACCACAAAATCAGAACTAGTAACTAATCCTGCTTCCCCATTCTCTTTTAGATAAAAGCTTGATTGTTTTAACAAGGCATACTCTTGATTTACACCTTTAGAATACACAAAGTTTGAATCAGCAGCTGCAAGGTAGATAGCTCCAACTCCTGCTTGTCCTAGAGCTATTAGAGAGCCCTCTTTGTTTTCATTTTTTTCCCAGATTAATAAGCTGTTAAAAATAGAATCATTTTCATCAATCCATGAATTTCCATCTTCATCATATACTTTTAACTCTTCAAATCCATCGCCAGTATTTGCTCCAAAGAGTTCATTTCCATTATCTATAGTTCCATTATTGTCTTTATCAATAGCAAGAAATCCTGACCCCTCTTTTAATTGTGGAATTAGTTCATTCTCTCCATCACTGTTTAAATCAAATTCAAAACTTAATTTGTTACTTATATTATCAAATGAACTAAGATTAGAATTATAGTTTATAATTAGTGGATCCAAATAGTTTACTTTTTTTGAAACAAAGGTTTCTTCAAAGCTTTCTGCAAACTTTTGAGAAAAAGAGATATCTAGGTCTATATTTATCTGACCTTTATTTGTTTTAACAAAGGCTTGGGTTTTGAAGTTTATATTACTTTCTTGATTGTACTGTTTTTTGTACGTAAAAGTTCTTTCTTCTATTTGTAGTTGTCTTATATTGTTTGATGAAGTTTCATTTTTTGGTTCTAGTTTAAAATCTTTATCTTTTGTAAAATTACTAATAAGTATCTCTAGGATTTTTTTATTTATTCTATCTTGATGACTTAGTTCTTTTTCACTAGATAGCAATATTTTTTCAAGTTTTGTAGTTTCTATTTTTACCATATTTTGTCTATGGATTTCATTTTTTATATCTTTTTTTGATTCAATTAAAACTGATTTAAAGCTATTAGTGCTTTCTTGTTCTATATTAAAACTAGTTTTTGCATTTATATTTATATTGGCTGTTTCAATTTTCATATTAAATCCTTAATAGTAATTGCTATTAAGGATTTTATTATAATATAATTAAATAAACTTTTAAATTACCTACTTAGAAAATATACTAAGATTATACAGCATAGTCAACACTACTAACAATCCCTGCTTCTCCATTCTCTTTTAAGAAAAAGCTTGCCTCTTTCATATTTGCTTTAATATCATTGTATCCATTTGCATAATTAAAATCAGTTTTAACCCCTGCTAGATAGATTGCCCCAACTCCTGCTTGACCTAAAGTGATTAAAGAGTTATTTCCATTTTCATCTTTTTCCCAAATTCTTAATTGACTAAAGATAGAATCATTTTCATCTATCCAATTGTTTCCATCCTCATCATAAGCTCTAAGCTCTTCAAATCCATCACCTGTATTTGGACCAAATAACTCATTACCATTATCGATATTTCCATTATTGTTTTTATCCAAAGCTAAGTAACCTGTTCCATTTACAAGTTCTGGAATAGTCTCATTTTCACCATCACCATTTAAATCAAATTCAAAACTCATATTTTTGCTTATATTATCAAAACTTCCAATATCTGAATTATAATTGATTAGTAGAGGGTCTTGCATAGGAGCTCCAGCACTAATATTTATACTTTGTCTTTGATAAAACTCCTGTGTAAGTGACATATTGATATTAATATTAAACTCACCAGTATTAGTCTTTATTGTAGCTTGAGTACTAAACTCAACTGAGCTTTTTTGGTAATACTCTTGTGAACTTTGGAAACTAAAACCCCAATTTGGTCTTGATGATTGATTTGTATAAGGATTTATATATACTTGCTGCATTTTTGAATGGTGGGGATATAATTTTATTTCTTTTTTACTTTTTGTTAATTGTTCAAGAAGAAGCTCAATTAGTATTTTTTTTATTTTATCTTCAAAAGAAAGATTTTCTTCATCATTATAAACAGCTTTAATATTATTTAGTCTTGGTTGCTTGATGTTTAGATTCTCTTTATTTTGAGCCTCTTTTAAATCATCACGTGAAAAAAGTCTTATAGATGTTAGACTTTGTTCTTTTTGTACAAAACTACTACTTGCTTGCATATCCACACTATAAGATTCGATTTTCATAATATACTCCTATAAACTATATTTAAGAATTGTACATCAAAATAAATAAATTTTGATTTAAATTATTTATCTAAATTTGGGAACTTCATATTAAATTAGATATTATTGCACCCATGAATAATAAATATGATGCAATAATAATAGGTTCAGGGGCAGCTGGTATGATAGCCTCTATAAAAGCCTCAAAAGAGGGTAAAAAAGTACTTTTAGTAGAACAACAAAACAAACTAGGTCCAAAGCTTAAAGCTACAGGTGGAGGCAAATGTAACTTAACTAATACTTTGGATAATGAAACTTTTATGAAAAGTTTTGGTAAAAATGGTAAATTTATGAGTGATTGTTTGAATATTTTTGATTATAAAGATTTAATTGAGTTTTTTAAAGATATTGGCGTTGATACACATATCCCTGATGGCTTTAGGGTATTTCCTGTTACCCATAATTCTCAAACTATAATAGAAGCTTTAAAAAATGAGCTTATAAAACTGAATGTTGAAGTTAGAACAAATACAAAAGTTATAGATTTACTTTTAAAATATGAAGAGATAGATGGGGTAAAAACAGAAAATGAAAACATTATCTCATCAAATGTGATAATTGCAACTGGTGGTTTAGGTTACAGTAAGCTAGGGGCATTGGGAGATGGTTATAGATTTGCAAAATCTTTAGGACATAATGTTACAAAACTATATGCTGCTATGTTACCACTTATTTCAAAAGAGAAATGGGTAGCCTCTTGTAAGGCAGATACGATAGCAAAGGCTATATTAAGTGTTGATATGAAAAAACACAAAAACTTAAAGGCAGTTGGGGATTTGATTTTTACTTCAAATGGAATTAGAGGTCCTGTTGTTTTAGATTTTTCAAGAGAGATTACACCTTTGCTTGATAAGTATGGAGAGATTCCTATTGTGATGAATCTTGTAAAAGGTTTAAATCAAGAACAAATATTTACACATATCAAAAATGAATCAACAAAAAATCCAAGTGCAACTATTTTAGAGGTTTTAAGCCCTCTATTACCTATAAGTGTTATAAAAGAACTATCCCTTTTAGTTGGTGCAGATTTTAATAAAAGATTTAAAGATTTACAAGGTCAAACAAGAGATGCTTTAGTTAAGATTATAACTTCAACTCCTTTGACTATAACTGATCATGTTGGTTTTGAAAAAGCTATGATAACAAGGGGTGGAATAAGCTTAAAAGAGATAAACCCTAAAACTATGCAAAGTAAGATTGTAAAAGGCTTATATTTTTGTGGTGAGGTTATGGATTTAGATGGACCTTGTGGAGGATACAATCTTCAATGGGCTTTTTCAAGTGGTTATACAGCTGGAAAACTACAAAATTAGGGTTTAAAGGTTTTTATATATTTTGCATTCTCTTTTGTAATACTTGTCCAAGAGTCACAATCAAACTCAATTTTTATTATATTGGATGTGCTAATTTCCTCTTTTACTCCTCCTAAGCTTAAGCTTAGAGCTGTTAAAGATGGGTTGTGACCTATTATTAGTAGAGTCTGAACAGTATCAAATGTATAATTGATTGATTCTACAATCTCATTTAAGAAAGCTTGATATATAACCTCATTGTACATTATACTTTTATTATATTCTAAAACATCACATAGGGTTTCAGCTGTTTGCCTAGCTCTTATAGCTGGACTAGAAACTATCAAATCAGGGAAACTATCCTCTTCTTTTAATTTATAGGCAACTGATTTTACATCTTCAAAACCTTGAGCTGTTAGTTCTACATCGTAATCATGTGCATAAGTTTTGTTTATGTTTTTTTCTGCATGTCTCATTATATAAAGTGTTTTCATATCATTTCTCATAAATAAATTTTATTATTGATTTTAAGAATATTTAACTTGAAAAAAAATAAAACTCATTACTTTTTATCAAAATTAATTATTATATTTTTTAGGATATTCAAAAGATACAAGTTTGGCATTTTTTTTACCTATCTCTCTCCATGTATTACAATCAAATTCTAATTCTAAAACACCACAAGTAGGAATATTCTGATTAAAATCAACAAAATAAAAGGCCAAAATATTTATTGCAGGATTATGACCTATTAGATATACTGTATCATATTCATCTGCGATAAAGCTTACAACTTCAAGTATTGTTTTTAAATCAGCTTCATAAATATATTCATTGAACATAATATCTTTATGATACATAAGCTCTTGAGCAATGATTCTTGCAGTTTCCCTTGCTCTATATGCTGGGCTTGATATTATCAGATCAGGTATATGTCCATCTTTTCTTAGAAGTTCTCCCATATAGGGAGCATCTTTTTTACCTCTTTTGTTTAAGGGTCTATCAAAATCATCTAATGTAGGATTTGACCAGTCTGATTTTCCATGTCTGATAATATATAATCTCTTCATTTTATCCTCTTTTTTAAGAAGTAATTATTATAACTATATTTAAATAATATTCAATAAAGCTATATAGATTTATTAAACATTTATTAATAATTTGATGATAAAATATGGAAAAAAAAGGAGATTTATGGAGCAAGCAAAAACAGTTTTTTTATTAACTTCACTTACTGTATTATTTGTATTTATTGGATACTCTTTTGGTGGAACAAATGGTATGTTAATCGCCTTTTTATTTGCAGGTGGTATGAATTTTTACGCTTACTACTATTCAGATAAACAAGTACTAAAACATTATAATGCAACACCAATTGAAGATAGAAATCATCCTGTATATAGAATTACACAAAATTTAGTAGCAAAAGCTGGTCTTCCTATGCCAAAGGTTTATTTAATACCAGATCATACACCAAATGCTTTTGCAACAGGAAGAAATCATGAAAATGCAGCAGTAGCTGTTACTATGGGCTTATATGAGATGTTAAATGAGAAAGAGTTAGAAGGTGTTATTGCCCATGAATTATCACATATAAAACATTATGATATCTTAGTTGGTACAATTGCTGCTGTATTTGCAGGGGCTATTGCAATGATTGCAAATATGATGCAATTTTCTGCAATATTTGGAGGGAATAATAGACAAGGTGTACATCCAGCTATTATGATTCTTATGGCTATTTTGTTACCACTTGCAGCTTCTATAATACAAATGACAGTAAGTAGAAGTAGGGAGTTTATGGCAGATGAGGGCTCAGCTCGTATGACAAAGAATCCAGCTGGATTACAAAGTGCCTTGTCAAAACTTGAAAAATATGCAAGAAATGGACATCACATACACAATGCAACAGAACAAACAGCACATATGTTTATTATAAACCCTTTTTCAGGGATGAAATCAACTTTTGGAAATCTTTTTAGAACTCATCCAACAACAGAAGATAGAATAGCTAGATTAGAAGAATTAAAATCTGAGGTTCAATAGAGATTTATTAATCTCTATTGAAAAATATCTACAAGTTTATCTTCTGTTACATCTTCTTGTAAAATTGGATAAATACCCTTAGCAATAAGTGAAATCTTTAAATCGTAATCTATATCTTCTATTAAAAAATAGTTTACTTTATAGTCATATAATACATCTGGAAGTACATTACAGGCTGCTTCATCCTCATTTTGATACATAGGATTATTTATACAGTTTGATGATTTTAGTTTATAATCTTTTATAAAGTATATCCAGATATATTTAGCTGTATCATCCGCATATTGAAGTTCTTCATTACTATGTGAACATATTGCAATATGAAACTCATTTTTTATCTCATGAACTTTTATATTACTACCAGTAATTAGTGCCAACGAGATTTTTTTTCTAGCACTTTTTATTATCCTTGCAAATGTTGCTCTAGAAACATTCATTTTTTTTGCTGCATCCTCTTGATACATACAAAATGAATCCATCAAATGGATAGCTTCTAGTTCCTCATGCAATAATATTACATCTTGTTTGGCCTTAATATCTTTTGGACCAAAATATTTTGAAACTGGTTTTAATTCAAGTTTTCTTTGAAGTTTTTCTCTTGCCATTAATAACCTTAATTTTGATACTGAAATTTTAACACAAGTTTATTAAATTATACTTGACATATGCTCTTTTAGATGTTATAATTCTGACATATGTTCATAAGTAGTTGAATTTATATATTTTATTTAATAAATTGTAATTTTCTTTGGTAACCTTTTTGGTTCCAGTATTCTACAAAGTATATGTATTAAGTTAGCTTTAACGAACATATTTTTAAACATCAGTTAGCATTTTAGGATAAATTTATAATTGTCTTTTCCCTAGTCATTACTTTCACTCATCCTAATTGTTCTGATGTTTTAAAATCTCATATTAATTAATAGTATCTTTCCAATAGGAGAAAACATGCTAAGAGTAGTATTCCCTACAAACCAAAAAATGAGTTATATTTCACCAATTGCAAGTAGTTTTGAAAAATCTAATTATTTAACAGTTTTAGATTTGATGGGTCAAAATATAGCTGATGTTCATATAATCAAAAATCCACATCCTCATAGTGATGAGGAGATTATAAAAGAGTGCGTTGATAAACACTTTGGTGTTTTAATACTTCCAGATTGTAAAAATGTACCAGTAAAGAAATTGAAAAAAAATGGAACTACTGTATTTGACTCTGGTAATAACAAAATCATAATCGATATAGTAAGTCAATTTATACAAGATAAATTAGTAAAAATAAAGTCTTAATCCTTACCATTCAAATTGAAAAGTAGTATGAACAATTTTAAATTTATCTTTTAATTGATGATTCAATTCTAAAAGTAGTTTTTCATAGTTTTCAAGTGAAGATTTGTCAATTTTTACATGGGCAGTCATGTTATACATATCTTGAGTTATTTCCCAAATATGTATATCATGTAACTCTATAACATTTTTATTTTGTTCTATAAATGTTTTTACCTCATTTATATCAATAGGTGAACTTTCCATTAAAGTATTTATAGAAGTTTTTAAAACATCTTTTGCCCATTTACCAATTACTAAGGCAACAACAATAGCTAATATAATATCTATAAAATACCATGAGGTAAAATATATTACAATATAGCCTATTATAATGGCTACAGAAGATAAGGCATCACTTAACATATGGATAAATGCAGATTTTAAATTTATATTCTCTTTATCCCCTTGCATTAAAATTAAACCTGTAATAATATTTACAACTAAACCTATACTTGCAACAATTAAAGCCATTTTTATGTTTATAGTTTGAGGATTTAAAAACCTTTCAAAAGCTTCATATAAAATCCAAAGAATAGATAAAACAATAGTGATTCCATTTACAAAAGCTGCGAGTACTTCTATTCTATAATAACCAAAAGTTTTCTCTAAAGGTGCTTTTTTATTTGCAATAATAATTGCAACAAGAGAGATTATAAGGGCAAAAGAGTGGGTAAACATATGTATGGCATCTGATATTAGTGCCAAAGAGTTTGACAAAAATCCATAAAAAAATTCAGCAAGCATAGTTATAAAAGTGATAGTAAGAGCGATTTTTAATACTTTTTTATCCATACTTCTATGGTCATGATGGTGTTCATGATGATCATGCTCGTGATGATGTTTGTGGGAGTGATCGTGATCAGAATGATTATTCAAAAAAGGTTTATGTTCATTTAGTCCAAATTTGCAATTATACATTGGATAATTCCTCTAAAAAGATTATAAAATATATGCTATATTCATTCCATTATATATTATAAAAAAAAAGCGAAGCCAAAGCTTCGCTAGGTTCCTTTCAACTTGACCAAAGTAAAGGATTATGAAATGTTACAAAAAGATTCTTTAAGTAAAATAAAAACTAAACTTTAACTATAGATTTTTTTTAAATTATCCATTTTGCTACCTAAATTTAGTAAAACCATATCAGCAAGCACTAAAGAAATCATCGACTCTGCAACTACACTTCCTCTTATAGCAACACAAGGGTCGTGTCTTCCTTTTAGTTCACAAGTTACTTCTTGATTTTTTATATCAATTGTATCTTGTTTCATAAAAATAGAAGGGGTTGGCTTGAAATATACTTTTACATTAATATCATCTCCATTTGAGATACCACCTAATATCCCCCCACTGTGATTTGTTACAAAACCATTACTTCTAATTTGATCATTATTTATATGACCCTTCTTATGAGAAGAACTTAGTCCATCACCAATCTCTACAGCTTTTACTGCATTTATACTCATCATTGCACTAGCTATTTGGGAATCTAGTTTATGATAAAGTGGTTCTCCCAAACCAGCAGGTGCATTTTTTACATTTACTAAAGCAACTCCACCCACAGAATCATGCTCATTTTTTGCAATAAGTATAGCATCTTTTTGGAACTGTTCTTTATCTTTATCTAAGGCATAAATCTCAGAAGTTTTTGCAAATTCGAAGTCAATGTTAGATGATTTTATTCCATCTATTTCACAAATTCCACTTTGAATTTTAAGCCCTAACTCTTTTAACATAAGTTTTGCAATAGCACCAGCTGCAACTCTTGCTGATGTTTCCCTTGCACTACTTCTTCCTCCACCTCTATAATCTCTAATTCCATATTTCGCAAAATAAGTAAAATCTGCATGACCTGGTCTAAAAAGGTCTTTTACATTTGTATAATCTTTACTTTTTTGATTTTCATTAAAAATCACCATAGATATGGGTGTTCCTGTAGTAAGTCCTTCAAATACTCCAGATAAAATCTCAACTCTATCTGATTCTTTTCTAGCAGTAGCAAACTCATTTTTACCAGGCTTTCTTCTATCCATCTCTTCTTGAATAAAACTTTCATCTATTCTTAATCCAGCTGGAACCCCATCAACTATACAACCTAAAGCCTTACCATGACTCTCTCCAAAGGTTGTAAATCTGAATTTTTGTCCAAAACTATTCATTTACTTTTTCCCTTTTAATATATCTATTGCTATTTTAGCAACTGCTTGTTGTGCAAGTTTTTTACTTTTCCCAATAGCTTTACCATAGGTTTTATCATCTATCCAAAGTGATACTTCAAACTCTTTTTTATGATCAGGTCCATATGAACCCTCTATACGATACTCAGGAATTGTTCCAAATTCTGCTTGAGTTATCTCTTGTAAGGCTGTTTTATAATCACTAAAAAGTACATCTAGATTTATTTTATCATATGTATTTTCTAGAAGATCTAAGATTATTGGTTTTAGAACTTCTAAACCTGATTCTAAATAAATAGCACCCATAATTGCCTCAAAGGCATCTGATAAAATTGAGGCTTTACTTCTACCTTTATTTCTCTCTTCTGCATTTGAAATAAAAATATAATCCCCCAGTTTTATCTCTCTTGCTAGTTTTGTAAAACCAGTTTCATTTACTAAACTTGCTCTTATTTTTGAGAGATCTCCCTCATTTGATGTTGGGAATTTTTTAAATAGATATTCTCCAACTATTAAGTTTAAAACCGCATCTCCTAAAAACTCTAACCTTTCATTATTGTAAGGTTTTTTAAAACTTTTGTGTGTAAGTGCTTCGATTATCAGGTCTTTATCTTTAAACTGATAACCCAAACACCGTTCTAATTGTGAGTAATCATTCATTTTTAATTTTTTTCCTTTATAGATTCTGCTTGTGTACGTGCAAGTATATCACATCTTTCATTATGTTCATGTCCAGCATGACCTTTTACCCATGTAGCTCTTATTTTATGGGACTTTGAAACCTCTACATACTCTTGCCATAGTTCACAGTTTTTAACAGGCTTTTTTGCAGCTGTTCGCCAATTGTTTTTAATCCAAGAGTTTAACCATTCATTTATACCTTTTACAACATAAGTGGAATCAGAGATAATATGAACATCACAAGGCTCTTTTAATGCCTTAATCCCTTCTATTACCCCCTTTAGTTCCATTTGATTGTTTGTGGTATTATCTTTGGCTCCACTTAGCTCTTTTTCTTTTCCATTATATTCTAAAATAGTCCCCCAACCACCTGGACCTGGATTACCCAAAGAGGAACCATCACTGTAAAGATTGATTTGTTTCACTAATACCTTTCACTAAATAATATTTTACATCAAAAGATAATATATCGTTACATCTAGGACATCTAGTATCAAAAATTGGATGGGTATGTTTACATGAAGTGCAGATAAATTCAAAATCAACAGTTGCAGGAACTTTATGCTCGTGAGCATTTAAAGCTATAAGTACATCAAAAACAAAATCATCACTATGTTTTACACTTGTTAAATAGCCTTTTGCACTATATAATTCATTTAAAAATTGATTATTTGAAACCTTATCAAAATCTATATCATCAAAATTTAGATACCATAAGATATCAACAATTTTTTTTAAATCAAATTCATTTAGATGTTGCCAAAAAAACTCTTTGTTGTATTGGATAAAATATTGTACAGCTAATCTTTGAATTAGAGGATTTTCTTTAAATAAACTATATAGTTTTTCCCCTTTTTTTTCAAAAGATTCTATTGGGTCATTTATTATGATTAGGGCATCTATAAATATCTTGTCTTTTTTTGTTTCAACTTTTAATTCATCTAAACATTCAACTATCTCTTTTGATTGTGTATACTCTTTTAATTTTTCACTGATTATTAATAGATGTTTTAATGCTTTTGTATTTCTTGGAGAAAATTTTAAAATTCTTAAAAATATCTCCCTTGATCTTTGTAAAAAACCACCTTTAAAATAGGTAGTTCCAAGTAGTTCTAAAACCTCTTCTTTTTTAACTCTATCTGTTACATGTTCTAAAAGTGCTAGATATACAGAGGTTGCTTTATTATAATCACCCTTATGTAAAAATGTCGAAGCTAAAAGTAAAATAGAGTCAAAAGGTAGATTGTAAGTTTTATATAGATGTACATAATCCTCCTCTTTTAATTTACCTATTTCAAATCTTTTTAGAAGCTTTCTATAATCTCTTCTTGCACGTTTTTCTTTGTAAAGTCCAAAAGAGTAGGTTATAAAAGATATAAAAAAGACAAGAGCAAATAGTATGATTATTCCAAATAGGGGATCTCTGTACTCTAAAACTAAACTATCCAATAAAATCCTTATATGATTGTTTAAAATAAATATAACATAAAAGGGCATACAAAATAATAAAAGGGTATAATTTTTGAATGATTACAAAAGACTCGATAGAAAATCTTAAAAACCATCTTGATGTTGTTGATGTTGTTTCCCAATTTATTGAATTAAAAAAGAGTGGAGCAAACTTTAAAGCCTGCTGTCCTTTTCATGGAGAAAGTACACCTTCCTTTGTGGTAAGTCCAGCAAAACAGATATATCATTGTTTTGGCTGTGGAGTAGGGGGAGACTCTATAAAATTTGTTATGGAATATGAAAAACTTTCATATCCTGAGGCTATAGAAAAACTAGCTTCAATGTATAGTGTATCTTTAGATTATGATAATAACAATAATGAAAAAAAACAAAATTTAAAGATTTTAGAAGATGTAAATAAATTTTATCAAAAACTTTTTGTAAATAATGGCATAGCAAAAGAGTATATTCATAAAAGAGGTATTTCGGAGTTTTCTGTTGAAAAGTTTGAGATTGGTTATGCCCCAAGTTCTGCTGATACTTTAAATTTTTTAAAAAACAATTATTATAACTTAGCAGAAGCAAAAGAGTTGGGAATTATTGATACCGGAACAAATGGCTTATACTCAAGATTTATTGAAAGAATCACTTTCCCTATATATTCACTAAATGGAAAAATTGTAGGTTTTGGTGGTAGAACAATAACAGGACACAATGCAAAATATGTAAACTCACCCCAAAGCAAAGTTTTCAATAAATCAAAGCTTTTATATGGTTATAACATAGCTAAAGAGAATATATATAAAAAAAATAGAATAATTATAACCGAAGGGTATTTAGATGTAATAATGCTTCATCAAGCAGGTTTTAACACAGCTGTTGCAACCTTAGGAACAGCATTAACAAAAGAACATTTACCTTTAATTAGAAGAGGTGAACCTCAAGTTATTGTGGCATATGATGGTGATAATGCTGGATTAAATGCTGCTTTTAAAGCTTCTGTTATGTTAAGTCAAGGTGAATTTGAGGGTGGTGTTATAATTTTTGGTGAAGGTAAAGACCCAGCTGATATGGTAAAAGATGGGAGAATTGAAGAGTTAAATACTATTTTTTCAAGTCCAAAACCCTTTATCCCCTTTGCAATAGATTATATAATTTCAAAATATGATATAAATAATCCAAACCAAAAACAAAAAGCACTTTTAGAAACAAATGAATACTTAAAATCCTTAGGGATTATTTATCAAGATGAGTATAAAAGATATATTGCCCAAAAACTTAATATAAGAGAAAACCTAGTAAAAGTAAGTACTGATGTGATTAGAAAAAAAGAGGTAAATCTTACAAAAATAGATATAGCAGAGCTTTGTATAATAAAATCAATTTTAGAAAAACCACAAAGACTTGATAGTGTTTTAGATATAGTTGACTCTACAATGTTTGAACATCATAGAAACGAATTTGAATTACTTTTAGAAGATATCAATAACCAAAGTTTAAATGGGATAATTTTAAATGAAAAGTTAGAATCATATGATGATGAAAGATTAAATAATGAGTTGATTGTTCTTTTACATAAATTTTATAGTAAAAAATTAACTTCTATTAAATATGATAATAACTTGAATCTAAAAGAGAAAGGCTTGCTTTTAAGAAAGGTTCAAGATAGCCTTAGACAATTAAAACTTGGTAAATTAGTAAGTTATAATCTATAATTTATTGAAAATCTATATTATTTTTTGTAGAATTTGTAAAATTTAAAAATAGGAATTATTAATGGAAATTATTGAATCAAGTAATGCACCAGCTGCAATCGGTCCATATTCACAAGCAATAAAAGTAAATGGACTTATATATACTTCTGGACAAATTCCCTTAACTCCTGATGGAGAGTTAGTTGAAAGGGATATCAAAAAACAAACAAGACAAGTTTTAGAAAATTTAAGAAATATTTTAGAAGATGCCAAAAGTGGTTTAGATAAAGTTGTAAAAGTTACAATTTTTTTAGATAATATGGATGATTTTGCTATTGTAAATGTACTTTATGCAGAAGCTTTTGGAGATCATAAACCCGTTAGAAGTACTGTTGCTGTTAAAACTTTGCCAAAAAATGTTTTGGTTGAAATGGATGCAATTGCATTACCATACGATTATTGCTAAAATATATTCGCTTAAAGAAAGTTTAAACTAAAATTAGCTAGTATTTCGTCCCGTTAAATAGATAAGTTAATAAAAGATTGATAAAAACAGAGGATAGAAGTATGTACGCAATTATTAAGTGTGGTGGTAAACAGTATAAAGTAACTGAGGGTGATATCTTAGATATTGATTATACTGGTCAAGCTGCTAAAGAAACTCTTGAAATCACAGATGTTTTAGCTGTAAATGATGGTGAGTTAAAAACTGGTGATGCTGTTTCTGCTGCTAAAGTAGAAGCTGAGGTTGTATTAGATGGAACTGGTGTAAATAGAGGAAGAAAAGTAATCATTTACAAAAAAAGAAGAAGAAAAGATTCTAAGTTAAAAAGAGGTTTTAGAAAAAGCTTCACTAAAATTAGAATTACTAAAATTGCAGCATAGGAGATAGGTTATGGCTCACAAGAAAGGTCAGGGAAGTACACAGAATAATAGAGATTCAGCTGGTAGAAGACTTGGTGTTAAAAAGTTTGGTGGTGAAGCAGTTAGAGCTGGAAATATCATCATTAGACAAAGAGGAACTAAAGTTCATGTTGGCGAAAATGTAGGTATTGGTAAAGACCATACTATTTATGCACTTATTGATGGTGTTGTAAAATTTGAAGTAAAAGACAAAGACAGAAAAAAAGTTTCAGTTTACGCTGCTTCATAGTATTTATTGGTTTTAATTCATTAAAGGGTGTAGGGTATTTGCCTGCACCCTTTTTTTATTTAAGGAGTTTGTTGTGTTTATTGATAGTGTAAAATTCACTTTATCATCAGGTAAAGGTGGTCAAGGTTGTTCATCTTTTAGAAGAGAAAAGTTTGTAATAAAGGGTGGACCTGATGGAGGAGATGGTGGTAAAGGTGGAGATGTAGTATTTGTAGTTGATAATAATACAGATACACTATCATGGTATAAAGGTCGTAATATTTTAAAAGCCGATAATGGAAAACCAGGTGAGGGTAGAAGAAAAAGTGGAAAATCTGCTCAAGCCTTGATTCTTTCTGTTCCTCCTGGAACTCAAGTTATTGATAATGAAACAGATGAGGTTTTATTAGATTTACTTGAAGAGGGAGAAAAGGTACTATTCTTAGAAGGTGGAAAAGGTGGTTTAGGTAATACTCACTTTAAAAATTCACGTAATCAAAGACCAACATACTTTCAACCAGGACTTCCAGGAGTTACTAAAGAGATAAGATTAGAGTTAAAACTTATTGCAGATGTGGGATTAGTGGGATATCCAAATGTTGGAAAATCAACACTAATCTCAACTTTATCAAATGCCAGTCCTGAAATAGCAAACTATGAGTTTACAACCCTAACTCCAAAACTTGGAGTTGTTGAAGTGGGTGAGTATAACTCATTTGTGATGGCTGATATCCCAGGTATTATAGATGGTGCCAGTGATGGAAAAGGTTTAGGACTAGAGTTTTTAAGACATATTGAAAGAACTAAAACTTTATTATTTATGATAGATGTTTCTAATTTTAGAACGATAAAAGATCAATTTGATGTTTTAAAAGAGGAAGTTAAAAAGTTCTCAGAAGAGCTTTCAACAAGAAACTTTGCAATTGCATTAACTAAAATTGATGCTTATTATGGGGAAGATTTAAATAATGATATTATAAAATTCATAGAAGATTTAGGTTTAGAAGCCACTTCTGTCAATGAATATGGTTTTGATACTACTTTACCATATTATGTACAAGATTTAACCCATTCGAAATTTGATGAGAGTAAACCATTTTTTGTATTGCCATTATCATCGGTGACGCATTTAAATACAAAATCTATTGTATTCTCATTATATGAATTAATAGGACAAAACAAAAAATGATGGAAAAAAGTGAAATTTCCCTTGCAAACAAAAGAATAGTTATTAAGGTTGGAAGTGCAGTATTAAGAGAGCATGATATCTTAGCAGTGGAAAGACTTAATAACTTAGTAGATTTAATCTCAAAATTAAAAAATGAAAAAAAATCAGAAGTTATCCTAGTCTCATCAGGTGCAGTTGCAGCTGGAAACACTGTACTTAACTTAGATAGAAAAAAAGTTTTAAATAGACAAGCCTTAGCAGCTATTGGTCAACCTTTATTAATGAAACATTATAAAAAAAGATTTGCAGAACATGAATTGAAATGTGCTCAAATGCTTTTAGTTGCAGAAGATTTTGATTCAAGAAAAAGATCAAAAAATGCAAAAGGGGTGATGGAAATTTTACTTGCTAATAATATAATTCCAATTTTAAATGAAAATGATGTTATTGCAAACCAAGAACTTTTAATTGGGGATAATGACCAATTAGGTGCCCATGCTACCCATTTTTTTGATGCAGATTTATTAGCAATCTTATCTGATGTTGATGGTTTATACGATTCAAATCCACATGAAAATCCACATGCAAAAATGAGACATATTGTTAATAGTATAGAAGAAGAAGATTTAAAGATGAAACATACACCAAATTCTGAATTTGCAACAGGTGGAATTGTAACAAAATTAAAAGCGGCAGATTTTTTATTAAAAAGAGATAGAATGATGTATCTAAGTTCTGGATTTGATTTGAAAAATGCATATGATTTCTTGGTTGAAAATAAACATACAAGTGGAACATTATTTAAAAAATAAGGGTTGATGATGGCTAAAAGAGTTATATTTATGGGAACACCAGACTATGCAACAAGGATTTTTGATGAACTTATAAAAAGTTCATATGAGATTGTTGCTTTGTTTACCCAGCCAGATAAACCTGTTGGAAGAAAACAGCTTATAACCCCTCCTCATATCAAACAATATTGTATTGACAATGATTTGTCTCTAGCAATTTATCAACCTGAAAAACTTAGAAACAATAAAGATGTTGAAGAGATAATAAAAAATTTAAAACCAGACTTTATAATTGTTGCTGCCTATGGACAAATACTTCCTAAAGAGATTTTAGATATAGCCCCTTGTATAAACTTACATGCTTCACTTCTACCAAAATATAGAGGAGCAAGTCCTATTCAAGAGGCATTACTAAAAGATGATAAATATACAGGTGTTACTTCAATGCTTATGGAAGAGGGTCTTGATAGTGGAGATATTTTAGCTTTACAGTATCTAAAAATAACTACAACAATGGAAGTGGCTCAAGCTTTTGATAAATTATCAGATATTGCAGCTAAACTTACAATTACAACTTTAGATAATTTTGAGAAGATCAAGCCTAAAAAACAAAATGAAGCAGAAGTAAGTTTTTGTAAAAAGATAAAAAAAGAGCATGGGAAAGTTGATTTTTTAGATGCAAAAAAACTTTATTTAAAATATAAGGCTTATTCATATTGGCCAGGGATATTTTTAGATTCAGGATTAAAATTAAAAGATATAGAACTTATAGAAACTGATTCTAAAAACAATCCAGGGGAAATATTAAATATAGATAAGCACTCTATAACAATAGCTTGTGAACATGGGAGTTTAAAAATCTCAACAATTCAAGCACCTTCAAAAAAAGCAGTAAAAGCTACAGATTATATTAGAGGTCAAAGATTAAATCTTGGAGATATTTTAAGTTAATATTCGTATAATGATATAAGAAATTATCATTAAGTAGATTATTATGAAAACAGAAGATGACTCATCTAGCCTTTGTGATATAGGCTTATTTAATATAAATGATTTTGATGTTTTACTTCATGAAATATTAAAACAAACTAGAGATATACTTCATTCTGAGGCTGGAAGCATTTATATATGCGAAAAAGAAGCTTTATGTTTTAATGTTTTCCAAAATGATTTAATGTCCTATGAAAATATTTACAAACATTTTTATTCCCTCAAAGATTTAAAATTACCACTTAGTGAAGGTGAAAAATATCTAGCAGTAGAATCTTTTTTATCCAATAAAATAATTGCAATAGATGATGTTTATAAAGCAGATAGCTATGACTTTTTAGGTGTTAAAGAGTTTGATAAGAAGTTTGCTTATAAAACACACTCTATTATAACTATCCCTATTGTATATCCTTTAGAAAATAAAAAACTTGGTGTTTTACAGTTATTAAATAAAAAAGTTGACGGGGAGTTAGTATCTTATGATGATAAAGATAAAAAGATGCTAAGTATGATAAGTTCATTTATTGCACTATCTATATATAAAGCTCAAAGTGATATAGAAAAGTTAAAAAAATTAAATGCACAGCTAGAAATAGCAAATGAAAAATTACAAAAAAGGGTTGATAAAGAAGTAAGAGAGAGTGAAAAAAAATCTGCAATAATTTTTCATCAATCAAAGCTTGCATCTTTAGGTGAAATGATTAGAAATATTGCCCATCAGTGGAGACAACCACTAAATTCTATAAGTGCAGCTGCAAGTGGACTTAGTATTAATATTGAGTTGGGCAATTGTAATAATGAAGATATTAAAAAAGGTTTAAGAAATATTGTGACTACAACTCAACACTTATCTCAAACAATTGATGACTTTAGAAACTTTTATAAACTTGATAAAATCCAAAGTGATTTTAACTTAGCAAAAAATATCTTATCAAGTATATCTATAATACAAGCAGCTTTATTGGAAAATCAGATTGTTGTTCATACAAATTTAGATAAAGATATAAATTTATATGGATATGAAAATGAATTAAAACAAGCAATATTAAATATCATTCAAAACTCAAAAGATGCTATTTTGGAAAAAATACCACTTAATAAGCCAAGATTGATTTTTATCAATTTAAAAAAAACAGTTAATTCTATTTTAATTGAAATAAAAGATAATGGGAATGGAATTTCAGAAAATATAATAAAAAAAGTATTTAATCAAAACTTTACAACTAAAAATAGAACAGGTGGTTCAGGAATAGGTCTTTATATGACAAAAGAGATTATTGAAAAACATATGAAAGGAGATATTTCTATAAAAAATGAAAAGTATGTATTCAATAATCAAAAATATAAAGGGGCAGTAATTACAATAAAATTTAATTTAGAAAATAGTAAAACCCAGTAACACTAAGTAAAGATATTAATACTCCAAATACTAAAGCATTTATTGCCAACCTTTCATCTAATCCACCTTTTATAGCTAAGACAACTGCCATAGTCATAGGTGGCATTGCAACTTCAAGGATGGTTGTTTTACTCCAAGTATCATCAAGATTATAAAAAATAGAAAATAATACTAATACAATCACCGGAACAATCAACATTTTTACAAGTATTGCAAAACTAACAACTTTTACTTTATAAAAGATATTTTTTACTTCAAGTTTCATACCAATTGCTATCATTGCTATTGGAACCAAGGTTGAACCTATAGTTCCCATAGTATTCATTATAAACTCTGGTACAATAAAAAGTTTAGAAATTATAGTTATAAAGAACATAATTATAGGTGGAAAAAATAATACACTTTTTACAATACCTTTTATATTTACATGTTGACCACTTCCCCAATTTATTATAATCATCCCTAAACTCACTAATAGCAAGAATGAACCAAATAGGTCATAAATAAGAGCATATACAACATAATCTTGTCCATAAAAAGAATCAATATATGAAAAACCAATAAAAGAAGTATTTCCAAAAGTTGCAACTATCATAAAAGTAGCTAAGGTTTTTTTATCAAGTTTTAAAAATTTTCCAACATAGTATGAGATTAGAAGATTAACTAGAATAATACAATTGAACATAAATATAAGTCCTAGAGTTGTTTCATTTAACTCAAGTGGATATATTTTATAAAATACAATTGCTGGAAGTGAAAAATATATTACAAATTCTACTAACTCTTTTGAATTATCTTTAAAAAATATTTTAAAAAGATATCCAAAAAGTAAATAAAGTGCTATAGGAAGAACTGGGTCAAGCATAAACTCTCTTTTTTATAAGATTGTAATTAATTATTTCTTGAAAAGATATTAGATATTATGTATAATCTCACATGCAAATAATATTTTTAGAAAAAGTCGACTCAACACACACATATTTAAAAGAGCTAATAAAAAGTGAAGCATATACAAAACCTTTATGTATTGCTACAGATCTTCAAACCCAAGGAATAGGAAGTAGAGGAAATACATGGCAAGGGAAAAAAGGAAATCTATTTTTTTCATTTGTTCTTGAAAAAGCACTTTTGCCTATAGATTTACAATTACAAAGTGCTTCAATATATTTTTCTTTTATATTAAAGGAGTTTTTGTCTTCTTTAGGTTCGAAAATTTGGCTTAAGTGGCCCAATGATTTTTATATAGAAGATAAAAAAATTGGAGGAACTATAACCACAGCAACTAAAGATTTGATATATTGTGGGATTGGGCTAAATTTGGTAAATGTAGATAAGTCTTATGGAAAACTAGATATAAAAATAGAAATAAAAAACTTATTAAAAAATTATTTTGAAACTTTAGAAAAATATCCAACTTGGAAGGATATTTTTAGTGAGTTTAAGATAGAATTTCATAGAAGCAAAAATTTCCAAGCAACATTAGAAAATAAAAAAGTTTCATTAGAAAAAGCCACTTTGAATGAAGATGGTTCTATACAAATTGATAATACAAAGGTATTTAGTTTAAGATGACAGAGGTAATTGCAATAGCAAATCAAAAAGGTGGTGTTGGTAAAACAACAACTGCCGTTAATTTAAGTGCAGCACTAGCACTTGAGGGTAAAAAAGTTTTATTGATTGATGCAGATCCCCAAGCAAATGCTACAACTTCTTTAGGTTTCCATAGGGATACATATGAGTATAATATATACCACGTTATGTTAGGAACAAAAGAGTTAAATGAGATAATTTTAGATAGTGAAATTGAAAATTTAAAAGTTGCACCATCTAATATTGGACTTGTAGGGATTGAAAAAGAGTTCTATAAAAATATAAAAGATAGAGAGTTAGTTTTAAAAAGAAAAATTGACCCAATTAAAAAAGATTTTGATTATATAATTATAGATTCACCTCCTGCTTTAGGACCTATTACAATTAATACACTTAGTGCATCAACTTCTGTATTAATTCCTATACAATGTGAATTCTTTGCATTAGAAGGTCTTGCACAATTATTAAACACAATTAAACTAGTAAAACAAACAATAAATAGACAATTACAAATTAGAGGTTTTTTACCAACTATGTATAGTTCACAAAATAATCTATCTAAACAAGTATTTGCAGACTTAGCTCAACATTTTGAAAACAAACTATTTAAAGTTGATGAGAGTTCTTATGTAGTTATACCAAGAAATATTAAACTTGCAGAGTCTCCAAGTTTTGGAAAACCTATTATGCTATATGATTCAGCAGCAGTTGGTACAAAAGCTTATACTAACTTAGCTCGTGCAATAGCAGGTTAATTTTAAATTTAGGATTATTCAAATGGCATTAGGAAGAGGATTAGGCGAATTATTAGGAGAGGTTGAAACAGCATATGGGAACTCAAATAAGAGTTCTAAAAGTGGTGTAATTGAACTAGATGTTAATAAGATTAAACCAAATCCCAGTCAACCTAGAAGAATTTTTGATGAAGATAAATTAAAAGAGTTATCTGAATCTATCCTTGCCCATGGACTTATCCAACCAATCTCTGTATTTGAATCTGATGATGATACATATACTTTAATTGCAGGGGAGAGAAGACTTAGAGCTCACAAGTTAGCTAACTTAGAAGTTATTAAAGCCATTATTGTTGATATTGAAGAGTTTAGGCTAAGAGAGTTAGCATTAATTGAAAATATCCAAAGAGATGATTTAAATGTTATTGAGTTAGCTTATTCTTACGCTCAATTAATTAATGAACATAATATTACCCATGAAGAGTTATCAAAAAGAGTATTTAAAAGTAGGACATCTATTACAAATACATTAAGACTTTTACAACTATCTTCATATGTACAACAAATGCTTGCAAATGATAAAATCAGTGCAGGACATGCAAAAGTGTTATTAGGTCTGGATGAAGATACACAAAAGAAAGTTGCAGATTCTATATCTGGGCAAAAGCTTTCAGTAAGAGAAACAGAAGTTCTAGTTAGAGACCTAAAAGCAAGTGAAAAAAAAGGTGAGAAGAAAAGTAACAAAACAAAAAAACAAAATTTCGATTTTTCTCCACTTAAGAATACCCTTGAAACCCTACAAAAATCTAAATTGAAAGTAAAAGCCGAAAAGAACTATTTTAAGATAGAAATACGCTCACAAGAAGACATTGAGAAGATTTCTAATTACTTTGGTAACACTTTGTAATTTTCTTTTGCTAAATTACCCATTTTAATAAAATTTTATAAATTCTTTCGATAAAATATAAGCAGTTTTAGTCAAACTAAACTGTAAAAAATATGGAGGAATGAATGTTAGACATAAGTCCTGTATTACTGCTTAGCTCAGGAATCATTTTTCTTTTAGTTGTAGCAAGACTTAACAGTTGTTTATTCGTGCCACTATTAAAGCATATGGATGATAGAGATGAATCTATTAAAAAAGATTTAGAAAATGCTCAATCAAACTCTGCTGATGTGGACGGTATGTTAGAGGAAGCAAGTCATATTATTGCTGAAGCTAAAAAAGAAGCAGCTGCTATAAGGGAAAAAGCTTATACTGAAGCAAAAGAAGTTGCTGATGCTAAACTTGCAAGTGCTAAAGAGGAACTAGAAGCTAAATCTGTGAAATTCTTTGAAGAGTTAGAAGCAGAAAAAGTAGCTTTAAAAGAATCATTAGTAGCTGCAATGCCTCAATTTAATGAGAGCTTAAAAGCTAAAATTAGCTCAATTTAACTAGGAGGTTAGGGTTGAATAAAAGATTACTATTACTTGGATTAGCTTTAGCTCCTATGGTGTTATTTGCTAATAGTGAAGGTGCGGAAACTGATATTGTTCAAAGAACCGTTAACTTTGTTATATTTGCTGGAATTTTATGGTATTTACTTGCTGATAAAATTAAAGCATTTTTTGCAGACAGAACTGCTTCTATTCAAGGTGAGCTTGATAAGGTACAAGATACTTTAAAAGCTTCTCAAGATAAAGTTGATGAAGCTGCTAAAAAATTAGAAGAAGCGAAAGTTCTTGCAGCTGAAATTGTAGAAGGTGCTAAATCTGATATCGATTCAGTTAAAGCAAAAGTTACAGAAGCTGTTGAAAATGAAATCGCTAATTTAAATAAAGGCTTTGATGATAGAATCAAGGTTGATACATCAAAAGCTAAGAAACAAATTGTTTCTGAAATTCTTGATGAGCTATTAAGTTCTGATAATGTTACTTTAACTCAAGATGAGTTAGCAAATATTGTTCTTAAGAAGGTTGCATAATGAAAGATTTAATAGCAAAAAGATATGTAAAAGCATTATTAGATGGTAGAGATTTAGAGTCTGCAACTGCTATTTGTAATGAGTTAAAAACAATCTCTTCAGCATTTACGCAAGAGAAATTTGTTTCTATTATTGCTTCAACAGAAGTAAAAAGTAGTGAGAAAATTGAATTAATTATTTCATTTTTAGACAATGGAAGTGATGATGTTAAAAATTTAATTAAACTTTTAGGTACTAATAAAAGATTAGACATTATTACAGATATTGCAGTTGAATTAGAATCACAAATTGCAAAAATGAATAATTCATATACAGGTATTGTTTATACTAACAACGAATTATCTACTGATTATATCTCTTCAATAGAAGAGCAATTTAGTAAAAAATTTGATGTTACGTTATCACTATCGCAAGATGTTTGTGATTACGATGGTATTAAGGTTGATATTGACAGTCTTGGAGTTGAGATTTCTTTCTCAAAAGAGAGACTTAAATCACAAATGATTGATCATATTTTAAAAGCAGTTTAGAACTTATAAAGGAGAAATTGAATGGGTGCAAAAATTCAAGCAGATGAAATCAGTTCTATCATAAAAGAGAGAATTGACAACTTTGAATTAAATGTAGATGTTAGTGAAACAGGTAAAATCATCTCTTTCGCAGATGGTATTGCTCAAGTTTACGGTCTTAAAAATGTTATGGCTGGTGAGCTTGTAGAGTTTGAAAATGGTGAAAGAGGGTTAGCATCTAACTTAGAAGAATCATCAGTTGGTGTTGTTGTTTTAGGTTCAGGTGATGGACTTAGAGAAGGGTCTTCTTGTAAAAGATTAGGAAGATTATTAGAAACTCCAGTTGGTGAAGCAATGGTTGGAAGAGTTGTAAATGCTCTTGGTGAAGCTATTGATGGAAAAGGTGCTATTGATTCAAGTGAATCTAGATTAGTTGAAGAGAAAGCTCCTGGAATCATGGCTAGAAAATCAGTACATGAACCATTACAAACAGGTATTAAAGCAATTGATGCATTAGTTCCAATCGGACGAGGGCAAAGAGAGCTTATTATTGGAGATAGACAAACTGGTAAAACAACTGTTGCTATTGATACAATTCTTAACCAAAAAGGTGAAGATGTAGTTTGTATTTATGTTGCAATTGGTCAAAAAGCATCATCTGTTGCTTCTGTTGTTAGAACATTAGAAGAGGGTGGAGCAATGGATTATACTATCGTTGTTAACGCTGGTGCTTCTGACTCTTCAGCATTACAATTCTTAGCTCCTTATACAGGTGTTACTATTGGTGAATATTTTAGAGATAATGGTAAACACGCATTAATTATTTATGATGATTTATCTAAACATGCAGTTGCATATAGAGAAATGTCTTTATTATTAAGAAGACCTCCAGGTCGAGAAGCATTCCCAGGGGATGTATTTTATCTACACTCAAGACTTTTAGAAAGAGCTGCTAAAATGTCTGATGAAAGAGGTGCTGGTTCTATGACTGCATTACCAATTATTGAAACTCAAGCTGGTGATGTTGCTGCATATATTCCAACAAACGTTATTTCTATTACAGATGGTCAAATCTTCCTTGAAACTAACCTATTTAACTCAGGTATTAGACCTGCAATTAATGTTGGTTTATCAGTATCAAGAGTTGGTGGGGCTGCACAAATCAAAGCTACAAAACAAGTTGCTGGTACACTTAAACTTTCTTTAGCACAATATAGAGAGCTTGAAGCGTTCGCACAATTTGCATCTGACCTTGATGAATCAACTAGAAAAGAGCTTGAATTAGGTCAAAGAATGGTTGAAGTATTAAAACAAGGTGTTAATAAACCACTAGTTATTGAAAAACAAATTGTTGTTATTTATGCTGGTACAAAAGGTTACTTAAATGATGTAGCTGTTGGTGATGTAGTTAAATTTGAAAATGAATTACATGCATTCATTGAACAAAAATATGCAAATATTCTAGAAGATATTAAATCTAAGAAAAAACTAGATGAAGATACTGAAACAGCATTAAAAGCTGCATTAGAAGAGTTTAAAACTGTTTTTAGTGCTAAATAAGGATTAGCAAATGGCTAACTTAAAAGAGATTAAAATAAAAATTGGAAGTGTTAAGAACACTCAGAAGACTACAAAAGCAATGAAGCTTGTATCTTCTGCAAAACTTACTAGAACCAGACAATTATCTGATCAAGCTAGAAGTTATGCTAAGAAGATAAATGAAGTTTTATCTGAGATCGCAAATAGAGTTAGCAAGGTTCAAGATGGGGGAAACCACAACAAAGCGTTTATCCCTGTTGAAAACCCAAAAACAGTTGATATTGTTTTTGTAACTGCTGACAAAGGACTTTGCGGTGGTTTTAATATGGCAACAATTAAAGCAGTTAATAAGATTGCAGCTGATTATAATGCAAAAGGTGTAAATGTAAGATATAGAGTAGCTGGAAGAAAAGGTGTAGATTTCTTTACTTTCCAAAAAATTGAAATGATTCAAAAAGCTACTGATTTATCTTCTGCTCCTGATTATGAAAGAGCTGTTGATTTTATTAAAGATGTTGTTACAGATTTCCAAAATGGTGAAACTGATAAAGTTATACTAGTTTATAATGGATTTCTTAACATGCTTACTCAAGAAGTTAGAGTAAGAGAATTGTTACCAATTAGCTTAGATGATGTTGAAGTTGAAGAAAATGAAACATCTATGCTAGAGATTGAACCAGATGATGATGAAGAAGTGTTAGAAGAATTAACAGGTAAATATATTGATTTCAATATCTATTACTCTTTAATTGACTCTTTAGCTGCTGAACATAGTGCTAGAATGCAAGCAATGGAAGCTGCAACTAAAAATGCAAAAGAGAGAGTTGATTCTTTAACTGTAGAATACAATAAAGCTAGACAAGCTGCAATTACAACAGAGCTGATAGAGATTATCAGTGGTGTTGAATCATTAAAATAATATAAAGGAGCTACCCGTATGAAAGGTAATATTATTCAGGTAATGGGTCCAGTCGTAGATGTAGAGTTCGACGGATACTTACCAGAAATTAACGAAGCAATCGAGGTTGTTTTGGCCGATGCAAATGCTGATAGACTTATTCTTGAAGTTGCTGCACACATTGGAGATAGCAGAGTTAGAACTATTGCTATGGATATGACTGAAGGATTAACTAGAGGTCAAGAGTGTACTGCTACAGGTGGACCTATTAAAGTTCCAGTTGGTGAAGCTGTATTAGGAAGAATTTTTAACGTAATTGGTGATCCAGTTGATGAAGGTGATGCAATCGCTGAAGATACTGAAAGATGGTCAATTCACAGAGCTGCTCCAACATTTGAAGAGCAATCAACAAAAACTGAAATGTTTGAAACAGGTATCAAAGTAGTTGACCTTTTAGCTCCTTATTCAAAAGGTGGTAAAGTTGGACTATTCGGTGGTGCTGGTGTTGGTAAAACAGTTATTATTATGGAGCTTATCCATAATGTTGCGTTTAAACACTCAGGTTACTCAGTATTTGCTGGTGTTGGTGAAAGAACAAGAGAGGGTAATGACCTTTATTACGAAATGAAAGATTCTAACGTACTTGACAAAGTTGCATTATGTTATGGTCAAATGAGTGAGCCTCCAGGTGCAAGAAATAGAATCGCATTAACTGGTCTTACAATGGCTGAGTACTTTAGAGATGAAAAAGGTCTTGATGTACTTATGTTTATCGATAACATCTTTAGATTTGCACAATCAGGTTCTGAGATGTCAGCGATTTTAGGAAGAATTCCATCTGCTGTTGGTTATCAACCAACACTTGCTTCAGAAATGGGTAAATTACAAGAAAGAATTACTTCAACAAATAAAGGTTCAATTACTTCAGTTCAAGCTGTATATGTACCTGCAGATGACTTAACTGACCCAGCTCCTGCATCAGTTTTTGCTCACTTAGATGCTACTACAGTACTTAATAGAAAAATTGCTGAAAAAGGTATCTACCCAGCGGTTGATCCACTAGATTCTTCTTCAAGAATTCTAAGTGCAGATATCTTAGGTGATGAGCATTATGGTGTTGCAAGAGGTGTACAATCTGTACTTCAAAAATATAAAGATTTACAAGATATTATTGCAATTCTTGGTATGGATGAGTTATCAGAAGCTGATAAGTTAGTAGTTGCTAGAGCTAGAAAAATCGAAAGATTCCTTTCTCAACCATTCTTCGTTGCAGAAGTATTTACAGGATCTCCAGGTAAATATGTTGAATTAGGTGATACTATCGCTGGATTCAAAGGTATCCTAGATGGTAAATATGATGATATTCCAGAAATGGCATTTTATATGGTTGGTGGAATAGACGAGGTTTTAGCAAAAGCTGAGGGAATGAAATAATAAAAGGCGGCTTTATGGATACATTAAAATTATCGATAGTTGCACCAAATGGTCAAATTTTTAATGATGACGTAAAGACTGTAACTCTTCCTGGTAAAGAGGGAGAGTTTGGTGTCCTTCCTGGACATGCATCATTAGTTTCATCATTAACAGTTGGCGTAATTATTATAGAAAAAGCAGATTCAACTGAGGCAATAGCTATCAACTGGGGACATGTAAAAGTTTCTGAAACCTCTGTTGATGTTTTAGTAGATGGAGCAGTTGCTCTAACTTCAGGAGCTGATTCTGAAATAGCTAAAAATATTGAAGCTGCAAAAGATTTAGTAAACTCTGTTAAAGATGCAAATGTATCATTAGCAGCTGTAGAAGCAAAAATCAATTCGTTTGCTTAATAGAGTAATATGATTGATTCTACTTTAAACTATTTAAGTAATGGTAGTGCAATAACACTTTTAGTGTTATTGACACTCTCATTTTATCTTATATTTATTTTTTGGGTATTTATATATAGATACCTCTCTTTAAAGTCTTCTATTTTTAATGAACAAAAATCACTTGATTCTTTAACTTCAAGAAGTATGACCTTAAGTCCAACTTCTGCATTAAATAAGTGTTCAAATGGAGTTACTCAAAAAGAGATTTTACGTGCATGTGAAATAAATATCATCAAAGATGCAAGTGTTGGAGTATCGTGGTTATCAATAGTTGCTTCAACTTCACCTTTTATTGGATTATTTGGTACCGTTGTTGGTATTCTTGAATCATTTGCAAAATTTTCTGGACAATCAAAAGTTGGCTTTTCAATAATAGCTCCAGCTATTTCAGAAGCTTTAGTTGCAACAGCAGCTGGAATTTTTGTGGCAATATTTGCATATACTTTTCATCAAATATTAGTAAGAAAGGTTTATGAACTAAACACTTACTTAAAGGCTCAATCTCAAATCTTAATTGCTAAGGGGTAGTCGTATGTATGATTACAACCAAAAACCTGATTTAAATATCACTCCTTTAGTTGATATAATGTTGGTTTTATTGGCAATTTTAATGGTTACAGCACCTGTAATAGAGTTTGAAGAACCAATTAATTTACCCCAAGGGAGTAAATCAAAACCAGTACAAAATCTAAAAAAGATTGATATTGTAATTACAAAAGATAAGGTTGTTTTGATAAATAAAAAAAAGTATTCCTTTGAAAATTTTGCAGATAATTTTGTTTTATTTGCTAAAGAAAAAGATAGAAAGACACCAATACACATAAGAGCAGAAAAAACACTTATTTATGATGACATAATTTATGTTTTAAAATCAGTAAAAGAAGCAGGTTTTTTTAAAGTCTCACTTATAACTGATGGATAATAGATGCAACAAAAGAACTATTTTTATATTTCTGGTGTAATCTCTATTGTTTTTTATTTATCTGTTTGTACCCTATTACTTCTATATATAAATGCACCAAAACCTAAAAAATATGATGCCTTTTCTAAAACTACTGTTTTAGAGTTGGAATTGGTTTCTACAAAAGATAGTAAGAACCGTGTTGAAAAAAAAGTTGAAAAAAAGATTGAAAAGGTTGTAAAAAAATCAACTTCAAAATCTAGTGAAAAAAAAGCTGATTTTAAATCACTTTTTGCAAATGTTAAAACAACAAGTAAGAAAACTACTAAAGAAGAGGTAAATAATGTTGTTGCAAGTGCAGATCCAAGTAGGTTTAAATCTAAATTTGAAAAACAAAAGAAGAGTAATAATATATCTGTTTCAAAGCTTCTAAGTGATATAAAGATAACTACAAAAATGAGTATAAGTACAAGTAGTGAACATAAAAATGATCCATACTATTCAAAGATTTATGAAATATTAGCTTCAAGATGGACTCCAATAGTTTTAGGAACTGATTTAGAGGCTAAAGTTTTAGTTATAATCACAAATAGTGGAAAGTTCGATTATAGATTTATCAAATATTCAAATAATGATAGATTTGATGAATCTTTAAAAGTTTTTTTAGATAGTCAAAAAAGTATCCCTTTCCCTCCACATAATAAGGGTGCAAAGACAGATATAGAAGTTTTATTTAAATCAAAGGAGTAAATATATGAAAAAAATCTTAGTATTAACATTAGTTCTATTTAATTTTTTATTTGCAGTTGATGCCCAACTAGAAATAGTAAAAGAGGGGAAAAAACTACCAAAAATTATAGTTTCAGTTTCATCAAATGCAACAAATGATTATATAGCAAAAAAAATTAAAGTTATGATTGAAAAAGATTTAAATGTTAGTGGTCATTTTGAGGTTGTAAATAGCAATGTTAGTATAGATTTTAATAAAGTACCTGATATGTTAGCTTTATTTAATCAAGGGGTAGATTTATTTTTAAATATAAATACAAATATTAGTAGTTTTGCTGGTTTTACAACACTTACAAAGTTATATGATATAAACTCAAAAGCCTTAGTACAGAATAAAACTTTCACCACTTCAAAAAAAGATAGATATCCATTTTTATCCCATAGAGCTGCAATATCAGTAAATAAATATCTAAATGCTCCTTCAATTGAATGGATGGATAAGTTTGTAATATTTTCACAATATAAAGAAGCAAAAAAAGCTGATATTGTAATTGCAGACTATACTTTAACTTATCAACTTCCAATTATAGTTGGAGGTTTAAATATTTTTCCAAAATGGGCAGATAAAAAGCAACAAAGTTTTTATTATACAAGCTATGATAAAGGGATACCTTCATTAATTAAAACAAATATTTATACAAGAAAACGAGAAACTATTATGAGAAGTGAAGGGATGGTAGTTTGTTCAGATGTAAGTAGTGATGGGAAAAAACTTTTAATAACAGCATCTCCTAATTATCAACCAGATATATATCTATATGATACTATTAGAAAATCAAAAGTGAGACTTACAAACTATAAAGGGATTGATGTTGGAGCACATTTTATTGAAGATGATTCAAAAATAGTATTTGTATCAGATAGATTAAAACACCCAAATATTTTCTCTAAAGAGATAGGTAGAAGAGGAGTTCAACGTTTAGTTTATCATGGTAGAAATAATTCATCTGTAACTACATTTAAAGATTATGTAGTATATACAAGTAGAGATAGAGAAAATGAGTTTGGAAATCAAACTTTTAATTTATATCTAATGTCTACAAAAAGTGATTATTTAAAAAGATTAACTTCAAGTGGAAGTAATCAATTTCCTAAATTTTCATCTGATGGGGAATCAATTATTTTTCTTAAAACTATAAATAATAGAAGTTCAATAGGAATAATTAGACTAAATCATTCTAAATCTTACCTTTTCCCATTAGCTAATGGAAGAATCCAATCTATTGATTGGTAAAACAAAGCATTTTGCTTTGTTTTTAACATAAATACTTTATAAACTAACAAAAAAAACATATTAAAAATTTTCCTTATTTTATATAATAAAAATAAAGGATAAAATATGAAAATAGGTGTATCAGCTTGTCTTTTAGGAAATATGTGTAGATATGATGGAGCACATAGTAAAGATGATTTTATTGCAAATATATTAAAAAATTATTTTGAATTTGTACCATATTGTCCTGAAAAAATGGTTTTTACCACTCCAAGAGAAGCAATTAGATTAGTTGAAAAAGACTCAAAGATTGAAGTTGTTACATCAAATACTAATAAAGTTGTTACAAAAGAACTTGAAGATATCTCAAAAGAATTAGTAGAAGAGATTCAAAAAGAGCAACTTTGTGGATTTATCTTAAAATCCAAATCTCCAACTTGTGGAATGGAAAGGGTAAAAGTATATCAAGATAAAAATGCACCAAGTGAAAAAAAAGGTGTAGGTATATTTGCCAAAGAGCTTCAAAATAATTTTCCTTTACTACCTATTGAAGAGGAGGGTAGATTAAATGATGCATGGCTTAGGGAAAATTTTTTGATGCAAATATTTGCTTATAAAGCCTTGTTTGAGTTCTTGTTATCAAATCCAAATTTTAAAGATTTAGTGCAGTTTCATACAAGTTATAAATATCTTATATATAGTAAATCAAATCAATCTTATAAGATATTAGGAAATATAGTTGCAAATCATGAAAAAAAATCTATAGATGAAGTCTTGAGTCAATATAAATATAGTTTTTTAGAGGCAATATCTAAAAAGGGAAATATCAAAAAAACATACAATGTTTTATTACATATATTTGGATATTTTAAAAAACTTATTACTAAAGAGGAAAAACAAGAGATTTTAGATGCTATTGATGAGTTTAAACAAGAGATTATCCCTCTAATTGCAGTTATAAAAATATTAAATATTTATACAAAAAGATTTAATATAGAGTATCTAAAAACCCAAATTTTTTTAAATCCATATCCAAAAGAGTTAGCTTTGAGGTCAAATGTAAAGGCTTATAAATGAAACAAATACTTTGGTTTAGAAGAGATTTAAGAATTAGCGATAATGCAATATTAGCAAATGCAAAAGATGAAGTTTTGCCAATATTTATTTTCGATAAAAATATTTTAAATTTTTTACCAAATAATGATAAGAGAGTAAGTTTTATCTATCAAAAGGTTTTAGACTTGAAAAATGAGCTTAAATCTATTGGTTTAGATTTAGCTATATTTTATGATTATCCAAAAAATGTATTTAAGAAATTGAAAGATTTAGATTTTGATGAAGTTTTATATTCTATTGATTTTGATGATTATTCAAGAAAAAGAGATGAAGAGATTGAAAAAATCTTACCCCTTAGAAGATTTAATGATTCTTTTATTTTAAATCCAAATGAACATCTAAAGAGTGATAAAACACCATATAAAGTTTTTACACCCTTTTATAACTCTTTGTCTTTAATAACTCAATCACAAAATATTCAAGAGTATAAGCTAAATGATAGTCTAAAAAAAGTAAGTTTTGATTATGAAAATAGTTTAAGTCTAGAAAAAATTGGTTTTCTTAAACAAGAATTGCCTAATTTTTTATATAAAACACCAAAAGAGCTTTTATCTGAGTTCATTCAAAAAATAGATAACTACCAAAAAGATAGAGATTTTTTTTATAAAGATGCTAGTTCAAAAATATCAGTACATTTAAGATTTGGAATTATATCCGCAAAACAGGTTTTTAATTTTATAAAAAGTTTTAAAGATATAGATGGAGAGTTTTTTATAAGAGAAATATTTTGGAGAGAGTTTTACAACTACATACTTTTTCATTTTCCAAATTCACAATTTGAGAATTTCAACGGTTTAGAGATACAATGGAATGATAATAATGCAGATTTTAAAAATTGGTGTGAGGGGAAAACAGGTGTACCTATAATTGATGCAGCAATGGTACATCTAAATAAAACGGGGCTTATGCATAATAGATTGAGAATGATTGTTGCTTCATTTTTAACAAAAAACCTTTTTATAGACTGGAAAAAAGGGGAAAAGTATTTTGCTTTGAAGTTATTAGATTATGAAGCTAGTTCAAATATAGGTTCATGGCAATGGGGTGCAAGTACAGGAGCTGATGCAGCACCTTATTTTAGAATATTTAATCCATATGTCCAGTCTCAAAAGTTTGATAAAGAGGCAATTTTTATAAAAAGTGTTTTCCCTGAGTTAAATTATATTGATCCAAGATTATTTCATATTGAAAACGGTTTACAATCGAATTTATTTTTACAATATCCTGAATCTATTGTAGATATAAGTTTAAGTAGAAAAAAGGCGATTGATGCTTTTAAAGAGGCAAAAAATGAAAGTGCATGATTTAGCTATTGTAGGCACAGGAATAGGCGGTAGTTTAATATCTGCACTAAATAAACATAAAGATTTAATTATTTTTGAAAAAGATAGAAACCTAGGAGGTTGTGCAAGTACTTTTAAAAAATCAGGGTATTATTTTAATACAGGGGCTACTACCTTTGTTGGATATGAGGATAATCATCCTGTAAAAAGAGTATTTGATAAAGTTGGTTTTATCCCTGATATACAAAAAAGTGATGTTGCTATAAGGGTAATCCAAGGGGATAAACAAATTGATAGAGTAAAAGATTTTGATTCTTTTTTAGAACAAATAAATATGGTATATCCACATAAAAATAATTATATCTTTTGGAAAACAATAAAAGATATAGATGAACAGTTTTGGCTTTTAAAAAAAGTTTATTATGCTAAGTATTCTTTGAGTTCAATTATAAAAACAACATCATCTTTATTTGAGCTAATAAGAGTTTACAAGCTAGATCTTTTAAAAAGTGCAGATAGTTTTATAAAAAGCATTCTTCCAAATATTACCTTAGAGTATAAAAGATTTATAGATTCACAACTTCTTATAACTCTTCAAACAAATTCTGAAAATATTCCCTTGATATCTTTGGCATTAGGTTTATCCTATCCTTTTCATGATGTTTTTTATGCAAATGGTGGTATGGGCAAGATTTTTGATGATTTACTTTTTGATTTTAATATTAATAAAAAAGAGATAATAAGAAAGATACATAGAGATAAAGATATTTATAGACTTGTAACAAATAAAGATGAGTATTTATTTAAAAATGTAGTATTAAACTCTACTATTTATGATTCAAAAAATCTATTTGATGATAAAAAAATTATCGATTATTATTCAAAATTTTCTTTTTATGATCAAAGTGCTTTTGTGATTTATTTGAAATTAGACTCTAAAGAGAGTTTCTTGAACCATTATCAAATCATTTTAGATAAGGCAATTCCAAACTGTATTTCTAACTCTTTTTTTATATCTTTTAGTAAAATAGATGATAAAAAATTATCAAACAATGGCTATAGTATCACTATATCAAGTCATACTAAGGCACTTTTTTGGGAAAATTTGTCTAAAGAGGATTATAAAATAAAAAAAGAGTTAACTCAAAACTTTATAATATCTAAGTTTTTAGAGTATTTTAAAAGTTTGAAAAAAGAGGATATAATCTATAAAACAAGTGGAAGTTCAAAAACATTTAAAAGATACATTAATAGAAACAATTGTGGAGGACAGGCTATATTTATGAAAGATTTGTTAAAGATACCTAGTTGTAAAACACCATTTAAAGGTTTGTACAACATAGGTGATACAGTTTTTGCAGGGCAAGGTTGGCCTGGTATTGCAATAGGTGTTGAAGTTTTAAATAGTGAGTTAAATAATGGATAGAATTAGATTAAAAATATTAATTACTGATTGGGTGTATATAGTAAGTATTGCCTTTTTTTTAGGATTTTTTATATCTTTAGTATTTTTCTTTTTAAATAAACAACTACAAGAGATATCAACAATAGTTTTTATAACATCTACTTCTGTAATAATATCACTATTTGCATTTATATTAATTACTGTTTCAAATGAGTATATATTACCAAAAACAAAAGAGAAATTTTGGTATTTGATTAGTTTTTTATTCTCTTTCTTATCGGGGTTTTTGGGGTTTTTATTTTCAATTTATATTTTCTGCTTAAGTAGTTTTAACATTGTTAATATGCTACTGCCTTATAGTTTTTATATAAGTATAATTTTAGGTTTATTAACTTTTTTGGTGGGTTTAATTTTGCACCAATTTATCTCTATGAAATATAGAAATGAATCAATAAAAACAGAGTTTTTAGAAACTAAAATAAAAGCCTTGGAAAATGAGCTAAATCCCCATTTTTTATTTAATGCCTTAAATTCAATATCAGAATTGATTTACATGGATCAAAATAAAGCAGAAAATGCGGTTTTAAAGTTATCATCTTTTTTAAGAAATGCCATAACAAAAGATAGTTTAATAACTTTAAATGCTGAGATGCAAATGGTAAATACTTACTTATTTATAGAAAATATTAGATTTGAAGATAAAATAAAATTATATTTTAAAACAAAAGAGGATGCTAATAGTATTTTAGTTCCAAAATTTTCAATACAATTATTAGTAGAAAATGCTATAAAACATGGGTATTGTGGGAAAGAACTCAATATAGAAGTGGAATTTGATGAAAATAGTATTACTGTATCAAATGATGGTTTAGTTCCCAAAAAGAGACTGGTATTTGGAACAGGTTTAACAAATCTACAAAAAAGACTGCAGTTATTAGAAGTTGGTAAATTGGTATATAACAAATATGAAGATAAAATAGTATTTATAATCCAATTAGAAGAGCATATATGAAAACATTAATTGTAGACGATGAAAAGATAGCCCTTGCTAGATTAAAGAGACTTTTAAATGAGCAAGGTGTTACAAATATAGTTGAGTGTGACAAGCCTTTAGAAGCTATAAAGGAGGCAACAAAAACAAAATTTGATGTGGCTTTTTTTGATATTTCTATGCCAAATATTAGCGGTTTAGAGTTGGCAAGTACCATTTTAGAGTTGAATCCAAATATCTTTATAATATTTCAAACTGCCCATGAAGAGTATGCTTTAGAGGCTTTCAAAAGTGGTGGAATGGATTATTTGTTAAAGCCAATATCAAAAGAGAGCATACAAAATGCCTTAGAGAAAATAAAAAAATATATAAAAACAGATCAAGGCTCAAAAAAGATTTTAGCGAAAAGGGGGAATAAGCTTTTTTTAATAGATATTGATGATATATATTATATTAAAGCTGATTTGGATGAGATAATTATTAGGATAAAACAAACAGATGCCTATGTAAGAAAAAAAATAGGTGATATGGAAAATCTTTTATCTTCAAAAAATTTTTTTAGAATTCATCGTTCTTGTATAATAAATGTTGACAAGATAAAATCAATGCAAAGTGTTGAACAATCAAAATTAGAAATATCTTTTGAAAATATTGATGATGTTGTTACAAGTTCAAAAGATGGTGCAAAAGAGTTTAGAGAGTATTTAGAAAAAAGAAGTCTTTGATGAACTTACATTAAATTCATACAAAAGAGTATAAAATCAATTATAATTAGAAAAAATACTCAAGGAGTATCTTATGAAAACAATTGCAGTTACAGGTTCAACAGGTTTTGTTGGTACAAATATTAAAGAAAAGTTTACAAAAGAAGGTTTCAATTTTATTGGAATTAGAAGAGATGATTTAAAGGATATTGAGAAACTAACATCTATTATAAATAAAAGTGATATTGTTATAAATTTAGCTGGAGCAAATATTATAAATAGATGGACTGAAAGCTATAAAAAACTTCTTTATAGTAGTAGGCTAGATACTACGAAAGCTTTAATAGAAGCTATAAAAAAAGCAGAAAATAAACCTAAACTACTTATCTCTACATCAGCTGTAGGAATTTATAAAAATAGTTCTTGTTATGATGAAGAGAATTTTGAATATAGTGATGATTTTTTAGCAAACCTTTGTAAAGATTGGGAAAATGAGGCCTTAAAAGCAAAAGATTTAGGTATTAGAACAGCTATTTTTAGATTTGGTATAATACTTGGAGACGGGGGAGCTTTACAGAAGATGTTATTACCTTTTAAATTAGGTTTAGGGGGAACTATTGGTGATGGGAAACAATATTTTTCATATATACATATAAAAGATTTACTTGAAGCATATAAATTTTTAATTGAAAATGAGAGTTTAGAAGGAATCTTTAATTTAACAGCACCCCAAGCAACTACAAATCTAGGATTAACAAAAGCATTGGGAAAAAGTTTAAATAGACCAACTATTTTACCTGTTCCACAGTTTGCATTAAATTTAATCTTTAGTGAAGGAGCAAAGGTTTTAACAGATGGGCAATGTGTAAAACCTAAAAGCTTACTTGATAATGGTTTTAAATTTAAATATAAAACTATAGAGGAAACAATAGACAATTTAGTAAAATAAAATAATAAAGTTTACAAAACGGTTACCAAAATAACTCAAATAGTGTTTTTTTGCTTGATTGGAGTAATTAGCGCTTAAGTTTCAATTTAGTACAATCTAGTAAAAATTTTTATAAGGGAACTGATTATGAAAAAATTGGGTATATACACATTTTTAGTTGCAGCGGTTTTATTCACTGGTTGTAGTCAAAAAGAGGTTGAAGTTTCTGGACCTACAACTCCAGAGAAAAAAAATTCTGAAACAGCATTAAATACAATTGATAGCACTAGCGTTCAAAACGAAGTTGTTAATGATTCACTTGTTGAAAGTGCTGATAATGGTTACTATTACATGATTGATGGTAAAAAAGTTTTAATTGAAAATATTTATTTTGGATTTGATAAATATAATCTAACTCAAGATATGCAATCAGTTGCGAAATCAAATGCTTCAAAACTTTCAGGTCTTCAAGCAGGAACTACAATTACTGTTGAAGGTAATTGTGATGAGTGGGGTACAGATGAGTACAACTATGCTTTAGGTTTAAAAAGAGCAAAAGTAGTTAAAGATAATCTTGTAATGGATGGAATCACAGAATCAGCAGTTAAAATTGTTAGTTTTGGTGAGAGTAACCCAGTATGTTCAGAAAAAAATAGTGCTTGTTGGCAAAAAAACAGAAGAGCTGAACACAAATTAGTTAAATAATATATGATAAAACATAGACTTGCTATTTTATTAATTGCTAGTGCCCTAACTGGAACAGCGGAAGAGGTTTCAGTTTTTGGTGCTGGTAATTTAGATTCAAAAAATCCATATGGTTTAAATAATTCTGAAAAAAATATTCTAAAAAATAAGAAAATATTAGGAAATATTGACTCCAAAGTAAAAGATGTAAAACTTACAATTGGATCGTTAAGTGAAAGAATAGATGGATTAGAATCAATTTATGAGGGAGATTCTCAAAAATTGAATCAATCTGTATTAAAACTAAATCAACTAATTAAAAATGTGGAAGAGAATACAACTTTAACACAAAAGCACTCAACAGATATAGAAAATTTGAAAAATGTAAGCTCTCAGATACTTGCAATGCAAGAAGAGTTTATAGCCGAAAATAAAAAAAATATTGATAGTTTAAAAAGTGCTATAAAAGAATTAAATAATACAACAAAAAAAATAAACTCTTCATATATTTCAGATAAAGAGTTTAAAAATAACATGGAACAATTTATCACACGAGCTGAATTTGAAGCACTAAAAAAATCTTTAGGTGTGAAAACTAGTAGTAAAACTACAAGTAAAACTAAAAATAATAAGCTATCATCGTTTAAAGATAAGAAAGCGATGATGGACGAAGCGATAAGATTATTTAAAAAGGATTATTTTACAAAAGCTATTCCTATGTTCGAAGAATTGGTAGCTGCAAATTATAAACCTGCAACAAATAATTATTATCTAGGTGAAATGTGGTATTATAGAAAAAAATATGCTGATGCTATAAGTTATTTTAAAACTTCAGCAATGCTTTATGATAAAGCTCCATATATGCCTAAATTGCTACTTCATAGTGCAATTTCATTTGAAAAGACAAAAGATTTTGCAAATGCAGCAAATTTTTATTCCTCTTTAATAGATATTTATCCAAATTCAAAAGAGGCTAAAACAGCTGTAAAAAACTTATCAAAAATAAAAAAATAAATAATTAAAAGGAAAATTATGTCAAAAGTAATTGGTATAGAATATAGTTTAAAAGATGCTAAAACAGGTGAACAATTAGATTCAAATGTAGGTGGAGCACCATTAGAATTTGTTTCAGGAAAAGGTCAAATTATTCCAGGACTAGAGTCTAAGTTAATTGAGATGCAAGAGAATGAATCTGCAGATGTACTAGTTGAACCAAAAGATGCATATGGTGAATTTAATGAAGAAGCTATGCAAACACTTCCAAAAGAGCAATTTGCGGGAATTGAACTAGCAGAAGGTATGTCATTATATGGTCAAGGTGAACAAGGTGAAACAGTTCAAGTTACTGTTAAATCATTTACTGATAGTGATGTAACTATTGATTACAATCACCCAATGGCTGGAAAAACTTTGATGTTTTCTGTAACTGTACTTTCATTAAGAGATGCAACAGATGAAGAGGTTCAAACAGGAGTAGTTGGTGGAATGGCAGCTATGGGTGGTGGATGTTGTGGTGGCGGACACGACCATGGTTCTGAAGGTGGATGTTGTTCAAGTGAACCTAAAGAAGAATCACACTCTCATGGTGGAGGATGTGGTTGTAGCCACTAATCTAAAACCTATCTATAGTGTTTAAATGCCCGAAAGCTTAGGCTTTTGGGCATTTTATTTTTTAGACTATATAAAAAGAGTATAATACTGCTCGAAAATTAAAATTAAGGTGAATAAATATGAAAAAAGTAGCTTTTATTTTTCCTGGTCAAGGAAGCCAATCTGTTGGAATGGGAAAAGATTTTTTTGAAAATAGTACTATTGCAAAAGAGATGATTAGCGAAGCTAGTAAAAGACTTAATATAAATTTTGAAAAATTACTTTTTGAAGAGAATGATGATTTAAGTAAAACAGAATTTACACAACCAGCAATTTTACTTGTAAGTTCAATTGCAAATGCGATTTTTAAAGATAAATGTGATATCCAACCTGAGTTTGTTTTAGGACACTCTTTAGGAGAATTTTCTGCATTGGTAGCAGCAGGAGGTTTAGATTATTTAGATGGTATTGAGCTTGTTAATAAAAGAGGTCAATTTATGAATGAGGCTTGTGCAGGTGGTGGTGCAGGTATGATGGCATTAGTTGGTTTAGATGATGAAACAGTTGAAAAGATTTGTGCTGAACAAAGAGCTGCAGGGAAACAAGTTTGGCCAGCAAACTATAATATGGATGGTCAATTAGTACTTGCAGGAATAAAAGCAGATCTTGAAAGCTTAGTTGATACATTTAAAGAAGCAGGAGCAAAAAGAGCAATTGTTTTGGATATGAGTGTAGCAAGTCATTGTGAACTTCTTACAAGTGCAGTTGAAAATTTAAAGCCATATTTAGAAGAATACTTAAAAGATGAATTTTCACCAATTATTTCAAATGTAACAGCGGAATCTTATACAACAAAAGATGAAGCAATAGAGTTATTATCTTCACAATTAACAAGCCCAGTTAAATATAAGCAATCGATTGCTGCAAATGCTGATAAAGTTGATTTATTTATAGAGTTTGGAAATGGTATTGTATTAAAAGGTTTAAATAGAAAAATTTGTAAAGGTACTCCCACTATTAATGTAAGTGATATGGCATCATTAGAGAAAGTATTAGAGGAATTAAACTAATATGAAAAAATTAGCAATAATGGGAGCTATGCAAGAAGAGATTGAACCTTTATTAGCTCACTTTGAAAATGTAAAAGTAACAGAATTTGCAAAAAACAAGTATTATGAAGTTTCATACAATGATTTAGATATAGTAATTGCTTATTCAAAAATAGGAAAAGTATTTGCAAGTTTAACAGCATCAACTTTAATAGAAAAGTTTGGGTGTGATACTTTACTTTTTTCTGGAGTTGCTGGGGGTATAAATAGTGAACTTAAAATTGGTGATTTAATTATTGCTGATAAATTATGCCAACACGACTTAGATATCACTGCATTTGGACATCCTCATGGATTTGTTCCTGAAGGGGCTGTATTTATTGAAACATCTAAAGAGTTAAGAGATATTGCAAAAGAAGTAGCAAAAGAGAACTCATTAGAAGTAATTGAAGGAACAATTGCTACAGGAGATCAGTTTGTACACTCTAGTGAAAGAAAAGAGTTTATAGAGTCTACTTTCAAAGCAGATGCACTTGAGATGGAAGGTGCTAGTGTTGCAGTTGTTTGTGATGCTTTAAATGTACCATTTTTTATTTTAAGAGCAATCTCAGATAGTGCAGATATGGATGCAGGTTTTGATTTTGATGAATTTTTAAAATCAAGTGCACAAGTATCAGCTGATTATTTAATCAAAATAGTTCAAAAATTAAATAAATAATATGATGTATTAACATCATATTATTTTATAAAACCTCTTTTTATTTTATTTTCCCCTTTTATTAATTTATTCTTCCTTTCTACTTTTTTACTAGATATATTAAAAATAGATAAAATTTCAACTATAAAACACCTAAAATATAAGTGTAAAATTACTATTTTATGTTAGAAAACATAAATTTCCAAAATTTAAGCCTATATTAAGAGTAAACCCTTGACAAGAGGAAAAAAATCTATTATAATTCCCGTCCAATTTCAGAGGAACGACATCAAAAGTAAATGATGAGAGAGCCTAGGGGATAGGATGATCTTTAACAATAAAAGGTTTGTAAAGAAGTAATCTTTATAAACCGAATATGATAATAACGAAGAACAAGAAGATATGGTAAAACATATCCTTGTCTATTAAAGTATTCTAAAAGAATTAATTTTTTTAGAGTACTACTTTAAGCTTTTAACTATGAGAGTAGTTAAAACACATGAGTGATAGTTTTGTAATGTAAATTATAAAAATGTCAGTTTCAAACACTTTTATGGAGAGTTTGATCCTGGCTCAGAGTGAACGCTGGCGGCGTGCTTAACACATGCAAGTCGAACGAGAACGGGTATTAGCTTGCTAATACTGTCAGCTAAGTGGCGCACGGGTGAGTAATATATAGGTAATGTGCCTTCAAGAAGGGGATAACAATTGGAAACGGTTGCTAAGACCCTATATGCCTTTAAGACAAAAGTCTGCAAGGGAAATATTTATAGCTTGAAGATCGGCCTGTACAGTATCAGCTAGTTGGTGAGGTAATGGCTCACCAAGGCAATGACGCTTAACTGGTTTGAGAGGATGATCAGTCACACTGGAACTGAGACACGGTCCAGACTCCTACGGGAGGCAGCAGTGGGGAATATTGCACAATGGGGGAAACCCTGATGCAGCAACGCCGCGTGGAGGATGACACATTTCGGTGCGTAAACTCCTTTTATATAGGAAGATAATGACGGTACTATATGAATAAGCACCGGCTAACTCCGTGCCAGCAGCCGCGGTAATACGGAGGGTGCAAGCGTTACTCGGAATCACTGGGCGTAAAGAGCGTGTAGGCGGGTTTGTAAGTTGGGAGTGAAATCCTATGGCTCAACCATAGAACTGCTTCCAAAACTGCTTACCTAGAATGAGGGAGAGGTAGATGGAATTTCTGGTGTAGGGGTAAAATCCGTAGAGATCAGAAGGAATACCGATTGCGAAGGCGATCTACTGGAACTTTATTGACGCTGAGACGCGAAAGCGTGGGGAGCAAACAGGATTAGATACCCTGGTAGTCCACGCCCTAAACGATGTACACTAGTTGTTGCGATGCTAGACATTGCAGTAATGCAGTTAACACATTAAGTGTACCGCCTGGGGAGTACGGTCGCAAGATTAAAACTCAAAGGAATAGACGGGGACCCGCACAAGCGGTGGAGCATGTGGTTTAATTCGACGATACGCGAAGAACCTTACCTGGCCTTGACATAGTAAGAACATTCTAGAGATAGATTGGTGTCTGCTTGCAGAAACTTATATACAGGTGCTGCACGGCTGTCGTCAGCTCGTGTCGTGAGATGTTGGGTTAAGTCCCGCAACGAGCGCAACCCACGTCATTAGTTGCTAACACTTCGGGTGAGAACTCTAATGAGACTGCCTACGCAAGTAGGAGGAAGGTGTGGACGACGTCAAGTCATCATGGCCCTTACGGCCAGGGCTACACACGTGCTACAATGGGGTATACAAAGAGCAGCAATACCGCGAGGTGGAGCAAATCTAAAAAATGCCTCCCAGTTCGGATAGTAGTCTGCAACTCGACTACTTGAAGTTGGAATCGCTAGTAATCGTAGATCAGCAATGCTACGGTGAATACGTTCCCGGGTCTTGTACTCACCGCCCGTCACACCATGGGAGTTGAACTCATTCGAAGCGGGGATGCTAAAGTAGCTACCCTCCACAGTGGATTCAGCGACTGGGGTGAAGTCGTAACAAGGTAACCGTAGGAGAACCTGCGGTTGGATCACCTCCTTTCAGAGAAAAGAAGAGTTATTCGATTAACTCTTCTAAAATATCTATTAAAAATAGATAGAGAAATGAAAAAAGTTATTATTGTGTTCGGTTTATAAAGATTATTTAAAAAATAGGTGACAAATGGGCCTATAGCTCAGCTGGCTAGAGCGCTCGACTGATAATCGTGAGGTCCCAGGTTCAAGTCCTGGTAGGCCCACCATTATTAAATAATCTGTAAAAGAAAGATTAATAGTTGTGGGGATATAGCTCAGCTGGGAGAGCGCCTGCCTTGCACGCAGGAGGTCAGCGGTTCGATCCCGCTTATCTCCACCATCTATTATAAATCTGGGTTTAAAATGAAAATTTAAAATTTAAAAATGAAATTTTTTTATCTTTGAATAATCATAATGTAAAACTAAATATAAGTCTTAAAGAATTAAGATTTATATTTGGTTTTTTAAAAACCAAAATGCTTTCAGACATTATTCTGAAAATGATATTTAAAAATTTAATGTTAAAGTCTTTAATTTTTTCGTTTAATTAAATTTCGTATGAATTTAATTAAAAAATAAAAATTTAATATCAAATTAACTTGAAAGAATTCAATTTTTTTAAGATAATAATGATAGACACAACTGTTTTGTTGAATATGTATGTATTCAATAAGATAGTAGCCAAGGAATAATTATTCAAAAAGGTGAAGTAATGAAAATTACTTTGTCAAATATAAGCTATAAAGGGCTAATGGTGGATGCCTAGACTGTAAGAGGCGATGAAGGACGTACTAGACTGCGATAAGCTTTGGGGAGCCGTCAAGAGGCATTGATCCAGAGATTTCCGAATGGGACAACCCAACATGTTATGCATGTTATCCTTTTTTAAGGAAGCGAACCCGGTGAAGTGAAACATCTCAGTAACCGGAGGAAAAGAAATCAACCGAGATTCCGTTAGTAGCGGCGAGCGAACGCGGATTAGGGCACCCTTAGGGGTGGGATAATATGGCTTCAGATAGTAGAATTACCTGGAAAGGTAAAGCATAGAAGGTGAAACTCCTGTATATAAAATCTTTAATATGGTACTAGACTAAGGAACGAGTAGGACGGAACACGTGATATTTTGTCTGAATATGGGGGGACCACCCTCCAACCCTAAATACTACTTACAGATCGATAGTGAACAAGTACCGTGAGGGAAAGGTGAAAAGAACCCCAGTGAGGGGAGTGAAATAGAACCTGAAACCATTAGCTTACAATCATTCGGAGCCCTATGGATTTATACAGGGTGACGGACTGCCTTTTGCATAATGAGCCTGCGAGTTGTGGTATCTGGCAAGGTTAAGCCAAGTGCGAAGCCGTAGCGAAAGCGAGTCTTAATAGGGCGAATTAGTCAGATGCTGCAGACCCGAAACGAAGTGATCTATCCATGGGCAGGTTGAAGCTGGTGTAAGAACTAGTGGAGGACCGAACCGATGGGCGTTGAAAAGCCCCCGGATGACCTGTGGATAGGGGTGAAAGGCCAATCAAACTTCGTGATAGCTGGTTCTCTCCGAAATATATTTAGGTATAGCCTTATGTAGTAACATATAGGGGTAGAGCACTGAATGGGCTAGGGCTGCTTACCGCGGTACCAAACCCTATCAAACTTCGAATACTATATGCGTAATCATAGGGAGTCAGGCGGTGGGTGATAAAATCCATCGTCGAGAGGGGAACAACCCAGACTAACAGCTAAGGTCCCAAAGTTACATCTAAGTGGAAAACGATGTGAAGTTACTGTGACAACCAGGAGGTTGGCTTAGAAGCAGCCACCCTTTAAAGAAAGCGTAACAGCTCACTGGTCTAGTGATTTTGCGCGGAAAATATAACGGGGCTAAGATGTACACCGAAGCTTTAGATTCATAATTTATTATGAGTGGTAGGAGAGCGTTCTATTCAGCGTTGAAGATGTACCGGCAAGGAGCGTTGGAGCGGATAGAAGTGAGCATGCAGGCATGAGTAGCGATAAAAGAGGTGAGAATCCTCTTCGCCGAAAACCCAAGGTTTCCTACGCGATGCTCGTCATCGTAGGGTTAGTCGGGTCCTAAGTCGAGTCCGAAAGGGGTAGACGATGGCAAATTGGTTAATATTTCAATACCAATATATAAGCGCGATGTGGGGACGCATAGAGTTAATCGAGGTCACGGATGGAAGTGTGGCTCGAAGGATGTAGGTTGATACTTAGGCAAATCCGGGTATCGTTAGACCGAGATCTTACAGGCTCTTGACACTCTTCGGAGGAGATAGAGAATCGATGATACTGTCGTGCCAAGAAAAGCCACTAAGTATATTATATATTGCCCGTACCGTAAACCGACACAGGTGGGTGGGATGAGTATTCTAAGGCGCGTGGAAGAACCCTGGTTAAGGAACTCTGCAAACTAGCACCGTATCTTCGGTATAAGGTGTGCCTACTTTGGTATAGAGATTTACTCTCAAAAGCTAAAGAGGTTGCAACAAAGAGTCCCTCCCGACTGTTTACCAAAAACACAGCACTTTGCTAACACGTAAGTGGATGTATAAGGTGTGACGCCTGCCCGGTGCTCGAAGGTTAACTGATGATGTAAGCGTAAGCGAAGCATTTGATTGAAGCCCGAGTAAACGGCGGCCGTAACTATAACGGTCCTAAGGTAGCGAAATTCCTTGTCGGTTAAATACCGACCTGCATGAATGGCGTAACGAGATGGGAGCTGTCTCAACCAGGGATCCAGTGAAATTGTAGTGGAGGTGAAAATTCCTCCTACCCGCGGAAAGACGGAAAGACCCCGTGCACCTTTACTACAGCTTGACACTGTAGCTTGGATATTCATGTGCAGGATAGGTGGGAGGCTTTGAAACTAGGATGCTAATTCTAGTGGAGCCAACCTTGAGATACCACCCTTGAATATTTGAGTTACTAACTGCGAAGAGTTATCCTCTTTCAGGACAATGTCTGGTGGGTAGTTTGACTGGGGCGGTCGCCTCCTAAAAAGTAACGGAGGCTTACAAAGGTTAGTTCATGGCGGATGGAAATCGCCAGTTGAGTATAATGGCATAAACTAGCTTGACTGTGAGACGTACATGTCGAACAGAGACGAAAGTCGGTCATAGTGATCCGGTGGTTCTGTGTGGAAGGGCCATCGCTCAAAGGATAAAAGGTACGCCGGGGATAACAGGCTGATCTCCCCCAAGAGCTCACATCGACGGGGAGGTTTGGCACCTCGATGTCGGCTCATCGCATCCTGGGGCTGGAGCAGGTCCCAAGGGTATGGCTGTTCGCCATTTAAAGCGGTACGCGAGCTGGGTTCAGAACGTCGTGAGACAGTTCGGTCCCTATCTTCCGTGGGCGTAGGAAAGTTGAAGAGATTTGTCCCTAGTACGAGAGGACCGGGATGAACGTACCACTAGTGTACCAATTGTTCTGCCAAGGGCATCGTTGGGTAGCTACGTACGGATGTGATAAGAGCTGAAAGCATCTAAGCTCGAAGCCAACTCTAAGATGAACTTTCCCTGAAGATCCCAGCAAGACTAGCTGGTTGATAGGCTGGATGTGTAAGCGTTGTAAGACGTTTAGCTGACCAGTACTAATAGATCGTTTGGCTTTTATAATTAATATTTCTTGGTTTACTATCTTATTGAGTACACTCAATAAAGTAAATATTGTGTTTAAAGACTTTTAACATTAACATTTTAACTCATTCAATGTGAGTACAAAGCAAACTTTTTAAGTTTGTTTGATACTCATATTGCTGGTGGTTATTGCGAGGTGGAAATACCCAGCCCCATTCCGAACCTGGAAGTCAAGCACCTCTGCGCTGATAATACTGCAGGGTCCCCTTGTGGAAACGTAAGCCGCTGCCAGCTCTTGAGTATTTTTGTACTAAAAAAGATTCTTATCTTTTTCTGGAACAAACATTTTACAAGCTTTTAGCTATCTGAACCTTTTTATGTTCTTTTAGCTAGAAGCTTTTTTTTTCGCTTTTATTAGTTATGTACATATGTAATATTTTAATTATATATAAAATTATTTTTTAATTATGCCCGCATAGCTCCAACGGTAGAGCAATTGCATGGTAAGCAAGAGGTTGCAGGTTCGATTCCCGCTGTGGGCACCATCTTACGGAACATTGCAATTAAAAATAATCAAATTTGATTATTATGTTCTATACTTAAGTCTACTTTAACTTAAACTACAATAAAATTATATTTTACAAAATCAAATTTAGGCAGTACTTATATGGGAAAATTTTTTATCTCTTTGTTATTTTTGACATTTACACTTGCAACAATAATTGGTATTAGCAGATATTATGAAAATAAAGTTGACAATACAAGTACTTTATCACTTGCTCAAATTGAACAGATTATGAAACAAAACCCTAGTGCTTCAGGGGATAATATTACAGGTCAAGTTAGCGGTTTAGTTAATGATGATACTTCAAGTGAGATAGAAGACAAAGATTCTTTTAAATTTTTAGATAAATAGTAGGCTATTAACTCTCTTCATTTACTTTTTTATTTAATTCCTCTTTTATATTTAGTTTATGACACATCTTTATACCATATAGATAAATTACCCAAGATATATATATCCAAAAAAATGAAAATAACAGTATCGCTAATGAGCCATATATGGTTGTATATGTCTTATTATATACAACATAGTATATAAATAGGTTTTTTGTTATTGAAAGGGTTACAAGGGTAAATAAAGAAGATATAGCAGCTGCTTTAAAGTGAACAAACTTATTTACACTCAATTTAAATAATCCATAAAAAATTGCCCAGGCAAAAATAAATGTTAGAAACCAATTGAATATACTATTATCATAAAAAGATAAGGCTATATTTAAAAGAGCTAACATCAAAGGCAAGGTTATCAAGAAAAATAGATAGAAAAAAAACGATTGTAAAAGTGGTTTTCTTTTTGCATTGTGTATTTTATTTATAATATATTCATAATCTTTAAAAAACATGATAAATACAAATAGCATATATACTAAACCTATATATCCTAATTTATTTGAATTTGATATATAGTTTTTAAATGTTTGGATAAACTCTTGGGAATGGGTTGGATTTAAAATCTCAAAAGTATATTTAATAAATATATCTAAATAATCTTGTATAACATCCAAACTAGAAATAATTGAGATTAGAAGAGCAATAATAGGTAAGATTGAGAAGATTGTAAAAAAACTAAGACTTGCAGCATAATATGTTGTATCATCATTGAAAAATGAATCTAAAGCTTTTAGCAATGTTTTAATTGGATGTTTTACAATCTCTTTTTCTTCCACCGAATCCTCTTCTTTGGATTTTTATAATCCCATTTTAAATGGGTTTAAAATATTATTTGGATCAAAAGCATTTTTTATACTTTTAAAAAGGTTTAATTCTGCTTCATTAAAGGCAATACTCATAAATGGAGCTTTTGATAAACCAATACCATGTTCTCCCGATAGTGTTCCACCCATATCAACTACAAATTGAAAAATCTCTTCAATAGCTTTATGTCCATCTTCCATCTCTTTTTCATTGTTTTTATCTTTTACCATTACATTAACATGGATGTTTCCATCTCCTGCATGTCCAAAACATGGTACGTTGAATCCATACTTATCACCAATTTTATATATTCCTTCTAATGCTTCTGGAAGTTTTGCCCTTGGAACTGATATATCTTCATTTAATTTTTTTGTACCATAAATTGCCGTTGCAGGACTAGCATTTCTTCTAGCAAACCATAATGATTTTGCATGTTCTTCATCTTGCGCAATTATAAAATCTATAGAACCATAATTTGCAAAAGAGTCTTCTAGTGTTTCTAGTTGTGAATCAATCTCTGCTTGTGAAGAACCATCCACATCTCCAACTAAGATACCACCTGCCTTTTCAGGTAATTCAACTTGTGGGAATTTTTCTTTTAGTGCTTTAATTACAAGTGCATCTAAAAATTCCATTGCAACTGGGTTTGCTCCTGCTGCAAGTGATTTAAATACAGCATTCATAGCTTTATTTACATCAGGGAAAACCCCCATATATGTTTGTTTAAATTTTGGTTTAGGGATTAACTTTAAAGTGATTTCAGTAATAACAGCTAAAGTACCTTCACTTGCTATTAGGATACCAGCAGTATTGTATCCTGCAACATCTTTTATAGTTTTTTTACCACAAGTTATAATATCTCCATTTGGTAAAACAGCTCTTAAAGCAACTACATAATCTTTTGTAATTCCATATTTTGCTGCTCTCATTCCACCTGCATTTTCAGATACATTTCCACCTAAAGTAGAATACTCTTCACTAGCTGGATCTGGTGGATAAAAAAGTCCTACCTCTTCAACTGCTTTTTGAAATTGCATATTTATAAGTCCTGGTTGAACAACTCCAACCATATTTTCCATATCAATTTCAAGAAGTTTATTCATATGTCTTTCTAAACTTAAAATGATACCACCATTTGCAGGAAGTGCACCACCTGTAAAACCACTTCCTGCTCCTCTAGGTACAATTACAATTTTATGTTCATTGCAATATTTTAAGATATCTGATACATCTTGTTCATGTCGAGGAAATACTACAGCATCTGGTTCAAACCTCTCTCTTGTTGCATCATAACTATATGCTATTTGATGAGCTTTATCACTTTTTATATTCTCTTCACCAACTATTGAGATAATATGGTTTAAATGTTCTTCTTGTATCATTTGTTTAATCCTAAAAGTGTTTTATAGTAGTTATTGTAAATCTCAATTTTTACATTTAAATCTCCACTTTTTAATTCATCTTCTAAAAGAATTTCATCGTCTGTTCTATTATCTTCAAGAAAATCTTTTATAAATTTACTCCATTCTGAGATGTTTAAAAGGGAGCTTATAGCTGATTTCTCAATCTTGTCAATTCTTGTATAAAAAGGCATTTTTTCATCTTGTACAAAGTTATATGAGATTGTATTTTCATCTATTATAGAAAAAGTTCTAGAATCTACAATATATAATTTGCTTCCTATTACAAAAAATATAGTTCCAAGGTTTTGTGACATTGCAAAATCTTGAATAGTCTCTTTAGATGGAAGTGGTTCTTCTTCTATTTTTAATTTTGCACCAAAAACATCAGAGTGCAAAAAGTTTATATCTGCATATTTTTTTCTTGTTTGTGTAAAAGCATCTTGTGAGGGAGCAATAATTATTGAGGCATTATATAAAAAGTTAATAATAGCAGTATCGCCATCTACAACCTTTCTATTTGTAGTTGGTATTGCATTTTGTTTAATATCTAAAAAAGGCATTAGTTTTAAAGTTGAACTATCATTATTTGAATCAACTACATAAGCACTTGCTACAATTAAACTTTGACCATTTTTATAAGTATGTTGTATAACTGCACTTTGTCCAGGTCTTAGATTACCTATTTTGACAACAGCTGTATCCTCATCAATTTTTTTAACACTAGCTTTTTGTGAACTATAGTTTAATTTTGCATATTTATTTTTCATAAAATCTATTTTATTTAAAGATATTAACTCTTTATCTGTAAATATATATGTATAGTTTAAACCTTGGTTTTTACTTTTTTCAATTTTTAAATCTTTTAAATACCAACCATTTTTTTTCATATCCTTAAAAGAATAGTCACTTTTACACTCTCCACCATCAAGTTTTTCTGTCTCAATAGTTGAAGGTTTATCCCAGTTTAGTTTATAACATATTGTTGTTTTTGCATATAAACTTTGAGTTAATAGTGTTGTAGTAAATAGTGCAATTAAACTTTTTGTTAATAGATTCATTTTATTCCTTATTATGCTTGTAATTCTTGAAGTTTTTGTTTAACTTCGTCAACATGTAAAACTTCAATTTTTTCACCTTTTACACTTTTCTTTTTTCTTACACTTACTTTTGGCCATATTGCAGCTATTTTACCTTCTGGATTGATTATAAAGGTAGTTCTTACAACTCCCATTGATTCTCTCCCCATAAATTTTTTAAGTTGCCATACTCCAAAATCTTCACAAATTTTTTTATCAACATCGGCTAAAAGTGTTATTGATAACTCTTTTTTTTCTATAAATTTTCTATGTTTTGCACTATCATCAGGGCTAACTCCTAAAATGATTGCATCAAGGTCATCAAATTCTGGCTCTTGGCTTGTAAAATCGCAAGCTTCAGTGGTACAACCAGGAGTTAAATCTCTTGGATAAAAATATAAAACAATCCATTTTCCTAATAAATCTCTAGAACATATCTCAATATCATCTTGATTTGGGGCACAAAAACTAGGAGCTGTTTGTCCAATTTCTAACATAAATATTCCTTTTTAATTAATTCCCTAATTTTAAAGGGAAATTTTTTATTTTTTTATTGCAATAAATGTAGCAAAATTAACCCATTTGAAAAGTGTTTCACAGTGGGTAAATCCTGCATCTAATATCATTTTTTTATTTTCTTGTTCAGTATAAGGTATAAGAACATTCTCTAAAGCCTCTCTTTTTTGGGCTATTTCATATTCACTATAACCTTGGGTTTTCTTAAACTCATAATACTCATCAATATATTGTTTTGATAATACTTTATCTGATGAGATTACTTTTTCACTAAAAATAAAAACACCATTATTTTGCAAACTATTATAGATTTTTTTTACTAATTTTTCTCTTTGAAGAGGTCTAATAAATTGTAATGTATAGTTTGAAATGATAAGTTTAGCATCATCAAAACTCATATTATGTAAATCTTCATTTATAAGTTTTATATCAACACCAAAAGCTTTAGATTTATTTGATGCCCTTTCAAGCATAGCCTCAGAGTTATCAATCCCAATTAATTGAAATTTTTTTGAAGAGTGTTTTGCAAGTTCAATCAGTGTTGAAGCTGTAGAACAGCCTAAATCATACACTTTATCTTCCTCTTCCAAATAGTTTAATGCAAAGTTTATAGTTAATCTTTGCATCTCTTTATAAAAGGGAACTGAACGATTTAGCATATCATCAAAGACCGATGCTACCTCTTCATCAAATTCAAATTGTTTACTTATTGATTTATCAAATACTTTATCTGTCATTTAATTATTTTAGCTAAATGAAGATTAATAGTTATTTATCAAAAAAAGATTTTGCAATACTTAAGTCTTCATTTATTTGATTTTTTAAATTTTCAAAGGAATCAAATTTTTTATTTTCCCTTATTTTATCAAGAAATTTTATTTGAACACAACTGTGCATATTTTTTATAACTTCATCTAAAATATGTGTTTCTACAGCATAACTACCATCTGTTGTAACCCTATGCCCTAAAAAAGTCACTGATTTATACTCAATCTCATTTATTATTGTTTTAGTAATATAAACACCTTCATTAGGAAGTAAAAAGTCATCTACTTTTAGATTTATAGTAGGAACAAAACTTTTTGAACCTAAACCCTGACCTTTTATTTGTCTACCAAAGATTTTATACTCTTTATTTAAAAGTTTATTAGCAGTTTTTATATCACCACTTTTTAGATAATTTCTAATTATTCTTGAATGTATCGCGATATTATCAACTCTTACTTCATCTATAATAATTACCTCTTTATTAAATAGTCTTTTTAATTCAGGGATACAGTTTTTTCTATTTTTTCCAAAACAAAAATCAAAACCTACAACTATTTTTTCTAAGTTTGGAAACTCTTCTAAAAGTAAAGTGATAAATTCTTCCCCACTTAGATGTTTGATATTATCAAGTATATAGTAGTATATAGGATATTTTGTATACTCTTGTCTATATGTTTTAGGTGTAAGATTTGCAAATCCAGCTTCAATACATACTATACCTCCACTTTCACCTAGATGTTTAAAAAGTTCTTGGTGTGCTAGATGCATCCCATCAAAACCACCTATTGCAATTGCATTTATCGTTTTTTTATTTATTAAAATAGAAGAGCTCTTCTTCATTCCCATCTTTTCCTTCAATTTTACTAGGACTATTATAAATCAATCTCCAATTCTTTAATACACAAGAATCCATAAATCTATCCCTAGCTTTAATTATTGCTTTTTTATCTTTTACAGCACCTTTTTTATCTCTTTTTACATTTGTTCCAACTTCGAATTGGGGTTTGAAAAGTATAATAATTTTATCTTTTGATAAACTATCTATCTCATCTAATATATTTAAAACAGAGATAAAAGAGACATCACATGTGACTATATCAAAAGTTGTACTTTTTTCAAACTCCCTTATATCGGTATTTTCAAAAAAGTTTATTTTTGAATTTCCCCTTAATCTTTCGTGTAGTTGATTTGAACCAACGTCCACACAAGTTACACTTTCAATACCTTTTTCTAAAAGTATTTGAGTAAAACCTCCAGTGCTACTTCCTATATCCAAAGCTTTTAAGTTTGAAATATCTATATTTAATTCTTCTAAAAAATATTTGAGTTTATATGCAGCACGGCTTACATAAAAATCCTCTTCTAAAAGTTCTATTTTTGAATTTTCATCTACATCAAAAGAGGCTTTAGTGATAACTTGCGAATCAACTCTAACTTTTTTTGCTTTTATTAACTCGGCTGCTTTATTTCTACTTTGAATTTCAAAGTTCTGTGTTAAGTATTGGTCTAATCTCATGTGAAATTATATTAAAAAGTTGCTCTATATTAGATTATTTATTGTTTTACAGTAGAATATCTTATGTATTTTATAAAAGAACAGACAAATCAAACCTTAGAAGAGAAAAAATCAAAATTTATTGCATACTTAACAAGTTATGATAAATTTGATGATTTGATGATAAAACTTAAACAAGAACACCCAAAAGCCAGACATTTTGTTTATGCTTATAGGTATTTAAATGAGTTTGATCAAGTAGTGGAAAACTGTAGTGATGATGGCGAACCAAAAGGAACAAGTGGAAAACCAACTTTAAATGTATTAGCAGGAAATGAACTAATTAATAGTGCAGTTATTATTATTAGATATTTTGGTGGAGTCAAACTTGGGACAGGTGGATTAGTTAGAGCCTATAGTGATGCTACAAATTTAGTGATTAAAAATAGTAATTTAATAAAATATGAGAAATTAGATACTCTTATTTTAAAATTGGATTATGCAATTTTGTCAAAGCTTGAGTATCTTTTAGATAGTCTAGATATAAGTATTATAAATAAAGAGTTTACTGAAAGTGTTATTTTAAAACTAGAACTTACAAAAGAGCAAGAGGAAAACTTAAAATTAGAACTTCCAAGAAGTGTTGAAATACTATGATAAATAATATAATAAGTTATAATTTATTATAATCTCATAAAAGGAGATTATGATGAAACACTTATTTATATCACTACTTATTTTTAGCAACTTGTACACAAATGACAAAATAGATATAAATTTCAAAGATTTAAATCTTGAAGAGCTTATAAAAATAGTATCAGATGAAACAGGCAAAAAAATACTTCTTACGACAAAAGTAGAAGGCACTGTAGATTTTATCTCCAAAAAACCTCTTAGTAAAGATGAACTATTCAAGGTATTAAATTTAAGTTTGAATGACAAAGGATATGAACTAAAAAGATTTAACACTATTTATAAGATTATAAAAAAAACTAAAAATATCCATCCTTCAAAAAATAGAACTAAACAAAAATTTGTGGATAAATATATAAGTGAAGTTATCTATTTAAAGTATTTGGAAGTAAAAGATGTAAAAGAGCTTTTGGATTCTATTATAAAAAATAGAAATTATAAAAAAAGTGATATCCCTTCAATTAGTTCAAATATAGAATCAAACTTTATTATTTTGGATGGTAAGAAAAGTATTGTAGAAAAACTAAAAAATTTTATAGCTAAAATTGATATAGTAAAATCTCAAATATATATAAAAACAAAAATAATAGAAGTTGATGATAATTTAGTAGATGAGATTGGGTTAAGATTTGGAATTCTTGGTGGTAATGTCTATGGTGGTGGAATAAATAGTTTCTCTTCAAATCTAAATTCAGGTGTTGCCTTACCATTTGATATTAGTACTATTGGATTAAGTATTCCAAATTTAAGTTCATCATTAGCTTTAGGTGCAAGTATAAATCTATTAAATAAAACTTACGCTTTAAATATCATATCTGAACCCTCAATTTTATGCATAAACAATAAACAAAGTGAAATCTATGTGGGAGAAACAGTCTCAATACAAACTACATCAACTGTTACAGATGGTGGAAATATAACTAATAGTTACGAAAGAGAAGATATAGGTTTGAGTTTAAAAGTAAAACCAAGGGTTACAAAAGAGAATAAGGTTTTAATTAATATTGATACAACATTGGAGGGGATAAAAAATCTTGAAGGGCTTAGTTCAAATCCAAATACAAGTAAAAAGTTTATAAAAACTACTGCAATTGTAAACAATGGTGAAAGTGTGATTTTAGGAGGACTTATAGAAAATAAAAATGAAAAGAGTATAGAGAAAATTCCTTTTGCTGGAGATATACCACTTATAGGTGAGTTATTTAAAAATAGGTTAAATAATAGCAATACAAAAAACTTAACAATACTCATCACCCCATATATAATTCCAAAAAATAAAGATTTAAGTTTTGTAAGAGAAGAGTTAGCTAAGATTCAAGTTTTTGAAGATATGTTGTTAAAAGAGGTATTAGAAAAATTAAAAAAACAAAAATTAAAAAAAGAACCTGTAAAAAATGATGTGCATAAGATACATGAAAAAATTATAAATAGATTCTAAGCATCTACACTTCTCATAAGTCTATCTAAAACATGTAAATCTTTTGAAGTTTTTTCAATATTGGTTGATTTTACTATTCTTGAGCAATCTTGACATAAGATAATTATATTTTCCAAGTTAAAACCACCGCCGTTTTTCATCTGTTTAGCTAAGAGTGTTTGGGCATCAATAAGTTTTATTGTAGTACCACATCTATTACATCTTTTATGGTCTCTACTCCAAGCAGCTTCTTTTCTTTGGTTCCAATCAATTGGGTATTTATTATCTTTATGTAAAGTAGAGTTTTGTTCATAAGAGCTCCAAAGTTTCTCTTTTGAAACACTTGGCTGAGTATTTAATTCATACTCATGATTACAAAACTGTCTTACAAAATCTTCAACTATCAAGATCTCTTTTACTCGTATATTTTTTTCATCTTCATATTTTGCTAAAATATCAAAATTAAAACTGATTTTTGGGTAATCATTTTTTAAGATAATTTGCATATCTTTCATAAAAGCTTTTAGGCTTCCAGCTTTATAAAAGCCTTTAAAAAGAGTTTTTCTATAGATATAAAGTGGTATCAAAGCTAAGATTATAATTAATCCAGAAATAATAAATCTTAAGTCTAATACCATCTTGAATCCTTAAATTAATTCAGGATTTACACTATGTTTTATTAGTGTTTTTTTAACTTCATCATGTTGACCAATTGCTAGTTTGATAAGTTCTGATTTATGAATTACAGGTAAATCTATCTCTCTTCCTGAAAGCTCTTTTAGTGTTTCTCTATTTGCGTCAAATAGTGAAAAAAGTTTTTCATCATCAACAACTAACAAATCTGCACTATTGTCAAAAGCTTCAATCATAACAGTTGAAGCAAGTTTCATTGAAAACTCTTTATTTATATGAAAAGACTCTAAAGCCAAATCACTTTTCATAGCTTCTGTATCAATAACTTTTGCATTTAGTTTATTTAAGATAGATGAGGTTTGAGTATCTTCATTTAAACCTTTATAGTAGGCAATATTAAAATTATCAAAATAGTGTTTTATTTCACCAATATTTTCGATATTTTCAAATGCTAAAGCTTTATTTTTTTTATTTGTTGTAAAGTTTTGTTCTTTTATATCTTTTGTAAGATTTAGTTTTTTCTTAATCTCTTGAATTTTATTTTCAATTTCCATATCAAGATTATAAACTCTATTTTCTAAACTTGTATGAAATTGTGCTCCACATTCATGTTGTGAAAGTATCTCTAAAATTCTTTTTTCATCTTTTTTATTCTTTTGGATTAAATCGTATGCTAAAAGAAGTAGAGCATCTCCAATATATTCATATTCATAGTTTATGGTATTTGATGCATAAAAGTAGATTTTATAGCTATTGTATAAAGCTTTTATTTCATCATCAACAAACTCTTCAAGTAGTTTTAACCTTTGTTTAAAATCTGAATCATCTATTGTTAAATCTTTTTTTGATCTTCTTATAGAAATAGGTTCTATTATCAAGTCTTTTCCAAAAGTTTTAACAAGTTCATCAATACTGATTGATGCTTTTGTAAAAATACCATTTACAACTAAGTTAAAATTATCAGTACTTCTGTATTCAAATGGCTCTTCTATATTGATTTTATCAAGTAAATCTACTAGTTTTTTTTCATTTTTTACTTGAATAAAATTTTTCGTATAGTATGGTAAATAATCAGATTTGTAATCAAATCTAAAAAGTGAAATCTCTAATTTCATATTAAATAACCTTTTTTATTTGTTTGTAGATTTTATAAAATTTATACTTAAATTATAAACTAACTACTCTTTGTCTCTAATAACTGATGCTCCAATTTTTGAAAGTTTTCCTTCCAAATCCTCATAACCTCTATCTAAATGGTAAATTCTATGGATTGAAGTTTCCCCTTTAGCTACAAGTGCAGCAAGTACAAGTGCAGAAGAAGCTCTAAGGTCTGTTGCCATAACATCGGTTCCATACAATTCATTTCCTGTTCCATTGATTGTTGCAATATTTCCATTTAGATGAATATCTGCACCCAATCTAAGTAGTTCACTAACATGCATAAATCTATTTTCAAATAATCTTTCATCTATAGTACTTACCCCATTGGCTTGGGTTGCTAGTGCCATAAATTGAGCTTGCATATCTGTTGGGAAACCTGGATATTCAGTTGTTATTATATTTACAGGTTTAATATTATTTGTTGGCATGATAGTTACACTATTTTCATCTTGTAAAACCTCAAAACTCATCTCTTCTAGTTTAGAGATAACTGCTTCAATATGCATAGGAATTACATTGTTTATTTTTAATTTAGAGTTTGTAATAGCAGCTGCACACATATAAGTTCCAGCTTCTATTCTATCTGGGATTACATCAAAGTCTTTTATATTTAAAAGCTTTTTATTTGTTCCATGGATGATTAGTGTTGAGGTTCCAATACCTTCTATTAAAACACCAGCATCTTTTATAACTTGACAAAGTTGTTGTACTTCTGGCTCTTTTGCTGCATTGATTATAGTTGTAACACCATTAGCTAGTGCTGCTGCCATAACTGTATTTTCAGTCCCACCAACTGTAACTTTATCGAATACAATTTTAGCTCCATGTAGTCCATTTGGAGCTGTTGCTTCAATATACCCATGATTTATATTTATTATTGCACCCATTTGTTCTAAGGCTTTTAGGTGTAAGTCAACTGGTCTTTGACCAATAGCACAACCACCAGGAAGTGATACTTCACAGTGCCCAAATCTAGATAAAAGTGGTCCCAAAACCAAAATAGAAGCTCTCATGGTTTTTACAATATCATATGTTGCAGTTGTTTTATCAATAGTAGAAGTATTGATTTTAATACAAGTTTCTTCTTTCTTATAAGAACCACCAAGTTTATCAATAAGTTTTAAAAAAGTGTTGATATCAACAACATCTGGCATGTTGCATATTGTTATTTCATTTTTTGCTAAAATCGTTGCTGCTATTAAAGGTAGTGCAGCATTCTTAGCACCAGAAATTTTAACCTCTCCTTGAAGTTTTTTTTCACCGCTAATTTTTAAATATTCCATTTGTTTCCTAAGTTAAAGAGTAAGCTATAATTTATTAAATTTTGATATTTTATCTAAAACTATATAAAATTGCGTTTTGAATTAGGATTGTAGATGACAAATGATGTCTTATTAGGTGTAAAGTATATGTTATTTGCCTCTTTTTTATTTGCTTGTATGGGAGCATTTGCAAAAGAGTTAAGTGACTCAATGTCTTCACTTGAAGTTGTTTTTTTTAGAAATGTATTTGGTGTTGTTCTAATATTAGCATCAATATATAAAAAACCTTTGGTGCAAACAGGTGGAAAATTTTATTTACTTATTTTTCGTGGATTAGCTGGTTTTACTGCACTGTTGTTCTTTTTTTATAATATTGCAAATATTCCTTTAGGGGAGGCTATGACTTTCTCTAAAACTTCAACAATATTTAGTGCAGTTTTTGCTTATCTTTTTGTAAAAGAGAAACTAGGCTTTAAGGGTTGGTTTGGAGTTTTTATTGGATTTATAGGGATACTTTTTATCTCAAAATTTGATGGTAGTGCTTTAGATAAAACAGATTGGTTAGGGATATTATGTGGTGTAGGTGCAGGACTTGCTTATACATCTATTAGGGAACTTAGAAAATATTATGATAGTAGAACTATAGTTTTATCATTTATGAGTATAGGAACTATTGGTCCAGTTATATTGATGATAATATCTGAGTTTTATACTAATGAAAAGTTTGATTTTATTTTTTCAAAGTTTGTTGTTCCCCAAAGTTCTGATTTAGTATTTATTGTCTTATTAGGTTTGGTTGCAACTTTTGCACAAATTTTTATGACAAAAGCATATTCTGTTGCAAAAGCTGGTATTATTGGTACAATATCTTATGCAAATATTATATTTAGTATAGCAATCGGCTTATTTTTAGGGGATAGCTTACCTGATATGTGGATTGTTTTAGGTATAATGTTGATTGTTATAAGTGGAATTCTAGTATCAACAAAGAAGGATTAAGATGGCAATTTTAGCTTTATATTTTGAAGTTATTATTTTGGTTTTTTCCATAATAATACTTGCTTGGTATGTACATGATAAATATGTACAAAGAGATCATCAGCTTTTGGTTAACTATCCAATAATTGGAAGACTAAGATATATTTTTGAAGAGTTTAGAGAACCTTTTAGACAATATTTTGGTGATGAGAAGTTTTATGAATCTAAAGATAAACTTGACTGGGTGTATAAAGCTGCAAGGGATTTGCCAAACTATGCTTCTTTTTCCCCTTCTCAACCTCTACCTAAACCAAAATTTATGTTAAGACATGCAACCATAGTTTTAAATGAAAATGAGGTTGATTCAAACTTTGAAGTAACTTTTGGTGAAAATAGAAAAAAACCGTTTATATCAAAATCTATTATTGCAAGAAGTGCTATGAGTGATGGTTCTATATCTCCTGAGGGAACAAGAGCCTTTGTAAGAGGTTCTTTTATGGGAGAATTTCCAATAAACTCAGGTGAGGGTGGATTAACATCAAACTTTTTTGTAACACATCAAAATTATACTAATAAATATATGAAAGTTTATGAGGGAACTGCCTTTCAAAAAAGGATTAAAAATTTAGTTGAATTCTTTTTTAATGGTGCTTTAGCAGCAGATGCATATAGAAAACTTATTTTTAAAAATGACCCAGAAGCGGAAACTTATGTATTTGATTTAAAAACACAAGATTTTCATAGACCAGATTGGGATGCCCCTTTAGAAAACTTTCCAGAAGATGTTCCTGAGGATATGCCAGATATTATTTTACAAATTAGTTCTGGACTTTATTCTGTAAGAACAAAAGATGGTAAATTTGATCCCGATAGATACCAAAAAGTTATGAGGTTTTGTAAGATGACTGAGCTTAAACTTGCTCAAGGTGCAAAACAAACAGGTGGTAAACTTGTAGCAAGCAAAGTAAGTCCTGCTATTGCTTATTATAGAAATGTGGAAGCAAATAAAGATCTATTTTCACCAAATAGGTTTCCTTTTGCAAGCTCTGTTGAAGAGTTGTTTGATTTTATTGGAACCTTACAAGGTTTGTCTGATAAGCCAGTTGGGATTAAGATAGTTATTTCAGATTATGAAAATATTGTTCCCTTTGCAAAAGAGATTAAAAAAAGAGTTGAAGAGGGGAATGATGCTTATCCTGATTTTATCTCAATAGATGGGGGAAGTGGGGGAAGTGCCACTGCACCAATTGAGATGATGGAGAGAATTGGACTTAATATTAGAGACTCAATATACTTAGTAAATAAAGTTTTAGAAGATAATGGGGTAAGAGATAAGGTAAAATTAGTTGCTAGTGGAAAACTATTAACTCCTGATGATATTATAATTATTATGTCATTAGGTGCTGATTTTGTTCAAATAGCAAGAGGGTTTATGATGAGTGCAGGGTGTATTAGAGCTAGGTATTGTTCAGGTACGAATGGTCACGATTGTCCTGTGGGACTTGCTACTCAAAATAAAGCAAAAAGAAGAAAATATTTTGTTCATAAACAAGCTAGAAAAGTTAGGGATTATCATAAAAACTTACTAAAAAGTCTTAAGGGTTTATTAGCAGTTATGGGGCTTAAAAATATTAATCAATTAAATAAACATAGAATAATGTTTGTGGATAAAGACTCAAAAGTACATGATAATATTGATAAAGTATTTGGAAGAATATTAGATATTGGAAAAGATAGGGAGGATGAATTTCATGAATCTAGATAAGGTTATCTCAGGGTTTTTTATTATTTTAGCAATGACCGTTAACTTTGGTTTTTTTTATGGGGATATTGATTCTTTAGAAGTTCATAGTAAATATGAATTGATGGCAGCAATTATTATAAATCTTATAGCAACAATCCTAAAACTTGGGGATAAAACCCAAATGGGTTCTGTACTTTTAGCTACTTCCCTTGTTGCAGATATACAGCTAATAGTAGCTGCTTCAATTTGGGCAATTGCTTATTATGCTTTTGTTATAGATAGTGAGATAATAGCTATTATAATATCATTATCAGGGGGAGCATTTTTAGCAAACCTAATTTCTGTTATCTTATATGTAGGTGATACCTTAAAGTCTAAAAGATAGTTGGAAACACATGGATAACGGCTTTTTATTTATTGTACTTCAAAGGATGAGAAAACCTTTTTTGGTTATCATCCTTACGTACACTATCGCAATAATTGGTTTTTTGATTATAAAAGGGGTTGACAACAATGGAAACCCTTATCAATTAACAATTTTTGATGCCTTTTATTTTGTAACTTATACTGCTACTACAATTGGTTTTGGTGAACTACCTTTTGAGTTTACTTATGCTCAAAGAATATGGGCTTCTTTTTCTATTTATCTTACTGTTTTAGGGTGGTTTTATGGTATTGGTACCCTTGTATCTTTACTTCAAAACAAGTTGTTTTTAAAGGAGATTGAAAAATCAAGATTTAGAAGACAGGTAAAAAACTTAAAACAAAAATTTATAATCATACTGGGATATAATCAAATTACAAGTGAGATAATAAATAGAACCCTAGAACAAGGTTTAAGGGCTGTTGTTATAGAAAAAGATGAAGATAAAGTAAATGAGCTTCTTTTAGAAAACTTTACTCCTACAGTTCCTGTTTTATTAGCAGATGTGCACTCTGCTTTAGCATTGAAAGAAGCTGGGATCAAAAAGTATAATTGTAAGGGTTTAGTATCGATATTTGAAGATGAATCCTTAAACTTGCGAATAGCATTAACCTCAAAGTTATTAAACAAAAATGTTAAATTAGCAGTAAAATCAACAAGAATAAACCATACAGAAAATCTAAAAGATTTAGATGTTGAGATTATCGCAAACCCTTTTTCTATAATCTCAAGTGAGATAACTATGGCACTAAATGCTCCAAATTTGTTAAAAATAGAGAAATGGATTTATCAAATTGATGATTTGACTGGAAAACTTCCCTCTTTTCCTAAGGGGAAATATATAGTTTGTGGATATGGAAGAATGGGGCATCATATTTTTGAAAGAATAAAAGACAATGATATAGAAGCTCATTTTATTGAGATAAATAAAGCAAAAGTTAGTAGATTTGAAACATATAAAGGTATGTCTATAACCTATGGAGATGCTGATGACAAGGATATTTTACTTGAGGTTGGGGTTTTAGATGCAGTTGCTATTATATCCGCAACAAACAATGATACAACAAATCTATCTATTTTGGCAACAGCAAAAAAACTAAATCCAAATATTATGACAATTGTTAGAGAAAATGAGATGGATGATTTTTCTGTTTTCAAAAATGCAAAAGTAGATCATGTTTTTATGCCTTCAAGGATCTTGATAAATAAAACCACAAATGCTATGATAAGCCCTTTGTCAGATAGATTTATAAAAATGAGTGCAAAACAAAATGAGTTGTGGGGATCAAGACTTGTTAAAGATTTGGTTTCAACAATAGATGAAAATCCACTTTTATATGAGCTAAAAATTGATAAAAATATGGCACCGCAGATTTTTAATGCACTTGAAAACACAAATGAGATAAAATTAGAACTATTTAGTCGTTCTTTATATAATAGGGAACAAAATAACAATGTAATACCTCTTCTTTTGAAAAAAGAGGATAGAAATATTTTATTGCCTAGTGGTGATGAGGTATTGAGTATAAATGATGAGATACTTTTTGCTTGTGATGAAAATGGAAAAAATGATATAGAATATATTTCACAAAATATATATGAGTTTCATTATGCATATACAGGAAAAGAGAAAGAAACAATATTTTTTAGGAAAAACAAATGATAATATTAACAGGACCTTGCGTTTTAGAAGATAGAGATACTGTGATGAAAATCGCAGAAAAATTAAAACCACTTAGTGAAGATAAAAGAGTAGAATTCTATTTTAAAGCCTCTTTTGACAAAGCAAATAGAACAAGTCTAAGTTCATATAGAGGACCTGGATTAGAAGAGGGTTTAAAGCTTTTTGAAGAGGTAAAAAAAGAGTTCGGATATAAGGTTATAACAGATATTCACGAATCAAACCAAGCAGCCCCTGCAGCAGAGGTTGTTGATATCTTACAAATACCAGCATTTTTGTGTAGACAAACGGATTTACTAGTAGCAGCTGCAAAAACAAACGCTGTAGTAAATATCAAAAAAGGGCAGTTTTTGGCAGCTGATTCTATGAAACATCCCGTTGAAAAAGTTTTAAAAACTAGAGGTTTTGATGAGGTAAACTACGAAACTTCAAAAAAAGGTGGTGTTTGGCTTTGTGAGAGAGGAAATGTATTTGGATATGGAGCTTTAGTTGTAGATATGAAAAACTTAATCTCTATGAGAGAGTATGCCCCTGTAATATTTGATGCAACCCACTCAGCACAAGTACCAAGTACAGGTGGAACTACAGGTGGAAACGCTGCTATTGTTCCAAGTTTGGCAAAAGCAGCCGCAGCTGTAGGAGTTGATGGCTTCTTCTTTGAAACTCATACCGATCCAAGTGTTGCAAAAAGTGATGGTCCTAATATGGTTCAAGTAGATCAATTATACAAAGTGATAAATGACCTTTTTGCTATAAAAGAGGCATTGGGATACGATAACTAAACTATCCTAACTCACCTACTGCACCTATTTGGTGCTAAATATACCCTCTAAGTCATCTAAAAAATCTATACTTTAGATGACTTTAAAATTTACTTCTTATATAAAAAATAATATCTCACTTCATACTATAAAAATAAATAAATCATAATAAATAACATAATGTGACACAAATGTGACGGTTTTTTTGTAGAATAAAATAAAAAAGTAGTTTTAAGGTATTTATGGAGATTTATTTATTTTATTTATATTTAATAAAAAGTTACAATTTGTTAACAAAAGAGAATAAATTGCAAATAAAAGTGTTCATATAAATTATATATAATGTTATATATGTATAATTACACCAATTATAATTATTTTAAAGTAGATATATGTTTATTAAGAGATTTTTTATCATTATTTTATATTATTATTTTTTAAGTTCTTTGCATGCAATAGACTTTGAAACACTTCATAAGTATGCATTAGAGAATTCAAATTTTTTAAAAATTGCAAAACTTGATGTTGATATTTCAAAAACTCAATTGGATTATATTTCATCTGAAAAATATCCAACTTTTAGTGTTGGCTTAAGTAGTGAACGATCTAAGGGTTTAAATAGTGATTTAAATGATACTTTTTATGTGGGAGATAATAGTGTATCTCAATCAACTTTATATAAAACATATTCATACTTTTCTTTAACATATAGTATATTTGATTTTGGTAGATTGGATAACAAGATAAAAGTACAAGAGTATGATATAGAAACTAAAAAAAATGAATATTGTATAAAACAAAATGAGATCTCTCAAAAGCTTTTAGAAACTTACTATAAAACAAAAATTACTCAAATAAAACAAAAATATTTACAAAAAGTACTAAAATATAATAGTGACCTTTATGAATATTATAAAAGATTAAATGAAATTGGAAACATCCAAAAGATGGATGTGGTATCAAATGCAATTCAAGTAGCAAATCTATATAATGATTTAAATAATGTAGAAATTAATCTTGTTGAGAATTTGGAAAACTTATCAAATATTAGTAATTATACTTTTAATAAAAATAGTAAACTTGATTCTTTATCTGTATCAAAAGAGTCTACTGATAAAAGTTTTGAAGATACTAATTTAGCAAAAAAATATCAAAATGAGATAAGACAAAAACAATTTGAATTAGAATATATTCAAGCTCAATATTATCCTCAAATAAACTTTTTTGGGAAATATGATTTTTATGGATTCAATCAAAATAACTTTGCAAGTACTTTAGATAATTTTGAAGAAAATAGTTATAAATATGGTTTAAATATCTCTTGGACTATTTTTGATGGTTTTAGAATAAAAGCACAAGAGAAAAAAGCAATGCAAGAACTTACTCAGCTAAAATTAAAATATCAACAAGCAAAGAAAGATTTTATAACCCAATTAAATCTTTTAAATAAAACTCATAAGTTTTATTCAAAAATTATGCAACAAAATGCAAAAACAGTAAAACTATCAAATTCAAATGTAGATATGGCATTGAGACTTAATAGTATAGGAGAGATTGATAAATCTATTGAGATTAATTTATTGATAAAAAAATTATATTCAGAATCAGAATATAAGCAAGCTCAAGAAACTATTGCATATAAGATTATGAAGAGGAATATTATGTTAAATAAAGGTTTAGAATGTATAGTGCACTAGTTGCTTTAGAAGTAGTAGGACAGTTAAATAAAATAGCAGTTGATTCAAAAGCTATAGTAAAAAGACATGCTTTAACTAATGATGAACCAGATATAAGACAACTAATACGTATAGCAAAAGAGGAAGGATTTAAAGCAAAACTAAAAAGACTAACTTTAGAAAATCTTGAAAAATATCCTCTTCCTGCAATAGCTCAATTTAATTCAAAAAAATATGTAACAATACTGAAAATAGATAAAGAAAAAGATGAACTTCTTTTATATGATAAAGAAAATAATCAACCTTATATAAAAAAGTTTGATGAGTTTAAAAATGAAGTAAATAATGAAATCATAATATTAAAACATAAAACTTTTAACGAACAAATAAGATTTGGTTTTATGTGGTTTTATAAACAAATAATGAATTATAAAAAAATAGTAGGTGAGATATTACTTGCTTCCTTTGTAATACAACTATTTGGACTTGTTGTTCCATTATTTACCCAAGTTATATTAGATAAAGTACTTGTACATCAAAGTTTAAGTACTCTAAATGTCATTGCAGTTGCTTTTATGGCGGTTATAATTTTTGAACTTCTTTTAAATCTGGTTCGAAACTATATATTTATACATACAACTTCAAAAATAGATGCAAGGCTTGGTTCTAAACTCTTTTTCCATCTAATTTCACTTCCACTTGTGTACTTTGAACATAGAAAAGTGGGAAATATTATTGCAAGAGTAAGAGAACTTGACCAAATAAGAGAATTTATAGCAAATAAATCTGTAACAGTTATATTAGATGTATTATTCTCCTTTGTATTTGTGATAATGATGTTTATATATAGTGTAAAATTAGCTTTTATTGCTATAGGTTTTGTATCAATTATTTCACTGCTTTATTTTTTTATAACTCCAGAGCTTAGACGAAGACTAGAAGAGAAATTTCAAATGGGAGCTGCTTCAAACTCATATTTAGTTGAATCTGTAACTGGCATGCAAACTGTTAAGTCTTTAGCTATCGAAGGAAGTATGCAAAAAAGATGGGAAGATAACCTTGCAAACTATGTTCAATCAGGATTTAAACTAACAAACCTTTCAAATAATTTATCGGGCTTTACAACTATGTTTCAAAAGTTAATGACCTTATCTATTCTATATTTTGGAGTAGATTTAGTAATAGGTCAGCAACTTAGTGTTGGTCAGCTTATTGCTTTTCAAATGTTTGCAAATCAATTCTCAGGACCAATTATAAGATTAGTTGGACTTTGGAATGAATTTCAACAAACTTTATTATCAGTAGATAGATTAGGTGATATATTAAATACCCCAACAGAAAATGTAAATAAAAAAGCAATAAGCCTACCAAAACTTCATGGAGAGGTAAGATTTGAAGATATTTGCTTTCAATACAATCCAAATTCTCCACAGGTACTAAATAATTTTACACTAAAAGTTAATCCTGGTGAAAGTGTAGGCTTAGTTGGACGTAGTGGAAGCGGGAAAAGTACATTGACAAAATTGATACAAAGATTATATATAGCTTCAAAAGGAGCAATATATATAGATGGTGTTGATATAAGACATATGAATCCCGTATGGCTTAGACAAAATATTGGGGTAGTGCTTCAAGATAACTATCTATTTAGTGGAAGTATAAAAGAGAATATTGAATATGCTATGCCAGGAGCTCCTATAGAGAGAATAATTCAAGTATCAAAGATAGCAGGTGCAGATGAATTTATCTCAGAACTTCCTGAAGGTTACGATACTTTAGTAGGAGAAAGAGGTTCTTCCCTTTCAGGTGGTCAAAAACAAAGAGTCGCAATAGCAAGAGCACTTTTATCAAATCCAAAAATTCTAATCTTTGATGAAGCAACTTCGGCACTTGATTATGAATCAGAAAAAATTATCCAAAACAATATGCAAAATATAAAAAAAGGTAGAACTATGTTTGTTGTTGCACATAGACTTTCTACTGTAAAAGATTGTGACAAAATAGTTGTGATGGATAAAGGAAATATAGTAGAGCTTGGAAATCATGATGAGCTTATGAATAAAAAAGCTTACTACTATAACTTATATGTTAGTCAAGGTTAAAGTATGATGTTAAAAAAGATATTTAAAAAAGAAAAAATAAAAGATATACATGAATTTCATCCTTTAATAGTTGAAATAGAAGATAGACCTATAAATCCAGTAGGAAGAACTATACTTTGGATTGTATTTGCTATTATCTTCTTTGGGATAGCATGGTTAGTTTTTGCAAAAGTTGATGTGGTAGTTAGTGCTAGAGGAAAAGTGATCCCAACAGGGGAGATAAAAATTCTTCAACCAATAGAAACAGGAGTTATCTCTAAAATACTTATTAAAGAAGGGGATTATGTAAAAAAGGGTCAAGTTCTAATGCAAATAGACCCAAGTGTTACCCAAACAAGTTTAGACTCCAAACAAAAAGATTTAGAAGTTTTAAACTTACAAATACAAAGATTAGAAGCACTTATTCAAGATAAACCTTTGATTATGAAAGATAGTTCTTTGGAAGGTTTAGAACAACAAAGGGTTTATACTATTCAAAAAGATTCCCTAGAAGAGGGAATTTTAAGATATGATATGAAACTTTCTCAAGCAAATTCTCAATACCAATCTTCTTTATCAGAAAAAATGAGACTATCTTCACTTTTAGATAAAGACTTACAAAGAGCAAAAAAATTAGAATCAGTTTTAGATATCATCGCAAGAAAAGATTATGATGAACTCCAAAAAAATATAGGTAACTTAGAAGAACAAGTAAATATTGCAAGATTTAAGATTAATGAAACTTCAAAAAGAATAAGTGAACTAAAAAAAGAGAAACTATCTTTTATAAATGAGTTTAAAGATAATAAATATCAAGAATTGTTGAGTTTAAAAAAAGAGCTAAGAACCTTAGAATCTCAAATAAATGCAATAAACTTCCAAAACCAAAAACAAGCAATAGTATCACCAGAAGATGGATATGTAGCAAAACTGATGATAAACACTGTAGGAGGAGTAGTAACCCCAGCAGAAAAACTAATCTCAATAGTCCCAAAAGACTCTCCTCTTATAGTAAAAGCAAATGTGCTAAATCAAGACATAGGATTTATAAAAAAAGGAATGGAGAGTAAAATCAAGATAGATACCTTTAACTTTCAAAAATATGGCTTCTTTGAAGGAAATGTAATAAATATAGGAAACTTTTCGATAGATGATGAAAAACTAGGAGCTATCTATGAAGTAAAAATCAAACCAAATGGAAAAAGACTTTTAGTAGAAGGCAAAAAAAGATATCTAGAAGCAGGTATGAGTGTAACAGCCGAGATAAAAGTTGGTAAAAGACGTGTGATTGAGTTTTTTATCTATCCTATCATCAAGTATCTTGATGAAGGTTTGAGTGTGAGGTAAAAGATGAATGAACTAAAAATATCACTAATAGTCCCTTTTTATAATACACCTATAAAATATTTTAGACAATGTCTAAATGCTCTAAAAAAACTAAATCCATATGAAGTGATACTTATAGATGATTGTTCTACAAATGAAGAAACTATAAATGAAGCTTTAAATTCAGGGTTCAAATATCTTAAAACTCCTTATCAATCTGGATATGATGGTTTACCTTTAAATATTGGAGTACAAAATGCAACAGGAGAATATATATGTAGAATTGATTCAGATGATATTTTACTAGAACTTCCAAAAGTTATGAATACTGATATTTGTTTTGGAATACAAGATAGAGTTATGCCAGCTACAAATATCTCACTTGAAGAGTTAATCTTAGGTCCAAGAGCTATTTGCAATGCCTTAGTTGCAAAAAAAGAGATATTTTTAAAACACCCTTTCGCAATAGATTCAAATGTATATGGGGATATACTTTTTGTACTTCAACTTTTGTATAACAAATATAGCTTTAGAACCTTTGAAAGGGTAAATTATATATATACAAAAAGAAAAGACTCTATACAAAGTTCAAAAACACCTTTATACCATAGATTAACCCATATTCAAACAGTAGCTAGACTATGTCAACTAGAAAATATAAATCATACAGAATCAATACATTTGTTAAATCTTGCAATGTTAAATTTTAAGTATGGAAGTAAAGCTTTAAAATATTTAAAACAACAAAACAACAAAAATAATGCCTCAAAGGATAAACCACTACTTTTGAGTTAAAAAATATAAGTCAATAAATTAAAGTTTCTAAAAAAAGAGATTTTAATTTGTAGATTATATGTAAAAAACAAAGGTAAAAAGATGCCCACAAGATTAAGAGTAGATTTTGCAGGATATCATCATGTAATAAATAGAGGAGTAAATAGATGTGATGTTTTTAATCATGCAAATGATAAAGATATGTTTTTGAAAAAGTGGAGATTCATCCTCTGAGGTGTAATTTATGGGGTGTAATTTTGGGGTGTAATTTTTGGTTTAGAGTAAAGTATTAATTAATAAAAAAACAAAAAAAGGAGAAAAAAATGGGATTTGTGAATGAGTATGCCTCTCAAGAGGATATTAAACAGTATGGGTTAGAAAAGTTATGGGAAAAATATGAGAATGGATTTAAGGTATTTCCATCAACACGAACTAGTTTAACTATTGATAGAGAGAGAAATATTTTTAATGTATGTTAATAACATGCGTGCTGAAGGTGAAGATAGAATGCAAGGACCTGAAAGTGTTTGGGTACTTTATTATCAAGGAGAAGATATAGAAGTAAGACTGAATCGTTCTCCTGAAAGTATAGCTCCAAGCGGTCCATTAATGGAAGTGTTAAATGAAAAAAGACGTGCTCTTGAAGAGGGGAAAGTATACGATCATGTAATTATAAAAAAAGTTTGGGATTTACTTTCAATAAATCCTACTCATACAAAAGATATTACTAAAGAAGAATTAAAACAAATCATTAAAGAAGCTTTAATCGTTTATGGTCGTGCTGGTACAAGAAATAAACCTTTATTACTTGAAAATACAGTAGTGCAATGCAATTGGTAGGAGCATATTATGAGTTTTAATTATGATGATGCTCTTAAAGAGATTAAGTAACACCCAGAAGATGAATCTCCACTTTAAAAGTAAAGAATATAGAAAATCAATAAATTAAAGTTTCTAGCTGAGAGATTTTAATTTGTAGATAAAGTAAATAAAAAGTAGTTTTAAGATGTTTATACAGATTTATCCTTTTTGTGTGAGTTGATGAATAAAAGAAGATGTATCAATTTAGAGAAAAAGATAAAAAAGTGGAGGTTCATTTTCTGGGGTGTAATTTGTGTAGATAATTTATCTACTTAGTTTGAAGTAAAAAGTTAAATAATAAAAGAATTAAAAAAAAAGGAGAAAAAAGATGGCATTTGTAAATGAGTATATGACTGAAGAGGATATTGAGAAGTACCAATATTTTGAATTAAAAAGTAAATACACAGGGAAAGAAGTAAATAGAAAGACCAGTCCTCATAGTAAACCATATTGGGTAATAGATAGAGAGAGAGATGTTTGGTTCATAAAAATTACATTCGTAGGTGATCCAAGCTGGAATGGTTTACAAACAACAGGAGAAGAGATATGGATACTACACTATAAAGGAACCAATATAGAAGTAAGGTTGTTTCGACCACTAAGAGAAGGAAGTATAAAATTTACAGATAGACCCTTTATAAAAATCTGGGAGTTGCTTTCTATAACTCCTGAATCTTTAAATGAAATAAGCAATAAAGAATTAAGAGAACTTATAAAAGAAGCTTTAACAGTTTTTGGTCAACACGGTATGATTTCTAGTGTTGAGCAAAAAGATATGAATATTATATTTAGAAATTTTGAGGGGTAAAATATGGCACTAAGTTATGAAGAAGCAGTAGAACTATTAAAAGGTTTTGATTCAAAGGAAAAGTTAAGTGAACTCATTAAAAACCTTGATGTAGATGCAGATGGTGATAAAACTATCCTTTATAGTGGTTATAATCTTAATGATTCTAAAGATAAAGCTATACTTGATGCCTTGATAAATGATCCAAATAATAGAATTTTAGATAAAACAGATGCTTCAAGGTTTTTAAATGAAGCACTTAATGATACTTCAGAAGTTTATAATGAATTTAAAAGAATATTAGGAGATGAACCTGATATATATGGTTCAAATGCTAATGAGTTTTTATTTGGTAAATATGATGCAGATGGGAAGAGACTAAGTAAAGGTGCTTGGGATACTATATCAGAAAACTTTGTAAAAAAAGCACCATCAGGAAGTGAACTTGATATTTATGTTAATAAAAATGCTAAACCTGATAGGGTCTTTTTTGCAACAGAATGGGAAGTAGTAAAAGATAGTAATAAATTTACTAAAATAAATGGATTTGATAGATCTATAATGACAAGTAATTTAACCACTAATGAAGCTTTTATGAAAATTCAAACTCTTACAGCACAAAAACAAAGAACATTAGAAGCATTAAATAATATAGATGGTAGAAATCTAAATATTAATGATATAGATAATATGAAAATAGTACAAGTTATGAATAATACAGATGGAAAATATTCAAAATATATAGACCTTTTCATAGAAAAAGATTTAAATACAATTGATACTAATATAAAAAAATATACAGATTCAATTAACTATAAAAGTATATTTAAAGGTTTAGGAGTAGTAGGTGATGCAATAGAAATTGGCTTTGTAATAAATCAAGTAATACAAGCATATAAAGCTGGTGATGAAGAAGGTGCTAAAGATGCTATGATTGATTGGGCTGTGGAAACTACAGGTGGTGCAGCAGGAGCTTATGTAGGAGGAGTAGTTGGAGGATTGGCTGTAGCTGCAGCAACAGTACTTGGAGTAACAGTTGCAGCACCTGCCGCATTTATTATTATTGCAGGAGCAAGTATTTATGGAGCATTTAAAGGAACAGAACTAGCAAAATACCTTTATGATGAATTTGATAATATCTATGAGCAAATGGATGATTTCGTTCAAAAACTTTCAAAACTTTCTTTCCAAAGTATTTTAGATTTGATGGGAGTTGGAAATTTAGATTTAGACAACCCAGACAACCCAAACCATAACTTCCTAGATTTAATACCAAGAATATTACGACCACCAGTAAAAATAGACCCATTAGTATTAGATACAAACAAAGATGGATTTATAACAAATATACCACTAGGACAATCAAATGCATACTTTGATATAACAGGGGATGGTATAAGAGAAAATATAACTTGGGTTGGAAGTGAAGATGGGATACTAGTATATGATAAAAATCAAAATAATGTAATAGATGGAATAAGTGAAGTTTTTGGGAATGGGGGAACAAATATTTATTCTATAGGTGCATTTGGCTTTGTTCAAGATATGGCATCATTATTAAATGGAAGTATACTAGGAACAATAGATAATAGTACCTTAAATGAATCCTTAAATGGATTTGATGAGCTAAAATTTGTAGTAGATACAAATGGGGATGGAAAAGTAGATAGAAAAGATGAACTTTATAATCAACTTCAAATATGGAATGATACAAATGGTGATGGAAGAGCTTCTAAAGATGAATTAAGCTACTTAAGTGATGCTAATATAAAATCAATAGACTTAGATTATATGAATACAAATATAGAATTAGCAGGTTTAACCCTTTCTCAAGTAGCAAGATATACAGACTCAAATGGAGATGAAGAGTTAGCAGCAGACTTAGACTTAGAATATAATCCAATACTAACAACAGTAGATATAGAAGATATACCAGACTTTTCAGTTGACCCTATAACAAACCAACTTCCACACCTAAAAGGTTATGGACTATTGATAGATACTTTTATATCATATAATATAAATGATGAACTAAAAAATAAAGCTATAGAACTTTCTCAAGATATATCAAAAGTAGCAACTAAGTTCGATGAGTTTATTGAAATATGGTCAGGGTATAGAGGATATATAAATAGTATAAAAGAAAAATATAGTCTTCAAGGAGATATAGAGTTTTCAGATATAGATAAAAAAGCATGGATAGCAGAAAGATTGGTAAATACCCAAGTATATACTCCACGTATAGAAAAAGAGTTTGAGGATATATGTAAAGATTATAAAGAGAAAGATGTAAGTGATGTAATAGTTAAAACAATAGTTCCAAGTGGGAACTTAACAAACTATTATAATGAATATTATCATGAAGAGTTAATACAAAGATATGAGGGAGCATTTGCATTAAATGCTTTTTATAGTTTTGAGGATTTAAATTATGATTCAACAAATGGAAGATTTATCGTAGATGATACAAAAGTAGATAGTTTTTATATTCAACTTAGTGATTATTTTAATAGTGAAAACAATTCTTTAGAAGAAAAAATTTATTTAGCAAAAATAATGAATATGCAAAGAGGTAGATTTATACTTTTTGAAGATGAAGTGATATTAGATTCAATCAATGATACTACAACGAAAGAGCTTCTCCAAAAAAGTTTTTTTCAAGATGATAGAACAATACATGTTTATGAAGATAATGTAAATCTAAATCAAGATGATGCTGTATTTATTGGTTCAAATGAAGATGAGATTATAAAACTATCTGGGGATAATACTACAGCAATAACTTCAAAAGGTGATGATGTAATAATCTCAGCCCAAGGAGATAATAAATATATATTTAGAGCAGGAGATGGCAATGATGTTATCTATGATGTACAAGGTCATGATAGTATAGTTTTTGATGGTATTTTAAAACAAGATGTTAGTTTTTCTTATGAAAATGGAGATTTAATCATATCTTATGGTGATGATAGAGTTGTTGTGCAAGGTTGGATTTATAGTAAAAATAGAATAGAAAATATCATGTTTCAAAATGATGAAGTTGTTACATCTGATGAGATAGTATCACAGTTGATGATAAGTCAAGATGCAGATTATATAGAAGCAAGTTTATCTAATGATACTATTGATGCTTTAAGTGGAGATGATACAGTATTAGGACTTGAAGGGGATGATACTTTAATAGGGAATAAAGGAGATGACACTTTACAAGGTGGTTTGGGAGATGATACTTATATTTTCAATATAGGAGATGGAAAAGATACTATATATGACGTAGAAGGAAATGATACATTAACTTTTGGAGAAAATATTTTAAAAGATGATTTAATCATAAAACTTATAGAAAATGATTTGATAATAGCTATAAAAGAAGATGGGAAAACATTTGAAGAGTTAGTTGATAAGATCACAATAAAAGATTGGGAATTACTGCCAACAAGAGTGGAAAAGATAAAGTTTTTTGATGGAAGTTCTTTAGGGGTGCAAGATATTTATCTTCCAACTGAAAATGATGATAATCTAATATTTGCAAATGATAGTGTAGATATAGATATGTTAGGTGGAAATGATATTTTATCTACAGGAGATGCAGATGATATTGTATTTGGAAATAGTGGAAATGATAGTTTAACTACGGGCTTGGGAGATGATACACTAGATGGTGGTTTAGGAGATGACATACTAAATGGTGGATTAGGAGATGATACATATTTATATGCAAAAGGGGATGGTGAAGATATTATTGATGATAGTTATTACTTTGGACATAACAATAGTCGATCTAAATATGCAGGAGATGATACTTTAAGATTTTCAGAAGGTATAAGTATAGATGATTTAGAAGTTCAGTTAAATGGAGATGATATAGTAATAGGTATTAAAGAGGATGGAAAAACATTTGAAGAATATATAGATACTATAACTATTAAAAACTGGCTTGATAAAGATAAAACAATAGAAAATATACAATTGTCAGATGGATCGAAAGTTAAATTACAAGACTTACAACAAGCAACCGAGTTTGATGATGTTTTAATATATGATAGTGATGATATAGTTGTTGATGCTTTGGCTGGAAATGATTTAATATTAACAGGTGATGGAAACAATACTATATATGCAGGTGCAGGTGAAGATGAGATAAGAACAGGTAAGGGCGATGATGTTTTATATGGTGGTTTAGGTAATGATAATTTAATTGCTTCAGGTGGTAATGATATACTTGAAGGTGGTAAACATAGCGATAATCTTGAAGGTGGAAATGGAAATGATACATATATCTTCAATAGAGGAGATGGTAGTGATATAATTTATGACAATTATATTTCTACTTGGCTTAAATTACAAGTTAATGCAGGAAATGATACTTTAAAATTTGGAGAGGGTATAAGCTCAACTGATCTGATTGCAAAGATAGTTGACTCAGATTTAATTATAGGCATAAAAAAGGACGAAAAAACTTTTGAAGAACTTACCGATAAGATTACCATAAAAGATTGGACTAATAGTAATAATAGAGTAGAAAACCTTAGATTATATGATGGTAGTGTTGTTCGTTTTGATTCAATACTTCAAGCTACTGTCAATGATGATTATCTAGTTTTTGGAGATGAGGGAGTTTCTATTGATGGACTTGCCGGAAATGATGAAATATCTACTGGAAATGGCGATGATATAGTTTTAGGTGGGAAAGGCAATGATATTTTAATAACCTCAGATGGTAATGACATACTAAATGGTGGTTTAGGAGATGATATTTTATATGGAGGTTCAGGAAAAGATACATACATTTTTAATAAAGGTGATGGTGTAGATACAATTTATGATACCCATAGTGCATATAATAGAGAAGATGAAAAAGATGATATCATCTCTTTTGGTAATGATATATTATCAGAAGATATTGTAGCAAAATTAGTTGGTAAAGACATGATTTTAGCTATTAAAGTAGATGGCATAGATTTTGAAAACTTGAATGATAAAATTATAATAAAAGACTGGACTGTATCAGATAATAGAAGAGTAGAATATGCAGTTTTTAATGATGGTACTAAAGTGAGTGTAGAAAATTTACAAAGTGCAACATTGGAAGATGACAATTTAGTTTATGATTCAGAGGTAACTATTGATGCATTAGCTGGCGATGATAAAGTAGTTACAAGTGATGGAGATGATACTCTTATTGGTGGAAAAGGAGATGATGTTCTTTTAGGTCAATTAGGAGATGATAATTATGTATTTAATAGAGGAGATGGGCAAGATACTATAAAAGATACTGGTGGTGTAGATATAATATCTTTTGGTAGCGATATTGTGGATAGTGATTTGGTATTTAGAAGAGATGCAGATGATTTATTAATAGGTTTACATGAAGATGGAAAAAGTTTTTCTCAGTTAGATGATAAACTTATTATAAAAGATTGGTTTTTATTAAATAACAATATAGAGTCAATAGAATTTTTTGATGGTAGCAGCATAAGTAGTGCTACTTTAGCTGGATATTTTGTAAAAGATAATATTCCTGGACTTATATATAGCAAACCAGGGGCAATATTATTTGGAGAAGGTGGAGATGATACCTATGTATATAACAAAGGAGATTTTACTGTCACAATTGAAGATAGTATTTTTGAAGAAGAGATTGAGGTTGATGCAGGAAATGACAAACTTATTTTAAGTGGTGGTATAAATATAGATGATGTGGTTTTTTCGACATTTGGAGATGATTTAATTATAAATATAATTAATCAGAAAGATACATATGAAGAGTTAAAAGATAGAGTAATCATTAAAAATTGGCAAAATGAAAATTGTGGAATTGAACAAATTATTTTTAGTAATGGCGAAACTTTAGATGTAGATAAAACAGAAGTTTATGAAATAGATACAACTTTTAAAGAAGAATGGTATCCTGTAAATCATTACATTTATGGAGATAATGATAATGAGATATCAAGAGATTCTAATGTGATTATTGAAGCAAATTCTGGAAATGATATAGTTACTACTTTTGGAGGAGATGATAAACTTTATGGTGGTGAAGGGGATGATACACTAATTGCAAATAAAGGTAAAGATTTTTTAGATGGTGGAATTGGAAATGATCAACTTCAAGCAGGAGGGGAAAATGATACATATTTTTATGGTAGGGGATATGGACATGATACTATAACTGATGAATATTTTTTCTATAGCAGTAATCAAGATGCTGGAATAGATACCATAAGATTTCAATCTGGAATTGATTTAAACGATTTGATTTTTCAACAATATAATTGTGATTTGATTATAGCAATAAAAGAGGATGGCAAATCATTTAGTGAGTTAACTGATAAATTAACAATTAAAAATTGGAATGATACAAATTATAAAATAGAAAGTTTTATATTTTCAGATGGAACATATATTGACTATCATGCAGTATTTGATTTAATGGATAAGTCATTTGATGATTATATTTCTACAAGTGAAAAAGCTGAATCTGTAACAGAAGAGTTATCTCTTGGTTTCTTTAATGCAGTTAGTGATATTGCAGCATTAGGAGAAGATGCTGATAAGCTTACAGAAGTTTCTGTTGATTTAGTTGGCGAAATATTAAATATGGAAAATGTTAATGCTAATGATGAAATTTATGGAGGTGAAGGTGATGATACTATTATCACAAGAGAAGGTACAGATATTTTAGATGGTGGAATAGGTAATGATAGATTGGAGGGTGGTAGACGGAATGATGTATATATTTTTGGTAGAGGGTATGGACATGATTCTATATTAGATGAATATAACTATTATAGTTTAGATCAAGATGGTGGAAATGATGTTATTAAATTTAAAGAGGGTATTGTTGCAAGTGATTTAATTTTTAAACAAAATAATAATAATTTAATAATAGCCATTAAAGAGAATGGAAAAGATTTTGATGAACTTTCAGATAAATTGACAATTGAAAATTGGAATGATACAAATTATACAATTGAAAATTTAGTTTTCTCAGATGGAAGTAGTTTAGGAAAAAGTGATATTCACTCTTTAATGCTTACAGAAGGTGATGACATAATTACAACTAGTAAAAATGTAGATTTTTCTTTTTATTCTCTTGCTTCTATATTTTTCAATCCAGATAAAAGTATACCTATTTTGGAAAGTTTTGATGCTCATGATACAATCTATGGTGGGTTAGGAAATGATACTATTTCTACTGGAGAGGGAAATGATACTTTAAGTGGTGGAGAGGGTATAGATATTCTTAAAGGTGGAGGTCAGAATGATACATACATCTTTGGAAAAGGTTATGGTCAAGATATAATTTTAGATGAATATTTTAATTATATTGGTATCCAAAATGCAGGAGATGATAAATTAATTATTGATAGTGGATTAAGTGTTAATGATTTGATTTTTAAACAACTTGATAATGACTTGTGTATTGGTATCAAGGAGGATGGAAAGTCTTTTGAAGAGTTACTAGATAAATTAACAATAACAAACTGGAATGATACATACTATGGTATTGAGAATATCGTTTTTGAGGATGGTACAATTTTATCTAGAGATGATATTCGTTCTATAATGATAAAAAATGAAGATGATGTAATTTCTACTGGAGAAAATGGTAGAAACTATGGAAAAGATATTATTGTTGGAGGAGAAGGAAACGATATAATTACCACTAGAAAAGGAAATGATACTCTAGATGGAGGTATTGGAAATGATATTTTAAAAGGTGGAGAAGCTGATGATACCTATATATTTGCAAAAGGTTATGGAACTGATCAAATTATAGATGTAGGTTCATATTATAATTATGATGCTGATGGAGATATTGATACTATTAATTTTATAGGGGGTTTAACTCAAGAGGATTTAGTTTTTAAACAAATAGATAATGATTTAATAATAGGCATTAAAGAAGATGGAAAAATATTTGATGAATTAACAGATAAATTAACAATCACCAATTGGAATAACAAATATTATACAATAGAAAATTTTATTTTTAGTAATGGAATTATTATTACAAAAGATGATATGTATAATTTAATGGATAAAACAAGAGATGATAGTATTAATACTGGAAATGGTGCAGATACAATTTATGCTGGAGAAGGTAATGATATTATATCTACAAATGGTGGCAATGATGTAGTTTATGGTGGAAATGGTAATGATACAATCAATGCAGGAAAAGGTGATGATGTTATTCAAGGTGGATTGGATAATGACATTTATGTATTTAATATAGGTCATGGACAAGATACAATAGTAGATAATACTGGAAAAAATATAATATCCTTTGGAGATAATATTGATAGTTCTCAAATAAGTTATGCAAAATATGGAAATGATTTACTTATCCTTAAATCTGATAGCATTGATAAAATAGTAGTAAAAAACTGGTTTATAAATAATAATGAGTTAGAAATACAATTTGCTGATAAAACTATTTTGGATAGTAATCAAATATTATTAAATCTTATTGATGGGAATAATAGTGAATTTGATGGAGAAAATATATTTTCTAGTAGTGAAAATATTACTATACATGGTGAAACAGGAAATGACACATATATTTACAATAAAGGTGATAGTTGTCTTGTAATAGAAGATAAATATGATATTGATGGAACTGAAGTTCAATCAGGTGTTGATAAATTAATTTTAAATGGAGAAATTAATTCATCTGATATAATGATTAATCAATATAAAGATGATTTAGTAATAAAAATTAATTATGATGAAACTGTTGATTTGTCACTTCAAGATTATATATTAATCAAAAATTGGAAAAATGAAAATCAAGGTGTTGAAAAAATTATATTTAGTAACGGAGAAACACTTGAGTTAGATAAAACATTTATTTATGATGAAACTACTTTAAATGAAAATCTTTTACCAAGTAATAAACATTTATATGGATATGAAGATAATGATATAACAGGTGATAACTCTAGTGAAATATTCTTTTTAGGAAAAGGTAATGATAATATAAACTCTGGATATGGTAATGATACCCTAGATGGTGGAGCAGGTAATGACCAACTAAATGGATGGGGAGATAATGACACTTATATCTTTGGAAGAGGGTATGGAGAAGATACAATTATAGATTATCGGATTACATCTTTAAGTGGACAGCTTGTTAGTGGAGGAAGTGATACAATACAATTTAACGAAGGTATTACAGCAGATGATTTGATTTTTATGCAACAAAATAATGAATTAGTTATTGGTATAAAAGAAGATGGAAAAACATTTGCTGAATTATCTGATAAATTAACTATAACAAATTGGCAAGATGTACATTATCGAATAGAAAATATTAAATTTTATGATAATAGTTCTTTAAGTTTTGAAGATATTCAATCATCTTTTATAGTATCAAGTGATGATAGTATAAGTACAAATGGTGGAAGTGATATAGTATATGGAGGAAAAGGTAATGATAATATAAACTCTGGATATGGTAATGATACCCTAGATGGTGGAGCAGGTAATGACCAACTAAATGGATGGGGAGATAATGACACTTATATCTTTGGAAGAGGGTATGGAGAAGATACAATTATAGATTATCGGATTACATCTTTAAGTGGACAGCTTGTTAGTGGAGGAAGTGATACAATACAATTTAACGAAGGTATTACAGCAGATGATTTGATTTTTATGCAACAAAATAATGAATTAGTTATTGGTATAAAAGAAGATGGAAAAACATTTGCTGAATTATCTGATAAATTAACTATAACAAATTGGAATGATAGTTATTATTCAATTGAAAATTTTGTTTTTGATAATGGAATAACTTTATTAAAAGAAGAGATACAGTCTTTAATAATATCACCAAATGATGACATAATAAATATGTCAAATAGAAATGATACTATTTATTCAGGAACTGGAAATGATACCATATATTCAGGATCGGGAGATGACACCATTTATTCAGGAAGTGGAGAAGATTATTTATATGGGGAAAATGGTTCTGATTATTTATATGCTGGAGAGGATGATGATATTCTTGAAGGTGGAGTTGGTTCAGATTATTTATATGGAGAAAATGGTTCTGATACCTATGTATTTAAAAGTGGACATGGACAAGATATAATAGTCGATAACCTTGGCAAACATATTTTAATTTTTGACTCAAATGTCTCAAAAGAAAATTTTATTTTTAAAAAATTTAGTAATGATCTATTTATTTTAAAAGATAATAGTGCTGATAATGTAGTGATTAAGGATTGGTTTATTAATAATAATGAATTAGAAATTAAGATTATTAATGAAACTATAATTACTACAGAATATATTTTATCTAATATAATTGATGGTGATTTAGAAGCTGAAAATACTGCGAATACCTTATATAGTATTTCTGATACTATTCTTCATGGAGAATTAGGAAATGATACTTATTCTTATAATATTGGAGATGGTATTATTTTGATAGATGATCAATATAATATTAATGGTAATGAAGTTCAAGCAGGATATGATAAACTTAAATTTACTGGTAACATTACTATGGATGACTTGGTTTTTGAAAAGTATAATAATGACTTAATAATAAAAGTAAATTATAATGAACTTGTTGATGATTCATTGCAAGATGTAATTATAATAAGAAATTGGCAAAATAATAATCAGGGAATTGAAGAAATTATTTTTAACAATGGAGGAAGTTTAACTATTGATAAAACTAATAGTTATAAAGATACTACATTTGATATCAATTTAATACCTCAAAATAAGCATTTGTTTGGATATGAAGATAATATATTTGATGGAAATAATTATGATGAAGTAATTTTTACGGATAATGGGAACGATACAATAAACTCAGGATTTGGGAATGATACCCTAGATGGAGGTAGTGGAGATGACCAATTAAATGGAAGTAGAGGAGATGATATATATGTATTTGGAAGAGGATATGGACAAGATACAATAGTTGATCATTATAGACATTATACAGGCAACAATGCCGGAAATGATACGATACAGTTTAAAGAAGGAATAACAGCAGATGATTTAATCTTTATGCAAAATAATAGTGATTTAATTATAGCAATAAAAGAGGATGGAAAAATATTTGAAGAGTTAGTAGATAAGATTACTGTAAAAAATTGGACAGACTTGTATGATAGTATGGAGAATTTCAGTTTTTCAGATGGAAGCTCATTAACAAAAGAAGATGTACAATTGTCAATGATTTCACCAAATGATGATGTTATGAATGGTGGTGATGGAGATGAAGTTTTCTATGGAAAAGTAGGGAACGATACAATAAACTCAGGACATGGGAATGATACCCTAGATGGAGGTAGTGGAGATGACCAATTAAATGGAAGTAGAGGAGATGATATATATGTATTTGGAAGAGGATATGGACAAGATACAATAGTTGATCATTATAGACATTATACAGGCAACAATGCCGGAAATGATACGATACAGTTTAAAGAAGGAATAACAGCAGATGATTTAATCTTTATGCAAAATAATAGTGATTTAATTATAGCAATAAAAGAGGATGGAAAAATATTTGAAGAGTTAGTAGATAAGATTACTGTTAAGAATTGGAATGATCAATATGATAGTATAGAAACTTTAAAGTTTGTTGATGGTACAGAACTTTTAAGAGATGAGATATTTCCATTAATGATAGGGAATAATGATGATGTAATAAATACAACAAGTGAAGCAAATCAATTATTGTATGGGAAAGAAGGGAATGACACAATTAGTTCCGCAGGTGGGAATGATATTGTGTATGGAGGAATAGGTAATGATACAATAAACTCAGGACATGGGAATGATACCTTAGATGGAGGAGAAGGAGATGATACAATTAGTTCCGCAGATGGAGATGATATTGTTTATGCAGGAATAGGCAATGATACAATAAACTCAGGACATGGGGATGATACCTTAGATGGAGGTGCAGGAGATGATACAATTAATTCTTCAGATGGAAATGATATTATTTTTTCAGGTATAGGTAATGATATAATAAATTCGGGGAATGGAAATGATACTTTAGATGGTGAAGCGGGAGATGATCAACTAAATGGATGGAAAGGTAATGACGCTTATATCTTTGGACGAGGATATGGACATGATACTATAAGTGAATTTATTGGTTCTTACATGTCTAGTCTTTATGCAAATAATTTAGGAAATGATACTATTCAGTTTAGTGAAGGTATAACTATTACAGATTTAATTTTTATGCAAAAGGATAGTGATTTAATAATTGCAATAAAAGAAGATAGTAAAGAGTTTGAAGAATTGAATGATAAATTAATTATTAAGAACTTTACTAATGCAAAGTTTTCAATTGAAAATTTCACTTTTTCAAATGGTGATATTTTAATAAAAGAAGATATTTTACCTTTAATAATAACTAATAATGATGATAATATATTAGGTGGGAATGGTGATGATATTCTAAATGGTGGAATTGGTGATGATATTCTAAATGGTCTAGGTGGTAATGACATCTATACTTTTTCAAGAGGGGATGGTAAAGATATTATTTTTGATTTTATTAATTTTTATGGGGATGGAAACACCATTAATAGTGGTGGAAATGATACTATACAGTTTAGTGAAGGTATCATGGCAGATGACTTGATTTTTATAAAGGATGATTATGATTTAGTAATTGGATTAAAAGAAAATGGAAAAACTTTTGAAGAATTAAATGATAAAATAACAATAAGCTCTTTCTTTTTGTCACCTTTTTATAGAATAGAAAAAATAGAATTTATTTCAGATAGTGAAAATAATATTGAAAATTTACCTCTTTTTATTTTAAAGCCTACAAATGATGATGATATATTAAAGTATACTAGTAATTCTGAAGTAGTTAATGCTTTAGCAGGAAATGATATTATTTATACTTATGAAGGAGATGATACAATATATGGTGAAAGTGGAGATGATACAATATATGGTGGAAGTGGAGCTGATACTATAGATGGTGGAACTGAAGATGATACAATATATGCTGAAAGTGGAGATGATACAATATATGGTGGAAGTGGAGCTGATACTATAGATAGTGGAAGGGGAGATGATACAATATATGGTGGAAGTGGAGATGATATTATAGATAGTGGAAGTGAAGCTGATACTATTGATGGTGGAAGTGGAGATGATACTATAAATGGTGGAAGTGGAGATGATACATATTTATTTGGTATAGGTTCAGGAAAAGATACAATATTGGATATTAAAGTATCTTACGGAGGAAATTATTTTGGAGGTAGTGATTCAATCCAATTAAAAGAAGGTATAACTGTTGATGATTTGATTTTTATGCAAGAGGATAATGATCTAATAATCGCAATAAAAGAAGATGGTAAGGCTTTTGAAGAATTATCAGATAAACTAATACTAACAAATTGGCAAGATGAAGATTATAGAATAGAAAACATCAAATTTTCAGACGGAACTTTATTAACTTCAGAAAATATATTATCATATCTGCCTAATCCTATTTATGGAACAAATTTAGATGACACTTTATCTAGTGAGAATAATGAGAATACTAATTTAATTTTTTATGGATTAGATGGTAATGACGAAATATATGCTGGAGAAGGAGATGATATATTAAATGGTGGAGTTGGAAATGATTATTTAGAAGGTGGAATTGGAAGTGATACCTATATATTTGAAAAAGGTTTTGGTGAAGATATAGTATCAGATTATACTTATTATAATGATATAAATACTATAAAATTTGGTGAAGGAATATATAAGGATAATCTAATCTTTACTAAAACAGATTATGAAAGTTTAGAAATAACTTTTAATATAGAAGGTATGGAAACTGATAAATTAATTATTGAAGAGTTTTATAATGAATTTGGTATAGGAAAAATAGAGTTTACCTCAGATAATACAAATAATATAGATGATTTTATATCTTTTATGTTTGAAAAACCAGCAACTTCTGGGGATGATATCTTAGTTTATACTGATAAAGATAATAGTGATAATATAAACATTGTTGATGGACTTGAAGGTGATGATATTATTTATACTAATTCTGGAGATGATATATTAAATGGTGGAATAGGAGATGATGAATTATATGCTGGAGAAGGAGATGATATATTAAATGGTGGAGTTGGATATGATTATTTAGAAGGTGGAATAGGTAGTGATACTTATATCTTTGAAATAGGTTCAGGATATGATTTTATTTATGATGAAGGAGATATTAATAGTACTGATGCAATTAGATTTGGAGAAGGAATATTAAAAGAACATTTAATATTTGAAAATGACTTTGGAAATTTACAAATTACTTTTTCTAAAGAAGGAATGGAAAATGATATTTTAATTATAGGAGGTTTCCATAATTTCTATAATATATATGAACAGAGAAATAGAATTGAAAAGATAGAATTTCTTTCAGATAGCACAAATAATATAGATAATCTCATCTCATATATATTTGAAAAGCCAACTACTAATGGAGATGATATAGTTGAGTATTTAGATAAAGAAAATAGTGATAATATAGATATTATAGATGGGCTTGATGGTAATGATATGATTTTTACTCATTCTGGAGATGATATTTTAAATGGAAATAGTGGAGAAGATTACTTAAATGGTGGGAATGGAAACGATATATTAGAGGGTGGTTTAGATAATGACTATCTTTATGGAGAAAAAGGTGATGATACATATGTATTTAGTAGAGGAGATGGTTTAGATTCTATAGTTGATGAGGTGGTCTATATTGAAGATGAGGATAGTGATATATATTTTGATGGAGGAAATGATACAATTCAATTTAAAGGAGATATAACAGTAGATGATTTAATAATTAAATTAGTTGAATCTGATCTAATGTTAGGTAGAAGGACTGATTTAGTAATAGGATTAAAAGAGGATGGTGTAGCTTTTGAAAGTCTTTCAGATAAGATTACTATTGCCAATTGGCAAGATGCAAATTATAGAGTAGAAAACATCAAATTTTCAGATGGTACACTGTTAACCTTTACAGATGACCAAGCGAATTATACTCTCACTGAACCAACTCAATCAACACCACCAATAGTATTAGATATGAATTTAAATGGTATTACATCTGTATCTTTAGAAGATTCAACTGCATATTTTGATTATGCAGCAGATGGACAAAGAGAACATACGGCTTGGATAGAAAATGGTGATGCCTTATTAGTTGCAGATTTAAATAATGATGGAGTTATAAATGATGGTAGTGAGTTATTTGGTAACTATACAAAACTATCAGATGGAACTTTGGCTAGCGATGGGTATGAGGCTTTAGCTCAATATGATTCTAATTCTGACTCAATAATTGATTATAAAGATAATAATTATTCTAAACTATCTTTATGGAATGATTTAAATCACAATGGTAAAACTGATGCTGGTGAATTACAAAATATTCAGTTAAGTACTATTAGAGCTATACATCTAACAAATACAGAAAACACTATATTTGAACAAGTTACTGAAAATGGAAATTTAATTACAAATGAAACTATCTATGAGACTAATACTGATAATGGAAAAGTAAGAGATATATGGTTTGAATATGATGAAACAGATTATATTACAAATAATGATACTCTTCAAGCTTCAAATACTCAAAAATATTTAAGCTTGAAAGATGGAAATGACACTTACATATACTCTTTAGGTGATGGTTTAGTTACAATTGATGATGCAGGAGATGGAGAAGATACACTTAAGTTTACTCAAGATATAAAAAAAGAACAAATTGAGGTTCGTTGGAATAAAAATAGTGATGATATAATCTTGGCTATTAGACCAACTATTGACGATACTACCGCAGTAACAGAACTTGAAGATCAAATTTTGATAAAAAATTGGTTTAATGATAGTGGTTCAATTGAAACTGTAGAGTTTAGTGATGGGACAATATTAAATAAAGAACAACTTTTTGAAATACTTACTTCAAAAAAAGATTCTTCACCAATAATAACTAGAGTACTTAGTGAAAATGGACAACTTGAAGGTGGAATATTTAATGATGTACTCTATGGTTCAACAGGTAGTGAACTACTAGATGGAAAAGATGGACACGATTATCTAAAAGGATTAGATGGTGATGATCAGATAGTTGGAGGAAGAGGTGATGATACACACTTTGGAGGAAAAGGAGATGATTTATCTTTAGATATTTCAGGAGATGAATACTATATTTTCAACAGAGGTGATGGACAAGATACAATTATTGATGCAAGTGGTAATGATTTGATAATATTTGGTTCTGATATTTCAATTGATGATTTGATAATCAAACAATCAGAAGAAAACCTAATAATTGCTTTAAATGAAGAGGGTGTAGAGTTTGATTTATTAAAAGATACTATTACTATACAAAATTATTTAGTAGATGAATATAAAATTGAAAATTTAGAGTTTTCAAATGGAAATAGAATAAACTTAGAAGAATACTTAAATTCTTCGGTTGATACTGAGATAGTATTAAAAAGTTTTGAAGTAAATCTACAAGAAGATAATAGTATATCAGGTAGTTTAGATGTTACAGGAAATATTGATGGAATAGAGTTTTCTATAGAAACTATATCAGAAAATTCTAGTTTGCAAATTGATGAATTAGGAAATTATACATATACTCCAAATGAAAACTTTAATGGTACTGAACAAATTATAGTAAGTGTAACTAATGATTACGGTGAAACAAGTACTGCAACTATTGATTTTATTATAGAAGCAGTAAATGATACTCCAATAGCAAAAGAGGATAGTGCAGAAGTAATAGAGAATGGAACATTAACAATACAAGCAATAGATATATTATCAAATGATATAGATGTAGATGAGAATGATGTCTTAACAATAACAGATGTAAGTGGCGTAGAAAATAAAGGAGTAGTTAGTTTAGTAGATGGTAATGTAGTGTTTGAGACAGGGGAAGACTTTGATTATCTAGCAGAAGGTGAGAGTGAAGAGGTTATACTAACATATGAGATGCAAGATGATAAAGGGGCAAGTTCAAGTTCAACAATAACAGTAACAGTAAGTGGAACAAATGATGCACCAGTTATTTCAACAATTCAAACTGTAGATATATTAGAAGATGCAAATATCTTAAACGGACAAATAGAAGCAAGAGATGTAGATAATAACTCAAGTCTAATATTTACAACAATACAAACAGTTGCAGGGTTTACATTAAATGAAGATGGAAGTTATAGCTTCGATTCAAGTAATGAAGAATATCAAAGTTTGAGCCAAGGAGATGTGAAAGAGATAATTATTCCAATTACAGTTACAGATGAAAATGGAAGTGCTGATACAAAAGATTTAATAATCAAAGTTATAGGAACAAATGATACTCCAATAGCAAAAGAGGATAATGCAGAAGTAATAGAGAATGGAACATTAACAATACAAGCAATAGATATATTATCAAATGATATAGATGTAGATGAGAATGATGTCTTAACAATAACAGATGTAAGTGGCGTAGAAAATAAAGGAGTAGTTAGTTTAGTAGATGGTAATGTAGTGTTTGAGACAGGGGAAGACTTTGATTATCTAGCAGAAGGTGAGAGTGAAGAGGTTATACTAACATATGAGATGCAAGATGATAAAGGGGCAAGTTCAAGTTCAACAATAACAGTAACAGTAAGTGGAACAAATGATGCACCAGTTATTTCAACAATTCAAACTGTAGATATATTAGAAGATGCAAATATCTTAAACGGACAAATAGAAGCAAGAGATGTAGATAATAACTCAAGTCTAATATTTACAACAATACAAACAGTTGCAGGGTTTACATTAAATGAAGATGGAAGTTATAGCTTCGATTCAAGTAATGAAGAATATCAAAGTTTGAGCCAAGGAGATGTGAAAGAGATAATTATTCCAATTACAGTTACAGATGAAAATGGAAGTGCTGATACAAAAGATTTAATAATCAAAGTTATAGGAACAAATGATACTCCAATAGCAAAAGAGGATAATGCAGAAGTAATAGAGAATGGAACATTAACAATACAAGCAATAGATATATTATCAAATGATATAGATGTAGATGAGAATGATGTCTTAACAATAACAGATGTAAGTGGCGTAGAAAATAAAGGAGTAGTTAGTTTAGTAGATGGTAATGTAGTGTTTGAGACAGGGGAAGACTTTGATTATCTAGCAGAAGGTGAGAGTGAAGAGGTTATACTAACATATGAGATGCAAGATGATAAAGGGGCAAGTTCAAGTTCAACAATAACAGTAACAGTAAGTGGAACAAATGATGCACCAGTTATTTCAACAATTCAAACTGTAGATATATTAGAAGATGCAAATATCTTAAACGGACAAATAGAAGCAAGAGATGTAGATAATAACTCAAGTCTAATATTTACAACAATGCAAACAGTTGCAGGGTTTACATTAAATGAAGATGGAAGTTATAGCTTCGATTCAAGTAATGAAGAATATCAAAGTTTGAGCCAAGGAGATGTGAAAGAGATAATTATTCCAATTACAGTTACAGATGAAAATGGAAGTGCTGATACAAAAGATTTAATAATCAAAGTTATAGGAACAAATGATACTCCAATAGCAAAAGAGGATAATGCAGAAGTAATAGAGAATGGAACATTAACAATACAAGCAATAGATATATTATCAAATGATATAGATGTAGATGAGAATGATGTCTTAACAATAACAGATGTAAGTGGCGTAGAGAATAAAGGAGTAGTTAGTTTAGTAGATGGGAATGTAGTGTTTGAGACAGGGGAAGACTTTGATTATCTAGCAGAAGGTGAGAGTGAAGAGGTTATACTAACATATGAGATGCAAGATGATAAAGGGGCAAGTTCAAGTTCAACAATAACAGTAACAGTAAGTGGAACAAATGATGCACCAATAATTAGTCAACCATTAGAAAACATTGAATTAAATCAAGAGTTAATCAAAGAGGGTCAAATTATTGCAACAGATATTGATGGGGATGTTTTAGCTTATTCTATTTTAAGTCAATCAGAGCATGGAAATTTAAAAGTTAATGAAGATGGAAAATGGATATATGAGGTGGATCCTACATACAAAGGAAATGATAGTGCTATTATTTTAATAGATGATTTAAATGGTGGTACTGTAACAAAAACATTGAATTTTATAGTTAATAATAATCCAATTAATGGTTCTAATAGATCAGAATTTTTATTTGGGAGTTATAAAAATGATATTATTAATGGCTTAGCTGGAAATGATTATATATATGCATTTAATGGAGATGATATAGTATTTGGTGGATTAGGAAATGATAAAATCTTTGGATATGCGGGTAATGATACCTTATATGGTGAAGAAGGATCAGATAGAATAAATGGATATACAGGTGATGATATTATTTCAGGAGGTTTAGGTAATGATAGTATTGATGGGTATTCAGGAAATGACACTTTGTATGGGGATGAAGGTGATGATATAATAAATGGATATACAGGAAATGATATTATATTTGGAGGAAGTGGTAACGACTATCTTAATGGCTCATATGGAAGTGATACCTATGTTTATAATTTAGGAGATGGTAAAGATACAATTGTTGAATTCCAGAATTATTGTTTAGATGATATAAATATCATTAAATTTGGTGAAGGAATTGAATCAGATAAAATTAAATTTGTAAAAGAATCTAACGATTTAATAATAAAAATTAATGAGAATGATTCAATTTTAATTGATAATTGGTTTATCTCATTTAATAAATATAAGATAGATAAATTAATGTTTTCTAACGGTTCAGTAATATCTGCACAAAATATTGAAGATAAAATTATTATAGAAGGAACAGAAAATAGAGATAATCTATATGGTTCTAATTCTAATGATAAAATTTATGCTTTAGAAGGTAATGATAGAATCTACGCATATAGTGGAGATGATATTTTAAATGGTGGAAGAGGTGATGATATCTTGAAAGGTGGAAATGGAGATGATACTTATGTCTTTGGTTTAGGAGATGGAAATGATACTATTAAAGAAGAAAAATCATTTTTTAGATATTTTAATCTAAGTGGAAATGATACAGTTTTATTTGAAGAAGGAATAAGTAGTTCAGATATAATGTTTAACTGGTATAGAAATGATTTAATCATTAGTTACTCTGATAATGATAGTATAGAAATCAAAAATCAAAGAAAAAATAAGCTAGATATAGAAAATATTAAACTTTCAGATGGAAGTTATTTAACAAATAATGATGTAGAAAATCTTATTCAAAATATGATTTCATTTGCAGCAGAAAATGGAGTAGATTTGACAAATAGAAATGAAGTTCAAAATAATAGTGAGCTTATGAATATTGTTAATAATTCTTGGCATAGTGCTTCTTAGAATCTAGCTTTTAGCTAGGTTCTATATGATAATTGGTTCTTCTAAGATTGTATAATGATTATTAAAAAGATATTAAATATATTAGATATATAAAGATTCTAAAATTTATCTGTCTATAGATTTAGATTAAATTGGTTAAAATCTATAGTATTTTGTGATTTGTATTACAGAATTAAAGATTCTTTTTTGTAATAATAGTAAAAAATATTTGGATAAAATTAGATGAATACCATAAACACAAATTCAAACTCTTCATTATTGTATCTTCAACAGGAGAAGAGTTCTGTAAATAAAAATGTTGAAACAACGCAAGAGACAAATCAAAATACTAAAGAGATAAAAGAAAATAAAAAAGTATATGATTTTGAAAATATAACTCCCCATGAAACATATGAATTAGCCCATGAATTATATGAAAGTGGACAAATTGATGTTTTCCAAGTCTCTACACTGATGATAATTGGTTTTCAACAAGAATATAATACAAGTAATAAACCTATAGATGTAAATAACAAAGATAATGAAGCTTTTAATCTCTTTGCTGAATTGGATAAAAAAATATCAAATACAAATGAAAATTTTAGTTATAAAGATCTTAAAGATGCCGCAATAAATCTAATAGAACTACTCAAATCAATAGGGGAAAACTCTTCAAATATAAATAAAAATTCTATCGATATATCAATATAATATAAAGTTACTATATAGGATTTAAAAAAATATCAAGCTTTTTAAAGAGGTATTAGGCTATAATTAAGCCTTTATACATAATTTGGAGATAATTAATGAAGATATTAGAAGGTAAATTAAGATTAAATGGTGATGAAAAAGTTGCTATTATTAATGGTAGATTTAATCATATCATTACAGATAGATTAGTTGAAGGTGCGAAAGATGCCTTTGTTAGACATGGTGGTGATGAAGCTAATTTAGAACTTCTTTTAGTTCCAGGTGCTTTTGAGATTCCATTTGCTTTAGAAAAAGCACTTGCAAGTGGAAAATACGATGCAGTTTGTTGTGTTGGTGCAGTTATTCGTGGGGCAACTCCTCACTTTGATTATATCTCTGCTGAAGCTACAAAAGGTATTGCTACAGTTGCTTTAAAATATGGAAAACCAGTATCAAATGGTGTTTTAACAACTGATACAATCGAACAAGCAATTGAGAGAGCAGGAAGTAAAGTTGGAAATAAAGGTGCTGAAGCAATGGTTACAATCATTGAGATGTTAGATTTATATTCTGAGATGGGAAAATAATTTGGCAACTAGAACGCAAGCAAGAGAGTCAGTAATAGGATTATTATACGCATACGATTTAGGTAATGAAGGTATTGTAAAATTTATTGATGAGATTTTAGAAGAAAGAAAGATTAGAAACAAACAAAAAGAGTTTGCCTTAGATTTATTTAATGGGGTAGTTGAAAATATAAAAGAGATAGATGAAGAGATAATTGATCACCTAAAGCAAGGTGGTATAAAAGACACAGGTAGTGTTGAAAAATCTATTTTAAGACTTGCTATTTATGAACTAAAGTATAAAAAACTTGAAAGAGCTATTGTTATAAATGAAGCTATCGAATTATCAAAAAGATTAGCTTCTGATTCTGCACCTAAATTTATAAATGGTGTGTTAGATAATATCAACAAAGGTTAATTCATGTCTTCTATGAAATTATGTGTATCTTTAGATTTACCAAGTGCAAAAGAAAATTTAGAGTTAGTAAAACAAATAAAAGATTTTGATGTTTGGTTAAAAGTTGGGCTTAGAAGTTATATAAGAGATGGAAAACCTTTTTTAGAAGAATTAAAAAAAATCAATGCAAATTTTAAAATATTTTTAGATTTGAAACTTCATGATATCCCAAATACTATGGCAGATGCAGCACAAGAGATTGCTCAGTTTGGACTTGTAGATATGTTTAATGTACATGCAAGTGCAGGAAAAAGAGCTATGAGTGATGTTATGGAAAGAATTAAATATATTCCAAATAAACCTTTAGTTATAGCAGTAACTGCCCTTACATCTTTTGATAATGATGAGTTTAAGCATATATATAATGAAAATATAGATACAAAAGCAACAAAAATGGCTATTGATACTTTTGAATCTGGTGTAGATGGTGTAGTGTGTTCTGCTTTTGAAAGTCTTGATATCAAAAATAATACTTCAAAAGAGTTTATCACTCTTTGTCCTGGTATTAGACCTTTTGGTGAAGATGCAGGAGACCAAAGAAGAGTAGCTGATATAAAATTTTCAAAAGAAAACTCTGTGGATTTTATAGTTGTAGGTAGACCAATTTATAAAGCAGAGAACCCAAATGAGGTAGTAAAAAAGATAGTAGAAAATATATGATTTTCTACTATAGATTTTTTATTGTAAAAAGCTTAAAAATTAAGACATCTTTAAGTACAAAGTAAGTAGAATTACATCCCAAAATCAAGAGGACAAGTGGGTGAGTTGGCTGAAACCACATCCCTGCTAAGGATGCGTACTGGCAACGGTACCGAGGGTTCGAATCCCTCCTTGTCCGCCACTAATTATCGAAAATTAGTTTGCGTGGGTCATTAGCTCAGCTGGTTAGAGCACTCGGCTCATAACCGAGTGGTCGAAGGTTCGAGTCCTTCATGACCCACCACTTTTAAAGTTCCATTTTATGGTCTTTATTGGAAGTTTGCAACTTCATTTTATTTGAGTGTTATTTGGGTAACACTTTTTTTATACTTTAAGTGCGGGAATAGCTCAGTTGGCTAGAGCCTCTGCCTTCCAAGCAGATTGTCGCGAGTTCGAGTCTCGTTTCCCGCTCCACTTTATCTTAAACATACTTATCCTAATAGATCTTATTCATACTTATTTTTAATTCAATAATATTATATTGTACTAAAGTACAATATAGAGTTTCTTTTTTTCAGATAAAATATTTGCTATAGAATGATTAGGAGATTAACTATGGCAAATATAATTGGTGAAGTTCAAGTTGTAGATGGCAATTTAGAGATTATTGATAACAACGGTAATGTTATTGAGTTGGAAGATGGTCAAAAAATAAAGCTTGATGGGGATATAACTGCAACTGTTAGAAAATCAGATGGAGTTATTTCTTTAGTTAATGATGATGGAGATGTAATTAGTGTAAATGATGGGGATAGTATCATTTTGCAGGATAATTTAAACTCTATTTCATCAGATTCAACAATAAATGAAACTAATGTAGAAGCTGATACAAGAAATAAAGAAGAAGATGCAAATCAAAATGATACAACTGATAAAAATAATTCAGCATCAACTTCTGATGGAAATGTGAAAGATTTAGATAATAAAGAAACTCCAACACAAGAAGTTCAACAAAATCAAAATGAGATTAAAGTTGAGACCACTATACCTGAAAATAATACTCCTATAGATGAAAATGATGTTTTACCAATAAATAATAAAGAAAAATTGCCACAGGGAACTACTGTAGAAGATTTAGGACAAGACAATACTTTAATTACTTTACCAACAGGAGAAGAGATTATTGTAAACAATCAAAATCCTTTGACAGTTGATAATACTGTAACAACTGATAATCAAGATTTTCAAGATAATACTTTAGATAGTAATGTTTTAGATACTTTAACAAATACCTTAGGTAATGATGGAGAATTAGTTACAAATCAAAATGATGATAATAATACACCAGAAACAGAGGTACAATCAGATAGTTCACATACTAGAGTTTTAGATAGAAATGCTGATACTCTTGATGTTAAAGCTGATTTAAGAGAAACTGTTAGCGAAAGGCTTGATAGTACTAATGTGCCACAGGAAGATGTTATAAGTTTTACATCTGCAGAAATCTCATTAGATGGAGAAAGTATTGTAAAAGAAGGTAATGAAGTATCTTATACTTTAAATTTAAGTGAAACCCCTACTAGTAAAGTTTTTGTCGAGTTTAGTTTTAGTGGACAAGCTATAGAAAATGAAGATTATGCACCAGTTTACACAGTAGAGATACCAAGTGGAACAAAAGACTTTACTTTTAAAATACCTACAATAGATGATTATCTTAAAGAGGGTGATGAATCATTTACTATAAAAATTGTTAGTGTATCTGGTGGAGGCTTTGATGAATTAGAAATTGACCCAACAAAAGATTCTGTAATAACAACAATTTATGATGCTGGTTCAACACCAGTAACTGACCCTGAAACCCCTGGAAGTGAAGATACAGTATATGTTCAATTAATACAAGATGACAATGCACAAGAAGTTGATGGAAGTACTTTAACACATAGAATTCAGCTTGTTGATAAAGACTCAAACCCTGTTAGTTTATCTACAAATAGTACAATAAAAGTTAATTTAACATATTCAAATGATACAACAGAAAATGCAGATTTTACAACAAAAGTTTATACTATTGATATACCTGCAGGTTCGAGTTATGTTGATATAACTAATATAATTAAAGGTGATGATATTTATGAACTTAGTGAATCATATACTTTGTCAATAGGCAGTGTTATAGATACTAATAGTAGTTACGAAAAATTAGAGATTGATTCATCAAATAGTGTTATAGGAACAATAAATGATGAGGATAAAGATGGGGATACTCCTTCAGATGATGAAGATGGAGATAAACCAGTAGTAAATATAGAAGCAACAGATAATGATGCAGTAGAAGGGACAAGTAATAATAGCTTAGTATATACAGTAAGCCAAAATAATGTAAGTGAATTTGATACAACAGTAGATTTAAGTATGACATTAAATGAAGTAGAAGTAGAAGATATCACATCAATAGTATATACAGACTCAAATGGTAATGTAGTAACCTTAGATGATGCAACAGAGATAAATAACTTCGTAACAAATGGAGCAGAATTAAAAATAGAAGCAGGAGATACAAGCGCACCAGAGATAACAATCACAATAGCAAATGATGCAATATATGAGAAATCAGAAGCTTTAAGTATGAGTATTTCAAACGCAGTAAATGCAACAATAGGAACAGCAACAGATGGTGCAACAATCTATGATGAAGACTCAACAACACCAAGTAGCCCAACACCACCAGATGAGCCAGGAACACCAAGTACTCCACCAACAGATGAAAGTGGAGATAAACCAGTAGTAAATATAGAAGCAACAGATAATGATGCAGTAGAAGGGACAAGTAATAATAGCTTAGTATATACAGTAAGCCAAAATAATGTAAGTGAATTTGATACAACAGTAGATTTAAGTATGACATTAAATGAAGTAGAAGTAGAAGATATCACATCAATAGTATATACAGACTCAAATGGTAATGTAGTAACCTTAGATGATGCAACAGAGATAAATAACTTCGTAACAAATGGAGCAGAATTAAAAATAGAAGCAGGAGATACAAGCGCACCAGAGATAACAATCACAATAGCAAATGATGCAATATATGAGAAATCAGAAGCTTTAAGTATGAGTATTTCAAACGCAGTAAATGCAACAATAGGAACAGCAACAGATGGTGCAACAATCTATGATGAAGACTCAACAACACCAAGTAGCCCAACACCACCAGATGAGCCAGGAACACCAAGTACTCCACCAACAGATGAAAGTGGAGATAAACCAGTAGTAAATATAGAAGCAACAGATAATGATGCAGTAGAAGGGACAAGTAATAATAGCTTAGTATATACAGTAAGCCAAAATAATGTAAGTGAATTTGATACAACAGTAGATTTAAGTATGACATTAAATGAAGTAGAAGTAGAAGATATCACATCAATAGTATATACAGACTCAAATGGTAATGTAGTAACCTTAGATGATGCAACAGAGATAAATAACTTCGTAACAAATGGAGCAGAATTAAAAATAGAAGCAGGAGATACAAGCGCACCAGAGATAACAATCACAATAGCAAATGATGCAATATATGAGAAATCAGAAGCTTTAAGTATGAGTATTTCAAACGCAGTAAATGCAACAATAGGAACAGCAACAGATGGTGCAACAATCTATGATGAAGACTCAACAACACCAAGTAGCCCAACACCACCAGATGAGCCAGGAACACCAAGTACTCCACCAACAGATGAAAGTGGAGATAAACCAGTAGTAAATATAGAAGCAACAGATAATGATGCAGTAGAAGGGACAAGTAATAATAGCTTAGTATATACAGTAAGCCAAAATAATGTAAGTGAATTTGATACAACAGTAGATTTAAGTATGACATTAAATGAAGTAGAAGTAGAAGATATCACATCAATAGTATATACAGACTCAAATGGTAATGTAGTAACCTTAGATGATGCAACAGAGATAAATAACTTCGTAACAAATGGAGCAGAATTAAAAATAGAAGCAGGAGATACAAGCGCACCAGAGATAACAATCACAATAGCAAATGATGCAATATATGAGAAATCAGAAGCTTTAAGTATGAGTATTTCAAACGCAGTAAATGCAACAATAGGAACAGCAACAGATGGTGCAACAATCTATGATGAAGACTCAACAACACCAAGTAGCCCAACACCACCAGATGAGCCAGGAACACCAAGTACTCCACCAACAGATGAAAGTGGAGATAAACCAGTAGTAAATATAGAAGCAACAGATAATGATGCAGTAGAAGGGACAAGTAATAATAGCTTAGTATATACAGTAAGCCAAAATAATGTAAGTGAATTTGATACAACAGTAGATTTAAGTATGACATTAAATGAAGTAGAAGTAGAAGATATCACATCAATAGTATATACAGACTCAAATGGTAATGTAGTAACCTTAGATGATGCAACAGAGATAAATAACTTCGTAACAAATGGAGCAGAATTAAAAATAGAAGCAGGAGATACAAGCGCACCAGAGATAACAATCACAATAGCAAATGATGCAATATATGAGAAATCAGAAGCTTTAAGTATGAGTATTTCAAACGCAGTAAATGCAACAATAGGAACAGCAACAGATGGTGCAACAATCTATGATGAAGACTCAACAACACCAAGTAGCCCAACACCACCAGATGAGCCAGGAACACCAAGTACTCCACCAACAGATGAAAGTGGAGATAAACCAGTAGTAAATATAGAAGCAACAGATAATGATGCAGTAGAAGGGACAAGTAATAATAGCTTAGTATATACAGTAAGCCAAAATAATGTAAGTGAATTTGATACAACAGTAGATTTAAGTATGACATTAAATGAAGTAGAAGTAGAAGATATCACATCAATAGTATATACAGACTCAAATGGTAATGTAGTAACCTTAGATGATGCAACAGAGATAAATAACTTCGTAACAAATGGAGCAGAATTAAAAATAGAAGCAGGAGATACAAGCGCACCAGAGATAACAATCACAATAGCAAATGATGCAATATATGAGAAATCAGAAGCTTTAAGTATGAGTATTTCAAACGCAGTAAATGCAACAATAGGAACAGCAACAGATGGTGCAACAATCTATGATGAAGACTCAACAACACCAAGTAGCCCAACACCACCAGATGAGCCAGGAACACCAAGTACTCCACCAACAGATGAAAGTGGAGATAAACCAGTAGTAAATATAGAAGCAACAGATAATGATGCAGTAGAAGGGACAAGTAATAATAGCTTAGTATATACAGTAAGCCAAAATAATGTAAGTGAATTTGATACAACAGTAGATTTAAGTATGACATTAAATGAAGTAGAAGTAGAAGATATCACATCAATAGTATATACAGACTCAAATGGTAATGTAGTAACCTTAGATGATGCAACAGAGATAAATAACTTCGTAACAAATGGAGCAGAATTAAAAATAGAAGCAGGAGATACAAGCGCACCAGAGATAACAATCACAATAGCAAATGATGCAATATATGAGAAATCAGAAGCTTTAAGTATGAGTATTTCAAACGCAGTAAATGCAACAATAGGAACAGCAACAGATGGTGCAACAATCTATGATGAAGACTCAACAACACCAAGTAGCCCAACACCACCAGATGAGCCAGGAACACCAAGTACTCCACCAACAGATGAAAGTGGAGATAAACCAGTAGTAAATATAGAAGCAACAGATAATGATGCAGTAGAAGGGACAAGTAATAATAGCTTAGTATATACAGTAAGCCAAAATAATGTAAGTGAATTTGATACAACAGTAGATTTAAGTATGACATTAAATGAAGTAGAAGTAGAAGATATCACATCAATAGTATATACAGACTCAAATGGTAATGTAGTAACCTTAGATGATGCAACAGAGATAAATAACTTCGTAACAAATGGAGCAGAATTAAAAATAGAAGCAGGAGATACAAGCGCACCAGAGATAACAATCACAATAGCAAATGATGCAATATATGAGAAATCAGAAGCTTTAAGTATGAGTATTTCAAACGCAGTAAATGCAACAATAGGAACAGCAACAGATGGTGCAACAATCTATGATGAAGACTCAACAACACCAAGTAGCCCAACACCACCAGATGAGCCAGGAACACCAAGTACTCCACCAACAGATGAAAGTGGAGATAAACCAGTAGTAAATATAGAAGCAACAGATAATGATGCAGTAGAAGGGACAAGTAATAATAGCTTAGTATATACAGTAAGCCAAAATAATGTAAGTGAATTTGATACAACAGTAGATTTAAGTATGACATTAAATGAAGTAGAAGTAGAAGATATCACATCAATAGTATATACAGACTCAAATGGTAATGTAGTAACCTTAGATGATGCAACAGAGATAAATAACTTCGTAACAAATGGAGCAGAATTAAAAATAGAAGCAGGAGATACAAGCGCACCAGAGATAACAATCACAATAGCAAATGATGCAATATATGAGAAATCAGAAGCTTTAAGTATGAGTATTTCAAACGCAGTAAATGCAACAATAGGAACAGCAACAGATGGTGCAACAATCTATGATGAAGACTCAACAACACCAAGTAGCCCAACACCACCAGATGAGCCAGGAACACCAAGTACTCCACCAACAGATGAAAGTGGAGATAAACCAGTAGTAAATATAGAAGCAACAGATAATGATGCAGTAGAAGGGACAAGTAATAATAGCTTAGTATATACAGTAAGCCAAAATAATGTAAGTGAATTTGATACAACAGTAGATTTAAGTATGACATTAAATGAAGTAGAAGTAGAAGATATCACATCAATAGTATATACAGACTCAAATGGTAATGTAGTAACCTTAGATGATGCAACAGAGATAAATAACTTCGTAACAAATGGAGCAGAATTAAAAATAGAAGCAGGAGATACAAGCGCACCAGAGATAACAATCACAATAGCAAATGATGCAATATATGAGAAATCAGAAGCTTTAAGTATGAGTATTTCAAACGCAGTAAATGCAACAATAGGAACAGCAACAGATGGTGCAACAATCTATGATGAAGACTCAACAACACCAAGTAGCCCAACACCACCAGATGAGCCAGGAACACCAAGTACTCCACCAACAGATGAAAGTGGAGATAAACCAGTAGTAAATATAGAAGCAACAGATAATGATGCAGTAGAAGGGACAAGTAATAATAGCTTAGTATATACAGTAAGCCAAAATAATGTAAGTGAATTTGATACAACAGTAGATTTAAGTATGACATTAAATGAAGTAGAAGTAGAAGATATCACATCAATAGTATATACAGACTCAAATGGTAATGTAGTAACCTTAGATGATGCAACAGAGATAAATAACTTCGTAACAAATGGAGCAGAATTAAAAATAGAAGCAGGAGATACAAGCGCACCAGAGATAACAATCACAATAGCAAATGATGCAATATATGAGAAATCAGAAGCTTTAAGTATGAGTATTTCAAACGCAGTAAATGCAACAATAGGAACAGCAACAGATGGTGCAACAATCTATGATGAAGACTCAACAACACCAAGTAGCCCAACACCACCAGATGAGCCAGGAACACCAAGTACTCCACCAACAGATGAAAGTGGAGATAAACCAGTAGTAAATATAGAAGCAACAGATAATGATGCAGTAGAAGGGACAAGTAATAATAGCTTAGTATATACAGTAAGCCAAAATAATGTAAGTGAATTTGATACAACAGTAGATTTAAGTATGACATTAAATGAAGTAGAAGTAGAAGATATCACATCAATAGTATATACAGACTCAAATGGTAATGTAGTAACCTTAGATGATGCAACAGAGATAAATAACTTCGTAACAAATGGAGCAGAATTAAAAATAGAAGCAGGAGATACAAGCGCACCAGAGATAACAATCACAATAGCAAATGATGCAATATATGAGAAATCAGAAGCTTTAAGTATGAGTATTTCAAACGCAGTAAATGCAACAATAGGAACAGCAACAGATGGTGCAACAATCTATGATGAAGACTCAACAACACCAAGTAGCCCAACACCACCAGATGAGCCAGGAACACCAAGTACTCCACCAACAGATGAAAGTGGAGATATGCCTACTTTAAATGTAAGTGATGTAACTGTTACAGAGGGAACTGATTCTTATGCACAATTTACAGTAAGTTTATCAAATGAAAGTATTCAAGATGTTTCATTTAATCTAACATTATCTGATGTAACCGCTACAGGAACAGGTACAGATTATGGTAGTAATACAGCAACAAATATTCAAGTGTCTACTGATGGTGGAACAACTTGGACTAATGCAGCAAGTACAACTATTACTGCTGGAAATACATCTGTTTTAGTAAGAACACCAATTTTAAATGATCTTGATGTTGAGGCAGATGAGACTTTTAAATTAACTGCAACTGTAACTTCAGGAGATGTTATAAATACAACTAATCCTTTTGGTACTGGTACTATTATAGATAATGATACAAATGTATCAATTGGTACCCCAGATGATTCTTCTGTTGATGAGGATGATTTAAGTGATGGAAATGATACTTCAAAAGAGAGCTTGATTAAGACTGGTAGTTTAGATATTACAAGTGGTTCTGATAGTTTTGATACAACATTTAATTTAACTGATATAAATGGTAATTCTATAAGTGAAGGTGGAGATAGTGGATTAACTTCTGGTGGAAATACAGTTTATTATTATTTAGATGATACAAGCAAACAATTAACTGCATCAACTTCAAATACAGAAGGAGGGATCTTGGGTTCTAATACAGTATTTACTGTTTCTTTAAATAATACCACATCAAATAGTGCCTCATATGAGTTTGAATTAAAAGATGCAATTGATCATGTACCAGGAAATGGCGAAAATATAGAAACAATAGATTTTAAATTTACAACTGAACAAGATAATGGCTACAGTGAAAGTAAAACATTTAGTGTTAATGTAGTTGATGATGTACCAACAGTCTATGATAATAATGATTCAGTATTTATAGGACCAAAAACTACAAACTTGATATTAATACTTGATGCATCTGGAAGTATGGGATATGATTTTGCTCAAAATAGTGGAAGTTCTAATGAAAGATTAAATGCAATGAAATCATCTGCTGAGGCTATGATTAACGGTTACTCTGATTTGGGAAATGTAAATGTTATGGTAACTTATTTTAGTGGAAGTAATATAGTTACTTTTACAGGTAGTGGGTCTATCACAAACACTCAAAATTCATTTGATCTTGCTACTAACAATGTATGGTTAGATTCTTCAACAGCAGTATCAAAGATTGATACTATAAGTGCTAATAATAATACATATTATTCAGAGGCAATGGATAGAACATCTGAAGCTTTTACAAGAACATATGCTAATGGAGATACTCCTGATGCTGATTTTACATATGTTTATTTTATGTCTGATGGTGATCCAACAGGTGGACATGAACCTACAAATTCTACAAAATGGGATGATTTTGTTAATTTAAAAGATTCTCAAGGTAATTATATAGTTGATGGAGTTGATGCAGTTGGAATAACTTCAAATGTTGCAACTTCACATTTAAATGTTGTCGCAGGAACTGATTCAGCTGATAGTTTAGGATTAGATAGGGATGGTGATGTTTATACTGTAACAAGTGCTGCAGAAATGGAAACTAAACTTCTTGGAGAAACAACAGTTACTATTGCAGGAAATATATTTACTGATGGAAACTTTACACTTATTGGAGAGGGTGCAGATGGGTCTTATGTTACTTCAATAGAGATTGGAGCTAAAACATATAGTTATGATGGTACAACAATTAAAGATGAATTAAATGCTACAATTGGTTCTAATGGAGTGATGACTGATATTGATACCACTTTAACAGATGGTGTTAATGGAATAGGTTCAAAATTTGTGTCATTTAATTTTGAAACAGGGGAGTATTCATATAGAATTAATTCAACATTAGCAGGTAATGAATATAGTGAATCATTTAATACCATTGTAAAAGATGGTGATGGGGATATCCAAACAAAAGATATTACATTAAAAATTAATACTATTGTTGATGGAACAACTGGTGATGATACTATGATGTTTGATGATGTTATTTTAGATTTTAAAGCAGGTACAGATAGTTTAGTACTTGATAGTGGTATTGATTTAAATTTTGATACATCTGCATCTCAAATTGATAATGTGGAAAAAATAGATTTAAATTCAAATGGGGATCATACTTTAAATAATCTTGGAATTCAAGATCTTATTGATATAACAGATTCTAATAACGAACTACAAATATTAGGTAATTCTGGTGATACTGTAAATCTTAAAAATGCAGATGGTGGTAATTGGACTGATTCAGGAATCAATGAAACAATTGATGGTCAAGATTATGATATATATACAAAATCTGGTGATAGTACAGCAGTTACACTAAAGATAGACCAAGATATAAACACAAATATAATATAATAACAAACTTAGGAGTTTTTGATGAATTTGAAAAGAGTAGTAGCTTTATCAGTTTTAGGGTTAACGGTTAGTTTAAATGCGAGTTTTATTTCAGCAATTAGTGGAAATGATACAACAGTAGAAAACGAGGTAAAACCAAGAGGTGTGATTGTTAAACAAGATATAGATGGTGATGGTATCATTGATAGTGAAGATGATTGCCTTGAAACAAACCCTTGTGGTAAAGAAGGCTGTGTAAAGCCCACAGAAGTTCCTAAAACTAAAATAGTAGAGGATAAGATTAAAATAACTGAACTAAATGTATTTTTTGATGTAGATGAATATGTGATAAAAGAAGATTTTATTGAAAAAATTAAACAATTAATTGGGTTTTTAGATAAGAATCAAAACAACAAAGTGTTAATTAAAGGTTATGCAGATAGTGATGGAACAAATGTACATAACATGGAATTATCAAAAAATAGAGCAAATGCTGTAAAAAATTATATTTTGAATAACAGCAAAATTGATGAAAGTAGAATAAGTACTGAGTGGTATGGGGAGGAAAAACCATTTAATGATAATGTAACAGAAAAACAAAAAGAACAAAATAGAAGAGTTATTGTAATTTTAAATAATAAATAGATAGTTAAATGGATAATTTTAAATGGATATTACTATATTGTCTTATATTTAATATATCATTATTTTCAAAAGATATCTCTTTTACAAAAGAGGAACAAGAGTTTATAAAAAATAATCCTATTATTACATTTAGTGATGTAAAATGGGAGCCTTTTGCAAAAATTGAAAATGGTAAATATAGTGGTATATTTAAAGAGTATTATTCTATTTTAGAAAAGAAAACAGGACTAAAATTTAATTTTATTAAAATTGGTAATGGGGTCAATTTTCAATTAGTCTTAGATGCTTTAAAAAATAAACGTATAGATATGATTGATGGGAGTGGTAAAACACTAGATAGAAAAAGTTATGCATTTTTTTCAAAACCTTTGATGCGAGTAAATTTTTCTATTGTTAGTAAATCTACTAATAGAATAGATAGCTTACAAAAACTAAAAAAATCAAAAATTGTAGTGGCAAAAGGTAGTACAGCTTCAGAATATTTAAAAGAAAAATTTCCAAAAAAAGAGTTTATTTTTACGGATGGTATAGAGGATGGTTTAAATTTAGTATCAACAAATAAAGCTGATGCTTTAGTTGATAATATAGTTGTATTAGATCATATCCTTGAAAATAAATTTTCTTCTTCTATTTTGCATATTGATATAATAGAAGAAGAAAACTTTGATATCTATGCATTAGTAAGAGATGATTACCCTTTATTAAAATCAATTTTAGACAAAGCTATACTTTCAATTTCATATGAAGAGTTATTATCTATAAATAATAAACTTTTATTAGCAACTATAAATAATTCGAAAAAGATTACTAAACTTCCTTATTCAAAAAAAGAGTTAGAATATTTATCAAATAGAGACAGTATAACTATGTGTATTGATCCAAATGGAATGCCATATGATGGTATAAAAAATAAGAGCCAAATAGGAATAAATAAAGATTTTATTAAAATGATTGAAAATGATATAAATAAAAAGATAAGATTAGTTCCTACAAAAACTTGGAGTGATTCTTTGAACTATTTTAAAGCTGGAAAATGTGAAATTATCTCCTTGATTGCAGCTACAAAATTGAGAAATAAGTATATGAATTTTACATCACCATATTTAGATAGTTCCATTACTTTAGCTACTAGAAGTGGTTCTCCATCTATTGTAAATATAAGTTCTTTAGAAAATAAAAAAATTGCAATTGTAAAAAATTATGCTACATATGATATTGTAAAAGAGATTTATCCAAATTTAAAAATAGTAGAAGTAGAAACTTTAAATGATGGACTAATAAAAATAAAAGATGGTAATGTTTTTGGAGTTATAGATAGTTTAGTAAGTATTAATTATCACTTACAAAAGTCCTTCTTTAGTGATATAAAAATTAATGCAATTTTAGATAAGAAGTTAAATCTATCTTTTGGAGTTAATAAAAAAGATAAACTACTTTTTTCGATTCTTGAAAAGGCAGTATTGGGCATAAAAGAAAGAGATAAACAAGTTATAATGAATCAATGGTTTAATAAAGATTATAAAAAAGAGGTTTATTCTGAAATATTTTGGAAAATTTTAGCTATATTATTTTTATTATTACTTTTTTTGTTATATAGACATTATGAAACAAGAAGAGTAAATATAGATTTGAAAATCAAAGTTGATAAAGAGCTAAAAAAATCAAGAGAGAAAGATGAAATTATATTTCATCAGAATAAAATGGTATCCATGGGGCAAATGTTGGAAAATATTGCGCATCAATGGAGACAACCACTATCACAAATTAACTCTTCGGTTTTAGTTATTGATCAAGCTTTAAAAACAAATAATATTAAAAATAAAATGATTAATAAAAAATTAGATGAGATTGAATCTATGACAAATTATATGTCAAATACAATTGATGACTTTAAAAGTTTTATAAAAAGAAATGAGAATAGTGTAGAGTTTAATTTACTTGATAGTATAAAAAGGAGTATTAATATAGTTGAGGGTGCGTATACCCATAGTGGCATAGAACTTGAACTTGAAGCACCAAATAATATATACTTACATGGTTATCCAAATGATATACAACAGGCATTGATTGTTATTTTAAATAATGCTAGAGATGCTGTCTTAGGAGATAAAATTGAAAAACCAAAAGTTACAATTATGGTGAAAAAAGATACAGACTTTGTATATATATATATTGAGGATAATGCAAAAGGTATAAAAAAAGAGGTATTAGATAAGATATTTGAGCCTTATTTCACAACTAAACCTCAAACAAAAGGGAGTGGTCTAGGTTTATATTTATCGAAAAAAATTATAGAAGAAAGTATGCAAGGAGACTTGCAAGCAAATAATACTAATTTTGGTGCACAATTTATAATAAAACTAAGGAATAAAATTGAATAAGATAAATAAATTGCCTTATACAATATTATTTGTTGAAGATGAAGATATAATAAGAGAAAATTATAGTTTATTTTTAGAACAAAATTTCACTAAAGTAATAACTGCTTGTGATGGTTTAGAAGCATATGAATCTTATGTAAAACATAATCCAGATATTTTAATTTTAGATATAAATATTCCTAAAATTAATGGTCTGGATGTTTTGAAAAAAATAAGAAAAGATGATTTTAATACTAAGGTGATAATCCTAACTGCCCATACAGATGTGTTATATTTGCTTGAGGCTTCAGAGTTAAAATTAAGTAAATATCTTGTAAAACCAATAACAAGAAAAAAATTGCAAGAGAGTTTAGACTCAGTAATAGATGAGATGTCTAAATATAAAGTTATAAATATACACAAAATAACAATTAACAAAGAGTTTTATTGGGATAAGAAGAATAGTGAATTAGTAAAAAATAATAAAATTGTAGATTTAACTGTTCAAGAAAAAAGATTGTTAGAACTTTTTTTTGAAAATATAAATGTTTCACTTAATTATGAAACTATTATTTGTACTATTTGGTATGATTCTGAATATTACAAAATAGATTCTTTAAAAACAGCAATAAAAAATTTAAGAAGAAAATTACCTAAGGGCTTGATCCAAAACATATATTCCTTTGGGTATAAATTGGTACTCTAACCTTAAAGTTAGATTAAAATTGTTTAAATAACAAAAAACTGTGATAAACTCACTTTTCCCTTACTTTTATAAGTTATAATAATAGTTATAAAATTATTATCAAGTTAAAATGGAGTTGCAGTGAAAAAATCTTTATTATCGAAAAGTGTATTAGGTTGTTGTTTACTTTTAAGTCAAGCAATAAGTGCAGAAAACTATAAAAAAGTTGTTTTAGCTAGTTTTTTAATAAAAGATGAGGCTCAAGCTAAATATGATTTATTGATAGATGATATTAATAAAAAAATAGTTAAAGAGAAGGAAAAATATCCTTTTAATGTAGTAGTTAGAGAATCAGGAGCACATTATATAATTGCAGCTGAACCTTTTAAATATGTAAAAGAAGCAAAAGAGGTTTTAAACGAATTAGAAACTTTATTTCCTACTGCTTATATCAATAATAATGCTGAAACATTTGATGAAAACTCTTCTTCAAATACTATGGCTAAAGAAGAGAAAAAACTTGTAGTTGATAATAAAGTAGATAAAAAATTAGATCTAGTAGAAGATAAAAATAAATCTTTAAAGAATGAAACTGAAACGGAAAAAGAAGTTCCTGTTGATAATATAGATAAATATACTTTATATGATATAGTTAAAGAGATTATAACTACAGACCCAGAGATAAAAGCTAGAGTTTATCAATATAATGCAATTATGGAAGATATAAATATCTCAAAAGCTGGATACTATCCAAGTTTGGATTTATATGGTAAAGTTGGAAAGAAAAGTGTTAAGAAAGATAATACTGCAAAAGATGATTTTGATCATTCAGAAGTTACACTAAAATTAGTTCAAAATATTTTTAATGGTTTTGGTACACAAGCAGCAGTTAACAGAGATGAAGCTAGGGCAAAAGCTGCATTTAATAAATTTAAAGAGGTTAGCCAAGATAAAATTTATAGAGCAGTTGAAGCATATCTAAAAGTGTTAAGATATAGTGAAGTTTTAGAAATTGCAAAAGATAATGTAAAGGTTCATGAAGAAACATTACTAAAAATTCAAGATAGATATGAAAAAGGTTTTAGTACATTAAGTGAAGTTGAAAGGGTAAAGGGTAGACTTTCTCTTGCAAGATCAAACTATATTTCAGAAACAAATAATTTATATGATGCCAAATTTAATCTACATAAAGCTTTAGGTAGACAAGTTGATGAAAAAGCTTTAATAAGACCAGAATTTAAAGCAAAATTACCTAAAACTTTAGAACAAGCAATAGATATAGCTATACATAATAATCCATCTATTAAAGTGGCTAATGAAGATATAAATGTTGCAAAAGAGGCATTAAATTTTACAAAAAGAAACGACTATCCAACTTTAGACTTAGAACTTGCTGCTTCAAGATATAATAATTTAACAAGTAGTGCAGAAGGTAGAGAAGATGATAAAAGTGCAATGCTTGTGTTAAATTATAGTTTATATAATGGTGGTGCAGATAGTTCACAAAAACAAAAATATATAAGTTTATTAAATTATGAATATGAGAATAAAAATAAATTAAAAAGAGATGTCGTAGAATCACTTGGTTTATCTTGGGATGCATATAAGATGATAAGTAAACAATATAAATATCAAGTTGAATATAGAGATTTAACTATAAAAACAAAAAATGCATATAATGAAGAGTTTCAATTAGGAAGAAGAACACTAATTGATCTTCTAGATGTACAAGATGAAGTTAATCATATCAAAATCAATGTTATTCATAGTACTTATGATTTACTTTTTTCAAAATTTAGAATTTTAGATGCAATGGGAGACTTGGTTAGTTATTTTAAACAAGATTTCAAAGAAGATTATAAAAAAGACACTATTAGAATATATCCAGATCAAGATGGAGATGGAATAATAGATTGTGAAGATCAATGTGATAACTCATTATCAACAACAACAAATTTTTATGGATGTGAAGATATAAATTGTATTGAGGTTGATAAGGTTGAATTTAATTCAAAATTAGAAAATAAACAATCAGAAGTTAATAAAAAAGAAGTAGAAAGTTTATGGGGGATAAATCAATAGGTTAAAGTAGATGAATAAATTTTATACTAATATTGTATTAATATTTTTTTTATTAAGTACAGTACTGCCATCAAAAGAGCTTTACACTGATAGTTTAATAAGAAAAATAGATGCCAAATATGGTAAATATACAGCAAACCGATTTATCTATTTAAAGAAAAAAATTGCAAAAATAAAAAATGATGATGATCTAAGAAAATTAAAAGCAATAAATGATTTTTTTAATAAAGTAAAATATTCATCTGATAAAAAAATTTGGAATAAAAAAGATTATTGGGCAACACCTTTTGAGTTATTAGTTAAAGATAAAGGTGATAGTGAAGATTTTGTTTTTGCAAAATATTTCACTTTGGTAAATGATTTAAAAATGGATGAAGATAAGTTTTTATTTACTTATGTAAAGTTAAAAAATAAAAATATTTCATATATGGTATTAACATATTATGAGACTAAAAAATCAATACCTTATATTTTGGATTCAATAAACTATAAAGTTCTTCCAGCAACCAAAAGACCAGATATAATTCCTATTTATAGTTTTAGTGCAAAGAGTGCTGGTCTAAATCTGGATAAAAAAAATAAGTTTAAAGCAACTCAAAGTTTGAAGTTTAGAGTATTGTTAAGAAACATCAATGGGGAAAAGATATGAGTTTATATAGACAAATAATGGGACTAATTACAGTTTTTTTGTTGATAACAATGGGTGTGGTATTGTGGTTTGTTTTAAACTACAATAAAGAGTCATTGGAGGAACAATTAGGTTCAAATGCAAAAAATAGTGCAAATTTTTTAGGTTTATCTATTAGTAAAAATGTTGACATTGATGATATCGCAACTATTGATGGTATGATATCTTCTGTTGTAGATAATGGGTTTTATGAATATATAACACTTTATGATAATGATGAAAATATAATAATAAAAAAAGAATCTCCTAAGCAAGGGATTGATGTTCCTAGTTGGTTCACTGATTTAGTTAATATCGATGCTCTTCAATCTAGCTCAAATATAATGAATGGTTGGTCAAAGAAAGGTATTCTAGAAGTAAAAGTTGATCAAGACTTTGCAAACAATCAAATGTGGTTGACATTTTTATCTTTGGTGAAAATTTTTATAATTGCCTTTGTAGTTTTATGGATATTTTTATATCTATTTTTAAGTAACTTATTAAAGCCTTTAAAGAAGTTAAGCTTACAAGCAAAAGCAATAGATAATAATGAATTTATTATAGAAAAAAAACTTCCAAATACAATTGAGTTTAAAAATGTTGTATTAGCAATGAATAAAACTATTAATAAAATGGAAAATATTTTTAACAAAGAGGTGGAAACTTTAAATAAATACAATGAGTTATTGTATAAGGATAAGGATACAAATTTAGGAAATAAAAACTACCTTTTATTGAAACTAAATTTATATCTAAAAAACTCTCATGGAGTTTTAGTATTTATAGAGATTAAAGATGAAGTATCTTTTAAGAAAAAAGTTGGATTTAAAAACTATATGGCTTTAAAAAGATATATAATTGATTTAGTTAGTGAGGCTTTTCAAGGAAGAGATTTTGTTTTTTCAAAACTTGATGATGGAGTATTAGCTTTACTTTTGCCAAATAAACACTATGAAGATATTGAAGAAAAACTTGTAGAGATAGAGAAAAACATTGCAAAATATATTGAAGAGAATTCGATAAAAGAGTTGTTTGATATAAAATATGCAATTGGTGCTTCAAACTATAACCAAAATAGTTCAGTATCAGAAATCTTATCAAAAACAGATCAAGCCTTATTAAAAGCAATGAAAGATGAAAAAAGCAATATCAGCTATTTAGAAGAGAATGTTATTTTTACAAAGCAAGGCTGGATTGAATTACTAGAGTGGGCATTTGCAAATGGTGGAATTAATTTTATTAAGCAAAAGATTATTAATACAAATGAGAAAAAAGTTTCACTTCATGAATATTTTGTTAGATTAATAGATAAAGATGGTATAGTTTATGCCCCAGGAGATTTTTTATCGATTGTAGATAGTATGGGGTGGATGCCTAAGTTAGAAAAAAATGTATTTTTGAAGATTTTTAATGAAGTTTATGAAGGTGTAGAAGGTGGAAAGTTTGCAATAAATATTTCACTAGATTTTATAAAAAACAAAAAAAACATAGATTGGTTAGTTGATGAATTGAATAGTAAATTTAGCAATAGTAACAAAATCTTTTATTTTGAATGTTTAAATGCAGATATAATATCTAATATAGATAGTTATAGTTATTTTGCTAATAAAATAAATACTACAAAACATAAAATTGCAATTGAAAGTTTCACTTTTGACAATGAAGATTTACAATATCTAAAAATAATTAAACCAGCATATATAAAGATTTCTAAATCATATTTAGTAGGAGAAAGCAATAGTTGTGGTACATTAGTTAATATATCATCAACTATTGGTGCCTTTGTTATTGCAAAACATGTTGAAACAGAAAAAGAATATGAAAGTTTAATCAATAATGGTATCTCATATCTTCAAGGTAAATTTATAGATAAAGAGTTTAAAACAATAGATGAAAAATAATGATAATTTACTATCAAAGTCTTTATTTGATAACTTATTATATTTTGTAAAACACTATCATAAGAGTATTAGTGCAAATACACTATTGGAAGGTTTTCCATTAAAAGATAATGAACAAATACCTAATATGTTATCTTTTTATAATGGGGAGCCAGTTTTTGTTTTGGTAGCTAAAAAAGCTGGTTTTAAATCAAAATTAAGTTTAAAAAAATTTGAAGAGATAAATTCTTTATTGCTTCCTGCAATTCTAATATTAAATGATAATAGTAGTTGTATATTAGAAGATATTAATTATAAAACAAATAAGGCAATAATACTCCATAATGAATTAGAACAAACCCATGAAGAGATAGATATAGATAAGCTAAAAAATTTATATTCTGGGAAAATGTTTTTACTAAAAAAAGAGTATTTTGAAAAAGAGGATAGGGATAAGCTTCTTGATAGTGTAGATAAACATTGGTTTTGGGGAACAATAAAAGATAATATAAATATATATAGAGATGTAATTATAAGTTCAATCTTGATTAATATATTTGTGTTAGCTACACCATTTTTTGTTATGAATATATATGATAGGGTTGTTCCAAATTATGCAATTGAAACTTTGTGGGCACTTAGTATTGGTATTGGTATTATCTATTTATTTGATTTTGTTACCAAGTTTATTAGAGCCTATTATATTGATTTGGCATCAAAAAAGATTGATATTATTATCTCTTCAAAACTTTTTGATAAAATACTAAATATAAAACTTATACATAGACCTAAATCAATTGGAGCTTTTGCAAACAATATCAAAGATTTTGAATTGATAAAAAACTTTTTTTCAAGTTCTACTGTTGCAGTTTTAGTTGACCTTCCTTTTTCAATACTATTTTTAATTGCAATACTTTATATATCAGGTCTTATAGTAATTGTACCTATAATATTTATATTTCTTATTTTGTTGTATTCGTTTTTTTTAAGAAAACCTCTTCAAAAGAGTATAGAAGTAGCAAATCATTCCATAGCTCAAAAGAATGGTATTTTAATAGAGAGTTTAAATGCCTTGGAAACAATAAAAAGTTTAGGTTCTACAGGGCATCTTAGATGGAAGTGGGAAGAGAGTACTGCTGATATATCTAAAAAATCTATACTAACTAAAATATTAACTACTTCAATAGCAAATGTAAATGGTTTTTTTGTACAGATAAATACAATTTGTGTTGTAATATTTGGTGTTTATGCTATTGCTGATAAAAGTCTATCTTTAGGTGGATTAATAGCTGCTGTAATTTTATCTTCGAGGGCAATTGTTCCTATGGGACAATTTGCCTCTTTATTAAGTAACTATGAACAAGCAAGTACTTCATATAAAATGTTAGAAAATATAATGAATATTCCAGAAGAGAGAGAAAAAAATAAATCAGCTATACATAAAGAGTTGATTCAAGGAAATATTGAATTTAAAGATGTTTATTTTGATTATGGTGCAGACAAAAAAGTTTTACAAAAAGTTTCATTTAAAATAAATCATGGTGATAAGGTTGCAATTATAGGGAAAATTGGTTCTGGTAAATCAACAATTTTAAAATTAATAATGAAATTATTTGAATCAAGTGAAGGAGAGATTATAGTTGATGGTATTGAAATAAATCAAATAGAACCATCAGATATAAGGAAAAATTTTGCATACGTTTCTCAAGATACTATTCTTTTAAATGGTACTTTAAAAGAGAATATATTATATAAACATCCATATGAAAGTGATGAAACACTAATTAAAGCTGCAACGATAACTCAGTTACTTGATTATGTAAATTCACATCCTCGTGGTTTTGATATGGAAGTTGGAGAAAGAGGTGATACACTTTCAGGAGGACAAAAAAAAGCCATCTCCTTAGCAAGAGCATTAGTAGGTGAGTATACTACGCTTCTGTTAGATGAACCAACTGATAGTATGGATAGTAATACGGAGAAAAATTTAATAAAAACATTAAAAGATGAATTAGAAAATAAAACAGTATTATTGGTAACTCACAAACACACAATGTTAGACTTAGTAAATAAAATAATAGTTGTTGATAATGGCAAAATAGTCCTAGCAGGTGAAAAACAATATGTTTTAGATAGTTTGTCAAAGGGAATAAATGCATAATTCAAAAAAAGAATCTTCTGATTATGAATATATTAATTCTGTTTCTCAGGCTTTAATAGATAATACTCCAAGTAGTACAAAAGTTATTTTATATATTATTGGATTATTAATTGTTGTTTTTTTTCTTTGGGCTTGGCTTACAAATGTAGATCAACTTGTAAGAGGGGAGTTTAAAGTAGTTCCTTATGGTCAAAATAAAATTATACAAAACTATGAAGGTGGTATAGTTTCAAAAATATATATAGAAGAGGGACAGCTTGTAAAAAAAGGTGATATTTTACTAAAACTTGAAAATAAACAATACTCTTCAACTTATGAAAAAAATGTTCTAGAAATAGATTCTTTAAAAGCAAAAAGAGATAGACTTTTTGCAGAAGCTAATGATAAAGAGTTTGTTATTAAAAAAAATAACGATTTATATGAAAAAGAGTACCAGTTATATAAAAGTGATAAAGATCAACTTCAATCAAAACTAAATGTTTTAGATGAACAAATTAATCAAAAACAAAAAGAGTATAATGAGATAAAGTCAAAAGTGTTTCATCTTAAACAAAACTTTGGTTTAATGAAACAAGAAAAAGATGTGATGGAACCTTTAGTAAAAAAAGGAATAGTTTCAAAGGTTGAATTTTTGCAATTATTAAGAGAAGCTACATCTTTAAAAGAGGATTTAGAATCAACAAGGCTATCATTAAAAAGGATTAAATCATCAATAGATGAGTATAAAAACCGATATAAAGAAGCAAAGTTAGAGTTTCAAAATGAGGCACATAAAGAGTATAGTGAGATTGTATCTAAAATTAAACAATTTAGCACACAAAACCAAGGATTAAAAGACCAAGTTAAAAGAACAGAAGTTATTTCTCCTGTGAATGGATATATTAAAAAGCTATACGTAAATACAATTGGTGGAAGTGTTAAACCGGGTATGGATTTATTAGAGATTGTCCCAAATGATAAAAAACTTTTACTTGAAGCAAAAATAAAACCAGAAGATATTGCTTTTTTACATAATGAACAAAAAGTTACTTTGAAATTTACTGCATATGATTTTGCTATATATGGTTCTTTAAGTGGTCATATAGAAAAGATTGCACCTGATTCTGTAACTGATAAAGAGAATAAGACATATTATTTAGTATATATTAGAACTGATAAAAGTTATTTAGGTAATGAAAAAAAACCACTTACTATAATACCTGGTATGAGAGGAAGTGCAGATATAATTACTGGGAAAAGAAATATTTTAACATATTTATTAAAACCTATTATAAAAACAAAACAATATGCATTTAGTGAGAAATAATGAGAATTATATTTATTTCACCAAACACAATTTTACATCAACATTGGGACAAATCAATTAATCAAAACTCTAAATTGCATTATTTATATTCAAAAAATGAGTTGGAAATTTTTGAATTTTTCGATGATGATATTGTATTATTTGATTATGATAATATGTATGAATATTTAACTATGGTATTAAAATCAAGAGTTATATGTTTAAGTTCAAACCTAGATGAGTTTAAAGGATATAAACTTTTAAAAATGGGAATTAAAGCATATGGAAATAGTTATATGACACCTTTTAATCTTAAAAATGTCATAAATACTGTAAATGAAGGAAAAGTTTGGATATATGCAGAACTTATGAGTTTTATAATCAATAATACAACAATTGATACAGAAAATAAAAAAGATTTAAAAATAGATTTATTAACACAAAGAGAATTAGGTGTTGTAAAAGAGCTTTCAAAAGGTCTAACTAATAAACAAATCGCAGATAATTTAAATATATCTGAACGTACAGTAAAAGCACATATCTCTTCTTCTTATAGAAAACTAGAACTAAACGATAGAGTTAGCTTAGGAATATTAATTAAAGAGCATTTTAACTAAATTAATATAACTTACGTGTCGAAGTTTTACTTTATTAAAAAAGTTAATTCTAAAACTATACTTTATATGCACTCATAAATACATCAACAGCTCTTACAACCATCTTATCCATCTCTTTTTTTGAAAACTCAATATCAATATTAAACAAAAATGGGTGTATCAATTCTGATTCTAAAAGTGCATATAGATGCTTTGTCGCAATAGTGGTATCTGTTTTTTTAAGTTTTTTCTCTTTTATTGCTTTTTCTAAATAATTAGAAATAACAACTTGACTTTTTTTGACTCTGTTATTGTAAGTAATTTTTCCTAAGTCTGTTATTCCTGATTGGCTTATTGTTAGCCTTCTTAGCTCTTTTAATTTTGGTGAGTATAAAAAAGCAAGATATCTTTTACCAAATTCACACAGTTGGGTATGTACATTTGTTACCTTGCTATTTTTATCAATAGGTTCATGAACAAGCTCAAATTCACCAGCATTTGATATAGATATTACTTCAAAGAAAAGCTCTTCTTTTGAGGAGAAATAGTTATATAGTGTTGTTTTAGAACCCCCGACTCGTGCACAAATTTTTGACATTGAAGCTCTTTCAAATCCATATTCTTTGAAAACTTCAGTTGCTGCTTGAATTATTGATTGTCTTTTTATTTCTGTTTTTCTTCTCATTAAAGTTTCTTTTCAACTAAATATTTTAAAGAGATATTAACATTTAAAAAGATAATATTCCTTTAAATGTACAGTACAGTACAGTACAATTTTAAAGAAAGGTATAAATGAATACTATTAAAACTATAATTTCTTTTACTATTTTAGCTTTATTGATGGCTGGATGTATACCGCTTCCTGCAAAAAAAGAATTATATAATGCAAATTCAATATCACAATATAAAGAATCACTCTCAAGTAAAAATAATATTTCATGGCCAAAAGAATCATGGTGGAAAGTTTATGGTGATAAGCAACTAAATTTGTTGATAAGTGAGGCATTAAAAGATTCACCAAATATGATTTCTGCAATGGCAAGGTTAAATGAAGCAGATGCTTATACTCAAGTTATAAAATCAACAAATCTACCACAAATAAGTGCAAATGCACAAGTAACAAAAGAGAAACATAGTTATAACTACATTACACCACCATCTGTTACTCCAAAAGGTTGGAATGATTATGGACAAGCAACGTTGAACTTTTCTTGGGAGTTAGATTTTTGGGGTAAAAATCGTGCAACTATAGCTGCTAGTATCTCAAATGTAGAAGCTATGAAAGCAGAACTTGCACAAACAAGATTGACCCTTTCTAGTGCAATAGCAAGCAATTATGCCCAATTGGCACGGCTTTATGCCAATATGGATGAATTAAAAGAGTATTTAATAGTTCAAAATAAATTATTGGTATTGTTAAATCAAAGATATGAAAATGGACTTGAAAACAAATCAACAGTCGATGATGCAAAAAGTTTATTAGCGAATACACAAGGGGATGTTTTATCATTGGATGAACAAATCTCTTTACAAAAAAATAAAATAGCAGCACTAATGGGTGCAGGACCCAATAGAGCTCTTAAAATAACTCGTCCAACAATTGATTTTTATCAAATTAGATTTGGCTTACCCGATGACTTAGCAGTTAATTTGTTGGGAAGACGACCAGACATAATGGCTGCTAGGATGCAAGTAGAATCAAAAGAGTATTTAATCAAAGAGAAAAAAGCTGAGTTTTATCCTAATATAAATCTTTCAGCTTTTATTGGGTTGCAATCTTTAGGATTGAATCTACTTAATGAAAAAGATTCATATATGGGTTCAGTAGGTCCTGCTATCTCCTTGCCTATTTTCTCAGCAGGAAGATTAAAAGGTGATTTGCGTAGAAATATAAGTATATATGAGCAAGCAGTTGCAAACTATAATCAAACTATAACTCAAGCTTTAAAAGAGGTTGCAGATGCGGGGACTAGTCAAAAATCATTGACAAAACAGATTTCAAGGTCTTTAGAAGCACTAAACTCTTCAAAAGAAGCTTATGAGATAAAAACAAAGCGTTATGAAGGTGGACTTAGTAATTATTTAGAAGTCTTATATTCACAAGAAAATCTTATAAATGCAAAAAGAAATTTTATAAATCAAAAAAGTAGAGCGCTTACTTTAGATATAGCACTTAAGTATGCACTTGGGGGCGGATATAATCAAAAATTGCCTATGAATGAAAAAGGAAACAATAGTGGAAAATAATAAAAATAATATTGAAAAAGTAAAGAACAATCAAAATAAAAGAAAAAAAGCACTTTTGATTTTCTTAGTATTGATTATTTTAGTAGGGGCATCTTTTGGTTTGTATTGGTATTTTTATGCTTCCCATTATGTTTCAACTGATAATGCATATACAGATGTTGAAATAGCGCAAGTTACCCCTTCTGTTGGCGGTACAATTAGTGATGTTCTTGTTTCAAATACTCAAGTTGTAAAAAAAGGTGATATTTTAGTAAAAATAGATCAAACAGATACTTCTTTAGCAGTAGAAGAAGCAAAAGCAAATTTAAGTCTAGCAATTCGTCGAGTAAAAGGTTATATGGCAAATAATAAAGGCTTAAATGCCCTAATAGAAGCTAGAAAAGCTGATGAAATAAGAATGAATGCAAAACTAAGTTCTGCAAAAGCTGACTTTCAAAAGGCACAAATTGATTTAAAAAGAAGAGAAGATTTAATCTCATCTGGTGCAATTTCAGCAGATGAATTAACAAAAGCAAAAAATGCCTATGAAAATGCGAAATCAAACCTAGATGCAACAATAGCAGAGGTAAAACAATCAAAATCAAATATTGTTTCAGCAATTGGTTCAAGAAATCAAAATGCAACAAAAATTGATGATGTAAGTGTAGAAAACAATCCAGAAGTTCTTTTAGCAAAAGCAAAATTAGACCAAGCAATTGTAAATTTAAATCGTACAATAATAAAAGCACCAATAGGTGGAATAATTGCAAAAAGACAAGTAGAACTTGGACAAAGAGTTCAAGCGGGAACACCTTTATTATCAATAGTTCCTACACAAAATATATATGTAAATGCAAACTTTAAAGAGGGTAAATTAAGACGGGTTAAAGTTGGTCAAGACGTAATTGTTCATGCAGATATATATGGAAATGATGTTACATATCATGGTAAAGTAGAAGGTTTTTCTGGTGGAACTGGAGCTGCTTTTTCTTTAATCCCTGCACAAAATGCTACAGGGAATTGGATTAAAGTTGTTCAAAGGGTGCCAGTTCGTATTAAATTACTTCCAGAAGAGTTAAAAGTTCACCCTTTAAAAGTAGGTCTTTCAATGGATGTAGAGATAAATACTTTTGATCAAAAATAAAATGAGAATCTATTATGCAAAATGATAAAGCTACTTCTGAAGAGCTTATAGGAGAATTTAAATTACCCAAAACAATGTTTTGGATTGCAGCACTTATGCTTACAACTGCAAATTTCATTGCAGTTTTAAATATGACTATTGCAAATGTATCAGTTCCTCATATTGCTGGAAATTTAGGAGCAACTGCCTCTCAAGGTACTTGGGTGATCACAGCTTATGCCATTGGTGAAGCAATCACTGTGCCACTTACTGGTTGGTTTGCAGCTAGATTTGGAGCTATAAAAGTATTTGTGGTATCTATGGTTATGTTTGGACTATTTTCTATAGTTTGTGGGCTCTCTGATTCTTTAGGTTTACTTGTTATTGCAAGAGTATTTCAAGGATTTTCAGGTGGACCTTTGATGCCACTTTCTCAAACTTTGCTTTTAAGACTTTTCCCCAAGGAAAAAGCAGGAGTTGCTATAGGGATGTGGTCTATGACAACACTTGTAGCTCCTGTTTTGGGTCCTATAGTAGGAGGTTATGTTTGTGATGAGTATAGTTGGCCTTGGGTATTTTTCTTAAATTCTCCTATTGTAATTATTTGTGGATTTTTTGCTTGGGAGATATTAAAAGATTATAGTGAGCCTTTAGTTAAAAAACCTATTGATGTTACGGGTTTAGTTTTGTTGATTATTTGGGTAGTAACTTTGCAATTAGTATTAGATGAGGGGAAAGATCTTGATTGGTTTGCTTCTGATAAAATTGTAATATTATCTACAATCTCCTTTATAGGATTTGTTAGTTTTATAATCTGGGAGTTTTATGAAGAACATCCTGTTGTGGATTTGAAGATTTTTAGGCATAGGGGATTTACAATCAGTGTTTTAACTGTAAGTTTAGCTTTTGGTGCATATTTTGGTGCCAATGTTTTAACTCCCCTTTGGCTTCAAACTTTGATGGGATATACAGGAACTCAAGCTGGACTTGCTGCTTGTTGGACTGGACTTGCAGGATTAGTTGTAGCTCCATTTGTAGCAAAAGCTTCAACTACAGTTGATGCTAGAAAGTTAGTTTTTGTAGGTGTATTGTGGCTTAGTCTTATGACCTTTTGGAGGGGGATTGCAAATACAGATATGGCTTTTATAGATGTTATGTTACCTCTATTATTTATGGGATTTGGATTGCCTTTCTTTTTCATTCCTTCAATGGGTTTATCCCTTTCAAGTGTTGAAAAAAATGAAGTAGATTCAGCAGCAGGCTTATTAAATTTTGTTCGTACACTTTCAGGTGCTTTTGCAACATCATTTGTAGCAACAGCTTGGAGTAATAAAACAATTGAATATCATGCCAATTTGGTAGCTATTACTGATAGTGATAGTAGTGCACGAATAGCAATGGAACATTCAGGTATGAGTACAGATTTGATTAATCAAACAATAAATATGATGATAAATAAACAAAGTGTAATGTTAGCAACAAATCAAGTTATGATTACACTTTCTGTTGTATTTGTTTTTGCAGCTATTATTATTTGGGGAGCTGCTAAACCTATAAAAGTCCCTAAGACAACTGCTGGTCATTAATAAATAAAATTTATAAATTAGTTTGAAAAAATAGTTAATAATTATTAAAGATATACTTTATAAAAGTTTTTATAAATATAGATTATAATGACTTAATATAGTTTTATTAAGGACTCTCTTGAAAAAGTTATTTATAAGTATATTTTTATTTTTTTATATCTTATATGCAAATCAATTGAATTTAACAAAAGATGAAATAGAGTATATAAAAAATAAAAAACTTATAGTAGTTAGTAATGAGTATGATTATGAACCTTATGATTTTAATATAAATGGGAAAGCTATGGGGTATTCTATTGATTTGATAGAAGCTCTTTTAAAAAATACTGGTTTAAAAATAAAATATGAAACTAAACCTTGGGAACAACTACTTGAAGATTTTCATAAAGGGAAAATCGATTTAATTCATACTATTTTAAAAACTAAAGAAAGACAAAAAGATTATAAATTTTCATTAGGTTACTCAAATATTATAAGAAATTATATAATTAGAAAAAATAGTAAAGATATAGATAGTATTGAAGAGCTTTTTGGTAAAAAAGTTGGTATATCAAGAGCTTGGAGTGAAGAGAAATTTTTTAGTAATTTCCCCCAAATAAAAAAAAGATACTATAAAAATATAGAAGATAAATTAATTGCATTAGCCAGTGGAGAGATAGATGCCATTATAAACAGCTCAAATGTTGTTCAATATTATATTCATAAATATAATTATAATAATCTAAAGATTTCAAATCTTGTAAAAGAGAGTAATAACAACAGCTATATTAATTATTATTTTGCTACTTTAAAAGATAAACCCCATTTAATATCTATTATAAACAAAGCTTACGAAAATATATCTTTAGAAACAATTGAGAGCTTAAATAGAAAATGGTTTGGAATATTAGATAAAAAATATAGTAAAAGAGTTTTGTTAGATAAAAATGAAGAAAAATTTTTATCAGATAAAAAGAGTATAAACATGTGTATTGATCCCGATTGGATGCCTTTTGAATCTTTTAAAAATGGGCAATATATAGGAATGAGTGCTGATTATTTTAAGATATTTGAAAAAAAAATAGGGATTCCTATTAAGGTTGTAGAAACAAAAACTTGGCTTGAATCTTTAGATTTAGGGGAAAAAAGAAAATGTGACATATTCTCACTTATTATGCCTACACCACAGAGAAAAAAATACTTAGATTTTACAAAAGAGTATTTTAAAACACCACTTGTTTTTGCATCTGAGATTTTTAGACCTTGGGTAGATGATTTTGAGCAAATAAAAGATAAAAAAATAGGTATTGTAAAAGGGTATGCATATGGCGAGATTTTAAGAAAAAAATATCCCTATATAGATTTAATTGAAGTTAATAATATCCATGATGGCTTAACAAAAGTTGAGAAGGGTGAACTTTACGGTTTTATAGGCACTCTTGCAACTGTGGGCTATCATATACAACATGATCATATTGGGCAAATCAAAATCAATGGTAAGTTTAAAGATAATTGGAAACTTGGTATTGGTACAAGAAATGATGAACCCTTATTAAAAGATATATTTAATAAAGCTATTGATAGTTTAACTTCAATGGATCATCAAACAATATTAAATAAATGGATTTCTGTTAATATAAAAGGGGAGAATTTCTATGAATTAACAAATAAGGAAAAAGAGTTTTTAAGAAAACGTCCTATTATAAAATTTTTAGTAAGACCTGCAAGACCACCTTTTGAATTTGTTGAAGATGGTAAAGTTAAAGGTATAGCCTTAGATTATATTAATAAGATTGGGGAAAAATTAGGTTTTAAAGTAAAGTTTATTGTAAAAGATATTTCATTAAAAGAAACGTATAAAGAGCTTTTATCAGATAATAGAGATTTTGATACTTTATTATTTTCTGTCAAAAATAAAAAAAGAGCCCAAAAAATTAATTTTGGAGATACTTTTTTATCTTATCCTCATATGATTATAGTAAATAAAAATACAGCTTACGTAGGGAAAGTTGCCGATTTATTAGATAAAAAAGTTGCTGTGGAAGAGGGTTTTTTGACTAATAAGTGGTTAAAAAGAGATCATCCCCAATTAGAAATAATACCTGCAACAAATACATTAGAAGCTTTAACTATGGTAAACAATGGTAAAGCAGATGCTTATGTAGGTAATATGGCAGTTGCAAACTATTTGAGCTCTAATAAAGGTTTTGAAAAACTTAAAATCGCTGCTCCCTCTAAATATGGAACTATTGATTATAGATTTGTTGCACCTAAAGATATTGGTATATTAGCTTCAATCCTTAGTAAAGGATACAAACAATTAACACCAGCAGAACATAATCTTATTGCGCAAAAGTGGTTTTCTCAAAAAACGGTTGAAAAAATAGATTATGTTTTAATTTGGAAAATTATCGCTTTTTTTATTTTCATTATTTTATGGATGATTTGGTGGAGTAGAAAACTTCATATTGAAAAAAGAAAAACTGAATTAACTTTGTCTAAATTAGAAGAGACTAAAGATAGATTAAATAAACAAAAAGAGGAGTTTGAGCTTATCTTTAAATATTCCAAAGATGGTATAGCAATAATTGATTTAGATACAAATTTTTTAAATCTAAATAATGCTTATACTAAAATTACAGGATATTCAAAAAAAGAGATGTTAAAAATGTCTTGTTTAAGTTTAGTAATACAAGAAGAGAGATTAGATATTATAAAAACAATAAAAGAGTGTATTCACTTAGGTTATGTGGAAAATTTCCAAAAAACTTGTATCGTAGCAAATGAAAAAAAAGTTGATGTAAATATAAGTATGTCTTTATTGCCTGACAAAAATAGAATTTTAATAGTTCTAAAAGATGTTTCCGCTTTAAAATTATTAGAAGAACAGTCAAAACTGGCTTCTATGGGACAAATGATTGGTAATATTGCTCATCAATGGAGACAACCTTTAAGTATGATTACTACAAATGCAAGTGGAGTTAAACTAAAAATAGAGTATGGTAAACTTGACAATGATTATATAATGGAAAATATGGATAGTATAATTAATCAAGCTAATTACTTATCTAAAACAATAGACAACTTTAGAAATTTTATAAAAAATGAAAATAGATACACAACTATAAGTATTAAGGAGACTTTAGAACAAGCACTTAGTATTATAAATGCATCATTAAAAAACAATTATATAACTGCTGTTTTAAATATAGAAGATGATTTAAAAATAGAGGGAAATATAAATGAACTTGTTGAATCTTTTATAAATCTAATCAATAACAGTAAAGATGCCTTAAAAGAAAATATAGAAGATGAGGATGATAGATTTATTTTTATAAGTACAAATCTGGTAGATTCTAATATTTTAGAAATAAAAATATTAGATAGTGGAGGGGGAATAGATAATAAAATTATAAATCATATCTTTGAGCCATACTTCACCACTAAACATCAATCTATAGGTACTGGACTAGGACTCTCTATGGTTGATAAAATTATAAGGGAAAGACATAAAGGGATGATTTCAGTTTATAATCAAAATTTCGAGTACAATAATAAAAGACATAAAGGTGTGTGTTTTAAAATAGTTTTCAAAGCATAAACTTTTTTTATAAAAGTAAAAAGTCTTCCACAATTTTTTTATGATCAAAAACAAGTTTATCTAAGGGAATCTCTTCAGGTTTATATATGAAAACCTCTTTTGCATCATCTTGTGCTTTAGGAGTTCCATAAGCTTTACATATATAAACAGCTGATGCAGTATGAAACCTTGGATCCCTTTTAGGATCAGAATAGATATTTAATAAAGATTCAATTTGAACATCAAGGTTAGTCTCCTCTTGCATCTCTCTGATTAAAGCATTCTCAACTGTTTCTCCAATATCAACAAAGCCACCAGGAAGTGCCAAACCAAAAGGTTTATTTAATCTTTCAATTAAAACAATACCCTGAAAGTTTTCATCTCTATCAAAAAGTTTTATTATCCCATCAGTGCTTAAATGAGGCGTTTTTATCATAGTGTTCCTTTATCAATAAAATATAATTTCTTATTTATAAACTTTTAAATATAATACCAAAAATAATATAGGATATACAGTGGAAATTACAAAAATATTAAAAAGAAATGATGATTTGTTATCTTCTGAAATGGATAGTGAATTAGTGATGATGGATTTAGAATTAAATAATTATTATGGATTAAATAAAATTGGTAAAGACATTTGGGAACTTTTAGAAAATGATTTGACTTTAGAAGAGTTATGTAATAAGCTTATTGAAAAATATGAGGTATCTTTTGAACAGTGCAATGAGGATATTAGTCCATTTATAGAAAAATTAGAAAAATTAAATATTGTTAAAGTTTCTTAATTCAATTAAGAATTTATTATCAAGATCTAAAAATTAAATTTTTATATTAATTGAGGCTTTTTTTATCTATTAAAAATAAAATATCTTCTTAAAAAATATGATTTTAATTATTTAGTAAAAATTTATAACCTTAAAGTTGTAAATGTAGAGATTTGTGAAAAGTTTTGTAAAGAAGAGATTAGTTTAATAAATTGGGCAGTTGAGAGAAGTGCATCTGTTTTTCCTTGGGATGGTTTATGCTTAGTTAAGGTATTAGTTGTACAAAGAATACTTATATACTATTATTTACATGGGTGTAAAAAAGATATTTCACAGGCAGAACTTAAATCTTATTCCGAAAAGTAATAGTTTAAAACTTTTTTATTTATATTATTTTATAAGGCTTTATGACCTAATAAAAGGACACACTTTGAGTATACTTGGTATGAATCTAAAAGATAATAAAAAAGAGTTTCAAAATAAAACATCTTATGTATATAACTATTTAAATAAAAGGCAATAATTGTATCACTATAAAGCATTTAATCTTCATTTCCAAACTCCATTTATTTGTCCAGAATTAATCGAAATAGAAGAGAATAACAATTTAGAAAAAGTGATTGTTAAATATTCAAAATTCGCTAAAAACTTAAGTAAAAACTTAGTAGATGAGAATAGATATTATCAATCAAATGAAAATGAATACTTGTTAGACATAAAAGATATAGCAAGATTTTTAATAAGAAATGGAAATGAGATTCTAATAGAACAAAAAGGAAATTTACCAATTGAGACTTTAAGATTATATCTATTTGGTTCAGCTATTGGAGCACTGCTTCATCAAAGAAAAGCTTTTCCTTTTCATGCAAGTGGAATTGTTACTTCAAAAGGTGTAATTCTATTTTGTGGTGATTCAGGAGCAGGGAAATCAACAACTCTCCAAGCTTTTTTAAAAAAAGGCTATAAGAAAATATCTGATGATACAATTTCTATGTTTTATGATGAAAACAAAAAACAAATTATGTGCGTCCCCTCTTATCCTCAAAGTAAGATTTGGCAAAATACAGCAGATATATTTAATCATGATACAAATGACTTAAGACAAATACATAAAGATTTCAATAAATTTGCACTTCCTACTCATGATAAATTTGAAGATAGGGTTTTACCTTTGTATACTATATATGAATTAAATATACATGAGGAAGATAGTTTAAAAATAGAAAAAATAAATTTAAATACTGAGAAGCTAAATACAATTATTTATAATACTTATAGATACTACTATTTAGATAAACTTCCTCAAAGAAAAAACCATTTTGATTTATCATTAAAAATAGCCAAAAGTATAGATATATATATAATATATAGACCAAAAGAGAAAAATAGTTTAGATGAAATTATAAAAAATATAGAAGATATTATTTAATTATTATATATAAGAAATTTTATGATATACTTTTAGCAAAAATAATGGAGTTTTTATGAAAAATAAAAAAGTTAATATAAAAGAAATTTGGATTAAACCAGAAGTTAAAGAGTTAGATGTTAATAAGACTGCAAATGCTACTTCTGTTAATTCAGATGGTTCACTTTTAAGTTAAGTAAATTATGGCTATTTATTTCTTTAAACATTTTTAGTTTTAGAATATGATAGATTAAGATTTTTTTTGGTAGATTTTTTAATAAGATTTTATAATTGGACTTAATAAATTTACCGGCTCTTTATGTACCCTTTATTATGTTATTATGATTCTAGTGTAGCATTTATAAAAGATGCTCAAAATCATAAACTTTGCAGAATAGAAACAATTTAAAATAAAAAAATAAAGATTTAGGAAATTAATTTGAATTGGATTAAAACTATTTTTATAAATATAAATATTTTAATAATATTTATATTTATATTAAATATGTCAAGCATAGGGATATATAAGATATATCATATTTTGAATGATGTAAAAAATAATGATAAAAAGTATGAACTACCTAGCTACGCAAATCAAGATTGGGCAAAAACTTATTTTGATGAATTTAATAATGTATCTTTTCAATATAAAGATTATTATGTTTGGAGAAGTTTGCCTTTTTCTGGTGAGACAATAAATATAGATAAAAATGGACATAGAAAAACATATCAACATCCAGATGAAAATAATTTATCAAAAATAGCTGTTTTTATAGGTGGTTCTACTACATGGGGATTTGGTGCTTATGATGAGGGGACCATTCCTTCCTTTTTTTCAAAATATATGAAAGGAAAATATAAAGCTGTAAATTTAGGAGAAAATGGTTATTGTGCATTTCAAGAATATACATATTTGAGTTATCAATTGGCAAATGGATTAAAACCAGACTTGATAGTATCCTATGATGGTGTAAATCAACTTAAATCTCTACAAAATATAAATGAAGGATTTGGAAGTGCAAGAGAAAATCAAATTCAAGAAATGATGAAAGGAAAAGATACAAAAAAGGATTTAGAATTTAATATGATTATAAAACCTATAAATGATTTTATAGTTAAATTAGTTGAGAAATACAATAATAAAAACAAACAGGAAGAGTTAGATTTATCAGAAAAAAACATTGAATCAGCAGCAAAAGAAGTAATTGAGAGTTGGATGTTGATAAATAATCTTGCAAAAATAAATAATTCAAAGTATATTATTATACTACAACCAAATCTATACATTGGAAATCCAAAAAAAGATCATCTTATATTAAGAGAAGAACGAGGAAAAGCATATAAGTTATTGTATAAGAAAATAAAAGATATGATTAAATTGGAAAAATATAAAGATATTTATAGTAAATTTTATGATTTTACAAATGCATATGATAATGAACAATATTTATACTGTGACGATTGTCATGTATCTCCAGTGGGAAATGAGATAATAGCTAAAAAAATTATTAATATTTTAAATAATTAGAATAATATTCATTTGTTTAATGACAGAATTGAACATTAATAAAATAAGAGTTTTATATGGAAAATAAGAAAATCGAAAAAGTAGAAGTAAAAAAGTCTTGGGTTAAATCAAAAGTTAAAGAGTTAGATGTTAATAAAACAGCAGCTAGTGGTGGTGCTGTGCGTGGGATGGTTCAGCTTACGCTAGTTAAAAGTAAGCCGTTAAGAAACTATGTTAATCGGGTGAGACAATACCTGAAAATGTAGAAATTAAAGGTAAGAGAATTTACCTAAATTGTATTAGTAGTGTAAAAATAACTGTTTAAATCCAATTTTCAACTTATCGAATAGGCTTGAAATTTGCTCTGTCTGGTAGATTTATTTGAAGGGTTTACAGATGGAAATTTTAAATAAAGAACTATGTAGATAAATAAAAAAGATAAAGAGTACTCTCCTATGATGCACCTTTTTTTCAAGAAAAGTAAACTAGTTTGTATGAAGTCCTTTTGTAACTCCGTACTTACTAAAAGAGATGTTGTTTAGATAAAAGTCTACCAAATTCTTTTTTATTGGTCTTGAAAAAAAGGTGCATTATAATTTAAAAATTCCATGATTCCAACACTTTTAAAAAGTAAATGGGTATTCATAGCAGATAATTCTTTTTTCTTTAAAGTATTTAAATCTGCTAACAGCCTTTTTTTGTCAAATAGTTCAATGTCTATTAAATCAGTTTTAAAATCATTTATTATACTCTCAATTTCAGGGATATCTTTCTGTATTCTATCTATGATATCTGCACTTTGTAAACCTTTGTTTTTTTGATGTAAAACTTTATCTGGTAATCTATCTTTCATCAAATGTTTGATTATATTTTTCTCTTTATTCTCTTTAGAAATATATAGTTCATTTGGAAGTTTTAACATATATTCTATTACTCTTTTATCTCCTGTAGGATCAGCTAAATTTATATTAAAATACTGTGATGCATTTGCACCAAATTCACATCTTTTATTAAAACCTAACATTAGAATTTTTTTCATCAACTCTTTTTCATCATCTTTTGTAAAATAAAAAGAAAAGTCTTCATTTCTTTTTGATTTTTTTATTAACTGTTTTATTTGTATATCTAAAGAAGGGTTTAAATAACTATAGTCACTCCACATAGTTTTTTTTAACATATTTGTAAAAGGTTTATAATATCTTGAATAAATAGGTCTTAATAGTTTATTTTTGATTAAAGATTTAAGCCCATAGATTTCATATAATTTATCTGAGTCTAAAAGATAATTTATACCTGTGTAAGATGTCGTTGCATTACCTGTTTCTCCACTAAGTAAAACTTCATGACTATTTTTTGAAACCTGACTATAAATATCCATTAACCAGTATGCATTAATGGTTGCATGAATTGGTTCATTAAAAACTTCAAGTGATAAACGCAATCCCTCAAGTGGCGTTAATTGTGCTGAATTTAAAAAGTGTGCATCTATATTCCCACATTTTTCTATAACAGCTTTCATATTAGCACTTTCATCACCATTTCTATCTCCAATTAGATCTTGTCTTATATTATATTGTGGTACATGGGAATATGTATGTAAAGTTTGATTCTCTTTTTTTAATAATTCACTAGCAACAGTGGAAACACTAGTACTATCTAATCCTCCACTTAACATAGAAGCTATTGGCTTATCACTTTGAATTCTACACCTTACTGCTTCTGTAAATATCTCATTTAGCTCTTCAATAGCTTGATTTAAAGTTATACTATAATCAACTTTTATTTTTTCAGGGAACCAATATCTCTCTTTTTTTATCTCTTTTTTATTTAACCAAGCTCTATGAGCTGGATTTAGTACTTTTAAATTTTTGTAAAAAGTTGAGTCATCTTCAGATAAATAGACTATAGCATCTCTTCCAATTGCCTTTTCAATATCAATTGTCAAATCTATAAAAGGTATTTTTTTTATTAGCCTAATACTTGTAGAAACAATAATATAATCTGAATCAACATAATAGTAAACAGCAGTATATCCATGATGATCTTGTGCTATAAAATATTCCTCTTTTTCAAAGTCATATATTAGTAAAGACCAATCTCCTATTATCTTATCTACACACTCTTGTCCATATTTTAAATAAAGTTCCAAAATAAGTTTAGTATTGTCAATATCTATGCAAGAATTATGATTTATGTATTTTTTTAATTCTTTTTTATTGTATATTCTTCCATTAAAAATTATAGATATCTTTTTTGATTGTGATTTATATGTTTGAATATTGTTTATATTTGAATTGGATAAAATTAAATGATTTTTTTCAAATAGAGAATGATTATATGAAAATGTATGAGAAAAACCTTTTAGGTCATCTTTTATAAATTGTTTTTTTAAACTTAGTATTGATAGAAAACTGTGCATTATTTTTATTCTTTAAATTTTATTTGTGTGATTCTATCGTATTCAAGTTAATCTTAGACTAAATCATCTAATTATAATTAAAGTGAGGTTATGTCATATATTTTTCATCTTTTGGTAGAAATATTAATATTGTTTTTTGTTTGAATAAATGTATATATATTATATAGTTTCAATTATTTAACTGCTATTAACCAAATATTGTATAGAATAATCTAAATTAATAAAAAGAAAAATTATAATGAATAGTTTCTTAGAAAAAAATTTTGATGAGATTGTAAGGGCATCATTTCTTCTTTCTCCTCAAGCAATTTATTGGTTAAATAAAGATGGTAAACTTCTTTTTGCAAATGATAATGCTTTAAATAGATTAGATTATACTTTGGAAGAGCTTCAAAATCTAAATCTTTGGGATGTTGATGTTACTGTTGATACAAAAGAGAAATACCTACAAGCTCTTGATAGTTTTGAAAAGGGGCAGATACTTGAATCAAATGTAATTCAAACTTACCATAGAAAAAAAAACAATGAAACTTTTCCTGTTGAGGTTGTATCAAGATTTCATAAAATAGATTCAGAAGAATATATAGTATCTTATGCAAAAGATATTACAAATAGAGTTCAACGAACAGAAAAAATAAATCTTTATTTTGAACTTATAAACTCTTCAAAAGATATGATTTTTTTAGTTGACTTAGAAACTGAAAGAATAGAGTTTGCAAATGATATTGTATGTGAAAGTTTAGGGTTTAGTTTTAAAGAACTAAATAAGATGAAGGTTTCTGATATTAGAAAACCTGTAGAGGGTGAAAAAAAAATAAAGATATCTGAAGTTTTTGATAAACTAAAAGAGAGTAAAAACTTAATCACCCAAGGAATTTATATTACAAAAGATGGTAAAGAGATACCTGTAGAAACCTCTGTACATCTTAAAAACTATTTAGGTAGAAGTTTTGTTATTGCTATTTCTAGAGATATTAGTGAAAGAATTGAAATAGAAAAAAAACAAATAGATTTAAATAAAAAGTTAAAAGAGTATAATCAAAATTTAGAAGAAGAGGTTAGAAAGTTTCAAAAAGAGTTGATTGATTATGAAGATATTATGAAAAAACAGTCAAAAATGGCAGCAATGGGAGAGATGATAGAAAATATCGCCCATCAATGGAGACAACCCTTATCTGCTGTATCTGTATTATCAAGTGGTATGATGTTGCAAAACCAAGAAAATATTCTTGATAAAGAAACTCTAACTTCAAATTTAAATAAGATACATGAACAGGTTCAATATCTTTCTAAAACAATTGATGACTTTAGAAATTTTTTTAAACCTGATAAAGAAAAGAATAGCTTTAAAGTGAAGGATTTAATAAAAAATAGTATTAAACTTATTAAGTCAAGATATAATAATATTCCAATTCTATTTATTGAAGATATTGAAGATAATGAACTTTTTACTTATGAAAATGAACTTTTACAAGTTATACTAAATATTATAAATAACTCAGTTGATGAACTTATTAATAAAGAGTGTAAAAGATTAATTTTTATTAACTCTTATAAAAAACATAATTATTTGATAATTAAGATAAAAGATAATGGTGGTGGTATTGATGAGAAGATTATTGATAGAATTTTTGAACCATATTTTACGACAAAACACAATTATCAGGGAACAGGGATAGGTCTTTATATGTCAAACAATATTATAAGACATCTACATGGAAAAATAGAAGTAAAAAATATTATTACAAAACATGATGATATTGTTTATAAGGGTGCATCTTTTAAAATAAAATTACCCTTGAGTTTTACAAAGGATAAATATGAATGATAGATTACATGAAATTCTTGCTGAGGTTGGTGTAATACATAAAACTTTAATAAATGATGGAAAAATTGAAGATATTGAGTATGTTTTAGAATATATAGAAACTTATGATGATGATATTAAATCTCACTATTTAACTCTTCTTTTGCAATATTATTTCCAACAAAATAGTATTGATAATGTAAAAGAGTTATTATTGCTTGGTTACAAGTTTGATATGCGAATGGAAGATATAAAAGAGGCATTTATCCATATAACAACAAATAAAGAAAATGTAATACAATTACTTGAAGATAATGTAGTGTTTTTTAAAGATACTAACTATGAAGAGCCTTTAAAAGTGATGTATGAATATTATATGAATGGTGATGAAGATTTAAAAGTGATTTTGGAAGAGACAGTTGAGTTAATAAAAAGAAATAGATATGTATGTGCATATGCATACAAAAATAGAAATTTTGAGTTTGCAGAGTTTTTTCTAAATGAAGATCTATTAGAGTCTTTGCAAAGAGATCTACCATACCTTTTAAAATAAGAGATAAGTATTAAAAAGTTTAGAAAAGTTCATGTTGAGATTACAAATATATGTAATTTAGAGTGTAGTTTCTGCCCTAGCAAAATATTGCCAAATGAAACTATGCACTTAAAAGATTTTGAAAAGTTAAATACGCAATTAAAAGCAGTAACAAAAGAGTTAGCCTATCATGTTGTTGGTGATCCTTTAGTTTTATCAAATTTAGATAAATATTTAGATATTAGTTTGGAGAATAATTTAAAAGTAAACCTAACAACGGCTGCTTATAATTTATCTAAAAATAGTTTTGAAACCCTTATGCATAAAACAATCAAGCAAATCAATTTTTCACTTAACTCTTACAATGCAAATACCCATAAAATATCCCTTCAAGAGTATTTAAAACCTATTTTTGATTTTTGTGAGTATGCAATAAACAAAAAACAACACTTTTTTATCAATCTTAGAATTTGGAATCTAGATGAATCAAAAAGTGCAAAAGAGTTCAACAAAGAGGTATTTGAAACTGCAAATAAAAGGTTTGGTAGTAATATTGATTTAGAAAAAGTTTATGAAAATAAACCAAAAAATATAAAGATAGCAAGAATGATATTTTTCAATTTTGATGATTATTTTTTTTGGCCTAGTTTAAATAATGAACTTGTATCAAAAGAGGGGTTTTGTTATGGTCTTGATTCCCATTTTTCAGTCTTAAGTGGGGGTAGGGTAGTTCCTTGTTGCTTAGATAAAGATGGTATTATAAATCTAGGAAATATAAATGAACAAGATTTAACACAGATTTTAAATTCAAAAAAAGTATTAGATATACAAAAAGGGTTTAAAAATAATATTTTATTAGAAGAACTTTGCCAAAAGTGTGAGTATCGAACCCGTTTTGATAAGTAGTTTTTAGATAAAATTGCTAATCTTATTTTAAATTAAAATATAAATTCTATAGGAAATAAAAAAATGAAAGATATGTTAGAGGGACAAATTATAAGTTTAAGTATAAGAGATTTTTTTACTAAACAGATGTTAAAAATAGCAATATTACCATTGATTCTTACTATGTTAGTTATGCTTATATTTTTTTATACAGCAGCTGATTATGGTTTTCAAGCCCTACAACAATTTATGGAAGCTTCACAAAATGGTCAAGAAGCACAAATAGACCCAAATGCACCTTTTTATTTTATATGGCTTATGTATGTGATGGCATTTTTGTTTAAATACTCTATAACCTCTTGGTTGGTTGGATTTTTATTTTATACTGTTGGTACATTGTTTGTGATGATGTTTTCAGTTTTTTTAACTTTGATTATTATTGGTTTTTTAACTCCAATGATTTTAAATATTATCCATAAAAGACACTATAGTGATATGAAGATAAATGGTTTTGCAACACTTATGAGCCCTTTATGGATACTACTTAGAAGCTCTTTGATTATGATTTTTCTTTTTATTTTATTTATCCCTTTGTATTTTATTCCTGTGATTAATCTATTTGCGATAAACTTTCCATTTTATTACTTTTTTCACAAGATGTTAACTTATGATGTGGCTTCAACTATATTAACTGAGTCTGAGTATAAAACAATACAAAATAAAAAAGCGATGAGTTTTAGATTTAGGACTTTGTTTTTATATATCCTATCTATGATCCCTTCAATTACTCTATTTACGGCAGTGTTTTTTATAATTTATCTTGGACATGGGTATTTTCAAGAGTTGAAAAAAATAAAAAGTTTTGAAAAAGATATAACTGATACAAAAGAGGATACAAAACTATTACAAGACTAGTCTGTACCCTGTTCCTTGTACATTTTTAAGTACATTTTCTGGAAGTTTTTTTCTAAAGTTTTTGATAAATAATCTCATTGCATTTGGTGTCATGACATTATCTTCATTCCAAATGATATTTTCCATCTCTTCATAGGTGATGATTCTATTTTTTTGAATAAGTAGTTTTAAAAATTGGTTCTCTTTTTTTGTTAACTTAAACTCTTCATTTGGTGATTGAACAAAAGATTTACTCTCATCAAAAAGCCACCCTTCACATAGATTATAAACTCTAGCATTTTCATAACTTTTTATAAAGGCATGAAGTGATTCTATCAAACTTGCATCAGTTATAGGTTTAACAATATATTTTACTAAGTGTAGTTCTGTCGCATCAAGCATATAGTCCAAATCGGTATATGCTGAGGTTATTATAACTCTTACTTTTGCATCAACTTTTCTAATTTTTTTGATAAGTTCAATACCTGTTTCATTAGGCATTTTTATATCTGTTATTATTAAGTCAGGTTTATTTAATTCATAAATATTATAGGCTTCTTTTGTATTTTTAGCTACAAAAGTTTCTTTAAAAAGGTCTTTTAATATTTCATATATATTATTTCTTATCCCCTCTTCATCTTCAACATATAAAACTGTAAAGGTACTCAATCTTGAGATTAGTTCTTTATCCATATCAAACCTTATTATAAAAGATATGTTATCATATCAAAAATATGTTTAGGGAATTCAATTGAAGTTTATTACTGAGAAAAATTTATCAAAAATTATTATTTATATCTTTATTATCATTATGACAAGTATGATTATGATGATTTCTTATTTTTATGTGAAAAATACCTATGAAGAATTTGACAATGAGATGGATAAATATGTACAAGAACATTATAGGAGTCAAAAGGTTGCTTTGAAAAAAGAGATTGATACTATTATCGATGTTATAAAATATAATGCAACAAAAAATGATGAGAGTGAAAGTTTTTTAAAAGAAGATACTATTAGACTTCTAAATAATATCTCCTTTGATAGATATAGAAGTAATTATATTTTTGTATATGATATAAAGAAGTTAGAGGGTGGAGATGATTTTGCTATTCTTTTAGTAAATCCAAATAGACTTGATTTGGTAGGAAAACTAATCTCTACAAACTATAAAGATTCAAATGGAAAAAAATTTAGAGAAGAGTTTATGAAAGATATTAGAGAAAAGGGTGAGTCTTATACGGAGTACTCTTATAGAAAACTTGATACAGATATTCCAAAACAAAAACTTTCATATTTTAAATATTTTCCAAGATGGAATTGGGTTATTGCAGTAGGGGTATATGTAGATGATATAGAAAAAGAGATTGAAAAAAACAGAGAAAATCTTCAAAGAAGAATTCAAAATCAAGTGATACAAAATATACTTTTATTTTTATTGTTTTTATCTTTTGCCATAGTGATTTCTATTTTGGTATCACAAAAAATCGATGATGTTCTAAAGTCTTATCAAAGAAGAGTTTATTCTAAATCAAAAGCATTAAAAGAGTTAAATGGAAGCTTAGAAAAAAAGGTAAAAGAGGAGATAGAAAAAAATAGAGAACATGAACAACTACTTGTTCAAAAATCTAAATTTATAGCATTAGGTGAGATGATTTCAAACATTGCTCACCAATGGAGACAACCCTTATCGGAGTTATCTTCAATAATGATGTTTATAAAATTTAAATATGAAATGGGAAAACTAAATGACGAGATAATGGAGAAAAAAGCAAAAGAAGCTGAGTCCGTTTTAGATTTTATGTCCCATACCATTGATGATTTTAGAAACTTTTTTATACCAAAAAAAGAAAAAGAGAAGTTTACTTTAATCTCAGCTTTAGATTCAGTGATAACAATTGTTTCAAGCTCTTTGATAAATAATCAAATCAATCTTACAGTTTGTGTTGATGATAAAATTGAACTAAATACTTATTTAAATGAGTTTCAACAAGTTATGTTAAATATAATCAAAAATGCAAAAGATGTTTTGATAGAAAAAAATATAAAAAATCCATGGATTAAAATATATACAGAGCTTCAAAAGGATTCTATTGTGCTTTTTGTAGAAGATAATGGTGGTGGAATAGTAGTTGAACCAAAGAGTAAAATATTTGAACCATATTTTACAACTAAAAAAGATAGTGATGGAACAGGAATAGGGCTTTATATGTCAAAAATCATTGTCGACAAAAATATGAATGGAAGATTAAAAGTTACTAATGCCCAAGAGGGTGCAAAATTTGAGATAATTTTGCCTAAATAGCTACTTTTTTATCTTTTTTTTCTTTTTTTGCTGGTTGATATAACATATGATGCCATAAAGAGAAACCACATAGAGCTACTCCTGCACCAATATGAACATTTTTTGCTAATTTGTTTTTCATAAACATTGATGTTACAACTGTAGCACCTAATGTTGCAGTCATTCCAATTTTTGCTATCTCTTTTTGTACTTCTAAATCAACATTCATTGTTTCTCTTTCCTTTTTCTTCTTTTTTCCATTTTTCTTGCAGTTGTATTTAATGTTTTAACTGTTAATGCAGTGGTTAAAACTGCTGCTAAAGGTAAAAGTAATGGCATGTTAAATCCTTATTGATAATTATTATTAAAATATTATCATTAGTTAGCTAAAACTAAACTGATAATTATTATCATATAATGCAATTACCGTACCTTTACTCCTTGTATCGATGTTAACAATAAACCAATTGTTGTTCCATTATGTAAAAATGCAGTTGTTACTGGTGAAAATAAGCCAAATGTAGCACCTGCTAATATAGCAGAGTTTATTCCAACTGTTGCATTGAAATTGTTCTTGATTAGTTTCATAGTATTATTTGCTAACTCTTTTGCATCTGCCACTGCATTTATATCATCTTTTAACAAACTAACATCTGCTGTTGCTTTTGCAATATCTGCACCTTTACTCATAGAGATACCAACATGTGCAGAGATTAAAGCGGGTGCATCGTTTATTCCATCTCCAACAAAAGCTACTTTTTTACCACTGTTCATTAAATCTTTTACAATTTGCGCTTTATCTTGAGGTAATAATTGGGCTTTCACTTCATCAATACCTAACTCTTGGGCAATCATTTTTGCTTTACTTTCTATATCACCTGTTAACATGATGATATTTTTAACCCCAAGAGATTTTAATCTTTTTATTACATCTTTAGCATTAGGTCTTACTCTATCTGATAACTCAATTGTTCCTAGTAGTTTTCCATCATAACCTATGTATAAAAGGGTTTTACCTTGTTCAAGAGATTCTTTAATTCTTTTTTTATGAGAAGAAAAATCTATTTTTTCATCATCTTCTAGAAAATGTCTACTTCCTATGATTACAGATTTCCCTCCCATTTGTGTTTTAACTCCATGGGCAACAATAAATTCAACCTCTTCATGGTGCATATGTACAAATCCATTATCTTTTGCTGCTTTTACTACAGCTTCTGCAACTGGATGAAAATAGTGTTCTTCTGTTGAAGCAGTTAAATTTAGGATCTCATCTTTTGTCCAATTTTTATCATAAGATTGAACTTCAATAACTTCTAATTCACCAGAAGTTAGAGTTCCTGTTTTGTCAAATACAAAGGTATCAGCACTATTTAATGCTTCAATAGATTTTGCACCTTTTATCATTATCCCTTCATGTCCAGCTTTTGAAATAGTTGATTTAAATGCCACAGGAGTTGCAAGTTTTAATGCACATGAGTAGTCAGCTTGTAAAACAGAAGCTACCCGTTCCATATTCTTTGAAAGTACATAAGATATATCTGCGAGACCAAGTGTAACTGGTACAAGTTTATCTGCCAATCTTGTTGCTTTTAATTGAACTGATGATTTCTCATTTAAAGAGTTTTCAATATAGTGTTTTATTCTTTGTGTAGCAGTATTTGCACCTACATGTTCAGCCCAAATCCTAAGTCTTCCATCTTCTATAATAGTACCAGAGATTACTCTATCACCCCTTACTTTTAGAACTGGTTCAGCTTCACCTGTCATGGAAACTTGATTTACACTTGCACTACCTTCTAAAATATGTCCATCAACTGGTATAGTATTACCAATACCAACCACAACAATATCTCCAATTTTTATATTTGCACTTTTTACTAAAGTTTCAGTTACTTTCCCATCAACTTTAGTTTCTAACCAAGCTTCTTCAACATTTGGTTTAGATAACTCTTTTAATAAATCATCACTTTTATGTACAGTTGTTTCTTCTATATATTCACCAAGCTCTAACATTACATTTGTAGAGTTAGCTGCAAAATAATCTTTTCTTAAAATAGAGATACCAACTGCAGCACTCTCTAAAACTTTTGAAGTTAGACCTTCATTATATAACTCTTTAGAACCTTCAATTACTAAAGGTATTGCCACACTAGATGTAACAGCTGCTTTTAGAAAATCATTTTTAATAAATCTTTCTGAAACAAGTGCTGAACTGGCTCTTACTACACCCATAATACTAGGTTCTTCATCATTTACACAAGATACACAAACGGCAGCTTCTTTACAATTACTTAAATAATCATCTCTAGTAGCATTAGATAACTTTTCTTCTATTAAATCTATTGTAGAAAAATCTTCAAGAATAAAAACTATACTATATGCTTTTTTATTTATTCTTACACTTTGAACACCATCTATTTGTTCAAAGTATATTTTTAAAATATTTGTATCAATAGATTTATCTTTTAATAAAGAATATTTATACCTAACTCTATTTTTTGTTTTGTGAACTTGTTTATAAGAATTACTCATGATTATTGGTTATCTTGTGTTTCCATTTGTGCTTTTGCATCTTCATATCTCTCTTTCAACTCTTCCATTCCCGCCTGAAAAAGTTCATTACCCTTTGAAAATGCCTTCATTATTGTTTGTTGAGCGTTTTTATTTGTAAGTAAATATGTTGCTGCTGCACCAATTAGAGCACCTTTTATAAAATCTGCATTATTAAAAGTACTTTGATTGTTTTGTACAGGTTGATTATTAATCCCTTGGTTTATATATGGATTTTGTTGCATATTCATATTAGCAGCTGCATTTACTCTTGTACTTTCAATATTTGTATCATATGCAAATTGATTTTGTTGTACGCTATTTTGTGCATTTAAGCCATTAGGGCCCATATTTTTATTATTCATCAACTTTCTCCTCCTTGCCTTTGGTCTCTTTATTACAACAAGATGTTAAAGAATACTTTTCATCTAGTTTATCATCAAGTATCTCGATTGCATAAATACCAGCCATACCAATTGAAATAGTTGTCATGGCTTTAAGAAAACCACCTTTTTGTGTTAAGTAATTAGCAGTTTGGACAGCAGCACCAGTTGCAATGGCACCTTGAGAACTTCTTTTTACTGTTTCTTTTATAGCTAGTGTAGTACTAATCTCTTTATTTTTAACTTTTCTATAGTTTACAGTACTAGATGCAATAGCTGAAGCTACTGCACCTGTTATAATACTTCTTAGTACTGGGTTGTCATTATTTGTAGTTGATATTGTATTTATCATTTATTTCCCTTTATCCTCAATTACTTCTTTTAAAGATTCTTCCTCTTTTTTCTTTTTAATACATTGTGCAGTTGCATTTATAGTATCTTTTACATCATCGACTTTTTCTTTCCCTTTTGATGCAATATCTTTTGACTTGTTAAAAAGTGAGTCAACTTTTTGTTTAATCTTATCAGACTTGTTGTATGCAAATACTGCACCAGCTCCTACAGCTAATCCTGCTATAAATGGTAAGGCCATAATCTACTCCTCTTCTTTATTTATGTAGTTATTTAAAAGTGCTATTGCAGCAGCTCCAAGTGCCGCACCACCAACCATTGAAATATTTAGTTTTGAAAATAGTTCAGTTAATTTTGACTGATCTACATTGCCACTTAACATATCATCTAAAATCATTTGATATTCACCCATTTTTTCCATAATTTGATCTTGGTTAAAACCCTGGGTTGTATTTGCTACATTGTAATGATCTATTACACAATTTCTGAAAGCTGGAAGATGATTATTATAAGAAGCAGCTTGCAATCTATAAAAAACATCTTTTATATCAGGTTCTTGAATATATGTTAATAGGTGATCATACATTGCAATATTTTTAATTTCACTTGCAACTCCTAATTCACAACATTCTATAAAGGTATCTGGAACCTGCAAGTTTGTTGACCAATTATTGAAAGGTATCTCAATCCCATATTTTTGAAATAAAGGAACAAGTAGGGCATAATGTCTTGCTTCTGATTCTTTGATATGTACAAATGGTTGTACAAAACCAAATTTTTCAATTATTTTTACATATGCCTCGTATGCTTTCATTTCATCATACATAGCTATTCTAAGAACTTGTGATAAAACAGCTTGTAGATCGTTTTCATCTACTTTTTGTGATAGTAGAATTGATTCATCATTATTTATCACCTATATAATCTCCTTTGACAAGTTATTTATAAGTAAGCTTATCTCTTCAATATTTTGCCCTTTTATTAAATCTTCCCATAAAGATGGTGTAAATATTTTAGAATCATAAAGGATGGTTACAGAAGCAATTATTTTATTTATCTTAATACTTTTTATTCCATTAATTCGTGAAGGTAAAGATTCAATATCATCAATTGATACATTGTCACTCTCTTTTTGAATTTTTGGATTTACTCTTACTCTTATTCTTCCAGGGCTATGTGCTATTATTGTAAAATAACTTGCAATTTTTATTATCTGTTCTTCTGTAATCAAAAATATCCTTTAATGTAATTTTTTCTATTTATAACTTTATGCAAACTTATTTTAGACTCATAGTCATTATCAGTTTTTTTGACACTCTTCACATAAACCATAAATAGACATAACATGATTTTTTAAAACAAAGCCATTTTTTTCGGCAATTTTTATCTGTTTTAGTTCAATAATATCATCAGTAAATTCAATGATTTTATGACAAGAGGTACAAATAAGATGATCATGGTGGTGATCAAGATTTAGCTCAAACCTTCTAGTGCCATCACCAACATCTAAAGCCTCTACAATATTCATCTCTTCAAAGAAATTTATGCTTCTATATACAGTTGCAATTCCAATATCTAAGTTGAATTCTTTGTGAACCTCAGATGCTATCTCTTCAGCACTTAAATGTGTTTGACTAAAAAAAAGGATTTTAAGAATGTAATCTTTTTGAATAGAGTTTTTAAAACCAAGTTTTGAAATATGGGATTTAAAGTTTTTAAGGAATAGGTCATATCTTTTTTCTTGATTAGTTGACATTTAATTATTCCCTATAAAAATTACTACTAATGAGATTAATAGCGTTGTTGCATAAACTATGGGTAAGTTTTTATTTATTCGCATATTTCTTTTGAAAAAAATTGATGAGTCAAAATTAGACGATTGTTTTTTTGTTTTCATTTTATTCCTTAATATCGATTATCAGAATTATACTCCTATTAAACTTAACATATTTTTAATGATAATTATTATTGATTTAATTTTTAACAAAGGAAAAATATTTTAATATTGTGATAATAGTTAAAAATAAAAGGTTCAAACATGTTATTAGCAATTGGAGAAACAACTAGTAAAATTGTATTTAGTACTTTATTAACAAAAGCAATAAATAATTTGCTTACATCAAAAAATAAAGATAAATTAGAAAAAAAGAATTATTTACTTAGTTATAAAACAAAGTTATTAATTAAGTTATATGAAAAAATATCTTTATTGGATGATAACTTTTTATCATCTGATTTAGATGTAATTAAATCTATCATAAATAAAATATCTATAATTATAGAAGATAAAGATTTTAATGAAAAGTTAGATAATTATCTTTTTATTTTAGAAGAATCAGATAAAAATAAGTATGGTATAGATATGCAATTAATAAATAATGAAATGAAACAAGTTATAAAAAAGAATATTAAATAAACCTAATATTCTTTTTATAAAATAGTATGTTCAATTAGTATTTTAAGACCAATACCTATAAGTACAATACCACCAATCTTTTCAGCTTTATCTTCTAAAAAAGATCCACCTTTTGTCCCTAAAAAAACTCCTAAAAAGCTGAATATAAAGGTGATTACTCCAATTAAAGTCATAGAGATAAATGGGTTTAAATCCATTAATGTAAGAGTAAATCCAGCAGCCATAGCATCTATACTTGTTGCAATAGCTAAAACCAAAAGTATTTTATTTGTAACTTGTGATATCTCATCTTCTGTATTTTCTTGAAAACTTTCATAAAACATCTTAGCACCAATTAAAGCTAGTAAAATAAAGGCAATCCAATGATCTATTGATTGGATAAAACTTCCCACTCCAACACTTGCAAGGTATCCAAAAAATGGCATTAATGCTTGAAATACACCAAAAAATAGTGCAACTTTAAAAGCTAAATAGATATCAAATTTTTTTGTTTTTACACCTATTCCTATTGAAACAGCAAATGCATCCATACTAAGTGCAAGTGCTAAAAAAATAACTTCTATCAATAAAACTCCTTAAAAATTGAATAATATCATATAAAATTTATCAAGAAGTTAAAATTTAATTAGCAATTAAAAAAGTTTTTATAAATTTACTAATTAAATGCTGACATTACAATACCTCCATCAACTCTTAGCATAGCGCCATTTGTAGTACTTGATAAACCACTTGCTGCATAAACAATCATATTTGCAGTTTCTTCAACTTCTGCAAATCTTTTTATAAGTGAACTAGGTCTGTGTACTTCAAAAAACTCTTTTTCTATCTCTTCAAAACTTTTATTCTCTTTTTTTGCTAATTCATCTAAGAATTTCATTACACCTTCTGATTTTGAAGGTCCTACTATAATAGAGTTTGAAGTAACTGCTGTACCTTCTGTAAGTTGAGCAATTCCCCTTGCAACTGAGACTTGGGCAGTTTTTGTCATCCCATAGTGTATCATCTCTTTTGGAATATTTAGTGCTGATTCACTAGAAATAAAGATAATTCTTCCCCAGTTTTGTTCCACCATTTTAGATAAATAGTGTTGAGATAATCTTACTCCACTCATCACATTTACATTAAACATATGTAACCAATCTTGTTCTGTTAAGTCTTCAAAGTTTTTTGGTTCAAATATTCCTAAATTGTTTATTAAAATATCTATTTGTGGTATTTGAGAAATAAGATAATTACATCCCTCATTATCTTTTAAATCAGCTTTAACACCACTAATTTTTGCTTCTGGAATCTGTTTTTTAATACTTAGTATTGCTTTTTGTAGTTTTTGTTCATCTCTACCATTTATAATAACTTCTGCACCCTCTTCACACAACTTTTTTGCAGTTGCTAGTCCTATTCCTTGTGTAGCGCCGGTGATAAGTGCAATCCTATTTTCTACTTTTAAATCCATAATTACTCCTTATTTAGGAGAATTATAGTTTTAAAAAATCGTTAAATTATCGCAGAGCTTATATTATCTCTATTTTATATCCTGTATTATTTTGTGTAGTTATCAAATCCTTATGTAGCTTATTTCTAAGTCTAAAAAGTATTGACCTAAATGCTGCATAACCTGCTGGCTCATCTTGCCAAATAGCGTACTCTATTTGTTCTTGAGATATATTATATCCTGCACTATTACAAAGAATTTTTATAATTTGAGTTTCTTTTTTAGTAAGTTTTACAGGCTCATCCCCATAATATAAGATTTCTGTTTCTTTATCAAAAAGATATCCATATTTTAACTTAACAGTACGTGATTTTTGTTCCCTTACTAACTCTAATTGATGACTTAATGTTTTATTGATATTTTCTGTGGCATTTAGTTCATGATCTCTTTTTGTATCATCTTTAGATTTTTCTAGGGCTATCTCAATTGCTGCATGGAGATGACTTTTTTTATATGGTTTTAAAATATATCCATATGCCAAGGTTTCAGAAGCTTTTTTTATAGTAGAGATTTCAGAATTAGCAGTTAAAAAAACAACTGGAACATTTGGTAATATATGTTTTAACTCTTTTGCTAACTCAATACCTGTTGTAGGACCCTTTAAATATATATCCATTAAAATCAAATCAGGTTTAATCCCTTTTTCAAGAAGTTTCATAGTTTTGCATTTATTTGGTGCTATACCACAAGGCTCATATCCTAGCTCTATTAATGTTTCTTTTAAATTCATAGCAATAATAGACTCATCTTCAACAATCAATATTTTTATTTTTTCCATTATTCCTCCCTTAGTGGGAAAAAGATATTACACTCTAATCCCTTATTATTTTTAAAATCTATTGTTCCATCTAATTGGTCTTCAACTATAGAATGGATTAGTTGCATCCCAATTGAATCAGTCTTATATAAGGATGTGATGTTTTTTAGTCCATCCCCATTATCTCTAATCTTTAAGTGAATCTCATCTTCTAATTTTTTTATATGGATACATAAAAGATTTTCTCTGTTTTCTTTAAAAGCATATTTTAATGCATTTACACAAAGCTCATGTAAAACCATACCTACTTGTATACACCTATTTGTAGAGAATATAAGTTGGTCTATATTTAAATCAACCTCCAAATAAGTTTTATTTGAAATATATAACTCTTTTATATCATCAATAAGCCTTTTTATATAATCTTCCAAATTTATATATGCAAGATTTTCCCCAAGATATAAAAACTCATGGACCAATGCCATGGTATTTATTCTACTTCTACTTTGTTTTAATATATATTTTACTTCATCATCTTGTACTCTTCTATATTGCATAGTTAGTAAAGATGAAATTATCTCCATATTGTTTTTAACTCTATGATGAATCTCTTTTAATAATATCTCTTTTTCATCAACTGATTTTTGTAGCTCTTGGTTCATATTTGTTATTTTATTTCTATATACAAATCTAGGAGTGATATCCCTACCAAAGGCACAAATATAATCTTGACCACCATAAATAAATCCATGACCAGAAACCTCTATATTTATTATACTTCCATCTTTTTTTCTTTGGGTTGTTTCTAGTGTCCAGTTTTTTGTATTTTTTATTTCAAGCATACATTCTTGGGCACTATTTCTATCAAAATTTGGATCCATCTCTTCTAAAAACATATCAAGCATCTCATCTTTTGTATAACCCAACATATTGCAAGCGGCATTGTTTATATATACAATTCTTGCATCCAAAGTAAACCAATATATTGCATCAACGGAGTTATCAAGGGCAAATTCATATGGCGCTAGTCTATCTTTATCTTTTCTTTTTAATTCCTTATATGCCTTGTCAATATTTCGTATAACTTTTTGCATATGGTTTATCATCAAATAAAGAATAATCCCTGTAGAAATTACAAATAAAATTGCAAAAGTCAAGGGTCCTTGTTGGGAAATACTATTGTGTTCAAAAATAATTGTTATAAGTTTATCAAAGAACATAGCCCCTAAAACACCAATGATGATATATGTTAATGAAAATCTTCTGGCTAACTTATTTTTATTTAAAACTGTATTTTTAAAATTTTCAATTCTTTTTATCATTGTAAACCTTTTGAAAAATTATAGCAAAAAATTTTTGTATAAAATAAAACTGCGATAATTTAGCGATATTATTAATTTAAAGTTCACTAGTCAAAGATGAATTATATGATTTATAAGACATCTGAATACTAAAAAAAGGTTGTGATATGGGTGCAAGCACTTTACAAACCAAATTGGATAAGTATGTACATATAACAAATCAAACCCAAAAAGGTTTAATTGAGTTTGATTTTTCAGTTGGCAATCCAACATTGTATGTAGAACTAGCCTTACCAGTAAAACAGTTTGAGGAGTTTTGTAAGAAAAATCAAGTGAAATTTCTCACAAAACAACAGCTAATTGATGTAGAAAACGACAAGTATAAATGGAAGTTTGGCGTAGTTGGAACATCAAAATAGATTTAAACAGGAGAAGAAGAATGACTTTAGATATAAAAAGCGTTGATATAAAACCTAAAAGATTGACTTTTGGTCATGTTGCTAGAAGAATTGGAGAAGATAAAGCTGCAACAAGATACGAAGAGGCAACTTATGATTTACAATCAGTTACAAACTTTCATTATAGACCTACATATAATCCAAAGTATGAATTATATGATGAAAGAAAAACTGCAATTAAAATGAGTGATTGGTATAAGTTTTTAGACCCAAGACAATACTACTACTCAAATTATGTGATGACTAGGGCAAAACAACAAGAAGTAGCTGAGCAAAATTTTGTTTTTATTGAAAAAAGAGATCTTCTTGCTGTTATGCCTCAAGATGTAAAAGAGCAAATATTAACTTGTGTTTTACCTTTACGTCATTATGAGTGGGGAGCAAATATGAATAATCTTCAGCTTGTATCAGAATCATATGGTGCAGCATATGCTAGTGCAGCAATGTTTCATGCAGAAGATAGACTAGGAAATGCTCAATATATAACTAGAATCGGATTATTAATTGGTGAAAATGAAACAGAGTTTTTAGATAAGTCAAAAGAGATTTGGCTAAATGATGCATCTTGGCAACCACTTAGAAAAGCTATGGAAGATAGTTTTGTGTTAGAAGATTGGTTTGAGTTACATATGGCTCAAAATGTGATTATGGATGGTTTCTTACACCCATTATTTTTTAATGTATTTGAACAAGAGTTAAATGCAAAAGGTGGTTCTGCACAAGGAATGATGACTGAGTTTATTACAACTTGGTTTGAGGAATCAAGTAAATGGATAGATAAAACTGTAAGTGTAGCTAGTAGTGAATCTTCTGAAAACTGTGAGATTTTAACTAGTTGGGCAGCAAGATATATTGATATCATGGAAGAAGCAACTCTTTCTTTAGCAAAAAATTTAGTATCAGACCCAGAAGCTGTTGTAAATGAAATAAAAGAAAATCTAATTGACCGTTTAAATAAAAACGGTTTAAATCTATAGGAGATGTTATGGCTGATAATAATGTAATGTTAATTCTTCAAAGTGTTGAAGAAGCAAGACCAATGGTAGAGGCGATTTTAAAAGATAATACAGCAGCTACAGTTCAAAATGAACCTGCAATGATAAAAATAACTTGCCCAAATAAGTTAGTAGTTAAAGCTGATACTATGGAAGAGCTTATTGGTAGAGAGTGGGATCCACAAGAGTTACAGTTAGTGTTAATCTCTCTTGCGGGTAATGTTGATGAAGATTATGATCATTTTACAATCTATTGGGATAACTAGGAGAAACTTATGACAATGAATACAAAAAACAGAAAAAAACGTTTAAATATGAAAGAGAAGTATCACCATATGACAAGACTTGGATGGGATACAACATATCAAGATATGGATAAGGTTTTCCCTTATGATAAATTTGAGGGTATAAAGATACATGATTGGGAAGCTTGGGAAGATCCATTTAGAATGACAATGGATGCTTACTGGAAATATCAAGGGGAAAAAGATAAAAAGCTTTATGCGATTATTGATGCTTTTGCACAAAATAATGGACAAAAAAACATTACAGATGCAAGATATGTATCAGCATTAAAACTGTTTTTAACAGGTGTTTCTCCTTTGGAATATCAAGCACATAGAGGTTTTGCTCATGTGGCAAGAAACTTTAGAGGTGATGGTCCAAGAGTTGCTTGTCAAATGCAAGCAATAGATGAGTTAAGACATGTACAAACACAAATTCATACTTTAAGTCATTATAATAAACACTTTAATGGATTCTCTGAATGGTCTCATTGGCATGATAGAGTATGGTACCTTTCAGTTCCAAAATCGTTTTTTGATGATGCAAGAACAGCTGGACCTTTTGAGTTTATGATTGCAATTGGTTTTTCATTTGAATATGTTCTAACAAATCTATTATTTGTACCATTTATGAGTGGTGCTGCATATAATGGAGATATGGCGACAGTAACATTTGGATTCTCAGCACAAAGTGATGAGGCTAGACATATGACATTAGGTTTACAAGCTATTAAGTTCATGTTAGAACAAGACCCAGATAATGTTCCTATTGTTCAAAAATGGATTGATAAATGGACATGGAGAGGATATAAGGTTTTAGGACTTGTATCTATGATGATGGATTATATGTTACCTGAATCTCCTCAATCTTGGAAAGAAGCTTGGGAATTATATTTTGAAGAAAATACAGTTTCTTTATTTAAAGATTTAGAAAGATATGGAATAACAATTCCAAAATGTGCTGGAACAGTTGCAGCAGAAAAAGAGCATCTATCTCATCAAATTTGGATGACATTTTATACTCATGGGGCAGCTGCACCTTTTCATACTTGGATTCCAGATGAGAAAAAGATGGATTGGTTGAGTGAAAAATATCCAAACACTTTTGATAAATATTATAGACCAGTGTATGAACATTGGGATAAATTAGAAAAACAGGGAAAAAGATATTACTCTGAGATGCTTCCTCAACTTTGTCAAACTTGTCAAATTCCAATGTTATATACAGAAGTTGAAAAAGGTGAACCAACTCAAATCGCCCATAGACATACGATGTATAATGGGGAAAGATTCCATTTCTGTTCAGATCATTGTAAAGAGATTTTTGAAGATGAACCAGAAAAATTTACTCACTCTTGGATGCCTGTTCAACAAATTTTCCAAGGAAATTGTGGTGGAGCAACACTTCCAGAAGTATTAGATTGGTATAAAGTAAAATTTGGTGTAGATAACTGTGACTACAAAGGCTCAGAAGATGAAGCTACTTGGAAAAAGTGGCATGGACAAGCATAAGGAGATAAAATGGCTGTTAAATCAATAGGTAAATATGAAGCAAATATGATGGATAGAGTTGAGAACTTTCATGGTAATCAACTGGTTTTTATTGGTTGGGATAAACATAGAATGATAAATTCAGCTATGGGTTTTCCTTTACCACCACAAATGCCATTTTCAGCACTTTTAAGTGATGTGATGCCAATGTGTTATAAAGACCATCCAGATTTTGAAAAAGTTGTTTGGGATGATTCTGTTATTTGGAATCTAAATGGTGAATCTTTTTCTCCTGATGTAAATAAATCATTGGAAGAAAATGGAATCGACCACAAATCTATTTTAAGATTTGAAACACCAAATCTTACAGGATTAAATGGCGTAGGGATGTAAGATGAGTTATACAGTTGAGATTGAACCAACAGGTGATGTAATAGAGGTTCAAGAGGGACAAACAATTCTTGATGCGGCATTAAGACAAGGGGTATATCTACCCCATGCCTGCAATCATGGCTTGTGTGGAACTTGTAAAATCGAACTTCTTGAAGGGGAAGTTGACCATGGAGATGCTTCACCATTTGCTTTGATGGATATGGAAAAAGATGAAGGAAAATGTTTGGCATGTACTTCAAAACCTAAAGAGGATTGTGCAGTTGAAGCTGATATTGATGAGGATGCAGATGCAAGAAGTATCCCTGTAGAAGATTTTGAAGCAACAGTTGTAGAAATAAAAGATTTAACCCCAAGAATTAAGGGGATAGTTTTAGAACTTGATAAAAATATTGATTTTCAAGCTGGACAATATGTACAATATTATGTTCCAGATTTTGAAGAACCTAGAGCTTTTTCAATTGCAAGTTCTCCTAAAAGTGGAAAAACTATAGAGTTAAATATATCTTTGATACCTGATGGTGAAGTTACACCTTGGATACATAATAATACAAAAGTTGGAGACAAAACAAAAGTCTCTGGTCCTTTTGGAAGATTTTTTGTAAAAGAATCAGCTCAAAAACCTATGGTATTTTTTGCTGGAGGTTCTGGTTTATCAAGTCCAAAGTCTATGATTGAAGATCTACTTGAAAGAGGATGTACCTTGCCTATAACACTTTTTCACGGAGCTAGAAATCAAGATGAGCTTTATTATGCAGATTTATTTAGAAACTTAGAAAAAGAGTATGAAAATTTTAGATATATACCTGCATTATCGGGAGATAATTTAGTTGAATGGGACGGTGAAACTGGTTATTTAAATGATGTGGCAGTTAAAACCTATGATAATAACTTCTCAGGTCATAAAGCATATTTATGTGGACCACCTGCAATGTTAGATGTATGTATTACTGCACTTATGAGGGGAAGGTTATATGAAAGGGATATTCATATAGAAAAATTCTTTTCTAAAGCAGATTTAGATGCAAAAAACCAAAAAAGTCCACTTTTTAAATCTTTATAAACTAGTACTTATGTATAATAAGTGCTAGTTCTTATTTTAAATACGCGAAATATTCGCGACTAAAATTCACTATAATTATAAAAAAATTAAAGGTTTTATTATGTTAGATATGCAAACAATAATATATTTTTTACTATTAGGTTCTTTTGTTGGAGTGGTATCAGGACTTTTTGGAATAGGTGGGGGTGGGATTATAGTTCCTATTTTAACTACGATTTTTTTATCCCACGGAATTGATGAGAGAAATGTTGTACATATGGCACTAGGTACCTCAATGGCCATTATAATAATAACATCAATTTCAAGTATAAGAGCCCAACAAAAGAAAAAAGCAATAGTGTGGAATATTGTAAAAATGATGGTTCCAGGTATATTAATAGGTACATTTTTAGCTACTTTTATAGCGTCAAAATTAGATTCATTTTATCTATCAATAATATTTAGTATTTTTATGTTTTTCACCTCAATTAATATGTTTATAGGCAAAAAGCCAAAAGCAGAATCAAAAGTTTTTTCAAATAAAACACATTTTTTTTCAGGGGGACTTATAGGTGGATTATCCTCTTTAGTATCTATTGGTGGAGGGATATTAAGTGTCCCATATCTACTTGTGCAAAATGTAGATATAAAAAAAGCAATAGCAACATCATCAGCAATAGGTTTCCCAATAGCACTATCTGGAACCTTGGGTTATATAGTAAATGGTTGGAGCAATACTTCAATAGATACACTAACAATAGGATATGTAAACCTAGCAGCCTTTGCTTGTGTAGCAGTAGCCAGTTTCACCACAGCTCCAATTGGAGTTATGTTAGTACATAAAATAAATGTGAATATAATGAAAAAATTGTTTTCAGTATTGCCTTTTATTTTGAGCATTAAGATGATTTATTCTTTGGTGTAACGTTTAAAATGAGCCGATGAATTACCCGCAGGGTAATTTATTGGCTCCACTGAGACTGTGAAAGAACTCAATCTCAATTTATATAAATATTCTACATAAAAACACCTAAAAATAATCATCCTAAAAATACTAAAATGTTATAATATATTATATTTTAAAGGTGATTTATGGGTATATATAAACAAGGATTAGATAGAAATCAACAGTTACTTTTTCCACCAAGTTTGGATGAACTAGTTGATGAAAATAATATAGTAAGAGCAATTGATTCTTATGTAGAAATATTAAATATTCATAAGCTAAATATAAAAACTAAAAAATCATTAATAACAGATGGTCAACCTGCATTTCATCCTAAATTACTATTAAAAATATATATTTATGGATATTTAAATAAGATAAGAAGCTCAAGAAAACTAGAACAAGAGATTAAAAGAAATATAGAACTAATGTGGTTAACACAAGGATTAACTCCATCTTATCTTGTGAAGCGAAGCGGTGCTTTAGCATCACTCTCTTTGAGAAAACAATAGCTAACTTTAAACAAATGTATAGATGGGAACATGAAACTATTATCGATGACTATACTACTAAAATGAATACAAAAAAAGCAAGAGATATAGTTAGAAAAAGAGGTTCAATAGTAGAACATCCATTTTGCAAGTGTGGATTCCGTTTCACTCCATGGTACAATTAAAAGAACTTTAGGTTGGGATTATTTTTTAGTAAGAGGAAGCAAAGGTATTCGGTGAGAGAATGTTCTTATCATGTTTATATATAATTTTAGAAGACTTTTAAACCTTATAGGAATAAGTTTGTTTCTTGTGAAGTGAAACGGTGCTTTAGCATCACTCTCTTTGAGAAAAAGTTATGTATAACAATAAAAAACAAAGATTTAATCCAAATTACCAAAGATATAGAGGAATATATCTTAGTGTTTGGACTTTATTTGGTTTATTTTTTACAAAAATTTTTATATCTAAAAAATTTAAGAAGAAATATCAGATATTTAGGAAGTTAATTTGGATTTTTACTGTAAATTTAGTTTATTTGGAACTAAATTCACAGTCTGTCTGATTTGTTATCCAGTTTACTTAGCATATCATTGATAGCTTTTTCAAATTCATCAAAATCTTCATCTAAAGTATCCCATAAAACTTTGTCATCAACTCCAAAATAATGATGAGTTAAAACATCTCTCATTTTGGCTATTTCACTCCATGGGATTTCAGGGTATTCTTCTGTCAGCTCTTTTGGTATATTTTTTACAGCTTCTCCTATATTTTCAAATGCTTTTGCGACAGCATAAACTTTTTCAAGATTTTCCGTAAATTCATCGTATGTTATATTTTCAACAAATTTTTTAATATTTTTACACTCATTAGATATATCTTCAATATAGAGTTTGTAATCTCTATTGCTTTTAAACATAGCTAATATCCTTTTGAATATAGCTTTTTACTTGTGGTTTTAATGTTTCATCTCTTACCAAGTCGATTTTTTTGTGAAAAAAATCTTCAAGTTGCTTAGTTAGTTTTAGATATTTAAATATTGAGAGTTTTTTATCTTTTTCAATTTTATATAAAATATCTATATCACTATTATCATTTGCCTCATCTCTCGCAAAGGAACCAAATAATCCTATAAATTGCACTCCAAATTGGTTATGATAATATTCTTGATTTGATTTTAAATAGTTTAAGATATCTTGTTTGTGCATTATTCTATCTCCTCATCTTCATCAAATGGTATAAAATGTTTTTTACAATACTCTTTAATCTCTGAATCATTGTTAAAATATTTATCACAAAAACTACTTAGCTCATTTTCTACAGATTGGTAGTTTCTTTCATCTATAGTTAACATTCTCTCAGTCAGCTCTATAAAATTTTCATATTTGTCATTTACTTTACACAATTTATCTATAGTTTTAAAATCCAACTCTTTAAATTTTGATTGAAATAGTATTTCACTTTCATAAGGATTTGACTTAAGCTCAATTATACCTATTCCAAAAGATTCATTAAGTCTTTGCATCTCATCTTTGAGATTGTCATTAATTTCTAATGCAACCAAATACCCGTAATTTGCCCAACTTGAATTTGATACAGCTTGAAAATAATACTTTTTAAGTTCATAATCGGTATTAATCTCTTTTTTGATCTCATAAGAAGTTAGTTTAAAAGTATCTGACTTATTAAGTATTTTCATAAATGCTTTATTGACTTTTGAAGTTAAATTCAAAAACTCTATCCCAATCATATCAGGATGTATCCACTTTTGATGGTCATCTTTTGAATTTTTTGATTCCTCATGTAAAATTGTTTTTGTATATATCTTTTTATTTTTAAGATAGCTACTAAGTAGTTTATGTAAATTTCTTTCACTATAAGTTTGTTTTTTCTTAAGTTGCTTTGGCTCTGGCTTTTCTGTAATTTCAGAAGCAATTTCATTGATATTTAAATCTTGTTCAAATTTTGACAAATAGTATAAATAAAAATTACCATCACCTTTTATTCTTTTTACTCTTGTGTCATTTTTTCTAATAAAATCACCTAATTGAGCAGATATTGTATCTTTAGGCGTTCTTGCATCTCTAAAGTCATAATATTTTTGGCTAATGATATGTTCATATATATCATTATGAGTTAAAAGTTTATGTAAATCTTCAAGGCTTTTAAGTATTGCTTCTTTTATTGTCATATCTTCTCTTTAAGTTTTAATAAATTATATCAGATTTAATTTCAGTAAATACTTTAGTGATATTTTTGGATAACGACTAAGCTCACCCGACAAAACCCGCACAGCGGTTTTTGGTCGGGTGGAGCGCCTGGTTAGCTGCCGTATTTTTGCAAGAATTCTTCATATGTAGAATATCTTTTGATGTTTTTGGATTTTTTGTTTTTCCCTAAAATTGTACTATCAATTCTCCGGTGCATGAAATTTACTAGCTTTTCAAATTGAGACAGAGCGATCATGTCCCACTTTGCGCCGAACTCCCTATTTATTGCGCCATATATAATGGTGTATTTCATTTTTTCTTTGCCGACGTCTGCTGTCTTGAATTCGTGATAGCGATCTATAAGGCGCTTAATGTAATTCCGATGATTTGCGCTGGATGCTATAGAACCAACTGGCGCGTTAACTTTAACCGATTTCTTTTGTGTTTTTATTTCTACCCTGTTCGCTACTACCCCATTGTTTACAGAAGAGTCAAAGCTAATGACGTTTCCAAGTTGTGATTGATTTGGGAGTGCGGAATTAACTCCTTTGATTAGCGAAATCTTTTTGCGCAATACTTCTATTTCTGATATTTCACCCGCGGTGACCTTGGCGTGGCAGTTACTACAAAGAAGAATTAAATTATCTTCTTTATGCTCTTGGATTTCTGAATAAGGTTGGATGTGGTGTAACTCAAATGTTGTTACATCAGTTTCGCCACAAAATGGGCAAGCCATCCCAGCTTCTTGGTATATCTTTTTCTTTATTTTTTCTGGAATTGCCTTTCTGCCCATGCTCTCAGTCCTTTTTGCAGCTAATTACTTATTAGTAATACATTATATATAAATAATATATAAAAACATCTAATATCATAACATTAAAAATGTAAAGATATTAACTCAAATAAGCTTTAAATAGTTAAAATTCAATAAAATATGAAATAATGTAAATAAATATGTACTTTTATATGTTAGATTATTAACGTATATCCGTAATATCTTATCATTTTGTATGACTATTGGGTGAAAATCTTGATAGTTTAACAAAATGATAAATATATTATATTGTGATTGGCTAAAACTATTATCAAAATATTTGAGTGTAAATAAACTTTTGCTGTACCTCTTGGCTTTCTCAACTTTCTTTTGTGAAAAAGAAAGTAGCAAAGAAACCATCCCGCAGGTTTCGAAGGTGAAACTTCCCTCGTTTATTATTTATTGTTTCTGTTTTGTAAAACTCACATAAAAATATGCTCCCAGCATATTTGTTCTGTTCAAACAGTTACAAAACTTTTCCGAAACAATAAATAAACACTCGGCTTCTCAAATGCGGGAAAGTAGGATAAGGACCTTTTCATTTTTTTATACCATTTTATTTGGATTGGTGTAATACTCAAATACTGAAAGAAAGTTCAAGGCTAGTGCATTTCAGTCCAGACTTTGTTGAAGCTGGAACTTTTTCTTTTTTTACGGTGAAAAGTGAGGAGTTGTTTGAGCGTAAAAAAAGAGTGACTAACTCACTCTTTTAGCGAGTCCCACAACGCAGTAAAAAAATAATAAGTGGAAGGTAGCTTTGCCTTTAACAACGCGTCTGGTTGCTTTTTTGCTTCTTTTTTACAACTAAAAAAGATGAAAGCGAAGAACTTGTTCTTCAAGACAATTGCATACAATAAAAACTATTATCAAAATATTTGAATATAAATGAACTTTTACTATACGTCTTAACTCTATCAACTTTCTTTTATAAAAAAGAAAGTAGCATACGAACCACCCGCGGGTTTCGAAGACAGAAGTTTTACGAGCTTTTCATTTATTGAAATTTTTTATAAAAAACCCACGAATTTATCAATTCGCAGGTTCTTCTACAATAATATTTTTTTTCTTTACATGCCTTTTTGTAGCAAAAAGGTGTATATTATTAAAGCGTTGTTTTACAAGTCCCCATAAGCCTTGTGGTGCTTTTATCATAATAATAATTGTAAAGATTCCTAAAATCACTAAGTACCAAGTACCTAAGCTACTCATGGTTTCCCTCATTGTTATATAAACTAGTGTTCCAATAATTGGACCCTCTATTGTTCCTATTCCACCTATTACAACTATAAAAAACATAATTGCTGTCCAGTCTATTGAGAAGGCTGCTTCTGGTGATACTCTTAATTTTGTAATAAAGATTAAAGCTCCTGCCATTCCTGTAACAAAGGCTGCTATTAGATATACTGTTAGTTTAACTTTTTTTACTTTTATACCTAGACTTTCAGAGGCTACTTCACTATCCCTAACGGCTGTTAGTGAGGTACCATATTTTGAACGAAGCAGATATGCTACAAGTAATACAGAACCAACTCCTAGTAAAATAGCAAACCATAGAGTTAAAGACTCTCTCCACCAAGTTGGAATACCCCTCATAGTTTTTGTAATTGATAGTCCAGAACCACCACCTAACCATGATACATTAGAAAATAGTAGTCTAAAGGTTTCAGCTAAAACCCAAGTTCCAACTGCAAAGTAAGCCCCTTTTAATCTAAAGGCAACTTTTGAAACCATAAAGGCAACTATTAGTGAAATTACACCAGCAAGGGGTATAACCATAAAGGGATCCATCCCTAGTTTATAAGCAAAAATAACTAAACAATAAGCTCCAATTCCTACAAAAAGTTGTTGTCCAACTGATAATAGACCTCCATATCCAGCCAAAAGATTCCACATTTGTGCCAAAGATAAGATATATAAAAACTCTGTAACTTTTCGTATATCAGCTCGTCCCAACCACCAAGGAGTTGATATTAAAAATATTATAAAAAATACTGTGAAGACAGAAAAACCTTTGGTGACTTTATTCCCTCTTGTTATCTCATATTTGTTTGATAAAGATTCCATTATTTTTCCTTTGTCTTTGGAAACAATCCATTTGGTTTAAGCATTAAAACTACTATAAAAACTATGTGACCAGCTAAGATACCCCAACCTGGGTCTATATTTGAGCCAATAGTTTGTGCAATTCCCAAAATAACTCCACCAACTAATGTTCCCCAAAAAGAACCAAGACCTCCAATAATCACAACCTCAAAGGCATATAAAAGTTGAAGTGGACCAGCTGAAGGATCAAAATTTGTACGAATAGCCAATAAAACACCAGCTATTGCAGTAACACCTAAAGCCAATCCCATAGCCATAGCATATATATGTTTTGTTTTTATCCCCATAAGTTGTGAGGTGATATGATCATCGGATGTAGCCCTAAAACACATCCCAAGTTTTGTACGATAAAAGATATATTGTAAGGCAAATATAACTGCTATTGCAATTATTATGGTGATTAAAGGGAAAACACCAATTGCTATGTTATTACTTAGATTTATACTAGCAACTTCAATTTCTCCTGCATTTAGTCCTCTAAAATCTGCTGAAAAAACTTCAAGAAGCAGATTTTGAATAATAATAGACATTCCAAAGGTTACAAGTAAAGCTGGCATTACATCATTTCCCAAAGTTTTATTTAGAACTAACCTTTGTAAAACATATCCAAATAGTGCCATTAGAGGTACTACTAAAACTATAGTATAAAAAGGGTTTATTTGTAGGGGTTGTACAATTGCATAGGCAAGATAAGCAGCAAGGATTATAAAATCTCCATGTGCCATATTGATTATTCTCATCACACCAAATGACAAAGAAAGACCTGTTGCAAAAAGAGCATATAAACCACCAAGCAATAAACCTTGAACAATAACATTAATCCATTCAATCATAACTACACTCCAAAATAAGCTTGTGATATCTCATCACGCGATAATTCATTTGGATTTCCTTGTAAAGAGACTCGTCCTTCTTGAAAACAATAAACCCTATCTGATACTTTTAGCGCTTGATTAATATCTTGTTCAACTATTACAATAGAAATACCTTGTTTTTTTATCTCTGGAAATATTGCATAAATATCTTTTACAATTACAGGTGCTAGTCCTAAAGAGATCTCATCACAAAGTAATACCTTGGGATTTGACATCAAACCTCTTCCTATAGCTACCATTTGTTGTTGACCACCTGATAGGGCAGTTCCAGGAGATAAGCGACGCTCTTTTAAGATAGGAAAAAGTTCATAGATTTTTTCTAAATTCCATTTACCATCTCGTTTAGATTCTTTACCTATAAGAAGATTTTCCTCAACTGTTAGACTAGGGAAAAGTTTCCTACCTTCTGGAACCATGGCTATGCCAAGTTTAGCAATATCATCTGCTGCTAAGCCACCTATATTTTTTTTATTTAAAACAATAGATTCACTTTCTACACTTATAAGACCTGTAATTGATTTTAAAAAGGTTGATTTACCTGCTCCATTAGAACCAATAATTGCTACAGTCTCACCTTCATTTAACTTAAAGTCAATACCAAATAGTGCTTGAAAGTCTCCATATTTTGCTATTAGGTTTTTACATTCTAAAATACTCATTCTACTTCTATCCCCATATATACCTCTTTTACTTCAGGACTATTCATAACCATTTTGGGCTCACCTTGAATAAGCATTTGACCAAAGTTTATAGCTACTAAACGATCAACTACTGAAAGTAGGGCATGAACAATATGTTCTATCCAGATTATAGAAACACCTTGTTTTCTTATGTTTTGGATTAGCTCTATTAGTTCATGTACTTCATGTTCAGTAAGACCGCCTGCAATCTCATCAAGAAGTAAAATTTTTGGTTGTGTTGACATTGCTTTTGCAAGCTCCAATCTTTTTCTCTCAAGTAAGGATAAGGTTCCTGCTAATGTTTCTGATTTGTCTATTAGTCCTGTTTGTTCTAATACATGTAATGCTAACTGCTCAGCTTCTTTTTCTGAATGATTATTACCATAAACAGCTCCCACAAATACATTTTCAAATACACTCATTCCCTCAAAAGGGTGGGGAACTTGATATGTTCTCCCAAAGCCCTCTAAACATCTACTTGAAGCATCTAAAGATAAAATACTCTTGTCATTTAATAAAATATCTCCACTATCTGGTTTCAAATCCCCTGATATAAGGTTGAAAAGTGTAGTCTTACCCGCACCATTTGGACCTAATATACCTATAGCTTCACCTTCTTTTAGGTCAAATGATAAATTATCTGTGACCTTTAAGGAACCAAAACTTTTTGAAACATTTTTTACTGATAATAAACTCAAAAAAACTCCTATTATTTTAATAATTCAAAAGCTTTTAATTCTTAATAGCTTTTAGTTTTCCTTGTACCTTGATATCTTTTGCTTGAGAGTTTTCAACTATAACCAAATCAAGTTTTTTATCTTTTCTTCTCCATTGACCTGAAACTAGTGGTGTTTTACTAATATTTGGAACAGGACCTGTTTTGAAGTTTACATGTCCAACTACAGAGGCATAGTCTGTTGAGGCTATGGCATCTCTTATAGCTTCAAGATTACCTGGACCTTTTGATCTTTTTAATACATCAATTGCAACTTCAAATAAAGCATGTTTAAATCCAAGTGGCATAGTCCATTGTTTATTTGTAGCTTTTGTATAAGCATCTGCAAGTTGTTGTGATGTTTGTCCTGTTAGACCAGATGTGTATGGGTGAGTTGGAGACCACCATACTTCAACACTTAAGTTATTTGCTCTTTTCCCAAAAGGTTCAATAGCAATAGGGAACTCACTAGCTTTTGCAACTGTTACGATTTTTGGTTTAAATCCTTGTTGCCCAGCTTGGTTCCAAAAATTTGCAAAATCTGGTGGTGGAATAACTCCTGTTACTATCTCAACACCTTGTTTTTTAAATTCATATATATATGATGAAAAGTCACTTGATGGAGATTGATATCTTCCTAAATCAACGATTTTATAACCTTTTTCTTTTAGAACTGGAGGGAAACCATGCTCTTTATCTCCCCAAGCATTACCATCAGAATCATTTGGAAAAAGAACACCAATCACTTTATTTGTAGGAATCTCTTCCCAAAGATTTGTGTAAGAACCAATAACATCTTCTAATCCCCAAAAGAAATGATATGTCCATTCAAATCCCTCTTTAGGATCTCCTCCTCGACCAAAAAAGTGAGGTTGCCATGGAGTATCAGTTGTAAGGCAAGGTACACCATTTAGTTCACATTGATCTGCAACTGGATTTGTTGTTGCTGGAGTACTAGCAGCTATTACAATATCCACTTCATCATTTAATATTAGTTCAGATGCAACTTCAGAAGCTCGATTTGAATTAGATTGACTATCTTTATAAATAATCTCAACAGGATGCGTTGTGCCATTTATTGTAATACCATCTTTTAGTGCTTCTTTTACTTGATTTAATGTAAAAGTATCTGGCTCTGCAAATATCGCTAATGGTCCAGTTTGAGGACTAACATAACCAATCTTAAAAGCTTTTCCTTTTTTACTAGATGCAGCAAAAGTGCTTGTTGCATTTAAAATTGTCATTCCTCCAACAGCAGCTGTACCTAAACGCTTTAAAGCCTCACGACGAGTTAAAGTATTATTGTTCATCTTTTTTCCCTTATAAATGTATTTATGTCCTTCAAAATCATTATTACAAAAACTTATCGCTTCTTAATCGCGAATTAAATTTTTTTTAAATCATTTAATAGCGATAATTTCGCGAAACATTTTTGGAATAATCTATTCAACAAATCTTAATAAGTTTTGTAAATCAAATTAGAGGGAGAAGGGATGAGTGTTAAGTTTGGTAAAGTATTTTTCTTTACAATATTTGTTTTTTTTAGTTGTGTATCAGTATTTGCAGGTGAGTATAAAGCTTCATTAGCTCAAATGCCCGTATATGCTGAAAGTACAGACAAGGGTGTATTAGTTGATCTAACTAAGGCTATTGAAAAAGCAAGTGGTGAGACTATATCTATAAAAGTGATGCCTTTTGCAAGTTCTGTTTATATGGCACAAAAAGGAAAAGTAGATTTTCATATGCCACTAATCAAAAATGATACAATTAGTGAAGACAAACTACCTTTTATGTACTCAAATGAGACTATCTTTCATGTTAATTTTGTTTTATATACAAAAAAAGGAAGTGATGTAACTTTAGATAATTTATCAAGTAAAAAAGTTGAAACAGATAGAGCTCATGTAAACTACTTTCCTTTTGATATTAAACCAACAAACTCTATTGCAAAAAGTTTAGAAAAAGTTGAGAGTGGGGCAATAGATGCCTTTATTTTTGCAGATTTTGCTACAGATCCATTTTTAAAACAATCAGGTTCTAAAGATATACAAAGAAGTTTATATAAAGTGTTTGAGTCTAAAATTGTATTACCTAAAACACAAAGGGGTAAAGATGTTGATAAGATGTTAACAACTGCAATTGAAAAACTAAGAAAAAGTAAAGAACTAGAAAAGATTATGCATAATATCGACTTACCTTACGATAATTGGCAACCATAAACAAAATAAGCGGTAAAAAACCGCTTATTAATCTATCAAATCAAATGTTATATTAAAACAAGCACCTTTATACTCTTTTTTATTATATTTATATTGTTTATTGAACACTACAATTTTACCTTTATGTCGTTCATCTATTATATTTTGAGACATTGATAAGCCTAATCCAGTACCTTGATATTGATGTTTTGTAGTAAAATAAGGGTCAAATATTTTGTCAATAATATCTTCAGAAATCCCTTGTCCACTATCACAAATTGATAACTGAATTTTATTTGAATCAAGTTTTTTAGTTGAGATAAATATTAGTCTATCATTCTCTTTTTTAATATTTTGTTTTAGGGCATCTTTTGCATTATTTAATATATTTATAAAAGCTTCAGATAACTCATTTTTATTTCCAAAAATCTTACCATCATCTTCTATATCTAATATTAGGTTTATATAGTTGTGTTTTAATGAAGGGGCTATTAAATTTAATGATATCTCTATAACATCTTTTAAGAAAACTTCTTGAATTATATTTTCACCTTTAATAAAGTTTCTAAAATTGTCAATTGTATTTGATAAATAATTTGACTGTTTCATTATAATCTCTACAGTTTCATTTATGTATTCTTTTGTTATCTCTCCAAATTCTGATTCTAGTTTGATTCCACTAGCTGAGGTTGTAATTACACTTAGAGGTTGTCTCCATTGATGGGCAATATTTCCTATCATTTCACCCATAGATGCTAGTCTTGCTTGTTGCTCCATGATTTTTAAAGTGGAGATATTTTTTAAAGTTAAAAGAATTCTTTTCTTATCAGGTAATAAAGACATACTAATACTTACAGTTATTTTTCTATTTCCATTTACAATATAATCTTTTTCAAAATCTTTAGAATGACCAGTTTTTATAACTTGTTCTAAAGCATCTTGATTTCTGTCTCTATGTTCTAAGATAGTTAGTTCATTTGAACTTTTATTTAAAAGTTCTTTTTTTGTATAACCTGTCATCTCTAAAAAAGCTTTATTAAAGTTCAAAAAATTTGTTTCAAAATCGATAATTGCAATTCCATCTTTTGCATAATTAAAAATTGTTTCAAGTTCATTTTTTTTAGCTTCTAATTCATCTTTTAATTTTTGTTGTTTAGCTGATTCTCTCAATAGTTTTAAAGTATTTGTAGATAAAACTTTATACATTGACATTACTAGACTAGTTAGTTTTTTTGTATTGCCATCCATTCTTTTTTGAGCTTCTTTATAAGCTTCTTCATAAGATTTTCCTTTTTTCAATGACATAACCTTATATGCCATAAATCTATCTGATTCAAGGATGTGGGATACTAACCATTGCACAAGAAAATCAAGTATATTCTCAGCAATCTCCTCTATAGTACTATTTTTTGCTTTTTTAATTAATTTTTTTAGTTCTTGTATAAAATTTTTATGAATTTTTTGATGTTTTATTTCACTTTCTTTATTATTTATATACTTATTCCAAATTGTTTCTTCTGAATTAAAATGGTAATTTGTATAATCGATAAGTTCATTAAATATATTATTAATATCTATAGAATTTGAATTGTATGCAAATTGTGTTGCTAAATTATTTATTATATCAACTAATTTTTTGTGTTGTTGATCGACAATCTCAATGCCTGTATTAAAACTATCATTCCACGGAATAATATCAATTTTATTCATTAAAATCCTTATAAATACTATTATTATATAAATATAATAAATTATTAATTAATCATAAAAATATCAATAATAATTTAATAATTATTTTATAATAATTCTATTTTATAACCAGTATTATTTTGATTTATAATTAAATCTTTATGTATTTTATTCCTTAATCTAAAAAGCAAAGACCTAAAAGCGGCATATCCTGCTGGTTCATCTTGCCATATTGCATATTCTAATTGTTCTTGAGAAATATTTTGTCCTGGCGTTTGACATAAAACTTTTATGATTTTTATCTCTTTTGAGGTTAGTTTTACTGGATCATCCCCAAAATACAAAATCTCTTTTTCTTTATCAAACAGATAACCATATTTTAGTTTGATAGTTCTTGATTTTGATTCTGTATTTAAAGATAATTTATGTTCTAAGGTTTTATTTATATTTTGTACAGCAGTTAAACTACTTTTATTTTTATTATCCTCATAGGATTTTTTTAGTGCAACTTCTATTGCTGCTTGAAGATGACTTTTTTTGTATGGTTTAATCAAGTATCCATAGGCTAAAGTTTCAGAAGCTTCTTTTATTGTTGCAAGTTCAGAGTTTGCTGTTAAAAAAATAACAGGTACATTAGGTAAAATATTTTTTAATTCTTTTGCTAAAACTATTCCTGTTGTTGGACCTTGAAGATATATATCCATTAGAATCAAATCAGGTACAATTTTCTTTTCATTTAATAGTTTCATTGTATTACAACGGTTATTTGCAATTCCACAAGGTTCATATTCCAACTCAGCTAAAACATGTTTTAGATTTAAAGCAATAATTGGCTCATCTTCAACTATTAAAATTTTTATTTTACTCATTTAATCTCCTTTTTGGGAAATACAATATTGCATTCCAAACCATTATTATTTGTAAACTCTATTTTTCCATGTAATTGAAAATCAACTATAGAATGGATTAGTTGCATACCTATAGAATCAGCTTTTTCTAACTTATCTAAATCTTTAAGACCTTCACCGTTATCTCTTATTTTTACATGTATATCTTCACCTTTTAATCTCATATGAACACAGAGTAAGTTTTTTTTATCCTCTTTAAAGGCATATTTAAAAGCATTTACACAAAGTTCATGAAGAAGCATCCCTACTTGGATAGATTTATTTATAGAAAACTCCATTTTATCGATATTTAAATCAACATCTATATGGGTATTATTTGAGATATATAACTCTTTTATATCTTCAATAAGTTTTTCAAGATACTCATTTACATTTATATAAGCTAGGTTTTCTCCTAAGTATAAAAATTCATGAACTAAAGCCATTGCATGGATTTTACTTCTACTCTCCTTCATCTGTTCTTTAAACTTTTCATCTTCCGATTTATATGCTTGCATATTAAGTAATGAAGAGATTATTTCCATATTATTTTTTACTCTATGGTGTATCTCTTTTAGCAAAATCTCTTTTTCTTTTACAGATTTTTGTAGCTCTTCATTCATATTTGTGATTTTATTTCTATTTGCAATCCTTTGGGTCATATCTCTAGCAAAAGCACAAATATACTCTTTATCATTGTAGATAAAGGAGTGACCAGAAACCTCCACTGGATATAAGGTCCCATCTTTTCTTTTATGTACTGATTCTATTCTCCAATTTGGAGTATTCTTTATCTCTTGCATACAAAAAGGTGAGGTCTGTCTTGTAAAGTTAGGGTCAACATCCTCCAAATACATATTTTCAAACTCCTCTTTTGAATACCCATCTAATTTGCAAGTGGCATTGTTAACATATATAAATTTTCCATCTAGGGTAAACCAATGTATGGCATCAACAGAATGATCAAGAGCAAACTCATAGGGTGCCAATCTATCTTTCTCTTTTTGTTTTAAATCATTATATGCTCTTTCTATATTTTTAATAACTTTTTGCATATGGTTAATCATTAAATAAAGTATTATTCCTGTTGAAATAATAAATAAAATGCCAAAAGTTAGGGGACCTTGCTTGCTTATATCATTGTTTTCAAAAAAAATACTAACTAACTTATCTAGAAGGGTTATCCCCACTATTCCAACTAAAATAAAAGTTATAGAAAAACGTTTTGCTATTTTATTTGTATTAAAAAATCTTCTACTTATATTTAACATTTTTGTCACCTTTTCAAAATTATATCATATAAATTTTTTTAAGTTAAACAGTGCGAATATTTCGCGAATAATTTTTTATATACTTCAATAATTTATATATGAAGGGTAGCAATTGAAGGGAAGTAAGGTTGGAATAGTAGGTGTTGGTAATGTTGGTTCAACTCTGGCATATGCACTAGCTACAAAAGGGGTTTGTGATTATATTTTATTAAAAGATATAAGGGGAAACTTCACAAAAGCAATGGCATTGGATATATCACAAGCTGCTAGTTCTGTTAGCTCTAAGACACTTATATTTGCAGTTGAAGAGGATAGTGAATTTAAAGATTGTGATGTGGTTGTAATAACAGCAGGCGTTGCAAGAAAACCTGGTATGAGTAGAGATGACTTACTAAATACAAATGCTAAAATTATGAGTTCAATAATCAAAAGTGTCACTAAATACAATGAAAAAGCGATAATTATAATAGTATCAAACCCTTTAGATCTTATGGTTTATACTGCTCTTAAAATATCAAATTGGACACGAAATAAAATAATTGGTATGGCAGGTATTCTTGATAGTTCAAGAATGAACCATTTTATAAAAGAGAAATTAGGCGCTAAAAAAATCGAAACCTCTGTAATGGGTGGACATGGGGATGATATGGTTCCCTTAGTTGAATCAACAATGGTAGATGGTGTTTTTTTATCAAAACTTCTATCAAAAGAGGAGATTGAGGAGATAATTGAAAAAACCAAAAGTGCTGGACTTGAGATTGTAAAATTACTAGAAACAGGATCTGCATATTATGCTCCTGCTCACTCAACAGCACTTATGGTAGAGTCTATTTTAAAAGATAAAAAAGAAGTTTATCCTTGTTCTGTAAAACTTAATGGAGAATATGGCTTTACTAATGTAGTAACTGGTGTCCCAATTATTTTAGGAAAAAATGGGATAGAAGAGATTATTGAACATAAGTTAAGTAAAAATGAAAAAGTTCAATTTTCAAAATCTGTTAATTCTGTTATCTCTTTAATCGATAAACTTGATGCAAATGGAAAATAAATATCCAATTTCAATCTAACAATTAAAAAATTTTTTTATTATAAATATTTATAAGTTTTATATATATTTTTTTTTGAAAAAAAGTTTAGAGTTTTTTTCATAATTTCTTTATTTTGCGATTATTATGCGAATTTTTTAAAGTAAAGTTTCCTTAGTTAAAAAGTTAATTACTTTTTAAATGTTTTAGGGAAAGGGAAATTGTGAAACATACAATCTTAGTAAAAAACAAGAATAGAAAACATACTTGTATTGAGACTAAAAATCTTATGGATGGTTTGAATGTTTATGCAAACCTAGTTCCTAAAGGTTGTCATAACGGTGCATGTGGTGTGTGTAAAATTCATGTTCTAAAAGGGGAATATTGCTCTAAAGGAAAAATGAATAGAAAACACATAACTGAGGAAGAGGAAAAAAATAACATTGTTTTGGCGTGTAGAGTTTTTCCTAAAGGTGATATGGATATAGAGTTTATTCCAAGAACTATACCAAGTATCAAGAAAAAAGTATATGTATTAGGTAACTAAATTTAAGGAGAGTAAAATGAGCGGTATTATGAGAATGGGTCATATAGACATTAATGTTTTAGATATTAATGAGTCAAGAGAATATTATGAAAATATAATGGGACTAAGCGTTACAAGAGAAGATAGTGATGGTACTTTATACCTAAAATGTTGGGATGAATGGGATAAATATAGCCTTGTTCTTAGACCAAGTGATGAGGCAACTTTTAACAAAGTGGGTTATAAAGTAGAAAAAGATTCAGATATCGATGATTTAAAAGCAAAAATAGAAGCTTATGGGATTTCAACTGAAATTTTACCAGCAGGAACTGTTGCAGAATGTGGAAGAGTTCTAAAATTTAACCTTCCAAGTGGACATGAGTTTAACTTATATGCAGAAAAAACTTTTATGGGGAAAGATGTTGGAGTTGTAAATCCAAGACCTTGGCCTTTTGAAGGAAGAGGTATAAAAGCTCACTGGATTGATCATGTATTATTGATGTGTGAGGGTCCAGAAAATGTTATGGCTTCTACAAAATTTTGTATGGAGGTTTTAGAGTTTAATTTAGCAGAACAAGTTACAGTTGGACCAGAAGGTTCTCTTCAAGCAGCAACTTGGCTTGCAAGAACTTCAACTCCTCACGACATAGCATTTGTTGCTGGAGCTGAAACAGGTATGCATCATTTTGCTTTCTTCTTAGATGGATGGAATGATATTTTAAGAGCAGCGGATGTTATGGCTATGCATAATGTAAAAATTGATGTAACTCCACAAAGACATGGTATTACAAGAGGTGAAACTATTTATTTCTTTGACCCATCAGGACATAGATTAGAAACATTTGCAGGATTAGGTTACCTAATGCAACCAGATATGCCAACAGTTACTTGGACTGAAGATGAATTATGGAGAGGAATCTTTTACCATACTGGTGCAGAAGATGGAGCATTTACAACTGCTTATACATTATCCGCATATAAATAAGGAATTTTATGATTTTAACAGTAACTGAAAAATCTATATCAAGACAAGCTTCAAACCAAGCTTGTCTTTTGGCAATAGAAAAAGCAGAAGAATTAAATATAAAAATAAATGTTTCAGTTGTAGATAATAAAGGCTTGGAAATGGCTTTTTTAAGAATGGAAGATGCTTTTATACACTCAATTGATATAGCTAAAGATAAAGCATATACAAGTGCAAGTTTTGGTTTTCCAACAGATACCTGGACTACTATTTTCAAAAGCATGCCGCACTTGGAACAAGGTTTTTCTAATAGAGAAAGACTTGTTCCATTTGGAGGAGGTCTGCCGATTTTTGAAAATGGTATCAAAATTGGTGCTATTGGTGTATCAGGTGGAACTGAAGAGGAAGATATTATATGTGCAAAATATGCAATTGAAAAAATAGGATTAGAATAATGAAAAAAGTACAACACTATATTAACGGACAATTTTTAGACTCAGCAAATGGTGAGTTTTTTGATAACTTTAACCCCGCTACAAATGAATTGATTTCAAAAGTAGCTTTAGCAAGAGAAGCAGAAGTAAACGCTGCTGTTGCAGCTGCAAAATCTGCACTTACAGGTGAATGGGGACAAATGAAGCTAAATGATAGAATAGCTTTAATGTACGAAATAGCAAATGAGATTGATAGAAGATTTGATGATTTTCTAGAAGCTGAAGCTTTAGATACAGGTAAACCATACTCTATAGCTAGACATATTGATATTCCAAGAGGAGCTGCAAACTTCAAAGTATTTGCAGATACTATGAAATCTGTTGCAGATGAAGCATATAGAATGGATACGCCTGATGGAAAAATGGCTATGAACTATTCTATGAGAAAACCAAAGGGTGTTATTGGTGTAATTTCTCCTTGGAATCTACCACTACTTTTAATGACTTGGAAGGTTGGTCCTGCTATGGCTTGTGGTAATACAGTTGTTGTAAAACCATCACAAGTTACACCTACAACTACATCTTTATTGGGTGAAGTTATGACTAAAGTTGGAGTACCAGCTGGAGCATACAATGTTGTTCAAGGAAAAGGTTCAGTAACAGGGAACTTATTAACTGCACATAAAGATATAGATGCAATCACTTTTACAGGTGAAACTGTAACTGGTGAGATGATTATGAAAGCTTGTTCTGTTGGTGTTAGAGATGTTTCACTAGAGCTTGGTGGAAAAAACCCAGCTGTAGTTTTTGCTGATTGTGATATGCAAAAAGCTATAGCAGAAACTACAAGATCATGCTTTGCTAACTCAGGACAAGTTTGTTTAGGAACAGAGAGAGTTTATGTACAAAGAGAGATTTTTGATGAGTTTGTAGCAAAACTTAAAGAATCGGCTTCTAAAATGAAACTTGGTATTCAACATGACGAATCATCTGATATGGGACCACTTGTAAGTGCTTCACATAGAGATAAGGTATTAGATTATTATAAAAAAGCAGTTGATGAGGGTGCTAATGTTGTTTTAGGTGGAGGTGCTCCTAAGATGCCTGGAAATATGAAAGATGGATATTGGGTAGAACCTACTATTTGGACAGGACTTCCAGAAACTGCAACTGTTGTTCAAGAAGAGGTTTTTGGACCTTGTTGCCATGTACAACCTTTTGATACAGAAGAGGAGGCAATTAAAATGGCAAACAACTCACCTTATGGATTAGCAGCTACACTATTTACTGAAAATCTAGATAAAGCTCATAGAGTAGCTTCTCAGATTGATGCGGGAATTGTTTGGATTAATTCATGGTTTTTAAGAGATTTAAGAACTCCATTTGGTGGTATGAAAGGTTCAGGAATAGGTAGAGAGGGTGGTCATCACTCACTAGAATTCTATACAGAACTTAAAAATGTATGTATAAAAATGTAAGTAATGGATAATAAAATGACAAATGAAAAAATTGAACAATATGGAAATGAATTATATGATTCTTTGAAGTCAACTAAATCTATTGCTCCATTGACAAGTAGAGAGGCAGATATAACAATTGAAGATGCTTATGCTATTCAAGATGTCTTAATCAAAAGAAGAATGAGTGAAGATGGTTCAAAAATCATTGGTAAAAAAATCGGCGTAACATCAAAAGTTGTGATGGATATGTTAGGGGTTGACCAACCAGATTTTGGATACTTATTATCAGATATGATCTATTCTGATGGTGATGAGATTGATGTATCTACTAAAATGATTCAACCAAAAGCTGAAGGTGAAATAGCCTTTGTTTTAAAAGAAGACTTAATGGGACCAGGGGTAACAAATGCAGATGTTCTAAGAGCAACTAAATTTGTTATGCCTTGTTTTGAGATAGTTGATTCAAGAATTACTGATTGGAAAATAAAAATCCAAGATACAGTTGCAGATAATGCTTCTTGTGGATATATAGTATTTGGTGGACAAAGTGCAGATCCAAGAGATTTGGATTTAACAACTTGTGGTATTACACTTGAAAGAAATGGTGAGTTATTACATACAGGTGCTGGAGCAGCAGCTCTTGGTAGTCCTGTAAATGCTGTAGTTTGGTTAGCTAATAAATTAGGTGAATTTGGAGTTGGTTTAAAAGCTGGAGAGGTTATTCTTTCAGGGGCTTTATGTGCTATGGTTCCAATTGAATCAGGGGATAATATGACTATAAATATTGGTGGAATTGGTTCTGCCTCTTGTAGGTTTGTGTAAAGAGTTACTTATTACTTCTTTTAGAGTTTTTAAAAAGGGTGAAAACACAAGCTTTTTAGGTGAGATTTACTTTCACTGGTAAAAAGAAATTACAGAATAAAAGGTCCCTTTAAAATAGGGACTATTTTTAAGGATATAGAATGAAAATTAATTGTGCATTGATAGGTCCAGGAAATATTGGTTTAGACCTAATGTATAAACTTCAAAGAAGTGAAATACTTAATCCATTATGGATGGTGGGGATTAACGAAGGATCAAAAGGTTTAGCAAAAGCTAGAGATAATGGTCTTAAAACTACACATAATGGTGTAGATGGATTATTAGAACATATTGAAAAAGATGAAATAAAAATTGCATTTGATGCAACGTCAGCATATGTACATGGTGAAAATAATAGAAAATTAAAAGAAAAAGGTGTAATGGTTATTGACCTTACACCAGCAGCTATTGGACCATTTTGTGTACCTTCAGTAAATCTACAAGAGTTATTGGCACAAAATACACAAAATGTAAACATGGTAACTTGTGGTGGACAAGCAACTATTCCTATGGTTGCAGCTGTTTCACAAGTACAAGCAGTTGAATATGGTGAAATAGTTGCTACTATTGCTTCAAAATCAGCAGGACCTGGTACTAGAGCAAATATTGATGAGTTTACAGAAACTACAGCTTTAGGGATTGAAAAAGTTGGTGGGGCAAAAAAAGGTAAAGCAATTATTATATTAAATCCAGCAGAGCCGCCACTTATGATGAGAGATACTGTTCATTGTTTAACTGTAGGTGAACCAGATCAAGAAGCTATTACTGAATCTGTTCATAAGATGATAGCAAAAGTTCAAAGATTTGTACCTGGATATAAACTAAAAAATGGACCAGTATTTGATGGAAATAGAGTATCAATCTTTTTAGAGGTTGAAGGGCTAGGTGATTATTTACCAAAATATGCAGGAAATCTAGACATCATTACAGCAGCTGCAACAGATGTAGCAGAGCAAATGGCTGAAAAAATAAAAGCAGGGGTATAAGATGGATTTAAATGGTAAAAAAATAAAAATACATGATATGTCTTTAAGAGATGGAATGCACTCTATTAGACATCAGTTTACTCTTGATCAAATGAAAAATATGGCAACAGCTATGGATGATGCAGGAGTTCCATATATTGAAGTAACTCATGGGGATGGACTAGGTGGTTCATCTGTAAATTATGGCTTTGGATTACATAGTGATGAAGAGTGGTTAGATGCAGTTGTTCCAAACTTAAAAAAATCAAAAGTATCTGTACTTTTATTACCAGGGATTGGAACAGTACAAAATCTAAAAAGTGCTGTAAAACATGGTGCTTCAATGGTTAGAGTTGCAACTCACTGTACAGAAGCTGATGTATCAGCACAACACATAAAAGCTGCACGTGAAATGGGACTTGATACAGTTGGATTTTTAATGATGTCTCATATGATTGATGAGAAAAAATTATTAGAACAAGCGAAATTGATGGTTTCTTATGGAGCAACAACAGTTTATGCAACTGATTCAGCAGGATATCTTTTACCAGAAGGTGTTTACAAAAGAATTGATACTATTAAACAACATTTTGGTGATGATATTGAAGTTGGTTTTCATGGTCATAACAATATGTCTATGGGAGTTGCTAACTCAATTGCAGCTATTGAAGGTGGTGCAAATAGAATTGATGCATCACTAGCTGGATTTGGTGCTGGTTCTGGAAATACTGCAACTGAAGTATTGGTTGCTGTTTTAAGTAGAATGGGTGTTGAAACTGGAATTGATTTAAATAAAATTGAAGATGCAGCTGAAGATATTGCATTACCAATTATGGGTAAACCTACAAGAATCTCAAGGGATTCATTAACTTTAGGATATGCAGGTGTTTATTCATCATTTTTACTTTTTGCAAGACGGGCACAAGAAAAATATGGTATTGATGCTAGAGCAATTCTTATAGAGTTAGGAAAAAGGGGAACTGTTGGTGGTCAAGAGGATATGATTGAAGATTTAGCCTTAGATATGGCAAAAGAAAAAGGACTTATATAATGGCACTAGATAAAGAAACAATAGAAAAACTTGCAAAACATTGTGAAGATGCAGAAATAAATGCTTATGAGATTACTAAGATAACAGATGATTATCCTGAAATGACTTATAAGGATGCCTTTGATATTCAATGGACAGCAAGAAGAAATAAAGAGGCTCGTGGTACTAAGATTATTGGTATGAAGATGGGGCTAACTAGCCAAGCAAAAATGAAGCAAATGGGTGTTGAAAATCCTTGTTATGGATATTTGGCTGATTACTTTGCATATGCTGATGGAGCTGAGATTGAGATTGATAAACTGATACATCCAAAGGTAGAAGCTGAGATTGCTTTTGTTTTAAAAGAGGATTTAGCAGGACCTGGCTGTCATATTGGTGATGTAATAGCTGCTACTGATTTTGTTATGCCTGCTGTTGAGATTATTGATTCAAGATATAAAGATTTTAAATTTGATTTAAAATCAGTTATTGCAGATAACTCTTCATCTTCAAGATATGTAACAGGTGGGCAAGCAAGGGATATTAAAGGTTTAGACCTTAAAACTCTTGGTGTAGTTATGGAAATAAATGGTGAAATAGTTCAACTTGGAGCTGGTGCTGCTGTTCTTGGACATCCTGCAACTTCTATTGCAATGCTTGCAAATATGATGGCTGAAAGAGGTGAAACACTTAAAAAAGGTGAATATATTTTATCAGGTGCAATCACAGCTGCTATATCAGTAAAAAAAGGTGATAATGTAAATGTTAAATTCCAAGATTTAGGTTCTGTGTCATTTAAGTTTGTATAGGTTTTTTACTTTAAATGGTTCTATAAATCATTTTAAAAGTAGAAAAAATTATCACTCCCTAAAAAATAGGGAGAATTTTTAAGGATACATTATGCCAATAGCAACTATAAATATTATTGAGGGTCGCGATGATGAAAAAAAAGAGAAGCTTATTGAAAAAGTAACTCTTGCTATTCATGAATCATTAGATGCTCCAATTGAGACGATTAGGGTGATTTTAAATGAGATGCCAAAACAGCATTATGGTATAGCTGGAAAAAGTGTAAAAAAACTAGGAAAATAGTAGTGAAGTTAAAATTAAGTGTATTAGACCAATCCCCAATACATGATAACAAAGAGGCTAAGAGTGGTCTTTTTGATACAATAGAATTAGCAAAACTTTGTGAGGATTTAGGATATAAAAGGTATTGGTGTGCAGAGCATCATGATACACCAGGATATGCAAGTTCATCACCTGAGATAATGGTTGCAGCTGTAGCTTCTGCCACTTCAAAAATAAGAGTAGGAAGTGGTGGGGTGATGTTAAACCATTATAGTGCTTATAAGGTAGCTGAAATATTTAATACCTTAACTGCTCTTCATGGTTCTAGAATAGATTTAGGAATAGGTAGAGCCAATGGAGCAAATTTTTTAAGTGCAAGGGCACTTCATAATAAAAATAGTGATTCTTATGCCCAAAAAGCAAACGATTTAATAAATTATTTAAACGATACTGTACCCAAAAACGATTATTTTCATGGGGTTGGAATATCTCCTAAAGATGTTGAATCAACTCCTGTATACCTATTGGGTTCTAGCGATGGAAGCTCTGCTTTAGCTGCCCATCTTGGAGCTAGTTTTTGTTTAGCTTTATTTATTGGAACCCATGAGAGACCAATAGAAATAATTGAAAATTATAAAAAGCAATTTAAAGCTTCAAAAACTTTTAATAAACCAAAACCTATGATAGCAGTTGCTTGTATATGTGCACCCACAAAAGAGGAGGCAATACAAATAGCATCAAGCCATACCTATTGGAAAGTTCAAGCTTTTAGACACACTACAAGAGATGGTTTACATAGTCCCCAAGAGGTAGAAGAACTATACGAAGAGTTATCTTATGATGATAAAATATATTATCACGAGACTATGAAAACTATGGTTTTAGGTACACCAAAAGAGTGTAAAGAGAAAATAGAAAATTTAGCAAAAGAGTATGGAGTTGATGAGGTTATGCTTGTTAATGTAACTTACTCTTTTGAAGATAGAAAAAGATCATATAAACTTTTAGCCAAAGAGTTTAATTTAAATAAAGGAGAATAGATGTCACAAAATCCTGAAATTGCAAATAGTATAAAAACAGGAAGTTTTAATACAAATTATCATGATATTGGAGAGGGTGAACCAATCATTTTTATTCATGGTTCAGGACCTGGGGTTTCAGCATTTGCAAATTGGCGGTTGTGTATGCCTGTACTTGCTGAAAAATTTAGAGTAATTGCGCCTGATATGGCAGGTTTTGGTTTTTCTGATAGACCTGAAGGAATGATTTATAACATGGATGTTTGGCTTAAACAAACAATCGATTTAATGGATGCTTTAGGTATTGAAAAAACAAATCTAGTGGGAAATTCATTTGGTGGAGCTTTAGCATTAGCTTTAACTATTAAATATCCTCAACGATTTGATAAAATTGTACTTATGGGTGCAATGGGAGTTGAGTTTGAGATTACAGCTGGACTTGATCAAGCTTGGGGATATACACCAAGCTTAGAAAATATGAAATCATTGCTTGATACCTTTGCTTATAGTAGAGTATTGGTAACTGACGAGTTAGCAAAATTAAGATATGATGCAAGTATTAGACCTGGATTTCAAGAATCGTTTGGTTCAATGTTCCCTGAACCTAGACAATCCTCAGTTACTGCAATGGCTAGTGATGAAGAGAATATAAAAAAAATAAAAAACAATGTTCTAATTATTCATGGTAGAGAAGATAAAGTTATCCCTTTTGAAAACTCAATAAGATTACATAATTTGATAACAAAATCACAATTACATGGTTTTGGAGAATGTGGACATTGGAGTCAAATAGAACATAAAGATAGATTTAATGAGCTTTTATTAGATTTTTTTAGTGAAGAGTAATATTGTATAATTAATTTTATTTAATTATACAAAGGATTGATAATGAATTTTATAATTTTGGGTGCTGGTGGTATAGGTTCTTTTTATGGTGCAAAACTAATTGAACACGGACATCATGTCTTATTCGTAGCAAGAGGTGAACACTTAAAAGCCTTACAGCAAAATGGTTTGAAGTTGCAGCACCCAAAATTTAAGTTTAATAAAAAAGTTGATGTCACCCAACTTTCTTTTTTAAACTCTGAAATGCTTCTAAAAGTTAATGCTGTAATTATTACTACTAAATCAACTTCAACTGAATATATTGCAAAGGAGTTGTCTTCATATTTAGCTTCAAAACAAGAGAGTTTTCCTTTCATTATCTCTTTACAAAATGGGGTCGAAAATGAAGATATCCTTTGCAAGTATTTCCCAAAAGATAAAGTAATAGGTGGTTTGTGTAGAAAAATTGGGGCACATATAGTAAAGCCTGGAGTTATTGAAGCTACAGGGGATATTGAAACTATAATAGGTGCTATGAAACTTACAAATAAAAGTAAAGCATTTTTATTGGATTTTAAAAATATTTTAACAGATGCAAATATATTTTGTGGTATTACTGATAATATAAAATTTGAGTTATGGAAGAAATTAATTATTAACAATGGAGTAAATGCTATTTGTGCATTGTTAAGAATTAAAACCGGGAAATTGATGTCCCATAATAAGTTATCTAAAATAGTATTGGAACTTATGAAAGAAACAGCTACAGCTGCAAGGGTTCAAGGGGTAAAATTCACAAATGAAGATGTTATTCAAATGTATGAACTTATTAAAAACTTTGATTCTATAAAACCTTCAATGTTAGTTGATGTAGAAAACAATAGACCTATTGAATTAGATGAGATATGCACTATAGTTATAAAAAACTGTGAATCACTTAAGCTAGACGCTCCTTATACTAGAACTATATCAACTTTATTATCTTATACTTATATAGAAAAAAGAGGCTTTAAAAATTAATGTTATATCAAATCATAAATATACTCTTTCCTGTATTATTAGCAAGTTCAATAGGGTATGTTTATGGAAAATTTCAAAAATTAGATATGGAGATACCAAATAAAATAAATCTTGATATTTTTATCCCTATTTTGATTTTTTATGCAATTAGTGAAAAACTTCCCTCTATCACAGTTCTTGGATATTTCTCTTTAGGTGCAGTACTTGTGGTTTTTGGTTCTGGTATTATTTTGTACCCATTTTTAAAATTTTTAGATATTAACATAAGAGCTTTTTTACCCACAATGATGTTTAATAACTCTATAAATTTAGGTTTACCTTTGGCTTTATTTGCCTTTGGTCAAGAGGCTATGGCTATGTTTATAGCCTTATCTTTAGTGCAAGTAATTGGGCAGTTTACGGTTGCAGTTGTTATGTATGGAGGGAGTTTTAAACTATTTGATTTATTAAAAAATCCTGTAATCATAGCTACGATTATAGCACTTATTTTTAACTATTTTGATTTTCATTTACCACAATTAATAATCTCTTCTGTAGATATGTTATCTAAAGTTGCCATACCTTTAATACTTTTTTCCCTTGGGGTTAAATTATCTACTGTTAAGTTTGCACATTATAAAGTTGGCATTATTGGTGCAATTTTATGTCCATTATCTGGGCTTGCTATGGCATATTTAGCTATAGAGATTTTTGAATATACAGCTTTACAAAAAGATTTAATAATCCTTTTTGGGGTATTACCACCTGCTGTTTTAAATGCAATCTTAGCGGAAAAATATAATCAAGACTCTTCAATGGTAGCTTCTGTTGTAGCTATGGGAACACTTTCTAGTATTATTTATATCCCTATCGTTTTATATTTTTTATTACAAAACTAGTAATAATATTTTTATTTACACTTTTAATCTATGCGATAAATTTACGAATTATTTTTTGTATTATGCTTATAATAAATAACAAATATAGGCATAGTTATGAAAGATTACTTAGGGTTACATTTCTTAGTTATTAATTTAAGTTTAGTATTCTTTATATTATGTCATTTGTATTTGAAATTTTAAAAATAGTTAGTTTAGAAATAATAAACCATGTTCTATAAAAAAGCATAATTTAGAGAAGATAGTTTTAAGTGCCCTTTTATGGAGGAGTATAAAAGAGCACGAGTTATATTAGAATTTATATGTTAAATAAACTCTTGTAGTGTCTGTATCTTTTGGTATCTTTTCAACCTCTACATGTTCATAGTTTACTTTAAGAAGTAAGTTTTTTGAAACAGGATATATTGCTATAGCACCCATTGCTGTAACATCACCGATTGGATGAGTTGAAGACATAGATTTACCAGCATACCCAACTGCAGTTGCACCCATAACAGGAACAGCAATAGCACCCACTATTGTATCTGTATCTGCTCTAGTTGGAACTCCACCACCATGTACTGGCATTGCAGTAAAAGGAGTATCTGTTGTACCTGAACCTGCACCTACATATACAGGAGCATTCTTATCTGTACTTGAATTATATGCTAACACATATCCAAGTTTTCCTATCCCTAATGGTCCAGTAGCTTTTAATCCAAAAAGTTTTCCATCTTGTGCATTTGCAGCTTGAGTTTTATCAGTTGATGATAAGAATTGAGCTGAAAGCATGTGACCATTTAAATTATAGTCTGCTTGTAAATATAAAGCATCTTTATCTGTTGCAGAAGTTTTTCCACTTTCATCTAAATATTGAGCTTGTAGAGTTAAATTTTCAATAGAAGTATTTTTTGCATAGATTGTATATGCACCATCTTGAAAATCTTTAAAATCTCCTATATCATTTGATGTAGCATCAACTTTGTTTTGATATTTGTTTACATAACCTGCAACAAGAGTAGTGTTAGGAATATCAGTATTTGTTAAAACATAAGCTTCAAATGAATCTTTTAATACAGTCTCAGAAGATTTCCCATCAATTGCTGTACTTACAAGTGGTGTATAGATATATTGTCTACCAGCTTTCAAACTTGTATTAGAGTATTTATATTGAATATAAGATTCTGATAATCTAGCTCCTGATGCATCCAGTGGGTCTATTTGAGGTCCTGCTGTTGGAGCATTGAAGTCATCAGTTAATACAGTTGAAGCTTGAAAGGTAACTCCTGCTGAAAAACCATAAAAATCTCCAGTAATTACCCCAAGGCTACCACCAACTGCAGTAATATCTTCTGATTTTGCTGCACCCAGAAAATTAGAATCAGAGTACTCTGCTTTAATCTCACCTTTAACCTTAAGATTTTGTAATGCATCTGAAAGGTTATCTGCTAATAGTGGAGTAGTGATTGCTATAGATGCAATCAAACTTAAGCATGAAATTTTTTTCATTTTATTCCCTTATGTTATATTTAGATTTTCAAAACTAAGATTTTTTCCTTAATATAAAAATTCGCAAAACTATTAAAGAAAATTCTTAGGATGAATTTCAATACTAAATATAGTTAAATGAAATCGCACTTTAATCGCATTTTTATTATTTTGATTAAAAAATCATTTCAAACTTCAAGATAATAAGAGTTCTAAAGTATGGTAAATAATTATTTTTTAATAATCAAAGTGCTATACTTTTAATATTATTTATTCTTTAAAAAAAAGGCACTCTCATGCAAAATGGAATTATATTTTTTTATTTGCTTGCAGTTTTATTTATAGGTTTAAAAGCAGGACAAAATATAAAAGGGATGAGAGAGTATGCTGTTGCTGGAAAATCTTTTGGAACCTTAGCTATTTTTGCAACCCTATCTGCTTCTTTTATAGGTGGTGGTTTTTCAATGGGAAATGCTGAAAAAGTGTTTTTAGTTGGTATCTCAAATATTGTAGCCTTGTGGGGATTTAGTTTAAAAGAGATTTTAGTAGCACAATTTGTAGCACCCAATATGCGACACTATCCACATGCTATCTCTGTTGGGGATATTATGGAACCAGCATATGGAAAAGAAGCAAGAGTATTTAGCGGAATATTTGGCTTTATTCTTTGCTCAGGAATTCTTGGAGCACAAATTGGAGCTATTGGATATATATTTAATCTTTTTTTAGGTTTGGATAGAACTTTTGGTATTTTAATTGGAATGGGGATTGTGATTGCCTATGCAACAGTTGGTGGAATGAAAGCTGTAGTTTGGACTGATATTATGCAGTTTATAGTATTAGCCATTGGTATCCCTATAGTATTATATTTTGGTATAAATCATGTGGGTGGTTGGGAAAATATAGTGGCAAAAGTACCACCTTCTCATTTAGAGATACCAACAGATACAATGTCACTTATTGCTTTGACTTCATTGTTTTTAACCTTTTTATTAGGTGAAACCTTAGTTCCTCCATATCTTCAAAGGCTTTTAATAGGAAAAGATACAAAAAGAGTTTCAAGGGGGACTTTACTTAGTGGATTGTTTTCTATACCATTTTTTGCTATGACAGGACTTATTGGTTTAATTGCTTTAGCAATGAATCCCGAATTAGATGCAAATCTAGCTATGCCTTATGTTATAAAAGAATCATTACATCCAGTATTACAAGGAATTGTAATAGCTGCTGTAATATCTATAATAATGTCATCGGCAGATTCATTTTTAAACTCAGCTGCTATAGCTTTTAGTAATGATATTTTAAAACCTTTGAGAAAAACCTCTTTAGATATAAAAAAAGAGTTAAAAATAGCAAGACTTATTACACTACTTGTGGGAGTACTAGCAGTAGTTTTTGCCTTATCAATTGATAGTGTGTTAGATATTTTAATCTATTCATATAATTTTTGGGCTCCTACAGTATTAGTTCCTTTATCAGCTGCCTTATTAGGACTAAAAGTAAGTAGGTTGCGTTTTTTAGCTGGTTCTCTTAGTGGAATATTAGGAGTATTAATCTGGAATATAGTTTTTAATTCACCATATCAAATTGATGGTTTAGTTATTGGTACCTTATGTAATTTTATTATATTTTTTAGTATTGATAAAAAAGGTGCTATAAAAAGGGTGAAGTTATAAATTCACTCTTTTTACAGCTATTAGTAAAGTTAATCAAAAACTATATTTATTGTTCATTTTAGAAATTCTTAAAAGATTTACATACCAATCTTCATCTAAATCTTCTTTATCTAAATCTTTAAGGTTGATTTCTAAACAATAGGTGTCACTTAAATTGAGATCTTCAATTTTTTCTTCAGGAATATAGAGGGCTTCAATACAATATAAATATAGCTGTTCTTCACTATCAATATCTTCCATTCCCCAACCATCTTCAAACTCACATAATAAAAAATATCCTTCTGATTCACTAATTGTTTTCAAATACTTTAATCCTTTTTAATCTTAATAATCAATATAATTTTTGATACTATAATTTATTTACTTTGTGAAAACTTAAAATTAAACTTTTATAACGGGTTTATAATTTTAGTCTAACACTTAAAAAAAAGAAAATATAGAGGAAAAATCCAAAAAGAAAAAACTTGAATTAGAAATTTCAAAGATTATCTTAATACCAAATAATCTAAACTACTATCATGACAAGAATATTGTATTTTAAAATATAAGTTGTAGAAAAAATAGTTGAGTTAAGTATAAAAGGTGTTAAACCTTTTATACTTGAAATTGATAAAATTGATTATTTTATCAATGGATTATTTCATAGGTTTAGCTTCAACCCAAATAACAGCATCTTGACTTAGTTCTTTACCTTTGTATTCTTTGTCAGAACCAGCTCCTAGTGCGCAAAATCCCCAAAACCCAGCTTTAGGAATTGAGAATGTAAACTCACCATCTTTATTTGCTTTGATTCCAATTGTTACAAATGAATCTTGTGGAGCTTTATATTTATTTGGTCCCATTGCATTATTTTTCATATCTGGTGTATTATTTATATATTCAACTTCTATTTCTGCAAAAGGTACTGGTTTTCCATTTGATTTTACTATACCCGTAAAACTTCCACCTTCCCAAATTGAATATGGTTTTGTTAATGGCACAATCTCAGCTTTTAATCCTAATTGCGCATCCCAATCTGTTGGTGTTCCCGCTACATTGATTACTGTTTTTGTAATTTGTTGGATATATATTCCTTCACCTGCTTCAAAATATGGAACTGGTTTCATAACAAATACATGATCACCCATTCTTCTTGCTTTATATGATGATTCAAAAGCTTTTCCTGAGTTATGTTTACCTTTCCAAGTGATAGGTTTTAAACTATCTTTTAAATCTTTCTTTTTACCTTTATTAATTACATAAAACTCTTCTACTCCTGCCATATCCATTGTATGTTCATCTGCAAATGGGTGAGTAAATACATGTTTAAATTCTATTGTTTTACCTTTTTCTAATGCTGTATTTGGTGTATATACCATTTGAAAGTGTGCCAATGCGTCTGTTGCTAAAACTGTTGCTGCTGCTAATCCTACGATTACCTTTTTCATTTATTTTCTCCTATTTTATAATTTATATTTATAACCAAGTGTTAATTTTAGACTTTTTATAAGATCTAAACTATCACTAACAAATATCTTATTTACTTACTCAGTAATGTCTGAACCTTTTACATGAACTTGATGTCCTTCTCCTGCATCAAATACAGCGGTATAACTATTTGAAGGTTTTTTAAATGTTACTTCACTATCCTCATTCATTTTTGCTTCATAGATACTTTTCCCATCTTGTAAAACATGGAATTTTACACCACTTGCGCTACTACCATCGGAAAAACCACCTTCGCAAGTGATTGTTCCATCTCCATTATCAAAACAACTCATAATTGCAGTATGAGCAAACATCGAACTTGCAACAAATGCAAGACCTAATAAAATTTTTTTCATTTTTTCTCCTTTTTTAAGATTAAATTTGTTTATTTATTTTAGGCTTAATTCCACCCTTCCAATTTACATTTTTCTTTGGAAAAAAACCAACTATTAGTGCTACTGTAAGTACAGAAAAATAAAAGTAAGTCATTGCTTCTAGTCCTGTCCAACTATTACTTAAGCCTAAAGTAAAAACTATGGAAGCTAAAGTAATACCCAAAAATACAGGAAAGAAAATAGCAAATATCATCCACTTATAACTATTTGTTTGTAGTTTCACAACAATCATTGTTGCAATACAAGGTGGAGTTAAAAGCATGAAAATTATAATTGCTGTAGCATGCAAAGGTGTATATCCACTATTTTGTGCTATAGCTTCTTCTGCTCTCATTGAATCAGCTTTATTATTTTCATATAAAGATCCAAGTGTTGCAACAGCACTTTCTCTTGCTGCAAAAGAACTTAAAAAAGCCACATTTATTTTCCAATCAAAGCCTGCATATTGAGTAAGTGGTTCAATTGATCGTCCAGCCATTCCTAACAATGAATTTTCAACTTTTTCATTTTTCATATATCTTAAAATTCTTTTTCTTTTTTTAGATAGTTTTCTAAGTTCTTTATTTATAATTCTTGCTTCTTTATCTCTTTTAGGTTTTATAAATTTATATAATGAAGCATTCATTTGTTTATATTCTTCATCAACAGAAGATGATCCAGACATCTTTTTTGCTTTATATCCATCATAATAATTTAAAAGATTTGAAACTTCATCTTTTGTATCAACTTCTTCAAAATATTTAGATTTTTTTACTTTTTTATAAAAAACGTCTAATGCTTTTTGTCCATCTGCATTAAATTTAATTTGCTCTTTATCTGAAAGTCCAGGGAATTGAAGCATTGCAAAAAGTATAATAGCCACAGCTAATACAATTGTTACTACTTTTTTAATATATAACCAAACTCTTTGTGAAGCTCTAATTATTACTCCTTTAACAGTGGGCATATGATAAGGGGGAAGCTCCATCAAAAATGGGGCTGTTTCCCTTGTTTTTAATATAGTTGTTGTAATTAATTTTGCTACTATCATCGCAATAAACAAGGTTACTGTTGAAATAAAAAACATCATAATTGCCATATCTGGTTTAAAAAAAGCTCCTAAAAGTAGAGTATAGAATGGAACCTTTGCTAAGCAGTTCATATATGGAACTGAAAAAATAGTTGCCATTCTTGCTCTATCATCTGCAATACCTTTCGTAGCCATTACTCCTGGAACTGCACATCCTCCAACAATTGCACCACCTAAAACAAGAGGTAAAGTTGATTGACCGTGTAATCCAAACTTTTTAAAAACTCTATCTAAAATAAAAGCCATTCTAGGCATATAGCCCACATCTTCCATAATTGCGATTAATGAAAATAAAATAAAGAAGATTGGAATATAATTCATTAAAGCATTTGCACTATTTACCATCCAAACACCAAAGTCGGTTATCATAGGAACATCTATAAAGTTTGCAGCAGGCAAAATATCAATAACAAAATTTTTAAATGCAGCTAAAATTGGCCAAGTATAATCTGTGAGTTTATACCCCCATACAATAGAGATTTCATATACCATAAACATAAAAAATATTAAAATAGGAATAGCTAAAAATCTATTTAAGATGATTTTATCTACTTTGTCTGTTAAGGTTAATTCATTTTTGTGCTTTTCTTTGATAGCTTTGTGATAAATTATATCTGCTGATTCGTATCTAATAGAAGCAAGGAAAGAGATTGTATCTTTATCATATTTTTCATGAAATAAATCTTCTTGAATTTTAGAAAACTTTTCAATATCTGAAAACTCTTCTTTTAAGCGATTTATTATTGTATGATCTCCTTCTAAAGTTTTTATTGCAAGCCATCTTTTACTTTGACTTAAAGTTGCAGTAGATATTTTCTCTTCAATATACGCTATATGGGGTTCTAGTTCTTCATAATTTATTTTAAATTCTTCATAGTGATGCTTCTTTGAAGCTGCATCAACTATGGTTTTCATTATTTCTTTTCCCCCAATACCTTTTGCTCCACTAGCCTCAACTACAGGGCAGTTTAATAGTTTTGATATCTCTTGTGAATCTATTGTAATATCTCTTCTTTTTGCAACATCCATCATATTTAAGATCACAACAACAGGGATACCTATTTCTAGGAGTTGAAAAGTTAAGTATAGATTTCTTTTTATATTTGAAGCATCAATTATATTTACTATTAAATCTGGATTTTCATCAATTATAAAGTCTTTTGCAACTCTTTCTTCTAAAGAATATGAACTGAAAGAATAGGTTCCAGGCAAATCTACCATTTCAATTTTCTTCTTTTCATAGGTGAAGAATCCTGTTTTTTTATCTACAGTTACACCTGGATAATTTGCAATATGTTGTTCTATTCCACTTACAAGATTAAAAATTGTGGATTTACCACAATTTGGTTGTCCTGCAAGTGCTACTTTTATTTTCTTCATTTTTATTCCTCTACTTCAATAAGCTCAGCTTCACTTTTTCTAACTGTTAAATGGTAGTTATGAAGTCTAAGTTCCATTGGATCAAAAAGTGGAGCTTCTCTAATAACTTCAATTTCTACATTATTTACAAAGCCCATATCAAGAAGTTTATGTAATAATTTTCCTTTTGCATGTAGTTTTTTAACCTTTGCCATACACCCTTTTTCTAAAACAGCTAAAGTTTTTGTTTTAATATTCATAATTATCCTTTGTTTAAAATATCTTTATTTATTTTTTTAATTTTTTATTAAAAACTGCTGCGTAGTATTTAAGTTTAAATTTTTATAAATAATTTTTAAGCTACAAGAGTAAGATAAGTCTTTTATCTCAATAATATTTTTCATCTAATTCTTATCTTTTTTAGTTTGACAATTATTACTGCCACAATTGCAACCTCTATTCTTAAATATAGTTTTATAAATATAATATAATGCAAAAATTGCAATTATTATTAAAAAAAAATCTTCCATATTGAACCTTATATAAGTTTTTATTATCATTAATTATTATGATAATCGATATCATAATTATTAAGAAATATTATTACTAATAAACTTTAAAGTTACTTAAAAAAAGTTGTCAGAAGATTAGTTTCTAAAATTTAGGAATTATTTAGAATATATAAAAAAGTTATAGAATCAATCATTGATTGATGAAAGTTTTATTGTAAATGTTACTTTATTATTATATTTATGAACATTTAATACTCTTCTCATATTTTCTGATTTGATTAGAAAAATGCTTTATAAAGTTAAATTTTGTGATTAAAATAAATACTTAAAAAAATTTTTTAATCTAAAAAAAATAAATTTAATTAAAATATTCTTAATGAAATCTACATTTATTAAGTAATAAATAATCAAATATTTTTAAAAATAACTTCATATTAATTTGATACTATTTTATAGTATAAAAAATATACTTTAATAGTATAAAATATACACTTTAAGTTAATTATAAATTATACAATTAAGTTATATAATTAATAAAAAGGAGAAATTATGTCAGGTTTGGTAAATAATAATTATATTGAATTCTTTAGAAAGCATATCCCCGAAGTAGTTGAATATCAGAATAATCTAAATGAATTATCCCAACATTGGAGCATTATCAATATGTTAAATGACGTATCTGAGGGTGGTACAAATATGGAAGATACTCAAAATGAATTTAACATATTATCTGGTAGCTTAATAAATAATTTGGCTGAAGAAAATATAAAACAATTATCTAATGAAATAATTACTCGTTCTCAGGTTGTGGTAGATATAGTAATTAGAAATTTATTTGAAAGAACTGCTGACATCGGTTTTTTGGCAACAGATGATTCTATAAGGGAATTTTATACTAGATATTTTTTATATAATAATGATTTAGATAATAGTTTAAAATATGATGAAAAATCAAAAGTTTGCCAAAACTGTCCTGAACCTTTTACAAATCAATGTAAGTCTGAAAATATTGATGAAAATTTTAAAAATATCTTACAACCAATTTTGTGTAAAGATAAAAAACCTTTAGAAAGAAGTGGAATAAATGCAAAATTAAATCAAATAAAATCAGAGATTAGAGATAGATTTAATGAGTATGTAAAAAAATATAGTGTTTATTTTGATGTAATTCTAACTGATACAAAAGGAGATGTACTAGTTACACTTGATGAAAAAAACTGTGTTAAAAAAAGTAATGACTCAATAATAAATGATGCATTAACCACAAATGAAGATTTTATAGAAAAACTGTCAAAAACAGATCTAAGAGAGGATAGAGAAAGTACTTTAATGTATGCTTATAAAGTAACTAAAACAAATGATAAAGATTCAGAAGCTCTTGGTGTATTGATATTGTGTTTTAGATTTAAAGATGAGATGAGAGGGGTTTATAAAGGATTAAAAGAATCGAATCAAAACTTAAATCTTATGTTACTTGATAAAAATGGAATAGTGATTACATCTAGTGATCTTCATCAATTTCCTTTGGGTACTAAAATGGATGTAACAAATAATAATGAGTTTAGTATTATAAGTTATGGGGGTAAAAAATATATTGCAAGTACTTCTAAAACAAAAGGTTATCAAGGGTTTTTTGGTTTAGGTTGGAGAGGTCATGCAATGTTTTGTATAGATGAAGCCTTTGAAAAAAAATCTACATTTGATTTAGCTTCAATTGATAAAAGTATATTAAATACTGTTTTACACTCAACTTCATTGTTTTCCCAAGAGTTACAAGATATTCCCATGCAAGCAAAAAAGATACAAGATAACCTTAATAGAACGGTATGGAATGGAAATCTACATCAAAACAGTGCAATAGGGAAAAAACTTTTATCTCAAGTTTCAAATACAGGGGAAAGAACTAAAGAGATATTTCACAACTCAATAAAAAGTTTAAATGAAACAGTTCTTCAAACTATTATTGGAGAAGTCTCTTTTCAAGCTTTGCAAGCAGTAGATATAATGGATAGAAATTTATATGAAAGGGCGAATGATTGTAGATGGTGGGCACTAACTCCTAAGTTTTCTGAAATTTTATCAAAAGAGTATATTGATGAAGATGATTGTGAAACCATAAGTAGTATATTAAAATATATAAATGATTTATATACAGTGTATACAAACCTATTTATATACGATAAAAGTGGAAAAATAATAGCTGTTTCCAATGAAGAGAGTAAGAATCTAATAGATATAAAATTAAATGAAGATTGGGTAGCTAAGACTTTACAAATAACAGATTCACAAAGATATAGTGTTTCAGATTTTGATAGTACATTTTTATATAACAATGAATATACCTATATTTATGGGGCAGCAATATCATCAAATAAAACAAAATCTAATGTGGGTGGAATAGGTATTGTATTTGATGCCAAACCACAATTTAAAGATATATTAAAAGATATATTGCCTTTAGGAGAAAAAAACTTTGCTTTATTTACAAATAAAGATTCAACTATTATCTCATCTACAAATTCTCTTCATAATATTGGGGATAGATTAGATATAGATTATAAATTTTTTGATTTGTCAAATAATGAATCATATTCAAGTATTATTGAATACGAAAATAAATATTATGCAGTTGGTTCTCGATGCTCTTTTGGTTATAGGGAGTATAAAAATGGTGATGGTTATGAAAATGATGTAATCTCTTTAGTTTTTATCTATCTATCAGATAAAAATAGTGAAATTGAAGTTAAATCAGATAACAATAAGTATTTTTCAAATGTGGTTTTCAAAAAAGATTCTTCTCAAATAAAAGATATAGGTACTTTTTTTATTGGTAATTATTGGTATGGTTTTGAATTAACTAGTTTAGTAGGTGCTGTTGGTCTTGAAAGTTTGCAGCCGGTAAATTCAGGAGGAATAGTTGCAGGAAGAGTTATGTATAACGATATGTCTATTGAAGTTATAGATTTACATGAGTATTTAAAAGCTAAAGCATCAGCTGAACAAGAGATTATTATATTTGAAGTTGAAAAAGGCAGTTCTCTTATAAAGCTAGGATTGATAGTTGATAAATTAGGAGATTTTTGTGAAGTACCACAATCTCAACTAAAATCAGCAAAAAGTAATTTTTCAGGTGTGTTTAGTTTTGTATCTGAAACTGTAAATCCTCCTGCAGGAATTAATACTATATTACAAATTATTGACCCAGTAGTTTTATTAGAAAGATTACAAAAAAAAACTCAATAGAGAAGATATAAAAGATAGATAAAATAGGGGATAAACCCTATTTTATATTTTAAAAATATTATTAAGAACCATACATTAAATCAGGTAAGAACATTACAATATCAGGAATATATGTAATAGCTATAAGACCTACTAAAATAGTAAGTGTCCATGGCCAAGCGGCGACAATTACATCTTTGATACTCATCCCAGTAAGTCCAGAGGTTACAAAGAGGTTTAAACCAACTGGTGGGGATACCATACCAAGTTCCATATTTACAGTAATAACAATACCAAAGTGGATTGGGTCAATTCCAAGTGCAATTGCAACTGGAAGTAATAATGGAACCATAATCATAATAATAGCACTTGGCTCCATAAATGAACCAGCTAAGATTAGAAGTAAATTAACCATAAGTAAGAACATATATTTATTTACATTTGCTTCAACTAAAGCTTCTGTAATCATTTGTGGAATATTTTCAATTGTTAAAAAGTGTGCAAAAAGCATTGCATTTGCAATAATAAACATAATCATAGCAGTGGTTTTTGCTGATTCTAAAGCAGTTGTATAAAGTTCATTAAATTTGATATCTTTATAAATAAATACAGATACAATAAATGCCCATACACAAGCAACTGCTGCTGCTTCAGTTGGAGTAAAGATACCACCATAAATACCACCAATTACTAATACAATGGTAAATAAACCCCAAGATGCATCTTTCATTTTTGATAGTCTAACTTTAAAAGGTTGTGGTTCAACTTTTTCAAAACCAAGTTTTCTAGCACCAATATAAGTTACTACCATCATCATAATCCCAAGCATAATCCCTGGAACTACACCAGCCATAAATAGTTTTCCAATAGAAACTTCTGCTGTTACACCATATACGATAAGTACAATTGATGGTGGAATTAGAATACCCAATGAACCTGCTGTTGCGATAGTACCAACTGCATATTTTTTTGGATATCCAGCTTGCATAATTGCACCAAACATAATAGAACCAATAGCAACAACAGTTGCAGGAGAACTTCCAGAAACTGCTGCAAATATGATTGAGGCAAAAATAGCTGAAATTGGTAAACCACCTGGTAGGTGACCAACACAAGATTTAGCAAACTCTATGATTCTTTGTGCCGCACTACCTTTAGAAAGTAGATTACCAGCAAAGATAAACATAGGAATAGCCATAAGTGAGTAGTGTTCTATTTTTTCAAACATCATAGCTGAAATTTCAATAGGTGAAATATCAGTAAATACAAGAAGAGTAACAAAAGTTGATGCCCCTAAACAAATAGCAACAGGTGTTCCTAAAATAACAAGTACAAAAAATATCCCAAATAATAAAGCTACACTCATAGCATACCTCCTGTTTTCTTTTCAACTTCTTTTACCATTTTATTTAGTTCCTTAACATTTTCATTGTCAACATTATCTTTTGCTCCAATTCCCATACCAGCTAAGACTTGTTCTGCTTCACTCTCTTTTAAAATCTTGTCATGACTTGTACTTAAAATTGCATGAATTCTTTCCGCAACTCTAAAGGCTGCAAATGAAAATGCAACAGGTATAACTAAATATGGAATCCACATAGGCATACCCCAAAGGTCAATTGATCTCTCTTCTAAATCAATAACTAAAAGTAAGTATTCATATCCATAATAGGCAACTGCAATTAGAAATACTATGGTAACTAAGTGTGAAACCAAAAGCATTGCTTTTGCTACCCTTGATGGTACAACATCTAATACTATTGTTACTGCAATATGGGCATCTTTTTTAAAGCAATATGCTGCTCCAAAAAAAGCACTCCATAAAAACATAAAAATAGATAGTTCTGCTGCCCAAGTTAATGAAGCATCAAATACATATCTAGCCACTACATTTGTAAATGAAATTGCAACACCGGCACTAATACCAAATGCAGCAATTGATTGGTTTATAAATCCAATTATTTTACTTATTATTTTAATCATAATTTTACTCCGTTGCTAAAACGCCTTTTATTAACTCTTCACCGATTTTATCGGCATCATAAAACTCTGGATAGATTTTACTTACAGCTTGCCTCCAAGTATTTTTTTGATTTTCTGTAAGTTCAATTATATCTAGTTTTCCTGTATTTTTAGAATACTCTTTTATCAAATCAAATTGAGCATCATTTAATTCCTCTGCATACTCTCTTTCTTTTAAAGTTGCTTCATTCATAGCTTGAATAACTGCATCTTTTAAATTTTGAGGTAGTTTATTCCAAAAAGTTTCACTCATTACGACTAAGTATCCTAGGTAACCATGATTTGATATAGTAAGATATTTTTGTACTTCATGAAATTTTTTTGTATAGATATTTGAGTTAGTGTTCTCTTGACCATCTATAACTCCTTGTTGAAGTCCTGAATAAACTTCAGAAAATGGCATCATTTGAGGGTTTGCCCCAATTACATGAAATTGTGCTTCCAAAACCTTTGATGACATAATTCTAAATTTTTGACCTTTGGCATCTTGGGGTAAAATTAAAGCTTTTTTTGAAGAGCTTAATTGTTTAAACCCATTATCCCAAAAGTTAAGTGCTAAATAACCTTTAGCTGTAACCATTTGTTTTAGTTCTTGACCAACTTTTCCATCTTGAACTCTATGTAAGTGGTGTATATCTTTAAATAAAAATGGCAAATCAAATAGTGCTAGTTGGGGTACAATTTTGCCAAATTTTGAAAAACTTGGTGCAGCCATTTGAACCGAATCCAATTTTAAAGCTTTTAATACCGCATTGTCAGTATAAAGTTGAGATGATGGATATACTTGTACATCTATCATTCCTTTACTTAACTGTTCTAATCTTTGCTCAAAGAAATTTGCTGCTTTTCCTTTTGGGGTATTTTGATTAACTACATGGGAAAATTTAAGAATATATGGTTCTTTATTATTTTCACTTAGGGGTTTATTAATCCCTTTGTTATCTTTGTCTCCACATCCAGAAAATAAAAGCAAAGTGGCTAGTACAATACTAGAATTTAGGTATTTAAAGCTAGTCATTTTTTATCTCTCCTTTTTCCTTTGTAGATAAATTATAATCAAAAGTTATGTAGTTATTATGTATTTTAAAATAAATTTTTGAATTTAATTTTAATATAACAGCTAGATTTATAATTGAGATTTAATTAGTGGGATTTGAGGTAAAAACTATCGGTTTTACCGATAGTTTTTATTGAAAACTTATTTAGTGTTAAGTGCACCTTCGATTAAATCTTTTCCAATTTTATCTTTATCATAAAATTCTGGATAGATTTTACTTACAGCTTTTTTCCAAGCAGCTCTTTGCTCTGGAGTTAATTTAATAATTTCTAATTTACCAGTTTTTTCTGCATAATCTTTAATTTTTGCAAATTGTTCATCATTTAACTCTTGTGCATATTGTCTTTCTTTTGCAGTTGCTTCATGAATAGCTTGTACTACATCTTTTTGTAAATCTTTTGGTAAAGATTTCCAGAATTTTTTAGACATTACAACTAAATATCCTAAGTAACCATGGTTAGAAATTGTTAAATATTTTTGTACTTCATGGAATTTTTTAGTATAGATATTTGAAATTGGGTTTTCTGCTGCATCAATAACACCTTGTTGTAAACCTGAATAAACTTCAGAAAATGGCATCATTTGAGGGTTTCCACCAACAGCTTTCATTTGAGCTTCAAGTACTTTTGAAGACATAATTCTAAATTTTTGTCCTTCAGCATCTTCTGGCATAATTAAAGCTTTTTTAGAAGATGAGAATTGTTTAAATCCATTATCCCAAAAATCTAAAGCTACAATACCTTTTGCAGTAACCATACCTTTAAGTTTTCTACCAACTTCACCATCTTGAACTCTATGTAAATGATCAATATCATTAAATAAAAATGGTAAATCAAATAATGCTAATTGAGGTACGATTTTACCAAATTTAGAAAAAGATGGTGCCGCCATTTGTACTGAGTTAAGTCTTAATGCTTTAACAACTGCGTTATCGTTATATAACTGAGATGATGGGTAAACTTGAACATCAATTCTACCTCCTGATAACTCTTCTAACCTTTTTTCAAAATACTTAGCTGCTTTCCCTTTTGGTGTATTCTCACTAACAACGTGAGAAAACTTTAGTGTATACTCAGCTGCCATTGCTGAAGTTGCCATTACAGCTGCTGCAACAGCAGTAGAAATTAGTTTTTTCATTTTCACTCCTTTTGTTTAATAGATATAAAAAAGTATAATCAAAATTTGTGTAATTGTTATGTATAAAAACACGAATTTTGAAAAAAAACTTAAGTAAAATAGCATGAACGTAGCATTTTGTATATATTAAGCTTAAATTAATATACTGCTAAAGAATAATTACTATTAGAAGTTTCTTTAGTAGTTTGATTTATACTTAAAATTGTAGGCATTTTTTTTTAACCATCTTTTAATCAAAAAAAAAGTATAATCCCCCACTTTATGAGGAATATAAAGATTAAAACACAAAGGATAATGATGGGAAGTAATTTAGATTTATTAACTTCTTTTAAAGATAATTGTGGTTTTGGTTTAATGGCTGACTTAAAGAACAGACCAAGTCATGAAAATTTAGAAGACGCTATAACTTCGCTTGAGCGAATGATGCACAGAGGTGCAGTGGCAGCAGATGGTAAAACAGGAGATGGTTCTGGACTACTATTATCTATGCCAAATAAATTTATGAGAAAAATTGCAACTGAACAAGGTATTGACTTACCTGAAAGTTATGCAGTAGCAATGATATTTACAAAAGATTTAAAAGATATTGATACTTTTGAAGACCATTGTGAAAACAATGATTTAAAAGTGTTATTTACAAGAGAAGTACCTGTTGATAAAAATGCCTTAGGTCAACAAGCACTTGACTCTTTACCACACATAATTCAAGTTTTTGTAAGCGCCAATGCAGTTATGACTGCAAAAAGATTTGATGCAATGCTTTATTTAACTAGAAAAGAGTGTGAACATAAATTAATAGATAAAAAAGATTTTTATATTCCAACATTTTCTTCAAAAGTTATTGCGTACAAAGGGCTAATAATGCCTACGCATATCAAACATTTTTATATAGATTTAAGAGATGAAGATTTTAAAATTTCATTTGCTCTTTTTCACCAAAGATTTTCAACAAATACTTTACCACAATGGAAACTGGCACAACCATTTAGAGCTATTGCACATAATGGGGAGATTAACTCTGTTGAGGCAAATAGATTTAATGTACAAATTAAATCAGAACAAATTAAATCAGAAGTATTTACAGATGAAGAGATAAAAAGAATTTTACCAATTCTTCAAATAGGTAGTTCAGATTCTGCTTCATTAGATAATATGTTTGAGTTTTTAGTTGCAAATGGGGTAGACTTTTTTAAAGCTGCAAGAAGTTTGGTTCCTGCACCGTGGCAAAATGCTCCACATATGGATTCTGATTTAAGAGCATTTTATGAATATACTTCAACTGCAATGGAAGCTTGGGATGGACCTGCTGCTGTATCTTTAACAGATGGTAGACATATTGGGTGTTTAATCGATAGAAATGGATTAAGACCATCTAAATATGTTATTACAAAAGATTTTAAGATGTATATTACATCTGAATATGGTACTTTAGCATTAGATGAAGATAATATTATTGAAAGAGGAAGACTTCAATCTGGACAAATGATTGGTGTTGATCTTAAACATGGAAAAGTTTTAAAAGAAGATGATATTAATAACTACTTGAAATCATGTCAAAACTATGGAAAATGGCTTAACAATGATATGGAATACTTACAAGAGTATATTGATGAATCATTTTTAGATACAAGCGATTATGAGTTAGAAGAGTTAGAGAAAAAACAAAAATACTTTAATATTACATATGAAGTATTAGATCAAATGATTGAGCCAATGGCAAAAGATGGTAAAGAACCAGTTGGTTCTATGGGTGATGATACTCCTTTAGCATGTTTTTCACAGGTAAGTAGAAATTTTAGTGACTTCTTTAGACAAAAATTTGCTCAAGTTACAAATCCACCAATTGACCCATATAGAGAAAAAATTGTTATGTCTTTGGAAACAGGTTTTGGTCATGTTCATAATATTTTAGATGAAAAACCAGAATATGCAAAAAGACTTAAAGTAGCAAGTCCTATTTTAATGAAAGAAAAATTTGATGTTCTTTATTCTTTTGGTGATCCATCATCTCCACGATATGATGAATATTATAAAAATAGAGTATTCTCAACAACTTTTAAATCAGATTTAAAAACCGCTTTAGATAAATTAGCTTCATATGTAATAAAAGCAGTAAAAGAAGATAAAGTTACTGTTGTAATTTTAAGTGATAAAGATATTAGCCGTAATGTAAAATCAATCCCAATGGCAATGGCAGTTGGATTTGTAAATGAACAACTTCTTAAAGAAGGAGTTAGACATCATGCTTCTATTTTAGCTGAAACAGGTGAGGTTTATGATCCACATATGGCTGCTGTATTAGTAGGATATGGAGTTACTGCAATCTATCCATATATGATGTATGCATCAACAGTTGCACTTTATGAGAGAAAGGGTGTTACAAAATATGAGATGCAAAGAGTTCTTAAAAATACTCAAAAAGCTATAAATGCTGGACTATTAAAAATTATGTCTAAAATGGGTATTTGTACAATTGCAAGTTATAGAAACTCAAGATTATTTGACGTTATTGGATTAAGTGATGAGATAATTGAAAGTTGTTTTGAAGGAAGTCATTCTGATTTAGCAGGACTTACTTATAAAGATATAGAAAAAAGAATTGAAAAACAACATTTTAATGCCTTTTTTGATAATAAACATATGTTCCCTCTAGAACTAGGTGGATTTTATAAATACACTAATGGTGGTGAATATCACGATTATGGTCCAAATACAACAAGAGCTATGCATAATAAACATGCAGTAGTAAAAGAGGATATTTCAGATTTTGATAAGCTAAAAGAATTAGTTGAAACTAGAGATAAAAAATTTATCAGAGACTTTTTAGAGTTTAATTCTGATAGAAAACCTATAGATGTAAGTGAAGTTGAGTCTATTGAAGATATCTTTAAAAGATTTGCAACTGCTGCTATGTCTTGTGGTTCTATTTCGCCAGAAGCTCATGAAGCTATGGCAATGGCTATGAATACTATTGGTGGTATGAGTAACTCAGGTGAGGGTGGAGAAGATCCAAAAAGATTTGGAACACTTAAAAACTCAAAAATTAAACAAGTTGCTTCAGGAAGATTTGGAGTAACTCCAGGATATTTAAGAAGTGCTCAAGAGATTCAGATTAAAGTTGCACAAGGTGCAAAACCAGGTGAAGGTGGACAATTACCAGGGCATAAGGTAACAAACCTTATTGCTACTTTAAGACATACAATTCCAGGGGTAACTTTAATCTCTCCACCTCCTCATCATGATATTTATTCTATTGAGGATTTAGCTCAATTGATTTTTGACTTAAAACAAATTAATCCAGATGCAAAAATCACAGTTAAATTGGTATCAACTATAGGTGTTGGTACAATTGCTGCTGGTGTTGCTAAAGCTTATGCAGATAGAATTGTTATCTCAGGTGCTGATGGTGGTACAGGTGCTGCTCCATTAACATCAATCAAGCATACTGGTAACCCTTGGGAAATGGGATTATCAGAAGCTCACAATGCCTTAAAAGCTAACCATTTAAGAGAATCAGTTCATGTTCAAACTGATGGTGGATTAAAAACAGGTCTGGATGTGGTAAAGGCTGCATTACTTGGAGCTGAATCATATGCTTTTGGTACAGCTGCTTTAACTTTACTTGGATGTAAAATTTTAAGAATTTGTCACACAAATAAATGTTCTGTTGGTGTTGCTACCCAAGATGAAGATTTAAGAGCACATTTTACAGGAACAGTAGAAAGACTTATATCATATTTTAATTTTATTGCAAGTGATGTTCGAAATATTCTTGCTAAACTTGGTTATAAATCAATTGAAGAGATTGTTGGTAGAAGTGATTTATTAAAAGTTATTGATGATGAGTTTGCTAAGAAATTTGACTTTCAAAATGTTTTAAGAAGAGTTGATGGTATTAATACTTGTCAAAAAGAAAAAAATGAGCCATTTGATAAAAATAAGTTTGAAAAAGAGTTACTTAAAAAAGTACATAAAACTATTGAAAAACCAACGGTTCCTATAAAAGTAAAAGAAAAAATCTCTAACTTAAATAGAAGTTTCGGAACACTTATTTCTGGAGAAATTGCAAAATACTATGGTGATGCAGGACTTCCTGATGGTTCAATAAACTTTTTCCTAAAAGGTATTGCAGGTCAATCATTTGGAGCATTTTTAAGTAAAGGTATGAATCTTTATTTAGAAGGTGCAGCAAATGATTATGTTGGTAAAGGTATGAATGGTGGTAAAATCATTGTAAATACACTTCATCAAGGTCCAGAGTTTGCAGGTGCTGGTAATACATGTTTATATGGTGCAACTGGTGGTAAACTATTTGTTAGAGCTGCAGTTGGTGAAAGATTCGGTGTTAGAAACTCAGGTGCTACTGCTGTTGTAGAGGGTACAGGGGATAATGCTTGTGAATATATGACTGGTGGTATTGTTGTTATTTTAGGAGATACTGGGATAAATTTTGGTGCTGGTATGACAGGTGGATTATCATTTGTATATGACCCACAAAAAACCTTTGTAGATAAGATGAACCAAGAGTTAATTGAAGCTGTAAGAATCGACACAGATGATACAGAAAGAGAAAGATTATTTTTAAAAAGACTATTAATGGAATATTTAAATGAAACAGAATCTTTAAGAGCTGAAGGTGTTTTAGAAAACTTTAGAGCAGAAGTAAGAAACTTCTGGATGGTTAAACCTAAAAACATGACTGTATTACCTTTAAATCCCGATGAAGGAGACTAAGAGATGTTAAACTTTACTAAATTTGAAAGAATCAATCCTGAAAAAAGGGATGTATTACAAAGATTAAAAGATTACAATGAAGTTTATCAAGTATTTGAAAAACAAAGAGCAAAAGAGCAATCTGATAGATGTATGCAATGTGGAGATCCATACTGTCATACGGGATGTCCATTAGGAAACTTTATCCCTGCTTGGTTAAAACAAACAGCAGAAGATAATCCTGATTTGGCTTTTGCTTTATCAAATGAAACATCTCCTTTCCCTGAAATTTTAGGAAGAATTTGTCCTCAAGATGTATTATGTGAAGGTGCATGTTCTCTTAACACTGGTCATGGAGCAGTATCTATTGGAGCTATTGAAACTTCATTGAATGAGAAAGCATTTGAAAATGGAATGAAACCTAAATTTTCTCCTATTAAAGGTGATAAAAAAGTGGCTATTATTGGTTCTGGACCATCTGGAATATCTGCTGCAACTTTTTTACTTAGACGTGGAATTGCTGTTGAAATGTTTGAAAGAGAAGATAGAGCTGGTGGATTATTGATGTATGGAATTCCAGGGTTTAAACTTGATAAAACTACAGTTAATAGAAGAGTTAATTGGTTATTAGAAGCAGGAATGAAACTACATCTAAATTGTGAAATAGGTAAAGATAAGTCAGTAGCTGACTTGGAAGCTGAATTTGACGCAATATATGTAGGTATTGGTGCAAAAGCAGGTAGATGGGCTCAAATTGCTGGTGAAGATGCATCAAATGTACATTTAGCTATGGAGTTTTTAACTGGCTTACAAAAAAGAAATCTAAATCATAAAGAAGAGTATATTGATGTTAAAGATAAAAATGTAGTTGTAATTGGTGGTGGAGATACTGCTATGGACTGCGTTAGAAGTTCAGTTAGAGAGGGTGCAAAATCTGTTAAATGTCTTTATAGAAGAGATGAAGCAAATATGCCAGGAAGTAAAAAAGAGGTAGTTAACGCAAAAGAAGAGGGTGTTGAGTATCTATTTAATGTAAGTCCTAAGTCTATTATCACAAAAGATGGTATTGCAACAGGAATAGAGTTATTAGAAACTTCTATGAGTCAAGCAGATGAATCTGGTAGACAAAGAGTTGTTATAAATGAAGGAAGTGAATTTGTAGAAGAAGCAGATGTTATTATCATGGCATTAGGTTTTTCTCCTGAAGTTCCAGAATTTTTAAGTAATGCTAATATTAAAACAAATACTTGGGGTGGGATTGAAGCAAATGAAAAATATCAAACTTCAAATCCTAAGTTTTATGCAGGTGGTGACTGTAAAAGAGGTGCTCACCTAGCTGTTACAGCAGCAGCAGATGGTAGAGAAGCAGCAAAAGAGATTATCAAAGCATTAGTTTAAATGTTTGATTATAACTCATTTAGAAATGCAGTTATAGAAGCCAACAGTGAGCTTTATGAGTATATAAATACTCATCTAAGCTCAGCTGATTTAGAAGACTCTAATACTATTAGTTACGGTGGTGACCATAGCCTAAATATAGATTTAAAAGCAGAAAATATTTTTATAAAATACTTGTCATCTTTTGGAGATATTTTTTCAGAAGAGATTGGATTAGTATCTTCAAACTCTAATATAAAAATCATAATTGATCCCCTTGATGGTAGTAATAACTTCCTATCAAATCTACCATATTTTGCAACATCAGTTGCATTAAAAATAGATAATGAGTTAAAAGCTGGGTATATTTGTAACTTAGTAAATGGGATTTTAATATTTAGAGAAAATAATTTAGAAGTTAGACAACTATCAATTTTAACAAAAAAATTTATCCCTTTGTATCATTTGAAGTCTCCAAGTATTGCTATTTTTGAAAGGGCATATAGGTTCTTAAATATAAGTAAAAAGCTTTCTGAAAATAAAATAAAATACCGAAGTTGTGGGGCTATAGCCTTATCTTTGGCAAATGCTAGAAATTATAAATTTGTATTATTTGCAGGTCAAATTAGAGAGTTTGATATAGCAGCTGGTATATATATAAATGGTAACTTAAATATATACCAAAATAATAAATTTCTATTAGTTTGCAAAAACAAAGAGTATTTTGAGTTTATTAAAGAAATTATTAAACAAGAATAGGTTATAAATCCAACACAATATTTTAATAGGGAAAAGTTTATGTCTTTAATAATAACTGATGAATGTATTGCATGTGATGCTTGTAGAGAAGAGTGTCCAAATGATGCAATTGAAGAAGGGGATCCAATATATATAATTGATCCAGATAGGTGTACAGAGTGCGTAGGTCATTATGAAGAACCAGCATGCGTAGAGGTTTGTCCTGTAGACTGTATTATTGTAGATCCAGATAATCAAGAAACAATGGAAGAGTTACAATTCAAATATAATCAGTTACAGGAAGAAGAGCTATAAAATGGCCAAAATAACAACTATTATCGACATTGGGTCTAACTCAATGCGAATGGTTGTATTTGAAAAGAGTAGTCGTTACGCTTTTAACCTTATAAATGAAACAAAAGCGAGAGTTAAAATATCTGAAGGGTGTTATGAGAATGATGGTAACCTTCAAGAAAATGCAATGGAAAGAGCATTTAACTCTTTAGAATCTTTTTTAAATATATCCAAAGCCTTAAAATCGAGAAAAACTATGTGTGTTGCAACCTCTGCCTTAAGAGATGCACCAAATGCAAATAAGTTTTTATCAAAAGTTAAAAATGAGTTAGGTCTTAACATAAGAGTTATAGATGGACCAAAAGAAGCATACTATGGTGGTGTTGCTGCTTTGAATTTGATTTTTGGAAGTAACTTTGTAACAGTTGATATTGGTGGTGGTTCAACTGAATTTGCATTTATAAAAGATGGAAAGATTGAAGAGTGTTTATCTTTAAATATAGGAACAGTAAGACTCAATGAACTTTTTTTTAGAAAAGGTGATATAAATGGAGCAAGAGCTTATATTTTAGAAAAATTAAATGAGGTAAAAGATTGTGGATATGAACTTCCTTCAACTGTTGTTGGTATTGGTGGGAGTATAAGAGCATTAAGTAAAATTATTATAAAACAAAATAGTTACCCTTTAGATATTTTACATGGCTTTACCTATGAATATCAAGCAAATAAATATATTTTTAAAGCAATTGTTGAAGCAAAAGATGAAAAATCCTTAAAAGACTTGGGTGTTAAAAAAGAGAGATTTGATACTATAAAAGAGGGTACTTTTATATTTAATACTATTTTAGAAGAGTTAAGTATACAAAAAGTTATAACTTCAGGTGCAGGTGTTAGGGAAGGTGTATACTTAGCAGACCTTCTTAGAAGTTCTAACTGTAAATTTCCTGGAAATTTTAATATTAGTCTTAGAAGTATGCTTGATAGGTTTCAAATCGATGCAAAACAAAGTGCCTATTTAGGTAGAAATGCAGTGGCGATATTTGATGCCTTGGAACCTTTACATAATCTTGATATTAAATACAGAAAAAAACTTGTTGATGCTTCTAAGCTTCACTCAATTGGAACAACACTTAACTTTTATAAATCAAATGATAATACTTTTGATTTTATCTTAAATGGTTTGAACTATGATATTAAACATACAACTAGGGTTGTTGTAGCTCATATTATAAAATTCTCTAAAAAGTCTTTACCAGAACAAGAAGATTTAATGCAATATGGAAAATTACTACCTAGCTTAGAAGCTATGCAATGGTTGTCTTTTATGATATCAATTAATCTTACTATTAATCAAGATTTTTCTATGCCAAATGTAGAGTATAAAATAAAAAACAATAAACTTAAAATTTATCTTTTAAAACCTAATTATTTAATTCAAAGTGATATAGAAAAAATTCAAACTCCAAAAGGGCTTAAGGTAAAAGTTATATGTTAGAAAAAGTTTTATATATATTGTTTTTAAGCTTTGTAAAACTAATGCAAATTTTGCCTCAAAAACTAAGAAGGGCTATATTACTTTTATTTTCAAAAATAGTATATCTTTTTGCTGCAAAAACAAACTCTATAATAAAAGCTAATCTAAAATTTGTTTATAAAGATATTAGTGAAGATGATATAAAGAAGATTCAAAAATATTCTTATTTTAATATAACCCTTTGGATTTTGAGTTTAATTGAAAATCCAATCATAAGTGATGATGAGTTAAAAAATAGTGTAGAGATAGAAAATTTAGAGATTTTTGAAAAATTAAAAAGTGAAAATAAGCCAATAATACTTATCTCTGCACACTTTGGGAATATGGAGGTTCTAAGTAGCTATTTAAATAGATTTATAACTCCAATAATTCAAGTTGCAAGGGAATCTAACTTTAAACAAATCGATAATTATATTGTAAAAAGTAGAGAAAGATTTGGAGCAAAAATTATATTTAGGGCTGGTGCTTTAAAACATCTATATAAAGCTTTAAAACGTAAAGAGGTTATTTCATTAATAATCGATCAAAGTATAAATAGTAATGAAGGTATAGAAGTTGATTTATTAGGTAAAAAATGTAACCAAACAACATCAACTGCTGTTTTTGCTAGGAAATTTGATGCTTATATACTTCCTGTGGCAATATTTAATCAAGATGATTACAAATATAAGATTAAGTTTTATGATTATATAAATCCTATAAATAGTGATAATTATGATGATGATATAAAACAACTCTCTCAATTGCAAGCTAATGTAATATCTGCTATAATTAATGAGGATAAAAAACAGTGGTTTTGGCCACATAAAAGATTTAAAACTCATAATAAAGAGATATATGAAAAGAATTTTAATAATAAGTGATGGAAAACCAGGACACTTAAACCAATCAATCGCCTTTTGTAAAATCAAAAAGATAAGTTATGATATTTTAACTGTTGAGTATAAATCAAAGTTTTTTAAATCTTTGTCATATCTTTTTGATAAGATAGGTTTTTATACAAACTATTTGTATAAACCATATAAAAAAATTAATCATGAATTTTATGATGCTATAGTTTGTACAGGTTCAAGCACTTATTATCTAACAAAGTATTTATCAAAAGAGTATGATATAAAATCTATTGTTTTGATGTTACCAAAATCTTATAGGTATGAAGATTTTACTTATATTGTAGCCCAAGAACATGATAATCCACCAAAATTAGATAACCTAATAAAGGTACCACTAAATATATCATTTTCAATACCAAAACATTTAATTAAAAATGAAACCAATAAAAAAGCTATAGGTATTATAGTTGGTGGGAATAATGCTATATTTACACTAAAAACTGAAGAGTTTAAAAAGCAATTAGATGGGATATTTGAAAAATATAAAAATCATGCAAAATATATTACAACATCAAGAAGAACTCCAATACAAGTTGAAGAGTTGATTGAAAAGTATGAGTTTGATTATAAGCTTATCTATTCAAAACAACCAACAATAAATCCAATACCTGATTTTTTAGAACTTTGTGAAGAGCTTTTTATCACAGTTGACTCAACATCAATGCTTAGTGAAGCAAGAGCAAATAGTGATGCAAAGATAAATATAATAAAACTTGAATCTAAAAAAGAGGATACAAAATACCATAAACTTGCCCAAAAAGTTGAAGCTTTAAACAGTAGAGTTAATTTTGAAAAAAAAATAATGAAAATAGAAATCTAACCAAGGTAAAAAATGAATAAAAAAATATGTATAATAGGCTTAGGATATGTAGGATTACCGCTAGCCCACGCCTTTGCAAAACAATATGAAGTAGTAGGTTTTGATATCTATGAACAAAGAGTAAAAGAGTTAAAAGAGGGGTTCGATAGAACATTAGAATTAAATGAAGAACAACTTTCAGAGATAAAAGATAAAATAGTATATACAAATAAAATAGAAGATATAAAAGATTCAAATATATTTATAGTAACAGTTCCAACCCCAATAGATAAATCAAATAGACCAGACCTAAGTCCCCTAATAAAATCATCTCAAACTATAGGGAAAGTTCTAAAAAAAGATGATATAGTAATCTATGAATCAACAGTATACCCAGGTGTAACAGAAGAGGTGTGTGTACCTCAATTAGAAAATGAATCAAAATTAAAATTTAATGAAGACTTTTTTTGTGGATACTCTCCTGAAAGAATAAACCCAGGTGATAAAGAACATACAGTAACAAAAATACTAAAAATAACCTCGGGATCAACTCCTAAAATAGCAGAAATAGTAGATGAACTGTACTCTTCCATAATAACAGCAGGAACATTTAAAGCCTCAAGTATAAAAGTAGCAGAAGCAGCAAAAGTAATAGAAAATACCCAAAGAGATGTAAATATAGCCCTGATAAATGAATTAGCCTTAATCTTTGATAATATTGGAATAGATACAAATGAAGTGATAGATGCCGCAGCAACTAAATGGAATTTTATAAAACTAAAACCAGGATTGGTTGGAGGTCATTGTATAGGTGTAGATCCATACTACCTAACTTTTAAAGCAGAAGAGTTGGGATATAAACCAAACCTAATCCTTGGTGCAAGACAAATCAATAATGGTATGAGTAAATATATAGCAGAGAAAACAATAAAACTAATGATAAAAAAAGGTAAAATCATAAAAGACTCAAATATCTTAGTTTTAGGATTGACCTTTAAAGAGAATTGCCCAGATATAAGAAATACAAAAGTGATAGATATAATAACAGAACTAAAAGAGTATGGTGCAAATGTAGATGTGTATGAACCATGGATAGATGAGAAAGATAAAAGCTATTATGATTGTAATTTTATAGAAAATCCACTAAAAAATAGTAAAAGATATGAAGCAATAGTAGTAGCAGTAGGACATGATAAATTTAAAGAGATAAAAGAGGAAGAGTTTGATAAGCTAATAAATGGTGAAAGCTTAATAGTTGATGTTAAGGGGATTACACCTAATCCTACTTGGAAATTATAATATATGAGGGTTGTACAACTTTTACCTGAATTAAATGAAGGTGGAGTGGAAAGAGGTGTAGTTGAGTTAAACCGTGAGTATGTAAAAAAAGGAATTGAATCTTTTGTCATAAGCAATGGTGGAAAACTTGAAAACCAAATAGGTAAAGATGGGGGTAAACATATTAAATTTGATGTATGTTCTAAAAATATCTTTACTGTACCTTCTAGAGTTTTTAAATTAAAAAAAATATTAAAAGAGTTAAATGCTGATATTCTACATGTAAGAAGTAGAGTGCCTGCTTGGTTAGTTTATTTTGCAAATAAAAATTTAAAAATAAAAACTGTGAGTACAGTACATGGTTTTAATTCTGTTGGTTTTTATAGTTCTATTATGACAAAAGCAGATAAAGTAATATGTGTAAGTAATGCAATAAAAGAGTACATACAAACTAATTATAATACAAAAGAAGATAAAATAACAGTTATACCAAGAGGTGTAGATATTGAACTTTTTTGTGAAAAATCAATAGATGAAGATTTTATAAATAAGTTTAAAAAAGATTTTAATTTAGAACATAAGTTTATTGTTTCTAGTGTAGGAAGGGTTACTCAACTAAAAGATTATGAAACTTTTATAAAAGCCATAAGTATAATAAAAAAAACTAATAATGAAGTAGTTGGACTTATTGTAGGTGGTGTTAGAAGTGATAAACAAGAGTATTTAAACTCTTTAAAAAGTTTGATAAAAGAGTTAAGTCTAGAAAACAATATTATTTTTACTGGAAGTCAAAAGAAGATATCAGAAATATATAGTCTTAGTGATGTTATTGTAAGTAGCTCAAAAAAACCAGAAAGCTTTGGAAGAGCAGTAGCAGAAGCAATTGCTTTAAATACTCCAGTAGTAGCTACAAATCATGGTGGGGTAAAAGATATAATAATTGAAAATAAAAATGGATTTTTCTTTAAAGTTGGTGATGAAGAAGAGTTAAGTGAAAAGATTATAAAAACAAAAGATTTAAAATTTGATGGGTATAGTTATATCAAAGATACTTTTTCTTTGGATAATATGGTAGAAGAAACAAAAAAAGTTTATAAAAGTTTAGGAGAAAAGAAGAATAAATGAGTAAAGTAGCCTTAATAACAGGGATAACAGGACAAGATGGAAGCTATTTAGCAGAGTTTTTGCTAAAAAAAGGATATATAGTACATGGTATAAAAAGAAGAAGTTCTTTGTTTAATACAGATAGAATAGATCACCTTTACCAAGATCCACATGTAGAAAATAGAAATCTAATACTTCATTATGGTGATATGACAGATTCTATGAACCTAACAAGAATTATTCAAGAGACACAACCAGATGAAATCTATAATTTAGCTGCAATGTCTCATGTAGCAGTTTCTTTTGAGACACCAGAATATGTAGCAAACGCAGATGGAACAGGAACACTTAGAATCCTTGAAGCAGTAAAATTATTAGGACTTGCTAATAAAACAAAAATATATCAAGCAAGTACCTCTGAATTATATGGAAAAGTACAAGAAACACCTCAAAGTGAAACAACTCCTTTTTACCCAAGAAGTCCATATGCAGTTGCTAAAATGTACGCATACTGGATAACAGTAAATTATAGAGAAGCATATGGTATGTTCGCTTGTAATGGAATCCTTTTTAACCATGAAAGCCCAGTAAGAGGTGAAACTTTTGTTACAAGAAAAATTACAAGAGCAGCTTCTAAAATAGCACTAAACCTTCAAGATAAATTATACCTTGGAAACTTAGATGCAAAAAGAGACTGGGGACATGCAAAAGATTATGTAAAGATGATGTGGATGATTCTTCAAGCAGATGAACCAGAAGATTGGGTAATAGCAACAGGACAAACAACAACTGTAAGAGACTTCGTAAAATTCGCTTTTGCCTACGTAGGGATAAAGCTAAGATTTGAAGGAGAAGGTGTAGATGAAAAAGGTATTATTGATAGTATAGATGAAGAGAAAGTAAAATCATTAGGACTGAGCATTGAACACTTAGTACTGAATACTGTTGTCGTAGAAGTAGACTCAAGGTATTTTAGACCAACAGAAGTAGACTTGCTACTAGGAGACCCTACAAAAGCTGAAACTAAATTAGGATGGAATAGAGAGTATAAACTGCAAGATTTAGTAAATGATATGATGGCAAGTGATTTAAAACTAATGAAAAAAGACACTTATCTAAAAGATGGTGGATATAAAATTATGAGTTATTTTGAGTAAAATGATTATGAATAAAAATAGTAAAATATATGTAGCTGGTCATAGAGGATTAGTAGGTTCTGCAATTGTAAAAAATTTACAATCAAAGGGTTATACAAATTTAGTATATAAAACTCATAAGGAACTAGATTTAACAAATCAAAACAAAGTAGAAGAATTCTTCAAACTGGAAAAACCAGAATATGTAATACTAGCAGCTGCAAAAGTTGGTGGAATAGTAGCAAATAATACATATAGAGCAGATTTTATATATGAGAACTTAGCTATTCAAAATAATATAATCCATAATGCATATAAATATAAAGTAAAAAAATTGCTATTTTTAGGAAGTACTTGTATCTATCCAAAAGAAGCACCGCAACCAATGAGTGAAGATTGTTTATTAACAAGTCCACTAGAATATACAAATGAACCATACGCAATAGCAAAAATAGCTGGTATAAAAATGTGTGAATCATATAACTTGCAATATAATACAAACTTTATATCAGTAATGCCAACAAACTTATATGGACCAAATGATAACTTTGATTTGGAAAAGTCACATGTACTACCAGCACTTATACGAAAAATATATCTTGCTAAACTTTTAAATGAAGAAAAAATAGAAGAAGTATTAAAAGATTTAAATCTATCTTCTTTGGATGAAGCCTTAGAATATCTAAATAAATTTGGTGTAAATAAAGATTCAGTTGAGATATGGGGAACAGGGAAACCAAGAAGAGAGTTCCTTTACTCAGAAGATATGGCAGATGCATGTGTATTTCTTTTAGAAAATAGAGATTTTAAAGATACATTTGATAAAAATGAAAAAGAGATTAGAAATACTCATATAAATATAGGCACAGGTGTAGATATATCAATAAAAGAGTTGGCAACTCTTATAAAAGAGATTATCGGATTTAAAGGTGAACTTGCATTTAATACTAATAAACCAGATGGGACTATGGTAAAACTTACAAATCCTAATAAACTTCATAGTCTTGGGTGGAAACATAAGGTTGAGTTAAAAGATGGTATTAAATCTATGTTTGAGTGGTATTTAAAAGGAAATAAAAGATGATAAACCTAATCCTATGTGGAGGAAGTGGAACAAGACTGTGGCCAATAAGTAGAAGCCTTATGCCAAAACAGTTTGTAAAATTGTTCGATAATAAATCATTATTCCAATTAACAGTTCAAAGAAATTCAATAACTTGTGATAAACAATTAATTGTTTCAAATATAGAACAATATTTTCTAGCAGTAGATCAATTAGCTGAATTAAATAAAAATGATAATTTGTGTCTTCTAGAACCAGTAGGAAGAAATACAGCACCAGCAATAGCTTTGGCTTGTTTAGCCCTAGACCCTGAAGAGTTAGTTTTAGTTACCCCAAGTGATCATCTAATAAAAAATGAAATAGAATATGAAAAAGTTGTAAAACAAGCAAAACAATTAGCTCAAGAAAATTATTTAGTAACCTTTGGTATAACTCCAACATATGCAGAAATTGGATATGGATATATAGAGGCTTCGCCTGTAGATGGTAATTTGTCATTGGTTAATGGTATGGATGTTGTAAACTTTCATGAAAAACCAAATTTGAAAATAGCAGAAGAGTATTTAGAAACAAATAATAAATATACCAATGACCAATCAACAAGTTACTATCTTTGGAACTCTGGAATGTTTTGTTTTAAAGCTGGTGTTTTTTTAGATGAATTAAAAAAATACTCTTCAAATATCTATGAAACTTCTAAAATAGCTTTTGAAAATAAACAAAAGATAGCAAATAATCAACTAAGAATTACCCATGATGATATGATAAATATTCCAGAAGATTCAATTGATTATGCAGTAATGGAGAAATCAAATAAAGTAAAAGTAATCCCATCTGATATAAATTGGTCAGACTTGGGAAGCTTTGATGCTCTTTATGAAGAACTTCCAAAAGATGAAAACAATAATACACAAAACCCTAATCATATCTCAATAGATTCATCAAATAATTTAGTTTATGGTGATGAAAGAACAATAGCTACAATAGATGTAGAAGATTTAATAGTAGTAGATACAGGAGATGCCCTTTTAGTATCAAAAAAAGGTTCTAGCCAAAAAGTAAAAAAAGTAGTAGAAAAATTAAAAGAATCAAACTCTGAACTACATAATATACATTTAACAGGATATAGACCATGGGGAACTTATACAGTTCTAGAAGATAGCCCTGGTTATAAAATAAAAAGAATAGAAGTAAAACCAAACTCAAGATTGTCATTGCAAAAACATTTCCATAGAAATGAACACTGGATAGTAGTAAGTGGAACAGCAACAGTAACAGTAGGAGAAAAAACCTTTACAGTAAGACCCAATGAGAGTACCTATATAAAGATGGGAGAAGTTCATAGACTATCAAATGAAGGTAAAATACCAGTAGTATTAATAGAAGCACAAGTTGGAGAATATACAGGTGAAGATGATATTGTTAGACTTGATGATGACTTTAAGAGAAATTAGATAAAATAATTACATAAATAGAATTGTTGTTATAGAGTAAAGAATTATTCTTTTCTATAATAAATTAAAGGTTTAATTTGAATGTTTTAATGGTAAGCTTAGATTATCCACCAACAGTTGGTGGAATTACAGCCCATGTATATGAATTATCACAAGCTTTAAAGAATATAGGTTGTAGTGTAAGTGTTGCAACAAAATTAATTAATAAAAATGAAAAATTATATGAAAATATAGATGGTATAGATATTTATCGATTTGATTTAAAATATATAGGTTTTTTATATGGTTATCAAATTAATAAATTTTTAAAGAATTTAATAAAAGAAAAAAAATTTGATATTATACATATTCATGGGATGAGACCTTTGGAATTTTATAGTATAAAGAGTATTCCTTTAGTATATACAAATCATACCTCTGGATATTTAAAAAGGATAAAAAAAGGTGGTTATAGAATACCTATGTTAAAAAAATTGTTTACTAAGCCACAACTTTTTTTAGCTCCAAGTGAAGAATTATTAGATGTTCCTTTTGACTTTTCAGCAAAAAAAGTATTTATTCCTAATGGAGTTATATCATCAAAATTTACTAGAAATGAAAATGCTAGAAATAGACTAAGAAAAGAATTAAATATTAAATATGATGAAAAATTAGCAATAATAACAAGAAGAATGGTATGGAAAAATGGTGTTAAATTTTTAGCTTTAGCCACTAAGTATATCAAAAATAAAAAGTTAAAATTGTTATTTATTGGTGATGGTGAACAATTTAATGAGATAAAATCAATTTTGAAAGAAAGCTTTAAAGGTAGATTTATTTTATTAGGTTCAAAAAAGCATGAAGAGATTATAGATTATTACAGTGCAGCTGATTTATCTATATTGCCATCTTTAATGGAAGCAACTAGTATTAGTGGACTTGAAGCTATGGCAGCTTCATTGCCTTTAGTTGGCACAAATGTTGGAGGAATTCCTGTTATAATAAAAGATAGTGAAAATGGCTACTTATGTGAAAGTCAAAATGAAAAAGATTTAGCTTTAAAGATTGATAAATTATTAGAAAGTGATTATGTCGCAATGGGCAATAAATCAAAACAGATGGTAGATAGAAATTTTGATTGGATAGAAATTGCAAAAAAAACACTTGCTGAGTATGTGAGTATTCAAAAATGACTAAAAAAGTATTATTAGTATTTGGAACACGACCAGAAGCGATAAAAATGGCTCCTTTAGTGAAAGCATTTAAAGAAGAGAATTCAATAGAAACAAAAGTATGTGTAACAGCGCAACATAGGGAGATGTTAGATCAAGTATTAGATATGTTTGATATAAAACCTGATTATGATTTAAATTTGATGAAAGCAGGTCAAGATTTATATGATATAACAGCTGGGGTACTTTTAGGTTTAAAAGAAGTACTTCACGACTATAAACCAGATGTAGTACTAGTACATGGTGATACAACAACAACTTCAGCTTCATCTTTAGCTGCATTTTATGAAAAAATAAAAGTGGGACATGTAGAAGCAGGACTTAGAACAGGGGATATATATTCTCCTTGGCCAGAAGAAGCAAATAGACAAATCACTGGTGTATTAGCAAACTATCATTTTGCCCCAACCTCTACAAGTGAGAAAAACCTTTTAAAAGAAAATAAAAATAAAGAAAATATAGTAGTAACAGGGAATACAGTAATAGATGCATTATTTTTGGCTTTGGATAAAATAGAAAAAAATAAAGAATTAAAAAATAAAATATTAGATAATATAAATTTACAATATAAAATAGATGAAAATAAAAAGCTGATACTTGTTACGGGACATAGAAGAGAAAATTTTGGACAAGGATTTATAAATATTTGTGAATCTTTAAAAATGTTAGCAAATAGTAATCCTCATGTAGATATTGTTTATCCAGTACATTTAAATCCAAATGTACAAAAACCTGTGCGAGAGATATTGTCTAATACACCAAATGTATACTTAATAGAACCATTGCAATATGAATCATTTATTTATTTGATGAATAAATCATATTTTATAATAACTGATAGTGGTGGAGTTCAAGAAGAGGCTCCAAGTTTAGGTAAACCAGTACTTGTAATGAGAGATACAACAGAAAGACCGGAAGCACTTCAAGCTGGAACTGTAAAGTTAGTTGGAACAAATTCAAAAACTATCATTAATGAATCACAAAAACTTCTAGATGATAAAGAGGAATATGAAAAAATGAGCAAAGCACATAATCCATATGGTGATGGAAAAGCTTGTAAAAAGATTGTCAAATTTATTAAAAATATAAAAGAAGTTTAAATGAAAGGTATAGTACTAGCAGGAGGCTCTGGAACAAGACTTTATCCCATAACAAAGTCATCAAGTAAACAGCTTTTGCCAATATATGATAAACCAATGATATATTATCCCTTATCAGTTTTGATGTTAGCAGGGATTAGAGACATCTTGATAATAACTACACCAGAAGATAACCATAAGTTTAAAGAACTTTTAGGCGATGGTAGTCAATGGGGTATCAATCTAGAATATAAAATACAGCCAAGTCCAGATGGATTAGCCCAAGCATTTATCTTAGGTGAAGATTTTATAGGAGATGATAGTGTTTGTTTGATTTTAGGAGATAATATTTTCTATGGAAGTGGATTGAGTCTAATGGTAAAAAATGCTGCTTTAATAAAAGAGGGAGCTGTAGTATTTGGATATCAAGTAAAAGATCCAAATAGATTTGGAGTAGTAGAGTTTGATAAAGATAAAAATGCAATAAGTATTGAAGAAAAACCAAAAAAACCAAAATCAAATTTTGCAGTTACTGGTTTGTATTTTTATGATAATGAGGTAGTAAATATAGCAAAAAATGTAAACTTAAGTGAACGAGGTGAATTTGAAATCACTTCAATAAATGAAGCATATCTAAAAAAAGGGAACTTGAAAGTTGAACTTCTAGGTCGTGGATTTGCATGGCTTGATACAGGAACTCATGATAGCCTGTTAGAAGCAGGACAATTTGTACAAACAATAGAGCATAGACAAGGGTATAAAATAGCTTGTTTAGAAGAGATTGCATATAATAATAAATGGATAACAAAAGAGAAAATATTAGAAATAGCAAAACCCTTATCTAAAAATGGATATGGTCAATATTTGTATAACTTGGTGAAAGAGATAGATGTTTAATAATACAATATTAGTAACAGGATGCGCAGGATTTATAGGAAGTAACTTTGTGCCATATTTTTTAGAAAAATATCAAGATTGTAATATAGTAAACCTAGATCTTCTAACATATGCAGGAGACTTAGAAAATCTAAAAGAGTGTGAAGAAAATCCAAGATATAAATTTATAAAAGGCGATATCTGTAATAGAGAATTAATAGAGTTTATATTTAATGAATATGATATACAAGGTGTAATTCACTTTGCAGCAGAATCCCATGTAGATAACTCTATAAAAAATCCAGGAATATTTATAGAAACAAATGTAAATGGAACATATACCTTAGTAGATGTGGCATATAAATATTGGATGAATAAACCCTTTGAATATAAAAAAAAGTACAAAAATTGTAGATTTCATCATATCTCTACAGATGAAGTGTATGGAACTTTAAGTGAAGATCCAAATGACCTTTTCCGTGAGTCTACACCATATGCACCAAACTCGCCATACTCAGCTTCAAAAGCATCAAGTGATATGATAGTAAGATCTTATGTGGAAACATTTGGACTAAATGCAGTAATCACAAACTGCTCAAATAACTATGGACCAAAACAACATGATGAAAAGCTAATTCCTACTATTATAAGAAATGCTCTACAAGGAAATCCTATACCAATATATGGAGATGGGAAAAATATAAGAGATTGGTTGTATGTACTAGATCATTGTAAAGGTATAGACTTAGTTTTCAAAAAAGGGCAAAAAGGGCAAACCTATAATATAGGTGGAAGAAATGAAAGAACAAATCTGCAAATAGTAAACAGAATTTGTGAAATATTGGATGAAGTTAAACCAATCTCTACTAATATACAAATAACAAATAACCAATTACAATCCTACAAAGAGTTAATAACATTTGTAGAAGATAGAGCAGGGCATGATAGAAGATATGCAATAGATGCAAGTAAATTGGAAAATGAACTTGGATGGAAAGCAGATGAGAACTTTGATACTGGTATAGTTAAGACTATTGAGTGGTATTTAGATAAATACTTAGGATAAAAAATGGCATACTATACAGAAAAGCAATTAAATAATTTAGGTTTTAAATCACTTGGCAAAAATGTAAAAATTAGTGATAAAGCAAGTATTTATAATTGTAATCAAATAGAAATAGGAGATAACTCAAGAATTGATGATTTTTGTGTAATATCAGGAAAAATAAAAATTGGAAGAAATGTACATATTACTCCTACATGTTTAGTTGCTGGGGGAGAAAAAGGTATTGTTTTTGAAGATTTTACAACTATTGCTTATGGTGTTCAAGTTTTTACACAATCAGATGATTATAGTGGAGAAACTATGACAAATTCAACAGTTCCTAAAAATTATAAAAATGAATTTATGAAAGAAGTTATCCTAAAAAAACACTCAATTGTTGGTGCAGGTTCAATTATAATGCCTGGAGTAGTTCTTAATGAAGGTACATCAATAGGAGCTATGTCATTAGTTCTAAAATCAACACAAGCTTGGAGCATATATGTAGGTAATCCAGCAAAAAAATTAAAAGATAGAAAGAAAGATTTATTGGAACTTGAAAAAAAATATTTAGAAGATGAGAGAGAAGTTAATGATACCATTTAATAAACCTCCTTTTACAGGAAATGAAGAAAAATATATTTTAGAATCAATAAAAAGTAGTAAGATTTCTGGTGATGGAGAATTTACTAAAAGGTGTACAAAATGGTTTGAAGAAAAACTTCAATCTAAAAAGATTCTTTTAACAACTTCTTGTACCCATGCACTAGAGATGGCAGCAATTCTTTTAGATATTAAAGATGGTGATGAAGTAATTATGCCTTCATATACTTTTGTTTCAACTGCAAATGCTTTTGTTTTAAGAGGTGCTAAAATAGTTTTTGTGGATATAAGACCAGATACGATGAATATAAATGAAACTAAAATCGAAGAAGCTATAACTAATAAAACTAAAGTAATTGTTCCAGTTCATTATGCTGGTGTTTCTTGTGAAATGGATACAATTATGGATATTGCATATAAGTATAATCTTTTTGTAGTTGAAGATGCAGCTCAAGGTATGATGAGCACATATAGAGGTAAACCACTTGGCACAATTGGACATATAGGTACTTATAGTTTTCATGAAACTAAAAATTACACTAGTGCAGGAGAAGGTGGCTTATTGATAGTAAATGATGAAAAATTTAAAGAGAGAGCGGAAATTATAAGAGAAAAGGGAACAAATAGAAGCCAATTTTTTAGAGGTATGGTAGATAAATATTCTTGGGTAGATGTAGGAAGTAGTTACCTTATGAATGATGTAAGTGCTGCATACCTTTGGGGAAATTTAGAAAAAGCTAATAAAATAAATGAAAACAGAGTAGAAACTTGGCATAAATATTATGATGGATTAAAGAGTTTAGAATCAAAAGACTATATAAGTTTACCAATTATTCCAAATAATTGTACTCATAATGCTCATATGTTTTATTTAAAAGTTAAAAATATTGATGTAAGAACAAAATTATTAGAGTATTTAAAAGAGAATGATATATTATCTGTATTTCATTATGTTCCATTACATTCTTCAATTGCAGGGGAAAAGTTTGGAAGATTTTACAGTAAAGATAACTATACAACACTTGAAAGTGAAAGACTGATAAGACTACCTTTGTATTTTAATATGGAAGATAAAAATGTCAGCTATATAATAGATATATTAAAACAGTTTTTTATAAGAGAGAAATAAAATGAATATAAACAGTAAAGTACCTGATGCAATTGAACATTTAAATATAGTAAAAACAAAACTATTAAATAAAGAACCCTTTGTTTTTATTAGGTTTAGTGATGGAGAAACAGAAATATTAAAAAATAGATATTTGGAAATTAAACCAGGTAAGACAATTTTTAGAGGTAAAGAGATTAAAAATAATTTTCCAGAATTTGATTCTAAAAGATTTGATCCTTCAATACATCAAAATATTAGAGAAGATTTACTATTAAGTGCTAAGTTTAAAGAAAAAAACTTTTTTAAAGGGATTCCAACTTCTCATAATAAAGCAAATGATGATAAAGAAATGATGCTTGAGTTAAATGGAGGGTTTAGTGAAAATATAACATTTGCAGATTTGTTTTTAAATTCAAATTATGAAAAGTATTTAAATGAAATTGTTCCTTTATTTGAAAGTTTTGAAAATATAGTTGTAATAGCTAATTATAGAGCAAAACCAATAGGAATATTAAAATATGCTAAACATATTGAGATACCCGACAATTTTTTTGCTAATTATGATGATGTAGTAGTTGATGTTATGGAGCAACTTAAAGGGATTGAAGATAATAGTCTAGTTTTATCTTCTGCTTCATCCTTATCAAATATATTAGGACATAAACTTTTTTTGACTAATAAGAGTGTTACATTTTTAGATATAGGTACATCTATTAATAGTCTTTTATCATTAGATGATAAAATAAGATCATATCATAAACAAAAAAATAAATCATTTTTTAGAAAAATTTTTAAAAAATCTAAAGATACTATAAAATGGTAATTAAGGACTTTAAATGTTAAGAAAGTTTCGTAATAAATTAGAAACTAAGATTTATAAAATTAGAAATAAAGGTAATATTGATTTATCAGACTATAAGATTGTAGAAAATAGTTTTAGTGGCAAAAAATTAAATATTATTGTTTTAACTTATGCCGATCACAGTTTTGTTAAAAATAATTCTATAAATGTATTAAAAGAGTTTGGAGAAGTTTTTACATATGTTATGACACAAAAAACGCATGAGAGAGATTGGTATTTAAAAAAACAAAAGATTAATGAAAACATGTTAGATTTTGTATATGATACAGTAAAAGAGAATAAAATTGATATTATAGTTTGTCATTTATCTGGACATAGTACTACACCTAAAATTTTAGAAAAAATAAAAGAATTAAATATTCTAATGATAAATGAATCATTAGATGATGAAGCAAAGTTTAGAAGTAGAAAAGGTAAAGATGAATATTATAGGGGTATGAAAGATATTTGTAAATATTTTGATATATCTCTTACTACTTCAAAAAGTGCAATAGTGAAATATTTAGTAGAAGGTGGAAATCCTATTTATAAAGACTACTCAGGAAATGAAAAAATTTATAGAAATTTAAATTTAGAAAAAGAGTTTGATGTTGGTTTTATTGGACAGGGATATGGAATAAGAAAAGAGTATATTGAGTTTTTATCGAATAATGGAATTGATGTTTACACAAAAGGACCAGGATGGTCTAATGGTTTTGCTAGTGATACAGAAATGATTGAGATATTTAATAAATCAAAAATAGTTTTAGGTTTTTCAACAGTTGGTAAAGATAATAATGTTTACATATTAAAAGGAAGAGATTTTGAAGTACCTTTAACAGGTAGTTTTTATATAACTGGTTACCATAAAGAGCTAGAAGAGTATTTTGAAGTGGGACATGATATTGAAACTTATAATTCAAAAGAGGATTTACTTAAAAAAGTAAGATATTATTTAGAAAATGAAAAGAAAAGAGAAGATATAGCTTATAGTGGCTATAAGAAATGTTTAAATAATTATACTTCTAAAAAATCTTATGAAAAACTATTTGGTTATTTAGGATTATAATTTATTAAAGTTAATTTTTAGGAAATTTAATTAAAATAATGTCTGAAATGAAACTAAGGAAATATAAAATTATGAGTAAGTTTTTAAAAATAATAAATTATATATTTAGAAATAAGTTGGAAAAAGAAAAAAATAACAAGTATTATAGAAATCATTGCCCTATTAATCCGATGCATGACGATATATATATAGTTGAATTTCCTAAAAGTGGAATTACTTGGTTACAACATATATTGGGAAATATTGAACTACAATTGGCAAATAAAAATGAAATAATTACTTATTATAATTATCGAAAATATATGCCAGATATATATCAGGTAGATGGGTATAGTAAAATTAATAGATTTTTAGATAGAACCTTTATTAAATCTCATTCGAAATTTAATCCAAATTATAATTTTGTGATTTACTTAATGAGAAATCCTTATGATGTTATGGTAAGTTTCTATAATTATATGTTAGCACATGGTACGACTTTTTCTTCATTTGAAGAATTTGTAAAAAATGATAAATTTGGTATATCAACTTGGAAAAGTCACATTAATAGCTGGCACAATAATAATAGTGTTCAAAAGATACATTTTATAAAATATGAGAATTTAATTATTGATGCAATTAACGAAATTAAAAAATTGTATTTAAATCTTGGCATAGAACCTTCTGAAAATATTATAAAAGAAGCACTTGCTCGTTCATCAATGAATAATATGAAAAAATCAGAAGATGATTATAAGAAAGTAAATGTTAATTATACAATTACTTTTGTAGGAAAAGAAAATAAAATAAGTAAAGATGATTTGTTAACTAATGATATAAAAAAGTATATAAATAATATTGCATATGATGAAATCAAAACTTTTTATCCAGAACTTTTAAAAACTGATGAAAGATAAGTTTCATTATAATAATATTGATATCACTAGCAACTTCAAAACTATTTTTCCCACCAAATCTTAGGCATAACAAAGTCTTCACATTTATTTGAATTTCTTTGATCAAGTTTGTGAGGAAGTGAAATTGGAGTATCATTTTTAAGTTTTTTTACATAATCATTTCTTAAAAAAGTTACTTCAAAAGTTCTTGGTATTTCTATACCATTATATGTTTCTAGTCCACATAAATTGTTTGGATGAATATGACATATGGAAAATTCTTTATAGAATTTTTCAAATATTCCAGTCATCATTCTCAAAAAATATTTATCAAAAAGTTTTTCAGTAGAATGAAATTCAATAATTATACAACTAAATCTTTTTAGTGTTTCAATTGATTCAGATATTAAAACATTGTATTCTGAACTTTCTATATCCATTTGGAGTAATAAATTCTTTTCTTCAGTGCCTAATTTATTGTTAATCCAATCTTTTAAAGTTATTACATTTGTAGTATTATATGAACCTAAATAAAGTTTTTCAAATTCAAAGTTTTTATCTTTTACTGGCTCTGATTCCACACTAGCATCAATCATAAAACTTTTAATACCATATTTTTCTGATATCATTTTTTCAAATGTAGCAGTATAATCTACTCCTGGTGAAAAACAATATTTAATGTCATTAAATATGTCTGGTAATAAATATCCTCCATCATTATTTCCACCTACTCTAATTAGATCAACAGATATATAGTGTTTTTTAAATCTTTCAATAAATTGTAAAATATTTTCTAATTCTGCAAAATCATCAACAAGTAATCCTCTTTTGAAAAAAATTTTTTTAATCTTGGATTTTAAACTCATATTATTCCTATAGTTTTATATATATTATTATTTTACTCAGTTTACCTTTAATGTATTATTATGAAGATTATATTATAATACTTATTATTGTATTAAAATTTTTACTTTTTTATACGAATGTTAAATAAACAAGAAATAGTAATTTTCAAAGGTATTCATAGTATATGCAAAGAATTAAAAAAAGAATTTATAATTATTTATTGCCAATAAGTAAAAAAAATAAAATTGAAAATTCTTATATTACATGTGCAGGGAGAAATGATGGACTGGGTGCACAGCTCCATTCTATTTTATCTGTATTGTTAGTTGCAAAACAATATAATCTTATATATGCACATACACCTTTTAATTCATTAGATCATAATAAAGGAAAAGAAAATTTTTTTGAAGATGCCTTTAATCTTAGTAAAAATGAAGTTAATATAAAAAGTCTTGACGATGATAACTTGGAAATAAAATATATTAAACATCCATTTGAAATTAAAGATAAAGATAATGTACTATATATAACACAATCTTGTCATCAATATGCGGATAAATATCCAGATAAATATTTAAATGTAGTGGATGAATTTAAAAATAAATTTTTTGATAACTTTAAAAGTCAATATGTGAATTATAATGATAATAAAAATCTTAATATAGGTTTACATATTAGAAGAGGTGACGTAAGTAAAAATAAAAATGAGATAAAATTTACAAATAATTCATATTATATTAATATTGTAAATAATATTTTAAAATTAGTTGATAATTTGGGAATTGATGTAAATATACATATTTATTCTCAGGGGTTAATAGAAGATTTTAAAGAATTTGAAAGTTATAATGTATTTTATCATCTTGATGAATGTTTATTAACAACTTTCTACAATTTAATTGAAAGTGATATTTTAGTAATGTCAAAGAGCTCTTTAAGTTATTGTGCTGGGTTATTAAATGAAAATATTATTATCTATCAAGAGTTTTGGCATAAACCATTAAGTAATTGGAATATAGTTAAGTTTAGAGATGGTGATTTATTCTTTGATAAGTCAAGTTTTAAAAACCAAATAATTAAACTATTAGAAAAAAAATAAGATAGTTAATGCTATTTAATAGTTACGAATTCATATTTATATTCTTACCCCTAACATTTTTTGTATACTTTTACCTAAATAGTAAAAGATTAACAGAGATAAGTAAAGGGTTTTTAGTAGTAAGTTCTTTGTTTTTTTATTCTTACTGGAATGTGGCATATTTACCACTGATATTAATAAGTATGGTGTTTAACTATGTAATAGGTAATACACTTTCAAAGAAAAAAGAAGATAAAAAGACATTTAGTAAAAAAAGTATGCTAACTTTTGGAATAATAGCAAACCTATCATTGTTAGGATACTTTAAATACGCAGATTTTTTTATAGAGAACTTTAATCTAGTAGTGGGTTCAAATATAAAACCTTTGCATCTACTACTGCCATTGGCAATATCGTTTTTTACCTTCCAACAAATAGCATACCTAGTAGATAGCTATAGAAAAGAGACAAAAGAGTATGACTTTCTAAATTACGCACTGTTTGTAACTTTCTTTCCACAATTAATAGCAGGACCAATAGTGCATCATAAAGAGATGATGCCCCAATTTGCAAATGTAAGAAATAAAGTAAAGAACTATAAAAATATAGCACTAGGAATATTTATATTCTCAATGGGATTGTTTAAAAAAGTAGTAATAGCAGATACCTTTGCCGTATGGGCAAATGCAGGATTTGATGTAGCCCCAATACTAAATTTTTTTGAAGCATGGGCAACATCCCTATCATATACCTTTCAATTGTACTTTGACTTTTCAGGTTACACAGATATGGCAATAGGTATAGCCTTGTTGTTTAATATAAGATTACCAATAAACTTTAACTCTCCATATAAAGCCTTGGATATACAAGATTTTTGGAGAAGATGGCATATAACATTAAGTAGATTCCTAAGAGATTATGTATATATACCATTAGGTGGAAATAGAATATCTAACTTTAGAACCTATGTAAACTTATTGGCAACATTTGTAATAGGTGGACTGTGGCATGGAGCAGGATGGACATTTGTGTTCTGGGGCTTTCTGCATGGAGTAGCATTAGCAATACATAGAATGTGGCAAAGTTTCAATATAAGATTGCCAAAAGTAATAGCATGGTTTATAACCTTTAATTTTGTAAATGTAGCCTGGGTATTTTTTAGAGCAAAAGAGTGGGATGATGCTATAAAAGTATTATCTGGAATGGTAGGATTAACAGGAATAGTAATTAAAGAGAAATTAGAGTCAAAATTATATTTTTTAAGTGAATGGGGTGTTAAATTTAGTGATGTAACAGAACATATAGGTGGAGGTAGTAAGGTTTTAAATTGGATTATCGTTTCATTTATATTTGTTATAGTGTTTAAAAATTCTTTAGAAAAAGCCAAGGAATTTAACAAAAATTATTTTAATTTATACTATATAATTTTACTTTTTATGTATAGTTTGTATTCAATGATTGGATTAAATTCAGAGTTTTTATATTTTAATTTTTAAGGAATATTATGAGTTATAAAAAATGGATATTTTTATTTTTTATTTTAAATATTTTATCTGTACTTATTATTGAAATATTATACAGAATATATTATGTAGAATATAGACATAATGTTGATTATTTAGTAAAAAAAACAATTCCTTCTTTAAAAAATGAAAATAAAGAAGTATTAATATTGGGAGATAGTGTTGCAAATGGAGCATTTAAAAACTTAATATTGAAAGACAATGTATTAGATTTAACTTCAAATAGAGCTATATCTATTGCTGGTAATTATTTTTTATTAAAGAGATATTTAAAACAAAATAATATTCCTAAAAAAGTTTATTTATTTGTTATTCCTGAGTTTTTTCAAAATGATTTAAATGAACCCTATACATATTTATTTTTTGAAACTGTATTTACTGAAAAGGAAGAAATTAATGAAATTAAAAAGTTAAAACCTACATTATATAATTCTAATCATGTTATTGATAAATATTTTGAAAGAAGAATAAAAGGATTATTTAAAGAAGATAAATACAAGGCAGTTAAAAGAGATAGTTTTATTGATATTGATGAAACAAAAATTTACAATGATTTTATCAATTTAAATGATAATGTATTGAATCGGATAAATTCTTATAAAAAAAGTCTTAATAAGCTTGAAAAGTTATCTACTGTTTATTTGAGTAAACTAAAAACATTATGCTTAAAAAATAATATAGAGTTTAATATTGTAATAGAACCTGTACCAATTGAAATTCAGAAATTATTTTATAATTCAAAGATTTATAATTATTTAAATTTAAATAATTACAGAATAATAGATGTAAATGATTATTATAAGTTTGGTAATAATCATTTTATCAAAGATTCAATACATTTTTCTGGAAATATTAATAATCTTTTTCAAAAAATAATTGATAAAAATATTATAGATATATTTTAAGGTGATAAGTTAATGCTATTTAATAGTTACGAATTCATATTTATATTCTTACCCCTAACATTTTTTGTATACTTTTACCTAAATAGTAAAAGATTAACAGAGATAAGTAAAGGGTTTTTAGTAGTAAGTTCTTTGTTTTTTTATTCTTACTGGAATGTGGCATATTTACCACTGATATTAATAAGTATGGTGTTTAACTATGTAATAGGTAATACACTTTCAAAGAAAAAAGAAGATAAAAAGACATTTAGTAAAAAAAGTATGCTAACTTTTGGAATAATAGCAAACCTATCATTGTTAGGATACTTTAAATACGCAGATTTTTTTATAGAGAACTTTAATCTAGTAGTGGGTTCAAATATAAAACCTTTGCATCTACTACTGCCATTGGCAATATCGTTTTTTACCTTCCAACAAATAGCATACCTAGTAGATAGCTATAGAAAAGAGACAAAAGAGTATGACTTTCTAAATTACGCACTGTTTGTAACTTTCTTTCCACAATTAATAGCAGGACCAATAGTGCATCATAAAGAGATGATGCCCCAATTTGCAAATGTAAGAAATAAAGTAAAGAACTATAAAAATATAGCACTAGGAATATTTATATTCTCAATGGGATTGTTTAAAAAAGTAGTAATAGCAGATACCTTTGCCGTATGGGCAAATGCAGGATTTGATGTAGCCCCAATACTAAATTTTTTTGAAGCATGGGCAACATCCCTATCATATACCTTTCAATTGTACTTTGACTTTTCAGGTTACACAGATATGGCAATAGGTATAGCCTTGTTGTTTAATATAAGATTACCAATAAACTTTAACTCTCCATATAAAGCCTTGGATATACAAGATTTTTGGAGAAGATGGCATATAACATTAAGTAGATTCCTAAGAGATTATGTATATATACCATTAGGTGGAAATAGAATATCTAACTTTAGAACCTATGTAAACTTATTGGCAACATTTGTAATAGGTGGACTGTGGCATGGAGCAGGATGGACATTTGTGTTCTGGGGCTTTCTGCATGGAGTAGCATTAGCAATACATAGAATGTGGCAAAGTTTCAATATAAGATTGCCAAAAGTAATAGCATGGTTTATAACCTTTAATTTTGTAAATGTAGCCTGGGTATTTTTTAGAGCAAAAGAGTGGGATGATGCTATAAAAGTATTATCTGGAATGGTAGGATTAACAGGAATAGTAATTAAAGAGAAATTAGAGTCAAAATTATATTTTTTAAGTGAATGGGGTGTTAAATTTAGTGATGTAACAGAACATATAGGTGGAGGTAGTAAGGTTTTAAATTGGATTATCGTTTCATTTATATTTGTTATAGTGTTTAAAAATTCTTTAGAAAAAGCCAAGGAATTTAACAAAAATTATTTAACTGCAACTTTTATTTTAATTTATTCTTATATTATTTTTCTTTTTTCAATATATAATATGTATAAAGTTTCAGAATTTTTATATTTTAATTTTTAAGGAATATTATGAGTTATAAAAAATGGGTAAATAATTTATTTTTAAATCTTATTTTATTATGTATGATATTTTTTATTTTTACTTTTGTAATTTATGATAAATTTACTAATAGAAGTTTGATTAATAAAGAGTATTTAATTGTAGATAATAGTCCAAAAATTGTATTTGCTGGTGACAGTAGAGCAGAAAGACAATTAAATGTTGAAGCAGCTAGAAAAATATTAAATTATAAAAATGGGGATATAGTTAATATTGCTATAAGTTCTGGAGATCCTATTATGATTAACAATTTAATTGATAGATTTCCAGATAAATTTAAAAATACAACTCTTGTCATTAGTATAAGTGCAAACCAAATGAATGATAACGCAAAAGAATATGGATTTTTTACAGAGAGTATGATTTCGAAATTAAGTTATTTTGAACAAGTCAATATTTTTCAATCTAATCCTGAGGTATTATTAAGATATTACTTTAATAATATAAAGTATCACATTTTAAATAAAATAAATTTATTAAATGTAAAAAAAGATTATCAACAGACTTTTGGATTTAATGGGATCGAAAATGAATTAGATTTAAAACAACTTAATATAAAAAGATTAATGAAAAATCCATGGTATTTAAATTATGTGGATGGTGGAATTAAATATAAGTTAATTAATGATTCACTTAAAGATATAAAAAATAAAGTTAAAAAATTATATGTTTATACTGCACCTTTTAGTCCTACATATCTAAAAATAGTACAAAATACTAAATTGCTTGATTATGAGTTGTCATTTAAAAATAGGATAAGTGAAATTTGTAAAAATAATGGTATTAAGTTTAAAAATTATCTTCATATAAAGGAATTAACAGACCAATATTTTTATGATATGTCACATTTAAACAAAAAAGGTTCTCTTATATTTACAAAAATTATACTAAATGATTTTAGTATTAAATAATTATAAAAAGCTAAATATAATTTATTAAGTATAAAGTAGTCTATAGATATAATATATATAGTATTAAGAAGTCAAGGTATGGAGATAATATGAAAAAAAAAATTAATGTAATTTGTATAAAATGGGGAAGTTTATATACTGCAGATTATGTGAATAAATTATGTAATATGGTAAAAAGAAATACTTCATATGATATTGACTTTTATTGTTTTACTGAAGATAGTAATGAATTTATTGAAGATATAATAGTAAAACCTTTACCTATTTTAAATACTATAGAAGGGTATAGACATATTTTTTCTTACAGAAAAGAAGCTGCTCTTTGTGATGATAACCTTGGTGGATTAAATGGTCAAAGAGTATTTTTTTTAGATTTAGATATGGTTGCTATTTCAAATTTAGATGAACTTTTTGATTATCCAGAGAGTGATAATTTTTATATTATTAATGATTGGCATACAACTGGAAATAGTGTAGGACAAGCAAGTTGTTATTCTTGGGTTGTTGGTACTTTGGGATCTATAAAAAAAGATTATGAACTTGATCCTAAATCTGTATTGGATAAATTTGGTAGTGCTGCACAAGAGTATTTATCATTTAAGATTATTGAAAAGTTTGGCAAATTAAATTTTTGGCCTGAAACTTGGTTTTGTTCTTTTAAATTTCATTGTATGCCTAAGTTTGTTTTATTTAGATACTTTTTTGAACCAAAAATACCAACAAATATGAAAGGTTTGAAGTTTATAGCATTTCATGGGACACCAAATCCTGATGAGGCTATTGAGGGAAAATGGAACCAAAAAGATGGCAAGAAAAAATGGAAAAAAATATATAAAGTATGTAAACCAACAACTTGGATTAAAAAATATTGGTATTAAATAAGGATTAATTATAATGGGTAATATTGAAAAATTATCTTCTTCATTAAACTGCACGGTTGGTATAGGAATACTTAGTTGGAAATCTCACAAAACATTAGAAAAAAGTTTACAAAGTTATGAGAAAATTGGATTAAAAGATTTTTTTGATGAAGTTAAAATTATATTTCAAGAGATTTCAGATGAAGATAAAAAACTTGCAAATAAATATGGTTATGACTATGTTGGAATTGAAAAAAATGTTGGAATTCAAGGTGGACATAAATTAATTTATCAAAATCTTAATACTGATTATATTTTAGTTTTAGAAAATGATAATCCTGCTGTTGAACCAAGACAGATAGTATATGATAGGTTAAAACAAGCTTTACAATTATTAGAAAAAAATACTATTGATATGATGAGATTGCGGCATAGATGGAATTTTGGTGAGGGATTTGGCATTAAAAAGTATTTGACTTTTTTTAAAGTTCAGAGTATACATGAAAAATATAGATGTAGAGATATAGAAAATAGTATTAGTAGTGATATTTTAAAATATATAAAAAGAATTTTTCGTCCAGATAAGGCACAAAGGTTGGCAGGTTATTCTTTATATTGTGAGAAATATCCAGAAAAGGTTTTTCCAAAATATATAAATAAAATTGATGATGAACTATATGCTGTTAGTTCAAATATTATGACTTGGACAAATCAAAGTGTATTATTAAAAAGAGATTTATATGGAAAATTATTAAAATTTGCAGACGACAACCCTTCAACGAGAGATGCAAATGGTTTTCAAGATTTAGAGAAACCTTTAAATTGCAGATGGTGGAGAGATAAAAATTATCAAATTGGAGTTGCGGAGGGAATATTCTCCCATAATAGATTTGATGATAGTTGGAGAGAAAAACATCCAGCATTTAATAAAGATATAAGTAATTAAACTTAATAAAAGAATAGATAAAAAATGAATACAATCTCATACAAAACAAAAAATATTCTAATAGATGAAATATTAAAACAAAATCTAGTAAAGCAGTTGGAGAAAAAATCTTTTTTTTCTAAACTTTTTTCATCTAAAGAGTTTGCAGATATCTATTTTCATAGTGGAGCTTTGGATAATGATTCTATTGAAAATATCAAAAATGTAAAGTTGATTATATGTAATTCTAAGGCTTCTAAAAAAGAGATTATTGATAAGACACAAGTTGATGCTTCTATTGTAAAAGTTATTTACCCTTCTGTTGATATCTCTTATGAGAAACCAAAAAAAATCAAGAGTAGATTTTGTCTTAGACATGATTTAGATGATAAAAAGAAGATTGTATTTTTTACTGCAAAGAGTTTTAAGAGTTCTGGTATAAAAGATTTTTTTGATTTGATGATATCTTTAAGTTCTAATGATTTTTATATGATAATTGCAGGGGATAAAACTCAAATTACTAGTTTGAAGTTTCAAACTTCAAAGTATAACTTTGGAGATACTCTTTTATTACTTGAGGATTATGAAAATATTGATGAGATATTTTTAGCTAGTGACATTTTTATACTTCCAACTTACAATAAAAATTTTGCTTCAAATATCTTAAAAGCTATGTACTGCAAGTGTGCTGTGTTTACAACTGTAAATAATGCAGCAAGTGAACTTATAGATGTATTTTCATGTATGGAGTCTCCAGATGACAGAAGTATGCAGTTTAAAGTTGATGCCTTGCTACAAAATAAAGATGATTTAAAACTTATAAAAAAACAAAATAGAAAAGTAGCAAAAGCTTATACTATAGAAAAAAATCTAGAGAGGTTTAATAAGATTTTAAATCAACTTAGCTAATCTTCTCTTAGATGTAAAAAAGAGGCAAATTTTGGTTTCCCTTTTTTTGTAAAACCATAATATTTAAAGGTAACTATAGAGCCAATTTTAGGTGGGTTTTCTCTTTGGTTTTTACTAAATCCTATCCCTAGATTAAACTTAATACCATTTTTTAGTTTTACAACTAAGCTTTTAAGTACCTTTGTTTTTTTTGAGATATTTATAGCTACAACTTCACCCTCCATATCTTGGAACTTTTTTACTTTTAAAATATTTGCACTTCTACCACTTTCATAAGAGGGTAGAGGGTTTTTTATAATTACACCCTCTCCACCTTTTGAGATTATATCTTTTAAAAATTTATCTAAATGGTTTTTATTTTTTATTTTTATTTGTTTTATAATTACTACTTTAGGATTTTTATTTTTTTCAAACCATTGTTTTATTTTTTGTAGTCTTTGTTTAAAATTTCCTTTTGCATGGGGCACTTCAAATATATTGTAGCTTATATTTTCCCACTTTTTACTTGGTGTTTTATCCATAACTATACTCTGTATATTTTCAAAATCAGATCTTTTACTCCACAATTCTCCATCTAGTTCAAATTTTGGGAAGTTTTTTATAAACCATTTTGGTGGATAAATTTTCTTACCTTTTCTTGTAAGTAATTCTTTGCCATTCCAGTAAGCTCTTATCCCATCAAGTTTCTCACTCATAAGCCACTCTTGGATATTTTCATCTCCTTTATAAACCATAGGTTTTTGAATCTCTTGGGCAAAAGCAAATATTGATAAAAAAAGTAGTACAATTATTTTCATAAAAAAGCCTTTATAATATAATCATAAATATTATAAAAAATAAACTTAGAATAAAATAAGCTCTATTGGCTAGATTTAAATTTGTCTTAAGAAAAACAAGATATAATACGCGAATATTTTTCACTAAAAAACTAAGGAAAGAAAATGTCAAGAAGATGTGCAATCTCAGGAAAAGGACCTATGTCTGGAAACAACGTAAGTCATGCGAACAATAAAACAAAAAGAAGATTTTTACCAAACTTAAGAACTGTTAGAGTTACTTTAGAAGATGGTTCAAGTCAAAAAATTAAAATTTCTGCTAAAGAGTTAAGAACTCTTAAGAAAAACTCATAAGAGAGCACTTAGAAAAGTGCTTTCATGAGCGTCTTTAGAAAAGTAAAGAAAGCTCTAGGCTGGGAGATACGTTCAGCTAAACCAGAATACGACTTAAACCCTTTAATTTATTCTCAATTAAAACCTTTTAGATTACCATTAGTTCTAGTTCAAGTTGTAATGATCGTAGGAACAATGGGTTATATCTTAATCGATGATTTTCCTATATTAGATGCAATTTACCAAACAGGTATTACATTTACAACTGTTGGATTTGGAGAGATAGCTCCTATTTCACCAGCAGGAAGATTTTTTACAATCACACTTATTATCTTTGGGTTCGCTCTTTTTACCCTTTCAACAGCTGTATTGATTGATGCTGTTATCAAAGGTAATTTGTTTGAACTTTATAAGGAGCGAAATATGCTTTATAAAATTGCAAGGCTTAGACGACACTTTGTTATCTTTTATCACAATGAATACACCGCACAACTTGCTAAACAGTTTAATGAAAATCATGTGCCTTTTGTTGTTGTTGATCCAAGTGAGGATATAGAACAAATAGCAAAAGAGTGTAATTATCCTTATTATGTAAAAGAAGAACCATATAAAGAGACAGCTTTTTTAAAGTCTCATTTGAGTTCTGCAAAGGGGGCTATATCACTTTCAAAAAATATTTCAAACAATATTACCCTTATAGCTTCTGTTAGATTGTATGAAAAAGAGCTTGGGAGAAACCCATTTTTGATCATCTCAAATGCAGAAACATATAATGAAAAAATAAGATTGATGAAACTTGGAGCTGATAAAGTTGTTGCAACTCCATCACTTATGGCAAAAAGAGTTACTGCTATGGCTATTAGACCAGAGATGGAAAATGTACTTGAAGAGTTTTTATATAAAGCCGATACTCCTATTGATATGGAGGAGACTTTAGTTTCAGAAAGCTCTTGGGTAGTTAATAAAGAGATAAAAGATTTAAGATTAAGAGATAGAATAAAAGTATCTGTTATAGGTATAACTGAGAAAAAAGGTAGATTTATACAGATGCCAAAGGGTTCAACTGTTATTAGTGCAGACTGTAAACTACTTTTAGTTGGAAGTCAAAGAAATATAGCAAAAGCAAAAAGAATAATTGCTTTAAGAAATAAACCACAGGATTTAGATTAATGTTTACAATTTTACCGATAAAAGGTTATTTAGACCAAATTGATGGATTTTTTTGTGATGGTATTCATGCGGGTTTAAAACCAAATGGAAACAATGATTTAGGATTTATTTATAGTGATACTCTATGTGAAGTTGAAGCAGTTTTTACTTTAAATAAGTTTCAAGCGGCTCCTTTAAGACATTATCAAAAAACTTTTGAAAATAGATCTGCTGAGAAAACAAATTTTGTATTGATAAACTCAAAAAATGCAAATGCCCTAACAGGTCAAAGAGGGATTGATGATATAGATGAGATTTTTTCTAAATTGAATTTTGATTTAATAAATCCAATTATGAGTAGTACAGGAGTTATTGGAAATCCTCTACCAAAAGAGAAGATAATTGCTGGGGCAAATAGTTTTAATCTTTCTTCAAAAAATGCTGAAGCTTTAAGTCGTGCAATTATGACAACTGATGCTTATGCTAAAACAGCTATGTATGAAGTAAAACTTGAAGATGGAAGTTCATTTAAAATAGGTTCAGTTGCAAAAGGTGCAGGGATGATAAATCCAAACTTAGCAACAATGCTTTGTTTTATCTGTACAGATGCTGCAATTCCTAAAGAGGATATGAAAGAGTTATTGGAAATAAATTCAAAAACTACATTTAATGCAATCTCAGTAGATGGAGATACCTCTACAAATGATACTGTTTTACTTTTGGCAAACAATAAATCAAACTCTTATGATAAAGAGGCTTTCAAAGAGGCTCTAAGACTTGTGATGCATGATATGGCAATGTTAATGGTTGCTGATGGTGAGGGTGCAAAAAAAGCAGTTGCTTTTGAAGTTGTTGGTGCGGCAAGTGATGAAGAAGCTGAAATTGCAGCAAAAGCCTTATCAAACTCTTTATTAGTAAAAACAGCACTATTTGGAGAAGACCCAAACTTTGGAAGAATTGCTTCAACTATAGGAGCTAGTAGAGTAACTTGTGATGAGGAAAAGCTTCTAATATCTTATAATGATGTAGTTGTATTTGATAAGGGTGAAATATTTTTTGATAAAGCTCAAGAAGAAAAAGCAGGAGAAGTACTTAAAAACGATAAATACAAGGTTATTTGTGATCTTGGAGTAGGTGAGGGTAGCTTCACTGCATATGGATGTGACTTAGGTTATAAATATATCGAAATAAACGCAGATTATAGAACTTAAAAATATTTACACCATATTAAGTCTGGAATTGATATAATTTAATTGAAATTCAAAAAAGGATGGATGTCATGTTTCATGAATATAGAGATATTATAACTCAGTTAAAGCAAAGTGATGGTCATTTTCAAAAAATCTTTGATAGACACAATGTTTTAGATGAAGAGATCGAGCAAATGAAAAAAGAACTTGCGGATCAGTTTGAAATAGAAAAAAAGAAAAAAGAGAAGTTAAAACTTAAAGATGAAGTTTATGATGTAATTATGAAGTATAAAAAAGAGAACAGTCTTTAAGAAAAATTAAAAATAATAAAAGGGGATGGAAGCAAATTTTGCTTTCATCCCCTTTTTTTTTGTTCATTATACCGAGGATTAAGCCTTTATTAGATAATATATCTAAATTTTATAATAAAGGTATTTATTAATGGAAAACCTCTTTGAAAATCAAGACATAATTGACATTAATATCGAAGATAGTATTAAGGGTTCATATTTAGATTACTCTATGAGTGTTATCATTGGTAGAGCATTACCAGATGCAAAAGATGGTTTAAAACCAGTTCATAGAAGAATTTTATATGCTATGCATGATTTAAATATGAGTGCAAGGGCTCCTTACAAAAAATCTGCAAGGATTGTAGGGGATGTAATAGGTAAGTATCACCCACATGGAGATACCTCAGTTTATGATGCACTTGTAAGAATGGCACAAGACTTTTCTATGAGAGCACCTCTAATTGATGGTCAAGGGAACTTCGGTTCTATCGATGGTGACAACGCTGCTGCTATGAGATATACAGAATCAAGGTTTACAAAAATTTCTGAAGATATACTAAAAGATATTGATAAAGATACAGTTAATTTTGTACCAAACTATGATGATACATTAAGGGAACCAGATGTTTTACCAACTAGAGTTCCAACACTATTATTAAATGGTAGTGAAGGTATCGCTGTTGGTATGGCAACTAAGATTCCTCCTCATAATTTAGGAGAGCTTTTAGATGCAGTATTGCATGTAATAGAAAATCCAGAAGCAACTGCTGATGAATTGATGCAGTTTATTCAAGGGCCAGATTTCCCAACAGGTGGTACTATTTTTGGTAGACGTGGTATTATTGATGCTTATAATACAGGACGTGGTAGAGTTAGAATCAGAGCTAAACACCATATTGAAACTAAGGGTAAAAAAGAGATTATTGTACTTGATGAGTTACCATATCAAGTAAATAAATCAAGACTTATTGAGCAAATAGCAAATCTAGCTAAAGATAAGCAAATAGAAGGTATCTCAGAAGTTAGAGATGAATCAGATAGAGATGGGATTAGAGTTGTAATTGAGCTTAAAAAAGATGCTATGAGTGAGATTGTTATGAACAATCTTTACAAATCAACTCCTATGGAAACCACTTTTGGGATTATCCTTTTAGCTGTATATAACAAAGAACCAAAAGTATTTAATCTACCAGAGCTTTTAAATGTGTTTTTATCTCATAGAAAAACAGTTATTATTAGAAGAACTATTTTTGATTTGGAAAAAGCAAAAGCTAGAGCACATATTTTAGAGGGTCTTAAAATTGCTTTAGATAACATCGATGAAGTTGTTAAGATTATTAGAGCTTCAGCAAATGATGCAGAGGCAAAAGATAGTCTTCAAAATAGATTTGGATTAAGTCCAATTCAATCACAAGCTATTTTAGATATGAGACTTGGAAGACTTACAGGTCTACAAAGAGATAAATTAGAAGCAGAATATCAAGAGTTATTATTGCTTATTGCAGAGCTTGAAGCTATTTTAAAATCTGAAGAGAAACTAAATGAGATTATCACTGAAGAGATAATGGATATTAGAGAAAAATATTCAGATAAAAGAAGAACTGAAATTGAAGACTCATATGATGAGATTGATATTGAAGATTTAATTCCAAATGAGCCAATGGTTGTTACCATCACTCATAATGGATATGTAAAAAGAGTACCAATTAAATCATATGAAAAACAAAGAAGAGGTGGTAAAGGTAAAGTAGCCGTTACTACTCACGATGATGACTTTATTGAAAGATTCTTTGTGACAAATACTCATGATACCTTGATGTTTGTAACAAATATGGGTCAATTATACTGGTTGAAAGTATATAGAATTCCAGAAGGAAGTAGAACAGCGAAAGGTAAAGCTGTTGTAAATCTTATCAACTTAAGATCAGATGAGAAGATTATGGAAATAATCCCAACTTCAGACTTCGATGAATCTAAATCTTTAGCTTTCTTTACTAGAAATGGTATTGTAAAAAGAACATCTTTATCTGAATTTAGTAATATAAGAAGTAATGGTGTTAGAGCTATTGTATTAGATGATGCAGATGAGATTGTAACAGCTAAGATTACAACTGTAGAATCTCAATTCTTGATGATTTTCACAAGTCTAGGTCAATGTATTAGATTTGATATTGAAAAAACAAGAGAGCAAGGAAGAAGTACAAGAGGTGTTAGAGGTATTAAGTTCAAAAAAGATACTGATTTTGTAGTTGATGCAAATGTAGTAAATAGTGAAGAGCAAGAGTTATTAACAGTATCTGAAAAAGGTATTGGAAAAAGAACAACAGTTGATGAGTATAGACTTACAAATAGAGCTGGTTCTGGTGTTATCTCTATGAAACTTAGTGCAAAAACAGGAAATGTAGTTGGTGCTGTACTTGTAGATGAAGCACAAGACTTGATGATCTTAACTTCAATTGGTAAAATGATTAGAGTTGATATGCAAACAATTAGAAAAGCTGGAAGAAATACTTCTGGTGTTATTATTGTAAATGTTGACAAAAAAGATAAAGTAGTTTCAATAGCAAAATGTCCTAAAGAGGATGATGATGAATTAGATATTGAAAATGCAGATACTATGGATGGAATAGATTTAAATGATTTTAATCTATTAGATACTCCAAATTCAGAAGAAAATAGTGATGATAAAGGAAAAGAGTAATGAGAAAATTTAATGTAGCAGTAGTAGGAGCTACTGGTGCCGTTGGTGAAGAGTTATTTAGAGTTTTAAAAGATTATAACTTCCCAATAAACAAATTAGTACCTCTAGCTAGTGCTAGAAGTGCAGGAGAAAAAATAGAGTTTAATAACAAAGAGTATACAGTTTTAGAACTTACTGAAACAGTTTTTGAAGAAAATGAAGTAGAGATTGCTTTTTTTAGTGCAGGTGGTTCAGTTTCTGAAAAATTTGCAAAATATGCTGTTGAAGCGGGTGCTGTTGTTATAGATAATACAAGTCATTTTAGAATGGATCCAACAGTACCTTTAGTAGTACCAGAAGTAAATCCAGAAGATATTGCAAACTGGAAAGAATCAGGGATTATTGCAAACCCTAACTGTTCTACTATTCAAATGGTTTTATCACTTAAACCACTTGATGATTTATATGGTATAAAAAGAGTAGATGTATCTACTTATCAAGCTGTTTCAGGTGCTGGAAAAACTGGTATGGAAGAGTTAGTAAAACAGATGCAAGCATTTTTTGCATTTAAATTAGATGATGCAGAAAAAAGTGCATTTGCACACCAAATTGCTCTAAATGTTATCCCTCAAATTGATGTGGCACAAGATAATGGTTTCACAAAAGAAGAGATGAAAATGGTAAATGAGACTCAAAAAATCTTACATAGACAAATCCAAGTAGCAGCAACCTGTGTTAGAGTTCCTGTTTTAAGATCTCACTCTGAGTCAATAACTGTAACTTTTAATGATGGGGTTGATGTGGATGTGGTAGAGGTTAGAAAAGCATTAGAACAATTTGAAAATGTAGAAGTTATAGATGACTTACAAAACAATGCTTACCCAATGCCAATTATCTCAACTGATACTGATATCACTTATTGTGGTAGAATCAGAAAAGATGTTTATTCACCAAATGTAGTACATTATTTTAATGTTGCTGACCAAGTTAGAGTAGGGGCTGCTACAAATGCAGTAAGAATTGGTCTTAAATGGATAGAGATGGAGAACGATTTATAGAATGATAGAAAAGTTTTTTGAAGGTGCAATGTGGCAGACAAGATTTTTGGTAATCTTGGCTGTCATTTTTGGTCTTATAGGAGCTTTAGTTTTATTTGTTGTTGCAAGTATGGATATCTATGGTGTTGCAAAATATGCTTTTGATACTATAGTTACAAGTGCCCATCCAGAACATTTCCATGAAGATATTGTTGCAGGGATTATAGGAGCTGTTGATTTATATCTAATTGCAGTTGTTATGTTAATATTCTCTTTTGGTATATATGAGCTTTTTATCTCTCCTATTGATCACAATAATAATGCAAAAGAGGATCAAAAAATTCTATCAATCACTTCACTTGACCAACTAAAAGATAAAATCGCAAAAGTAATTATAATGGTATTAATTGTAAACTTCTTTCAAAGAGTTTTACATACACAATACAATGGTGCATTGGAGATGTTATACTTTGCACTTGCAGTAACTGCATTGTCAGTTGGACTTTTCTTTTTGGGAAAAGTTGGAAAACATTAATATAAAAGGTAAAAACTGATGTCAAAAATATTTGTAGATGCTTGTTTAAGAAAACCAACACCATATACACCTGTATGGATGATGAGACAAGCGGGAAGATACTTACCAGAATACATGGAAGTAAGAGCAAAGGCTGGAAATTTTTTAAATCTTTGTCATAACCCAGAAATGGCTTGTGAAGTAACAATCCAACCACTTGATATAGTTGGAGTTGATGCAGCTATTTTGTTTAGTGATATTTTAGTTGTTCCAAATGAGATGGGGATGCACCTTGATTTTATCAAAGGCGAGGGACCAAAATTTGAAAAACCTATCAAAGTTGAAGCAGATTTAGATGCACTTATTGGTGGAGAAGAAGCGGCTAGTAAACTAACATATGTATATGATACTATCAAACTTTTAAAACAAAAACTTCCTGAAGATAAAGCACTTATTGGTTTTACAGGAGCACCTTGGACACTAGCAACTTATATGATAGAGGGGCAAGGAACAAAAACGTACAATATTTGTAAGAAGATGATGTATTCAAATCCAGAGTTTTTACACAAAATCTTAAGAAAAGTTACAGATGTGGTAAAACTATATATGGAAAAACAAATTGAATCAGGTATTGATGTAGTTCAAATCTTTGATTCATGGGCAGCTGCTATAGAACCTGCAATGTATGATGAGTTTTCATGGAGCTATATGGTAGAAATAGCAGAATATCTAAAAGAGAAATATCCACATATCCCAGTAATTATGTTCCCAAAAGGTGTTCCAGCATTTTTAGACAAGGTTTATGGAAATTTTGATGTATTTGGAGTAGATTGGGGAACACCAATGGCACTTGCTAAAGAGAAGCTTGGGGATAAGTATGTACTTCAAGGAAATATGGAACCATGCAGATTATACTCAAAAGAAAAAACTACAAAATGTGTAGAAGCACTTCATAATATCATGCAGGGAGAAGGACATATTTTTAACTTAGGACATGGAATACTTCCAGATGTACCAGTAGAAAATGCTATTCACTTTGTAAGTGAATGTCAAAGGGTAAGTAAGAAATAATAATGTCTTACTCAAACTCTATAATCTTTGGACCAGTACCTTCAAGGAGATTTGGAATCTCTTTGGGGATTGATTTATCACCTTCACAAAAACAATGCAATTTTGATTGTCTATACTGTGAGCTAGAACGTGCTAAAACAGTAAATACTATGACTACATACCCAAGTGTAGTTGAGGTTGTACAAGCTGTAAAAGACTCTTTTAGTAAACATCCTAAAATAGATGTGATAACAATAACAGCAAATGGTGAACCAACTTTATATCCTTATTTAGCCCAACTTGTAGAGCAATTAAATAAAATAAAACAAAGTAGCAAAACACTTATACTCTCAAATGGTAGTACAATCTATGATGAAGATATTTATGAAGCTTTATTAGATATAGATATTGTAAAACTATCATTAGATTGTGTTAGTGCAAAATGTTTTAAAAAACTTGATAGAATTCACAGTGGTATTGATATTAAAAAGATTGTTGAAGGGATGATAAAGTTTAGTAAGCAAACTAAAAATGAGTTTGTTTTAGAGATACTTTTTGTAAAAGATTTAAATGATAAAGATGAAGAGATAGAAGCTTTATATGAGGCTGTCAAAAAGATAAATCCCCATAGAGTTGATATAGGGACAATAGATAGACCACCAGCTTATGAAGTAAAACCTGTAAGTTTTAAACTACTTGAAAAAGTAGCAAATACCTTTGAGGGTATAAATGTAAATATAGCATATAAAAATAGACCAAAACAAACAAATAGTTTCACTATAGAAGAGATAAAATCACTACTAAAAAGAAGACCATTAACAAATGAAGATATAGAAAATATGTTTGATGAAAGTAGTAAAAAAATACTAGATAATATGGTGAAAAATAAGGAAATATCCCTTGTAGATAGCGGTGGTTTAAATTTTTATAAAATTTACTAATTTTAGTCAATATTTCTTGACAAAAAACCTTTTTTTCAATATAATTCCATCCCATTTAAAAAGGAAGACAGATTCCGGCATAGCTCAGTGGTAGAGTAGATGACTGTTAATCATTTGGTCCCTGGTTCGAATCCAGGTGCCGGAGCCATCCAAACCCTTTTTAAATAACTTATTTTTTATACAAATTCCGGCATAGCTCAGTGGTAGAGTAGATGACTGTTAATCATTTGGTCCCTGGTTCGAATCCAGGTGCCGGAGCCACTTTTTATTTTCGTATGAAAATAAATCAAATCACTAAACATACTTTTTAAAGATTCCTGCTTTAAATCAAAAAAACATCATAGTCATTAACAGACGTTAACTCCCATAATATTTTTTCAATTTTCATTGAACTATTCTTTGTGCTTGCACTCTCTTTGAGAAAAATTATATTCATTGATTTGATTTGAATATAATTAAGTATCCTGTCTGCAGAATTTTGTCCCCAGAATTTTATTTCTCGAATTGATGTACTTTAATAGAATTAAAATGATTTTAGGTATTTTATGAATTGAATCAAAATATGTTATAATCAAAAAAAGCTTTTCAAGGACTAGAGATTCAACCTCAGGGGTGTAGTTTTCAGGGGTGTAGTTTGAAGAAATCAGGGGTGTAGTTTTGGGTGTAGTTTTCTTACAAGACCTGCAACAGCAGCATGCCAACAAAATGCTGGTGATGATTGACCTGCAACATTTAATTGTTGTCCATTATTATCATAAACTATACCACCTGATTCCCAAGCTTGACAAGTATTGTTACCTATAGCAAATAAATTGCCACTTAATACTAAAAATACTGCCACTACACTAAGTAATAATTTTTTCATATTGTACCTTTTTTTGAATTGAGATATTTTTATCTTCACTTAACTTAAATAATATTAAAATATATTAAAATATAATAGGAATAGATATGAAAATAAATAATATAAATTATACTTACAATAAAAGTATTGATTCTAATAGCCAAACTACAACTCAAAATGTATCTTTTGCTGAAGAAATGAATAAAGTTACTGATTCAAAAGTTATAGAAACAAAAGGAAAAATTTTAACCTTCTTAGAAAAAATAAATGCTTTTGAAGGATTTACTAAAGAAGAAGAAATAAAATTTAAAACTATATTAAAAGATGATAAGGTGACTCAAAAAGAGTTTGAGTCAATACCTTATGAGATGTTAGATAAATTTAAAACCTTAGTATTACCTACTAATAATTCAAACTTTGGAGAGTTTCAATATGTTGAAATGACTAATAAATCAAAACTAATGCTATCAACAACTGCTTTATCAGGAGATAAACTCTTTAATCAATCTGTATATGAAACTTATGGAAATATGTCAGAAGATGATATTGTCAATATGTCTTTAGAATTAAGTATTAATCTTAACCAAGCTTACAATCAAGATGACTTAAAAGTTTTCTATATAGGGATATTAGAAAAGACAAATAATATTTCACCTGATATGATGAAACAAATGACTTTAGATTTTCAAAAAGTTTTACTAGATATGCTTAATATGTCTAATGATTATATAGAAACAGTGAAAGACCCTCAAGTATTAAAACAACTATATAGTACAAAAAACTTTTATTCATCAATTTTAGATAATTATAATGAATTAAGAAGTGAGTCTAGCTATGTTTAATTATTTGATCCTTGGTTAGAATCCAGGTGTCGGAGCCACTTTTTATTTTCGTCTGAAAATAAATCAAATCACTAAACATACTTTTTAAAGATTCCTGCTTTAAATCAAAAAAACATCATAGTCATTAACAGACGTTAACTCTTATAATATTTTTTCAATTTTCATTGAACTATTCAAAAATTATATTCATTGATTTGAATATAATTAAGTATCTTGTTCCCAGAATTTTAGAATTTTAAAAAATTGAATTAATTCTAGGGATTAACAAATTAGTTTGAAATAAGTAAAAATGGAGATTCAATCACAGGGGTGTAGTTATGGTTCAACCTCTTTTTTGTCTTCTTGAAAAAAGAAAAATAAGCCCCAGATAATGACTATTGAGGCTAATATTATCAATTTCATATAAAACTCTTTTTTAAGCATATGGTTGGTAAGAATTTTCTTTATCACTATAGTTTTTAGTATATAAATCTAAAATATCCTCATAAAACTTTGCATAGTCTTTTGCTTGTTGTCCAACAACACTTTGTTTTGAATGGTGTGTTTGTGCCATTGATAGTAAAAAATCTTTGAATTCACTTGATGATAAGTTTTGTGTTGAATTAGCTGTATTATCATTGTAATTAAAGATAAGTTCACCATTATTATCTATTCCTAACATACTATAATTTGGATTTAGTTCTTTCCCAGCTTTAAATCTTTTTAGGTTTTGATTTAAATCAGATTGATAATTTATAGCATCACCTAGAGACATATTTGAAAGTTTGTTAAACATATTATTTTGCATATCTTTATTTTCAAATTGTGAGGCAGCAAATAAAGATATCCCCATTAAAAAAGCTTTTTCATCCCCAAATTTATCTTTTAATTTTTCTTTAAGTTCATTTCTTTCTTCTAAAGACATATTTTTAAAAGCTTGTACATCTAATAGATCAACTTCTTTATTTTCTTCAATTTCATTTCTATTTGATTCTACCTCTTGCATAGCACTTAAAAAATCACCTGATGTTGACTCTGTTTTAGAAGTAGAATTACCACTTTGAGTTTGATAGCTTGTATAACTTTGTTGTGTTGCTGTTACATTCATAATTTATCCTTTAAATATAAAAGATGGAATATTTCATCTTTTATCAATTTGCATTTTGATTATTTCCCATTGTTTTATATTGGTTTTCTTGTTCTTTTGATTGGTAGTCTTTGAAGAAGTTTTGAGCATCTGTTAATAGTTCTAGCATATAAGAGATATCTCCTCCAAATTTTTTTGCTCCTTCTTCTATATCCTTAATTTCATTCCCAAAGTACTTCATAATACTTCCAATTGATGAAAACTCTTTTGAAGGGTCTTTTTTATGATATTCAGCTACAACATTACCATTTTCATCTTCCATTAATTTACCTCCAAAAGAATTCAAAAATTTTCCACTCAAAAGCATATAATCTCTTACTGATAAATCGGCTAAATAGTATAAAAATTCATTTTTTGCATTTTGATCTTTTTCAAATATTGAATCTTCAAACCATTTATTATCTCCATCTTGAAAAGCATTATATCTTTCTAATCCAAGTTGATATTCTTCATCATACTCTTCTTCTTTTAATTTTGCTGTATTCTCTGTTTTATAAGATCCAGTATTTTCTAAAATATCTAAAAATTTTTCTTTAGATTCAGTATTAGTAGTAGGATTACTACTTTGAGTTTGATAGTTTGTATAGTTTTGTTGAGTCTCTGCTACATTCATATTTTATCCTTTAGAAATAAAAGATATAAGTATTCCGTCTTTTATCTATTTATTGTACATCTAATTCAACTACATAATCAGCATAGTGTTTTACTATAATATTCCCAGAACCTACATCTTCATTGTATTCAAACCAATATCTTTTTCCATAAATATAAAATATATATTTATATATTATATTAACTATATTTTATTATTAATAAATTATAGTTAATCTACGTCACTTTTACGTCACAATTTATATATAATTTTATAATTATATTTTTTTCTTTAAATTTTCAATTATCCTACTATATTTCCAACCCAATCAATCAACAGTTCAAGATTCTCTAAATTGATTTTTTTAATCAGCTGGATTAGTAACTGAAATTCAATTGGCAATAGCTTCAACACTTAAAGGCTCATCTATATTTAAAGATATAAGTTTATTTATAAACTTAACTAGATTTGTTTTAGTTAGAGTATTAAATCAAGTGTCATTGTCTAAATTTAAATGAATAATTTTTAAATCTATATTTTGTACATTTAAATTTAAACCTTGTATTTGAAATGAATTATTTTGAAGATTACTATAAGCTTATCTGTAATACTTTTAGGGATTAAATCAAATCAGTTAGCTATCATAAATTTTAATATTTCAATTTGTTTTTCTTTGGCTTCTTCTTTTCTAGTTACCAGATTTTAATTTCAAATTTATACTCTTTAACTATACCTTTCTGTACTTTTTTAACTCTTTTTTGAATATTAGAAAACTTCTCTTTGATAGTTTGAATTTTTTCTTTTAGTTCACTAGAAGAGTTATAGTTTCAAAGAGCAAAAATATCAGCTTGAGTAATTAAATCCTTTGATTCTATTTGCATGCTTTCGTATACTTTATTTATATCTCATAATGAAATGATTAAAAAGTTTGATTAATTAAAGAGCTAAAAAAAGTTTAATAAAAGATATGTTTAATGTTTTTTATTTTGTTATGAAATAAAAATCTAAAGGTAGAATGGGATGTTAGTCTCACAGTATAGCTCTGATAGGAATGAAATTAAATCTTGATTTGATTGGAATGGATAATAGGAAATGGCTTTATAAAATAATATTATACATTTTTAATTTTAGATTATAAATAATTGATAATGATATAAATAATAAATAAAAAATCACTTTTTTAATACTATTATTTATTAGTTAGTATTATTCTTCATAGAGTTGACTTTAATAGGAGTAGTGGATGGTGATAAAACTACAATTGTTAATTATAATTATATTGTAGGGTGTAATATTGAAAAATTAAGGAGAGAAAATGTTAGTTAACAAAAAAATAGTACTTCAAGGATTTATAGTTGTCTTTGTAGTTATTTTTCAAGGGTGTGCTTATAGTGGTAATCAAATTGTTGAGGATTCTGTTGGCGCGAATAGAGATAGTGTGCTTGGTAAATATGAAAGTGGAGTTGGAACGCTTGCTGTTACTTCAGATAGAAGAATGGTTGTCGTAAATATGAAAAATTCAGAGTTTTGTGCTGAACCTGAACCTTTAACTGCAAGTAGCTTTACCTCAAAATTAGAGGCTTTATTAGATGCAACAGTTAAAGATGATGTTGATGCAAAAGTTGAGTTTATGAGAGAGTATAACACTGTAATTTCTCAATTATTCAAATCGTCACAAGGTTTACGTTTCGCACAGATACTACAATATAATTTATGTCAAGCGGCAAGAAATAAGGATATAGATGATAAAACTAGTTTTGAAGATATTTTTAAATATATTTCAAGATTATCAAAAGATATTATTATTGCAGAAAATAACGTTGAAAAGGTTAATCAGACAATAACAATCTCAAAACAAAAGGAATTATCAAGTAAGTTGGAAAAAGAAATAAAGACTAAAGATGAGTCAATAAAGACTTTAAAAGAATCTAATAAAACTCTTCAAACCGAAGTTAAAAATTTAAAGGAAGAAAAAATGGTTCATGAAAAAGAAATTGAGTACTTGAAAAAAATGGTTGAAAAAAAGTAGGTTTATAAAAAAAGTATAAAAGGATACTTGTCTTCTTTTCAAACTTTAAGAAGATAAAAAATTAAACTCTATATTTTCTAGCTCTATAATTTAGTTCATCGAGCTTTTAATAAATGAAATAGAGATATTTTTGTTCAAAAGAAAATGTAATTGTAAAATTCAATTTAGTATCAATAAATAATATCTCATAATGAAATGACTAAAAAGTTTGATTAATTAAAGAGGTAGGAAAAGTTTAATAAAGATATGCTTAAAATTTATATCTTTATAACATTATTTTTGTGTGCAAGAGAAATGCAACTTGTAAAAAGGAAAAGAAAATGCCATTTTATAATAAAATAGATAAAAAGACTAAAGAGGGGAAAAGAACAGTTGAGGGTTTATTTAGGTTAAAAAAACAGTTAAAAGAAGAGGTTCCTATGCGAAATTTAAATGATAATATTCTTCTAGGAACTTGGAATATAAGAGAATTTGATTCACCTGCATATGGAGAAAGAAAAGAAGAATCTATAATGTATATAGCTGAAATAATATCACATTTTGATATTGTAGCTATTCAAGAAGTTAGAGCAAATCTAAAAGCACTAAAAAAACTAAAATATAGACTAGGTTCAAATTGGGATTATATAGTTTCTGATGTTACAAGTGGGAAAAAAGGGAATAAAGAAAGAATGGCTTTCCTTTTTGATACTAGAAAAATTACTTTTGGTGGACTTGCTGGGGAATTAGTACTCTCTCCTATCAGAGATAAAGAAGTATCTCAAATAGCAAGAACACCTTTTATGTGTGGATTTAATGCAGGATGGATTAACTTTGTCCTTTCAACGGTACATATTATATATGGAGAAAATAATAAAAATAATCTTGAAAGAATTAAAGAAATAGAAGAGATTGCAGTAGTTATTAAAAATAAAGCAGAAGATGAAAACTCATGGAGTAAAAACTTTGTTTTATTAGGAGACTTTAATATATACAGTCCTAAAGACAAAACAATGGAAGCTTTACAAAAGAATAAATTTATAGTTCCAGATGATTTAAAAAAGCTTCCTAGTAATGCAATAAAAAATAAACATTATGATCAAATTGCATTCCCATTAAATAGTGATTTAAAAAGAACTAATAATTCAGGCGTTTTTGATTTTTTTAAAAGTGTTTATCGTATAGAAGATGAAATAGAATATATTAAAGAGATGGGAGATAATTATTATAAAACTTCAAAGGGGGAAATTAGAACTTCTAAAAGCAAAAAGAGTTATTATAAAACATATTGGCGTACTCACCAAATGTCAGACCATTTATTAATGTGGATAGAATTAGAAATTAATCAATCACATAAATACTTATTAAGAGAAAAGGTTTAAATATTAAGAGTATAAATGGTAAGTGTAATCTGTCAACAATTAGTTTATCAGAGAATCAATTTTTTAATCAATTTGTATATAAAACTTATGAAAAAATGACAGAAGATGATATTATTAATATATCTTTAGAATTAAATATAAATTTTACACAAGCTTATAATCAAGATGATTTAGAAGTTTTTTATATAAAAGGAATATTAAAAAAGACTAATAAAATCTCACCTGATGTAATGGAACAAATGACTTTAGATTTAAAGTTTTACTTGATATAATTAATAAGTCTAGTAATTATATGAAACAGTAAAAGACCCTTAAGTATTAAAATAACTTCACAATACAAAAAACTTTTATACATCAGTTTTAGATAATTATAATGAATTAAAAAGTGAGTCTAGCTATGTTTAATTATTTGGTCCCTAGTTCGAATCTAGATGCTGGAGCCATTTTTTATTTTCGTATGAAAATAAATCAAATCACTAAACATACTTTTTAAAGATTCCTGCTTTAAATTAAAAAAACATCATAGTCATTAACAGATGTTAACTCTTATAATATTTTTTCAATTTTCATTGAACTATTCTTTGTGCTTGCACTCTCTTTGAGAAAAATTATATTCATTGATTTGATTTTAATATAATTAAGTATCTTGTTCCCAGAATTTTGTCAAAACTTTCAAAAGAAGCACAAGCTTTTTGGAATATAAAATAAGTATTATTTAGTTTATTTTTATACTGCTTTATCCATGTCAAGTAATACCTCTGTATGTATTTGAATATTTTTCTTATTTTCATAAAGTATCACAATATATCCATTGTCAGTTTTTATATGATTTCTGTAATATGTTTTAATAGAGGAATATTTTTCAACAAGAAGTACTTTGCACTTATTTTTAAGTTTTTGTGCTAGATTTAGATCTTTTTTTGATGCATTTATGATGGTGATATCGTAATGTGTCACTTTTTTCTCCTTAACATTGAAAATAAAACTATTCCTATAAAATTAGCCAATAAATCTCCTGAATCAAAAGTGCGAGAACTAATAAAGTATTGAGTAAACTCTTCTATTGTGGAAAAACTTACTATTAGAAGTGAGCCTAATAAAATATGCCATGAACTAATTTTACGATAATTCAAACCATAATTTAATAAAAATGCCATCATTCCATAGAGTAGGGCATGAGCTATTTTATCACCATAAGGAACATCTCCAATAACCTTAAAAGCAAAGTTATAGTCTGCTGTATCTGCTAGAAAGATGATATAACTTATAAAGATAAAAAATATTAATGGAAATAATAATCTATATTGTAAACTTATCATATTTTTCACCATATTCTTTTATTACCATATACTTTTTCTATAGAACAATATCCAAAATGATAAGATGCAAAATTATTACAATTACGTCTTTTGTAGAATGAGGAGTAGAATTTTCCTTTATATTCTTGGGTAAGTTTTATATTTGACTGTTTTAATATAGGTAGTGCATCTATTGATAAATTATATAAGGCATATCTATCTAATTTTTGAGGTGTATTTTTGAATTTTTCAATATTATGTTTAGCTACTATTGCATCAATATTTAATGAAATAATTACCGAAAACGAGATAATAGCAATAAATGTTACAATATTTAGAAGTTTTGCAAAAGGGTATTTCTTTATAAGAAAAACAATACCTAAAAATAATACAGATATTAAAAAGTAATCAAACCATTCCACATAATAACGCAATACTGTAGCACCTTTTATTGATTGATAAAGGTACATTTTTTTTAAAGATACGATACCCATAATGATACTTTGAACAAGAAGCCCCACAAGAAAAAACAAGACCAATTTCTCATTTTTAAAACGTCGCATTATAAATAAAAAGATAAGAACTACAAGTCCCATAACCAACATAAGTTGAAAAAAACCTTCTCTAGCAAAACTTGCTATATTTATCCCCTGTGGTACGTTTTGTGAATCAATTAAAAATGGTATCTGCATAAGAATAAAACTGATAAATACAAGGTTGATTAATCCTAAAAATATTCCTACTATAAGTAAGTCAAGAGCTTGGGTTTGTGTTTGTTTGATTCTGTCTTTTTCATTTGAAAACCCATATATAAATAGCCATAAAAAAAGTATAAAATATAAAGGTACACTCACTAAGTAGTGTATGGAAAAATTAAGATGAAAATCAAAAAGCTTACGGATAAAGTAACTATAATTACTATCTGCATCAAAAAGCAAGGCTAAAAATATACCAACAAAGGGTAAGGAGATAGATAAAGCTAAGGCGATACGAGTATATAGTTTTGCATCTGGTTTTTTTGTGAAAATCCTAGTAAAAAAATCTTTTATATGTCTTACAAAATTAAAAGATAAAAAGAAGTGAGGAATAAAAGTTTGATATACAGAGTGAACTTTTTGCATAGCTGTAATATATAATACAAAAAGTAAGATATAAAATATTATAGGTACAAAATACTGAACCATAGTGTTGTTATAATAAAACATATCCACTATCATAATAAATAAAAATGGTAGAAACCACTTAGTGTAAGGATTGATAAGTTTTTGTGTTAATGTAGCGTATAAAAGTGGTAAAGTAAGTAAAATGTAAAATACTATATGCCAACCACCTATTAAAAATCTTATTTTATAAAAATTTTCTATAAATGATAGAAAAATACTTAAAACAACTAGAGATATTCCAAATGTTTTATTTGTAAGCATTGGGTTTAGTATTTGTTCTTTTCTTATAATTAATTGCATTTTACTATTCTCCTTTTGTATATTCAAACATAAGCTTTTTTACTTTTTTTGTTTCTATTTTTGCACCCATTTTTTCAAAAAGTGCATAATAACCAATCAAGGTACGATCTAAAAAAATATAATCCTCATTGACTTGATGCACCGAATTAAATTGCTTTTTTTGTACTTCAAAAATAAGCTCAAACCCTTTTTTTGAAAAGTTGTTATGTACTCCAAAATCATAACTTTTATTTTGCAATGGCTCGATGTATAATCTATCAAGTGGTTTAATCACTTCTTGATAAAAGTGAAGCATTTTTTCTAAAGTACCTTCTTCTATCATCCCTAGTTCATGGTAGTGTTGAACTAGTATTTCATCTTCAACTTCATTAAACAAATCAATATGCAAAGCCGTGTAGCTAGATAAAAATTTTTCATCTATTTTTTTTATACATCCAAAATCAATTAAACCTAATTTGCCATCAGATAAAAATAGAAAATTGCCAGGATTTGGATCTGCGTGTATCATTTTTAGTTTATAAAGAGATTCAAAGTAGTTATCAAAGATAAGTTGTGCATAGTAGTCTTTTTCTTGTTGACTTGGTTTTGTTGCTAAATAATCTTGAAAACTTAATCCTTCTAGAAAAGATGTAGTTATCACTTTAGATGTAGTAAGATTAGGTAAGACATCAGGAACAATAATATTTTTATTAGTTAAGTTTTTTTTGAAAAAATCATAGTTTTGTGCTTCTAAAAGATAATCTACCTCTTCAAAAAGTCGCTCTTGTATCTCTGAGATAATATGATCAATGTTTTGTCCTTTAGCAAATCGTTTAAGGGCAAAGTGTACTAAAGTCATATCTGTATATATACTTTGTTTGATTCCAGGATATTGTACTTTAACAGCAAGTTTTTGATTTTTACTTTGAGCTTGATGTACTTGCCCTAAACTTGCAGCTGCAAAGGCATTCATATTAAAATTATCAAAAAGTTCTTGAGGATAGTTACCTAGTTCGGTTTTGATGATTTTACGCACCAAAGCTTTGTTTATTGATGGAATGGAGTTAAATGATTCACTTATCTTTTCTAGATACTCTGGAGGAAGAAATGGCATACCCAATGCTATATGTTGTGCAATTTTCACTGATACTCCTTTAAGTTCCCCTAAGGCACTAAAAATAATATCAGCTACCTCTTCATGTGTTTGTGATTTGTCTTTATTGCTAAGATAGTGTTTACCTTTTACTACACCTATTTTAACTATAGCTTTACCTACTACATTTGCACGAGATAATTTGGTCTGAGGAAGTGCTTTATCCATGAAGTACATCACCTAATTTTCGCTTTATTTTATCAAAAGTATTTTTTTTATTTGCAAATTTTTCTAAACTTGAAAGCATATGTGTTTTAAAGAAAAACATTCCAAGGTCTGATGCTTTGTTTAAAATATTTGAATGAAGAACAGATTCCATAAGTCCCAAAGAGTGATCAATAAACTGAGTAGTATTTTCGAACATCTCTGATTCATCTTTAACCCAATAAGCAACTACCATAATATAATAGTCCCAAAATAAAGTAGGTAAGTGCTCTTTAAATGGAGGTACCATTATCTCTTGAGCTTCTATAGCTATATCTAACATCTCTTCTACAGTTAGTATAAAAATCTCATTTGTTTCATAAAGTTTATTGATTTTTAGTCCTGAGGAGTGAAATACCAAATCAGCTATTTGTATTATAAACTCTCTATCTTCTAAGTAAAGCTCTAACTCAGTTTCTACTAGTGTTTGTAACTGTTCTCGTAAAGAGTAGGTATGAAAATCCTCTATATCTTGTAAAATAGCAATAGTCTCTTTGTGTTTTTGTTCAATATAGGCATAGAGAAGTTTCTCTTTTGATGGAAAGTAGTTATATATAGTTGGATTACTAACTCCAGCACTTTTAGCCATCTCTCTAAGTGAAGCATTTTCAAACCCTTTTTCTATAATAAGTTCTACGGCTGATTTAAGTATTTTAATCTTTGTTTTTTCTTTAGCTGATTGTGATATTTTCATTTTAAACTCCAAATATTTAACTAAGTATAATATAAATACTATAATTTGTCAATATTTATTATATCTTTTTAAATATTTAGTGTTTTAAGATAGTTGTCTTTTATGTTGATAATTAACTATTTAATATAAATATAATTATTATATAAGTTTAGCTAGAATAATGAAATTTCAGGGACACGAGATACCATTAAATAAACATAAGGAAAGTATTGGAAATATGAATTTAAAATATCGAAATGCTGTAGAAGATGATTTTTTATCAATTTGTAAATTATTTGAAAACGCACAAACCTTATTTTACTCATTTCCTAATTCTAAATATCCATTAGATTATGAACAATTAGCAAAAATTCATAAAAAAAGATTTTTTCCTACTGTATTTTTGATTGAAAATAAAATCATAGCTTACTCAAATATATATTTTACGGAAAATGACCAAGAGCCACATATTGGAAATGTGATTTTAGATAAAAAGTATCGCAATAAAGGTTATGGTAAAAAAATCATGATGACTATGATTGATATTGCTATAAAAGAGTTTACTCCTAGTGAAATAAAGCTAGCAGTTTTTGAAACTAATAAAAATGTATACAAGCTGTATAAATCTCTAGGCTTTGAACCTTATGGAGTCAAATATAGAAAAAATCATAAAGGAATAAACCAAAAATTGATATTGATGAAATTAGAATTTAGGTTTATAACTTAGTTTAAATTTCTCTAAGTCAAAATAAATACCTTTAGTTTTCAAAAATAATTCTTCTAATGTAGATTAAAATCGGCTGATAAGAAAATAAAGAGACAAAATTAATAAGATGAAGTTTTTTATATTGTTTTTTGTTTATCAATATTTTGAAAACTGTCTAAGGTTACACAAACCTTGATATTGCGGAAATTCACTATTTATATTTAAAAAGTTTTCAGGGGTTGCTTGGGTTAAGCTTTTGAATTCCCTTATAAAATGGGAGTGATTAGAGAAGTTTTGTTTTTTTGCTAGTTCTTTAAATTTTGTATCATGTTCTCTGAATTTTATATAATCTAAAATAGAATAAAATCTTCCTATTCTACTCAAAAATTTTGGAGTTAATCCTGTGGTTTTTTTTAGGTTTCTTTCTATTTGTCTTATTGATAAGTTTTGAGATTTGAAAAAGGCATCTAAATCTCCATCTTTATATAGTTTATTTATAGTACATAGAGTTTCATTTTTATTAAAATTGGATTTATGAAATAGATCTATCAAAAAGTTATTTAGTTCGTTGTAAACTTTTGTTTTATCATGTTTGCAGTTGTATATTCTTTCTAAAAATGATGAATCAAAATTTATTGAAAGATCATCTAAAGTGTACATGGTATCTATTAATTCATCTACTGCAATATTGAAAAGTTTATAAAATACACTTGGATTTAGCTGGATATCAATAAAATATGCATCATCACTCACATAAGCAAAGTATGATTTCATCACAGGAGGATGAACATAGATACCCCTTTTCATTTCTCCATTTTTATAAAGACTAAAGTTTATTTCTCCATCTAGTACTATAAAAACAGTTGCACAACCATCAGGGATGATTTTTTGACAATTGATAAGATTACCATTACCATCTCCTTCTAAAAACCAAAAGACTTTTATCCAGTCTTTTAGTTTTTCGTGAGGAATTAGCATTGAAGATTTAAGCATCTAAAACCTTAATTTTTTTAATAAGCTAATTATACTATATTAAATTTTTTAACCTAATTCATGGGCTAAATCAGACTCAGCTTGCTCAAGCATTGCAAACTCTTCATCTGCTGTTTTAGCCACTAAATGATTTTTACTATATAAGAAGTAATATAAAGCACCAATTATATATAAAATAATTGTATAAACAAAAGCTCTAGGATCAAAGGCATAAACACCAGTTAAAGCAACTAAAGATAAAACAAAGGCAATACCTGAAGTTATAGTTCCCCCAGGAGTTTTGTATGGTCTTGGCATCTCTGGGTTTTTAACTCTTAATAAAATATGACTTAATGACATTAAAGCATATGAAATAGTAGCTCCTACAACAGCCATAGCTAACATTAAATCACCTTCACCACTTAAAGAAGCCAAGAAACCTAAAACACCTGGAACAATTAAAGCCCAAGTTGGAGTTTTTCTTTTACTTGTTAGTGATAAAAATTTTGGTAAATATCCAGCCCTTGATAATGCAAAAATTAATCTACTATATCCATAGATAATAGAGAAAAATGATGCAATTAATCCAGCTAATCCTAAAACATTAACAGTTGTCGCTAAAGTTGTATTTCCAGTTGCATTTAATGCATCTACTAGTGGAACTGCACTTTTCCCTATAACTTCAGCTCCAGTTGCACTTGGAACTAAGAATAATACCAATGCAGCAGTAAATAGTAAAAATACCATTGCAGCAATAATACCTTTTGGTACATCTTTTGCAGGGTTTTTTGCTTCTTCCGCAGCTAAAGGAACACCCTCAACAGCTAAGAATAACCACATAGCAAATGGTAATGCAGCCCATACACCATACCAACCTAAAGGTAACATCTCAGTAGCTCCTGCAACATCAGCAGAAGCAGCGATATCAAATAATGTACTAGAATCAAAACTACCAAAAAGAGCAACGGCAGTTGCTAAAATTGCAAATACAGCTAAACCACTAATCACCATCATTGTCTTAAGTGCTTCCCCAGCACCAATTAAATGAATAGCAATAAATGCTGCATAAAATAGTGCATAAACAATAGGACCATTAAATCCAGTTAAAGCTTCAACAGCAGAACCAATAAATATTACAATAGCAGCAGGTGCTAGTGCATACTCAATCAATATGGCAAGACCAGTTAAAAAACCACCTGCTGGTCCCATAACTTGTCTTGCAAAACTATATCCACCACCAGCAGCCGGAATTGATGCTGACATTTCAGCAAGCGATAATACTAAACAAAAATACATTAAAGCCATAAGCCCTGCTGCGATTGCAAATCCACCCCAACCAGCTTCTGCTATACCAAAGTTCCATCCTGCAAAATCTCCTGAAATTACATATGAAATCCCTAAACCTGCCAATAAAATCCAACCAGCAGTACCTCTTTTTAATTGTCTTTTAGCAAGATAATCTTGATTCAAATTACTCATTTTCTTTCCTTATTTTATTAAAAAATTTTCTTCATTAATTTTATTTTCTATTATTGTCTGTGTTGTTCTATCTTTTAGGTTTACACCTGAAAGTTCTAGTCTTCTAGACTCTTTTAATAAATACATTGCCTTTTTTATTGCCTCCTCATAAGATAATCCTTCGATTCTAATATTTGAAATACAGTTTCTACTTTCATCTGTTAATCCAACTTTTGGATTGTAAGTTAAGTATAATCCCATACTATCAGGTGAACTAAGACCTGGTCTTTCACCTATTAGTACAAGTGATGTTTTAGAATTTAATATCTCTCCAACTTCATCACCAATTGCTACTCTTCCTTGTTGAACTATAGTAAGTGGTGCTAAATTCCAATCTTGGTTATCAAAATTCAAAGCTTCAACTAACTTTTTTATAAATATTGATGCATTTTCTTTAATTGCAAGTGAAGATAAACCATCAACAAGTACAATGGACAAATCATATTTTTCATCCTTTAAAGTATTTACTTTTTTTAATCTTTCAACAGATTTTTTATCTAATCTTCTACCTAAATCTGGTCTTTGCAAATACGTAGTTCTATTTACTGCTTGTGAATGTAATAATATTGAAGTAAATATCTCTTGCTCTTGATTTAAAATAAGATTTGCATTTTCTAATTGTTCAATTACATACTCAACATCTAAAGGAAGATGGACAGCATCTTGTGCTTGTGCGTGGGCTAGTTGAAACTCTAAAGAATGGAAAGTTGGGATACTAACTCCTGCTCTTCCTAAGCCAATTCTAGCATCCGTATAATCTCTAAGTGCTGACCAAGGATTTTCAATAACATTTTGCTTATCATTTGCTTTTTTAATATTGTTCATTAGTTAGATCCTATTGCATTTGATAGTGATTTTAAAAATGTTTTAGGCATTTTGTCATTTAAAATGAAATTATCCATATTTTTAAAGATTTCCATTTTCTCCAACCACGCTGTAAATTCAGGTGCTGGTTTTAGATTTAAAACTTTTCTAGCATATAAAGCATCATGAAATGAGGTAGTTTGATAATTAAGCATAATATCGTCACTCCCTGGAATACCCATTATAAAATTACACCCTGCAACGCTTAAAAGTGTTAATAGATTATCCATATCATTTTGGTCTGCATCTGCATGGTTTGTGTAGCATATGTCACATCCCATAGGAACACCTAATAGTTTTCCACAAAAATGATCTTCTAATCCAGCTCTTGTAATCTCTTTCCCATCAAACAGATACTCAGGACCTATAAAACCTACAACCGTATTTACTAAAAGAGGATCAAACTTTTTAGCAACTGCATAGGCTCTAGCTTCACATGTTTGTTGGTCAAGACCAAAGTTGGCATTTGCTGATAAAGAACTTCCTTGACCTGTTTCAAAGTACATGACATTGTTTCCAACTGTTCCTCTATTTAAAGATAGTGCCGCTTCATGTGCCTCTTTTAAGATACTTAAGCTTACTCCAAAACTTGAATTAGTAGCCTCTGTTCCACCAATAGATTGAAATACCAAATCTACAGGAGCTTTTTTCTCAATGGCCTCAATTGTATTTGTAACGTGTGTTAAAACACATGATTGGGTTGGTATTTCATATTTTTGGATTACATCATCCATAAGCTTAAGCAGTTTTATTGTTTGTTCAACATTATCTGTTGCTGGATTTATTCCAATAACTGCATCACCATTTCCATATAATAATCCATCTAAAATACTTGCAGCAATTCCTCTTACATCATCAGTTGGATGATTTGGTTGAAGTCTAGTTGATAGTTGTTGAGGTAAACCAATTGTATTTCTAAATGAAGTTACAACTGGGCATTTTTTAGCTACTAGAATCAAATCTTGATTTCTCATAATCTTACTAACAGCAGCTACCATTTCAGGAGTAATTCCAGCTCTAACATATTTTATTACATCAGGTGTTGTTTCATCACTTAAAAGCCAATTTCTAAAATCTCCTATAGTGAAATGTGAGATTGGCTCAAATGCTTTTTCATCATGTTCATCGATAATAAGTCTTGTAATCTCATCATCTTCATAAGGTATTAAAGTTTCAGTCAAAAAAGTTTTTAGAGGAACTTCTGCTAATCTCATTTGGGCTATTACTCTTTCCTGTGATGATAAAGCTGAAACTCCTGCTAATATATCTCCAGAACGTTTTGGAGTTGCCTTAGCCATTAAATCTGCCAAATTTTTAAAAGTATATGTTCTATTTCCTAAGGTATATTTATAATTACTCATATTAATATTTACTTTATAAATTAAAGTGTATATCCTTTTTATAAAAGAGGTTACTACATATAGATTTTAAATCAACGTAGTTTATTAAAGAAAATTTTAGTATATATTCATGGGTTATAATAGGTGTATTTTGTGTATTTTTTATAAAATGTCTAATCTGACTATTATCATGTTAGTATTTAATTTTTTTATGGTCTTAATTTTGATTAGTAATGTTGATAAATTGCTTTAAAATGGCTAATTTTAGGCTATTTTATTTATATATAGTATTATTATTTATTTATTAAAAAGTTTTATTTTATTTTATATTTTTTATTTAAAATGTCGTTTTTTTGTTATACTTTTGCTCATTTTTAAAAAATTGTTGCAAGGGTTTAAAATTTAATAGGAATTAATATATAAAATAGCTTAAGAATAATTTTTTACCAGAAACAGCAATTATTAATGTGTTATTACATTAAGAAAACATCTTAAATAAAGCTATCTATACATACAATATTATTAGTCTATCCCCTTTGTGATTGCTATCACAGAATAAACTTATCATTTCTTCTATAATTCTTCTAATGTACATTAAAATCGGCTGATAAAAAAATAAAGGAAATACAATGAGTAAGATGAAGTTTTTTATAGATACACATGACAAAGAGAGTGGAACTTTTCCAGCGGGGATTACTCCTGAACAAATGGAAGGGTTTTATAAGAAGTATGAAGCTGCTTGTGAGGAAGAGGGTGTTGTTTCTCTTCGAATACATGTAGGTTTTAAAGATGGAAAGGCATATTGTTTTAATATGGCACCAAATGCTAAAGCAGTGGAAAATGTTCATAAAAAAGTGGGATTACCTTTTGAGACTATTACTGAGGTTAATACAATTTCTCCAGGTGATTTAGCACTATTGAGTTAATTGTGATTTTTATATATCTGTGATGCCATTTTGGCATTACAGAAGACTTGGAAAATAAAGAAGGAGATACAAGTGAACTATGATGATAAGTATAAAAGTGAGAATATGGATGAAAGTGATTCACAAAGACGTGATTTCATAAAAAAAGCTGGTGTAGCAGCTGCCATAATGGCATTGTCACCTACATTTAGCACAATTTCAGCCAATGATGCTATAAAAAAGAATCTTGCAAAGGGCAAGATGAAATTATTTATAGATACACATGACAAGAATAAAGGAACTTTTCCAGCAGAAATTACACCTAAACAAATGGAAGGATTTTATAAAAAGTATGAAACTGCTTGTGAAGAAGAGGGTGTAGTATCTCTTCGAATACATGTAGGTTTCAAAGATGGAAAAGCATATTGTTTTAATATGGCACCAAATGCCAAAGCGGTGGAAAATGTTCATACAAAAGTAGGCTTACCTTTTGATAGCATTACAGAAGTTACTACTATAACTCCAGCTGATTTAGCACTATTGAGTTAAGATAAAATTTTATATATCTGTAATGCCTTTTTGGCATTACAGAAGATTTAAAATCACAAAACTTTTTATCGCATAAATACTAAGATATTGAGATAATTCCTCTACCAAGTTTTACATAACCTTGTTGTTCAAGTTTTTTAAGATTTCTACTAACTGTTTCTCTGGTTACTCCTATTATAGAAGCTATTTTATCATGGGTTATTTTTATTGTATCAAGCCCTTGTACATATAACCAATTTAATAAGCGCTGTTCGATACTTGAAAATTTAACATCAGATAGTAGTGTTATTAGTGAGTTTAATCTTTTACCAAACATCTCCATTTTGAACTCTCTAAAAGACTCAGAATTATTTATTAACCAAAGTACAGTCTCTTTGGGCAACAACCATCCCTCAATAGGTGTTATTGTTTCTGCTGTTGCTAGAGTTTGGTTTTGGCTTATTGTACTAAATAAATTAACTACACATTGACTACCTGGATTTACTTCATAAAGGGTCATCTCTTCTGAACCAATCTCTTTTGGTTGGATATATACTCTTACTACACCACTTTTTAAGAACAGTACATGTTGACAAGTATCTCCTATATAGTAAAGTATATGTTTAGAAGGCAAAATAATAGATTTTGCATCAGTTAAGATTTTTAATTTTTCTTTTTCGCTAATCTCTTTAAAACAATGATAATCTAAAAGTTCCATTGATGATCCTTTTTATAATTAAGAAGTAATTTTAACAAAATAGTTCCAAAAACTCTTTTATTTGCTTTCACTTTGTATACTCCTAATATATGTTGCCAATGCTTTCATCTCTCGAATAGACAATCTATCTTTAAAATTAGGCATTGTACCAATAACTCCTTTTTTCCCATTTGATAGTACAGTTGCTACTAAATCATCACTATAAAATTTTATATTTGGTGCAATTAGATTTATACCCTCCCCACTATCATCATGGCATGTTGCACAGGTTTTCCATCCTTTTGGTTTTTTCCCTTTTAGTCCATGCGCTACATATTTTGCAACTTTTTTTGCTTCATCTTCTTTTAATAATCCAGCAGGCATTCCAGAAGGATATATAGATTTAAAATTATTAGAGCCATTATTTATCACATCCAAAACAGATTTTTCAGCAATTCTTTTTGTATGATTTTGTGCTTTGTTATCGTTTCCTTTTCCGTCTTTTCCATGACAAGAGGTGCAGTGAACCATATATGTAGTCTTACCTACATTTACAAGTTGTTCAGTTTTTGTTAAAGCAGATACCTCTTTACCAAACTTATTAAAATGTACCAATTCTACTGCCATTAGTAGTTTTGAGATTAATAGGGTAGCAAACAGCGTCACACCTGTAATTATTAAATACTTCATGTTTTTCTCCAATTTTAAATATATTTATGATTATAAATATTTTGGAACTTTTTTTATGTGAGTCAAATCACATAAAAAAAAATGAAAATCGATTAATATTTTATTATCAAAACCAAAGGATAACTCAATGAAACTCTTTTTTATTGTACTAATCACACTAAATATTTTTGCAAATGACAAGTTAGAACTAATAGATTTAGCTTATAAAAGTGGCTTAGAACCTGTTCCTAAAAACTTTGAAACTCTTTTGATAAAATTAAAAACTGATTCAAATACTTTAACAAAAGAGAAAATAGTTCTTGGGAAAAAACTCTTTTTTGAAAAAGAGTTATCCCTAAATAAAGATATATCGTGTGCTTCATGTCATAGTTTTAAAAAAGGTGGTGCAGATGGAATTAGTACAGCAATAGGGCATAAAAAAAGAGTAAATCCTTTTCATTTAAATACTCCAACAGTTTTAAATACTGCTTTTTCGAAAAACTATTTTTGGAATGGGAGAAGTAAAGCCTTAGAAGATCAAGCAAAAGGACCTTTGCAAGCACCATTTGAGATGTCCATAACTCCAAAACTAGCAGAAGAAAGAATACAAAATAATAAAGAGTATAGAAAGTTATTTAAAAAAATCTATAATGAGGATGATATTACCTTTGAAAATATTGTTAATGCTATAGCATCATATGAAAAAATCCTTATCACAAAAGGTAGATTTGATGATTTTTTATTGGGTGATTTTAATGCTTTGAATAAAAAAGAAAAAGAGGGCTTAAAACTTTTTATTTCTAAAAGTTGTGTTGGTTGCCACAATGGTATGGGACTTGGTGGACAGGTTTTAAGAAAATTCCCCTTATCTTTTCATAAAGTTTGGAGTTTAAGTAATCCTACTGAAATAAAATACTTAGAAAAGAAATATTTGGATCAAATGAATATATTAAAAAATATGAAATCTTTTAATAATACAAAAAGAATAGAATACTTAAATTCACAATTGTCAAAAAAAGAGATGAACTTATTAAAAGAAGGGTTTTTTAGTCAAATTAATAAAGAAAAAAGAATAGATGTTATTGCAAACCAATCCTGTACCCTTTGTCACATAAAAGATAGTTATGAAGTAAAAAGTACGATAGAAGAAAATGTAGCTTTCCCCTTTGAAAATATAGGTGGATTCTTAGGTTCTAAAAAGCCAAAAAAATATTTTAGAGTACCCTTACTTAGAAATGTAGTTGAAACAAAACCTTATTTTCACAATGGAAGTGTAGAAAAGCTCGAAGATGCAATACGAATTATGGGTACTCATCAAAGTAGAAACGACCTATCGGATGAGCAGATTGAAAAGATAAAAGCTTTTCTAGAATCTGTAAATGGAGAAATAGTAAATTATAAAATAGAGTAGAATCTAAACTTTGTTAACTAAAATCAAAGGGTAAGTGATAACGATAACTTGCTAGTTCACTAAAATAGGCAACAGTTTAATAATCAACTAAACAGTTGATTATATCTATCTCTTTAGAGTTTTATAGTGTTATACTTATAAAAGTTTTATTTACATTTATGCTATATGTTTTTTATATTGATTTATTGATTCAAAAATTATATCCCAAATTTCAGATAGTTCTGACACATCTTTTTGATTAAATAAATTAGAAACATCTTGTGCCATTTCATTGCTGTCAAGCTCATAACGAATCACTTTATCGTTAAACTTAACTACTATATTTTTGTTTTCTGCTGTAGCTGTATAATTACGTTCGATCATGTTTTATTCCTATCTATTTTTTTAAATACAAATAATTGAGAAAATAATACACTAAGAAAGTAGTCATAAAGTAGTGAAAAGTTTCTAATATATTAAATCTCATAAAAATAAACTATATTAAATAAAATCTAGAAAAATTAAACAATATAATAGGTAATTAATTTTTTCTATGAAGAACATGTAATATGTGACACCCCAGCGATTCCAAAATAGTCTGATGGTTTTTTATTATAGTATTTTTCTTCTATTTCCTTTGATTGTTCATCATATGGATTTGTCATCACTTTTTGTAACTCCTGTACTAGTTTATAGTTTCCATTTTGGGCTTCTTGGTATGCTTTTACTAGATGCAATTCTCTTAAAGTGTATTTTGGATTGTTTAGTTTCATTTTATTTGAGAGGTTTTCTATAGACTCTTTTGAGGTTATATCTATTTTTGCTCTGTATTTTTCTAGCCAATTATTCCATTTTGATTTTAAATTTTCATTTGCACTTATATAAAAACTTATTTCAAGTTCTTTAACATCAGTTGGTATATTTGAAAGCTCTCTAAAAAATATAGTGTAGTCGACTTTAGTTTCAATCATAAGATTAATTAGTTCATTAAATAACTCAAAATTAAAATTATTAAGACCTAGTTTATCTGCCCACATTTTTTCTATTTTTTCTTGCATAGTTTTAGAAAAGTTTTCTTCAACTCTTTCAAGTTCTTTTAATGTTTCTGGAGATGAATTAATTAAAGGTTTCAAGGCACTACAAAAGGATTTGAAGTTTTTATAGGCTGCTTGGGGTTGATTGAAAAATGAAAAGTGTACTCCTCCACCTGTCCAAGGTTGATACTCTGGGTCAAACATATCAATAAAACCAAAAGGACCATAGTCTAGTGTATATCCTCCTGCTGCACAGTTATCACTGTTGAAATTACCTTGACAATATCCAACTCTTATCCAGTTTGATACTAATGATGTAAGACGATTTTGAAACTGTTTTGCCAATTGTATTACCTTTTCTTCCAGATTTAGGTCTTGATTGATAGTATCCTTATATTCTCTATCAATTAGATGTAAAAAAAGCATTTCTAACTCTTTTAAAGCATCTGGATGCTCATTTTTTCTAGCTCTTCTTCCAAAAAGTTCAAGTTGTCCAACCCGTATAAATGAGGGTGCTACTCTAGTAGTTATTGCCACATCTTCTTCTATCATAAGCTCTGGATCTCTTGAATAAGAATTAGGTCTAAACCAAGATCTTTGTACTTGCTCTTTTTTAGAGGTAAATAGAGTTAAAGATCTTGAAGTTGGAACTTGTAAAGAGTGCATATGCTCCTGAGCTAAAAACTCACGAATACTTGATCTTAAAACTGCACGCCCATCAGCACCTCTACAGTATGGTGTTCTACCTGCACCTTTTAGTTGAAATTCCCACCGTTTGTCATTTATTACAGCTTCTAAAACTGAGATGGCTCTACCATCACCATAAGCATTTTCAGTTTGAAAAGGGCACTGTGCATAATATTCTGTACCATAAATAGATAGAGCATATCCAGTTGCCCAGCCTTTATCTTTCATAGGTTTGCTAACATTTGAAATGTCCCCTGAAAACATCTTGATAAATTTATCTTCTTTTAAAAGAGCTTCACTAAAACCTAATTCTTTAAAAAAGTTTTTACTATGGGAAATATATATTGGATCTTTTATAGGAGTAGGGCTTACACTTACGTAGTGTCCACTAAAAACCTCCCTTGGCATTTTATTATCTCCATTAAATTTTGCATCAGGGTCACTATTAAGTTTGTTTACAAAAGAATAATCAGTTAAAGAGCTAAGTTCATCAAATGTTTCTATATTTTTTTTGGAATTTTCTTTCATCTATTTTGTCCATTTATTTTTTATTTATTAAGATTTTTAACATAACTAATTAAAAAGCATAGAAAAAATAAGATTTAGAAAATTTTATTAAGTCAAAATAAATTTTGTAAAATAAGATTTTTAAGAAATTTTTTAAAATATATGTTAAAATCAAATTTAAGTATATATATTTCAAGGTGTTGTTGTGTCTATTTTTGCTTTACAATCATTGGCCGGTGGCTTTCTAGATGAAGATTTAGAACATTTTAATAAAAATTTTGATGACTGGTGTATTCAGTTTGAGAGTTATGAAGATGCTATGGATATAGTACAAACTCTTGAAAATCAAGAAGCTATAGATATTGTTGAGATAACACCATTAAGCTACCCAAAATATTTTTTTAACTCTTTACAAGGTACTATTTACGCAACACGACAGATTGAAGATAAGATTGTTTGTGTTGTAGAACCATTTATGGGCTCAAGTTTTAAAATTGCAGTATGTGATCTTAAAACTAAAAATGTAAGATTATCAAAGACTAGTTATAAAAATATTCCAAGTATTGAGAATGCCTTTGCAAATTTTGGAGATATCTAAAAACACAATTTAAATTTGCATCTTAGAAGTTTGCTTTTAACTTTTCTTTTCCCCTTGTATCTTACGGAAACTAAAAAGGAAATTTATTTTGTTTATTTTCCATAATTACTTTACTATAAGTTGCAATTAATTACTATGGAGTAATTGATTTTTATAGGAAGAGTAGATGCAAGAAAACCAACTAAAAGCTTTTGTAAAACAAAACTCACCATGGATATTTGAGTATATCAACAGTGAAATATTAAAAGATATAGGTAAAATTAGTCCAAATTATTTTATAACACTTATTGATGATTTTTTTGCTAAAAGTTCAGATATAAAAATAGATGATAAAGATATCTCTGCTGATAGATTCCCATATTTTCTTTTTACTTTGGTTTTGGGTGAAGCAAAAAAGCCATATACTTTTTTTAGAAAAGAGACTATGAGTTTAAATGAGCTTTATAAAGAGGTTTCTGTTTATTATAATTATGTTCGATTTTTTATAAAAGGTGATGATTTTTGTATTGATTTGATTCAAACAAAGATGGGAGTAACATCATTAGATGAAGAGATTATAAAGTTTTCAAAACGAATTCCTATGAAAAATACAGGTATTAAAGAGTTTATAAATAAAAGAGAAGATGAGGTATTAAATGAAAGCTTACAAAAAATAAAACAAGAGATCAATACTATTCTTGACTAAAGTTTAAGAACAAATCTTGCATAGCAATTTTTATGAGTACCTATCCTTTATATTGCAATAATTGCAAAAAAAATTATAATGTTCGTAAAGAAGATTTAGAACTAATGAAAAAACATAACAAAGAGTTTGATGGAAAAGAGTATCTTAAAGGTTGTTTCTTTAAAGATTTAACAAATATCAAAAAATCAAAATCAAACTAATATATACAATATAAGTTTAAGAAGATATAATTTTCTTTGTTAAATATTATTATATGGATTAAAAAATGAAATTAAAAAAATGGCTATTTTTAGCAGTAGTACTTGTTATTTTGTATTATACCTTTATTGTAAATACTTTTCTAACTTTTGCAGTTATTGCTGCTTTAATCATAGCCTTTAAACTATATAAGTTTTATGCTAATAAGAGATTAAATAAGTTAACAAGTTCAAAAGAGGCTTTTAGAGAAAGTGAGTTGGGACATTTTATTGCACTTGTTGCAAAAGTTGCAAAAGCAGATGGTAGAGTTCAAGAGTTAGAAGCCCAACTTATTAGCATGATGTTTGATGATATCTCTAAAGTATTTGATGAAAAAGAAAAAGCTAGAGCTATTATGAAAGAGATTTTCAATGAAGAGAAACAAACTCTTGATGATACAAAGCAGATAACTCAATCTTTAAATAAACTTCTTAGTAAAAGCTTATTAAAACGAAGACAATATATAAGCTTTTTAATTCAACTTGCGTATATTGATAGTGGAATTGGTTCTGATGAAGAGAAACTTTTACGGCAAATTATAAAAGATTTAAATATGTCACCAGAAGTTTATGATGCCATTGTTAATAGTTTTGAAAATAGAATGAAAAATGCTCAACAAACAATGAGTGCTTCAGAAGCTTATAAAATCTTAGGTGTAAATGAAAATGATGATATGAATAGTATCAAAAAAGCTTATAGAAAGCTAATTAGAGAGTATCATCCAGATATTATAAGTTCGCAAGATAAAGATGAATCTTATATGGAAGAAGCAACTGCAAAAACACAAGAGATAAATCAAGCTTATCAAGTTATCAAAGACCTTAGGAGTAAAAATGGATTATAAAAAATTTGCCGAACTTAGTCCTTGCGATTATGCAGGACCTTTACAAAGAGAAAACTTCATGGATGCAGGAATAAAACAGTTGTGGTTAGATATTCCAAGAATAGCAGGACCAGCTTTTACTGTTAAGATGGTTGCAGGGGATAACTTAGCACTTCATAGGGCAATCTATGAGGCACCAAAGGGTTCAATTATAGTTGCGCAAACAAACTCAATGGATTATGCAGTTTCTGGTGGAAATGTATGTGCCATAGCACAAGGGCTTGGTATTGCTGGATTTGTTATTGATGGTGTTGTTCGCGATATTGGAGAAGTTAAGCAGATGAAATTTCCTATTTTTGGTAGGGGAGTTATACCAATGCCAGGTATAAAAAAAGCAGTTTTACCTTTGAATACTCCAATCGTAGCAGGGGGTATTGATGTTAATCCTGGGGATATTATAGTTGCAGATGAAGAGGGTATTGCTGTAATACCAAAAGATAAAGCAAATGAAATATATGAAGAAGCTAAAAAAAGAGTTGATGAAGAAGCAGCTATGGGGTTAGAAAAATGGGCTGAAAATCATCGTAAAAAAATAGATTCATTTTATAAATAAGTATTGATATGGATGAAATCTATTTTATATAATTAGTCAATTGTTACTGTCTGATTTCTTCCCATATCTTTTGCTTTATAAAGTGCCTTATCTACAGCTCTTATAAATTGGTCTAAGCTAAGCTCTTGTTTAGGGACACCTAGTCCAATACTAACTGTTAAATTATATTTTTGAATATCTTTAGACTCTTTGATAGATAAGTGTAGTTTTTGTGCAAGAGAAAGGGCATTGTCTATATCACTATTTGGATAAATTATTATAAACTCTTCTCCACCCCATCTACCTACTGTATCTGTTTGTCTTGTAGATTCTTTTAATATTTCTGCTAAGTATTTTAATACTTTATCTCCCTCTTGATGCCCATATTTGTCATTGATACTTTTAAAATGATCTAAATCTAACATCAATAAAGCAAAAGAGGTGCCATTTTTTTGGAAGTTATCATAGTGTACTTGCAATTCATTATCCAATTTATATCTATTATAAAGTTTTGTAAGAGAATCAGTAATAGATTTTTTTGAAACCTCTTGGTACTCTTTTTGTTTATCTCTTATAATATTTTTATATGCAATAAGTATTGGAATAATAGCAATTAAAAATAGTAGAAAAGATAGGAGTGTTTTGATTGTATTTTGTTTCAAAATGCGGTTTACATGTGAAATGTCCATATCAACTCCTATAACATATAGGTTTCCCTTTGCTGTTTGTATAGGAAGAACGATAGAACGGTATGTTCCCCATCTATCACTAAAAATAGGCACATAAAATGGTTTATATATTTTATTTGGTGTAATATAATCTGTACTTAAATGTTCAAAACTATTTTTTAAAGTTTCACTTGCATCTGGATAGGGTGTAAAATACCGAACTTCAGTGTTATTTTTTATCTCAGAAGCTAAAGCACTAGAACTAGTTAGATAGTATTTCTTATCTTTATAGCGTATTACAGTATAAAGAAATTTTGTACCCAATTGATTGTTTAACTTTGTAAGGTTTTTGATATTTTGAAAATCTTCTTTTTCACTTATAGATGTGGCAGAGCTTACCCTATCATGAAAGTCATCTTCTAATACAAAAGGTACTGCAACAGCTGCTGAATAGAGTTGTTTATCTATTTGGGCAATTAGATGTTCTTTCTCATTGAAATAATTCCAAATTGAATAAAGAGTTAAGATAGTGGTTGTAAAGCCTACTGCGGCTGCCATTTTTATACTATCACGTTTCATGAAATAATAAAGATTAAACCTTTTTATATATTTTATAATCATATAGTATACATTAATTATTTTGTAAACTAATTAAATTGTAAACAATATAGTTATTATTTTGTAAAATTAGTCTATTGTTTGTATATCTACAAGTTCTATTTCAGCACAATCTTTTTTTGTAAGTTTCCTTGTTTTTGCATCCTCTTCTGCAAGTGATATTAAATCTGCAAAGTCATCTTTATTTACTTCAAACTGATATAGCTCTTTTTGAGTTTCTATTTTTATTTTTGATTCATTCTCTTTTGTCAAAATATCAATATTTCTAATTCCCTTTGCAAATTCACTTTTTATAGTTTTTGCAACCTTTTCATTTGAAAGTAGTTTTTCTAAAGTAAGCTCTAAGTTGAAGTCATTTTTACATAATAATTTATATGTTACTATCATTTTCCCATCCACTTTTAATCCTTTTTATAAATTTTAGTACTTTGTTTTCTTATTTTTATAAATAGTATTTTATCAGTAAAAAATAGTGATATACAAAAATATTACAGATTGTAATCAAATTATGATTTTAATCTATTTTATCATATTTAGCAAAATTGTTGTATTTAAGAACAGCAATTATTTTTTTAACGTATTCTTCCCCTTGTTCAGAATAATTTGTAAGTTTTTTTGCTATCTCAATGGGATCATTAGTATAAAAGTTAGTTTTTTTAAATTCAAAATATATTTTTTTTGATGATAACATTTTATAATACTGTTTAATGGCATCTTCTATAGTTGCAAATTTTTTTAAGTAAATAGTTGTATCTTCCCTTTTTTCATATGCAGCAATTCGAGGTTCATTTTTATTAAATGACCAAACACCAAAAACATTATTGGCTTCTTTTAAAAACCTTGAAGTTCCCCATGCACTTTCTATGGCTGCTTGTGATAAAGTTATACTTATTGGGTGGGGTTTTAAAGCTATTAAAAGATTTTCATTGGTTTTTACATTGTACTCTTTTTTAAGTTTATCAAGTTTTTCATTTGTAGGTTCTAGTTCTATTAGTTTTTTAGCTTCTAAAAAATTTTCATATAAGTTATCATATACCTTTGTAACTTTTGGAATAAAAAGTTTATCAAATCTTCTTTTTTTATCACTTACTAATATCTCTTTTTTCTTTTCTACTTTCTTAGGTTTTAACTCTTTTGTTTGTTTTATAGTACTTTTATTTATTTGGGTATAAGATAAGTATAGAGTAAAAAATAGTAATAAAACAAGTATTAATTTTTCTTTTAATCCAATTTTTGTATTGTTCATAAGTTAAAACCTTAATATCATTTTATAGATTATAAAGACTAGTTAAAGCTAGCCTTTATTGTAGTTTTTTTGCAACAAGCTCATTTACAATTTTAGGGTTTGCTTTTCCACCAGTGTTTTTCAAAACTTGTCCTACAAAGAAACCTAAAAGCTTAGTGTTACCAGCTTTAAATTTTTCTACATTGTCTGGGTTTTTTTCAATAATTTGATCAATAATTGGTAATATAACATCTGGATCACTTATTTGTATTAAACCTTTTTTATCAACTATTTGTTTAGGATCTTCTCCTGTTTTTACCATACTTTCAAATACTTGTTTTGCAATTTTACTTGAGATAGTTTCCTCATCAACCATTTTAACAAGCTGTGCTATTTGAGAAGCTGTAAATTTTAGTTCACTTAAGTTTTTCTCTTTTAACTCTTTTGCCACATCATTTGCTACAATATTTGCTAGTGCAATAGGGCTATTTAGTTTTGATAATGCCTCTTCATAAAATGATGAAAGAACTTCATCTCTTGCTAAGATATTTGCAAGTTCATTGTTTAATTTAAACTGAAAGGTATATTTATCAAATAGTATTTTTTGTTCTTCATTTAAAGCTTGAGCTTCACCATGTACTACTTCCTTTTTTACTTCTTGTTTAGGTGCAGTTTCAGTTGTTTTTGCTTTTTTTGCCCAAGAATCTTTAAGTCCTACGATTTTATTAAATACAGGTTTTTCATCACTATAATCTATTGGATCTGCATAAAAATACCCTTGTCTTTCAAACTGAAATCTCTCATCTACTTTATCAGTTATAACAGCTGGTTCTATAAGTGCATCTTTAATGATTGATAATGAGTTTGGATTTAAGTCTTCTAGAGCTTCTGGGGCTTCATTTTTATAAAGTCTGTCATAAAGTCTAACTTCAATTTTTTTAGCTTTTCTAGCGTCAGCCCATTGGATAGCACTTTTTACTTTGATACCACTAGTATCCGACCCACTTTTAGAATCAGGATGATAAGTAGCTTTTATCTGTGTTATTTTGCCATTGGCATCTTTTATCACCTCTTTACAAGTGATAATATATCCATGTCTTAATCTTACAGGTTGTTCAGGAGTTAGTCTATAGTAACCTTTTGGAGGATTTTCTTCAAAATCCTCACGCTCTATATAAAGCTCCTTTGAAAAAGGGATTTTTCTTGAACCCTCTTTGGGTACATCGTGTGGATAATATGAAGCCTCAATTTCTTCACCATCACCCTCATAGTTTTCAATAGTAACTTTAAGTGGATCAAGTACACACATAACCCTTGGTACTTTTTGGTTTAAATCATCTCTAATACAAAATTCAAGTTGTGATACATCTACCATTGAGTTTGCCTTTGCCACACCTATTTGATCACAAAAATTTAAAATAGATTCAGGAGTATATCCTCTTCTTTTATATCCTGCAATCGTAGGCATTCTTGGGTCATCCCAACCACTTACATAATTGCCATTTACAAGTTCCAAAAGTTTTCTTTTACTCATAACAGTATAGTTGATACCTAGACGTGCAAACTCATATTGATAAGGTCTAGGTGGTTCAAGTTCAAGTGTATCTAAAACCCAATCATAAATATCACGATTGTTTTCAAACTCTAAAGTACAAATAGAGTGTGATACACCTTCAATATAATCAGATAAACAATGTGCAAAATCATACATTGGGTAGATACACCATTCATCATTTGTTCTAAAATGATGTGCATGTCTGATTCTATATAAAAGTGGATCACGCATCTTCATATTTGCTGCACCCATATCGATTTTTGCTCTTAGTACATGCTCTCCCTCTTTGAATTCACCCTTTCTCATTCTTTCAAGTAAATCAAGGTTTTCTTCAACAGAACGTTTGGCATATTTACTTCTTCTTCCAGCTTCTGTTACAGTTCCTCTATATTCTCTTATCTCTTCTTCATTTAAACTATCAACATAGGCTTTTCCCATCTTAACAAGTTTAATAGCATATTCGTATATCTTTGGGAAATAATCTGATGTGAAATATACATTTTCTCCCCAGCTAAAGCCTAGCCATTGCACAGCATCTTTTAGTGCTTCAACATATTTTGTATCTTCAGTTGTTGGATTTGTATCATCCATTCTAAGGTTACAGTGACCATTATAATCCCTTGCGATACCAAAATTTATACAGATAGATTTAGCGTGACCAATATGTGGAAAGCCATTAGGCTCAGGAGGAAATCTTGTAATAACCTCTTTATATTTGTCTTTTCTTAAGTCTTCTTCAACTTTGACACGTAAAAAATCTTTATGCTCACTCATCTATTAAACCCTTTGTCTTTGATACTTTTTTAAGGATGTATTTTATCAAATTAGTGCTTATATTAGAGGTTTCATAAAAGCTTTCGATTGTATTATTTACAATTATAATTGTAGTTTTGGTTTTTATATTAAATTTGTTTTTATTTTTTATATTGTATAAGATAATATATTACATAATTAATATTTTAAAATATGGGATAAATTTTATGAAAAAAACCACACTACTTCTTATTGTATTTTTCTTTTTCTTTTCATTCTATATTGTATATGATAATTTTATTAAAAAAGGTTTTGTTTTTAATGATAGATATGTATATGATATAAATAATTTTGATACAAGTTCTTCAGATATTAACTTAAAAGCTGGGAAAACATTGCAATTTAGATTTCATAATTCTTATGATGATGAGATTAGTATTTGTGAGTTGCATGTTCCAAAAAATTATACAAAAAATAATGAGATACCAATATTTGTTTGGTTTGCCCCTGGCAATGGCTCTTATAGTGTAAAAAATGTACCTGCACTTGTTGATTTTGATGAATATTTTATTTTAGCTTTACCATATTTAGATAATCAATTACCCCGTTTAGCTATCCAAGGTGGAAATATAGATCAGTTTTGGGAATACGATAGACCTATGTTTGAGTATGTTATAGATAATATTCCTAATCTTAGTGAAGATGTAAGAATAGCAGCTGGATTTAGTAGTGGGGCACATTTTGTTTCTTCTGCCTTAGATAGGGATTGGATAGGATTTACTGATTTTTTCACAGGATATATTATCCATGAGGGTGGAGGTGCACCTGAAATGACATACAAAGGGATAAAACCATTTCATAAGATTCTTATAACATATGGCGATAGTTATAATAGCTATGGAAAGTTGGTTGCAGATATGATGAAACAAGTACGTAAAGATATAACAGTATATGCAGTTCCTAACACAAAGCATCAATTAAATCCTCAATCAATAGAGTATATAAGAGAATGGATAAAAGAAACATTTTAAAAAATGCTTTAAATTATAACTAATATGGTATGTAAGATAACTCTATAAAAAACTTAGCACCTATTTTTGTATTTTTTACATATAAGTTTCCTTTTAGACTCTCTTTTATAATTTTATAACTCATATAGAGACCCAATCCAGTACCTTGTGATTTGTGTTTGGTTGTAAAATATGGTTCAAATATTTTATCAATTATTTTTTCATCTATACCACCTGCATTATCTTCAAATGTTATTAATATCTTTTTTTTATTGATTTTTTTAATATTTAAATATATTTTAGGTTCTTCTATCTCTTTTTCTTTAAATACATCTTTTGCATTAGTTATTAAATTTATTATAACTTGAGATAGTTCACCCTCAACAATATTTACAAAAATGGGTTCTATATCATCTAAATTATGCACAAGTTTAATATGGTTGTTTGTAAGTGTAGCTTTTAATAAATCAATAGATTTATAAATATTTTCTTGAAGAAATACTTTTTTATATACTTTTTCTTGTTTTATAAAGTTTCTAAATGTCTCAATTGTTTCAGATAAATATTGTGCACTTTTATTAATCACTTCTAACTCTTCAAATAAAAGTTTATCGGATAAAATATTCATCTCTTTTTGTAGTTTAATTCCTGTTGATGCTGTACTAATTATACTTAGTGGTTGTCTCCATTGATGGGCAATATTTCCTATCATCTCACCCATAGAAGCCATTTTTGCTTGTTCTATAAGTTTTAGTTCATGTTTTACATTTTTTTTAACTTCCAGTTGTATTTTTTCATTTAATGTATTATTTAAATCTGATAACTCTTTTGTTGTTACTGATACTAAGTTTGATAATGCTTTAATAGTCTGGATTTTTGCATTATTTTGAGGTTGTGAATAATCATCAATTTTAACTTTTATATCGCTTCTTTCACTTAAAGAAAGGATTGTCATTGTTTCATTAAAAAGTTGATTGAAATTTTTACCATTTTTATCTTTTTTATGAAAAAACTCTCCATATGTAAAAAAACCACTAACGGAAGCTAGTTTAGTAAGTGGAAATATTTCAGTCTCAATATTTTTACCTATTAAATGTTTTCTAGCCATACAAGAATAGATAAATAGTGATTCTATTGGGGTATTAGATAGTTCATGATATAAACTATCTAAATTTTCTAAAATAAACTCAACATTTCCATAACCTAAGTATACTTTATCACCCACTTCAAAGTTACCTGCAAAGATTAGGGAACTATCTTCATTTTTCCCAATAGCAGCTCTTGCAATCATTTGATTATTTCTTGTTAAGATTAAAGGGAATTCAATCCCTGTCGAGGGGAGTTGATCTGAGATATCTTTCCCAAGATATTTATTATATATCTCATATGTTGGTATATTATCTATTGAGTATACAATATTTTCATTTGCACTAGTAACTACCATCTCTTTACCAATCTTTTCCCAGCCAAAATTGAATGTGGTATTTGCTATTAGGTTTTCTCCATAAAGTATCGCTGCAACTGCTCCTTTTTCAATGAAACCTTTATCTGTAAAAACTAAAGTTTCATCAAATTTTGCATTGTCACCTGCTAAGCCACCAGCAATTGTTAGATGATTTATTTCATCTTGAAAAGCTCTTAAAAACGTCTCACCATTTGTGTTGAGTCCATCAGCAAATATGATTGCAACTTTTGCCTTATTATTATTTGGTATTTTTTTTATTAAGTTAATTCCCATCTTATAACTTGATGGTTCATATTCTATTTCAACTATTTCTATAGTTGATTTTTCAAACTGTGTAAATGATAAAATAATTTCATTAGAAGATACATTTTTATCTAAAATCTCACCATCTGTTGTAGTACCTATGATTTTATAATCTGGTAGTAGTTTTTTAATATTTTGTAAAACTTTTTCTATTTTATTTTTATTGATTTTTCCAGAAAATATTTGTAGTAAGCCATTATTTGTATTAATAATATTATTTAAGTTTATAAAATCTTCTAGATTCTTATAAGTAGTATATTTTGTATTATGCGTCTTCAAATTAGCTACCTTAAAAAAATATTAAGCTATTATAACTTTTAAAGATTTAAAGTCAAGATTGAAAAGGAAATTTCTTATATGAAAAAGATTATAGTAGTTATTTTAATGATAATAGTTAGTTTATCAGCAAATGTTTATGATTTAAAACCTGTAAAAATTACAGATAATGTAACTTGTTTTATTGGGGATTTTAATCCTCCCCTTAAAACAAATAAAGGCTTTGTTTCAAATGTATGTTATGTTGATATAGCAGATAGTGTTGTAGTAATTGAACCAGGACCAACATATGTTTTTGCAAAAGAATTAAATAGTTATATTAAAAAAACTCTTAATAAAAAAGTAAGTTATGTAGTTGCAACAAACTTTCATGATGATAGATATACAGGAGCTTCTTATTATAAGCAAATGAATATTCCAATAATAGCTCATAAAACTATCATAAAAGAGTTAAAAGAAAATCCAGATAAATTTACAAGAATCCAAAAAGTTACAAGTAAAGAAGAGTATTCAAAATCCAAAATAGTTCAACCAGATATATTGATAGATGATAAGTATATTATTGAAGGGAAAACAAGAAATCTTGAAATCTTAAAGTTAAGTGCGGGTTCAAATTCAGTTTCTGATATAGCTATTTATAGTTTAAAAGATAATTTTATTTTTGTTGGAAATATTGTATTCAATGGAAGAATGATTAAATATGCTAAATATAGCAATATAGATAATTGGATAGAAGCATTAAGAAATTTAGAAAAAATGGATGTAAAATATGTATTAGGTGGGCATGGAAGTGAATTTGATAAAAATTCATATAAACCAACACTTGAATATCTAAAAATATTAAGATCAAGTGTAAAAAAAGCTTATGAAAATGATGTGGAGAGGGAAGATATCAAAAACTATGTAGATGATAAAAAGTTTAGTTATTATAAGCATTATAAAACAATAGTTACGGGAAATGCTAAAACCTATTATGATCAATTAGAGTGGGCTGAGTAAGTGTAGATAAATTTTTGATTTACTAAACATAAAGTCAACAATAAAAAACTATAATAATATCTTGATGTTATTTACAGAATTTGAATCAAGGTAAAAAATGAAAGATAAAATAAAAAAATATCTTAAAGAGGGTGTGATACTTATAATATTTTTAGCAATAGCTATGAATGGTATTAGTTATTATAAATCACTTGATTTAAATAAAAATAGACTAGATATAGATAGTTTTACCCTTCTTGATGGGAGTAAATATGTAGTCTCTAAAGATAAACCAATACTTGTTTATTTTTGGGCCTCATGGTGTCCTATTTGTAAAGTTGAAGCACCAAATATAGAAAAAATTTCAAAAGATTTTGAGGTAGTAACAATTGTTGTACAATCTGGAAGTAAAAAACAAATACAAGAGTATATAGCTGAGCATAAACTTAGCTTCAAAGTTGTAGATGATACAAATGGATTTTATTCTCAAAAATTTAATATAAAAGTTTTTCCCACAACATTTATATATGATAAAAATAAAAAATTAAAATTTAGTGAAGTAGGGTATACTACTACTGCTGGTTTATATTCAAGGATGTTGCTAAGTAGATAGTTTACATTATCTTAAATTTATCATGATATATTTTTTCTATATTGTCAAATTGCTTAATATCTTTTACAATACTACTAGGACTTCCTTTTTTTAGTATTTGTATAAAGTCATTTAATCTATGCTCCTCACAAGTAACTACTGCTTCAACAGTACGATCCGGCAAGTTTTTTACATATCCATAAAATTTTTGAGTGTTTGCATTTTTTGCAACATTTTTTCTATAATATACACCTTGAACTTTTCCACTTACTAAAAATCTATAACTTTTCATTTTTTTCCTTTATTAGTAAATTTGTTTTTATAATATATAAACTATATATTATAACTACTAAAAAATATCAATCTCTTTTATAATACAAAAAAAGGATAATTAATGCTATATATTATACTAAAAAAAGCTAGAAGAGTATCTCTTCTAACTTTTAAATTTATTTCATTAGTGGGTCAGTTAAACCAATAACATACATACCTATAAGACCTAAAATACCAGCAACTAAGCAGTAGTAAATAGTAGGGATTATTGTTTTTCTTAAGGTCTCACCCTCTTGGTCAAGTAAACCAACAGTGGCAGAAGCTGCAACAACATTATGAATCGCAATCATATTTCCAGCTGCTGCTCCAACTGCTTGAAGAGCAATCATAAAAGTAGTTGAAACGGTAAGGGCATCTGCAACACCAAATTGAAATTGTGATAACATCATATTTGATACAGTATTACTTCCTGCAATAAAAGCTCCTAAAGCACCAACCATTGGAGCAAATAATGGGTAAATATCCCCCACTGAACTTGCAACAAAATTTGCCATAGCAACAGGCATAGAATCAAATCCTGAAGCATTTACTCCTGAATTAATAAGAATTCTAACTAAAGGAATAGTAAATACTAATACAAAACCTGCACCTAACATCACTTGTGAAGATTCTGTAAAGGCTTCTTTCATCTCTTTGAATTCCATTTTATGTAAGAAATAAGTTATAATCACTACAAAAACTAAAATTCCACCTGGTAGATAAAGTGGAGTAATAGAGTATCCTAAGCCTTCACCTAAAATATCTTTAAATGGGATTACCCAAGATGTTACAAATGCTTTTGCTTCTGAACTAACTCTTGTCAATACTAAAATAGCTGCAACTAATACATAAGGTACCCATGCTCTTGCTAAAGACATATCTACTTTAGTATTCATAGCATCTAATTTCATCTCTAATTTTGAAACCCAATGTACAGGCCATTCTTCTTTAGGAGCAAAATCCCAAGTATCTTTTGGAATCAAAAATCCTTTTTTTGCAGCTGTTATTACAATAGGAAGTCCAATTAAAGCTCCAATAAGAGATGGAAACTCTGCACCTAAAAATACACCTGTTAAAGCATAAGGAATAGTAAATGCCAAACCACCAAAAATTGCAAATGGTAAGATTGATAAACCTTCAGTCCACGATTTGTTTTTACCAAAAAATCTTGTCATCATTATAATCATAAATAGTGGAATTAAAGTTCCTGTAATAGCATGGATAATAGCTACTTCACTAGTAATAATTTGAAGATAAGTTTCCCAGTTTGAACCAAGTGTTTGTAAAGTAGCACTTATCCCTTCTGAATCCAAACCTTTGTTTACACCAATTAAAATAGGTGTTCCAACTGCACCAAATGATACAGGAGTTGATTGTATCATCATCCCTATCATAACAGCAGCCATGGCAGGAAATCCAATAGCAACCATAAGTGGAGCTGCAATAGCAGCAGGTGTTCCAAAACCAGATGCACCTTCAATAAATGAACCAAATAGCCAAGCTATAATTATAACTTGAACTCTTCTATCTGGACTTACATTATTAAAACCTTCTCTAATAACTTTTATAGCCCCTGAGTGTTTAAGTGTATTTAGCAATAATATTGCACCAAAAATAATCCATAACACAGCCACTGTGATTAATAGACCTTGAATTGTTGAAGCTAACACTCTGTTAAAAGTAACTTCCCACACATAAACCGCTACCAAACTTGTCACAACAAATACAACTGGCATAGCTTTTTTAGCTGGTAATCTTAAACCAACCAATAAAACTGCTGCAACCAAAATTGGTAAGGCAGCAAAAAAGGCTTGAGTACCTATTTCCATTTCTTCTCCTTATTTAGATTAGATAATAATAAATTGTTGAAATGATAATCGTATGATAAAAGTAGCATTACCGTAGCGTTTTTGTCATATGTTCATATTTTGTTTATATTTTTCACACAAAAAAACTATAGTAATTGTTGTCTTGACTAATTATTTAAATAGGACTACAATGTATTCAATAGGAGGTAAAGAAGATGAAACGATTCTTTTATTTGCTGTGTTTCTTATTCATACCAATATTTGCGTTTAGCGATAATATAACACATATAAAAATACAAGATGCAATATCTCCCGCAACTGCTAAATACTTAAACAATGCCTTTAAAGAAACCAAAAAAAACAATTCAAAACTTTTATTAATCCAACTAGATACCCCAGGTGGATTAGCAAGTTCTATGAGGGAGATGATTCAAGATATTTTAAATAGCAAAATACCAGTTGTTATGTATGTTTCTCCCAAAGGTTCTAGAGCTGCAAGTGCAGGTACTTATTTGATGTATGCTTCACATATAGCTGTTATGAGCCCTGGAAGTAATATAGGAGCAGCAACTCCTGTAAATCTTATAGAAAATCCTAAGTCACAAAAAGAGGAACAAACAGAAGATAAGAAGAAAGAAAATTTTTCTCAAATGACAACTACCATGCAAAAAAAAGTTATAAATGATTCTATTGCATATATAAAAAGTATTGCAGAACTTAGAAATAGAAATATACCATGGGCAATAAAAGCTGTTAAAGATGGTGAGAGTATCTCTTCTCAAGAGGCATTAAAACTTAATGTTATAGATTTTATTGCAAATGATATGGATGAGTTACTTAAAGAAATAGATAAAAAAGAGCTTGTTATAGATGGTAAAAAAATCATAATTAATACAAAAAATGCAAATATAATATTTTTTGCTCCATCTTGGAAAACAAAAATTTTAATGACTATAACAAATCCAAATATTGCATATATTTTCTTGATGCTTGCTTTATATGGAATCTTATTTGAGATGTTCAATCCAGGTGCAATCTTACCAGGTTTCATTGGGTTTATATCCGCTTCACTTGCTTTGTATTCACTAAATATTTTACCCTTTAATTATGTGGGATTACTGCTTATATTTTTTGGTGTTGTATTTATGTTGATGGAAGTATTTATTTCAGGTTTTGGGATTTTAGGAATTGCAGGAGTTTTCTCTTTAGCTACTGGTTCATTTTTACTTTTTGATGAAAAAACTTTAGGTTTAGGAGTCTCTTATCCTTTGATAATAGCTTTTTCACTTGTAAGTTTAGCTTTGTTTGTTTATATATTAAAAACTCTTCTTAAAACAAGAGAAAAAAAATCAATATCGGGGATTGAAAATATAATTGGAAGCCAAGCATTAGTCGTGAAAGTCAAAGGTAATACTTATAAAGTTTTATCTAATGGAGAGTTATGGAATGCAACTAGTAAGGAAAAACTTAATATTGATGACAAAGTAACAATAGAAAATATAGAAGGTTTAACCCTTCAAATAAGGAGTGAGAAATGATTTCATATACATTGATTTATATAGTTGCTTTTATAGTAGCTATTTTAATCTTATCTATAAAAATTTTAAGGGAATATGAGAGAGGTATTGTTTTTACTTTAGGGCGATTTACAGGAGTAAAAGGTCCTGGGATAATTATTCTTATCCCTGGTATTCAACAAATGGTAAGAGTAGATTTAAGAACAATTGTTTTAGATGTACCAACGCAAGATGTTATATCCCATGATAATGTTTCAGTTCATGTAAACGCAGTAGTTTATTTTAGAGTAATAGATCCAGAAAAAGCTATTATCCAAGTTGAAAATTTTCTTATGGCAACAAGTCAATTGGCTCAAACAACACTTAGGTCAGTTTTAGGTGGACATGAACTTGATGAGATGTTAAGTGAGAGGGAACGACTAAATATAGATATCCAAGAGATTTTAGATAAACAAACAGATATTTGGGGAATCAAAATCTCTAATGTAGAGATAAAACATATTGACTTAGATGAGAGTATGATTAGGGCTATTGCAAAACAAGCAGAAGCGGAAAGGGAAAGAAGAGCAAAAGTGATCAACTCCAAAGGTGAACTGGAAGCTAGCAAAAATTTACTTGAAGCTGCAAAAATCATAAGTGAAAATCCACAAGCTATTCAACTTAGATATTTACAAACTTTAAGTGATATATCAGGGGATAAAACAAATACAATAGTTTTTCCATTTCCAACTGAATTGAGTAATATATTTAAAACAAAATAGTTTTAGCTTGAAGATTTAGAAAAGGCAAGAGTATCTATCTTGCCTTGTTATTTTATAATATCTTTTATTATCCAAAAAAATCTATTTAAAATTTTTATTTTTTTTATTAATATGTTATACTATCTAATATTACAAACAGTAGGATAGTTATGTCAAAAATTATTTTAAAATTTTTTATAATATCTTTTTTGTTTACATCTCTTTATTCTAAAGAAAAAGTAGTTTTACAACTTAAGTGGTTTCATCAATTTCAATTTGCAGGTTATTATGCTGCTAAAGAGAAAGGTTTTTATGATGAACTTGGTTTGGATGTAGAGATAAAACAAAGAGATCTAAAATACAATAATGTAGAAGAAGTAATAAAAGGTAAAGCTCAATATGGAATTGCAGATTCTATATTGATACTTTATAAATCACATGGAGAACCGGTAGTTATAGTATCTCCTATTTTTCAACATAGTGCTAGTGCTTTAATATCTTTAAAAAGTAGCGGTATTAATTCCCCTTATGATTTAGGTGAAAAAGATGTTCTTTTTTATCCTAATGATGTGGATGGTTTTGCAATATTAGCTATGTTTAAAAAGTTAAATTTAAAACCAAATTTGATTCGAGAAAGAGAAAAAAATGATTATTTAAAACTAATAAACAAAGAGATTGATGCTATTCCTGTCTATTTAAGTAATGAGCCTTTTTATTTTAAAGAAAAGAACATAGATATCAATATCATCAACCCTTCTAATTATGGTTTTGACTTTTATGGTGATATTTTATTTACTAGTGAAGATGAGGTAAAAAATCATCCCCAAAGGGTTCAAAAGTTTAAAGAAGCTACTTTAAAGGGCTGGAATTATGCTTTAGACCACCAAGAAGAGATTATTCAACTAATACATAATAAATATAATTCTTCAAAGTCACTTGAACATTTGCGTTATGAAGCAAAAGCTATTGAAAAACTTATTATGCGAGAAATAGTTCCCTTAGGAAGTGTGGATAAGGGTAGGGTTAGATATATTTCTGATTTATATAATGAATATGGTTCAAAGGTAGAATCATTTAATATAAATGATTTTATATTTGAAGAGTATATTAAAGATAAATCAAATCTAAATTTGACTCAAGAAGAAAAAAAATATTTAGAAAAACATCCTATATTAAAAGTGCAAAACTTAAGTGCCTTTCCACCTTATAACTTTTATGAAAATAATAAACCTCAAGGCTATACAATAGATTATATGAATTTAATAGCAAAAATTCTTGGAGTTAAAATAGAGTTTGTTGGACAAAAAAATTGGAAAGAGTTTATTGATATGTTAAAAAGTGGACAACTTGATTTGATACCTCATATTGCTATTAATAAAGAAAGAAGTAAGTTTATAGATTTTACTAATATTGAGCATCTATCTTATAAACCAAGTTTAGCTGTAAGAAAGGGCTCAAATCTTAAAACTTTTAGTGATTTAAAAGATAAAACAATAGCCGTATTAAATAAATCATTTTTGCACACTATTTTAAAAAATAAATACCCTAATCAAAAACTTCTTTTAACACCTACTACAAGAGAGGGAGCAGAAGCCGTATCAAGTGGTAAAGCTGATGCTTTTATTGGGAATCTGGCAACCACAGAATATTATATAAAACAACATTGGTTAAGTAATTTAGAAACAGTACAATTAGATAATGTAAAATATATACCAAAAGAGGCACCTTTATATATGGGAGTTTCAAAGGGGAATACTCTACTTAAATCGATATTAGAAAAAGCAAATAATGAAATCTCATATAATAAAGTAATAGATTTAAAACAAAAATGGTTAAATTTAAAACCACCAAGTAAAGTTAAGTTTACAGATGAACAATATAAATATTTAGCAAGTAAGAAAAAACTAAAAATGTGTATAGATCCAAATTGGTTGCCTTTTGAGAAGATAGAAAAAGGGAAACATATAGGGATGACTGCTGAGTATATTAAACTTTTTAGTAAAGAGTTACCTATTTCTATTGAATTGGTAAAAAGTAAAGACTGGTTGGATACTATCTCTTTGGCAGAAAACAGAACTTGTGATTTTGTAACTATTATGATGGATAGTAAAAAACGTCGTGAATATTTTAATTTTAGTAAAAATTTAATGAATATGCCTTTAGTTATTGCAACTAAAATAGATATACCTTTTATAAATGATATTTCTAATGTATTATCTAAAAAATTCACTATTACAAAAGGTTTTGTATATTTAGGTTTATTAAAAAGTAAATATCCAAATATTAAATTTATAGAAGTTAAAGATGCAAAAGAAGGATTAGAAAAAGTTGATAGGGGTGAAGTTTTTGGCTTCATAGGTGTACTTCCTGTTGTAGCTTATAATATTCAAGAAAATTTTATTTCAAACCTAAAAATAGCAGGTAAACTAGATACCACAATAGGTTTTTCTATTGCAACAAGAAATGATGAACCATTATTAAATGAAATAATGAATAAGCTGATATCAAATATACCTATGGAAAAAAATAAAGAGATTTTAAATAAATGGTTATCAATAAAATATGAAGAGAGTTTTGATGTAAAACCTTTTCTTTATGTTATATCTATTTTTTCAATTATTATTATAATTATAATGATTAAAAACCGAGCCATTAATAGGCTTAATAACAAACTTTCAGAATATCTCGATATTGTTGATAAAAATGTTTTAACTTCCACAACTGATAAAGAGGGGATAATAGTATCTGTTTCTCAAGAATTTTGTGATACAAGTGGCTATACAAAAGAGGAACTTATTGGTAAGAATCATAGAATAATAAGACATGAAGATATGCCAAAAGAGTTATTTATTCAATTATGGGACACTATAACAAGTGGAAATACATGGAAGGGTGAAATAAAAAATAAAAAGAAAAATGGAGATTTTTATTGGGTTGATGCAAGCATTTCACCAATATTTGATGAAAATAAAAATATTACAGGTTATACTGCAATTAGTCATGATATAAGTGATAAAAAGAAAATTGAGAGTATTTCAATAACAGATGAATTAACAACACTTTACAATAGAAGATATTTTAATGAGATTTTTGAAAAAGAGTTAAATAGAGCAAAAAGAGAGGGTAACTATTTTGCATTGATTATTTTAGATGTAGATTTTTTCAAACAATACAATGATTTTTATGGGCATCAAAAAGGTGATTTTGTTCTAAAAAGTTTGGGGAAAAGATTGATTGAGATATGTAAGCGTTCTTCTGACACACCATTTAGAATAGGGGGAGAAGAGTTTGCTATAATATTTACTCCTAAAAATGAAGAGGATGCTCTAAACTTTGCTAAATTAGTAAATAAAAAAATAGAAGAGTTAAAAATAGAACATAAATACAATAAAGCAAGTGATTATATAACTGCATCTATTGGATTATATGTAGCTTATGGAGAGAAAATAGAAACATCAGAATCTATTTATAATCATGCTGATAGTGCTTTGTATAAAGCAAAAGAGAGTGGAAGAAATAGATTTGTTCTATATGAAAGTTGAGTTTAGATGGATTTAAAAGAGAGTTTAAACTCTCTTTTAAAATAAAGATTTAACTATCTCTTGAGCTTCACTTTGGATTGTTTTTAAGTGTTCTTCACTAATAAAACTCTCTGCATAGATTTTATAAACATCTTCTGTCCCTGATGGTCTAAGGGCACACCAACCATTTTTTGTATTTATTTTCAGTCCACCTATTTTTGCACCATTACTTGCACTTGTAAGAATAGATTCTATTTTTTCACCTGCAAGGGTATCTGCTTTTATAGCTTCTGGTGTCAAATTTTTCAATATGGCTTTTTGTTCACTATTTGCAGGGGCATCAATTCTAGCATAGATTGGACTTCCATGTTTTTCTTTTAATGTTTCGTAGTATTCACCTGCATCCATTTTAGTAACTGCTAGGATTTCAGCTGATAAAAGATTTAGGATGATTCCATCTTTATCTGTACTCCACACACCCCTATCAAATCTTAAGAAACTAGCACCAGCACTCTCTTCTCCCCCAAAGAACACTCTACCATCTATTAAAGGTTTAACAAACCATTTAAAACCTACAGGGGTTTCTATAACCTCTTTGTTATTGTCTTTTGCAACCCTATCTATCATAGAGCTACTAACTAAGGTCTTACCAATACCTAAGCCATCAAAATCTCTATTTGCACTAAGATAATCTATGGCAACACTTAGATAGTGGTTTGGATTTAAAAGACCTTTGCTTTTTGTTACTATTCCATGTCTATCAAAGTCTGTATCATTTCCGAAAGCTATATCATATTTGTCTTTTAGTTCTATTAGTCCTGCCATTGCAAAAGGGCTTGAGCAATCCATTCTTATCTTTCCATCTTTATCACAATGCATAAAAGAAAAAGTAAAGTCAGATGTATCATGAAACACATCAATATCAAGATTATACATTTGTTTAATTGCATGATAATATTTCATACCACTTCCACCCATAGCATCTGCACCAATTTTTATATTTGCTTTTTTTATAGCATCTATATTGATAACATTTTTTAAATCACTTACATAAGGGTTTACAAAATCATACTCTTTGATATTTGCACTCTCTAAGGCCTCTTTTAGTTCCACATATTTTACACCATTTAAATCATTTTTTAGATACTCATTTGCTTTTTGTTCAATCCAGCTTGTAATGTCAACATCAGCTGGACCTCCATCTAAACCATTGTATTTAAAACCTCCATCACAAGGTGGATTATGTGAAGGGGTTATTACTATCCCATCACTTCCTTTGTGGTTTAAAATGGCATGGGAAATTACTGGAGTAGGTGTGTATTCAAAATCTTTTGCATAACAAACCTCAATTTTATTTGCAGCCAATACTTGTAAGGCTGTGTTGTGTGCAGGTATTGATAAAGCATGGGTATCCATACCAATAAAAAGTGTACCTGTAATATTTTTTTCATTTCTATAATCAACAACTGCTTGTGTAACTGCTAAAATATGAGCTTCATTGAAACTATTTTTTAAAGAAGTTCCCCTATGTCCTGAAGTTCCAAAACTAATAAGCTGTTCTTTTTTATTTATATCTGGATAGTTTAAGTAGTACTTACTTACCAAACTTGGTATATTTTCTAAAATATTTTTTGGTGCTAATTTTCCTGCTAGTTCATTCATATCTAATCCCTTTTATTGATATATAAATTATAACAGTATATTTATTAATCTATTTTAGAAAGGGTTTTATTTTGGATAGGAATAAGTGTTTATTCAAATAATATTGTATATATAAATTACTGATTAAAAAACTTTATACTTACTTAATATTAGATTTTAAAATATATTTATTAAATTAAATTAATATTATATTTTAATAATTTATAATAGTATTTGTAAATAATTAATATATAAAAATATTATTAGGAATTTAAAGTGGATAATCATATTTTAAAATTACCATTTATTTTTGATAAGAAGAAACTAATAGAAGATTTATCACAAGTAAATGAATCTTTTTTGGTTAAACATCCAAATACTAATTATCCTACACCACTTTTTTCTAAGATGTCATATATACCAAAAATTTTAGAAAATTTTAAAACAAAAATTGAAGCAGTTAGATTTATGAATCTAAAAGCTAATTCTCAAATAAAAGAGCATTGCGATAGAGAATCCTATTTAGAAAAGGGGTTTATAAGAATTCATATTCCTATAAGTACTAACGAAAAGGTAAAATTTATACTTGATAGTATAGAAGAAAAGTTAGAACTAGGATGTTGTTATTATATAAATGCAGATAAACCTCATTGCATTGAAAACCTTGGAACAACGGACAGAATTCATTTACTTATAGATTGTAAAGTAAATGGTTGGCTTAAACAATTATTTTATAATCAAGGATTTGTAGAAGAGAAATCTCTTTATAATAATCATATCAGTGATGAAAATATAGATGATGTAATCAAAAATCTAAAACTTATGAATACTATAGTACCAGATAAATTAATCAAAGATTTTGAAAAGATGAGAGATAGACAATGTTAAAAAACTTAAATAAAAATTTATTAGTAAAGGTAGAAACAAAAGAAGATGAAAATTTTTTATTTAAATTATTTTCTTCTACAAGAGAAGATGAATTGTCATTTCATAATATTTTACCAAAAGAGAAAAAGATTTTTTTAATGCAACAATTTAATGCAAGACAAAAAGATTTTAAAATCCGTTATGAAGATGCAAATTTTTTTATTATCAAACATAAGGAAAAAGATGTTGGAAGAATAGTTTATAAAATAGCACAAAAAATACAACTCATAGATATAGCATTAATATCAAAATCTAGAAATAAAGGTTTTGGCACTTATTTAATTCAAACTTTGATGAAAAAAGCACTTGAAACAAATCTTGAACTACATCTAAGTGTCGCAACCAATAATCCAAAAGCTTTTAAGTTATATAGAAGTTTAGGTTTTAAAATTATTTCGCAGGATATGATGTATATACAAATGGCATTTAATAAAAATAGCTAAATCTTCTATTTAAGGTTTAGCTATTTTTATGCTCATAGTAAATGTGTATAAAAATTTTTATTAAGGAGATGATATGGCAGATGCATATATTGGAGAGATAAGGTTATTTGCTGGTAATTATGCACCACGAGATTGGGCCTTATGCAATGGTAGTTTAGTTGCAGTAGTATATAATGAATCTTTATTTTCACTTTTAGGTACTGCATATGGTGGAGATGGAGTAAATAATTTTGCTCTTCCAGACTTTAGAGGTAGAGTTCCAATGCATTTTGGAACAGGTGTTGGCTTAACACCAAGAACAATTGGTAGAAAATTTGGTTATGAAATTGTAACTTTAAGTATTGATGAAATGCCACAACATAATCATAATCTAATGGCACAACCTGTAGATGCACATTTGAATGATCCACAAGATGCTTTTATAGCAAAAAGTTCGTCAGATTTTTATGATGATAATGCAGAAAAGAATCCCCCAGTTACATTGTCGGATGATGCTTTAATGAACAGCGGTCATAATGAAGCACATTCAAATATTCAACCATGTTTAGGCTTAAGTTTTATTATATGTTTAAGTGGTGAATATCCAAGTAGAAATTAAAGGAGATATTATGGCAGACGCTTATATAGGGGAGATTAGATTACTTCCATATACTTATTCACCAAGATATTGGATGAGTTGTTCAGGTCAAACACTTCCTATTTTTGAATATTCAAAGTTATATAGTGTTATTAGTACAACATATGGTGGTGATGGGGTAACAACTTTTGCACTTCCTAATTTATCTGGAAAATTACCAATTGGAACAGGGACAGGACCTGGTTTGAGTTCTCGTTATCTTGGGCAAGGTGTTGGATCATCATCAGTTCAATTATCAGCTCTTCAGATACCAGAACATAACCATAAAATTGATAAAGTTTTTACCGATAGCCCTGTTCAAAATACACCAAGTAATTTAATGTATTTGGGGAAAATGAAAAAGAATAATTATTATAAAGAAGCAGTAACTACGGAGGAAGTTTATATGAGTAATAGTGCAGTTTCTAATACAGGGCAATCTGTAGCTCATGAAAATAGACAGCCTTCTTTGGCTTTGCAATATTGTATTTGCGTAGATGGTATTTATCCATCACGAAATTAAAAGGAGATATTATGGCACAACCATTTATTGGCGAAATAAGAATGATGGGATTTGATTTTAATCCCAGAGATTGGGCTTTATGTGATGGGCAAATTTTCCCAATACAAAAGAATCCAGCACTTTTTAGTTTGTTAGGAAATACCTTTGGTGGTGATGGTATAAATACTTTTGCATTGCCAGATTTAAGAGGAAGGTCACCTTTAGGTATAGGAACTTTTGGTTCTTCTCATTATTCCCAAGCAGATCAATGTGGAGTTGAATTAGTTAAACTTTTAGAAGCTAATCTACCTTGTCATTCTCATCAAATGTTAGCTACTAATTATGATGGTGATAGTAATAAAGCTATAAATAATAGTTCAATTTTAGCAAAATCAGACTATACAGGGCTTTTATACTCAAAGGATCCAAGTAGCTTAGTTAATTTGGCTGTAGATTCAGTTAGTATGGAAGGAGGTAATCAATTTCATTACAATATGCAACCTACACAAGTAATTAATTTTTGTATTGCTTTAGAAGGACTTTATCCAAGTAGACCTTATATTTAGAGGGAGAGTTCTCCCTCTAATGGTTTTTTTTTATTTAATTCTGATGCATATTCAAAAAGTTTTAAATCATAATAGTTCTCTTGGTTTATTTGTTTTTTCATGCCATTATTTAATTTATAATGTTGTTTGATAAATTCAATTTTTTTTGTATGATTTAATCCTTCTAAAGCATTTCCTTTATATCCAGTGACTCTTTTCTTTTCAAATGATGTAGGAAGATTCATAAGGTTAAAGAGTTTTGGTAAATCTTCATCAAGTTTGTGGGTTAAAAGAATAAAGTCACATTTATCAAAAAGTTTTTTTGCTAACTCAAACTTTTCATTATCTGAAAAGTTAAGATTTATAGGCATTAGTTTTTTTGCATAAAAATTGCATATGAAGTTTCTATTTTTTACTTTATAAGTATTATTATACCAATCTTCAAAATTTTTTTTAATAATATTTTTACTTTTTTCAAAATTATATATTGAAACAATTTGATCTGCTGGACTTCTCATAATAGCAATATAATAAGGAGTTTTATTTATAAAATGTTTATGTATCCCATAATATGTTTTATGACCACTAAGTACTTTAATTTTCTCTTTTTCAGAATTATCACGTTTTTCAAAATCTATACAATTGTTTTCTTTTCTATACTTTTCTCCCCAATTTGCTAAATGTATAAATTCTTCATCCCATAGCAGATGCTTTTTGAAATGCCCATTTATTGTTGTTCCTCCAGATTTTCTTAAATGAAAGAAAATAAAAAGTTTATTGTTATTCAATGATTTCATATTTAAAATAATCCATAAGAGATTTATTTTTTATAAATATTTTATTTATGATTTTTATTTGTTCTTTGCTTAGTTTATTAATTTGTTTTTGATTCATATTTGTAAGAGTTTCGTTGTATATACCTTTTACTAGAATTTTTTGTTTTAAGTTTATATCCTTTAGTTCTGGTAAAAAGTTTTTGATTTTGTTTTCAATTAAATCAGGTGTATCACACATTTGTTCATAGGTAAAAAATATACTGTTATCTTTAAATGTTTCAAGATTGCTTTTTTGATATTCAAAACATTTCATTATATGTTTTGCAGCAATCTCAAAGATATCTTCATTATCTTTACAGTTTTTTAATTTTCTTCTACTGATTCCTTCAACAACAGCATAGGGGTTTCTTACCATAAATATAAAATAAGTATTAAAAAAATTTTGTTTGAGTTGATCTACTATTAGTAAAAAAGGTGGAGTTTTAGTAGTGAAAATTGATGCTATATTTGTTTTTGAAAAAGCTTGAAAATACCAAGCTTTTTTTGTTATTTTCCATGCATAAAGAGATTTATCTAAGAGTATATCTAGACTTTCTTTACTAGAAGCCCAGATTAAAGGTTTGTTGACTGTTTGGGTTGTTGGACCTTTATATCCATATATCCATTGAGCTTCTCTTTTTAGGTTCCAAGTGTTATTACAAGTTTGTAGAATGTTTTCAAAAAAAGTTGATCCACTATTGTTGGGACAAATCAAAAAAAGATGTTTTTCAATTAACTTTTCAAGTTCAAATTGTGCTGATAGATATTTTTTCATATTTTATCTTTTGTTTGTTCTTTTATACTAAGATATTGAAAAGCTTCAGTATAGTTTTCTTGCCATAATTTGAAAAATTTTAAAAGTACAATATCTTTTTGTATTTTGAAAAAATAGTTTTTAAAACTCCATGGTTTTGCACCATTAAAATGTAAAACTTTTATCTTTTTTATATTTTTAGGAATAAAATTATTTAACTCTTTTCTTCTATTTAGTAGACAATTGTATGTTATTGGAAGAAAATTTGTATGATTTTCTAAAAGTTTGTTAAATACTATTTGATCAGTATATGGTTCTTTTATATTTTGCCAAAATTTATAATCAAGATATTCTAATGTTTTTTTAAAATATATTTGTGAAACAAAATGCTTTGGCAAATATATAAGTCCAGCATTAAAAGTTTTGTTTAGATTGTTTTTATCATTTTGATTAAAAACTACATCAAAAGTTGTTTTGTCCCTTGAATATCCTAAATATTGTATATATTCAGCACATACAAGTACTTTTTCTTTTTCTTCAAAAATTTCACTTATATTGCTATTAAAAAGTATATCACTATCACAAAATAATATATTGGAGTTTGTATTTAAATTAAAAAGCTCCAAAGAGTAAAATCTATTTTTTTTATGTTTTAAATTAGGAGATTTAGAAGTTAAGATATCAACAGCTAATTTTAAATTTTTTGAAATAGAATGAAAAATTATATTTGGGAAGTTTTTAAGTATATTTTGATTTTCTATACTTAGTTGATTATGTAAAATTATGATTTTACCTTTAAACGTTGAATTAAACTTTAAAAAAGAATGAATCATCACAATACTACCAGTGATAAAGTTGTCACTAGTAACTGTCACAAGAGAAAGTGGATTCAAATTATTTTTGTTTTATTTTAAGAATAATCTGCTATTCCATCAGATTGGCGGCTATTATTTGCATATGTTACAGTTTTTGTTATATCTGAAATTGTACCAAGTGATTTGAACTCAGGTGAATGATATTCTTTTAATAGACTTTTATCATTTTGTTCTTTTTTTGCTTCTGTTATATTTTTATTATCTTTCATTTTATATCCTTTTTAAGTAATAAGTTTTTATCATTTAATCTATTTATTAGATTATTAATATCTTCATCTAGTCTTTTTTCTGAAGTATCATAAACCATTAAGAGTTCTTGGATCACTTCTTCTTGATTTAATCCTTTTTGAAAGAGTTCAATAATCTCAGAACCAACTTTATCTAAAGAAAAATACTCTTCTGTTTGAAGATCTAACAAAATTGTGTCTTCGTTTAGTTTTTGTATTATTACATCTTCTTTAAAGCTAAGAATTTCTGACATAAAATCCCCTTTTTCTAATAATACTTTTATTTATTTTAAAATTATATTAAATGATATTATATTATAATATATTATTCTAAATATTATGGAAAAAATATGAATTCAATTTTTGGAATCTTTACTACTAACTCCAATCTTATAAGAGAAAATACAAATGGTAAATTTCATAATAATTTTAAATATTCCATTGAGACATATTTAGATGAAAATATCCTATTAAAAAAAACTTTTCGTAATAAAAAATATACTCAAAAATTAATAGAAAAAAATAATATTATCTTAATAGGCAAAATAAGGGTTTATAATAAAAATGAATTAATTAATCAATTTAATTTAAAAAATCAAGACTCTTCATCTAATGAATTATTTCTAATAACCCTATATTTAAAACTTGGAAAAGATTTTATAAAGTATCTTAAAGGGCATTGGAGTGTTGCTTTATGGGATAAAAGTAAAAGAGAATTGTTTTTATCAAGAGATGATTCAATACAAACAAATCTTTATTATTATTGGGATAAAAACTTATTTATTTTTTCAAGTAATCTAAGAGCTATTTTAGATATTAAGTATATAAATAAAGAATTAAATAAACAGGCGATATATTCTTATAGTGGAATTCCAAATGATAATCAAACTTTATATAAAAATATTTTTGAATTAACTTCATCATCTTTTATTCAAATTGGTTTAAATCAAACTATGAAAATCTCAAATTATGAGTCTTTTAATAAAATAAAAAAAATTGAATATGACACAACTGAACAATATATAAATAAATTTATTAAAGTTTATAACTTTGCAATTGAAAATTGTATTAAAAATTATGATAATATAGCTTCCACCTTAAGTTCTGGTTTGGATTCAGGTTCAATCACAACATTGGCTTCAAAAATACTTGAAGAGAAACAAAAAAAACTTTACAGTTATAGTTTTGTATCAACTTATGAAACAGAAAGTATAAGTAAAAATAGATTTTCTGATGAAACTCAAGGGATAAAAAAAATACTAGCTACTTTAAATAATGTTGAATCAAAAATTTTAAAAAATACTAATCTTTCATATGTTGATGCTTTTAATTTAAATTTAGATCTATTAGGACAACCTTTAGGAACTGCTAATATAGATAATTGTCTTAATATGGTATCAGAATCAAAAAATGATAACATGGATATTTTGTTGATAGGGCAAAATGGAAATTTCACTATATCTTATCAAGGAGATTATGGATATTATTTAAATAGTTTGTTAAAAGGTTTTAAGTTTTCTGAGTATTTCAATAATCTTTTTAAAGAAGATAAATATTTAAAGAATTTATATTTACAAATTTCTAATTTAAATTTTATACATCATTTAATACATAAAAAACATAAGAAAAAAATTGATAAAACAAGCTTTATAAATAAAAATTATCTTAATTTGAATAAAGTAAGTTCCAATAACCCTGAAAAAGAGTTTTTAGTTAGGTTAACCATTTTTAAACACCATAAACACTTAATAAAAAATAAATATAAATGGAATGAGTGGGGAGAACTTTTAGGAATTGAAATACAAGACCCTACAACCAATATAGACTTAGTAAATTTTTGTTATGGCATACCTGAAAATCAATATATAGACAAATACAATGAAAAACTTTTGATTAAAAATGCAATGAAAGATTTAATGCCAAAAGAGATTTTATGGGCAAAAAAAAGGGGACAACAATCAGCTGATTTAATTGAAAAATTTAAACAACAAGAGGAACAAATAGGGGATAATTTATCTATGATATTTAACTCAACTTTATGTAAAGAGTATCTTGATATTAATGGTTTAGAAAATACTTTTTTAAATTTAAATACTTCTTTAGATAGGAAAAAACTTTTTGAAAACTGCTATCAATTATTACGTGCATTACATTATGGAATGTTTTTATTAAGACTTGAAAGGAATTGTGTTTGAATTATTATTATGCTTATAATTTTGTTTTTAAATCAGAACTAGAAATACCAGAGTTAGAAGTTTGTGAAAATAAAGATTATGATGTAGAGATTAGGTTTGACTCAATTAATTATGATTTTGATAAATTTAAGAAAAATAGAATATGGAAAACAAAAGATAATTATTTTGTATTAAAAGTTAAAAATATAGGTATATTTTTAGTAAAAGATGCAAATACAATTATTATAGATTGTTTTGAAAATACAAAAGAAGAAGATTTACGCTTTGTGTTATTGGGTTCTGTTTTTGCTGCTTTATTACAGCAAAAAAAACTTTTAACTTTGCATGCTGGGTGTGTTAAAGTAGATAACAATAATTGTATTTTATTTATAGGACCATCAGGTTATGGTAAATCAACTTTGACAACTGCATTTTCTAATTTAGACTATGAAATTCTTTCTGATGATGTTGTAGCTTTAGATATAAAAGAGAAACAAATCAGTATTCCACCTTCATTTCCTAAGCTAAGACTATGGAAAGATTCTGCAAAACAATTAAAGTTAAACTATGAAAGTTTTTCTACGTCAAGAGTTGGTTTAAAAAAGTATATGATTCCAATTCCTAGATTTTGTAAAACAAAACTAAATTTAAAAAAAATATATCTTTTAAATGTATATAATAAAGATGAAATTATCTTAGAAGAGTTAAACGGTGCACAAAAAATAAAAGCTTTGATTGACAATACTTATCGTATTAAATTTTTATCTGGAATGAAACTTATAAAGAATCATAATACTCAGATTTTAAAAGTATGTTCACAAATTGATATTGTAAAAATTACTAGACCTTTAAATGTTTTTTTAATTGATGAATTGATTGAAAAGATACAAAAAGATTTATTAAAATGAAAAAGATTTATTGGTTGGCCTCTTACCCTAAGTCTGGAAATACTTGGTTAAGAGCACTATTAACATCTTATTTTAGCAATGCTGACTTTAATATAAATCAATTGTTGGGAAATAATTTTATATCAAGAAATGAATTTGATGATTGGCTTGGTTTAGAATCATCTGATTTAAAAGAGAGTGAAATTACTATGTATCGGCATTATTACTATTTGGATATTGCTGCAAATCTAGATAAAATAATATTTATAAAAGTTCATGATTTAAACAGATTAACAATAGAAAATAAAGAGTTATTTCCAAACACAATAACAAAAGGAACTATCTATCTAGTTAGAAACCCTTTAGATATTGCAGTATCTTATGCACATCACGAAAATTGTAGTTTAGATGAGATTATAAAAAAGATGAATGATACTAATGCTTTTCTATTGCCCTATACTGAAAAGTTAAAATTATCATTGCCCCAAAAATTATCATCTTGGAATGAACATGTAAAAAATTGGAAAGAAAAAGATAATATTAAAATTGTTAGATATGAAGATATGGTTTTAGATACAAAAAATGTTTTTATGGGGATTCTTACATTTATGGGGTTTGAAATTGATGAAAAGAAGATAGATAAGGCAGTAGATTTATCAAGTTTTGAGCATCTTAAAAAACAAGAACAAAATTATGGTTTTGTAGAACGATCTGCAGAAGCTAGTTCTTTTTTTAGATCAGGAAAAATTGGTGAAGGAAGAAAAATCTTAACTAAACAACAAATAAAAAAGATTATTGATAAAAACTATGAAATGGTAGAATATTTTGGGTATTTAAAAGGTTAATATTGGATAATAAAATTGATAAAATAGAATTTGTTAAGCAGCTTAAAAAAAGTGAATCAAAATTTTTTGTTTCTAGTAGGTTTTTAGATGAAGATATGGATTTAGATATTTATTTGAAGTTTTTTTATCCATATTTAAGGTTAGAGCAAATAGAGTCAATATATGGGTTTGCATTACAATTAAGTAGTTTATATGGGGGACGTTCATATAAAAAAGGAACTTTAGCAACAAAGAAACATTTAAATCAATTAAAAAAGTTGAATATAAATTTTTCATTAACTTTAACTAATCATTACTTTAGTGATGAAGCTTTTGAAGAAAGTTTTGAGTTGTTAGAGTATTTACATAAACATGGAAATTCAATTACTGTTACAAATAATAAACTTGTAAAAAAGATTAAAGAGTTTTTTCCTTTATTTACTTATAAAGCAAGTTTGATTAAACATCTTGATAGTTTAGAAAAAGTTAATAATGCTTTGAAAATATATGATTATATAGTGGTTCCAATGGATAAAAATGATGATGATATTTTTTTAAATTCATTGCCATATAAAGAGAGAATAATTCTTTTTATAAATGCAAATTGTGCTTATAATTGTCCTTCAAGAATTTGCTATACTTCAATTAGTAAAAGTTTATCAAATAGACAAGATAGTTCAAATTTTGATTGTTCTATTTATAATATTCCACGCAAAAATTTGGGACATATATTTTTCAATCTTAAAAAGTTTGAGAATATGGGATTCTCAAACTTTAAATTAGTTCCTCAATATAGTGAAAAGCTTATTGGTATGGTAAGAAATTTTTCAAAAAAGAATTAAATCTTATCTGAAAGATTGATATTTATCCCTTGTTTTAAAAGTTCATCTTGTCTTGGACTTAAATAGTCTAAATATGTATTATATTTTTTATAATATTTTCCACTTACATATCTAATCATCTCTTTGAAGTGAAAACTGAATAAAAGTGCATCTATTCTTGCTCTTTCTTTTCCTTCATCAAATAATAAAATTCCAGGTCTATAGTCAAGTTTTATCTCTTTTGCCCAGTCATATGGAGTTGTTGTTTTTCCATCTGGTGTAGTTATTTTCTCTTTTGACATAGCATCAAATCTCACTACAGTAACTTTTGATAACTCATCTTGCACATCTTTATTTTTTAGTGTTACATTGTGTAAATAATTACATTGGGTACAACTACCATCTTCAAATATAACAGCTAGAGGTCCTTTTATTTTAGAAAGGTCTTTTATATCTTTGAACATTTTATTTGGTTTTAGCGTATAAAGTGTTTTATTTTTAACCTTATCTAGATATTCACTTAAATCCATATTTTTATACTCTTCATTTTTTACAAAATCAAGTACAAGTTTGAAGGTTTCTTGTGATCTATAACCATTTAGTCTTACTACTACTTCATTTTTTTGGTTTAGGAAGATAATAGTTGGGGTATATTGTACCTTTAGAAAATCGGCATACTCTTTTTCGGTCATTGTTTTATCTTCATTAACAACAATCTCCCTTGAACCTTTTATATTGATACCAATTACATCAAAGTTATCTTCAATATATTTTTGGTTTTTTGCGCCAACTACAAAATTATCATTTAACATTTTTGTACAATAGGGACAAAAATCTAAAGACATAAACAACATTACATGTTTGTTAGAGTCTTTTGCTTCTTCTACATCTTCTGCCAAATCAAGAAAACTCTGCTTGAACCAAGCTGGCATCTCATGTGCCGAACCACCTGTAACTTTCCCCGTTTGGGCTTGAGCATTTGTTATAAAAAGCATAAGTGTAAAAATGCTTACAAATATTGATACAATCTTTTTTGACATAAGTTTCCTTTATAAAGTTAATTTATAATTTGTATCTAAATATTCATAAGTTTTTATTAAAATAAATAAGAATATATATAATTATAAGTTTTTATAAAGAATAAAATAGTAAAAAAAATTTTACTTTTTAATTAATATTTAAGAATAAAATAATTAAAATATTAAAATCCAAAATTAAGTAAATTCCAAGGTTTGGAATGACAGTTATACATTTACTTGTCTTATTCTGCTTAAAAGGAAAACTATTATTTAAGGTTTTCATGCATCGAAGCAAAAAAATTTTAATTTTAACTCACTGTATTTTGAATGTTAATGCAAAAGTTTATGGATTGGCTAACTATGAAGGCACTTTTAATAAGTTAGTAGAACCTATAATTAATGGTGGATTTGGTTTATTGCAACTTCCTTGTCCTGAAATGATTACTTGTGGGGCTAGACGCTGGGGACAAGTTAAAGATCAATATGAAACTACTTTTTTTAAACAAGAATACAAAAAAATCTTAATGCCTATAATTAATCAATTACTTGATTACAAAAATAATAACTACACTATTAGTGGTGTAATAGGTATTGATGGTAGCCCATCATGTGGTGTAAATAAAACATGTAGAGGTGATTGGGGTGGAGAAATTGATAACTCTTTTAATTTAGAGGAAAAACTAAATTCATTAAAAGAGGTTAGTGAACCTGGAGTATTTATGGAAGTATTTATTTCACTTTTAGAAGAAAATAATTTAGAATTGCCATTTTTTGCTTTAGATGAAGAAAATCCAGCTGCTTCAGTGCAGTATATATTAAAGGAACTTATATGAAAAAATTATTAACAGGTTTGTTATTAATGCTTGGGATTTTGGCTAATGCACAAGATGATACACTTACTGTTGGTTTGTGTGCTGCTTATCCACCATTTGAGTCAAGAGATGCAAAAAGTGGAGAGATTGTTGGTTTTGATGTTGATTTAGCAAAAGAGATAGGTAAAATAATTGGTAAAAAAATTGTTATAAAAGATGCTGAGTGGCAAGCTTTGCTTGGGGGATTGAAAAACAATAATTATAATATGATTATAAGTGCAATGAGTCGTCAAGAAGCAGGGGCAAACAATGTTAATTTATCTAATACATATTATCTTTTAAGTGATGTACTTGTTGTAAAAAAAGATAATAAAGAGATTAAATCTACAAAGGACTTAGTAGACAAAAGAGTTGGTGTTCAATTAGGAAGTGGTAGTGAACAGGTTGTTGATAAGTTAAAAGGACTTAAAAAAGTTGCAAGGTATAACTATAACCCTGAGGCATTTTTAGATTTGAAACACAATCGTATTGATGCTGTTGTTGTTGGTTATGCTTATGCATTAAATCAAAAAAACTTTAATACAGAATATAAAGTTGTAGGAAAACTTGCACCTTCTGATTTGGTTGTTGTTATGAAAAAAGGTAAAGATAATTTAACTAAACAGGTAAATAAAGCTTTAGAAACTTTAAAACAAAATGGTACTTATGATAGATTAGTTGAAAAATGGTTGGCAGTCAAATAAGTGAATTTTACTGCTGTTTTTGATAATCTTGGATTTTTATTAGAGGCTTCATACCTTACTATATATTTATCTTTTATCTCTTTTCTTATTGCTCTTTTTTTAGGGCTTATTATAGGCACAATAAGGAGTTTTAAAACCAATTGGTTTTTAAGCTCACTTATTACTTGTTATATAGAAATTTTTAGGGGTACACCTTTATTAATTCAACTTTTTTTTATCTATTATGGATTACCACAAATCGGAATAGCAATGTCAAGTCATCAAGCGGCAATAATTGGTCTATCTTTAAATTTTGCAGCATACATTGCAGAGATAGTTAGATCAGGTATTCAAGCTATTGATAAGGGACAATATGAAGCAGCAGAATCATTAGGATTGAGTAAGCTTCAAATGCTTATATTTATAATATATCCCCAAGCATTAAGGATAGTTTTACCCTCTATTACAAATACCTATGCTTCAATTTTAAAAGATAGTTCTTTAGTATCAGTTCTATCAATTACTGAACTTACAAGGGCAGGACAATTAATATATGTAAGAACCTATGAACCCTTTGAAATTTATTTAACTTTAGGAGTTTTTTATTTTATAATGACTTATGTCGTTGCACTTCTTTCAAGATATATTGAAAAAAGAATCCAATTTTTTTAAATCTAAATATTTTTTATTTCTTTACAATACTAAGTAAAAAAAAAATTTAGTTTTATATATGGCATTAATCTGCTATATTTACAATGTTAAAATAGATTTTAAAAGGATGAGAGATGTTATATAAGATTTTATTGATTTTTTCACTTATCTTAACTTCATCATTTGCAAAGGAGAATAGTGTGAGTATTTATGATTTTAAAGTTAAAAATATAGATGGACAAGAGATCTCTTTGGAAAAGTATAAAGGTAAGGTACTTTTAATTGTAAATGTTGCAAGCAAATGTGGTTTTACCCCTCAATATGAGGGTTTAGAAAAGCTTTATAAAAAGTATAAAGATAAAGAGTTTATGATATTAGGTTTCCCTTCAAATCAGTTTTCAAATCAAGAACCAGGTACAAACAAAGAGATAAAACAGTTTTGTAGTTTAACTTATGGAGTTGACTTTGATATGTTTGCAAAGGTTGATGTAAATGGTGAAAATGAGATACCACTTTATACTTATTTAAAAAAAGAGGCAAGTGGTGTATTGGGAACTGAAAGTATTAAATGGAATTTTACTAAGTTTTTAGTTGATAAAAATGGTAAGGTGATAGATAGATTTGGTTCAATTACAGAGCCAAAAGATATAGAACCAAAGATAGTTGAGCTTTTAGAGCTTTAAAGGATAGTTTATAGAAAGTTTTATAAATGTAATTGTTGAGTCATTAAAGATAATGACAACCTGGGAAGCAATAGCAATGATTTTGGCTATTGCTTATTTGTTATTAGCTATTAAGCAAAATCTATGGTGTTGGCTTGCTGCTTTTTTATCTACACTTATTTATACTATTATCTTTTTTGATGTTTCACTACTAATGGATAGTGCTTTAAATTTTTATTATCTTATTATGGCAGTATATGGTTGGTATTCTTGGAAATATGGTGGAAAAAATCAGCAAAAAGAGTTAGAAGTTAGCACTTATGGAGTTTTGAAAAATATAAAGGTGATAATTGTCTTATCAATCATATCTAGTATCTTAGGTTATATAATGGCTAATTATACTAGCGCTGATTTTGCATATATTGATTCTTTTACAACTGTATTTGCAATATTTGGAACATATATGTTAGCTAAAAAGGTTTTAGAAAATTGGATTTACTGGATTGTTATTGATTTAATATCTATTTATATCTATATTCAAAAAGGATTAGATTTAACAGCAATTTTATTTGCAATTTATACTGTATTGGCTTTTGTAGCTTATAAAAACTGGAAAGAAGAATATGCAAATTCAAAAGCTTAGAAGCTTGGATTTTTTTAAAAACAAGAAAATAAAAAGTCTTAAAAAATTGAAAAACCAAGGATATTGCAATATAAACTATAAACTAAATACTACAAATAAATCTTATTTAGTGCGTGTCTTTAAAAAGGATACAACAGTAAATATAAGTAGAGAGTTTGAGTATAAAATCCAAAAAAAAGCTTGGAAAAAATCGATTGCATCCAAACCTTTATATTTGGATAAAGAAAAAACTTTTATGATAACTAGTTTTCTAAAAGGTGTTCATAAATATAAACTAACAAAAAGTGAACTTAAAAAACTTATTAAAAATATCAAAAAACTTCACAAGATAAAAAGTGAAGTTAAGCCCTATGATATAAAAAAAGATTTCAAAAACTATGCCCTTTGTCTAAAAGATGAGAGTTCAAAAAAGATTATTAAAGAGTCTTTAAAAGAGTTAAAAAAGATAAAGAGATACAAAAAAACAAAGGTAACTACCCACCATGATTTAAATCCTAGAAATATTATTTTTTATAAAAATAGTATAAAATTTATTGACTGGGAATATGTAGGGGTAAATGACTGTTTTTTTGATTTAGCTACAATCTGTGTTGAGTTTAAACTAAATAAAAAGATGCGAGATTTAGTTTTAAAAAGTTATTTCAATAAGATAAAAAAAGAGTATAAAAACTCTTTAGATAGTTATATGAAAATATATGAAAACCTATGCATCCTTTGGTTTAAAACTCTAAAGTTATGAGTTAAATCGTAGCAAGATTCTAATTCCTAGATAAAATTTATTATTTTGATTCTATAAAAGAATAAAAAATGCATCTAATAATTCTAAATATAATTTAAAGCAGAGGGAATTAGATGGTTTTAGATATGAATATAAAACTTGATGGGATAGATGAAGATTTTTTAGAGGATTTAGATGAACTTATAGAAGATACTAGAGTTGAGTATTTTATTATAAATCCTAAAACAAAAGAGCAATTAGATAGAACCTTAGAGATTTGCTCTGAATATGAAAGATTTAGATATACACTTCCAATAGAATTTAAAGAGTTTAAAACAAATAGTTGTGTAGCTTATAGTATATCAAAACCAAGCCAAGTAGACTTATTAGAAGATATGCCTTTGGTTATAAGTTCTAAGAGTTTAAGTGATGAGTTTATAGATTTATTAAACGACAAAGAGATAAAAGGGGTTGTATTAGATGCTAAACAAAGTGATAATAAACTTAAAAACTTTGCCTATGCAGTTTCTCATAACTCTTTTAAACATTGGACAAAAAAAGGGATGACTGATACAGATTATAATAAACTTGCTCTACAAAGTGATTATCCAAATTTTAGTTATGATGAACTTTTTGATGTTTTGTTAAAAGATATGTCAGATTTGACTTTTAGAGCAGAGCAATCAATAGCTTCAGGTGGTACAAGAACAGTTCTAAAAACTTTTGGACTTTTATAATTTCCAAAAGTTTTTATCTTTTATTTTAAGTTAGTAAAAATATCATTTATATCTTTTTCAGATAACTTTGATAACAAAGCTTTTTTCCAAATGGGATTTTCTATTTTATTTATAGGAGTAAATTTATAATCCCCTTTATAAAGGTTTATCTTCGGGCTGTTTGGTTTATAATCAAAGATTATAGGTGGTTTTGTTTTATCGAAATAGTATGCTAAAACTATATTTTCATTTATTTTTTTATTTTTTATTTTTAGGGAAGTGTTTTTTTTGATAATTTTAAATTTTGTATTATCAAAACCTAGTTTAGAAAGTATTAGTAGTTTAAGTAAAGCAAATTCTTCCGTATCTCCAGCTCCTGTACCAATAAATTCTAAAGGAGTAGCCCAATAATTATTTTTATTCCAATGTACCTTATCTTCTAAAAAGTATATTTTATTTACTAGCAAATTTGTAGCTCGTAATTTATTTGCTGGTTTAGGTAGAGCATTTATTTTATCAAGATATTTGTTTATATAGTTAAATCTAAACAAAGCTCTATTTCCATATCTTCTAGTATATAAATCCAAGGTTTTTCTAGGAAGTTTTATTGTTGTACCAGTTTTAAGGATATTCTTTTGAATCTTTTTATTATCTTTTGGTTTTATTCCTTTTGATAATAAATAGTTTCTAATATTTTCTAATTCAGATGAATTTTTCTTAACTATAACTATGGTATTTACACTGTATGTTTTTATATCTTTATCTAGAAAAGCATAATCTTTTTTAGAGAGTGTATCTATTTTAATATCAGGATTATCTTTAATTGGAATATTTGATTCAAGAAGTCTAAGGTTTTTATATTTTGACAAGAGCTTTGATGGTGCTTTTGTTACATAAAATACTGCGTCAATTTTATTCTTAGATAATAAATCTAAACCTTTTTCTATACTTGTATTAACAACTTCTCCAAAATTTATTTTATATTGTTCTTCAACAAATGTAGCAGTAACACTACTACCACTTTTTTTACTTCCATAACTTACTTTTTTACCATCTAATTGTTTTATTGACTTGATTTTAGAATTTTTATTTACTAATATATGTAGATGTTCAGTATATAAATATCCTACAATATCAACTAAATCGTATTTATTTAGATTATCAATTTGATAAATAATATCTAACATTGATAAGGCATCTTCTTGAACTAAGGCTATGTCAGCTTTACCATCTGCAACCAAAAGCATATTTTCAACGGAACCAGATGTTTTTAAAAGTTTGGCTTTGTTTTTATAAACTTTTGAATTTATCTCTTTGCCTATCTTATAATAGTTACCAGTATCTTCACCAGTTGCAATAGTTACATCATTTGAGTAAACAATTGAAACAATAAAGATTAGTAGTGTAAGTAAGTGTTTCATTTTCAATCCTTTAATTTATAATTATAGTTTAATCTATATTAAATAAAAACTTACTTTATTATTTTGTAACATTTATTTTAATATTTTCTAACATTAAAGTTTATTAATAGTAAAATAAGTGATGAAAAAAATAGTTAGATTTTTATTACTTTTTACCTATTTTAGTAGTTTTTTATGTGCTTCAAGTGTAAATTTTACAGATAAAGAAAAAGAATATATTAAAAACTCTCCAAAGGTAAAAATAGGTTCAATGGATACTTATATCCCTTTTAGTTTTATTAAAAATGGAAAAAAAGTAGGATTCACCCAAGATTTGATATCTGTTATATCTGAAAAAAGTGGTTTGAAATTTGAAGTGGTAGACGGAAATTGGACAAAACTTTATAACTTATTTATTGATTCTAAAATAGATGTAATCTCAGAGTTCTCTTATAAAAAAAATAGACTTTCCTTTACAAATTATACTGACCCATATTATGAAATACCAATAGGTGTATTTACAAGAAGTGATTTTAAAAGTTATACGGGAATTGAAAGTTTAAAAAACAAAAAAGTTGGAGTGGTTAAAAACTCATATATAGAAGATATCTTAAAAAAAGAGAATATAAAGGTTGTTGAGTTTAATAGCTCAAATGAAAGATTTTATGCCTTAAATGAAAAAAAAGTTGATGTTGTTTTAGCTAATGTGATGACAATTTATAAGCTTGAAAACTTGATGCTTCCAAATATAAAACTTGCAGGTAGATTTGTTCATCCAGATGCAAAAAGTGAAGATCTAAGATTTGGTATAAGAAAAGATAAACCAATTTTAGCTTCTATTATAAATAAAACATTAAATTCAATACCATTTTCAAAAATCAGTCAAATAAAACAAGATTGGATTTTAAGTTTAAATAATCAAAATATAGAGATTGATTTAAGTAAAAAAGAGAAAAAGTGGATTAGTGAAAATAAAATAAAAGTTGGAATAGAACAAGCTAAGCCATATATATATTATGACAATAAAAAAGAAAAATATAGTGGTTTATATTTTGATATTTTACAAAAGGTTTTGGAAAAAACTGGTTTAAAAGTAGAGTATACTCATGCAAAATGGTCTGAACTTCTAAATCAGTTCAAAGAAAAAAAGCTAGATCTTCTCCCTGCAACTTTTTATTCAAAACAGCGGGAAAAATTTGGACTTTTTAGTGATGAATATTATAAAGTAAGAGAATATATTTATATATCACAAGATAATAATGAAATAAATAATTTTAAAGATTTAGAGGGTAAAAAAGTTGCCATAATTAAAGGATATGCAACAATAGACAAAATAAAAAAGAGATTTCCAAATATCAATATAATAGAAACTTCAGGTTTAGATGAGTCCACTAGTAAAGTTTTAAATAAAGAGGTTGATGCTTTGATAGATTATCATTTGGTTGTAGATAATTATATTAGAGATAATTCAATTGTTGGTTTAAAAGATATTGCACAAAATGATTTAGATGCAGTATCTGTACATTTCCTTTCAAATATAGATAAACCTATACTTCAATCAATTTTGCAAAAGGGTTTAAATAGTATATCAAGACAAGAGATGAATGAGGTACTAAAAAAGTGGGTACAAACTCCATATAATAGTGAAGATAAAAAAGATTTACTTACTGAAAATGAAAAAGAGTTTATTATAAGACATCAAAAAATTAGATTTGGAATCACTTCAGATCGTCCACCTTTTGAGTTTGAACAAAATGGAAAAGCAGTTGGTATTGCTATTGATTATATTAAAATAAGTGCAAAAAATGTTGGTCTTGATATAGAATTTATTATTAATAAAATGCCTATAAGTAAAGCTTATGATAGTATTGAAAACAATTTAAATAATTTTGATACTATCCCTTTTAGTGTAAAAAGCAAAAAAAGAATAAGTAGGTTTTCTTATGGTAAATCTTATCTTTCTTATCCTATGATGATTATAAAACATAAAGATTCTTCATATATTGGTTCTTTGAAAGATTTAGAAAATAAAACTATTGTTTTAGAAGATAAATATCTAACAAATAAATGGATAAAAAGAGATTATCCAAATATTAAAATTGTAAATGTAAAAAATACAAAAGAGGCTTTAATTTATTTAAATGAAGGTAAAGTTGATGCATATGTTGGAAATTTAGCAGTTGCAAATTATATGAGTATTTTTGGTGGTTTAGAAAATATAAAAGTCGCTGCTCCTTCAGGTTATGGAAATATTAAATACAATTTTGTTGCACCAAAAGAGTGGCCTGAACTTGCTAGTATTCTTTCAAAAGGATTTGATCAAATCTCCCAATCAGAACATAGTGCAATTCAACAAAAATGGTTCTCTTTACAAACTGTTGAAAAGATAGACTATTCACTTATTTGGAAAATTGTATTTATTTCATTGTTTATAATCATATGGATTTTATGGTGGAATAGAAAAATAACAATAGAAAAAAATAGAACAAAAGATGCCTTAGATCAATTGCAACTAGCAAAATCTAAATTAGAACAAAAAAATATTGAGGTTCAAGAGTCTAAAGATTTTCTTTCATCTGTTATAGATGAAAGTCCAGACCTTATAGTTTTAAAAAATATAGAAGGGAAGTTTTTATTGGTAAATAAAGCTTTTGCAAAACTTTTTAATTGTTCAACTTTAGAGATAATAGGAAAATATGATAGTGATTTTGATGATAAAAGAGAGTTAATAGATTTTTTCAATAAAGAGATTAATGAAACTTTTGCCAAACAAGAAACAAAAGTTAAAAATGAAGTGTTTAAAGATAATCTTAATGGTGAGCTAAAACATTATATTACTACAAAAAAACCTTTTATCAGTGAAAATGGTGAAAATTTAATTCTAATTATTGTTCATGATATAACTATTATAAAAAAATTAGAAGATGAGCAATTAAAACAGCAAGAGTTATTGTTAAATCAGTCAAAAATTGCAGCAATGGGAGAGATGTTAGGCAATATATCCCATCAGTGGAGACAGCCACTATCTGTTATAACAACACAGGTATCATCTATAAATGTTTGGATAGATTTAGGGATGGATGTAAGTTTAGAAAAAATTAAAGAATACAATAAAAATGTAATCAAACAAGCAAACTATTTATCTAAAACAATTGATGATTTTAGAAATTTTTTTATATCTGATTCTACAACAAAACAAATATATAATTTGAAAGAAGTATTTATAAAAGTTGAAGATTTGATTAGTATCCCTTTTGAAAACAATTTTATTGAAACTTTTATAGATGTTGATGATGATATTGAGGTTGAGTTAAATGAAAATATACTTATTCAAGCATTGATTAATATTTACAATAATACAAAAGATGCTTTTGTAGAAAAAAATATTGATACTGATGATAGATTCTTTTTTGTAACAATAAAAAAAGAAAATAATGAATCAGTTATCACTTTTAAAGATAGTGCAGGGGGAATAAAAGAGGATAGTATCGATAAAATTTTTGAACCATATTTTACAACAAAACACCAATCTATTGGAACAGGAATTGGTTTGTATATGACTAATCAAATTGTTGTAAAACATTTAAAAGGAACTATTGAAGCTATTAATGAAGTATATGAATTCAATAATAAAAGTTACAAAGGAGCAAAATTTATAATGAGATTGCCTCTAGCAAATAGTTTTTAAATTTTTTTCACACAAATAGCTTGCTTTTTCATCTTATATATCTCATAGCTTTCATTGAAAAACTCATCATATTCTAGTATTTTAAAACTATTATCAAAAAAGTTTTTAAGTTCATCTTTTTTTAATAAATAATCTGGATTTGATGGTGGTTTTTCATTTTCTTTATCTTCCATATATGTTTCTATTAATAAAAGTCCATCTTTTTTTAAAGCCTTTGCTAGATGGGGAATAATTTTTCTATCTAAGTAGTTGGTTTTTACTATCAAATCATAGTTGTTCTCTTTTGGGATATATCCTTCTAAATCAACTAGCTTTGTGGTGATATTTTTATAGTTTTTTTCATCAAGGGATTTTAAAGCTACTTCTGAGATATCTAAAGCTTCAACTTCAAAACCATTTTGTGCAAGATATATTGAGTTTCTACCACTTCCACAAGCTATCTCTAAAGCTTTTTTACCTTTACATTCTTTAATCATCTCTACAAGTTTTGGGCTTGGGTCTCTTTGTTTTAATAGTTTTGGAATATCTTTATATTTTTTATTCCATTTTATTTTATCTTCAATTGCCATTTTTACTCTTTGATTTTTTTAAATTATATTATATGTAAACTCAAATTTTTATGATACAAGAAAAACTGAAATAAAATAATTACTTTTAAATTTTCTAAACTATTAAGATTTAATGGATTAGAATTAAAATAAAAAGGGGCTATATTATGGAACTTCATGGTATAACATTAGATTTTTCTGATAAGAGAACTTGTGGATTGTTGCCTGATTTATGCCTTCAATGGGATGTTAGATATGATGATCTTGAGGATAATGAAGAGCTTTTAGAGTATTGGGAAAAACGTATTGAAAATATATTAAAACAAACAAAAAATATTGTTTATGTGAATAACAACAATGGGAGGTCTTTAATCTATTCAGCAGATAATGATGCCATTGATATAATCTCCAAGGAGTTCAAAGATTTACAACTACAAAAAATAAAATATGAAGAGATTATTTCTTGTGAAACTTGCGTAACACATGATTATTTAGCTTAGAATTTTTTTGATTAGATAGAGATAGTTTTATTTCTTCCAGCAGTTTTAGCTTTATATAAAGCTTCATCTGCTACTTTTAACATCTCTTCTAAGCTATTTTTGTACTCAGTTGTTAGACCAATTGAGATCGTATAATTAAAGCTTATATTATCAATTTCCATAACTTGTTTTTCTATAGTTGTTCTAAACATCTCTAAAGCTTTTTTTGATACATCTTTTTTTATATTTGGAATCAATACACAAAATTCTTCCCCTCCAAGTCTAGCAATAAGTGAGTCTTTTGGCATATACTTTTGTAAATTTTTTGATAGTTCTTTAATAACTAAATCACCTATATCATGTCCATAAGTATCATTTATTTTTTTAAAATAATCTATATCTAATACTGCTGTAGTCAGGATATTTTTATTTTTTTTGTTTTTCTTATATAAATCAAAGCCTTCATCAAAAAGATATCTTCTATTATATAAACCTGTTAAAAAATCTTTGTTTGCTTTTTCTTTTGCCTCTTCAAAAAGTTCAATTGTATTTAGGTTTACCATCAACCTAGCTACAATCTCCTCTATAGATGAACTTTTATCTATATAATCATTAGCACCAAATTTTAAAAATTTTGGAATAGTTTCTTTATCATTTGAAGCAGATAAAGCTATAATAGCAATCTCATCAGATGAATATTTTTTTCTTAATTGGCTTGTTAATTCTAAGCCATTCATTTTTGGCATATAATAATCTACAAAGATAAGTTTTATTTTTTGGTTGTTTTTAACTATATCTAAAGCATCTTCTGAATTATTTACTACAATTGTATTTAAATTATATTTTTTGCAGGTATCTTCAATTTTTAAAGAGTAAGTTTTTGAATCATCTACAATCATTATAGTGTGGTTTTTATTATTTAAAAATCTCTTTGTCATGTTTACAGCTTGTTCTATAGCGTAACTTCGGTCTTTTATTATGTAATCAATTACATTTTTATTTTCTAAGATATTGTTATTTATATTTGATTCATCACCTGATAAAACTATTATGGGAATATTATACTTTGAAACTAAATCTACAATCTCATTACCTTGAGCATCTGGTAGGTTTAAATCTAGTAAAGCTATATCAAATTTTTTATATTTTAATAGTCTTTCATGACATCTTTGTTTACTCTCTGCTTGAATAACTTCAACATTAAGTTTCTCTTGGATTGAATAAGCAAGTCTGGTGATAATTGTTCTACTGTCATCTACTATTAAAACTTTTTTCATCTATAACCTTTTGTGTATATAGTTTTATAAAAAATATAATAATATATTAAAATTATTAAATTTTAAATGAATAATAGAAAAGTTTATTTATTTTTCTTGTTTTTAGTTTTAGCTATACTGCAACCTGTGGTTATTTCTAAGTTTATTGTTGTTTCATCATTAGAGATTTCAAAATGTTCATCAGAGAGAATTTTTTTAGTTATATTTTTTTTTATTATGATAAAAAAAGGGCATTTAGCAAATTCTATTAGGCACTTTTTTTCTATATTTTCATTAGAAACATATAAATCTATAAATCCTTTATTAGTATTTAATAGATATTTGCTACTACTATTTATAAAAGAAGAATCCTTTTTTAAACTATAAACTTTTATTTTATACATCTTGCCTCTTTTCAAATTAATAGATTTTAGCAAGTTTATTATTAATAAATTAAATAATTATATATTATTATATTATGTATTATTATTTCTAATATTACTAATAGTTTTTCCCCCTATGCCATAGTTATCTGTTGGAACTTCTTCTATTAAAACAACAGTTGAAGATTCACCTCTATTAAAGATTTTAACAAAACTATTAGTTATCTCTTTTATTAGTTGTTCCTTTTGCTCTTTTGTAGCACCACCATCTTCATGGGTCATTTTTACGTTTATAAAAGGCATTTTTACTCCTTATTTATTCCTATAATTTTTGAAAATGTAAGTAACATAGCTCCTAAAAAAACAATAAAAGCTGTAAGATATAAAGCATAAGTGTAGTCACCAAACTTTTCAATTAAAGATACACTATATAATGGTGCCATAACTTGACCTATCCCATAAGCAGTTGTTATTGCACCCATTAGTACAACTGGATTATTTCCTGCTAGTTTTCCTCCAAGATTCATAAATAGTGCAACTAAGCCCACAAAAGTTCCACCATATAAAACCCCTGAGAAGATGTTTAGGTATACATTATTTGTAAGTGCTGAGATTAAGATACCAACAACTTGTAAAAGCATAGCAATAACAATTATATTTACACTTCCATATCTTGAGGCTAGGGTCATCCAAATAATACATGAAGGGATACCAGCAAGTCCGACAACTGTCCAAGTTAAACTCCCATATCCTTGTAAGCCCTCTAATGAGTTGATAATATCTGGTAGAAATGTTCCTTGAACAACAAAGCCAATACCCTCACAAAAATATGCAATTATAAGAATAATAACAAATGGAGAGAATATTTTTATATCAAATTTGTGTTTTACAACTTGAGGTTTCTCTTTTTTATCAAATGAAAGGATATAGATACTATAAAAAGATGCAAAAAGTGCAAAAATTGTTAATACTATCCAAGCTGTTTCCCAAGTGCCATTTAGATAATCAACTCCTCTAACTAATAAGTCAGTTGTAAAAATAGCAAAACCAATACCTGAAAAATGTATCCCCATAGCTTTAGTTTTACTATCTAGTTTAAGTCTACTCATAACAATTGCAGAACCAACAACAACACACATAGCTGTACCAAAACCTGCTATTATTCTTGATATAATCCAGATTGTTTCATTTTGAGTTATTCCTAATATTAGTGTTGTTAGTACTGATAAAATCATCCCAATTTTAAAAAACTTAATCTTTGCATGCATATTATTTATAAATACTGCAAAAATTGAACCTGAAAGGTAGCCCACATAATTAATAGAGGCTAAAATACCAGCAAATTTAACACTTAAAAAATCGTTTAACATAGCTGGAAGTTGCGAGGTGAAACTAAATCTGGCAACACCAATTCCAATAATTAAAGCTGTAATTCCTGCTAATATAATGGCTGCATTTGAATTTTTATCCAATAAATTAATTTTATTCATAACTACTCCAAGTTTTATATTTTGACATTCTATCACTAAAGATGATATAATGTCAAATATCTAATCATGATTAGTGATATAAGGAAAAGTGATATGGATTCTAATTTATTAAAAGTATTTGTAACAGTTGCCAATAAAAAATCAATCTCAAAAGCAGCAAACAGTTTAAATTTTGCTCAGTCAAATGTAACTTCAAGAATAAAACAGCTAGAAAAAAATTTAGATTGTAAACTATTTCACAGGGTGCCACAAGGGGTGGTTTTAACCCATGAGGGGGAAAGATTATATCCCCATGCAATTGAGATTATAAAAAAGATTGAAGAGGCTGTTTTAGATATGAAAAATATGTTAAAACAGGAGCAGTTAGTGATAGCTTCAACAGAATCAAATGCTGTTACAAGAATCGTAAACTTTTTATTAAAACTTCATGATGATTATCCATCCTTACAATTAGAACTTATTACGAATACAACTACTGATATAAAAAAGATGATTTTAGATTATAAAGTAGATATAGCTTTTATAAGTGGAATACCAAAAGAGGAAGAGTTGGTAGTTTTAAATAAAATAGATGAAGAGTTGGTTTTAGTTGAACCTTTTGAGGAACAAGCTCCAAGTATATTTTTAAGTTTTAAAAAAGGGTGTGCATATAGTGGATTTGCCCAAGACTACCTATTTGAAACTACGCAAATTGAACACAAAAAATTAGAGTTTGGAAGTTATGAAACAATTTTAGGTTGTGTTAAAGCTGGAATGGGAAAATCTATATTGCCAATAAGTATTGTAAAAAAGTTAAAATTTGATAATGAGATAAAAGTTTCAAAATTAAAAGAAAAGGCTTGGGGTATGCCAACTTGTTTAGTTTGTAGAAAAGACAATATCCCTAAGATTGGTGAATATTTAAAAAATATAGAGTTGTAAAGGTTTTAACCTTTACTCCTCTTCTGTTCTTGGGTCAAGTACTGGTAATTCTAAACCTGAAGCAACAGGCATATTAACATAAGTTGATAAGTCATCATCAGCTATTCTTTTTCTAGATAAAGAATAGAAAGCTAAATATATTGCTATTACAATAAATATTAGAAAGATTACTTCACTATAGTAATTAAATAAAAACCCAATAAATATAGGGGCACAAAATGAACCAATTCCATATGTGAATAAAAGTGTTCTACTAATTTCAACTAAATCTTTATTTTCATCTACAACATCATTTGCTCTAGCTACCCCTAGAGGATAGAGTGAAAAGATAGTAAGACCCAATAAAAATCCACAAATATATAAAAACTGCTCATTTATACCAATAATGATAAACAAACCTGATATAAGTGCAGTGAAAAATGAAACAACAGATATAACTTTTCTTCTTCCATATTTATCTGAGATAAGACCTATTGGCCATTGAGAAGTTAGTCCTCCTAGAAGTGTGATTAACATAAAATATGAAACAACTTCAACAGAATTATATTTTGTTAAGATATATACAGGAAACATGGTAAAAAATGCCCCAACAAAAAAACCTCCAATCAAACTTGATGTGGTTGCAAGAGGTACGACAGAGTATATTTTTGGTAGACTGTATTGCTCAAATGGTTTAAGTATAGGCTCTTTTATTTTTGTAAGTGAGATAAATACTACAGAAAATAAAATCAAAACAGAGCCTATGGTAAAGATATATTTTTTATAATTATCATCTATATTTAAAAACAATTGTCCTAGAGCAGTTGATAGATAAAATATAATTGTATAGATAGCTAATACTTTCCCTCTATTTTCATGGGAACTTTTTTCATTTAACCAACTTTCTAAAATAATCAATAATCCATAAAAAGAGAAACCAGATATTAGTCTTAATATAGCCCAGATAATCTCATTGAAGAAAATAGAGTGTATCAAAAATGAAACTACCATTATTGAAGCAAATGTTGCAAAACTTCTAATATGTCCCACTGATGAGATAATTTTTTGACTAAAGATTGATGAAGCGATTGCTCCCATAAAGAATGCAGAGTTAATTAGACCAATTACAGTATTACTAACCCCTTGTTCTTTTAAATAGATTCCAACAAAAGTTAATATCATACCGTAACCAATTGCTAGAAATGTGATAGCAAAAAATAGTGACGATATGGTCATTATAGAAAATCTATCTTGTCTAGTCATAAATATCCTTTAAGTTTTTTCGTATTATACAAAGTTTTACAAAAAAAACAATTATATAAACAAGGTTTTTATTAGAATATTTTAAAAGTGATGAATCAGTTGTTTTATTATAAAAATATGATTTATTATATTAGTTAGTTTTATCCTCTTTTTAAAACAATTTTTCCTAGTTTTTGTGATACTTTTTTAGCTACAACTTCACATTTTACTTTAAATAAAAAGAAAACTCTTTTATCTTTATATCCTTCTAAACACTCAAAATTTCCCATACCTTTAGAGAGTACCAATGGCGTATTTTCAAAACTTTGCAAAAACTCACTACTTGCTTGCTCTTTTTCAAGTCCTGGGGTGTCAACTCCTGTGCTTACAACCTTACAATATTTATCAATACCAACTTGTAAAGCCTCTTTTGTAGTGATATCATTTATGATTGCTTTTCCTCTTGTTGCATATATGATTTCAATATTAGGGTAAAGTTGATTGATTGTTTTTACTAGTACCTTATCAAATACATTTTCCCCTGCATTATCTGCTAATATTATAAGTTGTGAAGTTTTTTCTAACTCATTTTTAAATATATTATAATCATTTATTGCAAAATCTGTTTCAAAGATAGTATTTATCTCTTCATCCAAACAAAACTCTTTTGTGGTGGCAAAATCTATTACATTTCCAGCAACTGCAGTTTTTATTGCAGTAAATAGTTTATCTTCACTATCTTTTATCTTTTTTTCAACTTGTGGCAAATAAGATGTGGCTTTTTTTATTGATTCTTGTTTTAAACTCTCTAAGGGATCATCTAAATTTGTTTTTTTAGCTAAAAGTTCATAAACCTCTTTTGCTACAAAAGGAGGGGTGTCGCTAAAGGAAAAGTTTAAGGCTCTTTTATTTACCTCTTCCATAATCTCTTTAGATAAAGACTCATCTAGCTCTAAAAGTTTTGTAGCCTTATCTATTTGTCCAATTATACATTTTACACATTCATTAGTAATATTCATAAAAACTCTTTAAAAAATTTGCCTATTATTGTCATTTATCACTTGTTTTTAACTTAAGAGTCATTTAATTTATTTAATTTTTTCTTTATTAAAGTTATAATTGCATCTTCTATAATAAGGATTTTCATGTTTAAATTAAAAGAACATAATACTAATGTTTCAACAGAGCTTTCTGCTGGGTTTACAACATTTTTAACAATGATGTATATAGTTCCTGTAAATGGATTCATTTTAGCAGATGCTGGACTACCTATGGATGCAGTTGTAACTGCTACTGCACTTATAACAATCTTGGCTACACTTTTTAGTGGTTTATGGTCAAATACTCCAATAGCAATGTCTGTAGGAATGGGACTTAATGCTTACTTTTCATATGGTTTAGTTTTAGGTATGGGATTGGCTTGGCAAACTGCCTTAGGTATCGTCTTTTTATCTGGTATTTTATTTGTTATTTTATCATTTACAAATTTTAGGATTTGGATTATGACCTCTATTCCTATGAATTTAAGACGTGCTATTAGTGCAGGTATTGGAACCTTTATCGCTTTTATTGGTTTAAAACAGATGCAGATGATAGTTGACAACAAAGCTACCTTAGTTGGTCTTGGTGATTTTTCAGACTCAAATGTATTACTTGGAGTTTTAGGACTTGTATTATCCTTTTCTTTTTATGCCTATAAAATAAGAGGGGCATTTATTTTATCTATTGCAATTACTTCTATTGTTGCTTGGAGTTTTGGTGTTGGTTCTTTCCCAACTAGTCTATTCTCAGCTCCTAGTTCTATTGCACCAATTGCTTTAAAACTTGATATTGCTAGTGCTTTAACCTTATCACTTTTACCAGTAATAATTACATTTTTAATAACAGATATGTTTGATACATTAGGTACTTTAACGGGTGTTGGTACAAGGGCAAAACTATTCCAAGAGAATAATAAAGATGATAAATCTTTACAAAAAACTCTAGAAGCTGATGCCATAGCTACAACAGCCGGAAGTTTACTTGGAGTATCTACAACAACCTCTTTTATAGAGAGTGCAAGTGGAGTAGAAGAGGGTGGAAGAACAGGACTTACAGCAGTTTTTACGGCTATGTTTTTTATATGTACACTTTTTATGTTACCACTTTTTAAATCTATTCCTGGAAATGCAATTTATCCAGTATTAGTAGTAGTTGGGGTATTGATGTTTACAGAACTTGGTAAAATAAATTTTGAACAAACAGATTTAGCTACAACAGCAGCAGCATTTTTTATAGTGATACTTATGCCTTTAACCTTTTCTATTACTAATGGAATAGCAGCAGGATTTTTAGTATATACAATGCTTAAGTTTGTAAAAAAAGAGTACAAAGATTTAAATCTGGGAATTTTAACAATCACCTTTATAAGTCTTCTATCATTTATATTATAAGGAAATTATTTGGAAAAATATTATTACGGTTATGACGAATTTAAAAAGGATGCACAAGTTTTAGTAAACAAGTGTAAAGATTATGAGCCAGAGATACTTTTGGCTGTTGCAAGAGGTGGTTTAACATTAGCTCACTTAATGTCACAAGCTATGAATATGAGAAATCTATTTACGATAAATTCTATCCATTATGAGGGGGAGTTAAAATTAAATAGTTTTAATATTTTTAATATTCCTGATATGTCTCATGCAAAAAAAGTTTTAATTATTGATGATATTGTTGATTCTGGTGAAACTATGGAAGAAATTTTAAAAATATTAAATAAAAAATTTCCAAAAGTGGAATTTAAACTTGCAACACTATTTTATAAGAGTGAAGCCCTAATAAAGCCTGATTACAGTGTAAGAGAGGCAAACGAATGGATAGATTTTTTCTGGGAAGTTGACTTAGTTTAGTAATAATATATGTAGTTTATATATATTTATAGTGATTCTTTTCTATTTTTCAAACTAACTTGTGTTATAATTTTCTAGAAAAAAAATTATTTATGGAAAATACATGACATTTATTGACTTTAAAAAATTACTTTTAGATGCCGAACTTACAATTCCTAAGTTTACAGCACTTATAAAAGTAAGTGAGAAAAATATTCAAGCTTACAAGAAAAAAGAGGAAGTTCCAAATGCTATTGCAGTTGTTGCCGCTTGTTTTGCAAAGATGAATCAAGAGGGTATGGACTATAAAAGTTTAATAGAAGAGTTAGACTTGAAGAAAAAAGAGAAAAAAGGTGCAGGCTTCTCTTCAAAGAAATAATTAAGAATAAACTCTTAAATAATCATTAACATTTTTTAGGTATACTTCCCAAAAAAATCAAGGAAGTATATTCTATGACACTTAATAAAAATGTGAAACTATTTTTAACTATAGCCTCTATTATGATGGGCTTAGCTGTTGCTATTGGAGCTTTTGGAGCACATGGATTAAAATCATTAGTTGATGAATCTATGCTTAAAGTATATCAAACAGGTGTGCAATATCAATTCTACAATACTCTAGGACTATTTGCAGCTTCATTTATAATCTATTTGAAACCTGATTCTAAAAAAATTGTTATAGCCTCTTGGCTTATTTTATTAGGTATGCTAATTTTCTCTTTTTCATTATACTTATTAGTTATTTTAAGTATGCCAGTTTTAGGTGCTATAACACCTATTGGTGGAACTTTGATGATAATTGGTTGGATTTTATTAGCTTATGGTATTTATAAGGAATAAGATGACAGCTATTGAAAAAATACAAGAGGTTCGAGATTCAAGATGGTTCTCTAATCTTACAACCTCTATTATCATAGCATATGCTTCAATTTTAGGATTTAAAACCTTAGATCAAGTGGAAAATGAATATGATATTTTTTTAAGATTTGCAGATTATTTCGTAACAATATATTTTGTTTTTGAGTTAGCAATAAAAATGGTAGCGGAGAAAAAGTTTTTAAACTTTTTTAAGTCGGGTTGGAATTTGTTTGATTTTATAATTGTTACAATAACACTTCTTCCTTTAGAATCATCAAATCTTGCTGCAATTGCTAGACTTATGAGGGTATTTAGGGTCTTAAGACTTTTTACAGCACGTCCAGAGTTAAAAGCAATTATCGATATGTTGATTCGTGCAATACCTTCTATTATTGATATTGTTATCTTAATGTTTATAATCTTTTATATATATGCAATTATAGGAAGCTTTTTCTTTGTTGATTTACCATCAGGTTTATGGGATAACTTCTTGGTTTCAATGTTAACATTATTTAGAGTTTTAACATTTGAAGATTGGACAGATGTTATGTATGAAGCTATGGAAGTATATCCTTGGGCATGGATATATTTTGTATCTTTTGTAATCATTGCTGCTTTTGTATTTTTTAATCTTTTTGTTGCAGTTATTATTGGAGAGATGCAAAAACTTCAAGAGGTAGATATGAAAGAAGAGATACATGAAGATCATTTAAAACTTGATATTATGTTAGAAGAGATTAAAGCTTTACGATCTGAGCTAAGAGATTTAAAAGAGGATAGAAAAGAGTAGACTTTAAAGTCTACTCATTTGTATTGAAAGCTCGATCTCCAGCATCACCAAGACCTGGTCTGATATATTTATTGTCATCTAATCTTTCATCAACTTGAGCGATATAAATATCAACATCTGGATGAGCTTCTTGTACTGCTTTTACCCCCTCAGGTGCTCCTAATATATTTAAAGAGATAATTCTTTTTGCACCTTTATTCTTTAAATACTCTATCCCATCTATTAAAGATCCACCAGTAGCAACCATTGGATCAAGTAGTAATACTGTTTTATCCTTTATTTCAGGAATATTCTCATAAAAAAGTTTTGATTGGGCAGTTTGCTCATCTCTTTTCATGGCTAAAAAACCACTTCTTGCGTATGGTAGAGTTCTTAAAATACCAGTTAACATAGGTTCACCAGCTCTTAAAATTGGAACTAAAACAAGTTTTTGTACCTCTATCATTTGAACATCTAAAGGTCCTTGCCAAGTGTTGATATTTTGTGTTACTGTTTCAAAGTCTGCTAAGGCTTCAGAGGCAATTATTCTAGATATCTCTTCAATAGTTAGTCTAAATTCATTTGAAGCAGTTCTAACATCTCTTAATCTATTAACAAGATGTTTTACTACTATGTTTGTACTTTCTTTATACATTTGTATTCCTATAAAATTTTAATAAACTATAACAAAAAATTGCTTATTAATCGTACAATAATTTACAATAAGTTAATCCTAAATTGGGTAATATTTTAAAAATTATAAAAAGAGTTAAAATGAAACCTACAGATTACAACTTCCGATTAAAAGACTCAATTTTAGGAATTCAGTTTTTATTTGTTGCCTTTGGTGCTTTGGTATTAGTTCCTATATTAACAGGTCTTGATCCAAATGTGGCACTTTTTACCGCAGGTATAGGAACCTTAGTTTTCCAAATAGTAAATAAAGGCACTATCCCTCCAATATTTCTAGCCTCATCTTTTGCATTTATTGCTCCTATTTCTAATGGAGTTAAGACTTGGGGTATTGCTGCAACTATGTCAGGCTTAGTTGCCGCAGGACTTTTTTATGTTTTACTTAGTTTTCTTATAAGATTAAAAGGGGATAATTTTTTACATAAATTATTACCTGCTGTTGTTGTGGGACCTGTAATTATGTCAATTGGACTTATTTTATCTCCTGTTGCTGTATTTATGGCTATGGGAAAAACAGGTGATGGTTCAATACAACTTATCCCTTTTGAACAAGCTATAGTTATCTCTATGGTTTCACTTTTTACTATGATATTTATTTCATTATTAGGCAAGGGTGTTTTTAAACTTATTCCAATACTTGCTGCAATTATTATGGGATATATTGTTTCACTTTTTTTTGGAGTAGTAGATTTTAGCTTAATACAAAAAGCAACTTGGTTTGCAATACCTAATTTTACAACACCAGAGTTTAATTGGCAAGCAATTATTTTTATTATGCCTATTGCAATTGCACCAGCAATTGAACATATTGGAGATATGTTAGCTATTTCAAATGTTACAAAACAAGATTATTTGAAAAAACCAGGTTTAAAAAACACTCTTTTAGGTGATGGTTTAGCAACTTCAGTTGCTGCACTTTTTGGTGGACCACCAAATACCACATACTCAGAAGTTACAGGAGCAGTTACAGTAACAAAAGCATACAATCCTGCAATTATGACTTGGGCTGCACTATCTGCAATTGTATTAGCATTTATAGGAAAATTAGGAGGTGTTTTAGCTTCTATTCCAGTACCAGTTATGGGTGGAGTTATGTTACTTCTATTTGGAATCATTGCTAGTATTGGTATCTCAACACTTGTAAGAGGAAAAGTTGATTTTAACTGTCCTAGAAATTTGATTATTGTTTCAATGATTTTAGTTTTTTCAATTGGAGGAATGACTTTTAACTTTTTTGGAGTACCATTTTCTGGTATTGGTTTAGGTGCCTTAACTGGAATATTTTTAAATCTAATTTTACCACAAGCAAGAAAAGAGGATCATATTATTTAAAAAAGAACTATTTTTATAGTTCTTTCTTCTTTTATTTTAATTTTAGGAATATTTCATGGAACTTTTTATTATAAAGTCAATTTCCGTGGTAACTTTGGTTTTAGCTTTAAGTTTTATAGCGGAGAAATTGAGTCCAAAAGTTTCAGGTATATTGTCTGGACTTCCTGTAGGAAGTTCTATAACTTTACTTTTTTTTGCTATTGAAAATGGTGTTGATTATGTAACTCATGTTGCATTGTATAATATTCATGGTCTTTTTGCTGCATTATCTTTTTGTATAGGTTATTATATTAGTACCTTTTACAAAGGCAAATTTGAAATATTTTTAAGTCTTATGATTTCATTTTTTTCATATTTGATTATAGCTTTTATAATCTCTTTTATTCCACCACATATTGTTTTTACCCCTTTAGTTGTAATTGCTTTAATGTATATTGTATCTATATACTTTGCAAAAAAAGAGAACTTTCCAACTGTAAAAAAAGATAAAATTACCATAAGTGATTTACTCTTTAGGTCAATATTAACCATATTTATTTTTTTAATTGTTTCTAATCTTCCAAAAGTTGTAAGTCCAAATTTAGCAGGTATTTTTTCTGCTTTTCCTACAATTCTTTTGCCTTTATTATTAATAATTCATTTTAGGCATAGTAATTTACAAGCAAGAACTATAATAAAAAACACACCCTTTGGATTAAGTTCTGTAGTTATATACTCTTTGGTGATTTATTTGACATATTCTAAAATTGGTATTTTATATGGAACCCTTATAGCTTTGTTATCTTCAATGTTATATATGGTAATTCAAACAAAAATTTTTAGAATTTTGAAATGGATTTAATAGTTATTACATATTAAATTCCTTATAATAAAATAAAAAATTATAGGATAAATAATGGCAGCAAAAGAACACAGTTTTGATATTTCAGCAAAGTTAGATATGAGTGAGATGAAAAATGCAGTTATACAAGCACAAAAAGAGATAGATAATAGATATGATTTTAAGGGTTTAAAAGCTGAGATTGACTTCAATCAAGGTGCAAAAACATTAACTTTGATCTCTTCAAGTGATAATAAAGTTGATGCTATATATGATATTTTAATCTCTAAAATGAATAAAAGAGGTATCTCAATAAACTCTTTAGATGAAGCAAAAAAAGAGGATAGTTCAGGGGGAAATAGAAAATATGTATATGCAATTGTTGACTCTATAAAACAAGATGAAGCAAAAAAAATCCAAATAGAGATTAAAGGTCTAAAACTAAAAGTTAAAGCTGCAAATCAAGGTGATGAGATTAGAGTTACAGCTAAAAATATTGATGACTTACAAAAAATAATGAAACATCTAAAATCTTTAGAATTTAAATCACCGTTAGTTTTTGATAATTTTAAATAAAAAAGTAAAGTGTTAATTAGTTACAATAAGTGAAGCTTAAAATTGCTTTAAAATATAAATTAAAATAAATATTTATATTTTATGTTATAATAAATAATAAAAATATCAAGGAAAAGTTGTAGCTTGAATAACTTAAACTACTTAAAAAATATTAATATTTTATATGCAGAGGATGATTTATTTATACAAAAAGAATTTTCTTCTTTTTTGAAAAGTTTTATAAATGATTTATATATTGCAGAAGATGGTTTAGAGGCATTAGAGTTATTCGAAAAACATTCTCCTGATATTGTTATCTCTGATATTACCATGCCTAAGATGAATGGTATAGAACTTTCAAGAGAGATAAAAAGTATTAATCCTGATGTTCCTATCATAATAATAAGTGCACATAACAATAGTGATTTTTTAATTGAAGCTATTGAAATAGGTGTAAGTAGATTTATATTAAAACCCATTGATATGAGTGAAGTTATGAAAATACTTCTTGAGTTTTCAAAAAATATTGTTATCTCAAGAGAGAATAAGAATATTAATAATATTTTAGAACAATATAAAGAAGTAGTTGATTTAAGTTCTATTGTTTCAAAAGCTGATAAATTAGGATTTATTACTTATGTAAATCAACCGTTTATTGAAATCTCTGGTTACACAAGAGAGGAACTAATTGGTTCAAACCATAATATAATAAGACATCCTGATACACCCGTTGAAACATTTGAAAAGATGTGGAATACAATAAAAGAAGAAAAAAAAGTTTGGAAGGGTATTGTAAAAAACAAATCAAAAAATGGTAAGTCTTATTATGTAAGCAGTACTATAAAACCTATATTAGATATAGATGGTAATATTATTGAGTATATTGCTATGAGACATGATATAACAGCTTTAGAAAATACAAAACATTTTTTACAAAGACAAAACTTTCAAAAAATATCAAATTTAAATGATGCTCTAAAAAGTATAGAACAGTATGAAAATGTTATGAATGCAATTAATATTGTTTCAAGAATTAATACAAATGGAAAAATAACTTATGTAAATGAACAGTTTTTAAAGCTTACGGGATATTCAAAAGATGAACTTATTGGTCAAACATATGATTTGATAAGACATGAAGATAATGATAAAAATACTTCAAAAGAGATGTGGAAAATTATCAATAGTGGTAAACTATGGACAGGAATAATCAAAAACAAATCAAAGGATGGCAAAACATATCATATAAATGCCGTTATTTCTCCTATATTCAATCAAGATAATGAGATTATAGAGTATATCTCTATTTGTCATGATATTTCACCAATTATTGAGTTACATCAAGAGTTAGAAAGTACCCAAAGAGAGATTATTTATAGAATGGGTGAGATAGGTGAAACTAGAAGTAAAGAAACAGGGAACCATGTAAAAAGAGTTGCTGAGTATTCAAAACTTTTGGGAGAACTTTATAAACTTGATAAAAAACAGCTTGAAAATCTATTTATGGCATCACCTATGCATGATATTGGCAAAGTTGGAATACCTGATGAGATTTTAAATAAACCTGGGAAATTAACATCTGAGGAATGGCTTATTATGAAAACTCACAGTGAACTAGGTTATAAGATTTTAAAAGATTCAAATAGAGATATTTTAAAAGCTGCTGCAATTATCTCTTATCATCATCATGAAAAATGGGATGGTTCAGGTTATCCTAGAGGTTTAAAAGAAGACTCTATTCATATTTTTGGAAGAATCACTGCTATTGCAGATGTATTTGATGCTTTAGGAAGTGATAGATGTTATAAAAAAGCTTGGCCATTGGATAAAATACTTCAGTTTTTTAAAGATCAAAAAGGTAAACATTTTGATCCAGAATTAGTTGACCTTTTTATGAATAACTTAGATTCTTTTTTAGAAATAAGAAATAAATATATAGATTAATAAACCATAACCAAGCATTTTAATTAGATTATTTGAGACCGTTCAAAAATCTGTGTCAAGTCACCTAAAGTAACAAATCCATACTTGTTACAACTCTAAATAATTATCCAATCTCCCTTCGAAAAATATAGCAAGTTGGGAGATTGTTAAACTCCAATTATGCACTGGCTGAGTCCATTTTACTTTTGCATTTAATATTCCCATATACAACAATTTTAAAAGTGAATTCTCATTAGGGAAAGCTCCTTTTGTTTTGGTTAATTTTCTAAATTGCCTATGTACAGATTCAATAATATTTGTAGTGTACATAATCTTTCTTATCTCTTTTGGATATTTAAAATAATAAGATAAATTCTCCCATTTATTTTGCCAAGATTGAAGTACTATGGGATATCTTTTCCCCATTTTTCATCTAGTTTTAAAAGCTCATCTTCTGCAAGTTCTTTTGTTGTTGCTTGATAAACAAGTTTTAAATCTCTCATAAACTCTTTTTGGTCTTTAGAAGCTACATACTTCAATGAATTACGAATTTGATGTACAACACAAAGTTGTACTTCGGTATTTGGATATATTGTTTTAATAGCTTCAGGAAAGCCTTTAAGACCATCTACTGATGCAATTAGTATATCTTCTAATCCTCTATTATTTAAATCAGTAAGAACACTAAGCCAGAAGTTTGCTCCTTCACTTTGGGATAAATATAATCCTAATATATCTTTTTTACCATCAATTCCCATCCCTAAAACTGTGTAAACTGCTTTACTCACATACTTCCCACCATCTTTTATTTTATAATGTATCGCATCAAGCCATACAAATGGATAAATAGCTTCTAAAGGTCTACTTTGCCAAGCTTTTACCTTATCTATAATTTTATCTGTAATAGTGCTTATTGTTGCACTTGATAATTGTATTTGATATATCTCTTCAATATGTTTTATAATATCTCTATAGCTTAATCCTAAGCCATACATAGATAATATCTTTTCTTCTATTTCATTAGACATTGTTGTTTGGTTTTTCTTTACAAGTTGTGGTTCAAAAGAACCTGTTCTATCTCTTGGAGTATTCAATTCAAAGGAACCACTTGTTGATTTTATTGTTTTAGAGCTTTTACCATTCTTTCTATTTTTATTTCCTGCAAATACATCTTGAGTTATATGAGAATCTAATTCTGCTTCTAAAGCAGCTTCAACTAATTGTTTTACTAATGGAGCAAGTACTCCATCTTTACCATTGATATTTTTACCTGCAAGTAAATCTTGTACAGCTTCATTAAAATCAAATTGTTTTTTCTTTTCCATCTATATCAATCCTTATAATATTTATTATATCAGACTGACACAGATTTTCTAACACTCCCGATTATTTCATTTTTAATATTATTGCACCAAATTGAAATTCTTTCATCAGTCAATTCCTCTTGGTTGTCTTCATCTAAAGCAAGTCCAACAAAACTGCCATCTTTTATGGCTAAAGATTCCTCTTGAAAGTATTCTTCTGTGATATCCCAATTTCCTATAATATTTGCACCATTTTCAACAACCTTTTCATAAATCTGTCCCATAGCATCAAGGTAGTTATCTGCATATCCATCTTGATCCCCCAATCCAAACAAGGCAACAGTTTTTCCTGTGAAATCTATTTTACAAAACTCATCCCAAAGTTCATCCCAATCATCTTGCAAGTCTCCTTCTCCCCAAGTAGAAGTACCTAAAATCACCTTATCATAAGTTGATATTTTTTTTACTCCACTTGATGCTATATTAAAATATTCTACTCCACCAAGTGTTTTAGCTATCTCTTTTGCAACATTTGAAGTATTTCCAGTACTACTTGCATAAAATATTGCTGTTGCCATTGCATCTCCTTTTTTTTCTTAATATTGATTTAAGTGAATAGGGTATTACTTTTATAATATACTCTTCACTACATGCATCAAGCTCTTTAACTTTTACTTGTATATGTTTTGTAAAATTATCATGTTTTGGGTAAACAAGGTAAATTTGAGAAAAGTTATCATTTAATATAATATCTTTTGCTTTTTCAATCTCTTTTGAAATATTAAGGTTTTTTATATCTATCTCTTTATTTACTGGGATAACTCTAACGGGAAGACTATCAAAAGGTGCTATATCAATACTATCAAAGTTATTTATTACATCTCTATTTTTTGTATCTCGTGATATCTTTTCATAAACAAAATCGAAAAAACTTTGTTGATAATCTTTAGTAGAACTATAGATACCTAGCAATTTATTGCAATCATTTATACTCATCTTTTTTCCTTTTTTTCTAGTGTTTTTATTTTTTAATTAACTATGTTCAAGAACAAATTTTGTTACTCTTAGAGCTTGATTCTTATCTACATCTTTATGTCTCATTTGAACTATTTTCATAACTGAACATAAGATTTTCTCTTTTTTAGAAAAACCTGATTGTTCTACTATACGATTTATTTTGCTTTGTAAAATTCTATCTGACATACCTTCTCCTTATTGATAATCATTATTAAGATGTAATCATAAAATAAACTAACTTAAACAATTCTTATATTAATAATGATTATCAAAATATTTTAAAAACTAATACACAAGTAATAAACAAAGATTAAGTATAATAATAAAATTTTGCAAAAGGAAAAAATTTGAAAGTTTTATTATTGGAAGATGATCCTGCTTTAAATGACCTACTTAATGAGCACTTATGTGATAAAGGTTATGCTGTAACACTATGTACTAATGGTCAAGAGGCTTTAGAGTATTTAGTTGATGAAATCTATGATCTAGCACTTTTAGATATAAATACACCACTTATGAGTGGAATAGAGGTTTTAAAAACTTTACGAACTGAGTATAAAAATCAAACACCAATTATAATTCTTACAGCTTACCAAGATACAAAACATCTAAAAGAGTCATTTGAAAGTGGTGTTGATGATTATATAAAAAAGCCTTTTGACTTAGAAGAGTTAGACCAAAGATTATTAAAACTTTGTAAACAATTTATGATAGAACAAAACGATATGATACAAATAGACAATGATATTTTTTTTGACCAAGAATCTTGCCAGTTAAATATTAAGGGTAATATAAAACATCTAGCTCAAAAAGAAAGAGATATTTTAAAATATTTTTGTAAACATAAAAATAGAGTTATTTCATCAGATGAACTTTTACAAAATATTTGGGCTTATGAAGAGATGCCTACAGATGCAACTATTAGGGTTTATATAAAAAATCTCAGGGAATACTTAGGGAAAGAGAAAATTCAAACCATAAGAGGAATAGGGTATAAATTTGAATAAAAATGAAATAAAAGCACTTATTAGTTTTTTATCTATATATGTAGGTTCAGCTTTATTTTTAATAAGTATATTGCTTTATATTTATTATGAAGATGAGATAAAAAGTTTAGAAAACACTTGTAGTATGCAGCTTAGCAATTTCTCTATGAAAATAAAAGGTGATATACTAAACTCTTATATGCATCATAAAAAGTTTATTCCAAAAAAACTTAAAAACAATGAGATAAAATATGCACTTTTTGATAAAAATAAAAAGTTGATTTATTCATATTTAGATGGAAAAGAGTTGATTGATTTTCAAAAAAAGTTTTATGAAAGTGGTCTTTTTCATTTTTATGTGGAGGAGTTAAATGAAGCAAATATCCCAATAAAATATATTGTGATGCAAACCTGCCAAGGGGTTGAAGATAGAGATAGATTAAAAATTTATGTGGCAATTGCTTTAGTTTTAAGTGCTGTATTTGTTGGTTTTATTGCATATTTTCTTGCAAAGATTTTGTTAAAACCCGTTAGGGAAAAAGTCATAGATATGGATAACTTTATAAAAGATTCTGCCCATGAGTTAAATACTCCTGTTGCAGTATTGATGACCTCTGTTTCTATGCTAAAAAAAGGCAAAAATCCAAGTAAGATGATGAAATATATCTTAAGTAGTTCAAAACAAATATCCCAAATCTATAACGATATCCATTTTTCAGCCTTTGAAAATATGAATGAGCAGATAGAAGATAAATTTAATCTAAAAGAGTTAGTGCAAGATAGTGTAGAATATTTTAATGATATCTCCATAACAAAAAATATAAAAATAGATTCTAAACTTGATGATTGTTTTATCAAAATGGATAAAACCAAGACTCAAAAAGTGGTAAATAATTTAATTTCAAATGCGATTAAATACAGTAATAAAGATTCTAATATCTTAGTTAAGCTTGAAGATTCTAATTTTAGTGTGCAAGATTTTGGAATAGGTATCTCAAAACAGCAACAAGATGAGATTTTCAAAAGATATAAAAGGGGAAATACTATTGAGGGTGGTTTTGGAATAGGTTTAGATATAGTAAAAAGAGTTTGTAAAAGTTATAATCTCAAACTCTCTTTAGAATCTATACCAAATAAAGGTTCTACTTTTAATGTAGATTTTTCAAATCTTACTTACCAATAGAGTTTATTTTTAAAGAGATAATAAAAGGCTCTTTATGTTCTATATCTAAATTTGAACCAATCGATCTTTTATGATGGTTTGATAACTCACCTTGGATAGTTTGAAATACATGCCAGAATTTTTCATTGAATGGGGCACTTATATTTTTTAGTTGGTGTATTATTATATCATCAACTATAATCTCTATTAGATGGTTATATATTATTTTATTGGTTTCCCTTTGTAGTCTATATTTTTTCATTATAATTAGATTGTTTTTTAAAATTCTTTGTTCCTCTTTTGTTAAACCCTTATAACCATCAACCTCTTTAATCTCCTCATCTAATTGAATTTCCAATTGAGTAATCTCTCTATCACAAGTTGGTTTTAAGTTTGGTTTTAACTTTAAAATTTTATTTAAAATCTCATCATCACTAATTCTTATTTTTTCTATGAGATGTGTATAAACTGTATCTTTTTCATAATCATGGTGGATTGCATTATAAATTTCTATAGCTGGATTTATATAAACATATTTATCATCTTTCCCACTTTTAAAACTAATACCATGAACAGATATCATCTCTTTGGGTCCTACATACTTAAGTTCCATATAAATAACCTTTAGTTTTAATAATTTACTTCTATTTTATTCAAATGTTAATAAAATATAGCAAAGGTAAATAATGAATAATGTAATCAAAATGTTTAAAACTCATGAATTAACTGATACAAAGTTTGTTCACCCTGTGAAAATCACTTATAATCAAAATGGAAAAGATAAGGTTTGGGAAGCTGTAAAGAGCTTTGATTCTGTTGCAGTTTTACTTTTTCATGAAGAAAAAAATTCTTTTTTATTAGTAAAGCAGTTTCGTCCACCTGTATATTTAAATGATTCTAAAAAATTATGCACATATGAACTTTGTGCAGGTATTGTTGATAAAGACAAGTCTTTAGAATATATAGCAAAAGAGGAGATAGATGAAGAGTGTGGTTTTGATGTTCCTTTAGAGAATATTGAAAAAATCACCTCTTTTTATACAAATGTAGGGGTTAGTGGAGGTTGCCAAACTCTTTATTATGCCAAGATTGATGATTCTATGAAGATTCACGATGGTGGAGGGATAAATGATGAAGAGATTGAGATAATGTATTTGCCAATAGATGATTATGAAGAGTTTATCTATGATGAATCAAAGGCAAAAACACCAGGACTTATATTTTCATTTATGTGGTTTATGAAAAATAAGAAAATTTAAGGCACTGAGGGCATTGGGAAATAGGGGGGGTAGCAACTGAGTCCTAATTTTTAAATAAGTAAGTAGTTTACTTATTTTACGAAGGGGAGTGTTAGAAAATCTGTGTCAGTCTGATATAATAAATATTATAAGGATTGATATAGATGGAAAAGAAAAAACAATTTGATTTTAATGAAGCTGTACAAGATTTACTTGCAGGTAAAAATATCAATGGTAAAGATGGAGTACTTGCTCCATTAGTAAAACAATTAGTTGAAGCTGCTTTAGAAGCAGAATTAGATTCTCATATAACTCAAGATGTATTTGCAGGAAATAAAAATAGAAAGAATGGTAAAAGCTCTAAAACAATAAAATCAACAAGTGGTTCCTTTGAATTGAATACTCCAAGAGATAGAACAGGTTCTTTTGAACCACAACTTGTAAAGAAAAACCAAACAACAATGTCTAATGAAATAGAAGAAAAGATATTATCTATGTATGGCTTAGGATTAAGCTATAGAGATATTATAAAACATATTGAAGAGATATATCAAATACAATTATCAAGTGCAACAATAAGCACTATTACAGATAAAATTATAGATAAGGTAAAAGCTTGGCAAAGTAGACCTTTAGAAGCTATTTATCCATTTGTATGGCTTGATGCGATACATTATAAAATAAAAGATGGTGGGAAGTATGTGAGTAAAGCAGTTTACACAGTTTTAGGGATGGGAATTGATGGTAAAAAAGATATATTAGGATTATATTTATCCCAAAGTGAAGGAGCAAACTTCTGGCTTAGTGTTCTTACTGATTTAAATAATAGAGGATTAGAAGATATACTAATTGCATCAGTAGATGGTCTTAAAGGCTTTCCTGAAGCTATTAAAACAATATATCCAAATACCGAAGTACAACTTTGTGTTGTACATCAAATTCGTAATTCATTGAAGTATGTAGCTTCTAAAGACCAAAAAGAGTTTATGAGAGATTTAAAACTTGTTTATCAAGCAACAACAAAAGAACTTGCAGAAGATGAGCTTTTAAAACTAGATGAAAAATGGGGGAAAAGATATCCCATAGTACTTCAATCTTGGCAAAATAAATGGGAGAATTTATCTTATTATTTTAAATATCCAAAAGAGATAAGAAAGATTATGTACACTACAAATATTATTGAATCTGTACATAGGCAATTTAGAAAATTAACCAAAACAAAAGGAGCTTTCCCTAATGAGAATTCACTTTTAAAATTGTTGTATATGGGAATATTAAATGCAAAAGTAAAATGGACTCAGCCAGTGCATAATTGGAGTTTAACAATCTCCCAACTTGCTATATTTTTCGAAGGGAGATTGGATAATTATTTAGAGTTGTAACAAGTATGGATTTGTTACTTTAGGTGACTTGACACAGATTTTTGAACGGTCTCTTACGAAGTTCACATATACTCTTCCATACAAAGCTAAAAAAGATACATTTAGTATCTTTTCTTAACTTCTTCTATGTATTAAATTAAACTTATCAATATAAAAAAAGTTATCGTTATCTATTGAGCCCTATTTTATGCTAATCTCTAAATCATAGGGCTTGTGGGCTTAACTTAATGGCATTGCAACTGTCCCCTTTTATTTTTTATTTTAATCTAGTTCTTCCCATATCTCTTTTTTGTCATCTTTATTATAATATTTTTCCAAATCTATCGTTTTAATATTACATTTAGGACATATACCATCTTTTAAATTAGGGTAATTATATGTTTCTTTACATTTTGGACATTTTGAATACTTTATAGATTGAAATTTTCTTTTTCTTTTAATTGCGTAAATTATTATGATTATTCCAATCACGATTTCAATAGTTCCAATGAAAAAACCATCATCCAGTTTTTCATAGTATATTGGACTTAAACCACCTAAGCCAGGTATATTTTCAAGATTAAAAAAAAAGCTTAATAAACCTTTTGTTAAAATTATTATTCCAAAAATTAAAATCATTTTGGTACACTTTTGTCATTAGGGTCATAACCTGAAGGTTTAGGATAAAAATAGTTTTTAACTTTTTGATAAATAATCTCTGCCATACCTTCTCCTCCAACAAAATATCCTGTCTGACTTGATGAAGGTATTCCTAAAGGATAACTTTCAATAGCATCTACAAGTAGCTGATTATTTGTATTTGTATTCCTTAACTGGAAATTCCAAGCATCACGGACAGCAATTTTTAAAAAGGTGCCTGTCACCTTTATTTTTTTATTGTTATTTATATATACATTCCCAAGCTGGAGCTTGGGAACGAGGAAATGAGGAATAAAAGTTATCGTTATCACTTGACCCCTAATTTCCTAATTTGCTAATTTCTGTACATTGAGTATATGAATATACATTTGTTATACTTAGCGCGAAAACAATACTTGTTATAAACTTTTTCATAAATTTACTTTGTATAATATATTTATCAATCAAATAGTTATCCTTATCACTTGACCCCTAATTCTCTAATTCTAATTTTTTTTATTCTTTATTTTATTATTTAAAAGAAAAAAAATATACACTATTAATATTATCTCAAAAAAATATACATAAACTATATTTATAGTATTTGGTAAAAAAATATAGTACATGTTATGTATAATTAACATTAATAAAAAATAAAAGTAAATTTTTAAATTTTTATCAAATAATATTATTAACAAATTTTTAAATATAAATGGTATTAAAATAATGCATATTTCAATAATTACTATTATGATAAATATTATTAAAGTTCCTTTATTACCAATATCATTTATCATTTTTTCTGAGTTAAATATGTATAAAAATAAAATTCGTAACAAGAAATAAATAGCTAATATAAGAAATATTTTTTTCATAAATTTACTTTCTATTTAATCTGCGATAATTTCTGTCTACTCTAGATGCCCAATCTTGACAATTATTGTAAACAAAATCATATTTTCTTATATAAGTTACTCCTATGGCTTCTAATAAAATATCATCATCGTAATATTTCAATTGAGAATAATCATTTATAGTAAATCCTTTATCTACCCTTACTCCATCAGGGAAAAATCCTATTACTGTACCATCTTTTAGAATAAATCCTTCATGAGCCACTAAAATATTTTTATAATCAGCAATAGAACCCCTTCTCCCAAAAAGTAATTTATCACCAAGTTTTCTAAATCCACCTTCCTCATTAAACAAATGCACAAAAGCCCCAGTAACAACTCCATTTGCAAACTTGCCAGCACTTATTTCTGAAACAGTACATGATACTAAAGATGTAAACATAGTTCCCTTTCCTACTCCCAACCTTTTGGTGCTGTAAATCCACTCCAAAAACTTGCACTCCATTGATAAAGGTGCCTGTCCCCTTTACTCTAGTCTTTGTGCTTATATATAATTATATATATTACTTAGTTAAAAGCTATTGAAAGTGGAGATTCATCCTCAGGGGGGTGTTAGTCCTTAAATATGTTCATACAATTCATACAGCGGTGAAAACCTTTTTTATAAAAAATAATATAAATTAAAGGAATTGATAAAAGAATATAATTAAGTATAATTTCTAATAAAGAAAAATCACCAAATATTAGAAAGAAAACTACATATATACATATTAGTGTAATAGGTAAAATTCTAAATAACAATGTTTTTGAAATATATATATAGTAATTTTTTTTTATATCATTACTATTACATTTCGGACAAGTGTTTTTTAATTCTTCTTTTTTCATATTCTATATATCCTTCTGTTGTTCCTTTTATAATTTTAAAACCTTCTGACCTATTTAATCTATTAGTCATATACCCTGCAAATAATCCTGAGGCTAAACCATAAGTTCCTCCAGCAACTCCACCAATTAACATACCTAAAGGCCCCATAACTGATAAAGCAGTTGCACCTATATATACACCACCTACAATTCCTCCTACAAATCCACCAATAGAAGTTCTAATAATTGTTTTACTTTCCTCATTCAAGTTTTCTATTTTTGAATCAGCACTTTTTTTCGCTCCAAAACTTGCTGCTTTTCCTGCCCAATTATTAAACAAATGCACAAAAGCCCCAGTAACAGCCCCATTAGCAAACTTTTCACCACTTATTTCTGATACTAAAGATGTAAACATTGTTCCTTTCTCTACTCCCCAACTATTTGGTGCTGCAAATCCAGAAGCTGCAAATCCAGACCAAAATCCAGAACTCCATCTTCAACCTTGTGCTTATATATAATTATATATATTACTTAGTTAAAAGCTATTGAAAGTGGAGATTCATCCTCAGAGGTGTTAGTCTGTGGTTTTTTTAAGGTGGCAACTGACCCCAAATTTTTTCCTTTATTTTATTTTTTCCTTTATTTTCTTAAATTATCATAACAAGATACTTCTTCCATAGGAAGAAAGACTATTATAAAAACTTCAATAAAAAGTAAAACTATTATTGATTCAATTATCTTAAAAATAAAATCGTTATAATTAAAAAAAGAATTATTTAGAAAATATAATAAAGGAACTATAAATAAACCTCCATAATAAAATCTGTAAAAAACTCTAAATATCATATTTGTACGATAACATTTGCCTTTAAATTCAAATACTTTTCCTGTTTTTATCAGAAAAATATCGAATGGATTAGTAATTAACTTTATTTTTTCAATTATTCGCATACTCTAACTTTAATTTTAATGAAATGGATTCACTTTTGTATGAACAGTGTCACTGACACTTCCTGTCTTATGTATAATAAATACACCTACACTTGTCGCACCACTACCAGATAATGCTGCGGCAGAACCACCTAAATAATAATAAGGCCTAGACTTAACATCGTTCCATATATAGTCTGCCACTTCTTCAGGATGATTTTTTACTGCATAAACCGTTAACTTATATTCTATTTCTGCTTCCCATTTATTTGCTGGCAATATATTCCCTTCCTGCCAATCTCTGAAACCAGAAAGCCTACCTAAATAATCTCCATAAGCATAAGCCATTTTTGGAATAGACATAACTCCATCAAATAAATCAACAAAGTTTTTTACTGTCTTTTTTATAATAGTTCCTCCCTCAGCATTAAACAAATGCACAAAAGCCCCAGTAACAGCACCATTAGCAAATTTACCACCACTTATTTCTGAAACAGTACCTGATACTAAAGATGTAAACATTGTTCCTTTCTCTACTCCCCAACTACTTGGTGCTGCAAATCCAGAAGCTGCAAATCCAGACCAAAATCCTGCACTCCATCGATAAAGGTGCCTGTCCCCTTTACTCATTTTTTATTTCCTTTTCAACTTTTAATTCCCAACTACAATTTTTACATATATAGTGATATCTTTTTTTAGCTAATATTAATGATATATCAATTACTAAAGAAACTAATAAAGATATTACCATTGCATATATATCTAGAAATATATAAACCAGTATACTAAGTAGTGGGGTAAGAACAAATAAGAATAAAAACCCTCTTTTCTTTTGGTTAAACTTATTTATATTAGAACTACATTGGGGACATTGAACTATAGCACTTTTATTTTTTAAGTTCATAGTACCCCTTTCCAGTATTAATCATTATTTCAAGACCTTCTTCTATTGGTCTACCCCAGCCAGACACTTCTAATTCAATTGTAAATCCAACAGTTCCACCAACAAATGCTTCAACAATGGTACCTGCACCAGGAACAATACTTGCTGAAAGAGCACCTTTTACTGCTCCAGCAGCCATTCCAGCTAATGAAGAAGTAATAATACGTCTACCACCATCATGAATATTATTAAGTTGTTCATTTACTTCTGATTTTGTTTTCATTTTTGTCCCTTGTGATAAAACAGCACCCCAATTATTAAATAAATGCACAAAAGCCCCAGTAACTGCACCATTAGCAAACTTTCCACCACTTATTTCCGAAACTGTACCTGATACTAAAGATGTAAACATTGTTCCTTTCTCTACTCCCCAACTATTTGGTGCTACAAATCCAGACCAAAATCCTGCACTCCATCAATAAAGGTGCCTGTTCCCTTTATTTTTGACCCTAATTTTTAATTATATAAACTGTCCCGGAATTTTCGAAATTTTTTAAAGCGTAATTCCAATTTTTTCAAGTAAATCTTTAAAATCCATAGGTTTTAATTTGTGATAAATTGTACCGCTAAGAATTATTATAAATAATAAACTTCCTTTCATTTCTATATAATCAAAAAAACTTAAAAAAGTTAATAATATACATATCCATAATATAACTAATGAAAAATAAGCAATAATATATTGCAAAAATTTAAACATATTAATTTCCTAATATTTATTTTAAAGGTGTTATCTGTGCCCAAAAAGGAGCATATATATTATAAACTTCATAGGGTTCATAACACTTTGAATCTACTAAGATCATTGATGTATTACTAACAAGGGAAATACTATCTCATTTACCAATTGTTTTGATTTACTATCCTCTTTTGATAGAGGTACAAAAAAAATAATTGCAATAAAAATTAAAGCAATTGAACCAAAAAGATACTTTTTATCCATAAAATTCCTTTAAAAAAATGAGTAAATAATTATTCTAAAAAAACGTCACATTCTCGTCACAATGAGTTGTTTTTTTCCATAAATTTTGAAATTTCTCTAGGATTGTTGTTTTTACTTGATATAAATAGTACAATTTAGCTATTTAGAATAAGAAAAGAGTTTAAATGTATAATTTAGTAGTTTATGGAAGTTTAATGAACAAAAAAGAGCTTCAAAAAGAGGGTATATCTTTAGATGATGTTGTTTTAGTAAAAGTGTTTGGTTATAAAAGAGTTTTTAATCAAGAACCATCTTATCGAATGGTAAATTCAGTTAACAGAGCTGTATTAACTATTGGGGAAGATAATGAAAGTTGGTTTAACGCAATAGTGATTAAGAATATAAGTGCAGAGTATCTTAGTATTTTAGATAAAAGAGAAATAGGGTATGACCAATACTCTTTTAGAGAAGGTGAGGTTATAAGTTATGACAATGAACCTTTGACAAACTGTATTGTTTATAAGGGTAAAATTGAGAAGATGAGTTTTAATATCCAGCCCAATATGGAGTATTTGGATATTTGTAAAGAGACAGCTAAAAGTTTTGGTGATGAGTTTTATGAAGATTTTATTAACACTACTTTTAAAAATAGTGATGGGGGATTATCTCTTATCTAGATAAGGAAATCCCAAAACTAATTCTATTTATCTCTTTGTTATAGTCAATTAAACTATCTCCATATCCACTTGAAAGTTGTAAATATCCAAAGGTATTTTTAGAGTTAAAAAATGGAAAAGTCCAATCAAATTGAGCATAGCCTTTGTTGTTATCATTAAATCTAAGATTATTTCTTAGTAAAAGTTTAAAAGTTTGCGATTTGTATGGATAGACTAGGGTAAAGTCTCCATATCCAAGATATTTTTCTATATCTGGATTGTCATCTGTTTTTGCATCTTCTGGCAATCTATACCATATATTTGGTATTAAAAATAGATTTCCTATTTGGAAATAACTTTCTAAATAGAGTCTATTCCATGATCTAGATTTTGGTTTGCCTTGACCATTTGATTCATGTAAAAAACCAAATTTAAACCCTTTTAAGGAGGTTTTATCTTTTTTTCCATAGGGGATTGTAACAAAAACTTCTGGACGATAGTTTGTTTCTCTAAAAGGTGCAGAATCATCATATAACTGCCACCATGAAGTTTGAGTATATCCAAAGTAGATGGTTTCTTTAAGATTGAATAGATTTTGAAATAAAGGTTTTTTTACACTGATTTGGAATTTAGTTTCATTTTGACTTCTATCACTTCTTTTTTTAGTATCGTAAGAAATAGGTAAAAAATAGTTTTCTTTGTATGGAAAAAGATTAAAAGTAGATGCTAATATTTGTTCTACTGTACTGTAGGTTTCTTTATCATCAATTTTATTTAGGGTTTTTCCTATAGTTTTTGCTTCAACAGAGATATTGTTATCTTCTATATCTTTTTGAATAGTTTCTTCTAAAGAGACATCTTTTGTTGCTAATTTTTTATATAGCAACATCGCTTCCTTATATTTACCTTGATTTTCTAAATCTTTTGCCTTTTTTAAAATATCATTTGTATCCTGTGCCATAAGGTTTATGATAAAAAGAGTAATTAAAATAGTTATTCGTAACATTTTTTGTAAATCCAATAATTGAGATTTGAAATTTTATCACAAAAAGTAAAATAAACCTATAAAATGATATAATCCCACCAATTTAAAAGAAAGGTTTTTTTATGCTTGTAGCCCCTTCCATTTTATCAGCAGATTTTGGAAAACTAAATGAAGAGATTAAAGCAATATGTGATGGTGGATGTGATTTGATTCATGTAGACGTGATGGATGGTCACTTTGTACCAAATATGACTTTAGGACCAGTTGTGGTAAATCCTGTTGCTAAGGTAGCAACTAAGCCACTAGATGTACACTTAATGGTTGAAAATAATACATTTTTTGTTGAGCTTTTTGCTCCACTTAAACCAGAGTATATCTCTTTTCATATTGAGAGTGAAAAACATCCCCATAGACTTATTCAAAAAATTAGATCATATGGAATAAAACCAGCAATTGTTTTAAATCCCCACTCTACACCTGAGTCTATAGAGTATTTACTTGAAGATTTAGATATGGTTCTACTTATGTCTGTAAATCCTGGTTTTGGTGGACAAAAATTTATCTCATCAGTTATTGAAAAAACTAAAAAGTTAAAAGAGTTAATAAACAAAAGAAACCCAAATTGTTTAATACAAGTTGATGGTGGAGTAAATGACAAAAATATTCACCAGCTAAAAGAGGTTGGGGTTGATGTAGTAGTAGCAGGTTCATATGTTTTTGGAAACGAAGACTATAGTAAAGCGATAAAATCTCTACAGGTATAATATGAAAACAAAAATCTGTGGAATTACAAACCTAGAAGATGCAAAAGCAGCAATAAAAGCTGGTGCAGATGCCTTGGGCTTTGTATTTTATGAAAAGAGTTCTAGATATATCGAACCATTTAAAGCAAGAGAGATAGTAAAAGAGCTTCCCCCTTTTGTTCAAGTTGTTGGTTTATTTGTAAATGAAAACAGTGCCTTTATAAATCAAGTTTGTACAAATGCACGGATGCAATTAGCACAAATCATTGATGATGATAATTATACTGATTTTAATTCACTAAATTATAAGTATATAGAAGTTGTAAGAGCAAAATCACAACAAGATATTTTAGAAAAACTTGATAGATATGTGCTTGTAGATGCTCATGTTGAAGAGTTTGGTGGTAGTGGAAAAAGAGTTGCTTTAGAATGGTTTAAAGGCTTAGATTGCTCAAAGATTATTTTAGCTGGAGGTTTGACTTCAGATAATCTAAAAGAGTTAAAAGGTTTTAATTTTTATGGAGTAGATGTAAGTTCAGGTGTTGAACTTACAAAAGGTAAGAAAGATAAAACCAAAATGGAAAATTTTGTAAAAGCTGTAAATGAAATCCAACAATAATTTTATCTTAAAACTAACGGAAAAACTAAAAAAAACTCCTCTTGCTTATGAGGAGTTCTTAGATGAGTTATCAAAAAATAAAAATAAGTTTTTTAATGATCCAGAATTGGAGTTTGAACTACTTCTATCAAATGGTTTTCCTTTAGAGTTTATAGATGATAAAATTGTTTTGAAAACTACCCATTGTCCAATAAATGAACAAACTTTCTGTATAGTTGATATAGAAACAAATGGGGGACATGTAAATAAAGGGCATCAAATTATTGAATTAGGTGCTGTGAAATATAGAGCAGGGGAAGTAATAGATAAGTTTGAGTCTTTGGTTTATGCTAAAGAAATCCCTCAATATATCCAAGAGGTTACAAATATAAAACCAGTTATGTTAGAAGATGCTCCTCCTATTAAAAAAGTATTGGAAGAGTTTAAAATTTTTTTAGAAGATGATGTTTTTGTAGCTCATGATATAAAGTTTGATTATAATTTTATCTCAAATTCATTTCAAAAATATGATTTGGGAAAACTAGAAAATAGAAAACTTTGTACCATAGATTTGGCAAGACGAACTATAAAAGCACAGCGATATGGCTTAAAGTTTTTAAAAGAGCAATTAAATATCAATATAGATGACCATCATAGAGCTTATAGTGATGCAATTAGCACAACATATATTTTGGAAGAGTCAATAAAAGTATTGGATGATAGTATTAAAACAACAGAAGACTTAATCTATTTTTCAAAACATGGACAAACACTTATGCCAAAACATCAAACTAATCATAAAAATGCACAGGAGGATAAATAATGTTTTCACAAGATAAATATTTAAAGGCACTAAATTTTGCAGCATTAGCTCATGGTGAGCAAAAAACTCCTTATGGACTCCCTTATTTAGCCCATATAACTTTAGTTGCAATGGAAGTGATTCATGCCTGTGAAGAGGGAAATATTGAATTAGAAAAAGCCAATAAGGCTATAAGTATAGCATTGTTGCATGATACTATTGAAGATACAAGTATAACTTATGATGATATTTTTAATGAATTTGGATTAGAAATAGCTGAGGGTGTAGAGGCTTTAACAAAAGATAAAAATCTACCTAAAAAGCAACAGATTGCAGATAGTGTAAATAGATTATTATCTCAACCATATGAAGTGCAAATGGTTAAATTAGCTGATAGAATTTCAAATATGCAAAAACCACCTCAATCTTGGGATAATCAAAAGATATTAAATTATCAAAAAGATGCAAAGTTTATTTTATCTTGTTTAAAAAATTCAAATATGTATTTGTCAAAAAGATTAGAAGAGAAAATTAGTAACTATATAGTCTATATGAAGTAAAAACTCATATTTTGGGATTTAATATACTTTTTATTAAGAGATAACTAGAAGCTCAAAGAGCTTCTAAGTTAATTAAGCAACTGCTTCTTTTGCATATTTAAGACCTAAGTCAAATGCTTTTTCATTGATATCGTGAACTTTTGCAGGTACTTTGCTAAGCATTGTACTTTTTAAAATTGCGTTATCAACTGTTTCACCAGTCATGTAGTTTGCAATAGATAAAGCAAGAACTGATTGAGTAATCACATTTCCAATCTCTTCTTTTGCAATTGTAATAATTGGTATTTCAAAAATTTTCCATTTTTTCTTATCTTCTTCAGTTGGAGTTACTAGGTTAGGTTCAATAACAATTATTCCACCTTCTTTAACTCCACCTTTGAACTGATCATAAGATACTTGCGCAACTGATAACATGAAATCAATTTCACCATCATTTGCATATGGATATAAAATTTCATTATCTTCTAAAGTGATATCAACAACTGTTGCTCCACCTCTAACTTGTGAAGTATATGTAGATGTTTTTAAACCATTTCCACCTGAATTGATTTTTGCAGCTGCAAAAATTGAACCAGCAAGAAGTACACCTTGTCCACCAACACCTGTAAATCTCATTAATGTTCTAGCCATGATGTTCTCCTTATAATTGTACCATTGTTTTATTTTGATGAGCTTCTTGAACTTTTTTATAAGAATCAGTATACTCTGCTTTTGTAGTATCTTGTTTTAAAATACCAGTAGGGAATAAACCTTCTTTTTCCTCATCACTCATTTTGTCATATTTAGTTTTAGCAACAGTTATAGAATCAATCCACTCTAAGTTAGCCATTGCAGAGTTCATTTTATTTTTTCTACCAAGGTTTACATGGCAGTTTGAAAAAATGTCAAAGAATGAGTAACCATTGTGTTCAAAACCTTTTACAAAAACTCTTTCAAGTTTTTTTGGATCTAACATAGTTTCTCTTGCAACAAAAGATGCTCCAGCTCCAATTGCTAAATCACAAGCATTAAAAGTTGGGTCGATATTTCCTCTTTTCATCGTAACTGTCCACATACCTTGTGGAGTAGTTGGAGATGTTTGAGAGTTAGTTAATCCATAAATAAAGTTATTTACAACGATATGGTTAATATCGATATTTCTTCTACATCCGTGAATTGTATGGTTACCACCAATTGCAAGTCCATCCCCATCCCCTGATACACAAATTACATGTTTGTCAGGATTTGCTAATTTAATACCTGTTGCATATGCGATAGTTCTACCATGAGTTGTATGAACAGTGTTACAATTGATATATGAAGAGAATCTTCCAGAACAACCGATACCTGAAACGACACAAACATCATCCATTTTCCATCCAAGTTTATCGATAGCTCTAATAACAGCTTTTAAAATAACTCCATCACCACATCCCCAACACCATAGTGTTGGCATTTTGTTAGTTCTTAAATATTCATCATAATTAAATGCCATATTACATTCCTTTCACTTTTTCTACTATTTCAAGAGGAGCAATTGGTCTACCATTTGCTTTAAATAAAGTATCAAAATCTCTTCTTCCACTTACTCTTTCAATCTCTTCTAAGTATTGTCCTAAGTTTAACTCAGTAACAAGTATCTTTTTCACACTATCAGTAATCTCTTTGATTCTTTTTGCTGGGCTTGGCCATAATGTAAGTGGTCTAAACATACCAACTTTGATCCCTTCAGCTCTTAATCTATTAACTGCTTCTTTTACAGATAAAGCCATAGAACCATATGCAATAATTACGATTTCAGCATCATCAAGCATATACTCTTCGTTTGATTCAATCTCTTCAGTATAGTTTTCAACTTTTCTAAATAATCTTTTAATTAAATCATCACATGTTTGTTCATCTTCAGTTGGATGACCATTTGCATCATGATGAAGACCTGTATAGTGGTATCTATACCCATTAAACATAGGGTTAAGAACTGCTGGTTGGTCATTTTCACACTCATATGGTTTATATTCAGATGCAGGTCCATCATAAGTTTTTCTTGGAATAATCCCAGCTTTTACCTCTTCTAATGTTGGTAAAATTGCTTTACCACTCATATGACCAATTGTTTCATCTAAAAGTACAAATACAGGTTGCATAAATCTATCAGCTAAGTTAAAAGCTCTAACAGTTTCAGTATAACATTCACTTAATGTACCTGCACATAATGTGATTGATTTATAATCACCATGTGTTGGTGTTTTAGCTTGTAAAACATCACCTTGTGCTACACGAGTTGGAAGACCAGTTGATGGACCACCTCTCATTACATTTACTATTACTAATGGTACTTCTGCAATATATGCAAGACCAATATTTTCTGATTTTAATGATATCCCAGGACCTGAAGTTGCAGTTAATGATCTTTTTCCAGACATTGCCCCACCTATTGCAGCACAAACACCAGCAATCTCATCTTCCATTTGAATTGCTGCTCCACCACATGCAGGTAATAAATCTGAGATAGTATGCATCACTTCACTTGAAGGAGTAATAGGATATCCACCAAAAAACTCACATCCAGCATCTACTGCCGCAATCGCTGCTAAATCATTACCAGTTGAAATTATTTCTCTAGCCATCTATTCTCCTTAAGCGTCTAGTGCTCTATAGTTATTTTTCTTAATCGCTTCGCCTCTTTCTTTTGCTTCATCAGTAAGCTTAGCGAATTTGAATTCTTTTTTATCTGCAACATAAATTGCGAAATCAGGACATGATAATTCACAGTCGTTACAACCAATACATGAATCTTTTGCTACAATTGAAATCATTGCACCTAAAGTTGAAGTTGGTTCTGGTTTCATTGCAAGTACACCAGCAGGACATACAGATACACATACATCACACGCTTTACATCTAGCAGTATCAACCCATACTGGAGTATTTGCAGGAGCTTCCATAATTGCCATTTTTTCCCCTTAAAAAATTTGATCAATAATTGAGTGAATTCTCAAATATTCTTGAAACATAATAACTAATTAAACAAATAAAGAAAGTTTAAAAGAGTTATTTATATATGTCTAATTTTTGTTTTGTTACTATATGCAACAATAAAAAGACTAAAAAAAAACTATGTTACAAATTGAACTAATAGTAATATAATATATACAAATATTAAAATTTGTATTTTCTTATAAATTTGCCATTTCACTCTTTTTAAATCTACTTTTTGATATAATTCACAAAAAAATTAAAGGTTTTTATGGTTTTATATCAACCAAACAATGGTTACTGTTACAACAGTGATACACATTTTTTATATAGCTTTATTGTACAAAATTTATACAAATTTAAAAATATTAGTGGTGAAGTATTAGACATCGGAAGTGGAAGTGGAATCTTGGGACTTTTAGTTTCTAGAGAATATAAAAAGCTAAAATTAAACCAATGTGAGATTCAAAATAGTTTTCAGGAACTATCTGAAATAAATGCAAGGTGTAATAAAATTGAAGCAAATTTATTTAAGGGTTCATTTTTAGAAATTGATTTTGAAAAACAGTTTGATATGTGTATTTCAAATCCACCTTTTTATCATACTAATGTAATTAAAAGTGAAAATGAAAATTTAAAAATAGCTAGATATAATGATAGCTTACCATTGAAAAGTTTTATTCAAAAAGTTTCAATAATATTAAAAAATAGTGGTAAATTTTTTTTCTGTTATGATGTAAAGCAGATAAATGAGATAATGACTTTGTTAAATGAATATAAACTAAATATAGAGTCTTTGCAGTTTGTACACCCTAACAAGAGTAAAAATGCTACACTAGTTTTGGTATATGCAAGAAAAAATTCTAAGTCTTTATTAAATATTTTACCACCTTTAGTTGTTTTTGAGGAAAAGGATTTTTCAGATGAAGTTAAAGAGATTTATAAAAAATCTTCAACCCACAGTATAAAAGTAGAGATATGAGTTTAATAACAAAAGAGGGTTTTGATTTTGCTTTTGAAACCTCAGGATGTGATAGTTGTTTAGGTAACTGTTGTATTGGTGAAAGTGGAAATATTTGGATAAATAATATTGAGATAGATAACTTAGTCAAGCATCTAGGTATTAGTTTAGAGCAATTGAAAAATAGTTATATAGAAAAAAGAGGCTATAAATATAGCATTAAAGAGATACAATTAGCAAAAGATAATTTTGCATGTGTTTTCTTTGATTTAGAAAAAAGAGGCTGTAGTATATATGAAGTTAGACCACTTCAATGTAGAACATTTCCCTTTTGGGAATATTTTAAAAAAAATGTAGACGAGGTAAAACAAGAGTGTCCAGCTATAAAAGAGTTATAATATTTTTATTTTCATTAGTTTTTTTATTGGGATGCTCCCCTTCTCAAAGTAATATAATAAACTACAATGATAAAACTTTTCAAAATGAAGATAGAGATATACTTTTTGCCTTAGAGTATGATAGTTTAGGTCAAAAAGATAAAGCTAGAGATTTATATCTATCTTTATATAATAGAACATCAAAAGATGAGTACCTTTTAGAGTATTTAAAATTATCTTTTGCTTTACAAAAATATGATGAAATTGTAAGTTTAGTTAAAAAAAGCAAACAAAAAATAGTTAAACATAAAAATAAAATTTTAAGAGTTTATATCTTGGCTTTAATACAACAAGAAAAATATGATGAAGCTTTAAAGGTTAGTCATGAGTTGATAAAAGAAAATAATACAAATCTTAATCATGAGTTGTTAGGAAATATTTTTTTACAAAAAAATGATTATAAAAATGCAAAAAAAGAGTTTGAGTATATTTATAAAAATGGTTTTAATGAAAATGCTTTGATTGAATTAATCAATATTATGTATATATATTTAAATGAAAAAGATGAAGCAATAAATCTTTTAGAATCACATATCAAACTTAATGGTTGTACTAATCTTACTTGTTCAAAACTTTTAAACATTTATCAAGAAGAGAACAACTTAGATGGGGTTATTTCAGTTCTTGAAAAAAGTTATTATCAATATAAAGATACTGCTAATCATGTAACAATGGATAATATCTATAAACTTTTGATGTATTATTTAGAAAAAAAAGGCATAGGTGATGCCATAGCCTTTTTAGAAAAAAGTAAAGCAAATGATGAAAAACTTTTAGATTTATATAGAAATAGCGGAGATTATCAAAAAGCTTATGCTTTGGCAAAAGAGTTATATGCAAAAACTGCAAATATTGATTATCTTGCACAAATAGCAATGTTGGAATTTGAGAGTGCCAAAAATAAAAAAGATGTTTTAAAAAGTGTTATTAAAAAATTTAATGATGTTTTGACTGTTTTAGATAATCATATTTACCAAAATTATTTGGGTTATCTTTTAATAGATTTTGATGTAGATATTAAAAGGGGAGTCTCTTTAGTAAAAAAAGCTTTAGAAAAAGCACCAAATAATTTTGCATATATAGATTCTCTTGCTTGGGGACAATATAAACAAAAAAATTGTAAAGAAGCATATAAAAATATGAAAAAAGTTGTTGATAATGTTGGCTTGAAAGATGAGGAGATTAAATCACATTGGAAAAAAATCAAGGAGTGTACTAAGTGATATTAGATGAGATAAATAGAATAACAAGAGAAGATGTAGAAAAAAGAAAAAAAGAGTATTCTCTTGATTGGTTAGGAAGAAGCTTAAGTGCAAACCCTTTCCCACCTAGGGATGTTAAGCCATATTTGACCTCTACAAAAGAAGAACCCATAAGAATAATTGCCGAGGTTAAAAAAGCAAGTCCTAGTAAAGGTGTTATCAAAGAAGATTTTGACCCATTAAAAATTGCACAAGAGTATAGTGCAAATGGAGCAAATGCTATATCAGTTCTAACAGAACCTCATTATTTTCAAGGAGATTTAGAGTATCTAACACAAATTAGAAGATATGTACCTACACCACTTCTTAGAAAAGATTTTATACTTGATAAATACCAAATAGTTGAAGCTTTAGTTTATGGAGCAGATTTTATTTTGCTTATTGCAAAAAGTTTGAGTACTAAAGAGCTAAAAGAGTTATACGATTATGCCTTACATTTAGGATTAGAAGTTTTAGTTGAAGTGCATGATAAAGAGGATTTAACAAAAGCTATGAGGTGTGGAGCACATATTGTAGGAATCAATCATAGAAATTTAGAGACTATGGAAATGGATATGACTCTTTGTGAAAAACTAATCCCAATGATTCCAAATGGGAAAATCATAGTTGCCGAAAGTGGCGTTTCAAATGTGGAAACAATACAGAACTTAAGCTCTATTGGTGCTGATGCTTTTTTAATTGGAGAACATTTTATGAGAGTGCCATCTATTAAAGATGAACTTAAAAAATTTAAAAATTGCATTTAGGGTTTAGATGCTAATAAAAGTTGTTATATTCTCCTTGCTTGCTGGATCAACAGTATTTTTAGGAGCATATACAGCATATTTCTTTGAAAATAGAGTTCATGATAAAAAACTTAAAGAAACAGTAATCAAATACCTTGTAGCTTTTGCTACAGGTATAATGTTGTCTGCAATCTCTTTTGTTCTTGTCCCTGAAGGGATGAATAATATTTCAATAATTTTAAGTGTTTTTCTTTTTTTATCTGGTGGGATAAGTTTTTATTTTTTGGACAAGTTTATTCAACATCATAAAACAAATATTCCTCAAATCCTTGCAATGCTTTTAGACTTTATCCCTGAATCAATTGCCTTAGGTGCAGTTTTTGCATATGATAATAAAATGGGTTTATTACTCTCTTTGTTTATTGCCTTTCAAAACTTTCCAGAATCATTTAACTCTTATGTTGAAATGGATAAAAATGGTTTTAAAGCCAAAAACTCTTTAATAATCTTTTTTGTATTAAGTTTTGTGGGTTTGATATTTTCTCTATTTGGATTCTTCTTTTTAGTGGAAAAACCTCAAATAACTTCATCCTTGATGGTTTTTGCTGCTGGTGGAATTATGTATCTTATATTTCAAGATATTGCACCTTTATTAAATAAAAAAGAGAAAAAACCTGTATCTATTGGAGTGAATATAGGATTTGTTATTGGTATGTTAGGTGATGCTTTATTATAAAATTTCAGTTTATTATTTATAGGTTAAGCTAAGATTGTTGTTATATTGAAGTACATCTGGGTTAAAAATAGGGTATTTTATGTTTGGATCATTATACTCTTTACTTTGTCTAGCTCTTGTACTAATAGTTATATAAAAAGCATCTAGGAGTTTTCTTACATTGTTTGTTGGTTGGGTAGTTCTTGCTCTATTGATATTAGGATTGTTATCTATAGCTGAATCATATCTATTATAGCTATTTCTTATTTCCATATTACAACCTTATATCTCTTTTTTGAATACTGATTCTAAAATCTCATCTTCTGAAAGTTCTTTTTTAAGTTTTACCTCTTTTGGTTCTCTTAAAGCTAGAACTCTTTTTTTCAAATTTATTAAATTGTATTTAGCTAAATTCTTAAGTAGTGTATCATTTATCATATCAACTTTCAAGGTTTTTTCATCTAGAAGTTTTGTAACTACTCTTTTTAAATTTTCTCTAGTTTTTCTAAATATCTCTTCCTCTTCCGTCAAAGTGATATAATCTTTTTCTAAATAATCAATAATTTCAATACCAGTATATTTATATGTCATTAAAGAATGGTATGAAAACTCTTTAAATTTTAATGTTGATATACAAACACTTGTAAAAATATTCCCTCCCACATGGATAAGACCTTCAAGATTATTTAGAGGATTGTGGGAACAAATATAATCTTCATTTACAATAGAAGGGGAGTGTTCGAGGGATTTAATATTGTTTTTTAAAACAATAAAGTTTTTTCCAACAACTTTTGGCGCACCTTTTAGTGAAGTTAATTCATTTTTGTATGCAAGAAAATCTCCTCCAACTTTTTTTGGAGAACCTTCTAGGGACACTAATTCATTGTCACTAATATCGAAGTCACCTTTAACTTCATTGAAGCTAATAGGAAGTTTTTTGTATGTTTCAAGGGCATTTGAGAGTCTTACATCACCATTTACATCAACTGTATTATCATCTAGGATTTTAAAATCATGGATTCTATTTTTCTTTAGCCACTTCTCTATATCTTTTTTATTTGATATGGCAACTATAGGTTTATATATATGTTCAATTACCTCTTTACCTTGATATTTCCAAAATTTATTTTCTTCATCAAAGATACTTGTTTTCATATGATTTAAATTTATATCAGTTGTAATATCCCAACCAATCTCTTCTGCAATATCTTCTAAATCTTTTAGTTCATTTGTATGACAGATATAATCTTTCCCAACAGTTATAGGACCTTCTCTTAAGCTATCAATTTTATTATTTGAACAATCAAAATAATCTTTAATATATTTAGGTCCACCTTTTAAAGAGATTATTTGATTATATGAACATTTAAAATAGCCTTTTATTGTTCTTGGAGTTCCTTCAATTGAAGTCAGTTGATTTTTAGAACAGTCGAAGTATCCTTCAATCTCTTTAGGAGAGTAAGATAAGTTTTTTAGTAGATTGTCAGAACAGTTAAAATCACCAACACTATAGGGTGCTCCAAAAAGGGTCTCTATTCTATTTGAGGAACAATCAAAGTCTTTATCAACCTCTTTAGGGCAACCCTCTAGTGAAATCAAATCATTATTACTTATATCAAAATAACCATTTATATTTTCAAAAGTAATAGGTAAAATATTTTCAGAAATTTTTCCTCTAAGGTTTACATTTCCATTAACATTGACATTTAAGTTACTAGAAACAGTATATCTTGTTATCTCATGTTTATCTAGCCATCTTTCAACATCTTTAATAGTTTTCAAAGCCTATCCCTTAATAAATTTCTAAATGGAATATTATTTAAACATTATAACATAAATACAATAAGTTATTTTTAAATAAAAACACCTAATATTCTATTATATAAGAATTATTTAAATAATATTGAACCTACTCTTATCATATTTGAACCACAAGTTATTGCTAGCTCAAAATCATTACTCATTCCCATTGAACAATATTTTGCTCCAAATGGTACTACTTGATCATAAATCTCTTTTGTTGTTTTAAAAGAGTTTTTTATAATCTCATTATCTTCAACATGAGCCCCAATACTCATCACACCTTTTAATTTAATATTTGGGCAAGTATTTAAAATCTCTTTATAAATATCAATAGCATCTTGGGGCATTACACCTGCTTTAGTATCCTCTTTTGCAGAGTTTATTTGAAGTAAGCAAGACATAGTTTTCTTTTTTGCTTCAAGTTTTTTATTTAATTCTTGTGCTAAATCTAATGAGTCTAAAGAGTGCATTAAAGTAGGGTTTAAATCAATAAGATTATTGATCTTATTTTTTTGAAGTCTTCCTACAAAATGCCATTCTAAAGGTAACTCTTCTAAATCTTCACTTTTTTGTTTTAAATCTTGAACTTTATTTTCTCCAAATGCTCTTTGTCCCACCTTATAAAGCATAGATATATCTTCACTTTGTGAGTATTTTGATATACCTATGATTTTTACAATATGATGGTCTGAAACTCTAAGTCTAGCACCTTCAACTTTTGAAATAACTTTATCTAAGTTTTCTACTGCTTTTTCTTTTGTAATACCCATAAATTATCCTATCCAAAAATTCTATTTATATCGTTGTAAATTCCAAGTAACATAAGTGAAGCTAATATTGCCCAACCAGCAATAGTTAGATACATAAAAACCTTATCACTTGGCTTTCTTCTTGCAATTATTTCATAAAGATTAAACATAATATGTCCACCATCAAGTGCAGGAATTGGTAAAAGGTTTAAAACCCCTAGGTTTACAGATATAAGTGCAGTAATCACAAGTACAGCTATAAATGAAGATTCACTAGCATCAGATACCACTTTACCTATTGTAAGTATTCCACCAACTTCTGAACTAGGTACAACCCCTTGTATTAGCTTTTGGACACCTAAAAATATCATTTTTGAGGATTCTATTGTTTTATCCCAAGAGTAAGAAATAGCTTCTAAAGGATTGTGGTAAATAGTGATTATTTTTGGTGCAGGCATTATCCCAATCATTCTTTTTTTGATATTTTCTTTAAAAACATTTTGTGCATCAGAAATATACGGGTTTATAGTTTTAACTATATTTTTGCCATCTCTTTTTATGAAAAACTTTAAAGAGCCTTGACTTTCTCTAATTGTTTTACCAAGTTGATCCCAGGTTTGTATCTTTTTATCATTTATTTGATATATTTGATCACCCTCAAGTATGCCTGCTTTTTGTGCAGGTGAGTTTTCTTGAATTTTTCCTATTGTAGGGCTTAGTGCATTTGCACCAGCTATAGCAATAATAAAGTATAAAATAGCTGCAAGTAAAAAATTTGCAAAAGGACCTGCAAAAAGTATAACTATTCTTTGCCAAGGTTTTTTTGTATTGTATGAGTCATTACCATCTTCTACTAAACTAGGTTTAGTATCATCTTGACCCTTCATTTTTACATAACCACCAAGAGGGACTAGGGCAATTTGCCACTGTGTTCCTCTCCAATATTTTGAATAAATTTGTTTTCCAAATCCTATTGAAAATACATGTACAGTTACACCAAAATAACGAGCAGCTATAAAATGTCCCAATTCATGAAAAAAAACTAAAAAAGATAATACAATTAAAAATGTAATAGTTCCCAAAAAAACTCCAATTAATCTATAAAATAATCACGGGTATATTCATATCCTGAATATAGTGTTAAAGCAACTGCAATCCATAATAAAATTGTTGCCATTGGCCAGTTCATAATTAGAAATCCTATTGCAATCATCTGAAAAACTGTTTTTATTTTTCCAGCCATTGTTGAAGCAACACTTTTGTTTTCTGCAACAGCAACTACACGAAGTCCAGTTATGAAAAACTCCCTTGATAGGATTAGAAAAACAGCCCATGCACTTGCTCTATCTATTACCATAAGTCCAAGAAATCCTGCAAGCATAAGCATTTTATCTGCCAAAGGATCTAAGATAGCACCCAATTTTGTCATTTGGTTCCAAGCCCTTGCTATATATCCATCAAAAAAATCTGTAACAGAGGCTATAACAAAAATAAGTCCTGCAAAATAGTCAAACCAACTTGGATGCCATGAAGAGAAAATTGCACTATCTCTTTGAACTAAGAAAAATAGCATTAGGGGAGCTAATGCTATTCTAAATAGCGCCAAGGTATTTGGTAAATTTAGTGATTTTGACATTATCTAAAAGTTGTCCCACCATCAACAATAAGTGTATGACCTGTAATCCAAGAGGCATCTTTAGTACAAAGAAAATAACAAGATTGTGCTAGGTCTTGAGGTTGTCCAATTCTATTTAATGCAGAAAGTTCAGCTGTTTTAGCTTTAACCTCTTCATAGTTTGTAAATGCCTTAAGTGCATCTGTATCAATTGGTCCACCTGAAACTGCATTTACTCTAATACCCATTGCTCCAAGTTCAGTTGAAGCATATCTAACCATAGCCTCAACTGCTGCTTTATTTGTACCATGACCTGCATAGTTTTCAATATATACTAAGTTTCCTGTAGAACTTAAACTTACAATTGCTCCACCACCAACTTTTTCCATTCTTTTTGCAGCTTGTTGTGAACCACATACAAATGCATTTACAGTAGCAGTATAGATATTGTTTAATCCTCTTGGTTTTAGTTTCATAAATTTTCCATAACCACCAACAACAGCTCTTCCATAAATCATAGCATTTGAGATAAAGAAATCAACTCTGTCAAAATCTTTATCTATTTCTAAAAAAAGCTCTTTATATTGTTCTGGTTCTAAGATATTAAAAGGGTAACATCTACATTTTATACCAAATTTTTCTTCAACATCTTTGCAAATATCAAGAGCAATTTGCTCATTTGAATTATATGTAAATGCTACATTTACACCATTACTTGCAAATTTATATACACACTCTTTACCTATTCCCTTAGTACCACCACTAATTACTAATGTTTTACCCTTCATATCACTACTCATTATTTTATTACCTCATAATTTTTTAATACATCTTCAAGTTTTTTCATTGTTTTTGCACTAGGTGCAGTTAATGGAAGTCTATACTCTAAAGTATCCAATAATCCTGCAATATACATTGCTGCTTTAATAGGAATAGGATTTGCTTCAACAAATAGAGTTTTATTTAATGCGTATAAATCATTGTTAATAGCTCTAGCAGTATCATAATCTCCATCAAAAACTGAGTGAACAATCTTACTTTTGTAGTTTGGTAATAGATTTGATGTTACTGATATAATACCTTTTGCACCACTTGCAAGCATTGGAAAATCTATTGCATCATCACCTGAAACTACACAAAGTTCAGGTCTTCTTGATAAAAGTTCAACAGCTCTTTCTAAACTTCCAGTTGCTTCTTTGATAGCATAGATATTTTTTACATCATCAAATAATCTAATAGCAGTATCTGCTTTTATATCTACACCTGTTCTTCCTGGTACATTATAAACCATAAAAGGAATTTCAACAGACTCGGCAATTGCTTTATAGTGTTGATAAAGTCCCTCTTGTGTTGGTTTGTTATAATATGGAGCAACAGATAGTAATCCATCTGCACCTACAGATTGTGCATGTTTAGCTATATCGCAAGCTTCATGTGTAGCATTAGAACCAGCACCAGCAATAACTTTTACATCTGTTCCTTTACATGTTGCAACTGCAATCTCTATACACTCTTTATGCTCTGCATGACTTAGCGTAGCACTTTCACCTGTAGTTCCCACAGGAACAACAGCATTCATCCCTTGGGCAATTTGTCTTTTTATCAGTTCTTCATATTTGTTTGTATCAACTTTTCCATTTTTGAATGGGGTAATAAGTGCAGTCATCGCACCGGTAATAATTTCCATATACTTCCTTTATATTTTTACATTTTCTTCTGGTAGTTTTAAACCAGTATCTACATTAACTGTATGTTTAGAGAAACTCTCTAAATAGCTCCAAAAACTTTCTTTAGCTTCATCTGAAATCTCTGTTTTTTTTAAAACTTCTTCCATACAACCAAGCCACTCTGTTCTTGCTTTTTCAGTGATAGAAAAAGGTTCGTGCGCTTTTATCATATCAAAGTGTCCTACTGTTTGGCTGTAGTATTTGGGACCACCACAAGCTTCAATAAAAAACTTAACATTATGAGATTTTACTTTTGCTAACTCTTCCTCTTCTTGGGGAAAAAAGTTTGATATATCACTATCAACTAAGAGATCATAAAACTCATTAAATAGTTTAACTAAGCCTTTTTCACCTAATTCTTCATAAAAAAGTGGCTTGGGAAGTTCAAAATCAGGTTTTTCTCCAAATTTTGTTTTACTTACCTTATACTGCATCATTACTTTTCTTCCTTTTTTAGTATTAATGTAGTTGAATTTTTCTTCGTTAAATATCTCTTTGCTACATTAATAATATCATCTTTTTTTAGTTTTTGAACACTATTTTCATACTCAAGTAAAGGTTCAATATTACCTCTTACAAAATAACTTCCATATAAAGAAGCTACTGAACTTGAACTCTCTAATGAGAATACAAAATCAGCTTTTGTATTTAGTTTTATCTTTTCTATCTCTTCTTTTTTTATTTTACCAGCTTTTATATCTTCAACTATTTTCAAAATCTCTTTTTTTACATCTTTTGCATCTACATTTTCATTACAAACAGCCATAAATATGAAAACACCTGGGTCTTTTAGTTCCATATTGTATGCATAAATAGAGTTTACTAATCTTTTTTTATCAACTAACTCTTTTTGTAAATATGAACTTTTACCAGAACTTAGTAGTTCACTAAGAGCTGATAGGGCAACTTGATCTTTATGCTCATAATTTGGAATATGATAAGCAATTGCAATCATTTGTACTTGTGTATCTTTATAAACTACAATATTTTTTTCACCATCTTGTTTTGGCTCTATAGTATGAAGTTTATTTATTATCTCTTTTTTATTCTCTATTTTATCAAAATATTTTTTTGTTGATTCAAAAACTTGCTCTTTTTTAATATCTCCTGCAACTACAACTATTGCATTTTTTGGTTGATAATAAGTTGAGTGAAAATCTCTAATATCTTCTATTGTCCAGCTTTTAATATCATCCATAAAACCAATAGGTGTCCAGTGGTATGGGTGGTAAATATAGGTATTATTAAAAAGTCTATATTGTAAATAACCCATTGGGTTATTGTCTGTTCTCCAACGTCTTTCTTCAGCAACAACATCTCTTTCTGGTTGAAACTCTTCATCTTTTAGTTTTAAATTCTTCATTAGTTCTGCAAAGAGTTCTAAAGATTTGTCTAAGTTTTTAGAGCTTGATTTTATATAATATTTTGTATAGTCAAAAGAAGTTGAAGCATTGTTTACTCCACCAAAACCTTTAACTATCTCATCAAACTCTCCTGCTTTTAGGTTTTTTGTTGATTTGAAGTTTAGATGCTCTAACATATGGGCAATACCAGATTTTCCCATTATTTCATTTCTACTTCCAACATTATAAAAAATATTAGTTGATACTACATTTGAACCGTTGTCCATAGGTATTGCAACAATTTGCAATCCATTATCTAAAGTTTGCGTATAATATTTTGGTAAACTCTGACTCATTAAATCTCCCGCTAATAAAATGAAAAATGAAAAATGAAAAATGAAAAATTTCATTTTATTTATATCTTTTCTATAATTCATATTGTAATTCTTTTTTATTTTAAATCTGAACCTATTACTTCTAAGATGTTATTATATCCATCTTCTTTCATAAGTTCTAATATACCTTCATTGATTTTTCTAACCATAGAAGGACCTTCAAATATCATTCCCGAATAAACTTGCACAAGGGATGCTCCAGCTTTAAGCCTTTTGTATGCTTCTTTCGCATCTAAAATACCACCAACAGAGATTAAAGTTGTTTTTCCATAAAGCTCTTTTGCTATTTGTTTAAATAGTTCATAAGATTTATTTGTCAAACAAGCTCCACTTAAACCACCAAAATCTTGACAGTTTTCAACAAGTGAATAATCAATTGTTGTATTTGTTGCAATTATTCCAGCTGCTCCTGCATTAACTGCTGTATTACAAAGTTCTATTGCCACATCAACTTCCATATCAGGAGCTATTTTTAGAAAAATTGGTTTAGACGTTAACTCTTTTGCCATAGTAAAAAGTTCAGTAATAAACTTTTCATTTTGCAAATCTCTTAAATTAGGTGTATTTGGACTTGAGATATTTATAACTAAATAATCACTTGTATCTTCAAATTTTCTAATTAAAACCTTATAATCATTTAAAGCAAACTCTTCAGGAGTTATTTTATTTTTCCCAATATTAGCCCCAATAGGGATAGTAAAAGGGTAAACTTTTTTTAAATTTTCTAATACTTTTGTTGAACCTTCATTGTTAAAACCCATAGCATTTTGAACAGACTTTTGTTCAGGATACCTAAACATTCGTGGCTTTGGGTTTCCATCTTGAGCTTTTGGTGTCATAGTTCCAATCTCAGTAAAACCAAATCCAAGTGAAGGCATAGCTCTTACCATTGTAGCATTTTTATCAAAACCTGCTGCCAATCCAACAGGGTTAATAAAGTTCATACCTAAAATCTCTTGGGATAGTTTAGGATTCATTACAAAGTTTTTATTAACCATATAGTTATTTAAAATTCTACAGTTAGGTAATATCTTTAAACCTAGTTCAGCAATATTATGTGCTGTCTCAGGTTGAAAAAGAAAAAGTATTTTTTTAATAGTTTCGTAACTTAACAAATAAATCCTTTTTAAAAATTTTAATATTTTATCCAAAAAGTATTAAAAAAAAGTTGATTTATATATTTGCTAAGTTATATAGTCGTTTATACTCATCACAATTTTGTAATAAACTCTCTTCAGAACCTGTACAAACAATTTTACCTTTATTGAAAACGGCAATGTTATCTGCATTTTTTACAGTACTTAATCTATGGGCAATTACAAAGGTGATTCTGTCTTTTCCAACTTCATCTATAACTTCTGAAATAATCGATTCACTTTCATTATCAAGTGCTGATGTTGCTTCATCTAAGATAAGAATTTGTGGGTCTTTATATAAAGCTCTAGCTATTGCAATTCTTTGTCTTTGTCCTCCACTTAAGTTTGTACCAAACTCATCAAGTCTTGTATAAATACCATTACTCAAGGCATTGATAAAGGCATAAGCATGGGCTTGTTTTAAGGCATCAATTACTTTTTTTTCATCTATCTTATATCCATATGCTACATTTGCAGCAACTGTATCATTAAAGATATATACCCTTTGGGTTACTATAGAGACATTTTTCTTTAGATCATCAATATCAATATCTTTTACGGAGGTATTATTAAATAATATCTTACCTTCATTGGTATCATAAAATCTAATAAGAAGATTAGTAACAGAAGATTTACCTCCTCCACTATCACCAACTAAGGCAAATTTTTCACCTTTTTTTACAGATAAATTAATATCCTCTAATGCTATAAAATCATCATATTTTAATTGAACATTTTTAAATTCAATTTTTTCAATCTGTTTTGGGAAAGGCTCATTTCCTGTAATAATTGTTGATTTTTCTTCAAAAATATTTCTAATTCTTACATCTGCTGCAATAGCATCTTGAAGTTGATTGTATAATGATGATAATCTTTTTATTGGTGTATATAAAGAGAATAGGGCTGTTGTAAATGAAAGAAATGAACCGGTTGTTAAAGTTCCATTTATAACCTCTAATCCTCCAACTATTATTACTACAGCAAAACCAATTGAACCTATAATCTCCATTATTGGAGATATTAGAGCATTTGTTTTTACAGTTTTTAAAGTTACATTAAAAAAGTTTTGATTGTGTCTACTAAAACTTTCAAGCTCTATATTATTTGTTGAGTTAGCTTTTATTAGTTCTACATTGTTAAAAGTTTCACTTAAATGTGAGGTGATATCTGAAATAGATTCTTGAGATTTAAAAGATAATTTTTTCATCTTTTTTGCAAGTTTTGATAGGGGCCAAATGGCTATTGGAAGTACAACTAAACCATAAAAAGATAATTCTGCACTTTGATAGATTGCAACACCTACAAGTCCCACAATTGTAAGAGCCTCTCTAATCATATCTGCAACATAATTTGAAACTGCCATTTGAATTCTATTTATATCATTTGTTATTCTAGATATAAGTTCTCCCCCATGCTTTTTTTGGAAAAAAGCCATATCTAAATCAAGAATGTGAGTTAGTAGTTTGTCTCTAATAATTCTTACGATATCTTGTCCAATATAGGAGATATAATATTTTTGAATATATCCACCCATACCCTTTGCAGTATAAATTCCTACAACTATAAAGGGCATAATATAAAGCATATTTATATTTTTATTTATAAAAATATCATCTAATAAAGGTTGAATAATATATACAGAACCAGCTGTACCACCTGCAACTAGTATCATACCAATAACTGCATAGAAGAACTTTAGTTTATAGTTTTTAATATAAGGTAAATAGTGTTTGTAAAACTCTTTCATTTTTCTCCCATAGTTTTTATTTAGTTTAAAAGGGAGATTATATCTAAAACTTATTTAATCATATTAGTTTATCAATTTTAAATAAATTTTTAAACTTTTTATATCCAAAAGCTTTGATTGTAAGAAAAAATAGAATAAAACCACTTAAGGTACTTGCAAATGCAAGACCTGCTGCTTGATAAGGAACAATCAAGATAAGTGAAAAAACTATATTTGCTCCTAAGGCTTTCATTGAGATTTTAGCTGCTAGGAACTGTTGTTCTTTTGCATATAACCAAAGGGAGAAGATTTTAGCTAAACCAAAAGGTATTAGTCCTATTAAATACATCGATAGAATTAAAGCAGTATTTTGTGTATCATTATTTAAAAAAGCTCCCCTTTCAAATAGAAGCTTGATAATTAATTCATTAAAAACAATACCTATAAATGATGCAATAAAAAGTAAAGCAAATAAAATAATAGAAGATTTTTTCATCAATCTTAATGCTTTTTCTTCATCTTTATTTTTTATTGATTTTGCTATCATTGGGAATAGGGCAACTGAGGTTGCAATTGCAAAAAGTGCAAGGGGTAATTGAAAAACTCTATTTGCATAATAAAGATATGATATAGAACCTGTAACTAAAAATGAAGCTAACCAAGTATCTAAAAAAGCAGAAATATGTGCAGTGGAACTTCCCATAGTTGCTCCAAAGAAACTTTTATAAAATCTATTTTCTTCCTTTTTTTCATGTTTTTTAAATGTAAATATCTTACATAGATTATAATTTTTTATTGCAAGTAAGTGAACAATAACTTGTAATAATCCACCTATTATAACCCCATATGAAAGATAATAAGTTATCTCATACTTATCTAGATTTTTTGAGATTAATAAAGCGGCAATAAGACTTATATTTAGTAAAGCTGTTGAATAAGCAGTTGTTGCAAAATGGTTTTTGTATTGAAGCAGGGCAGCCATAAAGGTTACTATAAATATTAAAGGTAGATAATAAAAATTTATAGCTACCAATGGAGCAGCTAAATCAACAGTTGCTTTATCAAATCCTAGGGCTATAGCTTTTGTAATATATGATGAAAAAAGTGAAACTATTATAGATAAAAAAAGTAAAAATGCAATTAGCTGCAAGAAAATAACAGAAGAGAATCTAACTTTATATTTTGATTTTGCATATGAAGGGATAAAGGCTTGTGTAAAAGCACCCTCTGCAAAAATTCTTCTAAAAAGATTTGGTAGTTTAAAGGCTACAAAAAAGATATCAGAATATATGTTTGCACCTAAGATTGAAGCAGTTAATAGGTCTCTTATAAATCCTAAAATTCTAGAGAATAATATACCACTACTATTTGTAAAAATTGATTTAATTAACATCTATGTCGCTTTTGTTATGAATTATTAGTTGAATATTTGACTTATAATATCCAAGTTGTGCTTTTTTTATGAAAATTTTTGAGCCATTTTTTGGAATATCTTTTTTTTCTTTAAAATATATTTTTATTTTTTTATTATCAAAATATAAATTTCCATTTTTATAAAACCCTTTTAGATTTGTGATAATCTCATTTTGATATTTTAAATCAAAGAGATCTATTTTTTTCCCATCTAAGTATAGTTTTTCATAATCTTTTATTTTTCCATTATATTTAGCTATTTTAAAATCAACTATCTCTTTTAATCCAAAAAAATCTTTTATTTTATACACTATCAAATTGTATGAAGAGCCTAAAGACAAATTTTCTGCATTGTTATAAAAGTAGATTGCTCTATCATTTTTTTGTTTTAAAATAGCACTATTTTTATTTTTGTATATCACTATAACATTTTCAATAAGACTAGCATTTTGCAGGTTTTCTATGTTGTAAAGTTGTGATATTTTATTTATGATTTGTTTAGGCTCTTTTTTTATATAACTGATATTTCTATCAGTGGAAAAACTTGCAGTAATAGGAAGATGATCTGAATAACCTTCGCCTTTATGGGTTTTATTTTTTATCTGCCATCTGAATATTTTTTTATTTTCATATAGATATTTTGCTTTAAAAACTTTAAAACTATTTTTAATATATGAAATATTTTTATTATCAACAAGAGCAGGAGGTAAGATAATACTATCTGGGGTATTGTTTTGTCCCTTATAAAAAGTTGAGAATCTATTAGGATAAGATAACTCTAACCACAAGTTATAGTGAACTCTTTTTTTAAAATTAGAAATATTTTCCAAGGTGATAAATCTTTTATTTATAGTTGTGTTAAGAACTTGATTTATACCTGTTATAGAGTAGGTGTCATTTAACTTTTCATTAAATTTAATACTCTCAAACTCGTTATAGTTTGAGTTAAAATCCCCAACTAAGATATAATCTAAATCTTTTGGAAGTTTATTTACTCTATCAAATAGATATTTAGCATATTTTATTCTATAACTTTCACTAGATCGTTTTGAAGGCCAATGGTTATTAAATATTTTAAATTCACCATTATCTAAAGAAAAAGTTACCTCTTGTATAGGTCTAAACAACTTATTTGTAAATTTTACATCTATTTTTTTTGAAGATTTGATTTTAATCTTACTTAAGATAGCTAAACCAACACTTCCATTTTTATATTTGTAAAAACTATAATATTTATATTGGGGTAACTTTTTTTTTAAAAGTTTTATTAGATGTTCATTTTCTATCTCTTGTAGGGCAAAAATATCAGAATCTAAATCTTTTAAAACTTTTACTAGATTGTTGAATTTTTTATTAAATGTTCTTTGGTTCCAAAGGGCTTTTGTATTTGGTATATATTCACTATATTCAGTTCCATCATAGTTCAAATCAAATAGATTTTCCACATTGTATGAACTTACTGTAAAAGTTTTTGCATATAAAGATAGGGTTAAAAAAAGAAAAAAAAGTGATTTTACCAAACTCTCTCCAAACTATTAAATAATTTGGTATTTTATCTAAGAGTAGATAAAATCTACTCTTAAAACTTTGTTATTTTTTACTATTAAGTCTTGATTGATACTCTTGAGGATGTTTACAAACTGGACACATTTTTAAGGCTTTTTTACCTCTATGAACATGACCACACACTTCACAAATCCATTCTTCTTCATCATTATCACTTTCAAACTCTTTACCTGATTCTAATCTCTCAAGTAACATTTTGTACATATTTTCATGTTCTATCTCAATATTTCCAATCAATTCTAACATTTTAGAAATCTGTTTTTTACCTTCATCTTTTGCAATAGCTGCAAAATCTGGATACATAGTAGTATTTTCATAACTTTCACCAGCTATTGCAGCCTTTAAGTTTTCAACTGTATCACCTAATTCTTTACCAGTAAGCATCTCATTATATGCTCTAAACTCTAAGTTAGCATGTTTTTTCTCATTGTTTGCAGCTCTTTGGAAATGTTCAGCAATATCTCTATAACCCTCTTTTTGAGCTACTTTCGCAAAATATTCGTATTTGTTTCTTGCCATTGATTCACCTGCAAAGGCTTTCATTAGGTTAACAGCAGTTAAGTTTTCTGTACACATCTCCATTGCTTTACCACAGCAGTGTAATTCTCCACCACCAACTTTTTGAACTTCAACTATGTTTCCACACTCTTTACATACATATGATTCATATTGTCTCATTTTTTCTCCTTGAATTTTATTTTTTATTTTAAATCAAAATTTTATCAAAAGATAAAAATTATCCTTTAGGTAATGAAATTATAGTTTTTTCAAACTTAAAGGAAAATAATTTTCCTTTACTAATGAAAATTAATAAATTAAAATTATAGTTTTTTATAATAACATTACAATGTTTAATTCTGCAATAGTATAGCAGGAAAGGAAAGAAAATATGATAGATAGCTCAAATTTATTAAAAGATTATAATCTAAAAGTAACTCCACAAAGAGTTGCAATAGTTGAAGAGTTATATGCACATGGACATATGAATATAGATGAACTTTATAAAAATTTGTTAAAAAAATTTCCTTCTATTTCATTAGCAACTATTTATAAAAATGTAAATGCAATGATAGAAAAAGTTTTTTTAAATGAAGTAAAAATACCAGAAACAAAATCTGTGTATGAATTAGTAAAAGAGGAACACTCACATTTAGTTTGTAAATCGTGTGGTAAAATTGAAGATGTAATAATAGATACTTCACCTCTACAAAGCTCTCTTTATTCTAAGTCAAACTTTAAAGTAGAAAATATAGAAGTTGTATTTTCTGGAGTTTGTGAAAACTGTGCAAAATAGTTCAAGATAGCCTTTATAGGCTATTTTGAATAACAAGTCCTAAAACTACAAGTAATACAATTCCTGCACTTTTATTATAAAGTTTATTAGCTGTTATAAATACAAGCATAAATGAAACTATAAATGCGGCAGCTATATCAAAAAAGTTTGCACTTAAATCAACATTTAGTGGATTTACTATAGAACTTACTCCTAAAACCATAGTAAAGTTTGCTACATTTGAACCTATGATATTACCAATTGCTAAATCTGCATTATTATTCATAGCTGATTTTATAGAAATAGTAAGTTCAGGTAAACTTGTTCCAAAAGCAACTAAAAATAAACCTATAATCCACTCACTAACTCCAAAGTCTCTTGCGATGTTTCCAGCACTGTCAATTGCAAAATCAGCTCCACCAACAACAAATACAAATCCAATAGCAAGTAAACCAGCAGTTTTTGGCCAATTGAATTTCTCTTTTGACAAATCTAAATCTATCTCTTCAACTTGGTTTGAACCAACAAGAAATATCAAATAAGCACCCATAAGACATAAAAATAAAATACCATCAACAAAATTTAATTTACCATCTATTGACATAAGTATAAATACTAAAATAGGAAATAAAGACCATGCTGAATCCATAGCAAAAAGGTCTCTTTTGGGAGAAATTTTTTTAGCTAACAAAAATACAGAACCAAGCACAAGGGAGATATTAAAAATAGTACTACCTATTACATTTGCAACAGCAATATCTCCACTTCCTTTTATAGAAGCAGACATTGAAACAGCCATTTCAGGTAGTGAAGTTCCAACAGCAACTAGAGTAGCTCCAATAACAAAGTGAGAGATATTGTAATGTAAGGCGATTTTTTCGCTTTGTTGGATTATAAAATCTGCACCATAAATTAATGCTCCCATTGAGACTATAAATATTATAAAATCCATTTTAAGAATTCCTTACGATTAAACTTTTTGGTAAATTAAATTTTTCAATCAACTCTTCTTCTTTTTGTCTATGTTCTCCATTGTCAAGCTCATGGTCAAATCCAAGTAGATGTAAAAGTCCATGGATAAATAAAAGTTTTAACTCATCTTCAAAATTATGATTATACTCTTTTGCTTTTTGTTCAACAAAATCAATAGAAATAACAATAGAACCTAAAGGCATATTTGGCATATCAAACTCAAGTGGAAAGCTTAGAACATCAGTAGCCTTATCTATATTTCTGTGTTCTTTATTTAAACTTTGCATCTCATCATTTCTTAAAAAAATTAACTCTATATCTTTTTTTGTTAATTCATTTAGTATTGTATCTAGTGATGAGATATCAATATCAATATCTGTTTGATTATCAAAGTCAATCATATGCAATCCATTATTTTTCGCGGATTATAGCTAAATTTGATAAATTAGTAAATAAAGATTATATTTAATATTTAAGTTAATTCTATATAATATACCAAATATAAAATTACTTGGAGTTAGAACTATGTTAGAAATTGGAACAAAAGATAGTATTGAGTTTAAAGTCAAAGAGGAAGATTTAGCAAAAAATTTACATATATCCCCTGAAGATAATTTTCCAGAAGTTTTTGCAACAGCTAGAATGGTTGCACTTATGGAGTGTTCAGCTGCAAAAATTTTAACACCACTTTTAAAAGAGGGACAATTGTCAGTTGGTGTTGAAGTAAATATTAAACATCTTGCACCAACACTTTGTGGTGATATTGCAAAATCAACTGCAAGCTTTGAAGGTATGGAAGGGAAACTTTATAAATTTAGTATAGAAGTGGAAGATTCAGGTGGAAAAATTGGAATAGGAACTCATACAAGAGCTATTGTAACTCAAGATAGACTTATGGATGGAGCTAAAAAAAGAGTTGGAAAATAAAAGAAAAATATTGAGCTATTTTTAAAATAGCTCAATCATTTTAGAAACTTCATCCACTGCAAAAGTTTTTAAATCAAGTTTTAGATTTATTTTTTGTGCAATAACTGCTTTTTTAATTCCTTGAGCTTGTGCTTCTTTTAATCTCATATCAATAGAATAAACATCTTTAATCTCACCCGTAAGTGAAACTTCCCCTATAAAAGTTGACTCTTTTGAAATGGGTCTATCTCTAAAAGAGGAGATTATAGCAGCAACAACAGCTAAATCAGCAGAACTCTCTTTGATTTTAATACCCCCACTTATATTTATAAAAACATCATAATGGTTTAGTGGTAAATCTATTTTCTTTTCCAAAAGGGCTAAAAGCATATTTAGTCTATTCCCATCAAATCCAGTGGCACTTCTTTTTGGATTTGGGTAGGTTGATTCGGTCACAAGTGCTTGAACTTCAATTATAAGGGCACGACTCCCTTCCATAACAACTGTCAAAGCTGAACCACTTTGGGCTTTACTTTTATCAAAGAATTTTGATGCAATATCTTTTGCACTAATTAGACCCTCTCCTGTCATCTCAAATATCCCTATCTCTGAGGTAGAACCAAATCTATTTTTAAAACCTCTAAGCATACGTAACTCTTTACTTGATTCCCCTTCAAAATATAAAACAGTATCAACCATATGTTCCAATACTCTAGGTCCTGCTATACTTCCATCTTTTGTAATATGACCAATTATAAACATAGCTATATCTGACTCTTTTGCTTTACGCATTAGTTCAAAAGTGATTTCACGCACCTGTGATACAGAACCTGGTGCTGAAGTTAGATTGCTAGAGTATATTGTTTGAATAGAGTCAATAATTACAACTTCATAATTATCCCTTAAAAGTTCATCTTGTATCTCTTCAAGTTTTATCTCACTTAGTAAAAATAGTTCATCATGGTTTGCATCAAGTCTATTTGCTCTAAGTTTTATCTGTCCAGCACTCTCTTCACCAGATACATATAAAACTTTTTTACCAGATTTTGCAATACTTCCTGCAACCTTTAAAAGCAAAGTAGATTTTCCAACTCCAGGACTTCCCCCTATAAGTGTAAGACTTCCAGGAACAATCCCTCCGCCAAGTACTAAATCAAACTCTTCATTGTATGAAGAAAATCTTGTTATATCATCTTGTTGTATTTGTGTTATGGGGGTTGCTTTTGAAGTTGTGTTAATAACTTTTGATGTTTGTTTAAGTACCTCTTGTTGATCAGCATTTAGTTCAATGAAACTATCCCAAGAACCACAGTTTGGACACTTCCCAAGCCATTTAGTACTTTGTTCTCCACAATGTTGACACTCAAATAGTGATGTTTTTTTCTTTGCCATAATATATTCCCGCTTTTAATATGATGAAATTATAATGAAATTTTTATTAGCTTATTAAAAATATGGCAGATTGCAATAGTTTTATATATTATAGTTTAGACCCTTTTAAATAAAAAGCTAAAATAAGAATAAAATAACTTAAATATCTTATTCTTGATAGACAATCTAATTACACCTTTTTAAGACCAAAAAAGTTATTATAAATATTATAAAACAACATCTCTTGAAGGCTTTAATCTTAAGTTTAAAGAAGAGGCCTGGGGTGAAATAAGCACTATTTTAGTAAAAAGGGTGATAAACATATTATGATTTTAATTAGAAATGATTAAGATGGCTATTTATTAAATTTTAAAGGAAGAATTATTATGCAACACAAACTATTAAAAGTTAAAAAAATCTGTTTTTTTTGTTTATTGTTTATTTTTTTGGATATTTGTCTTGCTGATAATATAAAAATTGAAATCCCTTCTAAGTTAGGCATTGGTCAAGCCTTTTTACTAAAGGTTTCATCTAAAGACAAAATCGATAAAATAATAATAAAATGGGATAAAAAATCGATAAAACCTTTTATAAAAGAATACAATGGATATTTTGAAGCTATGGAGATTCTTGGAATAGGTTTAAATAATAAACTAGGGAAATATCCCTTAAGTATTAAAGTGACACAAGATGGCAAAACTCAAAAAATCAATAGATTCATTGATATAATAGATGTAAATTATGCTAGTGAAAAAATTTCAGTGAAACCAAGTTTAGTGAAACCTCCTAAAAAGTTAAACGAACGTTTAAAAAAAGAGCGTAAAGCTATACTTAATGCTATTAATACAAGAACTATAAAACAGTATTGGAAACTTCCATTTTATCGTCCAGTTGGTGGAATAATGTTAAGTCGTTTTGGTCTAAAGCGTACATTTAATAAAGAGATAAAAAGACGACATAGAGGTCTTGATTTTCGAGCAAGAGAAGGTACACCAATACATAGTATTACAAATGGAAAGATAGTCTTAAGTGGAGAGTTTTATTTTTGTGGAAACGCTATAGTTATTGATCATGGAACTGGTTTGATATCTTTATATTGTCATATGTCCCAGTTATTTCTAAAAAAAGGTGACTATGTAGTTTCTGGGCAAAAGATTGGTTTGGCAGGTTCCACAGGACGAGTAACAGCTGCACATTTACATCTATCAATGTATGCAAACGGAAGAGTAATAGACCCTGAGCCATTTTTTAATAATACTTTGGATTCTTATAAACAATGGCAAAGTGAAAATTAAAATTTAGAGCTCTTAGTTATTCTTTTGTCTTTACAATTATTAAAGTAAAAATTTATATAAATAAAATGACAATTTGTATAAAAATAGGTAAAATTTATTTTACTTTAATACTTATCGTAATATTATCATTTTTGTAAAATAAATAAAAATATAAAAATAAGGTCTTAAAAAAGTGTTTAACAGTATTAGAAAAAAATTATTATCATTAGTTATATGCTCAGTACTTTTAATAGTAATTATTACTACAGCTATTAGTATAAAATTAACCTATAGCAATAGTAATAAAACTTTAGTTGAGTTTGAAAACAGTATTGTAAATGAGAAGAAAGAGCTTCTAAAAAATGAAGTTTTAACTGTATATACAATTATCGAAGCGATTATTAAAAACTCTAAAGATATTGAGGAAGCAAAAAGGAAAGTTATTAGTGTTATTTCACAATCAAGATTTTTAAAAGGAAGTGGTTATTTCTTTGCTTATGAAAAGATTGGAAATGATTATTATTTTGCATTCCATGGAACAAAATCACAGTTAAATGGAACGAAAACTGATATCACAAAGACAGATATAAATGGTTTTCAGTTTAGAAAAGAGTTGATAGAAACGGCAAATAATGACAATAAATTTGTTGAATATTTTTATAAAAAACCAAATACCAATGAGGTATTAAAGAAACTCTCTTTTTCAAAATATATTAAAGAGTTAAATTGGACTATTGTTACAGGTCTTTATGTTGATGATATAGATAAAATGATTATAAAAGAGAAAAAGAGAATTGATGAAGATGTAAATACTTTGATTTTAACTCTTATATCAATAATAATAGTTTTATTCATTATTACTGTAATAATAGTTGCTTATATCTCTAAAATTGCATTGATTAATCCTTTAGAAGTTTTTGAAAAAGGTTTATTGTCATTTTTATCATTTTTAAATAAAGAAAAAAAAGATGTTAATTTGATAAATGTCACTAGTAAAGATGAAATAGGTTTAATGACAAATAGAATAAATGAAAATATTCTTAAAATCAAAAAAACAATACAAGAAGATGATAAAGTTATTGAAGATGTAACAAAGATAGTAAATGAGGTAAGTCTGGAATCTTAACAAAAAAAGTTGAGGCAAAAACTTCTAATAGTGTAATTAGTGAGTTAACAAAAGAGTTGAATCTTATGATAGAAAATCTATATGGCACTATTAGTCACACAATTGATGTTTTAAAATCATATGAAAAAAGAGATTTTACCAAACAAACTAATTTATCTTGTAAAGGTGAATTGTGTACATTGACAAGTGGAGTTAATAAATTAGGACAAGAGATATCTATTATGTTAAAAACAAATTTAGATAATTCAGAAGTTTTAGATAATAGTGCCAACGATTTAACTACAAATATGAATAGACTTACAGTTAGTGCAAATGAACAAGCAGCATCTTTGGAAGAAACAGCAGCCGCTTTAGAAGAGATAACAGAAACAATGAGAGCAAATTCCAATAATATAAATGAGCTCTCTTCAAATTCTATTTCACTTAGAGATGAAGTAAATATAGGTAAAGAATTATCTAGAAAAACGAGTAGTTCTATGGAAGAGATAAATATCAATGTAAATGCGATTACAGAATCTATTGCTATTATTGATCAAATAGCATTTCAAACAAATATTCTATCACTAAATGCAGCTGTAGAAGCAGCAACAGCAGGTGAGGCAGGAAAAGGTTTTGCTGTTGTAGCAGGTGAGGTTAGAAATCTAGCAACAAGATCAGCAGAAGCTGCTAAAGAGATAAAAGAGTTAGTTCAAAATGCCACATCAAGTGCTACCGAAGGTAAAGATATAGTCAATAGTATGTATGAGGGATATGAAAAACTAAATAATAATATTATAAATACTACATCGATTGTCCAAACTGTTACAGTTAATGCTAAAGAACAAATGACAGGAGTTGAACAAATAAATTCAGCTGTGGGTCAGTTGGATAAAACAACACAAGAAAATGCAGCAATTGCTTCTGAAATAAATGAAGTAGTTAAAAATGTGCATAATATGGCTGATGAGATTGTAAAAGAAGTACAAAAATCAAAATTTTAAAGATAAGTAGATAAAAAAATAGGGGGAATTAGAAGGCAAAGCAGCCATAGGCTGCTTTAAGAGATGGTGTTACAGTGCAGTAACGTTTTCTGCTTGAAGACCTTTTTCTCCTTGAGCTACCTCAAAAGAAACTTTTTGACCTTCGTCTAATGATACTCTACCATATCCACTGTTATTAATTTGTCTGTAGTGTACGAATACATCTTTTCCACCATTTTCTTGTTCGATAAATCCGAAACCTTTTTCGCTATTGAACCATTTTACAGTTCCGTTTACTAATGTTGCCATTGTTTTTCCTTAAGTGTTTAATTGGTGCCTAAATTAGGCGGTCTAAAAATATAATATGAAGTTTTCTTTTAAGATCTAAATTTACTGTTAACAAGAAGTCATCAAAATAAAGCAGACTAAAGATGTAACTCGAATCATCTTTTTGTGACAGTATTGTATCTTAAAAAAATATAAAATGCAAGTAAAGTGTGAAAATAAAGTAAAAAGTAATGAAATTCTCACTTTTTAGCCTAAAAGTTATATAAAAACTAATTAGTAGTAGTATTATAAATATAATTTTGTATAATAAAAAAAGGGTAGATATGGATGAGTTTTTAGAAGCTGCTATAGAAGAGGCTAAAAAAGGTTTTAAACAAGGTGGGATTCCTATTGGTTCTGTACTTGTTATTGATGGTAAGATAGTTGGAAGGGGACATAATAAAAGAGTACAAAATGGAAGTGCTATATTACATGCAGAGATGGATTGTTTAGAAAATGCTGGAAGAATAAAAGCTAGTGATTATAAAAGAGCAATCTTATATTCTACCTTATCCCCATGTGATATGTGTAGTGGTGCTGTTTTATTATATGGGATACCAAAAATAGTTGTTGGAGAGAATAAAACATTTAAAGGACCAGAAGAGTACGTGAAATCTCGTGGAGTGGAAGTAGAAGTGGTAGATAATCAAGAGTGTATTAAACTTATGGAAGATTTTATTGAAAATAACTCAAAACTTTGGAATGAAGATATTGGAGTATAATATTTTATGAATAAGATAAAACTATTTTGTGATGGAAGTGTTAATCCCCAAAAGAAAACAGGCTTTGCAGCTTATTTTATATATGATAAAAATCTTACTTGCCAAAACATAAATTTAAAAAAATTTGAAAACACCTCTTCAACTAAATTAGAACTTGAGGCTTTGCTTTGGGCACTAGAAGATGAAACTTTGAAAAATAAGCAGATAACTGTTTATACAGATTGTCAAAATATTTTAGGATTGTTTAATAGAAAAGAGAAATTAGAAAAAAATTCTTATCTTACAAGTACAGGAAAAACTGTTAAAAACCATGAGCTTTATAAAGAGTTTTTTACCCAATGTGATAAACTTGATATTTGTTTTGAAAAGGTAGAAGGTCATAAAAAATCTTCATTAAAAAATGAGATTGATAATCTTTTCAATCTAGTTGATAAAGCTTCAAGAAAAGCATTAAGGGAGTATCTTATTCCCAAATATTGATATCAATCCCTTTTTCTCTTATGGCAGTTGAGCGTTTAGTAAGATATCTTTGAAACTCTTTTTCTTTTTTAAAAGCATCACTTGCCACATAATCAACTATAGATTGAAAATGGTAGTTTTTTAGTATCGCTTCAACCCTTATGATTTCATTTGCTTTTTCATCAAAAAATATTACAGTTGGAATATGGGTAATATTTAACTGTTTTGCCCAATCTTTTATTTTGATAATCATTTTTTGAGGGTTTACTATAGATTTTGATGAATTCATATTTACTTGATATAAGTCTAATTTTTTTAAAAGTTTTCTTGTGGTTTTATCTTTTAGAAGTTTGTTATGAAGTGTTTCACATTGGGGACAATTAGGGGTTTCGAAAAATACTGCCATCTTTTTAGCATCACTAGCTCTCATGAAGTTTTTTGAATCTTTGAATAAATCAGCTTCTTTTATCAAAATATCATTTTTATTAGTTTTATTATTTTTAGATAAAAACTCTTTATAGCTTAGCTCTTTTTCTTTTTTTGATATGATATAGTCTAAAGCAAGGTTAAATTGGGGAATATCAATATATCCATTTAGTCTTAGGATCTGTTTTTTATTTTCATCATAAAATATTAATGTTGGAGTGAATTGTATTTTATGTTTTATTGCAAACTCTTTTTCTGTAAGCTCTTCTCCATCGATATCAACCATCTCTTTGCTACCAAACATATTTATATCTATTACACCAAAATATTTTAAAAGTTTTTCTTTTGTTTTCTTATCATTTAAGTTTTTTGTAACAAAAGCATTACAATATGGGCATCCATCTTGTTCAATAAAAAGCATAAGTCTTTTATTTTCTAAGGCTAAGGTTTCAATATCATCTGAGAGTTCAAGAAAACTGTTTAAAAACCAAGTGGGCATAGTAGTTTGTTTCCCACCAATAAATTTACCCATCTCTTTTTCTTGGGCATAAAGTGTTGATGTAATTAGAAAAAAGGTAAAAAAAGTGATAATTATTTTTCTTAACATAATAAACTCCTTATTTGAAGTTGATTTAATGCTAACATAGCTAGCTTAAAAATCACTTTTAAATTTATTTTTAACTTATCTAATTAAACTAAGAACCAACAAGATATAATTTTGAAGATTTATAAAGGGATTTAAAATGATTTTATATATACATGGATTTGGAAGTAGTGGAAATGGTGGTAAGGCAACACTTTTTAGGGAATATTTTGAAGATGAAGTAATAGCTCCATCTTTATCTTATGTTCCCAATTTGGCAATTGATACTTTAGAACAAATAATTGAAATGCTTCAAGCCAAAAATGAAAAGGTAGCTTTAGTAGGATCCTCTTTAGGTGGATATTATGCAATTTATTTAGCAAATAAATATGATTTGAAAGCTGTATTAATAAACCCTTCAATTTACCCATATAAAACCTTGGACAAAATTGGAATGGCAATGAATTATTATGATATGTCCTCTTTTGAAGTAACAGCAGAACATATCCAAGCATTAAAAGGTTTTGAAGTAAAAACAATAAAAAAACAAGAAAATTTTATGACACTTTTACAAACAGAAGATGAGGTGTTGGATTATACACAAGCAGAAGAAAAATTAAGTGATAGTGAACTAATAATAGAAGAGGGTGGAAATCACTCTTTTGAAAATATTGAGAGTTACTTTAGAAAGATAGGTGGTTTTTTACATATGTAAATAGTAAGCTTAAAGCTTACTATTTTACTCACCTTTAATTTTATTTAAATCAAGTCCAAATGCTTTGAAATTTGATTCTACAGAGTGTTTTTCTTCATGTACTTTTGAATTATAATGTCCCATTTCTTCTTTTGGAAGTAAATGGTCTTTTAAATTGAAACTAGCTCTTGGTTGTGCGTCAACATAAAGTGCTACGTCAGCAGCTTCTTGATCACTTAATGTTCCACCTTGACCAAATGGCATATTTTCTTGAATCCAAGCTGGAGCTTTGTTAAGTTTACTCATACCAGCACCTGTATTATAAGATAACCATTTATCATTTTTATCTTGTCCCCATAATGGAGGAAAAGCTGCAATACCTTCACCATTCATACCATGACATGATGCACATTTTGTTTCAAATATTTTTTTACCAGCTAGATAGTTTTTATGAGTAGCTTTTCTTTGAATAGCTGCAAATTTCTTTTGATGTGATGCCCATCTTTTACTTGTAAGTACACTACATGGTCTATGTTCTTCCATTTGTATTGGAAATCCAGTAGAAAGCCATGTGATATAAGCAGCCATAGCAATAGATGCTTCTGTATCAATAATTGGTCTTTTCCCATCCATACTTCTCATATAACAGTTATTGATTCTGTCTTGTAATGTTTGTAATGTTTTTTCTCTTTTTGAAAATGCAGGAAAAGATGCAGCTGTTCCTCTAAATGTACCTACTGTAGTCATAGTTCCAGGTTTCCCATCTTTTCCTGGAAGGTGACAACTTTTACATTGTAGGTTGTTTCCTACTAAGTCTTTTGTTAAGGGGTGTGTATTAGTTTCATTCATAATAGCTTCACCTAATTTTACCATTCTTCCTAATTCACCATCTGGGTATGTTTGTGGTACATTAGGTGTTTGTGCAAACATTAGTGTTGATACTAAACCTACTAATAAAATTGATTTCATGATATCTCCTTTTTTATCTATGAATAGATTATACAAAAATAAAGTTACTTTTGTGTATATTTTAAAGTATTAAAATTAAGTAGAGGTTAAGAATGTATATTTAAACTTAGTACCACTGTGTTTTTCTGATTGTACTTCTATTTTTATCTGATTTTCATCACAAATATTTTTTACAATATTTAGACCAAGACCTATCCCTTTGATAGAGTTTTCTTTATAGTATCTATTAAATATAGCCTTTTTATCCTTTATGGTTTTACCTATATTATGAACACTAAAAATCAAATTCTCTTCTTTTTTATATAACTTAATAGTTATAGTAGTGTTTTTATTAGAATATTTTATAGCATTAGAGATTGTATTATCTATAATTCTTTGAAGATGTATTCTATTTAGATTTATTTGTATATTTGGTTCAATTTGTGTATCAAAATTAAGATTTTTTGCCACTGTTAAACTTTCAAATTGATCAATTCTTTGCCATAAAAGATATGAAAACTCTATTTGCTCTTTGTTATAACTTACACTTTTTTGTTTAATCAAGTACTCAATATCTTCATAAACTAGAAGTAGGTTTTTTGTTGCATTTATAGAGCGTTCTATCTCCTTTGTTTTTGCTTGTTTCTCTTGTAAAATTTCTAAGTTCAATTGGATAATCCCTAAGGGAGTTTTTAGTTCATGCATAGCGTCATTGAAAAATGCATCAAGATATTCATTCACTTTTTTATAGGGCTCAATACTAGCTTTTATGATTAAAAATATGGAGATAAAGATAAATAAAGAGATGCAAATGACAAGTATTAATATCTTTAGATAGATTCTTTTATAGGAAATCTCTTTTATAAGAGTGAGATTTTTTGCATTGAGTCTATTCTCTGCTAAATTTATATCTAATCTAATGCTTTTTTTAAAATTTTTTTCATCATTTATTTTATAGAGTGTTTTTGAGTTTGAATCTTTTACTATCACTTTATACTTAAAAGATTTAGGAAAAATAAAAGTGTCATTTGTAGAGCTTGAAAAATCATATATAGCCCTTTGGATTTTATTTGCATATTGACTTATAACTCTATTTTGATAGCTATTATAGTTTTTTATTTCAATCTGCATATAAAAGTAGCTAGGAATGGCTATAAATATAAAAAAAATTATAGTATATATGATTGATATATTAAGAATATAATCTTTATTTTTCTTCAACAATTTTATATCCTAAGCCTCTTTGATTTATAATAAAATCTTTAGAAGTTTTATCTCTGATTTTTTTTATGCAAACTCTTATATCAGCTTCACAAATAAATCTATCTTCCCAAATCTCTTCCCTTAATCTATCTATTGAGATAAATTGGTTTAGATTTGAGATAAGACAAAAAACCACTTCAGTTTGTTTTTTTGTTAGCTTAATAACTTCATCATCATTTTTATATAACTCTTTTTTGATAATATCGTAGCTGATATTAAAATTTAAGTTTATTTTTTGCTGGTTTTGAGAATAAAAAAGTTTTGTAAGTTGTTCTATTCTATATTTTAATTCTTTAGGTGAAAAAGGTTTTTTTATATAATCATTACAACCAAGTTCATAACCTAAACTCAGGTTATTTATATCCGTTAAAGATGTTATATATATTACCGGAGTAGTATCTCCTTCTTCTCTTATATTTTTTACTAGTTCATAACCATTTAGCCTAGGAACTCTAATATCTAAAATCAAAATATGATATTTGTTTTCATAAATCGCTTCTAATGCTTCTTGCCCATCTTCAAAGCAATCAACACTATAATCAAAGGATTCTAAATAATCTTTTATGGATTGGTTATACTCTAAATCATCTTCTAATAGTAGTAGTTTCATTGTATAATCACCTTTGAGTCTTTTTGTTTATGATGAATATATTCAAAAGAATTATTTAACTCTATGCTGTGTTTATTTCTAATACCTATTAAAATATATCCTAATTTTTTTTGTTTTAAATCATAATATGAAAAATAGCTAAAAACCATATCTTTACTTGAAATATAACCATAATCATTTAGATTTGATAGATTTAAATTATTTAAAAGAGTACTATTTGAGTTATTTACTAATACAAATTTATCAATAGTGGAATTGTTTTTTAATTTACTAGCAATATCTAAATATTTTTTATCTAATAAAATAAAAAGTTCATAAGCTCTTTGTTTTATTTGATTTGTTAGATGTTCAAAACCAACAATTGTTTCAATACTTCCTATCATTTTATTTTGATAGATAATGGGAGAGATAGCTTTTATATTTAATCGTTTACCAAGCTCTATAGATACAATAGGTTTTTTTGTTTTATAAACCTTTACTAAGCCCTGTCTAAAAGAGTTTAAAGGTATATCTTTTTTACTAATATCCCAACTTCTTAGATATGTTGTTAAATCTTTATTATGTATTTGTACATCAACTTTACTATTTTGAATATCTTTTAAATGTTTTAATTTTTTATTTACAATCTTAAAACTTTCAATTCTATTTTTTTGTATAAAGCTATTTATTATCTCTTTATCTTCTGAAAGAAGTATTGATAAAGATAGGGCATAACGCTTTTGTTCTTCTAAAAGATTTTTGGTAATAATCAAACCATCTTCAAGTTGAGTTAAAACCTCTTCACTTTTATCTAGTTTTGTTAGGGTATAAAATATAAAACTCAAAAGTATCAGAGCTAAGATGGAAATAATTAAAATATATCTAGTTATTTTAGAGTAAGGAGATTTCAAAATGTATACCTATAATGTCTATTTTTATAAAATATAACTAAAATTAGATAAAAGGTGAATACTTTTTATAAAGGCAAGCTAATGATTAAGGAAAAATTAAAAAATCATTAGCTAAATATCTTATTTCTCTTCTGTATAAATCTCATCAAGTAAGCTATCAACAAAGTTATCAGGACTAAATTCAACTAAATCATTTGCACTCTCACCAATACCCACATAAAAAATTGGAAGTTCTAGTTGATTTGAGATAGAAAATAATGCTCCACCTTTTGCAGTACCATCAAGTTTTGTAACAATGATACCATCAATTCCAACCATCTCATTAAATGCTTTTGCTTGTGCAATTGCTGAGTTTCCTTGAGTACCATCTAGTATCATAAGTTTTTGATGAGGTGCATTCTCTTTAGCTTTTCCACATACTTTAACTATTTTTTTAAGTTCATTACTTAGGTTTGTTTGGGTTTGTAAACGTCCTGCTGTATCAATAATAACATTATCAATATCTCTTGCAATTGCAGATGAAATAGTATCATATGCAACTGCACTTGCATCATGACCTTGTTTTGTTTTTATAATTGGCACATCTATTTTTTCTGCCCAAGTTGCTAGTTGTTCAATAGCTGCAGCTCTAAAAGTATCACCAGCTCCTAAAATAACCGTTTTACCTTCTTTTTTACTTCTATTTGCAAGTTTAGCAATAGTAGTAGTTTTACCTGCACCATTTACACCAATGATTAATCTTACAAATGGTTTTGGAAGATTCTCTAAATCAACTTCTGGTGCATGTTCAAAAAGCATTACAAGTCTATGTCTTAATTGTTTTCTTGTAATCTCAGTTGGAAGTCCATCCATAGCTTTTTCTATAATCTCATATTCCATATCTGCTTCAATTAGAAGCTCTTCTATATCATCAAAAGCAATTTTTTCTTTTTTTTGTGGAACTACTGATTTAATATTATCAAAGGTTTTAGATAGTGCTTTTGAGAAAAATCCTTTTGAATTTTCCTCTTCTACACTCTGTATTTTCTCTTTATCAATTTTATTCTCTTCTGATTCTTGATTGTTTTGTTTTTCAATCTCTTCAGTATCTTTTTTTTTCTTTAAAAAACTAAACATTATATTTTCCCAAGTGCATTTTTAATATCTACTTCCATCATCTCTTCTGGAACTATACCAACATATTTTTGGATGATTTTCCCAGTTTTATCTATCATAAACATTGTAGGAATACTTTTGATTCCACCTAAAGCATTAGCTAATTTAAAATTTTCTAAACTATTTGTAACAGTATAGTTTATACCATAGTCTTGAATAAATTGATTCATTATAGCATTTGTTTGAAGAGTATTGTCTTCTTGACCCATATTTATACTAATTATCTCAAAAGTATCTTTATAATCTTTTTGTAAACTTATTAAATGTGGAATCTCTGCCTCACAAGGTGCACACCAAGTTGCCCAAAAGTTTAGTAATACTAACTTATCACTAGCTTTGTCTTTCTCTTTCAAAACTTTTATGAGATCATCTTTCGTCTCAATAGTTATTTTTGTACTATCTATAGCAGATAATACAAACTTTGTTTGAACTTTTTCTTTTACAATCTCTTTTTTAGAATCACATCCTGAAAATAGTATGGTTATAGAAATTATAAAAAATGCTATTTTTTTAAACTGCATTTTAATTCCTTACTGGTAAAATTATTTGAGGTAAGAAGTTTACCGAAGTAAGGCTTAAATATGATAAATGATCACAAAAGTGATTTTAGAAAATCGTGTCTTAAAAGATTAGAGTTTTCAAGCCGCTTTTTAAAGTACAACAAAGACAAGAAAACAGTTAAAAAATTAAAAAGATTTATAGACAAGCACAAAGCAAAAAATATATTATTATATATTCCTCTTGGTGTGGAAGTTGATGTACAACCACTAATCAAATTACTAAGAAGGGAACAGAAAAATGTGTATGTTCCCTATATGCAGAAGGACAGTTTTAAATTAGTAAAATATAGATTACCATTAGAGAAAAAAAAGTTTGGTATAAAAGAACCAAAAAATTCATTTTGTAGAAATAACAAGATTGAACTTGCAATAGTACCAATTGTAGGAGTTGATGGCGTATGCAAGAGAATTGGTTTTGGTAGAGGAATGTATGATAGGTTTTTTGATAGATTAAACTATAGACCTACAATTGTTTTCACTCAATTAACACTTTGTAAAGCAAAAGAGACTTTAACTGATAAATACGATATTCAAGCCGATTATATAATAACAACTTAAGGTTATGAATATGGAATTAGTACTGGTTGGAATAATTACTGCGATAGCTAGTTCAATACTTAGTGTATTCGTAGTAAAAAAGATTAATAAAGCAAAATTTGATATATATATTGAACAAGCTAAAGCAAAAGCAAAAGTAATAGAACACGAAGCAGAGGTTATATTAAAGGATGCTCAGATAAGAGCTAAGAAAGACTATGACAGAGAGTTTAAAGTTGCTAGACGTGAATATGAGGAGATGCTTTCAAAAATAGAGAAAAAAGAGAAAGAATTAAATCATCACTTAGAGTCAGAACTTAAAACAATTAGGGAACAAAAAGCTGAGATTGTTGAAAAAAATGAGAAAATAACAACAATTAAAGAGGGATTAAAAAAACAACAAAAAACATATGAAGAAAAAATTACAAAAGCTATAAAAGTATTAGAAAATGCTTCTGGACTTACAGAGGATGAAGCAAAGGAGTTAATGCTTGAAAAAGTAAAAGAGGATAGTAGAGCTAAAATAGCTTCAATCTTTAGAAAAAAATATAAGTTAGCTGAATCAAAATGTAAAGATGAGATTAACAATATGTTGTCCCATGCTGTTACAAGATATGCAGGAGAGTTTGCAGCTGAAAGACTTATAAATAATATTCCTATAAATGATGAAGAGACAAAAGGGAAAATTATTGGTAAAGAGGGTAGAAATATTAAAGCCCTAGAGATGTTGCTTGGAGTTGATATTATTATTGATGATACCCCAAATACAATAACAATTTCATCTTTTAATCTTTATAGACGTGCTATTGCTACAAAAACAATTAAAGCACTTTTAGAAGATGGAAGAATTCAACCTGCAAGAATAGAAGAGATTTACAATAAAGTAAAAAATGAATTTGATAAGAATATCCAAAAAGAGGGTGAGGATGTAGTTTTAGAACTTGGTATCAAGTCTATGCATCCAGAGCTTATAAAACTTGTTGGAAGACTTAGATATAGAGCTTCTTATGGGCAAAATGCTTTAGCACATACCTTGGAAGTTTCCCACTTAGCTGGTTTACTTGCAGCACAAATGGGTGGAGATGCAATTTTAGCAAGACGGGCAGGACTTTTACATGATATAGGAAAAGCTTTAACCCATGAGATGCCAGGAAGTCATGTGGACTTAGGTGCAGAAATCTGTAAAAGATATGATGAGCCAGATACAGTAATCAATGGTATTTATGCTCATCATGGTCATGAAGAACCTATAAATGTAGAGAGTGCAGCAGTCTGTGCAGCAGATGCTCTAAGTGCAGCAAGACCAGGGGCAAGAAGAGAAGTTCTTGAAAGCTTCCTAAAAAGAGTTGAAGAGGTTGAAAACATCTCTACAAGTAAAACAGGTGTTATTAATGCTTATGCTATAAATGCTGGACGTGAAGTTAGAGTAATAGTAAAAGCAGAATTAGTAAATGATGATGAATCTATATTACTAGCAACAGAGATAGCAAAAGAGATTGAACAAAAAGTTCAATATCCAGGGGAGATTAAGGTTAATGTTATAAGGGAGCTTCGAGCCCAGTCTTACGCAAGATAAGGTTCATCTTTCTCCCTTACTCTGCGTTGAAGAGAAAAATATAATGCTCACGTACTTAAGTGTACGCTCCGCTTAAATTTTTCTCTTCGCCTTGATTAAAACAAAAATATAAACCTTCCCTTGCGTAAGACAATATTATTGATTTCTAACATAATCTAAAACTTACCATGCATAACTTTTATTATAAATAAACTTTCTTTTAAATATTTTTTTAATCTAAAATTCAATAACACTCTTTAATTTAACTGACTATTCTTTCTATTTTTTCTAACAGAATATATCCAAAAGAAGTTTACTAATATTGCACATATTACACTTGAGAATATTCCTACAACTAATGCTCCACTCCAAAGGCTAAGGGCTATATTTCCAAAATTGTCATACATTGAATTAAATTCAAACTCTATTGGATTTTTAGGTTCTATTATTAGTTTTCCTATTTGGTATTCAAAATAAAAAAGTGGTGGCATAGTAAGAGGGTTACTTATAAATATAAGTGTAAAACTAAGTGGTAGGTTTGCATTAAATGCTATTGCTAAAAGTGATGATAATACCATTTGAAGTGGCATAGGCAGACAAGCTACAAATATTCCTATTAGTACGCCTAGGACAACTTTTTTACGAGAAATACTCCAAATTTCTCTTTTTTGTAAAAAATTTCCAAATATTTTTAAAAATTTTTGTTCTTTTATTCTTTCGTGACTTGGCAAAATTCTTTTTAATTTTTTTCGTGGCAAATTTACTCTTTAAAATTTTTTGAGATTTTATCAAATTAAAGTCCTAGTTTGATTACATTAATAAATTAGTTATAGATATTAATTATTTAAAATAATTATTTTTTTTGAATTATTATATTTGATATTCATTGTATCTTGAAGTAGATATCGAATATACGTTGTTTATAGGAATATATAGTGACTTAAGTATATAACGTTTTCTTTTATATTTAAGTTATTTTTTAATAAAAATTAAGTTTATGTAGTTATAATCTATTTATATTTTATTATAAAGGACATAGTATGAAAACAAGTGCAAGAAATGAGTTAACAGGTAAGATTACAGAGCTTAAATCAGGTGCAGTTATGGCAGAAGTTAAAGTAGAAGTTGCTTCAAATGTTTTAGTATCGGCTACAATTACAAATGAATCAAAAGAGTTATTAGGTTTAGAAGTTGGTTCAGAAGTATCTGCTTTGATTAAAGCACCAGCAATTATTATCTCAAAAGTTAAATTAAAAGCAAGTGCAAGAAATATAATAGAAGGTTCTATTACTGAGATTAAAAAAGGGCAAGTTAGTTCTGAAGTAAAACTTTCTGTTGGAGATAATCAAATTTGTGCAGTAGTTACAAATGATGCAGTTGAAGATTTACAATTAAATATATCAGATACTGTATTTGCTATTTTTAAAGCTTCAAGTGTAATATTAGTTGCATAAAAAATTAGGTGAGAATAATCTATATTCTCACTTATTTACTCATAATGATTGATACTATTCTAAAAGGTGATGTCTTGTTGTTTTTCGCAAGTTTATAAATAGAGATTTCATCATTTATTTTTATTCCATTATTTTCTAAATTCATTATGGCATAATCATATTCAACATTTAAGATTTTAAAAGAATCTTTTAATGGAGCATTTAAAACACTTTTTATAATAGTACCCTTTGGGTTTTCTCCACTTGGAGCATTTAAAACAAATACTGAGCTTGTAATTATGGTAATTGATGCTGCTATTAAAAATATTTTTTTATTAAAATAGTTTTTCATACTTTTCCAATTAAAAAAAACATGAAGCAAAATTGCTCCAACAAAAAATAATCCTAATATCTCATGCATCTCTTTTACTTTTGAATCAAAAAAGTGAAAATACATCATAATTCCACTTCCTCCTATGACTAAAAATAGCACTGTAGTAAAGGATGTAGCAAAATCTCTTTTTATAATATTTTTCATCTATCTCTCCCTTTTAATTTATATGAAATTATATTATATAAATATTACAGTAATTGAATATTAGATTAATGATATATTAACAACTATTATTTAAATAGAATCCTTAACAATTTTTAACTATAATACAAAAAAATTACAGTTAAGAGAGATATGAAAACAAATAAACCAACTACAAGAATAATTGCAGGGAAATATAAAGGGAAGACTTTAGAGTTGCCTTCACTTGAGGTAACTAGAAGTTCAAAAGCTAGATTAAAAGAGTCTTTTTTTAATGTTTTACAATTTGATATTATAGATAAAATATTTATAGAAAGTTTTGCAGGAAGTGGAAGTATTGGTCTTGAAGCTATAAGTAGAGGCGCAAAAAGAGCATATTTTGTTGAACTTGATAAAAACTCTTATAGGATTTTAACAAAAAATTGTAAGTTGATTGAACCTAATAGTTGTCAAACTACTCTAGGAGATACTTTTGTTCAAACCCCAAGTATTTTAAATTCACTTAAAAATTCAAATGATGAAGTTATTTTATATATTGATCCACCTTTTGATTACAGAGAAGGGATGGAAGAGATTTATGAAAAAAGTTTTAAGATGATTGAAAATATTGAAAATGAAAATATATTTATGGTGATAATAGAGCATGTTACTGCTTTAGTAATACCTCAAAACTTAGGGAAATTTTCACTTCATAAGACAAAAAAATTTGGTAAAAGCTCTTTATCTTATTTTACATATACACAAGAGTAGTTTATGATAAAAGTGGCCGCTAGTATACTAATTGCTTTGATATTTTTAGTATTATTCATGCCATTTTTTTATACAGTTTCCCCCTATGAATTAAATCCACAAAAAATTCTTTTAGCTCCTAGTTTTGAACACCTATTTGGTACAGATAGATTAGGAAGAGATATGTTAGCTAGAGTTTTAAATGGAGGTCAAACTTCACTTATAATAGGTTTTCTAAGTGCAGCAATAGCCTCAATAATTGGACTTTTTATAGGTATAAATGCAGGTTATTTTAAAGGTAAAATTGATAAAGGGATTACTATACTAATTGACTTATTTTTAACTTTCCCAACATTTTTTTTACTTTTGGCTTTGGTTTCATATATCCAAGCTTCTACTTTAGTTTTGATTATTGTTATATCAATAACAGGTTGGATGGGGATGGCAAGACTTATTAGAAGTGAAAGTTTTGCTATAGGAAATAAACCTTTTATTAAAATTTTAAGCTTAGCAAAGGTATCTAAAACTAAAATCATCTTTAAATATTTTGCGCCACTTTTAGCTCCTATATTTCTTATATCATTTACTTTTTCAGTTGGAGGAGCTATCTTAGCTGAGTCTGGATTATCATTTTTAGGTCTTGGGGTAAATCCTCCCCAAATGTCATGGGGAAGTTTGCTAAGTGATGGAAAAGCTGTTATGGATATAGCTTGGTGGGTTAGTTTTTTCCCTGGTCTTATGATTTTTATAGTAACTTTTTGTTTGATGCAAATATCTGATTTCTTACAAGCTAAAGCAAATACAAAAGAGATACAATCAACTTAGATTTTATTTAACAATTTATCCAATAAGTTTGTACTTAAAACTCTTTTTAGAAACCCTAAAATATAAGTTGCTTTAGTGACATAATATCTTGGTTTTGGTTTTCTTGTATTTATGATTTTTAATACTACCTTTGCAACACTACTAGCTGGTAGATTAAAAGGTGTAGTATCTTTATCATTTTCCAATCTTGCTTTTAATTCATTTTCATAAGTTGTTTTAAAAGCACTTGAGTTTATATCAATATTTTTTCTAAATTTTTCTAGGGCATTTTCTCTAAACTTACTTGTTACTGGTCCCGTGTTTATTACAGATATATAAATATTTGTATCTATAAGTTCTTGTCTTAGTGTATCATTTAGGCCTTCAATTGCATATTTTGAGGCATTATAAGCACCCCTAAATTTTAGACTTATTATCCCTAAAACTGAAGAGTGTTGAATGATTTTTCCAAAGCCTTGTTTTCTAAAAATTTGTAGGGTTTGTCTTGTAACTTCATGCAGTCCAAAAACATTTGTTTCAAACTGCTCTTTTAAAGTTTCAAGGGATAAGTCTTCAACAGCACCAGGTTGTCCAAAACCTGCATTGTTAAATACTACATCCAATGTTTTATCATTTTTTATAATTGTTTCTAAAGCTATTTTTATATGTTCTTTATTTGTAATATCAAGTAAAAAGGTTTCAAAACCTAAATCTTCAAGCATTTTTACATCTTGTTGTTTTCTAGCACTGGCATAAACTTTTATCCCATTTTTTTTTAAGGTTTTTGCTGTTTGAAGACCAATACCACTTGAACAACCCGTTATAAGTATATTTTGCATTAATATTTCCCTACAAGGATTTCATCTAAAGCTCTTTTAGGAACACAATGATTATCTTCTTGATCTCTATAATAGTTAGTATCATCTTTTAGGTCTACTATTTGTATATTTTCTGCTTCTATACCAACAGCTATTCCTAAGATTGGTTCTAGGTTTTGTGGTAGATTAAAAAGGTTTTTACAAAGATCCTTATCTATTGAAGCTAATGGGCATGAAGCATAGCCTTTTATTTTAAGACCTATCATTATGGAGTTTAAAGTTATACCACAATCAAGCATGGCAAAGCCATCTATTGTAGTATCATTTAAAACTACAATAAATGCGCTAGGTTGTTCATCTTCACTTTGATCCCAACTGCTTAAATGACTTGCCCATTTACAAGTGTTTGAAAGTTTTTTTACTAAATCTTTTTTAGTTACTATTATATATTTTAAGGGTTGTTTATTCATAGCACTAGAGCTTAGTCTTGTTATATCAATAATCTCTTCCAATTCTTTAGACTCTATAGTTATATCTTTTTTAAAGCGTCTTGTAGTTCTCGTTTTTTTTACTAATTGTTTATATTCATCAAATTTCATATTAAGTCCTAATTTTAAATCATGGTATAATACCAAAATTTTTATAATAACTATAAAATAAAGATGGAATATAAATGGATGAGAAGATTATAATATTAACAGGAGCTGGGATTTCAAAGCCAAGTGGAATATCAACTTTTAGAGATAGTGATGGACTTTGGGAAAAACATAATATAGAAGATATCTGTAGTGCAGGGTGCTTAGATATTAATTATGAAGAAACCATAAGGTTTTATGACCAAAGAAGAATCGATATTAGCGATAAGTTAGCTAATAAAGCTCATAAAACTATAGCAAAATTAAAAAACAAATATCCAAATAAAATAGAAGTTATAACACAAAATGTTGATGATTTATTTGAAAAAGCAAATTGCAAAGATGTTTTACACCTACATGGTTACTTACCACATATAAAATGTATGAGTTGTGGAACAATTGAAAATATAGGCTATCAAAGACAAGAAAATACTTATATCAAGTGTAAAAAATGTGCTGGAAAACTAAGACCCGATATAGTTTTTTTTGGTGAAATGGCACCCAATTATGAAAAGATGTACGAAAGTTTAGAAAACTGTTCTTTGCTTGTGGTTATTGGAACTAGTGGATATGTTATAGATGTTAGTTTCCTAAGCCAATATACAGATTTTACGATTTTGAATAATTTTGAACCAAGTGAAGCTATAATAGAAGAGTGTTTTAATAAAATCTATTATGAGTGTGCAACAACAGCGATTGATAAAATAGAAGAAGATATTGAAAATTTTATAAAGAAAAATTATATATGAATAAAAATGATTTAAAAATAAAAGAGCTTTTAGATAAAGAGGTTATATGTAGAGATTCTATTTGTGAACTCTCTTACGAAAAACCAGATCCACTTTTAGTAGCAAGTAGATATAAAGATGAATACGCAATACTTTTATGTGCCTTGTTCGCATATGGAAAAGCTAGTTTGATTGTAAAGTTTTTAGATAGTTTTGATTTTTCACTTTTAGATGAGAGGGAAGAAAAAATAGAAAAAGAGTTAGATAGATTTTATTATAGATTTCAAAATAATCAAGATATAAAAAATATTTTCATAGCATTTAGAAGATTGAAACAAGAAGATAGTTTAAACTCATTTTTTTATGAAACTTATAAAAAAGATAATTGTGTTTTAGATGGTATTGATAATGTAATAAAAAAGATAAACTCAAAAATCCAGTACACCTCTCAAGGTTTCACTTTTTTAGTTTCAAGCCCCCTAAAAAGAGATAAAAATGGTTTTATCAAAGAGATAGGAAATGCTCCATATAAAAGATGGAATATGTTTTTAAGATGGATGGTAAGAGATGACTCTCTTGATATGGGATTATGGAAAAATATAGATAAAAAAAATTTAATTCTACCACTTGATACCCACACTTTTAAAGTCTCTCAAAAGTTAGGCTTACTTGATAGGAAAACATATGATTTAAAATCTGCAATATTAGTAACAAATAAGTTAAAAGAGTTTGATATAAATGATCCTATAAAGTACGATTTTGCTTTATATAGGATTGGACAAGAAAAACTTTACTAATACTATATTATGGTAATTTAAAATATAGCCAAAATAAATTAACACACTTTTAACACGCTTAAAGTGAATAATTACATAAAAGAATTACTTCTATCTGGAGTTATTAATAAGCTTGATGATATTAAAACAATACTTGAAGAAGAGGGCTTAACTGTTGAAAAATTTGGAAAAGATTTAAAAAAAGATTTTAGCTATGTAACTGTTTCAAATGAAACTGGAAAAATGAGAGTTAGAGGTGAGTTTTATAATGAAGATTTTTTTAAATGTACTCAAGAAGATAGAAAAATACAAATAAAAACTAATAAAAAAAGCTTTGAAAGTGTAGATAAAAATACAAGGTTAAAAGAGGTAGAAAATAAGCTTAGAAAAGAGAATGAAAGAAGGTTTAAAGTTGTTAAAAAGCTTTTTAATACATCAAGAAAAAAAGCTTCATATGAATTTGAAAAGATAATTGAAGAAAATGAAAAAGATAAGGAGCAAGAAGATGACACTGCAAGAACAGTTAATGAAAGAGATAGAACTAGCAGAACAGAAACAATTGAGTTTTTTAGATCACTTAGAGAAACAGCAGATAGCTTACGAAAAGAGTCTATCTCAAATTGTACAAAATTATCAGAGTCACATGAACAAGCTTCAAGAAGAATTAGAAGTATTACAAAAGAATCAGAAAGCAATTTACGGCAAATTGGAAAGCATGAACAACAAATTAGCAGATTTACCAATCTTAGAAGAGAATTTGGAAGAAAGCTTAATACTTATATCTCAACTACAAGAGAGTATCTCTTAAATATATATAATAATTTAAAAGAGAAGTTTATTTGTGAGAGTAAACCTCAATTAGAGTCTATACCTGATACTTCACATTTAGAAGAAAGTTCAAATCAAAATAACACTAAAAGAAAATTTAGAGAAAAATAAAAGGAATAAAAAATGAGTTTAGAAGGTAAAGAGAATAATCAAGAAGACTTTATTAGTGATTTAGAGCACAAAAATAGGTTGATACGAATAATAGTATTTGTTGTGATCAGAAAGAAAGATTGAGGTTAAAAAAAGAAGAAAATAAAGAATAAATCATATTTTGAAGAAATAGATGATAATCCAAATTTGGAGCCTATTCCTGACATATCTCATTTAAAAAAGAAGTAGGTATATAAAATTGTCCTCATAATATATTAATGAGTACTAAACATTGATAGTTTTATTAATATATTAGATAGACAATATAATATATTGATAGGATAATTTAATGTTTTAAGTAGATTAATTGAAGAATATAATATATTAGAGGGATAACCTTATTCTGATTAACTTGTATAGATCTACATTAATTCTTTTTAATAGCTTTTAGTATTATTATAATATAATAAATAATACTATTTTGTAAGGTGCCATAGTGAAAAAAATTTTTACTTTTTTATCAAAAGATTTTCTTATAACTTTTTCAATTCTATTCTTTTTTTTATTGGCTATAAGTATATTATGGAAAGAAAATACAATTATTAGTATTTTTATTTTAATTATCATTTTGAGTTTATTAGTTTTGTCTGCAGTAGGACCTAATTCTTTATTAAACTTTATTTTTGAACAGTCAAAAGATGGAACTAAATTTAGTTTTAACAGGCATATTCTTACAAAAGAGGAAAATAAATTTGCAAATGATGTAGAGTATTTAAATATTAATGATTTTGAAAATCAAGAAATTTATGAACAATCAATTAAGAGAAGCTTTGAAAAAAAATCAGATTTCGATTTTTTAATTATCTCTACAAAACTTTGGAGAGAAAAAAAATATGATGAAGCCTTAGAACAAGCTTATTTTGGTTTATATATTTCAAATAACAAAAAGATAAAGTCTTTATTAACTATGAGGGTAGGGACTATTTATCAAGATTTAAAATATACAGAAATTTCAAAAGAGAAATATACTAAAGCTATATCGATAAATCCTGAAAATACAAAAGCTTATAATAATTTAGCTATATATTATGCAGATAAAAAAAGATTTCATAAAGTGAAAGAATTACTTTCAATATCTTTAGATTTGAATAAGAATAATTTTAATACATATAATAGTTTGGGAGCATTATATACAAATAAAGATTTTGAAAACTATGATTATAAAAAAGCAGAAAAATATTATCTTAAATCGATAGAGTTAGACCCAAAGGAAAATAAACCATATAGAAATATTGCTCTGTTATATGCAGATAAAGATTTTGAAAAACATGATTACCAAAAAACAGAAGAATATTTGTTAGAAGCATTAAATATGAATGAAAAAGATATAATGACTTTAAAGTTACTAGCTAAACTTTATATGACTAAAGATTTTAAAAATTGTGATTATAAAAAAGCAGAAAAATATTTGTTAGAAGCATTTGAAATTGAGAGAAAAGATATTTTTACTTTATTAATATTGGTAGAACTATATTCAAATAAAAATTTTAAAAATTGTGATTATAAAAAAGTAGAAAAATATTTGTTAGAAGCATTTGAAATTGATAGAAAAAATATTGATGTACTTAAATCTCTTGGCTATTTATACCTAAATAATGGTTTTAAAAACTATGATTATAAAAAGGCGAAAGAATATTTGTTAGAAGTATTAAATATGAATGAAAAAAAAGATCCTATTTTCTTAAATAATTTAGGATTTAATTATCTAAAATTGGGAAGTTTTAAAAAAGCTAAAAAATATTTAAAGAAATCATATAAAATTGACAAAAATTCTGCAGCTACTCTTGATAGTTTAGGTGAGCTATATATGGAACTTAATAAATTTGATTTGTCAGAAAAGTATTTTAAAAGGGCAATAGAAATAAATAATAAAAATGAAATATATTATGAAAATTTGATTAAACTTTATACTAAGTTTAATAAAAAAGAAGAAAAGATAAAAATTATTAAAGAATTGAAAAAATTAAAAGATAATAAAGAGAGTATTTCTAGATGGAGACCGTTCAAAAATCTGTGTCAAGTCACCTAAAGTAACAAATCCATACTTGTTACAACTCTAAATAATTATCCAATCTCCCTTCGAAAAATATAGCAAGTTGGGAGATTGTTAAACTCCAATTATGCACTGGCTGAGTCCATTTTACTTTTGCATTTAATATTCCCATATACAACAATTTTAAAAGTGAATTCTCATTAGGGAAAGCTCCTTTTGTTTTGGTTAATTTTCTAAATTGCCTATGTACAGATTCAATAATATTTGTAGTGTACATAATCTTTCTTATCTCTTTTGGATATTTAAAATAATAAGATAAATTCTCCCATTTATTTTGCCAAGATTGAAGTACTATGGGATATCTTTTCCCCCATTTTTCATCTAGTTTTAAAAGCTCATCTTCTGCAAGTTCTTTTGTTGTTGCTTGATAAACAAGTTTTAAATCTCTCATAAACTCTTTTTGGTCTTTAGAAGCTACATACTTCAATGAATTACGAATTTGATGTACAACACAAAGTTGTACTTCGGTATTTGGATATATTGTTTTAATAGCTTCAGGAAAGCCTTTAAGACCATCTACTGATGCAATTAGTATATCTTCTAATCCTCTATTATTTAAATCAGTAAGAACACTAAGCCAGAAGTTTGCTCCTTCACTTTGGGATAAATATAATCCTAATATATCTTTTTTACCATCAATTCCCATCCCTAAAACTGTGTAAACTGCTTTACTCACATACTTCCCACCATCTTTTATTTTATAATGTATCGCATCAAGCCATACAAATGGATAAATAGCTTCTAAAGGTCTACTTTGCCAAGCTTTTACCTTATCTATAATTTTATCTGTAATAGTGCTTATTGTTGCACTTGATAATTGTATTTGATATATCTCTTCAATATGTTTTATAATATCTCTATAGCTTAATCCTAAGCCATACATAGATAATATCTTTTCTTCTATTTCATTAGACATTGTTGTTTGGTTTTTCTTTACAAGTTGTGGTTCAAAAGAACCTGTTCTATCTCTTGGAGTATTCAATTCAAAGGAACCACTTGTTGATTTTATTGTTTTAGAGCTTTTACCATTCTTTCTATTTTTATTTCCTGCAAATACATCTTGAGTTATATGAGAATCTAATTCTGCTTCTAAAGCAGCTTCAACTAATTGTTTTACTAATGGAGCAAGTACTCCATCTTTACCATTGATATTTTTACCTGCAAGTAAATCTTGTACAGCTTCATTAAAATCAAATTGTTTTTTCTTTTCCATCTATATCAATCCTTATAATATTTATTATATCAGACTGACACAGATTTTCTAACACTCCCTCTAGATGATTAATTTTAAATATAGAAAACCATATAACTTTATATAGTTTTCTAAATTTTTTATATTATTTTATGTATTTGAATACCTATTTATAATTTTATAAAATAAGCTTATTTCCTGTTTTGTAATATTTCACAAATTTCATCATAATCTTCTCTTATTGCTCGTTCTAAGTCCGATTGTTCCTCATATAGTAGGTCTTTTTTTGGTAAACTATTAAATAGTTCTTCATGTTCCTTTTTCAACCTTAGTAGATCTTCATTAGATAGGTCATTATATGTTCTATTATCATCTAATAAAGTATTTATTCTATCTAAGTTTACTTTTTCTTGTGGCTCTTTCTTAGCTACTAGCATACTTTCTAAGTTTGAATTATATTGATAATCTGTTCCAGTTCTTAAGTCATTTTCATACATTTTTAATCCTTTAATCAAATTATTTTAAAAATCTTACTTTTATTTATTTTATAAATTTTTTTATTACTCTTCTGTTTTATTTTCTCTAAAAAACCATGTTGTATAAATCTATTAATATTTATACCTAACTCCTTTTTCCATATAGATTCATCTTTTATAAGCTTTTCAATATATTTACATGAACGAATTTCTTCTATAGTAATAAAATCATTATGATGTTTCTCTAAAGATAAAAGAAGTTTAAAAATACCACTAATGCTAGAAATATCAAAGTGGTGTTTGTTTATAAGTGTAATAGTTTCATCTGAAAGTATTTCATGGTACTTATGATAATAAAATCTACCTAATATTTTAATAGGTTCATCCATCAATGAAATATTTATCCTTTCTTCTTTTTTATCTAAATTCTCAAGTATGTAAAATACTTTTTTAATTTCAATAATATTGATATCTTTGAAATTGTTTTTTAAACAATTAACGCAAAACTTTTCTCCATTATAATTTATTTGTCTATATGTGGTAGTTTTGCAATCTTCACAATATTCAAACTCTAAATTATTTAAATTCATTTCCTGAAAATTACTAGAATGAAGCTTTGCTGTATTTAAATCATGTTTATTAACAGTAATTGAACAAATATCATTTTTTAGAAAGTATTCAATAAGTAAACTGTTAATAAAGCTATATTGAGTTTCTATGAACAATATATATTTTTCTGAATAAAAAATTTTCATTTCAAAAAGATTTATATTTTTATGGTTTGAAGCTAATAAGTCATTAAAAACTTCAATTTCATGATGTATTTTCTCTTTTAAACTATTATCAGTAATATCAGATTTTAACAAAAGTTGTTCTAAATGTGATTTTCCTAAAGATAATACATTTTGAGGTATAACTACTATTGTTTGTGTTGTAGCTCTAGAATATGCTACATAAAATTCATTTAAATCACTTTTATTTGCTGATGTTATGACATAAACTACAATTGATTTTTCCATTCCTCTGTAACTTTGTACTGTAAAAGTTTTAATATCTTTATAGGTATATTTTTTTAAACTTTCTGTTGCTAATGATGAAACAAGTAGTACTATATCTTTCGTGTCTATAGATTGTTCTAAAAGTTCATCTATTGTACCTTGAATAGTTTGTTTTAAATTATCATTAGATATACGCTCAACTAAATCTAGTTCATCTAAGCTTCTAGGTGTTGTTTGTTCAATTGATGGTATAAACATTTCCAATAATCTTTTATAAACCTTATAAGGAGATCTATAGTTTCTTGTTAAAATTTTTTTTCCATTAAAATGAAAAATCTTATCCATATTTGAATTTAATATTTTCCCTTCATGCCCAAAGGATTGTAGTTCATCTGAAAATACATATATTTTTTTATTTTCAAAATATTCTTTTAAATAATTAAGCCATATTCTAGCTAAAGACTGTGCTTCATCAATAATTAAACAATCATAATTATTATCTACGTGATTGATTATACCTTCAAGAACTTTTGTTTCATTTTTTGTTACATATTTAATATCACTTAATGGATTAGTTATTTTTAAGAAATGATGAAATGTCAATACATCAACATTAGATTCTAGATGTTTTAACTCACTTTTTATTAATTCTGTAATTTCTTTATTAAAGGATAAAAATAATACTTTATAATTTCTTTTTTCTACTAAAAGTCTTGATAATATGATTGCTAAAATAGTTTTCCCTGTACCAGCTCTACCAGAAATAAAGTATCTATTATATTGCATTGCTTCTTCTATAAAATTTGTTTGTTCTTTTGATAACATTAACCAAGTACGATTATCGTAATTAATTTTATTTTTAATAGAATCAATAGATTGGGGTAGTAAAATATCTAATATTTGTTCAATTCTTGAATCTGTTAAGAAAGAATTTTTTTTATATAAACTTTCATTCCAAAATTTATAAATTTCGATAATTTTATTTTCTAAATTAATTTCATTATTAGCATTAAAAGTTATTTTATCATAGTCATTATTATATTTTTGGGGACTAGAATCAGGAAAACCAACTGCATAACCTATCATCAAGTTTGATAACTCTTTTGTTAAGTCTAAAACAGCATAGGCATTATCATGTGCTTGTTTATAAGGACTTTTTTTAAGTTCTTCTCCATTAGTAAAGAAAGCATGACGATTGTAACTAATCCTACCTCCTTTGACTTCAATACACAAAATGCCATAAACTTTATGGATTATAACAAAATCAATTTCTCCATCAGGGGTAAATCTATGTCTTCTTAGTGTTGCAATAGAAGAAAGCCAATTTAAACTATGAATGATATGAAAATCATCTGAAAATGTTTTAAATATATTATATAGTTTTTTTTCCGCATTTGATTTACAAAATCCAATGTTTCCTGGATATAGTCTTGCCATTTGATTTAATTTCCTTTTATTTAATTAATGAATTTATATTATGATGAGATTATTACTTACTATTAAAGTTCAATATTTTTTATAGTTTTATTTAATTTTGTAGCCAGATATAAAACAATTTAATGTTATTGTAATTTGTTTATTTTATATTCTAAAGTATTCTTTTACTTTTATAGTTTAATAAAAACTCTTTATAACAGGTAACATTATATAATCTTTTTTATTAATTTATAAAGGGTTTTTATGGTGTTTGTATTTATATAATTGAGTTCCAAATCGTTCAATTAATAATATTATCTAAAGCTTTCAAAGCTCTTGAAGCTTGTTCTTTAGATTTAGTTACATATCTTTGTTCTGTTACTATAATTGAACTATGTCCTAACATTCTACTTACATCAGCTACAGCTACTTCATTTTGAAGTAGCGTAGTTGCTAACATATGTCTAATATCATGTAATCTAAGTTTTGTAGATTCAATGTTTTTAATAGTTTTTGAAAATGCCATCTTGGTGTTTCTTTTGTATAATTAAATATTTTTAGATCTAACTTATCATTTAGTTCAATATGATTAATTTTAGATTGTGTTTCAAGTGCATTTAGTAATGTATCATCTAAATCAAAAACTAATTCTTTTTTCCCTTTTGCTTTACTAGCTGGTATTCTAAAAATCTTTTGTGATAAATTTAAATCTGAATACTTTAGATTTAAAACTTCACTTACTCTACGTCCAGTTAATAAAAATAAAAAAATATTTCTAACTTCAGGAAATTGATAATATTCTTTATCAGAAACTTTTATTAAACTATAACTTCTCATTGCTTTGATAATTGTTCTTGTATCCTCAATAGGAAGGGTGTAATCTATTTTGTTGTGTACACTTGGTATTTCTAATGTAGACCAATCAAGATTTAAAGGTTTTAAAAAGGTTTTTAAATTTAATGCTAACAGTTTAACTGTTGCTGGTTTTCTTCTCCCGATTAACTTATTTAGTTGTTTTTGTACATCATGTATTGTAATACTATTATATAGCTTATTATGAAGTTCTTTTGAGTGTGTTAATAGATTAGTTGAATAGTTATCAATAGATGACTGTCTTAATGATATAGACTTTTATTTTATGAATATTTTTGCCTGTTCTAAGAATGTATTAGACTCTAGTGAGTTTTCAATATATTTTTCTCTTAATGTACCTTTTATTGCAAGTTTCTTTTTTAGTTCTTCTCTTGTTGAAGATACTTGATCTATAGATTTTTTAAATCCAATATCATTAGTATTAAAATAAAATACTTTAGAACTATCTATACCATTCTTTTTAATTCTAAGGTGAAGTTTATAAACACCATTAATATACTTATTTGCTTCTTTAACTGTAGTAATTTCTTTTATATTAATATCTGAATCAATTTCAAGTGAAATACCTGTACAATTTGAATTAGGAAGTTTAACTCTAACATATTTTTTCATAACACACACCTTTTAAACACACACTTTTTAACACACTTTTTTAGATTAGTTAATATGGAAGTATATATATTGGAAGTTTAATAAAAGCTTATTTTATGGTGAGTTTGCTGGGAGAATATTATTCTATATAAATAAATATAAAAGTATATAATATTATATAGGATTGGACAAGAGAAAATACTATAAAGTTTTTAAGGTTTTATTTATTAAGTTATTTGATTCTATGATTTTTGATAGATTTACCTCTTTATTTTGTATTAAATTGTAGATTGTATCAACTATGGTTTTTAGTTGTATTTTATCTAATTGGTTACCAAAGAGTAGAATATTTACACCTGAGTTTATTGCTAGTTTTAATGTTTCTTTTAGGGTGTAGTGTGAAGATATTGCTTTCATTTGTAAGTCATCACTTATGATTATCCCCTTATAGTTTAGATTCTTTCTTAGTAATTTTGTATTTATTTTATAAGATAGGGTTGCTGGATATTTATTATCTAAATTTTTATTAAACACATGGGCTGTCATTATAAATTTTGCTTCGTTTGATTGGATTAGTTTTTTATAGGGGATTAACTCTTTTTCTTCCCAAGTATTTGTTATATCTACAAAACCTTTGTGGGAATCACTAGTTGAAGATCCATGACCTGGAAAATGTTTCAGTACAGAAAAAACTTTGTTTTTTCCCATTTGTTTTATAAAAGTTGAGGCATATTTTATAACTTCTTTTGGCTCATTTGAGTAGGACCTTTCTAATCCTACTATCACATGGTTTTTAGTATTAATAGCTACATCAACAACAGGAGCAAAGTTTAGGTTTATCCCTACATTATTAAGCTCTTTTGATAGTTTGTTATAGGTTCTTTTCGCATTTTCTATACTTTTTGTAGATATTTTATTGGCACTTGGATAATCAGAAAAACCATTTTTAGAATTTAGTCTTTGAACTTTTCCACCCTCTTGATCAATAGAGATAAGCATTTTGTAGTTTGAGTAGTTTTGAATATCACTAATCAAGGTTTTTAATTGTAAAGGATTTTTTATATTTTTAGTTTTTTTAGTTTTGTAATCTTTGTTAAAAAGTATCACTCCACCAAGATTGTATTTATCAATATTTTCTTTTAGTTTTGAATTTAAAGTTTGGGAATCAAACCCTAATATAATAGTTTGCCCAATTAGTTTTTCTATCTGCTGTTTAGATAACTCTTTTGAATATAAAAAGCAGATAAAAAAACTTAAAACAAATAGAGTTTTAAATAACTGTGCCATCTTCTAAAATAATCTTATTTCTTCCATCTTCTTTTGCTTGATATAAAAGCATATCAGCTTTTTGTATTGTATTATCATAGCAGTCATGGTTATTTCTTATTGCAACTCCTGCAGAAAAAGTTACTTGTATCTTATTTGATTTATATACAAATTTATTATCATTTACAATTGCTTTTACTCTTTTAAGATATTTTAATAGTTCTCTTTTTAGATTAAAATGGATTATTGCAACAAACTCTTCACCACCATATCTTCCAATGATATCTAACTCTCTAGTGCTTTTTGTTAATATTTTTGCAAAGGTTGATAAAACTATATCTCCAGCTTTATGTCCATAAGTATCATTTATATTTTTAAAGTGGTCTAAATCAAAAAAGACAATTGCATATTGTGTATCTGTTCTTTTATATTCATTATCTATTCTTTTTACAGCATCTTCATAAGCTCTTCTAGTCAAAACTCCCGTAAGGTGGTCTTTTAAGCTATTTTCTTTTGTTTTATCTAATTCTTCTTCAAGTTTTTTTATTTTTTGTTCTAGGGTTTCAACTTCAGATTTTCCATCATGTAGCTGTTTACCAACATTTGACATCTCATTTTCTATTGATAATGCTGCATCTATAAGTCTACTTTGTAAGTTTGTTAGTTCATCTAAGCCATTTTTACTTATGCTGATAGATTCTATTTGGGATTTTATATCTGAGACATTTTGTGAACCCTCACCACTACTATGTATAGCGTCGCTAATACATTGTCCCATAAGTGTTAAAAGTTTTGCTACATCAGATGTTCTTTGTTTTACAACATTTCTATCTGCTTCAAATCTTTTATTTATAAACTCTTGCATCTCTTTTTGAATATCATCTTCAAAAAGTAAAGCAGGAGAATTACCAATTTTTACTGAAAACTTCTCTAAGTCCTTGTCTATTTCTATACTAATTGATGGGGTGATAGATTCTTGGAAAAGTTGTGCTAAGTTATTTACATTGTCAGTTGCTATTCTATTTAATAAAATAGGTAGCATCTCATCCATTGTTGTAATATTTTTTGTTTTGATTTCAAGTTGTTCTTTCTCATTTAACTCTTGAACTAGCTGTTTAAATTGTTCACATTCATCAACACTAAGATTGTAGATTTTTGATACCTTACAAAACTCTTTTTGATATGCAACAGGGGTAGCAGCTATATCTTGTTTATGTAGATTGCTTATAGTCTCTTTTTCTACTTTACTAACAACTTCTTTATCCATCATATTTCCTACTATCCTAAAAGTTTTTTTGTCATTTCATTGATTCTTTTTCCATCAGCAAGTCCTGCAAACTTTTTTGTAGCTTGCCCCATAACTTTACCTATATCTTTCATTGATGTCGCATTTACTTGTGCTATAATCTCTTTCATGCCAAGCTCAAGCTCTTCATTGCTTAATTGTTTTGGTAAATACTCTTTAAATACATCAATTTGCTCTTGCTCTTTTTGAACTAAATCATCTCTTGAAGCTGCACTATATTGTTCAACTGCTTCTTCTCTTTGTTTAATCCCTTTTTGGATAAGTTTTACAATATCTATATCCTCTAGTTCTTTTCTTTCATCTACTTCAATTTGCTTAATCATAGTATTAATAGCTCTAATAGAGTCTCTTTTTACTACATTTTTTTCTCTCATTGCGGTTTTCAAATCACTTTTTAATTGCTCTTTTAGACTCATAAATATCCTTCTCTTTTATCAAACTGTAAAAATTATAACTAATTAAGAGTTAAAGCTTTCTATTAACTCTTCTAGTTCTAAAAATCTCTCAACTTTTGTTTCATATACTTCTTTTATTTTATCAAGTTCTTGTGAAACAGCTACTATCCCTTTTTGTTCATAACAAGCTGGATTTGACAAACACTCATTTATTTGTTCTATTTGTTCTTCTAGCTTTTCTATCTCATCAGGTAACATATCATATTCTCTTTGGTCTTTATATGAAAGTTTTGTTTGTTTTTTTTCACTTATTTGAGTTTTTACCTCTTGTTGTTTTGATGATTCGTATTCCATCTGCTCAAGCTCTTTTAACTCTTTTTCTATCTCTAAATATTCTGTATAGGGTTGAAAACTCTCTTCAACTTTACCATTACCTTTAAATACAAATAGTTTTTTTGCGATTTTATCTACAAAATATCTATCGTGTGATACAAATACAAGTGCACCTTGAAAATTTTGTAAATACTCTTCTAAAATATTAATAGTAGGAATATCCAAGTCATTTGTAGGCTCATCAAGTATCAAACAATCAACTTTTTTGGTAAATAATAAGGCTAGGGCAACCCTGTTTTTTTCTCCTCCACTTAGCAGACCTATTTTTTTATCTAGGTATTCCCTTGGAAAAAGGAAGTTTTTGAGGTAACCAAATACATGCATATTTCTTCCATCATCAAGTTCAACTCTATCTCCCCCATTTGGACAAAAAGTTTCCATTAGATTTTTGGAGTCATCTAACATCTCTCTTTGTTGGTCAAAATAACCTATATTGAAATCACCTTTTTTAAATCTTCCTTTATCTATATGAAGTTTTTCCATAAAGATTTTAAGCATTGTAGATTTACCACTACCATTTGGTCCCACTATTGCTATAGTGTCTTTTTGTAAAATTCTTGTGGTAAAGTCTTTTATAAGCTCTTTATTTCCCAAACTCATATAAACATTGTCTAGTTCGTAAAGCATCTTTTTTTTATTTTTTTGTTTCTCTTCATTGTTGAAAGCTTTTTGTTCCCTTTGTAGTTCTAAACTCATCTTTCTAATTACAGCTGGATTTGATTTTGCTTGTTTCTTTAAATCAAAGTATTCTGACTTTCTTCTTTCATTTCTTTTTCTTCTTGCAGTTACACCTCTTTGCATCCAATGAGCTTCTCTTTTTACAAGTCTTATAAGATTTTCATGGTCCTTTTGCATATTTTCTAAAAGCTGTTGTTTTTGTTCTAGATATGAAGAGTATCCACCATTAAACTTTCGCAACTCACCACCATCTATTTCTACAACACTAGTGGCAATATTATCTATAAAATATCTATCATGTGAAATAAAAAGTAGGGTGAAATTGTTTTTTTGAAGTAAAGATTCCAAAAACTCAACCATATATACATCAAGGTGGTTTGTAGGTTCATCTAAAAGTAAAATATCAGGTTTTTTTAGAAGTAGTCCAGCTAAACTAACCCTTCTTTGTTCTCCACCACTTAAGAGGTTTACATCTTTGTTTTCATACTCTTTAAGTCTAAACTCTTTTAATACTCTTTCAATCATATTATCCAAGTCCCAAGCATCGTGAAAGTCGATGAAAGTAGCTAGTTGACTTTGTCTTTTCAATAACTCTTGATTTTCATAATCTTTTGCTAAATCATTTGTTATTTTATCGTATTCAAGTTTTGCCTCTTTTAATTCTGCAAGTTGATTTTCTATTGCTTCTTTAACTGTAAGGTTAGTTTTGAATTTTGGTTGTTGGTCTAACATCTCTATTTTTATAGATTTGTCAATAGCCATTATTCCACTATCAGGTTCAACTAAACCCATTATTAATTTAAATAAAGTAGATTTACCTTGACCATTTTGTCCAATAACTGCTATTTTTTGACCTTGAAGAAGTGTAAAGTTTACATCTTTTAATAAAATTTTTGTATCGTATTGTTTAGAGATGTTTTGTAAGTCTATTAATGCCATAAAAACCTTATTTTGTTTAATTATCTAATACTTATTATAACATATAAACTCTTAGAGGATAATCTTAATAACTTTATTACTTATTTATAATTAATTTGTAACTAATTGCAATTAAATAACAAATTTATAGAAAAATTAATAAAAACTTAACTCCATCTTAGTTAATATTATTAATTAGGAGTGAAAATGAGAGTTTTATTATTTATATTATTATTTGCAACATTTGTTTTTGCAGAAATTGCAAAAATTTCAACTATAGTTGGTGATGCAATGATACAAAGGGGAACTAAAGAGTTTAAGGTGAATTTGGGGACACTTTTAGAAAAAAATGACATAATTACAACAAAAAGCAATTCCAAGCTTCAAATTATATTTAATGATAATACAATTGTTACAGTTGGAAAAAGTTCTAAGTTTAATATAAATGATTATATCTTTGATGAAAAAACACCACAAAATTCTAAAACAGATTTTCAACTTTTAAAGGGTACTTTTAGAGTAATCACGGGAAAAATTGGAAAAATTAATAGGGATAAATTTAAATTAAAAGTTAAAAGTGCAACTATTGGTATTCGTGGTACAAACTTTATTGTACGATTGGAACGACAAGGTTTTTATGTAACAGTTACGGATGGTGGGGTTTATATTACTCATCCAGATGCACCAGGTGAAAAAGTTTTAGTAGATAAAAATGAAACAGCTAAAGTTGTTGATGGAAAAATAGAAGTTTATAAAATAACTATAAAAGAAAAAAAAGATGAAGAGTCATCATTAGAGATAGAAGATGAAGATTCAAATTATGAAGATAGTTCTATTAAAGATTTATCTGATGAAAATGTTAACAAGAATATATCAACAACTAACACTACAAATAGTAGTGAAAAATCAACAATTGATACAGCTACAGATGTAACTGAAGAAACTGATAAAGAGATTAATGCAAGTTCAAATATAAGTTTAAATGGAAAAATACTTGGTGCTTATATTGATGATTCATTGAGTGAACAACGAGCTTTTATTAGAAAAGAACAAGGTAATGCACTTAAAGCTACTAGAGTTAATGATAAACTTACAATTGATGATAAGATATCAAAAAAATATGAACAAAGTAATAGTAATCATATAGTAAACTTTACTGGAAATAGTTCAAATGCTGAACCATATGATACAGATAATTATACAGGAAGCTTAAGTGTAGGAACTTTCCCATTATCATATGAATATGAAAGTTACTTAGGAAATAGTCAGTCAGTTAATAGTGAATATAATCTTCAAGCAGATAACTTAGGTGAATTTTTTATAGCGTATAAAGATAATGGAGGTTTTAAAGAGTTGTTTGTAGTTGGAAAAGATTCAACAACATCATCTTTTGATACTTCAAAAATATATTCTTATGATTCTTTTTCAGAGATAAAAGTTATAAAAGATAGTAACTATAATATTAACTCTGTGGATATTATTTCAGATAAAACTGGAACACAATATTATAATCCATTGTATGATTCTTTTACTAATTTAAATTATAATTTTTATGAAAAAGGTGCACAAGAGTTTACTTTTGGAGATAGCAATTCTGCCAATACTTATAGGAATAAATACATATATAGTACTTCAAGTGTATCAGGTAGTCAAATTTTTTTAACTAATAAAGCTAGAATAGAAACAGCATCTTCAACAGCTGATATTTCTATTAAAGGTTCTAAATCACAAGGTTTGATGTATAGTATATCTACAAATAATAGAGATACAAATTATTCTACAAATTCAACATCAACATCAACGATAGAGACTCTAGGGGGTTCTTATTTAGATAACAATGATTCTGTAACTGCAAACAATAGTACTACAAACTTACAATATAGTGGTTATTTAGTTGGGGAGATACATGGCAAAGATAATAAAAGAGAAACAAGTAATAACTTACAATTAAATATAGAAAAAAATAGCACAGATAAAACTGTTAATATTTCAGCTAGTGGAACAATACTTGGTAATAGTGGTGTAGATTTAGCATTAGAGGGGAATTTAGGTAATAAATCTGCATATTATATAAATGATGATTTATTTGGTGTAATGGGAAGTGAATCTATTTATAAGATTAGTTCTACTGATTATAACTCAGTAGATAATAGTGCTTATTTACTTGCAGTTCCAGATGGAGGATTTGATCTCAATGACAATCCACTTATGCTTGATGATGAGAGTTCCTGGGGATATTGGACTGCTAAGTTTGATGATTCAAATGGAGGAGATATAACTTTTGTTGATACAAGTTCAACTTGGGTTGCTGGTGTTGAAACAGCTAGTTCTATAGTTGATAGTACTATGTTAAATATTCCAGGAACATATGACTATAAAGGTCATGTTTTAGGAAATGTATTAACAGCTTCTGGAAATATAGGAAATATTATATATGGTAAATATAATGGGCTAGCATATACAAATAAAGTCAATTTAAGATTTGATATTGGTTCAGCAGTTAAAAATCTTACTGGTAATATAGAATTTTCATCAACAAACTCTAACTCAATTGTAAGTCAATGGAATTTAAGCTTAACTGGTACAAATATAGAAAATAGTAAATTTGGTGGAACTATATCAGGAAATGGTGGAACAGGGAGCTTTGAAGGTAAATATTATGGTACATCAAGTGTAAAAAGTGTTGGTGGAACCTTTAACGCAACAAACTCATTAGGAGATAATGCTCTAGGAGTATTTAAGGCAGTAAAACAATGAAAAAAATAACAACAAGTTTATTATTAGCAACAACTTTATGCTTTTCAAGTGTAAGTTATGATGAGTCATTGAACTATTTTAAAAATAAAGAATATAAAAAATCTTTTGAAGGTTTTAACGAGCTTTTTAATAAAAATAGTGATGATACTCTTATCAATTTTTATTTAGGTAGAAGTGCTTTTGAATTAGGACTTTATGAAATTGCCTTAAGTGCATATGATAGAGTTTTGATAAAAGAACCTGAAAATATTAGGGTTAGATTAGAAATAGCTCATACTAATATGAAATTAGGAAATTATGATGAATCTATAAAAGAGTTCGAATTGGCTTTAAAATCTAATATGCCAAATCAAGTAAGAAATAGAGTTCTTCAAAATATTGAATTTATGAAACAAAAACAACAAAAACATTTTTTTAATGTTACTACAATGTTTGGTATAATGTATGATTCAAATATAGATATAACTCCAGATGCCAACTCTTTTGATATTTATGTTCCAGCATTAAATACAACAGTTACTTTAAATAATACGAATAAAAAAGGTTCAACAATTTATCAAATGCTTGGAGCATTTAGCTATAAATATAAGTTTAATGATAATTGGATTTTAGATAATAATTTAACTGCTTTACAAATGAAATATATAAACCATAAAGATAAAGATTTAGGTGTTATTTCTACTAGTGTTATCCCTTCTTATTATGCAAATAAATATAAAGTTGGTCTAGGATTTTTGTTTGATAAAGTACTTTTAGGTCATAAAACTTATCAAAATAATTATTACTTTAATCCTACATACACTAGAGTTTTAGATGAAAGCATTTTGTATGAAACAGGTATAAAATATGGAAGAATAAATTATAAACAAGATGATACTAGAAGTTCAAATCTTTTAAGTATAACTAATAATATTAAATACCAAACACAAGATTATGGTTTATTTAGCTTTGATTTAAATTTAGGAAAAGAATATAAGGTAAAAAGTGGTAGAACAGATGTTGAGTACAAGTTTGTAGAAACAGGTATTTCAAACTCTTATGATTTGATAAATGCATATACTTTAACAAGCTCTTTTAAGTATAAAAAAAGTATGTATGAAGATACAGATATAAACTTTTTAAGCAAAAGAGATGATGATAAAATTGATTTATCATTAGGGGTTCAAAAAGCATTAAATAAAAATATGTTTATTAATTTTGGTGGAACATTTACTGATAATAACTCAAATCATGCTACATCTGACTATGATAAATATACTATAAAAACAAATCTATTTTATAGCTTTTAATAAAATTTAGCTTTTAGTATTGTGTTCATAAACCCCATCAAAATCTTTTGGTGGGGTAGAGATATACTCTTTACATCTATTGATATAAATCTTGTATATATTTTTATTTGTTTTATCTTTTAGGTTTTCAAGTTCTTCAAAAATCTTTAAAGACTCTTTAAAATTTGATATTTTATAAAGTTCTATTGCCTTATGGTGAAGTTCAAGCTCCTCTTTTAGTTTTTGTGATGGTTTACCAAAATCTACAACTTGCCAGATCTCAACTGGTTCTTTTTTACCCTTTACTCTTACTAAATCTAAAAACCTAAAAATATATTCACCACTTAATTTATCTTTTGTAAAATGTGAAATATTTAGTCTTGAATCATAATATTTACAAAGGGATTCTAGTCTTGCACCTAAATTAATAGCATCACCTATTACTGTATAGTCACTTCTACCAATACTACCCATCTCCCCAACAATAGCAACACCAGTATTTAACCCAATGCCAATATCTATAAAAGGTTTATTCTCTTTTTGATAAGTTTCATTTAATGAATCTAATTCTTTAATTTGTATTAACGATGCACTAACAGCTTTATCTGCATGATCTTTTACCTTTATAGGAGCATTCCAGTAGGCCATAATAGCATCTCCAATGTATTTATCAATTGTTCCTTCATATTTAGTTATTATATTACTCATTGGTTCCATATATTGATTTAAATAGCTTATTAGTTTTTTTGCATCTCCCATTTGTTCAGAGATATTTGTAAAGCCTCTCACATCACTAAAAAATACTGTTACTTCTTTTTCCATAGCTTGAAATTCATTACTATCAATATTTTTTAATAGATTATCCATAACATCTTTTGATACCTTTGAAGCAAATTTTTTCTTAATAGCCTCTTCTTTTTTTATTTCATAAAAGTAATCCATAAGTGTTACTACTGTTGAAGATAACAATATAGAAAGAAGTGGGAAGAAGATATTAAGTATTATGCCATAGGTAAATAATATCTTATATAACAATATTATTACTGCAGATAATAAGCTTAATGTAATTATTGGGTTAAGCCAAAAAGGTGAATAGGTGATTAATAATATAGTTAGTATTGAAAGTGCAAAAATCAATATTAAGTTAATTGCATCATTTGAAGAGTTTTTTGATATAAAATCTCCTTGAATTATATTATCAATAACATTTGCATGTATTTCAACACCAGGATAAGCCGATTGAAATGGTGTTGACCTTAAGTCCATAAGACCAGCGGCTGATGTACCTATAAGTGCAATTTTCCCATCTAATTCTTTTGGAGATATTTTATCATTTAATATATCTTTTGCAGAGATATATTTAAAGTTTCGCTCTTTTCCTCTAAAGTTTACTAAAATTCTACCATGCCTATCTGTTGGTATGGTTATTTGATTTAAACTAATATTTTCTACACCATTTTCATTATAATTTATAATTACTTTTTGACTTTGTGTAATCACTCTTATAACCTCTAAAGATAAAGAGGGATAAATACTATCATCATAAGATATGACTAAAGGAACACTTCTAATTACACCTGATTTATCAGGTACAGTATTAAAAAAACCACTACTATAAGAGTTGTCTTGAATCTCTGGTACATTAAGTATTGTACCCCTTGCATTTAGAAGATAATCTTTGCCTAAGTTTTTATTTTTTTCTATAAAAATTGCAGGTATTTGAGGTGCTTTTTTATTTATATATTCATTATTATTAAATTCAAAAACATAACCTAATATTGTTGGAGTATTTGCAACTGTTTTTCCCAAAAGTTTGTCATAATTTGGTGGATTTTCATATTTGATATTGTATTTTTTAAACACTCTGTGGGGAGAACTTTTATCAGGTTCTGCAAAAACCATATCAAATGCAATTAAACCAATCCCATTTAAAGTTAATTTTTCTAAAAGTTCGGCTACTTTTGTTCTTGACCAAGGCCATTGACCAATCTCTTTTAATGAAGATTCATCAATATCAATTATAATTACAGAATTAGAGTTTGGCAATTCCCCTCTAATATTAAAAAAATAATCTCTTAGTCTATTATCAAAAGAATCAGGTAATTGTGAATAGTTTATATATATAAAAGATAAGGTAAAAGATAGAATTATACCTATACCTAGTGATATAAAAATTTTTTTTATTGTTCTTTTATTCATCAGAAAAATAGTTTTGTTTTATCAAGTTGCTTTTCGCGAAGTTCTTCATTAACATATTTTTTTAACTCTTTACTATCATGGAAAAATTTAAGTAATTGACCGTCAATTTCTCCATCATTTACCATAAAAGATAATATTTTAAAGACTTCTGATAATTTTTTGCCATCTTTATATGGTCTATCATTGGCTGTAAGTGCTTCAAAAATATCGGCCAAGTTCATTATTCTATCTTCTAGTGTTAAATCTTTGGCTTTTAGAGCTCTTGGATAACCTTTTCCATTTAGTTTTTCATGGTGATTTACTGCTATATCTAAAACTTTATTATATTTTTTGGGAAAGGGTAGAGTTTTTAACATATCAAGAGTTAGTTGAGCATGATTGTTCATTATTTCTTTTTCTTCTTCAGTTAGTGTACCTTTTTTTACAGACAGATTATAAATCTCATTTTCATTTAATATAGGCATGTTTTTGTTATTTTTGATATAAGTTTGTTTAGAGATCTCTTCAACTCTTTTTATATCTTTATCATCCATAAATTCAGCACCAATATTGGCTGATTCTAGAAACTTTAAATCATCATTTAATTTAGAAATAGAAAATTCAAATTGCTCTTTTGAAATAAGGTTTTTCAAATACTCAATCTCTTTATCTCTTTTTATTATCTCAAATCTCTCTTTTACAAGTTCAATTCTATCTATCATACTTTCTAATTTTGTAGATTTATCTATTACAGATTCGGGCATTGAAATTTTCCCTATATCATGCATCCATGCAGCTAGTTCTATTTGTCTAAAGTCATTTTTACTATAATTAATATCTTTATAAAGAGTTTTATCTTTGTGAATAGCCATGGCAAGATAGTTAGCAATTTTCGCAACTTTAGCAATATGTTTTCTGGTATGTTTTGATTTTGCATCTATAGCATGGGCAATTGTTGCAACAAAAGAGTTTAAAAATTCTTCTAAATTATTTAATAAATAACTATTTGTTAGAGTCATAGCAGCTTGACTAGCTAGTGATTTAAGTGTTCTTTCATCTTCTTCGCTAAAAGAGATTATATATTTTGACACCTTTGTTTTATTTATTAGTTGTAATACTCCTATTACATCTTTTTCATGATTTACTAAAGGTACGACTAACATAGATTTTGACCTATAACCTGTCGATTTGTCAAATTTTTTTGTACCATTAAAATTATAGTTCTTTTCATCATAAACATCAGGAATATTTATAATTCTATTTTCTAATGCTGATGTAACTGCAACCATGTTTTTATTTTCACTACCATCTTTTAAGTATAGTGGTAGTGAATCCCACGTAAGATTATCTTTTGTACCACCCATTTCAATATCTAAAACAGTATTTTGGACAACTTTAAAATCTAAATATTTTTTATCTTTTGAAACAATATACAAAGTACCAGCTTCACAGTGAGTAAGCTCTCTTGTAAGGGTTAAAATCATTTCAAAAAGTCTATTTTTATCAAGTTCACTAGATAATTCTATATTTATATCCATGATTCTTTCAAACTTGTTGTGACTTATGGTATCCTCTTCAATCTCTCCCGTATCCATATGGATAACATCACCTTGTTCAAGGATTTTCCCACCATTTGAAAGTATATTTAGTTTTTGTATATCTTTTTTCATCTCTTCATAATAAGAAGTTTTTAGATGATAAATAAAAATTTGTAAGTCATCTCTTTTTAGATAAGTATCAATCTCATTTTTTAAAATTTCAGGAGTAAAATGTTTGCTAGTTTGTGCAAGTTTATTTTGATATGAGGGGAAGGAACACTCTACGAGTAATGACTTAATCTCATTATTATTGTTTATCAAGTCCCATAAGTCAGGATTTTTATATGTATCTCCACTTATTATATAACCATTTTTAAAATCTTTTATAATCAAAAAACCTAAAGAACCTTCTATATGATTTGCTGAGATTGCTGTTATACAAAAAGGATCTATTTGTACTGTTTCATTTTCTTCTATAACTTTAAAAATTAAGGCTTTTTTATCTGAATCTATAAGATTTATTTTTGAAAAATCAGGCCAAATTTTATCATTGAAAGTGTGTTTTTTTAAAGATTCAATTGTTGGTTTTGAACCATATATAATTAAAGGTACTTTTCTTTGTTCATAAAAACTTTCAATAATAAATGGCAAATCATTAATATGGTCAGAGTGAGAGTGAGTTAAAAAAATATGATTTATATCAAAAGTTTTGTCACCTAAAGTGTTTATTACATTTCCAGCATCGATTAAGATATCTTTATAAATTTGAAATGAGGTAGTACCTGTAAGTTTAGTTTTGTTTCCACTAGCCCCTAAAACTTTTAAATAATTCATTTAATTTCCTATAAAAGTTACAATTTAATTACAATAATTATATAATTTAATTACAACTTTAGCATAATTTTTATTAAAGTAGTTATTTGTAAAATAGGATTTATTAATTTTTATTTGTTTGTTTCATCTTCATCATTCATATTTAGATCATCATACGGATCCATATGAATATTTATAACCCACTCTCTTTTAGAGTTTATTTTTTTTATATTATCTTCAATTCTATCACTAACTCTATGGGCTTCCATTAGTGTAATAATACAATCAAATACTAAATGAACTTCAACAAAAGTTTGATGTCCAGCTTCTCTTGTCTTAAGCATATGGTAGGTATTTACTCTATTTTCATCTTTTATGATTTTTACAATTTTTTCAACTACATTTTCATCTGCTGCTCTATCAAGAAGAACTAAAATACCCTCTTGAATGAGTTCATAAGCTGAATAGATAATAAATAATGATATACCACCCACCTACTATTACATCAATAATCTCATAACCAGTAAAATTAATTAATACAAGAGATATTAAAACTGCAAGATTTGTGTAAACATCAGTTTTATAGTGAAGTGCATCAGCTTTAATTACCATATTATTAGTATTTCTAGCTACTTTATTTAAGTACAATACCAATGAAATAGTAATTACTAATGAGATAATCATAATTATAAGAGAAGTTCCTAAATAAGTGGAAACCTCTCCATTTATTGCTTTTTTAATTGCTTGATATAATAAAAAAAGTCCAGAAACTGAGATAATAGTTCCCTCAATAACAGAGGCTAAAGCTTCAATTTTACCTCTACCATAGTTAAAAGTTTTATCAGCAGGTTTTTCAGCATTGTTAATAGCAAAGTAGTTAAACACAGATACAAACATATCCAAAACTGAATCAATTGCCGAAGCTAAGACGGCAACTGATCCACTTGCAATTCCTACTACAAGTTTTAATACAGTAAGAAGTGCAGCTACACTACTTGAAACTACGGTTGCTTTTTTTTGGGCAGTCATAATTAGTAGTTATTCTCTACAAATCTTTTTATTCTTCTGATTCCTTCTTCTATAGTTGTTAAATCAGTAGCAAAAGAAAATCTAAAATAACCTTCAGTTCCAAAAGCAAGACCAGGAACTACAGCGACTCCTTCTTTTTCCAAAAGATCAGCTGAGAACTTCATAGAATCCTCATCAACACCTTTTATGTTTACAAAAAGATAAAATGCCCCTTCAGGTTTTACACAAGTTATACCAGGGATTGCATTGAACTGTTCAATTGCTACATCTCTTCTTTTTTGAAATTCTATTCTCATTTTTTCTATATCATCATCTGCACTTCCATCTAGGGCAGTTACAGCAGCAGCTAGAGTAATTGAGTTGACATTTGAAGTTACTTGACCTTGAAGTTTAGTCATAGCTTTAACTAAATCTTTATGTGGTGTTGCTATATATCCATATCTCCACCCTGTCATTGCAACAGCTTTACTAATTCCATTGATAGTAATAGTTCTTTTAAACATATCTTCACTAACTTGCGCAGCTGCTGTGAATTTTTTTCCATCATAGATTATTTTTTCGTACATTTCATCAGAAAATACCAAAATATCAGTACCCTCTAAAACTTTTCCAATGGCAACTAATTCTTCTTCTGAATAAACAGCACCTGTTGGATTTGATGGTGTATTTAATAATAAAATTTTTGTTTTTGGTGTAATCGCAGCTTTTAGTTGCTCCGCCGTAATTTTAAAACTAGTTGTATCATCAGTATCAATAAATACAGGAACACCACCTGAATATTTCACTTGCTCAGGATATGTAACCCAGTAAGGTGCAGGAATAATAACTTCATCCCCATCTTCAAGTAAACATTGAGCTAGATTAAATAGTGAATGTTTTGCCCCATTTGATACAATGATTTCATCAAGGTTATAATCTAAGTTATGATCTCTTTTTAATTTATTAATAATTGCTTTCTTGGTTTCTATTGTACCCTCTACTGCTGTATATTTCGTTTGACCGTCAATAATAGCTTTTATAGCAGCTTGTTTGATAACATCAGGTGTATCAAAATCAGGTTCACCAGCACTAAAACTTAGAACATCTTTTCCTTGTGCTTTAAGTTCTCTTGCTAATGCAGTAATAGCCATAGTCACAGATGGAGATAGATTTTCCATTCTACTTGCAATTTTCATTTTTGTCTAATCCTTTAGTAAATTTGGGTAGTATTATATCAAAAAAAACTTATAGAGTAGGCATGAATTTTATAGAAGAAATATTTAATAAAAAAATTGAAATAAAAGTGATAAAAAAAAGAACCACAAGACATACTTATTTAGGAGTTAAAAGTGAAAATTTGATAGAGATATCTACAAATATTTTTTTTACTATTAATGACGCAAAAAAACTTATAGATAAAAAAAGAGATTGGTTAGAAAAAGCTTTAAAAAATTTTGAGAATAAAACTCTAGCTTCAAATGAGTATTATTATTTGGGACAAAAATATGAAATGCAGCAGTTGCAAATAGATATTGATTTTTTTTATAAACAGAAAGCTAAAGAGATAATTCCTAAACTTGTAGATAAGTATTCCAAACTAATGGGTTTATATCCTACAAACTTAAAATATAGAAAAAATAAAAGAACATGGGGAAGCTGTAACTATAAAAATGGATTAAATTTTAATATTCTTTTGATGAAGTTTCCCCTTGAACTTGTTGAGTATGTTGTTATACATGAGTTGGCTCATATAAAATATAAAAATCATTCTAAAAGATTTTGGGCTCTAGTTGAAAAATATTGTAGTGATTATAAACAAAGGGAAAAACTTTTTAAGAGCTTTTTATAATAGCTCTTATCTCTTCAAATCTTTTATGCAGTTTTTCATCACTTATAGGATTCTCAAATATCCCATAAGAACGCTCTTTATAAAAGCTTTCTTCAGTTTTAGACTCTTGTTTTTTTTCAATTTGATTTGTTACGAAAAATTTTAAATCTTCTATATTAGCAATGTTGGCTTTTTTTAATAGCGTATTTATTAAACTCTTGTTATACTCAAACTCCATTTTATAAACAGGGTGGGTTAATACAAAATATAGAGTTTGTCTCTTTACATAGGCAAATTTTATCCCTTTTTTTAACTTCAAAGGTAGAATTTCAATAAACCTTTGAATAGTTTCATGGGTATTAATCTTCCTAAATTCAGGATAATTTTTAATATGAGAAAGTATTTCATTAATTTTTTTCATGCTTTTATTATAGCAGGAATTTTATTATCTTTTAGTGGGTGTGGCTATAAAGCAGCGCCAACTTATGTAGATTCTAGTAAAGAAGTATCAAAATAATGGTTTATGATTATGTAATTATTGGTTCAGGTGTTGCTGGACTAAATGCTGCAAGGTTAATTCCAAAATCAAAAAAAGTTTTAATCTTATGTAAAAAAGAACCTTGGGAGTGTAATACCTTTTATGCCCAAGGTGGAGTTGCAACTGCTATTGATAGTAGTGATATTCCTGACCACATAAAAGATACTCTAACAGCAGGTGCCCAATACAATGACAAAGCAGCAGTACAACTTCTAAGTGAGAACTCATTTTCTTGTATACATGATTTGATTGATAGTGGACTTCAATTTGATTTAAATGCAAAAGGTGAATTAGCATTTACAAAAGAAGCAGCCCATAGTAGAAGTAGAATTTTACATGCAGATGGAGATGCTACAGGAAGAATGTTACATCTTTTCTTATTGACTCAATGTAAACATCAAATAGTTACAAATGCAGTTGTAAATGACTTATTGATAGAAAATAATATTTGTTATGGGGTTCAATACTATATAAGTGAAACAGAACAAAAAGTGGCATATGCTCATAATACTATTATTGCAAGTGGAGGAGTTGGTTCTATTTATAAATACCATACAAATTCAGTTACTGTTGCAGGAGAGATACAAGGTATTTGCTTTGAAAAAGGGTTTAAATTAAAAGATATGGAGATGATGCAATTTCATCCAACTGTATTTAAAGGAACCTCTTTTGCTAGAAAAGCTTTATTAAGTGAAGCTTTAAGAGGCGAGGGTGCTTATGTGGTTGATGAAAATGGATATAGATTTTTATTTGATTATCACAAAGATGGAGAGTTAGCCCCAAGAGATGTAGTGAGTAGGTCTATTTTTGATTATAATAAAAAGACAGGATTAGGAATTTTCTTATCTTTTGAAAGCTTTGAAAAAAGTGCTTTTAGAAAAAGATTTCCAAATATTTACTCAAACTTTAATGACTTAGGTTATGATTTACCTTTTGAAAAAGTTCCTATTTCTCCTGCCTTCCATTATGCGATGGGGGGAATAGCAAGTTCATTAGATGCAAAAGTTTTAGGTATGAAAAATCTTTATGTAATAGGTGAAGCTGCTTGTACTGGAGTGCATGGTGCAAATAGATTAGCCTCAAACTCTCTTTTAGAAGGGATTGTATTTTCTAAAATAGCAGTAGATGATAGTATGAAAAATAATTTTAAAATAGATAAACAAAACTATACAAAAACAATAAATATCTATACAAGAAATAAAGAAATTGATAAATCTATCAAAGATAGAGTAAGAAAACTTATGTGGGAAAATGCGGCAATTGTAAGGGAAAAAGATTCATTGCAAAGTGCTTTAGATGAGATTAAAGAGTTTTTAAAAGAAGATATAGGTAGACTATTGTTTTTAAGATTGTTAACAGCACAATCTATATTAAAAGCTGCAATTGAAAGAAAAGACTCACTTGGAGCACACTTTATTAAGGAGAAACAATGATAAAAGTCTTGATGACATTACTGTTATCATCAGTTGCGTTATTCGCAAGCGCAGGAGCAAGTACGGAAGCGATTCCAGATTTAACTATGACATGGGTGGGATTTGCATGTCTATTTATTTTTGTAGTGGGATATTATTTCGTTGCTGCTGAAGAAAAGTATGAGATAGATAAGGCAAAACCAGCATTATTTATTGGTACATTTATGTTTATATTAGTTGCATTATATTATGCATTAAACCATTTAAATATGGATTTGGTTCACACTCAAGCACAACATCTAATTTTAGAGATAGCTGAGATTTTCTTCTTCTTATTTGTTGCTATGACATATATTGAGTCTCTTATACATATGGGAGTGTTTGATAGATTAAAGTATAATCTTGTATCAAAAGGTTACACATATAGAAAACTTTATTGGGTAACAGGATTTATTGCATTTTTCCTATCACCAATTGCAGATAACTTAACAACTGCACTTATTCTTTCAACTGTATTAATTACAATTGAAAAAACAAGAAAAGATTTCTTAGTTCCTGGTGCTATTAATATAGTAGTTGCTGCAAATGCAGGTGGGGCTTGGTCTCCATTTGGTGATATTACAACACTTATGGCATGGACAGCAGGAAAGGGTGTGTTTTCAGATTTCTTATATTTATTCCCATCAGCTATTTTAGGGTATTTAGTTACGGCATTTTTACTTTCAAAAGTTGTTCCAAATACAATCCCTGATTTTGATGTAACAAAAGAGAAAAAACCAGAAATGGCTCAAGGTGCAAAGGCTGTAATGGCACTTGGTGTGTTTACAATCTTCTGTGCAGTTATGTCTCATCAAGTTTTACATCTACCAGCTATGTGGGGTATGATGTTTGGTTTATCTTTATTAAAAGTTTATTCTTATGGTTTAAAGAAAAAATATGGAACTGATCATTTTAATATTTTTCATTCAATGGCAAAAATCGAAAATAATACACTAATGTTTTTCTTTGGTATTTTAGCAGCTGTAGGAGCATTGTATTTTATTGGATGGTTAGCATTTGCTTCTCATGTATACGATCCATCAGTTTTAGGTCCAACAGTAGCAAATATTGGGGTTGGATTTTTATCAGCAATCGTGGATAATGTTCCTGTTATGTCAGCTGTTCTTAAAGCAAACCCAGAAATGGGACTTGACCAATGGATGTTAGTTACTTTAACAGCAGGAGTTGGTGGGTCACTAATCTCTTTTGGTAGTGCAGCTGGTGTTGGTGTTATGGGTAAACTTCATGGAATCTATACTTTTGGTTCACATATGAAATATTCATGGACTATTCTTTTAGGATATATTGTTTCTTGTTCTGTATGGTATTTTCAATATCATATTTTAGGGATTAGTCACTAATTTAATTTAAATAAAGAAGAGCCTTTTCTTCTTTATTTATTACTATATAAACTCTTTTGTTAAAACTTTTAATAATATTTAACAATCTTCATATTATTTATTATTTTATTAATAAATTTATCTTATACTAATTATCAAATTCTATTATTTAAGGATTATGCATGAAAAATCTGACAATTAAATCTAAACTTTTAATTATAGTCGTTACCACTATATTAGTAGTTTCAGCAATAATTGCAACAAAAGCAATATCGTCATTGTATCATTTAACTGATGAGTCGATAGAGTATTATACAAAGCAGGCTTATAAAAATAAGGAAATAACTTTAAAAAATTATGTTTCTATGGCAACAAAAAGTGTGCAAAGTATTTATGATGATTACAAAAATGGTAAAATAACTGAACAAGAAGCTAAAAAAATCGCTATATCTACAGTTAAAAAATTAAGATTTGGAGAAGATGGTTACTTTTGGATAAATGACACTTCATCAAATATGTTAATGCATCCAATTTCAGAGAAACTAAATGGAACAAATGTCTCTGAACTAAAAGATACAAATGGAAAGAGGTTTTTTCAAGACTTAGTTGATAAGGTTAATAAAAATGGTAATGGACTTATTGAATATTATTGGAACAAACCAGGATTTGATAAGCCACAACCTAAATATAGTTATGGAGAACTTTTTGAACCATGGAATTGGATTATTTGTACTGGAAGTTATTTAGATGATGTTGAAAAAAATATCAAAGTAATGGAAAATAGTGGACATTCTGATGTAAATGATGCCATTATATTTATGATGATAATAGTTGTAGGGGTTATTATTATAATCTCTTTAATTGTAATGTTTATTGCAAATAAAACTATAGTTCAACCTTTATCAAAATTAACAAGTACTGTTAAAGCCTTAACAAAATTTTCTAGTGCAGATCAAAAAATCAATATAACTTCAAAAGATGAGATTGGGGATTTGGCAAAATATTTTAATGAATATTTAGATTCAATTAGAAGGGTAGTTGCGCAAGATCAAAAAATAGTTGAAGAGAGTGAAAAAGCTATTGAGATGGTTAGGGCAGGTTTCTTCTCATATAAAGTTGAAAGTAGTTCAGATAATAGATCAACAAATGATTTGAAAAATACTATAAATGCTTTAATTGAAGATTTAAGTGATAAGTTTGGTACTATAAGTAATGCCTTAACAGAGTATGGAAAAAGTAACTTTAATCATGATTTTGAAGTTAAAAATGTAAGTGGTACAATAGGTTCAATTGCTATTGGTACAAGATCAATTGGAGATAATGTATCTGAATTATTAGCTACTATTTTAGTAAGTGGTGAGAGTTTAGCAAATACAATTGCTACTCTTACAACTTCAGCTAATTCACTTTCTAAGTCAGCAAATGAACAAGCTGCATCATTAGAAGAAACAGCAGCTGCTGTTGAAGAGATAAATAGTAATATTCAAAACTCATCACAAAATATAAATAAGATGAAAACGATTGAAGATGGGGTACTTGTCTCTGCTACAAAAGGTCAAGAACTTGCACATAAAACAGTAAGCTCAATGGATGAGATAAATGGACAAGTAAATGCTATTAATGAAGCTATTACAGTAATTGATCAAATTGCTTTCCAAACAAATATTCTTTCACTAAATGCAGCAGTAGAAGCAGCAACAGCAGGAGAAGCTGGTAAAGGGTTCGCAGTAGTTGCCCAAGAGGTTAGAAATCTAGCTTCAAGAAGTGCAGAGGCTGCAAAAGAGATTAAAGAATTAGTTGAAAATGCAACACTAAAAGCTAATGATGGTAAAAAAATAGCTGATGATATGATAGTTGGTTATGATGAGTTGCAAAAAGCTATTAATGAAACAAAAGAGATAATAGATGATGTTGCAGGTGCAAGTAAGGAACAAGGTATTGGTATAGCACAGATTAATGATGCTATAAATGTCTTAGATAAAAATACCCAAGAAAATGCTAGTGATGCTACAAATATTGCAGAATTGTCAGCAGAAGTAAAAAGATTATCTGATGATCTAATCACTATTGCAAATAATGCAAAATTTAAATCAAAAGCTAGAGAACAAATATCAAATGTAAACTTAACAAATCAGTTAAATAATCTAAAACTACAACATGTAGTGTTTAAAGAGACTTCATTTAAGCTATTAAATGGTGATACTAAAGATAAAGTTGTTAAATCAGAAACTGAATGTAATCTTGGTCATTGGATGATGGAAAGTGAAAAAGAGGGAAGATTTTTTACAAAAAGTTCTAATTGGGCTAAACTAAAAGATGCACATATAAAAGTACATAAAGGTGTGCAAGAGTTTATTGATAAAGATAGTGAGCATGCAACAAATAAAGAACTAATTGATATAGGAAATAATATTGAAAGTTCAACAAAAATTGTTTTTGAGTGTTTAGACCAAATAAAAATTGATGCAAAACAGGAGGAATAACAATGTATAAAATTGCGATAGTTGATGATGAAGTATCTATTCTAGAGGTATTAAATAAGTTTTTAAATAGAAGAAGTGAGTTAGAAATTGATCTTTTTGAAAACCCAAGTACTGCTTTTAGTCAGTTAAGTAGTGGTAAATATGATTTGATTATTTCAGATATTATGATGCCACAAATGGATGGTGTTGAACTTTTAAGAAAAATAAAACAATCAAACCCGAAACAAAAAGTTATTATGATGACTGCATACTCTACTGAAGATAGACTTATTGAGTGTGATGAGCTTGGTGCAAATGATTATATTACAAAACCATTTATCTCTTTAAGAGATGTTGAAAATAAAGTTTTAGACAATCTTGGAGTATAAAAGCTAGAGTTATTCTAGCTTTTATATCTCTATTTTAGCTCACTTAACAAATCTAAAGACTTCTTAACACCTTTTTAGATAAAATCACAAATTATTAGAACAATATAAGGAATCTACTTAATGAAACATGTACCAATAGTTGTATTAGATTTTGGTAGTCAATATACACAAATTATTGCAAGAAAACTTAGAGAAGCAGGCGTTTATTCAGAAATCGTGCCTTTTAGCGAAAGAATTGAAGATATCTTAGCTAGAACACCTAAAGGGATTATTCTAAGTGGTGGACCAGCTTCTGTATATGCTATAGATGCATATCATCCTGATGAAGAGATATTTAACTTAGGTCTTCCTATTTTAGGTATTTGTTACGGTATGCAACTTATTTCACAATTTTTTGGTGGAAGTGTAATACCAGCAGACCATCACGAGTATGGAAAAGCAAAACTTACTTTTTCTAAAGAGTGTGATATCTTTAGAGACACAAATGATGGACAAACAGTTTGGATGAGTCATGGAGATAGAGTTGAAAATATCCCTGCTGGTTTTGAAGTAATTGGAACAAGTGAAAACTCACCATTTGCAGCAATTGCAAATGAAGCAGAAAAAATCTTTGCTTTTCAATTTCATCCAGAAGTTTACCATTCAGAATGTGGTTCAAAAATACTTAAAAACTTTGCAAAATATGTTTGTGATTGTGAAAGTACATGGAATATGGGATCTTTTGCAAAAGAACAAATTAAAAAAGTTCAAGAGCAAGTTGGAGATAAAAAAGTTCTTTGTGGAGTATCTGGAGGAGTTGATTCTTCTGTAGTAGCAACTCTTTTAGCTGAAGCTATTGGTGATCAATTAATACCTGTATTTGTAGATAATGGACTATTAAGAGCAAATGAAAGAGAACAAGTAGAAGCTATGTTTAAAAGTAGGGGTGTAAACCTTATCACTGTAGATGCTAGTGAAACTTTTCTTTCGAGATTGGCTGGTGTAACAGACCCTGAAAAGAAAAGAAAAGTTATCGGTGAAACATTTATTCAAGTGTTTGACGAAGAAGCAAAAAAACATGATGGAATAGAGTTTTTAGCACAAGGTACACTTTATACTGATGTTATTGAATCAGTATCAGTAAAAGGACCATCAAAAACAATCAAATCACATCACAATGTAGGTGGACTACCTGATTGGATGACTTTTGAGTTAATTGAACCATTAAGAGAAATCTTCAAAGATGAAGTAAGATTACTAGGACTAGAACTTGGACTTCCAAAAGATATGATCGGACGTCATCCATTCCCTGGACCTGGACTTGCTATTAGAGTTATGGGAGATGTAAATAAACCTGACTTAGAGTTACTGAGACGTGCAGATACTATTATGTTAGATGTTTTACATGCAACAGGACAATATGATAAAACATGGCAAGCCTTCACAGTACTACTAAATGTAAAATCAGTAGGTGTAATGGGTGATAACAGAACTTATGATAACACTGTATGTGTAAGAATAGTAGAAGCAACAGATGGTATGACGGCAACTTTTGCACATATACCACATGATATTTTAGAAACAATAAGTAGAAGAATTATCAACGAAGTTGATGGGATTAATAGGGTGGTTTATGATATCTCATCTAAGCCACCAGCAACAATAGAATGGGAATAAAAGCGATAGCTTTTATTCATCTTGCACTAGATTTAGGTTCGAAGTACTTTTAGTACATCTTCACCTAAATCTAGCACAATCTAAACAAAATCTATCACTTTTAAAATTTTACTGCTTTATTCGAGGTTAGAACAATTTTCTAATGAAAGCTTTTCCTCGTTTTATTTTAAAAATCCAATGGACTTTTTATCTCATTTTTATTTAACTCTTTTACCACATGTGTATATATCATTGTTGGTTCTATTGATTTATGTCCTAAAAGTTCTTGAATACTTCGTATATCTGTGCCAATTTGCAAAAGATGAGTGGCATAAGAGTGTCTAAAAATATGAGAGGTTACTCTTTTATCTATATTGGATTTTTCAACTGCATTTTTTATATTTCTACTTAAAGTTACATCTAAAATATGATGTCGTCTTTGTTCACTACTCCTTGGGTCTTTAGAAATTTTATTCATAGGAAAAACATACTGCCATGTAGTTTCAAATTTTGCCTTTGGAAATTTTCGCTCTAGTGCATAGGGGATATATACACTACCATACCCATCGTTTAAATCTCTTTGATGTAGCTCTTTTACTTTCTGCACTTGAATTTTAAGTTCTTCCTTTATTTTTAATGGAAGTGGCAAGGTTCTATCTTTTAAGGATTTACTATCCCAAATATAGATTTTATCGTATCCGAAATCAATGTCTTTTATGTGTATATTCTGAACCTCACTCATCCTCAAACCACATCCATACATAAGTTTTACCATAAGTTGATATATACCTTTCATATTTAGAATGATATTTTTAACTTCCTCTATAGTAAGCACTATAGGAATATGTTTTCTCTCTTGAGCTCTTAATGCCTGTATGTTTTCATTTTTTAACGATATATTTAAAACCTGTTCATATAAAAATAATATTGCATTGAAAGCTTGATTCTGAGTAGTTGGACTGACATTTAGTTTTGTTGCAAGATGGGTAAGAAACTGTTCGATTTCTAATTTCCTCATATCTTTTGGATGTCGCTTATTATGGTAAAGTATGTATCTCTTAGCCCAATGTACATAAGTCTTTTCTGTACTTATACTATAGTGTTTAAATCTAATTTTATCTTTCATAATATCCAATAATTTTTTACCCATAATACACCTCCAAATAAATTTAACAAAATGCAGGTTTATCACGATATTGTAATAATATACATATATTATGTACTATTATCATCTAAATATCGATAATAAATGAACATAAAAACTATATCAAAAACTTAAAATAAATTTAAAAAATATTGCAAATTGCAATATTTTTTATACTAAAATGTACAATAACACCTTATTTAAGGACTTTGCCGTTGTTTTGATATACGACATTTTTTATGTATGTTATTTGTTGATTTTCAGGGTGTTTTATATATAATGTATGTTCAATAAATAGTTGTTCGTTCCCGCTTCGCGTGAACGAACAACGGCGGTGCTGACCACTGAACGTGTCACCCGTCATTTGTCATTCTTCGCTTCGCTACGAACAACAAATGACAGGAGACACACACTAAGCCATCTTCCAGAAAACACTCCGTGATTTCTGAAATATGACTGAGTGGTGCTCAGCACCGCCGTTATATTAAGGAAGATAAAAGATGAACCCACCAAGAGTATTTATTTCATATTCACATGACTCAGCAGAACATAAACAATGGATATTGGATTTTGCTACAACATTAAGAAACAGAGGAGTTGATGCAGTTTTAGATCAATGGGATTTAAAACCAGGGGATGACCTACCTCATTTTATGGAAACTCAACTTAGTGAAGCTCAATTTATAATAATGGTATGCACAAAAGAGTATGTTGAAAAAGCAAATGCAGGTAAAGGTGGAGTAGGATATGAAAAAATGATAATGACATCTTCTTTACTTTCAAAAATTGATAGTAGTAAAGTAATACCTATAATTCGACAAACTGGAACTGATTTACGACCTACTTTTTTAAGTTCAAAACTTTATATCAATTTTTCAAAAGATAGTGAACTTGAATATAGTTTAGATGATTTGCTTCGTGTACTTCTAAATGCTCCATTATATGAAAAACCAGAAATTGGATTAAATCATTTTAAACCACTAGAAGGTTCTCGTCCTGATCGTATATCAGATGGATTAAAAGAACTTATGAAAGCTGTAGCTTCATCTTATGAAGGAACAGCACATAAATACATTTGGTTTAAAAAGGTTGTATCTACAGTATCTATGCATAGGCTTACTTTAGATAGATATTTAAAAAAGGCAATAAATGATGGACTTATTAAATGGCACACTTCTGATACTATAATGATTACAGATAAAGGACTAGACTATCTAGTTTCACATAGTATTATAGAAGAATAAAATATAACAAATTGGAGGAGAGAAACGAGGCTATACTACGGAAATTTCAAGCTTTTAAGTGTCGCGTAAAGAAACTTGAAATCTGAATAATTAAGTACGAAATATCGCCATCGTTCCTCACCTCAGTCGTTATAATGGTTTAAAATATTAGTGAGTTAGTATTTTAAAGAAGTAAAGAAGGTAAAATATGGATTTAAAAACATTAAATTTTCCAGAACTTATAAGATATTTTGTTACAGGATTTAATTTTTTAGTATTAGTAGTCAGTCCTATAGTAATAAGTAAAGATTATGGAATTTTTATTGAACTAAATAAAAGTATTTCTTCTATTGTAATTATTACAAGTGCTTTCATAATTGGATTTATAATAGATCAAATGAAAATTTATCAATTTATTATTGGATATAGTACAATAAAAAAAGAATTTCGAAACAAAATTCAAGAAGCTCTAAATATTGAAAATAAATTTATTAATACATATTTTTCATATATTACAAATTATGCCAAAAAATATAGTTTTTATAATTTGGAAAAAAAACGTGCCGAATGGATATTGGCAATTAATACAAGCATTATGCTTATTTTTACCATTATATTTTGGTTCATTTTATACTTATTTGATTTTTTAAATGATATTAATTTTTATATATTTATTATATATCCAATTATTGCTTTAAAATTATATTTTACTGCAAAAGAAGAATTAATTAAAAGCAATAAAGAATTTTTATTATTTTGTGAAAAAAATAAACAAAATATTTTAGATTCAATTGAACTAAAAGAAAAACAAAAGGTTGACTAATTAATCTAATAATATTATAACAAATTGGAGGAGAGAAACGAGGCTATACTACGAAAATTTTTAAGCTTTTAATTGTCGCATAATGAAACTTGAAAGTTGAACATTTAATTACAAAATATCGCCATCGTTCCTCACCTCAGGCGTTGTTCGTTCCCGCTTCGCGTGAACGAACAACGGCGGTGCTGACCACTGAACGTGTCACCCGTCATTTGTCATTCTTCGCTTCGCTACGAACAACAAATGACAGGAGACACACACTAAGCCATCTTCCAGAAAACACTCCGTGATTTCTGAAATATGACTGAGTGGTGCTCAGCACCACCGTTATGAAGCAGGATGAAATTTATGACCGAAAAGCCAGATTATTTTGCACGAACAACTGCTGTGATATCACTTGTTTTTGCTATTGTTGCAATGTTAGTTTCGTATTATCAACAAGAATCAGCTCAACAAGTGCAAAAAGAACAATTTGAAGTCCTCCAAAAAGAAGAACTTATTGTTAAAGTTAATCCATATATTGATGGCTTTATACGATTAACGAATTACAATTTAGGTCACTTAGGACATGTAGTTCAAATTCCTTGGAAGATTATCATTTCTAATACAGGAAATCAAAAATTATCAATAACTGATTGTTTTGTAACTCGAGGAGATTCTCCTGAGTCAATACAATATTCAGGGATATATGGTGGAATTATAGATCAAAAATCAAAAACTATTGAATTTCCTCTTATGCTTGATCCAGGAGAAAGTAGAATTGTATATATTTTTGTTGGTATCACTGTGCCATCATTAGTTTATCAAACATTATTTTCTTTAGATAAGAATACAACACTTACAGATAGATTAGCAATGAAAGCATTAGGAAAACAGAGAATTGATTATTATGGAAATCCAGTTGAGTATGAAGAGTTTGAGGGTGGTTTATTTCATTTTGTCGTAAAAGACACTAAAAAAGCTCAACGTTTTTGGATAAAGTTTACAACTGGTAGAGGAAATATATATTATGGTACAGGAATGGCATACAAGTCAATATAAGAAGTTCATAACAAATCCTAGAAGTGAACGAGGGTATACTTGCGATAATTTAAGCTTTAAAGCCTAAAGAAGTTAAAATATAGTTCAAATAGTCAAGTGGTCAGATACCCTCGTCCACTTAATTTGACCGTTATAAAAAGAGTATCATATGAATAAAAAAAATTTTTAAATTACAAATATCGGAAACATCAATGATATAAAGCAATATAATCACATCTTGCCTGATTCAAAACTAGACCTGATATATTTATCATTTTTATAATCTATTAAAGATATTGCTTACTAATCTAACAAAAGTAATTATATCAAACATAAAAAATATTATATATTTTATTAAAATCAGCGTATTTATAGGACTTTGTCTAACTTGATATCATAACATAAAAATGTATTATTAAGTAATTTTATGGATAATTAATATATAATGTGTTACTAAGAAATTGGTATATATTTAAAACTAAACATTTGGAGTTATGAAATATGGAAATACAATCAACAACACAAACAACTTATACTCAGAATTCGCAATCAACCAAAAGTAGTGAAGTATTAAAACTAAGTTTTAAAGTAGAACCGAATAAAGAACTTGATCCTTTAAGTATATCTTTTGAAGAATATAATAAATTAACAAAAGAAGATATTGAAATAATATACCAAAATGAACCAAAACCACAAGATGATAAATTGAATGCTTTAAGTTTACATCAACAAGCTAATTGGACAGATGATAGTGTATTAAATAAAATACTTTTTGATAATAAAGTCAATGAATTAAAACATGGTGGCGATAAATCGCTTATGACATTTCATGCAATAGCAATAGCAGGAATGCCTGATATAAAAAGTTTTATAATTGATCCTGATAATTTTGCTGTTACACCTGAACAAGTTAAAAATAGTCCATTTTTACAAGAGATAATGAGTAAAAGAGATGGTATAAAAACTAAAAGTCCTGAACCTACAATAAATATAAGAGATTCAAAAGAGCTTGTAGAATATTTTAGAAATTTTGAAAGTTTTTTTGAAAAACATATAAGAGAAGGATGGACAGGAGCTATTGATGAAAATAAAATATTTGAAAATGTAGAAGATATTTTAACTAGATATGATAAAAAAATAGAAGAAAATAATGCTATTTTAAATAGTCATACTAAAAATACAAAACCAAATCCATTCGAAGAGAAACTTTAAGTACAAAATAAATAAGGATAACAAATAGTTCAGACTGTGAATTTAGTCCCAAATAAACTAAATTCACAGTAAAAATTCAAATTAACTTCCTAAATATCTGATATTTCTTCTTAAATTTTTTAGATATAAAAATTTTTCTAAAAAAAAAACCAAATAAAGTCCAAACACTAAGATATATTCCTCTATATCTTTTGTAATCTGGGTTAAATCTTTATTTTTTATGGCTAAGCATAACTTTTTCTCAAAGATAGTGATACTAAAGCACCGTTTCACTTCACAAGAAACAGATTTGTCCCTATAAGATTTAAAATTATATGTAAATATAATAAGTGCGTTTTAACTACTCCCTACGAGGTTGAATCTCCATTTTTCTATTTTTCATACAGATAAAAAGGTGCATATTACCTTTATTTACAAAGACAAAAAGATTTGTGAAATGTTTCAAAAAAGAAGATTGTAATTTAATATTTATACCCTTGTTAGATTGTACTTTATAATACGCTAAATTTATGATATAGTATAAATAAAATATGATAGTTATTAAGATTTAGTTTGCTAATATTACAATCTTTACTAAATTGTATTTTATAAATAGGGGATTAAAATGAAGAAGGGTCTAAGTTTTTCAAAACGTTTGTTTTTAAGTATTATGGGGGTAGTTTTAATCTCATCAGCGATTTCTGTATATTTAATACAAGATAAATCATTTGAAAATAGTAAACATACTGCTGAATTATATATGGATGGTATTGCAGATATTAATGTTCAAAAATCAAAAGATTTATTAAATAAAGCTGTTGTTATTTCTCGTGGATTTGCTTCATATTTTGAAGTTGCATTGAAAAATAAGCAAGATCTTAAAAAAGAAGATATTAGAGAAGTAATGAAAAACATGCTTTTGAAAAATACTGAAGTATTTGGACTATGGGTAGAGATAAATGGGGGAATATTATTTAAAACAGATCTAACATTAGCAAATATAGATGGACATGATAAAGATGGAAGATTTGCACCTTTTATTGTGAATGTAGATGGTAAGATAAGTGTACTTCCTGGTGCAGATGAAAACTATCCAGATAGACCATGGGTAGATGGACCAAAAAAATCTGGAAAAGAGTTTGTCACTAAACCATATTTTTATCCAATAAATGGTGTTCAAACATTGATAACAGCTGCGGCACATCCAGTGTATTATAAAGGTGAATTTATTGGTACTGTTGGGGTTGATATAGCTTTAAAGAAAATGTCTGAGAGAATAAGAGACCTTAAAATATTTAAAAATGGTTATGCAAGTTTAATTACACAAGAGGGTACAATTGTTGGATATCCAGATTTAAAATTTTTAAGTAAAAATATAAAAGATATCTCAAAAAATAAATTTTTACTTGATTTACCTAAAAAACTACATGATAATAAAAAACTAGTTTACAAAGGGATAGATGAGCGAACTGGGCTTATGTCTGAGTTTATTGCAATCCCTTTTCAAATTGAAAGAACTGGTGTTTTTTGGGGTTTAATATTATCTGTTCCTATAGAAGAATACCTAGAAAATACTATTTATATTAAATGGTTTTCAATCATTTCAGGTATTATTAGCTTTATTTTAGTTGGTATTGTTATTGCTTTTAATACAAGAGCTTTAGATAGGAATTTAAAAAATATCACAAATGGATTAACTTCTTTTTTTAAATATTTAAATAAAGAAACATCATCAACTGAACAAATTAGAATCAATTCTAATGATGAATTTGGCGCCATGGCAAAACAGATTAATGAGAATATATCAACTATTAAAATTAAACTAGATGAAGATGTTGCTTTAATTGATGAAGTTAAAGATGTTGTTGAGCATGTAAAAGAAGGCCGAATTAAACAAACTATTACTAAAAATTCAAAAGATGAAAGTTTAAATGAGCTTAAAGTTATTATTAATGAAATGCTTGAAATTATGTCTGTAAATATTAGTGATGATTTAAATAAAATATTAGATGCACTTAAATCATATCAAAATTTAGATTTTAGACATAGAATTCAAAATGACACAGGAAAAGTAGAAAAAGGATTAAATAATTTTGCAAATATAATAAATGAAATGCTTGTTGAAAATAAAAAAACAGGTTTAGTTCTTGCCAAAAGCAGTAAAGTGCTACTTGAAAATGTAAATGTTTTAAATACAAATTCAAATACTTCTGCAGCTTCTTTGGAAGAAACGGCAGCTTCTTTGGAAGAGATTACATGTAATATTACGCAAAATACTACAAATGTTATAAAGATGGCAGATAATGCTAAAGAATTAACTACATCTGCAAATGAAGGTAAAAGCTTAGCTGAAGAAACAGTTACTTCAATGAGTGAAATTGACAATCAAGTTTCTGCTATTAGTGAGGCTATTTCTATAATTGATCAAATTGCATTTCAAACAAATATATTATCTTTAAATGCAGCAGTTGAAGCAGCAACAGCAGGAGAAGCTGGAAAAGGATTTGCCGTTGTTGCACAAGAAGTAAGAAATTTAGCTTCAAGAAGTGCTGAATCTGCAAATGAAATTAAATCTTTAGTTGAATCTGCAATAAATAAAACGAACAATGGAAAAGAGATTGCTACAAGAATGATAGATGGTTACCAATCTTTAAATGGGAATATCTTAAAAACCATTGAACTTATTTCTGAAGTAGAAGTTGCAACAAAAGAACAACAATCAGGAATTGAACAAATTAATGATGCTATCAATTCATTAGATAGTAAAACTCAAGAAAATGCTAATATTTCAAATGAAACAAAAAATGTTGCAGATGAAACAGATGAGATAGCTAAAGTGATTGTAAAAAATGTAGATGAAAAAGAGTTTATTGGGAAAAATGATATTTAATAAAAAACAATATTCAAATTACAGATAATAAACTAATCATATGAAGAATTAAAGATTTAAGGTGTAGAGTTCACTTCAGTACCAGAACAACAGCCATGGGTGGTATTCTTGTTTATTTTAAAGACCCGGCGGCAACATTATTACACTATTAGAAAGTGGGGAAGCTTAACAAGCAAATGTTGATGGGCGCTGAAAAGCGCGCCTGGACGCTACAAGCATGGTACTTTAAATTTGGTGTTATATCAAAGGAGATGATACTTGAAAGTACTAATAGGATTAGTGATTATGGTTACAGTTTCAGTGCTTGCTGGAATTTTTCAAGCCCACCTTCAGAACAAAAAAATTGAATCTGATTTAGCAATGGGAGAAAAGATTATGTACTATAGTCAAATCCGAAAAATAGTTTCTATAATTGCAGCTATATTCATGATTGGATTATCTATCTTTTTAATATCATTAGATTCATTGCCTAAAGAAAATGGTTTTATTTGGTTTTTAGTATTAGTTGCGATATTCCTATTAGTATCAATTTATTGGGCACTAGAAAGTTTTTTTGTAAAAATCACCTTTGATGATCAAGAAATTGTTCTTGAATCTCCATGGCGTCAAAAACGTAGAGTCCTTTTATCGGAACTTACTGGATACAAATATTCTGAAGATGGTAATTATCATGTGTTTACAACTGAAAGAAAAGGGAAAATTCACTTATCACCTCATTTAAAGGGATTAACAAACTTTTTTATATTGCTTGATAAAAAGAAAAATGAGTTAAATGAAAGACTTCTGATGCAACTTCGATTTGGAAATATCAGTGACTAAATATATACTCTATGTATAAGTTATCTATTAATTAAAATACTAATTATAATAAAAGAATCAGTATACTATCCTCAAATTCTCACAAAAATAAATTTGAATAAGTAGTTAAGGGTATAAAAATATGAAATCAATCAGTAAAGATAAAAAATATGTAAATCAATTGGAAGAAATCAATTTATGTATTGATACAACAGAAGAAAAAGGTGGAACAGGGAAATATCCTCGTCCACATGACATACTAGAAGCAGCATTGGCAAGTTGTATGAATATTATGCTTCAAAAAGAAGCTGAAAAATTAGAACTAATAGATATAAAATTTGAAACAGAAGTGATACTAAATAGAGAAAATCCAGAAGAAGCTAATTTTGAATATTCATATAAAATAATTGCAAATAAAGATTATGAGGGGTTTAGAAATAGATTTGATAAAGCATTATTGGATAGTTCAGTTAAAAATACATTATCAAGACGAATGGTTTTTACAAAAAAATAAATAAGGGGATTTTTTACCTTCCAAGTGTAGACTTATTAGTTAATTTTATATATTATTTATATATAATATATTACTAATAAATAATTATGCTAAGGAGTAGTTGTCATGGACTTAAGAGAGCTTCTAGAAGAGCTTGAGCAACTAGGGGAAGAGAATGATGCGGCAGAAAAGCAAAGGGAGTTTAAGTATCTTAACATCACGAGGGATACCGGCGAGTTTCTTACCATGCTCATCAAAGCAAGTGCTGCACGACAGATTTTGGAGGTTGGAACATCCAATGGCTACTCAACATTGTGGTTAGCATCTGCGCTACCAGAGGATGGACATGTAACTACTCTGGAAGTTTCTGCATATAAAATTGAACATGCAGTTCAAAATTTTAGGCGGGCAAATCTTGATCATAAGATTACGGTGCTACAAAGCGATGCCTTAGATTATCTAAGCCAAGGTAATGTGCAGTTTGATTTTATTTTTCTTGATGCTAATCGTTCAAGGTATATTGAGTTTGCTAGCCAAGTAATCGCACGGCTTCGCCCAGGGGGACTACTTATATGTGACAACGCTATATCTCATGCCTCAGAAATGGAAGAGTTCATCGGTTTCGTAAAAAATACAGGCGAATTTTCAGTTGTTATTGTACCGATTGGAAAAGGTGAATTTGTGGCATGCAAAAATAGATAACTGAGCTTAGCATGAGAAATCGTTTATACTTCTGTGTGCTTGGCGTTATACTGAAAGGAGAATTATGATATGAAAATTAAGCATATAAATTTTGGATGGCTTCATGCCCCGCCATTTCCACCTGCATGTTGTCACTGTCTTATGATAACAGATGGTGATCGTGTTGTTTTAGTTGATTCTGGAATTGGGCTTAAGGATATAGAAGATCCGGTCAATCGTATTGGTCAGGAGGCTATTGATGATGCAGGTTTCAAATTTCTACCGGAAGTAACAGCAGTGAAACAACTAGAAAACCTTGGCTACAAACCAGAATCAGTAACAGATATTATACTAACACACTGTGATCACGACCATGTAGGTGGTCTTTCTGATTTTCCCAAAGCACAAGTTCATCTCTCTACAGAGGAGTTAGATAATTTAAGAGCTGAAAATCCACGATATAATTCTGCTCAGTTTTTGCATGGACCAAGATGGAAAGAGTATGCTAAAAATGACGCATATGTTTTGGGATTACCTTCGCGTATTGTATCCACTTCAATCAATGCAGAGATTCATTTGGTTCCATTATTTGGACACACTTTAGGGCATTGTGGTGTTGCAATCAAAACAGTTGATAGCTGGTTACTTCATGTGGGAGATGCATATTATCTTCGACTAGAACTATCTGACTCTACTAATCCTGTTAATGAGTTGGCATCTATGCGTGCGGATGATGATGAATTACGAAAAAAATCACTAACCATATTGCGTTCTTTGGATGATAACAATCCTTTATTAAATATGGTGGGCTACCATGATATCACAGAGTTACCGGATGATATTCCTTTGTTGTCTGACTTGACATAAGGTATTGTTTAAAAGGGGATAGGTTGACGCCTACCTCTTAGCATAGTGTTAGAAGATAAAATGAAAGTGCACCCAAAGAATGAATCTTCACTTTTTGTATAGTAAAGAAAAGTTGTTTATAAAATACTCTTTGGAACTACTCTTCTAATTTTTACTTTGACTCTTTTTACCAAATCTACTTTACTATCTGGGTTCCATTTTAGAGATATTTTCCAAGCATTTTCTTCTTTCATCTCTTCTGAGATTCCAGCTTTAATCTCTTTTGCTATTTTTTCAGAAGGGATAATTACAAAATTTTCTGTGTTTAGGTTTGCACTTTTTGGATCGATATTATATGTTCCAATCACACTTATTTCATCGTCAACAACCATTGATTTTGCATGTAATCCAAATATTGGAGCTTTTTTTAGTTGGTCTTGCATTACTTCTGACATGATTTTTTGTCTTATTTTTGCATCAGGTTTAAACTCATATATTTCAATTCCTGTTTTAAGTAGCTCTTCTCTATCCCTTTGGTAGCCATTGAAGGCTTCAAGGTTATCTGTAGAGGCTAAGCTATTAGTCAAGATTTTTATTTTAATTCCTTTTTGTGTAAGAGCTTTTAATATTTTTCTTGTCTTTTTAGTAGTTATTAAATAGGGACTTTGAATATACACAGATTTTTTACTTGATTTTAATAATGAAATAAGTCTATCTGTAGATACTCCTCCCCCTGCTAAAAATTTATTTGCAGTATTTTTCCCTGGAATATCTGATATATACTCAACATTGTCAAGCCATTGTATTTTTTTCTCTTCTTGGATTTCTTTAATAGCTTTAGGAATATCGTTTATTTTTTTTCTAACAGAGGGGACAAAATTTTTTGGATTGCAAGCATATTCATTAAGTTTTGTAAAAATTGGTGTTTTAGTTTGGGTATTTTTACTTTTTATTAAATCTTCCACATTTACACTTAAACTATTTTGCCAAAACTCATTAAAAGAGTCTTGTATTTTTTTTGTAATGCCTCCTACTAATAAAACATCTCTATCACGAAAATTATATTTGTGGTCATATCCAAAATACTCATCTGCAATATTTCTTCCTCCTGTAATTGAAACTTTACCATCAACTGTAAATGTTTTATTATGCATCCTCTGGTTTAGTTTATGAAAATCTGTACTTAGATTTATGATTTTATCAAAGATGTTTTTACCAATATTTGCCATGGGGTTATAGATTTTTATCTCAATATTTTTATGGGATGCTATTTTTAATAAGTCTTCACCACTAGCTTCAACCATAATATCATCTACAAGTACTCTAACCTTTACTCCTCTATTTGCTGCTTGGATTAAATAGTTTGTAGCTATTAAACCTATATTGTCAGTTGAAAAAATAAAATACTGTACATCAATAGTTTTTTGTGCTTTTTTTGCAAGCCATGCACGAGATAACATTGCTTCAATTCCCTGTTCTAATACATATACACCAGTTTTGTTTTTCATTTTATTTTCTACATCTTTTAGATAATAAGATAACATTAAATCATCTTTCTTTGAAGTACAATTATCTATTGTGGAAGCAAATAAATTATTATTAAAAATAAAAAATGTAAGTATGATTATATATAGTTTGATTAGTTTAGTAAAAGTTTGCAATAGTTAGTCCTTTTTTTGATTATACTTTTATTTTAATTATTAGGCCTTGATACGCTCTTGTGAAATCTCATTTATTAATATTGGACTAGAAAAATCTGTTTGTTTATCTAAAGCTAAAGGAATTAGCCATTTAAGATTTGGGATAATATTATCAGGTAAATTATTGATTTTTACAATAACAACTTCTTCTTTTTCAACTGTTTTAACTTGATAAGCAAGATCAGAATAAGCACAATATACATCTAAATCATAATAATTAGCACGATGAATTTTTGCATAACAAAGCCATTTATCACTTTTGATTGTAACACCTGTTTCTTCTTTAAACTCTCTAACCATAGCATCACAGGATAATTCATTTTCCTCTATTTTACCACCCACTCCATTCAATAAACCTCTTTGCCATTTTGGATTGATTTTTTTTATTAAAACTACTTGTTTCTTATCTTTTGAAAATAAAAAACCAGTTACATATTTTTTCATATTTTCACCTTCATATTATTTAGATATTGTTCTTTACTTATATTGTAGTACCAAGAAGTAACTTTTTTATTATTTAATAAATTTAATAACTTTTCTTTCTTAAACTTATAATAGAATCCACACTTTTCATTTACTCTTTTTGATTTTTCATTTTCTTCAAAGTGACTACACCAGATTAAATCAAGATTCATCTTTTTAAATCCAATCTCTAATAAGCCATTTACAGCCTCAGGGATATATCCATTTCCCCAATAATCTGGATTTAGAGCAAATCCAATTTCTTTTTGATTTAATTTAATACAATTTTCATCAGATAAGCATAGATGAAGACCAATTGTACCAATAACTTTATTTTCAGATTTTAAAACTATAGCCAAAACATCATCATCTTTTATAAACATTTCTATGATTTTTTTACTATCATTTTCTGATTTATGAACAGGCCAACCAGCATTTGGTCCAACTAATTTATTTTTTCCATACTCATATAAATCTTTATAATCACTAGTTACCCAATTTCTAAGGAGTAATCTTTTTGTTTCAATTTCTATCATATTTTTCCCAAGATTTATTTTTAGTTTCTTTTAATTTTTTATGCATTTTGAATTTTGACTTTGTTTATTAAAAAAATATTTTATCAATATCTAGCAATTGATTATATTAAAAGAATAATATATAATAAGAAATTATATAAAAAGGCAATCAATGAAATTAAAAGCTTTAGTAGAGAATTATAATGCCAAAAGGAATTGATAAAGAGGATTTGGATATTGTACATCAATTAGCACTTGATGTAGTAAATGCTACAATGCAAAATGACGATAATTTATATATTTCAAACAAAAAATAGGGAAGTTGAAATTGTTATTATATGAAAGGAAAAGTCATGAAATCAATTTATACTGATGAATTGATCTCTATTACGGATGATGATATCACATTTTTTAATTATTATTTTCCAACATCTAAGAAAAAGGTAATTAAGATTTCAGATATCAAGAATATTACTCTTCTTAAGCCCACACTCAAAAATGGAAAGTGGCGAATTCATGGAACTGGTAATTTTAAAGTATGGTTTCCAAAGGATATTAATCGACCAAGGCGAGATAGAATTTTTAGAATCGCTTTAAAAAATCAATGGGTTGATATTGGATTTACGGTAGAAAATGCAGATTTAGTAGAAGAGATATTAAATTCAAAAAATCTGATTAAAAAAGATTAAATAATGGATAAAAATTTAAAGGATAGTTTTGAACGAAAATATAATCTATGTATTTATTGCATTAGCAGTTTTTATAGCTTATAAAAAGTATAGTCAATATAAAGTATTAAAACTTGTTCCATCTTTACTTTTAGAAGGTGGTCAAATTGTTGATGTTAGAAGTGTAGAGGAATTTGTCCCAGCTCATAAAGATGGAAGTATTAACATCCCCTTAGAGTCACTTAAAAATAAAATGAAAGAGTTAGACAATACTAAGCCTATAATTCTTTGTTGTGCCAGTGGTAGTAGAAGTGTATTGGCAAAGCGTATTTTATTGGCAAATGGATTTGAAAATGTTCATGATGCAGGAACTTGGAAATCTCTTTTAAAGTTTCAATAATGAAAATATCTTATCATCGTAGACGTAAAATCAAAACTAGAAGAATAGCCTTAAGGGATTTGATTTTACGAGGTATTAAAGAGCCAAAGGATTTAGCAAAAGAGTTGAATGTTACAGTTCCTACTATAAAAAGAGATTTGGAAGCACTTAAAACTATGAGTGAAGAAGATTTCACTTTTCAAACTAGACAAAGCTCTCAAGAGATACTTGATAAAAAAGATACTATATTAAAAATGTTGGATGATGAAGAGTATTATACTGAAAATGGTGATATAAATATATCAAAAATAACAACAGAACTAAATACTTCTAGATCAACAGTTATGTCTGTTTTAAATGGTGAATAAGCTTAATGAATATAGTTTTAGTTTCAGATGTATTTGGCAAAACACCTGCTTTAGTAAAGTTAGGTGAAGAGCTAATACTACTGTTATCGTCGATCCATATGATGGCAAAAACATGGACTTTAAAAATGAAGCAGAAGCATATTCTTATTTTATAAATAAGGTAGGACTTGATAAGTATTTGTCTAAATTATTGGAAGTAATTCCATCTATCTCTTTAGATACTATCTTGATTGGCTTTAGTGTCGGGGCTTCTGTGATTTGGAATTTATCTGCAAATCCATTAGTTAAGAGTATTAGTTGTGGAATTTGTTATTATGGCTCTCAAATTAGAAATTTTAAAGAGGTAAATCCTTTATTTGAAGTTGAGTTAATCTTCCCTAAAATGGAGACTCATTTTGATGTATTACAACTTCAATCTGAATTATCTAAAAAAGAAAATGTAAAAACTTCAAAAGTAGGCTACTTACATGGGTTTATGAATTTTTATTCAAGTAATTATAATAAAGTAGCCTATTGGGAGCAATTAAATTACTTGCGCTTAAAATTTCTTTTACCTTTTTATTAGAGTTTTTTCATATAATGTATATTTTATAGGTATTATTTGGAGGTTTTTGTGATTTTTTATGAAAAAAACAATGAATTAGATTTGGATATAGGAAATAAGCATATTGTACTTCAACGTCGTTATGAAGCAATAGGGGCTATAAATGATTTGTTTATTGCAATTTGGTTTTTAGTTGGGAGTATTTTCTTTTTGTATGATTCTCTTCTGCACGATGGAACTTGGTTATTTATTATTGGAAGTGCACAGTTTTTAATAAAACCTTTGATTAAAATAGTTAGTTTGATTCATGTATCAAGAATATACAAAGAGGAACAAGAGGCTTATAAAAGTTAAATACTAAAACCTATATTGGTAAAATTATAAAAAATTTTGCACCTATATAAGTTTTATTATTAAAGTCTATATTTTCATTTTTTACAAGTATCTCCCCTGAAAAATGTTCATGAATGATTTTTGAACTCATATATAATCCTATTCCTGTACCTTGACTTTTGTGTTTTGTAGTAAAGTATGGGTCAAATATTTTATCAATAATTTCATCTTTAACACCACCTGCATTATCTTGTATTGTAATAGTTATTTGGCTATTTTCTTTTAAAAATCTTATTTCTATTACTTTTTCTTCTATGTGGTTTTCATTTAATATATCTTTTGAATTGTTAAGAATATTTATAAAAACTTGACTTAATTCATTCATTACACCATCTATTAATAAATCATCATCAGAATGTACTATGTTTAGCGTAATATAATTATTTCTTAAAGATGCTAAGACTATATCAAGAGCTTTATTTAAAGAAGTCTCAATATTAAAATACTCTTTTTTATTACTATCATCTCTTATGTAATCTCTAAAATCATCAATTGTATTACTTAAATAGTTTGCATATTTTATTACACTATCTGAGATTTCTTCTATCTCATTTTCTTCTATAAGGTTTAATTCTTTTCTTAGTCTTAAGCTACTCATTTGAACAGTAATAGAGTTTAAAGGTTGTCTCCATTGATGAGCAATATTATTAAGCATCTCACCAATTATAGCCATTCTTGATTGATGTTTAAGAAGAATATCTTGTTCGTGGTTTTTTTCTATTTGAGATTTTAACTTATCAAATAACTTTTTTTCTTTTTTATTTAAATGTTTTAAATCTACTATATTTTTTTCTATATTTTTTGCCATAAGATTAAAAGATTCTTGCAATTCAAAAGTTTCTTTGCTATCCCCTAAATCTATTCTTTGAGAATAGTCTCCATGGGCAATTGCATTTGCACTATGGGTTAATTTAACTAAGTTTTTAATAATCCATTTACTTACAGTTATAAGTAAAATTGCTGACAAAATTAATTCCATTAATGCAATAATAATACTTCGAGTGATCATCTCTTTTTTTGCTTGTATATAAAATTTTGTGGAAAGACCCAAATAGACTTTACCTAAGGATTGTGAAAATAAGACTATAGGAATATTTGTATCAAATCTTGCATCTTTAAGTGATTTTTTACTAAAAGGGTTTACCTCTTTTTGTGGTAAATTTGAACAATCATTCCATCCAATAGTAGAGATACAATTATTTTGATTATCAACAACTACCAAATAATCAATTGTAGAGATTTTTTTAGTCTCTTTCAAGATTGCATTAATTGTTGCATAATCCATTTGAACAAGAGGGGCTACTAAGGAACTTTTTAATAATATCTTCTGCTCGTTTAGTCTTATATTGGTTTGAGTAGATAGGTTTTCCTCTAGTTGTTCCACATTTTTTATTACCATTAGTGTGAGCATTAGACTCTCAATTAATAAACTAGCAATTACCCACTTCCAAGATAAAGATAATCTCATTTATTTATATAACCTTTTCATAGTTTTATCTACCATTGGGTCAAGATCATCTAAATCTTTTTCTTCTATTTTTTTAAATCCTTCTAGTTTTGTAATCTCTAAATGTCTTTTGCCTTCTAAAGATTTTGAAAATGCATCTAATGCTGTTTCCCAATCTTCTAAAGTGATATCATTTATATCTTTTGCAAGATATATTCTACTTGGTTTTGGCTCGCTTTGATATATTACATGTACTAAGTCTTTATTTTTTTTTGTTATAAGTTTTATATAATTTGGTAAAGACATAATTATCATATCTGCATTATTGTTTAAAAGTATTGATATGGAACTATCTGTTGCACTTGTATAGGTATATTTTATTTTTTCTCCATCTTCAAAGCCTTTTTTTGCTAACCAATCTTGTGCATCCAATGTTGGGAAAGAGACAGGATCTAAACCAATTACATGAAATGGAGTCTCTTTGCTTTTTAAAATATTTTTATCGGTTGCTAAAAGAATAGTTGAAAGACCTTTTTTGTAAGTCATTATAGGTGTATAGCCGCCAAGCTTTTGAGAAAGAACTGCTAAATTAGGTGAAGTCAAAATCAAATCATAATAAGTTCCCATATTAGAACGTTTAGTAAATTCACTAAAGTTCTTTGCTGTTAAAATATGAACAGGTCTTTTAAAATAGTTTTCCAAAAAAAGTTTCAAATCTTGGTGGGATTGTAAAATAACTCTAGTTGATGAGTGTGGGGCAATACCAATTTTGATTGAATTATCTTTGGCATGACAAAGGTTTAATATAAAAAAGATTGATAGAAGCAATAGTTTTAGTTTCATGTTATTATTCACTTATAAAATATAATATTATTATAACAAAAGATATTGATATATTAATTAATCAATTCTTTGAAAAATAAATTTTTATGTGTGTAATATAGTGTATTATCTATTTATATTGATTATTTTTTAACTTTTTTAAAATTATAGCATATATATTAAAAATATAATTATTAGTTATTAAGTGGAGTTTTCATATAATAAATATTTTAAATTAATTATTTAGAATAAGGATAAAAACTGAAAATAGATTCATATAATATTATCTCTGCTTTATTGGCATTTTTTATCTGGGGTATGTGGACTTATTTTATTAATATTAATGCTACTAACACACTAACATCAGTTTTAACTCAAGGACTTTATAGCGCAATAATGACTCTTTGTATGGTATGTATTATTGATTATTTTTATAATCTTTTACCTAAGAAAAAAATATATTTTATATTGCCCTCTGTTTTTACTGTTTTTATTACAAGTGGAATTATTATAGTTCTACATTATTTTATTCATACTTATGATATTTTTAACACTGTGTTTCCAACAGTTATAGTTGCATTTTTATTTTCATTATACACAACAAAAAAAATTAAAGAAGGAAGAGCAAAATGTCTCATGAAGAATCAAGAAGACCTTTAAAAGTAAGAAGTACTGCTTGGTCAAAAAATATTGCAAGTTTTTTAAGTAAACAGAATATAACACCAAATCAAATATCACTAGCTAGTATATTTTTCTCAATTTTAGCATCGATTTGTATTTTATTAATTACCAAAAGTGAAACAAATACAAATATTTGGGTTTGGTCTATTTTATCGGCAGTATTTATTCAAATGAGACTTTTATGTAACTTATTTGATGGTATGGTAGCTTTAGAAGGTGGTAAAAGTACAAAATCAGGTGAACTTTATAATGATATCCCTGATAGGGTATCAGATAGCATTTTATTTATTGCATTAGGATATAGTACTTCATATATAGAAATTGGTTATCTAGCATCTCTTTTTGCTATGATGACAGCTTATGTAAGGGTTTTGGGAGCTAGTATGAATGCTGGTTCTATTTTTATAGGTCCAATGGCAAAACAACATAGAATGGCTATTTTAACTATTTGTTCATTGATTACTCCTCTTGAAAATATGTTTATCGAGCACTCATATTATGTTTTATCTTTTGCTCTTTTTATTATTATGCTTGGCTCAGTATTAACTGTTGTAAATAGAGCATATAATATTTATAAAATTTTAGAGGCTAAATAAAATGTTTAATATAGCTCAAAATTCTCTTTATGCAATGATTGGTGTTATAGTTTTACTTGTATTATCAACTTTAATATATATTTATAAAAGTTCAAAAAATAAGAAAAAAGATTTTACAGAACTAAAACTTCGTATACAATCATGGTGGTGGATGATAGGTATTATTTTTATTTCACTTAGTATTAGTAGAAATACTGCAATTGTATTTTTTGCATTTTTATCATTCTTAGCGTTAAAAGAATTTTTATCAATAGTTTCAATTAGACATGTTGATAGAAGAGCAATATTTTGGGCATATTTAGCTATCCCTTTTCAATATTATTGGGTTAATTTGGAGTGGTATGGCATGTTTATTATTTTTATTCCAATTTATTTATTTTTATTTTTGCCTATAAGACTTGTACTAATTGGTGAAACTGATGGTTTTATTCGTTCTGCAAGTATAATACATTGGTCTGCAATGCTTTGTGTTTTTAGTGTTAGTCATATTGCATATTTAATAGTATTGCCCTCACAAAATAATTTAGCTGGTCCAATTGGAGTTGTATTGTTTTTATTATTTATGACACAGTTTAATGATGTTTCACAATATGTTTTTGGAAAAATGTTTGGTAAACATAAAATTATTCCTAAAGTTAGTCCAAATAAAACTTGGGAAGGTTTTCTTGGTGGTTTTTTTACTATTACTATTATTTCTGGCTTTGTTGCACCTCTTCTTACACCTCTTGATATGATATATGGTTTTATAGCAGGGATGATTATTTCAGTTGGTGGTTTTTTTGGTGATGTAGTTGTTTCAAGTATAAAACGAGATATAAAAATCAAAGATACGGGGACTCTGATACCTGGACATGGAGGTATCTTAGATAGATTAGATAGTTTACTTTATACTGCACCTTTATTTTTTCATTTCATGTATTATGTGAGGTACTAAGATGAAAAGAATTATAAAAGTTTTATTTTTCGCTTTTATTATAAAGCCTATTGTTTTTATTATTTTAGGCTTAAATATAAGAAATAGAGATGCGCTTCCTAAAAAAGGTGGTGCTGTAATAGCTGCAAATCACAATAGTCATTTGGATACGATGGTTATTATGAGTTTATACCCTTTATCTTTAATACATAAAATTAGGCCAGTTGCTGCTGCTGATTATTTTATGAAAAATAAATTTATAGCATGGATTTCAATTTATTGTATTGATATAATTCCACTAGATAGAAGTGGTGCTTCATCTCAAGATGAACTATTTAAATCTTGTCATAAGGCTTTAGATGATGGTGATATACTTATTTTATTTCCTGAAGGAAGCCGTGGAAAACCTGAGAAAATGAGTAGATTAAAGAAAGGACTTTTTTATCTTTTAAAAGATAAAGAAAATATCCCAGTTACTCCTATTTACATGGAGGGTTTAGGAACTGCTTTACCAAAAGGTGAAGCCTTATTTGTCCCCTTTAATTGTAATGTTAATATTGGAGATAGTATTACAATTTTTGATAATTCTAAGGAGCTAAATGGTAAGTTGATGGAATTTTTTAATAGTTAAATAAAAAAGAAAGAATATATTTTATAAGGAAACAATAAATGGGAATTAAATCTAAAGTTGAGGCACAACAAAGAGTTGAACAAATCAATAATACGCACTAAAATAATTGGAAAGTGAACAGTTTAATAACTCTAGATTTTTTACAATTGATGCAAGAATTAATCCTAAAATACTTAGAAATAAATATAAAGATAAGACTAAATTTATTATTGCTAAAGGATTAATTAGAGTAAACTATATTAACGAAAATGAGGAAATGAAAGTAAATAGTTATATTTCATTTTTAAGTATAAAAAATATTTATATACCTCTTGTGTATCTCAAATTATTTGAAAATAACGATAAATATTTAGTAGACTTAAAATATGGAAAAATTTTGAACTATTTATAACTTCTGTTAAGCAGATAGATGATAAGTAAATAAATTATTAAAATACGGGAGAGTAAAATACCATTTTTCACAGCTTTTATTATCTTTTCTTTTTTTTCTTTCTCATTAAATTATTTTTATTTATTAAAGGAATATTAACATTTAAGTGGGTAACATCCTTTTTAACTAAACCATACTGTACAGTTATTTTAAGAAATGAGAAAGATGAAAAAAGAAAATATTATTAATATAAATTTAATTAAAAGGCTTTTTGTATTTATTGTGGGACTTTTTATTATGTCATTTGGAGTTTCATTTTCCGTTAAAGCAGATATAGGAGTATCGCCAATATCATGTGTACCATATATTTATAGTGTATATTTTCCCTTAACTATTGGAGAGTTTACAATACTTTTAAATGTTTTATTTATGGGGATTCAAATAGCAATACTTCGTAAAGAATATAATCTTTTTCAATTGGTACAACTTCCTGCTATTATAGTATTTGGATATTGTATTGATGGTACAATGTTTTTAATAGAGAGTTTAATACCTTCAAACTATATAGAACAGTTAATCTTATGTTTAATCTCTTGTGCTGCCTTAGCATTTGGTATTTTACTTGTAGTTAAATCAAAACTTACATATCTTCCTTTGGAAGGCTTAGTAGTAGTTATATCTAAAACCTTTAAAAAAGAGTTTGGAAAAGTAAAAATATCTATGGATACCTTGATGGTAATATTAGGAGTTATCAGTTCTTTTGTTTTTTTAAATCATTTAGTTGGAATTAGAGAAGGTAGTATTATTGCTGCTTTATCTATAGGAGCAATGATAAAATATTTTAGTACAAATCTACCTTTTATTGAAAATTGGCTTGCTGATGAAGTTACAAAAGAATCAGATGTTGAAGATATTAGTGATAAATATAACAATACTTTTGTGATTACTATCTCAAGAGAATACGGTAGTGGTGGACATGAAATAGGTAAATATATAGCAAAAGAGCTAGGGGTTGCTTTTTATGATAAAGAGTTAATTGATTTAACTTCACAGAAAACAGGTTATACCCATGAATATATTCAAGAAAATGAACAAAAACTTACAAACTCTTTATTATATGATTTATATGAACAGAACTTTAATTATGTAAATGATGAGTTACCACCTAAAGATGTACTTTTTTTAATTCAAAGTAAGATTATAAGAGATATTTGTGAAAAAGAGTCTTGTGTTATTGTAGGACGTTGTGCTAATTTTATTTTAAAAGATCATCCAAATTGCATAAATGTTTTTATCCATGCTAATAATGAATACAGAAAAGATAAAATAAATAAAATCTACAAAGCAAAATCACCTTTTGGGGATAATGATTTAAAAGACTCTGATGAAAAAAGAGCAAATTATTGTATGCATTTTACAAAAAAGGATTGGAGAGATGCTACTAACTATCATATAACACTTGATAGCTCTTTATATGGTTCAAAAGTAAGTGCAAAAAAAGTTATTGAATTTATAAAAGAAAGAAAAATCTAAACTTACATATTCAGAAAAATATGAGAGTTTTCTAAGTATAATATTTCATATGACAAGTTTACCTATATATAGTGTTTTAGATGAAATAAAACAAACATTAAATCAAAATTCAAATCTTATACTTCAAGCTCCTCCAGGAGCTGGAAAAAGTACAGTTGTTCCCATATCTTTATTAAAAGAATCTTGGCTTCATTCTGATGATAAATCTAAAATGATTATAATGCTAGAACCCAGACGTGTAGCAGCTAGAATGGTAGCTCAACAAATGGCAAAACTACTTGGAGAAGAATTAGGTCAAAGTGTTGGTTATCAAGTTAAAATGGAAAGTTGTTATTCAAAACAAACAAAACTTCTTGTTGTTACTGAGGCTATATTAGTTAGAAAACTACAAGCAGACCAAGCTTTAGAAAATGTTGCTATGATTATCTTTGATGAGTTTCATGAAAGAAGTATTCATACTGATTTATCTTTGGCTTTATCTTTACAAGTACAAGAGTTGCTAAGGGATGATTTAAAACTTTTGATTATGTCTGCAACACTAAATTCTAAAGAGTTAAACACACTTTTAACTAATACTCCTGTTATAACTTCTCAAGGTAGAACTTTTGAAGTAGAAAACATATTTTTAGAACCAAATATAAAACAGCCTGATTATAAATCTATAAATACTATCCTTTTAAATACAGTTTTAAAATCTATAAAAGAGGATGAGGGTGATATTTTAGTTTTTTTAGCAGGTGCAAGAGAGATAAAAAAATTGCAAGAGTCCTTAGCTGAAGCTTTAAATGGTGAAGATATAGAACTTTTACCTTTATATTCAGCTTTGAGTAAAGAGCAACAAGATAAAGCAATAAATGGCTCAAACAAAAGAAAAGTAATCCTTTCAACAAATATAGCGCAAACCTCTTTAACCATAGAAGGAGTAAAAGTTGTAATTGATTCAGGACTTGAGAAACAATCTTCATATAACTATTCAAATGCAATGAATCATCTAAATCTTACTTTTATCTCCAAAGATAGTGCTGTACAAAGGGCAGGGCGTGCAGGAAGATTAAGCAAAGGAAAATGTTATAAACTGTGGCATAAAGGAAAGATTTTACAAGAATCAACAAAACCAGAAATACTAAGAACAGATTTAAGTTCATTTTTCCTTGATTTAGCACTTTGGGGTGTAGAAGATATCAAGGAGTTGAAGTTTTTAGACTATCCTTTTAAAGAGGTAGAAAAAAGCACAAAAGTTATGTTGCAAGAACTAAAAATGTTAGATGAAAAATATGAGATTACAGTTTTTGGAAAAAAAGCTTTAACTTTAGGTGTTCATCCAAGATTTGCTTATATGATATTAAAAGCAAATGAGTTAGGACTTGCATATGAAGCTTCACTTTTGGCTTCACTTTTAAGTGAGAAAGATATATTTAAAAACTCATATTCAAATTGTGATATATATTCAAGATTTTTGCACCTTTATGAAAAAGATTTAGATACTTCTTTTATAAACAAATATACAGCAACAACAGTTTTAAAACAAGCACAATTTTTCTATTCAAAACTAAAGAGTATAGAAAAAATAAATAAAGCCAAAAACAATATTGATGAAGAAGTTTTAGCAGTATTACTTCTTTTTGCCTATCCAGATAGACTTGCTAAGCAAAGAGGGGTAAATGACAACAGATATAAACTAAGCAATGGTAAAGGCGCTATTTTAAACAGTGAAGATACACTATTTAATGAAAGGTTTTTAGTAAGTGCTGTTTTAAATACCCATACAAAAGACTCATATATAAATCTTGCAATTAAAATATCACTAGATAGATTAGAAAAAGAGTTTAAAGATGATATAAAGATAAAAGAATCAATCACTTATAATAAAGAGAATAAAAAATTTGATATAAGGGAACATCATTGTTTTTATGAGCTTGAGTTGTATTCAGAACCAATTCCAAATGATGGAAAACATGATTTTAGTGCACTATTTTTAGATCTAATAAAACAAGAAGGGTTAGAGCTTTTAACTTGGAGTAAAAAAACAATTGATTTACAAAATAGGGTTAATTTTATAAACCAAAATACAAATATCAACTTACCAGATTTTAGTTCAAAGGGTTTATTAAATAATATAGATAAATGGCTTAGTCCTTATCTAAATGATGTTAAAACTATAAAAGAGTTAGAAAATTTAGATATTTATACTATACTTATAAGTTATATTCCTTGGGATATGAGTCAAAAAATAGATACTCTTGCCCCAACACATATAAAGGTTCCAAGTGGTTCAAATATAAAGATTGATTATTCAAATACTCAAACACCTATATTGGCTGTAAAGATTCAAGAGATGTTTGGTTTAAGTAAAACACCAAAGATTTTAAATAATAGTATAGCTTTACAAATACATCTTTTAAGTCCAGCCTTAAGACCAATACAAATTACATATGATTTAAAAAGCTTTTGGGAAAACTCATATGATGAGGTGAAAAAAGAGCTTTTTTCTAAATATAAAAAACACTATTGGCCCGATAATCCTTTTGAGGCACTAGCTACAAATAAAACTAAAAAAAATATGAAATAGATAATTTAGGAGAAATTATGAATAGAGTTTACATTACAGATAAGATAACTAATCCAGATATAGAAAAAGAGGTTCTAGGAGATGAAATCTCACCTGAACTTCATGAAGATATTGAAGTATTATTAGTTTGGCACAAAAAAATTACAAATGAGTTTATAGATTCTTTACCAAATCTAAAGGCCTTGGTAAGATATGGCGTAGGTTATGATGTTTTCCAAGATTTGGAATATATCAAAGAAAAAGGGATTTTCGCTTCAAATACACCTGATTATGGTACAGAAGAAGTTAGTGATACGGCTATTGCAATGATTATGAACATTGCAAGGGGAATTACTAGATATGATTATCAATGTAGAGAGTATGAAGATGGCACTTGGCAAACTAATACTTTAAAATATATAAAAAGAAATAGTGACTATAAAGTTGGTGTTATAGGGGCTGGAAGAATAGGAGGAAGCGTAGTCTTAAAAGCAAATGCCCTTAGGTTTCAAACTTACTTTTACGACCCATACCTTTCAAGTGGTACAGAAAAAATGCTTGGAGCAAAAAGAGTTGATACTCTTGATGAGCTTTTAAAAACTTGTGATATCATCTCTATAAATTGCCCTTTAAATTCAGATACAAATGGTATGGTAAATGAAGAGTTTATCGCAAAAATGAAAAAAGGTGCCTCTTTGGTAAATACTGCCAGAGGTGCTATAGTAAAAGATTTAGATGTGTTTTATGAGCCTTTAAAAAGTGGTCATTTAAACTGTGTAAATCTTGATGTACTTCCAAGTGAACCTCCAAAAGATGGGCAAATGATAGATGCATGGAGGGCAAAAGAAAAATGGTTAGATGGAAGATTTCTTATAAATCCACACTCAGCTTTTTATAGTGATAAAGCATATTTTGAGATGAGACAAAAAGCGGCATTAAATGCAAAAAGAGTTTTAGATGGGTTAAAACCTATAAATATTGTAAATGGTTTATAATAGTATTAATAATTTTAAGTAATAAATATATAATTTTATTATTAGTTTAGAATATTTTATATATAATAATATATTTATAATATAAAAGGAAAATTGATGAGATTTTTTATAATACTTACTTTATTCTGTCTTGCAAGTTTTGCACAAACTGATTATCAAAAAAATTTGGAACAAGCTTATAAAAATGCAGAATATGCATTGTATAGTGGTCCTCAGGATATAAAAATATTAGATCAGTCTACCTTGGCTCTCCCTTCTGGTTTTGGTTTTGTTCCTAAAAAGGAATCCTTAGAACTTTTAAAAGCTATGGGAAATACTCCAGGTGATGAAATTGAGGGGATTATCTTTCCATTAAAAAAAGATTCAAGTGGTTTTATAGTTGTAAGTTATATTGATTCAGGATATATAAAAGATGATGAAGCTAAACAGTGGGATGCAAATGAATTATTGACTAGTCTAAAAGAGGGTACTAAAGCTGGAAATTCACAAAGAATTAAAATGGGAGTACCTCCTATAGAAGTTCTTGGTTGGATAACTTCACCTCAATATAATGCACAAGAGCATAAATTAATATGGTCTGCAAAAGTACAAAATATAGGTTCAAATGACTCTAATTATGGAATAAATTATAATACATATATTTTGGGAAGAGAAGGTTATATTAGTATGAACTTTATAACTGATTCTATACATATTGAAGCTGGAAAACCAATAGCCAAACAATTACTTTCAAAAATGAATTTTGATGATGGAAAAACATATTCTGATTTTAATGCTGATACTGATAAAGTTGCTGAATATGGTCTTGCTGCCTTAATAGCAGGGGTAGCTGCAAAAAAATTAGGTTTATTAGCTGTGATTACAGCTTTCGCAATTAAATTTTGGAAAGTAGCATTATTAGGTTTTGCTTTTTTATATAAACCAATACTAAATATATTTAAAAGAAAAAAAGAAAATTAGAAAATATGAAAACACTCTTACTCCTACTAAGTGCAGGAAAATTAGGAAAAGTTTTTATTACAGGTGGAACAATGGTTTTATCTATTTTTGCATATTCTTTTATTTTTGGAGTTTCTTATGCTATAGGATTGGTTTTATTGATATTTATTCATGAAATGGGTCATTTTATTGCGGCTAAACAAAAAGGCTTAGATGTTGGTGTTCCTACATTTATACCTTTTGTAGGTGCATGGATTAATTTAAAAGAGCAACCAATGAATGTTGAAACCGAAGCATATGTTGGATTTGCAGGTCCTTTTATAGGAACATTAGGAACTTTGGTTTGTTATTTTTTAGCTAGAGAGTATGAAAGTAATCTTCTTTTGGCATTAGCTTATGCTGGTTTTTTTATTAATTTGTTTAACTTAATACCTATTTCTCCACTTGATGGAGGGAGAATTACTGCAATTCTTTCTCCAAGAATTTGGTTAGTTGGTATTCCAATTATTATTGGATTTTTTTATTATTATCCAAGTCCACTTCTTATTATAATTGTAGTTTTGGCATTTCCTCAGATAATTAAAGCTTGGAAGTATAATCCAGATTTACCTGAAAATAAGAGTTATTATAATGTTACTATGGAGAGCAAAGTGACATATTTTATTTATTATATGGGTTTAGTTATTTTTTTAGCATTAATGACCAATAATATTCATATTATGTTAAGTGGTATTCGAAGTTAAATCTTAAAATAAATATTAATTATAGTCATTTTTTTTCTTGGTAATAGTAAAATTATTATATATAAATTCGCTATTTATTCGCATTTAAAATCTTTTTTATAAATTTTAACTACAATTCTACGAACAAAAAGGTTATAGATGTCAGAAAAATTAAAATCAATAGACAAGGGTGTATTATTTATGCTTTTAAGTGCTTTACTTGGAGCACTAAATGGAGCAACTGCAAAATTTCTATCTGAGAGTATGGATCCCTTTGAAATAGTATTCTATAGAAATTTATTAGGTTTTATTATTATCCTAATTAGTTTAAGAAAATCCCATATATCTTTTGATACTTCAAAGATACATCTACTATTTCTAAGGGGGCTTTTTGGAGCATTGGCTATGGTATTGTTTTTTTATACCATTGCAACTATCCCTTTAGGGGAAGCTGTTGTTTTAAATAAAACATCACCATTTTTTGTAACTATTCTTGCCTATTATCTAATGAAAGAGACAATTACTCTACGTACTTTTTTTGCTCTTATAATAGGATTTATTGGAATACTATTCATTATGAAACCTTTTGATGTAGAGGTATCCCTTGAACATTTTTTTGGAGTTTTAGGTGGTTTCTTTGCAGCAGCAGCTTATGCAACTATAAAAAAGATAAAAGATATTTATGATGCAAGGCTTATTATGCTTTCTTTTATGGGTGTAGGTATGGTTATACCTTTAATATTATTTTTATTTACACCTTATGCTAATTTTCAAATACATACTCAAATTTGGGTTTGGGTTTTAGTTGTTTTAATGGCTCTTGTTTCCACAACATCTCAATGGTTTCTTACCCGTGCATATAGCATTAGTAATGCAAGTATTATAGGAGTTGTAAGTTATACAAATATACCTTTTGCTGTAGGTTTTGGGGTACTTTTAGGGGATTTGTTGCCAGATTTTTATACACTTATTGGTATTATTTTAATTGTAATAGGTGGAATCTTAGTTACGAAAAAATCATCGAAAAAAGGTTGATTTTATGGAAAGCAGTGATGTTTTATATCAAAAAATTGCTGATGAATTTAATCTAGGTAAAATATCATTTATTGAAACTATTCAGATTTTATGGAGTGGTTATGGTAAGTTAGTACGTTTGAAATTTTCAAATAAAAGTATAATTGTAAAACATGTAAAACTTCCAAAAAAATCATCTCATCCAAGGGGATGGAATACTGACCTTTCACATAAAAGAAAACTTCATTCTTATGAAGTAGAGGTAAATTGGTATAGAAAGTTTAGTAAAAATATAGATAATAATTGTCGTATTCCACAAGGTTTAAAATGTATTCAACATGAAAATGAATGGTTAATTGTTATGGAGGATTTAGCAAATATAGGTTTTACTTCTACCCCCTCCTATGCCTATAAAACACATCTTGAATCTTCCCTTTCTTGGTTAGCAAATTTTCATGCTAAATATATGAATGTAAAAACAGATATTATCTGGGAAATAGGTACTTATTGGCATCTAGATACAAGACCTGATGAGTTTAAATTATTAGAAGATAAAGAGTTAAAATCTTTTGCAAAACCTATAGATATTATATTAAATACTACAAAATTTCAAACAATAGTTCATGGCGATGCAAAGTTAGCTAATTTTTGTTTTAATTCAGATGGAACATCTTGTGCTGCTGTTGATTTTCAATATGTAGGTCATGGCTGTGGGATGAAAGATATTTCATATTTTATGAGTAGTACTATTGAACCAGAACTAAGTGAAAAAATGGAAGAATGGATTCTTGATACATATTTTGATGCACTTGAAGTTGCATTAAAAAACTATCAACCAGATATTGATATTTTAGATGTAGAAGAGGAATGGAGACCTTTGTTTTGTGTTGCATGGGCTGATTTTCAAAGATTTTTAAAAGGTTGGAGTCCAAATCATTTTAAAATCAATGAGTATTCAGAAGAACTTACATCAAAAGCATTAGCTTATTTAAAATCTAAAGAATCATATTAAAATAATAAGATAAGAAAAATAATGAAAATAAAAATACCAGGAAAAGAACCTTTTGAAATAAAAAGTATAGTGTTTGACTACAATGGCACAATTGCAATTGATGGGAAATTAATAGAGGGTGTTTCAGAAAATATAAATGAACTATCAAATGAATTTAATTTTTATGTAATCACAGCAGATACTTATGGGACAGTAGAAAAAGAGCTTGAAAATACAAAGTGTAAAGTTATAACTATTGGAAAAAAATCACAAGATATTTGTAAATTAGATTTTATAAAAGAGTTAGGTTCAAATACTACATTAAGTGTTGGAAATGGAAGAAATGATATGTTAATGCTAAAAGAATCTATTCTTGGAATTGCAATATTGCAAGATGAAGGTTTATGTAGTGAAACACTAATAAATTCAGATCTTTTAGTAAAATCAATTTTTGATATATTCTCTTTTTTAAAAGATTCAAATAGACTAATTGCAACAATTAGAAACTAATAATATTTAACTAATAAAAGATTTATTTTAACTCCTTTAAGCATCTTTTTAAGATAATTAATATATAAATTTATTACGTCTTGAGTTAAGTGTTTTTGTGTTTTTAAACAAATATAGATTTCAAAAATAAAAGGATTGAAAATGGCTGAAATTACTATGCCTGGTGGTTGGAGTAAGTATCATGAACTTACAGCTGAAGATAGAGCAGTATTTGATGAAGCGTTAGAAGGATTTAGTGGAGTTCACTATTCTCCTTTTTTAGTTTCTACTCAAATCGTTGCTGGTGAAAACTATAAATATAAGTGTGAAGCTTCAAAGCCTCCTGCTGAAGTTATGTGGGAAGCTATTCTTGAAATATTTAAACCTTTAGATGGTAAAGCTTATATTGTAAGTATTACAAAAATTTAGATCTTTTAACTCTCCTCTTTTTTTGTAGCTTTACATTTTTAAATGGGGAGAGTTCTTTTATTTTTATATATTCTATTCTTTTATAAAAAATTAAAATCAATAGACAAGGGTGTATTATTTATGCTTTTAAGTGCTTTACTTGGAGCACTAAATGGAGCAACTGCAAAATTTCTATCTGAGAGTATGAATCCCCTTGAAATAGTATTCTATAGAAATTTATTAGGTTTTATTATTATCCTAATTAGTTTAAGAAAATCCCATATATCTATTGATACTTTAAAGGTACATCTACTATTTCTAAGGGGACTTTTTGGAGCATTGGCTATGGTGTTGTTTTTTTATACCATTGCAACTATCCCCTTTTGCAATAGGTTTTGGTGTGATGTTAGGTGATTTATTTCCTGATATCTATACTTTTATTGGTATTGTTTTTATTATGATAGGTGGTATTTTAGTTAGTAAGAAGAGTAAACTTAAATAAGATAATTTTTTTTAAAAAATAATTAAAAAAAATAAACAAAAATTTATCTGCTTATATTTTAATTTTTAGGATATACTGTATCAAGAATATAAATAAAGGAGATGCAATGGCAAAGGGTAAAGATATACAAAAATCAGTAAAAACAGCACCTGCAAAGTCTATGAAAGAAAAAAGAGCAGAAAAAAAAGCTAAAAAAGCTTCAAAATAGTCTATTATTTATTTAATTTTAAAATTGATTATTTAGATATTTGTAAAAAATAAATTTTTATAGATAATTTTTTTCATATTTAAGGGTGCTTGGTATAGAATGTCATATAAATAAATATTCATTCTTTATTGATAATAATTTTTAGGAGCCCCTTAATAATGAAAGAAGATAAAGCTAGTTCTACTGCTTATACTGTTTTACATGGAATTTTGCATACAATAAAAAATCCAAAATTGAATCATTTAGTTGATAAAGAAACATCTGAAGCATGTATTAAAATACTTAGTGCGACTTCCCAAGGGCAAAAGTGTCTCGATGAGTTAGAAAATCCAATTAAAAGTAAAATACTTCCTTTTTTAGAGTGGTTATTAATGCCAGGAATTACCCTAAATTATATATTAAGAAAAAAATTTATAGAAGAAAAAGTTCTTGAAGCTATTGAAAATGGGATAACACAAGTTGTTAATATTGGAGCTGGATTTGATACTTTAGCCTGGAGACTTAGCAAAAGGTTTCCCTCTGTAAACTTCATTGAAATCGACCATCCAGCTACGAGCAAAGATAAAACTAAAGCTCTTAACGCTTCAGATTCTATATTATCAAATCTTCATTTTATTGCAGCAGATCTTAGTAAAGTATCATTAGATGATACACTAACAGAGTGTAAAGGATTTGATTCTAAACTTAAAACACTGTATATCAGTGAAGGTGTATTGATGTATCTTGATGAGATTCATGTAAGTGGATTATTTGATTCTCTTAGAAAACTTACTGGCAAAGATAGTATTTTTATTTTTAGTTGTATGGAACCCCATGAAAGTAGTAAGAATAATATTCGAATACTGCTACATCTTTATCTTAAACTTAAAAATGAAAGCTATCTTTGGTATAAACGTGATACTCAATTACCTAGTTTTATTAAAAAACATAACTATACTCTTTTAGAGATGGCAGATAGTGAAGTTTATCGAAAAAAATATCTTCCAGAAGATTATAATGGAACCCTTCATCAAGGGGAATATATAGTTGTAACGAAAGTGGTTTAATATGAAATATAATTTTATTCATGTAACAAATAATGAGATTTTAGACAAAGTTCATCGATTTAGATACAAAGTTATGCACAATGAATTATCTTGGATTAAAGCCAATATTGATGGAAAAGAAACTGATATATATGATAATTATTGTAATCAGTTTGCTATTTTGAATAGTGATGGTGAGATTTGTTGTACTATGCGCCTAATTCATCATTCTCCAATAGGTTATCCTACTGAAAGGTTTTTGGATATAAAAGAGCATTCTTTTCAACATAATAGGGATAAGTTAGCAGAAATGTCAAGAATATTTATAGATCCTAGATATAGAAATATGCGTGAAACTAAAATTTTTATTACTACTATTGTTAAAAGTCTTGCATATGAAAAGATTAAACAACATGGTATCGAACATTGTTATGGGATGTTGGAACAAAAGTTTTTGAAGCTTGTTAATATGTTCAAAATACCATATAAACCTATTGGAAAACTTGAACAAGATTATGATAAGTTTAAATATCCTAGTATACTACATGTACGTGAGTTAGAAAAACAAAATCCACAGCTTGAAAAATACTGGAATGAAAATAAAAATATCTCTGATTTACATTTGGACACAAAAATTAAACCAGAGCAAGTTAGTATATAAATGATTTATAAATAATCAGATATTATTTATTTATTAAGAACAATTAAAGCAGTGAACAGTTTAGTTATGTTAATATAAATTATTAAGTACTTAATAAGCGTCAAGTACACATATATTTTACTTATTTTATATGTTATTTATGAAAAGAAGACTTTTAAGCTTTTCAAATTTAGGGAGAAATAGTTTGCATCATAAGTTTTTTCGGAATTTTTTTAGTTCTAGCTCACTTTTATTCTTAAGCTTCACAAGTTTAAATGCTCAAAGTAATGATGTCTTAAACTCTATTTCTAACAATATAATTAATAGATTTAATAGGCTTGCAAGTATAACAAAACAAAATGAACACTATCCTCGCAATGATATTTTGAGTTCTATTACTAGTGATATGGATAGGTTTAATAGTGTTGCAACTATTACAAAACAAAATGAGCAGTATCAACCATATATTATATCTGTTTTTAAAGGAAAAGAGTTAGAAAAATTAGGTATATCAAATCTAAAAGAAGCACTTATGCTTGTTCCTGGAGTTGATATGGCTACTGATAACTTTAACAATCAAACCTCTATTTTTCGTGGTTCAAATTCCCTTGCTTATGGTCAAACAAAACTTTTTATTGATGATGTATTAGTTAATAACCTTTTTTTTGATGCATATTCTGAATATCTTGCAATGCCAGTTGAGATGATAAAAAGGATAGAAGTTGTAAGGGGTCCTGGAAGTAAAACCAATGGAGTAAATGCTTATGCAGGATCAATAAACATAATAACTTATGCAGAAGATTTTGAAGGTTTTGAATCAAAAGATAAACTGATTTTTAAATATGGTTCATATGATTATAGAATGGGTGGCTTTATTAAAAAATTTAAAACCGAAAATCTTGATGCTATGGTAGATTTTTATTATCAACAAGATAATAAGAAGCTTTATGCTGGTCCAGATGGTTATTCTCAAGGTTCTATGAGTATTCCAGCTCTTGGTTATGATAATACTGGTTTATCTCAAACAGGTGATGCACCAGTTTGGTTAAAAGATTACTCTTTAGGGCTTAATCTTAAATATAAAGACTTTTCTTTAAAGGGTCGCGTACTTGAACATTCTCAAGGTAGTGCATATGGTATCAATTATTCTTTACCTCAAGATGATGATAGATTAAAATTGCCAAATTATTACCTTGAACTAGGTTATGATAAAAGTTTTGGTGATTATGAGATTGATATAAAAGCTGGGCTTAAATATGACTCCTTTGATTCTAAAGCAAAATTAGGTCCAGATGGTGTAGTTTTTATGGATTATCCTTTATATATTAATAGTAATAAAACAATTATTAATGATGTTCAATTTCTTAATGGTATTTATGGAGAGCATTTAGCAAAACAAAGAACGCTATACCAATCAACTTATCTTACCTATAGTGGGTTTGAACAACATATTATTACTACAGGCTATAGGTTAATAAGAGAGGAGACTATAGATATGGTTTCAAAATTATCAAATTGGACCACAGGTGATGCTGCACTTGTGGATTATACAAATACTTTTCCTTTTTTTGATAAAAATGCAAAACGAAACATTCAAATACTCTCTTTGCAAGATGAATTTCAATACAGCAATAATTTAAGTTTTATCTATGGTTTTAATTATGAACAAACCTCTTATAAAGATGCAGGAATTGAACCTAGAATCTCAATGGTATATCAACAAGATTCAGAAAATATATATAAAGCGATTTATAGTAGATCACACAGAAATCCATCATGGCAAGAGATGTTTACTGCAAACAATGAAGCAAGGACTGGTAGTACAGATCTAAAACCAGAAAAAGTAGATGCCTTTGAATTAGCATATATTAAGAAGTTTTCAAGTGATATATCCTTACAAACAAATTTTTTCTATTTGCAAAATAAAGATCAGATATATAACTCTGCTACAGCCCCTTTATATAGAAATGCACTAGATACCGATATTTATGGTTTAGAACTTGAGTACTCTGGACATATAACTTCTTCAGATAAATTGTATTTAAATTATTCTTATGTAACAGGTGATTCTAAGATTAAAACAACTGGTGTAGAAACAGATTTAACAAACGTGGCACATCATTTGGCAAAAGGATATTATATCTATAATTTAGATGATGATTTAAGTCTTAGTGGTATTTTAAAATATGTTAGTTCAAAAGATAGAATACCAGGGGATACTAGAAAAAAAGTACCTGCATATACTACTTTAGATACAACACTAAATTATGAAAACCATAAATATGATTATGATATTACATTTAGTATAAAAAATATTTTTGATACAAATGTTGTTTATCCATCTACCCCAAATACTTATATTGAAGATTATGCCCAAGAGGGTAGAACCTTTTTAGTAAGTATAAGAAAGGAGTTTTAAATGAAAAAAATTGTTTTTCTTTATTTAATTCTCATTAGTATTGCTTTTGGCTATAACTATGATGATGTTGTACTAAAAGCCCAAGCCTCTATTTTCCCCAAAGTTATTCTTTTAGATAAAAAAATAGAAGATAAACTTATTGATGGTAAAATAGTTTACACTATAGTTTATGATAAAACAGATTATATTACAGCTTTATCTATTAAAGAATTTATTAATAAAAACTTTCAAGGACATTTAGATACTTATGATTATAAGGTAAATTTAGTAGATTTTAGAGATTTTACACTTGAAACAAAAACCTCTGCAATTTATGTACTTAATCTAAGTAAAAATGTTGAAGAAATAGCAAATATAGCTAACGAAAAAGGGATTATCTCTTTTTCATATGATATTAATAATCTAAAAAAAGGTTTGATGTTTTCTTTAGTGATTGAGAAATCAACTGTGTTGTATCTAAAAAAAGAGATTTTACTTACTAAAAAAATAGATTTTGTAGATGCTTTATTGCAAATGGTTCAATTTGTTGAAAAAGATTATACAGATCAAATAGATAAACAATATTATAACAATATCAATGCAAAAAAATATTATGCAAGTTTATTTTATAATCAAAAAAGTAGTATTGAGTAAGTTTAATAATGCCAAAAGAAACAAAATCACTTTCTAGTAAAATTGTTTTTTTAATAACAATTATAACTTTAGTCTCTTTTTTACTTATTTTTAGTGTTTTTGAAAAAATAAATAAAGAAGCATTTTACAATGTAGAAACTGAAAAAGCAAAATTGGTACTAAATACTGTTGAACCTCTAATAGCACTAAATATTTATTTAAATCTAAATAATAAAATTGAACAACTAACTAAACAACTTGTTTCAAATCCAAATATATTAGCTATAAAAGTACTAGCAGGTGATAAGATAATCAATGAAAGAAAATCAAAAGAGTATGAAAGTAATATTGATGATTCTTTTATTGTTGAAGATCTTATTTATCAACCTAATTCTAAAAAAGAGATAGGGAAGTTGATTCTTACTTATTCTAATAAGAACTATAATGAATTGATAAATAAATATACTACACTTTTAATGAAGGTGCTTATTTTATTTGGGGTAGTTTTTATAATTTTTAGTTTATATGTAAAAAGATTACTTTCCCCTTTACGACAAATTGCAAAGTTACTTAGGGACTATTCTCCTGATAATAATATAAATATACCATTTGATGATCAAAATAATGAGATAGGTTTTATTTCAAATGCTTTAAATAATATGCATCATAGAATTGCTCAGTATTCAAAGCAACAAAAAAATATCAATAAGTATCTTGAAGAAAAAGTGGATGAAAAAACTATTGAGTTGCGTAAACAATTATATACAAATTCACTTACGGGGCTACCTAATAGAAGAACTCTTTTAGAAGATATTAATCATTATGATGATGGTGCCTTGTTGATAATTAATATTGATGATTTTAAAGAGATTAATGATTTTTTTGGGCATGCTGTAGGGGATAAAATTCTTATAGCTTTTTCAAAAAAACTATCAGAGATTAATATAAAAGAAGATAATACTAACTTGATACATTTATCTGGTGATGAGTTTGCTTTATTTTTTTTAAGAAAGCCTTCAAAGAAAGAGTTTATAAAGTTTGCACAAAAACTTATTGAAAATATTGAAAAAATAGTTTTTCACCATGAGTCTAATGAATTATCATTAAGAGTAACTATTGGAGCTACTTATCAAGCACAAGAGGCTTTAGAAAAAGCTGATATTGCTTTGAAGTCGGCAAAAAAACAAAATAAAGATTTTTTACTATATGATGAGACTTTTAATGTAGAACAACAATATAGAAATAATATGGAGTGGACAAAAAAACTTAACTGGGCTATTGAAAACGATAAAATTGTACCTTTTTATCAACTTATATTTGATAATAAAACAAATAAGATTACAAGTGCTGAATGTCTGATTCGTATGATTGATAAAGAAGATAATATAATCACTCCTTATCATTTTTTATTGATTGCAAAAAAAAGTAAACTTTATTATAAATTGACAAAAATTATGATTCAAAAATCTTGTCAATATTTTCAACATTTAGATTGTGATTTTTCTATTAATTTATCAGTTGAGGATTTATTGGATAGAGAGATAGTAGAATTTATTACATATAATATAAAAAAATACAATGTAAATAGAAAAATTGTATTTGAACTTCTAGAAACAGAAGGTATTGAAAATTATGAAGAGGTTTCCTCTTTTATTAATGAGATGAAATTTTTGGGTTGTAGAATTGCTATAGATGATTTTGGTTCAGGATATTCAAATTTTGAGTATCTACTACAACTTAATATAGACTATATTAAAATAGATGGTTCTTTGATAAAAAATCTTGATAAAGATAAAAATGCTCAAATTGTAGTAGAAACAATTGTTAGTTTTGCTAAAAAACTTAATATTATTGTTGTGGCAGAGTATGTTCATAGTGAAGCTGTTTATGAAAAAGTAAAAGAGTTGAATATCGATCGTTCACAAGGATTTTTACTTGCTAAACCTGAAGAAAGTATTACTTTATAAATAAATAGTTTAATGGGTATTAATCCTTTATATCAAAATATTGGTGATGAATTAAACTTAGGTAAAATCCTTATTCTCAAAGATTAACAAACTAGGCATTAATTTATTTAAAAGCTAAAGTACTAGATGGTTAGATTTTAAGCTTATATTGTTTTATAAAAAAATGATGTAAGTATAAAGAGAAGGCTATAACAATACTTCCTAAAATCAATAAAAGATAATTTGTTTGTTTATCCCAAATAAAAAGATTTACAATAAGTCCTACTGGAACCAAAGCATTATTCATAATAGCTAGTACACCTGCATCAACTTCACATGCACCTTTATTCCATAGAAAATATCCTAGTCCTGATGCTACAACTCCTAACCAAATTAAAACAGCCCATTGGATTAAAGTAGGTGATAGTTTGTCAGGATTTGCAAACATAATAAAGGCAAGTATACTTACACATAAAGCACCCAAATGAAAATACCCAAATACTTCACTTTGTTTAATATCTTGATATGATTCCATAAGCTTTTTATATGAACTTTGACCTATAGCAAAACTGATATTTGCACCTTGTACCATCAAAAAACCTATGATAAAATCTTCATTTATGTTATGGTATCTAATAATATATGCCCCTAAAACTGCAAGACCTGTACTGATTAGATATAAGGGTTTAAATTGACCTTTAAGTGCATCATAAATCAAAGTTATATAAATGGGAGTAAAAATTGTAAAAAGTAATACCTCTGGAACACTTAAAAATAAAAAAGATTTGTAGAAAAAAATATACATTATACCTATTTGGATACTACCTATAAACATCAATTTAAGCTTTAGTTTTGTGTCAATACCTTTAAATTTTGTTAAAGGCAAAAAGATAAGTGAAGCTAAGATAACTCGAATCAATACTGCAAAATAACTATCAATTCGTCCTGCTAAAATCTCACCTATAAAACTAAATGAAAATGCCCAAATAAGAGTTATAATAACTAAATAGCGCATATATATCCTTCAAAAAAATAAAGCTGACACTATACCATGGATATTATTAAATAGTCAAAATTATAATAGAATATTACACTATTTAGGAATATATATACTAAAACACGCGCCATCTTTCATATTATTAACGCAGATTTTTCCATTCATATATTTTTCAATAACTATTTTACTCATGTAAAGTCCAAGTCCTGTACCATTTAATTCATTTTTTGTACTAAAATATGGGTTAAAAATATTATTTATAATAGCATTGTCTATACCACCTGCATTATCACAAATTTTTATCTCAATATTTTCATTTTTCTCTTCAATCAATATTATGATTAGTTTTTTTTCTTTTTCATTCTTTTGGAAAGCTTCTTTTGAATTATTTATTAAGTTAAGTAACACTTGCATCAACTCTTCTTTATGGGTGTAGATTGTTGATTCACATCTATTTTTTATGACTAGTTGAATATCGTTATCTTTTAGGTTTAAATCTATAATCTTTTTTGTATTTTGTATTATAGTTTCAATAGATATTTTCTCTTTATCTTTTTCAGGAGTGAAGTAGTTTCTAAAATCATCTATTATTTGAGATAAACTTGATGATTCTTCTAAAATAGATTTAACATTTTTAAGCATACTCTCTTCATCTAAACAGTCAAGTTCTACATCTGCTATGATATTATTTGCATTCATTGAGATTAAGTTTAGAGGTTGTCTCCATTGGTGGGCAACCATATTTAGTATCTCACCCATTGCTGCATTTCGTGATTGTGTTATCATAATCTCATCTTTTTCTTGAAGCTCTTTTGTTGAAACATGAATTAGGTGAGATAATGCTTGTACTGTTGAACTTTCATTTTCCCCAATATCAGCTATAATCTTTTTTTTATTTAAAGTTGGAGATTCACTTATGGCTAGTATTGTCATACTTTGGTTTAGAAGCTCTTTGTTTTCATAAGTGGAAAAAAATTCACCATAGGTATAAAAACCGCTTGTTGGTGCAATTTGATTATACATAAGTGTTTCACTTTCAATTTTATCAGGCATAAATCTTCTTCTTGCCATACAAGAATAGATAAATATACTTTCAATAGCTTGATTATATAGTTTATCAATATGGTGTTGTGTATTACCAAGTATTGCATCTGCTTGACCATAACCAAATCTTACTTCATCTTCCTCTTCTAGGTTACCTGCAAATATCAATGAGCCATCATCATTTTTCCCGATTACTGCCCTTGCGATAGTGATACCATTTTTTTCTAAAATCAATGGAAATTCAATACCAATATGTGGTAGATTTTTACTTATATCTCCACCAAGATAATAGTTATATGTTTCTAAGGCTGTTTTATTATTTATTGTATAGACTCTATTTTTATCAGCTTTTGTGATTTTTAATTTTTGACCAATTGGGTGCCAGTTAAAACTATAATCAGTAAATACTTTTAATTCAAAGCTACTTAAAGATATTCCAACAACTCCATTTAAATATATTGTATCTTTTGTAAACACATAAGTTTGTGTAAACATAGCATTATCACCAGCTAGACCACCCGCAACTATAATTGTTTTATTAATGGAATGGATCCCTTTAAGATACTCTTCACCATTTCCTAAAAGTCCATCAATAAAAGAGATAATTACTTTACTATCTTCTTTAATAATATTAGTAGCTAAATTGGCTCCAGCTTCAAAATAATTATCAAATTTATTAGAGATATATGTGTTTAAGCTTACTTTTTCAAATATTGTAAAACTAATTACAGCTGAATTAATACTTACTTCACCATCCTTAATCTCTCCATCTGTAGTTGAACCTATCAAAGATGCTAAAGGGAAATTCATTGAAAAAAATTCTGTTAAATTTTTGATAAAAGTATAATCATTTTTAGAGGTAAATACTTGAATTAAAAGTTTTGAAGAGTCTTGAATATTATTTTTTTTTATAAAATTATTTAAATCATCATTTGAACTATAATAAGTATTTATCGTTTTCATCTTATTAGCCTTTGTAATATTTTATAAAAAAAATCATTTAAGTTTAATTATTATTAGAAGCTTACTAAATAGTTAAGTTTTAGTAGATTTATAAATTTTTTAAAGGAATCATATAAAAAAAATATTTTTTATTTTATACACAAAAATAAAAAAAGATACTATAATAATTTATATAGTTATTCTTATATCAAAGGAGTAGAAAATGGCTAAGTTAATATTTTGTTTTGATGGGACATCAAATGATCCCTCAGATTCTGCAGATTTTTTTGAAGATAGTAGCATTAGTAATATTTTAAAACTACATGCTTTATTTGGTGGTACTTTAAGTACTAAGTGTAGTAATAAGATAAATCAACAAGAGCAAAAAAGCTTTTATTATAGTGGTGTTGGTACAAGGGGAAATTGGCTGAGACAAAAACTTAATGCTATGTTTTCACCTCCACATGGTGAGATGAATGAGATTATAAAACAAGCAAAAGAGGATTTAAAACAGTTTAAGTTAGGTGATGAGATATATATATTTGGTTTTAGTCGTGGTGCTGCTATTGCTAGAATGTTTGCAGCAAAACATCTTGATGGCAAAAAGGTTAAGTTTTTAGGAGTATTTGATACTGTTGCAGCTATTAGAGGTTCTTTAGATTTGGATAGATCAACATATCCAGCTAGTGGAATATTATTTGAAAATGGTACTTTAGGAAAGCAAGTTGAAAAGGCATTGCATCTTCTTTCTATTGATGAAAAACGTTTAGCATTTCAACCAACATTATTTAATAAAGATGAAAGAGTAACTGAAATTTGGTTTTCTGGTGTTCACTCTGATATAGGAGGAGGGTATTGGTTTGATGCTCTTTCAGATATAACACTGGATTTTATGTGCAAGGAAGCTAAAAAACAGGGTTTGAGTCTACTTAAAGCTGATGAGATTGAATATGATATATTTAATGAAGAGGATATAGAAGATGAAAATAAAATCTGTATAGATGATATAGAAATAACACCTTTATTAAAAGGAAAATTACATGAACAATTACGCTCTACTATTGTAAATAAAACATTAGCTCCACGTTTTGTTCGGGTAAATGTTGATGATAAGTATTCAAAGGATCACTTACCAATTATTCATCACAGTGTTTATGAACGGTTTTTAGATGTAACAAGTTATAGACCATACTCTTTGAGAAATTGTAGATATAAAATCATTTTTAATAATGGAAAAATTGGTGAAGAAAGTTATCTAGGTATAAATGGCTTAAGAAATATAAAAGTAGAATAATTGCCTTTATAAACATCCAAATAAAGGACAGTTATTTTTTATTTCAAATAGGATAAAATCAAAACAAAAAAGATAGACATGTTTAAAAGTGATGATTATTGGGAAGAAGAGTTTATTGAGTTTGATGATAAGAATTTAGATTCTATCTATTTTGATAACTGCACCTTTATAAAATGTGATTTTTCAAAAAGTCTTATGCAAGGCTGTAAGTTTATTGAGTGCACTTTTATATCTTGTGATTTATCTTTGAGTGTATTAAAAAATTCCACTTTCAATGATGTAATTTTTGAAAAATCAAAACTGTTGGGGATTAGTTGGAGCTCCTGTGATGAACCTTTTGACGTAGTTTTTGATTCTTGTAATATTTCACAAAACTCTTTCCATCTTTTAGATTTACGTCAAATGAAGTTTATTAATTCACTTATAAGAGATACAGGCTTTGAAGAGTGTAATCTTGAACGAGCAATTTTTGATAACTGTAACTTAGAACAAACAGTTTTTATAAAGAACAATCTACAAAAAGCCAATTTTGAAACTTCAAAAAACTATTTAATTGACCCAAAACAAAATGATATAAAAAATGCTATATTTTCTCTTCCTGAGGCTTTGAGTTTTTTAACTCTTCTTCCTATAAAAATAAAATAGCTTCTTTATTAGATGATAATCTTTTTCCTTTAATAAAATTTATTAATTTTACTTTAAAACTTTTTATATATACTTTCACTATCAAAAAATTAAAAAGAAAAAAAGGAAATAAAATGATAGTAACAAAAAAAGCTCCAGATTTTACAGCAACAGCAGTAACAGCAGATGGTCAAATCGTAGAGGATTTTAATTTATATGAAAATATTGGTGAAAAAGGTGCAGTATTATTTTTCTGGCCTTTAGATTTTACATTTGTTTGTCCATCAGAGATTATTGCTTTTTCAAAAAGAGTAGATGATTTTAAAGAGAGAGGTATACAAGTTATTGGTTGTTCAATTGATTCAGAGTTTGCTCACTTTGCTTGGAGAGAGACAAAAGTAGAAGAGGGTGGAATTGGAAGAGTTAAATTCCCAATGGTTGCAGATATTACAAAACAAATTGCAAAAGACTATGATGTATTATTTAATGAATCTGTAGCACTTAGAGGATCATTCTTAATTGATAAAGATGGAACAGTAAGACATGCAGTAATCAATGACTTACCACTAGGAAGAAACATTGATGAAATGGTTAGAATGGTAGATACAATGATATTTACAAATGAAAATGGTGAAGTTTGTCCAGCAGGATGGAACAAAGGTGATGAAGGTATGAAAGCAAATAAAGAGGGTGTTGCTGAATACTTAGGAAAAAATGAAAGTAAATTATAGGAGATAAAAATGGCAAAATATTTAGAATTAGATCAAAGTAATATAGAAGATACAGTAAAAGAGGGTGTGACATTAGTTGACTTTTGGGCACCATGGTGCGGACCTTGTAGAATGATTGCTCCTGTTATAGAACAGTTAGCCCAAGAGTTTGAAGGAAAAGCAAAGATATGTAAAGTAAATACAGAAGTTGAGCAAGACTTAACTGTAAAATATCAAATAAGATCAATACCTACTATTCTTTTCTTCAAAGATGGTGAAATAGTTGACCAATTAATTGGAACAACTACAAAAGGTGCTCTTGAAGAAAAAATAAATAAATATTTATAATATATAAAAAGCAAGGTCTCTCCTTGCTTTTTTTTGCACTACTAAAATTTTCTAAATCCAACTACAATATTTATAAAATAAATATCTTTTTATTTTCTAAACTTAAAGATAATTTAGTTAATATTAAATAAGTCATAAAAGAAAAGGATCATAGATGAATATATTAGTTTTTTTATTAATAGGTGCAATTGCAGGTTGGTTAGCAGGTAATATAATGAGTTCAGGAGGTTTTGGTCTTATAGGAAATATAGTTATTGGAATAGTAGGTGCTGTAATTGGTGGTTTTGTATTTGGCTTACTTGGATTATCAGCTGGTGGATTTATTGGTTCAATAATAATGTCAACTGTTGGGGCTGTACTTTTATTGTATGTTGCAAAACTAGTAAAAAAAGCGTAATAAAAACATGTCTTGATATTGATTATATAAAATATAATCTTTAATTAAATTTTTTGATACATTTTTTTAAAGTAACAAAGGTGAAGCTAATTCTTGAAATATATACAGAGTCTTCATCTATAATAATAAGATTATTGACAACTTATTTATACTGCAATAATGTACTATGTCTAAAAATTTTTAAAATGTATAATTTACCAAAAAGAAGGGTAAATTATGAATTTTGTATTTTTTCTACTATATTGTAGTTTGATGATAATAACACCAGGCCCCACTAATATTATGATTCTTACAACAGTGCATAATTATGGAGTCAAAAAAGCTTTTGAGTTTTCTATTGGTGCATTATTCGCTTTTTTTGTATTATTAAGTGTATCTGTTATTTTTAATTCTATATTAATGAATTATTTGCCAAATATTATAGTTGTCTTACAAATAATTGGAGCTATTTATATGTTGTATTTAGCATATCAAATTTTTAAGATAAACAATACTTCAAAAAAAGAAAATCAATTTTCATCTTTTAAAACAGGTTTTCTTATGCAATTTGTTAATCCCAAACCAGTATTGTTTACATTGACTGTTTTTCCAAGTTTTATTTTGCCCTATTATACCTCTTTTTGGTATTTGACACTTTTTGTGTTATTGATTACAATTATTGCTTGTCTTGCTTTTTTATCATGGATTTTATTTGGAAAAGTACTAAAATCTTTTTTGGATAGATATAATAAACTAGTAAATAACATAATGGCAATATTTTTAATAATATGTGCTATTGCAATTTCAGGGATATTTAATTAAATGAGTTATTATGGATAAGTTCACTTATAAAAATAGAGTAGATATAACAGCACTAAAAGCAAAAATGGAAAAGTTTTCATATAAAAAACACTCCCATGAAGAGTATGCTTTGGGTGTGACTTTAAATGGAGTTCAAAAATATAATTTAGATGGGGTTTCCCAAGCCTCATATAAAAATGGAGTAATGCTTTTCAATCCGGAACAACTACATGATGGAGAATCAGGATGTAATGATGAGTCTTTAGATTATGTTATGTTGTATATTAAGCCAGAACTTTTTTTGGAAGCATTAGGTAAAAAAGATATGGTAAAGTTTTCCTCTTCTATTGTATATAATGAAAAACTAAAGCAAGATATTATCAATCTATCATCTGCTATTTTATTTGAAAGAGATGAATCTTTATGTTCCGAATTATTGTTAAATATTACAGATAATTTCTCTACTAATGATTTTATTTTAGATTATAAAAAAGAGAATTTAATTGTCAAAAAAGCTAAAGAGATGATTTATTATGAGTTGGATGATGTTTTAAATATAGATGAAATAGCAAAAGAGCTAAGCTTAAGTAAATTTCAATTTATAAGAATGTTTAAGGCAAATACAGGAATAACTCCCTATCAATTCTTTTTAAATTGTAAATTGATTCATGCTAAAATATATTTAGAACATACAAAAGATTTATATGCTGCTGTTGTGGAGTATGGTTTTACTGATTTGTCCCATTTTAATAGGCACTTTAAAAGAGTATATGGAGTGACAGCTTATGAGTATATTCAATCTTTAGTTTGAGTAAAAGGGAAGAGGGAAATTAATGGGAATTTTTAAAATAATTATTTTGTTAAGTTTGTTTTTTAATTTACTATGTGCCAATGATAAAGAGTTGAAAAATATATTTGATAAAACACAAGTTAATGGGACCTTAGTTATTTCATCATTAGATGGTAAAAAAGAGTATATCTATAATAAAAAAAGAGCAATGACTAGATATATCCCAGCTTCTACATTTAAAATACCAAATACACTTATTGCACTTGAGGAAAGAGTGATAAAAGATGAAAATGAGGTTATAAAATGGGATGGAGTTGTAAGGTCTTATGTGGCTTGGAACAAAGATCAAACTTTACAAAGTGCTATTTCAATATCTTGTGTCTGGTGTTATCAAAGATTTGCAAAAAAAATTGGTAATGATAAATATTTAGCTTATCTAAAAGAATTACATTATGGTAATGAAAAGACAGGTTCAGATGTGACAACTTTTTGGTTGGAAGGCGATTTGAAAATATCTACATTTGAACAGATAGATTTTTTAAAAAGGCTTTATAATAATGATTTGCCTTTTAAACAAAAATATATAAATATAACTAAAAAAATACTAACAGTAGAAAAAACAAAAGAGTATACAATCAAAGCAAAGAGTGGGTGGTCAGGAAAAATTGGCTGGTATGTTGGTTATGTGAAAAGTAAAAAGGGTGTTTGGTTTTTTGCCTTAAATGCTGATATCTCAAATAAGCAATTAAAATATAGAAAAGAAATAGTATTGCAAGCTTTAAGAGTAAAAAAAATCTTATAAATAAGTTCAATTAGTTATAGAGTTGTAATCTTTAGTTAATATTCTTTTTGATACACTTTTTCTAAATTTATTTCTCAGGGCAAGGTGAAATTCCTTACTGGTGGTAACTATACTTAATAGAAGTCCACGAGCGCTTTATTTTATAAGGGTCAGCAGATTTGGTGTAAATCCAAAACCAACCGTAAAGTCGGGATGGAAGAGAAAATAATATGTCTTTTTATTGTTAGATGATAAGGATAATATATTCTATTAGCCCTGATTCAATAAGTTTACTTAAAAACAAAGGTATAACTAAAATGAATCAAATTATGAAAAATAGTGATTTTAAATTAAAAGTTGATGGTGCACTAAAAACCTTAAAAGAGGGAAAAGGTGTTATTGTTGTTGATGATTATGATAGAGAAAATGAAGCAGATATTATTTTTTCTGCACAACATATAACAAAAGAACAGATGGCTCTTTTGATAAGAGAGTGTAGTGGTATAGTTTGTTTATGTCTACCTAAACAAAAAGTTGATGAACTTCAATTACCAATGATGGTTCAAGATAATAATTCTAAATTTCAAACTCCCTTTACTATTTCTATAGAAGCAAAAGATAATGTCACTACAGGTGTGTCAGCACAAGATAGAGTTACAACAATAAAATCAGCTATTTCAAAAGATGGTATATCAAAAATCGTTTCACCAGGACATATCTTTCCATTAAGGGCACATGATGAAGGGGTTTTGAAACGTGCAGGTCATACAGAATCTAGTGTGGATTTAATGAAATTAGCAAAATTAGAGCCTTATGCAGTCTTATGTGAAATAACAAACCCTGATGGAACTATGGCAAAAGATGATGATATCAAAAACTTTTCTATAAAATATTCTATGCCTATTATCAGTGTTGAAGATATAATTAATTATAGAAAAACATTCAAGTGTTAAAGTTTTTGTATTTACAAAGTAAAGGGGTAGAATGGAGATTTTAGAGGTATATAAAATTTGGGATAAAGCAGTACACAATGCTTTTACAGACTTGATTTGGTTTAATAATAGTTGGTATTGCACCTTTAGAGAGGGTGATAATCATGTTTGTGATGAGGGTAAAATACGAATTATTTGTTCTAAAGATACAAAAGAGTGGAAATCTGTAGCCTTGATTAAATTTCCAAATGGAGACCTCCGTGATCCAAAACTTTCTATAACAAAAGATAATAAATTAGTACTAAATGCAGCAGCTCGTTTAATTCAACCAATTAATGGAAATAAACATCAGTCTTTGACTTGGATCTCTACTGATGGAATAGATTTTGATAAACCTTTCACCTGTACCACTGGACTTGGAACTTGGCGTTGGAGAATTACAATAAAAGATGATTTAGCTTATAGTATAGCTTATGGTGGAAAAGATATCCAAGGGTGTTTATATAGTTCAAAAGATTGTAAAAGTTGGGAGATAGTAAAAAACAAGATTTATCCAGATGTAGAGTCTTTTGGAAATGAGAGTTCATTAGTATTTCTTGAAAATGGTGATGCTTATACTCTTTTGCGTAGAGATAAGGCTAGTTGTACGGCGATGTTAGGTTTTTCTAAACCACCATATACAACTTGGGAATGGAGTGATTTAAAGGTTCGTATTGGAGGACCAAAGATGATTACTATTCCTAATGAAAAATGTTTTTTAGCAGGTGTTCGTTTAAATGATAAAAGATTACGTACCTCTTTATGTTGGATTGATCCTGAAATGAGTAAAATAACTGAAGTTTTGACTCTTCCTTCCGGTGGTGATACTAGTTATACTGGACTTGTTTACCGGGAGGGATTCTTATGGGTTAGTTATTATTCATCCCATGAGGGTAAAACAGCAATATATTTTGCTAAAATAAAAATATAAATCAAAAAAAGGATTTAATACTTTGGATAATACTAGAACAGTTGGATTATGGGGTGCAATAGCTATTGGTGTTGGTGGAATGGTAGGAGGTGGTATCTTTGCTGTTTTAGGTGAAGCTGTATCTTTGGCTCACGGTGCAACTGTTATTGCTTTTGTTTTAGCTGGTATTGTGGCTTTATTTACCTCCTATTCTTATGCAAAACTATCTGTTAAATTCCAAACAAAAGGTGGAACTGTAAGTTTTATTGATGAGGCATTTGGACATAATTTCTTGTCAGGGAGTGTTAACTTTTTACTTTGGTTAAGTTATTTAGTTACTATCTCTTTATATGCAGTTGCATTTTCCTCTTATTCCCAAGCTTTATTAGGTTCTTCAAGTACATTATTAAGTCATATATTTGTTAGTGTAGCTATTATTTTACCTTTAATCATAAATCTTATTAGTGCTTCATTCGTAAGTCGTTCGGAGACTATTATTGTGATTATAAAAGTGGTATTATTGCTTGTTATTATTGCAGTTAGTATATCTTTTTTAGATATGCAAAGATTATCTCCATCTAAGTGGGAAGGTAGCTTTTCTATTTTGGTTGCAGGGATGATAATCTTTGTTGCATATGAGGGTTTTGAACTTATTGCAAATGCAGCAGAAGATATAAAGAATCCAAAATCAAATTTACCAAAAGCCTTTTATGGCTCTGTTTCTTTAGTTATTATCCTTTATATTTCAATTGCAATTATTACAACTGGAACTGTAAGTGAAGCTCAATTATTAGAGGCAAAAGATTATGCTTTGGCAATTGCAGCTAAACCAGCCTTAGGAGACTTAGGTTTTACTATAGTTTCTATTGCTGCTTTGTTAGCAACATTTTCAGCTATAAATGCAACTATATACGGAAATGGTAGGTTAGGGTTGATTTTAGCAATAGATGGGGAATTGCCCTCTTATTTTAAAGATGAAAAAAATAAAATTCCCACAAGAAGTGTTTTGATAACAGCTATATTTAGTCTAATAATGGCTAATAGTATCGATTTATCACAAATTGCTATTATAGGAAGTGCAAGTTTTTTATTGATTTTCTTTATAGTTAATATTGCTGCATTTAAACTATATAAACAAGTAGGAGCAAATAAAATTATTGTATTTTTATCTTGCATTATTAGTCTTATTGCTTTAATAACTTTACTTGTACATACTTTTTTTACCAATAAACAATCAATAATAATATTTTTGGCTTTTATTGGTGTTTCTATATTATTTGAGTATTTTTATGGACGAATGGTGCGAAAACATATGTTTAACAGACCATATGAAGAAAAAGAGTAACTTACTCTTTTTCTAAGTTATATTTCTCAATCTCTTTGATTGTTTTAACAGCTGCAGAAAGCAATGATTCACTAAGTGCTGGATGAATATATAACATCTCTTTTAGGTGTCTAATATCATTGTCTATATGCATTATAGTTAAGACCTGATGTATCATTGTTGAACTTTCAGGTCCTATCATATGACATCCTAGTATCTCATAATTTTTAGGGTTTATTATAAACTTTGTAACAGGGTATTTTAATTTTGTAGACATCGCTTTTGAACTAGCTAGCCAATTTGTAGTTGTAGCTATATACTCTAGGTTTTTCTCTTTAGCTTCTTGTTCAGTTATTCCAACACTAGCAATCTCAGGATCTGTAAAAACAGCATGGGGCATATATTTGAATTTTAGTGGGTCCTTACAATCTTCAAATAAAACTTTTCCTAGGTGATTTATCTCATATGCTGCTGCATGTTGTAACATATATTCCCCTGTAGCATCTCCTACTACATAAACACCTTTTGCATCAGTTTCAAAGAATTCATTTTTTTGTATAAAGCCTCTTTTATCTGTTTTTATTGAGGTGTTTTCCAATTTTAGGCTAGGGGAGTTTGATTCTCTTCCTATAGCATAAAGTACAGCATCACAATTATGTTTTTTATTTGTACCATCTTTGTTTTCTAGTATTAAGTCAAATTGATTGTTTTTATAATCGATAGTTTTGATTGTTGTATTAAACTCAATATCAACTTTTTTACTAAATTGCTCTTTAAATATTTCAGAGATCTCTTCATCCTCTTTATTTAAGATATTTTCACTTCTTACTAAGAGTTTTGTTTTTATTCCAACAGCTGAGAAAAAACCAGCTAACTCACAAGCTATAAAACCAGCACCAACTATTGTGATAGATTTTGGAATCTTTCCTTCTAGTGGAAATATATCATCGCTAGTCCAAGCTTTTTCATGTTCTGGCTCTTTTGGTTTTGTTCCTGTAGCTATTACTATAAGTGGAGCTGTTAGTTGTTCATTATTGACTTTTACAATGTTGTTTGATACAAAAGAACCTTCACCTCTAAAAACTTCAACATTTTCATTAAATTTATTTTTATACATTTGATCAATTTCTGAAATAAATTCATTTGTTTGTTTAAATATCTCTTTTGTATCAATATTGTTTATTTTAGAGTCTATAAAATGTCTACTTGATTCTTTTATAGCATTTGCAACATGGGCATACCCTATTAAGAGTTTTGAAGGGGTACAACCTCTATTTGAACAAGTACCACCTAATGCTGATTTCTCAATAATTGCAATTTTTTTACCTTTTTTTCCAGCACTTGCAGCTAAATTACTAGCTCTTCCTGCTCCAATAATTATTAAATCAAATTTTTTCATTTTGTAACCTTTAATATATAGTATATAAAAATATATAAAACCTTTATTTAATATCATACTAATTAAAATCTTGGTAAAACTATATTTATGAAAGAAAAAATTTATTTAATTCCCGGACTTATGACAGATCAAAGACTTTGGTCAAGATTAGATACATATTTAGAAGAGTTTGATTTAGTACATTTACCTATACCAAAGAGTGAACATTTTGATGAGATAATTGAGATTATAGATGATCAAATTGAAGATGATAAAATCAATCTATTAGGTTTCTCTTTAGGTGGTTATATCGCTTCTTATTATACTTTAAAGAAATTAGATAGAGTAAAAAAACTATTTTTATTGAGTTCAACTCCATCTAATACTGAGCAAAAAGATATTCCAAGAAGAGAAAAAAAACTTCAAGAGGCAAAAAAAAGTGATTCTATTTTATTGGATGAAAACAAAGCTTTAGATTTACTTGAGATAAAAGATGATGAAGAGCTAGTACAAATAACTTGTTCTATGTTTAACGACTTAGGGAATGAATACTTTGTTCCTCAACTAGCTTTAACCTTAAAAAGAGCAGATCTTATGGATGATTTATATAAGTTAAATATACCAGTAAAGTTTTATTATAGTACTAAAGATCGACTTCTAAATCATGATTTAATATCTAAAATAAAACAAATAAAACATAACTTTGATTTAGTTTCAAGGGAGGGGATTAGTCACAATATTTCATTAGAATTCCCAAAAGATTTAAGTTTTGAGATTAAAGAGTGGATGAAAACATAAAACAGTTTCATATTGTGAAACTCTAAAAAACTACTTCTTTTAGTAAATTTTTTATTAAAATCTATTGGAATATTATATAAGAAATATTACAAAAGGAGTGAAAATGTCGAAAAAATTATTGATTATTGCTGGAGATTTTGTAGAAGATTACGAACTTATGGTTCCTTTTCAGTGTTTGAAAATGTTAGGTCATGAAGTTGATGTTATTTGTCCAGATAAAAAAGCTGGTGAACAAATAAAAACTGCAATCCACGACTTTGAGGGTGATCAAACTTATAGTGAGAAGCCTGGTCATAACTTTACTTTAAATGCTTCATTTGATGAAATTGATGAGAGTACTTATGATGCCTTAGTTATTCCAGGGGGTAGAGCGCCTGAGTATATAAGATTAAATCAAAGGGTTTTAGATATTGTAAAAGATTTTAATGGTAAAAACAAACCAATAGCTTCTATTTGTCATGGTATACAAGTTTTAGTTGCAGCAGGAATTGTAAAAGATAGAACTTGTTCTTGCTATCCTGCTTGTGCTCCCGATGTAAATATAAATGGTGGAACATGGGTTGATATTGGGGTTGAAGATGCTTATGTTGATGGAAACCTAGTAACAGCTGCAGCTTGGCCAGCACATCCAGCATGGCTTGCTAAATTTAATGAAATTTTATAAAATTCTTTGATAGATAATTATTAACTATAGAAGATATAATTTTTATATCTTCTATAGTATTATGCAAGAATAGAGGCTAAAGAGGGGACTTTTTTAGCAATTTTAGATTTTTGCATAGTTCAAAAGCTTAGAGTTTGTAATCCATCCTAAAACTTCACTATTTTTTGTTCCATCTTCAGTGATAAATACATCAGAACACAATTTATTCTCATCCATTAATCTTTTTATTAAAGATAAATTATCAGTAGGTTTTGCTGTTTCAAAACTTTTAGTAGCATATGTTTTATAGTATTCTTCATTTAATAGCTGTTTAAGTGTAAGATCTTTCATTGAAGTACCATCCTTTGTATAATTTACAAGGAAATCATCAATTATACTTTTGTGAAGAATATATACTATTTTTGAGTCTTTGATAAAAGGGATTCTATTAATTTTATTATCTAATTTTTTTATGATATCATCTTTTAGTGAAAGAGTATCTTCATCTTTATTTTCATCAAGCGTAATATATGATATCTTTGAAACTAAAGTCATTATATCTTCTGCTTTAGTCGATAGAAGTTTTTCTTGAGGTGTTAATTGTTTTATTAGAGATTCGTTTGTTTTTGCAGCAGTTTCAAAATTGTCTTTTGAAAAATAGTAAGCAATTACTGCACCGACCCAAGTACTAATAACAGGTAAGATAATTGTAAATAATTCTTTTACATCATCTGCATCTGTACTTTTAAATATAATAACTAAACTAAATAATACTATTATCCCCGAAGAGATAAAAACCAAATTTTTTGCAATAGCAAATCTATCATCCCCACATTCAATATCTTTACTTGTACTCATTGTAACTCCTTCTATGAGACACTTATACCATATTGTGGTAAATCAAATTTATTAGCTTTTAATGCAACATGAAACTTGCAAGAAATTTATTTAATACTTCATTTCCTTTATTTAAGACTGTGTTTTTAACTTACGGCTTTGTATTCTCAAGGTTATTCACCTTTTGGAATAAATTTTAAAGAAATACTATAATCATAGTTTTACTTTATCATATAGTAACATATTTAATTATAAAATGGAATAAAAAATAATGTCATTAATTGGTATTATTGAAAACTGTTTATTCAAACTAAAACTAAAAATTATAAAAAATCCGATCACAGTTGCATCTTGGCAAGTTTATCCCCAATCTTTTGCTAAATTTAATGAAATTTTATAAAAACTTATGCAAGACTAAGTAATTAGTTTTGCATAGGGGCTTTTATGTCTGAATTAAAATCTTTGACAAAGGGTTTGCAAGTTTATAAAGAGATTGTAAATTATGGTAAACCTATTTTAGCTATTACTTTATGTGAAAGACTAGGTATAAATAAAAGTACCATGTCTAGAATCCTACAAACATTAAAAGATGAAAACTATATAAGTTATATAGAAAATACAAATGAGATTATTCCCAATAGTTTAGAAAAAGAAACAACAAAAAAAACAAAAATACAACTACTTGTAGAAAGAACAAAACCTTTACTTGAACAGATACATAAAAAGACAAATGAGTGCTCATATTTAGGTATCTTTACCAACAATAAAGTACTTTATTTAAACCAAATTGATAACTCATCAAGAAAGGTAAAAACTAGAAATAGTATAGGCTTACAAGCCCCTGCACATACAAATGCCTTGGGAAAATCTATTTTGGCTTTTGGAAATTATGATTTAGATAGTTTAAAATTAAACTACTATACCCATAATACAATAACAAATATACACGAGCTCAAAAATAGCCTTGAAGAGGTTTTAAAAAATGGCTATTCAATTGATAATAGTGAATATGAAGATAATATGTGTTGTGTTGCAGTTCCCCTTTTCAATCATGAAAATATACTTATAGGCTCAGTTGGTATCTCCGGAAGTAAAAATAGATTAAGTGTTGAAAAATTAAAAAATCTAGGTATGGAAATATCAAAAATAGTAGATAATTATAAACTTATTTGTTAATCTTTTTTTAAATTAATTCTAATAATATAAACTATTATAAAGGATAAATCATGCTAAAACTTATCATTATATTATTTTTACCAATAGTACTTTTTTGCCAATCTATTTTAGAGTTTGAAAATGAAGGGATGAATATAAAAGTTGAAAAACTAGCTTCAAATCTTGGAGTTATTTGGGGGATGACCTTTGTAGATAAAAATAGATTACTCTTCACTACAAGAGATGGGAAATTTGGATTATTTGATACTAAAACTAAAAAGTTCAAGTACTTAGATAGTCCTTTAAAGGTTTTTGCAAAGGGTCAAGGTGGACTTCTAGATGTTCAAACCTCCCCTTATTTTAAAGAAGATAATACAATCTACTTTACTTATGTAAAAACTATTAATGGTTATGGGGCAACTACCCTTGCAAAAGGAAAATTTGTAAAAGATAAACTTACAAATATAGAAGATATTTTAGTAACAGATTCAAGAACAGATACAACTAGACATTTTGGAAGTAGAATAACTTTTGATGAGGATGATCATATATATTTTTCTATTGGGGATAGGGGAGTTAGACCAAATGCACAGAACCTAAATAATCATGCTGGTTCAATTATAAGACTAAATCTAGATGGAACTGTACCAAGCAATAACCCTTTTATAAACAAAAAAAATGCCAAAATAGAGATATATAGTTTTGGACATAGAAATCCTCAAGGTTTGTATTATGATAAGTTGAATAAAAAACTTGTAAGTTGTGAGCATGGACCAAGGGGTGGTGATGAGATTAATATTGTAGAAAAAGGTTTAAACTATGGTTGGCCTACAATATCTTATGGTAGAGAGTATTGGAATCCTTTAGCAGTTGGGAAAGGTACACACAAAGAGGGGATGGAACAACCAATACATATTTATGATCCTTCTATTGCACCTAGTTCACTTCTTGTATACAAAGGTAAAGAGTTTAAAAAGTGGAATGGAAACTATTTTTTAGGGGCATTAAAATTAACTCATCTGAATCGTATAGTATTAAACAATAGGGGTGAAGTTATAAAAGAACAAAGATTATTAAAAACACTAAATGAAAGAATTAGAAATATTATACAAGATAAAGAAGGAAAACTTTACCTCTCTACAGATAGTGGAAATATATATTTGCTATCACTAAAAGAGAGGTAAATCAAATAATTATTCAGTTTTTAAATTTTTAGGTGTACATTTTTTAGAGATGATACACAATGGACAAAAGTCTACAAGTCCTGCTATCAAAGGTATTACACCTAAATAAAACCATACTATTCCTGTAAAAAACCCAATAGCAATCAATACTAATCCTAAAACAATTCTAAAAGGTCTACAGAAAGCTCTTATTTTATCAAACTTATTCATTATAACTATCCTTTATAATTTTTTCATAATTATAACTTATGAAACTTAGCTTTTTTTTAAAATTTAATATTAGAATTTCTTATACTATAAATAAAATATTTTTTAATGCTACGATTTATTGTTATACTTACAATCATAAATATTTATTATAAAAGGAATTTGATGGCTAATAAAAAAGATAATAGTGCAGATATTAAAAAACAGTTTGCACAAGTAATATTATATGCAAAAATAAGTGCAGGGATATTTTTTGTACTTTTAACGCCAAGTATAGTTATGTTGATTAAGGATAAAACTGAGGTTTTTGGTCAAGACCAAGATTTTTGGTTTAGAGCTGGTATTGCTGGATTTATAATATATATGGGTTTTACTTTGTTTTTGTGGAAATGTCCTAGTTGTGGAAAATTTCCTGGCCGTGGGTGGTTTAGGAAAAATTGTCAAAGTTGTGGAGTTGAATTGAGTTAGAACTCAATTTTTTTCTCCACAAATATCTCTTCCAATGTAATATTTGATTGATAAACTAAAACTTCAACACCACTTTTTCTAGCTTCTAAAAATTTTTCATAATATTTTTTATCAATATTTTTTGCTATATCAAAAGCTAAGTTATCTGTTCTTTGGATTATATATAACATAACAGCTCTATGTCCTTGTTTTACCATATCCATTAACTCTTCAAGATGTTTTAATCCTCTTGTTGTAACAGCATCTGGAAAGGCTAGAGTATCTTCAAGTTTTAAACTCACACTTTTTATCTCCACATAACATTTTTGTTCTTCATTTTCTAAAAGTATATCTATTCTAGAATTTTTACCATATTTTTGTTCAGGTTTAATTAAGCTATAACCTTGAAGCTCTTTGATGATGCCATTTTCTATTGCTTCAATTGCAATCTTGTTTGCTACACCTGTATTTGTGCAGATTAGATTTTTACCAATTTTAGTTAGCTCTAAAGTGTATTTTAGTTTTCTTTTTGGATTATCATGAAAAGTTACCCATACAGGACAGTTTGCTTCAATACAACTAGTCATTGCTCCGCTGTTTGGAACATGGGCAGTTATCTCTTGCTGATCATCTAAGATTATATCAGCTAAAAATCTTTTATATCTTTTTATAAGTTTACCACTATAAAGTTTTTCAAATTTCATTTAAACTCCTTATAGAGCTTTTATCAAAACTACACTTATAAAAAACTTGGAATAAAAATTGCATATAATTGTAAATGAAAAAATTAAAAGAGTTCAATAAAGAAAAACACCTACTTAATTATGAAAAAATGGATGATTTACATAAAGAGTTTTTAGATATTTATAATAGTGTAGATTTAAACTCCATAGAATCAATTATAACAAAATCATATGAACTATTTGAACAAAGTAAAAGACACTTCAATGATGAAGAGATTTTAATGGAACAGCATAATTATTCAACCATGAAAGAACATAAAGATGAACATTCTAAAGTATTAGCTGAGATGGATTATTTCATTAAAAATTCTCAATCTATGTTTGGTAAAAAGATGTTAAAAGCTTATTATGTGGAAAAACTACCTGATTGGTTTGATTTACATTTACTTAGTATGGATAGTGATTTAGCCTCTTTTTTAAAAAAGAGTGAAAACTAATTTAAGGGGAGCTATATGGGGCTTTTTGAAGAGAAAATTAAACAAGATATTATGCAGACAATTTTTGCAGACAACTTAAAAATGTATGAGCTTATCGAGGGTAAGTTTGCCCTAAAAGATGAAGATAAACAAAAACTTTTAGAAAAAATCTCAAATTTTAATGGTGACTTAAATGAACTATTAAAAGATATAAAACTTTCATAGGATATTAGATGATAACACCAGCAATAGGAACACAAGAACTTTATAAACAATTACAAACTTTAATAGACACGGATATACCTGTTTTTATACATGGAAGTCCAGGGATTGGTAAGTCATATATAGTAAATGATATTGCAAAACAAAACGATTTGCAGATAATTGATGTAAGATTATCTCAACTTGATGCTGTTGACTTAAGGGGAATTCCTACCATTGCAAATGAGCAAACAAAATGGATGCCACCTGTTTTTTTACCAACAGATCAAAACTCAAAAGGGATACTTTTTTTAGATGAGTTAAATTCAGCTCCACTTTCAGTACAAGCTGCTATCTATCAGCTAGTACTTGATAGAAAAATTGGTGAATATACTATGCCAAAAGGGTGGAGAATAGTTTGTGCTGGTAATAAGATAAATGACAAAGGTATTGTTTTTAAACTACCTAGTCCACTTATAAATAGAATGGTTCATATAGTACTTGAAGCTAAATATGATGATTTTAAAATTTGGGCTATAAAAAATGAGATACACCCTTTTATAATAGGTTTTTTAGGCTTTAGACCAGATTTATTAAGTACAGAAGTTCCAAGCTCAACAGAGACAAATCCTGCATTTTGTACCCCAAGAGCTTGGAATATGTTATCAAATATCTTAAAACAAACAGAAGATATAAAGAGTATAAATCCCATTATTTATGGAAGTGTTGGATATGGAGCTGGTATTGAGTTTATCTCTTTTGTAAAGGTTTATAAAACTCTTCCAGATATTGATGCTATCTTAAGTGGAAACTCTGATATGGTTCCCCAAGAGCCAAGTGCTTTATATGCACTTTGTGCAGCAATAATTGAAAAGTATAGTGATACCAAACAAGCAAATAATCTTTTTGAGTATTGTAAAAAACTGCCAGTTGAGTTTAATGTGATGTTGATTAAGGACTTAATTGTAAAAGATGAAGATATAGCAGAACTTGATAGCTTTGATTCATGGATGGAGCAGTATGGACAATACATCATTTGATGAACTTTTTCAAAAGATAAGAATAAATTTTTTATTTAATCATCCTTTTCTTTCAGTATTGGCACTATCTATCCCCACACAATTCGGGGAAAATGAAAATAGTGCCTTTCAAACAAATGGAAATAGAATAAATATTGATTTAAAAAAACTGCAAAAATATAGTGAAGATGAAATAACTTATCTTTATGCTCACACTCTTTTACATGTCGTTTTAAAACACCCATATAGACAAAAAACACGGGAGAAAAAACTTTGGAATCAAGCTTGTGATTTGGTTATAAACTTAGTTATGTCAACTTTTTCAAATGTTGGTTCTATGCCAAATGATGAGGTTTTGGATAGTGATTTAGAACACAAGTGTGTTGAGGAGGTTTATGAGATTCTCCAAAAGCAAAAAGAGGAACAAGAGAGTGAATCTTCACAAAATCAAGAGCAAAAAGATGAAGAGATAAAAACAAAACCAAACGAAAAAGGAAAACTAAAATCTTATATCTATGATGATTCTAAATTAGATATTGAGGAGGTTGAAAATGAAAAAACTTCCCAAGGTGATAGGGAAAAGCTTGATGGTATTATTATTCAAGCTTTATCTATAGCAAAAAGAACTACAAATAAATACGCAGGTTTACAAATAGAAATAGATACCCTTATAAAACCAGAAATCTCACTGCAAGATACCTTAAAAGAGTACTTAATAGCCTCTTTATTTGAAAAAACAACAACATATAATAGACCAAATAAGAGGTTTATCCACAGTGGTTTATATCTTCCTGGAAATAAAAAAAGTGATGAACTTATAGAGGTATATATTGCCCTTGATAGTAGTTCTAGTGTAACACTTGATGAGTACAAAAAGTTTTTAGGTGTAGTAAAAGATGTGTGTGATGGTTTTTATGAATATAAAGTAACTGTTTTGCCCTTTGATATAAAGGTAAAAGAGAATCATATTATCAATTTTGATAGTTTTAATCCTTTAGTTGAGGATGATTTATTTATCCCTAAAAGTGATGGGGGAACTAATTTTGATGAGGTGCTTAGATATTTAAAAAAATCAAGTGATATAAAAAATGATAATCTACTTATGGTTTTAACTGATGGGGAGTTTGAATTAACAGAAACTTTAGTTTGCAATACTGTTTTTATTATTAGTGAGAAGAAAAATATACAAAGGTTTGAAAAATTTGGAAGAGTTATTCAATTTAACCTATAAAGAGGAAGTAGAACTTCTAAAAGATGAAGAAAATTTTGAAATCTTAGGTGATGAAAAATATTTAAATCATCCTGATATGGAGGCTAGACTCTATTGGGCTTTTTGTAGACCCAATGGTTCAAGACAGGAGCAAATAGCAGATAGTGAACCTCTTGTATCTATAATGGCATTTAATCACTCAAAATTAAACCCTTTAAAAAGGTTTGAGTTACTACATAAAGATGTTATAGAAAAAGAAAATTTACGAGTAAAAATTAGAAATAGAACAAGAATGCTTTTTAGAAGTTTAATTGATGATGACTTTACTGAGTTAAATCAAGTACTAGATTTAGTTCCTGTATTTCTACCCGTAGCTATAGACCAACTAAAAAATGGAAGAAAATGGAATGACATAAAAGCTTGTGAGATAGAAGCTACAAAATTCTTAAATCGAGCTAGTGAGTTTATAGATGAAGATTTTAAAACAGCATTATATATAAAGTTAGCAGATTTTGAAGAGATGGATAATAGTGAACTAAAAGAGCTTTTAGAAAAAACTATTGAAAAAAAAGATTCTATTCATAGGATAATTTTAGATTATTACAAAGAAAAGAGTATGGAGTGGATTGAGGATAGTGATTTACATATTTTGCAGAAAAAAGGGTTGGAGAAATTGGTAGCTAAGTTGGGTTAGTCAAGTTTTAGAGTGTTTTGGTGGGGTGGTAGTTATAACGTTGAGTTCTGCGGGAGCCGCGCTTTTTGCGGCTTCCGTAGAAACGATTTGTTAACTTAATTATTTTTCTTTTATAAAGTCCCTAATGGCCTTTTCAAAAGCTTTTAATATCTTCGGACGTTGCTTGTTGCTTACCAATCCTTTAGGTAATTTTTCAAACCACCTTTGCATTTCGCCATGGTCTCCACCGTATTTCCACAATTCACTTTCTGGTATCTTGGTGCTCGGCTGAATTTTTCGGTCAAAGTGCTCTTTGCAAGCTAGTAATTGTTCAACGCAATGAAATTCAAATGTGAAACCGCATTCTTTGACAAAATAAACATCGTAGGGGTCAATTATTTTGTCTCTGCCTTCTGGCGGATTAATTCCTTCACCCCACATTTTATTTTTGTGTTTTATCTCGTCATATTTTTCAATCCAATGCTTTGACATTCATTTTCCAATTTTTTGGTTTAGTTGTTCATTCAGTTATTAAAGTTAACTACTTATTGTAATACATTATATATAAATAATGTATAAATTCACATAATAATATAACACTTTTAATGTTAAGATATTAAATTAACTAAAATCCCTTAAATAAGGCAATTTCAATAAAATATTCTATAATATATTTTAATAAGTGATGTTTTTTATCATTTTTTTATATATTTGATTTAGTTTTTAATGTTAGATTATCACGGTATATCCTTAATATCTTAACATTTTGTATGACTATTGGATGAAAATCTTAATAGTTTAACAAAATGATAAATATATTATATTGTGATTGGCTAAAACTATTATCGAAATATTTGAATGTAAATAAACTTTTACTGTACGTCTTGGCTTTCTCGACTTTTTTTTGTGAAAAAAAAAGTAGCAAAAAAATCATCCCGCAGATTTCGAAGGCGGAAGCTCCCCTCTCTTATTATTCATCCCTTTTGAGTGACTAAAAACTTACTAAAACGTGAGTTTGTCACGTTTCTTTACGCTTCAAACAGTTTAGTCACTTGTTTTCAAAAGAGATAAATAAACACTCGGCTTCTCAAATGCGGGAAGATGGGAAACTGACCTTTGCATTTTTTGGTACCATTTTTTTTGAATTGGTGTAATACTTAATTTATACAAAGAAAGTTTGCAGCTAGTGTATTTAGTCCAGACTTTGTTGAAGCCGGAAGTTTTCTAATTATTTTCGGAGAAGACCGAGGACCGTTCAACTGGATAAAAGGTACTAGATGTACCTTTTAGGAAGGCGTTCCGCAGGTCAGAAGATAATTAGAAAGCTGTAGGGAACTTTAGCTTCAACAACCGTCTGGTTGCTTTTTGCCATACTTTTTACAATTAAAAAGTATGAAAGCGGAGAACTTTGTTCTTCAAGACAATTGCATACAATAAAAACTATTATCAAAATATTTGAGTGTAAATAAACTTTTACTGTACGTCTTAGCTTTCTCGACTTTCTTTTGTGAAAAAGAAAGTAGCAAAGAAACCATCCTGCGGGTTTCGAAGGCGGAAGCTCCCCGAGCTTTTCATTCATCCCTTTTGTGTGCCTAAAAACTTGCTCTTGTGCTTGCACTCTCTGTGAGAAAACGTTCTCCCAGAACGTTTCTTTACGCTTCAAACAGTTTAGTCACTTGTTTTCAAAAGAGATAAATAAACACTCGGCTTCTCAAATGCGGGAGAGTGGGATATTGACCTTTACATTTTTTGATACCATTTTGTTTAAGTTGCTGTTATACTCAACAATTATTATAAAAGTGGAGATTCATTTTCTGGGGGTGTCACTTATTTTTGTTGAAAGTAGATTCCTAATATTTTCAAAATCATTTTTAGATTTAAATGTAGCTTTAGCAATTGAAGATTTTCCGTTTGTATGGTGTATATTTAGAAATATCCCATTACCAGCTTTGAATTCCTCTATCTTGCTAATTTGTGAAAAAGGCAACTCTATATGCTTAACCCCAGACCAAGAAAACTTTGGAACTACTATAGATTGCTCGTTGACAATAATCTTGCGTTTACCCTGAAGTAATGCAAATATCAGGAAGAAACCTAAAAGTACAAAAGCGGCACTAATAAGAAATAATACCCCATAAGCAACACTAGATATTTCTGGTGATAACCTAATTGATTTAAATAAAACCAAAACTGTATTGCCAGCTACGGCTTTAAGGAAAAAATGTTTTGCCGCTAACCCAAAGAAAATAATTACTATGGGAGGAACCCATAACATTTTTTTTAACTCAAATACTTGTTGGCTCATTTGAAACTCCTTTTAGCTAATGTTTAAAATGAGCAATCAGTAACCCTTGCGTGGGTTACTAATTGGCTCCTCTGATTTGTTAAATTTCTTCATAAATCATCGACCTCGACTTTTCCAAATTCTCCAGTGAGTCTTTCCAGTAATAGACCCAGAACTTCAAAGTACTCACCTGCTCGATGTGTACATAGTCCATATTCCTCTACTGCTAATTCGAATCTCATTGTTTTTCTATTGTACTCACGAATTACCCAAAGTTGTCCATCGTAATCATATTTGCATGAAGTACAAAATTCAGCGAGGAATGCTTTAATTTCATTTGTATTGTTGTGTTCGAATTTGAAGCTTTGTGCAAGACCCAATGTCAATCCTTTTGTAGTTTAACGTTTGAAATGAGCAATCAAAAAGCCGCTCGCAGGTTTTTGATTGGTCTCCTCTAATTTGTTAGACATTGGGATTTTGATCATTTCTAAACTCTCTCACTATTTGTGGAGAACGAAGTTTCCAGATTATCCATCCGAAAAGTGCAGTAAATATTAAGACGAAAATAACTGAAGCGATTGACATCACGGTCATCATCGTCTCCATTTGAGACTGAAACTCTACGGGAGTATCAGGGGGCAATGGAAAGTCTTGAATCATTGCTTCTTGGAAAACGAGACTTGCCAGATTTCAAATAATCCCAAGTGCCAGTAGTGCAATAAATGCAATTCGGGCCCAGTTTTTTCGTTTGAGGAGACCAATTGATGCAATGAGAACAAATAAAGAAACCAGAAATACTGCTAGGAAAATTAAATCAAAATGCTTGAACATAAACTGGGCTATTTCAGGAACTGGGACTGAACTGTTACTTTCATTCATTAGTTCTTCCACTGGCAGTTTAGGCATAATAAATTGAAACATGATATTTTGCAAGGCAGTAATAAATGTTCCAAATCCTGCAAATACGATTCCTATCCATGCTAATGCTGTAATAAATGTTGATTTTGAATTTTCTGCTGCCAACTTATTTTCCTTTGTCTAACGTTTAAAATGAGCCGATGAATTGCCCGCAGGGTAATTTATTAGCTCCTCTGAGATTGTGAAAGAACTCAGTCTCAATTTATATAAATATTCTACATAAAAACACTTAAAAATAATCATCCTAAAAATACTAAAATGTTATAATATATTATATTTTAATAGATGAGAATAATATAGCAAGAGCAATTGATTCTTATGTTGAGATATTAAATATTCATAAGCTAAATATAAAAACTAAAAAATCATTAATAACAGATGGTCAAGCTGCATTTCATCCAAAACTACTATTAAAAATATATATTTATGGATATTTAAATCTTGTAAAGCCAAGAGGTGCTTTAGCATCACTCTCTTTGAAAAAAAGTTATGTATAGCAATAAAAAACAAAGATTTAACTCAAATTACAAAAGATATAGAGAAAAATATATCTTAGTGTTTGGACTTTATCTGGTTTATTATTTAGAATTTATTTTTTATTTTCAAATTTTTGTCAAAAAGTTAAGATATTTGGAAAACTAATTGAGATTTTTACTGTAAATTTAGTTTATTTGGAACTAAATTCACAGTTTGACTGATTTGTTATCTATTTTTTTGTATTTAAATTCAATTCCTTAACGGCAGTTATATAAGGTTCAAATTTTGTTCCATATTTTAGTGTAACTATATATCTAGGTTTGATTACTTTTTTATTATTATAATTTCTTATTGGTCGTAATGACTTAAGAAAGTTACTATATTCAAGGGGAACATAAATCTCTTTTATACTTAAACCAGAAATATAACCATCAATTCCTTCGTCTGTATGTCTAACATTGATTAGTCCTTTTGCAATAATATATTTTGATTTATCTTGATATTTAGATCTTAATATTTTTGGATTAATATTTGCATCAATTGCAAAAAGTCTAGAACGGTTAAATTGCTCATCTTTCAAGTCTTTTATTGCATGTTTTAACTTTTGTTTATCTTTTTTTTCTGTAGAGTTTAGTTCTTGTAATTCTTTGACCTTATTTTTTGCTAATGCTAATGAATCTTGATATGACTTACCGTCATATTCTAGAACAATAAACACTTCTTTTTCAATACTTCTAAAAAAATTAAAACCATTATTTTTTTTAAAGTTATTTTCAATATCAAAACCAAGACTTTTTAGTTTTTGCGTTGTAAGCCATAGTGTCTGGTTATTATAAGAAAAGTTATTTTGAATTCTCCAATTAAGTTTTAATGAAATGGCATTATTTTCATTTCTATTTCGATATGGAAGTTTTAACTCTCGTTCCGTAAGAGATACTTCTGAACTAGGTAAGTCTGCTCTATTAATAAAAACTCCATATAAAATTACAATATTTGAAATGATAATTAAAGCAAAAGCTAAAATAAATAACTTATTTGAATTAAAAAAATATTTCATGAGAATACCTTTTCATCATTTTCAATAACAGATAATCGTAATTTTTTAAATACAAATAATACAATTAGTGCCGATAAGCCTATTAAGAAAAAGAAAATGTATTTTGGCATCCAATCCCACCACCAATCAAAAAACTTTGTGTATAAAAATATAGTAAAAAATATATTCCCAGTATTTACTACATCTGATAAGTTCTTTTTTATTCCAAACCAAATCATCAAAGCACTCATACTAAAACCAATCATTTGATACATTGCTTCAATATAATCTATTTCAAAATTTAAATAACTTATCATTCCCCAATTCGATAGAATCAATACAGGAAGAAAAAATATAATCATCCCAAAAACTCTATAAATAACATCAAAACCATCATAACGATGATGTTTAATAAATGAAATAAAAAACAATAAAATGGCAACAGGTAAAAAATGTTCAGGTCTTTCTCCAAACCCAATCCAGTACATACCACTCCATGTTCCAATTTTTGCCGATAGAAAAGCAGAAAAGCTTAAAATTGCAAATGCTAGCAGTAACCTCGCATTAATAGCGTACGCTAATAATAATGCAAATATTGACCATACCAACAAAGCATTTGCAGATGGAGTAATATTAAATATTTGTCCAAGCATGGAAATATTAAGTACAAAACAAACGAAACTTAGTAATCCAAATATTTTTGAAAAATAGCTTGTTTTCTCCTTTTTAGAAAGATACATAGCTACTATCAAAGTAATAATTGGTGTTATTACCAATATTATTACTTGAATTGTAGTAGATAATACACCCCAAAATTGATAAAAAAGAAAAAATACACTTGCAGATAACCCAAGAGCACCTAAGAACGATGCTATTTTCATCCCTAAACTTAATTGTTTTTTGTGATGATTTGAATCGATATCAAATGTTGATATAAGCTTAGTAATAAGGCTTTTGTGATAATTCTGTATATTGGTATATTGTGTTTTTTCAAGAGTAACAATATTTTCTTTTTCAAGTATTTGTAGTTCTTTTTGAAATTGATTGATTTGATCAACTCTTTGTTGTGCTTCAATTTTAGATTTTATATTCATTATTTATTGTAACTCCTGAGAATATTTATTTAGATAATGTTTGAAATGAGTAATCAAAAAGCCGCCCGCGGGTTTTTGATTGGTCTCCTCTGATTTATTATAAGTCTGGTGTGTGTTGCAAGAAATTGATTTCATTTGCTTTCTCAATATCTCCAATTCTTAGGTAGTGAATCAGCTTTTTCAATTCATTGTCTTGGAATATTCTATAGTCAATGTCCTTTGCACGAATATCTTCATCAGAAAAATAATGGGGGAGATATGCAAATACACCATCCAATGAGTTGTCATAAAGCTCTTCAACAGTACATTCAGTGTGTTTTACACTCTCTTGATGGTTTAACATTCTTTCCAGTAAATCAGCTAGTTGAAGATATTGGATAGCGAACCCCTTTTTGACTTATAACGTTTGAATTGAGGAATATTTGAGCCGCAGGGTCAAATATTCCTCTCCAATGATTTGTTAGCCACACCAGTATATATTTCAGAGGGAGGGTAACCTTCTGACTCTGCATAAAACTTATTTCCATTCTTCTCAATCACCAAATAACCTCCTCCCCCATGAGCCATCATACTTTTTGAGGCTTGATCCCATGTCAGTTCTTCCATTCGACCTGTCAAATCGAAAAAAATACAATCATCTTGATCCACAAAGCCGATTTTTTCATATGCAAACTGTTTGGGAAAAACATCTGAAATACTATGACAAATTTTTCTCATCAATTTTTCGGGCTTTTTTAACGCATCAACAACACATCGTGATTGGTAGTCTTTGAGGACAAAATTTGAAGCAAATCGTTCAATACTTTGTTGTGTAATCATATAATCCACCTCATAGGCTAACTATTTATTGAATATACATTATATAAATAAAGTACTTAAATATGCTACTTTATTATATATTTATCAAGAAAACTTATTTTATGCATGTTTATAGAAATAATATTATGTAATATAATATTTATTCTATATATCTTTATTATAAGTTATAATCTTTATGTATATTTTATGTCGATATTTAGAACTTTAATATATATAATGTATGTTAAAAGTAAGAATTTAACTTTAAATAACATTTTGATTGTTTAACAAAATGATAAATATATTATGTGTATTTGGATAATACTATTATCAAAATATTTGAGTGTAAATAAACTTTTACTGTACCTCTTGGCTTTGTCGACTTTCTTTTGTGAAAAAGAAAGTAGCAAAGAAACCATCCCACAGGTTTCGAAGCCGAAGGTTCCCTCGCTTATTATTTCACTTTTCTATTTTTTAAAACTCGCTAAAACGTAAGTTAGTTACGTTTTTGACACTCAGACAGTTAAAAAACTTTTGCCTGCAAGCAGGATTACATCCGAAAAGCAAAATAAACACTCGGCTTCTCAAATGCGGGAAGGTGGGATAATGACCTTTTCATTTTTTGGTACCATTTTGTTTGGATTTGTGTAATACTCAAATAGTATGAGAAAGTTCAAGGCTAGGGTATTTTAGTCCAGACTTTGTTGAAGCTGGAAGTTTTTTAATTATTTTCGGAGAAGACCGAGGACCGTTCAACTGGATAAAAGGTACTGAATGTACCTTTTAGGAAGGCGTTCCGCAGGTCAGAAGATAATTATAAAACTGGAGGGAACTTTAGCTTCAACAACCGTCTGGCTGCTTTTTGTCTTACTTTTTACAACTAAAAAGTGAGAAAGCGGAGAGCTTTGCTCTACAAGAGGGTGTATACAATTAAAACTATTTTCAAAATATTTGAGTGTGAATAAACTTTTACTGTACGTCTTAACTTTACCGACTTTCTTTTGTGAAAAAGAAAGTAGCAAAGAAACCATCCCACAGGTTTCAAAGCCGAAGGTTCCCTCGCTTATTATTCATCCCTTTTGAGTGCCTAAAAACTTGCTAAAACGTGAGTTAGTCACGTTTTTTTACGCTTCAAACAGTTTATTCACTTGTTTTCAAAAGAGACAAATAAACACTCGGCTTCTCAAATGCGGAAAGGTAGGAAATTGACCTTTGCATTTTTTGATACCATTTTATTTGAATTGGTGTGATACTCAACAATTATTATAAAAGTGGAGATTCATTCTCTGGGGGGTGTCACCATTAAATTGCAATGGATATTTCTATATTTGAGCTATGCTTTTTGTGAGTTTTCAAATTGCTTTGCATCATCTATTGAACGCTTTGATATGTTTTATAAATAATTTTATATAGTCTATTCATCTCTTTTTTTGCAAATGTAGATGTATTTTCACTGCACATAGCAACAACCGTATTATTTATTTGACCTTCTTTATGAATACGATCATTGTAAATTTTCTCATATTTATTTTTTGTTTCAGTAAATAAAATAAAAGGCATTAATGCAATAAGTAATAGTAAATTTGTGACCTTCATAGATTACTCCTTTGTATCAATATAACGCCTGCCTCAGCCGCTGAAGATCGGATTAGAGTCTCTTGTTAGCCATTTTCTAGTTATTATAGGCAACCATGTAGCCCCTATAGCACACAGCTGAAAATAGGTTAACCGGTACGGGTGAGCCCAGCCACCCGAGTAGCCAACATCAAAAGCCAGCCACACAACAAATGTGGAACTTGAAGCCAAAGCCACAATCAGCACCCTTTCTGGAAATCTCAGTACAGCAAAACCCTCTAATACCGCCAATACTCCGAACCACGCTGTAAAAAAGCCTAAGGTTAGCCCCCAGGAATACCCACCTCTGTATTCTCTACCTATAGCTTCCGCCACGAAGTGGCCGACTCCATATATCGCGGTCAGAAGAAGCACCCTGATTATTGGCCGTAACAAAAGCAGATAAACTATGCGCTTTGTCATCACGATTAACCTTTGAAATAAGCCGATAAATTGTTATTCATTAGAAGTCAGAGAGTACAGAGATTATCACGTGTGGCTCAGAACTTTCAGATTTTCCAAATTTTAAGGAAGATTGACCATCTGATGTACGAACTTTTGTAGCCTCGGAAATACTTATATCATTAATTTCAAGAATACGAAACATATGTCCTTTAGCTTGGAAAATCTCATCTTCTGTATAGCAAAGTACATCAGAATTTGATGGTAAAGACTGAAGCTTAGTTAATAAATCGGAAACTTTCATGTAAATCCTTCTTATAATTTTAGTGTATAACGTCTAAGTTGAGAAATATTTGAGCCACAGAATCAAATATTTCTCCCCCATGATTTGTTATATAGTTTAATCATTATGATACTTTTACCTATCAGTCCTAATAATGATATAACAATTGAACTTAGCATTAAATAGCCGATATCTGGTACAAACATTAAAAATCCGCTAAATGTTAAATTATACAACTTGGGTATAATAAAAAATAGTGAGATGATAATTGAAATATCAAATATAAATGATACTATTGTTCTATACTTTTTGACATCTTTATGCTTTTGAATAAACTGTTTCATTAAAAATAATTGAACTATTAATAAACTGATAAAAAATACATATGCAGATATAGAGATAATATCTATAGTGGTATCTTTTAGTTCTTTATTTCTAATTATATCAATAATACCACCTGCTAGAGTGTTTAACTCATTACTGCCTAATGTATATGAAGTAGCATTTGTAAGCATAATAAGACCTAGTTTTTCTTCTGGAAATATAATCATTGAAGCTGTATATCCAGGGGCTGTTCCTAAATGATTTAAATAAAGTTTTTCACTAGTATCCACAAACCATCCAAAGCCATAATGGATTTTACCCTTGACTATCGTAGCACTTGGTGTTTGTATTTGTTTAATAATAGAAGATGAAAATATCTGTTCTTTCTTATATTTTCCTTTATTTAACTGTGCAATTAAATAGTTGCTCATATCTTCAACATTTGAAATAATATATCCAGCAGGAAGTAAAACTTTACTAAATGGAAAATCACTTTTTATAGCTTGACCAAACCAAAGTCTATGTCCTTGTGCTATATTTTTTTTGTCAATATTCTCTAAAGAGGCATAACTATTTTTCATATCAAGTTTATTAAATATATTTTCTTTTATATATTGATTATAAGAAAGCCCAGTTACTTTTTCTATAACTAAACCTAAAATTTGATAATTTATATTTGAATAATAAAAAGTGGTTGATGGCTTTGAAATAAGTGAGACATCTTTTAACGCCCGAATAGTTTTTTCTAAAGCAAAATTACTACTATCCCAATCATCAAAATTTTTCAATCCATCATAAGTAGAAAATCCGCTGGTTTGGTTTAACAGTGTTCTAATAGTTATATTGTTGACATCTTTTTCATCTTTTATTTTAAACCAAGAAAGATACTTATTTATTGAATCATCCAAATTAATTTTCCCATCTTCCACTAATTGCATAATTGCTAAGGCTATAAATGACTTGGTTAATGAGCCGATATAAAATAAAGATTTTGTATTTATATCTTTATCTTTAGAATAACTATTTTTATAAATTAAACTATTATCCTTTATAACCCCTATTGATATAGTAGGAATATCTGCTTGATTTTGCATTTTTTTAACATAGTTATCAATTTTATTAAAAGTTTGAGTATCTATATTTTTAGCATTTAATTCAAAACAAAGAAATATAATAAAAATTAGTATAAATTTTATTTGCACTTATTGCACCTCATATATTTTATATATAACTATTAATTAAATATACATTATATTAATTTATTACTTAAATAGCCTGATAACATAACATAATTAAACTAAGCCTTCAAATAGGCTATTTGTATAAAAAAATATTCTAAAATGATATATCTTTTAAGTAAATTATAATGTTATATTATCATCTATATGTATAGTTTTTATCTAAATAACAGTAATAAACATGCAATTTGCATGTTATTTGGAATAAATCGTGATAATACTACATTTTAAGAAAATATAAAATGAGTGAAAAATTATTTGATATAATGAGAGATAAATTCTAAATATTCACTTTTTTGCCTGCAAGCAGGATTACATATTGAAAAAAGTAAAACAAAAAGCAACCCGCAGGTTTCGAAGATGAAACTAGCCTCACTTATTATTTATTGCTTCTCAAATGCGGGAAGGTAGTATAAAGACCTTTGCATTTTTTGGTACCATTTTATTTAAGTTGGTGTTATGTTAAATTTACATCAGGAAGTTTGTGGCTAGTGTATTTTAGTCCAGACTTTGTTGAAGCCGAGTGCTTTGCTTTTTAAAGCGGAAAAAGCCGAAACTGTTTGAAGAAAGAAAAGTGACTAACTCACTTTTTCGAGGAGTTTTGCAGGCTAGCTTTAAAAAGTGAAGTGGGAGGGAACTTTAGCTTTAACAACGCGTCTGGTTGCTTTTTGTCTTACTTTTTACAACTAAAAAGTGAGAAAGCGGAGAACTTTGTTCTACAAGAGAGTGCATACAATTAAAACTATCTATAAATCTATTTAACTATTTACTTAAATCATATTTTTCATATCAATCAATCTCCAAAAAGTTTTCTTTTACTCTTTCTAATAGTTTACATAAAAGTTCTTTTTCCTCTTGAGTAAAATTTTTATATGTAATATCTAAAAGTTTTGGTGAGATAATATCCATAACTATAGGTTTTGTGCCAAGTCCTTTTTGTGTTAGTTTTACCATTGTACTTCTACTATCTTTTTCATTTTTAAATTTTATTAAAAGTTCCATTTTTTCAAGCTTGTTTACCAAAGCTGTTACTGTTGATTTATCTTTATTTATTGATTGGGTTATTTGACTCATGGGAACACCATCTTTATTTTTATAAAGTAGATTTAAAATATTTCCATGGGAAGGGGCAAGTCCTATTAGGTCGTGTTTTTTTAATTCATCCATGATTAGTTTATTTGTACTATTGTGAATATGTCCTATAGTTGAGATTATTTCATTTGTATTTTTCATTAGTTTTATATCCTACTATTTTCTATTGAAAGGATAACTATATTTTGTTTAAAGTAATGAAAAGTATTAAAACTTTCCATTACTATTTGCCCATTTATCTTTGGTAGGAATCTCTTGAATAGTATCCCAATGCTCTACAATTTTGTCATTTTCAATTCTAAACAAATCGTAAAATGAATAAGGTTTTCCATGCCATGAACCTTCACTAATGGTTAGTACAAAATTACCTTCACCTAATACTTTATGAAGTTTTTTATAAGTAAACATATCGTTTTTAGAGATTAGATAAGTGATTGCCTCATTTAAACCTGCCAAACCATCTTTTATATAAGGGTTATGTTGATCATATTTTTCAGTTGAGATATAATCTGTAATTTTATTTGGATTTTTACCAAAGAATATATCTTCAAAAAGCTTTTTAACTAAAGTTTTATTTTCATCAGTTTTATCTAAATCTGTAATCTTAGTTTCCCCATCGATTTGAGTTCTTCCACTTGCTGTATTTTTAACTATATCTTGTAGATTATCCCAATGTTCTACTATTTTCCCATCTTCAAATCTAAAGATATCAAACCCAACTTTTGCCCCAAAGAAGTTATACTTTGTATGGGTAAAAACATAATTTTCATCCTCAAAAGCTCTAACTACTTTTACACTTGAACTTCCTTTTGGCAACATTGCAACAACTTCACCAAAACCTTTCAAACCATCTTTTATTGATAAGTTATGTTGTATATATTTATCTGGATTAATATAATTTATAGGCTCAGTTGCTCCTGTTTCTATTGAATTTAGTAGTTCAATCACTTTTTGTTTGTTTGTAAGCATTTTTGGCTCCTTTTTTTGTTCTGCTGTATATGCACATCCTGAAAAAATTGAAGCAGTTATAACTCCTGCTAGTAGCTTTTTTATATCGATTGTTTTCATTTTTGATCCTTTAAAAGTTTGATATCAAACTAAATATTAAAGGAATTATAGTTTGATATCAAACTAAAGTCAAGAGTTTTTGAAAAGAATTGTGAAATTTTTAATATTATTGATTTTTATTTTTGTATGAATTGATTGTTGTGCTAGATTCTATTTGTTGTTATGTCATTTATTTTTTCTCAAACGCAAGCTTTATCCCTAAACAAATCAAAACTGTACCACTTGTACGATTGATTCATTTTAGTACAGATTCATTATTCAGGACCTTTGGATTTTTTATACCATTTTATTCGAATTGGTGTAATACTTAAAAAGCATTCTAAAAGTTTGAGGCTAGGGTATTTAGTCCAGACTTTGTTGAAGCTGGAACTTTTTCTTTTTTTATGGTGAAAAGTGAGGACGTGTTTGAGCGTAAAAAAGAGTGACTAACTCACTCTTTTAGCGAGTTGCCACCTTAAAAGAATATAAAAATTCCATATAAAATTTATAATAAAATTAAATTTTTTCTGAATCATATGGTACATTATTTTTATATACGGCATGAGCAATAACTAATAGTTTTCTCATAATTGCTACTTGTATAACTGTAGTATGTTTTCCATTTTCTTTTAGTCTATCATAAAACTTTCTTAATCTTTCGTTATTTCTTATTGATGTCATTGCTGGCATAAACAAAGTACCTCTACATATTTTTGAACCTGCTTTTGATATTTTTGTTTTTCCATTAACTGATATACCTGAACTTTTTTCTATTGGATCTAATCCTGCTAAAGATACTATCTGTTTTTGATTAGCATTTTTATATTGAATAAAATGTATAAGTAATACAATTGAAGATATTTCTCCTATACCATCAATTGTTTGCAAATTATTAAATGATTGTTGAAGTTTCTCATCTTTTTTTATGATTGATTTTATTTTTTTGATAATTTTTTGTTCTTGTTTTTTTAAAAATTGATTTTGTAATTCAAACTCTTTTATCAAATAGCTTTTATCTTTTTTTGCTTTTAAAGCAGCTATATGGTTTTTAGTTATAACTTGTTGTTTAATAATTAATTTATATCCAGAAATAAGCTCTTTTAATTCTTCTTCTATGGTATCTACAATAGGTATTTTAATATCTTTATCTTTAGCTGTAACAATCATTTTAGATAAAAGCTGTGCATCTTTTATATCATTTTTATTTCTATATCCCATTACTTTTGCAAAGCTAGCACTTTTTTTAGGATTTACTATAAAGCTTTTTATATTTTTGTTTGCACAAAACTGTTTTAAAAGAAATGAATAATTAGCTGTTGGTTCATAAACAAATACTAATTTATCTATCTCTTTTTTATAAAGCTTTTTTAGTTTAGAGTACAAACTTTTTATTCCATTTAAACTATTATCAATAATTAAATCTAAATCATTTATTGGAATATAAACATTAATTGTTGACTTACTTACATCTAATCCGATAGAATACATTTCTAGAACCTTTATTTTAGGATAAAGAGTTCGTTAGGGTAGGATTTCTCCTACCTGATAATTGTTATACAAACTTTAGACTTATAAAATACGAACTAGTTATAAAACTGTTCTTGTTGCCACTCAAATTTAAAGTATAACTATCAAACTCGCCATCAAGCTAATTATAAATTATTTTTTATAATTGCTTTAGTTCCGCAACGATATATTATCTTTCAAACTCTTTGGAAATATATTAACTATATTCCCTTAAATGTATTATATAAGTCCCGCAACGCAATAAAAAAATAGAAAGTGGAAGGTAGCTTTGCCTTCAACAACGCGTCTGGTGGCTTTTGTTTTACTTTTACCACTAAAAGTAAAGAAAGCGAAGAACTTGTTCTTCAAGACAACTGCATACAATAAAAACTATTTTCAAAGTATTTGAATGTAGTTAAACTTTAACTGTACCTCTTGGTTTTTTCGACTTTTTTTATGAAAAAAAAGTAGCAAAAAATCACCCGCGGGGTTTCGAAGGCGGAAGCTCCCCTCGCTTATTATTTATTATTTCTGTTTTGTCTTGTGCTTGCACTCTCTTTGAGAAAACTCACATAAAAATATGCTCCCAGCATATTTGTTCTGTTCAAACAGTTACAAAACTTCTCCGAAACAATAAATAAACACTCGGCTTCTCAAATGCGGGAAGGTGGGATAATGATCTTTGCATTTTTTGATACCATTACATTCAAAATTACTGTGATACTCAATATCTATTTTAAAAGTTTGTGGCTAGTGTATTTAGTCCAGACTTTGTTGAAGCCGGAAGGTTTTTAATTATTTTCGGAAAAGCCTGAGAATGTTTGAGGAGAGAAAAGTGACTAGATGTCACTTTTTCGACGAGTTTCGCAAGGCAGAAAATAATTAAGAACCTGTAGGGGACTTTAGCTTTAACAACCGTCTGGTGGCTTTTCTCAAAGAGAGTGTAAACACAGGTTTTACTTTTACCACTAAAAGTAAAGGAAGCGAAGAACTTTGTTCTTCAAGATAAAAAACCTACTTGTTTTTCACTTCCACCCCATTATATCCCAACACCTTTTGCACATATCTTTTATCTCTCATACCAACTAAGATTCTAGTTATATATTCTTGTTCTTCTAAGAATTTAAGTGCAGCAAAGTCTATTGGTTCTTTTATCCCTAGTTTTTCTGATACTTTTTTTGAAATTCTATGTTTTACATTGTTTTTATAACAATTTAAAAAGCTGTCAAAAAGTTGGAAATATATGGGGTCTAGTTTTATTTGTTGTACTGCATATGGTATAACTTGATATTCTATTAAGTCATCCACATCTCCAGCCCATTTATATTCACTTTCAAGGGAAAGAAGTTGAGTTATTAATTCTTGAAAATTATCATTTGGTATCTCTTTAACTTGTTCTAAAAGTTGCTCAAAATTGATACACTCACTATAACTTGCAAGTCTTATCATCTCATCATCTTTTATGGCATTTAAAGGTCTATTAACATGAACCTCTAAGCCATTTTCATGTGCCCATTTTGCAGCTGGTATTCCATTTAGCTCAAACATATTCATAGGCAGTTGTATAACCTTAAAGTGATGGTTTTCCCCTGCAATTTCTTTTGCATAAGAGATTAGATGTTTATATTCTAAAAAGTGTAAATCACTTCTTTTTTTAGCAAAGGAGTTTGAACTAATCCCATAAGCTTTTATTTTTCCCTCTTTTACTCTTTCTTCTAAAAGTGCAAAGGCATTTTTGATTCTTAGTTGCATTGTTTTGTGATGGTGTAGTACTTGTTCTTCACTCATCCCAGCTTTTACCTCTTTCATTAAGTAATACTCTGGATTATGAAGTAGATATACATCAATATAATCTGTGTTTAATCTTTTTAAACTCTTGTGTATCTCTTCATCAATAAATGATTGTGATATTGAGTGGTAGCAGTTTTCATCATATTTTACTAATTCATCTACTTCATAGCCATTTTGAACTTTTTTTAGAAGCTCACCTTGAATATAACCACCTTTGGTGATAATAGTATAATCTTCTCTTTTTTTATTCTCTAATACTTGTCCTATCATTAGCTCAGCTTCACCGTGCATATAGTTTGAGGAAGTATCAATATGAGTAATACCATTTTCAAGTGCAAAGTTTAAAGCATCTTTATGAATAGGATTTTGATAAGTTGTTCTGTAAGTTCCGAATGAATATTTTGATAGCATATATAACCTTGAAAAAAATTTTAGAAATAATTATATACAAAAAGCATACCTTTGGCAATAAAAGGTATAAAAATTGCATATATTTTATTTATGGAAAAAAAATACGATTTAGAAACATATGATAGATTTTTGGGTGACTTTAAAAGTGATGGTGGTCACTGGGAAAAGATAGAAAAAAGAACAGCTACTTTATTTCAAGTTTTAATAGATGGGGACTTAAAAGAGCTTGTTTTTGTATTAAAACATTATCCTAAGTATGTTGAGATAGTTTGTGACCATTTTAGATATCTATATAATTATTCAGGGGAAGAGGCTGATATATATGCAGCTTCAAAGCTTTTAGATATGAGTGAAGGGTACCATCAAAAACAATTTGTTCGAAATCTTGTTAGAAAATTAGAAAAGGTTGATGAGTTTGATATATCAAGCTTAAAAAACTTTTTAGATAATCTAATAAATAATCAAACAAAAATACACCCTATAATATTAGCTTATTACAAAAGTGAAATACAAAACAATATTGAAAGTAACAATTACCATAAACTTCAAATAAAGGTTTTAGAAAAAAATCTTTCTAAATTGATAGTTGATAATAGTTTTGATTTTAGTGCAAAAGATAGGGATGCAAATTTAGATATTCCATATATGGATTAAGAGGAGTAGTTATATGAAGTTTTTTACAAAAAAAGAGGTTGTTTTTTATGAAAAACCTGGATGTGCAGGAAACAAAAAACAAAAAGAGCTTTTAACAAGTAATGGGGTAGAGTTTGAAGTAAAATCTATGCTTGATACTAAATGGAGTGTTGAGAGTTTGAATAGTTTTTTTAAAGATTTAGATAAAGAAAAAATAGTAAATCAGTTTGCACCGCAAGTAAAAAGTGGTGAGATAGATATATCAAAACTTTCAAAAGATGAATTAGTAAACCTGATGATAAAAGAACCAATTCTAATAAAAAGACCACTTATTCAAGTAGATGATGAAAAAATTTGTGGCTTTGATATCCCAAAACTAAACAGTGCATTAAGTTTAGACCTTGATTCAAAAAAAGAGATTGGCACTTGCCAAAGTAGTGATTCATGCAAAACTGTTTAGTAGAAATATGTAAAGAGTTTGAAACCTTAAAAGGTTTTTTAAAAACTCCAACAAAAGAGCAAGAAGAGACTGTAAATAGACTTTTTTATAAATTCATGGAGTGTTTTCCTACAATAAAAGAGGAGAAACTTGAATACCCTCGTGAGTTCATTGATGATGTAAGATTATATAATGAAGGTTTAGAGATAGTTCATAAAAAATTTGAGGATACTCAAATTAGATATCTAATGCTTAGCGATTTTTATGATTTTGCAAGAGTAACAAAAAAATACAAGAAAATATAGTTTTATATAAGTTTTATATATTATAATAAATCAAAAAGAGATTTATATGCCAAAACTTTTTAAAGACTTCATTATTATAGGTGCAATTTTACTAATTGTATTATCTATTTTAGAACCAAGCTTTTTATGGCTGGCTTTAGTTTATGTAGCAATTGTTGCCCTTGGGCTTTATGATATAAAACAAACAAAACACTCTTTGTGGAGAAACTTCCCTGTTATTGGTAGACTAAGGTGGGTCTTAGAAGAGTTAAGACCTCCTATAAGACAATATTTTATTGAGTCTGATATAGATGGTGTTCCTATAAATAGACAACAAAGATCACTTGTATATAGACGTTCTAAAAAGTTGCCTAGTACTATTCCTTTTGGTACTAAAATTGATGTTTATGAACCAGGTTATGAATGGATAGGGCACTCTTTGAGTGCTCAAAAAGCTTCCACTTTAGATAATTCACCAAGAGTTTTAATAGGAGGAAAGGATTGTAAACAACCCTATGAGGCATCTTTATTAAATATATCAGCAATGAGTTTTGGTGCCCTTAGTGCCAATGCAGTTTTAGCTTTAGGTAATGGGGCAAAGATTGGAAACTTTGCTTTAAATACAGGGGAGGGTGGACTAAGTAGATACCACTTAGCTACAAACTGTGATTTGATTTGGCAAATAGGAACTGGGTATTTTGGTTGTAGAGATGAAGATGGTAATTTTCACGAAGATAAGTTCACAAAAAAATCAAATGTTGAAAATGTAAAAATGATTGAGATAAAACTTTCTCAGGGGGCTAAACCAGGGCATGGTGGTATTTTACCTGCAAATAAAAATACTCCAGAGATTGCAGAAGGTAGAGATGTAAAACCACATACAAGGGTTGATTCTCCCCCTACACATAGTTCATTTCATACCTTTAAAGGTTTATTGAATTTTGTTAAAAAATTAAGAGACTTAAGTGGTGGTAAACCAACTGGTTTTAAGCTTTGCATTGGGAGAAAAGAGGAGTTTATAGATATTTGTAAAGCTATGGTAGAAACAGGGATTAAACCTGATTTTATAACTGTAGATGGAGGTGAGGGTGGTACTGGTGCTGCACCTTTAGAGTATACAAACTCTGTTGGGATGCCTTTTAGAGAAGCCTTGGTTTTTGTTGTAGATTGTTTGATAGGATTTAATCTAAAAGATGATATAAAAGTTATAGCTTCTGGAAAAATTTTAAATGGTATGGATATTACAAAAGCCTTAGCAATTGGTGCAGATTTATGTGCAAGTGCTAGGGGTATGATGTTAAGCTTAGGTTGTATTCAAGCTTTATTATGTCACAAAAATACTTGTCCTACAGGTGTTGCAACACAAGATCCACGCTTAGCTAAAGGTTTAGTTGTAGAAGATAAAAAACAAAGGGTTGCGAATTTTCATGAAGTAACTTTGGAGAGTTTTACTGAGATGTTAGCTTCAGCTGGACTTCATACCCCAAGTGAACTCAATAGAACTCATATTTTTAGAAGACTTGATGAAACAAGTTACAAAAGATATGATGAAATATTTACACCTATGAGAAAAGGGGATTTGTTAAGTGAGCCATATCCTAAAGAATATGAGCTATTTATGGACAAATAGGGAATAGTTATTGCATATATAATTAAAAATATATTAAGGAATAACAATGGCAACTCCTATTGAGTTTATTAAAGAAAATGAATTAGCATGGCAACCATCTTTTAGTGGTGAATTAAGTGATGGAACTTATGGATATAGAGGAGCTTTGATTATAGAGCCAGGAAAACAAATATCTCCTGATAGAGTATTACCTCCAAAAAGTCAAGCAAAACAAGTTATTATGATATCTGAGGGTAAAAAAATCAAATTTTTTGCTTGTGAATTAGAAAGTTTTCATCATTTTGCACCAATGATTGAAAAATATAAAGATTTTTTTGATGCTTCTGGATTAAATCTATTATATGTTACTGATTTAGAAAAAGCTGGTACATTTGAGTATGAAGGTGTAAAATATACTGCAATTCCATTGGATGAAAGTTCAGTTTGGAATGAATTATTAGAATTAGCATCTTTAGAAAAAAGTGATATGAAAAGACTAAAAAAACAAGAAGAAAAAATAGAAGCTGTATATGAAGAATTGGCAGATACTGATGTTGAAGAGGCTTCAAAAACTTATGATGAGATGTTAACTTTTGTAGGAGAAAGTTCTAAACAACTTATGGGAGCAGTTTAATAACTGCTTTCACAACATATTCAAGCTTTTTAAACTATAATAGTTTATGAATAAAGAGTTAATAACAGAGTTTGGATATAAAAAAATTGTAAAAGAGTTTAAAAATCTTTTAGAAGTAGAAAAACCTTATTGGGTAAAAGAGAAAGAGATAGCTGCCCAACACGGAGATAGAAGTGAAAATGCAGAATATATTTCTGCAAAAGAGATGCTTCGTAATATTGATAGAAAATTAAGATTTTTAGAAAAGATTATTAATAATTCTACTGTGATTGATACCACAAAAATTCCCCATAACAAAGTAAATCTTGGTTCAGAAGTGAGCATTTTAGATTTGAAAACCAATTTTCAAAAAAAATATATAATTGTTGGAACCTTTGAAACTAATCCAAATGAGAATAAAATATCAAATAAATCTCCTTTAGGAATGACACTTTTAGGAAAAGAATTAAATGAAGAGTTTGAATTTTCTATAGATAACAAATCTTTTGAATATGAAGTTATTGATATACAAATGCATAGGTTTTACTAATTATTAATAATTTTAAATATAAAATTAATGTATTATAATAAGATTTGATTTTGATTATTTTTAAGGAAATATATATATGCATAATAAAATATTAAAACAAATAAAAGTTTTATTTGTAGAAGATGAAGAGTTAATTAGAAAAAAAACAGTCTCATCTTTAGAGTATATTGTAGCTGAAGTTGAAGAAGCTGCAAATGGTGTAGAGGCATTAGAAAAATTAAAAAACTTTACTCCAGATTTAATTATCACTGACTTAGAAATGCCAGATATGGATGGTATAGAGTTTATAAAAGAACTTAGACAAAAGAATAATGATATATGTATTATTGTTGTAACTGCTCATACAAGTGAAAAATATTTGTTAGAATTAATTGATATGCATATAGAAAAATATATTATAAAACCAATAAATTTAGAAAAACTTATTAATGCTTTAGAGGATTGTCAAAAATTATTTTCTGATTCAAAATTTTATTTAAAAGAACTTCCTTATGGTTATAAATATGATTGGAATCAAAAAATATTGTTACATAATGAAGAGTTGATCTCTTTGACAAAAAAGGAAATACTTTTTTTAGAGTTACTATTTAAAAATACAAATAATATAGTTTATTACGAACAATTACAAAATGAAGTATGGCAAAATAGTGTAATGACAGATAATGCCTTAAGATCATTAGTGAAAAATTTGAGAAAAAAATTGCCAAAGGATTTTATTTCAAATCTTTCAGGAGTAGGGTACAAATTTGTTTAGACTTATTGTTTTATTTTATTTAACAAGTAATTTTTTATTTGCTCTTGAACCAATAAGTTATAAACATGATGATTCAAAAAGTATTGCAATAAACCATAGAGTTAAAAATTCCCATCTAAAAGTATATATGCCAACACTTCCTTATTTTAATATATTAAGTTTGATTAATGGAACTTTAGTGCGTTTGAGTGATTCTAATAAAGGATGGGAGTATTATTTAGCTTATAAACACAAAAAAATTGATGATTTGACATATGATTTTTGGCTAAGAAAGAATGTAAAATATCAAGATGGCTCAAAATTTGATGCTGATTCTGTAGTTGAGAATTTTAAACACTTTATGAAAGGACCTTTTTTATACAGTAATATACACAATGCTTTAAGTTATGTTGAGAAGATAGATGATTATAAAATAAGAATTCATCTAAATGAACCTTATGGTATGTTATTAAATGACTTGTGTGTAATAAATTTTTATACAAAAGCCTATTATAAAAAATATAATTGGAGACCAAGTTATACTGCACAAAATACTAAAGGGGCAGGTTTGTATGGGGCAGGACCTTATATCTTAGAAGAAGGATATGCAACAGGATTAGAACAAAGTGAAAAAATAGTTCTAAGGGCAAACCCTTATTATTTTGAAAAAGATAAACCCTATATAGAAAAAATAACAATATATACTCAATTAACTAATGAAGAGGTTATTAATAAAATATCAAAAAAAGAGGGTGAGTTAGATATAGCTTATATCCCTTTTAATAAAAAAACAGAAATAGTTAACTCAAAATATGCAAAACTATTAATCTTGCCATCAAATGGAAATCTTTTAGTACATTTTAATTTATTAAAAAAAGACTCAAAGCTAAAGGATGTAAAAGTTAGAAGGGCATTAAATGATGCAATTGATCAAGAGCGATTAATAAAATTCATTTTTAAAAATGAGGCAAAAAAAGCTGCTTTTTTATTATCTAGTAATGCTTATTATTCGAAAGAAATATCCAAAAAGTATATAAATAGAAAGTCAAGATTTTCCCAAAAAGAGTTAAAAACTATATTAAATGGTTTAGTTTTAAATGTTGTTACACAAGATAGGTTTATGTTTATGTGGAAAGGGATTGAGTATCAATTATCAAAATATGGTGTTAGATTAAAATATTATGTTACAAATGATGAAAAAGTAGTACTAAATAGGCTCTTTGAAAATAAACATAAAAAATATGATTGGGATCTTCTTATTTGGGGAGATGAGGATTGGAATGGACATCCTTGGACGGGATTTTTTACCTTGTATCCTGATTCAGGTTGGAGCTCTATTTTAAAAGACAAATATTTAGACAAGGAGTTTCATAAACTTTTTAAACTGGATGTTTCATCTAAAGCATTTCAAAAAGAGGTTGATAAACTTTTATTATACTCTTACGATAAGGCATATACCTTAGTTCTTCCTTCTGTAAATACAGTAATTGCACTAAATAAAGAGGTGATTTACAAACCATCTAAAATGGCACTTTTCCCCTTGTGGAATGCAAAAATTACACCTTATCATTGGTCAATTAGAAAAGAAAAACTTCCAAAAGAAAGATTAAAATATCTATATCCTATAAGGTTAAAAAATGATTAACTTGAAAATTAGACAAAAGTTTTTAATATTGGGTTTTATAGCACTAGTATCTTTACTTTTTATAGGATGGTTGTCTTTAAAAATAAATAATGAAAGTTTTAAAAACTCTAATAGTGTAGTTGTAAATTTTCAAGATACACAGAAAATTCAAACTTTATATATAGAAGATTTATATATGTTACGTGAAACAATCTTATCTTTAGTTATATCACCTAATGATGATTTCAAAAAAGAAATAGATAAAAAGATTTCACCTATAATAAAAAAATTAGATGAAAATTTTGATAAGAATCTTAATATGGATAAAACTTATTGGAACGAATATAAGAAAATAGCCCTTACTACAAGAGAGTATTCTTTAAATGGTTTTGATGAAGGTGCTTTTATGAATACTTCTACTGTAGAAAGAGATAGTTTTTATAGATTAATCAATCAATTAAAGCTTTTACAAAAACAGAAACTAAAAAGTTCTGAATCAAAATTGATTCAATTAAAAAATAATGTTGATAAGAATAATCTTTTTATAATTATTGGAATATTATTTATAGGAGCAATAGGATTAGTTCTTGATATGACAGTTATTCTTAAAATTATAAAAGGTATTGAATCAATACAAGGAGGATTAAGAAAATTTTTTAATTATTTAAATAATCCTATGGCTTACAATAATGAGTTACATATTGATATAGATAGTAAAGATGAATTAGGATTAATGTCAGAGGCAATTAATAGAAGAGTAAAACTAATAAAAGAGAATCTAAATGATGATTATAAATTAATTCAAGAAGCAACATTAACCTTAGATAATTTAAAAGAGGGTGTATTTGGTAAAAGACTTAAAGAGGAAGGAAAATCAAAAGAATTAAATGTATTAAAAAATGTAATGAACCAAATGATTGATAGTTTGGAAAATAAAATACAAGAAGAGATAAACCAAAGAACAAATCAAGAAAAACTTATGATGCAACAATCAAAACTAGCTGCAATGGGAGAGATGATTGGTAATATTGCTCACCAATGGAGACAACCTATAAGTGAAATCAATGCTGTTTTAATGGAGTTAGAGACAATCACAAGATATGATAAGTTAGAAAAAGAACACCTTTTAGAAAATATTAGAATTTGTAATGAAATAACAGAACATATGTCAACAACAATTAGTGATTTTCAAAACTTTTTTAAACCAACAAAGAAAAAAGAGGATTTTTCTGTATTAACAGCTTGTAAAAAAGCTTTAGCAATTATAAATGCCTCATTAACAAATAATAAAATCAATTTGACATTTGATATTCAAGAAGACAATATAATAAATGGGTATTCAAGTGAATTTTCACATGCTGTATTAAATATAATCTCAAATGCAAAAGATGCCCTTGTATTAAGAAAAATTAAAAACCCTGAAATAAAAATCAGTATAAAAATTGGTAAAATTTACACAGTAATTAAAATATTGGATAATGCAGGAGGAATTAAACTCGAAGATATTGATACAATATTTGAACCTTACTTCACAACAAAGTATGCAAAACAAGGTACAGGAATTGGTTTGTATATGACTAAAATGATTATTGAAAATAATATGGAAGGCTTTGTTTATGCTAAAAATGTCAAAAATGGAGCTTTATTTACAATAAAAGTAAAATAAATACAAAATTACATTTTTTCCCCACTTTTTTACAATTATTTAAACTCATATTTCCTTTATACTATAAATATAGAAAAACTAAAGGAGCAATATGAAAACGAATTTAATTCTTGGAATGACTTTATTGACAGTTTCATTATATGCAAGTGAAACAATGTACAGTAGCAGTGTAAAAAACCTATATGAAGCTTCAGATAGCAATGCTGTTAAAGGTAGACTTTTACCCACATCAGAAGTTAAAGTGGTAGAAAAAAATTCAGATAAATCTAAAATAGAAATTGAAGGGTTTATGAAAGCTGGAGTATCTAATGCCATTTACTTTACAAAGGGGAAAAGAATTTTAGTTGCTGGACTTAGTAAAAAAGGAAAGTTTGATATAAAAAAACTTTCATCAAGTAAAGATGAAAATGGTGTAGAGTGGGATAAAGTAGTTTTAACTGCATATACAAAAAATGAAAATCTAACTAAAGATTTAAAACCCCTATATGATAAAGCAGAAGATTTATTTAAAAATAACTGTTCTATCTGTCATCCTATTCATCCTGTAAGTGAGTTTACAGCTAACCAATGGCCAAGTATGTTTAAAGCGATGGTGAATAGAACTGCTATTCCAAAACAAGAAAGATATTTAGTAACACAATATTTGCAAAAACATGCAAAAGATATGAAAGGTGAATAATATGAAAAATATTGATCAAAAAAGAAGAGGGTTTTTAAAAGTTGCTGCATTATTTAGTACGGTTCCATTTATTGATGCAATTACAAAAAGAGGTGAATTACTTGCAGGTACAATTGCAAAATTTTCTTCAAAACTAGTTGTAAATGGTGAAGTATTAACAGCCGCTCACTGGGGTATGTTAAAGTTAACTATAAAAAATGGGAAAGTTGTAAAATCTGAACCTTATCAAAAAACTTCAGATATTAAAAATTCATTACAATATTATACTCAAGATTTAGTATATGCAGATGATAGAATAAAATATCCAATGGTAAGAAAATCTTATTTAGAAAATCCAGATAGTCCTAAACCTGAATTAAGAGGTAATGATGAATGGGTTAGAGTTCCATATGAAAAAGCAATAAAATTAATAGCAAAAGAGCTTAAAAAAACAAGAAAAGAGAAAGGTGCAGAGGGGGTTTTTGCCGGAAGTTATGGTTGGAAAAGTAGTGGTAGTATCCATAACTGTAGAGTTTTATTACATAGATTTATGACTGCAACAGGTGGATTTACTGGTACTGTTGGTGATTATTCAACTGGTGCATCGCAAGTAATTATGCCACATGTATTGGGTACACTTGAAGTGTATGAACAACAAACTTCATGGCCTGTGGTATTAGAAAGTTCAAAAGTTATCGTAATTTGGGGTGCAAATCCACTTGCAACTCTAAAAATTGCTTGGACTTCAAGTGATGAAAATGGATTTAAATATTTTGAAGAGTTAAAAAAATCTGGTAAAAAAATCATTTGTATTGATCCATATAAAACAGAAACTTGTGAATACTTAGATGCACAATGGGTTGCACCAAATCCAAATACAGACGTTGCAATGATGATGGGGATGGTACATACACTATTAGAAGCAAAAAAATATGATGCAGACTTTTTATCTGATTATACTGAAGGTTTTGATAAATTCAAAGAGTATTTATACGGAAAAGAAGATGGTATTGTAAAAAGTGCTAAATGGGCATCTAAAATTTGTGGAGTTGATGAAAAAACTATTAATTCATTGGCTAATCTATTCTATGATAATAGAACTATGTTTATGTCTGGATGGGGAATGCAAAGAGCTCATCATGGGGAACAACCTCACTGGATGTTAGTAACTCTTGCTTCAGTTATTGGACAAATTGGACTTCCTGGTGGTGGATTTGGATTATCTTATCACTATGCAAATGGTGGAGTTCCTACTGCAAAAAGTGCTATTATTGGTGGTATTACTGCAAATGTTACTCCATCTAAAGATGAGGGTGGTGCAGCTTGGCTAAAAAATGCAGCTAAATATTCTTTCCCTGTTGCTAGAATTGCTGATGCTTTACTAAACCCAGGAAAAACAATTGATTTTAATGGTAAAAAAGTTACTTATCCAGAGATTGATTTTATCTATTGGGTAGGTGGAAATCCATTAGTTCATCATCAAGATACAAATACCTTATTAAAAGCTTGGAGAGTACCAAGAACTGTTGTTGTTAATGAAGCATTCTGGACACCAACTGCAAGAATGGCAGATATTGTAATGCCAACAACAACTTCATATGAAAGAAATGATATCACTGCAACAGGTGATTATTCAAATTTAAATATTGTTCCTATGAAACAAGCAGTTAAAAAACAGTTTGAAGCAAGAGATGATTATCAAATCTTTAGTGACTTATCAAAAGAGTTTGGTGTATTTGAAAAATATACTCAAAATAAAACTGATTTGCAATGGGTAGAAGAGTTTTATACAAAAGCTTATAATCAAGCACAAAAAATGAAATTACCAATGCCAACATTTAGAGAGTTTTGGAGTAAAAACCAACCAATAACTTTTGATGTTCCATATGAAAATACACAATTTGTAAGATATGCTGATTTTAGAGAAGATCCAATCTTAAATCCACTTGGAACGCCATCTGGAAGAATAGAGATATATTCTAAAACAATAGAAAAAATGAATTACAAAGATTGTAAAGCACATCCAACTTGGTTCGAACCAGCTGAGTGGGTAGGTATGAAAGAAAAACCTGCAGAGTTTGCATTAATCTCTCCACACCCAAGTGATAGACTGCACTCTCAACTTAACAATACAAGTTTAAGAAAAAAATATGCAGTTGCAAATAGGGAACCAATCTGGATTAATACAAAAGATGCAAAAGCAAAAGGTATTAAATCTGGTGATATAGTAAGAGTATTCAATAAAAGAGGTGAAATCTTAACCGGTGCCATTGTAACGGATGGATTAAAACCTGGAATTGTAAGAGTTCAAGAGGGTGCTTGGTATGATCCTTTGGAGAAAGGAAAAATTGGAACATTATGTAAAAATGGTTCAGCAAACCTTTTAACAAAAGATATTCCAACTTCAGAATTAGCTGATGGAAATAGTTCAAATACAGCTTTAGTAAATATTGAAAAATATACAAAAAAAGCACCTGCCTTAACTATCTTTAAACAACCAAGTTAAAAAAGAAAGGAGATTTTCTCTCCTTTTCTTTTCTTCCTTAAAGCTTAGCTTACTTTTGATAAAATCTAAAAAAATTTAAGGGAATTAAAAATTGTTAGAAACTCTTGAGTCTTGTATAAACAAAAATATGGAAACTAAAACAAAAGAGTTTAAAAGACTTTTTCATGGAAGAGGTAATTTTTATGCTGATTTTGAATATCTAACAGTAGATAGTATAGATAATATTTTATTAGTAGTTTTTTATAAACAAGTAGAAATAGAAGAAGAGATTTTAAAACTTATGAAAACTATTTTTGATAAACACTCTTTTAAATCTTTAGTTCTTCAAAGAAGATATTTACCAAATCAACCCCATGAAATTTTAATAGGCAATTTAAATGATAACTTGTATCTAATAGAAAATAATTTGAAATTTTCTATAAACTTTCAAAATAGAAATCTAGGAATATTTACTGATATGAAAATAGGGCGTGAGTATTTAGCTTCTATTTCAAAAGATAAAAATGTATTAAATCTTTTTTCATATACCTGTGCTTTTTCTGTATATGCTCTATCACATGGTGCTAGGCAAGTTGTAAATGTAGATATGTCAAAGGGTGCTTTAAGTACAGGGAAACAAAACCATTATATAAACAACCTAGATGTAAGAAAAGCAAAGTTTCTACCTTTGAATATTTTAAAATCATGGAGTAGAATAAAAAAGTTTGCCCCCTATGATGTGATAGTTGTAGATCCTCCATCTTTTCAAAAAGGAAGTTTTGCAGCAACAAAAGATTATGAAAAGATTATAAAAAGACTTGAAAGTTTAGCAAGTGATGATTGTATAGTTATCTCTTGTTTAAATGCTCCAGAGTTAGATACTGATTTTATAAAAGAACTATTTGCAAAAAATGCACCTGAGTTTGAATTTGTAAAACGATTAAAAAACTTAAATACTTTTCCAAGTAATGATGAACAGAAGAGTTTAAAAAATCTTATTTTTAAAAGAAAAACAGATGATAGCAAATCCTAAAATCTGCCCCATTTGTAAAAAAGAAAATAAGTGTGAAGCCCATATCCCAAACAATGATTGCTGGTGCAATCATATAAAAGTACCTGCAAAACTAAGGGAGTTTATCCCTGAAGAGTTTAAGATGAAAGCTTGTATTTGCAAAGATTGTGTAGAGCTTTTTATAAAAGATGAAGATAGTTTTATAAAAAGGTATTTTAAATATCTCTAACATCTATAAACTCTCCACTTTCAAATTGATCAATTTTTTCAATTAGATTATGTAGCCTTTCAGCTGCATCAAGTGGTTGTTGTATTTCACCTTGTTTTAAAACCTTTGCAGAGGTGTAAATATTATCATCAACTTCAAATCTTATAACATCAGTCATTGGTGTTTCAATAACACCTGGTGCAACTGAGAGGAGTTTTGTATTTGTCATCTCTTTTGAATATAGATTGATAAGCATATTTAGTGAAGATTTTGATAAAGAGTAAGCTCCCCAGCCTTTTGAACCATTTTTTGAAGCTCCAGATGAGATAGCTATGATATTTTTTACATTTTTTAGGTTTAATATATCCAAAAGCTCTTTATTTGCGTAAACATTAAGATTCATTACCTTTTGTATCTCATCTAAAGATAGTTTTCCCATCTCTTTTATTTCACCTAACATTCCTGCATTTAAATACACAGTATTTATATTGCCAATACTATCTATAAAAGGTGTTAAACTATTTTTAATATCGTAAGTTTTACTTAAATCAAAGCTTTTATATATAAGGTTTTTATCTTTTATATTTGGCTTATTTCTACTTATGCCATATACTATATAGCCTTCTTCTAGATAAAAGTTTGTTAATGCAAGTCCAAGTCCTGAACTGCATCCTGTAATTAATATTTTTTTATTTAATTTTTCCATGATAAAGATTATCATCTTTTTTATTTAAATTACTTTACAAAATAGAGCACTTTGGGTATAATCCAGCTAATTTAGACAATGGGAGAAAAGTATTTTTACTTTTAAAATAGTTTGCAGCAGTTAAAAATATCAAAAGAGATTAAAAATTTAGAGATAAATAAGATAAAAGAACATCTTTTTTATTATAAATATTACACAAAAAATATTAGATCAATTTTAAAAAATAGTAATGAAGAAGAGTTAGATTTAGAAAGTCTTGCCACTTATAATAGTTTTGTAGGTGAAGTATATGAAAATATCATATATGAGTTCTTACTTGATTATGCTTTACATAATGATTATATTACAAAGTTTGTTTTAAAAGGTCCACATCAAAATAGAGTTGACAAGTTTTATAAAACTGGTTTGATGATAGATAGGTCTTTACAAATAGTTTACAAATCAAACTTTAAAGATATAAGTGAATTTGATGCTTTATTTTTCACAAAAGATTCATTATATTTTGTAGAGATGAGTACTTCTAAAAAAACTGCAAGTTTAAATAAAAGATTAGATAAAAAATATGCACTATTAAAGGTTTTATTTCCAAGTTTACATATAAAGGCTTTGATAGTTTTAACTGAAGGTTCAACAGGACTAAGAAGATTTCCCTCATATTGCACTATTTGGATAACAAAAGATTTAACAAATAAAGATTTATTAAATAAAGTGATATATTCCCACAAAAGAAAAAACTTTGAGACCCCATATACTCAAAAGAAGTTTATTGAGGCTTATACTATAAGACATAAGAGGTTTATATATTTTCAAACTTTAGATTGGATATTTAAAAATGCAAATAAAAAAGTTGAAGGAATAACAAATTTAGAGTTTTTTAAATCATCAAAGGTTTCTTTATATTTTGATATCTATACAAAACTATATATAGGGTTTTTAAAAGCTGAAGAGTTTTTAACTTTAGTTCCAAGTTATGATAGCCAAATAGAAAATGTATTTGTAAGTATCGAAAAGATAAATAGCAAAGAGTTTGATTTGGTTTATTATGTTAAAAATGTAAATGGAAAACTAAGAAGAGTTAGAATCACAAGAGAAATCTCCATAAAAGATAAAGAGTTAGATGGCTTTACAAATGCAGAAGTTAGGTTTATGAAATATTTAATTGAAGATAAATATTTTATGGGTTTAGATGAGATATCAACTCTTAGTTTAAAGCTGAGAGAGTTTTAGTTTCTAACTCTTTTTTCTCATAATTTGGGTTATATAAAACATCAGCTTGTATTTTATCTAAGTCATAAATATCATCCCTAAAGTTTATTTTTTTATTTTCATCTATCCAAGTTGTTAAATATACTATATGCACAGGAACTTTTTGTTCTAAATCTAAATCAACTTCAACTTTTAGATTCAATAATTGTGTATAATCCATCCCATCGTATATCTTTTCATCTTTAAGTATATCTAGAAGTAGTTGTTTGGGATTATTTACTCTTATACAACCATGGGAATAGGCTCTTTTTGTTCTATTGAAGTATCTTTTATATGGGGTGTCATGTAGATAAACAGAATATTTATTGGGAAACATAAATTTCATTTTGCCAAGGGGGTTTTTATTGTCAGGAAATTGTATAAACCTCATAGGTGCTTCTTTATCATTACCAATTATGTTATTGTCTAAATACATACTCCAATCTACAAATGAAACATCATATTCTATAGAATTTATATCCCAATTCTCAAAAACCTTTATATTTTTTTCTTTTAAATAGTTTGGATTTTCTATAAGTTTTGATATAAGCTCTTTTTTTACAATATTTTGTGGGATTCTCCAATAAGGATTTACTATTATCTCAGACATTCTGTGACTAAATATAGGTGTTGGATTCTCTTTTTTACCTACAATTACAGCTGTTTCAAACTCTAAATTGTTTTTATTAAAAAGTTTTAATCTATAATCAGGAATATTTACATATATAAATTTTTCACCAAAATTACTTGGAAGAAGTCTTATTCTTTCAAGATTTACTCTAATCTTTTCTATCTTTTTTTCCACTGGAATGTTTAATGCTTTTATAGTATTGTTTCCAATTATTCCATCAATCTCTAAGCCATATCTTTTTTGAAAGCTCTTTACAGCTTCAAAAAGTTCTTTATCAAAATTCATATCACAATAGCTTTCATCAAAAGAACATGCAAAATCATCTAAATCTTTACTTTGTATCAATCTTCTTCTTATATCTTTAATCTCTTCGTATGAGTTACCTTTTTTTAAAGAGATATTTGATTTACTTACCTTTACAAAACCACCCGTAGATAATATAGTTTTATACTCTTCTATCTTTTGTTTTAAAAGTGATGTATTATAAAAGGGATTTTCTATCTTTTCTTCAATAATTGATAAGGAATTATTTTCTACAACTTTATAAAGTAATTTTCTAAAGTTTATATATTTTTTATATTTTTGCCAATTTAAATCTAAATCCTCTTGTTCTTTTAGGTATAAAAGTTCATTTTCAAAACTTCCCCAATCTATTACACCATTAGATAAATAGCTTATATATTGATGATAGATATTTGTTAATTTTATATCCAAATCTATAATCTCTGAAACTGGTGAATTTTCATTAAGTTCTGATAACTTTATTTCAATGTCTTTTAAATCAAAAATTTTTTTATCAAGAATTGGTTTTAAAACTTCATCTTTTTTTATTGTTTCAATTAGTTTGCTTGTGATACTTTTGGGAATATTTTCATCAAACCAAAAAAGTTTATAGTCAAAATTTTTATAGTATTTATTCATTAAAGTTTTAGAAAAAAAGAAAGGTTTACTTTTTTTTATAGTTTTTTTAATATCAGATTTTAATATATCTGGTGTATTTTTAATAAGCTTTATTGAATCTGCCTCTAAAAATAGACTAAATATAAATATCTCAAAAATTATTTTTTTATACATGTATACATTTCTTTGTTTATTTTATTATAACCAATGAAGCTTTAATATATATTTGTTAATTTTATAAATTTAAACTAATTTTAAGAATTGTATTGATATCATTAGATATTATAATAAGGAGTCTATTATGGGTACTTTAGATATTAGTATGATTAATAATCAATACTTAAATAATGACAATAATATAACATCTGATCAGATGAAACCATATGGTTTATCAAAAACAGAAAAATCTGATGAAACCAAAGCAGTTGAGAATAAAATACATAATTCTGCTGTGAATGTATCAATCTCCATGGAGAGTATAAAAGTTTTTTTAAACATTAAAAGTGTTGAAATGACTCAAAATAATACAAATGCACAAACTACATTGATGAATATTATTAATAATACAGATTTGTATGATTTCTTATCTGGCAAAGAATTAGATGGTGGACTTAGTTTATCTTCTATTGGTTATAATGGAAAACCAATCACTGAGTTAAATCCAGATGAAGCTAAACAATTAGTTTCAGATGAAGGTTTTTTTGGAATAGACAAAACCTCACAAAGAGTTAGTGACTTTGTTATATCTTTAGCAGGTGATGATGTTGAAGCCTTGCAAGAAGCTAGAAATGGTATTGTACAAGGTTTTAATGAAGCTGAAAAAATGTGGGGTGGAGAATTACCTGAAATCTCATATAAAACTCAAGAGAAAACTTTAGATATTATTGATAAAAAAATTGCTGAATTATTAAAAACTGATTCACAAAAAGAGATTGAAGATACAGAAAAAGCACAGACTGAGTAAAAGAGTTGATACTTTATTTATACCTAATAGTATTTAACTCTTTTGCACACTCTATTTGATATTCAACCATCTTAGTAAATGGTTTTATAAATTCTTTTAATATATTTTCATTTATATTTTCAATCTTATTTTTTTCTAATAGTTTTAAAATCTCTAGCGTCGATTCTATAGTAGATAAGCAATATTCACTTGGCTGGGTTTTTATAAAAAAATTAGAGCTAATAGTATTATCAAAACTAATTTTTTTTAACTCTTGCAAGTTTTTACTTAATCTTAAGATCTTTTTAGAACAAGGCCAAGTTGAATCTATAATAAAAACTACTAGGTTTTTTTTAGATTTTAAAGGTGTTGTGGATAGGTTTATTGAGTCTTTTCCAGGATAGAGTAAAAAACACTCATTGTTCTTGTTGTTAATAATACTATTGATAGTACTATTTTCACTAAAGTTTATTCCTATAAACAATTTAGAATTTGTTAGGGATTTGTTTGTAAAGTGACCAGTGCCATTTTTAGTCTTTCTATACTCTTTTGGGTGCATCAATATAATAAACTTTGTATTTGTATTTATAGGGCTTATATATTGGCACATACAGCTGCTTTGTGGTCTATAACAGCTATAACAAATTTTTCTACTATCCATCAATTATTTTTGATGTCCTTTGATATTTTTTCTTTCTAGTAGCTCTTCACAATTTTTTCCACCCACATCATATGCTTTTCCAAAACCAAAGACTGCTTCCCCTTTTAGAGGGGTGAATTCATATATAGAAAAATCTTTCATTTGTTTTAAAGTATCTATTGTGGAACCATGTTTTTGTTTAAAAAGATCCATTAATCTTTCAAACTCATCATTATCTCTTTCAAGCTTTTTACTAGTGCTTTGTAAAACAACTCTTTTTCTAGCAAAAATATTTTCGCACTCTTTTTCATCTTCTATAAAAAACAATGAGGCTTTTTGATGCAAATCTAAGTTTTGTGTATGTTTAGCGATTGCACTTATGTAAACATAGTATTTAAAATCATCTTTGATAAAAGGTGCATAACTTGTAAAAGGTAAGTTATCTTCATCCTTTGATGAGATAACTACACTTTTAAAATTTTTTAGGAAATCATTTAACATATATTTTCTTTTTTAAGCAGAAGGATTAAGCTCTTTTGATGCTTTTTTCTTTCTTTTTGCTTTCATTTTATTTAAAGCTAATCTTCTCATATCAGCTGTTGTATCCGATTCATCCATTATTTCTAAACCTAAAAGGGTTTCAATACAATCTTCTAATGTAACTAAACCTTCTGTTTGATCATAGTTATCTAATACAATAAAAAGATGTTCTCTTTTTTGGATAAACTTATTTAAAGCTTTTCCAACAGGTATGTTTTCATTTAAAGCAAAAACAGGAGTCATAATATTCTCCATTGTTGCATTTTCATCTTTAACAGCTTGTTTAAATAGTTTTTTTGTAAGAACAATACCTACAATATTATCTATTGTTCCTTCATATATAGGAAGTCTTGAAAATTTGTATGTTCTCTTATCTTCTAAGATATCTTTTATAGGGGTATCTTTTTCAATAGAATACATTACTGATCTTGGTGTTAGTATATCTTTTATTTTTATCTCGTTTAAAGTAAGAGTATTTTCAATAATATCTGACTCTAAGTCACCAATAACTCCCTCTTCTTCACTTAAAAGAGTGGTATGTATTAACTCTTCTCTAGAAAAATTATCAGAATTCTCTTTCCCTTTTATTTTATTTGTTATAAATTGCGTAAGTAAAATAATAGGGTATGTAATAATGACAAAAAATCTTATCAATGTTGCAGCAGTTGCTGCTAACTGTTTCCAATATACAGCACCAATAGTTTTAGGAATAATTTCAGCAAAAAATAAAATTGCAAAAGTTAAAACTATAGAAACAAGCATAACTAGAGGACCATTACCTGGAAATACATGTTCAGCTTGAACACCAATTGCTGTTGCTCCTAATGTATTTGCTATTGTATTTAAAATCAAAATTGAAGCAATAGAACTGTCTATATCAGTTTTTAGTTTTTTGAGAAGTTTTCCTGCTTTTGGATCATTTTGTTCAATAACAGGTATATAAGAAAAGTTTACCGATAGAATTACAGATTCTAAAACAGAACAAAGAAACGAAACACTAATCACAAGTATAAATAAAAATATTAACAGTTCCATAAAGAACCTTTACTTGTAAAGCTGCACCTCTGGGAATTATCTTCCAATAACCACTCCTTAATTTTACCAAATTTTTATGGTATGAATAAATTTAACAACGTATAATAGCTAATTTTTTCTTTATTTATATTTTTTTTGACAAAAACATCAAAAATTTTGTATAATAATATAAAAGTTATTTAAGGAGGTCGTTATGGAATATGGACTAATCCCAACAATTAATCAGTATGCTGATAATAATCAAGTATTAATTCAACAAGTGCAACCTTCTAGTGAAATAACAAATGCAAAACTTAGAGAGGGTGATGAGGCAAAAGATATTGCAAAATCAAACTTTCTAAAACCTAAAGATGAGATTCAGAAAAATGGTGAAACTCAAGAAACAAAGCAAGTTGATGCAAAAACTATTTCACAATACCAAGAGGTTGTACTTACAAATCTAAATTTTGGTTTTAATAATAAATCAAAAGATTTTTATGTAAAAGCAATTAGAGGTGAAGCTGAAAATCAATACCCAACTGATGAAATGATGAAACTAAAAGCATATTTAATGGCTCAATCAAAAGCTGAACTTGAGCAACAAATAGCGGCAAGTTAGTCTAAGTTTATTGTTGAGTTGATTTTTATTAATAAATCTCTAGCTTCATAATACTTTTGTATATTATCTATTTCAATACAATCAAGTAATGACTTATACTTTTCAAAGACATTCCAAATTTTTTTATAACTTTCTGGTCTTTTTTTTATAAAATACAAAGCTAATGCTGTGGCACCATTTATTAAACCTTGAACTGCTTTTGCTTTTAGTCTATACTCCTCTTGATTTGTTTTTTTCCAGATAGTTTTATATTCTCTCCAATCCTCTTCTAGAAGTTCATGGGCTTCTACATACATACCTTTTTCTACAGCATAAATAAATCTATCAATAGATGTTTTTTGTGTAAAGATAGATTTATCATACACCGTTTAGCTCTTTTTCAAGATAATATCCAGTATAAGAGTTAGTTTCTTTATGCTCTTTTGCTAAGGTTTCAGGAGTTCCTTGGGCAATGATTTTACCACCTTTGCTTCCCCCTTCTGGTCCCATATCAATCACCCAATCAGAGTTTTTGATAATATCAAGATTGTGCTCAATCACAAGTACTGAGTTTCCAACTTCAACTAGGTGGTGTAAAACTTTTGTTAGTCTATCAACATCTGCAAAGTGTAATCCCGTTGTTGGTTCATCTAATATATATAAGGTATTACCTGTATCTTTTTTACTAAGTTCTTTACTTAGTTTTATCCTTTGAGCTTCCCCACCTGATAGGGTAACTGCATTTTGTCCTAATGTAATATATCCAAGTCCCACATCACTTAGTGTTTGTAGTTTTGCTTTTATTTTAGGTACTTTAATAAAAAACTCTAAGGCTTCATCTACACTCATATTTAAAACATCAGAGATATTTTTACCTCTATAAAGTATCTCTAAGGTTTGGGCATTATATCTACTACCATGACAATCGTCACACTTAACCATGATATCTGGTAAAAAGTGCATCTCTATTTTGATTTCCCCTTCACCTTGACACTTCTCACATCTACCACCCTTTACATTGAAAGAGAATCTTCCTATTTTATAACCTCTTAGTTGTGCCTCTTTTGTTTTAGTAAATAGGGTTCTAATCTCATCCATAAGTCCTGTATAAGTTGCAGGGTTTGATCTTGGTGTTCTTCCAATTGGACTTTGATCTAAATAGATAACTTTATCAAGTTTCTCTAAACCTTCTATCTCAACCCCATCAATTTTTTTTACTTTCCTTGCATGATTTAAAAGCTCTTTTGCTACAGGGAGTAGGGTTTGTAAGATAAGTGAAGACTTACCACTTCCACTAACTCCTGTTATTGAACATAGGTTTTTAAGTGGTATTTTTACATCTAAATCTTTTATATTATTGATATTTACATTTTTTATCTCTATAAACTCTTCTTGAGGTCTATTGTGAACATAATCAATTACTTTTTTACCATTTATATATTGAGCTGTTAAAGTTTTAGCCTTGTTCATCTGTTTTAATGTACCAGCAAAAACTATTTCTCCACCATATTTACCAGCATTTGGTCCAATATCAACTATAAAATCAGCTTCTTTTATAGTCTCTTTGTCATGCTCAACCACAATAACAGTATTACCTTTTTCTTGTAGTGCTTTTAAGGTTTTGATTAGTTTATTTGTATCTCTTTCATGAAGACCAATTGAGGGTTCATCAAGTACATACATAACTCCTGTTAGTCCAGAACCTATTTGTGAAGCTACTCTAATTCTTTGGGCTTCTCCTCCACTTATGGTTCTTGCATCTCTTCCTAAAGTTATATATCCAAGTCCAACATCATATAAAAAGAATATTCTTTCTCTGATCTCTTTTAATATAGGAGCAGAGATCATTTTATATTGATCATTTAGATAATCAAAATTTGATTCATCATGAAAAAACTTATAAGCTTCTTCTATTGGTTTATTTATAACATCTGAAATAGTTTCATTTGCCACATAAACACTTTGTGATGAGGGCTTTAGTCTATTTCCATTACAATCAGAACATACTTTTTCTGTCATAAATTCAGCCATCTCTTTTTCATCTTTTATCATGTCGTAGGCTATTTTTACTATACCTTCCCATTTTCTAGTTAGTCTGTGTCTTTTCCAAGTAAATACAGCATCTTCAACTCCACCATGTAAAACTGCTTTTTGTTGGTGAGGTGGTAACTCTTTAAATGGAATAGTTATATCTATTGAAGCCGCCTGACAAAAGGCTATTAGCATCTTAAAATAAAACCCTTTATTGAAACCATATATGATTCTAATGGCACCATCTTCAAGTGGTAACTCTTCATTTACAACTTTTTTCATATCAAGGGCATATCTTATTCCTAATCCATCACAAGATGGACAAGCACCTTTTGGTGAATTAAATGAGAAAGATAATGGTTCTAAGGGCTCGAAAGAGATTTTACAATCAAAACAAGCCATATGTTCAGAATAATGGATATGTTTTTCTACACCCACCTCTTCATGGTTCATAACTTCAATTTCTAACTCACCGAAGCTTTCTTTTAAACCTTTTTCAACATCTTGTGCAATTCTATCTTTATTTTCATCTTTAATAACCACTCTGTCAATAACCACTTTAATTGTGTGCATTTGTGTTTTGGATAACTCTATATCCTCGTCAAGTCTTACCATAACACCGTCAATCATAGCTCTTACATAACCTTTTGCTCTTAGACTATCTAGTAAATCTGCAAAGGTACCCTTTTTTCTATTTATAAGTGGAGCTAGGATTACAGTTTTAGAATTATCAGGAAGGCTTAATACTTGATCAATAACGTCAGAAGCGCTCATCTGAGAGATTGGTTTTCCACATTTATGACAGTGTTGTTTTCCAATTCTTGCATATAAAAGTCTAAAATAATCATAAACTTCTGTAATGGTACCCACCGTTGAGCGTGGATTTTTTGAAGTTGTTTTTTGATCAATTGCAATTGCAGGGGTTAAACCCTCAATTCTTTCAACATCTGGTTTACCAACTTTATCTAAAAATTGTCTTGCATAAGCAGAAAGTGATTCTATATATCTTCTTTGACCTTCTGCATAAAGTGTATCAAATGCAAGAGTTGATTTACCAGAACCACTAAGTCCTGTAAATACTATTAATTTATTTTTTGGTATCTCTAAATCTATATTTTTTAAGTTATTCTCTTTTGCATTATATATCTTGATTGTATCAGTCATTAACTATCCATTCTAAAAAAATTAAGCGGGCATTATAACATAATAAGCTATTAAAACAATGGGTGTTTTAATATATAAATATATAATTTAAAAAAAGTTAAATTTATATGTTTTTTAATTACTTAAAATTAGTAATTTTTCAACAAATTATAACTAGAATATAATATTTTAATAACTTCCTTACAATCAATGTGCTAGTATATATGAAAATAATATTGGATTATAATAACTATATCTAAGGTGATTGCTAATGGGTAAAAAAATATTAATAGTAGATGATTCTTCTATGATGAGATTGGTTGTTAAAAAAGCAGCTGCAAAAGAGGAATATGAAGTTATTGAAGCAGCTGATGGGAAAGAGGGCTTAGAGCAACTTCTAAAACATAATGACATATCTTTAATTTTAAGTGATATTAATATGCCAGTTATGGATGGTATGGAGATGGTTTCTAAGATTAAACAAAATGATGCTTTAAAATATATTCCAATTGTTATGCTTACAACTGAAAGAAGTAATGAAGCAAAAGAGGAAGGTAAGCAATTAGGGGTAAAAGCTTGGATGGTAAAACCTTTTAATGAAGCAACCTTTATAAAAGCTATGAAAAAACTAATTGGATAGATAGTGAAAATAGAGTTTGATGAGTTAACTATTAGTGAAGCTGAGGCTTTTTATAAATTATTAACTGAAAATATAGATAATTTGGAGAATAACGAACTGACTTTAGATTTTAATGATGTTGAAAAAATAGATTTAAGTTGTGTTCAGGTTTTATTTTCACTTAAAAAGTTTTGTACTAATACGAATATTAATTTATCATTTACTAATCTTCAATCTAAGCAACTACAAAAAACCATAAAAACATATAATTTAGAAAAACTTTTAGGGCTTACTCAATGACAGAAGAGATTCAACTATTTTTAGAAGATATGGATGAACAGCTCTCTTATATGGAAGAGGCTCTTTTAGATTTAGGTGAAGGTTCATTAGAAGATATTGATGAGGAGTTAGTCAATAAACTATTTAGATCAATGCATACTATGAAAGGTAATGCAGGGATTTTTGGATATGAAATAATAATTGAACTAGCCCATCTATCAGAGAGTTTATTAGATGAAATTAGAAATAGAAAAATATCTTTAAACGATGAGATATTAGAGCTTCTTATGCTTGTAAATGATCACGCTAAGGTTTTAGTTGAGCTTTGTACAAGTGGAAAGAGTTTAAATAAAGAGCAAAATGATATACATCAAGATTTATTAGTAAGATTATCTAACTTTTTAGATGAAGAGGTAGATTTTTCTATTGATGAAGAACAAAACTTAGTTTCTTGTAAATATCATATTGAAGTAAAACTAAAAGATGATTTTTTTGTTTCTGGTATGGATATGTCTTCAATCATAAAATATTTGGATTCTATTGGGGATGTAAAAGATGTAAGTATAAAAGATGGGTCTATTCCTCCATTAAATGAGTTAAATCCTTTGAAATCTTATCTAAGTTTAGAAATCTTATATAATACAAAAGAGCCAATTAGTGAAATAGAAGAGGCTTTTGAATTTGTTGAAGAGGATATAGAACTAAAGATTGAAAAACTTGAAAACTCTTTTGAAGATGAAACTTCTTCAACTCAAAAAGAGTTTCAAGTTTTTAAAAAACCATCTAAAAATAAAGTAGTAGAAAATAAAAAAGAACTAGATTCAGATTTTAGAGTATTTAAAAAGTCAAAAAAAGTTGAAGCTGAAAAAAAGGTGCCAAGTTCTAATGGCTTTACCCTAAGAGTTGACTCTACAAAAGTAGATAGATTGATAAATCAAATTAGTGAGATGGTAATTGCAAATGCAAAAATTACTCAATATTCACTAAAAAGTAATGATACTGATTTTGAAGAAGCAGTTACTGTTATGTCAGAGATGCTTGAAGAGATTAGAAATGGTATTATGAATATAAGAATGGTTCAAGTTGGAGATTCTTTTTCTAAGTTAAGAAGGGTAGTAAGTGATAGTGCCAAAAAAGTTGGCAAAGAGATAGGTTTTGAGATAATAGGAGGGGAAACAGAGCTTGATAAAACTGTTATTGAAAAAATCTTTGATCCCTTAGTACATATGTTAAGAAACTCAGTAGACCATGGTATAGAATATCCTGAAATTAGAGAAGAAAAAGGGAAACTAAAAAAAGGAAGTATTATTTTAAAAGCCTTTCCTGATTCGGGTTCTATTGTTATTGAGATTATAGATGATGGAAATGGTATCAATAAAGATGTGATTTTAAAAAAAGCTATAGAAAAAAACTTAATAAAACCCAATGAGCATTTAAGTGATGAGGAGATACTCCATCTAATATTTTTGCCAGGTTTTTCTACAGCCCATGAGATTTCTAATATCTCTGGACGTGGTGTAGGAATGGATGTAGTAAAAAGAAATATTGAAGATTTAAGAGGTAGTGTTGATATAGAAAGTACTTTGGGTGTAGGTACAACTTTTACTATAAGGCTTCCTTTGACTTTAGCAATTATTGATGGATTTTTAGTTCAAGTTGGTAAATCAAAATATATAGTACCTTTAGATAATATACAAGAGTGTATAGAGTTAAATCAAAAAGCAAAAGAGCAGATGAAATCAAAAGGTTATATTACACTTAGATCACATATTTTACCTATTTTGGATATTGCAGAGCATTTTGAAGAAGATAAATGTGAAAATATAAGACAAAATATAGTTATTGTACAATATGGAAAATCTAGGGTTGGATTAAAAGTGGATGAGCTTTTTGGAGAGTTTCAAACAGTTATAAAACCTTTAGGTGATCTTTTTGAAAATATTTCAGGAATTTCAGGTGGTACAATTTTAGGAAATGGAGAAATAGCACTTATATTTGATGTGCAAAAATTGATTGAACATAAAATAACGCATAAGGATAATAAAAATGGAAATTGAAAAAATATTAGGAGATAGAGACCTAATTGTTAGTTCAACAGATAAGAAAGGTTTTATAACCTATGTAAATAGTACATTTAGTGAAGTATCAGAATACACAAAAGATGAATTATACGGAAAACCTCACAATATAATAAGACACCCTGATATGCCAAAAGCTATTTTTGAATATGCTTGGAAAAACTTATTAGATCATAAACCAGTTGTTGCTTATGTTAAAAATTATATAAAAGGGAAAAAACAATATTATTGGGTAAAAGCTGTAATGTATCCAAAGGTTATTAATAATGATATAGATTCAATCACTTCATATAGAACCAAAGCAACAAGTTTTGAAGTACACCAAATCAAAGAGATATATAAAGTTTTAATAGAGTATGAAAAAACTCACAATGCTCAAGAGTCTTTAGCCTATTTTATTGAATACTTAAAAGATAAAAGCCTTTCATATGATAAGATGATAAATAGATTAAATGATAATAAACAAGTATTAAATAAAGCCTTGTTAAATATAGATATTACAAAATACAGAACAGATCATAAGATTTTTAGAAGTAGAATTGAAAGTTTAGTTGAAAAAGGGTTTGAAAATATAGAGATTAAAAAACCAACTTGTTGTAATTTTGGTAAAAAACTAGCTGAACTTGAAGATGAACCATTTGCAAAAGATAGTAAATTTTTAGAAATTAAAAAAGTACATAATAGAATTCATGCTAAATTAGAAGAGTATGTAAATGCAGATGAAACAAATAGAGGTATACATATGAATGAAGTTTATAAAGATATAGATAAGTTGTTTGGTATAGTTGAAGATTTACAAAATGATCATAAATATGAATAGTATTAAAAGATGTGAGCTTAAAGGTTAAAAAATGGGAAAAATTAAAATAGACGAAAAAGAGTTTGATAAAATACTTAAAGCGTTAGATGATATCGAAGATGGTAAGTTTGATATTTCATTAAAATCTGATGATAAAAAAGTATCAAAACTAGTGGATAAAATCAATAAGATAGCAAAAGAGATGGGTAATATGGAGATACATGCAAAAAGGATGTATGATGAAGTTGCCCAAGGTAATATGGATTATAGAGTTGATTCTAGAAATTTCCATAATGGATATGAAAATATTTTAGAGTCAATAAACTCAATGGTTGATGTTCCTGTTTCTGCTATTAGAGATTTTAATTATGCTATGACAAAACTTTCAGGTGGTGATTTTGATTCAAGAGTTTCAAATAACTATTTAGGAGAGTTTGAAGATATGAAATACTCATTTAATGCTATTTCAAATATCTTAAGAGATATACAAAATGATAGTTATATGTTAAATCAAGCTGCCCTTAGTGGACAATTAAGCATTCAAGTAGATAAATCAAAATATTATGGTGATTTTGCAATTATAATTGAAACTATTAATAACCTTACTATGGTTACAAGAAATGTTTTTAATGAAACTATTTTTGGTCTTAGAGCTTTACAAAGAGGTGATTTTGATTCACGAATTCATACAGAATATAAGGGTGATTTTGATATTGTAAAAGAGTCTGTAAATAATACAGCAGAGATATTAACTAGGTTTATAACTGATATTGGAAGTTTAAATGAAGAGGCTTCAAATGGTAATTTGAAAGCTAAAATTGATGAAAGTGTATATACTGGTGGATATACAGAAGTTGCACAGGGGATTAATAGTTTTTCTTCAAAAGTTGAACAAATAGTAGATACTGTTAAAACTGCATCAACAGAGGTTTTAGTTGCAGCAAATATTGTAAATAAATTGGCCCAATCTATATCAGCTGGTGCAGAACAACAGGCAAGTTCTTTAGAAGAGACTACAGCTTCAATTGAAGAGATTAGTGCAAATATTTCTGAAACAGCAAAAAATGCCACTAGAACAAGTCAAGTTGCTGAGGTAACTTCTGGGGTTGCTAAAAAAGGTGGTGAATCTGTAGCTCAAACGGTCGAAGCTATGAATATAATATCTGAAAAAATCATTATTATTGAAGATATTGTTTATCAAACAAATCTTCTGGCACTAAATGCAGCAATTGAGGCTGCACGTGCAGGGGAGCATGGGAAAGGATTTGCTGTAGTTGCAGCTGAGGTTAGAAAACTAGCCCAACGTTCAAAGGTTGCAGCTGAAGAGATAAGTAAAATCATAAAAAATAGTGTGGGTATATCAAAAGAAGCTGGGGAGTTAATCCAAAGTTTAATCCCACAAATTAGTGAAACTGCAAACTTAGTAACAGATATTTCGGAAGCTTCAAAAGAGCAAGAGATAGGTATAGAGCAAATTAATGTTGCAATGAGTGAATTAGATTCTGTAACACAAACCAATGCTAATGCTTCTAGTGAATTATCCTCTTCAGCTGAAGAGTTAGATGCCCAAGCAGGAGAACTTAGTAAAATGATGTCCCATTATACAACATCAGGTACAGATAAGTCACCTTTAAAAATACCATCTATGGATTTAAGTGATATAGAAGTAAAGGTTTTTGATAAGAAAAAAGATGAATCAGAAGATAATGAAGAAGAGATAAATCTTAGAAATTTTGAAAGATTCTAGGAATATTTATGGAAAATATAAATTCAAACTCTACAAAACAATATCTAATTTTTGTTTTAAATAATGAAAAATATGCAACAAAAGCAGATAATGTTCAAGAGATTGTGGATTTTATGAATATAAGAAGAGTTCCAAAGTCAAACCCCTGTGTAAAAGGAATAACCAATGTTAGGGGAGATTTGATTGCAGTTGTTGATCCTAAAATTAGATTTGGAATTGGTAGTATAGATATTCAAAAGAGGACATCATTTATTATATTTAATATTTTAAATAATAAAAAACAAACTATTTTATCAATTGCTTTAATGGTAGATATGGTAATTGAAGTTGATGATATTTTGCCAGAAGATATTTTACAAACTCCAGAGTTTGGCTCTAAAATTGAGCAAAAATATATTGAGAATATAATTAGATTTGATGATGAATATATTACTGTTTTAGATATGGATATGGTTTTAAATATTCCAGAGTTATCGCAAATAAGTTAAGGATTTTTTTTGGAACTTGAATATAATGACGATTTAGATAACAATGATGATTTAGATTTACTTGAATTGATTACAAGTGATTCAAGTACTACAAATAAGTATTTAGTATTTGAAGGCTCTAATAAAGAGTATTATGCAATAAATGTTGCAAAAGTTATTGAGGTTTTAGTTTATAAAGACCTAAAAATGGCAAAAAATGGTAGTAGTGAAAGTATTATTAGAGCAACTGCACAAATTAGAGATGAAATGGCTACTATTATAAACTTTGATCAATGGTTTGGAAATGAAGTTTTAGATGATAGTGAATACGAATATGTTATTCTAGCAGGTTTTGGTGGATACAATTTGGCAATTATGATAAAAAGTGTAGAGTATATTGTAAGTATTGATTCTAAAGATATGAAAGATAACTCAATGAATAATCCAAAGACAAATTTTATCTCTGATATAAAATTAAATGGGGAGCATAAACTTTGTACAGTTTTTGATTGTGATAAATTACTTTTAGACACCTTTGAAGATGTTGGCAAAAAAAACAATCTTGAAAAGATTGAATATAAAAAGAATATAAATAGTGATAAACTTGTACTTTTTGCAGATGATAGCAGGTTTATAAGAATAACTGTACAAAAACTTTTGGAGAAACTTGAATTAAGATATAAAATCTTTGATAATGGTTTAGCGTTACTAAATGAGATTAAAACATTAAACCCAAGTGATATTGGCTTGGTTATTACAGATTTAGAGATGCCAATAATGGATGGTAATGAGCTTGTAAAGAGTATCAACGAACTTGATGGTTATGAGGCAATAAGTATTATAGTACATACAAATATGAGTAACTTTATAATGAAAAGTTCATTGACTAAATTGGGAGTTGATGAAGTGATTGCAAAAATAGATATGAATCAGTTATCTAAAGGGATTAGTAAGTATTTTATTCCATGAAAAAAGATATTATAGAATTAAGTGATAAAGAGTTTGAACTTTTTCAAAAGCTTGTATTTAGTGAAATAGGGGTTTTCTTAGGGAACTCAAAAAAACACTTAGTAAAAAATAGATTATTAAAACAGCTAATAAAGTATGAATTAAACTCTTATAGTGATTATTTTAGATTAATACAAGTTAAAAAGAGTGAAAAAACTGTAATGTTAAATTTAATCACTACAAATGAAACATATTTTTTTAGGGAATATAGCCATTTTGAGTTTTTGCAAGAATATATTATATCAAAACAAAAAAACAATAATATTCGTGTTTGGAGTGCAGCAAGTTCAGTTGGTGCAGAGGCTTATAGTGTTGCAATGATGTTTGACAATGAGAATTTAAATTTTGAAATTGTTGGTAGTGATATAAATACAGAAGTTGTTAAAAAGGCTAATGTGGGTTTATATCCTATAAAATGGATGGATAAAATTCCAGATGAACTTAAATTTAAATATTGTTTAAAAGGAAAAGGTAGCCATGAGGGGTGGTTTTTAGTTGATAGATGTTTATTAAAATATATGAAATTCCAGCAAAGAAATCTAATAGAAGAACAGGGTGATTTAGGTTTGTTTGATGTAATTTTTTTAAGAAATGTATTAATATATTTTGATGATGAAACAAAAGAAAAAATTGTAAAAAATGTACTAAAGAATTTAAAAAGAGGTGGTTATCTAATCATCTCTTTAACAGAACATATTTATAATTTAGATAAGTATGGTTTACAAAAAGTGCAAAGTTCTATATTTCAAAAGGTAAGTAGATGAAAGATTTAAAAGTTTTAGTAGTATCAAGTAAGGGTGGAGTAGGGAAAAGTACAGTTTCAATGCAAGTTATAGCACCTTTTTTATATGAACAAAATAGTAAACAAACTGTATCTTTTTATGAGTTTGATGATGAAAATATAGATTCCCTTAGTTATGGGGGAAGTAATCTAACAAAAAGAGAATCTATTGATGTTGAAGAGTTTGTTATTATGGACAAATTTATGGAGATACTTTCTAAAGATGAATTTGCATGTATTGATGTTGGAGGAAATAAATCAACAAGCTTATGTTTAGATACCTTGAATGATTCAGGAATGATAAGTCAAATAGATTTAGCTGTAATTCCCCTTTTAGATGGAGAACAAGATGCTATAAATGCAAAAAGTGTTTATAAAAGATTAAAAGAGTTTGATTCTAGTATAAAAATCGCTTTTGCTTTAAATAGGGTAAAAAATCAGAAATTTGTAAAATATCAATTTGATAATTTCTTTGGAGATATTAGAGAGATTTTTAGTGATGAAGATGCTGTTATTAATATAATCAAAGAGGATGAAAAAGAGAACTATTTTTGTATAGAAGATGGTGATATTATAAAATATAGTAGAAAATTTGGAATGACAATTTATGAAATAGCTGAACAAGAAAGGGATTTTATATCAGAATTTAAAGATGCTAGTGAAGAGAAAGCTAGAAAATTAATAGCTTTTAAGAATTATGTTTACCAAAATGGTAAAAAGTATTATGAAAGTGTATTGAAAAACGCTTTTAAAAAACTAGATACAATAATAAAAGGATAAGATGTGATTAGTAACGTTTCAAATAAAGTATCTCTTCTTGCAGCTAATTCAAATATACTAGTTGTGGGTAATGTAAGTGAACAAATACACAATATGATTGATATCTCATTTTCAAATAAAGAGTTTTTTGATATCACTGCTGATTCATTAGAGATATTTAATAACTCTTTGTTTGAACAGTTTGATATTGTTATAATCTCTTTTGATAGATATAGTTTTGAACTCTTTGAAAAGAATAATATAACAATACCAAAAGGGGGGATTTATATTATTGAAGATGATGTGTATATTGATTTTAAAAAATATATAAATATCTCTTTTGCTACTCTTTTATCACCTATTGATGAAGATACCTTACTTTATAAAATATACGCACGATTAGCAATAATAGAAACAAATGGATTTTTAAAAACAAAAGAAAAAGTTTTAAATAAATATAAAAACGATAGTATAAATAATGAGATTGATACCTTCTTAGATCAATATAGTGGTAGCATCATGTTTATTAATGATGATTTAAATGATAGTTTAAAACGTTTAAAAGATTTAGAAATATCAAAAGAGGTGTTTTCAGATATTTCAGCTAACTTAGTTGAACTATCAAATATATTTGCTCAAAATAAAAAATTAGATCAATTATCTACACTCTTCTTAGAGTTTAGTCAGTTTTTAAACTCTTTGGATTTTGAGTCAATTGAACCATCCAGATTTGAAGCTTTTGATTATTTGACTACAATTGTTGAGGAGACAACTTTATATATTGATGAGCTTTTTGTATATAGACTTTTTAAAGATGTATCAGTTTTTGAGTATTCTATAGCAAACAACATCGAATACTTTGAATCAAAACTGTTTGGAAATGATGAAAAAAATGAAGATAATTTGGAGTTTTTCTAATGATAAAAGTATTTATTATTGATGATTCAATGCTTATAAGAAATAGTATTAAAAAGATTTTAAAAAATGAAAAAAATATTATACTAATAGGGGAGGCACAAAACCCTGTTGATGCAATAGATGAACTTAAAAAAGTTGGTTTCCCTGATGTGTTTATTTTAGATATTGAGATGCCTAAAATGGATGGAATTAGTTTTTTAAGAAAATTAAAAGAGCAAAAACCAATACCAACAATAGTATTCTCTTCAATCGTAGGAAACAATTCAACAAAAGCTATAGAAGCTTTAGAGTTTGGTGCATGTGAAGTTATAGAAAAACCAATAAATATGAATAAAATTGATAAAGATGATTTTGTAGATGAGTTTATACAAAAAATAAAAGCAGCATCAAAATCAAAACATGTTGAGAATGATGTTATAATTAATAAAAATACAAGTAAAACAAATCTACTAGCAAGTAAAGTAATTGCATTGGGTGCATCAACAGGTGGTGTTCAAACTATTGAAAATATTATTACAAACCTAAATAAAAACCATCCACCAATTGTGATAACACAACATATGCCAGCTGGATTTACAAAATCTTTTGCAAAGAGATTAAATAATATTTGTCCAAATTCAACTGTAGTAGAGGTGCAGGGTGATGAACTTTTAGAAGTATCTTGTGTTTATATTGCCCCTGGGAACTTGCATTTGGAAATAGAAAAAATAAGTAAAGGTAAATATAAGGCTATTTTAAAAGATTACCCAAAGGTTTCTAATCATAAACCAAGTGTAGATGTACTTTTCAAATCTGTTGCAAAAGAGGCTAAAAATGACTCAGTAGCTTTTATTCTAACAGGTATGGGTAAAGATGGAGCAAATGGAATAAAAAAGATTAAAGATGCAGGTGGAAGAACTTATGGTCAAGATGAAAATAGTTCAATAGTTTATGGCATGCCAAAAGTTGCATATGAGATGGATGCTATTGAAAAACAAGTAAATCTTAATGAGCTTGTTGAGATAATAAATTCTATTGATAAGTGAACTAAACTTTAGCTAAAATAGATTTATTTCTCCCTTTATCTTTTGCTTCATATAAAGCATAATCAGCTCTTGTGATAGTGTGTTCTATATTGTCACTATCAAGTTCTAAATCAAATTGTGCTATTCCAAAACTTGCAGTAAATTTTATTATATCTTTATTTTTTGTAATAATTTTACTCTCTTCAAGTCTTATTCTAATCTTTTCTGCAACATCAAATCCAGCCAAACTATTACTATTTTGAAGAAGAACAACAAACTCTTCACCTCCAAAGCGAGCAACCACATCACTGCTTCTTACAGCTTTCTTAAGTTCACTTGCTACTTTTTTGATCACATAATCACCAATTAAATGTCCATAGGTATCATTTATATTTTTAAATTTATCAATATCTAAAACTATTATCGCGATATTTTGATTATTTCGTTTTGCTAAGGATTTAATTTTTTCTGATTCTTCTTTAAAATATCTTCTATTATAAAGATGAGTTAGAGGATCACGATGTGACATATCTTCCAATTCTTTATTTAGCTTTTTTAGTTTTGCATTGGTTTCACAAAGGCTAGTATGGTTATAAATATAGATACATACTTGTTCTTTTTCAATATCATAAGGTACTATTGTTACACTTTGTTGCATAGAGGTAAAAGTGGTATTAATAATATTATTTAAAGGTATTTCTATCAAAAAATGGTGAGGATCTATTGAATAAAAGGATGGGTTTTTTGTAATTAGTACAGATTTTATTTTTCTTTGTAATCTTTTTTTATCTACATAAGTAAAGAGTTCACAAAAATTTTTACCTATAACTTCCTCTTCATATTTTTTTGTAAATAGTTCAAGCCAATTATTCCAAGCTAAAATATTTAACTCTTTATCTAAAATAACAATTCCATTATCAACTGTATTAAAGATCACACTATCTATCATTGTTTTAATACTCTTCTAATACGATATTAAGAGCTTTCTTAAGATATATAGAAGACTCTTTATTTGTCATAACAACAAGTTCACCATTTATTTGTTGATCCTCAAATTTAAGTTGGGTAGATATTATTATAATATTTTCATAGTTACATTGAAACTGCTTATTAAATTCACTTAAAGAGTCAAAAAAGCTAACTTTTGGAGATGAAAAGGAGATTGAAGCTTTAATCAAGTCTGCAAGTTTTGCTGAAGTTGTAGAAGATAAGATATTTGTTATTTCTAATACTATATCTTTTATCTCATTTTCATCGATTTCATCTTCATCTAAATCAAACTCTTTTGCCAAATTTTTACTAGATTTACTATCTATAATAAATAAATTTTCACCTGATATTTGGCCATTTATTAATTGGCTTGCCATATAAAAAGAGTTATTAGTTACTAGACTTTCGATTAAATGTTCTTTTAATTTAGTTGCGGATATTGTTTCAATTTTTGGTATCCCAAGAGTTGCGAATTTATCAATAATTTTTGATACAGCAGCAGTCGCTGAAGCAAATGAGATATTCATCAATTCTTGTAAGCAATCTCTTTCATCTTCATTTAATCTGATTTGATTCTTGTCCATTTTTAAAGTAAGCCTAGTTCTTCCATCATAGATTTTAAGTTATTTGCATCAATAGGTTTTTTTATAAAACCCATAGCTCCACTTTCTTGTGCTTTTGTTAAAGAATGTTCTTGGATATCAGCACTTACAATAATTATTTGTGCATCTGGATTTATACTACATATTTCTTTTGTTGCTTCAAATCCATTTACTTCAGGCATAGTTAAATCCATAAAACATACTTCAGGATTATAAGTTTTATAGTATTCTATTGCTTCTTTTCCATTTGTAGCTTCAATAACCTCAAACTCTTTATTTATTACCGCTTTTAAACTTTTTATTGTCATCTTTCTAGCAAGTTTTGCATCGTCTACTACTAAATATTTCATCAATTTTTCCTATTACAAATAATGTATATATGCTATCTAAAATCAGCTTAACATAACTATTAATAGTATTAGTGTTTTAATTATTTATTAATTATTTTAATTTTGTAACATGTGTAAAAACTTGTAATATTGTAAATAAATATCAAAATAAACTTACTTTTATATGAATAATTAAACAATCATACGCTATTTTATTGTTTAGATTATAATAAGGGTGAATATTGGATATTGTAAATAGTTTTGAAATAGAAGATGAAATTTTATATTATTATGACTTAAATAAAGTAATAAGTAAAAATTTAAAATTAAAAAAGTTACCTATTGTATTAAAAATACTTTTAGAATCCAATCTCAGAAAAGTAAACAATAATGAAGAGTTTGAAAATATAATTAATATTTTTTCAAATAGATTAAACCATAAAATTGGTTTTTATCCTTCTCAAGTTATATTACAAGAGTTTACAGGGATTCCTGCTTTAGTTGATTTAGCATCAATGAGAGAATCAATAAAAGACCAGGGTGGAGATGTAAGTAAAATAAATCCTCAAATCTTAGTTGATTTAGTTATTGACCAATCCTTAAACACTACAAATATAGGTTCTATTGACAATTCTATAAACAATACAAATAAAGTACATTTATCATACAAGCAAGGATATGAGTTTGTTAAATGGGCACAAAATACATTTTCTAATTTTAGAGTAGTTCCCCCAGGTTCAGGAATTTGTCATCAAGTTAATTTAGAATATTTATCAACAATTCTGCATGTAGAAAAAATAGAAGATAAGTATTTTTTATATCCAGAAACAATACTTGGTACAGATTCTAACACTACTTTGATAAACTCTTTGGGTGTTTTAGGATGGGGAGTTGATAGTATAGAAGCACAAAGTGCTATGTTGGGTTTACCTATGTTTTTAAATCTACCTAAGGTTGTTGGTATTAATCTACATGGAGAGTTAAAAGAGGGAATCAATTCTACTGATTTGGTACTAACCCTAACAAAAAAATTAAAAGAGCATGATGTTACAGATAAATTAATTGAGTTTTATGGAGAAGGCTTAAGGTATTTAACTTTAGAAGATAGATCCACTGTTTCAAATATGGCTCCAGAATATGGTGCAAAGTGTTCTTTCTTTGCCATAGATAATCAAACAATATCATACTTTAATAAAACAAGAGATAATGAAAATTATGGAAAATTGATTAAATCATATTTACAGAAGCAACATCTATTTTATGATGATAATGAAATATTAGATTATGATGAAGTGATTGATTTAGATTTATCCACCCTAGAACCCACAATTGTGGGACCAAAACGAGCCCATGATAGTGTTGATATAAAAACTTTAAAAGATATAGTTATAACAAAAGAATCAAAAGATTTAAAAGATGCAGATATTGTAATAGCTGCTATTACCTCTTGTACTTCGTCTTCAAATCCTTACCTTTTAATTCACGCTGCATTGGTTGCTAAAAAAGCTCATGAATTTGGACTACATATAAGTGAACATACAAAAGTTTCACTTGCACCAGGTTCTTTAGTAGTAAAAGAGTATTTAGAGAAGTTAGGCTTACTTAAATATTTAGAGATATTAGGTTTTCATATAGTTGGGTATGGGTGTACTACTTGTTATGCAAATCAAGGTACTTTAGATGAAAATTTAGAAGAACAAATAAAAACAGATAATTTAAATGTTTGTTCAGTTAGTTCTGGAAATAGAAATTTTGAGGCTAAGATGAACCCTTTAGTTAAATCAAATTATTTAATGTCTCCCTCTTTGGTAATAATTTATTCATTAATAGGAACTATGAAGTTTGATTTATTTGAAGATGTTATTGGTGTGATTGATGATAAAGATATATATTTAAGAGATTTATGGCCTACAAACAAAGAAGTAGGGGAGTATATGCAAAAACTCGATTATACTTTATATAAAGAGATATATAAAGATATATTTAAAGGTGATAAGTTTTGGCAAGATTTAAAAGTAGAAAAATCTGATACTTATAATTGGGATATAAACTCAACTTATATTCAAGCTTCAAAACTATTTGAAGATAAGGATACAGAAAAAACAGATATTAAAAATGCTCAAATTCTTGCTTTGTTTGCAGATAAGATTACAACAGAATATATTTCACCTTTAGGACAAATATCTTTATACTCTCCAGCTGCTAAATATTTAGAGAGTAAGGGAGTTAAATCTTTTGAGTATAGTACTTTTGCAAGTAGAAGAGGAGATGCAGAAGTTATGACAAGAGGAACTTTTGATGATAATAGAATACAAAATGCAATGGTAACAAAAGAGGGTGCTTATACTATGGATTATGAGACAAATGAGATTGTCTCAATCTATGATAAAGCTATGAAGTTTAAAAAACAAAATATACCTCTTGTGATATTTGCAGGGGAAGAGTATGGTAAAGGTGATTCAAGGGATTGGGCAGCAAAAGGAACAAAACTACTTGGCATAAAAGCAATAATTGCAAAGTCATTTTCAGAACCCCATAGAAAAAACCTAATAGAGTTTGGTGTTTTACCTTTACAGTTTATTGATGATGATATAAAGAGCTTAAAACTAAAGGGGAGTGAAAGTATCACAATTGAATTTGATGAACTAAAGGTAGAAAGTAAGGTTTTAGCAACTATACATAAAAAAGATTTAGATATAAAAATCGAGTTGAGATGTAGAATTGATACTTTAACAGAGCTCAATTTTTATAAAAGTGGTGGGGTATTATCTTATTTGCTAAATGAAATGATAAAATAAATTTTATAAAACAGTATTATAAAGCATCACACTAAGAATTATAAGATTCATTATAAGTATAAATATTTTATAGTTCTTAACACCTGTTGTATTTTTAGTTTTAATTCCAAAATATACTCCAACTAAAGATGCAAGACCTATGATTAAGCCTTCATGATAAAGCATTTGACCACTCAAAGATAGTGAAGCAAAACCTGCAATTGATGAAAAAATCACAAAAAATAGGCTAAGACTAGTAGCTACTTTTAATGGATACTTCATAACTCCAACTAAAATTGGTATAAGTAAAATAGCTCCGCCAACTCCTATACTCATAGCAATAACTCCAACAAAAAAACCTAATATAAAAAGAATGAACTTATTATGGTGTTTTATTTCACAATCAGGTTCAGCAGGAGAGATAAATAGTTTGATAATTGAAAAAACTACTATAATAATAAATACATATTGTAAAAATTGGTTAGATACTAAAGAGTGTATAAAGCTATTTAAAAGCCCTCCACAAGAACCTCCAATACCTAAAATAAACCCATCTTTGACTAGATTTTTTACCTTTTTTGAGTTTAAGAAAGAGCCATAAATAGAACTAAATACCATTTGCATTATTGCAATTGCAATCGCTTCTTTCATTAAAAAACCACTTGTTACTAACATTGGAGTTAGTATTGTTCCTCCACCTAATCCAAAAAAACCAGATATGAAACCTGCAATTAGCCCAAATGATATAAGTTCTAAAGTCATATTATTTTGTTTTTATAGAATTCATTGCACTAATGAATTTAGTATAAATACACTCTAAATCATGATCTTGATTTGATAAATCAATTCCATCATGGTCTTTTATGGCATGTTCAAGTAGTGCAACTCTTTTTAAAAGGTACTCAAACATCTCTTTATTTATATCTGGTAAATCACCATGATTTAGTCTTTCACTTTTATCTTCTCTTTTTATAACTTTTGCTGGAACTCCAACAGCTGTTGAATTCTTAGGTACATCACAGATTACTACAGAATTAGCACCAATTTTACCATTTTTACCAATTGTGATATTTCCTAAAACCTTTGCACCACTTCCTATAACTGAGTTTGCTTTTATGGTTGGATGACGTTTACCTTTATTTAGACTAACTCCACCTAGGGTTACCCCTTGATAGATTAGTACATCCTCCTCTATAATAGCAGTTTCTCCAATAACAACCCCAATACCATGGTCTATAAAAACTCTTCGTCCTATTGTTGCTGCTGGATGAATATCCATATTGCAAAAAAACTGTGTTAAACCCATTATAACTCTTGCAATTTTTTTAAATCCTCTATTATAAAGTCTATTTGCAAACCTATGATTGATTATTGCCCAAACACCTGGGTAGTTAAAAAAAAGTTCTAGGGTTGAGTTTAGTGCTGGGTCATTTATTTTTGGAACAATAAAATCTTCTTTTATTTGTTTCCATAAACCCATATCTTTTGCTTCATTTAATATATCTTCTTTTAACTCTTCATTTGTTTTCATTATTAACTCCATGCTGTCTTCAAATAACTATTTTGATCTAAATAAGATTCTAACATCTTGTATGTTTTTTTATCAAGACTTTGCTTAAGTATTGATTTTATCTCTTTAGTATCATAATCAATATCTTCTAGAATATCGATTATTTTTTGTGATTCTAAGACTTTTTCTAAATTTACTTCATTGTTCTCAAAAACTACATTAACCTCAGTAGGATGGGAAAATAGATTGTGTTTCATACCTAATATATCTTGATATGCCCCAACATGAAAAAATCCCAAAAAGTATTCCTCTTTTTTCAAATCAACATCATGTAGATATAGTGGTTTATTTTCATCAAACTCCATCTCCCCATCACTATCACAAGTGATATCCCATATTGAAGCACTTCTTGTTGGCTTTTTATCAAGATGAGTGATTGGCATTACTGGAAACTCTTGATTGATACCCCAAAAATCCGGTAATGATTGAAAAATTGAAAAGTTTACTAGATATTTTTCTTGAATTTTGTTATCTATTCTTTTTAACTCTTCAAAATCATCAACCTCTAAAAGCCAAATAGCTTTTTTAATAATAAGGTTTGTTAAAAGTTCAGCATTACTTCTATCTTCTAAATCAATATACCCTAAATCAAATAGTTTAAGTAGTGATTCTAAGTGATCCATACTATCATGCATATACTCTAATGCTGTTTTACTATTTATATCATTGTATAGAGCTGTTAACTCCTCTATTAAAGGGGGATTCTTATCTTTAAGTCTTAAGTGTTCCTCTTCATATTCAGCTGAAAAGAGTTCTAATACAGGTGCTATTAATACTGTAGATGCAGCTGAGATAAACCTTCCTGATTCTGTGAAAATATTTGGTTCATCAACACCCTTTTGACGAGCAATATTTTTTAGTGTAAATACAACATCACTTGCAAACTCTTGTAAATCGTATTGGGCAGTTCGTTTAAATTGGGAATATTCAACAGCTAATCCACCACCAATATTTATTGCCTTAAGGTTAATTGCTCCTAAGTTTTTAAGTTCTGCATAAATATGACCCGATTCTTTTAGTGCATTCTTAAGTGGTTTAATTGTACTCATAGCAGAACCTATATGGAAGTGAATCATTGTTAAGATATGCTCTAATTTATTCTCTTCAAGCATCTCATAGGCTTCAAGTATTTCTGTAGAACTTAGACCAAATTTAGAATCAATTCCACCTGATTTTGCCCAAGCTCCACTTCCACTATTAAATAGTCTAACTCTAAGACCTATATTTGGGCTTGGTAAAGAGGTTTCTTTTTCAACTTCCAAGATTGTAATAAGCTCATTTAAACCCTCAATAATAACAGTTATATTATGCCCCATTTGTTTTGCAATAAAAGCTAAATGAATCATCTCTTTATCTTTAAAACCATTTACAGTTATTGGTGCACCAATCTTGTTATATGTCATTGCTAAAAAAAGTTCAGCTTTACTACCAGCTTCTAATCCATAGTTATACTTTTCTGCTGATTTAATTAATGGGTGCAAAAAGTTAGGTAGCTGATTTACTTTTAGTGGGAAAACTGCATTAAAAGTTCCTTTATAGTCATACTCTTTAAAGGCATTGTTGTATATACTAAAAAGTTTATCAATTTGCTTTTGTGTTATATGGGGAAATCTAAATAGAAGTGGTCCCTTATAATCTTTCCCTCTAATCTCTTTTACTAGTTCAATTAATGAAGGCTTTGAGGCATAATTTATTTTAACAACACCATCTTCTATAATAAAATTATCATCTGCCCAAATATCAATTCCATAATCTTCCACTATTAAAAATCCTCTAATTTAATTGTATTCTCTTCTTGAGTTTCAATATTTTTAACGTAAACTGTTCCAGTATTCAATTCATTTTCACCAATTAAGGCAACAATTGTTGCCCCTTGTTTCTCTGCTATTTTAAAATGTTTACCAAATCCTCTTGGAGTATATTCAATAATTGTTTTTGTTGTTTTTCTTTTTTCATTTGCAATTTTTGTTAAAAGATTTAATGCCTCTTCACTCATTGCACCTAAATAGATAATATCCTCTTTTGAGTTTTTCATTTTAACAAGTTCAAGTAAACGTTCGATTCCAATGGCAAAACCAATGGCAGGAGTTTCTCTTCCACCTAAAAATTCAACCAATCTATCATATCTTCCTCCACCTGCAATTGCACTTTGTGCTCCAATCTCAGCAGAGCTAAATTCAAAAGCAGTTTGTGAATAATAATCAAGTCCTCTAACAAGGTTTGAGTCAATCTCATATTCTATTTTGTTATAGTCTAATATCCCTTTTAGCTTTACAAAATCATCATCACATTTTTGACATAAATTATCTGTAATTCTTGGAGCATTGTATAAGAGTTGTTGACATTTTTCTATTTTACAGTCAAGCACTCTTATGGGGTTTGTCTCAATTCTTCTGTTGCAATCACTACAAAGCTCATCTTTGAAGTTTGTTAAATGCTTAACTAGCTTATCTCTATACACTGGCATACACTCTTTACACCCTAAAGAATTAAGCTGCAATTTGAATTTTATTTCAAAGAAATCTAAGATATCTTTTATCATCATTATGATGTTTGCATCTTCATAAACAGAGCTTACTCCAAACACTTCACAACCAAATTGGTGGAACTGTCTTAGTCTTCCTTTTTGAGGTCTTTCATATCTAAACATTGGTCCATAATAGTACCATCTATATGTTCCCCCAGCTCTGTCAAATTTATTTTGTATAAAGCCTCTAACAACTCCCGCAGTTCCCTCAGGTCTTAAACAAACATCATTTTCACCTTTGTCAATAAACTGATACATCTCTTTATTTACTATATCAGAACTCTCTCCCACACTTCTTTTAAATAGTGCAGTTTCCTCTAAAATAGGTGTTTCCAAATACTCAAATCCATAGTTTTTTGCGATTCTTGAAGCATTATCAACAAAGTAGGTAAATAGTTTACTATCATTCCCTAGGATGTCGTTCATACCTCTTAAACTTTGGATATTTTTATTACTCATTTATAAATTCCTCAATTTTTTTTGCAATTTGCTTTATATCTAAACTTGCATCTATAAAAAGATGATTAATTTTTAACATCTCTACCGTTTTTTTCATTCTGTCTTGAATATCTAAAAGATACTCTATACCTCTTGATTCGATTGAATCATGCTTTTTCTCACCTAATCTTCTAATAAGTTCTTCTTTACTAAGCTCTAATAGTATTACATGGCTTGGTAAAATGTTTTGTGTAGCAATCAAATTTAATGATACTACAATCTCTAATGGTAGATTAGATGCATATGCTATACCACTTATGACACTTCTATCACTAATTACAAGTTTTGATTCATTTGGTTTTATAATCTCTTCCATATGTTCAGCACGATCTGCCAAAAATAAGAACATCTCAGCAACTTTACTTTTTGCTTCACCATTTAAAGCCATTTGTCGTAGTTTAAGACCAATTTTAGTACCACCAGGCTCTTTTGTAAATATAGCTTCTTTATATTTTTCTTTTAAAATATCAAGTTGGGTTGACTTGCCAGCTGTATCAATCCCCTCTACTACTACATACATTCTAATACCTCTTTAGGAACAAGATGTTGAAACTTACCCTCAAATCTAATAATCTCTCTTACTATGGTAGAGCTTACAAAGGCATTTTCTAATGTGGGCATCAAATAAAGTGTTTCTAAATTTTTATTTATTGATGAATTTGCATAACCCATTTGAAGTTCATACTCAAAATCAGAAACAGCCCGAAGACCTCTAATTATGGTATTTATTTTAAGGTCTTTAGCTAAATCAACTAATAAAGTATCAAAGCCAATCACTTTAACACCCTTTATATCTTTTGTAGCTACTTGTACAAACTCCACCCTTTGCTCATGGTTAAACATTGGGCTTTTTAATTCACTTTGTGCTACTGCAATTACTACTTCATCAAATATATTAGCAGCTCTTCTAATAATATCCATATGACCATTTGTTATAGGATCAAAAGTACCACTATATATTGCTTTTTTATATGATTCCAAGTTCTCATCCTCTCTTTAATATTCTTTATTTCCATCTTTCGTATAGATTATGTTCTATTTTTAACAAGTCAAGATATTTGCCTATTAAATACTCTTCCATATCTTCTAAGGTAGATTGATTTGAATAATAAGCTAGTATTGGTGGAGCAATTGTTATGCCTAAGTTTGATAGCTTTAGCATATTTTCTAAAGCTATTGATGATAAAGGCATCTCTCTAGTAGCTAAAACAACATCCCTTTTCTCTTTTAACATAACTGTAAAGGCTCTTGTAATTAAGGAGTCTGATATACCTACTGCACATTTAGCCAAAGTGTTCATAGAACAAGGAAGTATTATCATTTTATCAGTTTTAAAAGAACCAGAAGATATTGGTGCTTCTATTTGAGATTCTTTAAATAGGTGAGTATTTTCCCTTTTCTTTAAAATAGCTTTAAAGTCTAAATTCTCTTCAAGTTTTAAAGATTTTATTGCACTCTTAGAAACAACGGCAAACACCTCTATTTCTTTTGGCAATTTCTGTATAAGTTTTAGACCTAGTCTAGTTCCACTAGCTCCCGTAATAGCAACAATTAATTTCAATTTAAAACCTTTGTAACTCTTATTAAGAAATAGATATTACCTAAAAAAATCTTTATTTTCAAAAGTATTCAAAAAAAAAGTAAAAATATTATGAAATAAAACTGTTTTTTAATCTAATATTAAGATAAAAGAAACTATCATTTTGTATAAGTTTTAAATAAAATAATTAAACAAATTGTTTTATTTATATTTTAAAATAATATTAATTGTAGAAGGATTAAAGATGTCTAAAATTTTCACTTTCGTAAGAGTAAACAGTAATAATGATGAGTATACAAATGAACAAAAAAACAAATTGGATTCTTATATTTCAAAAAACAATTTTTCAATTTATCAAGCAATTGAGATTGAAATAAATACACCTAATGAAGAGGAAAAAATTTTAGATTTACTTAAAAAATGTGAATCACAATCAACTTTGATTATCTATGATTTAAATGTATTTGGTAGAACAATTGAAACTATTTTAGAGATAATAAAATTTTTACTTTCAAATAAAATTAGAATTTTAGTGATAAAACAAAATCTTGATTTGATTAGTGATAAAGATATGTTAACTCAGATGATTCTTGGAATGATATCTATGACTTTATCTTTAGAAAAAGATTTAATGAGTCTTAGAACAAAAGAGGCCTTAACTGCAAAAAAACTGAAAGGTGAAAGTTTAGGTAAACCAAAAGGTACCATTCAAAAATCTAAGTTTGATAAGCAAAGAGATAAAATTGAAGAGTTATTATCTGTAGGATTATCTGTTAGAAAGATTTCAAAACTTTTAGGTTATAACAATCATATTGGTCTAAATAATTATGTAAAAAAGAGAAATATTAGAAACACTTTGCCAAATACTCTAGACATAGCTAGTTAACATGTTTGCTATATACAATAACAGTGGCTTAAACTTTAGAAGTACCATAGACAACCTATATAATCTTCCAAATTTAGATGCTATTGCTAGAGTAAGAAACAATGTGGAGGAGGGTCTTCCTAAAGACCACACCTTAAAAAATAAAAAAAAGCTTTATGATAGTAAGGATAATAAAAAAGCAGAAGCAATTTATAAAAAAATTGCAAATATTGATACAAAAGCTCCAATTTATAATGTCTCTGAAATTATGACAAATGATGTTATAAGTCTAAATGAGAGTAATACTTTACAAGAAGCTTATAATCTAATGGAAGAACATGATATAAATCAAATCCCTGTATTAAATAATGAAAACACTCATATTATGGGAATGATTACTTATAAAATGATATTAGATATTTTGATTAATGATATTGAGTTTGTAGAGTTTAATCTAAATAAAACTTTAGATAATTTAGACTTTACTGATGTACTTACAACTGATCCAATAACTGATATTAGAAGAGTGGCTAAGGTTATGGTTGATTTTAAATTGGGTGCAATACCTATAGTTGACCAAGATGACAAGCTACAAGGAATAGTATCAAGATCTGATATATTGGACGCAGTATCAAATAAACCACCTATGCAAATCTATGGATAAAATTTAATATTTTATACATTCCAATTTAAATTATAAAAGCAATTTACTCAAATAAATCATCTTAATACTCACTTCAAACTAATTATAGTAAAATATCCAAATTTAAAAAATTTAGACTAATTATTGGAATGGAGATTATATGAAAGTATTATTATTAAAAGATGTAAAAGGTACTGGTAAAGCAGGTGAAGTAAAAGATGTTAAAGATGGATATGGAAAAAACTTTTTAATCTCAAAAGGTTTTGCACTTCACGCAACGGATGAAGTAATTGCTAATTATGAAGAGGAACAAAAACTTATTGCACAAAAAGAAGCAGAAGAGATGGCAGAGGCTAAAGAATTAGCTGAAAAAATTGAGTCAACAAAATTAACTATAAAACACCAATTAGGAGCAAATGGACATTTAATTGGTTCTGTTACAAATAAAGAGATTAGTGAGGCTTTAAAAGAGCAGTTTGATATAGAAATAGATAAAAAATCAATCTCACTAAAAGAGAAAATAAAAGCTGTTGGTATTTTTGAGGTTGATTGTAAATTAGGTCATGCAGTACATGCAAACCTAAAAGTCGATATTATTGGAGCATAATTAATGTTTGAAGCAACAACAATACTTGCATACAAAGGTCAAGGGGAAGCTGTAATAGGTGGAGATGGTCAAGTAACCTTTGGAAATACAGTTTTAAAAGGTAATGCAACAAAGATTAGAACACTTTATAAAGGTGAAGTTTTAGCAGGATTTGCAGGAAGTACAGCTGATGCTTTTAATCTATTTGATATGTTTGAAACCCATTTGGAAACTACAAAAGGTGATTTACTTAAAGCAGTTATTGCATTTTCAAAAGAGTGGAGAAAAGATAAGGTTTTAAGAAGACTTGAGGCTATGATGATAGTTTTAAACAAGGAACATATTTTTATCTTAAGTGGTACAGGTGATGTGGTTGAACCAGAAGATGGAATGATAGCTTCAATTGGAAGTGGTGGAAACTATGCTATTTCAGCAGCTCGTGCACTAGCTAAACACTCAAAGCTAAAACCAGTTGATTTAGTAAAAGAATCTTTGATGATAGCAGGTGAACTTTGTATATATACAAATCAAAATATTAAAATTTTAGAATTAGAGGATTAATCAAGTATGGATATGACACCAAAACAGATTGTAGAATACTTAGATGATTATATCATAGGTCAAAACAATGCAAAAAAAACAATTGCCTTAGCACTTAGAAATAGATATAGAAGAATGAGAGTTGAACCAGAACTTCAAGAAGAGATTATGCCTAAAAATATTCTTATGATTGGAAGTACAGGGGTAGGTAAAACTGAAATTGCTAGAAGATTAGCAAAAATGATGGGATTGCCATTTATAAAAGTTGAAGCATCAAAATATACAGAAGTTGGTTTTGTAGGACGAGATGTTGAATCTATGATTAGAGATTTGGTTTATGAATCAATCAACTTAGTTACCCATGAGTTTGAAGATGCAATTAAAGATAAAATTGATCAAGAAGTAAATAGATTAATAATTGAAAAATTAGTACCTCCTCTTCCTGAAACTGCAAGTGAAAGTGCAAAAGATTCTTTTATCAAAACTTATAACAAAATGGAAGAGAAATTATTATCAGGTGAGATTGATGATAGAAAAATAGAGATTGAAGTTCCTAAAAAAACCCATGTAGAGATTATTGATAGCTCTTTCCCTATGGATATGAGTTCTATGCAAGAAAGCCTTAATAAAATGCTAGGTGGGATGAACAAAGAGAAGATAAAAAAAGAAGTTAAGATAAAAGATGCCAAAGTTTTACTAAAAGAGAGTGCTAGTGATAAATTGCTCGATAGGGAAGCTATTAAGATTGAAGCTATTAAAAGAGCAGAAAATGGTGGTATTATCTTTTTAGATGAGATTGATAAAATAGCAACAAGCTCTAAAGCTCAAAATCAAGATCCAAGTAAAGAGGGTGTTCAAAGAGATTTACTTCCTATAGTTGAAGGAAGTTCAGTTCATACAAAATTTGGACAAGTAAAAACTGATCATATTTTATTTATTGCAGCTGGAGCTTTTCATGTTAGTAAACCTAGTGATTTACTTCCTGAACTTCAAGGAAGATTTCCATTAAGAGTTGAATTGGAAAATCTAAATGAAGAAGCTTTATATAAGATATTAACAAATACAAAAAATTCACTTCTAAGACAATATAAAGCATTATTAAAAGTTGAAGATGTAGAATTAGAATTTGATGACGAATCAATAAAAGCTTTTGCAAAATACGCAGAAAGTGCAAACCAGAAGACTGAAGATATAGGTGCAAGAAGACTTCATACTGTTATTGAAAAAGTTATAGAAGATATATCTTTTGAAGCTGATGAGAAACAGGGTGAAAAAATTATTATTACAAAAGAACTTGTTGAATCGAAGCTTGATGATATAATTGAAGATGAAGATACTGCAAGATATATCTTGTAGTAATTTAATTATTTTTTAGATAAAATTAGGAAGTTTCCTAAAAATACAATGGAGTAATTTATGAAAATAGTAACCTTTAATGATTTAGATGAATCTTTAATAGAGAGTAAACATACAGTTGAACACTTTCAAAGTGGTTCTAGTGGTGAAGCACAAATAGCAATCTTAGATATTAACACTATCTTTGATTTTGAAGAGAACAAACATGAAACTTGTGCAGATAAGTTTATCTCTATTGCGATAATAGAAGATGATAGTGATTATGACGCATTTAAAAACTTTGGTGTTGATGCATGGATAAAACATGAAGATCTTGCGGATATTAATGGATTACTTAATTTAATAGAAAAAAGGTATTTTTCATAATTATCGATACCCATTGTCATCTTGACAACAGCCAATTTTATGAAGATGTAGACCTCGTAATAAACCGTGCCGTAGAAAATCAAGTTAAAGGTTTTTTAATTCCAGGTGCAGATTTAGTTGATTTACCAAGGGCTGTGAAGCTTGCTGAAAAATATGAAGAGGTATTTTTTTCAGTTGGAGTCCATCCTTATGATATTGATGGCTACGATGAAAAAATTATGCAAGAGTATATCAATCACCCTAAATGTATTGCAGTTGGAGAGTGCGGATTAGACTATTTTAGGCTTCCAGAAAATGAAGATGAAAAAAAAGAGAATATAAAAAAACAAAAAGAGGTTTTTATAGCTCAAGTTGAGTTTGCAAAAAAAGTTAATAAACCTTTGATTGTCCATATAAGAGAAGCTTCAAATGATTCAAGACAGATACTTATAGATTATAATGCAAAAGAGGTTGGGGGAGTATTGCACTGTTTTAATGCAAGTGAACATCTACTTCCTTTAGCTGATCATAATTTTTATTTTGGAATAGGTGGAGTTTTGACTTTTAAAAATGCAAAGAAACTTGTAGAGATTCTTCCTAAAATTCCAAAAGAGAAACTTATCTTAGAAACTGATTGCCCATATTTAACTCCCCATCCACATAGAGGGAAAAGAAATGAACCTTTTTATACAACATTTGTAGCTAAAAAAGTCTCTGAACTCTTAGAAATATCTGAAGAGGATGTTGAAGAACTTACTACTTTAAATGCACAAAAGTTATTTAAGCAGTTTTCTACCATAATTTAGATAAAATCTTACCTATTTCATAAAATTAGGATTTTATTTGAAGATAATTTTTTTATTTATAACTGTTTTTACATTGAACCTTTATGCTTCGCTTATAGGTTCAAGTTTCTCACAAAGAGATTTACAAATTTTGGAAGATCTAGATATCAATGCAGCTTTTATAACTGATTATAAACTTCAAGAGGTTTATCAGTATTTATCAAATCGAAAAAGTACAAATTATTATTTAGAAAAATATAATGATGCAACACTTTTTGTGCCAAGAATCAGAGATATCTTAAGACAAGAAAATATTCCTGACGTTTTTATATATATGGCTATGGCAGAATCATATTTTACAATAGATGCCAAATCAAGTGCAAGGGCAATAGGTCTTTGGCAGTTTATGAATGGAACTGCAAAGATTTATGGGCTAAGAAATGATTTATATGTTGATGAGAGAATGGATTTAGTTAAATCAACATACGCTGCCACAAAATATCTTAATAGATTACATGACTTATTTGGTAAATGGTATTTAGCAGCTATTGCTTATAATTGTGGTGAAGGTAGGGTAATAGAAGCTATTACTAGAGCTACAATTGATATGTATGTTGCAAAATTTCCTAAAATGAAATATGATAAACAAATTAAAAAATATCGTAAAGTAATTAGTGATTATCAACATAGAAGAGTAAGGTTTAGTAAGTTATCAAAAATATATAGGGAAGTTAAAAAGTGGAATTTAAAACCTGATGTAGATTATCTACTAAGGGAGCAAAAAGGTTTAAACAGACAATATCTGCCAAGAGAGAGTAGAAAATATATAAGAAAGATAATCTCTCTTGCTATGTTAAACTCTCAAAACTTTATTAAACATGAAGATAATTCACATCTTTTAAATCTTGGCATCTCTACTACTGTTGCTACTATTCCTGTAAAAGGTGGAACTCATCTAAAAGATATAGCAAAAACTATAGGTATGGACTATAAAAAACTTTTAAAACTAAATAGCCATATTAAACAATCAATTATTCCGCCAAATGAAAAGTATTATACTATCAACATTCCATACAGTAGACTAAATAGATTTAATCAAAATAAAGATAAAATTAAAACAACAAAATTTGCAATTCATGTGGTTCACAGAGGAGATACTCTTTATGGTATTTCAAAAAAATATAAAGTTCCTTATAAAGTTATAAAAAATTATAATAAACTTAGAAGTAATAGATTATCATTAAGACAAAAGATTATTCTACCAATTCCTGAAGATATGATAAACAAATTTAGTTCAAATACAAAAAAATCTAGAAATTCAAAAAGACATTATGTTGTAAAAAGTGGAGATTCTTTGTATTCAATTGCAAGAAAACATAAGATTGATATAAAAAAGATTATTAGAGATAATAACTTAAAAGATACACAACTTAGAATTGGAGATAAACTTGTTATTAGATAAAAAACTTAGATATTCATATATATTATTACCTTTAGTTGCTTCTTTATTTGTTGGATGTTCATCAAAAACAACAGTTCCTTATTCTGGTAATTATGGTGGTGGATATAAAAGTATTCCAAGTCAAAATATAAAAAATTCTAAAGCGATGCATAGGGCAACAATGAGACCTTATAAGATTGCAGGTAAATGGTATTATCCAACTTTAGCAAAAGTTGGTGATGAACAAAGAGGGATTGCTTCTTGGTATGGACCAAACTTTCATTCAAAAAAGACTTCAAATGGGGAAATATATAATATGTATGCCATGACAGCTGCACACAAAACCCTTCCTATGAATACTATGGTAAAAGTTGATAATTTAGAAAATGGAAAGTCTGTAGTAGTTAGGGTAAATGATAGGGGACCTTTTGTTAGTGGAAGGATAATTGACCTTTCTAATAAAGCTGCCCATTCAATAGATATGGTTAAAAAAGGTACAGCAAAAGTTAGACTTACTGTACTTGGTTTCCATGCAAAAATTGCAAAAACAAAAGTTGAAAAACAAGAAGTTGCAACTGTTGGTAAGTATTATGTTCAAGTTGGAGCCTTTAGAAGATATGAGGGTGCTAAAATAACACAAAGAAAATTTGAAATGATATTAGATAGTAGGTATAATGTGGTTATTAAAGAGGGTATTTATTTAAATAAACCTATAAATAGGGTTTGGGTTGCAGGATTTAGATCTGAAGAGGAAGCAAAAGATTTCAAATCTAAAAATGGATTAAATAGTGCTATGATTATTGCAGAATAGGAAAATTTATGGCTGAGATTAATAGAAAAACAAAAGAAACAGATATTAAATGTAAAGTTGATATTTATGGAGATGGTACTTCAAGTATAGATACTGGAATTGGTTTTTTTGACCATATGTTAGAAGCTTTATCTAAACATAGTGGAATAGATATAAGTTTAGAATGTAAAGGTGATTTGCATATAGATTTTCATCATAGTGTAGAAGATTGTGGAATTGTATTAGGAAAAGCACTAAAAGAGGAGATTTTCCCAATACAAAAAGTTGAAAGATATGGAAATGCAACTGTAGTTATGGATGAAGCAGCTACAACTTGTGCCCTTGATTTATCAAATAGACCTTTTTTGATATATAAAATAAATGTTAGTGGAAAAGTAGGGGAGTTTGATACTGAATTAGTTGAAGAATTTTTTAATGCTCTTGTTATGAATTCAGGTATCACTTGCCATCTAATTCAAGATAGAGGTAGAAACAAACATCATATTATTGAAGCTAGTTTTAAAGCCTTTGCCGTTGCATTAAGAAGAGCGTTAGTTAAAAATGAGAAGTTAGGAATACCAAGTACTAAAGGTGTGTTATGATCGAATTAATTGTACTTGATGTGGATGGTACCTTAACAAATGGACAAATAACATATACGAATAGTGGAGATGAGATAAAATCATTTGATGTGGCAGATGGTTTATCTGTAGCAACATGGACTAAAAAGTTAGGTAAAAAAGCTGCAATTATAACAGGTAGAAACTCTTTAATAGTAAAAAGAAGAGCAGAAGACTTAAATATAAAGCACCTTTATCAAGGTGTACATAATAAAGATGAAGTTTTAGAATCTATTTTAAAAGAGGAAAATCTTTCTTGGAATCAAGTTGCAGCTATTGGTGATGATTTAAATGATTACAAGATGCTAAAAAAAGCTGGTTTATCATTTACTCCAGCTAATGGTTCATCTTATATAAAAGAGATAGTAAATGTTCAGTGTAAAAATTATGGTGGAAGTGGTGCTGTAAGGGAGATGATTGAATATATCATAAAAGAAGATGGAATTGAAGAGGATTATTTAAACGCATGGTTATAAGAATCTTTTTTTTGGGTATGCTATTCCTAGCTACTTTAAGTTATTTTATACCAGTAAATAATAAAAAAGTAGATGATAATATAGATGATATAGCACTTTTAACTTTTGATGATGCTACAATGTATACTCTAACAACTGAAAGTATGAATAGAATAATCTATACAAAAAAAGCTGTTAGATATAAAACAAAAGATATGATGTATGATGGAGCTTTAACTTTAAAAAGTAAAGATAAAGCTAATAATCAAATCACAGATGTTTTATATGCAGATTTGATTATAAAAAGAGGTGATAACTTCAAATTTATAAATAATGTTAAATATAAAAGAGATGATTATATAACTTTATATACTAATGAATTAGTATATAATGCTAAAAATAAAATAGCAACAAATAGTGTTCCTTTTAATGGAACCTATTACAATAATAGTTTAAGTGGTGAAAAAATTTATCTAAATTTAAATAAATATCATTTAAAAGCAGATAATACCCATTTTGAAATAAATATTAAATAGATGAGGAAATAGATGAAATATATATTAGCTTTAGCTTTTTTTATATCTTTAAGTTTTGCACAACAAGAAAAACTTGTAATTGATGCAAATAGTTTTGAAGCAGATGATAAAAGAGGTATCTCGGTATTTACTGGTAATGTAAAATTAAAAATGGGTAATGATAGATTAAATGCCAACAAGTTAGAGATATATGTGGACACAAAAAGTAAATCAAAATCAAAAACTCCTACAAAATATATTGCAACAGGTGCTGTTGACTTTGAGATTCATTCAAAAGGAAAAATATTTATTGGAAATGGAAATAGAGTAATATATAACCCAAGTAAACAAGAATATACAGTTATTGGTAAAGGTTATATAAAAGAAAAAGTTGAACAAAGAGAAATCTATGCAGATAAAATATTTATAAATCAGTTAACAGGTAGTGCAAGGGTTAGTGGTAGTGAAGATAAACCTGTTAGATTTATTTTAAATATTGACAATAGTGGAAAACAACAATGAAAATAGTTGATGCTAAGTTTTTAACTTCTGCTCAAAGTATAAGTGATTCTCCCAGTCCTGATTGTGCAGAAGTTGCTTTTTTAGGTAGAAGTAATGTTGGTAAATCTTCATTATTGAATACTTTAACAAATAGAAAAGGTTTAGCAAAATCCTCATCAACTCCAGGGAAAACCCAATTGATAAACTATTTTGATATAAAATTTAAAACAACAAATGAAGAAACACCATATCTTTTTTCAAGATTTGTTGATTTACCTGGATTTGGATATGCTAAAGTTTCTAAAAGTTTAAAAAAAGAGTGGAATAGAAACTTAACTGAGTATTTAGAGCAAAGACCAAACTTACAAATCTTTGTACACTTAATAGATGCCAGACATCCACAACTAGAGATTGATAAAAATGTAGATATGTTTTTAGATAGTATAAAAAGGGGTGATCAGATTATTTTACATGCTTTTACAAAAACTGATAAGTTAAAGCAAAATGATTTGGCAAAATTAAAAAGGGAATATCCAGAAGGGATATTTGTATCTAACCTTAAAAAAAGAGGTTTGGACCAACTTCAAAATAGAATTACAGGATATTTATTTGGAAATTAATTTTTTTAAACCAGATGTAAGTCATATTATAGCAATGCAAGCACTAGTAAAAGAAGAGGTTGATAATGGAACTATTCTTTTACGAACAGAAGATGAAATGGCTAATACTATTAGATCATATACTGTAGTTGAAGTGGATGGTGAACTAGCAGGATTTACTGCACTTCATATCCATTCAATTAGGTTATCAGAGGTAAGAAGTTTAGTTGTCTCAAAAAAATTTAGAGGCTTAAACTTAGGTAGAAAATTGGTTGAAGCTTGTATAACAGAGGGGAAAAAACTTCAATTACAACAGATTTTGTCTTTAACCTATCAAAGAGAGTTCTTTTTGAAATTAGGTTTTAAAGAGATTGAAAAAGAGAATATACCTGAACATAAAATTTGGGCAGACTGTATTCGATGTAAACATTTCCCTATATGTGATGAAATTGCAATGGTTTATGATTTGTAAAAATATAGTATTATATTTTTTACTATCAACAATAATACTCACAAACTCTACAGCAGATAATAGTATTGAGCAAAAAAATGAGACCATTACACAAGAATATAAAACAAAAATTGTAAGTTTAAGCCCTGAAGAGAGAGCCTTTCTAATAAAAACAAAACTTAATTGTGTAATCTCTTCTGATTGGAATCCTTTTAATTTTAAAGAGAATGGAAAACTAGTTGGAATCTCTCTTGATTATTGGAATTTAATAAAGAAAAAAACTTTAATTGATTCTGATTGTAAAGAGGTTTCATCTTTCGATAAAGCAGTTAATTTAATCAAAAATAAAAAAGCTGATGTTACTTTATCAATAGCTGTATCAGAAGATAAAGTAGAATATGGACTTTTTTCTCTCCCTTATGCTTCATATCCAATTGCTATAGCAACAACAAGTGATAAAAGATATATAAGTGATATAACTATTTTAAATGGAAAAAAAATTGCAGTTGGAAAATCTTATAATACATATACAATCTTAAAAAACAAATATCCCAAAATCAATTTTTTCCAATATTCAAATAATGTAGAAGCTTTAAAGGCTTTAAGTAAAGGTGATGTTTTTGCAGTTATTGATATATTGCCAGCTTTATCACAAGTTATCTCAGATAGTGGATTTAAAAATATTAAAATCTCTGGTACAACAGAGTTTAACTTTGATATTAGAGTTATGGTAAGAAGAGACTATGAAGTATTAATGCCAATTATTAACAAAGGAATTTTATCTATTAGTAAAGAAGAGATGAAAAAAATAAAAAATAGATGGTTTTCTGTAAAAGTTGAAAAGCTTGTACATTTCCAATATTTATGGGAAGTAGTTTCAGTTATAGCATCTTTTCTTTTTATTCTTTTTTATAGACAACTGATATTAAATAAACACAATAAAAAGTTGCAATTAGCAAATGAAGAGATTGAAAAAAAGAGTTTTGAACTACAAAAAAAGACGCAAGAGTTAGTAAAACAAAAGATTTTATTTGAAAAAATTTATTATGAATCTACAGATGGAATTATTCTTGTAAAAGCTGATGATATATCGGTGTTAGATTGTAATAACTCCGCTTATAAACTTTTATCGTATACAAGTAAAACAGAGTTTCTTATAGAAGAGTTTTTTAATTTTTTTCCAGAGTATCAACCAAATGGTTTTAAATCTAAGGCAAAATTTATAGAGATGATTCAAATAGCTGTTAAAACAGGTTCCTATCTTTTTGAATGGGTTCATAAAACAAAAGCTGGTACAAATATATGGATAGAGGTTGTTATTACAGCTATTAATATAAACCATGAGTCTATTTTACATATTGTTTGGAGAAATATAGATAATAGAAAGAAAATTGAGAATGAATTAAATAATTTAACTCATACCTTAGAAGATAGAGTTAAAAGTGAGATTAAGAAAAATGAAGAGAAAACCAATCAACTAATGCAACAATCAAGGCTTGCTCAAATGGGGGAGATGATATCTATGATTGCCCACCAGTGGAGACAACCTCTAACAGCTATCTCTGCAACAGCAAATAATATGTTGATTAGGTTTATGTTAGATGAAAAAATAAAAAAAGAGGTGATAGAAAAGGAGCTAACACGTATCTCTGAATATTCTCAACATCTATCTTCAACAATTGATGATTTTAGAAACTTCTTCAAAAGTGATAGAAAAAAAGTTAAAATTGCTATTGATACAATCATTGAAAACTCTTTATCTATTTTAAGTAATTCTTTAATCTCAAATGATATCAAAATAAAAAGAGATTATAGATGTAATAAGTTGATAAATCTTAACCCTACAGAGATAAATCAAGTTATATTAAATATAATAAAAAATGCAGAAGATACCATAATAGAAAGAAAAATCCAAGCTGGAAAAATTGAAATAAAAACTTTTAACGATGAAGATAATGTTTATATTGAAATTTCAGATAATGCTATGGGAATAGAGGATGATATTATTGAAAAAATCTTTGATCCATATTTTTCAACAAAACTTTCAAAAGATGGTACTGGATTGGGATTGTATATGAGTAAGATTATAATAAATGATCACTGCCAAGGTAATTTGTATGTTGAAAATATAGAAAATGGAGCTGTTTTTAAAATTATACTACCAATATCTAATTAGATATTGGTTTTTTTAACAATTTTTTTATTTGATTTTTTATAATTACTGGCACAAAAAACATAGAAACTACATATGATATTAAGGTTCCACCAATTAATGCAACTCCAAGTCCTCCAAATACTGCATCTGTTGCTAGTAAAGAAGAAGCAAATACCATAGTTAGAACTGTTAAAATAATAGGTTTTGATCTAGTTGCTGTAGCTTTTGCAATAGCCTCATTTATACCCATATTTTTCTCTTCTATTAACTGTTTTGTAAAATCAATAATAAGAGTAGAGTTTCTTGAGTTTATTCCAATTAAGCCTATAAATCCTATCAAAGATGTTGCTGTTAGGTAAAAGGTATCTGTAGTAAATATATCCATAATTAAGTGAGCAAATATTACTCCAATAATGGAGATAAAACTAGATAATACAATTCCCCCTGAAATAGCAAAACTTTTATAATATATAACCATTAAAAAGAATATTAGAACCAGTGCAATTATAAAAGCACCACCCAAATCTATAAAGGTGTCAATTGTTACTTTTAACTCTCCATCCCAAACTAGTTTAAATTTTTCTTTAGTATTTTTATTTATAAACTCTAGATTTAACATATTAGATTTTACTACTTTATAATTCTTGTCAAAGTACTTAAGCATTTGATTTCTTGCATCAAGAAGAGGGTATATTTGACTATCTTTATTTGTTTCTGCTATCACATTAATCATTGGTGTAAGATTTTTTGAGGTCAATGTTGGTTCTTTAATACTCTCTTGTACTGTTACAAGTTCATTTAAAGGTACCATTAGTCCAGATTTATTCATAACTTTTAGTGTAGAAAGTTTATTGATAATAGATTTTTTATCATTTGCTTCAAAAATTCTATTTTTATCTAATCTCAAAAATATTGGTACTTGGTTTTGTGTATCATTTTCATTTACAGCTGCTATTTCCATCCCATTGTATGCCATAAAAAGGATATTTTTTACTTGCTGTATTGAGAGATTACTTTTTATGATTTTATTGTTATCTAATTTTATCTCAAACTTTTTTTCCTTATCATCTGCAAGGGTATCCACATCTACTAAACTTTTTTGCTCTTTTAAAATAGCTTCAATTTTTTTTGCAAATTCTCGTCTTGATTCAAAACTATTACCACCATAAATCTCTGCAACTATTGAAGCCAAAACAGGAGGACCTGCAGGTAATTCAATAAGTTTAATATTGGCATCATGCATACTACAACTGCTTTGAAGTTGATCTCTTATAGAGCTTACAAAGTTATAACTTCTTATATCTCTGTTGTGAGATTTTTTTATGTTTACCATAATCTCAGCTTGAGATTCTTTATCTTTTAATGCACTTTGTTTAACCAAACCAGCAAAATCAAGGGGTTGACCTTGAGCTAAGAAAACAGATACATCTTCAACTAACTCTTTTTTTATCAAAATCTTAGAGATACACGATGTTACCTCTTTTGTTTGTGCAACAGAGGAACCATCTTTTAAATCCACATAAACAGAAAAAGTATCTGAATCTTTACTTGGTAACATCTTCGCTTTCACAATCTCAGTTGGAAAGCTTATAATTGATAATATAAATAATCCTAAGGTTATCAAATAAACAAAGAGTGATTTAGAAGGATTTTCTAAAATATTGTAAATAAACTTTTCTAATTTCATTTTAATCCTTATAAAAACTTTTTAACTAAATATGGGGTGAAAACATAAGCAATAATAAGTGAAACCACTAAAGCTATAGGAACAAATACAGGAAGAGGGTGCATAAATTGACCCATCATACCACCCACAAAAAACATTGGAATAAAGGTCATGATAATTGCAATCGTGGCAATATTTGTAGCATTTCCTATCTCATTTGTAGCATTTATTGAGATGGTTTTTAAATCATTTTGGTCTTTATCCTCTTTTTTATGTCTTACAATATTTTCTATTACAATAATAGCAGCATCAACTAGCATACCTAAACTAACTATTAGTGCAAAAAGGGTGATTCTATTTATGGTTTCATCCATTATAAAGCCTATAAATAGAGTAAGGGATAAGATCATAGGAACTAAAAGTGATACTATCATTGCTTCTTTAAAGCCTAATGAAAAAATCAATAAAATAGCAATAATCAAAATAGAGATAAGTAGGTTTTGAACTAAAGAGTTTACTGCATTGTTTGCTGTATATCCATCATCTCTTGTTATTACATATTTTATACCTTGTTTTGCTAAGTCATCTTTCATTGAATTTATATATTTAAAGATATTTTCATTTATGGTTACAGAGTTTGCACCTTTAAGTTTTGATACACTTAAGGTTAATTGTTCTAAGCCTTCTTGATGCTCTTTAGTATAAAGGTAAGCACTTTTTTTATTTTGTATATCATAACCTCTAGAGATCTCTGCAACATCTTTTAGATATATTGGAGTACCAAAATTATATGAAATAATAATATTTTCTAAATCCCTTTTAGACTCTATAGCATTTTTTATACCCAATATGGTTAGACTTGACTTTTTATTATCAGTTTTAATATTTGGCATAGTCAAAGATAAGGCTTTGATTTGTGAAGCTATTTGTCCTAAAGAGAGGTGATAAGCTGATAATCTATTTGGGTCAATTTGTACATTATATTGTACTTTTTTCTCACCTTTTAAATCGACCAATGCCACTTGGTCTATTTTATTTACCTCATAGGCTATTTTACTTATCTTATTATATAGTTCAGTTTGAGAGATTTTATTTCCATCTGCATAAAAGGCTATTGTAGCAATAGGAATATCTGTATCTATATCCATAGTTTTTATTATAGGTTGCATAGCACCTTTTGGAAGCATATCCATATTTCTCATAACTTGGTCATAAAGTTTTAGATTTGATTCCTCTTTATCTTCCCCTATAAAGTACTGAACCTGCACAATACCAACTGAATCTTTTGCAAAAGAGTAGATATGTTCCACCCCTTTAATCTCTCGTATTTTTTTCTCTAGTGGTTCAATTATTACTTTTTTTATTTGACTAGGTCTAGCACCAGGAAGTGCTACTATAACAGCACCACCACTAACTTTTATTTGTGGGTTCTCTTCCCTTGGCATAAACTCCAAAGAGATAGCTCCTAAACAAAGAATAAAAATAGAAAGTATAAAAGTTAGAGGATGATTTATAAATGTTTTTGCAAGTTTTCCAGCAATATTTAAATCATTATTGTTGTACATTATCTTGATCCACTTTCATAAAAATTTTACTATACATACCAGGATATATTCTTCTGTTTTTTGTATCAAAACCAATTTTTAAGATAAAGGTATGGGTCATATTTTGTGTATTTGGAAATATAGCTAAAATCTCCCCTTTTGTTTTAAAATCAATTGATTCAATATATAAATCAACACTTTGACCTATTTTTATACTATTTAAGAAACTTTCTGCAATCTCTGCTTTTACCTTAAGACTGCTTAAATCAGATAAAATCATAGCAGGACTTGAAGGCATTGCCATCTCTCCACTTTTAATACTTTTTTTAAGAATCAGTCCATTGTTTGGAGCTTTTATCTTTAGATATTGGTATTGTTGTTTTACTTCTTTGAGTTTTGCTTTTGCAATTTTAAGCATATTTTTTACATTTTCAAGTTTCAATTTCAATTGTTCCACATCATATTTTGGAACTAAATCTTTTTTATAAAGTCTTTTATATCTATCATAATTTATTTGAAGATTATTTAGATTGTTTTCTAGTATTTGTATATTTAGTTGAGCCTCTTTTTTATTGCTATCAATATTTGAAGAATCTATCTCATATAAAAGCTCTCCTTTATTTACAAAATCCCCTTCATTTACATAAACATTTTTTATAAATCCCATATATCTACTTGTGATTATTTTCTCATTATCAGATATTATTGTACCGCTTATCTCAAGGGCATTTAAACTATTTGAAAATAGTATTACAAAAAATAGTGTTATTATGTTTTTTTTCATTTATAAGTTTCCTTTTTCATTTAAACTTTTTCCAATTGCCAAATATAATTTCCCTAAGGCAATTGTTGTTTCATATTTTGCATTTAACATAGAAGCTTCAGTTTGTCTATATAAAGTTTCTTGTTTAAGTAAATCTATCATCGATATAAGTCTATTTTTATACATCTGTTTTGATTGATCTAAAACCTCATTAGATAACTGTAAGGCCTCAATCTTTTCTTTATAGATTTTTTGTTTTGTTTGAAAATTTAGTATAGATTGTTGAAGTTGTAGTTTAATAGCATCTTCTAGTTGGTTTTGTTTTAAAACTGTTTTATTAAATTCAATTTTACTTTTTTGTACGTCATATTTTCTGCTAGCATCAAAAAGGGTGATTTTTACTCCAAGTAAAGCCATATAATAGTCTTTATCTTCATTAAAATCTACAACTCCATCATTTACCCCATATTCTAAGTGAGAATATACCTTAGGGTAGTATGATGATTTGTTTAAATCAATATTTTTTTTCATCCCTTTTTTATACTCTTCCACCATCTTTAAATCATCCCTAGTATTTAAAGCTTGCGTATATAGTTTTTTTAAATCTTTATCTTGAAACTTAACTATTTTTAAATCTTTTACATCATCGATATTATCATTAGAAGTTAAAAATTTTAGGTAAGCAAGGGCTAAACTAAATCTATTTTCAGCTTCAGTTAGTTTACTTTGAATATTAAGCTGATGAACTTTTGCTTGCTTTACATCTATTTTAGTTACATAACCCTCTTTATAAAACTCATCTGCTGAGATTACAACTTGTTTTATGGTTTTTTTTGCTTTTTTAACAGCTTTAATAAACTCTTTTGCTACAATAGCTCCATTGTAAGCTTTTAAAACTTCAAACTCTAAAGATTTTTTATCTAAGTTTAGTTGAAAAAGTTCAGCCTTATGTTTAAGTTTTAATATCTCTTCTTGATTTGAGAGTTGAAAACCTGTAAATAAAGGTATATCATAGGTTATTTTAGAGTTGAAGTTGTTTCTATCTTTGGGATAGTTTAAATCACTTGGTTGAGTATTTATTGGTTGACCAAACTGTGAAAATCCAAAGTCTTTAAATGAAGCTTCCCTTGATGATAACTTTGAATTAAAAACATAACCAGCATGATTTGTTCTACTTAGTTCATTTACGAAGTTAAGTTCTCCATATGAAAAAGACTTTACTTTTTCTATGTCACTATTTACTGATTTTAAATTTAATTTTTGAAGTTTTATTTTTTTATTATTTTTTAATGTTTCTTCTAAAACTTCATCAAAATTAAATGTTTTAGAATATAAGTTAATAAATATTAATAATACTAATAATAAAATCTTATGCATTACCTATCCTATAGCTTTTTTAGTCTGATATTATACATAAATTATTATAAATAAAACTTATTTAGTAGTATTAGATTTATTTATTTTAAATTATATTATTCTATTATAGATATCTTATATTAGATTATTATTTAACACTCAATATATTAGTTTCCATTAAATATTGATATAATTAGCAAAAAAGGATAAGAATGTATTGTAAAGATTCAAATAGTTTTGAGAAAAATAATATACCAAAAACTGTTAATGCCGAGATTTCAGTTTTAACTCCAAAAGAGGATAAAGATTTTATTGTAAGAAAAATAGTATTAAAAAATGGTGGTTCTATGCCAAACCATACAAATATGATTCAACATCAACAATATGTTTTAAGTGGTAGTGCAAAGGTTGTAGTAGGAAATGAAACCTATAAAGCAAAACAAGGGGATTTTATATATATTCCAGCAGGAGTTAGTCATTATTATGAAGCATGTTACGATAGTGACTATGAGTTTTTATGTATGATTACTACAAAAGAGGATGAAATAGCATTTATTTAAGATATTAAATTATTAGTTAATTAAATACTTTTATTATAGATTAAGGCTTCTTATTATATATTTTAGTAATAAAATATTACTAAAAGGAATAAAAATGAGAAATTTACAATATTATGACTCATCATTTAACTCAAAATTTTCATCAAAAGATATCTTTAGATTTTGTGAAATTGAGTTAGGTATTATAGTTTTACTTATGATTGTTTTTTTATAGAGTTGGAAGGTATTTATAGTGATGTCACTTAAAGGACTGGGCTAAGTTTCCAATAATCAATGCCCAACCATCAATCACAATAAAAAAGATGATTTTTATGGGTAGGGATATCATTACAGGCGGTAACATCATCATACCCAAAGACATAAGTATGGAAGCCACAATAATATCTATTACAAGAAAGGGTAGGAAGATTAAAAATCCTATCTCAAATGCTGTTTTAAGCTCACTTACTATAAATGCTGGCATTAGAAGTGTAGTAGGTACATCATCAATATTTTTTGGATTTTCCTCTTTTTTTATTCTATAAAATAAAGCTAAATCAGCTTCTCTTGTATTTTTTATCATAAAATCTTTGAAAGGTTTTATCCCTTTTTCTAAGGCAACTTCATAGTTTATTTGTTCATCCATATAGGGTTTTATTGCATCATTCCAAGATTTTTTAGCATAGGGTTCCATAATAAAGATTGTTAAAACAAGTGAAATAGATATTATAATTTGATTTGGAGGGGTTTGTTGAAGTCCCATTGCTTGTCTTAATAATGAAAACACAATCATAAGTCTTGTAAAACTTGTAACCATCAAAAGTAGGGTAGGTGCAAGGGCAAGAAGTGCTAGAAGGATTGCTATATTTATTGTTTTTACAAATTGTGCAGGTTCATCAAGAGCTGATACTGAAAGATTTATAATTGGCGGTCCATCTTGTTGTTGAGCAAATAACGAAGTAGCAAAAATTAATAAAACTATAATATATTTCAAAAAGTATCCTCAGACAAAATAAAAGTTGATAATATCTAAACTATCATTAAATATAAAGAAATCAGTTTTTCTTTATATATCCCAAATCTAAAAGTTTATTATAGATTTTTGTAACAATTTCACCTGCAGCACTACCACCATGTCCCCCATGTTCAACTAAAACTGTAACTACATATTGAGGGTTTTTATATGGTCCATAGGTTGTTAGCCAAGCGTGAGATCTATGGTAATATTCCAATTCACTCTCTTTCATTCTTTTCTTTTCAGATTGTGGTATAGAGATAACTTGTGCTGTACCTGTTTTCCCTGCTATTTTGATCTTTAGATTTTTTGTATAGTGACTTCCTGTACCTTTTTCATGATTCATAACATCATACATACCTTGTCTAACTATATTCATATCTTTTTGATTAAAATCAACATCTAAAGGCTCTTCGTAATTTAAATCTGAAAAGTGGGGTTTTGGAAGTTTTCCTGTAGCTAAAAATGCTGTATATCTAGCAATTTGCATAGGAGTTACCAACATCTGTCCTTGTCCTATAGAGGTGATTACAGTTTCCCCAATATACCAAGGCTCATGATATTTATTCTCTTTCCAAGTTTTATTTGGGTTTGTACCATAATGCTCATTATTTAAATCTATCCCTGTTTTTTCTCCAATTCCAAATTTACGTAGTGTTTTTGAGATTTTATTTATACCAACAACTAAACTACCTTTATAAAAGAAGTCATCACAACTCTCTCTAATAGCTTTTCTAAAACCAACTATTCCATGTCCTTCATGTTTCCAACATCTAAATTTTCTTTTTCCTAAAGTTAATGAACCACTATCATAAACTGTATAATTTGGTTTAATTCCATTTTCTAAAAATGATAGGGCAACACCCATTTTTATAATAGAACCAGGTGGATACATACCGTTAATTAATTTATTTGTAAAGGGATGATTAAAATCGTTAATCATCTTATTCCAATCAGTAACAGAGATACCATCAACAAAAATATTTGCATCAAATTCTGGGTATGATGCGGCAACAAGAATTTCGCCTGTTTTTGTATCCATTACAATTACTGAACCACTTTTATGATGAAAAATATCTTTTACATATTTTTGTAATTCTATATCTAAACTTATTCTTAAATCGTTATTTGAAGAGACCTCTTTTTCATCTAATACCTCTAACTCTTTATTTAAAGCATTTACTTTTATATCTTTATAACCTAACTCTCCTTGAAGATGGTTATTGTAATATTTTTCTAATCCCATTTTTCCAATAATATCACTATGTTTTGAAAAGGGGTTATTATTTATATCTAATCTTGTAGCCTTACCAACATAACCAATTATATGCACAGCATTCTCTTTATATGGATAGATTCTTTTTACTTCTGATTCTATTTTTATAGTATCCAAAGAGTTAAATAGGGTATATTTTTCAAAGAATACTTCATAAGGAATATAATCAACAATCTTAACAAAATCGTGTTTATAAGGGGAATCAAGCTTTTTATATTTTTTTAGTAATTCCTCTTTTGTATATTCAGGAAAATGTTTATTTATCAAAGATATAAGGCTTTCTAAAAGGGCTCTTTTTCTAACTGATTGCAAATGGGGTTTTATATTAATTGAAAAACCTAATTTATTCATAGCAAGTGGTTTTCCATTTCTATCACTAATTATACCCCTATTTGGTATAGTATAAACTCTTTTTATATAGTTGTTCTTTGATAACTCTTCATAATAGGTATTTGATTTGATACTTAAAAAATATACCCTTAATAAAAGTGTTAAAAGTATTAAAGATATGATAATAAATAGGAAGTTTAATCTTTTCATATAAATATCCCAAACACAATAAAATCTATTATTAAATTTATAAATAATATATAATTTAATTGGGAAGTGATTTCATTGTTAAAAGACCATAAAATAAATATTGCTAGATAAAAAACTGACATATAGATATATGGGGTTGCACTTTCAAAAGATAGAACTCTTTTAATGTACGGTTTTACAAAAAAGTAGAGAAAACCTGCCAATAAAGATAAAGATAAGGGTTTAAAGCCATTATTTAACTCTATAAACAAAAAAGTTAAAATTACAAAAAACAAAGAGTAATAATATTTTTGTTTTATACATAAAAAAAACAGTAAAACTAAGATACCCAAAAACATAATTGGAAAAAAATAAATAGATGAAAGTATATTGATTATTATTATATAAAGGCAAAGTATAATTACAAAAATTGGACTATCGTGGTTTGTGACTTTCATTATTAATAGGTACTTTAAGTTTTTTATGGATTATATTGAAAAACGACTTATATAATAATTGTTTCTCATTTAATATTGGATTCTTTTCTTTTTCTTTCTAGGGTTGTCAAATCATAAATATATGAGAAGATTTCTGAAACAGCTTTATACATCCCTGGAGGAATCTCTTTATCTATATCAATTGCACTAAGAAGTTCTATTAAATCCTCATCTTTTTTTATAGGAATATTATTGTCTTGGGCAATTTTTATGATATTTCCTGCAATTTCTCCCTTTCCTTTTGCAACAACTTTTGGTGCATTATCTACCTCTAAGTCGTATTTTAAGGCTGCAGCTTTTTTTATTTGATTTTCTTCCATTTTAAGCCTTTATATTAACCCCAAAACCTAGATCTAAATCATCTTGGTTAAAAACTGCTTGTTGTTTCTCTTGTACACTTATCTCTTTGTCTTTTTTTAAATCTACTATTTTTATATTTACAGGGATTAAATCTGCATTATTTAATGCAACTCTTAGTTTTGAAAAGTTTTCTCTGATTGCTTGTTTAAAACTCTCTTTTGATGCATGGATAGTTAAATCTATTTTATTTTTATCATATATAGATAATAAAAGTTGTGTTTGACCAAACTCTTTTAGATTTAGATTAATTTCACAATAAAACCTATCTTCACTAAGTTTTTTCATTGAGATATCACCTTCTTCTAACATATCCCAAAAAAATGGAATATATACAGAGTTACTATTTGTACTTAAGCCTAAAAGTTGATAATATTCTAAATGGGTCACCATTTTATCTACATGTTTTAAAAGTTCAGTAGATTTTGGGTCTGCTTTTGAAGATAACTCCTCTTGCATTTGCAATAAAAGTGTTTTCATATCATTTTGTACATTATTTTGGGCAGTTTGTTTTGCATCAAGCTTATTATTTATATCTAAGGGGAGATTATTTAGTATATTTTCAAGTTTTTCTATAGTTTTTACGATATTTTGTTGCAGATTTAGAGTGTTTGGATTGTTTGCTGAGTTTATTATTGATTCTTTTAGATTTAAAATCAAGTTATCAATGTTTGAGCTAAAAAGATTTTGAAAATTGTTTAGGTTTGTACCTTGGTTTTGTATTGCTTGTTGTAGATTTTTTAAATCCATTGGTAGTTCTATTTTTGAAAATAGATTTTGAATGTTTAAAAGTTTATCTATGATTTGATTAGCAATTTTTGAATCTATATTTTTCATAGTTGCTAATTCATTTTTTAGATTTGTTAAACTCTCTTTTAAGTTTTGTGTTAGTTCAAGCTTTTCATTTACCACAGGCTTATTAGATAGGGTTTTAGCCTCTAAATTTGCAATATCTTCACTTAGATTTTTTAGATTATTAACAATATTAGAAAGATTGCTATTTCCATTTTCTGCTGTTTTTATCTCACTTAAATTAACAAGTTGATTTAGTAAAGCTTTGGGCTCAACTTGGTCTGTATTTTTGGAAAATAGATTATTGTTTATAAGTAGATTATCTATTTGTTTTATAAGTGTTTGTGAGTTTTTTATATTTGGATTGTTTAATAACTCATTTTTTAATTGAGTTAAGGTTTCTCTTGTTTGTGTTACAACTTCATTTTTGATATTGCTTAATTTAGCATTTTCATTAGTTTTTTGTATATTTTGTGTTTGATTGTTAGTATTTTCAAGTTTTGATTCAACTAATTGGGCATCTAAGGTTATAGATTTTAGTTGGTTTGTTAAGTTTGTTAGATTTGCCACTTGTTTATCTGGTATATTTTTTGATAAATCTTGAAGTAGTTTTACTAAAAATTTCAAATCAGAACTATTTTGTAAATTAGATGTTTGATTTGGGTTCTTATTATTTTGAATTATTTTATCAATTAGGGTTTCTATATTTTTTGCTTCAATACTTGGCATATCTTTTATAATAGTTTTTATTTGATTTAGAACTTGTTCTAAGTTTTTAGGTAATGCACCTTTTGTTTCTAAACTATTTAATACCTTTGCTTCTTGGAACACTCCAGATTTTGTAATCATCTCCTTTAAGGATTTTTCATCTAGTGTAGAGATATCTTTAAGTAGATTTTCTAAAGCTGGTTTGAATTTTGCTAAGGAAGGGTCATTTTTCACATTATCTAAAAGTGTTTTTAGGGAGTTTGTAAAATTACCTAAGTCTTTAAATAGATTTGAGTTTTTTAAGATATTTTCAATAGATGCATTACTTTTGTTTCCAGTTTTTAAATCACTAAATAGATTTTTTAAAATATCACTAACATTTTTACTACTATTTTTCAGATTATCTAAGGTTTTTGAGTCAGCCTCTTTCAAAACTTCTTTTAAAACCTTGTTATCATTGGGAAGTAAAATATTTAATATGCTATTATTAGAAACTATCATAAGTTTAAGTATATCATAAAATATACTCAATCTAATTGACATGAAAAGTAATTTTTTGTACAATTTTGTCTTTAAATAAGGTTTTAAATGAGTTATAAAGTAGTAGTACCTATCGATGGATGTGAAGAGGAAACAGAGTTTACCTTTACAAAATTAGATGATTTTTTTTCTTTAATACAAGGAATTGATACTGGTGTAAAGTTAAGATTGATGAGCTTTGGGGCTTTAAAATCACTTGCATATGAGTTTCCAGATGATTTTAAAGAGAAACTAGAAATTGAATCTTTAGATGATATCTCCATGTACTATATTTTTGTTTTACAATCGCATGTTTCAGACTCATCTTTAGATGTCTCATCTCCAATAATCATAAATAATAAGTCAAAGAAAATGGGTCAAATCCACGTAAATCTTTCAGAATTAGGCATAGATATACTAAACGACAAACTACCAAAAAATTAAGGAAGTAAAATTGAATAATATTATAATCTGGCATAATCCTAGATGTTCAAAATCTAGAAATGCTTTGAATTATCTAGAAGAAAAAGGTATAAAACCACAAATCATAAAATATTTAGATGAAACACCAAGCTTTGAAGAGTTAAAGGAGATTTTAAAACTTTTAAATATGGATGCAAAAGAGCTTATGCGAAAAGGTGAATCAATCTATAAAGAGTTAAATCTTAAAGAAGTAGATGACGAAGATAGTTTAGTAAAAGCTATGGTGGAGAATCCAAAATTAATAGAAAGACCAATTATCATAAATGGTAACAAAGCTGTTGTTGCAAGACCACTAGAAAATATTGATACAATCTTATAATGCATGATAAACAATTAAGAATAAGATATATTAGAGTTCTTGAAAAGTTTTTCACAAGAACCTTATCTTTACTAAAATTAGAAAATTTTGATAAACAACTTTTTATAGAAAGAACTCTTAAAAACTACGAAGATTTAAAAAGAGTTAAGGCAATAGAGCTTAATTCTCAATATCTAACAGGTTTAATAAACTTTATAAATAAAACTTTAGATTACACACAAAACTCTTCGGATAGTTTTGAAGATGAGCGAAATACCTTATTAAAAGATGCAAATCTCTTACAAAAAGAGAAAAATCAAAGTGCTTACAAAAAAGAGAAACACAAAAAAGCTAAATTTGATGATGGCTATTAATGCAAAAAAAACAAAACAATCAAGAAGAAAAACTATTTAATCTATCTGGAGTTATTAAAAAAGTTCTTTATACAAATGAAGAAACTAAATATACAATTGCAGTTTTAGAAAACAATCAAAAAATATGTGGAACATACTTTGATACTGACATAGAGAAAATTGTTGGTGAAGAGATTATCTTAACAGGTAATTGGATTACCCATAAAAAATATGGAGTACAGTTTGAGTTTCAAACTCTAGAACTAAAAGAAGCAGAACTATTTTTCTTTTTAACAAAGATTGTAAAAGGTGTTGGGAAAAAGTTTGCCCATGAATTACTTGAAAAATATGATGAAGATGAATTGGTTGAGATACTCAATGAAAACCCAAATGAACTTTTAAATTTCAAAGGAATAAAAGAGAAAAAACTGCAAAAAATAGTTAGTTCTTGGCAAAAGTTCAAACACTTAAGGGAGTTAGGAAGTTTTTTATCAAAATTTGGTGTAACTTCAAACCTTATTAATAAAATCTATTCAAATTTTAGTGAGGTTGATAATCTAATTGAAAAGATAAAAACAAACCCTTATATGTTAATCAATATAAAAGGTATAGGTTTTAAAAGGGCAGATGAGATTGCTAAGTCTTTAGGCATTGACCCAAAATCGGAGTTTAGAATCAATGCTTGTATAGATTATACTTTAAGGGAGTTTTGTGATAACAATGGAAACTCTTCAATTGATAAATCCCATTTATATAAACTTTTAGATGAGGCATTAAATTTTTCAAATGAAGATATTTTATATGAAACTTGCGTAACTAAAATGTTAGCTCAAGAGGATATTTTTCAAACCTCTCAATATAGACTTTCTCCTGCTATGCTGTATTTTGCAGAAAGAAGAGTATTGGAGTTCTTTCAAAGAAGGGAAAATGAACTTAATCCTAAAATCATATCTTCATTTGATAGCTATGTTGAAAAAAAAGAGCAAACCCTTGGGTTTAAACTAAATGATGAGCAAAAAAAAGCGGTAGAGCTTATAAATGGTGGACATAAAACACTTTTTTTGATTGGATATGCAGGAACTGGTAAATCCACATCAAGTAGGGCGATATTGGAGCTTCTTGAAGAGATAGTTGCTTTTGATGATATTATAACCATAGCCCTAAGTGGAATAGCAAGTCAAAGGATTTCTGATACTACTGGATATAATAGCTCTACAATTCAATCATTATTTGTAAAACATGAGGATAAAGAGTTCTTCCCCCATAAGGTGATACTTTTAGATGAAGCTTCAATGGTAAACTCTGTAATGTTTTATAATCTAACAAAAAAGATAAATGATGACACTGTTTTTATTGTTGTAGGTGATGATGGACAACTTCCTGCAATTGGGGCTGGAAATATCTTAGCAGATGCAATAAAACACAACTTGGCTCCTATTTGTAAATTAGAAAAAATCTATAGACAAAGTAGCGATCAAGCAATCGCAGTGATTGCAAATGATATTAGACAAGGTGTTGTTCCTGAGTATAATGGAGAATATAAAGATTTCAAATTTATTGATGTATCTCAAAATAATTATTATGCAGTAAAAAACTCCTCTTCTAAAAGTGAGTTTTCTAATTTAAGAACACAAATAAGTGAAAATATACTTAACACAATTTTAAATATCTCTTCCCATTATATACAAGATTATTACGATTTTATAAAAGATAAAAAGATATCAAAGGCTTTAACTTTATTTCAAGTGATAACTCCTATGAAAGCTGGAATTTTAGGTGTTGAAAACCTAAATATGCAACTTCAAATACTTTTTAACCATGTCAAAGCAAAATCACATAAAACAAAACTTTATGAGTATAAAGTAAGTGATAAAGTTATACATATAAAAAATGAAAATATGAAAGCACAAACAATGAAGATGTATAAAACAGCTTCAAGTGAATATATTGAAAAACGGGTTTTTAATGGACAACTTGGGCTAATAATAAAACTTGATTTTGAAGAGAATCAATGTATAGTTTTATATCCAACTGATGATATGGTTGTGTTTTATGATTTTGATGATTTAAGTTCACTTCTTAGTCTTGCATATTGTTTAACCATACATAAAACCCAAGGTATGGAGTATGAAAATGCACTTATACCTATGAGTTTTTCCCATTATATCATGCATAATACAAAGCTTTTATATACAGCAATCACAAGAGCAAAAAGTATGTGTTTTATTGTGGGAGAGGAAGAAGCTTTTAAAAGTGCTTGTAAAAGAATTGAGACAACTAGAAGAGAATCTGTAATAAATGATTTATTATCTAAAACAAATTAGTTAACTTTTACCTATTTAAAAGTAACTTTTAAGTAATATATCTAAAATTTTAAAAAGGTAATATTTAATGATAACTTGGATGCAAAGACACAAAAAATGGCTTGTAATAACTATTTGGGTAAGTACTATCGCGTTTGTCGGAGCAGGATTTGTTGGCTGGGGGTCTTATGATTATGGTTCAAAAAGTGGTGCAGTAGCTGTTGTTGGAGATAGAAAGATATCTGTTGAAGAGTATCAAAGAGAGTATTCATCTTTATATGATCAATACGCAAAAATGTTTGGTGCACAGTTTAACAAAGAGTTAGCAGATAAGTTAAATCTTAAAAAAGCGGCATACGACCTTGCAATACAAAAAAATCTTATCTTATCTTATGGTGATGAGTTAGGTTTAGATGTTACAGATGAAGAGATTGCAAAACAATTAGTAAAATATGAAGCTTTTAAAAAAGATGGCAAATTTGATAAAGATACATATATAAAAGTATTAAGACAGAATAGAACAACTCCTAAAGAGTTTGAAGCTTCTCTAAGAAGAGATCTTTTATTACAAAAAATTGAATCAATATTTAAAATCGAAGTAAGTAAAAATGAGCTTAAAAACTTAAATAAATTGCTATTTTCAGAAGATGAATTATCTATAAAAATTTTAGATGCAAATAGTTTTTCTGTAGATATAAAAGATAAAGATTTAAAAAACTATTGGGAAACAAATAAAGATAATTATAAATCAAAACCATCAATTCAGCTAGATATAGATGAATTAGCTATCTCTAATAATACATATACTCAAGAAGAGATTGCAGAATATTACAAAAACTTTAGAACAGATTTCAAAAAAGATGATGGTAAGATAAAATCTTTAGATGAAGCAAAAGAAGATATTATAAGAGTTTTAAATGCAAAAGATAGTAAAAAAATGGCACTTAAAAAGTATCTAAAACTTAAAAAAGGTGAAGAAAAATTTTCAAGCTCTAAAAAATATCTTGAAGAGAATTTACCATACTCTGTGGAAAACAATAAAGAGATTTTATCTCAAGTTCCAGGAGATGTTCTAAAACCATTTTTAGAAGGTGATAAATATATCATTGTAAAAATTTTAAATAAAACTTTACCAAAAACTTTATCATTTGAAGATGCAAAGGCTATGGTTTTAAAAGATTATGAGAAAGTTGCAAAGTCTCTAAAAGTTGAGCAAGAGGCTACTAATATGTTAAAAGATTTTAAAGGACAAGATATAGGTTATGTGTCAAGAAACTCGTTTAACAAGATTCCAGGGCTTAACAAAGATGAAGCCTTGTCATTTTTAAATAAACTTTTTGCAAAAACAGAAAAAAAAGGTAAAATAACAATTGGAGATAAAGTAGTTTTATATAAAATTGATAATGCAAAACTAGCTTCATATGACCCAAAGAAAGATGAAGCTGTAAAAACTACAATGAATAATCTATTAAATCAAGAACTTATGAATAATTTTATAAAAAGTTTAGAAAAAAGATATGAAGTTCAATCTACAGAATTTAAGGAGTAATACTTGAATAAAACTCTCTTAGCTATTGATATTGGTTCGTCAAGTATAACAGCAGTTATTGCAAGGAATAATTTAGAATATAAAATCAATATTTTAGGAACGGGTACATCAAAAAGTAAAGGGATTAATAAAGGTGTGATTTCAAATATTGAAGTTGCATCAAAATGTATAAGGGAAGCAGTTTCAATTGCAAAGAAAAATACAACTGAAGCAATAGATTCAACTGTTGTATCTATCTCTGGAGCTTATACAAAAGGTGTTAGAAGTGCTGGTAGTGTAAATATACCAAACGGACTTATCACAGAAAGTGAGATAAATCAAGTTCTTCAAATGGCACTTTATAATGCGACTATTATCCCAGAATATGAAGTTATACATGTAATTCCATTATCATTTAAGATAGATGACTCTGCTGATGTTGAAAATCCATTAAATATGAATGGTTCTAGACTTGAAGCTTCTGTTTTTATAGTTACTGCTAAAAAAACAGCTCTTACAAATATCAAGTCTGCTTTTAAAATGGCAAATTTAGGTGTAAACAACTTTGTTTTAGATGCTTATGCTTCTGCAATTTCAATATTAGACGAGCAACAAAGAAATTTTGGTGCAACTGTTATAAATATAGGTGATACTACAACTGAATATGCATGTTATAAAGGAAACTCTCTTATTTATAATGGTTTTGTTCCTGTGGGATCCCATCATATTACAAATGACTTATCTGTTATGTTACATACCCCTCCAATTGCAGCAGAAAAAATAAAAACAGAGTATGGGGATTTACTTAAATCCTCTGAAGAATTAGTAAATAAAAAAGTTAGAACTCCAAGAATAGGTGATGAAAAGAACTCTTCTGAAGTATCATTAGAACATATCCAAACAATTATTCATGCAAGAATTGAAGAGACTTTGATTTTAGTTAGAAATAGTCTCAAAAAAAGTGGTATTCATGAAAATTTAGGTGCAGGGATTGTTATTACTGGTGGTACGGCTAAATTAGTAGGGATAAAAGAGTTAGCAACTTTAATTTTTGATAATCTACCTGTTAAAATCTCTACACCAATAAATATTAAAAATGGTTATATGAGTTTTGAAGATGAGAAGATGGCAACAATTGTTGGTTTACTTCTTTATTCATTAGAAACAAATAGAAATTTTGAATTAGATTCAAATAAAAATCTAATTATGAAAATAAAAATGGAAGAGAATAATGTTGCAAATGAAGAGTTTATCTCTAATGAGCAGGTAAAGCCTAAAAATATTCAAAAAGAACAAAAACAAAGATCTCAAGAAGAGTTTAAGGGTAATACAAATACTACAATTTTACCTACTATATCAAAAGATAAAAAAGGTAAAGGAGTATCAAGAATCTGGAATATGATCACGGAGTGGTTTTGATGAATGATAATTTATTTAAGGTGGATGATATAAAAGTGGAAATGCCAAATCAAACGTTGTCAGATAATGTAGCTAAAATTGCAGTAATTGGAGTTGGAGGTGGTGGTTGTAATATGGTCAATCATATGATAAATGAGGGAACTCATAAGATTGACTTAATATCAGCAAATACTGATATGCAAGTATTACACATCTCAAAAGCTCCTAAAAAAATCCAACTGGGAATCAAGCTTACAAAAGGTTTAGGTGCTGGAATGAAGCCAGAAATTGGTAGAGATTCAGCAGTTGAAAGTTATGAAGATATTAAAAATTCACTAAAGGGTGCAGATATTGTATTTATTGCAGCTGGTCTTGGTGGAGGTACAGGGACTGGAGCTGCTGCAATTATTGCTAAAGCAGCAAAAGAGATAGGTGCTCTTACTGTATCAGTTGTGACTAAACCTTTTTCTTGGGAAGGTAAAAAAAGAGCAGGGCTTGCAAATCTTGGTTTAGAAGAGATTAAAAAAGTTAGTGACTCTATTATTGTAATCCCAAATGATAGATTATTAGAGATAATTGATGAAAATGTAGGTATGAAAGATGCCTTTAAAATCATAGATAATATTCTTTATCAAGCTGTAAATGGTATGAGTGAAGTTATCCTAAATCCAGGAAACTCTGATATCAATACTGACTTTGCTGATGTTAAAACTATTATGCAACACAAAGGTATGGCATTGATGGGTATTGGTAAAGCAAAAGGTGAGAATGCTGCCCAAAGAGCTTTAGAAAATGCTATTGATTCACCACTTTTAGATAAGGTATCACTAGGTGGAGCAAAAGGTATTTTAATCCACTTTAATATCCATCCACAAGTATCATTATTTGCAATCAATGATGTTATGTCTAGAATTCATGAAACAATTGATTCAAATGCTGAGATTATTTTTGGTACCACTTCTGATAATACTTTAGAAACAGATGAAGTTAAGATAACTATTGTAGCAACTGGTTTTGAGTCTAAAAATATCTCTTCTGAAGTTGAAACAAAAGAAAATGATGAGGAAAATTCTCAAAAAGTATCAATGGATGATGAAAACTATTTAGATATTCCACCACTTATGAGAGATTATAAAGTACAATATCAAATCGAACAATAAAATCTAACATTATGTTAGATTTTATAAATTATTCTTCAAAAATAACTATATCGTAAGAACTTTTTTTAATAACCAAAGCTTTTGAGTTTGGAACAAGTCCAAATTTATTTACATCTTTTAATTTAGATTTATAAGATTTTATCTCATCTTCTAAATTGCTAATCTTATCATTTAACTGTAAAATCAAATCAACACCTGCTAGATTGATGCCTAACTCTCTTGTTAAAGTTAATACATATTTGATATGGTCTATATCTTTTTGTGAATAGAGTCTTATCTTTCCATTTGTTCGAGAGGGTTTTATAAGCCCCTCCCTTTCATATTGTCTTAAAGTCTGTGGATGAATACTAAGTATCTCTGCAACAGCTGAAATAAGGTAAACAGGTTCATTGTATGCATTTGAATCCATAAAATCTCCTTTAGATTGTATCAGGCAGTTTTTCTTCTAACATAGATTTAAAATCTTCATCTAAATCATCAAGTTTTGGCAATACAATATTTGCTTTCAAATATAAATCACCTTTTTGCGAAGTAGTTCTATTTAAAGCTCCAAGCTCTTTTACTCTAAATCTTTGATATTGTTTTGTATTTTGAGGAACTTTTAAAGTTATGGTTTTATAGATTGTTTTTATCTCAACTTTTCCACCAAATAGGGCAGTTTTCAAAGGTATATCAAATATTTTTGTTAGGGTATCTCCCTCCCTTGTGTACTCGGGACTAGATGCAACATTAATTTTTATAATCAAATCTCCACGTCTTCCTTGATATGCTTTACCTTTCCCTTTCGCTCTAATTTTTTGACCATCTTTTATACCTTCAGGTATTTTTATATCAAAAGAATCACCATTTAGCGAGATATGTTGTTTACCTCCTAAAATTGATACATCAAATGCTATGGTAATCTGAGCTTGTGTATCAAGATCTGGTTCATTAAATCCTCCATTAAAGCCATTGAAACCAGAAGAAGATGAAAAACCACTACCTCCAAATCCACCTTGACCAAACATTTGTCTTAAAATATCATCTAAGTCTACTCCTGAACCTTGACCTCTTGCAAAATCATGGAAGTTTTGACCACCAAACATTGAATCACCAAACTGATCATATTGCTGTTTTTTCTCTGGGTCTGATAAAACCTCATAGGCAGCATTTATCTCTTTAAATTTATCTTCTGCCCCAGCATCTTTATTTACGTCTGGGTGATATTTTCTTGCTAATTTTCTATAAGCTTTTTTTATCTCGTCAGCGCTAGCTCCTTCGCTAACCTCTAATGTTTCATATAAACTTTTTGCCATTTTTTATCCTATAATATATTCTAATTTCAATAAATATTTTACCATAAACTTGAGTCAATGTCAATCAAGTTTATAATAATTTTTAGCACATATAAAAATATGTGTAGTTTTAATTGAGTCATTAAGACTAAGAGAATTAAATCCATTTTAACTACTTTTAATCAATATTTTGCAATTATTCCTTATGTTTAATAAAGATGAATGGACTCAGCAAGAGTTATACAAAAATATAAAAGAGCTTCAAAAAGAAGATATAAAAGTAGTATTAGTAGATACTATATTAAAACCTATAGATAATATTGAAACAATCACTTATAATCCTTATGAGTTAGAAAAAATGCCAAAGGGCTCAGTGTTTGTGTTTTATTGTGATACTGGCAAAACTACAAAAGAGCGATTAAATTATTATAAAAAGAGATTTCCAAATCATAAATGTGTAAGTTTGAGAGGTGGAAGAGGTTATTGGAGACCAAATTATCAACTTCAAGATGAGATAAAAAATGATCTCTAAAGAGTATGATTATGTGATAATAGGTGCCGGAATTGCAGGATGTAGTGTTGCACACTTTTTAACAAAATATTCAAACTCAATACTTCTAATAGATAGAAACTGTGATATAGCACAAGGTGCAAGTGGTGCAGCAGGAGCTTTTTTATCTCCACTTTTAGGAAAACCAAATAAATTTAAAGATTTAGTTACAACTTCTCTTAAATTCTCAACAAAACTATATAAAGAATATATCTTTGAACATATAACAAACTGTGGGGTTGTTAGAATTCCTAAAAATAAAGAAGATAGAGTTAAATTTGAAAATTATAAACCTTATATGGATTTTGAGTTTAAGCAAGAGGGTGAAGGGTATTTTTTTGAGATAGGTTCTCAAGTAAATTCATATGATATATGTAAGTATTTATCAAAAGATGTAGAAAAAAGCTTAAAGTATGAGGTGAAAAAACTAGAAAAAATAGATAATACTTGGCAAATCAATGGTGAAATCAATGCTAAAAATATTATTTTAACTACTGGGGCTGATATTAGCTTGATAAATGAGAAGTATTTTAATATACGAGCAGTTTGGGGAGAAAAGATTGATATAAAATCTTCTACAAATACTAAAGTTAACTACCACAAAGAGTGTTCTTTGTCGCATAGTAGATATGATGAAAAAGAGAATATAAACTATTTATCTATAGGTGCAACTCACAATAGAATAGATTGTAATTTCAGCATTTGTAATCATTGTTATAAAAAATTAAAACTAAGCGAGCAAGGTTTTGATACATATAATAAAGAGTTGATAAATAGTGATACAAATAAACTTTTAAAATTAGCCAATGATATAAAAAAATTAGATGATGTAGAAGTTATTGATATAAAAATTGGAGCTAGAGCTTCAAGTGTTGATTATTTTCCAATGGTTGGCAAATTAGTAGACTCACAAAAAACTTTACAAGAGTTTCCTCATCTAGTAAATGGTTCTTTTATAAAAGATAAGATGTTAAGTGAAACTGATAATTTATATGTTTTGAATGGAGTAGGGGGTAGAGGTTATGTTTTATCACCTTATTTGGCATATAATCTAGTAGAAAATATAATTAATAAAAAACCACTGCAAGAAGATATTATAAGTCATAGACTCTTTAAAAGATGGGTTAAAAGAGTTAAAAATACCTAAAATTTAAAAATAATATTTATTGAGACAAAATTGAGACAAAAAAATGATACCATTTCTGTATATCAATTATATGGAGGATGGTATGTTAAATTTAGATTTTATATTAAACGTTATACTTTTTAGTACTATTGGTATGATAATCATTGAAGTTGGAATCCTTATTTATAAAAAAATAAAAAGTAAAAAACAAAATAGTTTAAAAAATGAAAAAAGAGATAAAAAAGAGATATTTTTTATCTAAAAGAGACTATTTAGAAACCTTATTAAGATAATATACATCTGAATTTTATTAAAAGGTTTTTTGTTTTTGAAGTTTATTTTAAAAGATTATAAATATTTATTTAGTGTAATTTTAATATTGTTTTTAATTTATATTAATATTATTCTCGATTGGTTTTGGATAGTAACTTTATTTATTTCAACATCTATATTGATTTACTTATATATTATAGATATAAAAAAAGAGGAATAAGCTTTCCCCTTTTTATTATAAACAGGATTTAGATATTAGAATCCTGCTGAATAACCTCTACTAGAGTGGCTTTTAATTAATCCATAATAAGTTTTGTCTCTTATTTGTTTAATCATATTTCTTAATGTGAAAATTGATGTATTTTTATCTTTCCATGCTGCTTTTTTAATAGTCTCAACCTCTACTATTGTATCTCTACTTTTTAATAAAGTATTGAAAATATTCATTTGAGTTTTAGTTAAACCTACATCTACATTTTTTCTATCAAATACTTTTTTTAACACTTTATCATAGTAAAAACCTTTACCTAAATCAATTCTACTATCAATTTGTTGATTAAGTATCTCTTTTAAAGTATCTTCAATATTTAAATCAAACTCTTTTGATTTACTTTTTAGAAATCTTTCCATGTCTTTTGTTAAGTCAATAGTTACATTGTTACTCATAATCTTGTTCCTCATTTTTTATTGTGATTATAACATAATCTATTATAAAGAAAACCTTAAATTGAGACAGTTATGAGACAATACTTACAAAAATTTAAGAAATAATAAAAATTGAGTTATTTTATTATTTTTTATATAATAAAAATCTTTTTAAGAAACTCTCTCTTGTATATACTTTAGCCCCAAGGTCAATCTTATATTGAAGTTGTGGATGCCCTAAATTCCAGAGGCTATAGCCATTATTTTTCAAAAAATCATTCAATAATACAAGTTGAAGTTTTCCCCAATTGTTGTATTTTTTACTTTTTGTGGTAAACCCAGTTAATGATGTGTATGTTGTTCCAATTCTATAACCAATTTCACCAGAAACCAAAAAATTATCATTTTTATCATAGATTTCTGCAGAAATTAATTCAAAATCTTTTATTGGTTTTGAATAATTCCTTATATTATTCAAAATAGTTGCATATTCGTTATTTATCCAAGAATCTTTATGATAATTTCTAATCTTATTTACCACTTTATCAAAATTTTTATTTATATAAAATTTAAAATTATCATCTTTTAAAATTTTTTTTACTTTTCTAGGTATTTTAATCTCATCGAAATCTAAAATAGCATATTCATATTGTATCTCAGGCAATAAAATAAATCTATCTTCAAAATACATAGAGGTTGTAATAAATCCAGACTTCGCAGCTTCTATATAAAACTCAGGGGAATAATCATCACTCCAATAGTAATTCTCTTCCATATTTGGGTAGATATGATTTTTTAAAAGTTCTTTATCTTGTAAGTTTTCTAAGCTTAAATAATAAATTATACTAAATCCTTATATTAGTTGGTTTTTTATAAACTCCAAATAGTGACCCTCTTCCTCTTCTAACTCTTTATGTGTTCCTCTTTGAACAATTTTACCATTATCTAAGACATATATTCTATTTGCATTTTTAACTGTACTCAATCTATGAGCTATTGTAATCACTGTTTTATCTTCTAAGATAGGCATTAAAGAGTTAAATAGTTTTACTTCTGTATGTACATCTAAAGCAGAAGTTGACTCATCAAATATAACAATTGATGGATTGGCTATGATCATTCTAGCTATTGAGAGTCTTTGTCTTTGACCACCACTTAATCTAATCCCATGTTTACCCACTATAGTTTCAAGCTTATTATCCATATTTAAAATGGTATCTTTTAATTGAGCTATATCTAAAGCCTTATAAATATCCTCATCACTTATATTTTCTCTTCCCATTGTGATATTAAATCTCAGGGTGTTATTAAATAGTATTGGCATTTGTAATACTAAAAAGAGTTCATCCCTAAGGGATTGTTTATTTATCTCATCAACACTTATATTGTTATAAGTAATATCTCCACTATTTTTAGTATAAAAGGTTGCAATAACTTGTGCTAAAGTTGTTTTACCACTTCCACTTGCTCCAATTAAAGCTATTTTTTCACCTGCATTTATATCTAAATTTATATCATTTAATATATTTTTATCTCCATCATAAGAGAAAGATACCTTATGAAGTTTTATATCAACACCATTTTCATTTTTATTTAATATTTTAGAACCATTTTTTTCTATATTTAAAGATAAAATTCTATTGAGTCTTTCAATTGCTGCATTTGCCGTTGTATATGCGTATTGCATTGATAATATATCTTGTACTGGAGTCATAATAAACCATATATATCCAAACATTGCAAACATCATACCAATACTCAAATCACTATAAGCAACCATCACCAAGCCACTAGCTCGTAAGATCTCAAAAGCTACTAAAAAGATAGTAAAGGAGAACCTTTCATAAGCTACACTTTTATAGCTATAGTTGTTTGATGTTTCTTGTATCTGTTTTGCTTTATTTATTGAGTCATTAAAAAAATAGTTCTCTTTATTGCTAGCTTTTATTTGTCCAAATAGTTCTAAAGATTCTGAAATATTATCTTGAAAACTTTCTATGGAGTTGTTCTCTATTTTTTTCAAAGTTCCCACTTGCTTAGAGATTTTTTTTGATAAAACCATAATTATAGGTTGGATAAATAAAATCATCAAACCCAAAACAGGATGAATTGCTATCATTACAATTGATACTGCAATTAAAGTTAAAACAGAAGATATAAATTTACTTGCACTTGTTATTATAAAGTTATCTAAAGTAGTAACATCAGTTATTAAATTGGCTGATATTGCACCACTTCCCAAGCTTTCGTACTCATTCATACATACATTTTTAAGGTGATTTATAAGTTTTTCTCTAATCTTAAAGGTTACATATTTTGATATTTTTGTAAAAATTTTTGTTGTAATTACTCCAAAAATAAAATGAAGAACTCTTAGTATGATTACAGCTAGGGTTACTATTGCAATATAATAAAAAGCATTCCCAGCTCCAAAAAAATTATCTATATTATTTATAAAAAAAGCGGGTTTTTTAAGAAGTACTTCATCTACAAGGGCAGGGAGCATTAAAGGGATAGGGATACTTATTAAAATCCCTATTATAGTAGCAAACTGACCAAAGATAAGAGTTTTTTTCTCATCTAAGAGTAGTTTGAATATATATCTAAAGTTAATTTTTTCCATAGAATTTTGGAATCTCAATCAGTAAGACTCTCGCAAATATCCACTTTCATTCCCTCATGATATTTACAATTAAGACCACATTTATAAGTACCGCTTGTTTCTAAACCTAACTTAACAAGTTCTGCTTTTGAAGCTTCTTGGCACTGTTCTAATTTAGGATAAACACCGATTTTTTTACTTCTTTTTGTATTGTTCTTATCTGGATAGATTAGGGCAGACCACTCTTTTTTACTATCACCACCCCCTATGCACCCTGTAAGTAATAAGCTTAATAAAACTGAAAGTAAAACAATTTTTTTCATATTCTCTCTTTGTATTTTTTGATGATTTTAGTATAAACTATATTAAATTTCTTTTTAAAACTCTTTTGAAACCGTTTGTTTTACGATTATTCTACAATTTTTATGGTATTATTACAAAAATATTTGAAGAGATTATATATGAAAAGATTTTTAGTATTATTATTTACAATTACTTTTTTTATTACAAGTTTGCATGCAGAGGATTACTCTGAAATGAGTACACAAGAGCTAATAGCCATAATGGGATATGTGAAAAAAGAAAACCAATTTAAATTCCAAAAAGAGCTAAAAAGTAGAGTTCCTACAATGAATGAAAATGAAAAAAAGAAATATCAAGAAAATTTAAAGAAAAATAAAAACAAATGAAAACAAAACTATTACTTTTAGAGGATGATTTTACTTTAAATGAAACTATAGTTGACTATTTTGAGGAGCAAGGTTTTACAGTTGTTCCAGTTTTCGATGGACAGGAGGCTTTAGAAGTTGTTTATGAAAATAGTTTTGATCTATTTTTATTTGATGTAAATGTCCCTTCCTTAAATGGTTTTGAACTACTTAAACAAATAAGAGAGTATAACAACAACACCCCAGCAATTTTTATAACTTCACTTAACTCTATGGATTCTTTGGAAGAGGGCTTTAAAAGTGGATGTGATGATTATATTAGAAAACCTTTTGAGTTAAAAGAGCTACTTTTAAGGGTTCAAACTATTATTAAAAGGGAGTTTTCAAATAAATCAGAAGAGATTAAAATAGATGATAATATTGTTTTTAATACCTCTAATAACGAACTAATAAAAGATAATGAGGTTGTTCCTTTAAATTTCAAAGAGTTAAAGCTTTTAAAATTTTTTTTACAAAATAAAGACCAACTTCTAATCCACGATAGAATCTACGATTATGTTTGGGAGTATGATGAACAATATAGTGATAACTCCCTAAGAACTTATATTAAAAACTTAAGAAAAGTGTTGGGAAAAGATAGAATTGTTAGTCTTAAAAAGCTTGGATATCGATTTAACACAAAGTGAAAAAAGAACCCTCTTAGGTTTTTTGACCCTATACTCTTTTTTAACTATTGTAATTTTATTTTTTATTTCTTATTTATATTTCAACTTAGAAAAAAATATCATGCTTCAAGAAAAAAGGGTTTTGCTTCAAGAATACTCAAATGATTTGATTTTTAGACTCAAAGATTTACATATCAATTTTGATAAATACAAATTTTATCCTAGGGATGAGAAGTTTAAATCAGCTATTTATGATAGTGATAAAAAAAAGATTTTTTCAACTTTGGATGAACCAAAAGTTCAACTAAAAAAAGTGATTTATACTGTTGGTTCAAAAATACATTTTATAAAAGAACCAGAATCATACTATTTAGGTGCGAAATATGTTGTATTAGAGATATCTGATGATAAGGTTTGGCTTGAAAAGGTAAAAAAAGAGATATTTATATTTGTTGTTATTGCTTTTATCTTTATGACCTTTTTTGGATACTTCTTATTAAAGCTGTTTTTAAAGCCTATGAGAGACTCTTTACATCTATTAGATAGATTCATTAAAGATACTACCCATGAGCTAAATACCCCCATCTCTGCTATTTTAACCAATGTAGAAATGATAGATATAAATAGTTTGGATGAAAAGTTGGCAAAAAAGATAAAAAGGATAGATATTGGGGCAAAAACCATATCTAATATCTATGAGGATTTGACCTTTTTAACCCTAAGCAATAAAATCATTTCTCAAAATGAACTTTTAGATTTATCTAAAATAGTAAAACAAAGAGTAGAGTATTTTAAAACCTTAGCTGATGTAAAAAAACTTAGTTTAAAAAGTTTTATTGATGAAGATGTAACAATGGTTTGTGATCTTAAAAAGATATCAAAACTTATAGATAATCTTTTATCAAATGCTATAAAGTACAATAAGATTAAAGGTTCTATAACCATTATCCTAAAAGATAATTATTTATCTATAGAAGATACAGGAAAAGGGATATCTAAAAAGCAAATCTCACAACTATTTCAAAGATATAAAAGGTTTGATAAAAGTGTTGGAGGGTTTGGTATTGGTTTAAATATTGTTTCAATGATTGCAAAAGAGTATGAACTTAAAATAGAAGTTAAATCAGAAGAAAATAAGGGAACTAAAATGGAGATACGATGGGAAAATTGATTTTTTTATTTGTTATATTAACAACTCTTTTAAATGCAAGTGTATATGAAACAAACTGCGTATTTTGTCACAAGAAATTGCCAGTTTCTATTGATAAATATTTTTATAGATATCTTTTAAAATATAGTAGTGAAAAAAGTGTAAAAAGTGCTATGCACGATTATCTTCAAAAACCATCAAAAGAAAAAACAATTATGCCAGAAGCTTTTATAAAAAGATTTGGAATCAAAAAAGCAACAAAACTCAATGAAAAGCAGCTAAATGAGGCTTTAGATTCATATTGGGAAAAGTACAAAGTATTTGGAAAACTCAAATAAACTTTTTATAGATAATTTATCCACAATCAATTCACAATTAGATTTTATACTTCTTACATAAAAATTAAGGAGTATTAAATGAAAACTACAAAAATTTTAGCAGGTATATTAATCCTAGGAGCGGCATCACTTTTTGCAAGCGATGGAGCAAATATTTATAAAGCATGTGCAACATGTCATGGTGCAAACGCTGAGAAACATGCATTAGGAAAATCTCAAGTTATTCAAGGTTGGGATGTAGCAAAAGTTGAAAAAGCTCTACATGGTTATAAAGATGGATCTTATGGCGGACCTATGAAAGGTGTTATGAAAGGTCAAGTTGCAAGACTATCTGATGCAGATATAAAAGCAGTTGCAGAACATATTGCCTCATTAAAATAGGCTAATAAAGTAAAAGGATAGATTATGAAACGATTATCTCTAATATTAGTTTTTTTAGTATCATCTTTATTTGCACAAGGGGATAGGTTTTATGATTTTGCAAAGGTGACTTATTCTCAACCTATTTATGATTATGTATATGATAGGGGGAATCCCCATAGAGAGTGTAGAGAAGTTAGAAAAAAAGTAAGAGATTATGATGATGGATATTATTCTAATTCTAATTATAACGACTCTCTGGGCGTAGATACTTTAGTTGGTGTTGCCTCAGGAGCTATTTTAGGTAGCCAAATAGGAAAAGGCAATGGACGAGTAGCTGCACAAATTGTGGGTGGTTTACTTGGAGCTAAAGTTGCCCATGAGATTAGAAACAATTATAAACCATCTTCAAGATACAATGATAATTATAGGGATGATAGATATGTTACTACTACAGAGTGTTATAACACTTATGATAAGGTAAAAAGAAAAGTTATCTCTGGATATAAAAACTATTTTGTTTATAATGGAACTGAACACTTTAAAATTACTGACAGACCAATTAGAAAAGTAAGAATAACTCACACAATAAATTACTAAAAGAGTAAAGAGCTTCTCTTTACTCTTAAGATAGAAGTCTAGTTACAATATTTTGATTTATATTATTTGATTGTGCTGCTGCATATGCACCAATTTGTGCTAATACATTTTGTTTACTAAAATTAGAAACCTCTTTTGCATAATCAACATTTGTCAATATAGAACTTGATTCTCTTGTTTGTGTATATTGAGTTAAAAGATTTGTTGATGCACTTTCAAGTTGATTTTGTGTTGAACCAAACTCTCCTCTATAATCATTTACTGTGTTAATCGCATCATCAACTTTATCCAAAAAACTTCTTGCAGTTGATGAGTCAAAATTTGAAGGGTCTTGATTTAGTAAATCTTGCAATCCAACACCTACAGTATTTGATTGTACACTTCCTGATTCAATTATATTTTCTCCGTCAGTTCCCACTTGAAACTGTTGTCCTTGGGTAGCACTTTGATCATCACTTCCATTTTGTAATAAAGTTTCACCATTATAGTTCGTACTACTTGCTATATTGTCAAAATTTTTAAGCAAATCTTGTATATCTGTTAATAAAGCTTCTCTACCATCTTGAGAAGTAGTATCTGTAGATGCTTGTAAAAGTTTTTCTTTTACCGTATCTAATATACTTGATTGTTCCGCTATAGCTTTATCACCAATTTGAGTTAAAGCAATAGCACTATTAGTATTATCTATTGATTGAGATAATCCACTAGCTTCTACATTTAAATTTGTGGCAATAGCTAAAGCTGAAGCATTATCAGCTGCACTTCCAACTTCTAAACCTGTTGCAATCCTATTTAAAGATTGATTTAGATTTAAATAAGGACTCTGGTTAAGTTGTACATTGTTACTTATTTCCATAGTATACTCCTTATACATTTCTTATACTACATTTTATTACTTATAAGATTAAGGGAATATTAAGCGTGAAAATTAGTTATTTTTACTATTTCTTATTTTTTGGAGAGTCATTTAACTCAGATGCACTTTTAATAATATCTATACCAAACTTGTTTCTAAGTTTTTGTATTTGATTTGATAGTTCTCTTTTTTTTAAGTCATTTTCATATTCAAAAATATTATAGGTAAACTCTTTAGGTTTTGAGAAGTTATATACAGTAAGATTTAGTTGCACCACCCCGTGTGAAGGGTGTGTGTCGTTTTCCATAAAAAGTTTTTGAGTATTGTATTTAAAGTCAGTTTCATTGAAAATTCTATTTACATTTATAAAGGCTTTAGATTTTGTATTTGATTCATATTTGATTTTTATAGCATAAGTTAGAGGATTCACTTGGGCTTTTTTTACCAAAAAACATAGGTACCTACTTAAAATTATTACTCTTCTTTTAAGTTCTTCTCTATCATAGATTGTATCAAAGGTTCTACCTATACCTATAGACTTTTTATCTTTTTGCAAGGCTATTTGATTGTCGTTTATTCCACAAACTTTATTATATAGTTCAATTCCTGGCTTCTTCCAAGAATAAAAAAGATTTTTTTTACTCTCTATATCACCCAAAGTTCGTATCCCATACCCTTTTAATCTATTTTGGTAAGCTTTTCCAATACCTGGAAACTCTCCTACAGGTATATCTTTTATAAACTCTTTTATATCATCTTTGGCTACATATTTTATCCCATTTGGTTTGGCATATTCTGTTATAAGTTTTGATAGATATTTTGAGTGAGCTATTCCTATTGATATAGGTAGGTCAAGCTCTTTTTTTATCTTTTGTTTTAATTTTAAAGCGAACTCTTCAACTTCGTCATCTTTTAAATATCCCGTTAAATCTCCAAAAAATTCATCTATAGAAAGTTGCTCAACCAAAGGTATCTCATGCTCCAAAAGTTTTAGAAGTTTATGGGAAAGTTCATGGTACAAAGGATAATTTGGTGGTACCATTTTTAGATTTGGGCAGAGTCTAAGTGCCTCATTTACACTCATGGCAGTTTTTACCCCATAGGCTCTTGCCTCATAAGAGGAGGTTGTTATTATCCCTCTTATTCTTCCATTTTCATCTACAAAATACTCTTTAAAACTTTTCTGTCCCTCATTTGTTAGAATAGTACTTATAAAAGCACCACTATTTTCACTAATCTCTCTTTTCTCTTTTTGTGAAGAGAAAATATTAAGATTGCTTCTACCTCCAACGGCAGCTGGAATATTTTCTAAACTTTTATCTAAAGTTCTATGGGCAGATATAAAAAAACAGTCTAAATCTAGGTGTAAAAACATAATGAAAGTTTACCACAATATGTTTCAAATTGCAATAAAATTTCAATATGTAATAAATATTATATTTGATAGTCTGGCGTGTTATCTTTCCATTCAAAGATAAAACACATAGGAAGCTGATTTTTTTTGTTTAAGATTATAGCTGTTATGGTTGCAGATATAAAAATAGAGATAATAGCAACAGCTGAAGCTAAAGCAAGGGTTGACATACCTGTTAAACCTTGTCCAACAGTACAACCAATAGACATAACTCCACCAGTACCCATCAAAGCTCCACCAAACATATTGTATTTTATTCTGTTTTCACTTTTTGCAGCAGTACATCCAAAGCTATATTTTTTATTTGCTTTTGCCATAAAAAATGCCCCAAAAACAACACCTAATACTAAACTAATAGAAAAACTTAATTGATTTACTTGATAGTATGCAAAAAGTTCTATGGTTTTAGCAGTTGGATAGATAAAAGAAACACTCTCTAAGTTTACTATTCTTTCAATACTCTCAGCACCTATAACTCCAGTGATATACCAACCTGCTGATATAAGCAAGCCTAAAATTGCCCCATCCCATAAACTTGGAAGTCTTTTTATCTTTTTAACTAAAATCATAAGTAAAACAATAAGTAAAGCAGCTACAAAATAGATATTCATGGTGATATTTCCAAGTTGTGCAGACCAGTCAAGCAAAGTTTGGTTGTTTATTATTGGATTGAAAATCTCTCTTGTAAAACCTCTTACTGTAGCAAAAGCAAAAATACCTACAAACAAAAGGGTGATTAAAGAGTTTGTATCCCCTTGTGCAAATTTGACTAATTGTCTATTGCTACAACCATCTGCAAACATCATTCCTATACCAAATAGTATCCCACCTAAGGCTATAGAAAAGTAGTTTAGATTGTCTCTATAATAGTTTGAATCACTTAAATCAATCTCAAAATATTTTGAAACTATAGCAGTAGAGATAATAGCAACAATCATTGCCATAATAACTGATGAACCTCTCATTGTAGATTTTGTTAACATATAATCTTTTATAGAACCACTAAAACAAAACTGCTTTTTTTGTCCAATAGCTCCAAAGGCAAGACCTAAGATAAATCCTAATATATTAACTAACTGAAAAACTTCTAAATCTGGCATTATAAATCCTATATATAATATTCTCTTATGTTCTAAATAATTTTGCATTATAGAGTAATTTTAATAAATCTAATAAAACCTATAGAATTTATGGTAATTTTTTAAGAATATTTAAAAGATAAAGGGTCATAAACTTTTTTATGACCCTTTTTATTATTTTAAAGTATTAGCTAAAATCTCAGTAAATCTAGCCCAAGATTCTTCATCTGCTTTTTTATGGTATCTATTTGAACCTATGACTGAAAAAGCATGGGGTGCTCCACTATAAACTGTCATCTCATATTGTGCTTTTACATCTTCTAGTTGAGTTACAAGACTTGCAAAGTCTGATATAGGCACTACTTTGTCAGCTCCTCCATGAAATACAAAAACACTACCTTTTAGTTTTGAATAATCTTGCCCCTTAGGTGTTGCTAAACCACCGTGAAAAGAGATAAATGATTTTAAGTTTGCTCCAGATCTTGCCATCTCCAAGATAGCTGCTCCACCAAAACAGTATCCAATTCCAACTGCATTTGATATATTTGCTCCTTGAGATTTAGCAAGCTCTAAACCTGCATCTAAAAGTGATCTCATCTTTTCTCTATCTTGATAAAGTTCACTTGTTAATCTTTTTTTATCTTCTAAAGCAGTTGGTCTAATACCTTTCCCATATAAATCAACTGCAAAACTAGCATAACCTAAATCATAAAGCATTTTTGCTCTTTTTATCTCATAATCAGTCAAACCATCCCAATCATGTACTATATAAACTAAAGGTGCATCTTTTGATGGAGTACTATAATAACCTTCATACTCCTTGCCATCTACTTTATAGCTTATGAAACCTTCTGAGGCAACTAAAAGTGATATTGATACAAACATAAATAAAACTATTTTTTTCATATAAAACTCCTTATTTTAAAATCTAAAAAATTATATTATCTTAAATAAATTTGTAACTTAAGAATTATTTTTAATAATACTTCCTATAATTAAGTTAAATCAAAAAAAGGTCCAACTTGAAAACAATAATAAATCTTAAAAAAGTCAATGATAAGTTATTTACTTCTGGTCAACCAACGCAAGAACAGTTTGAGTTTATAGCAAATAACAAATTTGAAGTTGTTATAAATCTAGCTATTGTTTCAAGTGTAGGTAAAATAGAAAAAGAAGATGATATTGTCACAAGTTTGGGTATGAATTATTTTCATATCCCAGTTGACTTTGAAACCCCAACAGTAAAAAACCTAAATGATTTTTTAGAAATAGTATATAAGTTTCAAGGGAAAAAAATCTGGGTTCATTGTATAAAAAACTACAGGGTATCTGCTTTTATGTATGTATATCACAAATATATCTTGCAAACACCCTTTGAAGAGATTGATCTAGATATCTTCAATGAGTGGCAACCAAGTGAAGCTTGGCAAGATATTATGAAAACCCCAGCAGAGGATTTAAATCTAGATTTTTTAAATTAGATGCTTAGAGTTTTTTGGATAATATAAGCCCTTTAAAAAAATAAATACTTTTTACAAATGGACTGAAATTGAAAATAGAGACAAAAGTTGCAAAATTTAAAGAGCCACTATATTTAGAGAGTGGGAGAATTTTAGAATCATATGAACTTATATATGAAACTTATGGGCAACTAAACGAAGATAAATCAAATGTTATAGTGATATGTCATGCACTTGCAGGTAGCCACCATGTAGCAGGAAGATATGCCGATGAAGCAAAAGCTGGATGGTGGGATAAGTTTATAGGTGATGGAAAAGCAATAGATACTACAAAATATTTTGTAATTTGTTCAAATAATATAGGTAGTACTTTTGGTTCAACAAACCCTTTGAGTATTGACCCTTCAACAGGGAAAGAGTATAGATTAAAGTTCCCAGTTCTTACCATATCTGATATTGTAAGGGCTCAAATGAAGCTTTATAAAAGTTTAGGTATCACAAATGCAAAAGCTGTTATTGGTGGAAGTATGGGTGGTATGCAAGCACTTTGTTACTCTATTGAGTATCCAGATTTTGCTGAACATATTTTTGCTATGGCTACAACTGCATACACAAGACCTTGGGCTATTGCTATAAATAAACTTGCAATAGAATCAATAAGACATGACAAAGCCTTTAAAGATGGTTTTTATAAAAAAGGTGATTTGGAAGCTAGTGGATTACCAGGTCTTGCAATAGGTAGAATGGCTGGTTTGATAGCTTATCTAAGTCCTCAACTTTTTGATAGAAAATTTGGAAGAGAGTATTCACGAACAGATGGTTTATATGAACTTTTTGGTAGGTTTGAAGTGGAAAGGTATTTGGAGTATAACGCCTATAGTTTCCCAAAAATATTTGACCCACTTTGTTATTTGTATATTTGTAAAACCATGAATATTTTTGATGCAGGAAGAAACGAAGACACCCTTGAACACTCTTTTTCAAAGGTTAAAAGTAAACTTCATCTTATCTCTTTTAGTGATGATATGTTGTTTTTCCCAAATGAGATGGAAGAGATAAGGGATATTATGATAAAACTAGGAAAACAAGACCAACTAACATATAAGATGGTAGAAAGCCAATCAGGACACGACTCTTTTTTAGTGGAAGTGGAAAAATTTGATAACTATGTAGTAGATATATTGGAGAATAAATAATGAGTGAAGAGATAGAAAAAATAGAAGAGAAACTAACATTTGAGAATAAAATAGCAAAAGCAAAAGAGCTTTTAGAAAAACTAACAAACCCAGAAATAACCCTAAGTGACTCACTTGAAGTATATAAAACTGGGATGAAAGAGTTAGAAGAAGCTCAAAAAGAGTTAGAAGAAGCAAAACTAATATTTACAAAATTAGAAAAAACAAACTCATAAAAATATTGCAAATTGTTATATTTTTAAATACTTCTTTTAAAACTTGCTAAACTTCCTTCTATATTTAGGAGGGAGTTTATGAAATCAATAACACAACTACAAACTATAGACAAACCAAGAGAGCGACTTTTAAAATATGGATTATCAGCACTTAAAAACTATGAACTTATAGCAGTTTTACTTGGAAGTGGAGTCCAAGGCAAAGATGTAATAAAACTCTCCCGTGAGATAGAAAAATTTTTTAACTCAAACTTTGAAAACATAGATTTACAAACCCTTCTAAAAATACATGGCTTAGGCAAGGCAAAAGCTAGCCAGATAATAAGCGCTATAGAGCTAAGTCGCAGATACCTATTAGATACACAAAGTTATAAAATAAACTCTTCTAGTGATGTATATGAAGAGCTAAAACCCTATAAAAACAAACGCCAAGAATACTTTCTGACTCTATATTTAGATGGAGCAAATAATCTACTAGAAACCAAAATCATAACAATAGGAACCCTAAATCAAAGCCTAGTTCACCCAAGAGAAGTATTCTCACACGCCATAGAAAAAAGATGCGCTAGTATAATAGTAGCCCATAATCACCCAAGTGGAATACTAAAACCAAGTAGTGAAGATATCAATGTAACACAAAGACTGAAAGAGTCAGGGAAAATATTAGGCATAGAACTTTTAGATCATGTGATATTTACAAATGAGGGTTTTATTAGTTTACAAGAAGAGGGTGTGTTATGAATTTTGAAGATAAAGATAATAGACTAGATAGTTGGAATAATAAGAAAAAACAAATCAATAACAGAATAAATATAAATCATAAGAAAGACGGTAGCGTTAAGTTTCGGATACAACCTTGGAGTTTATGGTGGTTTGAAGTTGGAGAGAATATAGGCAGTTATTACAAATGAAGATATAAATGCTATACAAGATTTTATAAAAAAATATTTAAGTATTTTTTAGACATAAAAAAAGGAACTTCTAAAAGTTCCTCATAGTTACCCCTACTAAAAGGGATCGCTCCTTAAACGGAGTAATTTATTTACCTCACCTTATAAAAGGTGAGTCGTCCCGAAGGATATTTGTAAAAATATTATATCTAAGAATTTTTGTTTTGTCAATTTTTGTTTGGGTCTTGAGGATATAAATATATTTACTTTTTGGTGGCAAAAAGTAAAACAAAAAGCCACCAACGGCTGCGAAGCCAAAGGTTCCCTCACTTATTATTTTTGTCTTTTCTGCTTGGTAAAACTCATTTATTAAAACTTGCATTTAGCAACTTTTAAACACTCAGACAGTTACCAATCTTGTTTAGAAAAGAAAAAAATAAACGTTCGGCTTCTGTAGATGTTGAGTTTGGGATATTGAAAGATTTTTTGATTTGGAAGTTCTCTTTTTCAAATTCTAACAAGAAATAAATATAATATTGCTATAATATCTATCTTACAAAATTAAATAATATATAAATGGAAATGAATGTTTGAACAAACTTTTAAAAATATAGATGATATTTTATGGAAAGACTCTGGTGCTGATAGTGAGCTTGATTATATAGGGCAAACCTCTTGGATAATGTTTTTAAGGTATCTTGATGAACTTGAAAATGAAAAAGCAGAAATAGCAGAACTTGAAGGCAAAGAATATACTTATATTTTAGATGAAGAGTTTCGTTGGAACTCTTGGGCTATGCCAAAAGTTGATGGAAAACTTGACCATCATAAAGCTATGACTGGTGTGGATTTAGTTCAATTTGTCGATGGTAAACTTTTCCCTTACCTTGCAAAGTTTAAACAAACAGCAGAACATGCACAAACTATCGAGTACAAAATCGGTGAGATATTTTCTGAGCTTAAAAATAAAATTCAAAGTGGATACAACTTACGAGAGATATTAGAGTATGCAGATGAACTTCCTTTTCGCTCATCAAAAGACAAACACGAACTAAGCCATCTCTACGAAACCAAAATCAAAAACATGGGAAATGCGGGAAGAAATGGAGGGCAATACTATACTCCAAGACCGCTTATTCGTGCGATGATAGATGTAATCGACCCTAAAATTGGTGAAAAAGTTTATGATGGTGCTGTGGGAAGTGCAGGGTTTTTATGTGAAGCGTATGACTACATGTACGAGCGAATGAATAAAAATGTGGATAATCTAAAAATCTTACAAGAGCGAACCTTTTACGGAAAAGAGAAAAAAAACTTAGCCTATGTCATAGGTATCATGAATATGATTTTACATGGTATAGAAGCACCAAATATTAAACACACCAACACTTTGGGTGAACCTATTCGTGATATACAAGAAAAAGACAGATACCATGTAATTTTGGCAAATCCACCCTTTGGTGGAAAAGAGCGAAAAGAGGTACAACAAAACTTCGATATAAAAACAGGCGAAACTGCCTTTTTATTTTTGCAACACTTTATCAAGTCACTTAAAGCCGGCGGTCGAGCAGCAATTGTCATCAAAAATACTATTTTAAGTAATAGCGACAATGCTTCTATAGCTTTAAGAAAACATCTTTTAGAGAGTTGTAATCTTCATACTATCTTAGATATGCCAGCAGGTACTTTTACAGGAGCTGGTGTAAAAACTGTAGTTTTATTTTTCACAAAAGGGGAAGCAACTAAAAAAATCTGGTACTACTCTTTAAATCCCGGACGAAATATGGGGAAAACAAATCCTTTAAACGATAAGGATATGTTGGATTTTAAAACTTTACAAAAAAGTAAAAAAGATAGTCTTAACTCTTGGAGTATAAATATTAACGATATAGATGAAACTACTTGTGATTTAAGTGTAAAAAATCCTCATACTCCAGAGGAAGCACCTCTTAGAACGCCAAAACAGATTTTAGAAGAGATGGGAACTTTAGATAAAGAAACAAATAATATTTTAGCTTCTATTAAAGAGATGGTATGAAACAAGGTTGGAAAGAAGAAACTTTAGGTGAAATTGGTAAAGTATCTATGTGTAAACGGATTTTAAAAAAACAAACCAATAATATAAGTGGTGTTCCATTTTACAAAATTGGAACATTTGGTAAACAACCAAACGCCTTTATATCTGAAGAAATCTATAATGAATTTAAACAAAAATATTCTTTTCCTAAAAAAGGAGATATTCTTTTATCTGCTTCAGGAACTATTGGTAGACGAGTAATTTATGACGGAAAACCAGCTTATTTTCAAGATTCAAATATAGTTTGGATTAACAATAATGAAAAAAAAGTATTAAACGAATATCTATATAAATTTTATGGATTTTGTAATTGGAACCCTTCAAAAGGTGCTACAATTTCTAGACTTTACAATGATGATTTAAAAAGAATTAAAATTCCAATTCCTCCAATAGAAGAACAAAAACAAATCGTAGAAATTTTAGATAAAGCTTTTGAATCAATAGAACAAGCAAAAGTAAATATTGGAAAAAATATACAAAATTCAAAAGAGCTTTTTCAAAGTAGATTAAATGAAATATTTTCAGGGAAAGGTGATGAATGGGAAGAAAAAAAACTAAAAGATGTATGTATTAAAATAACAGATGGTACACATCAAACACCAAAATATTTTGATAGTGGATATATTTTCTTATCTTCAAAAAATGTTACAAGTGGAGTTATAAATTGGGAAAATATAAAATATATTGATGAAGAACAACACCATCAAATGCAAAAAAGAGTTTCTCCTCAATTAGATGATATTTTATTGGCAAAGAATGGTACAACAGGAGTTGCTGCAATTGTTGATAGAGCAGTAGAATTTGATATTTATGTTAGTCTTGCCTTATTAAGAGCTTCAGAAGAACTAGAAGCTAAATATTTACTACACTTTGTTAATTCTCCAACTGCAAAAACTCAATTTAATCAAAGGTTAAAAGGAGTTGGTGTTCCTAATCTTCACTTAGTAGAAATTAGAGAAATTATAATAAAATATCCAATAGATAAAAATGAACAAAAAAATATAATTGACTATATTGATACTTTGATTGAAAAGAAAAATAGTTTGTTAAAAAACTATCAACTAAAACTAAACAATCTAGAAGAACTAAAAAAATCAATCTTGCAAAAAGCATTTAGTGGAGAGCTAGTACCATGAATGAATCACAAACTGAACTTGAGTATATTGAACCAGCTTTAAAAAAAGCTGGATGGGGAGTTGTTGAAGATAGTAAAATATATAAACAATTTCCAATCTCTCAAGGTCGGTTATTAGGTAATGGTAGAAGAGCAAAGCCACTTAAAGCTGATTATGTACTTCGCTATAAAAATAGATATATAGGAGTAATAGAAGCTAAAAAAAGAGACCTACACTATAGCGATGGTGTAACTCAAGCAAAAGATTATGCCCAGCGCTTAAAGATACGATTTACCTACTCAACAAACGGAAAAGGTATCTATCAAATAGATATGGATGAAAGCATTGAGGGTGATGTGGCACATTTTCCTACACCTGATGAGTTATGGAATATGACCTTCCCTAAAGAAGATACTTTACAAGATAAGTTTTATGAGATACCACTAAACGATAAAGGTGGAACTTGGTATCCAAGATATTATCAAAACAATGCCATAAACAAAACTCTTGAAGCAATAGCTCAAGATAAGAAAAAAATCTTACTCACCCTAGCAACTGGTACAGGGAAAACAGATATTGCATTTCAAATAGTATGGAAACTATTTCATGCAAAATGGAATATTCAAAAAGACTTTTCTAGGTCTCCTAGAATTCTATTTTTAGCAGATAGAAATATATTGGCAAACCAAGCTTTCAATAAATTTAACTTTTTTGATGATGAAGAGACTTTAGTTAGAATCGACCCAAGTGAGATACGAAAAAAGAATAAAGTTCCAACAAACGGAAATGTATTTTTTACTATATTTCAAACTTTTATGAGTGGAGAGAGTGACACTCCAAACTTTGGACAGTACCCTAGCGATTTTTTCGATTTTATCATCATAGATGAGTGTCATAGAGGCGGAGCAAATGATGAGAGTAAATGGAGAGCTATCTTAGAGTATTTTAGTCCTGCTTATCAGCTTGGACTTACCGCAACACCAAAAAGAGATGTTAATGGTGATACTTACAATTACTTTGGAGAGCCAGTTTATCAATACTCTTTAAAAGAGGGGATAAATGATGGTTTTTTAACCCCTTTTAAAGTGAAAAATATCTCAACTACAGGAGATACTTATATCTTTACCAGTGATGATGAAGTTTTAGAAGGTGAAATAGAAGAGGGAAAAGAGTACACACTAGATGAGCAAAATAAAATCATAGAGATTATGGGAATAGAGAAGTATAGAGTAAAACTTTTTATGGATATGATGAACCAAAGTCAAAAGACTTTGGTCTTTTGTGAAACGCAACCCCATGCCTCTGCTATAAGAAACCTTATCAATCAAAAAGCAAAGAGCAAAAATATAGATTATTGTCATAGGGTCACAGCAGATGAGGGAAGTCGTGGAGAGAAGTTTTTACTTGATTTTCAAGATAATGAAAAAACAATTCCAACAGTTCTTACCACATCAAGAAAACTAAGCACTGGTGTAGATGCTCCTGAGATAAAAAACATCGTGCTTATGCGTAAAGTAAAATCAATGGTTGAGTTTAAACAAATCATTGGTCGAGGAACACGACTTTTTGATGGGAAAGACTATTTTACTATTTTTGATTTTTATAAAAATCATACACATTTTCATGACCCTGATTGGGATGGTGAACAAATAGACCCAGAAGAACCAACTCCAAAACCTCCAAAAGAGCCTTGTAAACTATGTGGTCAGTTACCTTGTACTTGTCCTAAACCTGAACCAGTACCTTGTCCTATATGCGATAATTTACCTTGTATTTGTGATAATCCAAGAACAATGATTCGAGTAAAACTTTCAAATGGAAAAGCACGAGAACTTGACTCTATGGTTCAAACACTTTTTTATTCACCAGAGGGAAAACCTATCTCTTCATCTGAGTTTGTGAGTAAACTTTTTGATAAAATACCAGAGTTTTTTGGAAATGAAGAAGAACTAAGAAGAATTTGGAGTTTACCTGATACAAGAAAAAGATTGATTGAAGAGTTGAGCGAAGCGGGTTATAGTGTAGAACAACTTGAAAACTTAAAAGAAGTAATACATGGTGAAGATAGTGACCTTTTTGATGTGTTGTCATATATCGCTTATCATAAAGATTTAGTTCCAAGACTTGAAAGAGCAACAAAAGCTAAGATGAAAATTAGTGGATATGATGAAGGAAAACAAGAGTTTTTAAACTTTGTATTGAGTCAGTATGTTGAGAATGGTGTAAATGAACTTGATGATGCCAGATTAAAAGATTTATTAATTATAAAATATGATGCTTTAGAGGATGCAAAAAAAAGTATAGGTGATATAAAGAGTATCAGAGAAACTTTTATAGGATTTCAAAAGTATTTATATGAAGATATAGTAAATAATACTTATGATAATGACTTATTAGTAGCCCAACCAAAACCAGAGTATAATTAAAAGTTTTGTTATAATGTATTTTAAGGAAAAAATATGACAAAAAGAGTATTAGACAAACAAAATATAAAAAAGACAGTAGATACTACACAGCGTATTGAAGGATATTCTGAAGCTTCAAAAAAAGTAAAAGCTGAAGCTAAAATTGTAAGAGAAAAATATGATATCAAAGTATCACCTAAAAGATAACTCTTTTTACTATGAGGGTACTGATTTACTTAAAAACAATCTTTAAAATACTAATACAAAATACATTTGTGTAAAAAGTATGAATAGTTACACATATTATAATTATATGTGCAAAATATTAGAGAAATTATCCATATCAAAAATAGATATAATATATTGACTGATTCCATAGAAAGGTATGTTTAATCTATTGGTATGTATTCTTAGTAAAATATTGATATAATAATTTTTATTGATATTAAAGTAAAATCTAATGGAGATAGATGAGTAAAAAAAATATAAAGATTGTTCAAAATATTTTAAAAAAGCAAGATAAATATGACATAGCTATAAAACTTGAAAATGCTTATTATGAAGATTATCAAATAGATAATTGGAATGGTGGTATTGGTCAGGTTGAGATATTTGTTCATCCTAATTATTTTTTTGAATTTAATAGTTTAGATGAAGAAACTACAACTATTTTGATAAAAATATTTAATGCTTTACCCCATGAATACTTTGAGATTAACTCCATAAAATTTTCAATAAATACTGATGTAAATATTGAAAATATAAGTGATACACTATACATATTTGTTGATGAGGCTGGAGATTTTGATTTCTCTTCAAAAGGTTCAAAGCATTATATGTTTACTTTTTTGGCAAAAAGAAGACCTTTTAATCTACATGAATATATTTCAAACTATAGATACTCATTATTAGAAAGAAATTTAGACCCATTTATTGATAAAAGATTAGATATCGAAGCATTTCATGCTTGTGAAGATAATAGTTATGTAAAAAATGAATTATTTAATATCATCTCTACTTTTGATGAAAGTAGTGTAAAAGCTTACTCTTATGTACTGGATAAACCCAAAGTCTTACCTGATAAAAGAGCTCAAAAAGATAAGTTTTATATTGATAATCTTAGTTTTGCTATTCAAAAGCTCTTGGATGGATTGCAAATTGATAAAAACTTTGTAATTATTACAGATAGATTGCCAGTACAAAAAAATAAAAACAAACAAGTTGGGGCTTTAAAAAAAGGGATTAAAGAGTATCTAAAAAATAAAAAACTTGATAAACAAATAAGATATGATATTTTTCATCATTGTAGTGCATCAAGTGCAAATCTTCAAATTGTTGATTATATCTGTTGGGCAATATTTAGAAAGTTTGAAAGAAATGATGATAGATATTATAAAAGAGTTGAAAAATATTTGATAAAAATTGATGAAATGACTAAGGATAGGAAAAAAGTTCATTATGATAAATGACCCATTCTACCTATCTTGCGAAGCCTCCCTTGGAGTCTTATCAGTAGATGGGAACTTTTCAAAATTATATCAAAAAATTTCCAAATATGCAAGTAATATTACGGACTGATTAATTAAGGAATAAATGTTGAGTACCCAAAGTGAAGTAGTATTAATGGAAGAGAACTTTTGAAAAATGCTGGAAATATATCTCACCAAATAGCAAAAGAAAAAAGTGAATTAGAGTACAAAAAATATAAACAACAGCAAAAAAATTTGCAAAGGTGTGAGAGTCTTAAAGAATTAGAAAAGGATATTAAAAAATCAAGGTAATATCTACTAATTTTCTCAACTTTATTTTTGACACAAATCAACATTTTTTAACCTAAATCTGCTATTATTATACACATAGATATGAAAAATATACAACTAATTTACTAAGGATTATGCATGAGTGAGATTCATGAGTTTTTTAATAGACAGATAAAACTTTGGGGTGAACAAACCCAAGATAGTTTACAAGATAAAAAGGTGGCTATTATTGGAAGTGGAGGGCTTGGTTGTACACTTGGTATTGCTCTTGGGGCTTCTGGTATAGGGGAATTTGCTCTTGTGGATTTTGATGAGGTTGGGGTTCACAATATCCATAGACAAATAGGTTTTAAAGTTGGAGATGATGGTAAACAAAAAGCTGAGGTTTTAAAGGAGCTTATTGAGTCAAGGTGTCCTTATACTAAGGTTACAGCTTATACAGAATCTTTTGAAGAGTTTGCTTCAAGAGATTTAGAGTTTGATATTTTGATTGATGCAACTGACAACCTTCCAACAAGGGCAGCTATAAATGAATACTGCATAAACAAAAAACAACCTTGGATATATGGAAGTGTTGAAGAGTTTCATGGTCAGGTTTGTTTTTTTGATAAGGCTTCATATGAAGCTGTTTTTCAAATCAATGATAGAAAACCAAACGGTATTGCTTGTCCTATTGTTATGCATATTGGTTCTTTACAAGCAAATTTAGCCATAAGATATCTAACTGGATTGCCTGTTAAAAAAGATGTTTTATATTATCTTTCTTTTACAGAAGAGGGTGTTTTAGAAAACAAAAAATTCAATCTTCCAACTTCTTAAGGAATAAATATCTTGAAAAAAGAGATACAAGAAGATGCTTTTGCATCTTTAAAAAGCTATATGGATGATTTTAATCCTATTGATGAAAAAGTATGGACAAAACTTTTAGAGTTAGCAAAAATTCATATTATCAAAAAAAATCAAATCATCTATGCCTTTGATGATATTATGACTTCATTTTTTTATATACACAAAGGTTTATTTAGAGCTTACATTTTAGATGACAAAGGTGAACAATACAATAAAAACTTTTTTCAAGAGTATCTTTTCTTTGGTCCCCTGTCTCCTTCAATGTACAAAGAACCAATAAAATTTCAAATCGAATCAATAGAAGATGGTATCTTAATAGAATTTGATAATAAGAGATATAGAGAGTTACTTTTAGAAGATGATAGTTTAAAGCTTTTTCATATCAATTATGTGGAAAAACGTTTAGAAATCACAAAAAATATTTTAGAAGAGAACCGTATGAAAGATGATGCTGTTACTCGTTATGAAAAATTTACAAAAAACTATCCAGGACTTTCTAAAAGACTCTCTTTATATCATATAGCTTCTTATTTAGGTATTACTCCCACACATTTAAGCAGAATACGAAAAAAATCAACATAGGTATATTAATTATTTTTAAAATACTGTTATACTTCAAATAAAAAAGGAGTATCGATGGATTTAAGCCTTGTCTCATGGGTATATTTTTTAATATCAGCACTTATTGTTGGTTTTTCTAAAACCTCTGTTGGAGGTTTAGGTATTATAGTAGTTCTAACTATGGCTTTAGCTTTTCCTGCAAAAGAATCAGTGGGAGTTTTATTGCCAATGTTAGTTGCCGCAGATATTATTGCAGTAATTTTTTATAAAAGAGATTGCAATTGGAAAATTATATTTAAGATTTTCCCTTTAACTGCTTTGGGTGTTGTTTTAGGATATTTTATATTAGATAAAATCTCAAAAGATATTTTTGAAGTTGTATTAGGTGTGATAATTTTATCAATGTTAGTATTAAGTACAATAATAGAAAAGAAAAATCTTGATTTTTCAGATAGTAAATTATTTGCAGTACCTATTGGAATATTAGCTGGAATAGCTACAATGTTAGCAAATGCGGCTGGTCCTTTGATGGCGATTTATTTTTTACAGCTTGGCTTACCTAAAAAAGATTTTGTAGGGACAAGAAGTTGGTTCTTTTTATTGTTAAATGTTTTTAAACTACCTTTTTCTGCAAATCTAGGTCTTATCTCTTTTCATACCTTATCGTTAAATTTATTGAGTATTCTTATTATTGTTTTAGGAGCTTTTCTAGGTGTAAAGTTTTTGAAAAAAATAGATATGAATATCTTTTCATGGATTATAAAAATATCTGCGTTTTTTGTTTCTATCAAATTGATTTTCTTTTAAAAAACACATAACTCATTTTTAAGCACTTTTTGGATACACTTTCCAAATTTTTAACTACAATAATTAAACTATATGGGGAAACTTTTTATGCCAAAAAGAGAAGATATAAAATCTATTTTACTTATAGGTTCAGGGCCTATTGTTATTGGACAAGCCTGTGAGTTTGACTACTCAGGTACACAAGCTACAAAAACTTTAAAAGAGTTAGGGTATAGAGTTGTTTTGATTAACTCAAATCCAGCAACTATTATGACAGACCCAGAGTTTGCTGATAGAACATACATAGAACCAATCACTGAAGAGGTTGTTGCAAAGATAATTGAAAAAGAGAATATTGATGCTATTTTACCAACTATGGGTGGACAAACAGCACTTAATGTTGCAACAACTATGTATGATAAAGGTATGTTAGAGGGTGTTAAGTTTCTTGGTGCAAACCCTGAGGCTATCAAAAAAGGTGAAGATAGACACCTTTTCAATGAAGCTATGATAAAAATTGGTATGGATTTACCAAAAAGTGCAAATGCATATAGTGTTGATGAAGCTATAAAAGTAGCAAAAGAGATTGGATTTCCTGTTATTTCAAGAGCTTCTTTTACCCTTGCAGGTGGAGGTTCTGGTGTTGCTTACAATATGGAAGAGTTTAAAGCCTTAGCAGAAGCTGGTATTGAAGCATCTCCTATCAATGAAATTGAGATTATGGAGTCTATGCTTGGTTGGAAAGAGTACGAAATGGAAGTTATCAGAGACAAAAAAGATAACTGTATTATTGTATGTTCTATTGAAAACTTAGACCCTATGGGGGTTCATACTGGGGATTCTATCACTATAGCACCTGCTCTTACTTTGACAGATAAAGAGTATCAAAATATGAGAAATGCATCTTTTGCAATTCTAAGAGAGATTGGTGTTGATACTGGTGGTTCAAATGTACAGTTCTCAATTTGCCCAAAAACTGGAAGAATGATTGTAATTGAGATGAACCCTAGAGTTTCTCGTTCTTCTGCACTTGCTTCTAAAGCAACTGGTTATCCTATCGCAAAAGTTGCAACTCTTCTTGCTGTTGGGTTTACACTTGATGAGATTGAGAATGATATTACAGGAACAACTGCCTCTTTTGAGCCAGTTATTGATTATATTGTTACAAAAATACCTCGATTTACTTTTGAAAAATTCCCTAAAGCAGACTCTACACTTACAACTTCTATGAAATCTGTAGGTGAAGTTATGTCTATGGGTAGAACATTTAACGAATCTATCCAAAAAGCACTTTGTTCTTTAGAAACAGGTCTTTGTGGTTTTGATTCTATCTCTACAGATTTAGATTTAATCAAAAAAGAGATTAGAAGACCAAATGATAAAAGACTACTATATCTAATGGATGGGATGAGACAAGGACTTACAAATGATGATATTTTTGATCTTTGTGCAATTGATCCTTGGTATCTAACTAAGTTTAGACAAATTATTGATATGGAAAAATCTATTGATGAATCAATTTTAAGTGATGAATCTGCTATGAGAATAGTTAAATCAAATGGATTTAGTGATGCTATGATAGCAAGATTAATCGGAAAAACAGAAGAAGATGTTTATCAAGCTAGAAAAACTTTAGAAGTTGATTTTGAGTACAATGAAGTTGATACTTGTTCTGCTGAGTTTAAAGCACTTACTCCATATCTTTACTCAACTACAAATGTAACAAAAACTCCTCAAATAAATAAAATAACAGATGAGAAAAAAGTTATGATTATTGGTGGGGGACCAAATAGAATTGGTCAGGGTATTGAGTTTGATTATTGTTGTGTTCATGCTTCATTTGCATTAAATGAGATGGGTGTAAAAACTATTATGTATAACTGCAACCCTGAAACAGTATCTACTGATTATGATACTTCAGATATATTATACTTTGAGCCAATCGACTTTGAACATGTAAGAAGTGTAGTAGAAAAAGAGAATCCAGATGGAGTAATTGTTCACTTTGGTGGACAAACTCCACTAAAACTTGCAAATGCTTTGACAGCTGCAGGAGCAAAAATCATTGGTACAACTGCTGAAGTTATTGATTTAGCTGAAGATAGAAAAAAATTCTCTACTTTTGTTGATAAAGTAGGTTTATTACAACCTGAAAATGGTACAGCAGTAGAAGTTATTGAAGCTATTGAAATAGCTGAAAGAATTGGTTATCCAGTGTTAGTTAGACCTTCATTTGTACTTGGTGGTAGAGGTATGAAAATTGTTTATTCTACTGAAGAATTAAAACAATATATGGATGAAGCAGTATCTGTTTCAAATGATGCTCCTGTACTTATTGATAAATTTCTTGATAGAGCAATTGAGCTTGATGTTGATTGTATTTGTGATGGAAAAGAGGTATATATTGGTGGAATCATGCAACATATTGAAGAAGCTGGTGTTCACTCTGGGGATTCTGCTTGTTCACTTCCTCCTGTATCAATTGACCCTGAGCTTATCAAAGAGCTTGAAACGAAAACAAAAGCTATGGCATTGGGTCTTGGTGTTGTAGGACTTATGAATACTCAATATGCTATTCACAAAGGGCAAATCTATTTAATCGAAGTAAATCCAAGAGCATCAAGAACAGTTCCTTTTGTATCTAAAGCAACAGGTATGCCTTTGGCAAAAGTTGCTACAAGAGTTATGTGGGGTGAAAGTCTAAGAAGTGCACTTGATACATATAATTCTGATTTGATTTGGGAAGATAATGAAGTTCTAAAACCAATTTTGAAAAATCATGTAGCTATCAAAGAAGCGGTATTTCCATTCAATAAACTTAGTGGTTCAGATATGATATTAACACCTGAGATGAAATCAACTGGTGAAGTTATGGGTATCTCAGATAATTTTGGTACTTCATATGCAAAATCTCAAAGTGCTGCTAAAAATGACCTTCCAACAGAAGGAAAAGTATTTATCTCATTGTGTGACTTAGATAAAGAGTTTGCACCAAAAATAGCAAAAGGTTTAGTAGATCAAGGTTTTTCAGTAGTAGCAACAGGTGGAACACACAAAGCTATTACAGATGCTGGAATTGAGTGTGAAAAAGTACTTAAGATTTCTGAAGGAAGACCAAATATTACTGATTCTATTACAAATGGAGAGATAGCTCTTGCACTTAATACAAGTGATGGAAAAGAATCTTCAAAAGATGATGGTAAAAATATCAGAAGAGCAGTGTTAAAAGAAAATATCCCTTATGTAACAACAGCTGCTGCTGCTTTAGCTTGTGTTGAGGCTATGAAAGCATTAAAACAAAAAGATGGAATGGGTGTAAAATCTATCCAAGAATTTTTACATGACAAGTAATGGACTCTTCTTTAGTCTATTTAGTACAAACTGATACAACAGTAGGTTTCTCATCAAGTGATGATGAGAAACTCTGCCTAATAAAAAATAGACCTACCAACCAAAAAACTCTCCAAACTGTAGATAGTTTTAAAACCTTAAAATTAAAAACAAGAGTTCCTAAACTTCATAAAAAAAGAGTAAGAAACTCAAAAAAAACAACCTTTATATATCCAAATTCTCAATCTTTTAGAGTAATCTCAAGGGATGATAAGTATTATAGTTTTATATCTAAGTTTAAAGTGCTTTATTCAAGCTCTGCAAACCTTACTAAAAAGAGTTTTGATTTTGAATTTGCATCAAAGAGTAGTGATGTTGTTGTTTTTACCAAAGAGGGCTTTAGTGAAAAAACTCCATCATCAATTTATAAGCTATATAAAAATAAACTAAAAAGGATTAGATAATGTTTATTCAAAGAGAAGAAGAGATTAAAATTCTTGAAGATGAATATAGTAGTGCGAATTCAACAATCCAATTTATTTTTGGTGCAAAAAATAGTGGTAAAACAACTCTTTTACAAAAATTCTCAAAAGAAAAAGATACACTTTATTTTTCAAATTGTGAAATGTTACCTGCACATTTTTTTACCCAGATGGCAAATATTATAAGTAACTATTTCCATGGTATTGATACAGTTGGAAAACCTTTTAATAGTTTTTATGAGCTTTTAGTTTTTTTACAAGAACAAAATATCGAAAAAAAATTAGTAATTATATTTGATGATTTTCAAAATATCCTAAAAGTTGATAAAAATGGATTAGATGAGCTTTTAAAGCTTTGGAAAGCAAGTTTGAGAAAAAAGAATATTCAACTACTAATATCAAGCTCAAATCTTTTCAGTGATGATAAATATAAAGAGATATGTAATATTTCAGGGGCTAATATAAGGTTAAAATATTTAGACTTTTTGGCTATAAAAGAGTTTTTACCAAATATAAACAAGTTGGATCAATTGTATATATATTCACTACTTGGGACAAGTCCCTCGAATCTGAAATATTATAATCCAAAAATAGAGTTCACAGAAAACATCTATAATCTATTTTTAACAACAAATGCCTATCTTTTTGAATATGGTATAAGGATATTAAAAACAGAGATAAGTGATATAGGAACATACTCCTCTATACTTTATGCAATAGCCAAAGGGAACTCAAAAGTAGGGGATATAGCTACATTTTTAGATGTGAAACCAACACATCTTTCTAGGTATCTTCAAAAGCTAATTGATATGATGATTTTAGATAAGAGTGTACCCCTTGGGGAAGATAAAAAGAATTCGAAATTTGGAAGATATATAATTCTGGACAATACTCTTAAGTTTTGGTTTTCATATATATTTCCAAACTTTTCTGCACTTCAACAAAACAATGTAAAAGAGGTTAGTAAAATAATCCAAGATGAGTTTATTAGAAAAACTGTTTTTTCAAGTTATAAAAGCTGTATAAAAGAGTATATAGATAGAAAACAAGAAACAATCTTTGGATATAAACCTATTTTAACTGGAGCTTGGTGGGATAATCAAAACAATAGTATAGATTTGATTGCATACAATAAAAAATACATCACTTTTGTTCAGATACTTTGGGAAGAAAAAGATATGGCTCAAATTGCATATAGTAAGCTTAAAAATGCTTCTGAAAAGTTTGAAACTTCATTAGAAAAAAAATACTTAATTATCACTAAAAATACCTTTTTTAATATCAATTAATTAGGATTATTATGTTACATAACATAATATTATTTAATTATATAAAAACTGTATATAGGTATTTTATAAATAATTATGTTTTTAAACATAATTATTTTAAATAAACAAATATTTTTTTAATAAATAAATATAAATTCAGCTATAATTTATTTTATAAATGTGGATATTTAAGGATAAATCATGGCAAGTGATAATGAATATGTAAAGTACCAGAATAAAAGTGTAAATATTGTTGGAAAACCTTTAAAAGGTGAGAATGTTTCTGTTTATGTAAGACCTGGAGATTTGGTTGATTTTAAAATCCCTGGGGTAAACTTGGAAGATTTAGAATATAGTCTTGTTGGAGGTGATATTGTAATAGACCTTCCCGGACAAGGTACTTTTACCTTTGTATCTATGGCACTAATGGGATACAACGATACCCCACCTAGATTCTCTAGTAGCTCAGGAAAAGAGTTAACTTTAGGGGATATTCTTTCAGAAGTTGAAAATATCAACGCCTTGCCAATTGATTCTTTAGTTTCAGATGTAGATGTAAATATCCCTGATAATACTGCAAAGAAAACTGAAGAGGGTGATGCTACCCAAAACAATCCACAAACTGCTCCACAAGTGATAATTCAACAAGTTGATAATGTAAATGAGAATGAAAATATCTCTGATTTGGAAAAAGTTGATGACTTTGAAATACCACCAGAAGAAGCCCCTGAGGTAATAGAAAATGTATTTACAAGTAATGATGATGATAAATCTTCTAAAACACAAAGTTCTGTTACAGAGGGTAGTAAACCAACATTTTCTTTTGATATAGATATTCAACACGTGGATTCATCAACTTCACGGGCTAATGAGGGTACAACAAGAGTTTTTACAGTAGAAGGGGGTGGTGGTGAAAAATATGCAAACTACTATCCAGCTACTGAAGAGAGTATTGATACTTTAGATAGATCTGAAATGTTAGTACAAAGGGATCCTGAGACTCTTGATTATAGCAATATAGATAATACTTTAGCAGATAGGGTTGTTATAAATGCTGATAATAATACTTATTTTGATGCTACTTCAACATCAAGAACAATAGAACTAGCTCCAAACAACCTTGAGGGTTATGAAATAGAAACTATTAAAATAAGTGCAGATGATTTTCCTGATGGCTTTGTTGTTGAAAATGCAACACTTAGTAATAATACTTGGACTTTAGTTAAAGATGATCCAAGTACCCCTGGAATTGAAGGGTTTTCTGTAAATACATTAGGGATAATAAAAATAAACTTTACAGTTAGTAGTCAACAAAGTGATAATTTTGCTTTTAATGTTGAAGCTACCTCCGTTTTTGATTTAGAAAATATTCCTGAAGAAGATAGAGCAGAGTTTGAAGTACCAGTTGAATCAGAATTGACATATGATAAATCATATGGAATAAACTTTAGAGATATTGTAGATACTGAGGATTCTGCTGAGTATATGTTTGAAAAATTTGCTGATGCCAATGGAGATATTGTATCTACAGGTTTTGTTGTAAGTACAAACTTGAATGATAATATTATTTATGGTTCTCAAGAGTTAGTAAATACTATATATGGTGGTCTTAGCAATGATACTGTAACAGGTGGAGACAATAATGACACTATATATGGAAATACTGGTAATGATACTATTACAGCTGGTTTAGGTGATGATTTTGTAGATGGTGGAGCTGATAATGATACTTTGGATTATTCGGCAATTGATAATGATAATAATATAGGAATAGCTGCTAATTTATCTACAGGTATTGTAACCGGAGATGGAACTGATACCGTATCAAATATAGAAAATGTAATTGGTACACAAGACAATGACACCATAGTTGGTAGTGATGTTGTAAATATTTTAAAAGGTCAAAATGGAGCGGATATTCTTAGGGGATTAGATGGTAATGATACCTTAGAAGGAGAATTAGGAAATGATACCTTAGAGGGTGGATTGGGAGATGATTTACTTAAAGGTGGTATTGGAAAAGATACTGTAAGTTATGAGCATGCTATAAGTTCTACAAATGCGGGTGTAACAGTTAGCTTAGAAAGTGATGAAAATAATCCAGGGTTAGGAAGTGCCACTGGAATAGATGGTATAGATACTCTTTGGGATTTTGAAAATATAACTGGATCAAATTATAATGATACTCTAAATGGAAATGCAGAAAACAATACTATTCTTGCTTTATATGGAGATGATATCTTAGTAGGTAATGCTGGAGATGATTATATAGATGGTGGAGATGGTATTGATACAGTAGATTTTTCAAATGTTTCTACTGGAACTGGTGAAATTATAAACCTTGAACTTAATGAAGCTACAGGTGGAGATGGTATTGATGATATTTATAATATTGAAAATGTAATTGGTACTAAATATGTTGATACTATTATAGGGGATTCTTTAGATAACTCTATAGATGGTGGTAGAGGTAATGATACTTTAATAGGTGCTGATGGAAATGACACTTTAGTAGGTAATACAGGAAATGATTTTTTAAGTGGTGGATTAGGTGATGATTCTATAGATGGTGGAGTTGGAAGTGATACTGTTGATTATAGTGATATTAAAGGTGGAGTAAGAGTTGACTTATCTGATAATACTGAACAAAACACACAAAAAGCAGGCTTAGATACCTTATCAAGTGTGGAAAATCTAATAGGTACTTCATTTGATGATACGATTACAGGAAGTTCTAGTGATAATAGTATAGTAACAAGAGAGGGTGATGATACTATTTATGCTTCAGGTGGTACTGATATATTAAATGGTGGTAGTGGTGAAGATTTATTAAGTTTTGCTAATAGTGCAAATAGCATTACAGTTGATTTATCAATTACACAGGAACAATCGACAGGTATTGGACAAACTACTATTTCAAATATTGAAGATTTAGAGGGAAGTAATAATGTAGATACACTTTTAGGTGATTTTCAAAATAATAAGATTTATGGTTTAGATGGTAATGATTTTATAAATGGTAAAGAGGGAGATGATTCACTATTTGGACAAGCTGGTGATGATACTATAGTTGGTGGAAGTGGAAATGATACTATAGATGGGGGAACAAATACAGCCCAAGGTGATAGCATTGATTATACTGATAGTTCAAATGCCGTAAAACTAGCCTTAGCTAATAGTGGAACTGATGCCCTGGCAACAATAGGAACAGAACAAGATACAGTAAGAAATATAGAAAATATTTTAGGTTCTAAATACAATGATACTTTAAGTGGAAATGATGATAATAACTTATTAAGTGGAAATGCAGGAGATGATATCTTAAGTGGTGGCTTAGGAGATGATATTCTTAATGGTGGAGAAGACAATGACACCTTAAGTGGTGGCTTAGGAAATGATACCTTAAGTGGTGGCTTAGGAAATGATACCGTTGATTATCGTGATATAACAGTTGGAAATGTAGTAGTAGATTTATCAATTTCAACACAACAAGATACAAAAAATGCAGGCTTAGATATTTTAAATAGTGTTGAGAACTTTATAGGTACTTCTTTTGGAGATACTGTATGGGGAAGTGCAGATAATAATAAGATTGAAACAAAAGTAGGTGATGATACAATCTATTCTTCAAGTGGTACTGATATTATTGATGGTGGAAGTGGTGAAGATTTATTAAGTTTTGAAACAAGCGGTACCGGTGTTATAGCTGATTTATCAAATCTTAATGAACAAGCAACTAATCAAGGAAGAATAACAATTGCTAATATTGAAAATCTAGAAGGTAGTAATCAAGTTGATACCTTTAGTGGTGATTCAAATATTAATAAAATCTATGGATTAGATGGCAATGATACTATATTTGGTGCCCAAGGTGATGATTCATTATTTGGACAAGGTGGTGATGATAAGATAATTGGTGGAAGTGGAAATGATATTATAGATGGGGGAATAAATACATCTCAAGGTGATAGTGTAGATTATAGCACTAGTTCAAATGCAGTATCATTAACCCTTGCAAATAGTGGAAATGATGCTATAGCAACAATAGGAACTGAGCAAGATACAGTAAGAAATATAGAAAATATTATAGGATCTCAATACAATGATACCTTAGGTGGAAATGCTGATAATAACTCAATAAGTGGTAACAATGGTGATGATACTTTTATTGCAAGTGATGGAAACGATGAGTTTATTGGTGGATCAGGAAATGATACGATTGATTATAGTAATAGAGTTGATAATATTAATGTTACTTTGATTGATAATAGCCCTTCAAATATAGTAAATGGAACTTTTACAGATACAGTTTATCAAGTAGAAAATATTACAGGTTCACAAGTAAATGATACAATCACAGGTGACTCTGGGATAAATACCCTAAAAGGTCAAGAGGGTGATGATACAATCTCAGGTGGAGCTGGAAATGATGTTATAGATGGGGGAACAAATACAGCCCAAGGTGATAGTGTAGATTATAGAAGTAGTTCTAGTGCAGTAAAGTTAACCCTTTCTGATAGTGGAAATGATGCAAATGCAACTATTGGTTTAGAACAAGATACAGTAAGAAATATAGAGAATATTTTAGGTTCACAAAACAATGATATTTTAGGTGGAAATTCAGATAATAACTCAATAAGTGGTAATACGGGGAATGATACTTTAAGTGGTGGTTTAGGTGATGACACTCTTGATGGTGGAGAAGGTGATGATACTCTAAGTGGTGGTTTAGGTGATGATTTCTTAAATGGTGGAGTTGGAGTTGATACAGTTGATTATAGTGATATAAATGTAGCTGGGGTAAGTGTTGACTTATCAAAACAGACACAACAAGACACACAAAATGCCGGACTAGATACCCTATCAAGTGTGGAAAATTTAATAGGTACTTCATTTGATGATACAATTACAGGAAGTGATGACGATAATAAAATTGAAACAAAAGATGGGAATGATATTATTTATGCTTCAAGTGGTACTGATAGCTTAGATGGAGGTAGTGGACAAGACCTCTTAAGTTTTGTAAATAGTTCAAATAAAATCACTGTAGATTTATCAAATATTGCAGAACAATCAACAGGTTATGGTGACACAACTATTAGTAGTATTGAAGATTTAGAGGGAAGTAATCTAAATGACACCCTTATAGGTAGTACACAAAACAATGAAATCTATGGTTTGGCTGGTAATGATATTATCAATGGAAAAGAGGGTGATGATTCATTATTTGGACAAGCTGGTGATGATACTATAATTGGTGGAGCTGGTAATGACATTATTGATGGGGGTATAAATACTACTCAAGGTGATAGTGTAGATTATACAAATAGTGAAAATGCAGTAAATTTAAGCCTTGCAGATGGTGGAAATGATGCTATAGCAAATATTGGTAGTGAACAAGATACAGTAAGAAATATAGAAAATATTATAGGATCTCAATACAATGATACCTTAGGTGGAAACTCAGATGATAACTCTATCTTTGGAAATCTTGGAGATGACAATCTTATTGCAAGTGATGGAAATGATGAGTTTGTAGGTGGATCAGGAAGTGATACGGTTGATTATAGTAATAGAACTGAAAGTATTAGTGTAACTTTAAATGAAAGTGCACCTACAGATGTAGTAAATGGAACTTTTACCGATACTGTTTACCAAATAGAAAATGTTACAGGTTCACAAGCTGATGATACAATTGTTGGTGATTCTCAAACAAATATCTTAAAAGGTCAAGGGGGAGATGATACCCTATCAGGTGGGAAAGGTAGTGATTATATAGATGGGGGAGAAACTGGTGAAACCAATGGTGATACAGTTAATTACTCTTATATAGATAATGTAACAACTGATACCTTTGGGGTAAGTGTAGATTTATCTTTAAATAGAGGTATTGATTTAAATACAGATGATAAAGATACTATAACAAATATAGAAAATGTAGTAGGTACAAAATTTGCAGATACACTTGTGGGTGATGAATTTGATAATATTCTAAATGGTGCAAATGGTAATGATATCCTAAAAGGTGGGGCAGGAGATGACTCATTTATAGGTGGAAATGGTATTGATACAGTTGATTATAGTGATGTTTCAGAAAAGTTAAATATTGATTTGAAATCGCTTACTCCAAGAGAGGTTGCAATAGGTCAAGGAGTTGATACCTTTGATTCAATTGAAGGAGTTATTGGTGGTAGTAACGATGATACTTTAGTTGGTACAAGTGGTACAAATATTATCTCAGGTGGAGCAGGAAATGATACTCTAGTAAGTTTTGGTGGAGATGATACTATAAATGGTGGTGTTGGTTCAGATTTAATAAGTTTTGGGTTCACTACAAATGATATTACATTAGATCTTTCAAATACCTCATCACAAGTTACAGGTGTAGGTAATTTAATTGTAACAAATGTAGAAAATATTGATGGTGGATTTGGAGATGACACTTTAATAGGAGATAATAAAGAAATAGGAGATAATAAAGACAATATTTTAAGAGGTGGATTTGGGGCTGATACTTTAATAGGTAATGGTGGAAATAATACTTTAAATGGTGGTAAAGATTCTGATTCTCATAGAGTTTCAATAACAAACAACTCGTTGACTTTTAGTATAGTTGTAGGTGCACTTACTTTTACAACAGCAGCTGCTGCACAAGACACAATGCTTGATGATATAGTTTCTCAGTTCAATGAAGCAAATAGTGATGGAAGCTTAGGAACTATAATAAAAAGTGGAAGTGAACTTTTAATACAAACTTCACAAACTGTTAGTGTAACAAATGGTACAGATACTTCTTCAACTTTTATTGATATTGCTGATTATTCTTCGTTAGCTATAGAATCAATTGATGTAGATTTAACTAAAACCACTCAACAAGTAAATATTTCAGATGGTTCAAAAGATACTTTAATTGATATTGAAAAGATTGTTGGTACTAAACAAGATGATAATATTAGTGGTGATGCAAATAACAATATTTTTGAAGGTAATGCAGGAGATGATACACTACTAGGAAAAGAAGGAGATGACACCTTAAGAGGTGGAGCAGGCGATGATATTATAAATGGTGGAGCTGGTAGTGATATTTTAGATGGTGGTATAGGAGATGATACTTTTATCTCATCTGTAAATGATGGAATAGACTATATTGATGGTGGAGCTGATAATGATACAGTTGATTATAGTTTAGAAACTTCAACTGTAAGTGTTCAATTGGATGGTTTAAATACTTCAACAGTGTATATAAATGGAGTAGCAAATGACCAGTTAGATAATATTGAAAATATTACATCAGGTAGTGCAAATGATACTTTGATTGGTGATAGTAATAACAACACCCTAAAATCAAATGCAGGAGATGATACTTTAATAGGTGGAGCTGGAGATGACTATCTTGATGGGGGTAATGAAGCTGACAATTCAGTAGGAAATGACTGGGTTGATTATTCTGGTGCTACTTCTACTGGTGTAAAAGTTGATTTATCTAAAACAACCTCACAAAATATTAGTGCAACAGAAGGTAATGATACCATAGTACATGTTGAACATGTAATTGGCTCTTCTTATGATGATACTTTAATAGGAAATGATGAAGATAACACTTTGGTTGGTGCTGATGGTGATGATACCTTAAAAGGTAATGGTGGTGATGACTCATTTGAAGGTGGAAATGGTCTTGATACAGTTGATTATAGTGGTGTTGTAGAAAAATTAAATATTGATTTGAAATCTTTAACTCCAACAGAAGTAGCTCCTGGTCAAGGAATAGATACTTATGATTCTATTGAAGGGGTAATTGGTGGAAGTAATGATGATACATTAGCGGGAACTACTAGTGCTAATGTTTTAGGTGGATCTGCTGGTGATGATACTTTAATAGGTTTCGGTGGTGATGATACTATAAATGGTGGTGATGGAAAAGATACAATTGATTTCTCTTATAGCTCAAATGATATTGTATTAGATTTATCAAATAGTTCGGCTCAAATTACTACAGAGGGGACTTTGTTAGTTTCTAATGTAGAAAATATCCAAGGTGGTTCAGGAAATGATACTCTTACAGGAAGTAGTTTACAAAACACTTTATTTGGTGGAGATGGTAACGATACATTATTTGGTAATGCAGATAGTAATGTTTTAGATGGTGAAGCTGGAACAGATACAGCTGATTATTCATCAATCTCAACAGGAGTTGGTATTAATGCTAATTTAGACTCAGGAACAACAGATAAAGTTGAATATAACCTATTGTCGGTTGATACACTAATTAGTATAGAAAATATTAGAGGTTCAAAAAACAGTGATGAGATTATTGGAGATAAAACTGATAATGTAGATAATCTTTTTGAAGGAATGGCTTCAGGGGATACTATTAATGGTGGATCTGGAAATGATACAATTTATGGTAACAATATTAACAATAATATTTCAGGTGGTATTGATGGAGACGATAAATTATCTGGAGGAACAGGTGATGATTCTATTTATGGACAAGGTGGAGATGATACTTTATATGGAAATGATGGTAACGATATTTTAGATGGTGGAATAGGAAACGATAAATTATCTGGAGGAACAGGTGATGATTCTATTTATGGACAAGGTGGAGACGATACTTTATATGGAAATGATGGTAACGATATTTTAGATGGTGGAATAGGAGACGATACATTATCTGGAGGAACAGGTGATGATTCTATTTATGGACAAAGTGGCGATGATACTTTAATTGGAAATGATGGTAATGATATTTTAGATGGTGGAATAGGAAGCGATACTGTTGATTATAGTTATTTAGATACAAGTTCAGTTGGAATAGATGTTAATTTCGTAAATAGTACAGCAACTGATGGTACATATACTGATACCTTAACAAATATTGAAAATGCTAAAGGTACTATAAATGATGACTCATTTATTATGAAAGAGGGTACAACAGCTAATACGATAAATGGGAAAGCTGGAACTGATTTAATTGATTATTCAAATTATTCTACATCTATTAATGTGGATTTAAGTCTAGCAACAGCCCAAGCAATAGCTACAAGTGATGATAATGATACTATTTTAAATGTAGAAAATTTAATAGCTACCTCTTTAAGTGACACTATTACTGGGTCTTCTTTAGATAATAGTTTAGATGGTGGAGAATCAAGTGATACTTTTTATTCAAGTTTAGGGAATGACACGATAAATGGTGGAGTAGATGCTGGTTCAAATGATATTGATGTAGTTGATTATTCAAATGAAAGTCAAAGAATTATTGTATCAAATGGAGATAGTGTAGATAAAAATAATGGTTATACAGATACTTTAGTAGATATTGAACAAATTCAAGGTACAGATTATAAAGATACTATAAGTGGTGGAAGTTTATCAGATATTTTTAAAGGTGGAGAATCAAGTGACTTTTTATCAGGAGCACAAGGAAATGACACTCTTTATGGAGAAAAAGGTGATGATACCCTAGTAGGTGGAACTGGAAATGACGAATTAAGAGGTGGAAGTAACCTAACTACAGGAGATACAGTAGATTATAGTAGTAGAAATGAAGGTATTAATGTAGCTTTAGATTCTGGTAAAGGTACTGCATATATTGATACATCAAATGATGGATTACAAGGTACTTCAACTGGAGAAGAGGAAGATAGTCTTTATGGTATTGAAAATATTACAGGTTCATCTGTTGATGATATTATTGTAGGTGATATAAATGAAAATATTATAAAAGGAAAAGGCGGTAATGATACTATAGATGGTGGAGCTGGTGATGATGACCTTCAAGGTGGAACAGGTGATGACATAATCACTGGTTCATCAGGAAATGACAATATTTCAGGTGGAGCAGGCGATGATACTTTTATTGATACTGATTTTATAGGTGACACAATAGATGGTGGTGATAATACAGCTGTTGGGGATACAATTGATTACCATAATTTATCAGAGAGCATTCAAGTAAATTTAAATGATAGTGATACAAGTTCAGTATTTGTACAAGTTGGTTCTGATACTGCAAATCATAGAATAGAAAATATTGAAAATATTATTGGAACAGATGAATTAGATATTATTCATGGTAATAGTTCAGATAATTCATTTGAAGGAAGAAATGGAAATGATATTTTAGATGGTGAATCAGGAGATGACATTTTAAGTGGTGGAAATGATAATGATACACTACTTGGAGGAGAAGGAGATGATACACTACAAGGTGATGCTGGAGACGATGTCTTAAGAGGTGGAGCAGGAAATGATGTCTTAGAGGGTGGTGCCGGAAATGATACTGCTGATTTCTCAGATGCTAAAGCAGGGATAAATGTAGATTTATCTGCAACTGGAAGCACTCCTGTAAATATTGGTGCAAATTTAGGTTTTGATACATTTGATTCAATAGAGGGTGTTATTGGTGGAGATTCTGATGATATATTAAAAGGAACCTCTTCTCAAAATACACTTATTGGTGGAGCAGGAAATGATACTTTATATGGTTTAGGTTCAAACAGTGGAGCTGATTATTTAGATGGAGGAGAGGGAGATGAAGACTTTGTAAGTTTTAATTATACCTCACCTGTAGATATAACTGTAGATTTAGGTAAGGAAACTGCACAAGATACAGATGGTGTAAATGGTGATGACCTAATTATAATAGATATTGAAAATGTTGAAGGTGGTGGTGGAAATGATACTATTACTGGAAACTCTTCAGATAATACAATTTCAACCTTAGCTGGTGATGATACTATATTTGTTAGTGGTGGAGATGATTATATAGATGGTGGGAATGGAGATGAAACCTTAGGAGACACTGTAGATTACACTATAGAAAATGGAATTACTGTAACAATACAAGATGATGATTCTATTAAGGTTAATAAAAAATCAAATGGTGAAGATACTTTAGTAAATATTGAAAATCTAGTAGCTTCTAATGGAGATGATACTTTAAATGGTAATGATAACAATAATGTATTATATGGTGGAGCTGGAAATGACGCTTTCAATGGTAAAGATGGAGATGATTCTTTATATGGTGAATCTGGGAATGACAGCTTTTTTGGTGGATTAGGTAATGATTATATTGATGGTGGAGCTGATATTGATACTGTTGATTATAGTAAGAGAACTGATGGTGTTGATTTAACCTTAGTAAATAAAGCGGGAACAGCTTATATTGATACTTTCGATGATGGCTTAAAAGTACATACCTCAGGTGAAGAGGAAGATACTCTTGTTGACATAGAAAATGTTATAGGTTCTCAAGACCATGACTATATTGAAGGTGATATTAACTCAAATGTTATAAAAGGTGAAGCTGGAGATGATACCTTAAAAGGTGCTGCAGGTGACGATAGTATTGAAGGTGGACTAGGTAATGATTATATTGATGGTGGAGCTGGAGCTGATACTTTAAAAGGTGGAGAGGGTAATGATACCTTTATCGAAAGATCAAATGATACTAATGGTGACTTAATATATGGTGGAAGTGAAAGTGATAGTAGTAGAGGTAGTGATACTGTTGATTATTCACAAAATGACCAAGGGGTTATATTAGATTTAAATGACTTAGGTTTATCAAGTGTTACAATTGGTTCAAGTGTAAATGACCATTATTTATCAAATATTGAAAATGTTATTGGAACTACAGGAAATGATACTATTGAAGGGGATAGTGTTGATAATAGTTTAGATGGAAACTTAGGAACAGATACAATTTCTTATGCAAATACCTCATCTTCAGTTACAGTAAACCTAGGTGGGGCAATAAGTTCTGATATAAATTTTGATTCAAACAATGAAAATATAACTGCTTCAACTGGACAAAGTGCTACGTCTGGTACAGATACTTTATCAGGTTTTGAAAATATAATTGGTACAGCCCATGCAGATACCCTAATTGGTGATTCAGATACAAATACAATTGATGGTGGTAAAGGTGATGATTTACTATTAGGTGGAGCAGGAAGTGACAGTTTTATAGGTGGTGTGGGTATTGATACCGTATCTTATGCTCTTGAAAGTTCAGTTGATGCCTCTTTACGAAATGGAACAGGTTTAGTTGGATCTGATACTGACCAGTTTACAGATATTGAAAATATTATAGGTACAACTGGAGATGACACTATAGAGGGTGATGAAAATAATAATAATTTAATAGGTGGAACAGGAACTGATACTTTATCTTATGCTGGTGCTATATCTTCTGATAATACAGGTGTTACAGTTGATTTATCACTTAATACAGTTGTAACAGTAAATGATGGTATAGATAAAATTAGTGGTTTTGAAAACCTTATAGGTTCTTCAAAAGATGATATCTTATCAGGAGATAGTCAAGACAATGTAATAGATGCAGGTAGTGGAAATGATACCTTAAAAGGTGGATATGGTACAGATATATTAAATGGTCAAAATGGTAATGATACCTTTATAATAGATGACTCTAATATAGATAATGCAAATGATCAAATAGATGGTGGAGCAAATACAGATACTATTGATTATAGTGCAATTAACTCTTCTAACTCTTCATACCATATAAATGTTAACTTATCAGTTCCAACAGCTGAGGTTTTAAATGGAGCAGTTACTTTAGATAGTGATACTCTAACTAGTATAGAAAATGTAATAGGTAGTTCAGGAGATGACACTATTACAGGAGATATACAAAATAATGTTTTAAATGGAAATGCAGGAGATGACATAATAGATGGTGGAGCAGGTGAAGATTCACTATTGGGTGGAGCAGGAGATGATTTATTTATTCAAAAAGATGGTGAAACTACAAATGATGTAATAAATGGTGGAATAAATAATCTTGGAGGAGATACAGTTGATTATTCAAATGTAAACGCAAATATATCTGTAAATCTTCTAGATGGTGTTGCTTCAACAGTAAACCTATCAAGTAGTGCTGACCATACTATTCAAAATATAGAAAATATTACAGGTTCATCTTTAAATGACACCCTTACAGGAAATAGTTCAGCAAATACACTATTAGGTGGAGCAGGTGATGATACTATAGATGGTGGAGCGGGTGAAGATTATTTAGATGGTGGAACATCGACAGCCGTTGGAAATACTTTAACCTATGATAGTTCAACTCACTCTGTAAGAATTGATTTAAGTACAAATAGTGCAATTATTGATTTAGATGGTGATAAGTTTAGTTATGATGGAAATGGTACTAATACTGATGTTGATGATGAACAAGATACTATTTATAATTTTAAAACAGCAAAAGGTTCAGATCACGATGATACCTTAATTGCAGGTGATACAGGAAATACACTTTTAGGAAGTGCTGGAGATGATAATTTAATAAGTGGTGCTTCAGATGACTACCTTGATGGTGGAGAAAATAACGATACTTTTATTCTTGGAAATAATGAAGCTTTAAATGGTTCAGATACCATTTTGGGGGGGTACTGGAAAAGATACAGCTGATTATAGTGGGATAACTGATACTTCAAGAAGTATAAGTGTTGAACTTGAAAGTTCTGAAGTTAAAACTGTAACTATAAATGGAGCAGCTAATGATACTCTTCAAGATGTTGAGAATGTTACTGGTGGAGCAGGTGATGACACCTTAATTGGAGATGGAAATGTAAATACCCTAAAAGGTGGCATTGGAAATGATATTATTGATGGAGCTGATGGAAAAGACTTATTATATGGTGGTGATGGAAACGATAATATAATAGGTGGAGATAAAGAGGATACTATTTATGGTGATGCTGGAAATGATATTTTAAATGGAGAAGATGGAGCAGATTCACTTTTTGGTGGAGATGGAGATGACACTTTATTAGGTGGAGCAGGAATTGATTATTTAGATGGTGGAGCAGAAGATACACTTGGGGATAGTGTTGATTTCTCAACAGAATCAGGAAAACTCGATGTTAATTTTAGAAATGTAGATGTAAATGGTTATTCACAAGCATATATAGATAATATTGGGGATGATTATTTAAAAGATGTAGAGAATATAAAAGGTACAAATCAAGATGATTATATTGGAGGTAATGCTTCAAATAATACAATTATAGCATTAAATGGTGATGATACTATTATTGGTGATGGTGGAGCTGACTATTTAACTGGTGGTGAAGGTGATGATATCTTTAAAGCTGGTATTGATGCTAATGGTGACAAAATTCTAGAAGATAGTGATGATGGAGTTGATTTTATAGATGGAGGGAACCTATCAGAAATAAATGGAGATACAGTTGATTATAGTGCAATTTCAAAATCAATAAATGTAACATTAAGTGGTTCAAATGATGCTACAGTTGTTGTAGGTGATTTGGATTCTAATAATACAGTTGGTGATTATAAAGATGATACTATAAGAAATATTGAAAATATTATTGGTTCAAGTGCTAATGATACAATCACAGGTGATATAAATAAAAATACTCTAGCTGGTAGTCTAGGTGATGATACTTTATATGGTGCAGGTGGAAACGACACTTTAGACGGTGGTAGTGGTATAGATACAGCAGATTATACCCAAGCTGCTTCAAAAGTTGTTGTTGATATGAGTATTTCAACAGGAGAAGTTACAGTTGATGGAGATTCAGGAACTGATAATTTAATTGATATTGAAAAAATTATAGGTTCAACGCATGATGATACATTAAGTGGTTATGATCAAGCAGATACACTTTATGGTGGTGCTGGAAGTGATACTATTTCAGGTGGTAAAGGTGCTGATAACTTAAGTGGATATGGATTAACTACAGGAACTGATAGTGATTTAGATACTGTTTCTTATTCTTATGTGGCAGCAGCTGATGAAGTAAATATAGATTTAACTGCTGGTACTGCAACTGTAGATGTATCAGGAGATACAAGTGATACAGATACCCTAAGTGATTTTGAGAATGTTATTGGTGGAGCAGGAGCAGATACTATTAATGGATCATCTGTGGCAAATGTTATTAATGCAGGTTCAGGAGCGGATACAATAACAGGACAAGCTGGAGGTGATCAACTTAATGGAGAAGCAGGAAATGATACTTTTATTGCTACAGATGCTAATGATGGAGTTGATATTATAGATGGTGGAGCTGATAGTGATACCATTGATTATAGTATATTAGGTGTTGGAAATGAGATTACATTTACTTTAGCAGAAAGTGGAAACTCAAGTAATATAACAATTGCTGATAGCGGTGATTCTGATTTAATATCAAATGTTGAAAATATTATAGCTTCTCAAGGTGATGATGATATTACAGGAAATAGTAGTGTAAATACAATATATGGACAAGCTGGTGATGATCAAATCAATGGTGAGGCAGGAAATGATACTTTATATGGTGAAACTGGAGATGATACCTTAAAAGGTGGATTTGGTGATGATTATATAGATGGTGGAACAAATAGTACACAAGGGGATACGGTAGATTATTCTGATGCCTCTTCTGGCGTGACTGTTAATATGTCAGGAAATTCAGTTTCAGTTGGAGCTGGACTTGGGACAGATACCCTTGTAGATATAGAAAATGCTTTAGGTTCAGATTATGATGATACTTTTATAACAAATGAAAATGCAGATAATAAGTTTTATGGTGGTAATAATGAAGCAGCAGGGGATACAGTAGATTATTCTTCTAGACTTACAGATGCAAATGATAAGATTGTTGCAGATTTAACTTCAGGAAATGTAGATATCTATAATGATGGAGCAGTTACTCCAAATGCAACAGATACCCTTTTTGATATAGAAAATGTTACAGGTTCATCGGGAAATGACACTATTTCTGGTGATGTAAATAATAATACAATTATAGGTTTATCAGGTAATGACACTATATCAGGTAATGATGGTATTGATTATCTTGATGGGGGTACTGGATTAGATGACAGAGTTGATTACTCTTATAGTAATGAAGGTGTAACTGTAGATTTAGAAAATGATACAGGTTATATAAATGCGGGAGATAATGATACTTTAATAGGTTTTGAAAATGTTAAAGGAACAACTGGAAATGATACTATTATTTTAAAATCAAATGCTGGATTATTAACTGGTGTTGAAAATGAAATTGATGGTAATAGTGGAGATAATGATACAGTAAGTTATGAAAACTATACAGATGATTTAACTATTGATATGACCGCTGGTGCTACTGCTACAGGTGATAATGATATTTTAACTAGTATAGAAAATGCAGTAGGTGGTACAGGTGATGATACCTTTATCTCTGATACTTTAATCGATAATGAGTTTGATGGAAACAGTGGTCAAGATACTGTAGATTATAGCTCTTCTAGTGATACAGTTAATGTTACTTTAAATGGTTCAATAGCTGCAAATCTTACTTTAGGAAATGGAACAGTTGATAGTGTAAAAAATATAGAAAATGTTATTGGTGGAAGTGTAAATGATACTATTACTGGTGATGCAAATGATAATACCCTACAGGGAAATGAAGGCTTAGATATTTTAACTGGTGGTTTAGGAGATGACTATTTAGATGGTGGAGCCGATTCAGATAAATTATATGGTTCTGCTGGTTTTGATACTATTTTTGGTAATGAGGGTGATGATTTAGTTGAAGGTGGAAGTGATGCCGATCTTATATATGGTGATGACTTAGCAAATAGTGTAACAGGAAATGATTCCCTACTTGGACAGGGTGGAGATGATACTATTTACGGTGGTCTAGGAGATGATACTTTAGATGGTGATGTTGGAGATGATACTTTAAAAGGTGGAGATGGAAATGATACTTTAATCGGTGGACAAAATAATGATGACCTTGATGGTGAAGCTGGAATCGACACAGTTGATTATAGATATGCAAGTGGTAGTGTAACAGTTGATTTAGGTGATGATGGAACTACTTCTCAAAATATTGGTGCAGCTGAAGGTTTTGATAAATTAGCAAATATTGAAAATGTTATAGGTTCAAATTATGATGATACTTTTTATGGATCAAATGGTGTAGCAAACCTTTTTAATGGAGGTGATAGTGAATCTGGTGAAGTAAATGGTGATACAGTTGATTATAGTACAAGATTAGATCAAGCTACAGATAGTATCTCAGTTGATTTATCAAATAGTGGAATTGTAACAGTAGTTAATGGAGGAGTTTCTCAAGCAGATGATACTTTAGTTAATATAGAAAATATTACTGGTACTGCTGGAAATGATTTTATAGGTGGAGATAGTGATAATAATACTTTAAAAGGTCAAGCAGGAGATGATACTTTAAGAGGTGATGCTGGTGATGATTATCTAGATGGTGGTGCTGATATTGATACTGTAACTTATGCAGGTGAGAGTTTAAATGTTACAGTAGATTTAAATAACAATAGTGCAACAGGAACAGGTATAGGAACAGATACTTTAATTGATATAGAAAATGTTATTGGTGGTGATGCTAATGATACTATTATCATGAAAGAGGGAGCAATTGCTAATGATATAAAAGGTGGTTTAGGTTCAGATACAATTTCCTATGAAAACTATACCTCATCAGGAGTTGATATAAATTTAAGTACAACAGCTTCACAAACTGTAGCTACAGGAGATAATGATACCTTAGAAAGTATAGAAGATATTATAGGTTCAGATTTTGATGATACTTTTATAGGGTCATCTTCAAACAATACAATTACTGGAAATGATGGTTCTGACACATTTATTGCAGGAACAGATGTAAATAATGATGGAAATTTAGATGCTTGGAGTGATGATGGTGCAGACACTTATGATGGTGGAGCTGGAGTTAACGATTGGATAGATTATTCAGTAATCACTGGTGATGGCGTAAATGGAGCTAATGGTATTGAAATAATTTTAGATACTACAAATCCTACAACAGTTACTGTTCAAGGTCAAGCAGATGTAGATACAATTGTAAATGTAGAACATATCTCAGGTACACAAGATTCAGATATTATCCAAGGGGATATGGCAAATAACTCTTTATTGGGAAATGCAGGAGCAGATCAGATAAAAGGTGGAGCAGGTGCAGATAAAATCTATGGTGGTTCTGATGATGATAATTTATTAGGAGAATCTGGTAATGATACCCTTTATGGTGGAACAGGAAATGATGCTTTAACAGGAGATGTTGGAGATGATATTATTTATGGTGGAGATGGTACCACAGATTTTGGAAGTGATACAGTAGATTATACAAATGCTTTAGAGAGTTTAACAATTACCTTAGATACAAATTTAGATATAGATGATGAGTTTGGAAATTACGATGCAGTTGGTACATCAGATGGGGCAAGTGGTGAACAAGGACAAGGTGATGATATACTTTATGGTATAGAAAACGTCATAGGTTCAGATTATGCCTCTGATATAGTTTATGGAAGTCATGGTGATAATAGTATATCAACCTTAGCCCATGATGATACTATTACTGCTTATAATGGTGATGACACAATTGATGCTGGTAGTGGTGATGATTTGATTTTTGCTACAAGTAATAGTGATGGTAATGACACAATAGATGGTGGTACAGGTTCAGATACCTTAGATTATCAAACAATATCAAATGGTATAAGTGTTGATTTTTCAGAAGCTAATACTGATTCAACACTTACAATTGCTTCAGGGAATAGTGATACTGTTAGAAATGTTGAAAATATTCTTTCTGGTAGTGCAAGTGATGTATTATCTGGAAATAGTAGTTCAAATACAATTGTGGGAAATGCTGGGAATGACACAATTTCTGGAGAAGCAGGAATTGATAAACTATATGGTGATGCAATTGATGGTACAGGAAGCGGAAATGATACTGTATCTTATGCTTATACATCAAGTGATGCACAAATTGATTTAAATGCAGAAACAGCTTATATAAATATTACAGACAATGATACTATTAGTTCTTTTGAAAATGTTATTAGTGGTAGCGGTAATGATATTATTACAGGTAGTAGTGTGGATAATACACTTGAAGGTGGTGCAGGAGATGATACCTTTAAAGGTTTAGGTGGAGATGATGTAATCTATGGTGGCACAAGTTTAGCTGATGCTGGTACTCAGGACACTATTGATTATACTTCACAAGCTAGAATTATTACTACTCTTTCAGAAGGTGCAAGTGTTACTGTTGGAACTAGTGGAGAAACAGATACTATTTATGGTATTGAAAACATAATAGGGTCAAATACAGGAAATGACACAATTACAGGTGATGCTTCAGATAATACTATTCTTGGTCAAGGTGGTGATGATACCTTAAAAGGTGCAGCAGGAGCAGATAAACTTGATGGTGGAAGTGGTGATGACCTATTTATTATAGATACGGATGGGGATGCAACAGGTGATGAGATAATTGGTGGAGCTGATTACGATACTGTTAGTTATTTAGGACTAAGTTCTGGAGTAACTGTTGATTTATTATCTGGAAGTACTGTTACTGTTGCCATTGGAACAGATACTCATACTTTAACAGAGATAGAACATCTACAAGGTACAAATTATAATGATGTCTTAACAGGTGATAGTAACTTAAACAAAATGGAAGGTATGGGTGGAGATGACATTATTACTGGAAATGATGGAGCAGATCAACTTTATGGTGGAGCAAATGAGCTAAATAGTCAATCATCAGGTGATGATACTTTAGATGGAAAAGCTGGAGATGACTTCATAAGAGGTGGTGATGGAGCTGATTATATTTATGGTGGTGATGGAAAAGATACTTTATATGGTGAAGATGGAGTTGATAATATAGATGGTGAAGCTGGTAATGATATACTTTATGGTGGAGCTTCTGATGATGCCTTAAATGGTGGTTTAGGTGCAGATACAATTTTTGGTGAGGCAGGTGATGATACTATAACTTTTGTCCAAGCTGATAATAGTGTGGACTATGTTTATGGAGGAAATGCTTCTAATGATAGTGATACCTTAGTTGGTGATACCGTTGATTATTCACAAGCAATTACTGGTATGACAGTTGATTTAGCTGAAAACAATCTTGAAGGTACAGCTTCAAGTGCAGATCAAGGAACAGATTATTTATATGGAATTGAAAATATTATAGGTTCAAATCTGGCTAGCGATACTATTACAGGTAATAGTGAAGTAAATACTCTAAGTGGGATGGGTGATGATGATACTCTTTATGGTCTTGCAGGTGCAGATACACTATTAGGTGGAGCTGGTAACGATGAATTACATGGTGGAGATGATTCTGATTCTATTGATGGAGGAATTGGAAATGACTTAATCTATGGTGATGCAGGTTTAGATACCTTAGTAGGTAATAGTGGAGATGATTCATTTATTGCTACAAGTGCAAGTGATGGAAGTGATTCAATTATCGGTGGAATAGGAAGTGATACTGTTGATTATAGTGTTATAACTGATTCAGGAAATAGTGTAACAGCAACACTGTTAGCTTCAGGTGACTCTACAGTTACTTTAGGAACAGGAGATAATGACACTATTAATGGTATTGAAAATATCATAGGTACTTCAGGAGATGATACTTTTACAGGTAGCGCTTTAGTTAATACTTTAGTCGGTGGAGCAGGAACTGATGAGGTAAGATATGATTATGATAATGGTACAGGAGTAGTAGTAGATTTAGAAGCTGGAACTGCAACTGAAAATGGTGGAATAGTTGATACTTTAGTAACTATTGAAAATGTAGTTGGTTCCTCTTATGATGATACTTTTGTTACAAAAAGTGGAGTTGTAAATGTAATAGATGGAGGTAATCATGTAAATGGAGATTTGATTGATTATAGTTCTACAAGTAGCTCAATTGATCTTACTTTAAATACCTCTACCCAAGCTACTGTTAATATAGCAGGTACAGTATATGATGATATTATTTCAAATATTGAACATGTAAAGGGAAGTACATCTGCTGATACAATAACAGGGGATAGTTCAGTCAATACTCTTCTTGGAATGGCAGGAGATGATACCCTTTCAGGGGCAGCAGGAGCCGATTATCTTGATGGTGGAGCTGGAAATGATACTTTAATAGGTGGAGCAGATGCTGATAGCTTATTTGGTGGAATTGGTGATGATATATTTACAGGTAGTGATTTTACAGGTGATGTGATTGATGGTGGGGATGAAATAGACACTTCAAGGGGAAGTGATACTGTTGATTATAGTTCAGTTAATGTTACAACTTCTGGTGTTGAAGTTACATTAAATGATTCTACAGTTTCAAATGTAACAGTAGATGGTAATGCAAATAACCATACAATAGTAAATATAGAAAATATTTATGGAACCTCATTAGATGATATAATAATAGGTGATGCTGATTCAAATAGCTTAATTGGTAATGCAGGAACAGATTACATCGATGGTTCAGCTGGAGATGATTATATTGATGGTGGAGCAAATACAACAGGAACTGAAACACTTATTGGTGGTTTGGGACTTGATACAATAACAGGTGGTACAGGTGTTGATTATATCTTAGGTGGAGATGATTCAGATTTACTTTATGGGAATGAAGATAATGATACCTTAGATGGTGGTGCTGGTGTTGATACCTTAGAAGGTGGAAGTGGTGATGATACTTTAATAGGTGGAGCTGGAAACGATAATCTTTCAGGTGGTACAGGAAGTGATACTGCTGATTATAGTAATGAAAGTGCCTCTATTCAAGCAAATATTGCAAACTCTTTTGCTGTTGGTTCTTCAATAGGAACTGATACTTTTAATTCAATTGAAAATATTACAGGAACAGATTTAGGTGGTGATGCTGATAATATTACTGGTAATGATTCTGATAATATTCTAAAAGGATTAGCCGGAGATGATACAATCTCTGAAATGGCTGGTGCAGATATTGTTGAAGGTGGAGCTGGAAATGATTATATAATTGCTGGTGCTGGAGATGATATTATAGATGGAGATGATACTGATGGGGGAACACTTAATGGAACAAGTGATACCTTAGATTATAGTTCTTTAGCAATCAACGATGATACTGGTGATACAAGAGATATTGATGGAAGTGGTATTGACTCAAATGTATCAGATGCTTATCTTGGGATAGAAGTTGACTTATCTGTAACATCTTCTCAAAGAATTCATGCAGAATATGGTAGTGATACTATTACAAATATAGAAAATATAATTGGATCTGACAAAGGAGATTATATCTCAGGTAATGATTCAGCTAATATACTTGAAGGTAGAGCAGGAAACGATTATTTAGTAGGACTTGATGGAGCAGATAAACTTATAGGTGGTAGTGGAACTGATACAGGAGACTTTACCCTAGGTTCACAAGATGTGGTTATAGATATGACAAAATCACAAACAGATGGTAGCTCAAATACATATAGAATTGAAAATGATGGTTATGGAAATGCTGAATATTTAGATGGTGTAGAAAATATTATAACAGGAAGTGGAGATGATACTATCTATGGGGATGCTTTATCAAATACAATTATAACAGGAGCAGGAAATGATACCATAAGAGGTGGAGGTGATGCTGATGTTATTGATGGTGGAGCAGATGAAGATACAGCAGATTTTTCAGATTTAGCTTATGGGGTTACAGTTGATTTAGATACAGATAACAATAGTGGAAATAGTGCAGTAGGTACAGCTTTATCAAATGGTAAAACTGATACTTTAAGAGAAATAGAAAATGTAATAGGTACTGAAAGAGCTGATAATATAACAGGTGATGATAAAAATAACACTATATTGGGTGGAGCAGATAATGACACCTTAAGAGGTCTTGAAGGACAAGATTATTTTGATGGTGGAGATGGATCTGCTGATACAATAGATTTTAGTGATGGTACAGAAGGTATAGATGTAGATTTAAGTGTAACTCAAACTCTTGGAACAAGTTCAACATATACAGTTCAAAATGATGGGTTTGGAAATGCAGAATATGCAGCTGGTATAGAGAACATAATTGGTACAAACTCTGTAGATATTATTACAGGAGATAGTAATAATAACTTACTTGATGGTGGAGCTTCTGGGGATACAATTTCAGGTGGAGCAGGAAGTGATACTCTTGTTGGGCAAACTGGTGCTGATACTTTCTTAGGTGGTGCAGGAGATGATTATATCTATGGTAATGCTCAAAATATATCAAGTGCAGATAGTGATAGAGATGTAGTTGATTATTCAAGTGCTTCTAACTCTATATTATTAAATCTTTCTTCAAGTGATAGCACTATAGAGTTATCAAATGAAACAACAACAACCTTAGGTACCCAAACAGCAGTTGGAGATGGTACAGATAGACTTTATGATATACAAGATGTTATTGGTTCAAATTTAGCTGATACTATAGTAGGAGATGATACAAGTAATTCACTTTTTGGTAATGGTGGTAATGATATTTTAATTGGTGGACTTGGTGCTGATGTTATTGAAGGTCAAGGTGATAATGATACTATTTTAGGTGGTCTTGATGGTGATGTTATTTATGGGGGAACTGTAAGTGCTGGAACCCATACTGATAGTGGAAATGACACAGTTGATTATAGTTATCTAAGTGATGCAACAGCTATAAATGTTGATTTATCTTTAGATGATAATGATGCAACTACAAACAATGAACAAGAGATAAAAGTTATAGGCGATGCAACTAGTTATGATTCTGTTGAAGGTATTGAAAATATTGTAGGTACTAGAAACAATGATATTATTAAAGGTAGTGATGATTTTGCCGAAACAAATATCTTAGATGGGTATAAAGGGAATGATACTTTTTATGCTTCAAAAGGGGTTGATACCTTTATTGGTGGAGATGGAATTGATACTTTAGATTTTAGCAATATTGATACAAATAGTAGCACTGTGACAACAGAAGATGATGGAAATGCAGTAATTGTTGATTTAGGTTTAGAACAAGCTACAGATGATGGGTATCAAAATGGAAGTGCTGTCGTTGATACAATTAGAGATATAGAAATTGTTATTGGTACAACAGGTGATGATCAATTAAGAGGTAGCAGTGAAGCTAATACTTTGATTGGTGGAGAAGGAAATGATACTATAACAGGTGTTGCAGGTACAAACTTACTTCAAGGTGGAGATGGTGATGATTCTATTCTTGGTGGTTCTGATGCAGATACAATAGAAGGTGGAATAGGAGCCGATACTTTAAGTGGTGGTGTAGGTGATGATAGTATTTCTGGTGGTGATGGTAATGATATTATAAATAAAACTAATGCAACAGGAAATGACTCTATTGATGCAGGTCTTGGAGATGATACTATCTACTCAGGTGAGGGTGATAATATTCTTACAGGTGGAGATGGAAGTGATACTTTAACTTATGAGCAAATAACATCAACAGGTATTACAGCTAATCTTGGAAGTGGAGCAAGTGGAGATTTTGGAACTGTTACCATTGGAAGTGATACTGATACATTACAAGATCACTTTGAGATTGTAAAAGGTTCAGCTGATACAGATACTATTCTAGGGTTTAATGGTACAGCAGTTGTTGGGGTTGATTATAGTGATACTCTATATGGTAAAGGTTCAAGTGATTCTCTTTTTGGTGGTATTGGAGATGATATTATTTATGGTGAAAATGGTGATGATATCATAAGAGGACAAGCTGGAAATGATGTGATTGATGGAGGTGCTGGAACTGATACAATTGATTTTAGTGATGCAAATGTTGGTGTAGAAGTCTATTTAAATGGTACAGATAAAAATAATAATGCAGTTGCCCATGAAGTTATCGAAGATGGATTTGGTGGTCAAGATGATATAACATCTGTTGAAAAAGTTACTGGGTCTAATTATGACGATACAATAAAAGGAACAGATTCTTGGAATAATATAAGTTCAGGTTCTGGAGATGACACTATAATTGCAACAAGTGGTGGAGATACTATCAATGGTGGTTCAAATACTACAGGTGCAGGTGGGGGAGATTGGTTAAGTTTTGAAGCTTTAACTTCAGCAGTTAATGCAAAAATGCAAGATGGTCAAATCTCTGGTGGACTTGGTAGTACAACCATATCAAATATCGAGAATCTACTGGGAACAACTTTAGATGATACTTTAATAGGTGATGATAATAATAACTCTCTTGATGGAAATAGTGGAGATGATACTATAGATGGAGCAGGTGGTGCTGATAATTTATTTGGTAGTACAGGAAATGATACTTTAATAGGTGGAGATGGAATTGATACCTATGATGGTGGAGATGGTAGTGATACTATTAGTTTCTACGATGTTGAAGCATCAGTCGATGTTGACTTATCAAGCTCTACTGTAAATGAAGATGGATTTGGAAATACAGAATCAGGGGCGATAAGTGCTATTGAAAATATTATTGGTACACTAAACTATGCAGATATCTTGACAGGTGATAATAGTGATAATATTATTTATGGGTATGGTGGAAATGACACTATAAATGCTCTTGGTGGATTTGATACAGTTTATGGTGGAACTGGTAATGATATTATAAACTCAGGAAACGACACAGATGATACAAGCGAAGATGTAGTTTTTGGTCAAGAGGGTATTGATACTATTACAGGAACTTTTGATAAAGCTGTACTTTATGGAGATAATGTTGGTGGTTCAAATGCCGAAGAGGATTGGATTGATTATTCTAGCTCAACAAGTGGTATAACTGTAGATTTAAGTGGAAATGTTGCAAATTCTACATACACTTTAGATAGTGCAAATGATGCTTTAGATGGAACCTATGTAAAAGTTACAAACAATGATTCTCCAACAGATTTTGATTTGATTGCTCAAATAGAAAATATTATAGGTACAGACCAAGTTGATACTTTAGGTGGTAATGATAGTGAAGACAATTCTATTTTAGCTGGAGATGGTGATGATACAATTTACCATTCAAACTCTGTTGGTAATAACTATGTAGATGGTCAAGGTGGAAGTGACTGGTTGAGTTTAGAGTATTATGCTGTTAACATTGACCTAAGTTCTGGAACTAACGGTATTTATAATATTGAGAATCTTATTGATAAACAAACTGGTTCTAGTAGAACTATTTGGGGGTCAAATACTGATAATATATTTATAATGTATGATGGAAATGACCATGTTTTAGGAAGATCTGGTAATGATATTTATGATTTAGGTGATGGTGATGATAGAGCAAGTGCTAGTTTAGGTAGTGATACTATTATTGGTGGTGCTGGACAAGATACACTTGATTATAGAAACTATTGGACAGGTCAAAGTACAAATATAATTTTACAAGATGTAAATATTGATACAAATGATGATGGAATAGGCGATACAAGTGTAAGTAGTCTTGTTACAAATATTGATATAGCTGGATTACAAACCTTAACTGATGGTAATTATAGTTTCTTTAATGTTACAGATGCAAGAGGTTATACGGATTATATTTATAAAGAAGCTGATGGAACTGCTGATATTGAAAGATTTTATCTAAGTAATGTTGCTGATGTTTTTGTTGGTGATGAAGGAGATAATACTGTAAATGCCTATGAAGGAAATGATACTGTTCTTGGAATGGGTGGTGATGATATATTAAATGGTAATAGCGGAGCTGATTTAATCTATGGTGGAACAGGAAATGATGATTTAGATGGTAGTGATGGTGACGATAGAGTCTATGGTGAAGATGGAAATGATATTATAAATGGTGGAGAAAACAACGATACACTTTGGGGTGGTATAGGAGATGATAACCTATATGGAGATAATGGAATTGATATTATTTATGATGAAGAGGGAACAGATTATATAAATGGTGGAGCTGATGAGGATACTGTTATATTTAAAGAGGGAACTCAAGGAGTAGATGTAGACTTAAATGCTGGAAGTAGTACAGATGCCTTTGGAAATTCACAAACTATTACTAATGTGGAAAATATTACTGCTACTTCTATGGATGATATTATTATAGGTGAAGATGGGGTTACAAATATTATTTATGGTCTTGATGGTAATGATACCTTTACAGTTACAACAAATGAAACTGGAAAATCAGACTATATATATGGTGGAGATGGAACAAATGATAAAGTAATATTAAGTGATAATGTTGATGGATCAGTTGGAGATGCAAATGGTAATATTTTAGTTGATCCAGATAGTGATTCTACAACTTATGATACCACTGTTGATATGTTGACTGATAATAATATTGAATTTGTCTCTTCAGGTGCAAATAATTCTACTAAGATTTACGATATTGAAGATGTAGATGGTAGTATAAAAGATGATTATATAAAAGCTGACGGGGAAGATAATACTATAACAGGTAATGCAGGTAATGACTATATCCAGGGATTAGCAGGTGCTGATAATATAGATGCTGGAACTGGAGATGATATTGTTGAAGGTGGAACTGGAAATGATACTTTAGATGGTGGAACAGGAGTTGATACCTTAGTTTATACTAACTCTTTATCAGGGGTTACAGTAAATCTAAATACTTCAACATCAACAGGTGCAGATATTGGTACAGACAATATCTCAAATTTTGAAAATATCTTAGGAAGTTCTTCAGGTGATGTTTTAACAGGTGATAATAGTACAAGTGTAGGAAATACGATTTATGGTCAAGGTGGAGCAGATTCTATATATGGTTTAGCAGGTGATGATGAACTTCATGGTGGAGATAACAATGACTATATAGATGGTGGAGCTGGAAATGATAATCTTTTTGGTGATGGGGGAGATGATTCTTTTGTGACAAGTGCAGGCGATGATACTATAGATGGTGGAGCAAATAGTGATACTGTTGATTATAGTAGTGCAACAGGGCCTTTAAATGTTACCCTAACAGATAGTGGTACAACAACCATAACAATAGATGGAAATGATTCCTTAACTAATGTAGAAAATCTTATTGGGACTAGTGCAGATGATATTATCACAGGTGAGTCAAATAACAATACTTTTGTAGGTAATGCAGGTGATGATACCTTAAAAGGTGCAGGTGGTGATGATAACCTTCAAGGTGGAACAGGTGATGATACCCTTTATGGTGGAACAGGAACAAATATTATAAATGGTGGAGAAGGAAGTGAAACTACAGGAGACTGGATAAGTTATACTGATGTTGTAGGAGATGTTAATATAAATTTAGCTTCTGGAACTGCAACAGGTGCTGTTGATGATACTATATCATTTATAGAACATATAGAGATGGGTGATGGAAATGATACTGTTCAAGGTGATATTTATGACAATAGCTTACTTGGTGGAAATGGAAGTGATACGCTAAGTGTTTCAACTGCAACAGGAGGAGTTACTTTCAATGTTACAAATAACAATGGTACCACTTCAGGTGCAGGAGTTGGAACTGACAATTTTGAAAGTTTTGAAAACTTTGAGGGTTCAAGTTATGCAGATACTTTAAACACAGCAGCTATTGATAATATCACCTTCAATGGAGCAGGAAACACTGATACTATAGATTATACAGGCTTAAGTACAGCAGTTACTGTTACAGTAAACAATAACAATCCAATAACAGTAAATGATGGAACAAATGAAGATACATTAACAAATGTTGAACATATAATCTCAGGTAGTGGTGATGATACTTTCAATTATACAGGAACTCCAAATGTAACAATTCTTGATGCTGGAGCTGGAAGTGATACCTTGGCATTAAATGGAGATGTTGATTTATCTGGTGTAACTCTTTTAAATTTTGAAAATATAATCGTAAAAGATGGAGATACAGCAACTTTAAGTGCTACAGATTTAGATGATAAAACATATGATATAGAACTTCAAGGAAGCGGAAGTTTAATAGTTAATGCTACTGCATTGGCAAGTGACCATGACTTTGATAATATAACTGTAACAAAAACAGGAACAGCTACAGGAACTTTTACCCTTCAAGTAGATAATAGTGTAGATTTAACAGCTCATGATATAAATGGAACAAATAATATTATTGATATTATTAAAGTAAACAGTGGAACGGTAACCCTTAGTGAAACACAAGTTACAAGTGGCACAGTTGTAGTAAATGGTGCAGGAAGTGCAGTTGTTGAAGTAAGTAGTGATAGTTCAACTGATTTCTCTACGATTTTAGCTTTAGATACACCTTCAAATGAAACTATACAGTTTACCGCAGACTCAACCTTTAGCGGGAACTTTGGAGATTCTACTGGAAGTGTAGATAGTGGAGTAACTCTAACAGCAGATGCAGTTATTATTGATGGAGTAAGTGTAACGAATAGTGGAACTGTTAATGTAACAGATTTAGACAATGATGCAGGTTTAAATGATGCTGATGCAGATTTATCAACTATCATTGGTGGAACAATTAACGCTACATGGAATGGCACAGATACCTTTACTGGTAACTTAGGTAACGCTATAGTTGATATAGCAAGTGGAACAATGAGCACTGATGGTTCTTTAATTGATGGAAAAATAATTTTAGGGGCAGGAACTTTAACAATAACTGGAAGTGGCGATGGTAGTTTAGATGTAAGTAATATTACAACAACTCCAGCATTAGATATTAATATAACAGATGGAGCAACTACACTTACAGGAGTATCTATTGATGTTGATGCAAGTGGGTCATCATCAGCAATTACTGTTGAAACAGGTGATGGTAGCTTAGATATAACTGGTGGAAGTGGAAGTGATAATGTAACATATACCTCTTCAACAACTCTTAGTGGAACATTAACAAGCGTTGAGAGTGTTACTATAAATAGTGGTATAACATTAACTTCTGCATTTAGTGATATTAATGTTGTAGCAAGTATTACAGGTACAGGAACATTAACCTTGACTGATACCAGTATTGATGCTACAGATTTAAATAATCTTGATACTAAAACAAATGGAACTGTAGATGCTTCTTCTTTAACTTCAATGAATGGTTCTATAGCTGACTTAACTACTGCATATAATGCTTCAGGAATATCTGGCTTAGGTAATGAAAATGTTACAACAACAGATACAGGAACAGTTGTATCAACAGATATAACAACTTTATCTGGATTAACAACAGGGACAGTAACTATTGATTCAGCAGTTACTGAACTTACTGGAACAATATCTGAAGTACAAGCAGTGTATGATGCAAGTAATGTAACTATTGATGCAGATGAAAATGTTACAGTTAGTGATATAAATGCTTCTGCAAGCAGTTTAAATACTCTTAACTCTTCTACCACAGGCTTAGTAACAGCAACAAATGTAGCAAATATAACAAGTAGTAGCTTTGCAGATGTAAATACCTTGATAAGTAATAAAGGAACAAGTGGAGATGCAATAAATGTAGATGGGAACTATAATGTAGTACTTTCAGATACATCAATAAGTGCGGCAAATGTAAAAGTAGTAAATGATGATACAAGTGGAGCTATAGATATATCAGCAGCAACAACAATAACAAGCTCAAGTGTATCAGATGTGTTAGAAATAGTAAATAATACAGGATCTAACTTTACAACAGCAAGTAATTATGCAGTAACATTAAGTGATAGTTCATTATCAGCAGCAGATGTAAAAACAATTAATGATGATAATGGAACAGGAGCTATAGATATATCAGCAGCAACAACAATAACAAGCTCAAGTGTGTCAGATGTGTTAGAGATAGTAAATAATACAGGATCTAACTTTACAACAGCAAGTAATTATGCAGTAACATTAAGTGATAGTTCATTATCAGCAGCAGATGTAAAAACAATTAATGATGATAATGGAACAGGAGCTATAGATATATCAGCAGCAACAACAATAACAAGCTCAAGTGTGTCAGATGTGCTAGAGATAGTAAATGATACAAATTCTAACTTTACAACAGCAAGTGATTATACAGTAACATTAAGTGATACAAGTGCAAGTGCAGCAGATTTAAATGCAATAAATGCAGATACCACAGGCTTAGTAACAGCAACAAATGTAGCAAATATAACAAGTAGTAGCTTCGCAGATGTAAATACCTTGATAAGTAATAAAGGAACAAGTGGAGATGCAATAAATGTAGATGGGAACTATAATGTAGTACTTTCAGATACATCAATAAGTGCGGCAAATGTAAAAGTAGTAAATGATGATACAAGTGGAGCTATAGATATATCAGCAGCAACAACAATAACAAGCTCAAGTGTGTCAGATGTGTTAGAGATAGTAAATAATACAGGATCTAACTTTACAACAGCAAGTAATTATGCAGTAACATTAAGTGATAGTTCATTATCAGCAGCAGATGTAAAAACAATTAATGATGATAATGGAACAGGAGCTATAGATATATCAGCAGCAACAACAATAACAAGCTCAAGTGTGTCAGATGTGCTAGAGATAGTAAATGATACAAATTCTAACTTTACAACAGCAAGTGATTATACAGTAACATTAAGTGATAGTTCATTATCAGCAGCAGATGTAAAAACAATTAATGATGATAATGGAACAGGAGCTATAGATATATCAGCAGCAACAACAATAACAAGCTCAAGTGTGTCAGATGTGCTAGAGATAGTAAATGATACAAATTCTAACTTTACAACAGCAAGTGATTATACAGTAACATTAAGTGATACAAGTGCAAGTGCAGCAGATTTAAATGCAATAAATGCAGATACCACAGGCTTAGTAACAGCAACAAATGTAGCAAATATAACAAGTAGTAGCTTCGCAGATGTAAATACCTTGATAAGTAATAAAGGAACAAGTGGAGATGCAATAAATGTAGATGGGAACTATAATGTAGTACTTTCAGATACATCAATAAGTGCGGCAAATGTAAAAGTAGTAAATGATGATACAAGTGGAGCTATAGATATATCAGCAGCAACAACAATAACAAGCTCAAGTGTGTCAGATGTGTTAGAGATAGTAAATAATACAGGATCTAACTTTACAACAGCAAGTAATTATGCAGTAACATTAAGTGATAGTTCATTATCAGCAGCAGATGTAAAAACAATTAATGATGATAATGGAACAGGAGCTATAGATATATCAGCAGCAACAACAATAACAAGCTCAAGTGTGTCAGATGTGCTAGAGATAGTAAATGATACAAATTCTAACTTTACAACAGCAAGTGATTATACAGTAACATTAAGTGATACAAGTGCAAGTGCAGCAGATTTAAATGCAATAAATGCAGATACCACAGGCTTAGTAACAGCAACAAATGTAGCAAATATAACAAGTAGTAGCTTCGCAGATGTAAATACCTTGATAAGTAATAAAGGAACAAGTGGAGATGCAATAAATGTAGATGGGAACTATAATGTAGTACTTTCAGATACATCAATAAGTGCGGCAAATGTAAAAGTAGTAAATGATGATACAAGTGGAGCTATAGATATATCAGCAGCAACAACAATAACAAGCTCAAGTGTATCAGATGTGTTAGAGATAGTAAATAATACAGGATCTAACTTTACAACAGCAAGTAATTATGCAGTAACATTAAGTGATAGTTCATTATCAGCAGCAGATGTAAAAACAATTAATGATGATAATGGAACAGGAGCTATAGATATATCAGCAGCAACAACAATAACAAGCTCAAGTGTGTCAGATGTGTTAGAGATAGTAAATAATACAGGATCTAACTTTACAACAGCAAGTAATTATGCAGTAACATTAAGTGATAGTTCATTATCAGCAGCAGATGTAAAAACAATTAATGATGATAATGGAACAGGAGCTATAGATATATCAGCAGCAACAACAATAACAAGCTCAAGTGTGTCAGATGTGCTAGAGATAGTAAATGATACAAATTCTAACTTTACAACAGCAAGTGATTATACAGTAACATTAAGTGATACAAGTGCAAGTGCAGCAGATTTAAATGCAATAAATGCAGATACCACAGGCTTAGTAACAGCAACAAATGTAGCAAATATAACAAGTAGTAGCTTCGCAGATGTAAATACCTTGATAAGTAATAAAGGAACAAGTGGAGATGCAATAAATGTAGATGGGAACTATAATGTAGTACTTTCAGATACATCAATAAGTGCGGCAAATGTAAAAGTAGTAAATGATGATACAAGTGGAGCTATAGATATATCAGCAGCAACAACAATAACAAGCTCAAGTGTGTCAGATGTGTTAGAAATAGTAAATAATACAGGATCTAACTTTACAACAGCAAGTAATTATGCAGTAACATTAAGTGATAGTTCATTATCAGCAGCAGATGTAAAAACAATTAATGATGATAATGGAACAGGAGCTATAGATATATCAGCAGCAACAACAATAACAAGCTCAAGTGTGTCAGATGTGTTAGAGATAGTAAATAATACAGGATCTAACTTTACAACAGCAAGTGATTATACAGTAACATTAAGTGATAGTGCTAGTGCCTCTGAATTAAATAGTATTGCAGGAGATACAACAGGTGTAGTAACAGCAACTTTAGATGCAAATACAACAATAAGTGATGCAACATTAACCTCTTTAGCTAATGTTGATGTTAATGATATAATAACTTTAAATTCAACAGTAACAACAGCTGATGCAACTGCATTAAACGATTTAGATGCTTTGCTTGATACAAAAACATACTCAATTAGTGAAATTACAGAAGCTTATGATACAGCAAACTTAACAACAGAGATAAATGATGCCTTGGTAATAGTACCAAACGCAAATGTGACAATTACAGGTGGTGAAATATCTGCATCAAATGCAAATACTATAGCAGACCAAACATCTGGTAAACTAAATGCTACTATTACAGCAGCAACAGCAGCAGTCTTAGCTGGAGCTCTTGTAAATGCAAGTGCTAGTGATGAATTAACTATAAGTGTGAATGATGATGCAAGTGCAACACAAGCTTCAAATTTAGTTACTTTAGATTCAAAAACATCAATAGCTGTAAATGCAAATGCAGTAACTTCTATTACAGGGACTTTAAGTGAATATAATAACCTTGTAAGTGCAGATGTAAATATAGACAACGATTATCTCTTAGAAATTAGTGATACTAATACTGCAAGTGATATTAATGCAATATTAAATAATACAAGTTCAGCAGTAACTGCAACAATTAGTTCAGATAGTGCTTCAAATCTTAAAACAAATCTTTCAAATGCTACAAGCTCAGATGCCTTAAATCTTACTATATCAGGGGCAAGTGCAAATGCATCTGATTTATTGGCACTTGATTTAAAAACTTCACAAACAATTGACGCATCTAGTTTAACTAATATCAGTGGTTCTTTAGATAATTTAAATAGTATATATAATAGTGGAGATTTTAGTGGATTAGGAGATGAGAATTTATCTATAACAGATACAGGTAGTGTTACATCAACTCAATTAAATGATATATTAACAGAGACAAGTGGAACTATAACTTTAAGTGGGACAGGTTCATTACAAGTTTCAGTTGCAAATGGGGATAGTTTAGATTTAAGTGGAGTAACAAATAGTTTAAGTGGTAACTTAACTATAAATGATACAACAGGAAATGAAAATATCACAGGAACATCAGCAGATGATATTTTGAACTTAAGTTCTGGAAATGATACGATTAATTTAGGAGATGGAGATGATACTGTAAATGTATCAACTATCTCAAATCTTGATACAAATGATAACATTGATGGTGGTGCAGGAACTAACGATACCTTAAACATAACAGGAACAGGCACTATTGACTCAGCTAATTTAATAGATGTAACAGGTTTTGAAAATCTTAATCTATCAAGTGGAGATGATACGGTAACTTTTGATAATACAACAGAGTTTGGTAACTTTATAAATGAGTTTACGAATATAGTTGATACTGGTGGAAATGATACTTTATCATTTGGAACAACTGCTGTAAATGGAGATTTAGATTTTAGCAAACTAGGTGATTTTGAAAACCTTAATCTATCAAGTGTAGGAGACAATATCACACTAAGTGGGGATGAAGCTACAAATGTAAATGGATTAGGAGGAGATGATAATTTTTCACTTGATTTTACAAATATAGATAATTTCCAAATAGATGGTGGAAGTGGTAGTGATACAGTTTCTATGACAGGTTCAACATCAGCTATTACAGCAGATACTGTATTTGGAGGTGTAAACGATTTCTCTAATATGGAAACAATAGATTTAACAGGATTAAGTCTAAATGTTGGTGCTGATACAAGTGATGGTGGAACAAATGCAGAATGGACTCTTGATGGTTCATTAATTGATGCATGGGATAATGGAACTGATCCTTTACATATTAGTTTAAATTCATCAGATGCAAATAAATTAGAGTTTATAGATAATGGTGGAAATAAAATTGGTGGTGATGATTCAGATAGCACTTCAGCAATTAATTCAGGGTATACCTATACTTTAGATGATGGTTCAGGTGGTACAGTTGATCTTGTGATTGATTTACAACCATAATTAAATAGGAAATAAAATGGATAAAAACTTTAATAAATTAATAAAAGCAAGAAATGGCTATTGTCTATTTAATAAAAATGATAAATATATAGGTTATTCTCTCGAAAAATATGGTGAATTTTCCCACTTGGAAGTTGAACTTTTTAAACAAATTTGTAAAAAAGGAGATACTATCATTGAAGTTGGTGCAAATATTGGTGCTCATACTCAGTTTTTTTCAAATAGAGTAGGGCACAGTGGTAAAATACTTGCCTTTGAACCACAAAGGATAGTTTTTCAAACTCTTTGTGCAAATATATCAATAAATTCTATGACAAATGTATATACCTATCATATGGCATTATCCAATGAAGAGGGTACAGCTTTGATTGCTCCAATTGATTACACAAAATTGGGAAATTTTGGTGGTATTAGTATAGAAAATTCCAGAAAAGGTGAATCTGTACAACAAAAAACACTAGATGATTTTATTGAGCAAGTTGATAACTTAAAGTTAATAAAAGTAGATGTTGAAGGTATGGAAGAAAAAGTGTTAAAAGGTGCAAAAAAAATTATCAAAAAATATAAACCCTTTTTATATGTGGAAAATGATAGACAAGAAAAATCACAATCTTTAATAGAGTATATAAAGTCTTTAGATTATGAATTATATTGGCATATGCCAAAACTATATAACCCAAATAATTTTTATAAAAGTAGTGAAAATATTTTTGGAAATATAGTTTCAGTAAATATGATATGTATCCATAAAAGTTTAAAAGTAAATGTGGAAAAAATGATAAAAATTGAAGATAGTAAATTTCATCCTATGAAGAAAGGTAAAAAAGAAAATAGTAATAAAAAAAATAGTGGAGAAACCAATGAATAAACAAGAAAATATAAAAAAACTATTAAATAAAGCATATGAAGATTATAAAAAAAATGATTTTGAAACTTCAAAACAAACATATTTAGATATCTTAATAGAGGATAAAAATAATAGCGAAGCTTTAGGAAATCTTGGAGTTATTTATAGAGCATTAGGAGATAATAATAAATCATATGAATACTATATAAAAGCGATAAATTCAAATCCAAAAAATATAATGGTTTATAACAATCTAGGAAATCTTTTAAAAGATACTGGAAATTATAAAGCTGCATTAAAAGTATACTCTGATGCTATAAAGATTGAACCCAAAAACTATTTAATGTACAACAATTTAGGAATGGTTTATGAAAAATTAAAAGATTATAACAAGGCTATACAAAGCTATAAAGAATCTGTGAGAATCAATCCAAATTATGATAAAGCAGTAAACAATATAGGGGTAGTTTTATATAAACAAAAAAAATATAAAGAGTCTATTGAAATATTTAAAATAGCTTTAAAAATAAACCCAAAATATTATGAGTTATACAGTAATATTGGGGCTTGTTATAATAAACTTAAAATGTATGATGAATCAATTGAGGCTTTAAATATTGCCATAGAAAAAAATCCAAAAAATGGGGGAGCATACACAAACCTTGGAAATGTTTATAATAAACTTTTTGACTATAAAAAAGCTGCTAAGCTACATGAAAAATCGATAGAATTAGACCCAAATGGTTCAAATGCCTATAGCAATGTGGGAACTTCATACAAACACTTAGGACAAGTAAAAAAAGCTATTGATTCTTATAAAAAAGCCATAGAACTTGACCCAAATTTCGTAAATGCTCACTTTGATTTGGCAACTATGTATTTAGGAAAAGGTGATTATAAAAATGGATTTAGAGAATATGAGTGGAGATTTAAAAAAGAGGAGATGATATCTCATATAGTAAACAATAAAGATATTTTTTCAAAGCCTATGTTTACAGGGAAAGATGAGATTAAGGATAAAACAATACTTATCCACTCCGAGCAAGGTTTTGGAGATTCTATTCAATTTATAAGATTTCTAAAGCCATTTAAAGAAAAATTTAAATGTAAAATTGCAGTTAAATGTAGAGATGAGTTAAAGAAATTATTTAAGTCTATTGATGAAATTGATGTTTTAACAAATAGAAGTGAAGCTACACCAGAATTTGATTATCATTTACCAATAATGAGTATGCCATATATTTTAGAGATAAATTCAGCGAAAGATCTTATCACTGAGACGCCTTATTTAAATATTCCAAAAAAGAATATTTTTGATATTAAAAAAGAGAAAGGGAAGATTAATGTAGGTATTTGTTGGTCAGCATCTGTTACTTCTGAAAGTTATGAGGAGAGAGTTTTAGAATTAGAAAGATTTTTACCAATAATTAATAATAATAAGATAAATGTCTATTCACTTCAATTAGGTCCAGATAAAGAAGCTATAAAAAAGCTTGGATTAGAAGATAAAGTTATTGATATCACTGATAAATTAACTGATTTTTCAAAAACAGCAGATTTAGTTCAAGAGTTGGACTTAGTAGTTAGTTCTGATACTTCTGTTGTTCATCTTTGTGGTGCTATGAATATTCCAGTTTGGGTAATGGTACCTAAAATTCCAGATTGGAGATGGGGAAATAAAGGAGAAACATCACCTTGGTATAAAAGTGCAAAACTTTTTAGACAAAAAAGCGCTAGAGTCTGGGATAGTGTATTTCAGTCTATTTATGATAAACTATTTTCTAATTTTAAAATCAAAATAGATAGGTAGTTATTTGGACGAAATTTCACAAAATGAAGAGTATAGAGAGCAACAACCGTTGTTATACTCTTTAAAGTATATTTTAGATTTTTATTTTGGAGAGATATCAATTGATACTATTTTAAATCTCTCTGCAACTTCAGTTAAGGGTTTTACATCTGAAATAGCAATAGATGTTACAAATGAAGTGGGACTAAATGCTGTAGAAAAAACTATCAATGCTCTTGATATCCCCACACACTTTTACCCTTGTATTATTTTTGATAAAAATGATGCCCCTTTTGTACTTATAAAAAAAGATAATAAAGTATTAATCTATGACCCTATCAAAAATGAAAAAATAGAAGAAAATGTAAGTTTTTTAAAACATTTCAAAAAAGCAATTTTGATATTTAGGGACCCAAATAAAGAGAAACTTTTGGAACAAACTAGAACAAGAGATTGGTTTTGGACTCCTGTTAAAGCCTTTTGGCGTTCATATATTGAAATTGGTCTTTTAACTTTTTTTATCAATATTTTTGCCCTTGCAGTTCCCCTTTTTACAATGAGTGTATATGATAGGGTAGTTCCAAATAATGCAACAGAAACCCTATTTGTATTGGCTTCAGGGGTTATTATTATTTTGATATTTGATGTTTATTTTAAAAGTGTAAGAAATCATATTATAGAAAATGTTGGTAAAAAGCTTGGGGTTTATTTAGAAGAAGAGCTTATGAAACGAATGCTTTGTATCAAGTCAGAGTTCGATAATATGTTGGTTGGTTCAAAGGCAAATCTATTTAGAGAATTAAATCAAATAAAAGAGTTTTTTGCTACAAGATCTGTTTTACAAGTAATTGATTTACCTTTTTTCTTTATAGCTATTTTTGTTATTTTTCTTATATCTCCAGCAGTTGCTGCTGTACCTTTTGGGATTGCTATTTTTATTATTATTTTTAATATTATTATGCAAGTACCCATCTCAAATCTAAGTAAAAAAAATGTTGAAAATATTCAATCAAAAAATAGTTATTTGGTTGAAACAATCCAAGGAAGTGAAAGTATAAAGTTATCAAATGCAGCTTCAACTAAACTATTCAATTGGAGAAACTTAATTGCAAGCACAGATGCTGTAAGTAGAAAGATTCAATCATTAAATGTATTTTCAATGAATCTATCACAAACTGTTGTTCAATTTGTAACTATGGCAGTTATAGTTGTAGGTGTATTTGAAATAGCAAATAAAAACTTAACTGTTGGTGGTCTTATTGCTGTTACCATCCTTTCTAGTCGTGCTATGGTGCCAGTTATACAAACCTCAATGATGGTTATTCGTTTCAAAGAGATAAAGGAGTCATTAAACAATATAAATGAGTTTTGGCACCTACCTTTAGAAAATGATAAAAACATTGAAATAGGAGTTGGTAAATTAAAGGGTGAAATAGAGTTTTCAAAGGTGAATTTCTTTTATAAAAATAGTAAATACCCATCTTTACAAGAGTGTAACTTAAAAATAAATCCTGGTGAAAAAGTTGGTATTATTGGACAAACTGGGGCTGGTAAAACTACTTTCTTAAGACTTTTAACCGGACTAGATAGTGTTAGTAGTGGAAGTATATATTTAGATGGACATGAGATATCAACTCTTCATCCTGTTGAGATAAGACAAAATATTGGAGTTATGCCCCAAGAACCATTTTTATTTTCAGGATCTTTAAAAGAGAATATAGAGCTGTCAAACCCAATAAGTAAAGACAAGATGATGTCTTTGATTAAATTAACTGGTTTAGATGATTTAGTTAAAAAAACAGGGCAGGGTGATGCTTTACAAGTGGGGGAAAGAGGAAGTAATTTATCTGTAGGACAAAGGCATTTAGTAGCTTTAGCGAGGGCTATATTAAATGATCCATCAATTATTGTATTAGATGAACCTACAACAGGTCTTGATGTTGGATTAGAAAAAACACTTATAACACATCTTAAAAATCTATTAGAAGAAAAAACACTTCTAGTGATAACCCATAGGTTTGCAGCTTTGGAGTTAGTTGATAGGGTTATAGTATTAAACAATGGGAAAATAGTTGCAGATGGACCAAAAGATAAAGTCTTAGCTGCATTGCAACAAAAGGGTAAGTAAAACAATGAATAATCTATTATTTGAAGAGAAAAAATGGAACTATTATGTATCTGTAGTGCCAATCATGCTTTTTTTTATTGCTTTTATTACCTGGGCATCTTTTAGTCAAGTTGATGAAGTTGTAAGGGGTACTGGTAAGATAGTACCTTCAGGACAAACAAAAATTTTACAAAATTTAGAGGGTGGAATTATCTCTGATATTAAAGTAAAAGAGGGTGATACTGTATCAAAAGGGCAGATTATTTATACCCTTTCAAATGAGTTTTTTAGAGCAGATTCTAGAACAAAAAAATTAGACTTATTGGCTTTCCAAGCAGCAGAACAGAGATTAGAAGCCTCAATTAATGAAAAAGAAACTATAGATTTTTCAAAAGATTTAGTTGAAAAAATTCCAGAGATTATAAATAATGAAAAAAGAATATTTTTTGAAGATTTAAAAAATAGAAATACACAAATTGCAATTGCACAAGATCAATTAAGACAAAAAAAATATAAACTAAAAGAAGCTGAAACAAAGTTTGAGAATTTAAGTTTAGAGTTAAACTTAGCTCAAACAAATATGAAGATATTGGAGTCTTTATATAAGAAAAAAGTTGTATCAAAAAAAGATTATATTACTGAACTTTCAAAAAAACAAAACATTGTTACTAAATTATCTGAAACTCGTAATAGTATTCCTATTATAAAAGAAGAGATATCTGAAGCAAAAAAAAGAATAGATACTGTTAAATCTGAAATCAAATCAAAATATCTTCAAAAATACTCAAGTTTAAAAGCTGAAATAAATAAATTAATAGAGAGAAACAAAGCAGATACTGATAGGGAACTACGTAAAGATGTAGTATCTCCCGTAAAAGGGATAATAAACAAGTTATATTTTTACACTATTGGGGGTATTGTAAAATCAGGAGATAAATTAGCTGAGATTACACCTTTGGATGATTCTTTGACAATAGAGGCACGGGTTTCTACAAGTAATAGAGCACAAATTTGGGCTGGTCAAAATGTATCCGTAGAAATTACTGCTTATGATTTCTCAAAATATGGTCTTTTAAATGGTACTTTGATCTCTATTTCACCTGATTCTTTTGAAGATAGAACTGGAAATATCTATTATCTTGTAAAAGTAAAAGTTGATACAAATCAATTTGCTCCTGATTTACCTATTATGCCAGGGATGATAGCGAATATTAATATTTTAACTGGTAAAAAAACTATACTTCAATATATTATTAAACCATTAAAAGATATTAGTAGAAATGCATTAGGTGAACAATAATATATCATCTAGTTATTATTTTTTAATATTTCCCTTTATTTTCATCTATTTAAAAGGTTATTTTAAATAATATAGTATTTACTTTTTAATAAAAATATTTAAGGGTTAATTAATGTTTAGCTTCTTCAAGTTTCTACAAAAATTTATAAAAGATTTAAAGTCAAATAAGGGATTATGGTTTACAATTTTAGCAGTTGTTTCTGTGTTGGGTATATTCTTATCTCTTTACCTTTTAACACATATGACTAAAAGTGTATCAAAAGATGTATATTATAATATGTCTTCAACATATGTAAAAAATTATAAGAATAGAGTTACTAAAAAAGAGCAAAATTTTAAAAAGATTTTGTTAACAGTAAAAGCTGATGATAATTTTATATCAAATATAGCAAATAGTAACTTAGTAGAGGTGGGAAATTATATCTCTAGGTTCAATGATGAGTACAAAACAAATGGATTTAATAGTTATCAACTAAGTTTCTATCCTATTTTTAATCAAGTTAACCAATACAGAACAACTATTAATTCGGCAATAAACGCAAAGAATAAAATTTTTGGTGTAGAGGTTTTACAAGATGGTGTATATTATGTTTATATAGAACCACTTATAAGAGATGATAAATTAATTGGAGTTTTAGAACTAAAAGAAGAGTTACACGATTTCAAAGTTGAATATACAAAAGATGATTTAATTTTTCTATTCCTTATAGAAGAGAGAATGCTAAATAAACTTTCAATAAAAGCAAGAAATGGTAAATATAGAGAAGTTGTTGAAACTTTATATGTAAATGAAGAGAGATACGATGGACAATTTTTTGCAAAAATCATAGATGGTGGAAGAGAAAACTATAAAATGATGATGGACAATGGTTATTCTGTAGATGATACTTATTTTAGAGCTGTTCAAAAAGTTGCTGATATGGAGGGTAATATTATTGGTTTAGTTGTAATTGGAGAACCTGTTGAGGGAAGTGGAGCCTTTGTAAACATTGTTGATAATATGACAAAAACAGTTACAACTGTTGCTTTAGGTTTAGTTATTTCAATTTTACTATTTATGTTTTAAGGCACTTAGATGAGACGTATTAAGATATTAAAAATATATTTTATATTTATACTATTTGTAGTTTTTTTAATTTTTTCAAATATTCAAGTAATAAAAAGCTTCTTTATGGCGACATTAACATTTAATGTTGCAATTTTAACAATATTTTCTATTGGATTATTGATACTTTATCAAGCAGCTATAAAACTTACAATGCTTTCAGGTACATTTGGGATTTTGGCTTATAAAAAAGGTAAAGCCTTGGAGTTTTATCTTCAAGGGATTACAGGGGTTTTTCCTGCAACTATAGCCCATATGTTTAACAAAAGAGCAAAAAAAGGTGTTTTGTATTTTACTCAAGATGAAGCAAAAAATGTAAGTGAATGGTTAGGTGAACAGTTTTTTAATCAAAAGGGTTATACAAACTTTTTTGTTGGTACCTCACTTATGCTTGGGCTTTTTGGTACATTTACTGGTCTTTTGGTTGCTATTGATGAGATGGGTGCTATTATTTTATCATTTGGTGGAGACGATATAGATATTGGTGAAGTTATGACTAAGTTCTCTGGACCATTAGGTGGTATGTCTATTGGATTTGCTTCATCTTTATTTGGGGTAGCTTCAGCAGTTATTTTAAATGTAATGCAATATATTCTTACTAGAAATCAAGCAGGATTTTTACAAGATGTAGAGGATTGGATGAAAGGTAAAATCATCGACTCTCAATCATCTGAAACCTTAGAAGAAGCAAAAGAACAATTAGGATTAATAGTAAGTTCTCAAGGTTCAGGATCTGGTGGTGGAGGAAATATGCAAGGTTTCCTAGATGTATTTATTGATACTATGGGAGATTTTACAGATAAGTTAGAAAAATCTAACAAATCAACAGAAAAAGTTTATGATCTGATAATAGAAAGTTTCTCAAATGACAATAGTTTTAAAGAAAAAGAGTCTGTACTCTTGGAAAATATTGTAACAAGTTTAAGGGAATCAAATGTAAATCAATTTTCAAATGCTTCTATGATGGAGGAATCTTTACAAGAGATTTCAAATGTAATTTTATCTGAACATAGAAGTGTTAAAAAGAGTTTAGCATTGCAAGAGGAAAATAATAAACTTTTATTACAGTTAGTAAACTCTTTAAATAGTAGACTAGATAAGTTAGAATCAAATAAGTGATAGGTATCTTTAATGGCAAATAGATGTGAAGATGAGTTTAACCCTTGGCCTTCATTTGTTGATATCTTTTCATCGGTTATTCTTGTAATGCTTCTTTTCTTACTGGTTGTACTTGTAAATTTGGGGTTTTATGCACAATTTAAATATAAAGTATCATATACAGGTTCAATAGCTACAGATGATTTGATAGTAAATGATAATCCTAGTGAGGGAACTGAAAAATTGTTTCAAAAACAGCAAGCACAACCAGTGACCCAAATAGAAACAAAAACAAAAGAACAATCACAAGCTGTATCTCAAATGCAAAGTGAGATTATTAGATTAAGAAAAATGATTAAAGAGAGAACAGTAAAAGCAAAAGAGAAACACGAATCAGAAATTGAAGCTGGTGGGATTGATGTAAAAGATAGAAAAGATGATGACAATAAATCTAAACAAACTATTATTAATAGTGAAGATTACTTTATTATTACCTTTAAAGGAAATGAGATATTTTTTGATAATGAGATAACTAAAAAATTAAAAGGTTTTTTAAATGATGCAAAAGAAAAATATAAAAAATATAAAATCTCAATTACAGCTGCTGATGTTCAAGGGCAAGCTAGTGCAACAGTTGCAAAACAGATCTCGTTAGCTAGAACAATTGGTGCAAGAAATCTTATTCGAAAATTTGGTTATGAGAAAAAAGATGTAAGAGTTGATTTATTATCTAGCACAGACGTAAAAGAAAATATAAACAAAAAAAATGGATATTTAGTTATTAGGATAAAAAGATAGTGATAAGCAGATTTATAAAATATATATTATTTACTTTTTTAATTGTTTCCTCAACTATGGCATTAAATGATGAAAATAATCTTAATTTAATAGCGCCTAAAAAACTCAATCAGCTTGAAGGAGAAAAAGATTCTTTAAAAAAAATAGAAAGAACATATGTATCAGAAACACCTTCTGTAAGAACTGCAAAAATAAAAAAAGCAAATCAAGACCAAGCTTTAAATACTAAACTTTATACAAAAGTAAAACTTATAGATGTTGTACTAGAAACACTATCAAGAAGTGATACTTTAAAATCATCAAGAGAAAATGTAATTCAGTATGAATTAAAAGTTAAAAATGCAATTGCTGATTATTATCCTACTGTAAATTTTAGTTATGAATATGGTCGAACTAAAACAAAACCTGATAGTAGTGGAAATAATCATTTTAGATTTTATACTGATGATAACTTTGAATTTATATTAAGACAAAACTTATATTCAGGTTTTGCAACTAATTATAATATTAAAAGTATTGGAAAAAAACTTGAAGTAGCTAGAAATCAATACAGAATTACCCTTGATGAAGAGATTAAAAAAGCTGTAAAGGCTTATTTTGATGTTGTATTTGCAAATCGTTCAGTAAAAGTCAATGAACGAAATATGAAAAAACTTAATAGAATTTTGAAAATTGTTACAACAAAATATGATAATGGTGGTGCATCATTAGGGGATATGACCTCAATAAAAGCTAGCGTTGCAAATTCAATGACAAAATTAGTAAAAATCAAATCTAAATTTATTGAGTCATTGAGATATTATGAGTATATTGCAGGTGTTGATTTTCAAAAAACCTTACCATATGAGATGAATTTTGATATCTCTTTAAAAGAGTTTCAAGAGTTATATGAACATGCCTTAGAAAAAAATAGAAATTTGATTAATTATTATGAGAGTATAGAAGCTGAAAAGTATGAACAAAAAAAGAGAAGAGCAGCTTTTGAACCGAAACTTGATTTTGAATTATCTTATGGGGAGATTTATCAAGGTGATGGTATAGCTAAAACTGAAACAGATGTAAGTGGAAAAGTAAAACTTACATATAATCTATTTAATGGTGGAAAAGATAAAAATAAAGTCCTAGAATCAAATAGTAAGGTTAGAAATCTAAACTATAAACTTGAAGAAGAGAAGAAAAAAATCAAATGGAACCTTTCTAAGATACACACTTCTATGCAAAGTATTAATGAAGCCTTAAAAAGTACTATAGAAGAGATTAAAGCCTCTAGAAAGATGGTTTCAGCATATTGGGATGCTTTTAAGCTTGGAGAGCAAGATTTACAAACACTACTGCAAGGACAAAGACAATTAAACTCAGCAGAAACAGAACTTGTTGGTTTTGAAAAAAGTCAAATTATCAACTTCTTTAATACTTTAGAGTTAACAGGAGAACTATCTTCATTTTTCAATGTTGATCCAGGAAATCCTAAATTTATAGATTTTTCAAAAAGTGATTATAAAAAAACAGTTATAGCAAAAGATGGACAATTATTATCTTTAACTGGCGATATTGCAAAAGATAAACTTGAAAAAGAAAAAGAGATTAAAAAACAAGAAGAAAAACCAAAAGAGATTGTAGCTACAAAAATCCCTTTAGATGAAAAACTTAGTAAATATGTAGAAGAGTTTAAGAGTTTTGATGATAATAGTTTTACAATAGAGATTGGTGACTTTGATTCGATTTTTGATGCCTTTGATTTCATGATAAAAAATAAAATAGATGATAACTCTTTTACCTATGAAGTTGTTGATAAATATAATATAAAAACAAAAATTGCCCACAATAATTTTAAAACAAAAGAGGAAGCAAATAACTATATAAAACTTTTGGAAGAGAAAAAGTTAGGAAAAGAGTATAAGGTAAGGTTAGTAAAAGATATTAAAGCTTTATATGATAGTTATATGAAAGGTTTAGCAATAAAACCTCCTAAACCAAAAGTTAAAACTAAAATAAAAATTGTTGAAAAGCTAATTCAAGCACCAGTTAAAAAAGAGTTTCAACCTGATGAACAGTTTAAAAATAAGTTTTTATCTTCACCTGATGATTTTTATACTATAAATGTATCATCTTTTACAGATTTGAAAACTTTAGAGAAATTTGTTTTAAAAAATGAGATCAAAGATAATTCATTTTTCTTTAGATATGGCAATAATGGACAACTTATTAAGTTAGTATATGGGGTTTATGAAAATTATACTAATAATATAGAAGATCAAATAAATAAGTTGATTTTAGAAAATAAAAATATTTTTCCACTAGTGGAAAAGCTTGGACCTGTAAAAGAGCTATATAATGAAAATATTCAATTTAATAAAAAAGATGAAAAAGAAGATAAAGAAGACAAAGCTATCCATGAGAACAAATCTAAAGAGATAAAAGAAAATAAAAAAGATGATGAAGTTTTAACTTTAACAAAAAGAGTCTCATTAGATGATATAAATAAAGAGAAAAAAGAAAAAATAGAAAAAGCAAAAAAAGAGATTGTTAAAATCTTAGATAAGAATAAAGCTTCAAATGATAATCAAAAAAATAAAAAAGAGAATATAACAAAAGAAGAAGAGGCAAATTTAGATAGTGTAGTACAAAAAGAAGTATTACAAAAATCTGATGAAAAACTTGAAAAAGACAAACCTAAAGAGGATATTAAAAAAACTTTAGAAAAAGAAGTAAAAAAAGAGATTATTGATGCACCAAAAAAAGAAGTTAAAAAAGAGTTAAGCTTAGAAAAAAACTTTTTAAATAGCTTCATAGAGGCACCAAGAAGTTCATATACTATTAATTTAGCTTCATTTCCTACAAAAGAATTAGCAAAAGAGTATATATCAAATAACAATATTCAAGAAAACAGTTTATTTGTAAGAGCTGATAATGGTGTTATTAAAGTTTTAAATGGGATATATAATACAAGAGAAAAGGCAAATAAAGCGATAACTTCATTACCTGAATCAATACAAAGAAATAATCCTTATCTACAAAAAATATTTAGAGTTCAAGATTTGATTAAAGCTAATAGTTCAAACATTGAAGCACTTCAATTGACAAATAAAGTTGATTTAGAAGAGGAAAAACTTGCAAAAGTAGAAGTAGAAAAAAAAGCTAAACTTGAACTTGAAAGAAAAGCAAAACTTGATGCAGAAAAACTTGCAAAAGTAGAAGCACAGAAAGAAGCTGAAGATGAAGCTAAAGAAAAAGCAAAACTAGAGGCACAAAAGTTAGAAAAAGAAAGATTAGCAAAATTAGAAGCTAAAGAAAAAGAAAAAGAAGAAGCTCAAAGAAAAGCAAAACTTGAAGCAGAAAAATTTGCAAAATTGGAAGCACAGAAAAAAACTGAAGAGGAAGTTAAAGAAAAAGCAAAAGAAGAGGCTCAAAGAAAAGCTAAACTTGAAGCAGAAAAACTTGCAAAATTAGAAGCACAGAAAAAAGCTGAAGAGGAAGCTAAAGAAAAAGAAAAATTAGAAGCACAAAAGTTAGAAAAAGAAAGACTTGCTAAAGAAGAAGCAGATAAAAAAGATAAATTAGCAAAAGAAGAAGCTGAAAGAAAAGCTAAACTTCTTGATGAAAAAGCAGCGCAAAAGGCTAAAGAAGAGGCTTATAAAAAAGCTCAACTTGAAGTTGAAAGATTAAGAAAAGAGCGACTTGAAAAAGAAGAGATACAAAGAAAAGCTCATGCAGAAGCTATAAAGCAAGCAAGATTAAAAGCACAAATGAAAGCAAAACTTGAAGCAAAAAAAGCAGAAATTGAAAGAATAGGAAAAGAAAAAGCAGCAAAAAAAGCAAAAGAGATTGCTGAAAGAAAAGCTAAACTCGAAGCTGAGCAAAAAGCAAAAGAGATTGCTGAAAGAAAAGCTAAACTTGAAGCTGAGCAAAAAGCAAAAGAAGAAGCAGAGAAAAAAGCTAAACTCGAAGCTGAGCAAAAAGCAAAAGAAGCAGCAGAAAAAAAAGCTAAAGAAGCACAAAAGTTAGAAAAAGAAAGATTGGCAAAACTTGAAGCTAAAAGAAAAGTAAAAAGCATAGAGAACAAAAAAGAGGATATAGAAAAAGATGCAAGTTTAGAGATAAGTGGATTAAAAAATGAAAAAACTAGCACTTTAAATCCTAATAAAACTACTGTAAATAAGCTAAAATTATCATCTAGTCCAATTGAAGAGATAGATTTTGGAGCAAATGGAACAGAAAAAAAACAGAAGGTAATCCCTTATAACAAAAGACAAGATAATTTTGCTAATAAATTTGCAAATACATCTAAAAATAAATATACATTAAAAATCATCACATTAAAACCTAGTGAAGTTAAATGGTTTGAAAATGTGCGTGGATTGTCTCCTACTCATGTTGTAGTTAAAAATAAAAAAAGAGCGACTATCTATTATGGTATCTATGATACTATTGAAGAAGCAAAAAAAGATATAGTAAATCTTCATCCTTTAATCTATGAGTCAAATCCTCCTGTTGTAAAAATAGGAACTGTAAAATGATAAAAAGATTTACTAAATTAAATAAATTTACTGACACAACTTCTAGTACTACAACTATATTATTAGTTTTGTTTGGGATTGCTTTAATTTTTTTATCTTATATATTTTTTCAAGATTATAAAAAAAACCTTATCAAACAAAAAATTGATAGTTATAATATAAATGTGGCGTATCTAAATACAAAACTTGATGAGATTATTTTAAACCACAATAAAGCACAAATAAAAAAAGAGATTGAAAAACTATCTAAAACTTCACTTTTTAGCCTAATAAAATTGGAAAACAATAGATTTATTTTCAATAAAAATAGTTTATTTGAAAACTCAAAAGAGTTTAAAGATAGAACTTGGAATATTGGTGAAGTTGTAGTTGATATTAGGTTTGGTTCAATAATAAAACTACCAAACAGTTCTTTATATGAGTTTATCCCATCAAATAATTATAATATAGACCAAACTATAAAAGTAAGATATCAAGTATATAAAAACTCACAAATAAAAAACATAATCGCAGAGTTTGATTTCTCAAGTATTGATGATAAGATAAGAGTAGAAAAAAGTGCAAATGAATTGTCATTGAGTGGTTTTTTAAATACTTTTGAATTAAATAAATCTTATGAGATAAAAAAACAAAAATATACAGTATCAACTGTCACATACAATATCAATTTATATTATATAAATAAGCAGATTCAGGATTTTATGTTTAAAATAATACTTTTTAGTATTTTAATGTATCTACCAATACTATTTGTTTTAGGTTTTTACCATAAATATCTATTTAATAAATATGTTACAAAATCAATAAATTACTTAAACACTTATATTGATAATATTTTAGATAATAAATTTTCAATTATGGATAAAACTAAATTTGAGGGTACTCCTGAGATAAAACAGCTTACAAAAAAAGTTTCTAAGCTTTCATCTAAAGTTGCTTCACTTAGAAATGAACTAAATATAAATAAAGAAACTCTAGAGTTAAAGGCCTCAATAGATACCTTAACAAACCTGCCAAATAAAAATGTATTTGATTTTGATATTAAAAGTATGTATGTATCAACAATCTCTGGTTATGTATTTATACTAAAAATTGAAAAACTAACACAAATCAGTGAAAAATACGATTCGGGTTATATAAATAGTTTTATTCAAAGTTATGTAAATGTTCTAAAAAATGTGATTTTTAAATACAATAAAGAGATAAAACTATATAGATTTTATGGTTCAAAATTTGCAATCATAGCTAGAAACTTTGATATGGAACAAGCTCAAAAGATGTGTGAAGAGATTATCTCAAAGCTTTATGATAATTTAAGTGACATTTACTATCTTCCTGACGATTATATCCAAATTGGTGGTACTTTTTTTGATGTTTATGGCTCATTGGATAGTTTATTAAAAAGTACAGATAAGGCATATGAAAGTGCAAGAGCTAAGGGTGTTAATTCATATCATATAATTGCAGAGGAAGATATCGACAGAAACTATACTAAGTTAGATAATAGTGTTGTAGAAGTTATTGAAAGAGCAGATTTTGAATTGAAGTTTGTTATGGACTCGTATTTATTTGATGATGAAAATAAATTGATAATGAGTGAAGCCTCACCACAATTATTTGATGAAAATCAAGAAAAAATACAAATAGGTTCTTTTATATCAATTGCAGACAAGTTGCATATAGCAGACAAATTTGACAAGTTAGTTATTGTAAAAGTGATTGCTTATATTAGAGGAAATGATATACAACATAAAATTGCAATAAATCTATCTATGACTTCTATAAAAAATAGAGACTTTATGGCATGGCTTACTACTGTATTAGAACAAAATCATGATATTATAGATAAAATAGTATTTAGTATAACTTCATATACAGCATATTTGAATAAAGATACTTTTATGAATTTTATTGAAGAGATACATAAAGTTGGTGCACAGATTATTTTAAAACGTTATAAAACTACAGAATATCCTTTAGATGAGATACAAAAATTAAATTTAGATTTTATTAGAATGAGTAATGAATATACAGAGAATTTTGTAAATGATGTGGTAAAAAAACATAAAGTTAAAAATATCATAATTTTTGCAGAGTTAAATAATATAAAAGTGATAACTGATAGTGTAAAAAATGATGCAGATTATGATTTATTGGAAAGACTTGGAACATATGCAACAAGTAGATAGGATAGGGTGATGTATAAAATTTTATATTTATTTATTTTAATATTTTTTAGTGGATGTAGTATTTCAAATAACAATCTAAAAGTTCCAGAAAAAGAAAAATATACCACAGTAAGAGAATATAAAGATATTTCGAAAGATGCAATATTTGAAGCTGCAAAAAAGGTTTTTATAATCTCAGGTGGTTCAGAGTTTAGAATTGATTCCTATAGAGATAATCTTCAAGTTTCAAAAACAAAACTTACCCATTACCCTTTTTATGCTTATACAACAGATGATATTTGGAATATTTCTATAGATGAGAAAGAGAATGTTTCAACAGTAAAAGTAAGCCTAAAAAGAGTAAAAGATTTTGATAAACAAAATGCAAGCTATTTATCTAAAGATTTACATGAATTATTATTAGATAGAGTAGATTTTCTTTTAGGTTTAAAAGATAGTTGGCCTTGGTGTATTGGCTACTTTACCTTTGATGATGCCTTGTGTGATGTTATAGATTTGCATCTATATACAAGACCTACTAAAGAAGACAAAGTAAAAGATATTTTGATTTCACAAAGAAAACCAAGTCAATCTATACCTGATATAGATAAGGATATTTTAAATGATGATATAGTATTGTCTTTAGAAGATGGTGATACAGATATTCTTAATGGCAATGTAGCAGATAAAAAAGAAGAAAAAAGTAAAGAACCAACGGCAGAAGATGATGCTTTAGATAAAAGAATTTTAGAATTAAATGATAAAGTTAACTCAAATGTTAAAGAGATGTTAGATAAAAATGAGGAAAAGATAAAAGATGAGTAGAGTATTTTTATTAGTATGTTTAATTTTTTTTTCACTTAATGCAACACAGCTTGATGAAGCAATAAAGAATATAAAAAATAAAAAATACTCTTTGGCATTAGAACAATTAAATACTCTTGCTTTAGATGAAAACCCTTTAGCTCAATATAACCTTGGACTACTGAACTACAAAGGTTTAGGAACTGAACAAAATAAAAGCTTGGCTTTTTTTTGGTATGAATTAGCTGCAAAAAATGGAAATAAACAAGCACAAAACAATTTAGCTCATATGTATTATATGGGGGAAGTTGTAGAAAAAGATTTAGCAAAAGCAAAATACTGGTATGAAAAATCTGCAAAACAAGGTTATGCTTTGGCACAACTAAATCTTGGGATGATTTATGAGCGTAATCCAACAAAAGAAAACTTAAAAAAAGCCTTTGATATGTATAAAAAAGCTTCATTGCAAGGGGTTATAATAGCTCAAAATAATCTAGCTTCTATGTATTATTATGGCAAAGGTGTAAAAAAAGATAAAGTAAAAGCTTTATATTGGTATAAAACTTCTGCAAATGCTGATGATAGTATTGCTCAATATAATCTAGGAATAATGCACCTAATAGGTGATACTGCTAAAAAAGACCCTGAAAAAGCTATCTCCTTACTTGAAAAATCTGCACAACAAGGTTATAAAAATGCTATGCTAAAATTGGCAGATTTATATAGAGAAGGTAATGTAGTATCACAAAACTATAAAAGAGCCTTAGAGTTATATGAAAAAACGGCAAAAAATTATAATAATACAAAAGCAATGTATTATGTAGGTCTTTTTAATTTTCATGGATATGGTACTGTAAAAAATATGTCACAAGCTAAATATTGGATAAAAAGGGCAGCATTACTAGGTCATGAAAGATCAAAAAACTTTTTATCAACACATAATTTTTACTAAAATCAGATTTATATACTATATATTGACAAAATTGTTAAATTTAAGAGTAAATCAATTAAGTTTTAATTATAATTTCAATCTCACAATGACCCTATCGTCTAGTGGCCAAGGACGACAGGATTTCCTCCTGTAAACGGATGTTCGAATCATCCTGGGGTCGCCATCTATTTTATGATATTTGTAGAAGTTTTTAAGGTTTGTTATTTTAAACTTTCCAACTGGAATATGAAATATGTTTTAATATTGATCCGGCTACAATAATTCATATTTAGAGTTTTTAAAAATCATAAGTTAAAATATAAAGTATGAAAGAAGTAGAGAAAATGAGAAATAGTAAATATACTAAAGAATTCAGAGATGGGGCAGTTAAATTTGTTTTTGAGAGTGATAAAACAGCAGTATAAATTGCTAAATATCTTGGTTAAGTAAAAAAACTTTTTACAACTGGATTAAAGTTTAAAAAAAGAACATAATATCTAAGCCAGTATCAATGAATCAAAATTCAATAAACAAACCACTCAAGAAGACATGACTTAAGAACTAAACGATTAAGAACAGAGAATAAGTTATTAAAGTAAGAGAGGGATATTTTAAAAAAGGCAACCACATATTTTGCGATAGAAACCCTGTAAGTATGCATGGATTAAAAAGCATAAAATGAGTTTCATATTACACACTCATGTGTAAAATATTTTGAGTATGATATAGGGTTGACAGATTATTTTTAAATAGGCATAATTACTAGCTTAATCCTGCTCTAAATATTGAAGGTTACATACTGTATTACATGGATTAATAGTTCTGAAGTACTTATTGAACAAAAACATATAAAAGATTATGAATATATGGTAAAATTATTTTGATTATTTACTACAGTTTTTTAAAGATGAAAGATATATAAGAATTGAAAACAAACCGGTACTATGTATTTATCGAATATATGGATGAATATATTGATTTTTTTATTAACGAAGCTATAACAAATGGATTTGATGAAATTTAAAAATGATAAATTAATTATGATATATAAGTTAAATGAATTAGAAGATAAACAATTAGATGTTACTTTAAAATTTGATAAATCTATCGTCAAAGCATTAGATATCAAAAATAAACTCTTAAATAGAAAACTTGAATATTCATCTGTTTTAGTTTCTTGTGATATTTTTACTAAAGACGAAATGGAAACATGCTTGATAAACAAATAAAAATATCAATTATTACAATAGTCTTAAATGATAAACAAAATATCGAAGAAACTATACAGTCAGTTGTATCTCAAAATATTGAAATAGAGTATATCGTCATAGATGGTGCTTCAACTGATGGCACTTTGGATGTGTTACAAAAGCACAAAGATAAAATAGACACTATAATTAGTGAAAAAGATAGCGGTATTTATAAGGCAATGAATAAAGCTATTGATATGGCAAATGGTGAGTGGATTTGTTTTATGAATAGTGGAGATATGTTTTATGATTCAAAAGTTTTAAAAAATATATTGCCAAAAATTGATGATAGTGTAGATATAGTCTATGGAGATCAAGAAGTAAGATATGCTTCAAAAAAAAAGATAGTTAAAGCTAATATGAGTATCCAAGATATATGGAAGGGAATGATATTTTCACACCAAAGCTGTTTTGTAAAAAAAGATATTTTACAACAATATAAATTTAATGAATCAAACCGTATAACAGCTGATTACGAGCTTTTTTATACTCTTTATATAGCAAAGAAAAAATTTAGCTATGAACCGATGATAATAGCAAGTGTAAGTACTGGTGGAGTTTCTGATATAAAAAGAATTGATAGCATTGTAAGTAGATGGAAGATAGTCGATAAAAGTTTTGGTGCAAATATCTACTATCTAAAACTAATAATAGGTGAACTGGTAAAACTACCTATCAAGAAAATTTTAGGAATAGGTAAATGATATGAAAATCGTTTATGACAATATTATATACTCTTTACAAAAAGCTGGTGGGATATCTGCTTATTGGAAAGGATTGAGTTCAAGACTTAAAAACTCTGGTATAGATATAATATTTTATGGCTACCCTAATGACAATATTTTTATGTCATATTTGGATGTTGATTTTAAAAAAGAGTCATCTATAAACTATAAAATAAATCGATACCTAGACTTTCAACAAAAGCTTCCTAAAGGCTCTATTTTTCATAGTAGCTACTATCGTATTGCAAATCAAAAAGATGTTGTGAATATAACTACAGTACATGATTTTACTTATGAGTACTATAGAAGTGACTTAGCAAGACTTATTCATTCTTGGCAGAAATCTCGGGCTATCAATAAAAGTGATGGAATCATTTGTATATCTGAAAATACAAAAAAAGATCTTTTAAAGTTTTATCCAAATATAAAAGAAGAAAAAATAGAAGTGATTTACAATGGGGTAGATGATACATTTTGTCAACTTAAAGATCCATCTCAATATTTGAAAATTAGGTACCCTGTACTTTACAATAAAAAATATATCCTTTATGTTGGAAATAGAAATAGCTACAAAAATTTTGATATTGCGGTTAAAGTTGTAGAACAGATACATAACTGCGTTTTGGTTATTGTTGGAGGAGGAGATATATCTGATAAGGAAAAAAAGTTATTACAAAAAGAATATTTCCATTACCAAGGTATAAATGCAAAAGATTTAAATATTTTATATAACAATGCATTCTGTCTTTTATACCCATCTAGTTATGAAGGTTTTGGGATACCAATAGTAGAAGTTATGAGTGCAGGATGTCCTGTAATAAGTACTAATACTTCTTCCATACCAGAAGTTGCTGGTGATGCTGGATTATTGGTAGATAAAATAGAAGTTGAAGAGTTTATTCGACTCATATTAAAACTAGAAAATAAAAACTATAGAGATGAAATAATCAAAAAAGGGTTAAATCAAGCAAAAAAGTTTAGCTGGGATAAGTGTTTTGAAGAAACACTTGAATTTTATAAAAAAGTAGTAGGTAAAAAGTTTTCATGAAAATTCCAATAATAACAGTTGTTTTAAATGGTGCCAAGACTATCAGAGGAACCATAGAATCTGTATTGAGCCAAACATATGACAATATTGAATATATTGTTATTGATGAAGAAAGTATAGATGATACCATGGATATAATTAATGAATATCAAAACAAGATTAGTAAGAGTTGGAAAGAGAAAAAATTGAATGGAGTATATTTTAGGTGAAAAATATTGTAAAAGTGGTTTTAATAAATATGTGTATTTTTTTCTCAATAATTGGGTTTATTGTTTTATCTCCAATAATAATTTATAAAGGATATAAAAGTTTAAAAGATTTAATTATACAAGAGAAAACAAATGACAGTTTTTATAAAGAATATAAAAAAGTAAAACAAAAATATCATGATTTTGTAACTTATAAGGATGAAGAATTTCAAGGTAAAATTATAAATATTGATAAAAATGGGAATAGATTTACTCATGTATCTAAAAATTTTATTGATAATGATTCTAAGTACATATTTTTTGGAGGATCAATTATTTGGGGGTATGGAGAAAGTGATGAAAAAACTATTCCCTCAATTTATTCTCAAAAAAATAGAGTTTATACTGAAAATTTTGCAGTGAGTGGATATACTTCAAGACAATCACTAGCAAAATTAATTAACTATTATGTTAAAAACCCAATTTCAACAAAAAAAAGGATAATAATTTTTACTGATGGGGCCCTTGATTATTATATGAATTGTAGGGATGATGATATGACATTAAAAACAGGGTATAGTGAAAAAATAGTAAATATGTTAAATACAAAAAATCCATTGAGCTTTGAAATATTATCAAGTCCTAGTTTAGCTTTTTTTAAAGAATTAAAAAATAGATTAGAGAATAAAGAAGAAATATCTTTAAGAAAAGTTTGTTCTAAAGAAAAGATTAAATTTATTACAACATCTATATTAAGAGTTTGGAGTATTGCAAATCAACTTGCAAAAGCACATGGAGATGAGTTTATAGCAGTGCTTCCACCTTCAATATTAGATAAAGAAGATAATACTGAAGATTATAAAAAAGAGTATAAAGAATTAAGAAAAAATATTAAAAATTATACAGATATTAACTTTATTGATTTAAGTAAAATTTTTACAGATAATAAAAATGCATATTTAGATAGTATGCATTATTCATTTGAAGGAAAAAAGATATATGTTAAAGAATTAACAAAAGAAATAAAAAAATTGGAAAAAAATAAATGAAAAATATTTTTATAAATAGTATTATTTTTATTATATCTTTTATTATTATGTTATTTATAATAGAAGGTGTATTAAGAATTAAAAACTTAGATATGCGTAATTATAATATCGAAATGTGGAAATATACAAAAGAATTAAAAGTTAAAAGTGAGAATCCAAAACTTGGTTTTTATCATAAACCATCAAGTGAAGCAATTCTTCAATCTGTAAAAATCCGTACAAATAGCTTTGGATTAAGAGGTAGAGAGATTTCAAAAGAAAGAAGTGTAAATAGAAGAGTTCTTTTTTTAGGTAGTTCTGCTACACTTGGATGGGGGGTTAAAGAAGAAAATACTATGATTTCACTTTTAAATAAGAGAATGGGTAGTGATGTAGAAGTTTTAAATGCAGGAGTTGGAAACTATAATAGTGTACGATATATTGAATTATTTTTCACAAAATTAAAAGAATTACATCCTACAGATATTGTTATACATTTCTTTTTAAATGATGCAGAAGAACTCCATGTTCCTAAATCAAATTGGTTTTTACAAAATAGTCAATTAGCAGTTGTTACTTGGAACTTAATAAATAAGTTTGGTAATAATGGTACATTAATAGATTATTATAATAAAATATATGATGAAAATTATATAGGATATATCAATATGAATAATGCATTAGATAAATTAATTAAATATTGTGAAAAAAAAGATATTAGATTATATTTTACATTAATGCCAGATTTACATTATTTAAATAATACTGAGTTAGTACCATATTATAAAAAAGTAACTAATTTAGTAAATAATAAAGGGATTAAATTTTTAGATTTAGGAGCTAAATTTAATAATAATGTAGAGGTAACAAAATATTGGGTTATGCCAAATGATGCACATCCAAACGAATTAGCGCATAAAATTATGGCTGATCAAATTTATCCTTTTTTGCGCTTAAAATAAAAAATGATATTTAGTTCTTTAGACTTTTTAGTTTTTTTTATTGTTTATACTTTAATTTGGTTTTTAACGCCAAAAAAGTATAAGATAGCAACTATATTAATATTTAGTTTATTCTTTTATGGATATTGGAATTGGAATTATATTTTATTGCCAATTTTGTTAACATTAGTTGCTTTTATCTTTACTAAAATATTTCAAAATAATAAAAGTAAAACTAATTTAACAATTTCAATTATTTTAATTCTCCTACCACTTATTTATTTTAAGTATTTTGATTTTATTTTAAATACAAAATTAATTGATATGCCAATACCTTTAGGTATTTCATTTATAACTTTTACTTTAATTTCATATGTAGTTGATGTTTATAAAAATAAATCCCCATATGAAAATAGTTTTTCAATACTTTTATCTTATATTATGTATTTTCCTCAATTAATTGCTGGACCTATTTTAAGACCAAATGAACTTATACCTCAATTAAAAGAGTTTATTGATGTAAAAATGAGACTTCGTTTTGTTGCATTTGTAATTTTTACGATTGGCTTGGCAAAAAAAACTGTTTTTGCTGATCAATTAGCCCATTATGTCGATCCAATATATTTAAATCCTATTGAGGCTAGTTTTGAAGAATGGTTGATTACATTTTATGCATTTCCTGTTCAACTTTATTGCGATTTTAGTGGATATACTGATATGGCAATTGGATTAGCTTTATTTTTTGGGGTTAATTTGCCTTTAAACTTTAATAAACCTTATTTAGTTAAAACAATTCCTGATTTTTGGAGAAATTGGCATATTTCATTATCAACATGGATAAGAGATTATGCTTATTTCCCTTTAGGTAAAATACTTAGTAACATGTATCTTAGAACATTGATTGTAATGACATTAGTTGGGTTGTGGCATGGTGCTTCATGGACAATGGTTATTTTTGGTTTTATACATGGAATACTTGTTGCTTTTTCTAATTTTTTAAGAATAAAGAAAATTAAAAATCCATTGCCTGTTTTTATGCAAATAATTTTAACTTTTCATATATTTAGTGCAACACTAATATTATTCCGGGCAACAGATTTAGATAATGCACTTGATATGATAAGTGTATTAATTAATTTTGAGAGTTTAAATATCCAAAGTTTTCAATATTTTTTATACCCTATACTTTTAATAAGTATATTTTTTATATCTCATCCTTTTGATAACATTGAACAGATTAAAGGTTATGCAAATAAATATAAAAATTTATATATAGGATTATTTTTAGTTTTTTTATGGATATTATCTATAAGTTTGAGTATATCTAACAGCGGAAGTGATAAATTTATATACTTTGATTTTTAGTTTTTTGAAAAGTGTATATTATTAATATTTTGATATAATAAAAGAGGGATGATAATGATTAAAAAAAATGATTTAAAGATTTTTGTATATATATGGGCAATAATTTTCTTAATGATTGGTGTTTATCCTATACTAAAAGAAGAACCCTTACGATATATTTTTATTATAATATCTATAAGTATGTTTATCATATCTTTAGTAAATATAAATTTATATATAAAACCATATAATATTTGGATGAAATTTGGTAAAATTATGAATAAAATTTCAACTTTCATTATAATGTTTATTTTATTTTATTTTTTATTTACTCCTATATCTTTAATATTGAAAGTGTTTTCAAAAGATTTATTAAATAAAAAAATAGACTCTACTGTATCATCTTATTGGATAAAAAGAGAAGAACAACCTCAATCTATGAAAAAACAATTTTAGGATAAATAAATGTTAAAAGAACTTTGGGATTTTATTAAAGTAAGAAAAAAATATTGGTTAGCACCTATTATATTATTGATGTTATTATTAGGGACTATAATTGTATCTGCAACAGGATCTAGTGTTTCTCCATTTGTTTATGCTTTATTTTAAGAATAAGCTATGTATATTTTAGGAATTTCAGCATATTACCATGATAGTGCGGCAGTGCTAATAGATGATGAAAATATTATTGCAGCTGTACAAGAAGAAAGATTTACGAGAATAAAGCAAGATGAATCTTTTCCTAAAGAATCTATTAAATATTGTTTAGAAGAAGCAAATATTTCTTTAGAAGATATTGATTATATAGCTTTTTATGATAAACCTTTTATAAAATTTGAGAGATTATTAGAAACCTATCTTAATGAAGCACCTAAAGGCTTCAAATCCTTTTTTAAATCTATGCCTATTTGGTTAAAAGATAAATTATTTTTAAAAGATACTTTGGCTAATGAATTTAAAGATTTATTAGAAAGTTTGAAACCACAGCTTAAAGATAAAGAATTAAAGTTATTTAAAAAAAATATATTAACTAAAATAAGATTTAGTGAACACCATCAAAGTCATGCATCAAGTGCATTTTATCCAAGTAGTTTTGAAAATGCTGCAATATTAACAATAGATGGAGTAGGTGAATGGACTACTACATCTTTAGCTTATGGAAATGGAAACAAAATTACATTTTTAAATGAAATTAATTTTCCCCATTCTTTAGGATTATTATATTCAGCGTTTACTTATTATTTAGGATTTAAAGTAAATAGTGGTGAATATAAAGTTATGGGATTAGCACCATATGGAAAACCAATTTATGTAGATATCATAAAAAGTAAATTAATAGATATAAAAGAGGATGGATCCTTTAGACTTGATATGAGTTATTTTAATTATACAACTGGTTTGACAATGACAAATAGTAAATTTCATAATCTTTTTGGAGGTAAACCTAGAGAAAAAGAAGGAACCTTAACTCAAAAAGAAATGGATTTGGCAGCTTCAATTCAAGCAATTACAGAAGAAATAATGATAAAACTTGCAAAATATGCAAAAGAAATAACAGGTAGCAATAATTTGTGTTTAGCTGGGGGAGTAGCTTTAAACTGTGTTGGTAATGGGAAAATATATAAGGAAAAGATTTTTGAAAATATATGGATACAACCAGCCTCTGGTGACGCAGGTGGAGCATTAGGGGCTGCATATTGTTTATATTTTCAAGAATTTGATAATTTAAGAAAAATAGAAAGTAATAAAATTGATAAAATGCAAGGTTCCTATCTTGGACCTAAATACTCAAATGAATATATAAAAAACTTTTTAGATAGTGAAGGTGCAAAATACGAATTTATAGAAAATGAAGAATCATTATTATCAATAGTTGCACAAGAACTTGTCAACGGAAAAGTTGTTGGTTGGCATCAAGGTAGAATGGAATATGGACCTAGATCTTTAGGAAATAGAAGTATTATAGGAGATCCTCAAAATATTGATATGCAAACTACAATGAATATGAAGATTAAGTTTAGAGAAAGCTTTAGACCATTTGCACCATCGGTAATAAAAGAAAAAGTAGATAAATGGTTTGATATAAAAGATGAATCTCCATATATGTTATTGGTTAGTGATGTTAGAGATGATAAACGATTATCATTATGTGATACGGAAAAAAATTTAGAAGGTATAGAAAAACTAAAACAAAAACGAAGTGAAATACCTGCAGTAACACATATTGATTATTCTGCAAGAGTTCAAACAGTTGATAAAAATACCAATAAAAGATATTATCATTTATTAAGTAAGTTTGATAGTTTAACCTCTTGTCCTATTTTGGTTAATACATCATTTAATGTACGAGGTGAGCCTATTGTCTGTTCTCCTAAAGATAGTTATATATGTTTTATGCGTACTGGAATTGATATATTAGTTTTGGAAGACTTTATATTATATAAAACTGAACAAAATGCCAATGATTATGATGATAACTGGAAAGAGACTTTTGAGCTTGATTAGACTTAAATTAAGAAAATAGATCATGAAAATTATAATTACAGGAGCTAGCGGTTTTTTAGGAAGTTATCTTTTAAAATCATTTGTAAATAGTAGGCATGAAGTAATAGCTTTAAAAAGAATTACTTCAACTACTTACAGAATTGAAAGTTACTTAGAAAAAGTAACATTGTATGATATTGATAAAGTTAATTTAGAAGATATTTTTAAAAATCATAAAATAGATATAGTTATAAATACAGTTACAAACTATGGAAGAAAAGATTCAAAAGTATCTTCAATAGTAGACACAAATTTAATCTTTGGATTAAAGCTTTTAGAAGAGTGTGTAAACAATAATGTAAAAGCATTTATTAATACAGATACATCACTTGATAGAAATATCAATGCGTATGCTCTTTCTAAATCTCAATTAGTAGATTGGATGAAGTTTTTATCTAACAAAAATACTAAAATAATAAATATAAAAATAGAGTATATGTATGGACCTCTTGATGATGAAAATAAATTTATTTATTGGTTAATTAATCAATTAAAACAAAATGTAAAAAAAATAGATTTAACATCGGGTATTCAAAAAAGAGATTTTATTTACATTGATGATATTGTAAGTGCATATGAAATTATTGTTAAAAACATAGATTCATTTCCAAATGATGAGGAGTTTGAACTTGGAAGTGGTAATTCAATAGAAGTTAAAAAATTTATAGAATTAATAGTTGAAGAATTACAAACAAAAATTAAAATAGATACGAATTTAAACTTTGGTGCAATTTCATATAGAAATAATGAGAATATGGAAATGAAAGCAAATATAAAAAAATTAAATGAACTTGGATGGAAATCTGAAGTTTCTTTAAGAAATGGAATAAAAAATATAATTGACAAGAAGAATTAATATGATAAAACAAGAACAATTAAAGCAAGAGATATTACAAAAAACAAAAGAGTATTATGAATTAGTACATAAGCCACAACAAACAAAAAAGTTTGTCGAAGGTCAAAGTAGAGTTAATTATGCTGGTCGAGTATTTGATGAAACTGAGATGCAATATCTTGTGGATAGTTCATTGGATTTTTGGTTAACATTTGGAGACTATTCTAAAAAATTTGAAAAAGGTTTAGCAAAATATTTAGGAGTTAGATATGTATTTTTAGTTAATTCTGGAAGTTCTGCTAATCTACTTGCTTTTTATGCTTTAACTTCACCACTTCTAAAAGAGAGACAAATAAAAAGAGGTGATGAAGTAATAACTGTTGCAGCTGGTTTCCCTACTACTGTAGCTCCTATTGTTCAATATGGAGCAGTTCCTGTATTTTTAGATATGGAATTAGAGTGTGCAAATATAGATGTATCTAAATTAGAATCAGCACTTAGTCCTAAAACAAAAGCTATCATGATTGCACATACTTTAGGAAATCCATTTGATTTAAGAGCTGTGAAAGACTTCTGTGATAAACATAATCTTTGGCTTATTGAAGATAACTGTGATGCTTTAGGTTCTTTATATGAAGGGAAACCAACTGGAACTTGGGGAGATATTGGTACAAGTTCATTTTATCCTCCTCATCACATGACAATGGGTGAAGGTGGAGCTACATATACAAGTAATCCTCTACTTAAAAAAATCATGCTTTCAATGAGAGATTGGGGAAGAGATTGTTGGTGTGAAAGTGGAATAGATAATACTTGTGGATGTAGATTTTCGCAAACATTTGGAACTCTACCAAAAGGATATGACCATAAATATGTTTATTCTCACTTTGGTTTTAACTTAAAAGTATCAGATATGCAAGCAGCGGTAGGTGTAGCTCAACTTGAAAAGTTTCCTACATTTGTAGAAAAAAGAAAAGAAAACCAAAAGAAACTATATGATGGATTAAAAGATTTAGAACAACTTCAATTAGTTGAAACTCAACCAAACTCAGATCCAAGTTGGTTTGGATTTATGATGACATTAACAGATAAAGCAAAATTTACAAGAAATGAACTTGTAGAATTTTTAGAAGCGAATAAAATCCAAACAAGAAATTTATTTGCTGGAAATATGACAAGACATCCTATGTTTGATTCATTAGAACTAAATAAAAATTATAGAATAGTAGGTGATTTAACTGTAACTGATAAGATTATGAATGATAGTTTTTGGATTGGATTATATCCAGGAATGGATGATGATGCTATTAATTATATGATTAAAAAAATTAGAGAGTTTGTAGAAAGTAAATAAGGGTAATAAAATGGCTTTAAAAAATAAACCAAATTTTTTGATAGTCGGTGCTGCAAAATGCGGAACGACTTCTCTTTTTCACTATCTTAATAAACATCCTGATATTTATATACCTGAGGTGAAAGAGTGTAGATTTTTTTCTCAACTTCCAAAAAACTTCAATGGCTTAGGTGCAGAATCTTTTGTAAATACTGGAATAACTGATGAAAAGGAATATTTCAGTTTATTTGATAATCAAAATCAGAATTGTGGAGATATTTCAAATGATTATTTATATTATTACGAAGAATCAATAAAAAATATTAAAAAATACTTAGATGATGATGTGAAAATAATAATACTAAGAAATCCTGTAGATAGAGCATATTCTAATTATATGCATGCTGTTCGTGATGGCTGGGAAAATCTTACTTTTGAAGATGCTATAATAGAAGAAGAAAAGAGAATTAATGATAATTGGGGATGGCCTTATTATTATATAAAAGTTGGATTTTATTTTGAACAAGTTAAAGCTTATCTTGATAGTTTTAAAAATGTAAAAGTTTATTTATTTGATGATTTAAAAAATAAAAATGAGTTTTTAAATGATTTGTATGAATTTTTAGAAGTTGAACAAATAGAAAGCTTAGAAGACGACAAAGAGTATAATGTATCTGGATACCCTAAGAATAAGTTTATTCATAATTTTTTGAATAAAGATAGTAAATTAAAAAGTTTTATAAAGCCAATTGTGAAATTAATAATTTCTAAAGAAAAAAGGCAACAAGTAATTCAAAATCTAAAAAATAACAATTTAGAAAAAAGAAAAATGTTAAAAAATTCTAGAATTAACTTAATAGATATTTATAAAGATGATATTAATAATTTAAGTGGTTTAATTAATAAAGATTTAAGTCATTGGATAAAACATGAAGTGTAAAGTTTGTGAAACAAATAATGATGTATTATTTACTGCAAAAGTTTTAAAAAAGTATGATGTTAAATATTACCATTGTAAAAGTTGTGGTTTTCTGCAAACAGAAGAACCTTATTGGTTAGAGGAAGCTTATAATGAATCAATAAATATTTCTGATACAGGTATAATGAATAGAAATTTATTTTTATCTCAAAGTGTAACTAATATTATAAATGTATTTTTTAACAAAAATGATAAATTTTTGGATTATGCAGGAGGATATGGAATTTTTGTAAGACTTATGAGAGATATTGGTTTTGATTTTTATTGGAATGATAAATATAGTAAAAATTTAGTAGCTAGAAAATTTGAATTTAACGAAAAAGACAGTTATAGTCTACTTACTTCTTTTGAATCATTTGAACATTTCGATAAACCTATTCTTGAGATAGAGGATATGCTGAAGATATCTAAAAGTATATTATTCTCAACTGAATTATGTGAAGATAACCCTCCTAAACCAGATGACTGGAGATACTATGGATTAAATCATGGTCAACATATTTCATTTTATAGTATAAAAACACTAAAATATATTGCAAAAAAGTATAATTTAAATTTATACTCTTATAGAAGCTCATTACATTTATTAACTGATAAAAAAATCAACAATTACTTTTTTTCATTGATTTTAAAATTAAATAGATTAGGTTTATTTTATTTTTTAAGAAAATTGAATAATTCTAAAACAATAAAGGATTGGGAATTACTTAGATGATTTCAAAAATCAAAATACTTACAAGGTTTATTATTTATTTATAGATTTATTTATAAAACCATCAAAGAATATTAAGCCAAAATCTATTTTGATTGTACGTTTAGATGCAATTGGAGATTATGTACTTTTTAGATACTATATAGAAATAGTTAAGAAAAGTGAAAAATATAAGGATTATTCAATTACACTTCTTGGGAATATATCTTGGAAAAGTATTAGCAACGAGCTAGATAAAGAAATTATAGATGAGTTTTTATGGTTAGATAGAAATAAATTTATAAAAGACTTTAAATATAGATATACTAAGCTTCAAGAAATCACGTCTAAAGAGTATGAAGTATTACTAAATCCAGTATATAGTAGAGAATTTTTTCTTGGCGATAGTATATCAAAATTAGTTTGTGCTAAAGAAAAAATTGCAAGTAAAGGAGATTTGTCAAATATAGAAAAGTGGCAAAAAGACTTAACTGATAATTATTTTACTAACTTAATAGAGGCAAAAAATGATGTATTATTTGAGTTTGATAGAAATAAAGAATTTTTTGAAAATTTATTTGATATAAATTTAGATATAATAAAACCATATATTGAATTAAAAGATAAAAATTTAGGATTTAGTCTTCCAAAAAACTATGTTGTATTTTTTATAGGAGCCAGTGCATTTCAACTGTTTACTCCTTTGTATCTCCATATAGAGAATCTTGAAAAGCTATTAGAGAAATGGTTAAAAATAATATAGTTATTTACCTAAAAACTCATATAGAAACTTGTAAGAGTAGAGATTATAAAGGTGTATATGAAAAAGCACTAAAAGGTGAACTTCAAAACTTTACAGGTATAAATGATATATATGAAGAACCACAACATGCAGAAATAGTTATAGATACAACAAAAACATCAATTGATGAAGCAGTTGAAAGAATAGTAAAATTTGTAAAAAAAGAGTTTGTAAGTAGATGATAAATAAAATTAATACTTTTAAAAATAATGAAGGTGCCATGAAATACTTTAAAAATACAACATGGCTTATTATTGAAAAAATATTTCGTTTGGTTGTAGGTTTTTTAGTTGGAGTTTGGGTTGCAAGATATTTAGGACCTGAACAATTTGGTCTATTTTCGTATGCGCAAAGTTTTGTAGGACTTTTTATTGCCATTTCTTCATTTGGACTTGATAATATTGTAGTACGAGAGTTATTAAAAGATGGAGGTAATAAAGATGAAATTGTTACAACAGTCTTTATACTAAAACTTATTGGGGCCTTTTTTGTATTGATTTTTCTTGCTATTACTGTTAATTTTACATCTAATGATGATTATACTAATGTATTAATATTTATAATTGCATCTGCAATTATATTTCAATCTTTTAATGTAATAGATTTTTATTTTCAAAGTAAAGTTTTAAGTAAATATATAGTTTTTGCAAATATAATTTCTCTTTTAATTAGTAGTCTTACAAAAATATTATTTATTTTCTATGAATTTCCCTTAATATATTTTGCAGGAGTAGTACTTTTTGATAGTATGATATTAGCTTTAGGATATATCTATTTTTATATTAAACATAATAAATTTATTAAAATTAATAATCTTAAATTTAATAAAAATACAGCTATTTTACTTCTTAAAGATAGTTGGCCTTTAATGCTTAGTGGTTTAATTATATCAATTTATATGAAAATAGATCAAGTAATGATAAAAGAAATACTAGGAAATGAGGCAGTTGGACAATATTCAGCAGCAGTAAGACTTAGCGAAACATGGTATTTTATACCTTCTGTAATAGCTGCCTCTTTATTTCCTGCTATCGTAAGTGCTAAAAAACAAAATGAAGAATTTTACATTGCAAGACTTCAAAAACTTTATAATTTTATGGTGTGGCTTGCTATTCCTATAACTTTATTCATAACATTTTCAGCTGATTGGCTTATTACTATTCTTTATGGACATGTATATAGAGAAGCGGGAGGTGTTTTAGTAATTCATATTTGGACAAGTGTATTCGTATTTATAGGTGTAGTTTTTGCTAAATATTTAACTATAGAAAATTGGACAAAAAAATCATTTTACAGGACATTGTATGGTGCAATTATTAATATAATACTAAATTATATATTAATCCCTATATATGGCATTTATGGTGCAGCTATTGCGACATTAATTGCCCAAATAGTCACTAATTATTTATATGATATTTTTGATAAAGACTTACACAAAAGTTTTTATATGAAAACTAAAAGTTTATTGTTAATAAGTTAAACATAGATAGAAAAAGGGTAATAATGATTGTAAGTATATGTATACCAACACTAAATAGATCTAAATATTTAGAAATAGCATTAAAATCAATATTTTCATTGAAACATAATCAAGATAATTTTCAAATATGTATATCAAATAATAATTCAGATGAAGATTATACAAATATTGAAAATTTAATAACTAAGAATAGTAAAGAATGGAAAATAAAATATAAAAAACATGATAAAAGATTAGAGTTAGATAATAATATACAATATGTAACTTCTATGGCAGAGGGGGAATATGTATACTATTTAGGAGATGATGATTTATTTATTACAGAAGATTTAATAAAATTATTGAATTTACTTCAAAAAGAAAAACCAGATTTATTAGTTTTTAATTCAAATGTTATAAATAAAGATGGAGAAATAATTTCTATTTGTAATAATTTTGAATTAAAAAAATATACCAATGCTTTTGACGCATTTAAAGATTTGCAAACAAAATGTACATTTGGTTCTATATTAGTAAAAAGAGTGCATTTAGATCTTGAAGAGTTTAAAAGATATTATGGTTCATCACATGCATATGGATATGTATATTGGATAAAGTTTTTGAATGAAGATAAAAAATACAATATAGTTGTACCAGACTTCCCATGTTCATGCATAAGAGCTGCAGAGAAGAATTATAATTTTATTAAAGTTTGGTATAGAGATATACCATTTGGATTATCTATTTATTTTAGATATCTTGAAGCACCAGAAAATAAATTATATGTCTACAATGTATTAAAAAAAATCAAAAAGTATATTTTTAGTGTGAAGTTTATTGCACGAGAATTATATAATGGCGCTAAACGAAATGATTTTTATGTTATAAATCCAGTTTTTACAAATTCTATTAGATTTAATTTAAATTATTTAATTGCATTTTTTATTGTAAAGGTTAAGATTTATACATTTTTAAAAAAGATTAAAATAAAGGTAAAAAATGAAAGTTGTATTACTAGCAGGTGGATTAGGAACAAGAATAAGTGAAGAGACAGGTATTCGACCTAAACCAATGGTTGAAATAGGAGGGAAGCCTATATTATGGCATATAATGAAGATATATTCAAAATATGGTTTTAATGAATTTGTAATATTACTAGGGTATAAAGGGTATTATATAAAAGAATACTTTGCAAATTATTTTCTTCATCAAAGTGATGTTACAATTGATATGAAAAATGGTAAGATGGAAGTATTAAATAATAGTAGTGAACCATGGGAAGTGACACTTCTTGATACAGGATTTGATAGTATGACAGGTGGCAGAATAAAAAGGGCTCAATCATTTATTGGAAATGAACCTTTTATGTTAACTTATGGAGATGGTGTAAGTGATATAAATATAAAAGAACTTATAGCTTTTCATAAAGCACATGGAAAAGCATTAACAATGACATCAGTACAACCAGCAGGAAGATTTGGTGCGTTAAATATAGATGAAAAAAATAGAGTTCATGAGTTTAAAGAAAAACCAAAAGGTGATTGGGCATGGATTAATGCTGGTTTTTTTATATGTGAACCAAAAGTGTTTGATTATATACTAGAAGGGGATAGTACTGTATTTGAGCAAGAGCCATTACAAGGTTTAGCACGAGATGGGGAAATTTATACATATAAACATGAAGGTTTTTGGAAACCCATAGATACTTTAAAAGATAAGAATGATTTAAATAAAATGTGGAATGGAAACAATGCCCCATGGAAAGTATGGTAATAGAAAATTTATTTGGTGGAATATATAAAAATAAAACAGTATTAGTTACTGGACATACAGGATTTAAAGGTTCATGGCTTGTATATTGGCTTACTCAAATGGGAGCAAATGTAATAGGGTATTCTCTTGAAGCAGCAACTAATCCTAATCATATTTCACTTTTAGATATTGATATAATATCTGTAATAGGTGATATAAGAGATTTAGGTAAACTTGATGAAACTTTCAAACAATATAAACCAGATATTGTTTTTCATCTAGCAGCCCAACCTTTGGTGAGACTTTCTTATGAAAACCCTATAGAAACATATGAAACAAATGTTATAGGAACTCTCAAAGTTTTTGAAGCATGTAGAAAACACAATGTAAAAGCTATAGTAAATATTACAAGTGATAAAGCTTATGAAAATAAAGAATGGATTTGGGGATATAGAGAAGATGATCCAATGGGTGGATATGATCCATATAGCTCATCTAAAGGGTGCGCAGATCTTTTAGCAAGTTCTTATAGAAACTCTTATTTCAATTTAAATGACTACAGATCTAAACACAATACACTATTAGCTACTTGTAGAGCAGGAAATGTTATAGGTGGTGGTGATTGGGCAAAAGACAGACTTATAACTGACATTATGGTTTCCGTTTCACAAAATAAAAAAGTAAATATACGAAATCCAAAAGCTACAAGACCTTGGGAACATGTACTTGAACCACTTAGTGGATATTTACATATTGGACAAAAACTACTAGAAGAAAAAAAAGAGTTTGCAGAAGCTTGGAACTTTGGACCAAGTGATGAAGGAAGTATTACAGTTGAAGAAGTAGTTCAAAATGTTAAAAAACATTGGGATAAAATAGATTATGAAATAAATCGTGACCCAAATCAACTTCATGAAGCAAATCTTTTAAAGCTAGACTGTTCTAAAGTACATATTCAATTAAAATGGAAAGATGTTTGGGACAGTGATAAGACATTTGAAAAAACTGTAAAGTGGTATAAAACTTATTATGAAGAAAACAAAAAAGTTTTAACTGAGAGTGATTTGGAGTCTTATATACAAGATGCAAAGGCAAAAAAAATAGAATGGGCGATTGTCTGATGAGTAAAAAATTTAAAAGTTTAACTATAATAATTACAAATCTTGCGATTTTCTTTTTATTAATTGGGATAATTATTAGTTTTCCTATTTTTACATATAATTTTTATAAATTATTTACTAGCGAAGATAAAAAGTCTAAAAACTATAATTATCAAAACCCTAAAATAATAAAAGAAACAGATGGTTTAAAACAAAAATTTTCAGATACTGAAGGTCTTATATATGTAAAATATACTGGAAAATATGTGAATATAGATAAAATTGGAAATCGTAAGACTGATTTATCTGAGGAAATTTTGTTAGACCAAGCAGAATATTTTTTCTTTGGTCCATCAGTGATTTGGGGGTATGGAGAGGAAGATAAAAAAACTATTCCATCAATTTTTTCTCAAACAAATAATGTTTTTGTTAAAAACTTTTCTTCAAATGGATACACTAGTCATTATTCATTGAGTAAATTAATTAATTTTTATATAGATAATCCTAAATCAGATAAAAAAAGAGTTATAATATTTAATGATGGTCCCCTAGATTATTTTAGTAATTGTAAAAATAATGATTTTATATTAAAATCAAACATATCAGATGATATAAATAGTTTGATAACATCAAAGACTAATACTAAAAACTTTGAATTTAGTTTTAAATATATTATATATCCATTTAAAAGTCTAATTAATAAAATGATAAATAAAGTTGAAATGTTTTTGTAGTAAAGAAAAAATTAATTTCATAACTGATGGTATTATTAAAAACTGGCAGTTTGCAAAAAGATTGTTGAGTCTCACAATGATATTTTCATATCAGTTTTAATACCTGTGTCATATCTTGATGGAAATAGTTCCGATATAAAAATTGATAAATTTACATTTGATGAAAAAACTCAAAATGCAATTAAAATTGGATATGGACAAATAAAAACAAAAATGAAAACTATGAATATGAATTTTGTTAATCTTGATGAGATATTTATTGATAGACCAAATTCTTACTTAGATAAATTACATTATTCATATAATGGTAAAATTATTTTTGTCAATGAATTAAATAAAAAAATAAAAAATATTAAGTAAAGGTAAAATATGAGAAACTTATTAGATAACGTACTAGTATCTTTATTGTCTGTTACAATTATGTTATTTATAATAGAAGGTGTATAAAGAATTAAAAACTCAGATATGCGTAATTACAATATCGAAATGTGGAAATATACAAAAGAATTAAAAGTTAAAAGTGAGAATCCAAAACTTGGTTTTTATCATAAACCATCAAGTGAATCAATTCTTCAATCTGTAAAAATTCGTACAAATAGCTTTGGATTAAGAGGTAAAGAGATTTTAAAAGAAAAAAGTGTAAATAGAAGAGTTCTTTTTTTAGGTAGTTCTGCTACACTTGGATGGGGTGTTAAAGAAGAAAATACTATGATTTCACTTTTAAATAAGAGAATGGTTAGTGATGTTAGAGATGATAAACGATTATCATTATGTGATACGGAAAAAAATTTAGAAGGTATAGAAAAACTAAAACAAAAACGAAGTGAAATACCTGCAGTAACACATATTGATTATTCTGCAAGAGTTCAAACAGTTGATAAAAATACCAATAAAAGATATTATCATTTATTAAGTAAGTTTGATAGTTTAACCTCTTGTCCTATTTTGGTTAATACATCATTTAATGTACGAGGTGAGCCTATTGTCTGTTCTCCTAAAGATAGTTATATATGTTTTATGCGTACTGGAATTGATATATTAGTTTTGGAAGATTTTATATTATATAAAACTGAACAAGATGCCAATGATTATGATGATAACTGGAAAGAGACTTTTGAGCTTGATTAGACTTAAATTAAGAAAATAGATCATGAAAATTATAATTACAGGAGCTAGCGGTTTTTTAGGAAGTCACTTATATAAAATATTTTATAGAAAAAATTTGCTCTTATAGTGATTATTTAATTACCCATTTTTTTATTAAGAATGAATGACTAGAAACACCATAGACCTCATGAAGAACTTAATAATTTAAGTCCTATACAATTTCTAAATAGGCATAATTCTAACATGAAATTACTTGCTTAAATCTGGTCCACATATTGGGGAGGGGACAATCTTTTTTATAAAAACTTAAATAATTTACACCTATTGAGTAAAAAGAATGTTTCAAATATAAAGCTTAACATTTAAAAGTTTAGTAAATAGGGATTTCATAAAATTATAGAAAAGAAGATTGTAAGTAAAATTTATAAGGATTATCTGAAATTAAAAGGATAAAAATGCAAGATAAAGACATACAAAAAAACAATTATTTTAAATATAGGAACATAGGCTCATCTACATATGAAAATACTTCTTTACCATTTTGGATTAAGAGTGAAATAGAAAATAATGACTTAAAAATTTTAGATTATGGTTGTGGGTTTGGACAAAATATTCAATCTTTAACTAATGAAAGATTCAAAAATGTTTATGGTGTAGATATTGAAAAACAAGCAATTGCATCATGTATTAGTAAAGGTTTTAATGTAAAAGAGTTAGACTTGGAAAACTTGAAAAATCCGTTTGATATAAAATTTGATGTCATTATACTTTCTCATATTATTGAGCATATTCAAAAAAATGAAATTATCAACACATTAGTATTCATAAAAAATGAATTTTTAACGGATGGTGGAAAATTATTAATAGCCGTTCCAAATGCTCAGTCAAATACTGATAGTTATTGGGCTTATGAAGATTGGACACATACCACACTATTTACAAGTGGTTCTATATACTATGTTTTAAAAGCAGCGGGTTTTAAAACAATTGAGTTTTTGGATATTGACTGTACATTAGATAGTAAATTAAAAATCAAAGTTTATATTAGAAAGTTTTTTTTAAGACTATATAAGTTAAATAAAAATTTTTGGAATAAAGTTACATGCAGCTCATATCATCAACCCTCACCACAAATATTTAGTTATGAAATAAAAGTTAGAGCACAATAAAATGTTATCCAAACTAAAAAATCTGATAAGATTTATAATCTATTATTTTATAAATCTTATCATCAAGCCAGCAGAAGATATAAAACAAAAATCTCTTTTACTTGTTCGCTTGGATGCTATAGGAGATTATATACTTTTTAGAAACTATATAGAAGTGTTGAAAAAAAGTGAAAAATATAAAGACTATTCTATTACACTTCTTGGAAATAATGACTGGAAAAATATAAGTGAAGAATTTGATAGTGATTTTATAGATAATTTTATTTGGCTTGATAAAAATAAATTTTTAAAAGATTTTTTATATAGATATAAAAAGTTTAAAGAGATTGTATCAAATGGTTATGAAATAGTTTTGAGTTCTGTATATAGTCGAGAGTTTTTTTATGATGACAATATTGTTAAACATATATTTGCAAATGAAAAAATAGGACATATAGGAGACTTGTCAAATATAAAAAAATGGCAAAAAAATATAAGTGATAAATATTATGATAAATTGATACCTGCAAAAGACGAAATAATATTTGAATTTTATAGAAATAAAGATTTTTTTGAAATTTTACTTGAAGCTAAGCTTGATATGATTAAACCACATATAGATTTAATGCCAAAGAAATTAGATTATGATTTACCACAAAATTATGCAATACTTTTTATTGGAGCAAGTGTAAGTTTTAGAAAATGGAGTATTGAAAAGTTTTCTAAAGTGGGAATGCATTTAAAAGAAAAGTATAATTATGAAATAGTTCTTTGCGGAGGACCTAGTGATAATGATAGTGCAAAAGAGTTTTCCTATCATTATAAAGGCAAATATTTAGATTTAGTTGGAAAGACTACTTTAGTAGAATTACTTACTGTTATTTATAATGGAAATCTTATATTATCAAATGAAACTTCAGCACCTCATTTTGCAGTTGCACTTGATGTTGAGAATATATTTGTTATATCAAATGGTAATCATTATGGACGATTTACTCCTTATCCCAAAGAAGTAGTAGCAAATTATCATGTGATATACCATCCTGAAATAGAAAAAGATTTGGGTAATTATAAAAAGTTGATCAATAGTTATGGGTATAGAAGTTATTTGGATATAAATGAGATAAGTGTAGAAACTGTAAAAAATAAAATTGAAAAGGTTTTAAATGGGTAGCGGAGACCGTTCAAAAATCTGTGTCAAGTCACCTAAAGTAACAAATCCATACTTGTTACAACTCTAAATAATTATCCAATCTCCCTTCGAAAAATATAGCAAGTTGGGAGATTGTTAAACTCCAATTATGCACTGGCTGAGTCCATTTTACTTTTGCATTTAATATTCCCATATACAACAATTTTAAAAGTGAATTCTCATTAGGGAAAGCTCCTTTTGTTTTGGTTAATTTTCTAAATTGCCTATGTACAGATTCAATAATATTTGTAGTGTACATAATCTTTCTTATCTCTTTTGGATATTTAAAATAATAAGATAAATTCTCCATTTATTTTGCCAAGATTGAAGTACTATGGGATATCTTTTCCCCCATTTTTAATCTAGTTTTAAAAGCTCATCTTCTGCAAGTTCTTTTGTTGTTGCTTGATAAACAAGTTTTAAATCTCTCATAAACTCTTTTTGGTCTTTAGAGGCTACATACTTCAATGAATTACGAATTTGATGTACAACACAAAGTTGTACTTCGGTATTTGGATATATTGTTTTAATAGCTTCAGGAAAGCCTTTAAGACCATCTACTGATGCAATTAGTATATCTTCTAATCCTCTATTATTTAAATCAGTAAGAACACTAAGCCAGAAGTTTGCTCCTTCACTTTGGGATAAATATAATCCTAATATATCTTTTTTACCATCAATTCCCATCCCTAAAACTGTGTAAACTGCTTTACTCACATACTTCCTGTAAGCCTCCCCAAATAATGGACTAAATAAAACAGAATAATTCTGCTAAAATTTATTTAGGAGAATTGTGAATGAGAAATAGTAAATATGCAAAAGAATTTAGAGATGAAGGATCAATTGCTTTTGATCTAGTTTCTTTCCTACATTGAAAATATTGTTTAGCTACTTAGAATTTGTTTCTTTTTTTTGTTATTGCTAGAGGCTCTTCTCTGATTCTTTGTTTTGTAATAATTTCATTTTTAATTTAATTACAATATTTTTCTCTAAATCCCTCAAAATATTAACCAATTTTTTTTACAGTATTATTGTATTCATTTTTATATGTTATATAATATGTTTTGTCAGGTTTACCATTTGTAACAGACTTCCTATAATAAATACCTGTAAGCTTAGTCTTTATTTTTGATATCTTCCAACCTATTTTCAACTAAATTTAAGACTTATTGGATTAAATTAATTTTATTGGAAGAAGTCAATCTTTCCTAGAATAAGGTTTTATGATGGTTTTAATACTTATTTTATTAATTAAGGCTTATTGGAATTTAATGCTAATCGGGATTTCCTCCTGTAAACGGATGTTCGAATCATCCTGGGGTCGCCATCTATTTTTTACAAATTTCTAAAAAGATTAAGAGAGTTAAATTTTAATTGATATATAAATACTACTATTAAAATAACTGAAATTTACAATTTACATTTTTAGGTAATGTTATTATAATCTTGTTTTACTATAGTGGGAAATACTATGATTTATTTGGAGAAAAATATGAATAAAAATGTACCATTATCTGTATTAGATTTAATCCCAGTAGGTGAGGGCTTTACAATAACACAAGCTATTGAAAACAGTACAAAACTTGCCCAAGGGGTAGAAGAGTTTGGATTTACTCGTTATTGGGTTGCTGAGCATCATAATTTCTCAGGGATAGCTAGTGCTGCTACTTCTGTAGTATTGAGTTATATTGGATCACAAACTAAAAACATAAGAATAGGTTCGGGTGGGATTATGTTGCCCAATCACTCTCCCTTAGTTATTGCAGAGCAATTTGGTACTTTAGAGTCTTTATATCCAAATAGAATAGATTTAGGACTAGGTAGAGCTCCTGGTACAGATAGACAAACAATGATGGCATTAAGACGAGATATTAATAATGACGATTTTCCTTCGATGCTTCAATATTTACAATACTATTTATCTGATGAAGCAGGGAAAAAAGCAATAAAAGCAATACCTGGATTCGGATTAGATATTCCTATTTGGTTACTTGGTTCTAGCACCTTTAGTGCACAATTAGCTGCTCAAAAGGGTTTACCTTTTGTTTTTGCTTCACACTTTGCACCTGATTTGATGGATGATGCTCTAAGAATATATAAACAAAACTTTAAACCATCTGCCCAACTAAAAGAGCCTTATGTAATGGTTTGTATCAATATTGTATGTACCAATACAAATGAAGAAGCTCAATATTTAGCCACAACAGAACTTCAAAAATTCCTTTATCTTCAAAGGGGAGATAGTAAACAATTACCAAAACCAACAGAAGATATGAATAGCTTATGGGAACAGTGGGAAGAAAATAGTATAAGACACAAAACAAGAGAATCTATTTGGGGAACACCTGATTATGTTAAAGAAAGACTTGAACATCTTATTGAAAGAACTGGTGCAAATGAAATTATGGTAAACTCAATGATACATGACCCAGACAAAAGAATAAAATCTTATGAACTTATCTCAAAAGTTTGGTTTAATTAATACCTTAAATTGTACAAAAAATTAATATATTTTAACAATGATATTAAAGGCTATACTCTTTTGGTTTATTGAAGTAAAAGTACGAAATTTAAGATAATAAAAATACAAATTTAAATTAAATTTAGTTACTATTTTATATGGACAATAAACAAATTGATTTAAAATTTAGAAAATCTATATTGCTTACATTGATATTATTTGCATTTATTATTTTTGTATCATTTATTATAATTGAAAAATATATTTTAGAAAACGAATTTAAAAAGCAGATATTAAATAGTACAAGTACAAATATTGAAAAAAAAGAGATTCATTTAAATAAATTAATAAATAATGCAAAAAATACTTTAATATATATTAGTAAATCAAAAGATTTCAATAGAGTTATAGATAATAAAAATTATAAAAAACTAGAAAACTTTTTTTTAACAATATCTCAATCAAATACTTATTTTATGCAATTGAGATTTTTAGATAAAGAGGGTATAGAACGTATTAGAATTGATAGAAGAAATGGGTCTTCATCACCTAAAATTATAACGTTAAACAAGCTACAAGATAAATCAATTAGGGATTATTTTATTGAATCAAAAAAATCAAAAGGTATCTATATTTCAGATTTAGATTTAAATATTGAAAATAATAAAATAGAATACCCTTTTAAATCCACACTTAGAATTATATATCCAATTATTAGAAATAATAATTTTGTTGGAGAATTGATTATAAATTTAGAAATCAATATATTTATAGAATCATCACTATTTGATACTATGATTTGTAATTCAAATGGAAAAATTATTTTACCATTTGATAGAAAAGAAAAGAATTTTAATGATAATCTAAATAATTATTTACCAGAAATATATAATGATATATTAAACAATAAAAAATATATACATAAAAATTATATTTCATATAAATTGGAAATAGGGGATAATAAGAGTATAATTATTATCTCAAAATTAAAAGAAAAGTATTTTAAAAAATTTCAATATGATCAATTTAAAATAAGAGTTTTGATATTTAGTGCCCTATTGATTTTTATTATAATTGTTATATTTATAGTTTTTAAAAGATTCAATGAAATACTTTATTTACATTATAAATCTAAACTTAATGATAAAGTTAACTTTAGTAATAAAGAGTTTAAAGCTGCAAATAATTTTTTATCAAAAAATATAGAACCTCAATTAATACTTTCCCAAGTATCTACAAGTATGATACTAACTGATGATAAAATTAAAATTTTATATGTAAATAAAGCCTTTGAAGAGCTTTATGGATATAAAGAAAATGAAGTTTTAGGAAAAAATCCAGGTTTTTTAAGAAATGAAGATTCAAAGCAGCGGGGTTTAAAAAGCTTGAAAGATGCAATTACAAATCAAAAAAGTACTACTGTGATTTTGAGAAATTATACAAAAGATAATCAATTAAAGTATGTGGAACTATCAATTTCCCCTATAATTGATGAAAAAACTGCTAAAATAATATACTATTTGGGGATACATAAAGATGTTACTAAAGAACAAAAAATATTAAAACAATTGAAGAGAATATTTTAAGGCTAAAGATGAATTATAAAGAATTATATATTGTTGGTATAGGTGCAAGTGCAGGGGGATTTGAAGCTTTACAAAAGTTTTTATCAAAAATTCAAATGGATGATAATATATCTTATGTTATAACTCAACATTTAGATGCTAAAAGACCTACTTTATTGGGAGAACTTCTTAGTAAGTTTTCTGGCTTTCAAATTTCAGCTATTAAAGATGGTCAAAATATAGAGGGAAACCATATTTATTATTGTCCCGAAAATAAAAATCTAGAGATAAAAGATGGCAAATTTTTATTTTCAAATATTGAAAACAAACATTTTCCTAAACCCTCAATTAATAATTTTTTTGAATCTTTAGCTCAAGAAAAAAAAGAAAAAGCAATTGGTATTATTTTGAGTGGTACCGGTACTGATGGCACTGAAGGTATTGTTGCCATTGCTAATGCTGGTGGTATTACTTTAACAGAAGATGAAGGAGCAAAATATTATTCTATGCCAAAATCTTCTATAGATTCAGGAAAGGTTATAGCCTCACTTCCTCCTGAGATGTTAGCAGATGGAATTTTAAATATAATAAAAGATAGAAAATATTTCGAAAAACATTTTGAAATAGAGGATCACATAGAAAAAATATTTAATATATTAAAAGAAGAGACCTCTATAGATTTTAGTTCTTATAAGCATGCTACTGTGGAAAGAAGAATTAAAAAAAGGATAATTGAAAAAAAAGCTGATGGTGTTGATGAATATATTAAAATACTTTTAAGTGATGATGAAGAAGTTTCTAAACTTAAAGATGAACTTCTTATTGTTGTTACATCTTTCTTTAGGGATGAGGAGGCTTTTTTAGAACTAAAAATACACTTAACAGAACTAATCAGAAAAAAGCTTGATAATCATATTAGAATTTGGATTACTGCATGTGCAACTGGTGAAGAGGCATATTCAATGGCAATATTAATTAGTGAGATATTTGAAGAATTAAATATTACAAAAAAAGTAACTATTTTTGCAACAGATATTAGTGATAAGGTTATAACTGAATCTAGAAATAGAATCTTTAGAATTGAAGAGTTAGATGGGGTCCCTCCTGCTTTATTAAATAAATATTTTGAAAATACAAACAAACAATATAAGATAGTCAAAAAAATTAGAGATATGATAGTATTTTCTAAACATGATATTATAAAAGACCCACCATTTTTAAACTTAGATATGATTAGTTGTAGAAATCTATTGATATATTTTAATACTGAACTACAAAAAAGAATTTTGAGTATTTTTTATTATTCATTGAGATATGAGAGTATATTATTTCTTGGAAAAAGTGAAACTATAGGTACCTTGACTTCTTTATTTTCAATTGTTGATAATAAGTCTAAGATTTATAAAAAATTAAATGATTTAACTAAAATTGATATTGAAACATTAGCTTATGATAAGAGAAATTCAACATTTGTAAAAAATAAATATCAAAATAATCAAAATCAAAACCTGATGGATATTGAATTTACAATTAATAAGGCAATAAGTGAAAGATATATCCAAAATGGAATAGTTGTTGATAATAACTATAATATATTGTTTTATAAAGGGAATTGTAAAGAGTTTTTACAACATCCTCAAGGTGTTCACACCAATGATTTATTTAGATTAATTGTAGATTTTTTACGACTTGATGTAAGAGCAACGATAAATGAATCAAAAAAATCAAATATATTTGTATCCTCAAAAAAAATAAGAGTATTACCAATTTCAGAACCCAAAGAATATGTGATTATCAATGTATATCCTTTGGAAAAAAATAAATTAGGGGAAAATACATATTTTGTTTCATTTGATAAAATAACAGATATTGAATCAAGTATAAATAATGATAGTTTTGACCCAATTGACCTTAATGATTCAGATTTAGGTGTACTTGAAGATGAATTACTAACATTAAAAGAGAGACTTCAAATCACCATTGAAGAGTTAGAAACATCAAATGAGGAGTTGCAAAGTACTAATGAAGAACTTCAAAGTACGAATGAAGAGTTGCAAAGTACTAACGAAGAACTTGAAACAAGTAATGAAGAACTTCAAAGTACAAATGAAGAGTTACAAGCTGTTAATGATGAACTTAATAGTTCAAATTTAAAATTAGATTTTGCAAATAATGCCTTTAATAATGTATTGTCAAATCTTGGAGCATATGTTGTAATACTTGATAATAGTTTAAATATTATTAAGTATACAGAGGGGATTGTTAAATTCTTTGATTTATCTAAAAATAAAGATAATAATTTTTCTACAGCATTATTAAACTCTAATATTGAACTACCAAATCTTCTTGAAAATATAAAAGACTGTTTACGGTTAGGTACGGAAACAGCTTATGAAATTGAGTATGAAAATAGAAATTATTATTTTAGTATAAAAAGAATCAATTTATCTATGCTTCATGATAAAGATAATAACAAGGCAATTATTCTTAGTTTTATTGATAAAACAGAATATATTGAACAAGATCGTTTGATTTTTCAGCAAGCAAAACTTGTTTCTATGGGAGAGATGATAAGTAATATATCTCATCAATGGAGACAACCTTTAAGTATGATTACAACCGTAGCAAGTGGATTGAAATTAAAATCAGAACTTGAAAATATTGATATAGATTTTATAACTGAAAATATGGATATTATTTTGAGTCAAGCCAAATACTTATCTGAAACAATTGATAATTTTAGAAATTTTATAAAAGAGAAAAGAGAGTTTAGTAATACAACAATAACAAAAGTGATTGATGAAACTCTTAACTTGGTCGAAGCTTCATTAAAAAACAATTTTATTAGTATTGTTATAGATGCAAAAAAAGATATAGAAATTGATGCATCAACAAATGAACTTGTGGAAGCATTAATAAATTTGATAAATAATAGTAAAGATGCGCTTATTGAAAATGTAAAAGATGATAGTGATAGGTTTATTTTTATTACTACAAATTTAATTTCAAATGATTCCATTGAATTAAAAATCACAGATACAGCTGGTGGAATAAATGAAAAGATAATAAATAGAGTACTTGAACCTTATTTTACTACAAAACATGAATCATTAGGAACAGGTCTTGGTCTAGCAATGGTTGATAAAATTGTTAGAGAAAGACATAATGGAAAAATAGAGATTTTTAATGAGGAGTTTGAGTATAATAGCAAAACTTATAAGGGGGTTTCTTTTTCTTTAATATTTAAAGCTAAAAGCTGATTTTCTAAAATATTAGAATAAAAAATTAAATAAAATAATAATTACTATCTAAAAGTATAATATTAAATAATATTTAATATAAAATAAATATTCTATAAAATAGGAAGTTTATATACAATATTTATATACTTTAAGAAATTAATAATTAAAATAGTACTAGAAAAGTATCATTTTTATTGCAATAATAATTTTTTAGTGCTATAATTATCTTGTAGAAATACATTTTGCCAAACCTAAAGCGATTTAGGGACGGAAAGCCACGAGTCTCACGAAGATAGTCGGGTTGCCAAGACAATTATTATGTTTTGACTACATTGATCTTCATGGGCTTCTTAATTTTATAAATAAAAGGAGAAGTCATGTTTAGAATAACTTCAAAAATTAAGTTTTTAGGGAATACCTTTTTTATTTGGTCAATTCCATTTACAATATTTATATTAAATATTATCAATCAAAGAGAAGTATTAAATATAAACTTATTGTTAGGGATAGTATTGGGTATATTTATAAATATCATATGGAAAATGATGTTTTTATTTTTAGAGAGCAATAAAATAAAAATGCACCATAGAAAATTTTATAAAATGATTTGATTTTTAAAGGTAGGTTTATTGCAAATTGAGCCTACTTTTTTCTATATCCTTAATTTCTATAATTAGTTGATACAAAATAAATTTTGTTTAGATTTAAAGAGTAAAATATTTTTATCTAAAAGGATAAATTATGAATGTATCAGTTATAAACTCAAAAGACCAAGCTATACTTTCAGAGCATTTAGGCAATGATGCTAAAATTGTGAATATAGAGTATAGAGAAAATTTACACCTTGTAGAAATATTCTCCAATGGGAATATATACAGAGCTTTTGGTACTAATAATAAAAAAGCTTTAGGTCATGCCATAAAGGCATATGTTAGATTTAATTAATAAAACTATTTTTTTAAATACTGTTTAACTATATGCTTAACTAGAGAAACATTACTTTTATCTTTGCTATTTACTAGTATTGAAATTTTGTCTAATATTGTAGGTTCTAATGTTTTTGTTTCCATTTACTTTCCATTTTATTTAGATAAGGTTGTAGATGCAAAAATAGTTCCATAGATAAGCTTGTTTTGATTTTGTTATGAAATTTAAAATAGGGGAGTTTAAAATAAAGTAATCCCAGGGGGACTTAATCAAAATTTGATTTCATTACCAACTTGACGATTTCAAGTTTTTAAATGGTGTCAAGAGAGAGACTTGAACTCTCGACCTCCGGCTTATGAGACCAGCGCTCTAGCCAGCTGAGCTACCTTGACATTTTGAGATCATAATTTTGATTGGTTGCGGAAAGTGGATTTGAACCACTGACCTTCGGGTTATGAGCCCGACGAGCTACCGGACTGCTCTATTCCGCGTCTTGAAATCTTAAAAAGTGGATGGGGTAGCAGGATTCGAACCTGCGAATGACGGCACCAAAAGCCGTTGCCTTACCGCTTGGCGATACCCCAACTTTTTAAGTGCCGAAATTATAGTAAAAAATCCAAAAGTTGTCAAGGGTTTTTAGAATAAATTTTGAAAGTTTTGATATAATAAAATAAATATAATATAGAGAAAAGTGATACAATGAATGCAATAGAAAGAGTAAAAAAAGCGATAGAAGAGATACAAAAAGGTAATATGGTTATTATGTTAGATGATGAGGATAGAGAAAATGAAGGTGATTTAGTCTATTCAGCAGCTTTAAGCACACCACAAAAAGTTAATTTTATGGCAACACATGCTAAAGGGTTGATTTGTGTATCTGTTACTAGTAAAACTGCACATAGATTGGGTTTAAACCCTATGGTTTCTTCAAATACTTCATCTTATGAGACTGCCTTTACTGTTTCAGTTGATGCCACTAGTGCTGCGACGGGGATTAGTGCAGGGGAAAGAGATGATACAATTAAAATCTTAGCAAATCCTATCTCAAATGAGCAAGAATTAGTAAAACCAGGACATATCTTTCCTTTGATAGCAAAAGATGGGGGAGTTTTAGTTAGAACGGGTCATACAGAGGGTTCTGTTGATTTATGTAAACTTGCTGGTCTAAATGGGGAAGCTGTTATTTGTGAAATTATGAAAGAAGATGGAACAATGGCAAGGCGAGATGATTTAGATATATTTGCTCAAAAACATAATTTAAAACAAATATATATATCTGATTTGGTAGAATATAGGTTATCTCATGAAAATCTTGTTGATGAAATAGATGCTGCAGAAACAACATTTTTTAATACCCCTACAATTAAAAGAGAGTTTAAAGATCATTTAGGACATATTCATACTATAATTCAATTTGGAGAGCTAAAAGAGATTACCCATGTTAAATTCCATACAATCATTCCTGATTTAAACCTATTTTTAAATGATGAAAAACTTCACTCTATGCTTAAAACAATAAATTTTTTACAAGCAAAAGGTGGAGTATTGATTTTCTTAAGTGATGATATGTCTCATAAAGAATCTAAAAAAGATTATGGAATTGGTGCACAAATTTTAAATTGTCTAGATATTAAAAAAATAAAACTAATGACAAGTGGAGGAAAACACTCTTTTGTTGGTTTAAATGGTTTTGGTTTAGAAATAGTAGAAGAGATACAAATAGAGTGCTGATATAAAGTAGGGTAGTGTTAAACTATCCCTACAGCTTTTTTAACTAAATCTATAGATTTTTCTAGTTTTTGTATATATTCATTTACAATTTGTTCATTTTGTTTGTAATATTTTGATTCTTTAATAGTTTCAATTTTTTCTTCAAGCCTATATATAGCTGCATTTCTCATCTCAGTATCTTCAATACTTAAATATTTTGTTGGGTCTTGATTTATAAGCCTTTTAAGTCTATATTCAAATAGATATTTATTGTCACTATCTTCATCAAAATATTTACACAAAGCCTCATATATCTCATCATTTGATGACATAAATTGATTATAAATTACATTTGCATAATCATTTAGATATTTATCATAGTTATTATAATCTATAAAAAACTCTTTTAATTTATCTTCATTTATAGAATCTTCTTTTATATTATAAACTTTTTCAAGCATATGTATGGCGCTAAAGTGTACTATTTTAGACTCTCTTTTCTCTAAATTTGTTAAAAATTGTGATAATTTCATTTATACCTTTCTAAAATAAAAAAAGGAGTGAAATTAAATTCCACTCCTTTTTTGTAAACTTAAATTAAATAAAATTTATTATAATTTTGGACCTGCTGCTGTGAAATCATAGTCACTTTCCAAAGTAAGATACTTTTTGAAATTATCTATGTACATTCCTGCAAGTTTTATAGCAGTCTCATCATAAGACTCTTTATCTTCCCACGTATTTCTAGGGTTTAATACTTCCGTATCAACACCTTTTAATGTTTTTGGAATTTGTAAATTAAATATAGGCAATGTTTCAAATCTTGATTCATTTATAGAACCATCTAAAATACCATTGATACAAGCCCTTGTATTTTTAATACTCATTCTTGAACCAATTCCATATGGACCACCAGTCCATCCAGTATTTACTAGATATACATTTACATTGTGTTCGTCAATTTTTTCCCCTAATAGTTCTGCATAAACTGTAGGGTTTAGTGGTAAAAATGCTTCACCAAAGCATGAACTAAAGGTTGCAACTGGTTCAGTGATACCCCTTTCAGTTCCTGCAACTTTTGCAGTATAACCACTTAAAAAGTAATACATCGCTTGTCTTTTATCAAGTTTTGATACAGGAGGTAAAACACCAAAGGCATCAGCACATAAAAAGATAATATTTTTTGGATGACCACCTCTCATACTTGGAGTATGATTAGGGATATGATCAATTGGGTAAGAAACTCTTGTATTCTCAGTTTTCGAATTATCATCATAATCAACAACACCATTCTCATCAGCTACAACATTTTCTAAAATTGCACCTTTTTTAATAGCATTGAAGATATCTGGTTCTGAGTTAGCATCTAAGTTGATAACTTTTGCGTAACATCCACCTTCAAAGTTGAAAATCCCTTTATCATCCCAACCATGTTCATCATCACCAATTAAAGCTCTATTTGGATCTGTAGATAGTGTAGTTTTTCCTGTTCCTGATAGTCCAAAGAATAGTGCAGTATCACCATCTTTTCCTATATTAGCAGAGCAGTGCATAGATAATTTACCCTCTATTGGAAGCCAGTAGTTCATCATAGAAAAAACACCTTTTTTCATCTCACCAGCATACCAAGTACCACCAATAAGTGCTAAGTTGTCTTCCACATTAAACACTACATAAACTTCTGAATGTAATCCATGACTAGCATATGCCATATCTACAGTTTTACAAGCATTATAGATTGTAAATTCAGGTTCAAAATTTTCTAAATCTTCTTCAGGTGGAACAATAAACATATTTTTAATAAAGTGTGCCTGCCAAGCAATCTCAGTAATAAATCTAACTGATTTTCTACTATCTAAAGATGATCCACAGTATACATCTGTAACATATAAATCTTTATTACTTAACTGTTTTTTTGAAGTTACAAATAAATCTTCAAAAACTTGTTTAGATACTTTTCTGTTTATATCTCCCCATGCAATGAACTTATTTGATGGATCTTGATTTACAAAAAATTTATCCTTTGGACTTCTTCCTGTAAATATTCCAGTATCAATCATTAATGCACCAGTAGAAGAGACTTTTGCCCCTTCATTTTTAACTGCATGATCTATTAATGTATCTACATCAAGATTTCTATATACTGTACCTACGTTTTGTAAACCTAGTTCGTCTTTAATTTCAGACATTTCTTTCCCTATATTGCAAATTATTTAAAAATTGATAAAAGTACACCAGCAGCAACGGCAGAACCGATAACTCCAGCAACATTTGGACCCATCGCATGCATTAATAATACATTTGATTTATCATACTCTTGTCCAACTTTACTAACAACTCTTGCTGCCATTGGAACAGCTGATACTCCAGCTGCACCAATAAGTGGATTAACTTTACTCTCTTCTGAAGAGAATTTATTCATAAGTTTTGCCATAAGTACACCAGCTGCAGTACCTGCAGAAAATGCAATTAAACCAATAACCATGATTCCTAAACTCTCTAATACTAAAAACTTATCAGCTGCCAATTTAGAACCAACTCCTAATCCTAGGAAAATTGTTACTACATTGATCAATGAATTTTGCATTGTATCAGAAAGTCTCTCAACAACTCCTGATTGTTTTAAGAAATTTCCAAATGCAAATGCTCCAATAAGTGGTGTAGACTCTGGTAAGAACATTACTGCTAAAAATAAAATTAAGATTGGTAAGAAAAGATTTTCAAGTTTATGAACTTTTCTTAGTTTTGGCATTTTAATTTTTCTCTCTGCTTCTGTTGTTAAAGCTTTCATAATTGGAGGTTGAATTACTGGTACTAGTGCCATATAAGAGTATGCCGCAACAGCAATTGCTCCTAGCATTTCAGGTGCTAATCTATTTGCAATAAAAATAGATGTGGGACCATCTGCTCCACCAATAATAGATATAGCAGATGCACTTTGTAAATCAAAGCCAATAGCAACAGCTCCAACAAGTGAACCAAAAATTCCAAATTGTGCTGCACCACCTAAGATTGCTGATTTAGGATTTGCTAAAAGTGGAGAGAAGTCGGTCATAGCTCCCACCCCCATAAATATTAGAAGTGGAAAAAATTCATTTGCAATCCCCATATTGTAAATAATACCAAGCATACCATGAGGTCCACCCATATTTGCTAGAGGGATATTTGCCAATAAACCTCCAAATGCAATTGGGAGTAGTAGTAATGGTTCAAAGCCTTTAGCAATAGCAAGATAAAATAGTATTAATACTATACCAAACATAATTATTCTTCCCCAGCTTTGTTCAAAATGACTCATTGGTCTTGAATGTTCTGGGTTTGGTTCTGCTGTCATTACATCATCACTTGGATTTATTATGGCATTTATACCAGTGGTTTCATAAAACGAAACCATTAGTTGTGAAATTGATTTTGGTTTATACTCATGTTTAACTTCAGTTGTTGCCTCTGTTGATTCATGTGCATCATTAGCAAATAAATTTGTACTAAAAAATGCAAAAAATAGAATCAATATAGAGGCTATAATTTTTTTGTTCATTAAATTACTCCAAATTTTTTAGATTAGCTAATTGTAGCTATTGCTTGACCCTCTTCAACAGCATCACTAGGATTTGCTAGTATTGCTGAAATAGTACCACTACATGGAGCCTCTACATCAATTTCCATTTTCATTGCTTCTAAAATAGCAATAACTTGACCCTCTTCAACTTTATCACCAACTTTTACAAGTACTTTCCAAATATTTCCACTAACTGTTGCACCAACTTCTGCTCCACCTGTAGATGCTGATGGTGTTGGGCTTGCAGGTGCTGTATTATCAGCTACTGGTGTTACTTGAATATCAGCATTTCCCTCTGCTACTGTTACATTAAATTTTTGACCATCTACAACTACTGTGTAGTTTCCTGTTGCGTTACTCATAACTTTATCTTCTCCTATTACACATTCTTTATCGTTTTCACAAGCTTTATCTTCTACTTTTCTAACATTTAAAGGGCTTTCACCTTTTAAGAAAGAAATACCTTTTTCATCACAAGCAGCAGCTATAAAAATATTTTCTTCAGTTGCTTCAATATTCTCTTCTTTTAATCTATTTTCCCAATAAACAAAAGTCTTTTTCTCATCTCTATCAGCAATATCAAGAGGATTTTCTTTTGTTGGTTCTAATTTTAGTTTTTCAGAAGCTAGTTTTACAATCTCTGCATCTGGTTCAACTGGTGTTTTACCAAAATAACCAAGTACCATTTTTCCATAACCTGGAGCTATTTGTTTCCATGGACCAAACATTACATTTGCATAAGCTTGTTGCCAATAAAATTGTGAAACAGGAGTTACAGAAGTTCCATAACCACCTCTTTCAACAACTTCTCTCATAGCTTTTATAACTTCTGGAAATTTATCTAATGTACCATTATCTCTCATCATTTGAGTATTAGCTGTTAAAGCTCCACCTGGCATAGGTGAAAAAGGTATCAATGGTGAAACCTGTGTTGCTTCAGGTGGCATAAAATAGTCTTTTAATTGGTCATTTAATACCTCTTGATATTTTAAGATTTTTTCAATCTCTAATCCACCTAAGTCATAATTCATACCTTTAACTGCATGCATCATAGTTAGGATATCAGGTTGTGATGTACCACCTGATACTGGTGAAGCTGCTAGGTCAATACCATCTGCTCCTGCATCTAATGCTGCTAAATAACAAGCAATAGAAACACCAGCAGTTTCATGGGTATGAAGTCTTATATGAGTATCATTACCAACTAATTTTCTCGCCATTTTAATAGTATCAAATACTTTTTGTGGTGAAGAAGTTCCTGAAGCATCTTTAAAGGCAATAGAATCAAATGGAAGTCCACTATCTAAAATATTTCTTAATGTTTTTTCATAAAAAGGAACATCATGTGCACCTTCACAACCTGGAGGTAAATCCATTAAAGTTACAACAACTTCATGGTTTAATCCATATTTTTTAATACATTCAGCAGAATATTCTAAATTTTGAACATCATTTAGTGCATCAAAGTTTCTAATTGTAGAAACTCCGTGTTTAGCAAACATCTTTGCATGCATCTCTACAAGTTCTCTTGAACCTGTATCAAGCATAACAGTATTGATACCTCTAGCTAAAGTTTGTAGATTAGCATCTGGTCCAACAATCTCTCTAAACTTATCCATCATCTCAAAAGCATTTTCTTGTAGATAGAAGAATAGTGATTGAAATCTTGCTCCTCCACCAAACTCAAAATGTGTGATACCAGCATCTTTCGCAGCTTCTACAGCTGGAAAGAAATCTTCCATTAAAACTCTACCTCCAAAGACAGATTGAAATCCATCTCTAAATGTAGTATCCATGACGTCAATATATTTTTTAGCCATTAAAATTAACCTTTTAGATTTTTGTGATGTTGAACTGCCGCGATAATTGCAGCTATTTTTGTGTTGTTTGAAGTTGAAGTAGGTGCAGTGGGTTTTTTAGGTATAGGTGTTTCCTTTATTGGAAAATACTTACCTATAATCTTGGCTTGCAGTTTTAATGCATAAACCATGACTATTAAGAATGAAAATACAATTCCCATTCCCATGACCATAAACTTTGCTGCTTCAACAATTAAGTTTGTTTCCATATTACTCCCTGTGGTAACCATCTGTGTAATTTGTGATACAATTTTATATAAAGTTTGCTTTAGTAAAATTTATTTTTATGTCAAATTTGTGTAAATTTTGGAATTTGGCTAAATTATGTATAATTATAATATTTTAGTCCCAAATTGTAACAAAAAGTCATCAACTTTTAAAAATAATCTAGTGATATTATTTCTTGCTTTTACTATTTTTTGTGCCATTTTTTAACCTTTATTTAATAAATATTTCAAATTCTATAAAAAAAATTAAAAATACTTGAAAAATATTGCAATTTGTAATATAATTTTGAAAAAGGAGTCAAAATGTTAATTGTTAATGAAATAGTTGAGAGATTAAAAGATATTTTGAGTAAAGATGGAATGCTTGGAAAAGTTTTTGATAAAGATGTTGCAACTGCTTTGGATTTGAGTCAAGTAAATTTTGCAACAATGAAAAATAGAGGAAAAATTCCATATTCTAATATTCTTGATTTTTGTGCAAAGAAAAAGATCTCAATCAACTGGTTACTTTACAATCAAAACCCTGGTTCTTTAGTAGATTCTACTGATAAATATTGGATTAGGTATTATCCAGAAGTAAATGTAAGTGCGGGTGGTGGAGCTTTTGAAAGTAATGATGAGTATGAAAGCTTAGAAGTACCTCCTTATTTTATAAATATGTTGGGTGGAAAAGAGAACTTAAAAAATATTGATGCAATTAATGTAGTAGGAGATTCTATGGAGCCTACCCTAAATAGTGATAATATTATATTTATAGATAAGAGTAAAATAGATGTTGCAAGGGATGGAATATATGCTTTTACAACAAATCATGGACTTTTTGTAAAAAGAGTACAAAGAAGAGTAGATGGTAAACTTGATGTTATTTCTGATAATAAAGACTATCCTATTCAAGTTTTGGCTAAAGATGAATTACAAATAGTTGGTAAAGTTATAAGTACTTTTGGAATGATATATTAAAGTAGGGTTGGTTCGTTTAACTCTTTTGAAATCTCTTCATGAAGTTGTTCGTAACTTGCCCCAATAAAATAAACTGCATTGAATTTTATTTTTTTTAAAAAACTCTTTAGTTCATCTAATGAGTTAATAAAAGTATAATCAATATCTCTATTGTCATCTATCTCTTGAGTTGTTAGATATAGTATTTGAGCATATTTATATTTATATTTTAAGTATGAGATCTCTTTTTCTATTAGCTCATCATTCTCTTGTGCAATTAAAAACTTGTCAGTTTTTCCAAAGTCTGTATGATTGATTAATTTATCAACAAAAATAGGCTTTAGATTATTGAATTTTTTTAGTTTATTTAAATCTGAATCAAAACCTAAATAGCTATATACATCTAAAAATTCTGTTATATATAAACTTGAAATTTTTATTTTAGAAAAAAATCTCTCTTCATAACTAAAAGTTGTTTCAAATATTGAGTGTTCAATTAGGTTATCAATTTTGTATGTTTTAGTATTAAAGTTAAAGTTTACAGGATATATGGCGTCTAACGTTGATTGTTCAGAGCAAATTATAGTATCATTTTCTTCTAAATCATCAATAAGTTTGAAAAACCTAGATAGATTTTTTGGTATTAGTTTTATATTTGTATGTACATTGTTTTTTTTCAAAATCTTAAAAAGAGAATATGAAGCATCATTACAATAAAAAGCTGTAAGTCTTTTATTTGATAAAAGATATCTGATAAGTTTTTTAATAGCTTCTTGAACATCATTAACTTTTATCCAAGCTATCTCTTTATCACTTATTTCTACATCCTCATCAACAATTAATGCAAATGCTCCATTTTCTAAAGCTAATGAAATATCTTCTTTATTTTGAACTACAAATAAATCAGATTCTTTTATTTTATTAGGGTTGGTTTTGATGGTGTATATAAATGATATTGATGGAGAGTTTAATAACTTTCCATCAACAATATCTAAAATAGATGTTATTTGCACTAGCTTATTTTTGTTCCAATTTTTTTAGGAGATTCTGGTCTTATTAAACATAAGCCATCTTCATCCTTTGCTGCCATAAGCATACCTTCACTTAGCATACCCATAAGCTTTGCAGGTTTTAGGTTTGCTACTACACAAGCTTGAGTTCCAACTAAAGACTCAGGAGTATAAAACTCTTTTATACCTGCAAGGATTTGTCTATTTCTTCCTTCACCTAAATCAACTTGTAGTTTTAAAAGCTTTTTAGATTTTGGTACCTCTTGGGCTTCTACAATAGTTCCAACTTTTAGTGTAGTTTCAAAAAATTTATCAATAGTAATAAGGTTATCTTCTTCCTCTTCAACTATTTCCTCTTTTTTATTTTTTTTATTTTTTTTAGATGATTTTTCTTCTATCTCTGTTTTTGTAACCTCAGATACTTTTGCCTGTTCCAATAAAATCTCTTCAATTCTTGGGAAAAGTTGTTCAACTTTTGTAATTGTAGTTTCACTTAGTAACTCTTTATTTACAATAAGTTTATTGTATGTATCTGTGTTGATTTGAATCCCTAAAGAGCTTGCAATTTTAGAGATTTTTTCAGGCATAACAGCATCTAAAAGTAGGGCAACTTTTGCCATAATATTTGTAATAAGTGCAACCAATGCCATAGCTTCATCAGTTTTTCCCTCTTTCATTTTTGCCCAAGGTTCATAATCTCCAATTGCTTTATTTGCAATTGTTAAAACCTTCCAAATATCTTCAAGGTATCTATTTAGTTGCATTTTAAAAATATAATCTTCTACATTGTCTAAAATAGAATTAACTTCGTCTAACTCTTTTTGATGGTATTTTTCAACATCTTTTGAATCAATTTTAAAATCAAAATATTTACCACTCATTCCAGAGATTCTATTAAGTAAGTTCCCTAAATCATTTCCTAAATCAGAATTGATTCTATCTATTAATGCTTTTTGTGAAAAGTCTCCATCTTGTCCAAAAGGTACTTCTCTTAACATAAAATATCTAAAAGCATCTAAACCATAGGCATCTGCTACTTCTTTTGGATTTACTACGTTCCCTTTTGATTTAGACATCTTTTCCCCATCTCTTGTCCACCAACCATGTGCAGCTATGTGATCAGGAAGTGGTAAGTCTAAAGACATTAAAAATGCAGGCCAATAAATAGAGTGAAATCTTAAAATATCTTTTCCCACAAGATGAACTTTACATGGCCAAAAGTCCATATTTTCTTCTGTTGTTCCATATCCTAAAGCTGTGATATAGTTCATTAGGGCATCTAGCCAAACATACATTACATGATTTGGCTCATTAATAGAATCAGGAAGTTTTACACCCCAATCAAAAGAGGTTCTAGAAATAGATAGATCTTTTAATCCACCCTTTACAAAATTTACAATCTCATTTTTTTTAGATCTTGGTAAAATACAATCTTCATTCTCTTCATACCATTTTAAAAGTTTATCTTCATATTTTGATAATTTAAAAAAGAAACTCTCTTCTTTTACTATATTTGTTGGTTTCCCACAATCTGGACAAAATTGTTCATCAACTAGTTGTTTTTCGGTAAAAAAAGTCTCACAAGATACACAGTAAAAACCTTCATATTCACCCTTATAAATATCACCTTTTTCATACATTCTTTCAAAGGCTTTTTGAACCCCAAGTTTATGTTCTTCATCTGTTGTTCGAATAAACTTATCGTATGAGATATCAAAATCATCCCAAAGTTGTCTAAACTTCCCAGATACTTCATCTGCATACTCTTTTGCAGTTTTACCTCTAGCTTCAGCACTTTGAGCGATTTTTTGACCATGCTCATCAGTTCCAGTTAAAAGATATGTGTTGTATCCAGTAAGTCTTGAATATCTAGCTAACATATCTGCAATAATTGTTGTATACGCATGCCCAATATGAGCCACATCATTTACATAATAAATTGGTGTAGTGATATAAACATTTTTACAACTATTTTCCATTAATATTCCTCTTTTTATATTTATTAAAATTCAAATCCACCACCAGCACCTTTACTCATAGATTCATAAACGGCTAGTACATATTTTTTTCTTAATTCACAATCAAAAAAATTTTCACAAAAATTCTCTTGTGATTTACATGATTGAACACCAAACTTTTCCTCTTGGCACTTTTTTAATTCTAAAAGTACTTCTTCAAGGCTCTCTTCCCATTTATCTAAAGTTTGATTATCTTGCATTATCACTATAAACTTTTAATACTCGATTAATTTCACTTAAAGAGCCAAAAAAACATGGTGTTGTATCATGAATATGTGTAGTTTCTACTTCAAATACAGATTTTTCTCCATCAATAGCATCTCCACCTGCACATTTGTAAGTAAAAGCAAAAGGGAAAACCTCAAAAAGTTGTCTAAGTTTGCCTTTTGGTTTATCAGAAGTACCAGGATAAGAGAACAAGCCACCACCTTTTAGTAAAATTTGGTGTAAATCAGGAACCATTCCTCCTGAATATCTTAAATAGTAACCATCTTTAAACATCTCATTTACTAAAGTTTTATGTGTTTGAGTCCAATTCATTTGAGTTGAACCTGTAGCATTTAAACTACCTGAGTCATTAAGTTTAATATCTTTTATATATTTGAACTCTTCATTAGAAAGTCTAAATAGTTGCACTTTGTTATCTTTTGCAATCACCATTTCAACCCTTGGTCCAAATACTACATATACAGAAGCAATAATATTTTTTGCATTGAATTCATTTTTATAGATACCATAAATTGAACCAACTGATAGGTTAACATCTACAAGAGATGAACCATCAAGAGGGTCATAGGCTATTAGGTATTCTCCGTTTTCATTTAAAGAAACAATACTCTCTTGCTCTTCACTAACTATGGCTTTAATACTAGGAATTGTTTTAAAAATCTTTTCAATTATAATATCACTTGCAATATCAAGTTTTAATTGAGTATCTCCTGTTGAGTTTTCATTTTCACTTTTTGCAGTATCACCTAATAAAATTACCTCTTTTATCTCTTTACTTGCTATTTTTATAGCTTGAAAAATCTCTTCCATTAAACTCTCTTTGCATTTTTTTCTATCCAGAGTATTATATTTTCTGGATCATTTAAATCTAGTTTATCAATACTATTTGGTATCTCATGTGAAGATATAGTCTCATCATGGGTAATAGCATTGGTAACTTGAAAATAACTCTCATCAAGTCTATTTCTAAAAATTGAAATTCTTGGTAAATCAAGAGTTTTTAAGCCTTCAACTAATAGATAATCAAAATCACCAAATAGTGAAATTAATTCATCAATACTTGAAGTGTTTTGTTTAAAAATAGTTGTTCTTTTTGAACTAACAACAGCTACATCAGCTTTTGTTTCACTAAATTTAAAACTATCTTTTCCTGGTTTGTCAAAGATTGCTTTGTCTTTTGGGTCATGTTTTATAATACAAACTTTAAAACCTTTATCTTGTAATATATTTGAAATTTTTACAATAAGGGTTGTTTTGCCACTATTTGAAGGACCACTAAAAGCAACTACTAATTTTTTATACTCTTTTTTCATAGTTAATATTCTATCCAAAGCATAGTTAAATTATCTTTACAACGAATCATAATCTTGTTTTTTGTAGACTATATTAAAAGTTTAATTTTTATCTATATTTTTCAGATGAAATTATTATTTTTTTAGTATAATAAAATTTATATACCGTAAAGTAAGAGAATTGGGAATGATTTCAGAATTATTTAAAAAAACAGACATGGATGATGCTATAAAAGTTTTAGAGACTAAGGTCTTTAATGAATCAAAGGCAAATTCTATGTTTAAAAAACTAGAAGATATAACTATAACAGATAATAAAAATCAAAATCTTATTCATAAAATGGCAGAAAAAAATAAAATCGATGCGATAATTTGGTTAAAAGAAAAAGGTGTTGATTTTTCATTAGAGGATAATGAAGGACAAACCCCTTTAATGATTGCTGCTAAAAAAGGTTATATAGAACTAATCAAAATCTTAATAAATTTTGGAGCTGATCCAGAATATAGAAATAAAGAGAGAAGAATAGCCTTACAAGAGGCGGCAAAAAGTGCAAATATTGATGCTTATTGTACTTTAAGTAGAATAACACAAAATAAAAATAATGTAGATTCTGAAGGGAAAAATGCTTTTTTTGATGCCATAACAAGTATGAGTGAAAATATGATAAAAGAGACTCTTTTAGATGAAAATATAGATAAAGAGATTACTGATACTGATGGGAATAGGGCTATTTTTTTAGAACCTTCATATATGAATCCAGAGATTACGACATTACTTATAAAATATGGAATAGATTTAACCCATAAAGATTTTGATGGTAGAACAATACTTTTTTATATTTTAGACAATCCAAAAGAAAAAATAGATATTTTTAAAAAGATTGTTATACGATATGAGGGGATTTTAAATCAAACAGATATCCATGGTGACTCTTTGTTACATTATGCTGTTAAAAATTTATTAGAAAAACAGACTATAAATCCACAAGACCCTGTTTGTCAATTAATCAAAATTATGTTTGATTATGAAATAGAATCTACAATTATAAATACAGAAGGTTATAGTGCCTTTGAATTAGCATTAGAATCAGAACGTGTTGAAATAATAGAACTATTTTTGAAAAATTTTTATGATCCAAATATTGTAAATAAAGATGGGGAAACTCCACTTAGTTTGATGGCATTAAAAGGGAAAAAATATAAAGATATAATCACTTTACTTTTATCTTATGGAGCAAATCCAAATATTAAGAACAAAGATGGTGAGACAGTTATAGAAAAGTTAATTAGTATAGAACTATATTTTTCTGATAATAAAAAAATATCTTCAAAATTAAGACAAATAATTCCAGAAAAAAATGAAGGTTATCTTTCTATCATTGAACAAATAATCTATAATTCGGAAGCAAATCTACGTCAATTAAATTCAAAAGGTGAACCATATTTTTTTGATGCGGTACTCCATGGAAATATGGAGATTGTAAAAATACTTACCTATTTTGGTGCAGATATAAATCAAGTTGGTGCAACGGGATTAAATATAATATATGTCTTGATGGAAAAATATAAGGATGTTACAATTAAAAACAATGTTTTAAAGTTTCATGATACTCTTAGAAATATTATTTTTTTAGGTGCCAATGTTAATGCAAGAGATAATTATGGAGGTATTACCTTACATAAGGCTATTTTAGACCATGACATAAGTATTGTGAAAATACTTTTATCTTCAGGAGCTGATATTAGAGCTATTGATAATAGAGGTAGAAATATGATTCATAATTGTATCTGGAAGGCAAAAGTTAAGACTCTTAGATTTATATACTCACAAAATAATAAACTTTTAAATCTAGAAGATAAGTTTGGAGTTTTACCTATACATTATGCTGCTTTTTTAGGTTATACTGATTTGGTTTTAGAGTTAATAAATTTAGGCTCTCATGTTAGTTCTTATACTGTAAAAACAGAGTATATTAAACGATTTTTATTAAGATTTAACAAAAACATATCTTCTTTAGAAGAAAATGCCAAAAATATTGCAGAGAAGAATAAAATTGCAACTTTGGTTGGTAATATGAAAGAGGAGTTTTCTTTAGAGAATATATAATTATCAAAGTATTTTTAATGTACAATTTTGTTCAACAAAATTTAGGATTTTTAATGAAAATAATTAATATATTACCTCTTACTCTTTTTATCTCTTTATTTTTTACTGCTTGTTCTGAAAAAACAAATGCGATGAGATATTTTAATGATAGCACAAGACAGAGTATAAACTCTATTCAGTTTACTCAAAAAGTTGACCTTCTTTTAAATAATCAAAATGAAGTAACAATAATAGCTTCCTATTTAAATGAAATTGATAAAGAGTTTAAGAGTGATAATTATGATACTTTTTTAGTAGCTATTCAAATATTTAATAATGTAAATCTTTTTAAAGATAGATTTAAGATTTTATTAGATGGTAAAAGACCAGTATCTTATGAAAAGATTGATAATAGTAGTGATCTAATAAAAAAGATATCATTAAAAAATCATTGGGCAAAGTATTATTTAGTAAAATTTAAAAAAGAAGTTAAAAAGAATAATATTTTAAATTTGACAATATCTCATAGTAGACTTGGAGAAACAACTATAGCATTTGGAAAAGAGAAGAGGCTTTAATTTTCTCTTTATCCTCTTGTAAACTATTATAGTATAAATAGTAGTTTACAAAATACTTATCAAAATCCTCAAACAAAAAAGATAAAAATTCAAATTTTATTATCTTGTCTAAATTCTCATCAAAATCTTGTGGTGATTTATTGTAATTATATTTGATAAAGGTATTAAAAGGGTTTATTTTTTCTTGTTTTAAACTATCTAAATAACTTAAAAAATACTCTATATTTGTTTGAGCTTCAAACTGTTTTATTAAAGATTGAGATTTATTTAAATATTTCTCAATCTTTTTTATATTATTTAGACTCAATTGTGTTAAACCTAGTCTAAAATCACTTGAGATTTTATCCTCACTGAAATCTGAATTTACTTTTATAGTAGAGTAAAGTAGGGCTTTGTTTTCCTTTGATAAGTTTTCATATTTATCTATATACTCTAAGGTATTTAATGTTGGTTGGATAATACTATTTTCTAAAATTTCATTGGCATAAAATGAGTATATATTTAGTTTTTGCATAGAAGTTATATTTTCTAAAATAGAACTGTCTTTAGTGATAAAATATTTAAAAAATTCAAGTTTCTCTTTATAAAGATAAGCGTAATTTGCTTCTAAATTTTCTAAAAGTTCATAAGCTTTATTTAAATCATTTTTTTTAATATTGTATAAACATAATAAAAATTTAGTATTTGCATCTAACTCTTCTAAGTTAATATCCTCAAGGTGTTGTTGTAAATTTGTAAGTTTTTCATCAGTAATAATTGTTTGAATAAGTTTATTATACATAGCTTTATTAGATTTTATTCTATTTAGAGTTTTTGAGGGGATTTTATAATTAAAATAATCTCTTCTAAATTCTGTTGTAACATTAAAAAAAATATCATAAAAGGTATCCACATCACTTATTATAAGTTTTGTAAAAGGGATTGCAGATGATAAAATCTTAACTTTTTTTATAAGCTTTGGATATCTATTATCTAAATTTTGTAGTACTAGTTTCAAATCATAAGTAGAGAGTGTTGATATCTCTTTTATATCTAAACCTACTGCGATGCAGTCAGCATAAGAGTAAACCAATTCTTTTGTTGGAGCTTCTAGACACTGTGAAACTGCTAGTGTTTCATCATTTTTAAACTTTTTTGCAAAGTTATGAAATAGGGGCATATTCATATTATCTATAAGTGAAAGTGTTTCAAAAGCTTGCTTTGGTGTAGTATAATCAAGTTTTAAAAACTCATTAATATAAAAGTCTCTTTTTAAGCCCTTTGGTAAGTTTTTTATTTGTTCAAAAATTAAAGTTTTTTCTTCTAAAATTTCAGCTTTTAAAAAGCATGAAAAGGTTAATAAAAATAGAAGAAAAAACCTCATATTACATACTCATAAATAGTTTCCCTAAAAATGTTTCTAGGAAAATTAGTGCAAAAATAATAATTATTGGAGCAAAATCCATTCCCCCAATAACTGTAGGTATAAATCTTCTAACTAGGGCATAAGCAGGCTCAGTTAGTCTATATAACATCTGTACAATAGGGTTATAAGGATCTGGTCTAACCCAAGATAGAATTGCAGAAATAATAATAACCCACTTGTATAAAAATATAATACCTAATATAACAGTAAATAATGAACTTAACAATGCATCAATCATTTTATAATCTCTCCTAAATAGTTTTTAATATATGGATAAATATCAGAAATATTTGCTCCATTATTACGACCTGTTAAAATATATTTTAGTGGTTCCAATAGTTTTTCTCCACTTAATGCAGTTTTTTGAGAAATATATTTTTCAAGTTCGTCAAAATCGTTAAAAAATGGCGCATCTTGCATACAAAGTTTTAACTCCACAAACTCATCTTCAAATCCGATACAAGTAGATTTAGGAGAAAAAATTAAGTCTATTTTCTCTTTTATCTCTTTTATTGTACTAGCTTCTTGTAAAAAAAGTTTTCCAAGTTTTCCTATATCAGCATCTGCAAAACCTAAGATTTTTGATAATCTCATCTCATCAATTGTTTCAAGATGTTTTTTATTTATAAATTTTAGTTTTTCAATATCAAATTTTGTAGCTTCTTTTGAGATGTTTTTTATATCAAACCATTCTATAGCTTCTTCCAAAGAGAAAATTTCATTTGGAGTTTTATTTCCTAAGAGAACTAAATAGTTTGCAATGGCACTTGGTAAAAAACCCTCATCTATAAGTGATTTAACTGAGATTTTATCTGAAATAGTTGGTAAATGAATATAATTAATTTTTTTATCATATCCTAAAAGCTTTCTAAGATATATCTGTTTTGCAGTATTTGCTATATTCTTTTCATCTTTTATAACAATTGAGATATCGTATAACATATCATCAACTCCACAAGCATAATTATATGTAGGAGTTTTATCATGATTTAATATGATAAATGAGTCTATATCTAAAGGTGTATATTCAAAATCTCTATTTAATAAATCAGTAAACTTTATATTTTCATTAGCTTTTGTAACTCTTACTGTAAATGGTGAATTTACATTTAAAACTGTTTCATCTGAAAGTTTTTCACAAAAACCATCATATACAAAAGGTTTTCCCTCTTTTTTTGCTTCTTCTTTTAGTTCATCTAGTTTCTCATCACTACAAAAACATGCAAAGGCTTTTTTCTTTGCCATAAGTTGCATCGCAAGTTTTTGGTGGTATTTTAGATTTTCACTTTGATAAGCAACTTGTTCAAAGTCAATAGAAAAAAGATTTAATAAATCTAAAATCTCTTTATCTTTCCCCTCAATATTTTTTTCTTTTTGTGTATCTTTTACTCGAATAAGCAGTTTTTCGTTTTTTTGTTTAGATATAATATGATTAAATACTGCTTTTCTTAGATCTTCTATGTGCATATCAGCAGTTGGACTTAAGGCAAATCTTAACAATTTATTTCCTTACTATAGAATATGATAAATTTATAATCTCTTTATGAGATTCAATATAATTATTTAAATCTTCTAATTTAAGATTTTCTATATTTTCTAACTCTTTTTGAGTGTAATCTTGCTCTAATCCCTTATAAAATAGAGTAAAAGCTTGATTTAATCTTTGATTTAAAGTTTCAGTTCTAAGTGGTTCACTACCTAGTAGGAAATCTCTTGCAGAATCTAGCTCTTCTTGTGTAACCCCTTTTTTTACAAATTTATTTACTATTTTACTAACTAATTCTTTTGCTTCATCTGCACTTTCTAATTTAGTTTGTAAGTAACCTGTAAAATAAGAGTATGATTTATTTATAGAGATATATCCATAGGCTGAATATGCTAAACCTCTTTTTACTCTAATCTCTTCCATAAGTCTTGAACCAAAACCACTTCCACCTAAAATAAAAGAAGCAACTTTAGCTTTATATACATTTTCATCTTTAGGGTTTATCTTAAATGGGCTACCAAAATAGACATATGCTTGCTGTGTATCTTTTAAAATAGTATCAACTGTAGCTGAGTCGTTTGCTGTATACTTTTCAAATGAATTAGCACCCTTAGCCTTAATCACTTTTACAACTTTTTTGATTTTTTTGATTAACTCATCATAATCAAAATCTCCACCTGCTACAATGATTAGATTATTTAAATCAATCGCTTTAGAGATAAACTTTTTTACATCTTCTAACTTTATAGAAGAGATTGATTCAATTGTTCCTGAACTTGGATTTTCCAAAGGGGTACCTTTGAAAAGTATTTTTTTTAGATTATTACTTGCCATATAGTCATAATCATTCTCTTTTCTTTTTAAAGAACCAATACTAATAGTTTTGACTTTTTCTAAAGTTTGCTTATCATAATTTGGGTCTTCTAATAACTCTTTTAAAAATTTTAAAGCCTCTTCATGTACATCTTTTAAAGATGAAAGTTCAATTACAAAGGTTTCAAAACCATTTGAGGTATGTAATGAAATCGCTTTATTTTCTAATTTTGCAGCAAATTTTGTTGAACCTAGTTTTTTAGTCCCTTCATTTAAAAGTTTTGCTGATATTGAAGCAAGTCCACTTGTTTTTTTATCTTTCATATAACCTGAGTTTTTAAATACCAATTGAAGGTTTAATATTGGTAAACTTTTGTCCTCTTCAAAAACTACAGGTATTTTTAAATTATCTATCTCTACATACTTTATAGTTGCAGCCATTAAAAATCCTTGTAAAATTAGTGTTAATATAATATATTTTAATAATGATACTTTCATTATAAAGTTTAAAACCTTTCTAAAGTTTCATAGGCAGTATTACGTTTTGCAGGATTCTCACCAACATCACGAATTAGTTGAATCATCTCATCTTGGTTCATGCAGTTTGAAGCACCTGCTGCTGCAACTACATTTTCTTCCATCATGGTACTACCTAAATCATTTGCACCAAATTTTAGTGCCATTTGACCTATATAACTACCTTGGGTTACCCAAGAACTTTGGATATTTTTAAAATTATCTAAATACAATCTTGAAACAGCAAGAAGTCTTAAGTATCTATTTGATGATTGAGGTTTTAAATCAGGTATCTCTTCTTTAAGTTTTGTATTAGCACTTTGAAAAGACCACATAATAAATGCTCTAAAACCACCAGTTTCATCTTGTAGTTTTCTAATTCTTTCCCAGTGTTCAATTATCTCTTCATTTGTTTCAACTGTACCAAACATCATTGTAGCTGTTGTTTTCATCCCAATAGAGTGAGCTAATCTATGAATCTCAATCCATTCATCTGCATCCATTTTTTTAGGAGCTATGATATCTCTAACCCTATCACTTAAAATCTCTGCACCAGCACCAGGAATTGAACTTAATCCCTTAGCTTGCAATCTTTTTAATACTTCTAGTTTTGAGATTTTTGATACCTTTGCAATATAAGATATCTCAATTGCAGAAAAAGAGTGTAGGGTGATTTGAGGAAATTTTGTATGGATATGTTCAACTAAATCCTCATAATACTCAATTTTTAGTTTTGGATGAACTCCACCTTGCATTAAAATTTGTGTACCACCAATAGCTAATAACTCTTCTATTTTTTCATCTATCTCATCATAAGATAAAACATAAGAATCTTCATCTCTTCCATGTCTATAAAAGGCACAAAACTTACAATCAACCCAACAAACATTTGTATAGTTAATATTTCTATCAACTACAAAACTTGTTATCTTTTCTGGGTGTAGTTTAGCTTTTACTTTTGAAGCTAATGCTCCTAACTCTATTAATGAGGCATTTTCTATTAAATCTAAAGCCTCTTGGTTTGTTAATCTTTTATCTATTATAGTTTCCATTTTTTTTACCATCTTAAAAACTCGATCCTAAAGAGAACTCAAAGGTTGAAGTCTCATCAGTTGCTTCATCATCTAATGGTTGAGCAAAAATTAGTTGTAATGGACCAAAAGGTGAAATCCACTCAAAAAGTGCACCTGTACTTGATCTTTGAATATCACTAATATTATCTTCACCTATCATACCATAATCATAAAAAATACCCCATCTCATTTTTGCTGACTCTGATAGTGGGAAACTCATCTCAACTGAAGTTGCTGCCATAGCTTTGTATGGGTCACCTTTTATACCTGTTGTATAATTTGGAAATGAATAAGACTTAAACCCTCTTAATGATTTAACACCACCTAAATATAGTGAATCCCCTTGGTTGATTTGCCCATTGTCTACCATAAATTTTGCTTGTAGTTTATATCTTAAAATCCAATCTAAATCGTATAAATCATTTAATGAGTAGAAATATTTAAAATATGAACTACTTTTTAGATATTTTGAATCTCCACCAAGTCCTGCATACTCTAAAGAGGAACCAGCTTTAAAACCACTTCTTGGGTTATAAAAGTCATCTGTATTATCAAAGTTTATATATGGGGTTATAGAACTTGTTATATATTCTTGATTTGTAAAACGACTAGCTGGTGCAATATAATTAGCATTACCAACAGTTGTATATGAACTATCATAAGTATAATCTTCTTTAATTGAATCTAATCTATATCTTGCTCCAACTTTTACATTTCTAAATAGCTCTCTACCAAAACCAAGAGAGAACCCTTTGGTAGATTTGTCTAAATCATAAGCTGTGTTGTTAATCTCAACATCATCACTATGGATATCTATATCTCCATGATATTTACTATCACGAATTGCTGGGTTTATTAATTTGATTGATAAATCGGTTGTAGTTTTTGATAAATCAGCTGATATTCCAAGGGTTAGTCCTGAACCAAAGATATTTTTATCATTTATTGATGCATTTACCATAACTCCATCATAAGAACCATATCCACCACCTAGAATAATATTTCCAGTTGGTGCTTCTTTTACATTTACAATTAAGTCCATTTTATCTGAAGTGATTCTTTTTTGTTCTATTGTTACATCTTCAAAATAACCAGTTCTTTTCAATCTTGAAATAGAATCATTAAAATCTGTTAAACTAAATAAATCACCAGGTGCTAAATAAACATTTCTTCTAATAACTCTATCTAAAGTTCTTGAGTTTCCAGTGATTTTTACATCTTCTACATATACTTTGTCCCCAGGGATTACATTGAAAATAACATCTGTTGTTCCATTTTTTTCATCTTTTTTAAGATCATAATTAACTTTTGTAAAAGCATAACCTAAATCTGAAATGGTTGTTTTTATAAATTCAATATCTTTTCTTAGTTTTTTTATATTAAAAGTTCTACCTTTAACTAGGGCAAGTTCAGGATAAAGATCTTTTGCATCAATAATATCTGAGTTAACATAGATTGTAATATTATTTGTATTATATTGAATTCCTTCATTGATATAAAAATCTAAGTCTGCTTGATCTGAAGCAAAATCAACTTCTACAAAAGGGTCTTTTATTTGAGCATCTAAATATCCATGTTCCCAATACAGTTCTTGTATTCTTTTACCATCATATTTTAGTTGATCTGCATTTAATTTTCCATCATTTTGAGTGATAAACCAAGAGGCGAACTCCTCTTCTTTGTTTACTGTTACTTGCTCAAAATCACTAGCATCAAGATTTTTTGCACCAAAATAATTAGCTTTTTTGATGATGATTTCATCACCTTTATTTACGTGAAAAATTACAGATACTGCATTTTCATTAAGTTTTTCAACTTCAACTTCAATTACAGAGTTTATATAACCCTCTTTTTCTAACTCTTTTAATAGGGTTTCTTTTGCTTCATTTACTCTTTTTTCAGAGTACATAACCCCTTTTTCTAGACGGATATACTTCTTAGTAATGTCTATATCTCTATCTCTACTTTTAAAACCAATAATCTCAACATTCGCTATTGAAGGTTTCTCTTTAAATATAAATTTTAAAGTTCCATTATCTATAGTTGCTTGAATATCTTCAAAATAATTAAATTTAAAAAACTTTTTTATTGCCTTGTTTACTTTGTCAACACTAACTTCATCGCCAACTTTCATTCCAACAGTGTCGTTTGCAATAGTGTCTGAAATCTTGGTTAGGTTTTCATATTCGATTGAAGTAATTTGCTCTGCTTGTAGTAGTGAAGCTAATGCTAATGATAATAAGATACTATTCTTTTTCACAGCTATCCTTAATATGTTTATAATTGAAAAGAAATAATATATCTAAATAAACTTTATAGGATGGTTAAGATATAATCACCTTTTTAAACAAAATTGTAAAGGTTATAAAATTGAATATAGGTATTATTGGATTAGGTCTAATGGGAGGTTCATTAGCAAAAGCATTGAAAAAATATTTTATTGCAAAAAAAATCTATGGTTATGCAAGAAGTGAAAAATCAAAAAAAGAGATTGAAGAGTTAAGTTTAGTTGATGAATTAGTTGATATTGAAACTTTAAAAAAAGAGTGTGATTTAATCATACTAGCAATCCCTGTTGATAATATTATCTCTTTTCTTCCTGAGTTAGAAGATATTAATAAAAATACTACAATAATGGATTTAGGTTCAACTAAAGAGTTTATTATTGAAAATATTCCGTCATCTATAAGAAAAAACTTTATTGCTGCACACCCTATGACAGGAACTGAAAAATCAGGACCCAAAGCAGCTATTGATGACTTATATGAAGGAAAAACTGTTGTACTTTGTAATCTAGAAGACAATGACAATCTTCACGTAAATAGGGCATTTAGACTTTTTCAAGAAATAGGAATGAGAATTGTAGTTATGGATGCAAATGAACATGATGTCCATGCTTGTTATATGTCTCATCTTCCCCATGCAATATCTTTTTCATTGGCTAATACAGTTATGGACTGTGAAGATCCAAAATCTATTATCGCATTAGCTGCTGGTGGATTTAAAGATATGAGTAGAGTTGCAAAATCAAGTCCTGATATGTGGATAGATATTTTTAAGCAAAATAAAAAGAATCTTTTAGAATCAATGGAAAAATTTGAAAACCATATGCAAGTAGTAAGAATTATGATTGAAAATGAAAGATATGAAGATTTAAAAAAATGGATGAAAAAAGCTAATTCTTTGCATGAGATACTTTAATTTAAAGTATCTTAGCACTATTTATTGCTTCTTGTAGTTTTATTGCTTGATAATGTTCTTTTACATCATGACATCTAATAATTGAAGCACCATTTTCTATAGACTTTAGGTGAATTGCTAGAGTTCCGGGAAGTCTTTGTTCTATTGGAGTATTTACAAGCATATCTATCATAGATTTTCTACTTGCTCCAATAAGTAGTTCATAACCAAAATGTTCAAAATGTTTTAGGTTTTTAAGTAAGCTAAGGTTATGGTCTAAGTTTTTTCCAAAACCAATACCTACATCTAAGATTATCTTTTCTATTCCAAAACTTTTTGCCTTATCTATTTGTTTAGAAAAAAACTCATCTATCTCTAATATTACATTTTCATAAAATGGATCTTTTTGCATAGTTTGAGGATCTTTTTGCATATGCATTATTACAACTTGGGCTTGATATTTTGCAGCAAGTTTACACACTTCATCATTTTGTAAACCTGTAATATCATTTATAATAGAAAAACCTCTATCTAAAGCATATTCTAAAACTAAAGATTCATAAGAATCGAGTGAAAACTCAACTTTTTCGTAAAGATTCTCTTCTTTGATTAAATCAAGTATGGGTTTTAATCTATTTAATTCCTCTTTAGGTTCAACTTTTTCACTTCCTGGGCGTGATGACACACCACCAATATCTATAATAGAAGCACCATCTTCTATCATCTCTTCTATTTTTTTTATGGCATCACTACCTTTGAATCTACTATTCTTGAAAAATGAATCATCATTTGCATTTATAATACCCATGATTTTAGTAGGATGCTTTTTTGTAGATATGAAAGTTTTTAGTTTTAAAGCTAAAGTTTTTAGTCCAAAAGGTTGAGCTAACTCTTTTCTAGATAGGGTTTCTAAGTGTTTTGATGTAGCTATTAAAATTGCATCAACATATTTGTCTTTTGCAATAATAACTCCACTTGGAACTGCCAAATCAGCTCCTATTGATAGGGCATCTTGTTTTAAGATATTTGCAGCACCCACATGTAAATTTTTTATATAAATAGTATGTAGTGAAGATTTTTTACTTAAGATTGAGACGCCACTTTTGTCACAGCCTAATTGTTGATAGATTTTTTTTGCATCTATATCTGAGATTTTATATATTTGCATCTTATGCTTTATTTTTCCTATTTAGAAGTGTTAATAAAAATGTTGTAAGAACATTTATAGGTCTAGAGTTTAACTCTAAGAGTTTTATTGACTTAGAAAATATCTCAAGTTCATTTTGTGTAAGTCTAATTTTTTGTGAGCTTAATTTATATAATGATGATTCAATAAACTCTTTTGCATCAATTTTATTAATTCTTTGATTCTCTTTTAAAAAATTATACATATCTTTTAAATCTAAATTAGCAATATCCAGTTCAAGCTCTTTTCTAAGTATTTTATCTTTTACATAAAGATGTGGCATTCTTGAAAAAATAGTTGGAAGTATTGAGGATTTTGAATTGGTGATGATGATAAAAACTATATTTTTTGGTGGTTCTTCTAAAACCTTTAGTAAAGAGTTTTGAGCCTCATTTCTAAATGTTTTTCCACACAAAAATATATATTTTGTTTCATTTGATGAGATATAAGCTTCTTTTATCGCTTGTGTAGCTTGTGCTAATAAGAAATCATCTTTGTCACTGTTTCTAATAACTCTTATCTCATGTTTATTATAAAATGAAAGTAGTTTATTTAAAGTTTCATCTATACTAGAAACAATCAATATTGTAGAGTTATCTATTTTTTTATTTATCATTAGTTTTCAACATTTATTTCTGCAAAAAGCGCAGCACTTAAAGTTTTATTATATAGTCTAAACATTTGAAGAAGTTTCATATCCAAGGCTTCATCATTGCTTTTTAGATTAAAAGCATCTTGTATTTCTTCACCAAATATCCATAAAAAAGAGTTTTTAGATACTTTTGGTAGGATTGCTTTGGTATCTTGACTTTTCCCAATATACCAAAAACAATATCCATTTGGAAAAGAGATATTCAACATATCTCTTATAAACCCAATATCTTCTTCTGATTTTAAATCTTCAAGGTTTTTATAAAACGATTTAAAATCATAAAAAGGTAAAAAAGGTCTATTTAGTTTTTGAGCATTTATATTTGTTAATATATATTGTAAAAACCAATCCCTATCATTATCTGTTATTATTAAGACAGAACAACCTTTTTCTAAGATATTTATAATAGATTTAGAAGCTAAGGGAACCCATTCAAACTTTTTCTCCTCTAGCCAAGGAGAAATAAGTCTATCATTTCTTACTGTATCAACAGTCCAGTTTAAAAACTCTTGCACTTCTATTTATCCAAATCATATGCATCATGAAGTGCTCTTACTGCAAGTTCTGCATATTTTTCTTCTATAATCATAGATATTTTAATTTCACTTGTTGAGATGATTCTTATATTTATATTTTCTTTTGCAAGTGCAGTGAAAGCTTTTGAAGCTACACCTGTATGAGATTTCATACCAACACCTACAATTGATACTTTACAAATAGGTTCATTATAATCAATGTTCTCAGCTTCATCTTTAAATAGTTCCATAACTTTTTTGCAATTTTCCCAATCACTTGTTGGAATAGTAAAATCTAAATCTGTTTTACCATCAACTCCAACTGTTTGTACTATCATATCTACATTTATAGTTGCATCTGCAAGGGCAGTAAAAATAGATGAAGCAATGCCTGGTCTATCTGTAACCCCATACATTCCAACTCTTACTTGATTTTTATCTAAAGCAATACCACTTACAACTGGTTGTTCCATTATATTCTCTTCCTTTGTTATTAATGTACCTTCAACTTCTGGGGTGAAGCTACTTCTTGATACTAAATTTACATTTAACTTTTTTGCCATCTCTACTGATCTGTTTTGTAAAACCTTTGCTCCTAAAGAAGCTAATTCTAACATCTCATCATAAGAGATTTTTTCTAATTTTTTAGCCTTGCTTACAATTCTAGGGTCTGTGGTATAAATACCATCAACATCAGTATAGATTTCACATAAATCTGCTTTTATTGCACCAGCAATTGCTACAGCTGTTAAGTCTGAACCACCTCTACCTAAGGTTGAAACTCTTCCATCTTCTGCCAAACCTTGAAAACCAGCAACAATTATAATATTCCCATCATTTAAAGCATTTTTCATATTTGTAGTATCTATTGATTCTATTCTTGCTTTTGTATGGGCATTATCTGTTAAGATTCCTGCTTGTCTTCCACTCATTGAAGTTGCTTTATAACCTTGGGCATTTAAAGCAATAGATAAAAGTGCAGAAGTAACTCTTTCACCTGAACTTAACAACATATCTAATTCATTTGAAGCAGGAGTTTTTGTATAATGCTCTGCATATTCAATTAGTTTATTTGTTTCACCACTCATAGCAGAAACAACTGCTATTACATCATCACCATTATCTTTTATTTTTTTTATAATATCTGCAACATTTTGGATTCTTTCAAGTGTTCCTACACTTGTCCCACCAAATTTTAAAACTTTTAACATTTAGCTTTTAACCTTTTATATTAAATATATCCCTCTTTTTTAAAATACTTTAAAACTTGTTTATAAACTGTTCTTTTAAAGAATGTTATAAAGTCATAAATATTTTTTGTTGGCACAAATTTATATTCACTGAATTCTGGTATTTCAGTGTTTATATTTATTTTTGCACCTTTTTTTAATTTTACCAAATAGTATTTTTGTATCTGCCCATCAAATGGATACATCTTTTTTGCAATTGCAGGAGGGAAATCATAACTAACCCATTGAGGGTATTCGGCAATAATTTCAATCTCACGTGTTCCAATCTCTTCTTCTAGTTCTCTAAAAAGAGCTTCTTTTGCACTTTCACCTTCGTCTATTCCACCTTGGGGAAACTGCCAAGCATTTTCAACGTCAGTTCTTGACGCAATAAAGATTTCACATTTTTCAGGGTATTTAGCTGATAGTACAATTGCTGCTACATTTGGTCTATAGTTTTTTTTCTCTTTTAATTCTTCTTTATCAGTCATAAATAATAATTCCCTTATAATTAGCCTGATATTATAACTTAGGTAGGATTAAAAATTGCTTTTATATATACATATTCCATTTTGTGACAGTAAGTGTCACTATTGCGCCTTCAACTCCTATACAGATAGGTTTTACTTAAAAAAAGAGTATATGAAAGCACTAAAAAAACAGTTAATATTTGATATAAATAACCATTTAGATGGTCAAATAATTGAAACAGTATTCATAGGTGGTGGTACACCAAGTACAATCAAAGCTTTTGAGTACGAAGATATATTTAAAATAATAAAACCACATCTCAAAGATGATGCTGAAATTACAATAGAGTGCAACCCAAACTCAGCTACTAAACAATGGCTTGAAGATTTGTATAAACTGGGTGTAAATAGGGTTAGTTTTGGTGTACAAAGTTTTAATGATGAAAAGTTGAAATTTTTAAATAGAGCACACAATAGTGAAATGGCACAAGAAGCTATTAAAAATGCAGCTTGTATAGGTTTTAATGGTATTAATTGCGATATAATTTATGGTGTCAAGGGGGATAGCTTTGAATCTTTGAAAAAAGATTTTGATACGGTTTTTTCTCTTCCTGTAACACACTTAAGTGCTTATTCACTTACCATAGAAGAGGGTACAAAATTTTTCAATAAATCAAGTGTAAAAATAGATGATGAAGAGCTTTCTTATAGGATTTTTGACTACTTATCTAGTCATGGGTTTAATCAATATGAGATATCAAATTTTACAAAAATAACAAAACAACAATCTAAACATAACTTTGGATATTGGCAACATAAAAACTATTTGGGAGTTGGTGCAGGTGCTGTTGGTTTTGTAGAAAACAAAAGATATTATCCTTTTAAAAGTTTAGAAGAGTACATTGCAAATCCAACTTTTTATGAATATGAAGAGTTAACAAAGGAAGATTTAAAAGTTGAAAAGGTACTTTTAGGTCTTAGGTGTATTAATGGTTTTAATAAAAATTTATTAAACAGTGATGAGTTAAAAAGAGCGCAAGAGTTAGTTGATGATAAGAAAATATATTTAGAAAATGATTTTTATATAAATAAAAACTTTTTATTGGCTGATGAAATTGCACTATATATATTAGAATAATTCAAAATTAACTATAATACACACTTTTAAAAAGGTTAAGAGAATAATGACGATAAAACAAACAGTAAAAAAGTATGCAAATAGATTAAAAGATATCACTCATATCCCATCAAAAGAGATTGAGATATTGATTATGCATCTTTTAGATAAAAATGTGATTTGGTTACATTTAAATCATAATATTGAATTTACAAAAGAAAAAGAGTTAGAAAAGCTTGTAAATTTAAGGGAAAAAAACTACCCTTTAGAGTATTTGACAAATAAGGTTTCATTTTATGGAGAGCAGTTTTATATAAATGAGGGAGTTTTAATCCCAAGACCAGAAACTGAAATTCTAATTGAAAAAGTATTAGAGGTACAAAAGAATGATAATTGTATATATAATGTGTTGGAAATTGGAACAGGTTCTGGAATAATCTCTGTAATGTTAGCACTTTTAATAGAAGATATTAAAATAATAGCAGTTGATATAAATGAAAAAGCATTACAATTAGCACAACAAAATGCAAAAAAGCATGGGGTAGAGGATAAAATAGAGTTTAGATTGAGTAATCTATTTGAAAATGTTCTTGAAGATAGCTTTGATTTAGTTGTATCAAACCCACCATATATTGCAAATAGTTATAAACTTCCAGCTAATGTGAAACATGAACCTAGCAATGCTTTATTTGGTGGAGAGATTGGTGATGAACTTTTAAAGAAGATTATTACACAGTGTTCAAAAAAAGATATCTCATATTTGATGTGTGAGATGGGTTATGATCAGAAAAAACCTTTAGAAGAGTATTTTAAATCTTTTGATTTAGAGTACTTAGATTTCTATAAAGATTATGAAAACTTCGACAGAGGTTTTGTAACAAAATTTAAAAATTAAGGAGTTATACAAATGTTTAAAGAGTTTAATATAGAAAATTTAGAAAATAGTAAAGTGCAATTAGAAGAGTTGTTAAATGATAGTAGAAAAAAAATAGAGGAATTAGTAAATTTAGAAAATAAAACCTATGAGAATTTTGTTATGCCGTTTCAAGAAATAGGGGAGAGTATAAATGAATTTATAACTCCACTGTTTCATATTGACTCAGTTAAGAACTCAGAAATAACGCAAAAAGTGTACGAAGATTGTCTTCCTTTGATCTCAGATTATGAAACTGATATATCACAAAATGATGATATTTATAGAGCATTAAAAGATATACAGTATAACTATAAAACATCATTAAATGATATACAAAATAAAGTGTTATACAATGAGATTAGAGACTTTAAATTGAGTGGTTGCCATCTAGAAAATAATAAAAAGAAAAGATTAAAAGAGTTGAGTTTAAACTTGAGTCAGTTATCTCAAAAGTTTTCACAAAATCTTTTAGATGCAACAAACTCTTATGAGATGATTCTTGATAACTATGAAGATGTAAAAGAGATACCAAAGTCAGATTTAGAGTTAGCAACTTTTGAAGAAGAGGGTAAAACAAAATATAGATTTACACTTCAAATGCCATCATATTTAGCGTATATTACATATGGTACAAATAGAGAAAAAAGAGAAGAGATATACAAAGCTTATACAACAAGAGCACCTCAAAATGGTGAGATAATTGAACAAATACTAAAACTAAAAGATGAAAAGGTAAAACTACTTGGCTTTGATTCATATGCCCAATACTCTTTGGAAACTAAAATGGCAAATACAACTACTGAGGTTGTGTCATTTTTAGAAGAGTTGGCATCAAAAGGACAAAATAGGGCATTACAAGAGGTAGAAGAGCTTAAGCAATATGCTTTAAAAGATGGTATTGATGATATAAAAAGTTATGATTTATCTTATTATAGTGAAAAACTAAAAAAAGAGAAATATGATTTAGATGAGGAGTATTATAGACCATATTTTGAACAAAATTCAGTATTAAATGGTTTTTTCGATTTTTTAAATGAGGTTTTTGGTATAGAGTTTACTTTAACAAATGCAAAAGCTTGGGATGAGAAGGTTAAAGTTTATAATATAAGTGAAAATGGAAAGGTTATTGCTAGAATTTATATCGATTTAGAATCAAGAAAAGACAAAAGAGGGGGTGCTTGGATGAATAATTGGCACTCTTATTATATAAATGCAAAGGGGGAAGAACAACTTCCAACAGCATATATTGTATGTAATTTTCCTCCATCAAGTGAAAACACTGTTTCTTTGTTAAGACACTCTGATGTTGTTACACTATTCCATGAGATGGGACATGCCTTACATCATCTTTTAAGTAAGGTTCCAGAAGCTTTTGTAAGTGGTATTTCTGGAGTTGCATGGGATGTTGTAGAGTTCCCATCACAGTTTCTTGAGTATTTTGCCTATGATAAAGAGGTTTTAAAACTTTTTGCAAAACATTATAAAACAGGTGAGGTTTTAAGTGATGAAGCAATAGATAGAATAATAAAAGCTAGAAATTTTCAATCTTCACTTGCTATGTTAAGACAGATAGAGTTTGCCTTGTTTGATTTTAAACTTCATGAAAAACTTTACACAAGCCAAGAACAAGTACAAGAGATTTTAGATAGTATAAGAGATAAATATTCAGTAATAAAACCTCCAAAATATAATAAGTTTCAAAATGGTTTCTCTCATATTTTTGCAGGTGGGTATGCAGCGGGTTATTACTCATATAAGTGGGCAGAAGTTTTAAGTGCAGATGCATTTTATATGTTTATAGACTCAGGAAAGGTGTTAAACAAAGAATTAGCTACAAAATATAGGGATATAGTGTTAAAAAATGGTGGTTCTAAAGATATGGATCAATTATTCTTTGAATTTGCATCTAGAAACCCAAGTGTTGATTCTTTATTAAAAATTGATGGAATTATTAGCTAAGTTTTGTAATAATATGATTTCTAATCAGATTGATAAATATAAGGACTTTTTACAATGACAAATGCTGAAACAATTGCTAAATTAAATGATGCTTTAGAGAAACTAATAAATGCTTATATTCTTTGAATTTGCATCTAGAAACCCAAGTGTTGATTCTTTATTAAAAATTGATGGAATTATTAGCTAAGTTTTGTAATAATATGATTTCTAATCAGATTGATAAATATAAGGACTTTTTACAATGACAAATGCTGAAACAATTGCTAAATTAAATGATGCTTTAGAGAAACTAATAAATGCTTATGAACTATTGCAAAACTCATACGATGAGTTACAAGGTGATAATAAAAAATTAAATGAAGAGGTAAAGAATTTAAAAGCTAAAGTTAATACTTTAGAAGCTGAAAAAAGGGATTTAGAAGATAATGTTAATAATCTTGAAGATTCAAAAGAAAAAGATTCAAGTAATATGAACAATATGCTTAGTAAAATAGAGGGACTTTTAAGTAAGAAAAAAGCAATTCCTTCTATGAATGAATCAAGAGATGAATTAAGACTAGGGCAGGATGATAGAAAAGAACAATCAAATGCCACTAAAGATGCAAGAGCTGCAATGGGAGAAATAGTCATTGATAGTAAAACCTCTTCTGATAGAAATGAAGAAGAGTCTGAATCAAATAATGAAAATAAAATTGATTTGAATAGAATGGCCTCATTACTAAACGGATTTAATAACTAGCAGCCCTTATGGTTTTAATGTTAAATAAAATCTCTTTGTTCTCAACATTTGATGTTGAGGACTTTTTTTCATTGGATGGTGCTATAAATAATATGGCACCATCTATGGTTGAATACTACTTATCAAACTTATCAAGTGGAAATGATGATATCTATCTAAATAAAAGAAATATACAAAGTAGTATTACTATTGGTGAGTATTCTTTGTACTTAGATTATGATGATGAAGTTTATATGGAAATAGAAGATAGCTTAGATGATGAGTTTGAGACAGGTTCTTTATGGTAGTAGGCTTTATCTATAATAGTTTGGAAATTATAGTTTCCAAAAGTAAAATATAAATATTATGAAATATCCTTTAGATTGTGAAAACAGCTTTGAAAAAAGCTATTTGTTTTGGTTGAGTCGTTTTATAAGAAATAAGATAACTTCACTATCAAATAGACAAGTTAAAGATAAAGACAGACTTGCTCAAATACTTCAAGCTTTGATAAAAGGCTTTGATAATATTGATAATATGAAACAAATAGTAAAAGAAGTTAGGAATATAGGAATAAACTCGATTCATGTGTATTTCATACCCCTAGAGAAGCTTTTTCATTTTTTAAGTAACTTTGGTGCTAGTTCACTAAAAGAGATTGATGAGGAGCTTCTAAGTGATTTTCTAGCTACAGAAACAAGTAATCTATCAGATGCTACAAAGAAAAACTACAGAATTGCTCTAATTACTTTTTTTGGATATATAGATAAGCAAAATGAAGAAAAAAATGGTTTTGTTTATAGATATGGTATAGAGATGAAAAATTGGGGTGGTTTAGGGGGTCAAGGTGGTAAAAAACTACCCTCTTTTATGAAAAAAGATGAAGTGCAAAGATTTATTGAAGCTATTGATTCTTACCCTTTTAGTGCAAAAATAGCTGCAAGAAATAGGCTTATTATTAAAATAATCCTTTATACAGGTATTAGAGTTAGTGAAGCCATAAACATTGATATGAAAGATTTTAATAAAGATGAGGATGCTTATATTATCCAAGTTAGAGGAAAAGGAAATAAGCCTAGAGTTGTAATGATAAAAGAGTCTATTTTAAAAAAAGACTTGATAGAATGGGAAAGTATCAAAAATTGTAATGGTAACACCCTATTTTGCAACCAAAAAGGCAATTTACTATCACAAGCATATATAAGTAGTATAGTTGAAAAGATTCTTTTAAGTGCTGGAATTAGAAAAGAAAAAAATGGCGCACATATGCTAAGACATACTTTTGCTACAATGCTTTATCAAAAAAGTAAGGATTTAATACTAGTACAAGAGTCTTTAGGTCATGCAGATATAAATACTTCAAGAATCTATACCCATTTTGACAAGGATAGATTAAAGCAGACTACTGATATATTTTAGTTATCTTCTTTTGTTTTTAGCAAAGTCAATTATATATTGGGCAATTTGGTCTAAGTGTACAATATCTTTTACAGCACCTGCTTGAATAGCCTTAGCAGGCATTCCAAATACTACACAACTCTCTTCATTTTGGGCTATTGTATATGCTCCATTATCATGTAACTCTTTCATAGCAATACTACCATCATCACCCATACCTGTCATCATTACAGCCATTGCACTACTTCCTGCACAGTTATTTACTGATCTAAAAAGTACATTAACACTTGGTCTATGGTGACTTACTTTAACAGTATCTAAAAGCTTAGTTCTATACTCCCCTCTTACACACTCAATTGTTAGGTGCATATTACCAGGGGCTAAATATGCATGTCCATATTTTAGTACCATTCCATCTTCTGCTTGACATACATCTATACTAGAGTAATCATTTAATCTATCAGCAAATGATTTTGAAAAACCATAAGGGATATGTTGGGTTATAACTATAGGGGGTAGTGTGTTTGTTAAACTCTTAAAGACCTTTAAGAGTGATTCAACTCCACCAGTTGAAGAACCAATAGCGATAACTTTATTTCCCCCTCGTCTAGCAGGGTTTGATGGTATTACTTCATCTGGATGTATCTTTCTTTCTACATCTTTACTTTTTGTATGTATAATCTTTTTAGTGGGTTTAGGCTTTTTCAAAGTATACCTTTTTAGTAAAAAAGTTAAATTTAAAAGATTTTCTTTTATTCGTGCTGCAAAACTACTTAAAGGTTCACCACTTTCAGGTTTAGAAATAAATCCTACAGCACCATCATCAAAAATGTCATTCCCTCTAACACTCTCACCTGATACAACAACAGCTGGCATGGGATGAAGTCTCATTAAGTTTCTTAAAAAAGTTACCCCATTCATTTTAGGCATATTTACATCAATTGTAACTAAATCAGGCTCATATTGTTTTATTTTTTCTCTTGCATCATATGCATCAAATGCTTCTGCTATTACTTCAAACTCTTCAATACTATTAATCATATCTTTTAATATTCTTCTCATAGAAGGTGAATCATCTATTATTAATACTGTATACATGCAAACTTTTCTTTATTTATTAAAATAATTCTATTTCCATTTCTGGTTCTACTTTTTGATCTTTATCAATACCAAATAAGTCAACACCACCAACATATTCTTTGATAACTGGTGCTTTTGTAATCTCTGTTTGTAATGCTGTTTCTTCACTAAGAATTTTCTTATCAGTTTCAGTTTTTTGTGTAACTTTTATAAAGGTTTGAAAATCATCAGCAAGGAGTATTAATCGACCATGTTCACCCCTTGTATGTTCACTCATAAGTTTAAAACCTTCAGATTTACAAAAATCTTTTGCAAACTCTACATTTCTATGCCCTATTGAGATTGAAGATACATTAAGTTGCATAATATCTGCTCCACCTGAGATCTTTGCAATCATATTTTGTTTACTACAACCTAGTTTGTACATCTCATTTAACATCGCTTCAACTGAATATAAACCATACTTCATATCATCATTTGTACTATTTGTTGATGGCAATAAAAAGTGATTCATACCCTTTATCTTCTTTTTGTTGTCATAAAACATAATTGCAACGCAAGAACCAAGTAATGTTTTAAATGCAACTTCATCTGTATCTGGACCAACAGCAAATTCACCACCTATTATAGTATGAGTATTGTATCCTTTTGTTTTTTGAGTAAATCTTGATACTGAAGCTTTCTCAATACCACCATCTTTATGTCCAATTACAATCAATGTAATTCCTTTGTCTTAATAAATATATTTTGTCCCACTCTTTGTACATAATTTATTAAATCATGGGGATTTTCAGAATGTCCTAAGTATAGAGTTCCTCCTATTTTTAGGTGGGTAAATAGTTTTTTTAATATTTTATTTTGATCTTGGGTTGAAAAGTATATAAGTACATTTCTACAAAAAATTACATCAAAATAGTTTTTTTCATAAGGATAAGATGAATCATTTAGGTTCATAACTTGAAAGGTAACCATTTTTTGAAGTTCAGGTTTAACTTTTATCAAAACCTCTTCACTTGCAAGATTTTTTTGAACTCTTCTTTTAAAATATTTTTGTGGTTTTATCCATTCTGGGAACTCTTTTGAAGATTTAGCATATCTATAGATACCATTTGCAGCATATTGTAAAACATTTGTATCAATATCTGTTGCTAAAATAGTAGAATTGATTCTTTTCCCTAAAATCTCTTGTGTTTCTAATACAGTCATTGCCATTGAATAAGGCTCTTCTCCTGTAGATGAAGCTGAACAATACATTTTTATTGTATTATTTGAATTGGCAAATTCTGGTAAAACTCTATTTTTTAAGTCTATAAAGTGGAAATCTTCTCTAAAAAAGTGTGTTTTATTAGTAGTAAAAGAGTTAATAAACTCCATTTGAAAAGAGCCCTCTTCTATACTTGCTAATAACTCTTCGATGTCGCCATTGTATTTGGTGTCTCTTTTTAGTTTGTGGAGTCTATTTGCTATCATAATATCTTTATTCTCTGCCAGGGTTATCCCTGTTAGAGAATAAAGAATAGACTTTACTTTATTATGTAAGGCACTATTATCTAACATTTATAATCACGAAGCAAATTGTGTAGTATTAAAAACTTTTTCAATTTTGATTTGCGCATTTATTATCCCTAGAACATCAAGAATTAACCCAATGCTTCCATCACCTCTAACTGTTGCTGCTCCAATCCCTTCTACACTTCTAAAGTTTTTATCTAAAGGTTTTACAACAACTTGGTGTTGATTTAAGAATTCATCTATAGAAATTGCAACTTTCGTAGCCCCTGATTTTACTACTATTAACATACCATCTTCAAGATTTTCAAAAGTAGGTTCTACACCAAATAATTGATGAAGTCTTACAACAGGGATAAACTCTTCTCTTAACATTAATAAGTCTTGAGAACCATCACCAATTTTTTTAATCATATCTGGTGTTGGTTGAAGAGATTCAACAATAGAACTTAATGGTAAGATATATTTTTGATCTCCAACAGCAATATCTAAACCATCTAGAATTGCAAGAGTTAAAGGTAACATAATAGTAATAGTTGTACCTTTACCTAGTGTTGTATCAAGTTTAATTGCTCCACCAAGTTTTTGGATATTTGTTTTAACAACATCCATTCCAACACCACGACCAGAAATATCTGTAATTTGATCTGCTGTTGATACTCCAGCTCCAAATACTAACATAGCTTTTTCATTATCACTCATTGAGTTAAATTGGTTTTCATCAATTTGACCTTGTTCTAGTGCTTTGTTAGCAACTCGTTCAGAATCGATACCTTTACCATCATCTTCAATTGTAATAATCATTTGTCCATTTGCTTGTTCTGCTGCAATTGTAATTGCCCCAACCTCTTCTTTTCCACTAGCAACTCTTACATCAGGCGTTTCTAAACCATGGTCTAAAGAGTTTCTAATAATATGCATTAATGGGTCAGTAAGCCCTTCAATCATCGCTTTATCAATCTCAACATTATCTCCATAATGTTTAAATTCAACTTTTTTACCAAGCTTTTTAGAGATATCTCTTACAACTTTTGGGAATTTAGAGTAAATAGATTCCATTGGAACCATTCGAATACTCATAATAGAATCTTGCATATCTCTGATATGTCGTTCTAGAAGTTCAAGTCTTTCTAATACCGCATTTCTAGTTTTTGCTTCTTCTATTGAAGTTGAAAATTGGGTAAGCATTGCATTAGTGATAACTAAATCACCAACATTATTCATAAGTAAATCAATTTTATCTAGGTTTACTCTAATATTATTTGAAGCTGAAGCTTTTTTCTCTTTTACCTCTCTATCTCCTCTTTTAGGTGCAGCTGGTTTTGCTGCAGCTGCTGGGGGAGTAGATGGTTTAGGATTATCAGTTTTAGGTGCAGCTTTTGAAACCTCTTTTTTCATAATCTCTTCTTTTTGATCTTTATTGTTTGCTGTGATTTCTGCATCAGGTGAAATATCTGGCATATCATCAAAAAATCCAAAATCATCACCCTCTTCATGTTCAATTGTAGGAGTTATAGCAGTTTCTGAAATTCTGTCTAACTCATCATCGAAAAAGCCATAGTTTTCATTATCTTTCCCTATTTCATCATCTTTGAAAAATCCATATGAAACATTAAACTTACTTTCATTTACATCTTCATCATAAAATCCGATATTTTCATCTAGAAGATGTTCATTAGTACTAGGTGGAGTTTCAGTTTCTACTACAGGTGTTTCTTCCTGAGTGGTTTGCGCACTTGCAGGAGTCTCTCCATTTATATAAGCTCTAATGTCAGATAATAAATCACTTGTCATTTCAGTAAAAGTTTCTCTTGTAAGCTCTTCTGATACTTCAAGGTCTAGTAACTCTTTCATAACATCTAAACCATCAATTAGTGTTGAAACCATTTCTGGGATTAATTCAATTTGATGATTTCTAAGTTTATCCATCATATTTTCAACATCATGTGTAAACTCAGCAAATAGTGTTAACTCAACTGAAGCACCACTCCCTTTTAGAGTATGAACATCTCTAAAAAGTTGTCCCATCTCTTCGTCTGTTAATGTTCCATTTGTTTCAGCTTCTAATAGTACATTATCAGCTGATTCAAATAGCTCCTCAGCTTCTTCAACAAACATCTCTCTATACTTAGAAATATCAAACCCAGCCATCTTAAAACCTTTTTATTTTATCTACTTAATACTATGTTCACAGCTTTTAAAAGTTGCTCAGGTACAAATGGTTTTACAATCCAACCTGTTGCTCCGGCAGCTTTTCCTTTAGCTTTCATCTCATCACTTCTCTCAGTTGTTAAAACTAAAATAGGCTTTGAAGCATATTGAGGAAGTTTTCTTAGCTCACTAATTAAAGTGAGTCCATCCATATTAGGCATATTTACATCCGTAATAATTAAATCAAAAGTTGTAGATTTAGCCTTTTCTAAACCATCAACTCCATCAATTCCCTCAACTACATCAGTGTATCCACCCTCGTTTAGTGCATAGTTAAGCATATCTCTTAACATTGTAGAGTCATCAACAATTAAAAGCTTAGCCATAAAAACCCCTTGTTTTCGTATAAATATATTGTTTAAACTATATTAACTAAAGAAATATTAATTTAAGTTTAGTAAATTATCAAAATATAATATTGCAATTTTTATTAAAGTATCTAAAAATTGGCATTTATGTAAACTATTATAATTAAAATAAAATTAATTATAATAGAAATTACATACTAAAATGTAGTTTATTTAAGAATTTTTTATAATTGACTAGAAGCTAGTTCAATTCTGTCTTTTTTCACTTTTAGTACTTTTATTTCAACTGAATCGTCTACATTAAGTACATCTTCAACTTTATTAACTCTTTGTTTTGATATTTTAGAGATATGTAATAAACCTTCTCCACCTTTTGGTAGCTCAACAAAAGCACCAAAATCTGCAACTCTAACAACTTTTCCTGTTAGAACTTCATCAACTTGATATAGTTTTTCAAAATCTATATTTTTTTTAGAGTCTCTTCTTGCTGGTGCATTATTTGAAATAGTTTTAATATGTTCACAAGCATCTAAAACATTTTGTTTATTTTCACCACTAACTTTTACATTTCCACTATCTCTATCTAAATCGATTGATACTGAGAATTTTTCAATTATCTCTTTAATAGTAGAACCTGCTTTTCCAATAACAACCATTATTTTACCTGGATCAATTGCAAATTGTTCAACTAATGGTAAAGCTTCACTTGGAACTATTTCAGCAGCTGCTTCTTCCATAATACCTAAGATGTGTTCCCTACCCTCTTTTGCTTGAAGTAAGGCTTCTTTTAAAACTGAAAGCTCAATTCCACCAAGTTTTATATCCATTTGAAGTGCAGTAATACCATCTTTTGTTCCTGCAACTTTAAAGTCCATATCTCCATCATGGTCTTCTAATCCCATAATATCTGTAAGTACTGAGTAATTGTCACCTTCAACCACCATTCCCATAGCAACACCTGCAACAAGATTTGAAATAGGAATTCCTGCAGCTTTTAATGCTAAAGAACCACCACAAACAGTAGCCATTGATGAAGAACCATTAGATTCTAAAATTTCAGAAACAAGTCTTACTGTTTCATCATAATCTTTATCAATAGTTGCTTCTAGAGCTTTTTTAGCCAAGTTACCATGACCCAATTCTCTTCTTCCTACACCAAACATAGGTTTAGCTTCCCCTACAGAAAATCCAGGAAAATTATAATGAACCATAAATCTCTCAACTGAAGTTGATTTTTCAGTTAAAGTTTCAAACATTTGTCCATCTTTTGAACCTGCAATAGTTCCTACAACTAAAGCTTGAGTTTCACCCCTTGTAAATAAACAAGAAGAGTGTGCTGATGGTAAAATATTTGTATCAATAGATATTGGTCTTACCTCTTTTAATCCTCTACCATCTGCTCTTACTTTGTCTGTCACAATCATATTTCTAACAACTTCTCTTTTTACAATTGAAACAGCTTCATATACAACTTTTAGTTCTAATTCTTTTTCAACACAATATTCATCTGTTAAAACAAGTTTTGCTACATCTTTTAATTCTGTAGCTCTTTCACTTTTTGCAAGTTTTTGTAAAGCTTCTTTGATATTTGGTAAATAGTTATCTCTTACATGTTTGATTATTGCTTCATCTATTTTAAACTCAACAAGTTCAACATTACAAACCCCTTTACCAATCCCTTCAAATCCACTTTCATAGGTTTCATTTGATTCTTTTATAGCTTTTTGTGCAATACCAATTGCTTCAACTAAATCATCTTCACTCATCTCATTAGTTTTATGTAGTTTACTAAAAGCTTCAATATCTACTTCAACCATCTCTTCGCTACTAATAGATTTCATCTCTATCATAAGTAATTCTTCTTTTGAACCTGCTACATATAAATCAAGAGTAGAGTTTATCATTTGTTCAACATTAGGATTAATTACATATTCACCCTCTATTTTACCAACTCTTACACCACAAACCGATTTTTTGATTGGCAGGTTTGAAGTATATAAAGCTGCACTTGCTGCATTTAGAGCTAGTGCTTGTAAATCCACATCTTTATCTGCACTTAATACAAGTACAGTGATAGTTGTTGGATACACATAACCCTTTGGGAATAATGGTCTTAAACTTCTATCAATAACTCTTGATGTTAAAGTTTCAAATTCACTTGGTTTTGCTTCCCTTTTAATAAATCCACCAGGAAGTTTTGCTGCTGCATATGTTTTTTCAACATATTGTACAGTTAAGGGTGTAAAATCCTCTTCAACGGGATTATCAAACTCACTAACAACTGTAGCTAATACAACTGCATTTCCTATTTGTGCTAAAACTGAGCCATTAGCTTGTTTTGCCACCTTTTCAAATTCAAAAACCTCTTGTTTTCCATTTAATTCAAATTCACATACAGTTGACATATAATTTATCCTTTTTCTTTTCTAATTTCTTCATACGTTATATCTTCTAATTCATCATAATAAAATTCAATATCTATAAAATGATCTAAACTTTTAACAAAATACAGGTCATCTGCAATTGACTCAATAGTACTTATACTTGCCGTAGGAAGTATAGGAACTGCAACTGATACTGATTTTGCACCTAAATTAATTGCAGTTTTTATACAAGCCATCATAGTAAGACTTGTATTTAAACCCTCATCAATCAATAATACATTTTTATTCTCTAAATTATTTAATCTTTTTCCTCTTCTAAATTTGTTTACACAGTTTGATAAATCATTTTCAAAAATATATCTTGATCTTGAAAATATAAAATCTAAACTAATATCAAAAGCTTTAACAAGCTCTTCATGGATAACAACCTCTTCTGTTTCAGTTACAATTGCAACTTCACACTCTTCATTGAGTGGAGCATATATTTTTCTTGAGAACATTACATCAAATTTTGCATTTAATTCATTAGCAATTATTTTTGCTACAGCATAACCTCCATATGAAGTAGATAAAACAGTCCATTCTTCTAATTTCATTTTATTTATCGGTAATATATCTATAAGTCTATAAGCTGCAACTTCTCTGTTTTTAAAATATATTTTATCAGGAGTCATTTTAGTCTCTTTTTAATTCATATTCTTGTTTTATACCACCAATTGGTATTAACATTAGCTCTAAATATACAATATCTTGCTTAATGGGAGTTTGATTTGTTGTTGATGCAGCAGTAATCTCTTTTTCAAATCTTAAATCTAAACTCCAGCAACTATCATCTATGCCCAAAATAAAGGCTTGTTTATTTCTTATACCATCTTCTAGATTATAGTTTGTATAATAACCAAGAGAATACTTTTTATCAATATTATATCTAGCATCTATACTATATGAGTGTAAATCTTCCCTATTTGAATTAGGAGTTTTTTGAGAAATATAATGATTTAATTTTATATTATAGTTTTTGTATTTAAATGTAAAATCAGAAGAACTCTCAGTAAACTTTTTATCTTGATGATTATATGTTGTTCTATTTTGCATAGTTCCCCAAATATAATTATAAATAATTAAGTTAGTTAAGTTTTCTAATTGAGTATTGTCATTTGCATCAAATAAAATTGATTGGGTAAGTTTATGTTTAATAACCCTTTTTAAAGTTTTTCTATCAAAAAAAGATTGATTTAAAACCAGTTCAATGTTATCTTCATTTTTAGTAGTATTAAATGGACTTAATTGAGAGTTATTGTTTGTAAGAAGATATAAATCCCCCTCTTTTTTCATCTCATCATAATGGTTATAATTAAAACCTAAATTCATTGCATGAATATAATTTCTATAAGGTTTTATTAAATCACTATTAAGTCCTATTGTTGTTCTATTCTCTATATATCTACCATTTTGGAAATTGATATTGCTATTTGAATAATCATAACTATCAACAGTAGTTTCATTTTCTAATACTAAATTTAAATAATTATCAAACAAAGAATAAGAATAAGAGATTGGAATACTAAATTCATATTGATTTGCTTTTATACCCTTATCTCTAAAATGATTGGTATATTTTATATCAGCAGAGTATAAAAGTTTTTCAAAAAACAATGGATTTGTATATTTATGGATTTGAAATTTGGGTAACTCTTGAAGAGTATTAGAGTTTGAGTTACTTTGAGTGTCTATATAGTATCTAAAGTAACTACCTATATAAAAACTTGGCTCATTATAAAAGTAGTTTATTTTAGATTCTATATATCTTTCATTAGAGGTGCTATAATTTTTGTCTTCAAGTGTTTTAAATTCAATATCATTTAAATAATTTAATGATACATATAATCCATCATCTACATTTTCATTAAGTTTTGTAAATAGATTTGTTTTTTCATAATCTAATGTTACCCCATAGTGTTCTTGGTTTCTTAGATTATTATCAGTTTGGAATTTTTTCTTTTCTTTAAAGTAACCTGTACTTATATTTAACATAGAATCAATTGAATCAGCATATCTATAATAAGCATACATACCAGAACCTCTTGAGGTTCTAATTTGAGGAATTAATTCTACATCATAATTTGGTGCAGGGGCTATGAAAATTGGTTGAGAAAAAGACACCCCTTCAGTATTTGAGTATCCAAAGGTAGGGATTAAAAGACCTGTTTTTCTTTTGTTGTCTGTAGAAAAACCTAAATATGGTGTATATAAAACTGGTACATCTTTTACATATATTCTAGTATTATAAGCATTTAGCCATTTTTCTTTTGTATCATAATCTATATTGGAAGATCTAATACTCCAATCTGGGTCAATACAATCACAAGTTGATAAAATAGTATTATCTAAATTGATTATATCATCTGTTTTTTTAGACTCTTTAGAGTTAATCCAAATTGAGCTAGTATGATCATAAAATAAGTTGGGTTTTTGATATGAATTATTGTTTGTAACATCTAAAAAAGCATATTCACTGTTTACTTGAACTGTATTGTCTTTCAATATTATAACATCATCGAATAGTTCAAAGGTACCATTGTTTTTATCATAAATTGCCTTTTGTGCAGAAATATAATATGTTGGTGAAACAATTATTACATTTCCATTTGCAATTAAAATCCCTTTTTTTGTATCAACATTGTTTGCAAATACTTGAAACTTTTCTATTTTGGCATTTAGTGCAAGAGTTAATAATATGAGTGTAAAAATAATTCTAAGCATTTACTACTAATGTCCTAGCTAATTTATCATGAAATGTTTGTCTAGATTCACCTAAAAAGGCAAATATAAACCCTATATAAAAAAACATTTCACTTACTAATCTAAGAATCGACCTTGTCATAGCTGTGAATATATTAACTCTTCCCAAGCTATTAAAGTCAACAACTTTTATTTTTGTAATGATTTTACCAATAGTTGCCCCATAATACCAAACAAAAAGTGTTTGATAAATAAATTTAAGTAATAGAATTTGATAAACAAAAGCATTCATTACAGTTAAAATTGAAATTAGGTCATCCCCACTTTGTGATATATTATCCCAATACATTGCTATTATAATAAAAGTAACTAAAAAATCATCTATAATAAAAGCAAAAATTCTAGAGCGAAATGGGGCAAGTTCTAAATTTTCATTGTTATTCATATTTTATCTAGTACTTATTTTAAAGCTTGATAAGCTATATCAGTTCTGATTTTTTTACCAGCAAAATGAACTTGACCACAAAGAGCATAAGCTCTATCCCTAGCTTGTTTAATTGAAGAACCAAATCCCACACAAACTAAAACTCTTCCCCCTGTTGCAAAAAGTTTATCATCTTCATTTGAAACACCTGCATATGAAATATGTGTATGATTTAAAATATCTTCATCAACTATTTCATCAACAATAATCTCTGCTGGTTCAGATGAAGCATAAGGATAGTTTGCACTAGCCATTACAACACCTACTCCAAACTCTTTTTTGATTTTAATATCTAGTTTGTCAAGTTGTTTAGTAGCACCTTTATAAAAAAGTTCTGAAACAGGAGTTTCAAGAAGGGGCATTATAATTTCACATTCGGGATCACCAAATCTAACATTATATTCTAAAATAATTGGTTCACCTTTTACAACCATAACACCTATAAATAAAACCCCTTCAAAAGGTGCTCCCTCTTGTTGCATCCCCTTAAGAGTTGGTTTAATAACTCTTTCTTCTACTTTTTTATAGATATCTTCATTTACTAATGGAGTTGGAGCATATGCACCCATACCACCTGTATTTGGACCTGTATCTCCATCTCCTACTCTTTTATGGTCTTGAGCAGCTGGTAATACTTTGTAGTTTTCTCCATCACAAATTGCAAAAATAGATAATTCATAACCATCTAAATACTCTTCTACAACTATTGAAGTTCCAGCATCACCAAATGAAGAACCCGATAGCATATCAGATGCCGCTTGTTTAGCCTCATCTTTACTTTGCGCTATTATTACACCTTTTCCTGCACATAAACCATCTGCTTTTACAACTATTGGTTCACTCATTGTATCAATAAAATCATGTGCTTCTTTTTCATCTGTAGTTTCTATAAATGCTGCTGTTGGTATATTGTATTTTTTTAAGATATTTTTCATATAAACTTTTGAACCTTCAAGTTGCGCAGCAGCTTGACTTGGACCAAAAATTGTTAAATCATTCTTTTTGAAAATATCAACAACACCATCTACTAATGGAGCTTCAGGACCAACAATTGTTAAATCTATTTTATTTTCTTTTGCCCATAAAGCTAACTTGTCATAATCTTTTATATTAATATTAGTACCTAAGTTTGAAGTTGCGCCGTTTCCTGGCATAAAATATAAGTTATGTTTCTCTTGCTCTTTAGATATAGCTAATCCTATAGAGTACTCTCTACCACCACTACCAAGTATTAAAATATCCACTAAATTTCCTTAAAATGTGTAATTAAATAAAACCCAAGTAGACGTTAACCATCAATATGGCCCTAAAAAGCCAACGATAGCACGTAAGAATTAAACTTTAGGAGCTCAAACATAATGAAAAGCTGCACACCATTTAAATACAATTACATGCAAAAATATAGTATCGGACCCTCAACAATGGAAATCCCGTACTACTTAGATATAATAATTTTATCCAATATAGATTAAATAATACATTAAATATACAACTGTTTAGCTAGATTTATACACTCTTGGATATTTACATCAGGGGAGATTTTGTAGTCTATATTCTTTGGAAGATATTTTGCAGTTGTTTTACCAATAACAATTGCATTAAAACTCTTATCCCATTGATAGTTTTTAAAAAAACACTCAATAGATGATGGAGATGTAAATATTATTGTGGAGTTGGATTCTATAGTTTTATTTAATTGTTTTTTACAAACTGTTTTATAGGCTATTAGTTCATCTATATCAATTTTTGCTTCTTTTAAAATTGTTGTTAAATTTGAAACAACTTTCAAAGCTTTGATATATAAAACTTTTTTATTTTTTAGTTTATTAATAAGCTTCTTTGCAAATTCATCTCCATTTGTTGCTTTTGCATCAAAAATATTGTTCCCTTTTAATTTTTCTACTATATTTGCTGTTTTTGTTGATATAGAGTATGAAGGGATATCTTTCCATTGGTTATTAAAACTGTTTATTGAATATATACCATTTTTTGAAGTAAAAATAAGAGCATCATATTTTGATAAATCAATCTCACTTGAGATATATTCTATTTGAAAAACCTCTAAATTTTCAACTCCCTCATATTTTTGACTTCCAAGTAAATATATTTTTGCCATTTTTATTTTTTGCTAAACTTTTTATATTCATTTTTTTGTATGGCATTTACCGCTGCATCTATATTATTAAAAATAAGAGTATTGCTAAATATTTCATTTGTATCAATTTTTAATACTTTTCTTCTATGGGTATGATTTAATAAAAGAATAACTTTTATATTTTTTTCTTCAAGTTTAACAATTATCTCTTCTAAAATAAAAATAGCAGATAGATCCATCATAGATACATGTAAACAATCTAAGATAACAAATTTTGTATTTGGATTTATTTTATCGATTTTTCTATCTAAAATAGAAGCAGTACCAAAAAATAGTGAACCATCTATTTTAAGGATTTTAATATCTTTATTTTCAACATCGATATCAAAACTTACTCCTTTTTTAGCATTGGATGTACTCATTTTAGTTTTTTTAGAGATTTTATAGATTGCTAAAATAGAAGCAAAAGTTATTCCAGCACCAACAGCCATAATTAAATCTACAAATATAGTTAGTAAAAATACTGTTATCATTATAAGTAAATCTTGTCTTGGTATCTTATTTATAATTCTTAAAAGTTTATAATCTAATATATCAAAACCAACTTTTATTAGTATCCCTGAAAGAACTGCTAAAGGTATTTTTGAGGCAAGTGGAGCTAAAAACAGTACAATAATCAAAAGTGAAAGAGCATGTATCATCCCCGATAGTCTTGTTGTTCCACCACTTTTTATATTTATCACAGTTCTCATAGTAGCACCTGCACCTGGGATTGCCCCAACTAGTGAACATAAAGAGTTACCAATACCTTGAGCTATTAACTCTTTATTTGGGTTGTGTTTAGTTTTTGTCATAGAATCAGCTACTAATGAGGTTAGAAGTGTATCTATTGTCCCTAATAGAGCTAAAGTGATAGCAAGGGTTATAATAGTATCAAGTTTCAATAAGTCAAATTTTGTAGGAATAGTAATATCAGGTAAACCCATTGGTATTTCACCTATTGTTTGAATAGAGTATCCCATAAAAATAGTTAAATATGTGATTGAGACTAAGGCTATAAGTGCAGCTGGTACAAATCTTGTGATTTTTTTAGGTGTTAAGAACATTATTGCTAAGGTGATTGAAGCGATTATCAAAGACTCAAAATTTGCTTGTTTTATACTTTGTGGTAACTCAACAATGGTTTGAATAACTGAACCATAAGATTCCACACCAATAAAAGGGTTTATCTGTAAGATTATAATAATAAGCCCTATTCCACTCATAAAACCTGAAATTACAGGATAAGGGATATATTTAACCCATTTACCAACTTTTACAATACCTAAAGAGATTTGTATTATTCCAGAGAGAAATATAACAGTAATTACAGATTCAAAATCATTAGGGAAAGTTGCAATGGCAGTTGCTGTAATAACTGTCATTGGTCCCGTTGGACCAGAGATTTGTGTTTGTGTACCACCAAATAGTGAGGCAAAGAAGCCTAAAATTATTGCACCATAGAGTCCAGCCATTGCTCCAGCACCACTTGCAACCCCAAAGGCTAAAGCTAGTGGCAAGGCAACGACAGCAGCTGTTATCCCACCAAACACATCATTCTTGATACTGTTTAAATTAAACAAAAAGACTCCTTTTTAAGGTTTAAAAATCTTCTAAATCCTCATCATGCTCATCTGATCTTTCATTTTTAGCTCTAGCTAGAATATGAATAGGTGTTCCTTCAAAATTTATATTATCTCTTAAATAGTTTATTAAATATCTTTTATATGAAAAGTGAAGTAGTTTTGGCTTATTCATTATTAAAGCTATTCTTGGAGGTTTAGTTTCAAATTGTGTTGTATAGTATATTCTTAAATAAGCACCATTTGGACTTGGAAGTGCATGTCTAATTGTTGCTTCTTCTACGATTTTATTTAATACTGAAGTTGATATTCTTTGAGCATAGTTTTCGTATATCTCTATGATTTTATCTTTCAATCTATCAATACTTCTCCCTGTTTTTGCAGAAACAGCAATAACTGGAGCATGATATAAGAATTTAAATTTTCTTCTAACCTTTTTCTCTACATCTTTAAAGGTTTCCATATTTTCATCCCATTTGTTTAAGACAATAATAGTACCTAAAGCGTATTCATCTACTAAACCCGCAATTTTTTCATCTAAATCTACAAGTTCTGATGAAGCATCTAAAACAACTAAGGCTAAGTTTGCTTTTTCTAACATTTGTTTTGTTCTATTTAATGCAAATTTTTCAATTCCTTCAATTTTACCTCTTCTTCTTAAACCTGCTGTATCAACAAAAGTGATATTCTTATCTTTGTATTCAAAAGATTCATCAACTGGGTCTATTGTTGTTCCTGCAATCTCTGATACAACTGATCTTTCTTCTCCAACCAAGGCATTTAAAATTGAAGATTTACCTACATTTACCCTTCCTATGATAGCAACTTTTATTTGTCCATCATCCTCAGGAATTTGTTTATTTATATCTTCAATTGGTGATAAAAAATCCTCAAGGAAGTCATCGTCATCCTCTTTTAAAATTAGTTCTTCTTCAACTTCTTTTGCAGGAAGATATTGTGCTATTGCTTCAAAGAGTGGTTTTGTACCTCTATTATGAGATACTGAGATACCAAATAAACTATCTTCATCAATTCCAAACTCATAAAAAGCCCAAAGTCTATCCTCTTTTTCTTTATCATTATCAATTTTATTTACAACTAGGTATAGTTTTTTCCCTAGTTCTTGAAGCTCATAAAATAGTTCTTTATCTTTTTCATCTGGTATTTTTTTACCATCAACCATAAAAAGTATTATATCAGCCTCTTTTGCACACTCGACAGCTTTTCTTTTTACATTTGAAAATATTGCATCATTTGTTTCATCTATTCCACCAGTATCTAATATAATAGCATCTCTATCAAGAATCTCAACTTGATGTTTTCTTATATCTCTTGTTGTACCTGATTGTTCTGATACTATAGCAATTCTTTGTTTTGCAATTCTATTAAATAGTGAAGATTTTCCAACATTAGGTTGTCCAATAAGTGCAATTTTCTTCAGTGTATTATCCATTAAGTTTTCAATCCTTTTAAACTAAAAAAAGGTATTAGCGTGTTTGCTAATACCTTTGAAATATATATTTTGTATCTTAATAAAGACCAAATTTACCCGCTTGGCTAGATTTGTATAATACTCTCATATTATCATCTTTATCATAAAATACTTTGAAAGTTGCATCTGATGCTTTTAAATCATCTAATGCTTCTTCAATATCAATTGGCTTGTAAGAAGCTAGTTTTACAGGGAAAATTTCAGAATCAAGTTTATCTAACTCATTAGCAATTTTATCTTCAATCTCAGAAGCTTCTACCTCTGTAAGTTTTGTAGCTTTGTGTCCCGTGATTTTATCATGGTGTCTTCTTAAAACTTTTGAAACTCTATCTACAGCTATATCAATAGCAGCATATAAGTCTTTATCTTTTTGTTTTACAACAACAGTATCTAGATGTGCAATATTTAAAGTAAACTCAAATGCAAATGCTTTTTTACCATTTTTTTCTTCTTGAGAAATAATCGCGTTAACAGATATAATATCTAAATTATATTTTTTAAAAATTTCAATTGAACTATTAACATAATCTTTAATTGGTTCAGTTAATTCTATGTGTCTTCCTACAATACTTGTATTCATAACATACTCCTTTGCTTATTTAATAATAATATTCTAACATAAAATATATAAAAGGTTGATTTATATTGTTAATTGTATAAAAAATAATTAGAAATTCAGAAAAACAAGATTGTTACGCTTAAAATATTAAGCGTAAACAAAAAAAGAAACAATAGTATAGTATTTTGATTTAATGCGAGAATCTTGCTACTAAAGAAGGATTTCTCTATTACCTTTAGCATTAGATTCTGATAAAACTCCTGTTAGTTCTAACTGTTCAACAATGGTTGCAGCTCTATTATATCCTATTCTAAGTTTTCTTTGTATATATGAAATAGATGTTTTTCTATCTGTTAAAACAACCTCTTTTGCATCTTCATAAAGTTCATCAAGTTCAGTTATATCTGTTGTATCACTTGAATTTGCTGAGTTACTTTTATCTTTTACAAAGTTCATATCATAAACTACTTCTCTTTGGTCTTTTAAGAAATCAACTACTTTTTCTATCTCATCCTCTTTTGACCATGGTGCATGGATACGAACAAGACCTGAAGTCCCAGGAGGTGTAAATAACATATCACCTCGACCCAATAATGATTCTGCACCCATAGAATCTAAAATAATCTTAGAATCAACCTTTTGCCCTACTTTATATGAAAGTCTACTTGGAAGGTTAGCTTTTATAAGTCCAGTTACAACATCTACTGATGGTCTTTGGGTTGCTACAATTAGGTGAATACCTGAAGCTCTTGCCATTTGTGCAAGTCTTGCAATAGATAGTTCAACATCTTTACCACTAGTCATCATTAAGTCCGCTAACTCATCAATTACAACTACAATATAAGGGATCTCTTCATAGCCTTCTTTTTTTGCTTTTTCATTGTAGTTTTCAATATTTTTAGTTTTTGTTTGACTCATTAGTGTATAACGTCTTTCCATCTCAGCAACCATATTTGATAAGGCATTTATAGCATCAGTTGGTTTTGTGATAACAGGAGTTAATAGATGGGGGATTTCATTATACATAGAAAACTCCAACATTTTTGGGTCTATCATCACAAGTTTTAGCTTATCTGGAGAATTTTTATATAAAAGAGAAAGTATCATGGCATTTATACCAACAGATTTACCAGAACCAGTAGTTCCTGCAATAAGCAAGTGTGGAAGTTTTTTAAGGTCAGTTATAAATGGTTTTCCAACAATATCTTTTCCTAAAATCATAGTCAAAGGAGATTTTGAATTTTGGAAAAGTTCACTTTCTAATAATTCTTTAATATATATGGTTTGTAACTCATCATTTGGTACTTCTATCCCAACTACATCTTTCCCAGGAATTGGAGCTTGTATCCTGATAGTTTGAGCTTTTAATGCCATTGCCAAATCATCTTGAAGGTTTAATATTTTTGAAACTTTTACATTTGGAGCTGGTTTAAATTCAAAGGTTGTAACAACAGGTCCTGTATAAGTTCTTACCACATCCCCTTCTATTTTAAACATTAAAAGTTTTTCTAATAAATCTTCAATTTTTTGATCAATTTGAGCTTCTGAAACTCTAGATTTTTTCTCTTTAGGTGCAGTTTGGAAAAATTTTGTTGGTGGTAGTACAAAATCTTTTGGTTTTTCTGTTTCCCCTATCTCTATATCATCTAATAATTTTTTATTTTCTTCAAGCTCTTCAACTATTACAGAGTGTGAGAAGTGTTCCTCTTGTATCTCAATCTCTATTTCATTATCCAAACTAATTGGTTTTTCTTTGGCTCTTGATTCTTTTTTATCTTCTTTTAAATGTTCATCCATTTGATTTAGATTGATTATATTTAAATCATCAACCTCAATATCAGCAACATTGTCATCCTCTTCAATAACAATCTCTGACACATCACCAAGCTCTTTTATACTAACTTTATCTTCATTTTGAGCTTTTCTTTCCCTTTTTCTATTTTCTATTTTTTTAAACTTTTGTGTTTCTTCTGCTTTTTTAAATTTTGGCAAGATTTTTTTTGTATCAAAGTTAAAATTTACATCTTCAAATATAATTAAACTCGAAATAACAAAACCAATAATAACAAAAATCCAAAGACCAGCAAGACCTATAAATGGAAGCATTGAGGCAACTATGAAGTTACCTATCTCTCCACTATATATCCCTTTTCCTACTACTAATGATTGGAAAATAAGTAGAGTAAAAACTAAAAGTATTGAAGCAATTGACTTTATAAGTAAATCATTTTTTTTCAACTCTTTTTTAAAGTTTAATATATATAAAACATATATAAAAAGCAGTAAATAAAAATATGAGATAAAGCCAAAATACATGTGGGAATATTTTGCAAAGATTGAACCTATTTTCCCTACACTTATTTTATCGCTAACAAATGTTGAGTACTCAAAATATATTATGATAAAAAGAAAAATTAGTGATGAAATTCGCTTAATTATGACTTACCCTTTTTTTAAAAGATTTGAGATTTTACTTTGAAGTCTAAGCCATTGCTTATGTTCAAATAGTGGAAATCCTGCCCACTGTTTTTTTGGTTCTTTTATTGATTTTGTAACTCCACCACGAGCAGCTATTGTAGTAAATGGTGCTATTTCTAAATGACCTGCTGTTGCACTTTGACCACCCATAATAACGTATTGGTGAAGTGTTGTTGAACCAGAAAGTCCAACTTGACCTGTTAGAATACAGCCAGTTCCTAGTTTACAGTTATGGGCAATATGAATTAAGTTATCTAATCTACAACCATCTGATATAATTGTTGAGTTAAAAACTGCCCTATCTATAGAACAGTTTGAACCTATTTCTACATCATTACCAATTATTACATTACCATTTTGATAGATTTTAATGTACTTACCATCCTTAGTATTTGCAAAGCCAAAACCATCTGAACCTATAACAACTCCTGAGTGTATTATAGTCTTACTTCCAATTTTACAATCCCTATAGATAGTAACATTTGGATATATTATTGTATTGTTTCCAATCTCAACATTATCACCAATAAAACTTCCAGCCATAATTGTACAGTTGTCACCAATTTTAGTATTGTTTCCTAAGTATACATTAGGCATGATTATACAATTATCTCCAATTTCTGGTTGTTTTTCAATAACTTCAACTGTTTTAGGTGCAAAAAGTTTTGAGGCAAGTGCAAGTTTTATATATGGTTCTTCACAAACTAAAGCTATAGTATCTTTTGGTACAAGATCTTTGAACTCATCTTTTACTAAAACAGCAGCTGCTTTTGTTTTACCTAAATCTTTTAGATATTTTTTATTTTCTAAAAATGTTAATTGATTTTGATTTGATTCAAGTAATGTATTTAAACCACTTATCTTTATAGTCTCTTCACAATTTAAATCTAAAGATTTAGCAATCTCTTTTAAAGTCAAATGACACTCCTTGGTATTTTAAAAAGATAGGGAAAACCTATCTTTCTATTGCAACAACTCCACTTTTTACAACTTCAATTGGTCTGAATTTTTGCATTACATTTGTAAAGTTTGCAATTCTGTGTGGTTCATCTGTTGCTGATAATACGATTGCATCTTCAGTAACATTTTGAATATGGCCATTATATGCTCTAGCTAATACATCTATATCACTTAAAGGCTGATCTATAGGTATCTTAATCAAAACTGTCTCTTTTTCAATAACATTTTGGTGCTCATTTACTTTTAAAACAGGTATTAATTTATTTAATTGTTTTACAATTTGATCAATTACTCTTTTATCTCCAGTTGTAACTATTGTCATTCTAGAGTATTCACTACCTGTTATAGCAGCTACAGTTAAAGAATCGATATTATAACCTCTTGCAGAGAATAGTCCAACAATTCTTGATAAAGCATTATGCTCATTTATGACTATAACAGAGATAACTTGTCTAGTGATTATTTGATCATAATAGTGGTTAAAATTATTCATTGCTATCTCCTAAAAGTGTCATTTCATTTAATGCATGTCCATTTGGTACCATAGGTAATACTATTTCATCTCTTGAAACTATAACCTCTATCATGGCAACTTTTTTCTTTTCAACTGCATCTTTTAATGCCTCATCAAACTCTTTTTTTGTAGTAACTCTATAACCAAGACCTCCAAATGATTCTGCAAGCATTTTAAAATCAGGTTGTGCAGTTAAATCTGTTTCTGCAAGTCTGTTTTCATAAAATAGTGTTTGCCATTGTCTTACCATTCCTAGGTAGTTATTATTTAGTACTATATTGATTACAGGCAGATTATTTTCAACACAAGTCATCAGTTCTTGGATGTTCATTAAAATAGAACCATCTCCTGTAAAGTTAATAGATACCTTGTCTCTATTTCCTCTAGCAACTCCCATAGCCCCAGGAAGTCCAAATCCCATAGTTCCTAAACCACCAGAAGTGTTCCATTGTCTAGGATATGTAAATGGGTAAAATTGAGCTGACCACATTTGATGTTGTCCAACATCTGTTGAGATAATAGCATCTTCTCCAAGTATCTCCCCTACTCTTTTAATAGCCCATTGAGGTTTTATCACTGTATCAGAATCATTAAATCTTAAAGGTTCTTTTTGTTTATATTCCCTTAAAAGTGAAACCCAATTAGTAAAGTCATTAAATTCAAGCTCTTTTGCTGCTTCAATCATACCCTCTACAGTTACTTTTAAATCCCCAACTATTGGATAATTTGTATGAACTAGTTTTGCAATAGAAGCTGGATCAATATCTACATGAATAACCTTTGCTTTTTTTGCAAATTCATCTAATCTTCCTGTAACCCTATCATCAAATCTAGCACCAAGTGAGATAATACAATCAGTATCATGTGCCGCCATATTAGCTGCAAACTCCCCATGCATACCTAACATACCAATTAATAGGTTATCATCATGACTTAAAACACCTCTTGCCATAAGTGTTTCAACTACTGGTATATTTGTAAGTCTTGCAAACTCTCTAATCTCATATGCACAGTTAGCTAAAATAGCACCACCACCCACATAAAGTAGAGGTTTTTTAGACTTGGCAATAGCATCCATAGCTTTTTTTAATTGTCTTTTATTGTAATTAACAGTTGGTTTATATGTTGGTAGATTTACCTCTTTTGGATATACAAAGTTTGCCAACTCTGCTGTTATATCTTTTGGAATATCTACATGTACAGGTCCTGGTCTTCCAGTACTTGCAATATGAAATGCCTCTTTAATTATTCTTGGTAAATCTTTTATATGATTAACCAAATAGTTATGTTTTGTACATGGTCTACTAATACCAACAGCATCAATCTCTTGGAATCCATCTGTTCCAATAATAGTTGTTGGTACTTGCCCTGAAATCACAACTAATGGCACAGAATCCATATAAGCATCAGCTAAACCAGTTACTGCATTTGTAAATCCTGGACCACTTGTTACAATAGCCACCCCTACTTTTCCAGTAGATTTTGCATAACCTTCTGCTGCATGAATAGCTGCTTGTTCATGTCTAGTCAGAATGTGTTGAAAAAAACTTTGTTTATATATTTCATCATAGACATTCATAATAGCGCCACCAGGGTAACCAAATACTACATCTACCCCTTCCTCTTTTAATGATTCAATAACCATTTTTGCGCCAGTTATTTTCATTGTCTCTCCCTATTATAAATTAGTCGATATTGTATAAAAAATATCATTAAGCAAAGGTTAGAGAATGGGGTTTGTATTTATAGTTTTATTTCTTATTTATCTTCAATGAAGTAAAATATATAAAAAAATAATGGAGTTTACAAATGGATATTAATGACGTAAGTAGTATTAATAGTAATTTACCTTCACTAAATGATGTGTCTACAAATAATCCATTGGTTGGTAAATCTTCTACAATAGATTCTATTAAAAATGATTCAAAAGATTCTCTTAATCTTACTATTAGTGAATATAATAAAAGAAGAGATGAATTATCAGCTTCACTTCAAGCCTTTACTCAAGGTATTGGTTTAACAACTGTTGCTCAAAGTGGACTTGATAATCAAATGGAGTTTTTAAAAAAAATTGAGACTAAACTTGCTGATATTAGAGATAATAATCAAGCAGTAGATGATAAAAATACTCTTAAAAATGATATAAATAAAGAGTTATTAAATTTTAGAGAAGAGGCTTATCAAACAAAGTATAAAAATGAAAAACTATTAGCCTTAGATGAATATGAAGATAATCCGACAATTACAATTGATACAAAAGAGGCAAATTACTCTTTAGATAAACCAGATACACCACAAGTAGCTACAAAAATCGCTCAAGCGTTAAGTTCTAGTGACTTAAATAATCCAGATTCTTTACTTAATGTAATTGATACGGTTGATTCTAGTGTAAAGCAAATGGAAAATATTAAAGATGATTTTAAAGATTTACAAGAAAAATTAAAAGAGAGTGCAAAGAGTTCAATTCAAGATCAAATATCTCTTTCAAATGAAAATAGAAAAAACAAAGATCTAAATTTTGGTAAAGAAAGTAATGATTTTACTAAAACAAATGTAATGTCAAATATGGGATACTTAGCCGCTTCACAAGCAAATATAGTACAAGAACAAAGTGTTAGATTACTCTCTTAATAAACAGTAATCTATTGCTACACCTTCCCTTAAACCATCATCTAAAACTATAGATTCTTTTTTTTCTAGTACTTCAAAAATAGCTTTGTAAATATATATTCCAATCTCTATAAATTCGACTCTGCCCTTCCCTACAAGTTTAACGATTGTTTCTTTTGAAGAGTTTCTAAAAATATCTAAAGCATCCTCTAAATCCTTTAGATTAACAAGAGTTCCATTTACTACATCTTTGTCATAGTGAAAAAAGTCTTGACCTAATTTTATAGCTGCAATTGTTGTTGGGGTACCAGCAGTTGCCACAAAAGTAAAATCATCTAGGTTTATGTTTAGTTCATCTAAAAAGTTTTTTATATCTTTTTTGTGGTTTTCAAGTTCTTGTTTTAAACCTTCATATGAGAGGTATTTTTGAGTTAAAGTTACTATTCCAAAATTGAAACTGTGGGAATGAAACTGTTCATCTATATTTACAATTATCTCAGTTGAACCACCACCAATATCAAGAAGTATAAATTTTGATGAAGGAATTTTTTCCCTTTTTAGAGCATATTTAACAGCTAAAAGGGTTAATCTAGCCTCCTCTTTTCCATCAATAATCTTAAAATTTGTCCCACTATTTTTTTTGAAAAAATCTAAAACCTCTTGGTTGTTTGAGGCTAATCTCATTGCTGCTGTTGTAACACAAACAGCTTTATGGGGATCATAATTTAATTTTTCTGATGATTTTTTTATGGCATCTAAAACTCTTTGTTGGGCATCTTTTGAGATAAGTCCAGTTTGATTTAAGCCATCTGCCATACCAACAACTTCATTGTATTCATCTATAATCTCATGGTTTAGACAATCGTATATTAGGACTCTAAAAGAGTTAGAGCCTAAATCTATAGTAGTTATTTGAGTCATTTACGGGTGTTTGATTTTAAGTTTTGAGTTTAATAAATAAGCTATTATAATCATTAGTACTAAAACTGTCTCTTCATTCATAATATCAGTTAGCCAAACTAAATATACTACCCATAATAAAATAGCTCCAAGTGGTGTAGGAATACCGGTAAAGTATTTTTCAACTTCACCCTCTTGAGCATTTATATTAAATTGGATTAATCTTCTAAGTCCTGAAATCACATAAAAAACAAATGCAAAAACTACCAATGGCGTGTTTATCATTAGCTCTTTTCCATCAATTACTGCAAAAAAGATAAACATAGTTGGAACTATAACAAAAGATAAAAAATCAGCAAAAGAGTCTAATTGAATACCAAACTCTGTTGATAAATTATATTTTCTTGCGATTTTTCCATCAACAATATCAAATGCACCTGCAAGCCAGGCAAACATAGCACTAGCAAAGAAGCTGTTATGTGTTAAAAAATATATGGCAAAGATACCTGCAGTTATATTAAAAAATGTTGCAAGATTTGCCAAATTGAAGTGACTGTTTTTATTAAACAAAAATGTCATTATTACCCTTATTTATTAAATTGTAAACTGGTTTCTACCGTTTTGTTTTGATTTGTAAAGATTTTCATCGGCAAGTTTATATAATCTATTACATGAGATATAACTGTTTGGTTCATATATAACTGCACCGATTGATATGGTTACAACTTTCGATATTTTACTATTTTTATGCTCAATATTTAATGATTCGATAACTTTATTTATATCTGAAAGACACTCTTTTAATATATCTTCATCAATATCGAATAATATAACACCAAACTCTTCTCCTCCAAGTCTAAAAACATATTCATACTCTTTATCAAAATAGCTTTTTAATTGAGCAGCAACAGCTTTTAGGGTTAAATCTCCCATATCATGACCATAGGTATCATTATATTGTTTAAAAAAGTCTATGTCAAACATTACAAAAGCAGTTCTCCAGTTATTTGCATTTGAGATAAAAGGCATATTATCAAATATTTTATCAAAATATTTTCTATTGTAAAGTTTAGTCATAGAATCAGTTATTGATTCTAAAGCATATTTTTTTGTTAAAATCTTTAGTTGGTTGTCTTTTTTTATTATTGAGTAGATAATCACTGAAATAAATATAAATGCAACAACTATTAAAAGAATCATATTATAAAAAAGATAATCTTTCATAGAGGAATAATCTTGTAAAAACTCTTTTCTTTTTTTATAGGCAATATCTTTTTCATACTCTTTTAAAAAGTCAATTTTTTTTATAACCTTTTGATAAGTTTGTAGTTTTACTTTATAGTTTAAAGAGTTTATTACATGCTTGTTAATATTGTTTATCACTTTTCTCTCACTATTGCTTTTATAAGCATTATTATAATATTCCCAGTCTTTTTTGATTTTATTAAAAAAAGAATCTCTTTTACAAACTTTGTATTTTCTCATACATTTAATTAGGTCTTGATAGTTTTCCTCTATACTATGAAGTTTAAGTACAGGGATATAATTACCAAAATATATATAGTCAATTTGATTTTTCAATTTTTCAATTTGTGAATTAAACATAAAACTTGATGTAATTAGTGAGGAGATAATAATTACACTTAGTACAGCCAGTTTAAAACTTACACTTTTATAGAACTCTCTTTTCATAAGTGTGAGTATACCTAATTAGTATTTAAAATGGTTATAATTATAGCTTAACTTTGTCTTAAAGTTCTTTAGATATAATCGCGATTTACTAAGGAAGGATATATATTGTTAAATTTTAAAGAAACATTTATAGGTAATAGTGCAAAAAATGATATTTTGTCAGGTATTGTTGTTGCAATTGCACTTGTACCTGAAGCTATTGCATTTTCTATTATTGCTGGAGTATCACCATTAGTTGGACTTTATACAGCATTTATTTTAGGATTTATTACTGCCTTAGTTGGTGGTAAAGCTGGTATGATTTCTGGAGCTACAGGTGCTATTGCTGTTGTTCTTGTAGGTTTGGTTGTTCAAGTTAAGGATTCTCTTTCTCCCCAGGTTATGGAACAGCTAACACAAAATGGCGAATTATCTAGTTATATTTTACAATATATTCTTTTAGCAACTATATTAGCTGGAATTATTCAAGTAACAATTGGAGCTTTTAGATTAGGAAAACTTATTAGGTTGGTCCCTCAACCTGCTATGTATGGTTTTGTAAATGGACTTGCAATTGTAATAGCAATGGCACAGTTTCCTCTTTTTGAGGGTGAAAATTGGGTTATGTATGCTTTAATTATAGGAACTATGATAATAGTTAAGTTTTTTCCAAAAGTATCAACGGCAATCCCCTCAGGTCTTGTTGCTATTATAGTGATATCTGTAATTGTAATCACCCTTGATCTAGATACAAAAAGAGTTGGAGATTTGGCTAATATTAGTGGTAATCTTCCTAGCTTTGCAATACCAACAATTCACTTAACTTTTGAATCTATATTAATTGTATTACCATATGCTGTTTTAGTTGCTTTAGTTGGTCTTATTGAGTCTTTATTGACCCTTTCAGTTCTTGATGAAATGGGTGGTAAAAGAGGTAGTGGGAACCAAGAGTGTATAGCCCAAGGTACTGGTAATATTGTATGTGGATTTTTTGGAGGAATGGCTGGTTGTGCAATGATTGGACAGTCTATTATTAACTTTAGTAATGGTGGATGGGGAAGATTATCAGCTTTGACTGCTTCTATACTACTTATCTCTTTTGTAGTATCTTTATCTGGCTTTATTGCAATGATTCCTGTTGCTGTTTTAGTTGGTATTATGTTTATGGTAGCTATTGGAACCTTTGAATGGGAGAGTGGTAATAGAATTAGATATATGCCAAATCATGATAAGTTTGTGTTGATTGCTGTTACTGTTATTACGATATTTGCAGACCTTGCAATTGCTGTTATTACGGGTATTATCATCTCTGCACTTGTATTTGCTTGGAAACATAGTAAAGTAAGAAGTAGAACACATAGAGAAGATGATAATACAAAAGTTTATGAGTTTGATGGACCGTTATTTTTTGGCTCAACTACATCATTTTTTGAATTATTTGATACTAAACATGACCCTGAAAATATTATTTTGGACTTTAAAGATGCAAGAGTTATGGATATTTCAGGAGTTGAAGCTATTGATACTATTACTAAAAGGTATGCAGACGAAGGGAAAAAACTTACAATTAGATATTTAAGTGAAGATTGTAAAAAAATTCTTAAGGATGCTGGTCCATTTTGTACTTATGAAGAGAATGAACCTAAATATAAGTTGGCTATAGACTACTAAGAGAGGTTTATTACCACTATATTTACATTTGTTTTTCAGTGTGATATAATTAATAAAAAGTACCTATTTTAAATCTAAGATTTTAAATAGGTTTTTGTTTAAATCTCAAGGAGATGAAAATGACAATAGACAATAATATAAATTCAATGATAGCTTCAGAGATGAAGATAAATGGCATGGCTTCAAATGTGGCACAAATAGGTTCACAAAGTCAAATAACTAATAAAAATGAGAATCCAGAAGTAACAAAAGATCTAATAGATTCTATTGTAGGTCAAATACCAGAAGTTATATCGTATCAAGCGAATGCAAAAGGGATTGAAACACAACAAGAAGTTTCAGATATGTTACTTAATATAAAAGCATAATAAGAATATGAGTAAGATTAATGTTGTTTGTCCACATTGCCAAAAGGTAAACTCTATTCCTAAAAAAGACAATTATGCAAAAGCAAATTGTGGAAATTGTAAAAATTCACTTTTGGATACAACTCCTATTGAATTGGATAATAATAATTTTGACCATGTTATAGTGAATTCTGATATTCCAGTAATAGTTGATTTTTGGGCACCTTGGTGTGGACCATGTAAAATGATGGCACCTATTTTTAATGAAGTATCTCAAAAATATCCATTAAAAGCATTATTTGTTAAAGTAAATACAGAAAATGAACAAACACTTGGTGCAAAATATGGTATTCGGTCAATCCCTACACTTATAGTTTATAAAAGTGGCAAAGAGGTAAAAAGAGTTAGTGGAGCCTTAGACCCACTAAAACTTTCAAATTTGGTTAATGAGTTTTTATAGCTTAAAACCTATAAATAACTCTTAATGCTACAAAATCTAATCCAGCGTTCGATCCTGCTAAATCTGCATTTGAATAATGGTTGTATTTTAGTGTAGCCTCTAGTATATCACTAAATCTATATCCAAACCCTACACTCTCTTTAAATTGAAAATTCATTCCAAATCTTTTTTTATCTAATTGTTCCTTTGTAAAATGAGCGATACCAGCTCCTGCTTCAAAATATAAGTTTTTTGTTAAATCATAGCTTGCCATGGGTTGAGCACTTATAATAAACATATCATCTTGTTTACCTTTTGCATACTCTCCTAAAAGTTCAATACTAAGGTTTAGATTATCTAATATCTCATAGTCTATATCTTTGATTAAAGATATACCTGTAATATCAATATCATCCTTATGTCCATAAGATAAAGAAACTTTATCAAAAGCGTTTAGAGATTGAATCGAAAATATTAAGAAAAATAAAATAATAAAATTTTTTTTCATAAAAAACACCTTTTTATTATTATAATATAAATTATTTAAAAGAAATAAATAAAATGAGTGTAATTAGATTAAAAAATTATTTTTTGTTAAGAAAGTTAACAAGTTCTTCAATTTGGTTTTCATTGAAAACCTTTATTCCATTTTCAATTAAAAGTTTTGCAGTTAAACCTTGAGAGCTTACTTTTGTTTTGGAAAATGTTCCATCATATATTTCACTATTGCTACATGAAGGAGAATTTGATTTTAATAAAGCAACAACAATTCCCTCACTTTTACATAAATCAAGGGTGTTTTTTGCTCCTAATAAAAAATTTATAGTAACATCATCTCCTTTTTTTGTTTTTACAATAAAAGGTTTTTCTCTACTAATAATTTCAGCAGGTTCCCTTGGAATACTAAGTCCACCTGAAACTTCTGGACAAAAAGAGTAGATTTCATTTTCACTAAGAATATCCATAAATAGCTCTTTTTGTGAAAAAGTAAAGGTAGGAGTATATAAAATAGCTGAGTTTTCCCCATCATATCTTACATCCTCCCCTAAAAGACAAGACGAGATTAATATTTTCATATTTTACACTCTCTCCAAATACTCTTTTGAAAAAAATGTAGAGGTTTGTATATTATTAAATGCTGCTTTCATTGAGATAAACATCTGAGGATTTTCCTCTTCCATTTGTGCTAAAAGTTTTTTTGTTGTTTCTCTTGCATGGGGCATTTTAATATCAAATCTCATGGCAGGACACGCTTCATCACCAATAACACTAATCTCATTTGACTGGGCAAATGCTTTTAGTTGTCTTTCTCTACAAAAAATAAGTGGTCTAATAACTTCAAGACCATTTTCTGCTTTATATACAGGGGGCATAGATCTTAAAGCACCATTATATAAAAAGTTCATAAAAAATGATTCCATAGCATCATCTAAATGATGTCCAAGTGCTAATTTATTATAGCCCTGCTCTTGTGCAGTTGAGTAAAGATACCCTCTTCTCATTCTTGAAAAAAATGAGCAAAAAGATGAGTTTTTTCTGATTTTTTCTCCAGCTAATTCATATATTTCTGTGTCTACTATTTCATGTTCTATTCCATATTTTTTACAATGGTCTGCTAAAAATTGTACTTGCTCTCCCATACCATATGTGATAGTAACAGCTTTAAACTCAAAATTGTATGGTGCAACCCTTTTTAGATGGTTTAATGCATGAATTAAGGTTGTAGAATCTTTTCCACCAGAAAAGCCTACTAATACCCTATCTCCCTCTTTGATAAGTCCATACTCTGCATTTGTTTTACCAACTAATTTTGAAATTTTTTTACTTAATTCTACCAAAATGAAATATCCTCTAAAAATTTTCGCGGATTATACCATAAATTAGTATAAATGAATAGATTTACTTATGATAATTGTATTAAAATATTTAAAAATTAATGCTAATTTTAGCTAATTAGAATATAATTTCAAACTAATTTACAATAAAGATAATTAATGACTAAAAAAGAGATAGAGAGTTTCAAAATCAATATAGCAGAAAATATTTTACCACACACTAAAAATATGAATGATACTAGAATTAAAGAGGTTATCAATCATGTAATAAAAACAAATCCACAGTTACCTGAAGGTTTTGGTAATATGTTATTTGAACAAATTAAAATAATGAAGAATTCTAGTAAATATTTACATCACCTTAATAATTAATTTATTTTTTTCATTATTTACTAAAACTATACCCATTTGATTAAAAAAACTTTCAATATAAAATGAGAGATTTTTATAAATATTTAAATTTATAAATCCATTTGGGTAAACTTCTCTCATAGTATTTAATTCATACTTCATAACTTCCCAGATATCTTTAAAATATGAAACTTCCAAGATATAATTTGATTCATAATCTAGTTCCTCTAGGCTTAAACCTAAACCATCTAAATAACCTAAAAGATATGAGGCTTGTTTTAATAAATGTTCTATTTGTTTTATAGATACTTGAAGTAAATCCTCTCTTTGTTTATTTATCTTATATGCAAGTAGTTGAGTTCTTATATTTATATTTGTTGTTTCTAAACTTTTCATTAAAGATTGTGCAATAAGTTTTGGATATTTAGTATTCTTTGCACTATTAGATGAGATAACATTTGCAATATACTCACTCCAACATAATTGTGCTAGAGGATATATTATTGAATCAACACCTTGGTATTTAGAGGTTCTCATAAATTTATAAAAAGAGTCTATTTTCTTATTATTATCATGAACATGTGCTAATTCGTGATGAAGTATATGAAAAGCCTCTTTATATTTACTATCATCTTCGTTTTTAAGTATATTTTTTATAAAGTCGTTTCTTATTACTAATACTAATTCATAATCATCTTGTTTTGGTATTGTAAGAACTAAAGCATAGGTATTGCTATTTGTTTTATATCTATTTTTAAAGATACTTTTTTTATCAGTAGTAAGAACTTCAATATCTCTATCAAAATGTGAAGTTATGATTATTTTATTAAATCTTCTAAAATCCAAAAAAGAGAAATCTGATATTATTGATTGGATTTTTTCAACTATTTTAATTGATATTTTATCCGATAAACCGTTTATTTTAATCATCAAATTATTTTTCATAATAGATCCTTATAAATAATTATAATTATTTATAAATATCAACTAATTAATTATAATATTTTATATAAAATATTTAAGCTAAATTATATTTTATTTTTATAATATTTGTTTATATTTAAAACAAAGGAGATATTATGTTTACTAAATTAATTAGCATGATTTTTGCAATAGTTTTACTTGGAGGTTCTATTTATGCACAAGATATGAATCTTAAAAGTTCTGGGGTTACTATAGAGTTTGATGGCAAAAGTTATACTATAAAAAGAATGCATGATAAGGAGTGTAAAACAATAAATGGTGCAGATCCAGATAATATTTGGTCTGGAAATTATGCAAATGAAAAATTACCTTCAAAATGTATAAAAAAGTTTGTTACAACAGTAGGTAAGATAACTCCAATTCAAATAAATGATAATATAAAAACTATTGGAGAGCTTGAGGTTATAAAGTTTATTAAAGAGTCACAAACAGATAAAAACAAACTTCTAATAGATGCAAGGCTTCCTGCTTGGCACGCATTAATCTCTATTCCAACTGCTACGAACATACCTTTTACATATTTTAATAAAGTAAAATATCCTTTTAAATTTTATGATGTTTTAGATTTGATTGGTGTGGATGAGATATCTGAGGATAAATATGATTTTTCCAATGCAAAAGATTTAGTTTTATTTTGTAATGGTGCTTGGTGTCCTCAATCAACTTTAGCTATTGAGAATTTGATAAAAATTGGATATCCACAAGATAAAATAAAATGGTATAGAGGTGGTATGTACTCTTGGAAGATGTTAAATCTTACAACAGTACCCAAATAATAGATTACATTTGTAATCTATTATTCAAATACCTCTTTTAGGTCGTTTACTATAGCTTTGTCTATTTTTGAATTTTCTACTAACTCATCTAAGATTTTAAAGGCTTCATTTTTATCAAATGCTTGCCTATATGTTTTATTTGAGCTTAGTGCACTATAGATATTTAAAATTATCATTAATCTATCTTTGAAACTTAAATCTTTCCCTTTTAAGCAGTAAGGGTAACCTGTTCCATCTATAAACTCTTGAGTTTTACTTGCCCAAGTAGTTATGTCATTGAAGCCCATTATATTTGATAAAATTCTTTTTGTATAATATGGGTAAGATTTTATTATTTCATACTCATCTTCTGATAGTTCTGAGTCTTTATTTAATATCTGATAAGGTATAAAAAACTTCCCAAGATTAGTTAATGAAGCTGCTATTAAAAAAGTTAATCTATCTTTATGTTCAAAATCATAAAAATCAAGCATTTTTTCACTGTTTTTGATTAAAGATGAATTATTCTCAATTATATCTGTAAAGATTCTTGTTAAGTTTAATAGTTCTTCAAAACTTATAGGAGTTGAAAAGTCATGTAAGTTTGTAAAAATATAAGTTAGTAACTCATGTTCATTTTGCAAGTCTAACCAAAAGCTTTGATTTTCACTAAACTCACAAAAACACTCAACAATATCACTTGAGAATAAAATATTTTCATTCTCTTTTACATATTTTATTATATGGTTTCTATTATCTATCTCTTTTTTTGATAAATCAAATTTTTCATCTATTATAGTAGCAAATGCTAGAAATTGTGAAATAAGAGGTATCTCATCAGCTTTTAGTCCATAGGGTCCACTTCCATTATAATACTCCAATTGGTACTTTATAATATCTTTTTCATTACCTAAAAAAGGAAAATTATCCACAAGCTTTTGTCCTAACTCACAATAATCTTTATCTTTTTTTCTTGTTTTATAAAGGGCAATATTATGAAGTAAGGAGTAGGAGCAAATATCACTTAATCCCTCGGGTTCATAGTTAAACTCTTTTGCTAGCTTTAAAGCAATAAATGCAACTTTTTTTGAATGAGCTTCAGTAGTTTTATAAATATCTGTTTCAACTGCATCTAAAGCTGATGAAGTTGATATTAAAAAATTATTTAAATTAAATAAAATCTCTTTTTTCTTATCCATATCTATCCTAATGTTTTTTATATTTAATGCTACTATATAGTTGCTAAATTTAGTGTAAATAGGAATAATATATATAAGAATTATTTATAAACTTTATTGTATACTAAATAATTATTAAAATTGGAGTTTTATTGAATTACGATTATATGCTTAAAATGAAAAAAATGGTTTTTTTAGCTTTTTCTTTATGCCTTATTATTATATATTTTATATATCAAGATAATAAGAAGAATATAATTAACAATGAAGTAACAAATATTGAAGATGTTTTAATTCAAATTCAAGCAGTTAGAAAATATGTAAGTAATGATCAAAAAGATGAGATTTATAAGTTACAACAAGAAGGTATAGTCTCTTATCATTATTTCACTTCTCCTTTATTATCTTCAACTTATAGTGCAAATAGGGTTAATGAATACTACAATCAAATAAGAATTGAAAAATCTCTTCCCCCAATTGATATAAGATTTGCTGCAACAAACCCAAGAAATCCTCAAAACTTGGCAACAAAAGAGGAAAAAGAGATTTTAAAAAAGTTTAGAAATAATGAGTTAAAACGATATAAATCAATAAAAAAAACAAAAGATGGAGATATTTTATATATAGCATTGCCTACAAGAAGATTAGAGTCTAAATGTATGAGATGCCATGATACCCCAGAAGTTGCCCCTAAACAACTTGTTGAACAATATGGTTCAAAAGCAGGTTTTGGTGAAAAGATTGGAAATATTAAGGCTATAATGTCTATAGAAAAGCCATTAAATAGTGCCTATAAACAAGCATACTTTCAAACCTTTAAAAGTGGTATTTATATCTTTATATCAGTATTGATTTTTCTCTATTTTTATTATCGTTATAATAAAAAACTTTATAAAAAAAATGAAGAGTTGGAACTGTTAAATAAAGACTTAGATGAAAAAGTAAAAGATAGAACAAGTGAATTAGAAAACTCAAAAAAACAACTATTAAATATTATAAATAGCAGTAAATTAGGATATTGGGATTGGAATATAGTTACAAATCAATTTCATGTAAATGATATTTGGTTAAATATGATTGGTATTTCAAGTAAAGAATTTAATAATACAAAAGATGAGTGGATAGAAAGGATTCATCCAAAAGATTTGAAAAATATAATACCAAAAATAAAAAACAATTTTAAAGGAAATAATTCTTTTTCTATTGAATATAGAATGAAACATAAAAATGGTGAATATATTTGGATTGAGTCTGTGGGAGGAGTTGTTCAAAGAGATTCTAATAATAAAGTTATACAAGTTTGTGGTATTCATAGAAATATTCATCAAAAGAAACTTAATGAATTAAAAGCTTATGAACAAGAAAAGTTAATATATAATCAAGCAAAAGTTACAGCTGTTGGGGAGATGCTTAAGAATATTTCACACCAATGGAAACAACCTTTATCTGCTATTACTACAATTGCAAGTACTATTAAGTTATCTTATGAGTTTAGAAAAGAACTTACAGGAAAAGAGTTAATTGAATATGCTGATAAGATACTAAATAATGGAAACTATTTAGCTAAAACAATAAATGACTTTTCTTCATATTTTGATAATAAGAAAGAAAATAAAGAGGAAACAAGTCTAGCTAAAATCTTTGAAAGAATAATAGACTTAATCAAAGATTCTTATCAGTTTGATAATATTATTTGTTCTTGTAGTGTTAAGGATGATTTAGTTATTGAGATAAATGAAAATCTATTTATTCAAGCTTTATTAAATCTATTTAATAATACTCAAGATGCATTTAATATAAATGCAATTGACAAGGATTCTAGATATCTATTTATTAGTGCTTCAAAAGAGGAGTCTAATATTGTAGTTTCTTTAAAAGATAGTGCTGGTGGTATTGATAAAAATATTATTGATAAAATCTTTGAACCATACTTTACAACTAAACATCAAAGTGTTGGCACAGGTATTGGTTTGTATATGACTAATCAGATTATTAATAAACACTTGCATGGAACAATAAGTGTAAAAAATAGTAAATATGTTTATAATGGAAAAGAGTTGTTAGGTTGTGAATTTAAAATATATTTACCCTATGAATCTTAGAATTTTTAGGTGATTATTCACCTAAAAATTCTGTCATAGCTTCTACAGCTGTAGTTGTCATATCTAAATCTAAATGTGGTGCACCTTCAACTTTAATTAGTTTTGCATCAAAGCCTTTATCTTCCATTATTTTAAAAAAGCTAGTTGTTACTTCTGGTTTTGAAATTTTATCTTTTGTACCATATATAAAAAGAAATCTTGTATTTTTATCTACTTGGTCAAGTACATCAACTAATGAAATTAAGCCTTCAGATTTGTTATCTTTGTGGATATCATATCTTCCTCCTGCTAAGGCTATATTTTGGATTAGACCGGGGCTAACACCAGTTAGTGTTGCACCCATCATAGCACCAGCACTATGACCTATATAGTTAACAGTAGTTGCTTTATATTTATTTTTAAAAGCTTCTACTAGTTTTGAAAGAAACTCAATATACTCTTTTTTTGCTGCAAGATTTTTAACACCTTCATGAGCTAATGCCTCAAAATTGTTTGTTGAAGAGTTTGAATAACCAGGAAGAGCAACTGCAATGGTTGTTAAATCTGTATTAAAATTCATTACCTCTGCAAAAGGTGCATATCTTCCCAAAGTATTTGTTCCTGCATCCCACGTTCCATGAACAATTATTGTAATTTGGTCATTTGAATAACCATCATATGCTCTATATTCAATACACTCTCCCCCAGCGAAAATATAGTTATCACCTAATTGTTTACATTCACTTTGATTGATTTTTTTAGCCTCAAGTGAAAGTGACATAATACAAATTAAGATTATAAAAGAAACTTTTTTTAACATAGATACTCCTTTTTTATATATTGTATATAAATACCCTTATCTTAATATTTATTTTTAATTATAAATTATTTAATAAGCTATAACTCCAATATATCCTGCAACTTGCCTTTCTATAAGTTCCACAATTCCAGCTTGCACATAAGATACATCATCTATAAAATCATCTTTTGTCCAGTTCATAGTTTCCATTGTGTTTTTACATACAATAAACTCAACATCATATTCCATAAGTGATTGGATTCTTGTTAGAGTAGCTTTATCATAATCTTTTTTTAAAGCTCTAACTCCATTTCCATAAGATACAACAACTATTTTCAAAGATTCAATTGGATACTCTTTTAAAATATTATAAAGGCTACTTAGATTGTGATTGACTTTTTTTATGTCAGAATCATAAAGTTGTACAACTATCTTTCTTGGGTTTTCAAAAGTTGGTTGAGGGTCACTAAATGTTGATTGGGCAAAAGCTATTACTGATGTTAGTAATAGTATAAGAAGTTTTTTCATTAAAATCCTTTTATGAGGCAAATTTTTTATTTAGATGAATTTTACCTAAAACTTTTATAGGTGAATCTTTAAGAATTGTTCCACCTTTTATTATCTTACAATATAATCCTCTACAATCTTGTATTAATATTGGTAAATCATCACTAAATATTGCTAAATGATTACAAATAGTACACTTTTGGCTTATTTCAATAATAGTATCACCTATTTGTAAATTTGTACCTATATTAAAATCATGTGGATTAAAATCTAATAAAATATTCTCACCTAAACTTCCAAATTCTAAATCAATCCCCTCCTCTTTTGCTATATTATAGGTATTTATTCCAACTATCATTACAGATTTCTCTTCATCTTTATCAGCAAATTTATCATTTTTTATACCATATTTTTCAATCAATTCTAGTTTTGTTACTATGGGTCTTGGAAAACCACTTTGCCCTTTTAAGGCGCTAAAAACCTCTATTACTTTCCCATTCATTATAAGTTTTCCTTTAAAATCTCTAAGAAATCATCTTTTACCCAAGCTCCTGGATAAACATTTAGCAACTCGCCATCTGGAGTTAAAACAAAAAATGTTGGAGTCATACCTTTAAATTTCTTTTTTAAATCAAAAGGAAGTTCCACAAAATCTACATCAACTTTTACAAAGATATAATCATCATTTAAAGCTTCTTGTACTTCATCTAAACTCAATACCTCTTTTTGCATCTTTTTACAATAGTAACAAGTTTGTGAAGTTGCATATACCATTATATGTTTTCCACTATCTTTAGCTTCTTTTAAAAGCTTTTTCTCATCATAGTTTTTAGTTAAAACCTTTGTTACATTTGGCGTATTTTTTAATCTATTTTTTTTATATCCCATGAAATATTCTGCTAATAAAGTAGCTTCATCTTCTGAGATTTTCATAGGCTCTTTTTTTATATAATATTTTAGAGCATGTTTATCACAAATACTATTATTAATATCTGGATTTGCTAAGTAGTTTTTTAAATACTCTTCTATTTCTATTACTCTCATCTCTTGATCACTTGGATCCCCAATTTTTTTGTTACTGCTCATTATTGCCCAAGCTAACATATTTTCTGTGGGTATTGTAAGATTTAGTAAGGTATTATTTCTTTTAAAAAAATTCTCTTTTAATTTTTTAAAAGAGATATACTCTTTATGGCAAGATGAACATTTTTGTTCAAAAAGTTTTTTCCCCTCTTGAAAATCTGCATGAAGTGAAATTAAAAAAAATAATATTAGTAAGGGTATGGCTTTTTTCAACATCTAAATCCTTTTATTGTAGACTTAATAGATGCTTTCAATAAAAAATCTATTAAATCGAAGAGAGTAAAAGTTTAACTTTTACCTCTTCATAATTTAAATTAAATTATTCCAGGATTACCTTTTATACCAACGATATCTGGAGTATCTATTTTTAAGTTTGCTATATGTTTTACATTTTTTAAGTATGTTTCAACAGTTTCCCATACAGGTTCACCAGGTGATTTAGAACCAACTGTAGACCAACCTGCTACTTTATATGCTTTATTTGCATCGATTTTTTTACCAGATTTTGTAAGTGTTATATCAGAGATTCTATTACCCATTTTTGCAGTTGGGTTTATTCTATAAGATATTCCACCTGTTCTAACCATATCTCCACCTTGTTGGTAAAATGGATCTTCATTAAACAAGTTATCAGCAACATCTTCTAGTATAAGTTTAATATCTTTTCCTGATATATCTCTTGCATAAGTTTCTGGATATGTCATAGCTGTTTGTGTCATTAAGTCATCAAATGTGATAGCTTGACCAGGTATAACAGATGTTCCCCATCTAAATCCAGGAGATAAAGATATATCTGCACCTTTTACATCTATTAAAGCATCACAGATAATTTGATCCCAAGAACCATTAAAGTTACCTCTTCTAAACAACGTTTGTTCAGTTGTAGCAATCTCTCTTGTTAACTCTTTTAAATATGGAGCTCTTACATCTTCAATATATTTTTTCATCTCTTTATCTTCAGGAATCAAATCAGAAAAAATAGGAAGAAGAGTAAATTTAAAATCTTTTACTTTTCCATTTTTGATTTCTAGGTCAAGTACATTTAAAAATTTACCATTAGAACCAGCATTACAAACATAAGTAACACCTTCATCATTTTTAACAGGTACCGCTTCTGGAACACCATCGTGGGTATGACCACCCATAATAAAGTCAATCCCTGTACAAACTTTTGCCATTTTTTTATCTGTATCATAACCATTATGAGATAACACAATAACAGCATCAGGTTTTTCAGATTCTCTAATCTCATCTACTAACTCTTGCATACCCTCATCATTGATAGAAAAAGTCCAATCTGGAATAAATCTTTGAGGATTTGCAATAGTTGTATAAGGAAATGCTTGACCAATAATAGCAACTCTTGCATCACCTATAGTTCTAATTGTATATGGTTTAAATACATGTCCTGTATCTTCATCATAAGCTTCTGCTCCTTCAAATAGAGCAGCTTCTTTTACTTTCACATTTTGTGCTAAGAACTCAGCTTCTAGAAGTTCAACATTATCTAATACCTCTTGAGCTTTATAAGTAAACTCCCAGTGACCTACTGCAATGTCAACACCAAGCTTATTCATAGCTCCAACCATATCTTTACCTCTTGTATAAAGAGCAGTTGCACTACCTTGCCAAGTATCTCCACCATCTAATAAAAGAGTATTTTCTTTACCATAACTATTTCTTAAAAAGTCAACAACAGTTTTAATTTGAGAAAAACCACCTGTTCTACCCATAGCTTTAGCATGTTTCTCAAAATTAACACAAGTATAAGCATACTCTAATCTTTTGTTTCCTTTTATTCCATAGTAGTCTAATAATTTTTCCCCTACTATATGAGGTGGCTTGCCAAAATTATCATAAAAACCCAAATTTACACTTGGTTCTCTAAAATATACTGGTAAAAGTTGTGCATGGGAATCAGTCATATGTAATAATCTTGCATTCCCAAATGGTTTTAACTTATAATAATCTTCAAGTTTATTAGTATTTGTCATTCTTGTATGAGAATTAGCAAATACAGGAGCAGCACCAAGTACTGCCATCATATAAACAAACTCTCTTCTACTTAATTTACTCATATTTTGCCTTCATTAAAATTTTTTGGATAATTCTAAATTATTTACCCGAACCTACAACAGTAAATCCCAATGAAGTCCATGCTTGCATACCACCTCTGTAGTATTTAATTTTATCAGCAGGATACCCCATTTTTAATAATGCAAACTTAGCATTTTTAACCATACCTGGAGTTTGACCACACCAGTAACCATTACAATATAATGCTATAGTTTTAGCTTTTGAGAAATCTAAAGTGCCATCATCTTTTTGGACAACACCCATTTCATCTTCCATCATCTCAATTGCAGTATCTTTTTCATTAAAGTTTGTATAAGGTACATTTATTGCTCCTGGTATTCTAAGTTTTGCATACCAACCTGGTTTTCTACTATCTATAATTGCTATTGTATTATCAGTTTGAGCTTTTTTCATATACTCTATAAACTCTAATTCACCTAAGGTTTCTACACCTGGAGCTAAAATTATAGGTTGAGGAACGCCTCTATTTGTTGTATTATAAAGTGGTGAAATCTTATTTCCAGCTGTTTGATTTCTCATTAGTGTAAACTTTTCACCATTTAGATTCATATCAATAGATTTTACACCCTTTGATATTGGAACATATTTACTTGCATCTTCAGCAAATGCACCTACAGAACAAATACTTACAAAAGCTGTTACAATTAGTAATTTCTTTAGAATAATCATTTTCTTCTCCTTAATTCCATGCAAATTTAATATCTATTATAAAAAAGTCAAGAGAGTTCTTGACTTTTAATTTTAATTAATATTTATATCCATCTCCAGGGACAGATAATCTCCAAGTTTCTTTACCTTCAACAGATTGAGTTAATGCTGTGATTGCAAATCTACAAGCACGTTCTGCACCGAAATCTGTTGGTAGTTTAGTTTTTGAAGTTTTGCCTTTAAAATCTAAGGGATTAACCTCTTTTGCTCCAGTTTTAATTGCATCTTCTACAGAGCTTATTAAAGCTGAGTTATTTACTCCAAGTCTTCTATATTCTAAACCCTCTTTTTGTGCAATTACATTGTATTCTTTTGCTGTATTAATAACACTTTGAATACCACTTACTTTTACACTACATACTTTGTTTAAATCAAGTTTTGTAGCAGTTTCTATACTTGGTTCAGATGAAGCTACGCAACCTGTAAACATACCTATTAAACCTGCTGTTGCTAAGATAGTTGTAAATTTTTTCATAATCATCTTCTCCCTATTTTCTAAAATCTGGACCATCTATTTTCATACCATTATTCATATATGCCATAAAAAATAGAAGTTCTTTCATCTCTTTAGAAGTAGCTTTTGGTGGAACTTGACCTTGATCTTTTATACAACCACTCATTCTTCTTTCTAAAGTACCTAAACCATTTGCTGGATTTTTTGCTCCCCATTTAAGTCTGTATACAGGAAAATGTGAAGTTTGACCTAAAAGTTGAGAAAGTGATTCATTTCTAACTCTTTGAGCTGCACCTTGAACATGACACTCAGCACAATTAAGTTTTAAATATCCTCTTTGAGTATAGTAATACTCTTTACCTCTTTCATATGCAGCAGCTGCATCAGCACTTTGTATTTTTACATCAATAACTTTTTCTGCATCTCTTGCTTCACTTACAAGATATGCTTCTAGATAAGCTATTTTACCTTTAGATGTTCCCCATTTTTTTTCACCATTTGCTTCTAAACATTGATTTACAGCAAGTGTTAATGTAATAACCTCTTTTGTTTTTTCATCAAAATATGGATACATTGAACCTGCTTTTGCAGGATCAGGGAAACAATTAGCAAATGATTTACCATTTGCAAATTTTTTAGTATATAGCTCTTGACCAACATCAATCCATTCTTCTGTTGGAGGGAACTCTTTTATAGCATCATAAGATACTCTTCCATTTTTAGAAAATGCGTAGTTACCTTTTGAAAAATCTTGAAACTTTAATCCACTCATAATGTTGTTTTTTAATTCATCATCAGTTGAATATGGGAAAAAAGTGTTTTTGTTTTTTAAAGGATCTTCAAATTTAGCCTCAAAGTATTTAACTAAAGCTATTCTATCTTTTTCAGCTTGTGCATTATAATTAGCTGCATTTAATGCACTTGCTAGTAATGCTGCTAATGCTGTTGTTTTAACAATTTTTAAAATCATACATATCTCCTTAAGTTTTATTAATTCCTCCAAAAAGGTAATTAACTATCTAATTTTTGTTTTATCCGTTTGAGTTGTACCTTTTAAATCAACCCAAGATATTTCAATTTCGTCACCTTTTTTACCAGCAAATTTAAATTTTATATAAGGGTTTTTTGATAAAAATTGACTTGAAGTCATTTCCCACACAATTTTTCCATTAGATTTTGCAACCATATAAGTAATAAAGTTAGCTTCTTTTTTAGCTCTTTTTGCTTCTAGGTAACTTAACATTGGATGGTTTGCTAATGCTTTAACTGTAACAATACCTTTTTTTTCTTTTGCTTTTATTCTTGTTTTTTTAGCCATTGTAATTTCCTTTTTTATTCTATATATTTTTAAATTTTATAAATGTTGATATGTTGTTGAATAAATCAACCACCACATCCACCGATAGTTACTTTTACAGCTTTAGATGCAGAATATAATTTTCCACCCTCTTCAACTACTGCTGTAACATTACCAGTTTTAGCCATTTTAATTCTTATAGAATAGTCAATAATCCCACCTTCTGGTACATCAAATACTGCAACTGCTGCTTCTGGATTTGCATCTTGAAAAATTGCAACTTTTGAACCTTTTAATTTTGAACTTACTGTAAGTGGAATAACTGCACCATTTTCAGCAATATCAGGAGCTTTTAATTTAACTTTACCCTCTGTTGTTTTTGAAGTTCCAAATAACTCTTTCATTGCCGCATCAACCTTAGTTGCTTCCCATGCCTTTGGCTTAGTCTCTCTAAAGTTAACTGCACTTAATGTAGATGGTGCCATTGAAACTGCTAATGCACCTAAACCTAAACTTAAAAAATTTCTTCTATTTATCATGTATAATCCTTTCTATTTTATTCAACTGTTTTTAAATAAGCAACTAGTGCTTTGATTTGAGCATCACTCAACCAACCATTTTTCCCAAATGGAGGCATTTGAGAAATTGGATTTGATGTGTATGGGTCATAAATTTTTGCATATAATGCTTCATCTGGCCAATATTTTAATGCTGTAAGTTTTGGTCCCATACTACCTGGACCATCAATATTTTTACCATTAACATCATGACAAGCTAGACAATTTCCAAGATTTTTTGTATTAAAAATCTTTTCACCTTGTTTTACTAAATCCATATTGCCAGCTAGTGAGCTAGTCACAGTTAAACCACTGATTGCAGATGCAATTAGTAACTTTTTGATTAATTTCATAGCGTTTCTCCTTTATTTACTAGAATTGATGATGTAATCTACTACTTTTTTGAAATCCTCATCAGGTAAATTACTTGTTCCCTTTGGAGGCATAGCATTAATACCATTAATAGCATTATCATAAACTTCATCAATACCTTTATCTAAAACTTCTGCCCAAGCTTTTTTATCACCAATTACTGGTGCACCAATAGCTTTATTTGAGTGGCATGCTGAACAATAAGTAGCGTAATTTTCTTTTACAACTGGATCAACATCTGAAGCACACTCTTTATCTTTAGGCTCTTTCCAAGATCTTTCTGTAGATAGTGGTTGATTTATATTTGGAGCTAAATCAACTTTTATTTTCATCAATAAATCATCTACATCTTTTTTTAAACAGTTTTTCATACATCTTGTACCTTTTCCATATATTGTTGGATCAGATAAAAGTTTTTGCATGTTTTTAGGTCCTTGGTGAGGATCTTTTGTATCAACTTTTGGATAAAAGCCATCTTCATTTGGCATTTTTATTTTACTAAAGTTTTCTTTATTTAAGATAGTATCATAATCCATCTCTTTTCCATTAAGTTTTATTCCATTTGAATAAAGTAAAAAAGCACTTAATGCATAAACTTCACTGTTAGTCAAAGTTTTTGGAGCTGTAAATGGCATTGAGTCTTGAATATACCAAAATAGTGTACTTGCATATGGCCAGTAAGAACCAACTGTTTTTAATGCAACCGATGGATTTGGATGTTTGTCAGCTGGATTAAGTCTTTGGATTCCTAAATCAGATGTTTTTCCTCCAACTAATGTAGGATAACCTTTTCCCCCAGCTCCAAATTCACCATGGCACATTGCACATTGAGTATCATAAAGCTCTTCACCCCATTCAACTGAACCTTCTGCAATCTTAAGATTTCCATCTTCATCAAGAATAGGTTTACCATTTTTCATATCATATTTAGGAAGACCTTCACCATCTGGTCTAACATCAACATCCCAAACTTTTTTTTCTAAAGTAGTTACTGTTCTACCATTATTGTATTTTATATCTTGTGTATTTACATGATATGGACCATATTTACCATCTTTTATTGGATATTTAACTGCACCATCTACTGACATATCATTTTTTGCATATAAAGAAGTAGCAAGAAGTGCAGATAAACCAAGAGTAAGAAGAGTATTCTTAAGCTTTATTGTGTTTTCTAATTTGAACATTATTACACTCTCCTTTATTAGTTATTTCCCAAGTTACAATTGCATTTCTATGATAAACAGATTCAACACCTACAGCAGATGTTTCTTGATCAATTGTTGGTTGAATATTTCCAAAGTCATCTCTTGATCTACTAGCTAGTAATAGAGGTTTCCCTTCCCACTTAATAATATATGAGAATCTTGTCCATGATTTTGGTAAAACAAGACCTTTTAAATCAGCTTCAGTCCAGTTGTCTCCACCATCAAAAGATATGTCAACTCCAGTGATTGTACCATGACCAGACCATGCTATTCCTTGGATTTCTACCATATCACCTTTTTTTAAGTGTGTCCAAGGTTTTTCTGGACAAGGACTAGTAATAACTGAGTTTACTTCATTTACCCAGAAGAATCTTATAGCTTTTCCACTAGGTTGAACCATAGTATATTTAGATGTTTCTTCTTTCGAGTGCCAAGGTTTACTAGAAATTTCAAGTCTTCTTAACCATTTTGTGTTTAAGTTTCCTTCCCAACCTGGAACAATAAGTCTTACTGGATAACCTTGTTCAGGTCTTAAGGCTTCACCATTTTGTCCCCAAACAACCATTACATCATCTAAAGCTTTTTCTACAGGAATAGATCTAGGATTTGATGCATTATCACTACCTTCAGCTAACATCCAAACGGCATCCTTTTTTAAACCTACATCTTCTAATATAGTTTTAAGCATAACTCCAGTCCATTGAGCAGCACTCATAAGCCCTTTCATAAACTGTAAAGAGTTAAATTGTGGACCCCTCCATTCAGGTGCTCCATTTGCTGGACATTCAATAAAATAGATTCTTGATTCACTTGGATATCTTTTTAAGTCTTCAAGAGTTAATACAATCTCTTTTTCAACTTGATCCCCATGAATCATAAGTCTCCACTCATTTGGATCAACATGTGCTGTTCCACCATGATCTCTAACAAAAAATAATCCATTTGGAGTTATAATACCTTCTGATTCATGTATTGGACACATGGCAACAGATGCATAATAATCCCCAGATGAAAATAGTGAATGGGTTCTTCTTATATTGTTATGTTCATAAGGTGATGGCAATCCATAAAGGTTTTTATCAACTGGATCTCCTAATTTTTGTCCCCAAGGGGCATCTTCGATGATAGCTGGATCATCGGCTCTTAATTTTACCGGAGACAATACATTTGCAGCTGCAATTGCCCCAGCAGAATAAATAGCAGTTTTTTTGAAAAAATTTCTTCGACTTAATTTCTCTTCGGAAACCAAGTCTAGCTCTTTTTCAGAGTTCTTACTCTTATTGGTCATTAATCCTCCTTTTTTTAATATTATCTATACTTAAGATCAAGTCAACTTATAATTGTTATAATTTAAAGCTATTATAATTAAGTTAACTTTTGCTTATAGATAATATAACACCCAATTATATAAGAATTACTTATATAACATTGTAATTATTATTACCATTTTTTCTAATTATGTCAATTAGATTTTATTGATTTATTCAATAATAGTAAGAAAATGACATAACTTGATATGTTTTGCTACACTATTGCTATTAATCCCATAAAATGCTACTTTATTGTTATTTTAATTTTACTTTTTTGTTCATTATGTTACTATCTTTTTCAATTTTTATGGAGAAATTATGAGAAATTTTATAACTTATTCTAAATCATTAAACATTATAAATAACTTTGAATTCAAAGCAAAAACTAAGGAAAAAGTATTTGTATCAAATAGTATTGATAGAATCGTAGCTGACGATATTATTGCGGTTGAAAATTCACCAATCTATCCAACATCATCAATGGATGGTTATGCAATAAGATTTGATGATCAAAAACTAAAAACTTTAGAGATAATAGATAAAAATCCTGCTGGAAGTGTATCTAATTCAATAGTAGAAAAAGGTACAACTATCAAAACTTTTACTGGTTCTTTAATCCCAGAAGGTAGTGATACTTTAATTCCAATTGAAAAAGTTGAAGTTATTGATAATAAAATTAAGATTCTTGAAGAGGTGCCTAAAGCTTATGCGATTAGAGAGGTAGGTGAAAACTACAAAGTAAATGAGATTTTAATTAAGAAAGGTCAACTTCTAAGTTTTGCTCATATTGGTGTAATGGCTTCTTTAAATATCTCACAAGTTAATGTATATACTAAAGCAACAGTAGCAATAGCAAGTACAGGAAGTGAGATTTTAGATTTGGGAGATATTCAAACTAATGAATCTCAAATTAGAAGTTCTAATCATATAACTATAGAAGCTTTAGCAAAAAAAGCGGGTGCAAATGTTCTTCAAATGGGTGTAGTAAAAGATGATATGGATTCAATCACAAATCTTTTAGAAAATGGCTTAGCAAAAGCTGATATAGTTGTTACAACTGGTGGAGTATCTGTTGGAGATTATGATTTTGTACAAGATGTGGTAAAAAAAAGACTCAATGCAGAACTTTTATTTCATGGAGTTTTAATAAAGCCAGGGATGCATATACTTGTAGCTAAAAAAGATGGAAAGATTATTTTATCTTTGCCAGGGTTTGCTTATTCTTCAACTGTATGTGCAATCTTGTATCTATTACCTTTAATATATAAGTATAACAATAGTGATAAAAAACTACCAATAGTTGATGCAATTATTGATGAAGATCTAACTAATAAAACAAATAAACTCTCTTTTATAGCAGCTAATGTTAGATATAAAGAGGGAAAATATTTGGTTGATTTAGAAGATAAAAAGAAAGGTTCTAGTGCAATACTAACTAATCTTCTTGGAAATACAGCCCTAATAATTGCAGAAGCCTCAAAAGAGTATAAAAAAGGTGACACCCTTCAAATACTACTTTTAAACCAATTGTAGAAAATATTATGACTAGTAATATAAAGATATATTTTTTTTTAGCACTTTGTGTATTGTTTTGGTCTGGTAACTTTGTTATTGGTAGGTTTATAAGTGGTGGAGTTGAACCCTTAGAGTTGGCATTTTTTAGATGGTTATTTGTTTGTATCTTTTTATTGCCTAGTTTATTGTTTTTAGACTTAAAAAAAATATTTAATTATTTAAAAACTAATCTACTTTTTTTTATTCTTATCTCTTTTCTTGGTATAACACTATTTAATACTATTGTATATATAGCTTTACAAAGTACAAAAGCTACTAATGCTTTGCTTATTAATTCTATTGTTCCAATTTTGATACTAATATTATCTTTTTTGATACTAAAAACAAAAATTACAAAAATACAAGTTGGTGGGATAGTATTATCAACTATTGGTGTAGTGTTTTTAGTATTAAAAGGAGATTTCTTTAAAATATTTGAAATCGAATTTAATAAAGGTGATTTATGGATTTTGCTTAGTTCAACAGTTTGGGCTTTATATTCTGTTGTTCTAAAATTTAAACCTAAAGGAATTAAACACTTGGAGTTATTTGTAATAATAGTTTATTTAGGTTTTTTATTACTTCTTCCTTGGTATTTATCTCAAGGGTTTACTTTAGAAAAAGAGATTATGATATTTAAACAAAACTGGTATTTTTTCATTTATGTATCATTTTTTGCATCATTATTATCTTTTTATTTTTGGCATATGGGTATTGAAAATATTGGAGCAGAAAGAACTGGACAGTTTACTCATCTAATGCCTATTTTTGGAGCAATATTAGCATATATATTTTTAGATGAAAGGTTAGAATATTATCATATTATAGGTGCATTACTTATAGGTTTTGGTATATATTTATCTTTATTTTTAAAAAAAGTTGATTGATAAATCTATTTTATTACTCTTATAAAACTATCTTTATTATTTAAAAGATAGTTTTATTTTCCACAACAAGAACTTTCGCTTGAACAACAACTTTGTTTTTTATTTAAAAATGGTTTTAATAGATAATAAAAGATTAAAGCTATTAGAACAATTGATGAAACTCTATTTAATATAGAAACTTCTTCTACTTTAGATGATAGTGATAAAATTTCTAAGTTTGCAAAAGTCATATCAAAAAGAAATCCAAAGACAAGTGAAAGTATAGCAATAGTAGATACATAAATTATTAAAGAGGTTCTTCCTAACATTTTATACACTATACTCATGGTAACAGCACTTGTTGCAGGACCTGCAGTTAAAAATATAAAAGCAGCCCCTGCACTCATACCTTGTAACATAAATGCTGCTGCTATTGGCAATGAAGCTGTTGCACAAGTATATAAAGGAATTGCAAAAATTAATATCACAAAATATGTTAAATATTGATTTTCAAAAAGAAGCGTTGAGTACTCTTTGGGAACAAAGCTTGTAAATAATGCACCTAAGATTAGTCCTATAGCTAAAGCTTTGACCATATCTGAAAAAAGTGTTACATAAGCGTATGTGAATACAGCTTTGATAGAAAAAGATTTTTTTTCATTTGAAGAGCAACAAGAACTTGAAGCAGTTGAACTACAACAACTACTCTCTTTCTCTTCAATAGGTTTTGTGGTAAAAAACTGTGGTTTTACCTCTTCTTTTTTTTCACTAGAAGAGCAACAACTAGATGTAGAACTACAGCAACTTTTCTCTTGCACTATATCTTCATTGTTTTTATTTTCTACAAAGTTTTGAATAAGTCCCACAATAATAGCAATAATGACGGAACTAACTATTCTAAAAATTGTAAAAATCAAGCCAAAAAATGAAAAGGTTGCAAGAATTGAATCAACACCTGTAATTGGTGTAGAGATTAAAAAACTTTGTACAGCACCTTTACTTGCACCCTCTTTTCTTAAGCCTTGTGCTATTGGTATAACAGAACAAGAACAAACAGGAAGTGGTATCCCAAATATAGTTGCTTTTATAACTGAACCTGTAGAATCCTTCCCCAGATTTTTTGATACAAAATCATCGGGGATTAGTTGTTTTAATATTCCTGCAAAAAAAAGCCCAACAATAATATATATTGACATGGCATCTGTTAGTAGAAAAAAGTTTTTTATAAATTCATTTAAATATTCCATAATTTACTCTTCTAGGTATTTTTTATTATCTATTCTTTTTTTGGCTTTAATTCCTAGTTCAATAAACTCTTCACTTCGTCTAAGTAAATTTCCTTTACCAGTGGATAGTTTATTTAAAGCATCATCATATGCCTTTTGACTTCTTGCAATATTTGTACCTATTGCCTCTATATCAGTTACAAAGCCTGCAAACTTATCATATAAATCTGCTGCTTTTTTAGAGATAAGTAAGGCATTTTCATTTTGGTGTTCATATCTCCAAATATTTTCTATGGTTCTAAGTGTTGCAAAAAGTGTTGATGGAGATACCAGCATAATATTGCTTTCAAAAGCTGTTTTAAATAGATGATTGTCTTTTGATGCTGCAAGCATAAAAGCACCCTCTATAGGGATAAACATAATTACGAAATCTAAAGTTTTTACTTCATCTATATTTTCGTAACTTTTTTGGCTAAGTTGCTTGATATGTGTGTAGATTGATTTTATTAACTCTTTTTGGGCTTGCTCTTTTTCTAAAACCTCTTCACTTTCATTATATCTAATATATGCAGTTAGTGATACTTTTGAATCTATAACTATATCTTTATCTTGTGGAAGATGTACAATAACATCAGGTCTTAGTCTTTTCCCTTGTTCATCGGTATAAGAACCTTGTGTTGAGTACTCTATACCCTCTCTTAGACCTGTTTGTTCAAGTATTTTTGAAAGAATCAATTCTCCCCAATCCCCTTGGGTTTTATTTTCCCCTTTTAAAGCTTTTGTCAGGTTTATAGCATCTTGAGAAATTTGTTGGTTTAAAGATTTTAGATTTTTAATTTCAGTTAATAAAGAAACTCTTTGTTTTGTCTCTTCATTATAAATATCATCCACCCTTTTCCCAAAATTTGAAAGTTGATCTTTAAAAGGTGTTAAAAGTTGTGTTAGATTATTTGTAGATTTTTTAGCATTTTCTTCAAATAGTTTATTTGCAAGGTTTTCAAACTCCCCTTTTAATCTCTCTTTTGAGTTTTCAAGGAGTTCAATTTTTTCTTTTAAGTTTTCCTCTTTTATTGAAAATTCATTTTCTAATTGTTCTTGTTTTGAAAGTGCCCTATTCTTTTCATATGATAAGCTATCTTCAAATCTTGATTCTAAGATATCAATTTTCTCTTTATAGTAATTCTCTTGATTTTCCAACTCTTGTTGGGTTTTAGAGATTATTTCTTTGTAGTTTTCTATTATAGATTGGTAAGAGTTTGCACTAAGAGAAAACTTCTCTTCTAATAGTGCTATTTTTTGACGTAAAATAAGCCATAGGATTAATCCCCCTATTATTACGCCAATAATAAAAGCAATAATTGCTATTAACTCAGAATTAGGCATCTACTTCACTACTAAATATACTATCTTTCATCGCTTCATCACTATTTGAATGTACATCATATCCAAGCTCTTTAAATCTTTCAACTAAAGGTGGATGTGAATAATAAAAGAAAATATAAACAGGATGTGATAATGGAAATGATTTATTCTCATTTGCAAGTTTTAATAAAGCATTTACCAAATCTTGTTTTGATTGCATATTTGAGCCAAACTCATCTGCTGCATATTCATTGTGTCTTGAGATTAAAGAGATAAGTGGCATTAGGAAAAATGATAAAATAGGTGAAAATATCAAGAAAAATGTAATAATCGCATATGGTTCATTGTTTAGATGTAAACCTAAAAATATCTCATCACTAAGGTTTCCAAATATTGCAAAAAATACAAACATAACAATACCCATGATACCTATGTTTTTTAAGATATCTCCATTTTTAAAGTGACCCAATTCGTGTCCAAGTACCGCAAGAAGTTCATTGTGAGTTAGTTTTTCGATTAGGGTATCAAATAAAACTACCCTTTTTGTACTTCCCAGACCTCCAAAATAGGCATTTAGTCTATTGTCTCTTTTACTTGCATCAACAGAAAATACCCCAGAGCTTTTAAATCCAACTTGTGAAAGTAGATTGTTTATTTTCTCTTCTAACTCTTTATCTTTTAAAGGTTCAAATTTATCATACATCTTATCTCTAATAACTGGATAAAGCATATTTATCAATATAATAACAGCAAAGATAAAGACAAATCCCCAAATCCACCAAGCATCAAAGCTTGTAATAATCCATGAAACTATACCAATAACAGCTGAACCAAAAACTAAAAACAAGATTCCAGTTTTTATTGTATCTTTAATATAAAGCGCTGGTGTCATATTTGAAAACCCATACTTTTTATCAAGCTTAAAAGTTGAATAAAGTTCAAAAGGAAGCCCCAAAATCCAATTTATAACAATAAATGCATCAACATAAACTATGGCTTTTAACCAAGATGATTCTATAGTTATCAATGAATCTAAACTTGATAAACCAAAAGCTATCCAGAAAAAGAAGATAACAAAGTTATAAAAATTACTAACAATTGCAATTTTTTCCTTTTCTACTGAGTAATTTGCAGCTTCAATATATTTTGATGTATCTAATATAATAGCTTGTAAACCTCTTGCTTTTTGTACATATCCTATTTGCATAAAAGAGGTATAAATACTAACAGCAAAATAGAGGCAATATCCTATAACAAAAATTTCTAACAATTTATTTATCCTTTAAATTTTTTATAAATCTATTTAACTTAGATAAAACATCTTTTTTCGATGTTATATATAAGATTTCGTAATTTTCACTAAAAGAGTCTTTAGTCCAGTTTAAACTCCCAAATAAAGCTGTTTTTTTATCAAAAATTGCTAACTTTGTATGGAGTTTAGCATCATCAATAATGTAGCAATTTATGCCATTTTTTTTAAGAAGCTTATATTCACTACTTTTATCTTTTATTTTTTTACTATCAAAAAAAACATTTATTAATACACCATTTTCATGTGCTTTTATAAGAAGTTTTGCCAAACTTTTTTTTGAAAAATTGTACATGGCAACATCAATTTGAGTTTTTGATTCTTTTATTAAAAGCTCAATATCTTTTATAGCCTTTTTAGACTCATTTGGAAACAGATATATTTTATCATCACAATTAAGTGAAGATAATAATAGTAAGATTATAAATAGAAGTTTTAATTTCATTTTAATCTTCACCAAATAGTTGTATCAACTCTTGTGGAATTCTTGTAGGTTTCATATTTTTTAAATAAACAACTAAAATATTTGCTTTGAAGATAAGCTCTTCATCTCTTTTTATCTCTTGTTCAATTAAAAGAGAAGTATTTTTTCTTTTTATAAGTTTAGCACTAACTTCTAATTCATCCCCAAAAACAGCAGGTTTGATATAATCAGCTTCAACTTTTTTTACAACAAAAAATTCATCTTTATTGTGTGGACTTAAACCCTTTTGAAAAAAAAGCTCAGATCTTGCTCTTTCACAATAGTTTAAATAAATAGAGTGGTAAACAACCCCACCACAATCTGTATCTTCATAATACACGCGAATCTTCATCTCTATAAGTCCCTTTACATCAAATGTTGAATTATATCAGGATTTATATTTTAGTTTTATTTCATGTTCATGTAGTTATTATTTGCTATTTATTCTTAAAATATATGAAACATGGATTTATAAAGATACTGATATAATTACAATGATTATGTATATTTTCTATTTAGGTACTGAATGAAACTTAACACACTTAACAAATTTTTTAAATATTCAGGAATATATTTATATTTATTTATCTTGATAGTTATTCTTTTAATTGTAAATAAAATTACGTCTGAAGATGAACTATATAATAAAATTCTTAATTCAAGCTCTTATGTACAAAGCTCCTCTTATAACAAAAATAGTTTAATTTACATAACTGATACAATTAAAGTTAAAGGAAATATTACAGATGAAGATAATATTTATAATCTTAATGATGCTGTACTATTAAGAAAAAAAGTAGAAATGTATTCTTGGGTTAGAAAGTTTATAAACAAGCATACAAGATATGAAAAAAATTGGGAAACTCAATTTAGTGAAAAACCATCTTTATTAACTGACAATTATAATAATCCCTGGCCAAGAAAAAAACTTGGAGTTTTTTATTATTACCCAGATTCTATTTATTTAAGCAATATTAAAATACCTACAATTAAATTTAAAGCTGATAAATATATAAATGTTCAACTTAAAAATTCTCAATTAAATAAGAACGATGGTTTGTATTATTTGTACTTTGGAAAATCCAATTTAAATACCCCTCAAGTAGGAGATATAAGAATACGATATGAATTATATAAAGCAAATCAAAAAACCACTATTTTTTTTACTTATTCTGATGATAATATAAATTTTCAAGATGAAATTGTAAAATCAATCTATAATAAAAACCTATTTCTGACATTCTTCAAAGGAGATAAAAAAGATGTTCTCAATTCATTTTTAGATAATGAATTAAAATGGAAATCTTTGTTACAACTATTGTTAAGTTATTCTCTATTTATTCCAGTTTTTAAGATGCTAATAGTTATATTTAATATGAATTTGAAAAAAGAAATATCATCTACATTACTAAAAAACCTCATAGTTTTTTTAATTATAATTCCAAGCTCTATATTAGTTACTTATTTAATTGTAAAAATTATAAGCATTTTACTTATTAATATATACCTAAAAAAGATACTGTTATAATTCCTTATATTATAAATATCGAAAAGTTTAAAAATGTCAAACTATCAAAACTATACACTTACTTATATTGGTTTAAGTCGTGTTTTATATGTCATATACTATTTTTTAATCATGTGTTCTGTTGGAGGAGTTTTTGTACTTTTAATGGAAAACTGGTTTGCAAAAATTTTAGGATTTTTAATTACATTATTTTTGTTATTAACTGTACTTAATGCTATTTTCTTTAAATCCATAGAAATTCATGAAAAAAGAGTTATTTTTAACTGGTATTTTTTTAACAGTGAAATTATTGATAATGAAGATTTATTTGTAATGTTAAAACAAGGCATGGGATGGGGAGGCTTATTTGCAATTAAAAATAAACAAAAACCTATTATGAGTTGGTTATTTATGAATATATCAATATTTCCATTGGACTATGAAAACTTAGATGATATTAGAAAAATGTTTATTGACAAAAACTTAGATGTTGGGAAAATCGATGATTGTTGGCCATATAAAATCTTTGCCTAAAATCGTGCCCAAATAATTTACAATATTTGTAAATTACTTAATTAGCTGGAATAACAAATTACCAAAAAACAACTTTTACGGAAAATTATAGTATAAATCTATTCTCATAATATACTCTTACTTTCAATTTCTTATCCTTGTTATTTAAAAAGATATTATATCTAATCAAACAAGTTTAAAAATAAAATTTATAAATAGTTATTTTACTTGATTCTCTTCTTCAAAATCCTCTTTTGATAAGACTACTTTGTTTCTACCCTCTTTTTTTGCCTCATAAAGAGCTAAATCTGCTCTGTGTAATATTGCTTCAAGGTTTGAATCATCAGCACGCAACATTGTAACACCAATACTTACTGTAAATTTTACTATCTCTTTATTGTTTGCTTCAACTTGAAGGTTTTCAATCTCTTCTCTTATATTTTCAGCAGCTTTCAATGCACCTCTTTGGGAAGTATTTGGTAATACTGCTGCAAATTCTTCTCCACCAAGTCTTCCGAAAATATCTGATTTTCTTAAGGTATTTGAACATTTATGTGCCATTGCTTTTATAACTTCATCACCAGTGGCATGTCCATAGATATCATTTATTAGTTTAAACCTATCAATATCAATCATAAGGATTGCAAGTTTTTTATTTTCTCTTCTTGCATATCTTATCATTGGTGAAGATGATTCATAAAAACTTCTTCTATTGTTTACCCCTGTAAGGGAGTCTGTTGTTGCTAAAATTTCTAGTTTTACATTTATATTATTTAGTTCTTTAGTTCTTTTTTCTACTGCACTTTCTAAAACTTTTTGATACTCTTCTAATCTTCTATCTTGTGCATTTATTTTTATAGCTTCTAATATAATCAACTCAAAATCCACTCTATCAAATCTTCTTGGAATAATTTGATATATTGAAGCATTGTTTATAATTTGTGCTAATGATTCTATTGTTAGATTATCTTCAAATAAAATATTTTTTGTGTTTGGAGAGTTTTTATATAGTTCTATAATAAATTTTTCATTAGACATTTTTGTATTATTATTACCTAATATAGTTATTAGCACTTCATTTCCAGAGATAATATAATTATAGCAACCTATTAAAGCTTGTTCTACATTAACATAACTTTCAACTATATAATCTGCATCAACAATTCTAGAAATTTTATTGTATAATGAATCTAGAATCTCTATATCATTATCAATGCATGCTATAATAAATTTGCCCATATATAAAACTCCATACTAATATTAGTTTAAAAAAAACATAATTTTATCTAAAACAAATATAAATCTAAGTTATAAATATATATCAAGAAATAGTATAAAAATTATTTAAATTAGAAAAATATTATAATATTTAAAATTAAGCTATATATCAATAAACTTTGAATTTATTAGTAAGTTATATATGTAATAAAGAATTTGTAAATTTCTATATAAAAGTATTAGTATTTTTTTAGTTTCTCAATTAGTTCTGGCATTTTTTCAGCTATTTGAGTATATTTATATTCAAAACTTTCTATAACTATATCATACAACTTATGATTTTTATATTTTTCATGCCATTTTTCCTCTTTATTTTCATAAAAATTAAAATATTCAAATCTTAACTTGTAAGCTTCTTTTATTAATTGTTTGCTATTCAAAAAAAACCTTTTTTGCTTGTAGTTATATCAATTTTAGTATTAAAAGCTAGTTATTATTTTGAATAATTACTTTAATAATCTTATAAAGTTCTAATATTTGTCATGTTAAAGCAGCAAATATTTGCAATAGTAAAAAGTTTTAGAATAGATTTTAAAATAGATAAAATTAGAAAGAGAGGAGCAGTTTTAGAATCAATCTAATAAGCTCCTTGATCAAATTAGTTTTTACAATTAATCTCTCTTATTTCATCAAGTTTATTAAAAACTATATTTATATTTTTTTCTATATTTTCTGTAGTATTTAATACTTCTTGATTTTTTGCATTTTTAGAGTAAAGGTCAATTGTATCTTGAACCAATTCATGTACATTTTTATGAGCCGCTTTTAACTCTTGCCACTCTTTTGATTTTGCAAAAGCTTTATCTTCATGGGAATCAATCCATTTACCTAGATTACATTCATGATGAGTATCTACAGTTGTACTAAATCCCTCTTTACATTGTATAAAGTTTGTATTTTTAAAATTAATATGATCTGATTTAAGTTTATTAACATCTATAATCATATTTGTATCACAAACTCTTTTTTGTGCACTTTTATCATATGTTGTTTGCTCTAAAATATTTTGCAGTTGTATAGCTAAATTTGAAGTATCTGATGCCATTTCACTAATATTTGAAGCTAATATTGCATTTTGTTGGGTAGCTTGGTCCAAACTATTTACTGTATCAGAGATTTGAGTCATTGCACTCTCTTGCTCTTTTGATGCCTTTGTAACATCTTGTATTAACTCTATTGTCATATCGATATTTTTATTTAAATCATCATATCCATCAATCATCTTAGTAGATACATCTTTACCCTCAGTAGCTTTACTTGTAGCACTTTCAACTAATGACTTAATCTCATTTGCTGCTTCTGCACTTCTATTTGCAAGGTTTCTAACCTCTTGTGCAACTACTGCAAACCCTTTACCAGCTTCTCCTGCTGTTGCTGCTTCAACTGCTGCATTTAGTGAAAGAATATTTGTTTGAAATGCAATTTGGTCAATTACTGTAATTGCTTCTGATATAGCTGAAACCTCTTGGCTAAGTTTATCCATTGATTGAGAAGTTTTAGAAGCTAATTCTTTTCCTAACTCATTTGATTTTGTAAGATTTTGTGCATATTGAGACATTTTAGTTGCTGTTTCGCTACTTTGTATAATAGTTGCAGATATCTCCTCTATAGCAGCAGCAGTCTCTTCTAATGATGCAGCTTGTGTAGTTGAAGAGTTGTTTAACTCTTTTGAAGCATCTGAAAGCTCTTTTGCACTTTGTGTTAATTCTTTGTTTGAGTTATCCATTAGACAAATTATCTCATTTATTGATGATTTTGTTACATTTACACCTGAGAATAATGAAGCAATCATTCCACCTAAACCATCAATTACAGGAATCTCTTTGTCGTATTTAGCATTTGACATTGCAATTAATACTTCACTTAATTTATTTAGGTTTGATTGTAATCTGTCTAACATATTGTTTATTTCATCAACTAAAAGATTTACTTGTTCTGAATTAGCTTTACTTTTTATTCTATCATTTAATAAACCTTGATTAACTCTTTCAATAACTTTTCTTGTTTCATTAATAACAGCTGTATCTTGTTTTAGTCCTTCATCTATTGAATCTAAGTATTTATTAAAGCTTTGTACAACATCTCCTATCTCATCATTTGAATAAACTTCTATTCTTGTTGTTTCTGCCGATTTATCATCTCTTATATTATCAATAGATTTTTTTAGATTAAATATTGGTTTTAAAATTGTATTTTTTAGATTAAATAGTGTTATAGCCATACTTAAAATTAGTGCTATAATTAAAATAATCAATGCAATCCAAATAATATATGTACTATGTTCCAAGGAATCATTAACAGCAGAGATAGGTCTAGCGGTTAAAGCTATACCAAGTTTTTTATCATTGAAATCTTTTATATCTACATATGTATAAAAATAGTGATTTGTAATAAGATGTTTATTTTTTAACAATTTTTTAAAATCTATTGTTTTAGCATCTTCTAAAAACTTTTTATTGATAAATTTTTGAGAAATTACATAGTTTTTTAACATCTGTTTTTTATCAAATTGTTTTACTAAATTTGCACTATCCATTAAAAGAAGAAAGCCATCATTAATTTTATCAAATGATTTTGCAACAGAGTTAATACCCTGCATAAACTCTAAAGAACCTATATGCTTGTTATTTGAATCAAAAATTGGAACAACAGATCTTATACTTAAACCTGCTTTACCAACTTCAAAAGTATTAACAGCTTCTTTTGTACTATTCACCTTTACAACACTTGCTCTAAATGAACTTAAATCGTCTCCATTTTTTTCAGGTTTCCATGATCTTAAAAAAGAATGGGAATCTTTTGTATGAATATGTACCTTGATATTTTTAAAAGGGGTAAATTTTTTCATATTTTCAGATAATGTTGCAAGTGCTTTAATAGCAAGTTCTCTGTTATTGGTAGATAAAGCTTCTTTTATCATATTATCATTTGCAATTGAGATTGCATTTGATATTCCCACATCAAGTTTCCCTTGAATTTTTATTTTACTGAAGTGATTAAGTTCAGTCTGCAAATCTGTTAATAGTTCTTCTTTTAAATTATTTTTTTGAATATTTAAAACAAAATAACCAATAATTAACATTACTATTGTTACTACAACTGTAATTAGTGTAAATTTTTTTGCAATACCAAGATTTTTCATAAACACTCCTATGTTATCTCATATATATCATCCAATAATATTATAGCTAAATAATATTAATCAAATAAGAAAAAGTTATCTAATAATCTTATTATAAAAATAAATAATTATTATAAATAACATATTATGATTATTTATATCTAAAATGGTATGAAAATAATTTTTTATAGGATATGAGATACCCTATCCCATTGGATAAAGTATCTCTTTTTGTATTTTCTCAATTTCTGATAAAAGTTCATCATCTATTTTAAAATCAAATGCTGCTAGTGATTCATCTAGTTGAGATAGTTTTCTTGCTCCAATTATAGTAGAAGCAACAAAATCAAAGTGTTTTGAATATGCTACAGCTAAAGTTACAGGAGATATTCCATACTCTTTTGCAAGTTCCATATATTTTGCTGTGGCTTCTTTAGTTTTTTCATTTACAAACCTATATGCTTGAGCTTGTACTCTTGGACTTTTATGTTTTGCATATGCTGTAAATCTACAACCTTCAGGATATAAGCCACTATTGTATTTCCCAGATAATACACCACCAGCAATTGGTGAGTAAGGTAGTAAAGAGATATTCTCTTCTTTACAAACTTTTGCTAATTCATCATGAAATCTTGGATTTAGCAATGAAAAGTTGTTTTGAATAGATTCAAATCTATTTAGATTTTTATGTTTTGAAATCTCATTTGCTTTCGTAAGACCATATGCACTATCATTTGATGTTCCTATATATCTAACTTTTCCTTCCTTTACCAACTCATCAAAAGCTTTTAAGCTCTCCTCTACTGGTACAATAGTATCTGGCCAATGCATTTGATACAAATCAATATATTCTGTTTGAAGTTTTTTCAAACTTCCCTCAATAGCTCTTTTAATATGAAAAGAGTCAATTGCAGTAAGACCATGTCTTACAGGGGGAACAAACCAGCCTGAGGCTGCACCTGCTACTTTTGTTGCTAAAATTATTGAGTCTCGAGGTTTTGTTTTTAACCATTCACCTACTATATCTTCTGTTATTCCTATTGTTTGGGCTTTTGGAGGTACAGGATAAATCTCTGCTGTATCAAAAAAGTTTATACCCTCGTCATAAGCTTTATCCATAATTTTAAAGGCTTCTTCTTTTGTAGTTGTACTACCAAAAGTCATAGTTCCTAAACAAATTGATGTAACTCTAAGTCCGCTTTTACCTATATATCTATATTCCATTTTATCTCTCCATCAAAAAGTGTTTAATTTTACTATAAAATTATTAAGGAAAAATAATCTAAATAGTTTACTCCATAATACAAATCTCTTTTTTAAGCATATGAATTATAGTTTGTCTTGCAACTAAAAATACTACAATAATTGTAATTGACATAAAAATATAAGAAAGAACAGCATAAAAACTCTCACTAGTTAATTGATACATCAATATTGTAGCTATTGTTATTGCAGCCATAGGGAAAGTAAATGCCCACCAAGATATAAAAAACTTGATATTTATATAGTTTTTATACATTACAAATACTAATATAGTAAAAAACAATGCCAAACTATATAAGATATGTGCAAAAAAATCTAAATTTGAAGTTAATTTAATATAAGCCACAAATCCAATTGCTGGTGGTGCAATAAGTATAAATAAAGTTGGCATAAATTTTGGTGCAAATTGTTTATGAAAAATGATTCTATTTAAAATAATAGCAAAAAGAACAATCCAAAAGAAAATTCCAATTGAAAAGAAAAAATATAAAACAGAATCTGAAACAAAACCTTTTCCTGCAATAGGAACAATAATATTACCAACAATAGGGATAAACCAAGCTGGATTTGAGTGGTGAACTTCTAAATTGTTATTTATCCAATATTTAATTGTATAAAAAGTAAAAAAGAAGTGTAATAAAACACCTACAATAAAAAGTATATATGATAATTCACTTAGAGAGTGTCTAAAAAAAATAGATAATAAAAGAAGTGAAATAGATATTGCCGCAAAGAAATTTACTCTTATTGGATGGGTCATCTCTTTTTTTACCTCTTCCTTATGAGAAATGATTTTTTTTACATAAAAAAATGAAATCACAAAAAACAATCCTAAAGAGATATAACCAAAAATGTCAACAATCAAAGTTGGGAAATATAAAACTTCATGCATTTTATGAAAAACAATAGATAAACCTGTAAACCCCATAACAATCGCAAACATCATAATAGGAAAAAATTGCAACCTATCAGAGGGTATTGATTTAATATGTTCAGTTTGACTCATATATAAAATCCTTTAAAGAAATCTTTACTTATAATGGTTTGAAAGAAGGAGAATTATGGCTAAAAAACCACAAATCGATTTAAAACCAATGAACTTGTCTTATCAAGATAGAGATCAAACAATAAAACTGTTAACTTTTAAAAAATCAAATATGACACTGGACATTGCCATATATGAAAATGAAAAGTTTATAAAAAACAGCAATATGGTGTTCGCGCATCTTCCCAAAAGTATTAAATCAAAGATCAAACCATTATAATTTTGAATTATATATAGTTTAAGTTGAAATTATGATTAAATAAACTTATGATTTGAGTATAAGTCTAGATTATAATTAAAAGCATCTAGGTAATCGATTTTAAAAAGAAAATCATTATAATCTTTATTCATAAGCAAAGAGTGAAGCATTCTTATGGTACCTCCATGGGTACAGATTAATATTTTTTTGTTTTTAGGAAGTGAGCTTAGAAATTCTTTTATTCTTTGTTCAAAAGACTCTAAAGACTCTTCACAAATATATGAATACCAAGTATTTATATTTTCTAAATACTCTTGTTTATAATCATCATTTTGCTCTACTTCCTCAAAAGATTTTCCCTCTATATTTTTTTTGAATTTCATCTCTCTTAATCTATTATCACAAATATATTCATCACTTATATGTTTTACAGTATCTACACAACGCTTCAAATCTGAAGTATAAATTAAATCGAAGTTCTGTTTAGAAAGCAACTCTTCAATCTTTGAATGTTCAAACAACTGCATATCCAAACCAATATCACTATCATAACCTATATATCTCTTTTGATAATTTTCAGCTACAGCTGCGTGTCTTAATAGAGTAATTTTAGACATAAAAACAAACTCCTAAAGCTAAAACTATCTCAATAGTTTCTAAAATAAATCCTAAGACATCTCCATTTAAAAAACCTAAAGCTTTTTTCAAAAAAGTTGTAATAAACAAAGCAAATAAAAATGATAAAGGGATAAAAATAAGAAAACTAAAATTGGTAAGTAAAAAAACCAAAAAACCAAAAAGTATAATAGAAATTAAAAAACTCTTTGGCTTAAAACTATCTGCCATCATTGTTACAAATGGGGATTTAAACTTAGAAAAATAGATTGTAAACTGAACACTTAACCTACTTATTATCAATATAGCTACAAGTTCTAATAAATAGTTATGATATAAAAGATAAGAAAATCCAGCTATTTTTAAAACTACAAAGATAATTGAGTATAAAACTCCTATTGCACCAACTGTTGGCTCTTTTATGATCTTATAGGCATCTTTGCCACTATGTTTTGCATATATTGCATCTACCACATCAAGTATTGCCTCTGTATGTATAAAACCATAAAGGATAAAATAAACACAAGTAGCAATAATAGCAGCCAATATTGGGATTGAATCAAGTAGTGAGTAAAGAAGTATTGTAAAACTTCCTAAAACTAAACCAACAAGTGGCAAGAAAAAAACTGTATAGTTTAAAACCTCTTTTCTTGATACCTCATCATCTTTTTTAAAACTTACAGGAAGGATAGAAAAGTAACTAAATACAAATTTTAGCCCAAGAATTATATTATTCATAAATACTCTTTTTTATAGTTTCTATATCAATTCTCTTTTTTAATTGTGAGATAAAACTATTTATAGTTTTTTGTTTATACTCTTCAAAATCAAAACCTTGATAGTTTTTATTAATGGCTTTAAAAAGTTTATTTCGTAAACTATCATTACCAAAAATTGCATGGGCAAAAGTTCCTTTGATATTTTTGTTTTCAAAGTATAAAGGGTATTTTGAAGAGTTACCGTGATGTATCTCAAAGCCATTTACTTTACAATCAAAGATTTCATACTCTTTTTTCTCTAAAATTTTCTTTTTTTCAAAGACTATCATATCATCTATAAAAGCAAACCCCTCTTCTGCTGTAGGAGTTTCATTTTCTAGGGCATACTTATCATCTAAAGAGTTAAAAAGCATCTCATAACCACCACAAATACCAAAAATCTCTTTTTTGAACTCTTTAATATTTTTAAAAAGTCCTGTTTTTTTAAGCCATAGTAAATCTTTGATTACAAGTTTAGACCCTGGTAAAATAACCATATCATATTTGTCTAAAGGGATATTTGACTCAATAAACTCTAGGTTTATATTATCATCTGATACAAGTGGTTCAAAATCGTTGAAATTACTCATATATGGATATGAGATTACTCCCACATTTATGATTGCTTTTTCTTTGTTTTGAATATAGTTTTTTAAGCTTTGTGAATCTTCAAAGCCAAAATTAAAGGGTGTATATGGAAGCACACCTAAAACTGGAATTTTAAACTCCTCTTGGATAATCCTAACACCCTCATCAAAAAGTGTTAAATCCCCACGAAACTTGTTTACAATTACACCTATTACATTTTCTCTTAACTTTTTAGGTAGTAGATTATATACTCCATAAATAGAAGCAAAAACTCCACCTTTTTCTATATCTGCAATAAGTATGATTTTTGTATTGTATTCATCTGCTATAAAGATATTTGAAAGGTCTTTATCCATAAGATTAAGCTCAACAGGGCTTCCAGCTCCTTCACAAACAACAACATCATACTTTGAATCAAGATAATCAAAACATCTTTTAACAGCTGGTTTAAGTAGATCTAAATCCCTATAATATTCCCTGACATCTTTATTTGTTACAACCTTACCTTCAACTATAAGAGAAGCTGCACTACCACGACCCGATTTTAATAATACTGGGTTTAGGTGATATGAGGTTTTTACTCCTAAAATCCCAGCTTGAAAATACTGTGCAACTGCAATCTCACTTTTATCATCACACACAAAGGCATTGTTTGAAACATTTTGTGCTTTAAAAGGAGCCACACTTAAGCCCATATCTTGGATTATTTTTGCTATTACAAAAGTAAGGGTTGATTTTCCTGCATCTGAGCTAGTTCCAAATATTGAGATATTATTATTCATTTACTATACTTCCTATTTAATTTATAATTGATTTGATATTTTTTTGAATAATAGTTCTACCATTTAAAGCGATTTTCTCAAACTCTTTACTTTGGGGTTCTATTTTTTCTAACTCTAAAATATATTTTTTCTCATCAAGTTTATTTAAAGAAGTATTTAAAATCTCTAAATCATCAAATGTTATAAATCTTGAAAAAATGAGTTTTTCAATAATACTTTTATCAAAAGATATAGCCATAGCAATATCAAAAATATCTCTTGTAAGATTGTCTTGTTTTCTGTATTTTATTTTTTTGGCGATTATATCTTCTACTGACTCATAAAAAAGTTCATAATCAATATCCAATTCTGCATCTTTTATAGGTTTATTTATAATTGCTTCATTGAGTAAGAAATCAACTTTTATATCATCTTTTGTTTTAAGTTGTATATGATGATTCATCCCATCAAATCTATACTCATTGTTATCAAATATTTTTGTCTCATCAATGTACCATTTTGGATTTAAAAAATCAAAAAGTTGAGATTCTGTTATAAATATATCTATATCAAAAGATTTTCTATGATTAAAATGAAACATAGCCAAGGCTGTTCCTCCACCAAATACCCACCAGTTTTTTATAACTGATTGCTTTTCAATAGGAGCTAATAATTCATAATAAACACTATTTAATGTATTTATTTGCTGTTCAAAATTATTTAAGTAGCCATTCATATTGTGAACTTACCTTTGTATTGTATTGATTTATATAATACTCATAAAGTTTTTTTAGATTTGATTTTTCAATATCATAAACTTCACAATACTTAATAACATCCTCATAACTTACTTCATTAAAAAGTGTGATAATAGCATATTGATATTTTATATCTGTAGTTGCTGTTGAAAAAATTGTATATAAATCATCTAAATCATAATGAAGTCGCTTATCGCTTATTGAGTTATTTATTGTTGATAAAATCCATTTTGCAGTAGATATTTTTTTCTCTTCTTTAAAAAGTTCATGATAAGGCTTTATAAAATCATACTCTTCTTTATCCAAAAACAGGTCATATTCAACTTGTTTCATTAGTATAAATTCAGGTTTTAACCCAAAAAATTTAGCAAACTTTTTTGCCGTATGTATTGTAAAACCTCTTTTCTTTTGATAAAGTTCACTGATTGTTTTTTTGCCTATTTGTAAAACTTCACAAAGCTTATCTTGAGTTATTTTATTTGGTTCTATATATTTTTCTTTTAAAAAATCTATTGGTGCTAACATATTATTATCCTAATATGATAAGTTTTATTTAAATAATATTATCGTAATATGATAATATTGTCAATGCTAATTTTGCTATTTCTACTTCAATCTATTTGTAAGTCCAAATTTAACTTCATACACCTCATTACAGATTTTGGCTAATTTTTGCCCTATTATTCCAGTTAAATCTACAAATCTTCTACTATCCTTGTCAAAAGGGATTACCCCTGTGGTTACTTCATTAAGTACAAAAACTATATTACAATCAATTTGTTCTAATTGTTCCAATTGTTTTAAAAGTTCCTCTTCTTTTTTTTCTATATTATTAAATATCCACATAGAGATACAATCAATCAAATAGGTTTCATTCTCTTTTATCACTTTAGTTAAATCTTTTGACTCTTCTATAGTTTCGAAGTTATCTTCCCTGCTCTTTTTGTGTTTATCCACTCTTTTATGCATCTCTTTATCATCATAAGAGTTATCATAGGTTGCTATATAAAAAGGCTTGTTTGATGCAAGGCTTAAGGCTTTTACCTCCGCAAGGTTTGATTTACCACTTTTTTGTCCACCAAAATATAAGACTTTCATATTTATCCCAAAAAGCTTTCTATTTTTTCTGTTATGGTTTTTTTATCTTGTCCATTTAAAAACCCATAAGCTAAAGCAGCCCCTGCTCCAACCCCCTCTTTTGCTTCTCCACTATCATAAAGTTTTAGTGCAGGATGGCTTGATAAAGCAAAATCAAAATCAGCATAATAAGCATTTAGTTTAAAATCAAGCATCTCCAAAAGAGCTTTGATATCACTATTTTTATCATCATATACCCACTTTGTAGTACATAAAGATAAGTTAGAAGTTTCAAACTCTGCTTCCATAGTTTTTAATACGGCATTTACTATTAGAAGGATACAAGCCATTTGAGTTCCACCTGCTAAGATCACTTTTAGTTTATTGTTTAAGCCTAAAATAACTCCAGCATAAAATACAAGCATATTATCTGCAACTTTACTAAGTACTGAAAATAGATCATCCTCTTTTGAAATATTTTCCAAGGCTTTGTTGATAGTTGTATCTCTAATACTATTTGGAACCTCTTTAAATGAACTACTAAACATCTCTTTACACTTATATCCCAATGCCAAAGCAGTTGCAGTTGCTGTTGTTGTTCCACTTGGAACTGATTCTGCTAAGATTAGATAATCATCTTTTAACTCATAAGCTTGTCCAAATGCTAATCCTTTTTGAAACACATCCATTGCGTCTATGTTTGCACCCTCAACAATTGATTTTGATGGTTCTATTTGCATATTGTGTATTTTGAAGTATTCTAGTTTTGGTTTTACTTCTATACCTAAATCAAGGAGTTCTATATTTGAAAAAGGGTTTAGAAGATGAACTGCTCTTGTTATAAGTGCAGGAGTAGGAACACCTTTTGGTGTTTTTGCAACATCCTCTAAACTTCTTACCTCTCCACTACATAAAAACTCACTATCTAGTGTGGGGGTTAGATATATTTGACCTGGAATTCCAGCTTGTGTAATCCCTTCTATATTGGCAGTTGCAGTATTGCTCATAGCTAAAATATATGTTGCTTTTTTACCTCGCAAACTTTCAACAAAATCTATATTTCCAATTATACTTTTTATCATTTTCTTTCCTATAAAATTTTTATATCTTTTTTATTAAACTGTTTTATCTATTATTTGGAATTTCTTTAAATACTCGCTGTAATCTTTTTTAGTATTTTTATATATTCTTTGTAAAGAGTAATACAAACAAGAATATAAAAGATAATCCTTTATTCTTTTCTTTTCTATACTCTTGTTTGTATATTTGTTATAAGTATTAAGTATATATTCAAAATAGCAGATATTGAATCTCATATTTTCAAAACACCAACTTATAACAACAACTGCAATATCAAAGAGTATATTACCAAAACAAGACTGTGTAAAGTCATATACACCACTAAGTTTTCCATCTATAAACTTTACATTATCAGGGAAAAGATCACCATGAATTAAAGCTTCGCTTTTAGTATCTATATCTTTTACTTTTAAATACTTTTGTGTTATTTGCTTTTTTAGGCTACTGTTTGATAAAGAAAAAAGCATCGTTTCAAAGTTTTGTTTTGAGTAAACATCTTTTTTAGTAATTTTAATATCTTTTATAGAATGCAAACTTACTAAAAAAAGTGTTATTTGTTTTAGATGATTTTTTGTAATACTTTGTATAACATCCCCTTCAATATATGAAAGAAGTGTTATTGGTCTATTGTTGTAAAGGTTTATTTTTTTTGATAGTACATTTGGAACATTTAAATTTTTTATTGAATTTAAAATCTCTATTTGATTTTCTACATCTTTTATTGATGCATCTTCATATAGCTTAAATATATATTTTTTTGTATTAGAAATTCCAATATATGTTGTATCACTAATACCTGATGAGGTTCCCACAATAGAATTAAAGCTTACATTTTCATCTACAATTAAGTTATTAATTTCATTTAATGTGAGTCTAGTTAATACACCCAAGAATTAAAACCTTCTTTTTTAGTATTATTATATCGAAACAAGCTATATAGAAGTGTTAAAAGCAACTACTATGTGAAGATTTATTATAATTTGCAATTCAAAATAAAATAAAGGTTTATAAGAGAATGCAAATAGCTATTTTATCTGATATAGATTCAAATGTTTATGCACTGCAAGAGCTAATAAAAGATATCAAAAGTAGAAATATTGAAGTGGTTTTAAACCTTGGAGATATGTTTTATGGTCCAATTGCACCAAGAGCTACTTATGATTTGATAAGAGAGAGTAAGTTTATAAATATCTGTGGAGATCAAGATAGAAAAATATTAGAGGCAAGTTTAGACCAACTAGAAAAAAATCCTACTTTGAAATATGTATACGAAGACTTGGGTGAAGAGGTTTTATACTGGATTCAAGATTTACAGTTTGAAAAGATAATTGGTGGTACATATTATATGATTCATGGAACTTATTTTGATGATACCCAATATCTATTAGAGGATGTTTCATCTGGTGAAGTTAAACTAAGAAGTGATGAAGAGATTATAAGATTAACAGACAATATTGAAACACCTTTTATTTTTTGTGGACATTCTCACCTACCAAGAGTTCATAAACTAAATACCGGACAAATAGTAATAAACCCAGGTTCTGTAGGACTACAAGCATATGAAGATGAACTTCCAACTAAACATAAAATGGAAAACCATACGCCTGATGCTTCGTATACAATTCTTACAGTTGAAGATAATCAATACAGTATTGAGCAAGTAAGAGTTGCCTATGATTTTGAAAAAGCTGCAAAAAAAGCAGAAGAAAATGGAAGAGTTGATTGGGCTTATGCACTAAGAACGGGTAGTTTAAAAAATAAATGAAAAAATTTGAACATGGGGGAGATATAAACTCTTTTGCAAAAGAATTAGAGTGTAAGTTAGAAGAGATAATTGATTTGTCTTCAAATATAAACTTCTTAAAACCAAAACTTGATATTGATTTTAATAAACTCTCAATATCATCATACCCAAATTATGAAAAGTTATATAAAACAATAGCAAAGCATTATAAAGTAAAAAAATCAAACCTAGAGCTTTTTAATGGTGCTAGCAGCGCTATTTTCTCTTTATTTGATGCTTTGGGTCTAAAAGAGTGTTTTATCTATTCTCCTGCTTATTTAGAGTATAAAAAAGCAGCAAGAGTTTTTAACTATAAAATAAATTTAATTGATAGATTTGAAAATAAAAATCAAAAAATCAAAAAAGCTTCACTTATAGTATTTATAAACCCATCAACTCCTGATGGGAAATACTATAACTTGGAAGAGTTGTTGAAATTATGGATAAAAAAAGAGTGTACTATTTTAGTTGATGAAAGCTTTTTGGAGTTTACAAATAAAAAATCAATAACAAAATATATAAATGAATATGACAAACTATATATTCTAAAATCTATGACAAAATTCTACTCTTGTGCTGGGGTTAGAGTTGGTACAATAATCTCTTCAAAAAACAATATCAAAAAACTAAGAGAAAAAGAGCCTTTATGGAAACTTTCTACTTATGATATGAATTATATACTTGAAGTTCTAAAAGATAAAAAATTTGTAAATAAAACTATCGAAAAAAACAATAAAAATAAAGCCTATTTGCAAGAGGTTTTATCTTCATATAGCTTCATAGAAAAAGTATATAAAAGTGATGCAAATTTTTTACTTTTGAAGTTAAAAAATATTGATAGTAAAACTTTACAAAATCATCTAAAAAAATATAAAATCATGGTAAGAGATTGTTCAAATTTTGATTTTTTAGATTCTTCTTTTGTAAGAGTTGCTGTTAAAAACAAAGCCTCAATCAGAGCTTTAAAATATGCTTTGGATAGGATTTAAAATTGTATTTTTCTCTTGCATTAATTGCTTATATTATAGACTATTTTTTTGCAGAATTTGAGAAAATAAAGTATCTAAAACATCCTATAATTTATATGGGAGATTTTATTAAATGGTTTGAAAACAGATTCTACTTGGATAATGTTTTTAGAGGGTTTATACTTACACTAAGTTTACTTTGTATAGTGTTTACTATTACTTTTGCTTTAACATATGTGGATAATATATTTTTTCAAGGTTTTCTTTGTTCTTTTGCTATTTCATCAAATATGCTTTATAAAAGTGTACAAAATGTAATACAATCAGATAATCCAAAATATGCAATCTCTATGCTAGTAAGTCGTGATACAAAAGATATGAATGACAGCGATATAAATAAAGCTTGTATAGAAACTTATGCTGAAAATTTAAGTGATGGTGTTATCGCTCCACTTTTTTATATACTTTGTTTTGGTCTTATTGGAGCTTTTATTTATAAAGCAATAAATACTTTAGATTCTATGGTTGGATATAGAAATAAAAGGTATGAAAAGTTTGGAAAATTTTCTGCAAAACTTGATGATGTAGCAAATTATATTCCAGCTAGAATAACAGCACTTTTAATTGCCCTACTTTTCTTTTCAAAAAAAGCTTTTTTACAGTTTCAAAAATATGGTAAAAAACATGAAAGTTTAAATGCCGGATTACCAATATCAGCTATGGCTCTAAGTTTAAATATAAAACTTGGGGGTCCAACTTCATATTTTGGGAAAATTAAAGATAAACCTTACTTTGGTGATGGAAAAGTGAATATTGAAAAAAGAGATGTAAAAAAAGCCTTAGATATAAAACCAAGGCTCGATATATTTATTTTGTTAGTTTTATTTTTGTTTACTATTTTTTCTTATTAGTAAATAAACAAATACAGGAGCACCAATAAATGAGGTTACAACCCCAATAGGCAAGGTTGAAGCAGTATTTAGATTTCTAGCTATTAAATCAGAAACTACAAGAAATACACCTCCATAAAAAAACACAGGAAAAATTAATTTCTCTGCACTTTTTTTATATATGATTCTCATTGTATGAGGGATAATAAGTCCTATAAAGCCAATAGGACCTACAAAACTAATACTGATACCAACAGCAATGGAAACAAAGATAAGCAGTGTTAGGTTGGTTTTATTGACATTTAGACCTTTTAAAAATGCCATATCATTTGAAATCAATAGTAATTTTATATTTTGTTTATTTTTTAAAACTATAAATAAAAAGATAAGCGCAGTTATAAAAACAACTATAGGGGTATTAAACCCTACAATATCTAAACTTCCAAGGGTAAATCTTATAATTGAATAATTCTCTTGTAAATTACTTAGATAAAAAACCAACATCAAAGCTGAAGAATAAAAAAATGACAAGGCGATACCTATAAGTAAAATAGAGTTTGTAGAGTTTAAAATTTGGTTTTTATTTATAATCCTTGAGATAAGGTATAAAATCATTATAGTAAAAAAAGAGCCTAAAATACCAGAGATATATAAAGCAACTGTGGGCAAAAAGACTATTGAAACAGCCGTAAAAAGTGTTGTACCGCTGGCAATTCCAAGAGTATAAGGGGTTATCAAAATATTTTTAAAAATAGTTTGAAAGATTAAGCCACTAAGACTTAAAATACCACCAACAAAAAATGCTAAAATTATTCTAGGAACCCTTAAATCCCAAAATATCATATGTGAGGTTGTAGAACTATCAAAGATATCTGAAACTTCTATTGAGTTCTCTCCTATAAAAGGTGAAAGTACTATTATAGATAAAAATAAAAGATATAGTAAATACTTCATAGGTTTACCACCAAGTGACCATTTATTATTTGTAATGAATTATTGTATCTTTTAGTCAGGTTTTCTTTTTCAAAAAACTCTTCACACTCTCCAAAAAACTCGATTTTTCCATCTTGTAGATATAAGATTTTATATTTTAGATGATATGCAAGATCAAGGTTGTGTGTTATGATGATTTTTTGTTGTAGAAGGTTTGATTTAAAAAGTTCATAAACCTCTTTTACCCTTGATATATCCATATTTGCAGTTAATTCATCAAAGATGCTTATCTTTGCATTGTGTATCATACTAGAAGCTAATAACAATAGTTGTTTTTCACCACTACTTAATTGGATACAGCTTCTATTTTTTAAATGTTTTATTTTTGTATGTTCTATAACTGCATCAATTTTTTTATAATCTATTGATTCAATAAATGAAAGCTCTAAAAATTCATATACAGTAAGGTATTCATCAAAAACTTCTAGTTTTGGTGGAATATAGTTTATATATTTTACCCTTTGTTGATTATTTAACTCTGAGATGTTTTGATTAAATAAAAAAACTTCTTTATTTGATAAAAGGTTTGATAAAACCTTTGCAAGTGTTGATTTACCAGCTCCATTTGATCCTAAGATTATTAGGTTTTCATCCTCTTTTAAATGGAAGCTTATATTTTTTAAAATCAAATTAGAGTAATTAGTTATTTTTAACATCTATTAGTATCTTTTTAAAATCGTTTATAAAGTTTACCACTCTATTGCTTGGAATTCCCGCATATTCTTTGTCTATGATATATATATCCTTGTTTTTACTTGCATTAATTGGCAGTTTATACCAGATATTTTTTAATTGTTCTTTTGAGATGTTTTCTTTGTTTATATATGGGGCTAATAAAACTATAACATCGGGATTCATATGTATAATTTTTTCTACATTTACAACAGGTTGTGCAAAATTATTTGCCATATATGCATTTGTATTACCTGAGGTTTTGATAATATCATTAAAATATAGGTTATTGCCTGCAATATAAATAGTTGAATTCAAATCAAGTTTGGGACTAATTACAACCATAAATTTTTTATTGTTTATTATATTTTTTAGTTGTTTTAAGGAATTGTCTATTTGATTTATTAATTCTGTTGCTTTTTTTTCTTTCTTTAGGATATCTCCAATTTTTTTAATAGTTGTTTTTATAGAGTTTAGATTATCTGTTTTAAAACTGTAAAATTTTAGATTTAGTTTTTTTAAATTTTTTAGTATCTCTTCATCATAGTTTTGAGCTAAAACAATTGTTGGTTTGGCTAGAAGTATCTTTTCTAAAGAGATTGTAGAATATCCCCCTACTTTAGGTATAGTTTTTGATTCTTCAGGAAAATTACTATACATGGTATTTGCAACAATCTCTTTACCACTTCCCAAGGCAAAAACTATCTCATTTAATGAAGGGGAAAGAGTTACTATTCTTTCCCCTGCATAAAGGTTAAAACTAAAAAAAGATATAAGTATTACTAAAATTTTTTTCATTAGAATTTAATCTTTACTCCCGCGTAATATGTTCTTTCGAAGTTTACTGGATATATTGCATCATCTTTTATCCAAAGTCCATTTGTTTCATCAAATATATTTTGAATTTTTGCAAAAAGTTCTATATTCTTATAGTTATAAGTTAAACTTAAATCTGTAGAGTTATAAGCTTCTTGTTTTTGTGTAAAGTTATTTGCAAAATCATTCTCTGCATAAGCACTACTTCTATAAGTGTGTGATAACAATGCCTCTAGTTTTTTATAAGTATATCCAAGATTCACTGTAAGATTATGTTTTGATACCCCTGGTAAATCTTTGCCGTTATATGTTCCATTACCATCATCTTCATTATCTATCTTAGAGATGATATATGAATAGTTTAATGAAGTGTATAGATTGTCATTTAAAAGATATTTATCGTATAGTTCAATACCATATTTATGAGATTTATCAATATTTGTATTATATGAAGTTAAGTAATCGCCTGTATTATAATAATAAATCTCATTTTTTAAATTACTTCTAAAAAGAGTTACTTTTAATTTGTTAGATTTTTGAATATTTGTATATCCAATATTATAATTATCTACTTTTGCAGGTTTTATAAAACCATTAAATGAACCATATGTAAAAAATCTATCGATATCTGGTGCTTGAAAAGATTTGTTATAGTTTGCAAAAATAGAGTTTGATTCATCAAATCTGTAGTTTAAACCTATATCGTAAGCATTTAAAGATAATTCATCATCTAGTCCTGTCCCACTTGTAGGAGCATATTTATATTCTACTTTCTCTTTTCTAGCACCTGCTGATAAAGTAGTTTTATTATTTAGATAGTATTCTATTGAAGTGAAAATAGCTTTGTTGTCTTTTGATGTTGTATCATATGAACCAAGTCTATCTCCTATAAAAGAATCAACTCCAATTACCGCACTGTAATTATCTTTTTTAATATTTAATTTTGAGTTTATTGAACGATATTCATAATCTGATTGATATCCTGACGAGTATCTACTTAATTTATCTTCATCAGAAAAATTAAAATTAAAGGAGTAGTTTTTGTTTATATTATATGTAAATCCAGCATCAGTTACATATGAATTAAAATATTGCTCCGTAAAAGATGAAGCTTGTGTTGGATTTTGATTGTATTGATCAAGTGTTAAAGAACCACCATATTTTATATTCATATTAGAATAACTTCTTGCTGCTCTAATTTCTAGATTATTTGTTGGAAAGTATGTTATATCAAATTTCTTATTTCTATTATAATTGTTGTTTTTTTCTGTGTTATTTAGTTGTCTATCTCCATCACTTGATGTATAATCAATATAACCATTTATGATGAAGTTTTCATAGTTATAACCTAAACTAAGAGTTGTATTTTTTGTTCCATTATTTCCAAAATATGTTTTTATGTAGTTGTCATTTTTTCCATTTGTTGTGATATTTATTGCACCTGCATTCGCACCATCACCATATTGTACAGAACCACTACCTTTAAGTATCTCTATTTTTTCAATAGAATCGATTGGAATTGCTGATAATAATTGTGTTTGCATATCAATATTATTTAGTTTTCTTCCATTTACTGTTATTACTACATTTTGATATCCATCTCCAAGACCATAACCTCTTAAATCTATTTTTTGAGAAAAAGTATTACCATATGAAGGAGCAATATTTAAAGACGTTTGCGAATTTAGAAAGTCATATAAGTCTTTTGATTTAGCACTTTGTATCTCTTTTTTGGTATAAATCTCTGTTGCGTATGTTGTATTTTTTTCATCAGTTTTGATTAAAGATGAAGTAATTGTTACAGATGATAGTTCATAAGAGTATAGATTTGTTGCTAAAAGAAGTGAAGCAACTACACTTGGGTATATTGTTTTATTTTCCATTTATTAATTTCCTTGTTTATATATTATTTGTTGAATAAAGCTTGATTGGTTTTAATTGTCTTGCATGAAGTGTTTTCATGATTTTTGGCAATAACTGACTAATAATAGATAATATACTATTATTTATGGAGTTGATTTTTCTATTTACTGTTGCTATTAAAACACCAAAAAATGAGAAGTAGTTTTTTCTACATTTGATCATAACTGTTTACCTCCTTTACAAAATTTTTTGTATTATAGTAAAAAAGGTATAAATTTATAGAAAGTAGATTTTAATTATGTGAGTTAATGCTTGTTTTATTTGGGTTTGTTAAATGCTTATAACCCGTATATGATGTATAGATTCCAAATATTATAACTAATATTGAAGCTATTGTTACAAACAAATTTCTAAGGGCAATTTGTTTAAATATTCCAATAAAAAAACCTAATGAAAACAATGCAGGTAGAGTACTAAGTCCAAAAATAAGCATTACAAAAGCTCCCCAAAGTGGATTACCTGTACTAGCTGCTGTTATTGCAAAAACATATACAAAACCACATGGTAAAAGACCATTTAACATTCCTAGAAGATAAAAGCTTGTAAGGGTATCTGAACCAATTAATGACCTAAATGTCTTTTGATAAATTTTAGATTTTGATACAGAGTGTTCAATAGTTGTCAAAAATTTTAATTTTCCACTTAATGATAGTCCAACTAGAATCATTAGTATTCCAGTGATTAAAAGTAAAACTCCATTAGCAGTATTATTAAAAGTTACTACACTTCCCGCAAAACCAAAAATAAATCCTAGAATTACATAGGTTGTGATTCTTCCTATAGAATAAAGTATATGGGAAATAGATTGTTTAGATTTAGACCAAGTGGTGTTTATTTTAGTACTTGAATAAGCAACAACTATACCTCCACACATCCCTATACAGTGACCAAATGAACCTAAAAAAGCTATTGTTATAATTGTGAGAATACTTATGTTTTCCATTATTTACCTAATATTTATTTGCAATATTAATTTGTTAAGTAGTTTTAACAATAAAATCTAGTAATCATATATGAATTAACTTGATATTCTTATAAAATAAAAAAGCTCCACTTAAATAAGTGAAGCTATATTAATAATATATAAATTTTAAAATTGAAAATTAAAGAATTTAGTAGTAGGAGTTTTTAATTTTCTTTGTAGGGAAAGTATATGTATAAAATGTTAATTATCTGTTAAGTTTAAATTATTTGGTAAAATTATAGTGAAATTTGCACCTTGATATTTATTTTCTTCGTAATTAAACTCTTTGTTATTAACATTAATTTTACCATTCATATGTCTTTCAATTATTACTTTTGTCATATAAAGTCCTATACCCGTACCTTTTTTACCTTTTGTTATAAAATAAGGTTCAAAAATTTTATCTTTAATTTTTTCATTTAATGCTTAACTAATAGTTCTTTATATAATGTTTTTAGTGCAATATCTGCAATATTTTGTGTTACACCTATATGAAAAGAGATTTTTGATGGACTTATATCAAACATTTCAAAAAAGATATTATTCTCTTTTAGTGCATTTATTGCATCAGCTATAGCAAAAGTATTTTCTTTTAATCCAATACCAACTAAAGTGATAACAGATAGATTATATGTTACATTAATATTATCTGTATTAAGCCTTTTCTCAATTTGTCTTCTAAGATTGTTTATATTACCTTTTAAGTCTTCTTGATCTACTAAAATAGCTATATCATCTTTATCTGTTGGATAATGATAAGTATTTATACCAACCTCACTAAATATTTTTAAAAGTTCTGCTGTAAAACCTATCTCATCAGCTAACATATCTTTTTGTAAATGAATTGATGCCATATTATCAAGTTTTGCTATTCCTACTAAATCTTCCATAGGAACTCTTTCACTTAGAATAATAGTACCATCATGTCCTGGATTATTTGTATTTTTGATATTAATAGGTATTTTCCCTTTTTTACAATTTAACATAGCATTAAAGTGAAATACATTAAAACCTTTTGAACTTAAAAGTCTTAACTCTTTAAAGGTTAGTCTAGGAATTACATTTGCATCAGATATCACTCTTGGATCTACTTCATATACCCCATTTGTATCTGTCCAATTTTCATATACGTCTGCATCAAGAGCATAAGCTAATTCACCACCTGTCAGGTCTGAACCACCCCTACTCATAACAGCAATATCTTTATTTTTTGTTACTCCATAAAATCCTGGTACCAAATATATCTCATCTTTTTCAAAGGTTAAATTGTTTTTTATATTTTTGTAGGTTTCATATTTTACTTTTCCATCACAATAATCTTCACTTAAAGTAAATCCAAAGTCCTCAGGTAACATAAGTTTTATATTCAAACCTTGTGATTTAAAATATTCTGTTATTAGTTTTGCATTATAGTGTTCACCTCTTGAAAGAAAATATGCCTCTTTCTTCTCATCTACTGTAAATGTTTTTTCTAAATCTTTTTTTAGAGAATCTACAATATCTTTTTTATTTATATTTAATTCATCACATAATTTTTCATATTTTTTAATAATTACTTCAAATGAATTTTCAGGTTCTATATCTATTTTTTGTTCTAAAAAATGTTTTCCCTTTGTAGCTAAGTTTAATAGATGATCTGTAATCTTTTCATTATACTTTTCATCTCTACCTGGTGCAGATACTACAATAACTCTTCTATCTTTATCTGCTTTAACAATATTTAATACTTTTGTTATTTGAAGGGGATCTTTTACTGAACTTCCCCCAAATTTACATACTTTTATTCCCATGTTTTATTTACCCTATTTTTTATTTATTGCTGTGAAGTTTTCTAAACACAAAAACTCTTCTGTATTTTAGATATGCCAAAAGATTCTACAGGTTTATTTTCTACTGATTTAAATACAAAAAATGCGTTTATTCTTTGACTGATACAAGCCATTCCTGTTTGCTCCTTCATTTTTTGTATTTAATTTGGTATAACCTTGTATCCCCTATGTCTTACTGTTTCTATAAAGTTTTCATTAAACTCTTTTTTTAGATTGTTTCTTATATTATTTATATTTACTTCAATAACATTATCTGATACCATCTCTGGTTCCTCCCATATTGCATGTAAAAGTTCATCTTTTGAGATTGGAGGACGGTGCTTGTTTTTAATCAAATAACTTAAAATAGCAAATGATTTACCTTTTAAATATACTTTTGATTGATCATCATTAAATGATTTTTCTTCAGTATTAATACTATATCTATCTTTAAAGGGTATCTCTTTTTTAAAATTTTCTCTATGTGTAGATTCTATTTTTGCTAATATAAATTCATTGCTTACAGGCTCTTTTAGAATACTAAGAGCGCCAAGTTTGAGTAGTTCTAACTCAAACTCTTTACTGCTATTGTCTGTTATAATTATTACAGCAGTAACTTGGCTGTTTACCCCTTTTAGTATATCTTTACATGCAAAGAAGTTGTTCTCTTTTATAAGAATCAGATTATAGTATCTAACTTCACTATGATAAGCTGCATCTTCTAAATCTTCTGCAATATCAGTTATATAGATATCTTCCATATAAGTAGTTAAGTTTTCATCTATATTATAAGAAAGTAATCTCATTTTATATAGCTACCTTGTTTATTATTTTTTCCTCATTTAAGATGATTAATTCATTTTCTTCAAAAATAAGTTTATCAACATATATTGTTTCAATATCTTTATCATCTTCAAAAAACTTATCAATTGCAGTTTTAGCAGTTTCGAAACAGGAGTCTGAACTAAACTCAAGTATTAATGAGTTATCGTTTAATATAATCTTTTGATTAGTGACTTTAAACTTATCAAATGAGTATATATATTTGATAAATTGATACTTCTTTGCTCTACTGACATTTAGATAGTTTTTGATATAAATAAATTTCATTTTTAGTCCTCTAAAGGATATACTCCATTTTCATCATGGTTCTCAGTACCTTTAATTGGTGGGTTAAATACACAAATCATTCTCATATCTTCTGTACCACCATATAAGTTATGATCATCATGTTCATTCAGTGCATACATAATTCCATCATGAAGCTCATGAACCTCACCAGTTTTTAGGTCTTCTATCTTACCATTACCACCTACGCAGTAAACTGCTTCTAAATGGTTTTGATAATGTATATGTGTTTTAGTATTAGCTCTAATAATAGTTTCATGGAATGAAAAACCCATTCCGTCACCTTTTAAAAGCATTCTTCTACTAACCCATTGACCATCTTCTGCATGTACTTCTTTTTCTGTTCCTATAATATCTTTATTAATATCTACTACTATCATAATTAAAATTCTCCTGTTAATTTTTCTTTTTTGTCTGCCACTAATTTTGCAATTGCTGAATCAAGTCTATTTAGTCCCTCTTTTAAGGTTTCTTCATCAATAATCAATGGAGGTAAAAATTTTACAATTTGATCTTCACTACCACAAGTTTCTACTATTAGTTTTTCTTCAAAAGCATAACTTGATATTTCACCAGCAACAGAGTTGTCACCTTTGATTTCAAATCCATATGCCATTCCTCTACCACGAACTTCAACATCAAAAGTATCTTTATATTTATCAGCAATTTTTTCTAAAGTCTCTTTTAAAATTTTCTCTTTATATTTAACAGCATTTGATAAATCATCATTTTGCCAATATTGTTCAATAGCAACTTTTGCAGCAACAAATGCTAAGTTATTTCCTCTAAATGTACCTGTATGTTCACCTGGTTTCCATTGGTCTAAGTCTGGTTTTAATAATACAATTGCCATTGGTAATCCACCACCAATAGATTTTGAAATAGTTACAATATCAGGATTGATTCCAGCAAATTCAAATGAAAAGAATTCACCAGTTCTTCCATTACCAACTTGAATATCATCAATAATTAATAAAATATCATATTCTCTACAAATTGATTCAAGCTCTTGTAACCACTCTTTACTAGCTACATTAATCCCACCTTCACCTTGTATAGTCTCAACTATAACAGCGGCAGGAACATCAAGTCCACTACTACTATCTTCTAAAAATTTTCTAAAAATAGTCATTGTATTCATATCACCAAAATATCCATCAAATGGCATAAATGATACATTTGATCTACTAATATAACTCTCATCTCTATAATCATTATTACCAGTAACTGATGATGAACCTTGAGTTAAACCATGAAAACCGTTTGTAAAAGAAACAACATTACTTCGTCCTTTTACTAATCTTGCTAGTTTAAGTGCAGTCTCTACTGCATTTGTTCCTGTAGGTCCAGTAAATTGTATTTTGTAATCTAAATTTCTAGGTACTAATATTGTGTCATTAAATGTTTGTAAAAACTCTTTTTTTGCACTTGTAGCCATATCAAGTCCATGAACAACACCATTTTTTTGAATATATTCAATCAATGCTTTACTAATATGTTCATTATTATGTCCATAATTTAATGTTCCTGCACCTGCAAAAAAGTCAACATAATCTTCCCCTTGCTCATTTGTTAAAATAGCACCCTTTGAGGTTTCAAATATAGTTGGGAAACTTCTAATGTAACCTCTAACTTCTGACTCTAGATTTTCAAATATTCTCATTTATTTTTCCTTTAATTTAAATGGTCCTATTTCATATAGAACCTCTTCTTCGTGTGAATTGTTAAAATCTTCTTTCTCAAAAAAACTTTTATTAATTATCTTGGTTTTTAATTCTTCAGTTAGTTTTTCAAAAACTCTAATTGATGAATTATTACTAGGTGATACAGTTGTATTTATAAACTGTAAATCCAAATTCTCTTTTCTTTTTATAATATTCATTAAAAGTCTTTTAGCAAGATTATTACCTCTGTATCTTTCATCAACGGCTACTTGCCAAATAAATAGTGTATTTGGTTTTTGTGGTAATCTATATCCTGAAACAAAACCAATTATCTCATCGCCACTTTGTGCGACTGAGCAGGTATTTTCAAAATGGGTTGATTGTAGTAGATACAAATACTCTGAGTTTAAATCTAAAACTTTACTATTTTCAACAAGTTTGTAAATTTTTTTACCATCATCCTTCTTAGGATTACGTATTAAAATATCAATTTTTGACAACTTGATGCTCCTTTTCTTTATTTATTATGTAATGTATTTACATATAATATGTTAATTTATTACATAAAAGATGTAATAATATAACATAGAAAACTAATATAAAGCTTAAATAATATTAGTAATTAAAGAAAAGTTATGTAAAAATGAGTATAATTACAACACAATTACAAAAAAAGGAATAATTTGGCACTTTTAGATAATAATAAAGATGTTTTACCTCTTAGCAGTATTGCAGAATTACTAACAGCAAAGGTAAGAACTTTAAAAATGTATGAAGATAAAGGTTTATTGCCATATAAAAAAGAAGCAAAAAAACTATACTCAATAAATGATGTAAAAGTAATCTCATTTGTTCACTATTTAGCAAGTGTAAAAAAAATAAATGCTGTAGGAATCAAATATATAATAGAGATGTTAGAAAATAATATGGATGAAAAAAATAAAAGTGAATTTTTGGATTTAGTTGAATCAAAAATGGAAAAACTTTCAGGAATCGATGTAAAAGATGTGGAGATAATTTAGTGAAACTTCTTATGTTTGATATGGATGGTACCCTTATAAATAGTGGGACATCTATAAGCAATACAATAAATCATGTAAGAGAGAACCTAGGTTTTGAGAAATTAGAAAAAAACTATATATTAGAAAAAGTTAATGACCCAAATATAAACGCTTCACAATTTTTTTATGGTACAGCAGATTTCACAAAAGAACAAAAAATCCTTTTTGAGGAACATTACAATAATAGTTGTCTAAATAATTTAGAGCTTTATGATGGGGTTGAAAAACTAATAGATGATTTAAAATCAGATTTTATATTGACCGTTGCAACCAATGCTAATTCATATTTTGCAAAAAAAATGTTAGACCATTTAGGTATTGGGAAACATTTTAAAACAATATTAGGTTATGATAGTGTTAAAAATGCTAAACCTCACCCTGAAATGGTTTATAAAATATTAGATATTCACAATATAAAAAACACAAATGCTCAATTTATTGGAGATTCACACAAAGATATAATGGCTGCAAAAAATGCAGAAGTTGATTGGGTACTTGTAAACTGGGGATTTTCAAACCATGATGAACATGCAATTGAAGATATCAAAGAATTAGAGAAAAAGATATTTGATAAATTTAAATAATGTTTGAAAAATTTAAAAAACTATTTAAAAAAGAGCAAACTTTTGAATGTATAGTTTGGGATGGTAAAACTATGAGTTATCCCCATCTTACTCAAAAACAAATAGATGAGATAAATAGTTTAGAAAAATATAAAAACTGGAAGGTTATTTTAAAATAACTATACAAGTTTATAAGAGATTGGAACTTTTATTTTTATTGTTTTATTAACTTTAGGAAAATCTTTTGAGGCATTTATTATAGCTTTGATTGAAGATTTGATTAGAAACCTATGTCCATCTATAGCTTTAATATTGATAACTTCACCTGTATTTAAAAGTTTAAATTCAACAATAACTTCACCTTGAATATTTAATCTTTTTGCTCTTTTGGGGTATTTGATATTTTGTTGAATTAGTTTTACTATCTCTTTTAAATGTTTTTCTAAATACTCTTTAGAATAATTTCTTACTACTTTTTTTTCTATAATCTCTTTTTCTTGTGTTGAATTTTCTTTTTCAACTAATCTTTCATCTATTTTTGTTTTTTCTTCAATCTTTTCTTCTACAACTTTTTCGGGAATTTTTTTAGGTTTTAAAACTTTTTTTATTTTATCTTTTTTGACTAATTTTTTTACCTTTTTTGGTTTTTCTTTTATCTGTTTTTTTACAATTTTTTTCTCAATTTTTTTCTTTATTATCTTTTTTGTTTCAACTTTTTTCTCTTTTTGATTTTTTACTTTTTTCTCTTGGGGTACTATATATACTTGATTTAGTGAGATTAGTTTTTTATTATCTTCTACTTTTACTTTTTTTATAGAATCTAAGTTTAGTATAATAGTTACAAAAATTATACTATATAATACAAGTGTTAAGCTAAAGGACTTAAGGTATCTTTTTTTAGTCATTGTTTTTTAGTTATGATTGATATATTGTTAAAATCGTTTGATTTTAAAACATCTAATACTTTTACAAATATTTCAAAATCAGCCTCTTTATCACTTTTTATAAAAACATGGGAATTTTTGTCAAAATTTTCAAATTTTGCAATTAGTTCATCTGTTGATATGTTTATACCCTCATAATATATAGTATTGTCTTTTTTTATAACAATAGTATGATCTTTTAACTCTTTCAATTTAGTTGAACTTTCTGCTTTAGCCAATGATATAGGTATCTCTCCCTTTGTTATAAAAGTTGTAGTTAATAAAACTATTGCTAAAAGTACAAGTAATACATCAATAAATGGTATTACATTTATAGAGTTAAATTTCTGTAGCTTCATCGTACTTACTCTCTATTACTTCTATAAATCTAGCTAAGACATTATAAAAAATTTGAGATAGTATAGCCACAACAAGACCTGCAGCTGTTGCTTTTAAGGCTAAAGCTAGAGAAGCCATGATTTTTGTTGCAACTATATCATTACTACTCATTGTCATAAAAGTTAACATAATTGCTAAAACAGTACCTAGTAAGCCAATATAAGGTGCATTTGAAGCAATGGTACCTATAATAGATAGATGTTTTGTTAAGCTTATCTCCAATGATTTTTTACTTTTATAAGAATCAATTTGAATAGTTTTTAAAAATATCAATCTTTCAATAAAAAACCAAACAGATATAAAACTCATAAAAATCAAAAGAGCAATTACTCCATAGTCAACAATTGTTTTTAATAACTCAATATCCATTAGTTTCCTTTTTTAATCATTTGTGTATGATTATGCCCTCGTTTTTGCATTCCATACTCTTTAAATACATATATTTTATAAAGATTTAATCCCAAGTAGAAAAATATAAGTATCGAAGCAAAGAAAAATCCTAATATTTTTTTCATTTTGCTACTATTTATCAGTTTTATTCGACCATACATAATAATTAAAGCCCAAATAATCCCCACATAATTAAATAAAGAAAATATATGAACCCATGCATCTCTTCTAGTTGCCAAAGGTTTTAGATATTCTATATTTAGATTAAAGCCATATATAAATCCATTTACAGTATCACTTGCATAATGATAAAAGAAAAACTCCCAAAGATGTGATAATCCACCAATTATAAATAAAGGTGCAAAAGCAAACCCAAGAGAGTAAAAAGCTTTTTTAAATTCAATATCCATTATTTTTGAGGCTAAAAATATTCCACCAGAAGCTAATGCTAAAGTGATTATTATTGCATAAGAAAAAGCAACTAGACCCACTGTATCAATTGATCCAAAGTTAATAAAATTCTCAAGGTATCTTGCAGTTTTAACCCAAAAGAACTCCTCCATAATAGCACTTCTACCTAAGGCATGATGAAAACTCATAGTTAAAGAAATTGCACCTGTAATTAGCAAAATAATCCAAACCTCTGATTTATAAGATTTAAACTTTTTAAATAAAGAAGAAGATGGTGTTTTTACTTTAAAACTAATTGCCTCACAAGAGTTTGCACAATCCATGCATAAAGTACAATCCTCCATAGAGTTTTTTTTATTAAAAGTAAAAGGCTTTAAGTTATATGAACATGCCTTTGCACAATCAAAAGTTTTACATTCTTTACAAGAATTATCATAAGAGCCTAACCATGTAAAGCCAACCTTTGAAAATGCCTTTGTTAAAACACCTATTGGACATAAACTTTTACAATATTGCATATCTTTATATAAAAAGAAAAATACAATTGCATAATTAGTAAGGATTAAAAAGAACATTGCAGTTGCATATGGTGTTTTATATATATTTGGATACATATAATAAACTAACCACCATCCTAAAATTAGCAATAATCCACCAATCATAGGGTTTTTTAGAAACTGTGGGGCAACTTTATTTAATCCAACTTTACTAATATATTTACCTAAAAATCCATGGGGACAAACTCCACAAAAGATTTTTCCAAAAGAACCTAATGTTACAACCATAAAAAATGGCCAAAATAAACTCCAAAAAAGTGCAGTTGTAAAGATATTTTCATTTGTTTGATTATAAAACCCTAAAAAGATTGCATAAAAAAACAAAAATAAAATACAGATTCTAAATAAAAGTAAAAATTTAGAATTTTTAAACAAAAATTTCAACACAGGTATTTTAAAAATATCATTATTGTCTCTTACAAAATTTACCATTTTTATTCCTAAAATTTATAGGCATATGTAAACATAAAACTTCTTGGACTTGCAGCCTTATATGTTTCATTTCCATATACATCTTTTGTTGCTTCCATAGCATAGTGTTTATCAAAAACATTGTTTACATTTAATTGTATTGAGTGATTGTTTTTTTCATATCCCAACATTAAGTCTGTAACTAAGTTAAAACCTTCATATTTTTGTGTATTTGCATTATCCATATAATAACTTCCATAGGTTTTAGTTGTAACTCTTGATTTAAAACCATTTGGCATATTGTATGCTGCATATAGTGAATACTGGTTTTTAGGGATATAAGGTAGATAGTTTCCATCTCTTGACACTAAAGCTCCCATAACTGATTCATTAAATTTTTTAAATTTAAAATTACTATAGGCATATGCAGCACCAACTTGTAAACTTTTATTAACATCATATGTAATATTAAACTCTAAACCTTTTTTTCTTGTTTCTCCTGCATTGTCATATATAGAATTGCCATTTGCATCTTTTATTTGTATTATTTCATCTTCTACATTGTTTTGAAAAAGTGCTAAATCATAAGAGATGTTTTTGGCTCTTGTTTTTAGACCAATTTCATAATTATAACTATTTGATTTATCTAAAGAGGAGTTGTCTCCTAATTCACTTGTTGTTGGTGCTTGATTTGCATAAGCAATTGATGTATAAATATTTGTAAAATCACTTAGAGCATAAGTTGTACCAAATTTAAACGACATAAGTGTAAATGACTTATCAATTGAGTATACACCAGCACCAGCAACATAGTTTTTAGTTTTATAGTCATATGTTGTTATCTCATTACCATTTAAATCGAAACTTAATTTATCTATTCTAGTACTTAAATCTATTGATAATTTTTTTGTTGGTTTAAAACTTTCCATTAAATATCCACCGTAAAGGGTGGTCTTAGTATCTTCTGTAGATGCTAATGCACCTATATTATTTGAAAGTGTTTTACTAATATATGGACTAAATGGCCAAGAAGTTGCCATTGCAGTTTGATAATCTTTATATTGATATTTTTTTGCATTATTTGTACGATCTTGTTTTAGTGTAATTCCACCTACAAACATTGCATCATTTGAAAATAATTTATGAGATATATTAAACTCTAAATCAGAACCAAAGACTTTATTATCATCACTATCATTTATAAGTCCTGTTACAGGGTGAAAGTGTTCCCAACTATTAAAATAAATTCTTGGCTTTAATAATATATCCCCTATCTCTTTCTCATATTTTGAGTTGAAAGATAAAATTTTTGAATCTCTTGCACTATTTTGCCATTGGTATGAAGTATTATGCTGTTTTCCTGTATTTTTAAATATTTCAAACTCGGCTTTTGTCATTGATGTAGGTAGATTCATATTAGATTCAGTATATGCAAGTTCATTTTCTATACTTGAGTCATCATCAAAAATATGTCCATATTTTAAACTAAGTTGTGTTGAATCAAAATCATTATTATCTCTCCAAGAGTTATCAATGGTTCTACTACTAAAAGTTAATGATGCAAAATTGTTATCATCTAAAGCTTTTCTAACTTTTAAATTAATATTTTTTTGTCCATCATCTCCTATACCAAGTTTTATTCTATTTTTTGATTCTTCAAATACTGATTTTGTAATAAGTTGAATTACACCACCTGTTGTATTTACAGCGTTTATAGAACCAGGTCCTTTTTGAACCTCAATACTCTTTACATCTTGCATATCTATATAGTCAAACCTAGTAAATGAATCAGGGTCAGTCATAGGCACCCCATCTTTCATTACCATTATTTCTCTTACACCATATCTAGCCTTTAACCCTGCACCTCTTATGATTAATCTTGGACTTGGTGTATTTGATGAAGATTGTGCTATAACTCCAGGAATATTTTCTATAGCTTGTTGAATATTTAAAATATTTTTATCATCTATTGTTTTTTCGTCTACTACAGCTATACTTTGACTGACTTCTTTTGTACTTTTTTGTATTTTTGTTGCTGTAACTGACATTTGATCTAATACAATAGTATCACTTGCATAAATGTTAGTAGCCATTAATATTGCTGTAATAATAGATAATCTACTCTTCATTTAAATCCTTAAATTTTTATTAGGATTTTAAACTAAAATTGTTAATTAATAATTAATTATTTGTTAATTATTTGTTAAATTAGATTTTTTAGATTTAAAATAAAAGTAAAACAATAACTCTAAAATTAATAATTATTAAAAATTTAATGTTTATTTTCTATCTGTTTTTTCATAACAAGACTTTTATGCTTGTCATTTGTTTTTTTCATTACGCCATAGGTCTTAAATACATAACCTGTATAAAAGGTTAATCCCATATAAAAAATTATTACTAGTGAAGCAAAAGGAAATGCAAGCACCTTTAAGTTAGTTTTACAATCCAGTAATTTTAGTCTTCCAATCATAATTATAAAAGCCCAAATATAAGCTATATGATTAAAAATTTTAAATACAAGAACCCATTTATCAGCCCTTGAGGCAAGTGGTTTAATATATTCATAATTTAATGAAAAGGCTTGAATAAAACCATTAACAATATTTGATGCTGTGTGATAGAAAAAAAACTCTAAAATATGTCCTAATCCACCAATTATAAACAAAGGAGTCAATGCATACCCTAGTGTATAAAACACTTTCTCATAAGACAAATTCATGATTTTTGAGGCAATATACATCCCTATAACACTTAAAGCAATAACAAAAATAAAAGAGTATATTAGAACAAATAAATTGTCAATATTAATAGAAAATTCTATTGGGAATATCTCTTTAAAATATTTACTAGTTTTTGCCCAGATAAACTGATCTGCAATTGCACTTCTTCCTAAAGCATGACTAAAAGTCATACCAAAAGATAAAATAGCCGTGATAAAAATCAGTGCCCAAACCTCTACTTTATTTATTTTAAATTTACTAAAAAGTGTAGATGAGGGTTTTTTTAAATTAAAGGCAATATTATCACATGATGAAGTGCAATCCATACATAAAGTACAATCTTCCATTGAACTCTTTTTATTGAAGGTAAATGGCTTTAAATTATAGCTACATGATTTTGCACAATCAAATGTTTTACATGTGGAACACCCCTCTTTATATGATTCTAATTTTGTAAAAGATATTTTTGAAAATACCTTTGTTATTGTTCCTATTGGACAAAAATTTTTACAATAGACCATCTCATCAAAGATAAAATATATCACAATTGCAAAAAGAGTTAATATTGTAAATAAAATTGCTGTACTTTTAGGCTCTCTAAAAATTCCAGGAAAGATAAATATTAGTAGCCAATAACTTAAGATCAATATTGTTAAACCAATAAATGGATTAGCAAATTTTTTTGGTAAGCTCTTTTTTAGACCAAATTTAGTTATATATTTTCCAATAAAACCATGGGGACATATTCCACAAAATATCCTACCAAATGTAGAAAGTGTAACTACCATAAATAATGGCCAAAACAAGCTCCAAAATAAACTTGTAGTAAAAATATTATCTTTTTTGATTGGATACAAATATCCATATATTATTGCATAAATAAATAATGATAATATTATAGTCTTAAGTATTAAAATAAATTTTTGATTAGAAAAAATAAATTTTAATACAGGAATTGACAAGATATCATTAGATGCTCTACTAATTATTTTTTTCATCTATTAACCTAAAATTTAAAACTCATACCAGTGTAAAAGTATCTTTCACCTGGGTCGTTTGGAGTACCTCTCGATGTCATATTATATGGCATTTTTTTATTTTGGATATTATCAACGCCAATAAAAAAATTTGTTTTATCATTGAAGTCATAATCTATTTTTAAATCTGCAACTGTATAATTTGAATTTACATCCACTCTACTCTCATTTGTTCCATAATAATCATCCATTTTTCTGATATTTAAGTATATACCATATTTATTAACTTCATATGCTAAATTTAATTTATAAGAGATTCTTGCACTACCGGTTAACCTTTTATTTGTTGATTCATCATTTGTATCTAAATATTCTATACCTGATGTAATCATAAAGTTATCATTCATTTTATAGTTAACTGATAACTCAGTACCATTTATTTGTGCTTTATCAATATTTTTATAAGAGGTATATGATGTTAATCCTACAGTACTTACGGTATACGAGTTGATTAGATTTTCTAGATTTGATCTATGATGTACTAACTCAATTGCTAAATTATCTAAATTGTATGCAAGTGCAAACTCATATGTTTTTGATTCTTCTGGCTTTAAGTTTTTATTTCCTGATATATCATAAACAACAGGACCTGCTGATCTTATAAAATGACTATACATATTAGTAAAACTTGGTGCTTTAAACGCCGTACCATAACTTGTTCTAAAACTAAAATTTGAATACTTATACATTAAAGATAGTTTTGGATTTACTGAACTACCAAAATCATTAAAATTGTCGTATCTTATACCCATATTACTTGTTAGTGAATCTGTAATATTATATTCATTTTGATAGAGTGCAAAAAAATTATCTCGTGAAGCACTTTGTGTATACATTGAAACTTTTATGTCGTCATTTTTATACCCTAAACCTATAATATTTATCATTTCATCTGTAGTAAAATGCCTTAAGTAGTTATTAAATTCCAGTTGTTTATAATCAGTTTTTTCTTTACCACTTCCTCTATTTACCTCTGCATCACTATAACCGTAACCTAAACTAGTATCAAATATATAGTTTTTATCTACATGATTATAGTTTGATGAAAATTGATATCTATCCTCTTTTTCATAGGTTTTTGTATTGGCATAGTTTCTACCAAAATCATCTTGATTTGAGTACTCAAAGTTATTTGTTAACCTATTATTATCATCAATTTTGATTGTATGTCCATAGTTAATGAATTTTCTATTTTCATTTTTTAAATCTGTACTAACTTGAGATTTATCTTCTCTATAATCATCTTTTTTTCTTAATTCAATAGAATAGTTATGTATAATATTAGATATTGTTTTACTTCCGCTTAATTTAGTAATAGCAGTACCTCTTTGTCCATTTTCTGCAATTCCAGTTAATATAGTGAGTTTATTATAATCTTTAATATTGTCTTTTTTTGTAATAATATTTATAACACCAGCAATTGCATCTGCCCCATAAATAGTAGACATAGGACCTCTAACTATCTCAATTCTTTCAATATCTTCTAATTGAATTGATGTTAAATCAGATGAACCATATTTACCTGTCCTTCTTAAACCATCTACTAAAATAAGTGTATGGGAACTGTTAAAACCTCTTATACTAACAGAAGATGTACTACCTCCATCTTTTACAGTTACTCCTAATGCTTGATTAATCAATTGAGGAACACTTAAGGAATAACTTTTTTCTATAGTCTTTTTATCTATTACTTGAATACTTGCTTGTACATCTTCAATCTCTTGCTGATCCCCTAAAGATGTTGTAGATACTAATACTTTATCTAGGCTATATGTTTTTACATTATCTGCATACAATAGTGAGCTTGAATTTACTATTAGTAGTGCAGCAGTAATTATAGAATACTTTAAATTCATTTATTTCCTTAAAATTTTTTTTGTATTCTAAATTAATTTTGTTAATTTATTGTTAATTTATTATTTTAAGTTATATATAAGTTAATTATTAATTATATGTGAAATTAGGGGGTTTCTATAAGATTTTTTAGATTTAAAATAAAAGTATTTCCATGTTCTGAAGGTTCTATTTTTATTATGATTTTGTTTTTATCACAAAACTCTTTTACTATATTTAAGCCAAGTCCAAAACCATTTTTTGAACTATCTTCTTGAAAATATTTTTCAAAGATTATAAAAAGATTCTTTGTATCTATCTCTTTTCCTGTATTGTATATAGATAGGTTTGAATTTTTGAACTTTATTTCAATTACGCCATTTTCAGATAAATTATATTTTAAAGCATTTGATATAAGGTTATCTATCACTTTTTCAAAACCATTTATATCACTTTTTATAAAAATAGTATCTACATCAACACTGATTTTTATGTCTCTTTTTATATCTTCAAATTTATTTAAACTTTTTTCAATTAATTCTTTTAGATTAAAAGTTGTGATATCTACCCTATCTATCTCTTTTTTTATTTGATATTCCATATTCTCATAGAGTTTAAGAAGTTCATTGGATGCTAGTTTTATTCTATTTAATCTTGTTAGTGCTTTATCATCTGTGATTTTCTTTTCTAACATTTGGGTATTTAGATTAATAGTTGATATTGGTATATTAAGTTCATGTATAGTTTCTTTTACAGTTTTTTGAAGTTTTTGATCACTTTCAAAAATTGGCTCAAAAATTGATTTACTCAAAAAAAGATAAAAAATTAAACAAACAATTAAAACTGTAAGGGTTATTACCATAAAGGTATCTTGATTGAAACCAAAAATTGATGTTAGAAAATAGTTTAATATAAGTGCTAAGAGTATCACAAATACAACTATAATAGAATTACTAATTAAAAAATTCTTTTTTTTATAATTCAAGTTTGTAACCAATACCTTTTATGTTTTTTATTGATTCTTTGCCTAATATTTTTTTTAAATTATTTATATATACTCTTATAGAACCTTCACTATAAGTTTCATCAAAACTCCAAAGTTTGTCAATAATCATATCCTTAGAGATAATAGCTTCTTTATTTTGTAAAAAAAGTTCAAGTAAATCAATAACTTTATTAGCTAAGTTTATATCTTCATTATGTTTTAGTACTCTTCTTGTCATTGGATTAAAAACTAATTCATTGTTTAATTTTACTAAATCCAAAGATTTTCCACTTCTTTTTAATAAAGATTGTATTCTAAGTAATAGTTCATCTAAATCAACAGGTTTTTTTAGGTAATCATCACATCCACTTAAAAAACCTTTTGTTAAAATATCTTTATCTTTATATGAGGTTAGATAAATTGTTGCAGTTGTATCTCCATTTTTTCTAAGCTCTTTTAGAAGATCTATACCATTTATTTTTGGTACATTAATGTCAAAAAGATATAAATCATAATCTTTTTCATAACATAGCTCTAAAACTTCTTCTCCATCTCTTGCAATTTCAACTACAAACCCCTCATCACTAAGAAAATCTTCTAGAGTTTCTAAAAAAAGTTCATCATCTTCTAACACTAATATTTTAAACAAAAAAAATCCTAAACTATATATTTCTTTTATAATAGTCAATTATAGTTTAAAAAATGTTAAATTTATAAATAATCTCATCAAGGGCATTTGGGTACTATTTATAGATAGATTAAAATTTATAATTTCTTTAAGTTTTGTTAAACTACAATGTTTATAACAAATTAAATAAAATTAGGTGCATATGTTAAAAAAGATCCTTATTATATTATCACTTCTTGTACTAGCATTTTTTGTTGTAACTCAAGAAAATATTAAAATTATATTCTCAGGAATTGCTATATTCTTAATTGGTATGCATTTTATGGAAGATGGCTTTAAACTCTTTTCCGGTGGAACCTTGGAAAAGATTTTAGAGAAGTTTACAAATACAGGATTTAAGTCACTTGTTACTGGTTTTATTACAACCTCTATTGTACAAAGTTCATCTTTAGTTTCAGTTATTGTTATATCATTTTTATCAGTTGAATTAATTTCACTAGCCCAAGGTATGGCTATAGTGTTTGGTGCAAACCTAGGTAGCACAACAACTGCTTGGATTGTTTCTGCTTTAGGACTTAAAATAAAAATATCCCTTTATGCAATGCCAATGATTATTTTTGGTGTTTTATTTAGATTTTCTAGCAATAGAACTTATATTGGACTTGGAAATATTTTACTTGGTTTAGGGTTTATATTTTTAGGTATTTCATATATGAAAGAAGGATTTGATACCTTAAAAGATTCCATAGATTTAGCCTCTTATTCTGTTGGTGGGTATTTAGGTATCCTAATTTATATAATTATAGGTGCAATAGCCACAGTAGTAATACAATCAAGCAGTGCAACAATGGCTATTATTATTACAGCCTTAGCAGGTGCTAATATTTTATATATAGATGCATTAGCCTTAGCAATTGGTGCAAATGTTGGTACAACTGTGACAGCTGTTATTGGCTCACTAACCTCCAATGAAAATGGAAAAAGACTAGCTTTTGGTCACTTTGTTTTTAATATAATTACTGGGATTGTTGCTGTAGCATTAATCTATGTATTAAAAGATTTAGTTGATATCTTAGCACCATTTATTGGCATAAGCGATGATAATTATTCTATGAAATTAGCTTTATTTCATACTATATTTAATTTACTTGGTATTGTAATTTTATATCCTTTTATAAATAAATTAGTAAACTTGGCATACAAAGTAATCTCTGATAAAACAAAAAAATACTCAAAACCTATTTACTTAGATAAGGCAAATATAAAAATACCTTACAATGCTATGGTTTCGGTGCAAAAAGAGGTTATACATCTATATGACAATGCTCAAAAAGCTATTTTGCATTCCCTTTCAATGCATACAACAAATCTTAAAAGTGAAAAAGATATAGAACGTGCTATAAATAATCCTGTAAAAATAGATACAAATTTAGATGATATTTATCAAAATGATTTAAAATCACTTTATAGCGATATCATTGAGTTTGCCTTAATCTCTCAACAAAATATGAATCAAGAGCAAAACAAATATGTATCTGATTTGAAACTCTCATCAAATATAATTGTTAAGATATTAAAAGATACACGAGATATACAAAAAAATATAAACTTCTATTTAAACAGTAAAAATGAGTTTATAAAAAAAGAATATATGGATTTGAAAAAAGAGTTAGCAAGAATCATTCTAATAGTAAATAACTTAAAAGATAGAGATTTAGATGATGTTGAAGTATCAACACAAATACAAATGGAAAAAGACAATATAGTAAAATTTGATTTTATGAGTAATGGAAGAATTGATGAATTGATTAGAAATGAAAAAATTACATCAAAGATGGCAACTTCACTTATAAATGACTCTACAAGTATTTGCAATATTTGTACAAATCTTCTAAGAATTGCAAATATTCTTTTTATTAAAGATGAGAAACTAAGAAGACTAGGAGAAATAAATGAAACTAAATAAAATAAAAGAAGAGCTTGAAGATTTTTTCTCACTAAGTAAAAAGAAAATAGAAAAAAATAGTGATGAAATAGATGAAGTTATGGATAAGCTTATTGAAAAAAGAAATAAAATAGAAAAAGAGATCAGAGAGTGTGATGATTGCAAAAAAAAAGATGAGTTGAAAAATAAGCTTACTGCTGTAAATAAGCTTATTCAAAAGGCTTTAAAAAATTTATACTAGAAGTGGCTAAAGTTTTGTCTTAATGCCTCATAAACAACTATAGATACAGAGTTTGCAATATTTAAACTTCTTGCATCGTTTGTCATAGGGATTGTTATACACCCCTTTTCATTTTTTGCTAATAAACTTTCAGGAAGACCAGCATCTTCCCTACCAAAATAAAAATAGTCCCCTACTTCATATTTTGCATCAAAGTAAACTTGTTTTGTTTTTGTAGTTGCAAAAAAGTGTCTATTGCTAAAAGGATTTTTTGACCAAAAATCTTCTATATTTTCATATTCAAAAACTTCTAAATCTTTCCAATAATCAAGTCCTGCTCTTCTTAAAGCTTTTTCATTTATCTCAAAGCCATAAGGTTTGATTAGGTGAAGTTTACAGTTTAATGCAAAGGCAAGTCTACCTATTGTACCTGTATTTTGTGGAATTCTAGGTTCCAATAGTACGATATTAAACATATTATAAAATCACTGTTTTATTATCATATACAAACACTTTATCTTCTAAAAGTAGCTGTAAAGCATTTGAAAGAACAACTTTTTCTACATTTCTTCCTGATCTTCTCATATCTTGCCAAGTAAAACTATGGTCAACCCTTACAACACCTTGATCAATAATTGGTCCTTCATCTAAATCATCAGTTACATAATGTGCTGTTGCTCCGATAATCTTAACACCTCTATGGTGTGCTTGTTTATATGGATTTGCTCCAATAAATGATGGTAAAAACGAATGGTGTATATTTAATACTTTTTGTGGATAGGTTTTTACAAATTTTGGAGTTAAAATTCTCATATATTTTGCTAAAACTATTAGTTCTGGCTCATACTCATTTATTTGTTCAATAACAAGGTCTTCATGAGCTTCTCTTTCCATATCATCAGCACTAATACAATGAAAAGGGATATTAAAACTTTCAACTAAATCTCTTAGGTAATCATGGTTTGCAATTACTGCTTTAATATTTGCATTTAACTCACCATCTATATATCTAATCAATAAGTCACCTAAGACATGAGATTCTTTTGTTGCTAAGATTACAATATCTTTTTTAGCTTTTGGCGTAAGTTTGATTGTAGAGTTCTCAGGTAATACTTCTGTTAATTCTTTTATAAGAATATTACTATTTACATCCCCAGAGATCACAGTTCTCATAAAAAACTTTTTTGATTCTTTTTCAACATATTCGGCATTTTTTTCAATATTTAGATTATTTGCAAAAAGTACTTTCGAGATGTTATAAACAAGCCCTTTTGCATCGGTAGTATCTATTAAAAGTATATATTCTTTCATTTTATGTATTAATCCTAGGTATTATTTCATTTAAGGGTGAAATAATACCATGAATTAGATTTAAATCATTTTAGATAACTTTTCTTTATAACTTTCTAGGTCAAAATCTTTTACTCTAGCAACACCAGATTCAACAGCAGCAAGTGCAACAGCACTAGAAACTTCCACTATTAATCTTTTGTCAAATGGTTTTGGAATAATATACTCTTTTGAGTAAACTAAGTTTTCACCAAAAATCTCTTTTACATCTTGTGGTACTGGTTGTTTAGCTAAATTTGCAATAGCATATGCTGCTGCTTTTTTCATTTGCATATTTATTTTTTTTGCATGAACATCTAAGGCACCTCTAAAAATAAAAGGGAAACCAAGTACATTATTTACTTGATTATCAAAGTCACTTCTTCCTGTTCCAACAATTGCCTTATCTCTAATAGCAAGAACCTCTTCAGGGAAAAGTTCAGGTGTTGGGTTTGCTAAAGCAAATACAATTGGTTCATCTGCCATAACTGCAATATGTTTTTGTGTAAAAGTTCCAGGTCTAGAAAGTCCTAATACAACATCAGCATCTCTAAATGCGTCTAAAACACTCATTGGTTCAGCTACTGAAAACTCTTTTTTAAATTTGTTTAAATCATCTCTTTGATCATGTATAACACCTTTAGAGTCAACCATAATAATAGTTTCTACTCCAACAGCTTTATACATTCTAGAGCATGATATAGCAGCAGCTCCCGCTCCTACAACTACTACTTTCAAATCTTTTAATTCTTTTTCAATAATATCGCAAGCATTGATAAGCCCTGCTGTTGTAATAATAGCTGTTCCGTGTTGATCATCGTGCATTACTGGGATATCTAACTCTTCTATTAATTTTCTTTCTATTTCAAAACACTCTGGTGATTTGATATCTTCTAAATTAATTCCTCCAAAAGTTGGAGCTATAGCTTTACATACATCTACAAATTTTTGTGGATCTTCTTCATCAATTTCAATATCATATGAATCCACTGCTGAGAATTTTTTAAATAATACAGCTTTACCTTCCATAACAGGTTTAGAAGCTAAAGCTCCTATATTTCCTAAACCTAGCACTGCAGTACCGTTTGATATAACAGCTACAAGATTACTTTTTGAAGTATATTTAAATGCATTGTATGGATTTGCCTCTATCTCTAAACATGGATGTGCTACACCTGGCGTATATGCTAGTGAAAGATCCTTTTGTGTATCCATTTGTGTTGTTGGTGTGACTGATACTTTTCCTGGATTTGGAAATTCGTGATAATCTAATGCTTCTTGTTTACTACTTTCTTTTGTACTCATTTAACTACCTTAATAAGATTTTATTGCAGAATTGTAACTAAATGAAACTTAATTATTTAGATTTTATTAAAATTTTTAATAAATTTACACACTTAAGCTATATTTTACATTTTTTTTACATCTTTTTTACATAAGTTTTACATAATACCTATAATTCCAGAAAACCTACCACATGACTTATCTTTTCTATAAGAGAAATATGGTTTGTTGGAACACTTGGTACAAATATCTGAAATCTTTATATTTTCAACTCCTAATTTACTTAATAGTTTTTTATTTATACCTTGAAGGTCAATTAGTCTTCCATCTACAAACTCTTTTCCAAAACTATTACTAACTATTTGAGCCAATTCCTCACTAACCTCATAACAACATTTTTGAATACTAGGACCTAAAATAACTTCAATATCTTTTACATCACATTTAAAATACTCTATCATTTTATTTACTGCAACTTCTGATATTTTTAAAAAAGTTGAGTTTCTTCCCGCATGAACTGCTGCAATAACACCCTTTGTTTTGTCAAATAAAAGTATAGGGATACAATCAGCTACCATAACCATTAGTGTGGATTCTTTTAAATTTGTAATAATCCCATCACAGTTATCAATCAAATTTGGAGAGTTTTCATCTATAATCTTGACATTATTTCCATGTACTTGGTTCATATAATATAATTTATCTAAATCAAAATTGTATTTTTTTGCTAAGTTTGTTCTGTTTTTAATAACACTTTCTTTTAAGTCTTCCACATGAAAAGCAAGGTTTCCATCATCTTTATTTGTAAAGGTATAAAAAATATCATTCATGATAGCTCCTTTGGCTGAAAGCTATTTTACTATCCTCTTATTGATTTTTTGGTAAAATCTTACTTTTAAAGGACAAATATGGAAAAAGAATTTGTGATTTTTGGAAATCCAGTTGAACATTCAAAGTCTCCACAAATGCACAATGCTGGTTTTAAAGCTTTGGAATTTGAGGGTAATTATAAAAAACATCTACTTGAAGATGGGGAAACAATAAAAGATGTTTTTTTACAAAATGCTTATGCAGGTGCAAATATTACAGTACCACATAAAGAAATTGCTTTTAGAAATGCTGATGTTGTAATAGGACTAGCAAATGAGATAAAAGCAGTAAACACTTATATAAATGATGATGGTAAAATAATAGCTTATAACACAGATGCACCAGGTTTTTTATATGCAATAGAAAGTTTTGGAGAGATAAAATCAGTTCTTATACTAGGAGCTGGAGGAACAGCAAAAGCAGTATCTTTGGCACTTCAACAAAGTGATATTGATGTAACAGTTTTAAATAGAAGTGAAAATAAGCTTAAGTTTTTTGAAGAACATGATATCAAAGCTTACACTTGGGATAATTTCAAAGCAGAAAAATATGAACTAATAGTAAACACTACAAGTGCAGGATTAAAAGATGAACTTTTACCTTGCCCAAAAGAGATATTAGATGAAGTTTTAAAAAATGCCTCTTTTGCATTTGATTGTATTTATGGAAAAATAACACCCTTTTTAGCACTAGCAAATGGTTTAGGACTACAAACAAAAGATGGTGAAGATATGCTTTTATATCAAGGTGTTTTAGCCTTTGAATACTTCACACAAAGCAATGCCAATGAAGAGATTATTGAAGCTATGAGACAAGGACTTAAGGGATAATAGAGCTTAGCTCTATTATTAAAATCAAGGCTTATAAAAAGAAACACCCTCTTCTAGTAGTTTTTTTACTACCCTTTGACTTAGTTGGGATTTTAATTCCATGATTTGATGGTATGGGGTTACATACCAAATTCTAAGAATAAAAAATGGCTCTTTTGGATCAGGAATTAGATGTATTCTTGGTCTAAAATCACGAGAACGCATATCATATCTTTTTTTCATACTTAAAAACTGTTTTGAAGCTACTTCCATATATCTCTCTGTAAGTTCATAAGCTATATCATTTACAATATCTTCAATCTTTTTTGTATCTTCCCCAAAAGGGATACTAAGTTCAACTAAGTCATAAACTGTTTTCATTTTGTCATGGGTATAGTTAAAAATACAGTTATTTACAAAAAGGTTATTTGGTATAAATACAATTCTTCCTGCTATTTTTATTTTTGATGATGTGGTGTTATTTATACTCTCATAAAGGCTTACTTTAAATAGTGATATTGCAATAACTTCACCTATAACTGGATTTCCCTCTACATTTACTAAAACCCTATCGCCTATTTGGATGTGATTTCCAAAAACCAATTGAAACCAAGATGCAATACATAGAACATACTCTTTCATAGAGATAGTAATACCAGCAGCTATAACACCTATTAAAGTTGCTGCATAGATTATGTTTCCAATATTAAAAATAATAATCACAAAAAGCATAACAATCAAAAAGCTTATATTTAAAAACTTCTTTCTTTTGAAAAGTTTCTCTTCATTTTCTATCCGTTTTGAAACAATAGTTTTCAAAATATAAAATACAATGAAGATCAATACAACAACTGCCAAGTTTAGTATATGGTTTACAAATATTGTTTCCCCATACTCATTTAAAGCATTTGAATATAACTCTTTTTTTCTTTTTAATACCTCTTCTTTTCCTTGTATTAAACCCTTTGCATTTTCAAAATATTCTATTGCGTATTTTAGTTGTTTCTCTTTTTTTGGATTTTTTATCTCTTGATTTTTTGTTCTATTTAGTTCCTCATTTAGATAAGAAAATGCTTCTTCATACTTCTTTTTCAAAAAATCTAATTTTTGCGTTTGTATTGAAAATTTGTTTTTTTGGTTTGTAAATAGATACTCAATGATATTTATATCTTTGATTTTATTATCTAAGGTAACCTTTTCTAGCATCTCATCAAAGGATTTTGGCAATTCATTTAATATCTTCTTTTTACTTGATTCAAGGTTTAGCAATTGTCTAAGTTCAGACCTTTTTTGCCCTTTTGCGTGTTTGATTTGTTTTTCTAACTCTTTTATCTCATCATCTAATTCTTGTGTTTTTAAAATATTGTTATAAACTTGTAGCCAGATGTTATTGTTTTGTTCAATAAATTCTAAATTTTTTGCAAAAATTGTATTTGTTAATATGCAAACTATAAATACAAACCTTAATAATCTTATCACTATATCCCCATAAATTTTTTCTAATACTAACATAATCCTCTTTTTATTTTATAACCTAAACTTCTCAAATAGCTCTTTTTTGTCTTTTTTTACCTTCACACTTGCCCCATAAATTCTTTTTTTGAATTTGTTGTATAGTTTTATTTGGAGCAATATACCAATAATTCCTAGTATTGTTAAATAACTTAATAATATTTTTAAATCTGCCAAAAAGTAATCAAACAACATTGCACTTGCACTTCCTGTAACAATTGCTGCTGAAATCATAAAAGATCTAATCATCAAATAATCTTTTAAATGTACCTTTTCTTCCTGCATAAAATCTACTGTATGTATCCTTGAAACTTCAAAGGTAATACCTTGAATAGTAAATATAGTTAAAATCACATAGGTAAAAAGTAAAATAGAAGATGAGAATACAAGATAAGAAAATATCTGAATCACATCTAAAATTATTGCAAACATATATATTTTGTAAATTTTTATGTTTTTAAACAAGGGCTGAATAAATCCATCTAAGGCACCAACTAGCATATAAAAACTTATCATAAATACAGGCAGATAAGTCCCTTCAAGTTTTGTGACAAATGGTATTAATACCCAATCAATATAAGTGGTTAAAAACAATGTTAGAGATTGAACTTTTAAGAAGCTACTAGTTTTTATCTCTTTAAATATTGGGGCATAGTTACGAAATGCCATGGGGTTCGCCTTTGAAAAAAGCGAATTATACTATAGATTTTAATTTTTTCATCAAATTTGAATATTTATTTTTTATATAAGACTTTTATCATATTAACCGCCTGATTAAGTAGGTTTTCATGCTCCTCTTTTGGAAGAGGTAAAGCCCCATAAAATTGTTGATATAAAACAAAAGATTTAATCATACCTATAAATTGTCTTGAAACAAAAGCACTGCTTTCAAACTCTAGTTTTCCATCTTTTTTAGCATCTTCAAACCATTGGACAACCATTAACATACAATCATCTTTTACTATATCTAAAACTTTTAGTCCAATTTGATTTTTTTGAATCATTACAATTGTTGCAATTTTTATTAAAGTAATATTTTCTTCATCGTTTAAGAAGTTTAATTCTTGTCTTCCTATTTCATATAGTTGCTCTTCTATTGGCTTATCTTTTTTATAAGTGTATTCGAAACTTTCATAAAGTCTATCTTTTAAAATTTCAACAATAGCTATAAATAAATCTTCTTTATTTTTAAAGTGATTATAAACAGTAGCCTTAGATACATTTGCTTCTTTAGAGATTGTATCCATACTAGAGCCTTCAAATCCCTTTTCATAAAATTCTGATATGGCAGCTTTTATTATTGCTTTTCTTTTTTCTTCATTTAGTGGTCTCTTTTTTTTCATGTAAATATTATATCAAAAAATCTTATAAAAAATGATAAAATAAACTAAACTGTATAGTTTATATTGAATTAAGATTTTTATATTAAAATTCTTTTTATAGTTCAAAAAAAGGAAAAAAGATGTCTTTTAAAATAACAGTTGATGAAAAAAATTATAACTTAGATATAAATCCTGATACTCCTCTTCTTTGGGTATTAAGAGATCACTTAAATCTTACTGGTACAAAATTTGGGTGTGGAGTAGGTAAATGTGGAGCCTGTACCGTGCTTTTAGATGACAAAGCAGTTAGAGCTTGTCAAACCCCTATTAATAAAATAGGAGATAAAAAAATCACTACTATCGAAACACAAACAGATAAAACCGTACAAAAACTACAAAAATTTTGGGTACAAGAAGATGTTGTTCAATGTGGATATTGTCAAACTGGACAAATCATGAATGCAACAGGTCTTTTAAAAACAAATCCAAAACCAAGCGATGAAGAGATAATAAAAGCTATGGATGGAAATATCTGTAGATGTGGAACATACAACAAAATAAAGACAGCCATAAAAGCTGCAACAGCAGAGGTGTAAGATGAAAAGAAGAGATTTTTTAAAAACAACTACAGCTGTAAGTGCAGCATATGTTATAGGGTTTTATATACCTACTAAATCAAGAGCTAGTGAACCTAAAAAAGAGGGAAAAACATTACAACCAAATGCTTTTGTTGAAATAACACCAGATAATAATATCAACTTTATTGTTGGACAAGTTGAGATGGGACAAGGTACATACACAACATTAGCTATGTGTATAGCAGAAGAGTTAAATGTAGATTGGAAAGATATCAATATCGTACCTGCAAAAATAGCACCAGTATACAATAGTGTTTTTGGTCCATTGATGATAACTGGTGGTTCATCATCTGTATATAGTAAACAATTGGAGATGAGAAAAATAGGAGCTGCTGTAAATGAGATGTTAATCAAAGCAGCTGCAAAAAAATGGAAAGTAAGAGCTTATGATATTTATACAAAAGATTCAAAAGTTTTTAACAAAAAAACAAAAGAGAGTATGAACTTTGGTGATTTAGTAAGTGATTTATCAACTATGAAAATTCCTAATAATCCTAAAATAAAAGAGCTAAAAGATTGTAAATTTGTTGGTAAGCCACAACCAAGACATCCAAAAGAGATGTGGGCAAAAGTTACAGGAAAAGCAGAGTTTGGGATAGATGTAAGAGTTCCAAATATGAAATATGCAGCAATTTACCACCCTACTATTTTTGGGGCAAAGGTCAAAAGTTATGATGCAAGTAAAGCCTTAAAAAAAGATGGTGTTATAAAGGTAAAACAAATCCCTTCAGGAATTGCTGTTATTGCTGAGCATTGGTGGATAGCAAAAGAAGCTTTATTTGATATAGATGTTGTTTGGGAAAATGATGATTTCAAAAATACAAGTGAAAAAGATATTGATGCACAATATTCAAAACTATTAGATACAGATGGTGCGATTATGAGAAAAGATGGGGATAGCAAAAAAGCTTTTGCGAGTGCTGATAAAACAATCGAAGCTGAGTATGATTTTCCATTTTTAGCCCATGCACCTATGGAGCCATTAGGAATAGTTGTACATCATGATAAAGACAAAGCAACTGTTTGGTCATCATCTCAATCACAAACTTTGGCGTTAGGAGCTATTACAAAAGTATTAGGGGTAAAAGGTGAAAATGTCACTTACCATACACCCTACTTAGGTGGTGCTTTTGGGAGAAGAGGAGCTATTAACCTTGACTTTGTTTTAGATGGAGCTTTTGTTTCAAAAGATGAAGAGTTTCCTATCATGACTTTATGGACAAGAGAAGATGATATCAAGATGGGTAACTATAGACCAAAATATAAAAACAAAGTAAAAGTAGCTTTAGATAAACATGGGGATATCACAGCATTTGATGCCAAAGTGGTTTCACAATCTATTTTCAAAGGTTCAGCTTTTGAAGCCTTTGGTTTCAAAGATGGAGTAGATGGTGCACAAAAAGAGGGATTGGCAGATCATCCTTATGATATAGACAGCAATGATATGCAAGCACATACTGTAGACTCTCCAATACCAGTATTATGGTGGAGATCAGTGGGGCATACACAAAGTTCACCTACAGTTGAAGGTATAGTTGATGAAGCAGCATTTGCTGCTGGTGTTGATCCTATCAAATATAGAATAAATATGCTAAAAGACCATAGATTTATAAATATCTTAAAAGATGTGGCTAAAAAAGCAAATTGGGAAAATAGAAAAAAAGAGAAAAATGTGGGTTATGGTGTAGCTATTCACGAATCTTTTGGAACTATTTGTGCACAAATTGCAAAGGTAAGAGTTACAAAAGATGATTTTAAAGTGGAAAAAGTTTGGGCAAGTGTTGATTGTGGCTTTGCTTTCAATCCACAAAATGTGAAAAACCAAATAGCAGGTTCTATTAACTTTGGTATTGCAGCACTTAAATATAGTGAAATAACTATCAAAAATGGTGAAGCACTACAAAACAACTTTTATGACTATGTAGTTAGTAAAATCTCAGACTCTCCTGAAATAGAAGTAAGTGTTATAAACTCAGGTGAAAAAATAGGTGGTATAGGAGAACCTGGTGTTCCTCCAATCTTAGCAGCAGTACCAAATGCACTATTTGATGCCACTGGAAAAAGATACCACTCTATGCCAATAAAAATAGGCTAAAAAAAAGATGTTTGAGAATAAAGAGTATTTAAAGTTTATTCAAAATAGTAAAGAAAAGAGTCTTGACTTAGTAGGAGTTAGTGTGATAGAAACATTAGGTTCTACTTATGCAAAGGCTGGAAACCTTATGCTTATAAACTCTAACTTTGAGTTTATAGGTGTTTTTGGAAGTAAACATCTACATAAACAAATCTTAGAGTATGCAAAAACTGCCTTTGAAGATAAAAAATCTCTATACTTTGAAAATATTCCAAAAGATGAATCCTCTGGACATGGAACTAGTAAGTATTTGCTTCAAGTATTTTTAAAAAATGATGATTATGGAGTACTAGATCTTGCTTTAAAAAATTTTGATAAAACACTTATTAGAAACATCAAAAATGATGAGTTTGAATTTAGTAAAGAAAAGCATGAAACAAGATATGAGAATGATAAATTCTATCAAGAGATCAAACTCCCCTATTCTCTTCTAATCTTTGGTTCAGGTGCCCATGTAAGTTCTTTAATAAGCATGGCTAATCTTATGGGTTGGAAAACTACAGTTATAGATATAAATATCAATAAATACTATATAAGTGAAGCTGATGAAATTATAGAGTTGGAAAACTTTGAAGATATTTTAACTATGAATTTAAACTCTTATAATGCTTCTGTTATATTAAGCCATAGTCCAAAAACTGATGATACTTATCTAAAAGCTCTGCTTAACTCTGAAATTGAATACATAGGACTTATGGGAAATAAAAAGAAGATGAAAGAGAAAAAAGAAGAGTTCAATCTAGAAAATGACAAAAGATTTTTTGCTCCTGTTGGTTTTGATATTGGTGGGAATACTCACCAATCAATAGCCCTATCAATTTGTTCACAAATAGAAGCTAGAAAAAATGGAAAAATCTAATAATCTTGCTATTTTAATATTAGCAGCAGGAAGTTCCGTAAGACTTGGAGAACCGAAGCAGTTATTAAAACTTCATGGAAAATCTTTAATAAATATTGCTATTGAAAAGGTACAAAATCTAGGTTTAAATATAACAGTAATACTAGGAGAAAATAGTGATAAGATAAAAAAAGAGATAAAAAATCACAATGTAAATATAATAAAAAATCCAAATCATAAAAAAGGTATTGGAAACACGATAGCTTTTGGAATATCAAATATCAAAGAAGAAAAAGTGTTGATAATGCTTTGTGACCAACCCTTGATACCTAAAGAACACTATAAAAGCTTGATAGAAACCTCAAATAAAAATCAAAACAAAATTATCTGCTCAAAATATCAAAATCAATACGCAGTGCCTGCAATATTTCCTAAACAATATTTTGAAGAACTAAAAAAACTAAACGTAGACAAAGGAGCAAAACAACTTTTTGGAAAATATATCCCTATAAGTGTAAGCTTAAGTGATGATTACTGTTTAGATATAGATACCAAAGAGGATTTTAAACTCTTACTTAAAAAGATATAACTTTTTTATCCATACATTTTAATATCTCATATGTCTTACTCACATCATAAGTGGCACTATGATAAGAAAGTGGATCAAAATCTATCCCATAAAATATACAAGTCTCATCTAACTTTGGGTTTTTGATATTGCCATTTTTATTTAAAGCTTTTACTATATGTTTGTTTTCTTTCATAGTACAAAAATGATTTTCAAACTTCACAAGTCTATCAAGATGTCTAAGTTCAAAGTTTATATTGTGAGCTATGAGAGTTTTAACACCACCACAAAACTCAACAAACTCTTCATCTTCGTTAAAATATGAACTATAATTAGCCCCATCTCTATGTGCAATAATCTTCTCAGGTGTAAGTTTATGAACCTCATAAGAGTAAGGATTAACAGGATATCGTGAAAGATAATATCTATGGAATTTGTCTGTAACTTTATAATCACCATCTATAAACTCTAGCTTTACAGCGGCAACCTCTATTACATCTTGAGGATTCATTGTGTTTGTTTCAAAATCTAAAATAATCATAAATGGATTATATCATGTAATTTATTTAATATCTCATCTAGCTTTGATAAAATCAAACAAATATGGACACTAGAAGATAAAAAAAGTTTAAATAATTCTAAAGGATCAAATTACAAAAACTCTTAATCTTTCCACTTTGAACTCCACTGTTTTTGCTCCTCTTTTGTAAGAAAAGTCCAGATTATGATTCTACTTATTTTTTGCCCATGTTGCATCTCTATAGTATCATATAGATAAGGTTTGATATCCTCTAAAGCATCATAGATATAAGATAGATTGTCTTTTTTTGAGATGATAGTAGTAAACCAGAAGCAATTTTTTTCGTATTTTTTACTTTCTCTTATCATAGCTTTTACAAAGGCTACCTCTCCACCTTTGCACCAAAGTTCATTGCTTTTGCCACCAAAGTTTAATGAAGCCTTATTTACTACTCTTTTAGTTAGGTTTTGAACCTTTCTTTTACTTCCAGCTTGGGCTTCTTTTTGTGATTTGTGAAAAGGTGGATTACATAAAGTAAAATAAAATCTATCTTCATCTTTGATAATACCTGTAAAAATATTATTTGGATTTGTTTGGATTCTACACTCAATTTTACCATCTAAAGAAGGGTTTGATTTTATAATATTTTGTGAAGATTCTATGGAATCTTTTTCTATATCAGATCCTACAAATGACCAACCATAAACACTATTTGCAATTATTGGATAGATACAGCTAGCACCAATACCAATATCAAGACCTCTTATCTTTGTTCCTGTTGGAACTTTTCCATCATAAGACTTGGCTAATAAATCAGCAAGATAGTGAATATAATCTGCTCTTCCAGGGATTGGAGGACATAAGTATCCTTTTGGGATTGACCATTTTGTATTATAAAAGTGTGATAAAAGTGCTTTGTTTAAAGTCAAAACAGCTTCAGCATTTGCAAAATCTATTGAAAGTTCATTGTACTTATTTTCAAAAACAAAATCAGCAAGTTTTGGTAAACTTTTTATAAGTAGTGGGAAATCATATCTTTTATTGTGAGGATTTCTTGGATGTAAACCTTTTTTGTGTTGTTTATGTGCCATAGTCTTATCTTAGTATATTAAATTTTTTTGTATTGTACTATAAGTTTATTATATGTATCTTGCAAAATATATAATTGATTTAAAAAGTTTTATATGAAATTTTACTTTTGCTAATCTTTCATAATATTTAATAATATGAATCAATTTTTATCTTATTTTTTATATTTTTATTGATTATACTTCTTTATTTTCTTGTTTCTTTAGTAGTTCAATTATTTGTTCATTTTGTCTTCTTAGCTCTCTATTTTGAACTGATTTATCTGTAAAATCTGTAAAAAAGCCAGCAATAGTACCACCAATAAATCCCGCTATACCTACACCAACATAAAATGAAAAAGCTACAATTGCTCTTCCTATTTCAGTAACAGGATAAACATCCCCAAAACCTATAGTACTAGCTGCCATTTGCAATAACCAAAAAGCATCTCTATATGATGAGATATTTGCATTAATAGAACTTATTTCTGCATAATATAAAGGGATAGCAGCTATAGAGATATAAGTATAAAGGATCAGAAGTCCTAATATTATTTTACTCATAGGGTGCCATTCTTTTATTCCATAATCATCGATTTTATAAAGAGTCATAAAATTCCTTTTTTGATTAAGTGATTTATTATCACAATTAATTATATTAAGAAGTAATGTACTAGAATCAAGATTAAATTCACAAACTTTATATCATTTTTTACTTTTAAAATATACTAAAAGTTCATATTATAGGCAATCAAGGTATCTTCTATAACATATCAATTTTATAAAGTAAAACAAATCTAATAAATTATTTGATATAATTTCTATAATTAATAATTTAATTTATTAAAATAAAGGATAAAAAAAGTGGCAACAGACTTTGGATTAGAAAAAGCAAAAACACAACAAAAAAGTGTTGTGTTAGCTTATTTACTTTGGTGGTTTCTTGGTTGGTTAGGTATTCATAGATTATATGCTGGAATGTCAAAATGGTGGTTATACCCAGTATTAGGGCTAGTTGGAGCTATTACTATTTTTATACTTGTAGGTTATATTATTTTATTAGGATTATTTATCTGGTGGATTATAGATGCAGTAAATCTACATAAAGTAATTCAACTTCAAAACCTAGAAGTGATAGAAAACTACGAAAAAACTATGCAAACTCCAATGACATAAAATAGGGTTTTCCTATTTTATGTTTTTTTATCTATTTGATAAATCTTTTTTCTACCTCTTCATCTGTTAATTTAATATTGTTTTCATTTAAAAAAACAAACCAATAAGTATCTTCACCATCTTGAACTTCAATAACTAAAACATTCTCTTCTTTATGGTTCTCAACAAACTTTTCAATTGCTTCGAGGGCAGAATATTTCCAATCTTCGTTGTTTCCTGCATCAACAAAAAAACAATCTTCACATATAGAGAAAAGATAGTTTCCCGCACCTTAGTAAATTTCAAATGAACTATCATCGTTGTATAGTTTTTCATTTGTAAATGGGCAATATAAGCTAAATTTTTTTTGATTTTTTGGTTTTAGAACTACTTTATTCATAATTATCCTAAGTAATTAATTTTTTGGAATTATATTTAACTTTTTATTAATACCTAGCCAAAATCTCAATCAAATGAAAACCAAACTCTGTTTTGATAGGTCCATGAACTCTATTTAAATCCTCTTTAAAAACAATAGTATCAAACTCTTCTACCATATCACCTTTTGAAAAAGTACCTAAGTTTCCACCACTTTTTTTAGAAGGACATTTTGAAAACTTTTTAGCAGCTTTTTCAAAAGTGATTTCATTTTTGATAATCTCTTTTTTTAGTTTTCTAGCTAACTTTTCGTTGTTTAATAAGATATGCCTAGCTGTTGCTTTTGCCATTGAGTTCCTTTTTATATAATGGGAATTATATCAATTCTATTTTTAACTCTTTACCTAAAACATTGGCAAAACTTTGTAATGTAGATACTTTTATATCTTGGGCATGGTTTTCTATTCTTGATATAGCAGATTTTTTAGTATGAAGTTTAGCTGCTACTTCATCTTGAGTTAATCCTAACTCTTTTCTAGTAATTTTTAGTAACTCCCCTATTTTGAAATCTTCATATCCATTATCAAAGTTTTTTGAAAACTCTTTATCTGTCTTTTTTCTTTTCTTAATATATCTATCTAAATCATCCATTTAAATACTCCATCATTCTTTTTTGAGCTAATAATATCTCTTTTCTAGGAATTTTTTGGTCTTTTTTTCTAAAACCATTTGTCAAAACTATTATTTTATCTTTGTGTTCAAAGCCTAAAAATCTAAAGTTATTGTTGCCATGTTGAACACGAACCTCTATAATATTATTACTATTGGTAAGTCTTTTTAAAAACTTACTTGAAACAATATCCGATTCTCTAATAAGTTTAAACACCCAAAGAACTTTTTGAACATCTTTAGCAGATAAAGAGTCTAAAAAATCATCAATAGGTGATTTCCCTAGTTTAGTCTTATAAAATAATATCTTTTTCATAAAATGTTAACATATAAGTTAACTTTTGTCAATATTTCATTCATCAACTTATCCTTTCTAAAATATCAAAACTTTTTATATCCATCTTTGAAAAAGCAAACCACTTTTTACCTAAGTCTTTTAGGCTTGCTCCTATATGATAAATCTCTTTATCATCAAGTATCAAAAACCTATCGTGGGAGTTTTCAAACTTTTTTATCTCTATTTTTTTATATTGTGAATTGTATTTTTTAAAGTCTAGATTTAGTTGTTTTGAGATATTTTTAGTATATATGGTTACATCTACATTTTGATTTTTTGAAAATAATGTTAAGACACTATCATCCACATAGTTATCTATAAGTATTATTTTACTTTTTGCACTTCTTATTAAATCAGATACAAAAATATAGGCATCAAACATTTGCCCGTCGTAAAATATTCCTTGTTTTGGTTTGATTGTTTTATCTTCTAGTGCATCAAAAAGTTTTTCAAATTTTTCATCTGTTTTTATTTCATAAGATATTTGCCTTTTTTCAACTAAATCAAGTCTTTTAAATATATCACCATTATGAGACAAAAATTGTCTCATCTTTACAAAACTATTTATGATATGGATACTTGTCTGAATAGCTTTATCACTTTTAAGCACTGCTGAAAGCATTGAAACACCCTGCTCTGTAAATACATATGGTAAATATCGTCTTCCTCCATGATTTAAGGTCACACTTTGTGACCTTAAAGAATCATTTGAACTTGAGGCCGCAAATTGCGACCTCAAGTTTTGATATTCTTTTTCAGTAAGTTGAAAACGAAACTGTTGGGGAAATCGTGCAATATTTCTTTTTACTTGTTCATTAAGTCTTTTAGATTCCACATCATAAAGTTTTGCTAAGTCACTATCAAGCATCACCTGTACATTTCTAACTGTATATATCTTGCTTTTTATATCCTCATCAATTATTAGTTCATTCATATCACAGCCTTTATTTGAAATAAATATATCTATTATTTTTCTAATATAGAAAAATATTAAATGGATAATAACATTAAAAAATATATTTATTTAAATATATTACAGATTGTAATATCTAAGAAGTTTTAATAAAATAGTAGAAGATTAAATATTTATTAATCACAAATAGGATTCAAGATATAAAAATCACACTCTTTATCTTTACTTATATAATCTTCATCTATTCTCAAATCACAAGACAAATCTTCATAAAGTGCTTTTTCATCTTTACATACAAGAACTACAGTGATTTTATTTTCATACTTGATCTTTAAATCATAATCTTTAAAACTTTCCATTAGAATAGGATTTTTAGTAGTCAAAAACTCTTTTATTTCGGATACTTCAATACCTCTTCTTTTGATTGCACTATTTGCTCTTTTTGTTAGGTTATTCAACTTAGGTTTTAATTCAATTAAACTATCATTTTTTAAAGAGCAGCCAGTAATTAAGTTAGCTACAAAAACAATCAATAAACTTCTTAGTAATATCTTTTTCATATTATTTCCCTTTATGCCCAATACTCTAATTTATCAGATGATGTTTTACCATTATCTAAGTTCCAATCTGCAAAATATTCTAAATGACTATTTCCATTGCCATATACTGCTTCATCTAAAACCTTCCAAGTTTGTTGCACTTGAGATACTGCTTTATTAAAAATATCATCATAATGCATAGTTTTATTACCTGGAACTTCTAGATTCTCGATATACTCTTCAATGTTAACTTCTTCAGATTTAGGATATATTATTCCACCATCTAATCCTATAACATGTCTTGATATAGTAGGAAAGTTTTGAGTCTCTTCCACTGTCGATACTAAAGTATGAAATCTACTATGCCAAGTATCAAATTCTGGTTTATTGGTTAAGTATTCTTCATTATTTAATTCTTCTAACATCTTTCCCCATACTGAAGAGATAACTTTATTTAGCTTGTCAGTATCTCCATTATGACTACACTCTTTTCCAAATAAAGATAATTGTTCAGTTTCAGAAATATCTCCATATCCTGTAATCTTTTTATAGATATAAACATCTTGATGCATTTCACAGTTTCTATGAGCTGATTCATGTCCTTCATATGGTCCAACTTTTAACTCAACAACAGGATGAATAACTACATCGGTAACAATATGCCCAGCAAGTCCACAAAGCCATGCAAAAGCTTTTCTTTTATCTTCTTCATCTTCTATTGCTTTAACTTCTTCGATACCTTTTAAAATAAAAGATTTTGTTTTCATATCTAGGTGCATTGAGTCTGCCCATTTTTTATGTTTTTCTGTAAATGCTAGATATGGATAATCTGGACTAACAGAACCCAACTCTATAAAGGTTGTATATTCTTCTAATGCTATGAGGGAATCATTACTAAGTCCTAACTCTTCTAATTCGTTTTCAGTACATGCCTTATTTACTATTGTTAAGTGTGCGTATGCTCCTGCCATTATTTTTCCTTTTTGAATTTATTTTTATTTATTGCTATATGAAATATTTTTTTTCTATATGTGCTCATCTTATGGTCTGCTGGAATATTTGCAAAAGGTGCTTTTTTAAATAAATATGCACGTATTCTTCTTGTAAAGCTAACGGAATAAAGTAATCTGGCTTTTTCATAATCTCCATTTTCAATATTAGTTAAGTATCTCATATATCCAGTATGAGAATAATCTTTAAAATGTCTTTTTAAATATTCACTAACATTATCACCAATATAAGGTACAAATTTTAATACAAAAGTTAAAGTATCCATTACTTCAGCTCCCGGAGGTAACATAGTTACTGGATCTGCTGAATTTACTATTCTGTAAACAGGTGTTTTAATTCCTAACATCCAATCTTCATCAGCTACTCGAGGTGAACCAAAGGTATAACAAGCTGCTATTTGACTATGTAATAATTTTTTTGTTGCAACTGTTGCTAAAGCTCCACCTAAACTATGTCCTGTAATTAGAAGTGGTTTATCTTGACAATTTTCATTAATGTAGTCCTGAATCTCATCTTTAATCACATCAAATGCCTTGCTAAAGCCTTGATGAATTTTACCTTCAGTATTACACTTTATTTGATTAGCTTTCAAATCTGCTTTTAAATCTTCTATACTAGTTGTTTCTGTTCCTCTAAAAACTAAAAAATAAAAGTCTTTAGAGGATACAATCATCGCTTGTGTTCCATTTTTATCAAAAAGCTTTTTAACTTCTAGTTTTAAAAACTTTAACTCATTTTTCAACTTCTCTTTTTCTTCATTGTTATCATAAGACAATAAATCAATAAGTTTATAAAGTGAACTAACTCTTTTTTGATCTACTAATTTTGTAACTTTTTTAATTAAATCTTTATTAGAAATATCAATAATTGGTTCATTAAATTTTAAATAAACTAAGTCAGATAAACATGCACATATGAAACAGGTTCTATCACTATAAGCTTCTCTATATACGGGTAGTTCTTTTAATACTAATTGTTGAAGATTCTTTTCTTCTTCACTATTTTGGGCAAGTATTTGCATAATTTTATTTCCTTTATACTCTATAAAGAGTTTTATTTATAAGGAAATTGTACAATTTGTAAAAACGGTTTAATCCGTTTTAAAGTAATGAGATAAATCAGTATTCTTATAATCACTTATTTGTTGAATTATTTTTGTGTTTAAATCATTAGGTGAAATCACTTTAATAAATGGTAAAAATTGTTGAATTGTAGGTATTATTTCCATATAGTCAGTTACTGTAATTTGCATTATTTTATAGTTTTCATCCTCTGAGCTTAGAATAATTTGATTTTTTGAAAGAGGACAGCGTTCAAAATATTGAACAATTTTTTTATGAATAAAAAGCTCAATTATTTTCGATTCTTTATCCTTAAAATAAGCATTAATCGCTGAATCAAGCTTTATATTAACATCTTCTATATTCAGTTCAAACTTTTCATTTGTATTTTTAATATTTTCAATAGATTTTAAATGAAATGTTTTAACTTGTTTTTCATCTTCTTGATAAATTAAAGCATACCAGAAACCATCAAACATTACAATTTTAAGAGGATATATAACTCGTAGTTTATTTCTATACTCACATTTAAGTTTATGTTTAAAAGTGATAGCATTTTTAATTAGTGCAAACTTTATATCATCTTTTCTTGTTATTTTCTCAAAGTTTGTTTTTTTATAAATTTGTAAAGATGCTCTTCTCTTAAACCGATTAAACAATAGTTTAGAGTTTTTTTCAAATTCTTTTCCATATTGAGAGCTACAATTTTCTAAAATACTCATTGTAACAATTTCTTCTGCAGATAACATTGTCTCAGATAAAAAGTCTTTATTTGATACCCAACTATTCGTAGATTTTGAAAAGCTGATATTATCTGAAAAGCTTTTTACTAAGTGTTTATTAATATTATCTCTTAAAGTAGATATAGGAGCATCATATTCTTGTGATAAGTATTCAAGGTTTAATGACTCTTGATTTGATAAGCGTTTTAATATTTTGGGTAATGCATTAATTGCATTTTCATTTATTCTACTCATAACTTAACTCCAATTTATTTAATATCTTCACCATAGCCAAAGTATCAAGTTTACAATACTCTAAAAGTGCACTTCTAAGTTTCTCTTTACTTACCTCATCTAGCTTTGGTAAGTTTGCAAAGGCATTCATAGCTTGACTTCCATCTCTTTTGAAATCTAATATAATCATAGTAGATAACATTAATTCTATTTTAAACTTTTTTCATATATATTCGACAAAGTACTTGTTTAAAAGTTCTACTTTCTTTAGAATCAAACCAATGAACAACATAATCAACTTCAACATTCTCTTCTAATTGATATCCATTATTTAATTTTTCAATTATTTTATTTGATAATCTAGCTATTTTATCAGAACTTGCAGGTTTTGATAGTCTTGCAATTTTCATATTATCTTTGTATATTTCAAAGCCAAAATTATTTTCAACAATTTTACAAATATCTCCAGCAATAGGATTAATTTTTTCAATTCCTATGGCTGAATATCTATCAGAAAGAACTATATCTCCAAGTCCCATTATAAAAACAATTCTATTTAAATGTTCTTCTTGTTTTGAGTATTCAAAAACATTTGAACAATAAGGAAGCATTGAATCAAATAAATGACTTTTTGTATGGATATTTAGATTCTTTTTAGCCCTAGTGATAGCTACATAAAGTAATCTTTTATCATAATCATTTTTGATAAAATCATCATCTACTCCAATATATACACTATCAAACTCTTTACCTTTTGCTTTATGCATAGTAGAAACAACAACATTTGCTTTTGTATATTCAAACTCCTCAAATGTTATTTCTTTTAAGTACTCCTCAAATAACATAATAAAATGATCTGGATTTTCTTGCATTTGGTTTTCATATTGAAGTAAAAACTTATCTATAACTTTATTTGCTAATTTATAGTTTTTAGATAGATTATATCTATTGTCAAAATAGTTCTTTGCAGCAGTTAAATTATTTTGTTTCCAAAATTCTAAAAAATCTTGTAGTTCTATTATATTACCCAAACTAAAACCATCTTTTGAAGTTATATATTTAACATTAATACCAATATTTACTAACTCTGAAAATATTGTTAATATATCTTCATTATTTCTAAGTAATACTGCAATGTTTTCAGATGTATCATTTTTTACTTGATTTACTATATTTTTGATAAAACTATTACTTTGATAATATGTCAAATTTATCTCACCATCATTTGTAGCCTTGGATAATAACTGTTCTTTTTTTAATTTATTTGGAATAATGTCTCTAAATTTATTTGAAAAATTCACAATATTCATTTTACTTCTGTAATTTGTAAGTAATGAATATTTATTAAATTCAAAATCTTTTTCTTCATCAAATTCTTTAAAATCTTTTTCAAATTGATTTATAAAAGCTATATTTGCACAATCTTCTCCAAAGTTATTAATACATTGATCATCATCACCAACTGCAATAATCTTTCTACCTTTAGTCATTTTTGAATAAATAGTTTTTATAAAATTGTAAGTTTTAGAGCCAACATCTTGATATTCATCTAGTACAAGCATTTGTATATAAGGAAGTTCAATCTCATCATTATTTAATAGTTTTGTTGCTTCTTCTATGACATTGATTAAAGAGATATTTTTATTATCTATTTTTTTACCCAGAAGATTAACCGCAAAAGAATGAAATGTAAATATTTTCATCTCGTATATTTGATTTCCCATGAGTTTTTGAAGTCTATCTCTAAATTCTGCTACTGCTACCCTAGAATGAGCTAACATCAAAAAATATTCTGGCTTATTTTGTTCTATTGTTACAAGTGAAGCTATTTTATGTACTAATGTTTTTGTTTTCCCACTACCTGGTCCTGCTAATACCATAATAGAATCACTCTTATCATCTTCAAATATTTTCTTTTGTTCTTCATTTAAATCATAAATAATCTCTTTTAATCTCTCTTGTGTTACTGGTAATTTAATATGTTCTTCATTAAATTTGTATTTTTTCTTGAATTTAGAGTATTCCATACCAAAATAGTCTTTTACAAAAGAGGAAGCTTTGCTCCAGCCGTCTTTAACTAGTCTTTCAATAAAACTAATCTGTATATGAATTGACTCTATTTTTCTTTCATAATATGGTTTTAAACTAACATTATAATGATCTCTTTTTCTATATGGTGTATTTTCTTTTATATTATCTTTTTTACTTATTTTATAAGTTTGATAGTATATAAGTCTACCTTTTCTTAGTTTGAAACTATTTTTAGTTAGTTCATGAAGATAAACTAATGAATGATGAAATCCTTCCAAAGATATTTTTTTCTTATTTCCATCATAGTCTATTTTTAATTTATTTGTAGAAACTTCTAATTCATCTTCATCTTTATCTTTTAATTGATTAATTAAAAAATCAATAATATATTTACATGTTTCTTCTCTAACTTTTATCATATGAATCAATTTTGATAAATTACTTCTATCTAATTCGAAATTACAAGTATATCTGTTAAAATGTACATTAAATATATTCGCTTTTAATTTTGATAAATGTGCCCAGCTTTGTATTATTTTTTTAATTACTGACAATCCATCTTTTATATCAATTTCACTATTTATCTCTCTTAAATTTATACTTGTTTCAAAGTCATTTAAATCTTCAAATTTTTTAAGAATCAATTTTTCTAAATCAAAATATTTTTTAAATTCTTTAGATATAGATTTATGTACAAAAATACTTATGTCATTGTTATATTCTATTAATTTATTTTTTTGAAGTTCATATAAAACATCAAATATTTTTTTTCTTTCAATACCTACGATTTCAGCTAAATCATCAACTTCAATTGCATCTTTTTTACTTTTTTGAATAATATTATTCATAACTAAAATCATATAATTGTATATTTCGTATTGATATTGTTTCGCTAGTTCATCTTTCTTATCATCTATTACACTATGTACATAGTCCATACTATTTTTTTCTTCTACAGATGTAGCAAAAATTTTATAGCTATTTCGTCCTCTTTCTATGACTCCGGCTTGTTCTAACTCTAAAAGTGCAGTTTTAATCATAGTTTCATAATCTATACTTGAATCTTCCGTATCTATCCCCATTTGTTTTGCAAGTTGTCTAGGTGATATATAAAGTTCATCTCTTTTTTCTCTTTTTAAAACCTTTACAATTCTATCAATCTCGTGATAGTCTAACTTAGATTTATTCAATTGACTAAAAGTTCTATTAAAATCTTCTTTAGAATATAATACGATACATCTTGCTGTATATTCTTCTTTTCTTGCACCTCTACCAGATTCTTGTAAATATGACTCTAAACTATCAGATTGTTCATAGTGAATAACTGTTTGAATATCTGGTTTATCTATTCCCATACCAAAGGCAGTTGTAGCGATAACAATATCTATTTTATTGGATATAAAGTCATTTAATATTTCACTTTTATTCCGCCCTATTCTTTTTCCATTTTCAATTTCATAATCAATTTTTGAATAAAAAGGTTCTATATCTAAATTTAGTTCACTTAATCTCTCTTCTTTTCTTAGCTTTTCACTTAATTCTCTACATTCTCTAGCATTTTGTGGTATATATACTATAGTAGGTCTTTTCCCTTGAGAAGCTAATTCTTGAACTAATACATTATATTTATCTTTTTTTGTATCTACTTCTATGGCTTTGTATTCAAGATTATATCTTTTACTAGAGGCTATAAATTCTTTTAAATTTATATCTAGCTTTAATGCAAAATAGTTTTTAATATCATTTAAAACTTCTGGTTTTGCCGTTGCTGTGAAACAAGAAACAGGAATCTTTGGTTGAAATTTGGAATTTTCTTGATTTTCTAATTCTTTAATAGTAGTTGCAATAAAATAGTAATCATGTCTAAAATCATGTCCCCAAGAGGAAAAACAGTGTGCTTCATCAATAACAAATCTTTCAATAACTCTTTTTTTAAGTGCCTTAAATACAGAATTAGATCTAAGTGCTTCTGGAGCTAAATATAAGATATCAACGACCCCATTTTCAACTTCAGTTATTAAATTCATTCTCTCAATTGGACTTAAATATCCACTAATAGCTACTACTCTAAAATTTTGATTATTTTCTTTAAAACTATCAACATGGTTTTTCATCAATGCTTGTAAAGGAGAAATTACAACTGTTAAACCTTTATAAGCTTTTGCTTTTATTAATGCTGGCAATTGAAAAGTAAATGTTTTTCCTCCACCTGTAGGTAGGATTGCTAGAATTGAAGTATCATCTAAACTACTTTCTACTATGTCTTTTTGTGAGATTTTTCCAAAGCTAAATAAATCATTACTCTCTTTTTCAAATTCTCTAAAACTTGGTATATTAAACTCATCATTAGAAAATTTTATTAAATCAATCTTTTCTTTATCATAAGTTAGTTTCTTCAAAACATCTACTACAAAAGGATATCTTATAAGTATTACTGAAGATATGGAAGCTTGTGAATCCGAATATAAATATGAAATTACATAAGATAACTCTGTAGGATATTTTTCTTTTACTTCTAAAAAATCTTCTCGTGTACAAACAACTTTATCTTTTACAAAATCATATATATCTACTTTTTCTTTTGAATAATTTTTGTATTTAAAGTAACCTACAAAATATTTATCTTCATATAGTAAATTAATGAATATATCTTTTAATTGATTACTTAAACTATCAAACTTTTTATCTAAGATTCTAAATAGTTCTTTTGTTTGTTCTGCATCTCCAAGAGGTTGATTTTCAATATTTATTTCAGTTTTATAAGGTTTATCTAGTTTATGTGTTTTTTTATTTACATATAGAAGCATCGATAAAAAAAGAGTATCTATTATTTCAATATCATTAAAAATAGGATTAAAAGATGTTTCTTGTAAAAACTTTTTATCATGGTCAATAAAATTATGTCCACAAATATATGTAGGATTAGTTTCATCAAAAACTTTTTTAATATCAGTTACAGAAGTAGTAGATAATTTATTTTTATCCACTACTAGTCCTAGTTTTTCTATCTTTTTACTATTAACATTAACTTCGATATCAAAAAAAGCTATATTTTCGATTTTAAATCCTTTATTTATATTTCTTTAAAATTTTCAATATTTTTACCATAGCCAAAGTATCAAGTTTACAATACTCTAAAAGTGCACTTCTAAGTTTCTTTTTATCGCCCTCTTCTAGCTTACTCATACTTGCAAAGGCATTCATAGCTTGGCTTCCATTTTGTACACCCTCTAACTCTTTATATGCTTTTTCAAACTCAGGAACAAGTGCTGGCAATACATACTTTATAGAGTAACTTCCTTGCATACTTGGTGTTACGTACCATTTCTTTTGAAAAGGTATCATCAGGTCTTGCATATTTTCATTTATGGCTAATAAGTGTGAGCTAAGCTTAGGAAAAAGGTTTGATAGTCTTTTTATCACACCTTTTTCAAAGCTCATATTGTAAGCCAATACTGTGACATCACTTGGGATATCTTCACATAGTTTTAATGCTAACTCATATCTACTATCTACGCTATCCTCACTCAAATACTCTTTATGCTCTAAAGTGCCATCTTCATACTCTATATGAAGTGAATATTGAAAAGGGATTTGCTCGAAGGGTTTTATACCTTTGTATTGTGGTATAGCTTGTTGGTAGGTTTCAAAGTCTAAGTGATAGATTGGGTATGTGAGGTTTTCTAAAAAAGCTTTGATATTTTCTTTGTCTATATAACTTGCTTTTGATTTGTAGTTTTTTACTGCTTGTTTTTGATTTGCCGTCATATCAAAATCTTCTGGAATATCTTCTATATCTATGATACCTTGATTGTATAATTCTATTTGCTTTTTACTTCCTAGATTGAAAATATTAAAGATAGAGTACTCAGGTATATCTCGCTGACACTTCCAACAATAGTTTTTAGCATCACACTCATAAGGTTTGTTACAATGTTTTCCTATATCTATATCTGGTTCATTTACTTTATCTTCTAAGTAAGTTTCAAACTCTTTTAATATGCTTGGGATATTTGACTGTAAGCTTTGCACCTCACTAGTAACATCAACTATCTTAAAAAGCTTGTCTAATTCTAAAGACTCACCTCTTACATACTCATTGTTTATATGTACTACACTTGCACTTTTTATACTAAAGCCCATCTTGTCAAAAATGTTTTGTAAAACATAATACTGAATAGATACATCATGAAGATATATATCTTTTACCTCTGTAGAACTTTTAACCTCATAGATAGATACACCATCATCTTCTACTTTTAAAATATCTACCATGATAAGTATTCCCTCAAAGTTAAAAGTAGCCTCAAAGATATTTGGTACACCCTCTTCCATCCACTCTTTTGTAGTAGATATCATCTCATCATAGTTTGTAGTGTATGGTACTTCCCTACCATCAGGGAAAAGTTCGCAAGCTAAATCCCCTACTATATTTCCAGTTTCAAATATAGCCAGAGCTTGTTCATCTGGTGGTGTTAAGACACTTGGCTTATATTTTTTAAGCCAAAGTGCTTTGGGGCATTGGATGCCTCTTGTGTAGAGGGATTTGGATAGGTTCATCAAATATCCTATAATATATTTTTAATTTCTTCATATTCTATAGAATTTCTATCGATTATATTTAACAATCTAGTCTTATCTATACTTTTAAACTTATCATTAGTATCAGTTATTATGCAATCTCCATATTCTGAATAAATAAGATTAGAAGTATGTCTTGATAAACCTAAGTTTTGTAAAATAATCATAATAGGACTTCTTGTCCCATATTCTATAAATTGAGCCCAATTTACACCTGCATTATCTTCACCAAGTAACTCAACTAAAATAGAGTAATAATGTGTAAAATATTTCTCAAATGTAAATCTTAGTTTTCTTTCTATATTTTCTACTATTTCATTAATTAAAATATTTATGTGGTCTACACTATTATTAAATACTTCATATGTTTGCCAATCAACTTTAACTGTAGCATTGTTTTCAAGATTCCATTTAATTGATTGATTTATAATTTGATTTAAGCTTTCACCATTAATCCATTGTGTGGCTAATAATGCATAATATCTCATACTCTTTATTCCACCATTAAATTCCTCATGTTCATCCCACTTGTAGATATTATATAACCGTTCTAAAACTTTAAGCGTTGTTTCAAAATCTATAGTAGTAGGTAGTTTTATATTATTACCTTTTTCTAAATTAAATTTTATTATCTTAAAAACATCATTTTGAGAATTAATATTTATAGTTTGATTTGACTCTAAAACAACAGTTGGTACTTCAACTTTATCAATTATTTCCTGAGCATATTTTAATATTTGAACTTTATTATTTTGAATCAATTTTTCTATAATTGGACTTTTATATGTTGTTTTTAAATCTAAAGTATCAATACAAATCATATTAGCAATATATTTTAAAATCTTTTTTTCTTCTTTAGTCCCAGATATATCATTATCTTGTAATAACTTTTCTATTTTTCTAATATTTCTATCTATTTTTTCATTAACTGTTGGCTTTAATTCTATTTCATTTTTTATCAATACTTCTTCTTTATTATCCCAAGTGTTTTCTTCATCACGAATACAAAATATATTTCCAGAAAGTTCTATTCCAAACCTACCAGCCCGACCAGCTAAATTCCAGAAATCAATTGGCTCAAACTTAGATAAACTTTTTTTATTACTTAAAATAATTACATTTTTAGCAGGAAGGTTAACCCCTTCTAAAAGTGTTGAAGTACAAAATACATACTTTAAAGCACCTTCTCTAAATAAATCTTCAATAATATTTCTCACTACTTGTGGCATATTACCAAAGTGATATCCAATTCCATACTCTAAAAAATCTACTAAGTAATAATCTTTATGTATATGTAGTTTAATTTGTGCTATTGATAACTTAACTTTAGCTCTTAATTTATCAGACAAGATAGGTTTTATATCTTTTGTTTTAATAAAATCAAAAAAACCTTTTGCTTTTAAAATAGTTTTATTCTTAGAATTACAATAAATTAGATTATTATCATTTAACGTTATTTCATACAAAAAATCATTTATATTATTAATCTTACTTAAAATATTCAAATATTGTTTTTCACTAGGATTATTATCCACAAAAAACAAAGAGTACTTTTCAATTAAATCTAAAAAAAATAAATTTTGATTTACAGATACTTCTTTTATCTGCTTATAGTTTTTCATAAATCCTCTACCAAACATATCTAAAAATATATTTGGATTTGAAACATTTGGGGAAGCAAAATACAAATTTAGATTTGGATTTTTTTTCAAAAGCTTTTCAATTGCTAAATAGGAAGTTATACTTCTAGAGTCTTTATGAGATGCAATTTTATGAGCCTCGTCAACAAATAAAAATCCAATAGGTGGATTTTCTAAAGAAGAAATATAACTTAAAATTCTCTCAGGAGTTAAAACTAAAATATAATTATTTAAAATGTTATCATCATGTACAATAGTTGAATTAGTTAAAAGTTTATAATTATGTTGTTCAATTATATTATGTAATTCTGCTTTTATATCTATTACAAATTGATTTATAAGTGCCCTTGTGGGAACCATTATAATAATATTTTCAGGTGGTTTATTTTGCATAACTTTATGTAAAAAAGATTTCAATATAAAAGATTTCCCCATAGATGTAGGAGCAGAGAAACTAAACATTTTTGCATTACTAATATTTTTGAATAATTCATATTGAGTATCTGTAAAAATATACTTTTCATTAAAAGGAACAATTTGTATTTCTTTTTTTATTTGAGACTCAATATTTCTTTCTGTAGGTAAATTAAAATTAAATTTTTGATTTAAAAATTGTTGAATTGAATAAAAAGAACCAAGTTTAGTTAAAACAGCCAAAGCAAATTTGTTATATTGTTCATCTTCTTTGAATTTTTCATACATTAAGCTAACAATTTTTAATGAAATGTTTCTAAACTCTGATTCTTCACTACATGACATTATATCTGCAAATCTATATAAATGTGAAATTTCAAGCTGTGTTAAAACTTCAACATCAGATTCTTTAAATATAGTTTTAAAATTTATCTCTGTTAATTTAAAAATTAGTTCATTTAAATATCCATCTTCTAATGCATCTTGTGATAATTTACTATAAATACTATCCATTTACTAATCTTTCAATCATATTTTTTCTTGTTTCTTCAATTTTATTAATAGGCATAGTATATATATAGAAATCATAGCCTTTTAAATTTTCTTTTTTAAGTTGATTATTTATACTATCAATACTTGCTAACACTATTTCTTCAATCTCTTCTTTAATTTTTTTTCTTGCTTCATCACCCTTTAAGGTACCGTCAAAGTTATAATCAAACCCTAAAAATATGCCAAAAGCATTGTCTAAACTAATATTGCTTGAAACTCTTTTTTTAGGTAAAAGAATAGTTTTTAGCATCTCATAATCTTCATCTTTAAAAGCTTCTTTAGATAGGTTTGCATTAATTAAACTTTCATCAAAAGTATCCTGCTTTTTTTCTAAAAACTCTATAATTGATCCAAAAGCTTTATATATTGCGCCTTTTAAGTCTCCATATAATTTAGATTCACCAAATAGTAATTGATGTGTTGTTTCGTTTATTTTTAATAAATGTACACCATCTGAACCTTTTATATAATCATTATTAGATGTTTTAAGCTCATATTTTGACAAAATTTTCGGAGCTTTTAAATGAGCTTCTAAAAAACAATACAATAAAACTTCTCCTAGTTCACCCTCATTAGAAGTATATTTTCTAAATCGTTTTCTAGCTTCTCTAGATTTTTTACCACCATACTTGTCACCCATATTTTCAATTTGTTGCCTTGATAAAATGAATGGTATTATATGATCATCAAGCTCATCTGCTAAAGAATCAACATTAAACATAGTATTTTTTATTTCTAAAGAAAATAAATTTAATTTATTTTGATTTTCTAATTTATAATCTTTTATAACATGATAAAATAAGTCTAAGAAATCACATTTTATATCGGTCTTTAACATAAATAATACTCCTAATAATATAAATACTTTTCAATCAAAATTTTATTTAAGAAAAAGGAAGGTACTCTTCTTCAATATTTGATATGTGATTTATAAAATCATTATATGTATAATCTCTAGGATAATAACTAAATGATTTTAAATCAAAATAATCATCTTTAGACATAAAATTTTTACCTATTTCTATAGATAATTGTTTAGCTTTTTCATAGTTTATCTCTGAAGATAAATTTAAATTAGTTATACAATTATCTTCAATTTTTCCATTTAAAGATGATGCACCATACTTTTCTATTTCCTTCAAAAAATCAACGGTATATTTATCTGAGCCATAAATTAGTGTTGGATACACAGATAAGCCTTTAAAATACTTTTTATTATTTTCTAAAAAATCAATTGTTTCATTTAATGTTTCTTCTGTCTCACCAGGATAAAGTAAAACATTTACTTTTACCCAAATTCCATATTTAAAACAAAGCCTTATGAATTGCTGTGCTTTTTCTAAATATTTTAATGGATTATTTGTTTTTTGCATTCTTTTTAATTGTATATGACTTGCAGACTCTAAACCAAGATCAATTACTTTTAATCCACTAAGAGCTAATAATTTAATACTTTCTTCATTTAAATTAATATCTGCTCTAGTTTCACAACGCCATTGGTTTTTTAAATTATACTTATTATACAACTCATAAAATTCATTAATCCAGTTTTTTTTAGGTTTAAAGATTGATGATTCAAAATAAAATTGGATATTTTTATCATTATATACTTTGCTTATTTCTTGGATTTCATTTACTAATTTTTCTGGCGATTTCATATTTGATACAAGAACATTTTTATCAGCACAAAATCCACAACCCATGCCACAACCACGTGAAAGTTCAATTGAAGGCAAGATAGTTTTATAACTATCTAATAATGAATAATCCAATTTATTAAATAATTGACTTTTTTCAGGTAAAGAAGCATTAATATATTCAGGTATGCCGCTTTGTTCTTTATTTTTTAATACTTCAGTCAATATACTTTCTGCTTGTCCATTTACAATTATATCTACATCTTTAAAAGTTTTTAATGCCCAACTTTTATTAGATAATACCCATCTACCACCAAGTATAATTTTACAATTTAATTGAAAACGTACTAGCTTTATAAATTCAATTCCCCAAGAAACTGCAAAAAAACTTGGTATAGAAATTAATATAGTATTATTTTGATTTCTATATTTTTTTAGCAACAACTCAATTAACTTTTCAGGTGTAAAAAGTTCCCCTTGATAAACGATAACATTGTTTTCTGCACTTTTTAGTATTGTAGCAAGTCCTAATATCGCATAATTAAGATACACATGATTTTCTTGATGTTTTTTCTTTTTTTTAAGCATACCAGCTGAAATAAAAATATAATTATTATTCATCAGGTTTTCCTATAATATTTAATATATACTCCAAACTACTTTCAAAATCTGATATATCAACTTTATGGTATTTAATCTCATTTTTTTGAAACAATTCTAAAATATAATTATCAACATTTTTATTTGACTCTTTATCTTTAGATCTATAACCATCATAAGTAAAAGGAATTCGCCCAATTGGTAAATAAAATATAAAATCATATATTTCCATATTTTTTAAATATATATTGAATAATTCTTTATCATCTACATTTCTATTAAATATATAAGCTATTGCATCTATGTATGTTCTATCCGTTATAAAGTGTTCGATAGATTTTTCATTCTTTAACTTTTCATTTAACCAAATTTTCTGAAACTCAAGAAACTCTTTTTTATTAAGGTCATCAATATTTGTATGATTTAAATCATCAATTATTTTTCGAGAATCAACATTTATATACTTTAAAAGAAGTTTTTCCTCTAATGCCTTAGCTAATGTAGTTTTGCCAGTTGAACTAGCGCCAGAAAAAGCTATTTTCATTTATTATCCATTGCTTTTATTTCATCTTTTCTACAAATAATTGGGACATATAACTTAAAATATGCAGAACCAATAACACCAGAAAACATATCAAAGATAGGCCAATTTTCTTCAATTCCAGCATTTAATGTGTGACTTATAGATATATCAGGATATGCATCAATGTAAACAACTCTTTTCATTTTTAATTGCATCGTTTTTTTCGCACATAATTGACAAGGAGAATCTGTAGTATAAAGAGTTCCATTGATTACACTTTCTCCACCAGACTTTGAGATTTGAAGAAAAGCATTTTCTTCTGCATGTAATGCTCTTTCTCTAGTAGGATTTTTAAACTTTGCCTTATCAAGAATTTGATAAACTATATCCTCTTGAATTCCTTCTTGCTTAATTTTTTTAGCTTTATCAATTAGTTCAATTTCAGCTTGTTTATCTTTAAAACAAAAAGGTAAAAATCTTTTTTCTTTATCAGCATAATAATTTTTTATAAATTTGTTAAACTTAGTTGATCGTTCATATTTACTAAAAACCATATTCCCACTTGCATTTATTAATTGTTCAGGTGTTCTATATAAACATGGTATGTGATTTTCAGGTGTATCATTCCAACCAAATCCTCTTAAATAACCATCTTCTCCTACCACTACTGCACCTACTTGTCTTGATATACATCCAGAATTATATCTTGCAGTAAAAGCTACTTGCATAAACCTTTCATCATCATTTGGAGTAAATAAACCTGGTTTTCTGATTAATGCTATATATTTCACTAATTGTTTTTCCAATATAGTAGAATCATCTTTATCATTATTAATAAATATATCGCCTTTTCCAATACAAGTATTTATTGCTTGTGATTCAATTCCGTTATCATTTGTTTCAAACTCTATAATATCTTTTAGGTTTTCAGGAGTTAACTCAAATGAGTTTTCAATTCTATTTTTTCTTGTCTCTTCACTTGCCATAATAGAAAAAAGATAAAAAGACTGATATCTATTTCTAAAAAATTCTATTTCAAAAATATTGCGCAATGCATCTACTATAAAAAAGTCTTTTTTCCCCTCATCTTTGTTTTCTTTTCTAACTAATTTTATAACCCTACGAATAATTTCAGGGATTATAAAAATATTTAAATCTTTTTCATCTTCCAAATTTATTAATGATGATATTTTACTTTTACTACTTTTAAGTATTTTGCCTTCATTTCTCACATTCTTACCAATTTCTTGAAATAGAGGTGTATATTTTGGGTTTGACTTATCAATATACTTGTTTATATATTCATTTGTTTTAGAAAGAATATCTTTGAAATCTTTTGTATCGTAAGTGCTATAATTTTTTAGTATATCTATAAAACTACTAGATAAGTCTTTTATATCCTGTAAAGTATCTTTATCTTTAAAAATATCTTTATACTCATCTACATTTTTAAGGTCATTTACAAAAAATAAAAATAGTAAATCTGAAACTCTAATATGAAAAAACTCATTCCAATCATTATTTTCATAAAAATATTTAACATTTTGAACTTTTCTATATTCTAAATCAAATTCTTCTTTAGCTCCAGAATCTAAAATACTATTTATATCTATCTTAGTAATATTTTTTGATAAAAATTTAGCAGTTTCAGTGCACCCGCTACCTAATGCTCCTGTTAAACCAACTATTATAAATTCACTTCTTAAATTTTTCAAAATAGTTTGAATATCATTTTTCACTTACAACTCCTTCTAATCAAAATTTAACCCACTCGTCCCATCACCCTTAGGTTCAACCTTTATCTGCAATAGAACTCTTTTCTTTGTGCTTCCACATGGGAAATCACACCTATAACTCTACAACATGTTCAAACATCTCCTTTATCTCCAACTCATGACTTATCAAAAATATCTGCCTATACTGCTCTTTTATCATATGAAAGGCTTCTAGTATCTCCATTCTTCTTGCCTCGTCTTGGCTTCCGAATACTTCATCGAAGGCTAGGAAGCCTATTTGTGAGCTTCCGCTTAGTTCGCTTAGGGTTTTTGATATGGCGATTCGTAGAACTAGGTTTGCTAGGTCTATTTCTCCACCTGAGAATCTCTCTATTGGGTACTTTTTACCTTCATCGTAGATATAAAAGTCGAAGTCGTTTGATACTTCTATGTGTTGGTATTTGCCTTTTGTGATTTGGGCGTACATGTTTGAGGCTATGTCGGATATTCTTGGGGCTACTTTTGAGTTTAGTTTTGTTTTAAATTCACTTAGGCTTAGCTTGATTTTGTCGTAGCCGATTAGGTCGTCTTTTTTTGTTTGTACTTTTTTTAGTTGGATTTCGTTGTTATCTAGACTTGATTGGATGGTTTTTATTTCACCTTCACATTGGGCTATTTTGACTTTGATTTCATTTACTTGACCTACTTTTAACTCATAAGTTTGATGGTGTTCTTCGTACTCTTTTTGTTTGGCTGTGTGTGCTGTTTCATCGTAGGCTATTTGTTTGTAGTCTATCTCTTTTGTATCGTAAGTGCTATTTTGCTCTGTGATTTTTTTGCTGATATTTTCTAGGTCTTGTTTTACACTATCATATCTTTTTAGCATGGTTTCTAATGATTTCATTTGTTCGTATTTTGGTTGGATTTCATTGAAACTATTTTCTAATTTTTTATGTTTGTTTTCATCGTAACTATATTTATCTAGTTTGGCTATTTCGTCGTTGTTTTCTTTGCCTTTTTGCTCTACCTTGTTTAGATGGCTTGATAGGTTTTGTAAATCTTTTTGTTTACTGTTTATAAGAGCTAGTTGTGAGTTTAGTTCACTTTGGGTTTTATCTATTTGCTCTTTTTGGGTTTCTATTGTTTTTTTATTTGTCTCTACTTCTTGTAGTTCTATATTTAGCTTTGTGATTTTGTTTGTTTGTATTTCATTTATGGTTGAGTTTAGTGAGCCTATTACATTGTCGTACTCTTCTAAAAGTGGTCTTGTACAGGTTGGGCAGTTGGATTCTTTGCCTAGGGCTTGGATTTGTTGTATTTTTGCTGTGGTGTCGTTTATCACTCTTTGTTCTGCAAAGATATTTGAGTTTAGCTCTTTTTCTTTTGTTTGTATTTGAGTTAGGGTTTGTTTGATTTGCTCTTGTTGGGTTTTTGTTTCTTGCTTTTTTTGTTTTAGTGCCTCAAAACCTTCACACTCTTTTTGTAAGATGGCTATGTCATTTTTGGCTTTTTTGTATTGCTCTCTTAATTGAACTTGTTCTTTTATCAAGCCCTCTTTTTTTAGGCTGTATTCTTTTAGTTGTATTTGCTCTTTTAGACTTGTTTGTAGGGTTTCATACTCTTTTTTTATAGGCTCTAAGGCTTTATATTGGAGTTGTTTTTCTTCTAGGTCTTTTAGCTCGGTTGAGAGTTTGTTTTGGTTTTCTATATTTGAGTTGATACTATTTTTTAGAAGATTTAGTTCGCTTAGGGCTTTTTGTTTTGCCTCTTTTGTTTTAGCAAAACTTTCTAGCTCTTTTTTTATCTCTAGCTCTTTTAGTTTTAGACTATTTATTTGTTTGCTTTGGGTTTGTAGCTCTTTATTTAGAGTTTTTTTGATGGCTTCATTTGATTTTATTTGTTCTTTTTTTATTTGTATATCTTCTGCGCTTAAAAGCACTTCTGCAAAGGCTGAAATCTCTCTTTTTAGTTCCCTGCTCTTTTCTATGAGTTCTTTTTCTATGTAGTCGATTTTTTCTAAACCTAAGAGCTTTCTTATCATTCTTTTTCTATCTTCTAGTTTGCTATTACTTAGACTTGTAAGCTCTTTTTGGCTGGCAAATAATGTATGTAAAAAGGCTTCTTTATTCATCTTTGTTAGTTTCATGATACTTGTAGTTACTTCTTTGGCACCACTTGTTATTAGTTCACCGTTTTTATAAAGTTTGGCATTGGCACTAAGTGCCTTTCCTCTAAACTCTCGTACTACTTTATACTCAATTGAGTCAAATTCAAAGTCTAGTTCTACTAATACCACATCTTTTGTAGTGGCATTGGCATTTCGCACAATCTCTTTATAACCTCTATCTTTAAACTCCCCATAAAGTGCAAAAAGTATCGCTTCGAAGATAGTGGATTTACCACTTCCATTTTTACCTATGATTCCAACTAATCCCTCATCAAAATCTAGTTCGAAAGTTTTGTATCGTTTGAAGTTTTCAAGTTTTAGCTTACAAAGTATCATCATAAGCCTCCTCGTACTTGCTAAATAGTTCTTGAATTTTTGGTTTTAGTCTATCAAACTCTTTGTTTTCACTTTGTTCTTTTATATGGTCTAAAAAGTACTCCTCTAAAGATAAAGCTTGAATATCATCTAAGGTATTACCCTCATTTGTATCTTTTTTGAACTCTCTTTTTATACTTACACTCATAGCAAGCGGGAAAAGTGCTTTTATCTCTTGGTTTTGTATATCTATTGATTGCATGGTTGTTAGGTTTTGAAGTTTTACTTCTACAATGGCATCTTTTGTATCGCTTGTATCTAATGTGTCAAGGGCATTTTGATAGTTTTCACAATCTATTGTTTTAGATATTATTGGTCGTATTTTTATCTCTTTGTATTCTACGTCTAATTTATCGCTTAAGTTTACAAGAGCATAGCCTTTTGAGTTTCGTTTGTCATTTAGACTTGTACGCTCACTACTTCCACTATAGTATACATTTTCATGTTTGCCCACAGAGCCAAAACCATGCCAATGTCCAAGTGCTACATAATCCATCTTTTCAAAAATATACTCTTTGTCTGTAGGATAAACCCACTCCCCAAACTCTTGCATCAAATACCAAGCTCCAACAGAACAGTGCATCATCATGATATTTCTTTTATCAGGGTTGATATTTTTTTCACATAAGTTTATCTCATCTTCTGCTTTTGTTTCATCATTCATATGTGGTAAAGTATGGAAAACTATATCATCAAACTCTATTTTTTTGTAGTTTTGTTCATATGATACATGTACATTTTCAAACTCTTCAAATATCTTTAAAATTGGAGAGCTAAGATTTGTACGTGGTGTTGAGTGGTTTCCAGCTATCATGATGATAGGGATATTTAGTTTATCAAGTCTTTTGAACTCTTTTAGAGCAAAGGTTATAGCTCTATTGCTTGGAGAGCTTCTATGAAAAAGGTCGCCTGTATGTATTATAAAATCTGGTTTGATATTTTCTATATCATCAACTATTTGAGAAAAAGCATCGTAAAAGTCTGCTTCCCTTTGGTTGATATTTTCTTCATTTAATATCTCTAAGTCGTTGTATCCTAAGTGAGTATCACTAAAATGTATTATTTTCAAATAAAACCTTATATTTGTTGTTAATAAACATTATATAATTTATAAAGTTAATAATTATAATGAACTCAATAAATTATATAATTTTATTAAAATTAGTTATAATCTTAACACTTTTACGTCACATTTTCGTCACATTTTTTTTAAATTGTTTGACTCATCTATCTTATAGAAACTTTTCAGTAATATAAAGCCTTTAAATTTTTATATGAAAAATAAAGGACTTTAAAATTGAATAAAACAAATAAACATATTAAAAAACTTTCAAATTATGCATTAGTTGGTGGTCTTGGAGCTTTCTTGGTTACAGGATTAACAGGATGTTTTGATTCTGGGTCTAACAAACAACAAGGGCAAGGTAATGCTTTTAGTAATGCTACTCAAAAACAAAATGCTTTTGTTGTTGTAGAAGAAACTGCAAATGGTCAATATAGAATTGCTGATGAGTTTCCTGCTTCTAAAACTACTATAGTATTAAGAAAACCAGATGGAACTGAAAGAATTCTAAGCCAAAATGAGATAGATGCACTTGTAAAACAAGAAGCTGCAAAGATTGATAATGGTACTTCTGCATTAACTAACCCTGAGATGTCAAATGGTGGTATGGGTCTTGGTGGTGTTTTATTATCTTCTATTGCTGGTGCTATGATTGGTTCTTGGATTGGTAATAAACTTTTCAATAATCAAAATTTTCAAAACCAAAGAAAAGCACAATATAAATCTCCACAAACATATAGTAGATCTCAAAGTTCATTTAAAAAAGCCGCTGCTACTAAAAGTAGTTCTAAAAAAAGTGGTTTTTTTGGAAATAAATCAGGTAGTTCAAAATCAAGCAGTTCTTTCTTTGGAAGTAGAACTGGCGGATTTGGTGGCTAATTAGATGATACTAAATAAATTACAAGCACTGGATGATCAATATCTAGACTCAATAGGTTTTGTATGGCATACGGATACTGATAACTCCTCTTATATAGCAGATGAGCTTGTTCAAATCAATGAAGAGGAAGCAAATGCATATTATGAAGCTTGCAATGAGTTATATGATATGTTTTGTGAGGCTGGTGAATATGTGATAGAAAACAATCTATTCCATGAGATTAATATCCCATTTAACCTAGTAGAGCTTATAAAAGAATCTTGGGAAAATGATGTTCATTGGCATCTGTATTCTAGATTTGATTTAGCTGGGGGAATTGATGGAAAACCTATAAAACTTATAGAGTTTAACTCTGATACACCCACTTCACTTTTTGAAACAGCTATAATCCAATGGGCATTATTAAAAAAGAATAACTTAACTAATGTAAGTCAATTTAATAACTTATATGATGCACTTATAGATAATTTTAAAAGAATTATTACCCTAGAAAGTGATTTAGAGAAGTTTGAAGAGTATTACTCTAAACTAAACTGGAAAATTTTATTTTCATCAATTTCAAGTTCATCTGAAGATATAAATACAACAAAACTTTTACAACATATTGCAAATGAAGCTGGGTTTAATACTGATTTTGAGTATATTGAAAATGTACAGTTTAGTGATGAGGGTATTTTCAAAGATAAAGAAAACTTTGAGTTTTGGTTTAAACTTATACCTTGGGAAGATATAGCAATAGAGGAAAGTGAACTTGCCCTACTTTTAACTCAAATTATAAAAGATAAAAAAGCGATTGTATTTAATCCTGCTTATACACTTATGTTTCAATCAAAAGGTTTTATGAAAATACTTTGGGACTTGTACCCTAATCATCCTTTACTTTTAGAAACCTCTTTTGAACCTTTAGTGGGTAAAAAACAAGTAGAAAAAAGATGTTTTGGAAGAGAAGGAGCAAATACAAAAATCATAAATGTTGATGGTTCTATTGATGCACAAACGCAAGGTGAATATGAAGGTCACAAAGCTATCTATCAAGAGTATGTTGAACTTCCAAGGGATGAAAAAGGAAACTCATATCAAGCGGGTGTATTTTATGCCTATGAAGCTTGTGCTTTAGGGTTTAGAAGAGGTGAAAAAATATTAAATAATATGTCAAAATTTGTAGGACATATGATAAAGTAATACTTCTAAGTATTACTTTTATCTTCTAAATCTAGTGTTATTATAAACTTAGCACCAATATAGTTTTTATCATTGTAATTGTTAGATGAATTCTCAACTTTTATATCCCCTTTCATACTTTCAACTACAATCTGATAAGCCATATATAAACCAAGACCAGTACCTTGTTCTTTTTCTTTTGTAGTAAAATATGGCTCAAATACTTTATTTATAATATCTTCATCTATTCCGCCTGCTGTATCTTCTATGGTTATAACAGCTTTATTATCTATAGTATCTGTAGAGATAAATATAATTCTATCTTCATCCTCTTCTTGCTTTTTCTTTAGTGCATCTTTTGCATTATTTAAAATCACAACTAAAACTTGAATCAATTCATTTTTATAATTATGCAATTCAATATCTTTTTTGTATTTTTTTATAATCTGTAAATTATGATTATGGATAGAAGAATCAAATATATTTAAGGCATTTTCTACAGCAACTTTTATCTTAAAATGGACTTTTTCTTTTTCATTTTTTATATAGTTTTTAAAATCCTCAATAACTTGTGATAGATATTTGGCATTTTTAACAATCCCATCAGAAAACTCAATAATATCTTCATCAGTTAAAATATCCATTTCTTTTTTTATTTTTAGTCCACTTGCAGCAGTAGAGATTGTACTTAATGGTTGCCTCCATTGGTGTGCAATATTTCCAATCATTTCTCCTAGGGCGACCATTTTTGATTGTTGAGAAAGTATTTTATCTTTTTCTTTTAACTCTTTTATTCTATTGGCAATCTTTTCCTCAAGCTGTTCATTTAAATCTTTTAATTGTTTTGTTTTTTCTTCAACTTTTTCTTCTAGTTCCTCTTTATTTCTTTCTATTTTTGATTTATATATTTGAAAACTATTATTTATTTGATTTGAAATAAAATAGGAGATAACAATAACTATAAGCAAAATTATCAAAACAAAATAGATAGATTTTGATAAAACCTCTTCAACTCCTTTTTCTTTTTCTTTTTTTGTTTTTTCCAATGCAAGTTCAAGATCTTCCATATAAATGCCTGAACCAATAACCCAATTCCAGTCTTTAAAATATTTTACAAAACCAATTTTTTTGCTCATTTCATCTTCATTTGGTTTTGCCCAGTAATATTCTACAAAATTACCATCTTTGTTTTCTAAAGCTTTTTTTATAAATAATTGTATAATTTTTGTATTTTTTTTATCTACAAGTTCTTTATCATTTTTACCTATATCTTCTTTTCTATATGGATTATAAATAAGAGTATGATTTATATCGTGTATCCAAATATACCTATTTTTATTGTATTTAAACAAATCTAATCTTTTTATTGCTTCTTCTTTTAGCTGTATATCAAAATCTTCTATATATTCACCATAACCAATATACCAATTAAAAGGTTCAAAGATTTTTACGAATGAAATTTTATCAGATTGTTTTTTATTTGATAATTTATACCACTTATATTTTAAAAAGCCCTCTTTTTTTGTTTTTACAATATTTATAGCTTCCCGTACAAAATATTTACCTGTAGCATCTTTTAGATTGTATGAAAGTGTATTTTCATTTTCTGGTGAAGATGGTGTTAGTTTTGAAACAGATTTATTATCACTTATAATATGTTCAACAAATAAATATCCATTGTTTCCAAATCTTATTTTTTTTAAAACATTTAAAATCTCTAATCGTAATTGTTTATCTGACCTAAACTCTTTTTTTTCTTTATAGATTTTTGAAATCAACTCATGTGCCATATAAACTCTGCGAATAAGTCTTTTTTCTAATCTTTCATTAGATTCTAGTTTTTTATACGATAGATAATTGTAATAGTTATTAACTATATTTTTTAAACCTTGTGCTTCTAGTCTTACTTTTTGATTTTTTGAAGTTTCTATGTCATATTTAGTATGGGTATTAAGAAAAGATATTGCAATATATAGTGTACTAAAAGTACTAATTATGATAAAAAAAATCGGCAATAATAAGATTATTTTTGAGAGATTTTTTTCTTTAATCATAGCTTATAAACCTTTAAGTATCGTAAGTGGCTATATATTTGTCGACTAAATCTGTATCTACTATCAAATCTAAATTCATTAAATAAATATTATTTAATTTGAAATATTTTAGTTTTACAAAATCCTTTTCTGTAGTGATTATATCATAATCTTTATATTTTTTTATTATTTTGTTTATATCTTCAGATGTGAAGTTATGATGATCTTCAAAGGCTTCGAGTTTTGTCTCTTTAGGTAAAAACTCTAATAATCTTTTTGGTTTTGATATGGCAGTTAATAATAAAAGTCTCTTAGGTAAGATATCTATAGTTTCACCAGCTTTAGAAAAACTAACAACTCTTTTAAAATCTTTACCCTCTTGTAGTACTAAATTTGCTAAGGCATAGGTCATTTTAGGTTCTCTATACCCACCACTTGGTAAACAAAAGATATTTGTAGGTTCATTTTTGGGTCTTATAAGTATATCAAATTTATTAATATCATATTTAGAAAAACCATCATCTAAAAATACAATTTTACAAGCTAACTCTTTGGCCTTTAAAATAGCTTTTTTTCTATCTTCACTTACGATTATTGTTGCATTTGGTAAAGAATTAGCTAAAAGCATCGCTTCATCTCCACTTTGTTTTACATCATCTATTAGTAGTTTGCCCTTACTTGAAACCACTAATAAACCTTTTGATTCTCTACCATATCCCCTTAAGATTACACATACATTTTCATATTTTTTTGCAAGGTGTATTGTTAAAGGTGTTTTGCCACTTCCTCCCACAATTATATTTCCAATGGATATTATAGGTATACCAAAGTCTATACCCTTAGCATTGACTCTTTTTAACATTATTATTAACATATAGATCAAGGTTAAGGGAAGTAGAAAAAATGAGATTATTTTTTGAAAAATATTTGGGAAGAAGAGATAATCTTCAACCCACATATAAAACTTTTGTTTCAAATATTTTATACCCACTCAGAAGCGATATCAATAATTTGGTCACAAATATAGTTTACTTCGTCATTTGTAAGACCTGGGTACATAGGTATTGATAATATTTGTTGATAAGAGCTTAATGCTGAACTAAACTCAGTGATTTTTATAGAGTATTTTGTTTTATAATACGTTAAAAGGTGTAAAGGGATATAGTTAAGTCCTGTTGCAATTCCTCTTTCTTTTAAAGCTCTTGCAAAAGCATCTCTATTTCTAGAAATTTTTATAATAAAGTGAGTAAATATATGTTCATCTTTATGTGTAGGGATAGATACATGTTTAATACCTGATAATCTATCTTTATATATTTTTGCTATCTCTTTTCTTCTTTTTATAAATTTATTTGTTTTCTTTAGTTGTGCAAGAGAAAATGCTGCATCTAAATCTGACATATCATATTTATGACCAATATCAACCACATCATATATATAATCTAAGTTTCCAAAATCATCATAGGTAGTAGTGATTGCATGAGTTCTAAGAAGTTTTGCTCTTTCTGCTATTTCTTGATTATTTGTTACTATTAAACCTGATCTACTAAGAGTATATTTACCATTTGATGGGTTTGTTGAAAAGATTGTCATATCTGCTCGTAGACTTCCTACAGTTTCATCTTTATATGTAACTCCTAAAGCACAACTTGCATCTTCTATTAGAATAATTCCATATTTTTCTGCTATATCATAAATTCTATCTAAATCAGGAGTTTGTCCTGCAACAAAAGTGATAATAGCACCTCTTAGTTTTTTACTTTTATTTTCAATAAGAGCTTTTTCAAATTTGTTTACATCGATATTCATATCATCACTATTTATATCTATAAAAATAGGTTCTGCATCAAAATGTCTAACCACTTCAGGTACATTAACAAATGAGTTAACTGACATAAGAATTTTATCACCTCTTTTTAGTTTTATTGCGCTTAATGCTAGATGAATAGCTGCTGTTGCATTGCATGTAGCAACTGCATATTTAGCACCAACAAAATTTGCAATATTCTCTTCTAGTTCTAAAACTTTATTGTCACCTTTATTTAATTCTAAAACATTTTTAATTTGATTTAACTCTTCTTCTGCTACTGACATTTTGTAAAAAGGTATATCTCTCATTATTAACTCCATTTTATATTTGCAATTATTGGCAACTTACCTTTAAAGGCATTTGATTTTATTCTATAAATTAATCTATCAATCAATATCTCATCATGACCTAAAGCGATAACTTCATCTTTATTTTTATTTTCATCAACTAATAATTTAAGTACTATATCCATCTCTTTATAAGAATAACCAAGCTCCTCTTCATCACTTTGACCTTCCCATAAATCAGCACTTGGCTTTTTATTTAAAATTGATTCAGGAACTCCAAGAGTTTTTGCAAATTCAAATTCATCACTTTTATAAATCTCTCCAATAGGATTAATAGCACAAGCTATATCTCCAAAAATAGTACCATAACCTAAAAGTAGTTCACTTTTGTTTGAAGTTCCTACAACAATTGATTTATCTCTCGAAGAGGTATCATATAAAACTGACATTCTCATTCTTGCACTAAAGTTACCAATTCTTAGTTTGTCTTCATCCATATTTTCAATATATGCTTCAACCATTGGAGCAATAGATTTAACTTCGTACTTAATATCAAATTTTTCACAAAGTTCAATAGCATCTTCAATACTACTTTTTGATGAAAATTGTGAAGGCATTAGCACTGCACTCATGTTATCACCAAAAGTTTCTTTGCAAAGTATTGCAACTACCGCTGAATCAAGTCCCCCTGATACTCCAACAGTAACTTTTGATAAACCTGTTTTTTCAAGTTCTGTTTCTAAAAAGTTTTGTAATTGTTGTTTTATATCTTTCCAATTCATAATTATCCTTTAATAAACTTTATTATATTTAATCTTCCTTTGTTTTTTCATAAATTTCATCTAAAAAATCAAAAGTAGATTCTCTTATTTGGTTTTTTTTAACAATTAGGTCATCTCTAATCGAAATTAGCTCACTTAATTGAAAATAATCTAAAAAATTAGAATTTATTTCTATAGTATCATTTTTATTTGTTGCTATTAATTGTTTTATCTCTTCAATTAGTTCGTATTTTTCTTCCATTTTTATCCATTAAATTTATTTAGTATCTCTTCTAAGTAGAGTTCCATTTTTTCTTCACCAATATCTGTTAAACTACTTTGACAACATTTACAACTAGTTCCAGCATCTGTTAAAGAACCTAACTTTTCCATATTATTAGCATTTTTTTCTTTTATAGCATATATTATTTCACCTAAAGTTACATGTTTACAAGTGCAAACCTCATATGAATGGGGAAATTTTCTAGCCATTAATCTCCTTTAGTATATCTTTACAATAAAGTTGTTTTTTTATTTTTCCTTGGTCTGCTTCTTTGAAAATGCAGTTTCTACACTCAGTCCCAGCTTTTGTAATCTCTTGAAGCATACCTAAACTCTTTATACTATGTTCTTCAACTAAATCTCTTATTTGTCCTAATGTAATTTTTTTACAGTTACAAACTTCGTAGTTGTCATCAAAATCTTTTATCAACTTAGATATTTCTCTCTTTTTTTATTATCTCATAAGCTTCATTTATCTCTTGCAGTTTTCTTGTAGCTTCTTCTATAATACTTTCATTTGCACCCTGCCCTGATAAAATATCTGGATGATGTTTTTTTACTAGGGTTCTATATCTTTTCTTTAAGGTGTTATTGTCATCACTAGGACTAGCTTCTAAAACCTCATAAGCTTTCTCAATAGATAAGGCTTGATTATTTTTTTGATCCCTATAAAAGTTTTCAAAAGCCTTAATCATATTTTCAAAATCTGATTTTTTTATTTTTAGGGCATTAGCAATATCTTCTGTAATCATAAACTCTGTTTTAGAAAACTCTTTATCAATAAAAGCAAGATTTAATAGATACTCCATAATCTTAACTCTTTTTTGATAATCAAATTTAGTGATTGAATATAGTTTATTACAAATATCTAAAGTATTATCAAAACTCTCTTTTTCTTTTGCATAAATCTCTTTAAGTTTTTCTCTGATCTCATCTGCATTTTCAAAATGTCTTGAGATATCTGAAAATGTATGTTTTAACATTTGTGCTTCTAGTTCACAAACTTGACCATCTGCTTTTGCAACTTTTGCCATAAGTGCGACTAATAAACCTGCTTCATGGTTCATTAAATCCCCATCAAACCTCTCTTTTATATCCATCTTAATATTTTCAAACTTTTCAGTTTTGTAATTTTTTGCAATAAAATATAAAACAATACCTACTATAAATAAAAATAGCAATTTCATATGAACCCTTTGGATTATTTAAAATAATGGAAAGATTTTATCAAATAATTATTAAGTATGAGTTTATAAAGATAGATTTAGGTGTTTAAAATAAGTTTTAAATTTATAAGAGGATTATTGCTTGGATAAAAAGCAATAATGCAGAAATAATAAAATAGTATCCACTGATTGTACTTAAAAATTCCATTGCATTCTCCTTATTTTTATTTAGAATAATACTTATATAAGTAAACAATTTAGTTACAAATAAAAAAATGTCACTAAATAGTAATCACTTACCCTGTATCATATAAGTATTAATAATATTTAAATTAGGAGTTAGTCATGGAAAATTTTGGAATTTTTAAAGAGTTAAAATTAAGTTTATATAAATTTGATGAAAATAAAAAATTATTTGAGTACAACAATTGTTTTAATTTAAATATAGATTTATATAAATATTTAGCAGAAACAATATTAATAGTTAGATTTTTAAGAAAACATAACATTGAGTTTTTAGAAGATAATAGTGGAACCATTAAATTAATCCAAAAATAGTCTAATTTTAAAAATAAGATTATAAGCTCATATAATATTACGAAAACTAACTCAATTTTTATTAAATATTGGGTAGAATCTTTGCTTTATAAAGATGATGGAGTTGTATATGTTCGGAATGGGTTTTATGGAAATTCTTCTAATTGCAATAGTTGCAATTATTGCATTGGGTCCTGAAAAACTACCTAGTGCTATGGTAGAGATAGCAAAGTTTATTAAAAAGTTCAAATCAGGTTTAGAAGATGCAAAATCTACCCTTGATAATGAGATTAATATAACTGAAATGAAAAGTGAAGCTTCTAAGTTTAAAGCTCAAATTGAAGATGCAAAATCAACTTTAGATTTAAAACAAAATGTTAATTTAGGGCTTGATAAGATTATTAATGAAGATGTAACTTTTGATAAGGTGGACAAAGTAGATAAGGAAGAAAAAATATCTATAAAGGAACCTAAAAAGAAAAATAAAAAATCACAATCTAAAGATGAAAATATTAGTGTTGAGGAAGAAAAGTAATGTTAGAAGATTTAAAACCACACATTGCTGATTTACGAAAAAGATTAATCTACTCAGCTTTAACTCTTATAGTTGCATTTTTTGCATGTTTTTCTTTTTATGAACCAATTTTACAATGGATGATGGTTCCTGTTGAAGCTGTTTTACCAGCTAACTCACATATGGTTGCAGTTGAGATTCAAGAGACTTTTTTTACAGCGCTTAAGGTTGCTTTTTTCTCTGGATTTATAGTTTCCTTACCTGTTATATTTTGGCAAATGTGGTTGTTTTTAGCGCCAGGACTTTATGAACATGAAAAAAAGCTAGTAATACCTTTTGTGATATTTGCAACAACAATGTTTTTAATGGGTTCATCATTTGCTTATTATGTTGTTGTACCATTTGGTTTTGAATTTTTAATAAATTTTGGTTCAGCTGTTGTTACAGTATTACCTAGTATTGGTAAGTATGTAGGGTTCTTCACTAAATTGTTATTTGGTTTTGGTGTGGCATTTGAATTACCAGTTATTACATTTTTTCTAGCAAAAATTGGTTTAGTCGATGATAGAATGTTAAAAGATTTCTTTAAATATGCTGTTGTACTTATTTTTATTTTTGCAGCACTTTTAACTCCACCTGATGTTTTAACTCAGTTTTTAATGGCAGGACCATTGATTTTATTATATGGTTTATCTATTTATATAGCAAAAATATTTAATCCAGCAAGTGTTGAAGAAGATGAGGAAGAGTAAAATTTTAGACCCCCTTAAAACCTCAAGTTATGATTATAGTTTACCAAAAGAGTTAATCGCAACAAAACCAGTATATCCCGCTGATAGTGCAAGATTACTGGTTTATGATAGACAAAATGACAAAATAACCCATACTACATTTAAACATCTTTTAGATTTTCTTCCAAAAGATTTATCTATATTTTTAAATGATACAAAAGTAATCAAAGCAAGAATTTTTGGTGAAAAAGAATCTGGTGGAAAAATAGAACTACTATTTAATAAACCTTTATTTATGGATAGATTTCTAGTAATGATTAGAGGGAAAGTAAAGCTTGGAACAAAACTTTTTTTTGATAATAAACTAAATGCAGAAGTTTTAGAAGTAAATGAAGATGGTAGTCGAGTTGTAAACTTTTTTCAAGGTGATAAAAAACTTGATTTTTTAGCTCTTGTTGAGATATTAAACTCTATAGGACATTTACCTTTACCACCTTATATGAATAGAGAAGATGAAGAAAAAGATAATGAAGATTATCAAACTTTATTTGCCAAAAACTATGGGGCAGTTGCAGCTCCAACTGCATCCTTACACTTTACAAATGAGTTATTGGAACAATTAAATAAAAACTTTCCTGTAAACTACTTGACTTTACATGTGGGTGCTGGTACTTTTAAACCAGTTGATGTGGATGAGATATTATCCCATCCTATGCATAGTGAGTATTTTGAGATTGATATTGAGGCTAAAAAAGCTATTGATGAGGCAAAAAAAGTTTTAGCAGTTGGTACTACTGTTACTAGAACTATTGAATACTATGCTAGAACAAATAAAATACAAGGTGAATGTGATTTGTTTTTAAACCCAGCAAATAAACCTATAAAAGTTGATCATTTATTAACAAACTTTCATTTACCAAAATCAACACTTATTATGCTTATTGCATCATTTTTAGGATTAGAAAAAACTTTAGAGGTATATCAAGAGGCTATAAAAGAGAAATATAGATTTTACTCTTATGGCGATGGTATGTTGATTATTTAAGGAGAGAAAATGGTTAATTATATATTATTTGATACAGAAACTACAGGAAATCAAGAAGAGGATAGAGTTATCCAATTTGGAGCAATGATTGTGAACCAACAAGGTAAAGTTGAGTGTTATGATGAATTTTGTTCAAGTGATGTTGAGATTAAACTTGAAGCTATGGAAGTACATAATATCACTTCTGATTTAATAGAAGGGAAACCTAAAGCTGTTGAAACAAGTTTTTATAAAAAACTTGAGGAGTTGAATTCACCTCAAAACTATCTAATAGCTCATAATATCTCTTTTGATTTAGGGATGATACAAAAAGAAGGGTTTGTAAACTCTTATCAACTAATTGATACTTTAAGATGTGCTAAACATCTATTTCCAGAACTTCCTTACCATAGGTTACAATATATTAGATATGCTTTAGAACTATATAAAACAGAAGCACAAGAAGCTGCTAAACATAATATAACTATAAAAGCTCATGATGCAATTGGAGACGTCTTAGTTATGAAGCTATTTTTATCTAAACTTGTAACAAAATGTAGAGAGATCTATCCAGATTATAATCCTATGGAAAAATTAGCTGATTTAACCAAAACACCAGTTCTTATTAAAACCTTTAGATTTGGTAAATATAAAGGTAAAGATATTGCTCAAGTTGCCCTTGAAGATGCTGGATATCTAAACTGGATGAGAACAAATATGGACTTAGATGAAGACTTAAAATATACTCTTGACAAGGTTTTAGGATAATTTTATTCAATTACATAAAAATCTCATTAAAATTTAAATATAATTACAAAATTTTAGAAAAAGGTTTATATGGTGAATAAATTCTCACGAATTGGATTTATTTTAGCAGCAGCTGGTTCTGCTGTTGGACTTGGTAATATTTGGAAGTTTCCTTATATTGCAGGAGAGTATGGTGGAGGTGCTTTTGTACTAATTTACCTTGTTGCCATTTTGTTTATTGGGCTTACTGTATTTCTTGCAGAAGCTGTGATTGGTCAAAGTGGGCAAGCAAATGTATCAACTTCATTTGTAAATATATCAAAATCTAAAAATCCAAATTGGAAATTAGCTGGTTTTATGGTTGCAACAGGATTGATTATTTTATCTTTTTATTCTGTTGTTTTAGGTTGGATTTTAAATTATGTTATAACTTCATTTGATACATTACCTACAAAAGCGGAAATTGCTGGTGCAAAATTTGAAAACTTAATTTCAAATGATATTGGTACTCTTTTGATTTATCATACTTTGATTGCTGGTTCTGTAGTTTTTATTGTATTAAAAGGGATTAAAGAGGGGATTGAAAAAATCAATTTGATATTGATGCCTTTATTGGGATTAATATTAATAGGTCTTTTAATTTATGCCTTAACACTTGATTCTTTTTCTCAAGCAGTATCTTTTATGTTTAGTCCTGATTTTAGTAAAATTGATGGGAATGCTTTATTGGCTGCACTAGGACAAGCCTTTTTTACTTTATCACTTGGTGTGGGTACGATTTTAACATATTCTGCATCATTACCCCAAGAGACTAATTTTGTTAAATCATCTTTTTATGTAGCAGCAGTTGATACAACAATTGCAATTATTGCAGGATTGATCATCTTTTCTTTTCTTTTTGAAGCAGGAGCCCCAAGTGCTGCTGGACCTGGTTTAGTATTTATCTCTCTTCCAGTTATCTTCTCAGGATGGGGAATATTAGGTCATATAATTGCCGTATCGTTTTTTGTTGCTTTAGTTTTTGCAGGAATTACATCAGCTGTTTCAATGATTGAGCCTTCACTTAGATTTTTTATTGAAAGATTTAAAATAACAAGGGGAAAAGCTACAATTATTTGTGGTTCAATTTTTTACATTTTAGGTATTGTTGCCTTACTTTCTATGTCAAAAACATATGGGGAAGAGTTAACTTTTTTTGGAAAAAATGCCTTTGATATTATGGATTTTATGACTTCATCAGTTATGATGCCCCTTGCAGCAATTTTAACTTGCGTATTTTTAGGGTATTTTGTTGATAAAAAATTTTTAGAAGAAAAATTCTTAGCACACTGTTCATCAAGTGTTTTTAATACTTGGTATTTTTTAATTAGATTTGTTGTTCCTATTGCTATTGTAATTTTATTATTAAATAAATTAGGAGCTATTTAGATGAAAACAGGGTTTTCAAGAGTTGGATTTATTTTAGCAGCAGCAGGATCTGCTGTTGGTCTTGGTAATATTTGGAAATTTCCCTATGTAACAGGGGAAAATGGTGGAGGAGCTTTTGTAATTCTGTATTTGTTAGCTATTGTTTTTATTGGTCTAACAATTTTTATTGCAGAATCGTATATAGGTAGAGAATCAAGAGCAAATGCAGCAGCTGCTTATCAGATTGTTTCAAAATCAAAAAACAAAAACTGGAGATGGGCAGGATTTCAAATATTTTCTGGAATTGTGATTTTATCTTTTTATGCTTTTATTATTGGTTGGATTTTAAATTATATTATTATATCTTTTACAGGACTTCCAACAACTTTAAAAGAGGCTCAAACAGTATTTACAACCTTAATTACTGAAAAAATAGGATTACAAATTTTATTTCATACTATTGTTACTGCAACAGTGATTTATATTATTTTAAAAGGTGTAAAAAATGGTATTGAAAAATTAAATTTAATCTTAATGCCTTTACTTGCAATTATTCTTTTTGGTTTATTAGCATACTCTTTTACCCTTGATTCTTTTTCAAAAGCTTTAGAGTTTATGTTCATGCCTGACTGGTCAAAAATAGATGAAAATGCGATTTTAGCAGCTGTTGGACAAGCATTTTTTACATTGTCTCTTGGTATGGCTATTATTATCACCTATTCTGCTTCTATGGCAAAAGATGGAAACTTTATAAAATCTTCTATAATGGTTGCTATAGTTGATACTGCTGTTGCACTAGTTGCAGGAGTAATCATCTTCTCTTTCCTATTTGCAGCAGGTGCAAAAAGTACAGCAGGACCTGGTCTTGTATTTATATCATTGCCATTAATATTTGGTGGATGGGGAATATTTGGGCAAATTGTTGCTTTGGCTTTTTTTGTAGCTTTATTATTTGCAGGTATTACATCAGCAGTATCACTACTAGAACCACCATTAATGTATTTAATGGAAACATATAAAATAACAAGAAAAAAAGCAACTGTAATTGCTGGATCGTTTTTTTATATTTTAGGTATTTTTGCTTTATTATCAATGAGTAAAGATTATGGTTCTTTATTAACTTTCTTTGATAAAAATTTATTTGATTGGTTAGACTATTTGACATCTTCTATAGCTATGCCAATATCAGGATTTATAACTTGTATCTTCTTAGGTTTCTTTACAGATACAAACAGATTAAAACAAATCTTTACAAAATATGTTCCAGAAACTATATTTAAGATTTGGTTGATTTTAGTAAGATTTATTGTACCTATTGCAATTGTTTTATTGTTTTTAAATAAACTTGGAGTGATTTAAAAAAAGAAGTTAGGCTTTTTTAGCCTAGCTTCTTCTAAAACTTCTTTTTGCATCTCTTTTTGTTGTTTTTTTAGATTTAGCACCAGTTTTTACAGGTTCTTTAGATCCTGTAGTTTTTCCTTTTTTTTCACTAAGTTTTTTCTTTTTTTGAATTTTTTGTCTTGGTTGTCTATCTTTTAGTGGAAAGTCATCATGTATATATCTTTTTACACTTAGTTTTAGGTTTCTTTCTATTTTAGTAAAACTATTATAATCTTCAACCGTAAGTATAGTTATAACCTTACCATCATTTCCAGCTCTTCCTGTTCGCCCTACCCTATGGGTAAAATCATCAGTTGATTCGGGTAAAGTATAGTTTATCACTAAAGGTAGTTGTTTTATATCAATACCTCTTGCAGCTATATCAGTTGCAATCAGAAGTTTAACTTTTGCACTTTTGAAGTCTTTGATAGCTTGTACCCTATCTTTATACTCAATACCACCATGGATAGTAGCTGTTTTTATACCTTGGTCTTCAAAATATTTTGATGCTAAATCTGCACTATCTTTTTTGTTTATGAACATTAGTACTTGATTATAACCTGATTCTTTTACCAATGTTGCTACTAACTCTTTTTTCTTTTTAACATCTACCTTATAAGCTTGATGTTCAATCATCTCAACCTTATCTCTTCTATCATGTATTTGAACTGTAACAGGATCTTTTAAAAACTCTTTTGCCAGTTTTCTGATATTTTGTGAGATAGTTGCAGAACACATAATAATTTGTCTATAGGGAGAACATAAAGAAAATATTGTTTCAATCTCTTTTAAAAATCCCATTTCAAGCATAGTATCTGCTTCATCTAAAACTACAAAGTTTACGCTACTTAAATCTATAGTTTCTTGTTCATCTAAATCAAGTAATCTTCCAGGCGTTGCAACAACTATATCAATACCAGTTGCTAATACCTCTTCTTGTTTACTTTTAGATACTCCACCCATTACTTTTGTATGTTTTACTTTTAAGAATCTTCCTAGTTCTGAAAGATTTTTTGATACTTGCTCTACAAGTTCCCTTGTGGGTACAATAATTAAACCTCTTAAAACTCTATGTTTATAGTTTAAATTACCATTTATTTTATGTAACATTGGCAAGATATATGCTGCAGTTTTTCCTGTACCAGACTTTGATGCTGCTATTACATCAATCTTTTTATTAACTATTGGTATAACTTTTCTTTGAATAGCAGTTGGTGTAGTGTAGTTTAATTCTTCAATCGCTTTTAGTATTGGTTCACTTAAGCTTAATTCTTCGAACTTATTGATAATATTTCCTTTTAAAATATACCTGACATGATCTCATCGTCAAGGTATGCATCTATTTTTTCAATTAATTTTTCATAAGGTATTTTACCATTTTTATTAAATAGTACAATCTCTTCTCCAAAATCATCTCTTATATAATTTTCTTCTTTTTTAACTTTTTCATAAAGTTTTTTTATATCATCAGCTGAATCTATTGCATTATACAAAAACCAGTTTGCTGTAGTTTCATCAACTCTTATTAGTCCATATGTCTTTTCATCGTCAATATAGTCTTGTATTGTTCCATTTTCAAACCTAGCACCTACAACTAAATCATTTTCATTTAAAATCATTTCCATTAAAAACCCTTTTGATTGCGCAATAATAGCAAGATTTTAATTAAAGGTAAAAAATTATAGAATACTAACTATATGAAAAAAGCAATTTTAATCCTAATAATTTTTATATTTACAGGTTGTACTGTTCAAGATGCATACAATATAACAACAGCAGCTATAAACAAAAACCCCTCTTTGGCTTTTAAATCTCTAGCAAAATCAAAAGCAATAAACTATACACTAAATCCAAAAAGATTAATCAGTGATTTAAAATCCTTATCTTCTCTTATTGAGAATGTTGACATAATTTGGGGTAAAAATAATAGAAAAGTTCCTAAACAAAAAGAGTATGTTAAATATATGCAAAACTACAAAAGTAGAGCTTATATTGATTTTGATAGTGGTATAGTTACCGTTGAAACAATAGATGAAAAAAATATTTTAAAAAGTTTGCAAAATGCAATTGTGACAACTTTACTTTTGCCTGATGATCCAAGAGCTTTTGACCTTTTTGGCTCAAGCGAAGTAAAACTTGGTAAAACTCCATATTTATACAATGAAGTTAAAGATGATCAAAATAAAGCAATAAGATATGAATGGCGAGCAAATAGATACGCAAAGATTTTAATCTAAAAAAATCTAAAAAAAAGAGTTATAAAAAATAAAAATAAAACTATAAATATATCTTACGTAAAGATACCTATGGTTAAAGATCATGCCTCAATAAGAGTTGCAAAGTTTAAACCTTTTGTTAAAAAGTTTGCAAAAACTTATAATATAAGTGAAAATCTAATCTATGCAATAATAAGAACAGAAAGTAATTTTAATCAATTTGCCATAAGTAACGCAGGAGCTATTGGTTTGATGCAAATAGTGCCAACAAGTGCTGGAAGAGATGCTTATAGATATGCGAAAGGAAAAAGTTGGACCCCAAGTAGTTCCTATCTTTTTGATGCAAATAACAATATAGAATTAGGGGTAGCCTATTTAAAACTTTTAAACTCAAAATATCTTTATGGTATACATAATGATGTATCAAAAGAGTACTGTGTAATTAGCGCCTATAATACAGGGAGTTCAAATGTTTTAAAAACATTTTCATCAAATAGGTATAAAGCTATATCTTCAATAAACAAAAAAACTCCAGCCCAAGTTTATCAAAGATTGAGAAACAGTTTACCATATGTAGAAACTAGAAGATATTTAAAAAAAGTGTTAACTTATAAAAAAGATTTTGTAAAATTATAAGAAATTTATAACTTATAGACTTATTTTTAATCTTATTTAAATATAATATAAATATATTAAATTTTAGAGGTTATAAATGATTAAGTTTCAATTTACAGGTTCAGCAATTGAGTATTTTAAAATTTGGATTGTAAATACACTTTTGACGATAGTTACATTTGGTATTTATTACCCTTGGGCAAAGGTTAGAAACAATCGATATCTTTATGCAAACAGTATTTTAGATGGTAAAAATTTTGAGTATCATGCAACGGGGAAACAGCTTTTTATCGGTTATTTGATAGCTGCATCAATGTTTATACTCTATAATATATTAAATAGTTTATTTCCTATATTAAATATATTTTTTGTACTGCTGTTTTTTATAGTATTACCTTGGCTTATGTTAAAAGCTATGAAATTCAATCTTTTTGTTACAAGTTTCAATAACATAAGATTTGATTTTGAAGGGGAATTAAAAGAATCTTATCTCGTATTTTTGCTTTTACCATTTATTGGATTTATTATTTGTACTTTACCTTTTATATTACTTGGTTTCTTTCGTGGTTCAGGGATTTGGTTTATAATCGCTTTTTTATTTACTATAGCTTTATATATACTTGTATTTTCATATTTTAATGTAGTAAAAAATAGATTTTTTATAGATTTTACTAAATATGGAAAAACAAATTTTGATACCACTTTAGATACTCCTGAATTTATAAAAATAGTTTTTAAAACTGTTAGCTTAGGATTATTTAGCTTTCTACTTAGTTGTATAATTGTTTCAGCACTTTATTATATTTTTGGAGATATGGAAAAGTTTAATTTTATAATTTCTTTATTTAAATCAGATCCCAAAAATGCAATGCTTATGATGTTTCAGCTTTTGTCTGCCTTTTTAGTAGTGTTTTATATCTTTTTTATATTTACTAGTATAATTGTATATGCCTACTATAATGTAAAAAAAAGAGAATATTTATTTGCAAATACTACTTTTGACAAAAAAATAAGTTTTGAATCAACTATGAAGTTTTTACCATATGCATATATTTTGATTACTAATTTTTTACTAACAATTGTTACTTTAGGTTTTGCTTATCCTTTAGCAAAGGTTAGAGTTACAAGATATACTTTAGAAAATAGTATTATAAATATAAAAAAAGATGATTTTAGTAACTATTATTCCTCTAACCTATCGTCACAATCAGCTATAGCAGATCAAGTTAGCGATGTCTTTGATGTGGGAATTGGGATACCTTTTTAATCATGATAAAAGGTTTTTTATACGAAAAATACAGTTCTTCTTCCATTGAAGTATTATTAGAAGTAGATGATAGTAGCTATTTAATCAAAAATGGAAAAGAAATCATAACTTCAGGGAGTATATCAAATCTTGTAATTAGCTCTAGATTAGGTAATGTACAAAGGAAAATAACTTTAGAGGATGGAAGACTTTTTAGTACAGAAGAGAATGATTTGGTTGATGACTTACTTTTGGACAAAAACAGTTTATTGCATAAGTTAGAATCAAACTTACTTTTGATTTTTTTCTCACTAATTTTTTCTATAGCTATTGGGTACTCTTTTATAGTTTATGGTATCCCCTATTCAAGTAAAAAAATTGCATTTGCACTCCCTGTAGACTTAAATAAAAGTATTTCAAACACACTTTTAAAGACCTTAGATGAGAATTTTTTACATCAATCATTTCTAGATGAGGCTAAAAAAAATAAAATAAAAGATTTATTTGAAAAAAAAGTTTTAAAAAATATAAATAATGAAGAGAATTTTGATTATAAAATACATTTTAGAAATATAATAATTTCAAATAAAAGTATTGCCAATGCCTTTGCTTTACCAAATGGAGATATTATATTAAGTGATGCTTTTATAAAACTTGCGAAGAATGAAGAGGAGATTGAAGCAGTTATATACCATGAAATTGGTCATATAAAAAATAGACATACCCTACAAAGTATAATTCAAAGGAGTTTTGTAGCTTTTATTGGGATGTATTTAACAGGTGATGTAAGTATGTCTTCTGATTTGATTCTTGGTTTTGGAACATTGTTTATAAATACAAGTTACTCAAGGGAACATGAACAAGAATCAGATATTTATGCTCTAAATAAGATGTTACAAATAGGTATAAATCCAAAATACCTAGCTGATATATTAAGCAAGTTATCAAAAAATGATAAAAAGGAAAAAAAACCATTTCTTGATTTATTTTCTACTCATCCAACAACAAAACAAAGAGTTAAACTAATAAATAAATATACCTATTGTTATAATAAAAAGATTTATCCTTGTAAATAAAATCCTATTGCCCGCATAATACTGTTGCTTGAAACTCTTCAAATCTTTTTTCTTGAATAAGAAGTTTTTCTTCTAAAATAGCATTTCTTTTTTTCATATCATACAATTCAAATAAAAGTTTTTGAGCATTATTTACATTTTCATCCACTTGTAATTGTAATCTTTGTGCCAATTTTGTGTAGTGACAATTGTCTTTTCTCAATTCAGAGTTTGTTTTAAAGTTTTGACTTTTTAGTAAAAGAATATGTTTTTTTAGTGCTAAAATCTCATTTTCATATTTTGATATCAAAGTAGAAAACTCAATATATTTTTTTATTTTTCCATTATTATAAAAAATTGGTAAAATTGTTGAATGAGTATAATAAAAAGTACCATTTTTAGAAATTTTTTTGCTTAAACCTACCCAGGATTTACCATTTTTTAACAATTGCTTTATTTTTATAATAGGTATTTCACTATTACTGTGTAATAACTCATCATAAAACTCTTTTCCAATTAGATCATCTAACATAAAGCCTGAATTCGCCAAAAAAGAATCATTTGCAGTAGTGATATTAAAGTTTAAATCAAGCTCACAAATGATGTTATAAGAGTCTAAAATAGACATAAACTGTCTTAACTCATTGTTTTTTACTGCTAATTCTTTTTTTTGTAATTTTTTTTGCATTATTTTAGAGATGATTTTTAATGTTGTATTTAATTGAATAGGTTTTACTATATAGTTTGAGATATTAAATTTAATAGCTTTTAATAGTATATCCATATCACTAAAGGAGGATGAGATTAAAATAGGTATTTCCCAATCTAGTTTCCTAACTACAGAAAGTATTTCTATACAACTTTCATCAGCTAAATCTATGCTTGTTAAAATAACATCAATATCAACCCTATTTTCAACAAAACTTTTTATAGCTTCTTCTGAACTATTTACAGCAATAACTTTTTTAAAAAAACCTGTAAAAATCTCATAAGCTTCTTGTCGAACTTTATTGTCATCCTCAATAAATAATATAGTTGCTTCATTTAAATAATTTTTATTAAAAGTACATACTAATGGATTAGACACGATATACTCCTACTTTTTTAAATATTAAATTATATATAAGACATAAAATAATTTTAATATTTAATTATAGTATAAGTTTAATAATTTTTTATTAAGTTTAGCTAAAATATAAAAATTCATTTGTATATTATTTATACTTTTTATAAAAATTATTTTAAAGCTTCAAGTGTTTTATATTCATCTAGTGCAAAATCATCTGTCATACCACTAATATAATCAATTATTAGTCTACATCTATAATACCACTCTTCTATAACATATCTATTTAAATTATTTTTAGATATTTTTCCCACTGCTTGCTTATATGCAACTATATGTTTAGAAGAGAGTCGTTTTATAAGCCTTTGGGAAACATAACAATCAATTCTTTGATCATTTACCAATTTTTCAAACTCTTTAAAATCTAATTTTAAAAGTGCTGAATATATATTTAATAAAGATGTTAAGATTTTATGCCCTTTTAGCTCCAAGGTTTGAATATCTTTATTATTATAAATATATTTTATAGAGATAGCTTGAAGTATATTTACAGCTTTTGTATATTTGCTATTTTTATCATATTCTAAAAGTGCATTATTAAAGTTACCATCAAATATATCTTGGTGATTTTCTATATATATTTTACTTACATGTTCAACTAAGGCATGGGTTAATTTAGCACGAGTGAGAGTTAAAAAAAGATTAAACTGATATGGTTCATCCTCTTTTTCTTTTGCTTTTTTGTAAAACCCTTCTATTAAATCAAATAGATAGGTATCTTCTGTTTTTTCACACTCTTGTTTTATTAGTTTATATATATCCTCAAAACTAAGAATTCCTTTATCAACGGCATCTTCCATATCTGCATTTAAATAAGAGATATCATCCGCTGCTTCCATAATATATGTTATTGGAAATCTACAATACTCTTTTATATCTAAACTATTTAAAACCTCTTTTACTAAATCTTTTTCACTATAATAAAATCCCGGCTTTTTCTTTAGATAATAAAGCTCTTCATCTTTTTTAGGTTTCTGTTCATATGCCCCTCTTGTATATTTGATAACAGAAGCTATTTGAGAATAAGAGAGATTTAGCCTTTGAAGTTTTGTTATAACCCTTATAGCTTGTGCATTTCCATCAAAAGAAGACAGATCTTTTAAAAGCATATTTTTAAAATCTAAGTTGTCACTTTCAACTTCCACACAAGCTTCAAATATCTCAAACCCTTTTGTTTTCATCCAATCATTAATTGCAACCTCTGCAAAATGTCCAAAGGGTGGGTTTCCAATATCATGTAAAAAGCTTGTCATCTCTGCTATAGAAATAAATGGTTCATTCAATTTATCTAGACCATGCTTTCCATCCACTTTCTTTAGCACGGTTTTAGCAATAAACCTTGCTGTTTGAGAAACCTCCAAAGAATGGGTAAGTCTACTTCTAACAGCTGCATTTAACTCTAAAGGAAACACTTGGGTCTTTTTTTGAAGTCTTCTTAGTGCTGGTGCAGAAAGTATCCTACCCCTATCACTTTCACATGATATATCAATATCATTTATTGGATACAACTCTCTGTGGTTTGTAATTTTTTTATTGTAATCTATCATAGTATTAAATCTTTAATTTTTTTGTATTGTATTGTATTGAAAACTCTTTTAATCATAAATATAAATGGATATTAAAAAGAACAAATAGTATATTTAACAATAAAAATGCTCTTTTATCAACAATACTAAGAAGTGAAACACTTATATAGAGTATAAAAAAGTAAAAAGGTGTAATATACTCAAAACTAGAGATATTATAAGAAAAGAATTCCAATATAATCTTATCCAATAAATCCCCATATGAAATAAGATGTAAAAAAAGTTCCAAAGGGTAAAATAAAACAAAAACAAGCGTAAGTATAGGTGAAAGAAGTTGTTCATATGCTGTATTGTAGAAAAAATAATGAACGATTGGATTAAATGCTAAAAATATCCAAAAATTGAAAAATAGTATAGAGATAATTTTTGGTATATTTTTAAAATATTGAACATATAAAAATATATAAAAAACTGCAATAATAGAAAACCAAAAAGATAGTGAGAATAGATATGCTGGAAAAAAAGAGATAATTAATACAAAAGTCAATAATAGATTTCCATAAGATATAAGCTTGATATTTGACCTAAGAAAATATATTGCTAAAATAGACATAACAAAAGCTCTAAAAAGTGAGGGAATCAAATCTAAAAATATTAAATAAGAAAAAAGAAAAATACAAGTTAATAATACAATATCAAATTTTCTATTTCTATAGGGGAAAAACTTACTATGAAAATAACTATATGGAAGATATAATAAGATATAAACAATAAAAGATATAAGCCCTAAATGAAAGCCTGAAATGGCTATTAGGTGACTTATTGCATAGTTTGAAAAAATCTCTCTAAGGTTTTTTGAAACAGGTATAGCTAAAAACAGGGCATTGAAAAACTCTTTTATAGTAGCATCTTTATGGCTTTTGTTAATGTTTTTATAGATTTTAGTTTTTAGTGTATTTTTTGTTGTTATAGTATCTATAAAAATAGATTTCGCATAAAAACCTTTTAAATAATCTAAAAATCTGATATTTAAAGTTAAAAAACCTATATTTATATTTTGTAGTTTTGAAATTTTTTTATTTTTTTCAACTGATGTATAAAAGGTAAAATCATTGTTTTTTAGTTTTAATACATTAAAACTTCTTTTATCATAAATATTTTCTATCAAAAACTTAGAACTATATATCTCTTCTGATTTTAATTTTTTATAATTATTATATTGATAAATAACATTAAAGGTAAATATAATGCTAAGAAGAATAGAAAAAGATATTAACTCTTTTTTTGAAGAAATAAAAGATATACTTTCCATAAAAAAGTATATAATTTTTTATATTATTAAAAGCTTATTAAATGATAAAAAATTTCTAAAACTCAATATCCTCTTCTTGAAACTTAAGTAAGTTATCATAATTTAAAGGTTTAGATAAATAATATCCTTGTACAAAATCTACTTTTAACTCTTTGACTTTTTCATAAGTAGGCTTATCTGCTACAAACTCAGCAACTGTTTTTATATTTAACTCTTTTGTAAAGTATATAATAGATTCTAAAATAGATTGTTTTGTAAAATCATTTGAAACATCTTTGATTAGGGAACCATCGATTTTAAGAATATCAATATCTAGGGATATTAAATATGCAAAGTTTGAATACCCTGTTCCAAAATCATCTATAGCTATTTTTATGCCATTTGATTTAAGTTTTTCAATAACTTCAATAGTGTAGTTATAGTTATCAATACCTTCTGATTCTAAAATTTCAACAATAATTCTTCCACCTAGATCATATTGTTTAACCATAAAGATTAAATACTCTACCGTTTCAATATTATAAAAATCCTCTATAGAGAAGTTAATACTAAATTTTCCCTTTAATTTATTAAATGTTTCACAGGCAATGGTGATTACTCTTTTGGTTATGTCATGGTAAACTCTTGACCTTTTTGCGACAGTTAAGAACTCAAAAGGTGATACAATAGTTCCATCATCATCTATATATCGTACTAAACATTCATATTTTTTGACTTTTTTCTCTTCTACACTAACTATTGGCTGATAAAATACTGTTATTCTATTGTCAGCTAATGCCTCTTTTAATTTTTTATTCCATCTAAAATTATGCTCATAGATTGCTTGTTGGTCAATATTTTCTGAGTAGATTTCATATAATGATGAATTTTTTCGTGATTGATTCATTGCAGTTTCTGCTAATGCTATAATTGTATTTTTTTCAGTATTATTTGAAATAGCTACACCATATGATAAATCTATATCATAATTTATAGAATTAAAACTAAAAGGTTTCTCATTTATTGTTTTTTTTAGTTTATTTATTACCTCTTCATATACCTCTTTTTCCACATGTTCATAAAATAGTATTGCATATTCATCCGATGAAATTCTATAATATTTTGCATTGTACTTTTCTGCAATATCTTTTATTGTATTTGCTATGTAGATTAAAACTTGGTCACCAAAATAAAATCCAAATAGATTATTTATCTCTTGAAAATTATCAATATCAATTAGAATTAAAACTGGTTTATTTATATTTATAATATCTGATTTTAACTTTAATCTATTTGGTATATTTGTTAAAATATCTGTAACAATTTGATTTTGAAGAAGTTTTTTATTTAAAATAAGTTCAGTTACATCATTTTTTATAGAAATAAACTCAATAATATCACCATTATCATCAACAATTGGTGAAATAGTAGTCTCAACATAAAATATTTTTCCTGATTTATCTCTACTTTTTATAGTTCCTTGCCAAATCTTTTTATCTAATATTGTTTTCCATAATCTTTTGAAAAAAGATTTTGGCATACTTGGATGTCTAACAATATTGTGATTTTTACCAATTAACTCCTCTTTTGTATATCCACAAAGTTCTGCAAATTTCTCATTAACATAAGTTATTTTCCCACTTTTATCAGTTTTAGTAACATGATTACTTTTATCTACTATCTCTTTATATTCTTGTAATAATCTATTTTTTTCTAGAAACATTTTCTCTAATTGAATTTTTTCTGAAATTCTTTCTATTGTTGAGATTAATTCATCTATATCAATTGGTTTTATAACAAATTTTTCTATTTTTAATTTAATTGCTTCTTGGAAATATTTTGGTTCACTAAAGGCAGATGCAACAATAATAGGTATGTTAGTACACACTGTTCTAATCTTATCAACCATTTCTAAACCATTCATTTGAGGCATTTTTATATCTGTTATTACTAAATCTGGTTTTATCTCTTCAATTTTTTTTAAAGCTTCGATAGGACTAGAAAAAGAGTATAAATATTTAACTTCTCTTTTTAATATCCTTTCTAATCTATTTAATAAAATTTCATCATCTTCAACAAGTAAAAGTTTCAAATCTATCATATAAATATCCATATTTTATAAGTTTCTTAATGATATTTAAACAAATATAAATATAAGTTGAAACTACTATTTTAGTTATTAATAATAATTAAAAATAAGATATAACTTATAATATTATGGTATAATAAAAAAAACATTGGAGTTATCATGATCGTAAATAACTATTCAACTAAAGAGGGTCTTACTAGCGTTTTATCAAATGAAAATATTCAAACAAAAGAGGAAACTTCTAAGAGTTTTTCTGATGAATTAACACAATCAAATAATACAAAATCAAATCAAGAAGAAGCTCCTAAAATAGAAAAAAAAGATGATGAGCCAGATTTGTGGGCAATGTTTGAGGATATAAAATCTTTAATGAAGACAGGGGCAACAGTAGAAGAGTTAAAAGCTATGGAAGATATGATAAAAGAGATTTTTAAAAATTTACAAAAAGATCCACCAAGTGCGGAAGATATTAAAAATGCTGAAAATTTATTAGATAGATTAGAACAAATGATTATGGAGCTTAAAAAGAGAATGACTGGAGTAGCTATAAAAGAAGAAAATGGTGATGGTTTGGTTACAAGTCCAACAAAAGAATCTTTATCTATTACCTTATCATCTGGTGAGAGTTTTAAACTTGAAAACCTAAATACGAAATTTGGTCCAACACTTATTAATAGAATAAATAATGCGATTGAAGGGTTTAAAGATATAAGAGATTCTAAAGAAAAGATTGCTAATACAACGGTGGCATCTTCTTCTAAAGAAGAATTAGAACTTATAACTCAGTTGAAAAAGTTTCAAAAATAGTTTAATTTAATTTGCAATATAAGGATTTAAGATGACAATTTTAAATGATTTATACGATAAAAAGCCACAAACAAGCCATTATTATACTAATAATAATCAAACAATAGAAGAGAATAAAATAACTTTTTCTGAAGAGTTAGAACAATCAAACCATTCATCACAAAATAAATTAGAAGGTGAAGATAACTATGAGGAACGCTTATGGGCAATGTTTGAGGATATAAAATCTTTGATGAAAACGGGCTTTAAAAAAGATGAATTAGAAGAGATTGAAAAAATAATAAAAGCTTTAATAAAATCTATAAGTGAAAATCATCCAAACTATAGTATGAAAAAAATATATGATATGGTAGAAAGTATGCTTATTGAATTAAAAAAGAGAATAACTGGGATTGCTATAAAAGATGGGGATAAAGTAAATGATGCAAATAATAATACCTCTGATATTACTGCAACTAAATTATCTAAAAACTCTGAAATAGATGTTGAAAGTGCTAGTCTTGATATAATTACATCACTAATAAAAGATAAATTAAAAAATATTACAGCTTCAGAATTTGTAAAAAAAGATAATAAAGATGAAGAGGCTAAAAATATAAAATTAGATAAAAATAATTTGTATTCTAGCGAAGAATTAGAACTTGTAGAATTACTTAAAAAAGCTCAAAAATAGAAGAGTTTTAGCTCTCCTCTATTTTCTTTTCCAGATACTCATCTGTGATACTGAGTGTTGATATTTTCTACTTGTCTCTTTGATTACAAAAGGAACATCTAATAATTCAACAAGTTCAAATTTATCCTCTAAGTTTGCTTTTAAGGTATCTAAGGTTTTTACCTCTTTATTATCTCTTAAAAAACCTCCAAGCCAATTTTCTTTTGGAGTATAATCTTCAAGCCAAGTATATGGACTAAGTAGTACTAACATCCCATTTTCATTTACCCTATTTGGGATATCATCTAAGAATTTTTGTGGATAATATAATCTATCAATTAAATTTGAACAAAAAATCAAATCATAACCTGTGTATAACTCTTTTAGATTACAAGCATCACCTTGCATAAAGGTAACTTTATCTTTTATATTTTCAAGACCAAAATCTTTCAAAGAGATTATTTTCTCTTCAAATAACTCACCCTCTGTTGCCATTTTATACGTTAAACTATCATATTTTATAAGTTTTACTCCAACATTAATAAAATTAGCACTAAAATCTATACCTAAAACTTCATCAAACTCTTTTGCCAATTCAAAGGTACTTCTACCAACAGAACAACCTAGATCTAAAGCTTTAGTTTTTTTAACATCTTTTAAATATGGTTTTAAAACATCTATACTTTTTTTAGGAAAGTTTTCAACACCATAATATTCTGCTCCATAATGAAACTCACAATATTGTGAGATTTGTTCATCTGTTTCATATACATTGTCATTAAGTTTTGTTCTATATTCATTATCACTTTTTACATACCTAAAACCTGCATGTTGAAAGAAATGTTTTCTAAAAGCATATCTAGCACTTCTTAATACTTCATTTCCTAAAGAGATAAAAGAACTACCTTTAATAAGAGCATGTCTATCATCAAAGGTTGGAGTCGTAAAATCATCATAGGCAGGATGGGTTTTAAAGCCATCAAAAGGGTATGTTGGGGTTATACTCCATTGCCAAATATTTCCTATAACATCATAAAAATCTCCCATTTTATATTTATCAACTGGAGTTTGATTAAAATATTTTAGACCAATATTTGCCTCACAATCTTGAGCTTTTACAAAATCATTCAATCTATAATATTCATCTTCACTTGGAAGTCTTACTTCAAAACCTAATTTTTCACTTTTGTATTTACAAAAAGCTTCTGCCTCATACACATTTATATCTACTGGATAATTTAAAGGTAAAGGAACAATTCTATTAATCTCCCTTAAAAAATATTTTTCATCTTTTTTTATCCAAAATGTTGGCAATTTTGCTTGGGTAAAATCTAACCATTTTAAACCATCTTTACTAAAATAGTGAGTTTTATTGTATCCACCATCTTTTACAAACTCTAAAAACTCTCCATTTGATACTAGATATTTACTAGCTTCAAAATCATTTATATATGCTTTGTGGTAAGCAAACTCATTATCCCAACCATAAAACTCAGGCTTATTGTAATCTTTTTCAAGAATAACCTCTCCACCTTTTACCTCACATAATTGATTTTTAGGATAAGAATCACTTCCTTCATTGTTGTATTCAAATAGTTCATCATCTATTAAAAACTCTTTATCTAACTCTCTTAAAAGTACAGATGATGTTTCTATATGGATATTTTCATGTTCAATACCCATTAACACTATCCACATAGGTGATTCCCAGTTTATAGGCATAGTAAATTCTAGATTTTCAATCAAATCTAAAATAATCTTTTTTACATCATCCCTATAAGCTTTTGTTTGTTCATATGTTGGCCAAACATAGTTTTCACTATTTAAATCATCCCAACTCATCTCATCAACACCTATTGCAAATATTGATTCATGGGTCTTATTAACTCTTTTTGTTGTTATATTAGAAACATTTAGTTTATTCATAAAAAAAGTTGCGGTATGACCATAATAGAAAATCAAAGGGTGTCTTAATTTATTTGGTTGTTCATATAGATTTTTTTTATCTTTTAATAAATCAAATAGTTTTTCATCAAGCTCATAAGTTTGTAAGAAATACCTTTTTATCTCTTCTCTTTTTTCTTCAACAGTTCCTTCACTTAAATTTATAGTATCTTTTATATAGTTCATATTTCCCTCTTTGAAATGATTTTATTATTTTATAGATTTTCTTTCGCTATTTGTACGCATTTAAAATTAATTAATCATATTTATATAATTTTTTCTTTTGTTAAAATTATACCATCAGTATCAGCATACAAATAATCACCTTCATTGAATTGTACTCCACAAAAAGAGAGTTCAATTGCCCTTTCTCCCTTTGTTTCAGGAATATACTTTCTAGGACAAGTCCCCCTTGCAAATAGTGCAACAGGGATATCTTTTATTTGATAAGTATCTCTTATATACCCATTTACTATAATCCCTTCATAGTTGTTTTTATGTGCAAATTTCATTAGATTTTCTCCTACAACTGCAAAATACTCATCTTCTACATCTACAACAACAATTTTTCCTGCTCCATCTTCATCTCTTAAAACTTTTATTAATTCACTATTATTTCTATCCAATTTTACTGTAGTAACAATTCCTTGTACTTTTGTTTTTGCACCATAATTTTTAAATTCATTATCTAGTACATAAACTTTATCTGGATGGTTATCACAAATATCAGCTGTAAAAAAATCCATTATATATCCTTAACTTTAATTCAGAGTATTATTATCTCAAAAGATAATTAATATAGACTTATCGTATCACAATTTTTATACGAATTTTAGATAAAATTAAAATAAAAAGGTTATTTTGTGAAGTTTTATTTTCAAACTATTTTTTATATTTTTATTGCTTTACTATTTAATGCTTGTAGTTCAAAATATGTAACAATAAAAACCCTTCATCCCTCTTTAGTACAAAATGTAAAAATGAAAAATATTTTTATAGAAGATTTTACCAATGATTACATCAATCAAGCTTATTATATTAAAGAGAGTTTAGTTAATCATAATATAGATAACAAAACTATATTCTCAATTAAAAATATTCATAATAACATCGATTCAATTATCACAGGTAACGTAACTACCTCACTTGATATTGATGTTTATATTAAACAAAACCATGAGGATCTTATTTGTGAAAGATATATTTATGATAGAAAAGAGAAAACAAGAAGATGTATTAGTTTTGCCCCTAGAAATATATATTGTGAGAAATTAAATTATCAATTAACAACAAATATAGAAGTCTTAGACAAAAATCAAAGTACAAAGTTTGTAAAAACTTACACAAAAAATGCTTACGATGATAACTGTTATGAGAATAGAGTTTTTATATATTTTAATACAAATAGACCAATAAATATAAATAGAAATGAAAAAAGAGTTTATAAAAAATTAGCAAAAAATATAGCAAATGAGTTTTTAACAGATGTATCAGCCCACTATGTTCTAAATAGAATTCCTCTAATAGATACATTAGATGATAGCTTGTTATATACAAGTGAAGATAAAAAAATCTATCAAACCTTGATTGAAAACATAGAAAAAGCAGACTACAAATTCTCCTTGGAAACGTTGAAGAATTTAAATAAAAAGTATGGCTACCATAGCCATGAAATGCTATACACAATAGCAATACTTTATGAAAAAGAGAATTTAAACTTAAAAGCTATAAACTACTACAAAAAAGCCTTAGTTCAGTGTAAAAATAGTGATAATTGTAAACTAATCAATGATGCAATTATTCGTGTAAATAAAAATATGAAACTAAAAAGTGAAGCTATATTAGAGTTGATTGATAATTAAAACCAATCTTTTATAGCTTCTGATACTACTAGTTGTTTCTCTAAAGGTAACATATGAGAAGTGGAGTTAATCTTTAAAAACTTTGACTTTTTCAAATTTTGTTCTAGGTAGTTTAAATTATCAATATCAAGTAGTTTATCATTAATCGAATAGATAAAAAACATAGGAATATCAGTTTTTAATAACAAATTTGATAGATCTCTTCTATGTAAACTAACTTTTAATTGATCAAAAAGTGTATCTTCTCCCAATGAAATATACATATCTTGAATAGTATCAATCAATTTTTTATTATCTATATTTTTTTCATCAAGCATTGAATTTATAGCTTTTTTACTTAATTTATTAAATCCAAATTTTTTTATAAACTCTAAACCCAATTCTCTTTTTTTTATCTCATCTTTACTTAAGCAAGAACAAGATGAGGAGATAATCATAAGTTTATTTATATTATTTGGATATTTAAAACCATAATAACTAGCAAAATAACCTCCTAAAGAGAAACCTAGTATATTTGCTTTTTTATCAGTTATTTTTTGATGTAGTGCATCTACTACATAGTCTATATTTTGTTTATTAGGGATATTTAAATGTATAAGCTCATAATTATGTTCCAATAAAGGGATTAGTTTTTTCCAAAGCATTTCATTGCACATAAAACCTGGTAGCATATAGATTCTTTTTTTCATTTCTTATTGTATCAAATAAATATTATAAGATAAAATAAAAGAGAGTTTAATTATATTTTATTTAAACTCTCTACTCTTTCAAACTTTGTTCTAATCAAAGTTTTACAAATTTTTAGCTATCCTTATGCCCTTTATAACAATTGAAAATAGGTAAATATATGAAAGTAGTAACGGGCGTTGTGGGTAATGATATCCATGTAGTAGCAAACAGACTTATAGAACTTTCACTTCAAGCTAGAGGATTTGAGGTATTTAACTTAGGAGTTAATACATATCTTGAAGAGTTTATTGATGCAGTGATTGAAACAAATGCAGATATTTTATTAATCTCATCATTAAATGGCGAAGCTGAAGGATGGTGTCGTGAGGTAAAGATACTAAAAAGTAAATATGGTAATTTACTTGATGATGTGGTCTTTATGATTGGTGGAAACTTGGTGGTAGGAACAGGTAATGCTGAAGAGATTGTTCCAAAATTTAAGAACTATGGATTTGATTTAGTTTTTCATCAAGTTGATTTAAATACAGGTCTTGATGAATTGGAAAAATTTATGGAAGGTAGACAATAAATGAGCTTACTGCAAGAAGAACGAAATATTATTTTAAGTAATGAGTATATAGAAAATTTTGATTTTGCAGAAGTTGAAGAGTTTGTTAAAAATGCTTCAAAAGATCTATTTATCTCTCATAATTTCAAAAATTCTAATAAAATGTTGGTTCAACCAAGGGGTGGATTTCCTACATATAATAAGATGTTCGCACTTTATGAATTTTTTGATAAAGCAAATGTAGATGTATTGCCTTGTACTATTGACTCAAATACAAGATTAAATGACTATGCAACTGCTAAAAAAATGTTAAGACTTAGTGAAGAGAATGAAGTTGATATGTTAAATGGTTATCCTTTGGTAAACCATGGATATAGAACAACTAGAAAAATGATGACACATTTTAATAAACCTATTTCACTAAGACATGGAACACCTGATGCAAGACTTTTAATAGAAACTGCAATAGCTTCTGGTATCTTTGAGATAGAAGGTGGACCAATAACATATTTACTACCCTATTCTAAAAATTTTCCATTAGATAAAGCCTTTTTATATTGGAAGTATGTTGAGAGAGTTTGCGCAAATTATTCAAAACTAAATGAACCTATTAATAGAGAATCATTTGGTCCTTTAACTGCAACACTAGTTCCACCATGTATCACAATTGTGATTCAACTTTTAGAGATGTTATTATCACTTGAGGAGGGAGTTAAATCTTTTTCTGTTTCTTTTTCTCAAAGTGGTTCAGTAAATCAAGATATAGTTATGGGTGCTGTTATTAAAAAACTTGCAAAATTTTATGCAAATGAGATTAACTGTGGGGATGCAGCTATTCATTTAGTGTATCATCAATGGATGGGAGCTTTCCCAGAAGACCAAAATTTTGCAACTCAATTAATTAGTATGAGTACAGTTATAGCTTCGATGGTTGGTGCTGATAAGATTATCACTAAAACTAAAGAAGAAGCTTCAGGAATTCCAACAAAAGAAGCAAATGCAGAAACAGTTGCAAACACTCAATATCTTCTTAGAATCCTAAATGGTTTACCAAATATTGTAGATAAAGAGGAAGAGGAGATTTTAACTGCTGAGGTTATGGCTATTATGGAAGCTGTATTTAATGATAGTGCAGACACTTTATGGAGAAAAGTATTTAATTCTATTAAAAATGGAATTATAGATGTTCCATTCTCTCCACATATTATAAATCATAACAATATGATTACAATCAGAGATAAAAATAAAAATATTAGAATTATAGATAGAGGAAAAGTTCCAATCCCTGATAGATGTTTTGAATATGAAAAAGCACAATGTGATTTAAAAAAAGATACAACCTCTATAGTAAATGATATTATCCATGATATAGGAATTATGCAATGAGTAAAATAGATGATAAACTACTAATTGATGTGGGAAGTACTTACTTTAAAGTAAGCACTGCTCAGGGTGTACAACAACACTTTAGGGATTTTAATAAAAATATTTTTGATGATTTAACATATAAATGTGGAGATATTATCCATAATTATCATAAAGATGATGTTTTTATTTGCTCATCAGCAAATGGTGGCTTAAGTACACTTATAATAGGTATTACTAACTCTTTTTCCCTAAAATATGCTACAAATATTGCTTTTAATTCAGGTATAAATATTATTGATTCTGTTTTATATAAAGATATAGAAAAAACTTCAATTCCAAGTGATTTAATAGATGTTGTAATTATAGTTGGGGGAATAGATTCAGTGTCAAATATATTTGATAAAAAACTATTTTCTTATTTAGAAAAAGTAAAATACTCAAATATAGTTTATGTGGGTAGCTCACAAGATGTAGAGTACTTAAAATCAAACATAGAAAATCTTGTAGTTTTACCAAATATTATAACAAATAGACTTCATGTTGAAGAGGAAAACCTAAAAGAGTATTTAACAAATCTATATCAAGCTGATATAGAAGGAAAAGAGGATATTAAACATCTATATGACATCACCTCTAATCAAATCTTTTCAACCCCATATATTGTAAATAAAACTTTACCACTTATAGATAGTAATTTTTCAGTTGCAAATCCATATATCCTTATAGATATTGGTGGGGCTACAACTGATATACATTATTCAAAAGATTTAGTTGACGAAAATATGGTTACAACAAATGAATATGATAGATTAGTGTTCAAAAAACTTGGAGTTTATAAATCAAAAGAATCTTTAATATTTGCTGCAAAAAACAATGAGTTTGTTTATGAATTATTAGCACATTTAAATGTAACAGAAAATATTTTTGAAGAGAATAGTGAAAAAGCTTTAAAAGTATTAATGCAATTAGCTATTTTTCTTGTACTTTGTAAGGTATCAGCTTATAGAAAAGCCTATGTAAACTTAAAGTTAAATATTCTTAACTCTATAGTGTTTACAGGTGGTATAACAAAGGTTTTAAAGCAAGAGGATATAGAAGATATTGTATCATTTTTCTATAAAAAGATTTTAAATTCAGCCCATAAGCCAACAATTGTAATGGATTCAAATTATGATATTTGGACTTTAGGTATAAAACAAAAATAAAAGGAGTTGGTATGTCTATAAACTGTATTAGAACTTTAATTGAAGATGCAAATATTTCACATCCTGATAAAATAGCAATTAAAAATAATGAAAAAAACATCACATATAAAGAGTTATTAACAAAAGTTAATCAAGTTGCCTTTTATTTAAAAGAGTTGGATTTACCAAAAGGGAGTAGAATTGGTATCTATTCAAATAAAGGGATAGATCAAGTGATAGCTATTTTAGCTATTCTTTCAACAGACTATGTGTTGGTTCCCCTAACAAAACTTCTAAAAAGTGAACAAGTTGAATATATAATCAAAGATTGTGATATAAGATGTATTATAACTGATAAATTAAAACTTGAATCAATAGAAGAGATTGAGTTTGATGGTCATATAATCTCATATGAGACGGCACATAAAGATGTTGCTTCATTTGAAGAGATATTTAAATACTATAATAAACCATACGATTGCAATATAAATGGACATGATAATGCAGTTATAACCTACTCTTTTGGACTTACAGGAACTCCAAAAGGTATAGTTATCTCTCATAGAAATCTAATAGATAGTGCAAGGGTTGTTTCTCAATACTTAAACTTACAAGAAGATGATGTATTATCTGGTATTTTGATTTTCAATCTTGATTATGGTTTAAACCAAATCTTTTGTTCACTATATAAAAGAGCTACACTAGCTTTACATAGATTTATCTTACCTGGAGATTTTTTTAATCATCTAATCAATGACAAGGTAACTGTAGTAGCTTTAATGCCTGTAACTATAACTGCTATGTTTGATGAAGATAAACATAAACTTCCTACACCTGAGCTTTTATCTCATGTAAAAACTATCACCTCTTCAGGTGGTAATGTAACAGCAAAAATGGTAAAAGATATTCAATCTATCTTCCCACATGTAAATTTTTTCTCAATGCATGGACTAACAGAAGCATTTAGATCAACTTATCTTGAGCCTTCACAAATAAATATAAGACCAGAATCTATTGGTAAAGCTATTCCTGATGTTGAACTTTATGTAATCAACGAAGAGGGAATGGAATGTAAACCAAGAGAAGTTGGAGAATTGATACACAGAGGAAGTTATATCTATAAAGGTTTTTGGAATGCACCTGTTGAAACAGCCCAACGATTTAAATCTATACAAATACTTAAAAATGTTGTTAATCTTGATGGACAACTTAGAGATGAAGTTGTAGTTGCAACAGGAGATTATGTTTATAAAGATGAAGAGGGTTATTTTTATTTTGTATCTAGACGTGATGATATGATAAAAACAAGAGGATTTAGAGTAAGTCCTTTTGAAATAGAATCAGTTGTTGAAAAGAATTTTCCTGCAATTGAACAGTGTGCAATATTTTCAATTCCAAATGAAGATATTGAAGAGGAAATAATTATGATTTATAGTAGTAAAAATGAATTATCTTCAAAAGAGATAACATTTGAACTAAAAAAACATCTAGCTTCATATATGATTCCAAGTAAAATAATTTATAAAAAATCTCTTCCTTTAGTTCCAAGTGATAAAAATAAAATCAATAAAGAAGAACTAAAATCTGAACTTCTTGACACAACTAAATAATAAAATGTAGTACATTATGTACTACATTTTATACTACTTATTACAAAAAATAATATTTTAAAATTATTTTTCTTTTTAAAATTCCTTTTTATTAATTTATAAATGCTAATTTTAGTAAGATTTCTTACTAAATTTCATTTTATTTCACTTTTTATACACATTTAAATAATAGAATCAGAAAGAATATATTAAAATAACTTGAAATTTTAAAACTAAAAGGTAAAAATATGAAAAAAGTAATACTACTAACATCAATTCTAGCATGTGCTGCTTTCGCTAATCCATATGCAAAATGTGTAGCATGCCATGGTGCAAATGGTGAAAAAGTTGCAATGGGGAAATCTAAAATTATAAAAGACATGACCAAAGCTGAAATTATAACTGCAATGAAAGGTTATAAAGATGGGTCTTATGGTGGAGCATTAAAAGGTTTAATGAAAGGTCAAGTATCAGGTTTAAGTGATGCAGATATCGAGGCTATTGCTAATAAAATTGGAAAATAAACTTAAAAGAGGTTTTATCCTCTTTTAAAGTTACACATAAACTATCTTATCTCTTCCACTATTTTTTGCTTTATAAACACCTATATCTGCTCTTTTGATTAAATCATCTTTTGTTTTACAGTCTTTATAAAATGAGACTCCCATACTAACAGTAATTGATATATCTTTTTTTGGATGATATATTCTTTGTGATTTTATATCGACTCTTAAACTATCTAGTTTTGATTCTAATTGCTCCCTTGGGATAAAACATAAAATAACAAACTCTTCACCACCAAACCTATAAACCTCGCCATTTAAAACTTTTGCATATTTATCTAGTTTTTTTCCAAGATATATCAAAACCCTATCACCAGTATCATGTCCAAAATTATCATTTATACCTTTGAACCTATCTGCATCAATAAAAACTGCACATAGATATGAAGAGTTTTTTTGATTTATAAACATAGAAAGGTCATTTTCCATTTTTCTTCTATTGTAAACACCTGTTAAATGATCCCTATTCATACTCTCTTCTAATTGAGCTTTTTCCCTTAGTAGTTCTTCAATAAGATTATCTTTATACTTATCATCTATATCACTATTTTTTTGTTCAATAATTTTTCCTAAATGAAACTCAAAAATATTTCTTTTAAAAGAGTATTCTATATTTTTACATTCAATTGTTAATTGAGGTTTTTCCTCCCCTAAGCCATTAGTAATAACAAGTTTATCAAGCTGTTTGATGCCATATTTTAATTTGTCATTCTCTAATCTTGGTTCTAGAAGCTCTTTTTGCCAATATTTAGTAGTCTCTTTTTCTAATATATGGGTCTTTTTTAGTAGGATATCTTGAAATAATTCTTTTGATACAGAAATTTTATACATATGAAATATTATCACTTATAAACTTAAGTTAAAAATACCTTTTTATAATATAAGATAAACTTATGATATTACTTATCTACTTTTAATATAATTTTATATAATATTCATAAATTTTTTAAACTATAAGGAGTGTTTATGATATTAAGGGAAAAATTTAATCCTATGTGTTTTTTAGCACCATTAGGAGCTGGGGGCTTATCTGTATCATTTTTTATGTATTTGATGTTTTTAGTTCCCCATAAGGGTACACCAATGGCAACATATGACTATATATTTCCTCAGCTTATAAAAGGCAATTGGTTATCTATTGTAATTGTTATATCATTAGTTTTTATTTTGCTTTTTGCTTTTTTTCATTTTAAATTACTATTTTGGCATACAAAACAGTTTTTAATGTATAAAAAAACAGAAAATTATAATAATTTGATTAATTCAAACTCTGAGATTACACTAATGACTATACCACTTACATACACTATGAGTATAAATGTTTGTTTTGTTTTAGGGGCTGTTTTTGTACCAAATCTATGGAGCATAGTTGAATATATGTTCCCTTTTGCCTTATTAGGTTTTCTTACTACTGGATATTTTTCTATTAAAATACTATTTACATATTTTTCAAGACTATTGATAAATGGTAATTTTGATTTCACCAAAAACAATAATCTATCTCAAATGATCTCTATTTTTACATTGGCAATGGTTTCTGTTGGTTTTGCAGCACCTGGAGCGATGAGTCACCATTTGACTATAAATGCAATAGGTATATTTGGAGCATTATTTTTTGGTTCATTTGCTATTTTACTTCTTGTTATCAAACTTACCATGGGATTTAAAAATATGTTTGAACAAGGTATATCAGTGGAAGCCTCACCTTCTCTTTGGATTATAATACCTATTTTGACTCTGCTTGGTATAATGATGATTAGAGTTTCATTTGGACTTGAACATAATTTTAACTCAAATATGAATAAATCCTCTTTATTTACACTAAGTTCTGTAATTTTATCAATTCAGATTTTATTTGGAATTTTGGGATATAAGATTATGAAGATGAATAACTATTTTAAAATATATATAGAGGATGAAAAAACTAGGTCATCAGTATCATTTGCTTTAATTTGCCCAGGAGTTGCTATGATGGTGTTTGGTATGTTCTTTATAAACTTTGGATTAACTTACAATGATGTTGTTACTAAGTACTCTTTAGCATATTTTATCCTTATGGCTCCATTTATCTTTATACAATATAAAACCATTATTTACTTTTTTAAACTAAAATCTAAATTCAATTTTTAATATGTTACAATCCCTAAAACTTTTAGGGGTTGTGATTTTGTATAAATTTAAACATTTTATTTATCTAATTTTATTTATACTGCTATTTACAGGGTGTAGCTACAAAAATATCAAAATAGCTGATTTAGATAAATATCCACAAAATCCAGAGCTTTATACAAAAAATATTACACAAACCTTGGATGATCAAAGTCAACTTACTAAAGAGTATTTAGATAAGTATTTTTGGCCTTGGAGTTTAAAAAAAGCTAATATCACTAAAAAAGATGCCCAATGGGGTAATATCTATAAAAATAAAAAAGTTTACTTAGAAAATAATAACCTTGCTTCTAAAGAATGGTTTGAAAAGGTGATTGATAACTCAAATTTTGAAGTTTTTAATACTGCCTCACAAAAAGCCATTATGGTAAAAAATGCAAATGTCAGGGTATTTCCAACTATAAGTAAACTCTTTTATAATCCAAGTGTCGCGGGAGAAGGATTCCCTTTTGATTATAATCAAAACTCAAGTATAAAAATAAATACCCCTATTTTTATCTCACACTACTCAAAAGACAAAGCTTGGGCATATATACAATCTCATTTTGTAAGTGGTTGGGTAAGGGTTGATAATCTAGCTTTAGTTAGTGATGAGTTTATAAATAGCTTTAAAACACAAGAGTATGGGGTCGCTATAAAAGATAATTTTCCTATTTTTGATAGTTCATTTATAGAGTATATTAAAATAGGCACCCTCTTTCCTAATAAAAATGGCAAATATTTAGTAGCAAAAAAGAATATTGATGCTTATGCAACCTTTAGTCAAATAAATAATGACGCTATTAGCAAATTCCCATTGAAGTTTTCAAAAGAAAATATCTCAAAACTCTCTTCTGAGTTCCTTGGGGAACTATATGGTTGGGGTGGATTATTATCCCACAGGGATTGTTCTAGTTTTACACAAGATTTTTTTAGCCCCTTTGCTGTTTATCTAAATAGAAACTCAAAAGCACAATCAAAAGGTTATAAATATCTTGATATCTCAAAATTATCTAGCAATGAAAAAAAAGAGTTTATTATCAAAAATGGTGTACCTTTTTTAACACTAATCTACTTGCCTGGTCATATTATGATATATATTGGGGCTAAAGATAATGAACCCTTAGCTATGCACAATATGTGGGGAGTTAGAACTTGGAAATACCCTTTTGTTCAGGGAAGAAATGTAGTGGGTAAAACTGTAATTACTACCTTAGAACCAGGAGCAGAACTTGACATGGCAAACCCCTTTGCAAGTATCATAAAAAAAGTTAAAGGGATTGTTATATTAAATGAAAAATGATTAACAGTATAAAAACACCCTATTAATAGCTTCCAAATGGTGATAAAATAAAAGAAAACAAGGAACTATTATGAAAGTTCTATTAACAGGTTCTTCTGGTTATATTGGAAGAAGGCTAAAACAAAAGCTTATTGAAGATAAAAATATACAACTGCGACTTTTTGTTAGAAATAAAAAAACATTATCATCAAAAATAAGTGATAGTATTGAAGTTGTTGAGGGTGATACCTTTAATAAAGAGAGTTTAAAAGAGGCATTAACAGGTATTGATACAGCATATTATTTAATCCATTCATTAAATAGCAAAGGATATAAAAACCTAGATAAAACTTCCGCTGAAAACTTTATAGAAGTTGCAAAAGCCTGTAAAGTTAAAAGAGTGATTTATTTAGGTGGTTTAGGGGTAAAAGATGATAATACAAGCGAACATCTTTTAAGTAGGATTGAAACAGGAGAGATTCTTAGCTCAAAAGAGCAGATTCAAACTATCTGGATAAGAGCTGGTGTTATTATCGGTTCAGGAAGTACTAGTTTTGAGATAATAAGAAATTTAGTTGAGAAACTTCCTATTATGACTACTCCAAAATGGGTGTTTACAAAAGCCCAACCAATTGCAGTTAATGATGTGATTAAATACCTATATAAAAGTTTATATCTAGAAGAGAAAAACAACTTAATAGTAGATATAGGTTCACAACAATTAACATACAAAGATATGATGCTTCAAACTGCTAAAGCATTGGGATTAAAAAGGGTTTTAATACCCCTGCCATTTTTATCAATCACCCTATCCTCTTATTGGTTGAACTTATTTACTCCAGTGCCATATAATGTGGCAAAAGCATTAATAGAAGGCTTAAAATCAGAGGTTGTAATACAAAACCAAAATGCTAAAAAGTATTTTCCAGATATAAAACCAATCGATTTTATTAGTAGTGTTAAAAAAGCTGTTAAGGAGATAAAATTAAACCAAGTAGTAAGTAGATGGAGTGATCACTCAGGAACAATTTGGGACAAAAGGCATACAGATGAGTTAGCTGATGCAATTTTTATTGATAGAAAAAGAGTAAAACTTGATGATATTTCCCATGAAAAAGTTTATAAATCCTTTATAAGTATTGGTGGGGAGAATGGGTGGTTTGATTTTGATATTTTATGGGAGATTAGAGGTTTTATAGATAAGGTATTAGGTGGTGTTGGACTAAAAAGAGGTAGAAGAGATCAATATTTTCTAAGGGTTGGAGAAAGTCTTGATTTTTGGAGAGTTGTTGATATAAAAGAGAATGAAAGGCTACTTTTATATGCACAAATGAAACTACCAGGAACAGCATGGTTGGAGTTTAAAATAGAAAATAATGAATTGATTCAATCAGCATATTTTTATCCAAAAGGTGTTTTAGGAAGATTGTATTGGTATAGTTTAATCCCTTTGCATTATTTTGTTTTTACAAATATGATAAATAGTATTATAAAAAAAGCATCCAGTGAACACTAAACTTTTTTTCAAAAACCAATAAACTTTCTACAATATATTTGTAATTGTTTAAATCCTTACATAAAATAAAATATACTCTAGGGGAATACGGTTTATGTTTTATAGCTAGTACTTTAGAGTATTTAGTTTTAAACTGCTCTAATAAACACTTTATTTGTAAATCATGGGCAAAACATCTATTTAGATGATGATATACTATTAAAGTGTTTGATTGCTTGTATAGAGCTTCTATTTCATCAATAAAGATATATTTACCACTATTTTTTCTTTTTTTAACTTGAGAGGAATCAAGAAGATTTAAATCTTTATTTTTTTTATCACATAAAAGGGCAATTCCATTATCTGAGTCAGTTAAAATAATATCACTGTTTTTACTAAACTCTAAAGCTTTTGCAAACCACTTTTTTCTAAAATCAAGACAAGCATCATTTAGTAAATAATCATTGAAATATTTAATATTATTAAGAAGTTTTGTATCTTCTAAAGCTTTTACATTTCTATTTGAGTTTAGGATATTTCTAAAACTATTTTCTAAAAACTCATCAAAACCTTTAACTTTTTCAAAATAGTTTATATACATCCCGTCACTATTATGTGTTTCATCGGGATACATAAACCAAAGTTGAGTTAATCTGTAAGATGTTTTATTAAAAAGATATCTAAGAAGTTGAAACTTTCCAAAATCTCCAATATCTGCACTATATCTATTCTGCAATTATTCTTCTGCTTTTCTTAGGTATATTAGCCTATATACCATTGGTACATAATATAAATTTAAAATAGTTGCCCAAAGAATACCAAAACCTAAAGCTATAGCCATAGGTTGCAAAATCAAAGCTTGTCCCGATGCAAAAAACATCAAGGTAAATAAACCTAAAATTGTAGTTGCTGAAGTTAATAGTATAGGTCTTAATCTCATTAGAGCATAGGTTTCCATCTCTTTTAAACTCTTAGCTTTTTTAATAAAATCCATCATAATAATTCCATCATTTACAATTACCCCTGCTAATCCAACTATACCAATTAAACTTGGCATTGTAATATTTATTCCAACTATAAAATGTCCAACTAATACCCCAAGAATTGATAAAGGAACAGTTGAAAGGATAATTAAAGATTTCACTATAGAATCAAACATCCAAATAAGAGCAACAAATATCAAGACTATGGCTATCAAGGCAGCTTCTGCCATCTCAGCTTGTACTCTTTTATTTTCCTCTTGCTCCCCTTTTACATCTATAGAAGTTCCATCTTTTTTTAGTTTTTCTAAAACTGGGTTTAGTTTTTCATAAATCTCAGCTGATGTTATTTTTGTAGCATTTGCCGTTATTGAAACTATTCTTTCCCCATTTTCTTTAAATATTTGCGATAATGCATTTTGCTTAACTATTGTTACCACATCTTTTAATAAAACTTTTTGCTTTGTTCCGGGAACTGTTAATTCAAAATAATCCAAAGAGCTTAACTTATCTTTATCTTTACTTTGAAATACAACTTCTACAATTCCTATTTTGTCAAACATTTTAGAATAAGCACCTTTAAAATATAAGGGTCTAATACTAGACACGATATAGTTTTCAGTAAAGCCTAATTCTTGACCATAAGAGTTTATTCTAAATTTAAGTTCAACATTACCAGCTAAAATATCATCAGAAATATCAGAAACCCCTTTTATCTTAGCTAACTCTTTTTTTATAACCTTCACTGAACTATTTACTTTTTTAACATCTCCACGAATAGCCATTTCTATATCATTTTTGATTAGACCTGCCCCTGGAACATAAACTTTAAACTCTTCATAATCACCACTTGTTCTTAAACCTTTAAGCAATTTTTTTAATTCTATTTCAATCTCTTGTGCAGATTTATGTCTTATCATATTTGTATCATCATATTTTGGTGATAAATATGGATTTATATATTTATCAAAAACATTTTGAGGTGCTCTTTCATATAGGTTTACAAAAATTTGGAAATAAAACTCCTCATTTTGAGGTAGATTTTTCCCATCTAACTTAATACCAATAACAGATGAAACTGATTTTATCTCTGTTTTAAAATCATAACCTTTTAAAATCTTTTGCTCTATTTTCTCAACAAGTTTTTCAGTTTGTTCAATTTTTTTACCAACACCAACAGAACCATTTATATAAACTTGTGTTGAATCAAAATCTGGAAAAAATTGAAATTTTGAGCTTTTTAACATCAAAAAACTTGAAGCTAAAATAAATATAATCATAATAGATAAGGATATAAACCTCCCTTTTAATAAAAAATCTAAAACCTTCTTATATATTTTTTTATTTATTTCCCAAATTTTATCGCCATGTTTCTCTTTTGTATGTACATCAAATATCTGTTTTGCATGTAAAGGCAAGAAGAAAAAAGCTTCAAGTAAAGAGGATAAGAGTAAAATTGTAATCATAATTGGCAAAATCTTTATAAATTTGCCAACTTCACCTGTCATAAGCAAAATTGGTAAAAACGCAAAAATAGTTGTTGCAGTTGCGGTTAAAACAGCAGGATAAACTTCAACAGCCCCATCAATTGCTGCTGTAAATTTATCTTTTCCCATCTCCATATGCCTATAAATATTTTCACCAACTACAATAGCCTCATCAACAAGCATTCCAAGTGCAATTAATGCCCCAAGAAGGGAAAGCATATTTAAACTATATCCTAACACTTCTGCACAAATAAGTCCTATCATAAAAGAAGTTGGAATTCCTATGGCTATAACTGTTGCAATTCTTATATTTATAAAGAAAAATAAAGCTATAAAAAGTAAACACAAGCCAAATAAAATATTTGAAACAACCGTATTAAGTCTGTTTTTAATCCAAACTGAGGTATCAGTATGGGTATCAAACTCTAAATTTGGATAGATTTTTTTATAATCTTTTAGTTTTTCTTGTATTTGTTTTACAAGCTTTATCGCATCTCCACTTTCCCCTTTGTTTATACCAATTGAAACATCCCTATTTCCATTGAAGTGGGAGATGTTATTTACATCAGCCAATTTATATTGAATACTTGCAATATTTTTTAAATAGATTTTTTGATTTGAGATTTTTAAAATAGTGTTTTCGATTTTTGAAATATCTTTTTCACCATTGTATGTACTTAGATAATAGTGTCTTGTTTTATCTTTTATAATTCCAGCTGGGAAAATAGATGTTAAACTTTGTACAGTTGAAATAACATCTTGAAGATTTAAACCATAAGCTAGGATCTTTTGTTCATCAAACTTAATAAGTAATTCTAAGTCACTATCACCCCAAATAGATAAAGAACTTAAATCCTTAAATTGTGAAAGGTCAGATTTAAGCTTTTTTGCAACATCTAAAAGTTTTCTTTTATCATTATCTCCATATAAAACTACAGTTATTAAAGGTATCTCACCTATCACTTCTTTTACTATAGGTTCATCCATATCAGAGGGTAGATTTACTTTTGTTTTTGTAATAACATCTTTTACATCATCTATAACATCTTTTGCTTCTACACCCTGTTTTAACTTTACATTTATGGAAAAAAATCCATTTTTTATAATAGATGTTATATCTCCTGCTTCTTCTATAGATGTTAATTCATCTTCTATATCTTCAACTGCTATTTTATCAAGTAAATCAGAACTTGCACCTGCATAGGTTCCTGTAATTGATATGGCATCAAGTGATGAGGGTGGGAATATCTCTTTTGGTATCTTATAATATGCCAATATGGCTAAAATTAAAAGAAAAAAAAGTAAAAAGTGGTTTAATATTGGTTTGTTAAGACCAAACTCAATTATTTTTTTTATCATTGGCTACTTCTATTGAATATATCATTAATGAATCTTCGATCTGATTTTTAAATTTCATATCTTCTAATTGTTGAGATAAAAACTTATTTTCCTCTTTTATAGATATATAATGGGCATAAAGTTTATTTATATCTTTACTCACATAATAAATATTATTTTGTAAATATATTTTTGGAAAAAATAGTATTAATGCACCAATTAAAATACTTAAAACAATAATTAAAGAGTTTTTAGAATTTAACTTAATCAAATTTAAATATCCTTAATTTAGAACTTCTACTACGAGGATTTTGTTTTATCTCCTCTTTTGTAGGAATTATAGGTTTTTTTGTAATAACTTTACCCAAAGAGTGATTATTTCCACAAGTACACCTAAAGGCATCACTAGGGCAAATACAAGATTTAGTCCATTTTTTAAAATAGTTTTTTACAATTCTGTCTTCAAGTGAGTGAAAAGAGATAATAGCAACTATACAATTAGAAGGTTTCATATCCTCTATTGAGTCAAAAAGTCTTTGTAAAACCCCCAACTCATCATTTACTTCTATTCTAATACCTTGGAAAGGTAAGGTTGCAGGATGAATTTTTCCTTTAAACATCTTTTTTGATAAAAACTCGGCTAATTGTTTACTTGAATTAAAGGGTCTATTATTTACTATAAGAGAAGCAACTTTTTTATATTCTCTAACTTCTCCATACTCTTTAAAAACTCTTTCTAATTCATTTTGTGAATAAGTGTTTACTACAATAGATGCATCTAGACTTTGGGTTTGGTCCATTCTCATATCTAAAGTTTCACTATCAAATCCAAAACCCCTTTCATTTTTATCTAATTGTAAAGAGGAAACTCCAATATCAGCTAAAATACCTCTTATCTCATACTCTTTAAAACTTTGTAACACATGCTCAAAATTTCCTTTATTGAAAATAACTCTTGATGCGTATTTCTCTAATCTCTTTTTAGAAAAGTTTAAAGCCTCAAGATCTTGGTCATTGCAAATTAGCTTTATAGTCTCATTTTGTGATAATAATCCTTCACTATGTCCTGCATAACCTGTAGTACAATCTATAATATAACCTTCATTTATAGAAGAAAAGGTATCTAGAACCTCATTATATAATACAGGTATATGTGGTATAGTCATTAAAATAGTCCTTATAGTATTTGTTATATAATATCCAAACTTTAATTTAAGGTCTTTTAAAATGATTGGTAATAAAAACATAATAAAACTTTTAAGTGATTTGTCTCTTACTATGTTTAGAAAAAACTTCTTTGGGATATACCACGGTTCTATATCTGCAAAATTGGATCATACATCTTTTATAATAAATACGTCCGATGCTATTTTTGATGAAATGGATGAACACTCTTTTTGTGAACTAAATATGAATAAAAAAGATTATAGATGGAAAATAGCAAGTATAGAAGCTGATATTCATACTACTATATACAATAATATACATGAAGCAAAATATATCGCTTTTGGAGTTCCTGTTTATACTACAGCTTATACCTTTGAACATGACGAGATAGTTTTAGATGATTATTTTGGGAAAACTACCTTTGGTAAAATAAAGGTTTATGACCCAGGTGATTTTTCTACTTGGTATGATAGATGTGCCTTAGAGATAACAAAGTATCTAAAAGAGAATAATGAACATATTATGGTTATAAAAGGTATTGGAGTTTATGTTTATGATAGGGATATAAATAGCTTAGTAAAAAGCATTGCCATTTTAGAAAATTCTTGCAGATTATTAAGCATAAAAAGCTCATATAACTCAATAACTTAATATTTTGCATTATTTTAGTGCTATAAAGCCCTAGTTTTAGCTATTTTAAAGGTTAAATAGTATAAAGTTTACTAAATTTAATCTTACACAAGGAGTTCTTCTATGAACAAAGCTGAATTTATTGACGCAGTTGCAGCAAAAGCTGGATTATCAAAGAAAGATGCAAAAGGTGCAGTTGATGCTGTATTAGAAACAATTACTGAAACTTTAGTAAAAAAAGAAACAGTTAGTTTTATTGGTTTTGGTACTTTTAGTACTGCTGCAAGAGCAGAAAGAACTGCAAAAGTTCCAGGAACAGACAAAACTGTTAAAGTTCCAGCTACAACTGTTGCGAAATTCAAAGTTGGTAAAGCTTTAAAAGAAGCAGTAGCTAAATAATTACTTTTCTTAACTTATAAAAGGGCTCATCTTTTGGTGAGTCCTTTTTTTAATGTAAAATTTCAATGTGCCCGTGTGGTGAAACTGGTAAACACGTCGGATTCAAAATCCGATGACTTCACGGTCTTGTCGGTTCGAGTCCGACCACGGGTACCACTTTTTATTTATAAATAACCACTAAAATTATATATTAACTTAATTAATCTTTATTATGATATATTATGCCAAAAAATTAATAATATTTCTTAAGGTATATTTTATATGAATCAAAAATTCTCAAAAACTCTCTTCTTGCCTTTGTTATTTTTTATACTCTCAATATTTATTATTTCTGTTGGAAGTTTATTTATATATCAAAATGAACATGTTAAAGATAGTGCAAAAGATAGGTTTGAAAAGATCTCTAAAATCTATGATAAAAAGTTTGAAAAAGATGTTGATATATATGAAACATTTATAAAACTTATAAGCAAAGACCAAAAAGCAATAAAACTTTTTTTAAACTCTGATAGAAAAGGTTTATATACCTATTATAAGGATTTAAATAATCAACTTAAAACAAAATACAATATTACTCATTTCTATTTTCATAAAATAGATAAAAAAAACTTTTTACGTGTTCATAATCCAAAAGTTCATTCAGATACAATAAATAGATTTACCCTAAATCAATCAATAAGAACCAAAAATTTAGCTTATGGTATAGAGTTTGGAATCTCTCATAACTTAACACTAAGAGTTGTATATCCTTGGTTTGTAAATAATAAAATTATTGGATATATTGAGTTGGGAAAAGAGATTGATTATTTTAGTCCAGAATTAGCAAAACTAGAAAATTGTGAAGTTATCTATACAATAAATAAAGATTTGATAAATAAAGAAGATTATAATAAGTGGATAAATCATTCTAAAAACAATCAAAAATTTAAAGAGCTTAAAAATTTCTATATAATTGATTTCTCTTTTAAAAATATATCTAATAATCTCTTGAGGATATTAGATGAAAATAAAAAAATAAAAAATGTTACAGTAAATAACAAATCTTCAATCTACAAAGCATTTAACAAACCTTTTTATGATTTGAATGGTAAAAAAATAGGAAATCTTTTTATATTTTGTAATATGACTAGAGAATACAACTTTGTATACTCCCTATTTAAAGATTCTTCTATTGTGATTCTATTATTGTTTACTATACTTTTAATATACTATTTTATTAAGTTAAAAAATACAGAAAAAGATATAGATCATAAACATCAAGAGATGTTTTCTATATCTATAACAGACTCATTATCCAAACTATACAATAGAAGACATTTTGATCATTCTTATCCCCAAAGACTTAAAAGATCAAAAGAAAATAAAAGTAAATTATCTTTTCTTATTATAGATATAGATAACTTTAAAAAATACAATGACAGATATGGACACCAAGAGGGTGATGAAGTGATAAAAAAAGTTGCTACAACAATAAAAGACACCTTTAAAAGAAAAAGTGACCAGTGTTACAGAGTTGGTGGGGAAGAATTTGTTGTCTTAACTGAAACAAGAGATGAAAAACATGCAAAAGATATAGCTTTGTTATTAAAAGAAAATGTAGAATCCTTAAATATCGAACACTTAGATAATGAAAGTTTTAATAAAATAACTATCTCAATTGGAGTATATATAGTAAATGACTATGATATAGATTCAGGACAGATATATAAAAATGCTGATGATGCTTTATATCTTTCAAAACAAAAGGGAAGAAACCAAATAACAATATTTAATGAGGCATTTGATATATAAATTTTTATATTTTAAGTTTTTTATTAAGGCTATGGAATATATTTTGCATTTAGTTTTTTGTCATATTAGTTAACATATATGTTAGTACAAGTAACATATTCCTTTACAAAATATTGGGGATTCCATAAACCCCAATATTATCTATAAGAGTAAATTGCCACAATAATAGTTTGTATAGCCAATAAAGTCCAAATAATGTTAGTTCTGTTTCTGTCAAACCATCTATTAAAATTTTTCATAAATATATTCTATCAAAAAACTATTAATATTCTTAGTTTTATGATTATACAATAAATCATAATTACATTTTGCAATAATATTACATAAAGCAATATAATTATAAAATAATACTATGGAAAGTTCAAAACAAATATTAGAAAATCTTAGTAGAAATCTATATCATGAAAAAGATTATTATAGATACAATAATGAGGCAAAGATAACTCCTAAATATACTAAAGGTGTATTAGTATCTATTGAGTATTTACAGGAACTAATCTATTGTTACTTAAAAAGGGAACAAGAATTAAAACAAGAGATGATTTCTAAAATACAAGAGCAAGAACTAGTGGTAAATCAACTGAACTCTTCAGAATATAAACAAGGAATATTAGATATATTAACTTATGCAAAAGATGAGATAAATGGCAATAAACCATTATATAACTCTCATAAAAAATATTTAGAAAGTAAAAAAAGAGAAAATGAAAAAAAACTTTAAAAAGCTATCTATATTGGCGGCTGTTGGAATAGCACTTGGTATATCAGCATCAACTATTTTTTCAAACTTTTTGTATTCTAAAATAATAGAAGAACACTCCAAAGAGGTTATACCTTTGGAGGAGATAATTGATTCAAAAATCACTGCTCTTAATATGTGTATTCAATTAGCCCACTTAGAAAATAAAAAAATAGATGGATGTACTAAAATGCAACACAAAATAGCTGATGATATATACACTAAACTAAAATCAATGCCATATACAAAATTTTATTACGAATATATAGATAAAAGCAACTTTTTAAAAGAAATTGATGCCTTAAAAAACTTAAGTTTTCATTCAAAATTTTCTGATAAAAGTAAAAAATAAAGGAGTTTTATGAATGATTTAATAGGTGAAATTATAAGTTTTTCAATAATAGCTGTAGTTGTTATTGCTTTAGCATTTTTAACACACAAATTACAAAATAAAGATAATTGAAAAACAATTAACTATATATCAATATTCTCTTTTAAATTTTTGACTATTTTCTCTTAATCTTTCTTCTAATGTTCTTTCTTTTTTTAATGCTTGTTGATTATGTAAATGAATCTCTTCTAATTCTTTTTGTTTTTTATAATCAATTTTTTTGTTTTTCTTAAAAAGTTTTTTTATAATCTTTTTCATATTTTTCCTATAACTATTTTGCATATTTTAATATATTTTTATTACATTCTAACTACATTTATAATGTTAAATAATATTTTTAATTTAATTATTATAAATAATTTAGAAAGTGACTTATATAAGTATTATTCTCTTTTGATAATGTTAGTTGAGAGTAAATGAAAGTCTGTTTTATATTTAGGTACAACTATAAGCCGAGTTTTGTATTTGACAATAATTTATCTAGTTGTTAAATTACTTTAACAATCCTGCGAAGGGCATAAATAGTGAAGTTTTACCACCCCTTCTTACTGCGAGTTGGGTTTACATAGCCATTAAGATTGCTCAAAATGCTGGTGGGCTCTTACCCCACCCTTTCACCCTTACCAATTGGCGGTTTACTTTCTGTTGCACTGTCCCTTAGGTTACCCTAGCCATCAGTTAGATGGAACCCTACTTCACGGCAGCTCGGACTTTCCTCTTGCATAACAAGCTATTGTCTGTTGTACCTAAAGTGAAATAGTATCCAAAATTTATTTATTTTCTTATAATGTCATAATAATCTGGTGGAAGAAAACTAAAAAGTGATTCATCTAAAGGGATATTTTTCTCTACATTTTTTAATTTAATTATAATATTGTTTTCAAAACTATCTTTATAAGTTATTGAGTCTATCTGATCATTTTTTATATTTATATTATAATCTATACCATTTATAGTTGATTGAAACTGATTTTCATTTATTTTTTTTGCACTTTTTAAAAGAGTTACAAAATCAATTCCATTTTCCAAACTTGTGTAAATAGCTTGTTCTAACTCTGGTTCATCTATTATTACACTATTATCTATTAGGTAAACATTTTTTTTAATTGGTGTTTTATATTGCCACAATACCCTCTTTTGGCTACTTATATAAAGAGAACCCTTATATTTTAATTCCTTATTTGACTGATTAAAAACCGATTGGATAAAATCAGCTTTAAATGTTTTTATATCAGATAAATCGATTTGTGCATAACTATTTATTACAAATAGTGTTAATAGTAAAATCTTATAAATCATTTTTTAACCTTGTTTTTTATATAATCTTGCGATTATAACTAATACCAAATTAAAGTAAATCTATATCTTTTCAAATTGGTAAAAAGGAAATTGTTTTATGATTAATATTTTTTCAAAGATATTTGGAACTACAAATGATAGAGAAGTAAAGAAATATAAGAAAAAAGCTGAGATTATTAATTCTTTAGAACCTCAATATGCGGCTATGAGTGATGAAGAGCTACAAGATAGTTTTAACAAACTAAAAGAGCAAGTTCAAAATGAAGAAAAAAGTTTAAATGATGTTTTATTTGATTCTTTTGCTATTACAAGAGAAGCTAGTAAAAGAGTTTTAAATATGAGACACTTTGATGTGCAACTTATTGGTGGTATGGTACTAAACGATGCAAGAATTGCAGAGATGAAAACAGGTGAAGGTAAAACTTTAGTTGCTACTCTACCTGTTATTTTAAATGCAATGACACAAAGAGGTGTTCATGTTGTTACTGTAAATGATTATCTTGCAAGTAGAGATGCAAAAGAGTTAGAACCTTTATACAATTTCCTTGGATTTTCAGTTGGTATTATAGTTGCTTCTATTGATGATGAAACAAGAAAAGAGCAATATGATGCAGATATTACTTATGGTACAAACAATGAGTTTGGATTTGATTACCTAAGAGATAATATGAAATATGACCTTGAAGAGAAAGTTCAAAGGGATCATTATTTTGTTATTGTGGATGAAGTTGACTCTATTTTAATTGATGAAGCAAGAACTCCACTTATAATATCTGGTCCTACAAATCATAAAAGTACTGACTATGCAAAAGCAAATGAGATAGCTTTACAACTTGAAAAAGGTGAAGTTATTGAACCAAAATCTTCAGATGAAAAACCTTATTCAACTGGAGATTTCACTGTTGATGAAAAAACAAAATCTGTATTACTAACTGAAAAAGGTATTGAAAAAGCTGAAAAACTTTTTGGTGTAGACAACCTTTATTCTCTAGAAAATGCAATGCTTTCTCATCATTTAGACCAATCATTAAAAGCAAACTATGCATTTGAAATAGATGTTGATTATGTTGTAAAAGACAATGAGGTTATTATTGTAGATGAGTTTACAGGAAGACTTAGTGAAGGTAGAAGATATAGTGAAGGTTTACATCAAGCTTTAGAGGCTAAAGAGGGAGTTACAATCCAAGATGAGTCTCAAACATTAGCAGATATCACTTATCAAAACTACTTTAGAATGTATGATAAAATTGCAGGTATGACAGGTACAGCCCAAACTGAAGCAACAGAGTTTGCAGAGATTTATAATCTTGATGTTGTATCTATACCAACAAATGTTCCAGTACAAAGAATTGATAAAAGTGACTTAATTTATAAAACAGAAAGAGAAAAATTTGAAGCTGTTTGCAAAAAAATCAAAGAGTATAATGATAAAGGTCAACCAGTACTAGTGGGAACTGCATCAATTGAAAAAAGTGAACACCTACATAAATTATTAGTAAAAGAGAAAGTACCCCACACAGTTTTAAATGCAAAACAACATGAAAAAGAGGGTAAAATCATCGAAGATGCTGGTCTTAAAGGAGCAGTAACAATTGCTACAAATATGGCTGGACGGGGTGTTGATATTAAACTAACTCAAGAAACACTTGATTTGGGTGGTTTAGCTATTATTGGTACGGAAAGACACGAATCAAGAAGAATTGATAACCAATTAAGAGGACGATCAGGAAGACAAGGTGATATTGGGGAATCTCAATTCTATTTATCTTTGGAAGACAATCTTTTAAGAATCTTTGGAAGTGATAAAATCAAAGGTATTATGGAAAGAATTGGTATTGAAGAGGGTGAATATATAGAATCTAAAATGGTTACTCGTGCAGTTGAAAATGCTCAGAAAAAAGTAGAATCAATGCACTTTGAAAACAGAAAACATATTTTAGAATATGATGATGTTGCAAATAAACAAAGAAAAGTAATCTTCTCTTTTAGAGATGACTTATTAAACCCAGAATACCAAATAGAATCAAAACTAGATGAAAACAGATTAGAGTATATTCAAGTACTTTTAGCAAATGGTGAGATTATCAACGGTATGCCACCGGAAGATTTTGATTACAATTATATTATTACAAAATTCCATGAAGAGTTAAACCTAATAGTTACAGAAGATGATATTAAAGCTAATAGTTATGATGAACTTGAAGAGAAACTTACAAATATAATCAAAGAGGTTTATGAAGATAAAATGAGTATTGCCGCACCTGAGCAAAAATCTGAAATTGAAAGAATTTTATATCTTCAAATCCTTGATAAAGCTTGGAGAGAGCACTTATACTCTATGGATACACTTAAAACTGGTATAGGCCTACGAGGTTATAACCAAAAAGACCCATTAGTTGAGTATAAAAAAGAGTCTTATAATATGTTCTTAGAACTAATAGGAAATATTAAAAATGAGATTATTAAAGTTCTATTTACTATTCAACTTCAAAGCCAAGATGATGCAAACAAAGAGCAAGAAGCAATAGAGAAGATGAGAGAACAAATGGAAGAAGCAACTGAAAATCTTGTTACAAATCTTGATCAAGAGAAGGTTTTAAATAATGAGAAAAAGATTGCTAGAAATGAACCTTGCCCATGTGGGAGTGGTAAAAAGTATAAACAATGTTGTGGGAAAAGTGGACCTAAAAGAGGTTTGATAGCAGGAAGCTAATTTGAATAAAGAATTAGTTAATTTTATTGTCAAAAAATATTTAAAATTTGACAAAAAAAATCCATTTATATCAATAAGTGCAATCTTAGCATTTATTGGTGTAGCTATTGGTGTTATGGTACTTATCATCACTATGGCTATTATGAATGGTACAGCAAAAGAGTTTGAAAGTAAACTTTTTACTATGAACTATCCTATCTCCTTATATCCAAAATATATAGATACTATAAACAAAGACTTATTAAAAGATTTAGAAAAAAAATTTCCTAAACTAAAATTTTCTCCTTATCTTTCTTCACAAGTTATTGTTCAAAAAGATCAAGATATGAGTGGAGGAGTTATTTTTGGAGTAGATCCCAAAAGAGAATCTCAAATAAATAGTATATATAAAAAAGCTATTAAGAATGTTAATTTATCTAAATATGATGCAATTTTAGGATATGGGATACAAGAATCTTTATATCTAGCAATCAATGATAAGGTAACACTATATTTTACATCATTAAACCCTACAGGTTTTTCTATGATACCAAAAATGAAAAGATTTAACTATAAAGGTTATTTCAAATCTGGATTACATGCTTATGATAAAGCATATATTTATACTTCTATTGAAGCTTTACAAACTATTTTAAAAAAAGATTCAAACAGTTATGATGGGATACATGTGTATTCAGATAATGCAATGAAAGATATAAAAGCAATACAAGAATTTCTAATAGGTAAAGGGGTTGGGGCTATTGGTTGGTGGCAACAAAATGGAAACTTCTTTGCAGCTATGCAAATGGAAAAGAAGGCTTTATTTGTTGTATTGATGCTGATTATTCTTGTAGCTTCATTAAATATTCTTTCATCACTACTAATGACTGTTATGAGTAGAAGAAAAGAGATTGCTCTACTTTTATCTATGGGTTCATCATACAAAGAGATAAAACAGATTTTCTTAAGGCTTGGGATGATAATAGGTGTTTCAGGAATACTTACGGGAGTTAGTTTAGGTTTCTTTGGTATGTGGCTACTTGATACTTTTGATATTATATCTTTGCCTGCTGATGTATATGGAACTTCTAAACTTCCTTTAGATTTATCAAGTATTGATTTCTCTTTTATTGTTATTGGAGCTATATTTATAGTATTTTTATCATCATATTATCCAGCAAAAAAAGCTACAAAAATAGATGTTATAGATGTCTTAAGAAATGAGTAGATAGTAAATACTATCTACTTTTTCTCCTCTTTTTTCTCATCAGATTCAAATAATTTCATAGGTGAAGTTATGATTCTTTTTATAAAATTATATGGTGCTTTAATTCCCTCTTTTATAAAAACAGTTTTATACTGTGGTTCTTCTAGGGTACCATATATTTGTACCTTAGTTGAAACTCTATTTTCATCCCCTAAAAGAATATAATTTACAACAGGAATAGAGCCAACTATTTTTGAATAATTTTTAAAAAATACCATTTTTAATTCAGAGTCAACCTTTGAAGTCTTAAAATCAATAGTAGTATACCCATCAAAATCTATCCCATTTCCTTTGGTAAAAACTCTTTTCATATTCAAAAACTTATCATCTAAATTATAAGTAAAATCTATTTGTCCTTCTACAACTCTATATCCATTTAGATTAAAGCCTCCATTTGTTGCCATACCAACAACAGATGGGATTGCTAAAAGTGGATTAATTAAGCCAGGTGATGTATTTACCAATATTAAAAGATTATTTAAAATAGCTAAATCCACTATTTTACTATTAGTAATATCAGCTTTCCCTGTAATAATCCCATTACTACCCTCAGCATTAATATTTACTATACCACCCTCAATTAAGTTTTTTCCAAATAATGCATTTAGAAACTTGTCATTCATATTTAAAGCATTAACTTTAATTTTTCCATCAAAACCTTTATAATATTTGAAACTTATTTCATCATTTGTTAGATCTATTTTAGTTTGATGGTTTTCAAAAATAAAATTGTATTTTTTTGCTTTGGCAATATGTTTTTTATTTATTATTATATTTGAATTGATTCCATCAATATAATAAGCAGTAGTATTCTTCTCATCTGTCTCATCACTTGTATTATATATAACATCATATCCATTAAGACTCATTTTTACTTTTTCATTTTTTATATTATAGTCAAGTTCTAAATTTTTGTCTGATGACTCTATTTTTATAATATCACCATTATAGATGCCATCAACTTGCAAGTGAGTTATTTTTTTTCCATCTTTTGATATTGGTAAATCCAAGCCTATTACATCTGCACTAAACTTTATTTCATTATTTTCTATTTTAAAATTTGCCCAATTTGCTTTATAAGTATGTTTATCATCTATAATAATATTACTATTGCTTACTTCTAACTTCAAATTTGGTAGAGTTTTATTTTTTTCATCTTTATTATTTGATATATCTACATCAAAATTTACCAATTTAACTAAAGGTAAACTATTATCAAGTAACTCTATTTGTATATCTTTTTCTTCATTGTATAGCTCAGTCTTATTATCTTTTACTATACCTTTTAGTTTTAAACTATCAATTTTTTTACCATTTTTGTATATAGGATAATCAATACTATTTGTTTGAAAGTTAAACTCAATATTATTTTCATCAACTATATCTAACGAGAGTTCACCACTTGTAATATCAGCATCTTTTAAAATATCACTATAATTATAAAGGGTACCTAACTTTCTAATTAAAACATTTATATTTTCTTTTTGGATATTTATAAGTGTATTTAAATCAACTAAATCAATAGTTGTATTTTCATTAAAATCTACTTTTAATTTTGTGTCAAAATCTTTTAACTTTATTACACTTTTATTTTTAGAATCTATTTTAAACTCTTTTATAAAGGCACTACCTTTTGCTAGATGTTTTTTAGTATCAATATCAAGTTTTACTTTTGCATTTAACATATCTTTATGGGAAACATCTGAATCAACAATCTTAACAAGAGTATCTTTTAAAACCACATTTGCATCTTTAATAAAAAAATCAAAGTTATTTAGTTTCATATTTGCATTTTTTATATGAAATTTACCATCAATATCCATTTTATTTTTGGCTAAATAAGGGATTTTTAGAACTAAAGACGAACTAGCTTTTCCATCAAGTTGTTTTAAGGGAAGATTTATTTTGAAAGCTTTTAAAATCTCTAAAATATCATCATTTAAAATTGAATTGGTTTTTAAATCAACAATAACCCGTCCTTTGCTAAGACTAGTTAAATGTTCTATATATACCCTACTTCCATCTATACTATTACCATTATATGAGGGTTTGTCCAAATCAAAATATAGTGTGTCTTTTTTAAAATTAATTGTTAATTTTGAAGTATCTACAACTTTTGCAGCTTTGTTAAACCTTATCTTTGCATTATCAATAGTAGCATTACCTTTTAAGTCATGCTCTAAAAGTTTCATTTTGTTTATATCAAATTTACCATAAAGATAATTTAGTGTGATATCCCCTGTAACATTATCATACATCCATTGCTCTGCAACTTTATCCAACCTAATAAAATCTTTTAAAAAGGAAATACTTTTTATACTATTTATAGTATTAATATAAAAATCTAAGATATCATCTTTTAATTGAATATTTATATCCCCGTCAACAGCTTTATAGTTATATGAACCAAAAAAGTTAATAATATTTTTTCTTGTATCAACTTTCGATTTACCAAATAGAGTTAAACCACTATTTTTAATATATAATGAGCTTATATCCATAGTTATTTGAGAAGCTGCAAAACTAAGTGAGGAAGCTAGATTTATCTCGTTGTTATCTAGATACATATAGTTTTTATTTAAAGTAAAAGTAAAATGATTATCACCAATATTTAATCTCTCTATATCTATTCTTTCAAATGTATTTAAAATTAATGGAAGATTTGAAAGAGTATTATATATAGCTTTAGTATCATTAGCAACTTTTTTTCTATTTTTTCCAAAAGAAAAGTTTAATTTGCCAATTTCTAAAATAAGTTTTTTATCATATTTTAAATACAATTTCGAAACAGAAAAGTTTCCAAAAGAAAATGAATCAACTTTTATTCCCAAAAACAAGGACAAACCAATTATAAATAATAAACAAATAAAAAAAACTGCTATTAGTTTGATAATTTTTAACACTATTGAACTATTCCTTATAACTACCATATCAATACTTTTTTATTTAAATATAACACTTAGTTCTACTAAAGTATTGTATATACCTAAAGGTAGTACTTCATATATTATAACATATTTAAACAAAACAGGTTATGAGGTAAACTATCTTGATAAACTTATAATTAAACTTTTAGGTTATCCCCAAAGTGGTTGGATAGATCTAAAATCACAGTATATGACAAAAGCAGATTTTTTAATAAAACTAACAAGATCAAAAGCAGCTTTAAAAACTGTTACACTAATTCCAGGGGAGACTTATTATATCTTTTTACAAGATATTGCAAAGAGATTTAATCTTTCATTTGATAAATTATTAAAAGTTTATAAAGAGCATGCCTACAAAAATGATGGTAATATTTTAGCTGAAACCTACTCTTTACCATATGGAATGAAAGAGGATCATTTAGTTTATTATCTATTTTCTCAAACAAATAGCAAATATGAAGAGTTTTCAAAAAAAATATTTGGTTATTATGATAAAAAAAATTGGTACTACTATATAACTATTGCCTCAATTATTCAAAAAGAAGCAGCTACTGTAGATGAGATGCCTATAGTCTCAAGTGTAATATATAATAGACTAAAAAAGGGTATGGCTTTACAAATGGATGGAACTTTGAATTATGCAGAATATTCCCATGTAAAAATCACCGCATCTAGAATAAAAGAGGATTTATCATCATATAACACTTACAAAAATAAAGGTCTGCCTAAACATCCTATTTGTGCAGTAAGCTTAAATGCTATAAAAGCTGCAATTTTCCCAGTAAAAAGTGATTATATATATTTTGTAAAGGATAATAGAACAGGTTTACATAAGTTTTCTTCATCATATAAAGCACATGTTAATAATATCAAAGCAAACAAAGGTGTTAAAAAAAGTTACACTAAAGTAAAAGAGAAAGAAACAATTTTAGATAAAGAAGCTAAAAAAATCATGGAAACTGATGTAACAAAGCAAAAACCTACCTCAATTAAAGATTTATGGAAAAGTGTAAATTGATTTTGTGAAAAATTGAAACATAGAAAATATACAATGGGAAATTAATTAATTTTTCATAAATAACAAATTTAAATACTGCTATGATACTTCTACTTTAAATTAAAACTTAGGAATAGACATGTCAAAAATCATATACACAAAAGTTGATGAAGCTCCTGCTTTAGCTACTTACTCATTTTTACCAATCATCAAAGCTTTTACAAAAAGCTCTGGTATAGAGATGGTAACAAAAGATATCTCACTAGCAGGAAGAATCCTAGCTAACTTCCCTGAAAACTTAACAGAAGATCAAAAAATTGGTGATGCTTTAGCTGAACTTGGAGAATTAACACAAGACCCAAAAGCAAATATTGTTAAACTACCAAATATTTCTGCTTCAATTCCTCAGTTAAAAGCTGCAATTGCTGAGTTGCAATCAAAAGGTTATAATGTACCTAATTATGATGAAAGTGCTGAAATCACAGCTAGATATTCAAAAATCCTAGGATCTGCAGTAAACCCAGTACTAAGAGAAGGAAACTCAGATAGAAGAGCTCCAAGTGCTGTTAAAAACTATGCAAAAAACAATCCTCATAGAATGGGTGAATGGACAAAAGATTCAAAAACTGAAGTTGCTCACATGGATCATGGAGACTTTTATGGTTCAGAAGTATCTAAAACTTTTGATGCAGAAGATAATCTAAAAACTACTTTTGTTGCAAAAGATGGTTCTGAAACAGTATTAAAAGCATCTTTACCTGTACTTGAAGGTGAAATTATTGATGCAACTGTTATGAGTGCTAAAGCTTTACAAGAGTTTTATGCAAAAGCAATTGCTGAAGCTAAAGAGAAAGATGTATTATTATCACTTCACCTAAAAGCTACAATGATGAAAGTTTCTGATCCAATTATGTTTGGATTTGCAGTTAAAGTATATTTCAAAGATTTAATTGCTAAACATGGAGCTTTATTTGATGAATTAGGTGTTAACTTTAACAATGGTTTAGGTGATTTATACTCTAAATTAGAAAATGTAGATGCTGCTAAAAAAGCTGAAATTGAAGCTGATATCGAAGCAGTTTATGCTAAACAACCAAGACTTGCAATGGTAAACTCTGCAAAAGGGACTACTAACTTACATGTACCATCTGATGTTATTATTGATGCATCTATGCCTGCTATGCTTAAAGGTGGTGGTAAAATGTGGAATGCTGAAGATAAAGAAGAAGATACTATCGCAATGATTCCAGATAGATGTTATGCGCAAAGCTTTAAAGCAGTTATAGAAGATTGTAAAGAAAACGGTAAATTAGATGTAACTACAATTGGAACAGTTCCAAATGTTGGTCTAATGGCTCAAAAAGCTGAAGAGTATGGTTCTCATGACAAAACTTTCCAAGCTGCTGGTGATGGTAAAATTGTTGTTACTGATAAAGCTGGAAACACAGTATTCTCATTTGATGTAGAAGAAGGTGATATCTTTAGAATGTGTCAAGCTAAAGATGCTCCAATCCAAGATTGGATTAAATTAGCAGTTTCTAGAGCTAGATTATCAAATACTCCTGCAATTTTCTGGTTAGATGAAAATAGAGGTCATGATGCTGAGATGATTAAAAAAGTTAACAAATACTTACCAGATCATGATACAAGTGGTTTAGATATCTCTATTATGCCTCCACTAGAAGCTACAAAAATCTCTTTAGAAAGAATGAGAAAAGGTCTTGATACTATTTCTGTTACAGGAAATGTATTAAGAGATTATAATACTGACTTATTCCCAATCTTAGAGCTTGGAACATCTGCAAAAATGTTATCAATCGTTCCATTAATGCAAGGTGGTGGATTATTTGAAACTGGTGCTGGTGGATCTGCTCCTAAACATGTACAACAATTTATGGAAGAGTCTTATTTAAGATGGGATTCATTAGGTGAATTTATGGCTTTAGCAGCATCTTTTGAGCACTTAGGTAATACTCAAGATAACGCAAAAGCAAAAGTTTTAGCTACTACTTTAGATAAAGCTACAGGAACTTTCCTTTTAGAAGACAAATCTCCATCAAGAAAACTAGGTGGTGTTGATAATAGAGGAAGTCATTTCTACTTAGCTATGTATTGGGCACAAGAACTAGCAGCACAAACAGAAGATGCAGAACTTGCAGCTGAATTTGCTCCAATTGCAAAAGCAATGGAAGAAAATGAAGAAAAAATCATGGCAGAACTAGTTGCTGCTCACGGTAAACCATCAGATATTGGTGGATATTATTTACCAGATGAAGCAAAAGCAAATGAAGCATTAAGACCAAGTGCTACATTAAACTCAATTCTTGGATAATTTATAATCCATAATCTTAAAAGGTAGAGTTCTTCACTCTACCTTTTTTTATGCACTTTTTTTATATACTTTTTTTAATTTTTTGCCTAATTTTCATATTTGCTTTTATGCTAAGAGCGAACTCGATATAATCACAAAAACTATAGATAATAAAAGGTTTATAAGTGAATAATAAAAAAGTTGGAATAATTGGTGTTGGAAATGTAGGTTCTACTTTAGCTTACACTTTAGCTTCTAAAGCTGCTTGTTCGTCAATTATATTAAAAGATATTAGAGAAAATATTGTTCAGGCAATGGCTTTAGATATATCACAAGCTTCAAATGCTGTAAAATCTCACACAAGAGTTAAAGCTGCAAGTAGTGGAAAAGATTTAGAAAATTGTGATTTGATAGTTGTAACAGCAGGACTTCCTAGGACACCTGGTATGTCTAGAGATGATTTATTAATTAAAAATGCAAATATAATGGAATCTGTTTTAAAAGATGTAAAAGAGTATTCCTCAAATGCAAAATTAATTATAGTTTCTAATCCTCTAGATGCCATGGTTTATACAGCCCTTAAAATTACTGGTTTTCCAAGAAATCAAGTAATTGGAATGGCTGGTATTTTAGATAGTGCTAGAATGAGTCACTTTATTTTAGAAAAGCTTGGTTATGGTGCTGGACAAATAGAATCTTCTGTAATGGGTGGACATGGTGATGATATGGTTCCACTTCCAAACTATTCAACAGTTGCAGGTGTTCCTTTATATGAGCTTTTAAGTACAGATGAGATAGATGAAATTGTAACAAACACAAAGAATGGTGGAGCACAAATTGTTAAATATCTAGAAACTGGCTCTGCTTATTATGCTCCTGCTCATGCAACTTCTCTTATGGTTGAAGCTATTTTACATAATAAAAAGAAAATTTATCCATGTGCTGTTATGTTAGAAGGTGAATATGGATATAAAGATGTTGTAAGTGGAATACCTGTAATGTTAGGTGCAAATGGTATTGAAAAAATTATTGAATTAAATTTAAATATAAAACAAGAAGAACTGTTTGCAAACTCTATTAAATCAGTACAAGGTTTAATTGAAGTATTAGAGAATAGATTTTTCTAATATCTAGCTTTATATAATAAAAAATGAAAGGACTATTATGAAAAAAACATTAGAAGTTTATAATGTAAAATGTGGTGGATGTGCTAACACTCTAACGAGTGCACTAAAAGAAGATTTTGGGGAAGTTACAGTTAACTTAGATGTTGAACCAAGACAAATTACACTTGAAATTGAAGATGATAAAATTCAAGAGCTTAAAACAAAACTTAGAAGTTTAGGTTACCCCCTAACAACAGATGAGTTAAGTGGTTTTGAAAAAGCTACAACTACAGCAAAAAGCTTTGTAAGTTGTGCTGTAGGTAAGTTTAATGTGGCAACAGGTAAAAATGATAATTAAAATTATCATATAAAGATTTAAAGATATTTGCAATAAGATTATATTATAAAATTTTCTTTTAGGAGGAAATTATGCAAATGCATAAACACGAACTAACAGTTGGTATACAAAAAGTTGATAGTAGTTTTTTACTTACTATAAAAGCAGTTGGTAAACTTACCCATGAAGATTATCAAACAATAAACCCTATGATTGATTCAGCCATTGAAGGTATTAAAAATCCTAAAATTAGAGCTATTGTTGATTGTACTGAGCTTGATGGTTGGGAACTTGAAGCTGCTTGGGATGATTTAAAACTTGGACTTAAACATGGAAATGAGTTTGAAAAGATTGCCATAATCAATAGCAAAACTTGGATAAAAGTTGGTTCTATAATAGCAGCTTGGTTTATCCAAGGAGAAGTAAAAAACTTCGAAAATGAGTTAGAAGCCTTTGAATGGATAAATGAATAAGATGCAGAGATTTTATCTCTGTATCTTTTACTGTAAAAGTGGTAGTTTATTTAATAAATCTTCACAATAATCCCATTGCTCTAGAGTATCTCTCCACTCTTTTGGAATACCATTTACCCCAAAATAAGCCCCAAGTACCATACCAATCATAATACCTCTAGAAGCATTATCACCACCAACCATAGCATTAGCTTGAAGTGCTTTTTTAAGACCATCTTCTTTGTTGGCATATTTTAAGATAAAATAAATACTTCCAGGCATAGTTCCTTCAGTAGGACTAGCTTTTCCTACTTTTATAGGTTCACTTCTCCCCACATCCCAAAGTCTTGCCATTGAGGTGAGTGCTAAATCATCACTAAACTGCTCTTTTGATAAATCAGATTCAGGATTTGATTCCTCTTCATATTTTGCAATTGCTTGCTTAACTTTATCTTGATAAAAACCACCCAAAAGTTTTCCAACCTCTTCTATTGCAACTCTTGGTTTGGCTCCATTTATAACTCGGTTTGTAACCCTAGCAAAAAACTCTGCTCCACCTAAGGCATGGGATTCTTTATGGGTAAACATAGCTTTTTTTGCCACATCTACTAAGACTTCTTCATCATCATAATAAGCATGAGCTGCCACATGTCTTATGGCTGTTGCATTTGAATATCCACCTAAATCTTCTACTTTTACACCTCTTTTTACTTGGGCATAGGTTTCCCTTGTCATTGTACAAATCCAAGAGCCCCAACTATTTTCTAATCTATTCATCCAATGGGGAATGACAGCTTTTACCTCAAACTCTTGAATAGGATTTGCAGTTTTTGCTAAATATTCTAATATAAGAATATTATAATCCCCATAATCAGTTGTTCCACCAGCTTTTTTGCCAGGATGATAGTTTTGTTCACCCCAACCTATTCCATGAGTCATTCCACCCATCATTTCACCTGGGCTCATAAACTTTTCTATGGGTTTTTCACCATATGCCTTATATATCTTTTTTGCGTCATATTCATAATGACTACCTAAACATAAAGCATCTGCAACAATTGATGCAAAAAAAGCACCTCGTATAGAGTCTTGTTTTGTAATATTATTCATTTTTTTACCTAAGTTGTATGGTTGGGAGAGATTAAAAAAGGGTCATGAGATATGACCCTTTAAATTAGATTGAGATTATAACTATTTTAGATTTTGTGCTACAAAATCCCAATTAACTAGTTTCCAAAAATTTTCTAGATATTTTGGTCTTGCATTTCTTGTATCAATATAATAAGCATGCTCCCAAACATCACATGTTAATATAGGAGTTAAACCTTCAGTTATTGGAGTTTCAGCATTTGGCGTAGCCACAACCTCTAACTTACCATTTTTATCTTTTACTAACCATGCCCAACCTGAACCAAAATGATTAACAGCAGTATTTGTAAATATTTCTTTAAATTTATCAACTGAACCAAATGCTTCATTTAATAAGCTTTCAACTTCTGATGGCATCTCACTACCATTAGGTGTTAAACCCTTCCAAAAAAAATCGTGGTTAAAAACTTGTGCAGAGTTATTAAATACTCCACCATCAGAATCTTTAATAATATCTTCTAAAGGAAGTGCTTCATATTTTGTTCCTTCAATTAGACCATTCAATTTTGTTACATATGTTTGATGATGTTTTCCATAGTGAAACTCTAAAGTTTCTTTTGACATATACGGTTCTAAAGCATCCAATTCATAAGGTAATTTCATTAATTCATGTGCCATATTAATCTCCTTTTATATTTTAAGATATAATGATATATTACATAATTTATATTAACTGACAATAAGAAAGTTATAGTAGATTTATATTTAAGAAATAAATCACTTTATATAAACTATTTTAATAATTTAACTAAAGGTTCTAATGACTTTTTCTTCTCTTCTTCAGTCATTGAACCATCTAAAGCTCCTGCCTTTACGCTACCTTCATAGATTTTTGATACCATCCCCTCTTTTGTAAGTAAATATGCAAAAAACTTTGTTTTTGTTGTATCACTTAAGTTTAAGGTATTAACCATTTGAGCATCATCATCGTAAATCATAGGGATATTTGTTCCCTTATTTAGTTCTTCTAGCTTTGAAGGTATAAACATCTTTTTTACAAACCAAGGTGCACTTGAAATATTTGCAACCATAACGTAATTTTGTGAAATTTTAAATAATTTAGGTAAATCTTTTACAACTGAAAGTGAATCATGATTTCCTACAACTATTAAGGTTTCAACTCCTCTTTTAAATATCTTTTTTTTAGATACATCTTTATCAATGCCAACCAATTCATATATATCTGGCAACTTTTCATATTTTATCAAATTTACAACATTGTCATTAGCAACAATTTGCTTAGGTTTTTCAGCTGTAAAAAAAACTAATAATCCAAACGCAACCAGACCTAAAACTACAACTTTTATTAGATTTAACATTTTGTAAACTCCTTAGAAAATAAGTATATCACTAAAAGGTTAATTGCAAATTAATATATTATTTTACAATTTTATTTTCCCAAGACATTAAACTTTTTTTAAGATTTAATATATTATTATTTCGGTCTTAATTTAACGCTGGTGTAGCTCAGTTGGCTAGAGCAGCTGATTTGTAATCAGCAGGTCGGGGGTTCAACTCCCTTCACCAGCTCCACATTAATTTATCACTTTTGTACAAAATACTTATTATTTTATTAAAACTTAGTTATAATGGTATCTTTTAATAGGAAATAAATTTATGAACTTATATAACAACGAAAAATATATTTTAAATATTATTAAATTTGGACCAATTCTATTAGTAATTATACTATCTTTTTTTATCACACAATTTTTTTTACAAAATAGATATAAAAATTTTCAAAATGAAATTAAAATTACTGAAAAAGCGTATCTGGAGAAAAACAAAGAAAGAGTTAGAGAAGAAGTTCTTAGAGTTTATAATTATATTAATACTCAAAAAGAGCAATCAAAAGATAAATTACTTGAAGAAATAAAGTCAAAGGTTTATGAAGCTCATAAAATAGCTACAAATATCTATAATGAAGAGAAAAATAACAATAACCATCCATTTGATAAGGAACACACCTTTAGAAATATAAAATCAATTCTTAGCTCTATAAGATTTAATAATGGCAGGGGTTATATCTTTATGGATGATATAAATGGAACAAAACTTATACAACCAACAAATAAAAGTTTTGAAGGTAAAAATTTTTTAAATTACAAAGATGCCAAAGGTTATAAATTTGTAAAAAAAATTGTTGAAACTATAAAGAAAAAAGGGGAAGATTTTGACTCCTATTATTGGTATAAGGGAAATAATCAAAAAAAAGCATATAAGAAAATAAGTTTTTATAAATATTTTGCACCATACCAGGCAGCAATTGGTGCAGGTGAATATGTTGAAGACTTTAATCTAGAACTAAAAAAACAAATATTAAAAAATATAAGAGAGATTAGATATGGAGAAAATGGATATATTTTTGTTTATAATTCAAAAGGTCTAACCTTAACTACATATAGAAAAGATTTTATTGATAAAAATAGATTAAACGATACAAATAACACTGGTAAATATTTTATTAAAGATATTATTAGTTTTGCAAAGAACCATAAAAATGGTGGTTTTCTTGATTATATATCTGCAACCAATCCAAATGGTACGCTATCTAGTACAAGAAAAATTTCATACCTTATATATCTTGAAGATTGGGATTGGATAATTGGTAGTGGGTTTTACCTTGATGCTTTACACAAAGATATAGAAGAGAAAAAAACTATACTTGAGAAATCTACAAAAGAGGCTATTAAAGATATCACTTATATAAGTGTTATTATAACAATAATTTTCATTTTAATATCTACTTTTATGTCAAAACTAATCTCAAATAAATTTATAAAATATAGACAAACCATAGAAAAAGAGATAGCTGATAAAATAGAAAAAGAGAAACTTCTACTCCAACAATCAAAAATGGCAACAATGGGAGAAATGATAGCTAATATTGCTCATCAATGGAAACAACCATTGAGTATAATTAGCGCCTCAAATAGTATGTTAAAACTTCAAAAGGAGATGAATAATAAAATAAGTGAAGAAAACCTAACAGATGCAATTGAAGCAATTGATGTATCTGTAAACAATCTTTCAAATACTATTGATGATTTTAGAAACTTTTTTAACCCAAATAAACTTAGTGAATATTTTAGTATAAAAAAAGCTTTTGATAAAACTTTTAGACTCATAAATACCCATCTTAAAAATTATGATGTTAAGATTATAACTGATATTGATGATATAGAGATAAATAGCCTACAAAATGAACTTTTACAAATCCTAATCAATATAATAAAAAATGCAAAAGATGAATTAGTTATAAAAAAAGAGTTAAAAGAGAGATTGATACTTATTAGTGCAAAACAAAAAGATTCTTTTCTTATTATCTCCATTAAGGATAATGCAGGTGGAGTACCTGAAGAGATAATTGACAAAATCTTTGATTCTTATTTTACAACTAAAAAAGATAGAGATGGTACAGGTATTGGTTTATATATGTCTAAGCAGATTATCAATAATCTAAAAGGTACCATAGAGGTACAAAATAGTAAATTTAAATATAAAGATACAAACTATAAAGGTGCAGAGTTTATAATAAAATTGCCTATTACGAAATAACTATTTTATTTTTGCCACTATTTTTTGCTTTATACATACTCTCATCAGCTCTTTGCATTAACTCTTCAAAGTTATCATCTTTATTAAAAAGAGTAATTCCAATACTTAGAGTTACCTCTTTTGAAACAAAGTTATTAATTTTAGAGTCAGTATAGATGCTATTTTTAATATTTTCTAAGACTTTTGAAGCATTTTCTAAATCACTGTTAGTTACAGCTATTACAAACTCTTCTCCACCCCATCTAGCTACTAAATCAGATTTTCTAATTGAACTTTTCATAATTGCACTGATTCTTTCTAAAACTTTATCTCCAACACTATGTCCATAGGTATCATTTATATTTTTAAAATTATCAATATCAACAAAAGCCAAACAAATTTTTTGTTTATTTCTCTTACTCAATAAAAGAGTAAACTCTAGTCTCTTTTTAAAAGTCCGTCTATTCATTATCTTTGTCAATTGATCATAATCTGCCAAAAATTCTAATTTTTTATTATACTTTTGTATTATATAAATAATAATACCTGTAATAATTAAAGCAATAACTATAGATATAAAAAGATTTATAAGATATGCATGTCTAACATCTTTGATAAAATCACTTAATTTTGCATCAACCAATAGATATAAATTCAACTCAGATATATACTTTGTATTGATTAAATAAGTTTCATTATTTTTCTTAATCTCAAAAAAATTAGAAAATTTTGACAAAACTTTATTTTTATAGTTTGATAAATATGGTAGTTGTGATATATTTGTTATATCTTTATTTTTTGACTTAGATAATACTATATTACCATCTTCATTAAAAAAAATAACATTGAATTTATATTTTTCTTTAAACATCTCTAACAAATCATCAATATATGAGATTTTAATTCCTACACCAGTTGCACCTAAATACTTATAATCTCTATCAAAAATTTTATAATTTATAAACATTATCATAGAGTTTGCTAAATTTTTATTGTAATCTAAATTTATTTCATCTTTTGATGCACTCTGTTTAAACTTAAAATACCAGTTATTATTAATATTTCCCTTTTTAACTTTTTCTATAAAACCATCTTGCGTATAATAGTTTTTTGTCCTATCTGATACTAAAAAAGTTGTAAACATTTCATATTTATTTTTAATAACACTTAGATATTGTTTAATCTTGTGTTCATTTTTTTCATTATTGATTAACCAATCCTGAACAAAAGTGTCATTAGCCATCATTGAAGATACTAAATATGGTTGTATAATATGTTTTTGAATTTCAGTATATACATTATCTAAAGATAGAGGTAAAGCTTGATTTCTTAGTTGTTCCTGAGCACTGTTTTTTGATACAAGATAATTTATAGTAGTTGTAATTGTTGATAAAATTATTAATAGCAAAGCTATTACAATTACAACACTATATTTAGAACTATTTTTCATATAGTTTCATTATCTTATTCTGTAGCCTCATGAATAGCTTCTTTTGTTGATTCATAAGCTTTTGAAGTGCCTTCTTTTGTTGCATCCCAAGCATCAGATGAGTCTTTTTTCATCCCTTTCCAAGTTGCACAACCAGAAAACATAGCTAACAACAAAATAAATAAAATTAAACTTCTTTTCATATAATATCCTTAAAATATTTATATTATTAATATAACAATTTGAGATAATACTATAAATAACTTGATAATTAAATTAACATAATCTCTAACAATTAAAACAAAGATTAGAAATCAGAAAAAACTTAACATACATCTATTTCTTTTATTTATTATTTGATTTTTCTTTATCCATTCCCATTAATAGATGTAACCAACTAAGATTTCCAAAAATTCCTGCAAGTTCATAAGTTACTATTTCTAGATAATTTTTATTTTCATATAAATTCAAAACTTTTTTTTGAAAATCATTTGGCTGAATAGTTGTAGCATCTACCCAAAACTTTGTATCTTTTCTATTAGATTTAATATAATGTATCTCAATAAAGTTTTTAACTGAAATTATATATTCATAAATAGATTGGTTGTATTTTGGAATATAGTTTTTATAAAAATTGGGATTTGTTTCTAATATCTTTGATAACTCCATAATTTGTATTTGAAAAAGTGCAATACCTGTTGATTCTATAGGTTCAATAAAAAATGATGATAACCCTATTGCAATATTATTGCCAATCCAAGAGTTCCTATGCACTCCAGTTCTATATTTTAAAAACTGAAAATTGTCATTTTTCAAATCATAGAAATATCTATTTTCTAAATATTTAATGAATTCAATTTGGGCATCTTGTTTACTTGTATGTTTAGAAGAATAAACATAACCAAAGCCTATTTTCTCTTCCAGAGGAACATGCCAAACCCAACCATATTTTAAAGCTTTTGCTAATGTTGCATTTATTTTTTGTTCTTTTTTATCTTTATAATCTAATTTAATAGCAACTGCCCTATCACAAAATAATCTATTTGAAAATGTTTCAAACTTACTTTTTAAATTTTTAAAAAGTAAGTTTTTGAAACCTGTACAGTCAATAAAAAGTTCTGCTTCAATACAAGAATTATCCTCTAAAATCAAAGATTTAGTGATTTGTTCTTCTTGTATTATATTTTTTACTGACTGTTCAAGATAAGTTACACCTCTTTTAATTGCAATATTTTTCAATTCTTTAGAATATAATAATGCATCAAGATGAAAGGCACCCAATTCTAAATTATAATTACCAATATCACTATATTTTGTATTTCTTAATTTTTGAGCAAAAAAATATTTATCACTAAAAGTTAAATTATCCATTTGTGTATTTCTTAAACTCATAAATTGTTCATATTCTTTATTACTAGAAAGAGGATGTACCCACTTTGAACTATTTATTTCCATGAAACTCTCAAACTCCAAAGTATATTTTAATGTGCCATTTACCTTTTTTAACCAAGCATTATCATCAAATAAAGAAAAAGTTTTATGAAATTGACGAATTAGAGGTAGAGTACTTTCACCTACCCCAATACGTTGATCATCTTTTGGATTTATCAATGTAATATTTAAATTATTGTTTTTAGATAAAGCAGCTGCACAAGACCAACCTGCAGTTCCCCCTCCAACTATTACTATATCAATCATAGATATTTTCTAATTTCATTGATTTTTTTTCTTGTATCTTCTCTTTTTAGTTTTATATTAGGAGGAATCTCTTTCCCAGTTTCCATTTGTCTTATTACCATCCAGTCTGTATTTCTTAAATAAGATTCTAAAGATTGAATAATTTGATTTGCTTCAATTTTTTCTTTTTGAGTAAATAAAGTATTTAAATAAGCATCTATTTCATCCATTTGTAGATGTGTAAGTAGAAATTTTCTACCATCTAATATATAAAACTTTTCTTTTGTAGTATAAAATAGGTGATTATAATCAAAGGATAAATAAGGTTTTGTTTGACTTTTTAATCTATTAGAATCTATTTTAGCACTAGCTAAATTATTAGTGTAAATCAACTCTTTCATTAAAAACCTTTTCTAACTTGAATTATAAAATCAATTATTTATATAGTTATCTCTTTTATATCAGCAATATTTTTAAAAGCTTGGTATACTAGTCCTATTAAATTTTTTCTATTATTTTTAATATTTTCATCTTTGTGGTTGACAAAAACATTATCAAAAAAGTTATCTAACTCATGCTTTAATCCAAAAAGTGCATCTAGTTGCTCTTCATATGAACTATACCCAATATTAACTACATCAGAGTATTTTTTAAATAAAACTTTTTCTTCCTCATCTTCAAATAAAGATTCTTCAACAGTTAATATAGAATCTGTATCTATATCTTTTATAATATTTGCTACTCTTTTAAATGTTGCTGAATATTCCTTAAAATTGTCACTTAATACTATTGGGTTTAAAGCACACAATTTTTGAGAAATCTCATAAAGATTTGTATCTTTACTTCCTAAAACTGCTTTTATAACTGAAGGATTTGCATCAAAGATTTTAAATAATCTTTCATTAAAAAATTCCACTAGCTTATTTTTTTGTAAACCTTTATACTCACTAGCTAAATTATCAATAATATTATCTAAGTCAATAGGAAGTTTATGTTCCATAGTAATTTTTACAATTCCTGCAGCAGCACGTCTTAAACCAAAAGGATCTTTTGAACCACTAGGTATTTTACCAACACTAAATAATGCCATAAGATTATCTAATTTATATGATAAAGCTACCAATGATGAAAATTTATTTGATGGCAGTTCTGAATCTTCTCCATCGGGTAAGTATTGCTCTTTTATGGCTGTATAAACTTTTTCATCTTCACCAGCAATTTTTGCATAATAGTATCCCATAAGCCCTTGAAGCTCTGTAAACTCATAAACCATCTCAGACATAAGGTCGGCTTTACTTAACATTACAGCTCTTGCAATTAGTTCTTTCTGCTTTATACCAAAAGTATCAGCTAAAAAGTTAGCTATTTTAAGCTCCCTTTCGCATTTATCATACATAGAACCAATACCTTCAACAAAAACAAGTTTTTTAAGACCTTCATTTGATAAACCATTTTTAATATCATTTTTATAAAAAAACATTCCATCTGCAAGTCTTGGTCTTAATACCTTTTCATTTCCTGCAATTATTTTTGAAAAATCATCTGTTTTAGAGTTAGAAACTACAATAAAATGGTTTGTTAGTTTATCATCTTTATAAACTGCAAAATATCTTTGATGCTCTTTCATAGAAGTTACAATAACCTCTTCAGGAAGTTCTAAAAACTCTTCATCAAATTTTCCTATTAGTGCAGTTGGATACTCAGTTATAGCAACAACTTCATCTAATAACTCTTCATCAATCTCAATTTTAACACCATTTGAAGACTCAATCTTTTTCATTTGTTCTAAAATTCTATTTTTTCTCTCATCAGGATATAAAATCACTCCACTTTTATCTAACTTACAAAAGTAATCTCCCGCAAAATCATAAGTAAAAGGTTCATAAGAAACCATTCTATGTGCAAATGAGAAATTAGATGACTTTACACCAAAAAGTTCTGCATCTACAACTTGTTCACCTAACAAAACAGATAAACTTCTAATAGGTCTAATAAAAGTATCAGTTCTACTAGCCCATCTCATTGATTTACCAAAATTAAGTGATGATATAAACTCATTTATCATATCATTTAATAAGTTTTTACTCTCTTCACCCTTTACTTCTTTTTTGTAATAAAGAACTTCACCTCTACCTTGGTCTATTTTCTCTAATTGTGAAACTTCAACTCCACATTTTTTTGCAAATCCAAGGGCAGCACCAGTTGGTTCACCATCTTTAAATGCTATTTTAACTGGTGCTCCATACATCTCTTCAACAGAATCTTCTTGAGAAACTTGAAATTCTCTATGCCATAATACTAATCTTCTTGGTGTATAAAAAAAATCAAACTCACAAACTAATCTATTTTTCTCTAAAATATCAATCCATTTTTTTTCTATATTTGGTAACTCTTTTAAAAAGGGAATTGCTGGTAATTCTTCAACACCAATTTCAATCAATAATGGTTTATGCATCTATATCTTCCTTATTACTCTTCATCTGTTTTTTCTTTTCAATCTCATCCATTTTATCAATATGTTTTTGTATTTGTTGTTTATTAAAACCTTTAATAAACATAAAAATCATAAAAACAAAAAGAACTAACACTATTACATCTAATATTTCTTTCATTATTTATCCAATTTCTGTAAAAAGTAAGTATTTTACCTAAGATTTACTTATTTCTTAGTTAGTAAAAAAATTTGAAAATATTGAAAAAAACTGAAAATATAATAAAAACAAGAAATATACAGATACTAACGAATAATTAACACTATATCTTTATAATTATTCATGTGAAAAAAGTAAGATTAATCTCCTCCTACTAAATTTTAATCTCACTTTTAAAACTAAAAATAGTTTTTTAGATCCACATATCTTTTTTTTATTAAAGCCACTAGAATAATAGTGGCTTTAATCTATATCCAATATTTTTTTGAGATTCTATTAAGTCTTTTCCTAATCTATTTCTTAAATTCCAAATATGATATCGAATAACATTAGATTTTGATTCACTATCACAAGGATATGTGTTTTTTTCCAATTCATAATTTGACACAAACTCACCTCTTCTTTTTATTAAGTAATCAAGAACAAATAGTGATTGTATCTCCAAATGTACATCTTTTTGGTCTTTTAAAAGTTTTTTATCAAATAGATTATATTTTAAGTGTTCAGTTAGTATTATTGATTCGCAGTAGCTGTGATATGCCCTTTTAATTAGTACTTTTATTCTAATAATAAGTTCTTCTATATCTGTATTTTTATTTAGATAATCATCACAACCATTTTTAAATGATTCAATTAAAGTATTAGGGATTGAGGATAAAACAAGTTTCATGGTTCTATCATTGTATTCTTTTAAGATTTTGAGAATGTTAAAACCATCAATCTCTGGTACATTTAAATCTAAGATATAAAGGTCATAAACATTTTCAAAGGTTTTATTTAAAAACTCCTGACCGCTAGTGCAAGTATCAACTAGAAATTTTTCATCTTCGAGTAGATCTTTTATGCTCTCTTGATATAGTGTATCATCTTCTAAAAATAAAATTTTTGTCCCAATCATTTTTAGTCCATATTTTATATATAATGAAAGATAAAAGAAAAACTCTTTTATCTTTCAAAAAAATTAAAGTATATTATTAAATAAAATAAACATACCCCAAGCAAAATAAATAACCATCCATGTCACCATAATAGTAAGAGTATAATTACCCAGTCTAGTTACAGCTACATCTTTTGAACCATCAAATACACCTTGATTTTTCCCAACTTTCCATGCCATAGTTAAAAGATAAGCTACACCTACCCCACCCAGGATTAAGAATGTTGATAAAAACATTATAATTGAAGGTAATTCAAGATTCACAGGATAATCATACACATTATATCCTAGATTATTCATTAAATTAAATCTTATTAGTTCTCTCATAGCAGAGATTAATAATGCAACTACTACTAATACACCAGTTGTGATATAACTATTACTATTTTTATATACAAATAAAAGTAAAACTACCACACCAGCTATAATAGCAAGTGATAAAGGATTTAATAAATACCCTTCTTGTAACATCCAAAGTACAAAAGCAACTGCACTGATTAGTAAACCAACTACACCTAATTTTGTCCCTAAAGATGCTGTATAATCAACAAATTCAGAACTAAAATCTTTTCTTGTACTCAAAAATCTACTATAGTTTTGTAAAAATATACCAACAACTGGGATACTTAAACTTACCATAAAAATCAATCTAATTGGATTCATATTAAATGTCCAACCACTGTTATCCACTACACCATTTGGTGCATACATATTCATCCACTCATTTGGCATAATAGATGTTACTGCAAAGTTATGCATTAATAATCCTGCAAAAACTAAAATCAAAAATGAGACAAACCCAATAAGAGTACCCCCTCCAGCTTTTGCTTTATTTGCATAATAATACCAATAATACATACTATAACCAACAATTAAAGTATAAATAAAAATAAACACCCACATACCAGATAAAGTATTTGTTACATACCAATTAGGGTCATAAATAACCTGTGTAAATAGTAACGGTGCAACACCTAAAACTATAAGTATAGAGATACTTATTTTTCCTGTTTGAATTAAATGTGGTGTCATAATTTTCCAATGGGGATCACTATTTTGTTTTAGTGTTCCGAAAAGTGAAAGTCCCATTGAACCTAAAGCAAGTAAAACAAATGCTGCATGTAATGCCCAAGTTAATACATATAAAACCTGAAATACAATTGGATAAAAAGGAACTCCTGCTGGATCTCTTAATGTTAATAATACTGATGCGTCCATAAATTCTCCTTAATATTTCAAAGATGCAATATATTCAGCAATTGCATCATATTCATCATCTGGTAATTTCAGTGTTGGCATATACGGCATTCCACCACTTCCTATAGCATAAAGTATAGATTTTATAGCCTCTTTATCCATACCTTTTAATCTATCTTTTAAAGGTCTATATACACCTGTTTTTTCAATAGAATGACAATTTGAACATGACATACGAGTTAAAAGTTTTCCAACTTCAAGTTTATTATCTGCTGTAATAACTTTAAGTCTATCAGGAACAAAAGGGTTAACTTGTAAAAGACCTTTTTCAGCTATAATTGGTAGCTCACTTTTTATACCTTTTCCTGGTACATCTCTACTAATAATTTGATTTGAATAGATATATTGACCTGCAACATATGGTTTTCTCATAGACTCTCTAAGTTTTTCCCCTGGCCAGATTCCTGCAATTAAGATTACAAATATCATTATTCCTGCCAATGGAGTACTAATAAATCGTGGTTTAACAATTGCAATTAAAAAATAAATAGAAAAAACAATTGTTAAAATAATTCTACTTTGAATAACTGAACCTTTAGTTATATTAAATACAGCATGTGCATTATCAGGTAAAGTACCCATATACCACATAAAGAAGAACATTACTAAGAATCCACCTAATAAACTTATATATCCCATTTTTTTAGTTAACTCTTTAGATAACTCTTCATTATCTTTTTTCATTGCACTTGATATAACAAGTCCAATAACACCTGAAAGCATAATCATAAACCCTATTCTTAAGAACATATGTGGGAAAGTATTTGTACCAAAAAAAGCATCACTTGCGCTTCCCGTAGTATAATATGCATCAGTTCCTGGCCACATCATAAAACTAATAATACCAATAATTAATGCCAAAGTTCCAACAGAAGCTATAGCAAATGAAAAGGTGAGTTTTAAATGGGTTTTCTTATCGATTTTATCTATAAAATAGACTAAAACAAAAACGCCTATAACTTCATAAACAAAAAAGACCCACTCGGTAGCCCACACCCATACAAAGTTGTGAATTAAGGCACTAATACCCCGAGGACTTGCAGCAGTTGCTGTATACCAAATACCTGGTCCAGTAATTGAACCAATTACATATGAAAAGATCAAAAGAAACATACCGTATTTTTTCATATACGGGTATAAATCACTTCGATTCTCTTTATATGCCTTGTAAGCCAAAAATGCAAAAAGCATTGCAGCACCAACGGAAGTATGAGATGCTAAGATGTGTATGGTTCCAGTCATCCCCATCATCCAAGCACTTCCGTATTCTGGAAAATAAAACAATGGAAATTGTCCTATTATATCCATGATAGCTCCTTATTAAAAAAATAAGTAAGAATTATAATAGACAACTGTTAATTATGTATTAGTTTTAAAATTAAGTTTTGATTAAGTTTTATTATTTTTTTAGTAAGTTTGTATATATCACACCATCGATTTCATCTTTTGAAACTTGTTCAATCTCATCACTGTGCTCAATTATAGTTAAGTTCTTAGAATCAAACATATAATTATCAGCAACCTTTTGTATATGTTTTGCTAGATTTTTTTCACTAATTATATATTTTCCATTTAAACTATTTACATATATTGCCTCTTTTATAGAGTTTACAACAACTGCAAACTCTAAACTATTTTCAAAACAATATTTTAATAAGCTCTGGTTATAATTAAATATCAAGGTGCTATTAGCTTTACTAGAACTAATATTCTCAATACTCTCAATAAAACAAATATCTTCAAAAGGAACTAGTTTATCTCCAATCAATATCATTTTAAATCCTTTAAATTATAAACATTCTTTAGAACAAAAAAACTTTCCATTACTTATGATAGCCTCTTTTTTTGATACATATGTACCACAGCTAGGACATTCAACCATAATATCTTCTATTTTTTCATCCTCTTTTTTATTAACTTCTTTTTCTCTATCTTTTTTAAACATTACAATATAAACTAAAAATAAAACTGCAAGTATCGCTAGAACTTTAAAAATCATTATACACCTTTTAAATAGAGATAATTTCTATCTTTTCTTGTAAAAATCTCTGTATTGTTTATTTTTGCTTCTTGCAGTTCATCTTCAAGAAGACTTCCTTTATAAAAAAGATAAGAACTATTATCTTTAGATATGTTTTTAGTTATATCTAATAATAACTTAGTTTTTGTAACAGCCCGTGAAGTTATTAAATCAACCTTGACACCTTCAACCTCTTCTACTCTTTTAGAAATAACTTCAATATTTTTTAAACCTAAACTATTTTTCACAAAATTTAAAAATGAAACTCTTTTTAGTCTTGGCTCAATTAAAAAACACTTAACTTCAGGTTTTGCCATAGCTATAATAAGTCCGGGATAACCAGCACCTGTTCCAATATCTGCAAAACTTTCAAACTTATTTAAATATTGCAAGGGGTATACAGAATCAATTATATTCTCTTCTATTTCATCATTTGATAATCGTGCACTTAGATTGTGTACACTACCCCACTTTTGTAATAGCTTTGTAAAAACATCGCATCTTGTTTTAAAATCATCACCAAGATTGAGCTCTTCAATTTTATTTAACATATTAAAACATATGTCCCATCTGATTTTTTTTTGTATTTATATACTTTTCATTATATTTATTCGATTTTGTAATTGCAGGAATTCTTTCAACAATTTCCACACCAAGAGATTCTACATAAATTATTTTTTTAGGATTATTAGTAATAAGTTTTATTTTCTTTAAATTTAAATCTTTAAAAATCTCTTCAACAACAGAATAATCTCTATCATCTTCTCCAAACCCTAGTTCTAGATTAGCTTCTATTGTATTTCTACCTTGATCTTGTAAGGCATAAGCATTAACTTTATTAAGTAATCCTATATTTCGACCTTCTTGTCTGTGATAAATAACTAACCCACCCTCTTGTGCTATAAATTTAAGAGCTAAATCTAACTGATTTTGACAATCACATTTTAAACTTCCAAGAGTATCTCCTGTTAGACATTCTGAGTGAATTCTTACATAAGGTATTTCAATATTATTAAAATTTTCACTCATGATTGCTAAGTGTTCTTGATTATTTAATTTATATGCTCTAATTTTAAATTTTCCATATTTTGTTGGAAGATTAGCAATATTTGACTTCTCTATATTCATATCTTTTTAAACCTTAAGTTGCTAAAATGGAGACGATTATATCCAACAAAGGTAAATATTATGTTTAAAAGATTTAGAAGATTAAGAATTAATTCTACTTTAAGAAATTTAGTTCAAGAAACAAGCCTCTCAAAAGATGATTTTATATATCCTTTATTTGTACGAGAGGGTGAAAATATTAAAAATGAAGTTGAATCAATGCCTGGTGTATTTCAAATGAGTATTGATGAGATACTAAAAGAGTGTGAGTATATAAGAAGTATTGGTTTAAATTCAATTATTTTATTTGCTATTCCAGATGTAAAAGATTCTATAGGAAGTGAGTGTTTATGTGATGAGAGTATTATCGCTAGAACAATAAAAGCAATAAAAGCTAAATTTCCCGATATGTTTATAGTAACTGATTTATGTTTTTGTGAATATACTGACCACGGACATTGTGGTATTTTAGACCCAAAAACCCAAACAGTTGATAATGATAAAACATTAGAAATCTCAGCACAACAAGCTTTAGTTCATGCAAAAGCTGGAGCTGATATGATTGCTCCAAGTGGTATGATGGATGGTATTATTGAGTGCTTAAGAACAGCATTAGATGAAAATGGCTTTAAAGACCTACCTATTATGGCATATTCAACTAAGTTTGCAAGTGCTTATTATGGTCCTTTTAGAGATGTAGCTGAATCAACTCCAAGTTTTGGAGATAGAAGAACTTATCAAATGAATCCAGCTAATAGACTTGAAGCTTTAGAAGAATCACTTGAAGATGAGAAACAAGGTGCTGATATCCTTATGGTTAAACCAGCTTTAGCATTTATGGATATTATTAGAGATATTAGAAACAATTCTAACCTTCCAATTTGTGCTTATAATGTAAGTGGTGAATATGCGATGCTTAAACATGCGGGAGATGTTGGATTGGTTGATTATGAAAGAGTAATGATTGAGACATTAACTGGTTTAAAAAGAGCAGGAGCTAATCTTATTATTACATATCATGCAAAAGAGGTATGTGAAATTTTAAATAGATAGGATATAAAAAGAGAGAATATGTTAAATAAATTTGAAAAAAAGCTTATATATTCAATTAGAATTGTTCCTCTAATTGTATTAATTATTTTTTCAATGACAATTACATATGTTCTCTCATCACAAAACAAGACATATTTTAACTTAGAAGAAAAAAGAATAAAAAAAGAGTTTATTGAATCCCAAAAAGAGAATGTTAAACGGGAAGTTCATGCAGTATATGACTTAATAAATTTTGAAAAAAACCAAACTATAAACAATCTAAAAATTGATTTAAAAAAAAGAGTATACGAAGCTTACGATATTGCAAATAGCATTTATACAAATAACTTAGATAAAGACCCAAAAGAAATTATAAAACTAATCAAAGATGCTTTAATAAATATAAGATTTAATGACAAACGTGGCTATTTTTTTATTTATGATTTAAAGGGTGTTAATATTATGCATCCTATAAATAAAAATCTTGAAGGCAAAAATCTTTATGAATATGAAGATTTAAGAGGCAAAAAAGTTATTAAAGAATTAATAAATATAGTCAAAACGTCAAATGAAGGATTTGATACTTGGCATTGGAATAAACCTAAACATCTTAATCAAGAGTATAAAAAACTAGGTTTTGTAAAAAAATTCGAACCATTTAATTGGGTGATAGGTACTGGTGAATATATTAGTGATTTCGAAAAAGATGTTAAGTCCAATGTCTTAGAAAGAATTTCTCAAATCAAATATGACAAAAAAGGCTATGTATTTATAATTGATTACAATGGTGTTTTTTTAAGTCATATAAAAAATGATTTAATAAATAAGAATCTAATAAACCTAACAGATACAAATGGAATAAAAATTACAAAAGAGATAATAAATACTGCAAAAAATGGGGATGGATATATGAATTATATCCCACTTAAAGGTACTACAAAAAATAATGATTCTAAAAAAATATCTTATATAAAAGGTTTTGATGACTGGAAGTGGGCTATTGGTTCAGGTTTTAACCCAGACTCTATTAATGAAAATATTAAACGGCAACAAAAAGTAATAGAACAAGTATATAATAAAACAAAAAATAAGATTTATTTAATTATGGCTATAGTTTTAATTATAATGATTATATTGTTAATAGTTTTTTCTAAAATAATTGAAGATTTATTTGTGATGTATAGAAAAAAGAATGAAAACTATCAATCAAGGTTAAAAGAACTATTATTAGAAAAAACAAAAAGATTAGATTCATCTTTAGATACCATAGATAAATATATATCAATATCTAAAACTGACCCTAATGGAATAATAACTTATGTTACAAAAAACTTTTGTGATAGTGTTGGTTATACAAAAGAGGAACTTATAGGTAAAAATCACAATATAGTAAGACATCCTGATACAAAACCTGAATTATTTAAACAGATGTGGAGCACAATCAAAAAAGGAAAAGTTTTTCAAGGTGCACTTAAAAACAAAACAAGAGATGGAAAAGAGATTTGGTTTGAAGTAATTATTCATCCAGATTATGACTTAGATAATAAGCTCTTAGGTTACACTGCTATTAGAAGAAATATTAGCGATAAAAAAGTGATTGAAGAGTTAAAAGTCAAATTAGAACATCGAATAGAAAAAGCAATAATTAAAAATAGAGAAAAAGACTCAATTATGGCTCATCAGTCAAAAATGGCTGCAATTGGTGAGATGTTAGAAAATATTTCTCACCAATGGAGACAACCCCTATCTATAATATCAACAGCAGCAAGTGGTCTTCAGCTTCAAAAACAGTTTGAGTTATTAAATGAAAAAGAGTTTGAAAGTAGTATGGAGCTAATATTAAAAAATACAGAATACTTATCTCATACTTTAGACAATTTTAGAGATTTTTTCACCTCTTCAAATGAATTGGTTTTATTAAATCTTAAAATTATTTATACAAAGATAAAAACATTAATTCAAAATGAAAATGAAACAAATAATATTGAATTTATTGAAAATATTGAAGATACTGAGCTAATTGGTTTAGAAAATGAATTAAATCAAATATTCCTAAATATTATAAATAACTCAAAAGATGCCTTTAACAAATTAAATAAAAATTCCAAAAAATATATATTTGTAGATATGTACAAGGAAAATAAAAAAGTAATAATAAAAATAAAAGACAATGCAGGTGGGATACCAATTAACTTAATAAATAAAATATTTGACCCATATTTTACAACTAAACATCAATCTATAGGTACAGGAATTGGTCTTTATATGTGTTCTGAGATAATTACAAAACACCTACATGGTAAGATTACAGTTAAAAATGAAACTTATAATCACAAAGGAACCATATATGAAGGAGCTGAATTTAAGATTGAATTGCCTATAAATCCTAAAGAAAAATTGTTAAAAAAGATTAAAAGACAGTTTTCAGATTTAAACTGCTATAAGTGGGATGAAGATAAAAATATTTTTATAAAAGCAGATGATTGCAATGAAGGTGAACAATCCATTGATATTGAAGAAATTACAAACTTTTTAGATCAATTTAATATTTATTATAAAATTTCTGAAACACAAGATATCAAAGTTGATTTTAATAAACTTTAATTTTATAATTTATTTAAGGCAACAGTCGATATAATCTTCTCTTTTTTAAAATATAAAGGTTAAATCATGAGACACTTTTTAACACTTAGAGACTATACAAAAGATGAAATACTAGAGATACTAGAGTTAGCGCATAAAATAAAATTAGAAACTAAAAATAGAGTTTTTAAAGAGTATATGCCTAAACATACCCTAGGTATGATTTTTGAAAAAAGCAGTACAAGAACTAGAGTTAGTTTTGAAACTGGTATTTATCACTTAGGTGGTGTTGGACTATTTTTATCTTCAAATGATATCCAATTGGGTCGTGGTGAACCCATGAGTGATACATCTAGAGTAATATCTAGAATGGTAGATATGGTTATGATTAGAACATTTGAACATACAAAAATTGAAGAATTTGCAAAATACTCAAAAGTGCCAGTGATAAATGGACTTACAAATGAATACCATCCAGTACAACTTATGGCAGATTATATGACTATTCAAGAGGCAAAACTAGATAAAGATTTAGTTGTAGCTTATGTTGGAGATGGAAATAACCTTGCTCACTCTTGGCTGATGTTAGCTTCAAAACTTGGATTTGAACTTAGAATTGCTACTCCAAAAGGGTATGAAGTAAACCAAGAGATATTAAATGATGCTTTAACTTTTGCAAAAGAATCAGGTGCTAAGATTATTATAGGCAATGACCCAAGAGAAGCTGTAAAAGATGCTACAGTTATTACTACAGATACTTGGGTATCTATGGGACAAGAGGATGAGAAAGACAAAAGAATAAAAGATTTTGAAGGTTATATAGTAGATGAAGATATGATGAAACTAGGCAATTCAAATGCAATCTTTTTACACTGTTTACCTGCCTATAGAGGTTATGAAGTAAGTGAAGAGGTTATAGAAGGTAAACAAAGTTTAGTTTTTGAAGAAGCAGAAAACAGACTACATGCCCAAAAAGGTGTAATGGTTTGGTTAAATAAAGTTAATAAAAAGTAGATATAGATATGATTGATTTTAAAAAATTTGAAAAATATTCAAAACCAGGACCCAGATATACTTCATATCCAACGGCACCTGAATTTAGTGAAGATTTTACACAAGAAGATTTAATAAACTATTATAAAAATCAAGATAGCAATAGAAACTTATCACTTTATATCCATCTTCCCTTTTGTAGAAGTGCATGTTATTTTTGTGGATGTAATGTAATTTTCACCTCAAAAGAGGATAAAAAAGTAAGATATTTAGAGTATCTACAAAAAGAGTTAGATATATTAAAAAATCATCTAGACACCTCTAGAGTTGTAAGCCAAATGCATTTTGGTGGAGGTACACCAACCTACTTTAGTCCAGAGCAACTTGATGATGTTATATCTATGCTGAAAACAACTTTTCCAAACTTTAGTAGTGAAGCTGAAATCTCTTGTGAAGTTGATCCAAGACATTTCACAAAAGAACATATGGATGTACTTAAAAAGGGTGGCTTTAATAGATTAAGTTTTGGAGTTCAAGACTTAAATGAACAAGTACAAAAAACTATCCATAGAATCCAACCCTATGAAACAACACAAAATGTAATGAATATTGCCCGTGAAGCTGGTATAAACTCTATAAATATTGATTTGATTTATGGACTTCCTTTCCAAAATAAAAAGACCTTTCATGAAACAATTGAACAGATTATAAAGTTAAATCCAGATAGATTGGCTGTATTTAATTATGCCCATGTACCATGGCTTATGAAAACAATGAGAAAATTTGATGAATCAACATTTGCACCGCCAACAGAAAAACTTGAAATATTAAAAGATACAATCGACTTTTTTACAAGTAATGGTTATAAAATGGTAGGTATGGATCACTTTGCAAAACCTGAGGATGAACTATTTAAAGCTATCGAAAAAGGTGAACTTCATAGAAACTTTCAAGGGTATACAACTAAAGGTGGGGCTGATTTAATAGGAATTGGTGTTACATCTATTGGAAATGGTGTTGATTATTATGCACAAAATTTCAAAGATTTAAAAACCTATGAAGAAGCCCTTGATAAGGGAGACTTACCAGTATTTAAAGGTTATAGATTAAGCCCAGATGATATCTTAAGACAATTTGTAATCATGGAGCTTATGAGTAATTTTAGTCTAAATATAAAAAGAGTTGAAAATAGATTTAATATAAACTTTAATGAGTATTTTAAAGATGCCTTAAATGATTTAAATGAATTTATTGATGCAGAGTTAGTTTCAATTAATGATGATAAAATTGAAGTATCTCAAACAGGAACAATGTTAATAAGAAATATATGTATGCCTTTTGATGCTTATTTAAAAAAGATTCCTGAAAATAAAAGAAGGTTTAGTAAAACAATATAATGAATATATTAGATAAATTTGATTATACAGAAATTAGTGATGATTGTATAAAATGTGGTAAATGTAAACCCGTTTGTACAATATTTAATATAAATCAAGATGAGACAACATCTCCAAGGGGATTTATTGATCTTTTAGGAGCATATAAAAGAGATGAGTTAGAACTTGATAAAAATGCAAAAGATATTTTCGAGTCATGTTTTTTATGTACAAACTGTGTTGAAGTTTGTCCAAATGACTTGCCAACAGATATGATAATAGAGCAAGTTAGAAGTGATATTGCTAAAAAATATGGAATAGCTTGGTATAAAAGATTGTTTTTCTATCTTCTTAGACATAGAAAAACAATGGATTTTTTATCAAAACTTGGTTGGATGTTCCAAACTTGCGCCTTAAAGCTTGACAATAAAAAACAATCAGGACTTCCAAGGTTTTCACTTCCAATAGTAAAAAAAGATAGAACTTTGCCATATGCTGATAGTAGAAGTTTTCTAAATAAATATCCGGAAAATATCCTTGCAAAAGATAAAAAAGTTCTTGATGACAAAAAAAATAAAGTAGCTATTTTTATAGGTTGTATGAGTAACTATACATATACAAAAACAGGTGATTCTTTAGTAAAAATACTTAAAAAACTTGAACTTGATATTTTTATCCCTAAAAAACAATTGTGTTGTGGTGCACCTGCATATTTTACAGGTGATTTCGATACAGTTGATTTTTTAGTTAAAAAAAATATAGAATATTTTGAAACCTGGATAGATGATGTTGATGCAATAATTATCCCTGAAGCTACTTGTAGTGCAATGATCAGTCAAGATTGGGAACACTACTTACATAATCAACCAGAGTGGAAAAAAAGAGCTACAAAAATATCTAAAAAAGTATTTATGGCAACAAAATGGCTTGAAAATAGTACAGACTTAAAACAATTACTATCAAAATCTAATAAAAAATTTGATGATTTAGTAACTTATCATGACCCATGTCATGCTAAAAAGATGCAAAATGTATGGCAAGAGCCAAGAAGTCTTTTATCTCAAAACTACTCTTTAAAAGAGATGAGTGATTCAAATAGATGTTGTGGTTTTGGTGGAGTTACAATGCAAACTGAAAAATACCATTTTGCAAAAGCAGCAGGTACTCCAAAAGCTGCAATGATAAAAGAAACAAAAGCACAAATTGTAAGTGCTGAATGTAGTGCTTGTAGAATGCAAATCACTAATTCATTACATCAAGCTGATGTAGATGTTGTATTTAAAAATCCTATTGAATTAATTGCGGATGCTTTAGACTAAAATGGAATTTTGGCAAAATATCTATTCCCATTTTAATCCAATAGCTTTTCATTTGGGTTCCATAGCAGTGCACTGGTATGGAATCATGTACGCCCTTGCCCTACTCTTTGCTATATTTACTGCAAAATGGTTAATCAAATACGACAAACTTCCCATAACAAATGAACTTTTTGATTCATATATTTGGTGGGTAGAGATTGGTGTAATTTTAGGTGCAAGACTTGGTTATATTATCTTTTATGATACCCACACAGCATATTATCTAACACACCCCTGGCAAATATTTAACCCCTTTGTTAATGGTGAGTATACAGGTATCTCTGGAATGAGTTATCATGGTGCAATTATAGGATTTTTGATAGCAGCACTTCTTTTTTGTAGAAAAAATAAAGTCTCTTTTTGGTTTTTAGCCGATATTTCAGTTTTAGGGATATCAGCTGGTTATGTCTTTGGTAGATTGGGAAATTTCTTCAATCAAGAGCTAGTAGGAAGAGTTACTGATGTACCTTGGGGGATTTATGTAAACAATACTTTAAGACACCCTTCACAACTCTATGAAGCATTTCTAGAGGGTATTTTAGTTTTTATAATACTCTTTATAATAAGAAAAAGAAAAAGTTTTGATGGAGAACTTGCAATTCTTTATGGTATATTATATTCAATTGCAAGAATAATAGCTGAATTTTTTAGACAACCTGATATCCAAATTGGGTTTATATATGGGGGTTGGTTGACAAAAGGGATGTTGTTATCTAGTATTTTTGCTTTTATAAGTTTTTTATTATTAATCTATTTAAAAAAAAGAAGTATTAATTCTTAGATAAAGGCCCATGTTTTGCCTCAAATGCTGCAATAACATCCTCTAAATCATGAATCTTAGCTCTATACTCATCTATATAACCTTGCAATGTTATGATAGCTTCTTGAGATTTGGCTAACTTATCAGTAATTACCTCATTTTTCTTTTTATATTTATGGTATTGTTCTATAGATACAGTTGTAGCTTCGTTTAATTTTTCTATTCTTTTTTGATATGATTTTTGTAACTCCTCATTTTTATCTAAAGACTCTTTTAGTTTTTTCTCCAAAGATAAAACTCTACCTTTTTCATCACTATTTTTAGATCTTAAAAGTTTTATTTGTTCATTTAATTCATGCATAAATTTAGCTATTTGCTCATCTTTTTGCATTTTAGCATAGTGTAAAGCTTCATCAAACTGCTCTTGCAAATCTTTTTCATGCTTAATTTGTGCACTTTTTTGATGCATTATATATTTTTTTAATTTATGTTTTTCTTCTTCTATCTCTGTTATTAAATATCTATAACCAACATATTTTCTAATCTCACCATGTTCATCGAGTATAGGGAAAATAGTTGATTGGACATAATAAGCACTTCCATCTTTTGCTTTATTTTTTATTTTCCCTCGCCAAATCTTTTTATTAGTAATAGTTTGCCACAAATTTTCATAAACTTTTGCAGATACATCCGGATGTCTTACTATATTATGATTTTTTCCTATGAGCTCTTCTTTTGAATATCCAGAAACTTCACAAAAAATATCGTTTGCATAGGTTATGATACCATTTAAATCTGTTTCACTTATTAGATTCTCTTGGTCTAAAATCTCTTTATATATTTTTAATTCACTTTGTTGTTTTGATATTATTTTTTGATTATAATTATCTTGTAAAATTCTATGTAATACTTTCAAAGTGGTATTAATCTGCATAGGTTTTACTATATAATCAGAAACTTTTAGTTTTATTGCTTTTATTATTTGGTCTATATCGTTAAAAGCGGTAACAACAAGTAGTGGTATTTGAGAATCCATAGCTCTAACCTCTGTCATAAAGCCAATTCCATTTAGGTTTGGCATATTTATGTCAGTTAAAATTATATCTATTTCATCTTTTTTCTCTTTATAAAGTTTTAAACCCTCATAACCATCAGGTGCAGTAATTACCTTTTCAAAAAACTTTTCAAAAATAGAAGTTGTTTCATTTCTAATAATCTCATCATCTTCTAAGTAAAGAATAGTAGAATTATTTAAAATACAATTAGAGAAATCAATTTCTTCAGTTTTTTGATTCGTTGTATCCATATTCCACAGCTAATTCATCTATTTTCTTTTGTAATAAATCTATTCTCCAACCATGTCTATTTGCAAAATTTTCTATTTCTATTTCTCTTTGTTCAGGAGTACAAAAAATATATATCCTTTTTAAAAATGGTCTTGGTACTTGTATTGCAATTAGTTGAAAATAGTTCTCCTTACAATTTCTAGAGCAAAATGCTTTACTCATTGCTATTTTCTTCCCACAATATGGACAGTGTGACATTTATCTTCCTTTCTTAATTATAAGTTTATAAAACTTTGCATTGGTAATATCTTGTAAAAATTTCGGATCTACTTCGTGCAGTGCTACAATTTCAATCTCTTTGTCACCCATTTTCCAGGCTTTTCCTGTATCAAGTACTTCTTGATTCTCAAACATCTCAATTAGCTCTTCTTTGGATACTATTTTTTCTTCCATGCATGTTTCTTATGTTGAATTTTACTTTTTTGATTCGTCTAAAGTATACCCTCTATTCGAATGATTTCTAATAATTTCATAATAAGTTTTTTGTCTAATTTTATTTACAATATTTCTCATTGTATAAATAGACATATTCTTACCTTTCCAAACTACATCTTTAATTGTATCATAATCTACAACCTCTCCTCTTTTAGAAATAAGAAGTTTCATAAACCCTTTTTCTAATCTTGTAAAGTCTATTAAAACTCCACCAGCTTTAAAGAACTGATCTCTATACTCATCAAAATAAATCCCTTTTTGGAATTCAACTTTATCACCTCTTTTTGTTTGATTTAAACACATAATAACAGATAACTTAATATCCTTTGCTCTAAGTGGCTTACTTAAAAATGTATATGCATTATTGTTAATAGCTACAACTATATCATCATTACTATCTCTATTTGAGATAATAATTTTTGGTAAATTTGGAGATGTGTTTGTAACAACTGAACAAACTTCTTCAAACTCTTTTGAACCAATTTGTGTATCTATAACAACTAAATCATAGTTATGTTCTGATATTGATGAAATAGCTTCCTCTAAAGAAGGTACTAAAGTAAGTTCTTTAAAATATTCATCAAATTCATTTTCAATACTATTTTTAACCTCTTCATCACTACTAATAAACAACAACTTTGCATTGTATAGTTTTCTTATGTTCTTTAATGTCTTTAACATGGTTTTCTCTTTTTATAGTTAAATTTTTTATTATTTTATCAAAATAAAATATAAATGTCAAAATAAAATTATTAAATAATAAGTGAAAATCATATATTTAGTTAATTTATTTTAACTCTTGCCAACTATTGCCGATAGTTTGAGATACTTTTAATGGTACATTTAATTTATAAATATTTTCCATTATATCAACTAATTTTTTAGTTATTTTATCAAGATGTTCTTCTTTTACTTCAAAAATCAGTTCATCATGTATCTGTAAAAGCATTTTTACATCATTAGTATTACTTATATTTTTTAAAATCTCTACCATTGAAAGTTTAATTAAATCAGAAGCACTTCCTTGAAAAAGGGTATTTACTGATTCTCTTAAAAATGCGGCTCTCATCATAGCATTTGCAGAATCAAAATCAAAAAGTCTTCTTCTTTTTAATAAGGTTTCCACATATCCATTTTCTAAAGCACTATCTTCTATAGATTTTAAATAATCTTTAACACTTTTAAAACTCTCAAAATATGATTCAATATATTTTTTGGCTTCTTTTGATGGAATACCTAAAGTATCTCCAAGTTTCTTACTTCCCATACCATAAAGTAAACCAAAATTTATTGATTTTGCAACTGCTCTTTTACTAGATGCCTCTTCTTCTCCAAATATCTTAACTGCTGTTTGATAATGTATATCCAGATCATTATTAAAAGCATTTACTAAAGCTTCATCTTGTGAGAAATGAGCTAACAATCTTAATTCTATTTGTGAGTAATCAATTCCTACAAACTTATAACCATCTTTTGGTATAAATGCTTCTCTAATTTGTATCCCATTTACACCTTTTACAGGAATATTTTGCAAGTTTGGATTCTTTGAGCTCAATCTTCCTGTAGCAGTACCTGTTTGTAAAAATGAGGTATATACCCTATTTTCTTCATTTTTTAATCCCAAATCTAAAAGTGGTTCTATATAAGTTGATTGAAGCTTAAAAGCCTCTCTATATTGTAAAATCGAAGGGATTATTTCATGTTCATCAAAAAGTTTTTGCAATACAAATTCATTTGTACTATAACCACTTTTAGTTTTTTTAGATGGTGGTAACTTTAAGGTATCAAATAAAATCACACCTAATTGTTTAGGAGAATTTATATTAAACTCAGTTCCTGCAAGCTCATAGATTTTTGAAGTTAATTGTTGAATATGTTCACTATTTGTTTGTTTTAACTCTTTTAATTTCTCTATATCAACTTTAATCCCATTGTTTTCCATCTCAGCTAATACATAAATAAAATCAAACTCAACATCATGGGCTATTTTTAAAAGATGTTCACATTCTTGTTTTTTAAACTCTTCTAATAATTTATTATAAATTTTCAAAGTAAAAAGAGCATCCTCAGCTGCATAATTACAAGCTTCATTTATATCAACATGAGAAAAATTTTCACCCTTTTTAACTGTTTGCTTAAAACTAATCATTTTATGTTCAAAATATTTTTCTGCTAAAAAATCCAAACCAACCTTAGAACTGGTATCTAACATCCAAGCCATAATCATTGTATCAGCATATAGTTTTAACTGTAAATCTAAACAGTTTTTAACTACAGAATAATCATACTTAAAATTTTGAAGTACCAGTTTTGTTCCATTTAAAATCTCTATAGCTTTTTTTGCAACTTCTAGGCTAACTTGTTGTGGTACACCAAGGTAGTTATGATCTATTGGAACATAATAAGCTTTATTTTCATCATAACAAAAAGAAAAACCAACTAATTTCGCATGTTTAGTATCTAAATCTGTAGTTTCAGTATCAAAAGCCACTATAGCATCACTTGAAATTGAACTTACTAACTCTATAAGTTTTTTTTCATCGTTTAAAAGTATATATTCAAATACTTCTACTTTTTTTTCAACTTTTACACTAGCCACATAATCTTCAGGTACCTTGGTTTTATAGTTTAAACCCTCTTTATGAACCCTATCAATTATTCTATTTAAATCATAATCTCTTAAAAGCTGTTCTATTTTTAATATAGGATTTTCTTGTGGAAGGGTGTAGTGTTCGATTGTATCAATACAGTGACAATCTTTTTCTAAGGTTACTAACTGTTTAGAAATATATGCCATCTCTTTTCCTTCAGTTAATAGATTTTTCCATCTTGTTTTTTCTATATTTTCTAAGTTTGCATAGATATTATCCAAGGTTCCATACTCTTTTATTAAAGCCTCTGCTGTTTTAGCACCAACTCCTTTAACCCCTGGTACATTATCCGCACTATCACCTATAAGAGCTTGATAATCTGTAAATTGTTTTGGGGTAATACCATATTTATTTATACATTTTTCTTCATTTACCACATCTTTTTTTATTGGGTCAAAAAGATATACCTTATTGTCATCAATTAATTGATAAAGATCTTTATCATGAGATACTATTCTAACTTCTAAATCTTTTTGAACAGCATCATGGGTAATTGAAGCTATAAGATCATCAGCTTCAAATCCAGTTTTCATTGCAGTTTGGAAACCCATTTTTTCAATCCACTCTATGGCAATAGGTAATTGTTTTAATAAATCTTCTGGTACGTCTGGTCTATGGGCTTTATATTGATCATAAATCTCATTTCTAAAGGTATCACCCTTTGCATCTAAGGCAAATACTAAGTAATCTGTTTGAAAATCTTTTCCTATATTTGAAACAAAATTCATAAATCCTGTTAAAAGTCCAGTGGGAAATCCCTCTTTTGATTTTAATGGAGGCAAAGCATAAAAACTTCTAAATAAAAACCCAAAGGTATCGATAATTGTTATAGTTTTTTTCATAAATAAGCTCTTTTCTAGTGTTGTTTAAAGATATTATATTATAATAATATCACTAAAAATAAGGTTTTATATTGTCAAATGAAGATATTGAAAAAGTAAAAAGAAATAACCAAGAACTACAAGAGATAATTAATAACTCATGGGATGGTATTGGGATAATTGACAAAAATACAAAGTTTATTTATATCAATAATGCCTTTATGCCTATGCTTGGTTTTTCAAAAGATGAAATTATCAAAAAAGATTTTATATCTTTTATGGAAGAGGCATATATAGATAAATTTAAAAAACTTTTAAAATTTGAAGAAAAAGTAAAAAAATATAAAGCAGAGATAGATATCGCTTGTATAAGAAAAGATAAGATGAAAATCTATCTTAAAATAACAATCTCAACAATGTTAAATAAAAACCTTTTTGTTATAAATGCAAAAGATATTACACATCAAATAGCAGATGATGAAATTTTAGATGATTATGTTATCTCTATGCATATGGATTTACATGGTCATATTACAAAAGTTAGTTCTGCTTTTTTAAAACTCACAAAATTTAGTAAAAGTGATATTATAGGCAAACACTACACCCATATAGCCCATACAGATACAGATTCTATTGTTTTTAAAAATATTGATAAGAGTTTAGATAGTTTTCAAGAATGGAATGGAAAACTTAAAAATATAAAAAAAGATGGCAGTTCTTTTTGGGTAAGTATAAAAATAAAAGCTATTTATAACAAATATGGGGATGTTATTGGTTATACCTCACTTATGTTTGATATAACAAAAGAATTAAATCTAAACGATGAAACTACAATGTTACAAAATCAAGTGCTACAAGCAAAAGATGAAATAGTACAAAAAGATACAATTTTAATCCAGCACTCAAAATTAGCAATTATGACAGAAACCCTTAAAACTTTGTCCCACGAGTGGAGACAGCCTTTAAATCTTATCTCTATTCAAGCCCAAAAATTAGAATTAGATTATAGTATTAACGGAGATCTTAAACAAGAAACAGTTATAAACACTTTAGAAAACATCCAAAAAGAAGCAAATGAACTATCCTCAACAATTGAACAATTACAAAACTTTTTATCTCCTAAACTTCTTTTAGAAAAGTTTAATCTAAAAGAGTTTATAGAGGAGATTGTAAAAATATTTAAAAATGATTTAGAATCTAATATTATAATAAAAACAGATATTCCTAATGAGATAACTATTAATTCTTATAAAAATGAGTTTAAAACTCTTTTATTGAATATCTTAATTAATTCAAAAGAGGCAATATTAAAAAATTCGATATCAAAGGGGATTATAACTATTAACTCTTATGTAGATAATGATAACCTCTTTATAGAGATAAAAGATAATGGTGGGGGTATAAATTCAGAAGTTTTACCAAAAATTTTTGAACCCTATTTCTCTACAAAAGAGATAAAACATGGTGTTGGATTAAGTCTATATACATCAAAATTAATAGTTAATATACATTTACATGGGCAAATTAGTGCATCAAATTTTGAAAATGGAGCACAATTTAAAATTTCAATACCAATAGATTAAAAAATAAAAAGGAAAATATATGATAATTATACCTGCTAGATTAAACTCAAGTAGATTTGAAAATAAAATTTTAGTTGATATTTTAGGTTTACCTATGGTTATAAGAACAGCCAAACAAGTTAGTACCTTAGATAAGGTTGTAATTGCTACAGATTCACAAGAGGTGATAGAACTTGCAAAAGAACATGGCTTTGAAGCTGTTCTAACTTCAAAAGAGCATCAAAGTGGTACAGATAGAATAAATGAAGCTGTTAATATTTTAGGTTTAGATGAAGATGAGATTATTATAAATGTTCAAGCAGATGAACCATTTATAGAAACAGAAGTTATTCAAGCTGTTATAAATAGAGTTAAAAAAGTAATAAATAACAATGAAGATATAATGATAACAAGTTGTTATAAAAAAATCACTTCTGAATTAGCAGATGATCCAAACCATGTAAAAGTTATATTAGATGAAGACTCAAATGCAATCTATTTTTCAAGGGCTAAAATCCCATACCATAGAGATCATTACGAATCATCACTTTATTGTGGACATCTAGGTATATATGGGTTTACAAAAAAATCATTAAATGATTTTTGTGCCCTAAGTATGTCAAAACTAGAAAAGATAGAAAAACTTGAACAACTAAGAGCAATAGACAATGCTTATAAAATAGCAATGGTTCAAGTTGAGTCAAAATCTTTTGGTATTGATACAGAGGATGATTTGAAAAATGCACTAAAAATTTTCATATAATTTTAATTTTGATATAATTATATTTAATTTTGTCTAATAATTTCTAAGGTTAAGAATGAATAAAGAAATACTTAAAAATATTAATGTTTTATATGTCGAAGATGAGCAAGATGTTAGAGAGTTTACTAGTAAAACAATAAGTACTATTGTAAATAAAGTTGTTGTAGCTGAAAATGGTAAAGAGGGTTTAGAAAAATTTTATGAAAACCCTGATTTAAATCTAATCTTAACAGATATTAATATGCCTAAAATGGGTGGTTTAGATATGTGTGCTAAGATTAGAGAAACAGATGAAGAGATACCAATAGTAATTACTAGTGCCCATAGTGACCCAGATTTTTTAAAAAAAGCTATTGAGGTAAAAGTTAGTGCTTATGCTATGAAACCTATTGACTTATACCACTTAATTGATAGTATGATAAAAGCTGTAGAACCAATATTTTTAAAAAAAGAGCTTGAAAAAATCAATGAAACTTTAGAAAATAGAGTTGAAGAAGCGACAAGATTAACAAAATCAATTTTAGATGCACAAGACAATATAGTATTTTTAGCTGATTTAAATAATATACTAGAGGTAAATAAACGATTTTTGGAATATTTTAATGTTTCTTCACTTGAAGAGTTTTTAAAAAACAGCAACTCAATTTTAGAAAACTTCTTAATTGAAGATGGCTTTTTTAATAAATCAAAACTAAATGAAAATGAAAATTGGATTAAACATATATTAGAACTAAGTGAATTAGATAAAACTGTTAAAATGTTAAATAAAAATAATGAAAAAAGAGTTTTTGCCGTTAATATTGATGATTATGAAAAGAAAGGTGAACATTATGTTATCTCTTTTACTGATATTACAGAATTAAAAGAGAAATCAAATCTAATGGAATACCAAGCAACACATGATCCCTTGACAGGCTTATTCAATAGACAAAAATTTGATGATATTTTTCAAAAAGAATTAAAAAGAGAGAAAAGATATCAAAATTCCCTTTCACTAATTATTTTTGATATAGATGATTTCAAAATATTTAATGATACTTATGGGCATAATATTGGCGATGAAGTATTAAAGGTTATTGCAAAAATAGTTACACAAAATGTTAGAGAGCATGATACTGTAGTTAGATGGGGAGGTGAAGAGTTTATAGTTCTTTTACCTCAAACTGAAACCTTAGGAGCAAAAAATGTTGCAAATAAAATAAGAGTTGCAATTGAGGAGTATCAAGATGATAAAATTCCTGCAACTATTAGTGCAAGTTTTGGGATAGCTACACTCACAACAGATGATGATGAAATTTCATTTATCAAAAAAGCTGATAAAGCTCTATATGAAGCTAAAAAAAGTGGGAAAAACTGTATAAAACTATACTAAAAGTTAAAGTTTTCTCCCAAATAGTGTTCTCTTACACTACCATCACTTTTAATATCTTCACTATTACCTTGAGCTAATAAAGAACCACTCTTCATTACATATGCTCTATGACAAATCTCTAGGGTCTCTCTTACATTATGATCAGTTATTAAAACCCCTATACCCAATTTTGTTAATTCATAAATAATCTCTTGTATATCTTTTACAGCAATCGGATCAACTCCTGCAAATGGTTCATCAAGAAGCAAAAATTTTGGTTTTGATACCAGTGATCTAGCTATTTCTGTTCTTCTTCTCTCTCCACCTGATAAAGAAACACCTTTTCTTTGTCTTATTGGTTCAATATTAAATATTTCCAATAATTCTTCAACTCTTTTATGTTGCTCTTTTTTATCATTTGTAACAATTTGTGCAGCTAACATTAGGTTCTCTTCAACTGACAAATCCTTGAAAATAGAAGATTCTTGAGGTAGATAACCTATCCCTTTTAAAGCTCTTTTATGTAAAGGCAAAGATGTAATCTCATCCTCATCAAAAAAAACTTTTCCACTTGTTGGTGAAACTAAACCACAAACAGTATAAAAAGTTGTAGTTTTACCTGCTCCATTTGGACCTAATAAACCAACTATCTCACCTGAGTTAACCTCTAAAGAGATTCCGTGGAGGATTTGTGTTTTTTTTATACTTTTTTTAATATCTTCTATTCTTAATTTACTCATTTATTGTATATTGCCTTTTATCATCTAACTTATTTATCTCTAACACTTTCACTTCATATCCATAGGATTTTAATAACTCTTCAAGTCTTTTATCTCCCCACTCTACAAAATGAATCCCTTTTTTATCAAACTCTTCAAGTAAACCTAAAGATATAAACTCTTCTAAGGTTTTGTTATATACATCGTAATGATAGATATTATTTGAATATATAGATTGCAAAGAAAAAGTTGGTGAAGTTACAACATCATCTAAGCCAAGAGATTTAACATAGTTTTTAACAAAAGTTGTTTTACCACTAGCTAAATCACCCCTTAATATAACAATACAATCATCCGATAAAACAGATTTTAATTTTTCAACAATAGTATCGATTTTATCTAAACTAAGTGTATATGAATTCAAAGTTAACCTATGAAAGTTTATTTGATATTTCTATTAATTCTTTTAGTTTAGCTTTTGTTTTTCCTGAAACTATAGCTTCCCTTGCCATATCAATACCATCTTTAAAATCTCTAGCTTTTTCATCTACAATAAGTGCTGCTGCTGTATTTATTAAAACTATATCAAGTTTTGCACCTGTAATTTCATTTGATAGTATCTCTTTTGTTATAATTGCATTATCTTTTGCATCAGCACCTAAAATCTCATCTTTAGAATATAGTTTTAAACCATGATCTCTTGGGTCAACTATAAAATCATTTGTTCTTTGATTTTCTAATGTTGTTATATATGTTATATCACTTATAGATATCTCATCCATACCATCTTTTGAACTAACAACCATTGCCCTTTGGGTATCTAATAAAGTTAAAGCTGTTATCATTCTATTGATATAACTTTCACTAAATACACCTATTAACTGTTTTGATACAGTTGCTGGATTTGATAAAGGACCCAAGATATTAAAAATAGTTCTGTGGGGTATAGATTTTCTAATAGGCATTATGTATTTCATTGCTGGATGATGATTTTGTGCAAACATAAAACAAAATCCTGCATCTTCAAGCATCTTAGCTGTATTATCAAAGGATAAATTTAGATTTATACCCAATGCTTCAAGCATATCTGCACTACCAGATTTACTTGTAATACTTCTATTACCATGTTTTGCCACATAAGAACCACAAGCACTCAATACCAAAGAAACAGTTGTTGAGATATTAAAAGAGTTTGAATGATCTCCACCTGTACCACAATTGTCAATTATTTTCTCTTTTAAACTATAATGAACAGGTAAAGGGATGAGATGATCCCTCATAGCACTTGCTGCTGCTGCAATCTCTGCTGCTGTTTCTCCCCTGTTATGTAATTCAATTAGGTATTCTCTAACTTCTTCTTCAGGCAATTTATTCTCAAAAATATCATCAAATTTTAATTTCGCCATATTAAACATCTATTATCCTTCTATCTTTTTTACATATTCAAACATTTTTGATTTAGGAGTTGATTTCGTAGTTGGTATTTGTAATACTTCAAATTTTTCAATTCGTTCTAAATATTGTATTTGAATTATATCCCCTACTTTAACCTCTTTGGATTTTTTTACCACTTGTTCATTTATATAAACTACATTATGGGCTAGCATATCTTCTGCAACCGCTCGTCTTTTTGTAATATTAACTGCATTTAAATATTTATCTATTCTCATAAACGAGATTATAGCTAAGTTTAGATAAAATACACTTCAAAAAATAATCAATATTTTAGGATAAGTTATGAATAAAAAAGAAGTTAAAAAAGTTGTACTAGCTTACAGTGGAGGCTTAGATACATCAATTATTTTAAAATGGTTACAAGATGAATATAATGCAGAAGTTATAACATTTACTGCTGATTTAGGCCAAGGTGAAGAGGTTGAACCAGCAAGACAAAAAGCGCTTGCTTGTGGAATAAAACCAGAAAATATTTTTATTTTAGATATAAAAGAAGAGTTTGTAAAAGATTATGTTTTCCCAATGTTTAGAGCTAATGCTATATATGAAGGTGAGTATCTATTAGGTACGTCAATTGCAAGACCATTAATCTCTAAAAAACAAATAGAAATAGCAAATAAAATGGGGGCAGATGCGGTATCACATGGTGCTACAGGTAAAGGGAATGATCAAGTTAGATTTGAACTTGGATATTTATCATTAAATCCAGATATTACTGTTATTGCTCCTTGGAGAGAATGGGATTTAAACTCAAGAGAAAAACTTTTAGCATATGCTAAAGAAAATGGTATTGAGATCTCTAAAAAACATCTTGATGAAGATGGAAATCCAAAAGTAAGTCCATATTCTATGGATGCAAATCTATTACATATTTCATATGAGGGATTACATTTAGAAAATCCAAATAATGAGCCAGAAGATTCTATGTGGTTATGGACTACATCTCCTGAAAAAGCTCCAGATGAAGCTGAGTATATTACAATTGGATATAAAAATGGAGATCCAATCTCAATAAATGGTGAAGAGATGTCTCCTGCAACTATTTTAAAAACTTTAAATGAGTATGGAAATAAACATGGTATAGGAAGAGTTGATATTGTTGAGAATAGATATGTGGGTATGAAAGCTAGAGGTTGTTATGAAACTCCAGGTGGAACTATCATGTTAAAAGCTCATAGAGCAATTGAATCTATTTGCTTAGATAGAGAAGAAGCTCATTTAAAAGATGAACTTATGCCAAAATATGCAAAACTTATCTATCAGGGATACTGGTTCTCTCCTGAAAGAGAGATGATGCAAGCAGCAATAGATGCAACTCAAAAAAATGTTGAAGGTACAGTTAAACTTAAACTTTACAAAGGTAATGTAATGGTTGTGGGTAGAGATTCTAATAAATCTTTATACAATGATGCTTACTCAACTTTTGAAGAGGATGAAGTTTATAATCAAAAAGATGCAGAAGGATTTATTAGACTTAATGCACTAAGATTTATAATCGCTGGAAAAACAAGAAAATAAACTTAATAAGAAATCTATATTATTTAATTACTTTTTTTATAAGCCTAGTGGGTATATAATCCCACTATTGGCACTTACTCAATACCTTTTTTAAAGGAGACTTTTGAACTACTTAGATGATTTAAAAACTATAATAAATATTAATTCCTATACCCACAACAAATATGGTGTAGATGAAGTTGGAAAATATATGTCTTTATGGTTAAATCAATTGGGATTTAAACAAACTGTATTCAAAAGAGAACTAATTGGAGATCATTTATTATTTCAAAGTGAAAAAATGCCAGGTTCTAAAATACTTTTTTTAGGTCACAATGACACAGTATTTCCAGAAGGATACTTTGAAGGGTTTCATGAAGATGATGAGTGGGTATATGGACCAGGTGTTTGTGACATGAAAGGTGGTAATATAGTTGCCTTGCAAGCTTTACGAAATATATATAAAAAAAATAAACAAATTTATAATATAGATTTTCTACTTGTATCAGATGAAGAAACAGGAAGTGATGACTCTAAAGTTTTAACAGAATCAATAGCTAAAAATTATGATTATTGTTTTGTATTTGAAGCAGCAGGAGAGAACTTAGAACTAGTAACAGCTAGAAAAGGTCTTGGAAGATATATAATAAAAGTTGAAGGGAAAGCTGCTCATGCAGGGACCTCATACAACAAAGGGATTAATGCTAATTTAGAAGCTGCAATTAAACTTCAAAAATATTCAAACTTAACAGATATAAAAAAAGAAACAATTGTTAATATAGGTACAATCAATGGAGGTATGGGAATAAATACTGTTTCTCCACACTGTCAAATGGAGATGGAATTTAGATTTAATTGTTATAAAGAACAAGAAAGAATTGTAAATGAAGTTGAAAGAATCACAAATACCTCATATATAAAAGGAACTAAATCTTATGCTCATGGTTTAGTTCAAAGATCTGTTATGGAAGAAACAAAAGAACAATTAGATTTAATATCTTTAATAGAATCAATCACAAAAGAGAAAATCTTGATTGAACATCGTGGTGGAGTAAGTGATGCTAATATTGTAGCTTCTTGTGGTACTACTACTTTAGATGGCTTTGGTCCTTTTGGGGACAATGACCATACTCTAAATGAAAGAGCCTTAAAAAGTTCATTTGAACAAAGAATAGATATGGTAACAAAAATTTTAAACTATTTTCAAAAAAATATAGAAAAAGGGATTATATATGATTATGAAATTTAAAGAGTTTTATCCAAAAATCGATTCAAAAGCTTGGATAGCACCAAGTGCTGATCTAATTGGAGATATACAAATAGGTGAAGACTCTTCTGTTTGGTTTGGCTGTGTATTAAGAGCAGATGTAAATCAAATTAGAATTGGAAAAAGAACCAATATTCAAGATTTGTCTATGATTCACACAGATACACATACTAAAACAATTCTTGGAAATAATGTAACTATAGGTCATAAAGTGATGCTTCATGGTTGTGAGGTGCAAGATAATTGTCTTATTGGTATGAGTGCAACCATTTTAGATAATGCAGTTATAGGTGAAGGTTCAATAGTTGGTGCAAATTCACTTGTAACACAAGGAAAAAAATTCCCTCCAAGAAGCTTGATAATGGGAAGTCCAGCAAAGGTAGTAAAAGAGCTAACACAAGATGATGTTGATGGTTTAATTAAGCATGCTGCACATTATGTGGAGTATAAAAACGAGTATTGTTAAATTATTTTGAGTGTGATTTAACACAAATAAGTTTTATTTCATACTCTCCTGTTCTAAAATTAAGTCTTTTTTCTATTTTAAAATCATCTCCATTTTTAATACATTGTTCTTTTTGAGACTCCATAGATTCAGCACAAGCACTAAATAAAATTACTATAAAAAAAGATAAAAATATATAGATAATTTTTTTCATAATAGCTCCTTTATAATCTGTTGTCTAATATCTCCATAGAATAATTAACTAATTTTTTTATATCAAAGGGTTTAGGTAAGCATTTTGTAACACCAAGTTTTTCTAATTGTGCTATAACTTCTGTATTATATGCAGATGTAACTATTGTTGGCATATTAGGAGATAATTCTTTTATATCTTCTAACATTGAGATTCCATCTTTAATTGGCATTACAATATCAGTAATAACCAAGTCGATATTGTCATTTGCAAATTTTTCAAATCCATCATGTCCATTTTTTGCAACAATAACATTAAAAATATATTTCAAACAACCCTCAACATTTTGTCTAATAATATCTTCATCTTCTACATACAATAATGTAAATTTTTTAGGGGTATTAGATATATTATTCATGATAAACCTCCTAGTCATAATTCAATTATAATCTAAAAAGGTATCACAATAGTATTATTTTATATTAAATAGTATTATTTTATATTAAATAGTATTATTTTATATTAAGTCGATAGCCAAAACCATAAATATTTTCAATATCAAGTTCTGGGATCTTTTTTCTTAGCCTTGAAACAATGTTTTTTAAGTTTGAGATTGTTGGAGAACTATTATCATCATCCATCCACAAATAGTTTAAAAGCTCTTCAAGAGTGTGGGTTTTTTCACTATATTTTAGTAGTAGCTCAAGTAGCATTATCTCTTTTTTTGTAAGTTTAATATTTTCATCATTCAAAAAAATCTGTTTTGTTTGTTTATTCCAATATAAATTTTTATCTATATAAACTATATTTTTTTCAACTCCATCATCAGTATCTTTGGCTTTTATATCTTTTAACTTTAAATATATTGTATTTACAAACTTATCATAATCTAAAGGTTTAGTAATAAATTGTGATATTCCTAAATTTATTAACTCTAAGAGATAGTGCGATTCACTATGGGCTGACAAGACTATCAACACTTGCTCGTCATTTTGCTTATATACAAGTTTTGTAAACTCAATTCCATCAAGTATTGGCATTTGGATATCTGTTATTACAAAATCATAATAGCTATTTGTCTCTTTTTTATAATTAAGATACTTTTCAAAGCCCTCTTGCCCATTTTTTGCAGTATCAACTTTAGGAAAAATCAATCCAAGAAGTTCAGAAGTTTCTTTTAAAATATTTTCATCATCTTCAACAAAAAGTACACTTTTATCTTTTGCAAACTCCTCTAATAAAATATAATCAATCAATTTTATCTCCTAACAAGTAATTTTTAATTATACTAAAAATAATATTTTATTCTTTTTAGTTGGTAAATACAATGGCTAGTAAACTTTTTAGTAATTTTTTTAATAATACAATTGAAGGTATTATAATCATAGAAGATGGTTTTATAGTTGATTTAAATGAATCTATGTTAAATATATTAAATTATAATTCAAAAGATGATTTGATAGGAAAGCTTGCTACTGGTATTTTAATGCCTACAATTAACCACAAGTTTATGCAATACAACAACTCAACTTTTGAAGAGATATCTTTAGTATCAAAAGATGCAAATATAATCCCTGCAATAATAAAAATCAAAGATATACAAGATGATGATAAGTTTTATAAAATGGTTTTTGTTTTAGATTTAACAGACTTAAAAGAGAAAGAAACACTACTTTTAGAACAATCAAGAATGGCGGCAATGGGTGAGATGATATCTATGATAGCCCACCAGTGGAGGCAACCTTTATCCTCTATTGCAGCAGCTATTTCAACACTTAAACTAAGAATCAAAATGAAAAAAATGCATACAGAGGATTTTGAAGAAAAAGTAACAGATATAGATAAATACCTCTATTATATGTCAAAAACAATAGATGATTTTAGAAATTTTTTTAAAACAAATTCTGATAAAAAAGAGTTGATAAGTATAAATAGTGTTGTTGATATGTCTTTAGAATTGATAGAAAAAGTTTTCATAAATAATGGCGTAAAGATAATAAACTCTAAAAATAGACTACAAGCACTACTTATATATAAAAGTGAACTTCTACAAGTTATTTTAAATATCTTAAATAATTCAAAAGATGCTTTTAAAGAAAACAATATCACAAATGCAATTATCAATATAGATTATAAAGAGAATGAAAACTTCCAAGAGTTGATTATATCTGATAATGCTGGAGGAATCCCTACAAATATAATTGACCACATATTTGACCCATATTTTTCAACAAAAGATAAGAAAAATGGTACAGGTTTGGGTTTATATATGTGTAAGATTATTATTGAAAAACATTTTGATGGAACAATAATAGCTTCAAATAGTAAAGAAGGAGCTAGCTTTACTATAAGTATAAAAAAATAAAAAGAGAAAATCTCTTTTTATTTAGGGTAAGCTTCACCTAGTTTTCTATAAAGTTCTTCAAAACTAACATTTTCCATATCATCTAAGATTCTCACCATAACAACATTATCTTCATCCCCATTCCAAACTTTTATATAAGTACCCTCTTTATATCCATGATCTTGTCTAAATTTATTTAAACAATTTTTACCAATATATAATTTTTGTAGCCAAGTAAAAGATAAGCCAGATATTTTACAACATCTAAAAAATTGGTCAATAAACCTTTCAATTCCACTAAAGGTTGGCATATTTCCAGTTTCAATAGCCAAAGAGATATAAGATAATTTTTCAGCCTCTTTAACCATAAGTTTAACATCAACATCAACAACAGGTTCATATATACAATGGGTATTTACTAAAGATACAGCTCTTGGTACATTTGTTTCTTGTAATATATATGACATCAAGAAGTGCCAAATATCAACAAGTTCAACATGAATATTATTCATGTCAGGTGCAGAGTTAATATTTTTCCAGTGTTTCCAAGGTGTTGAGTCAATAAGTTCAGCTACTTCCATATGGATACATCGAAGCCAATTAATATCTTTTTGAAATTTATTTACACCCAATTCCCAATTTTTACCATTTGTAGAATCATTTAATTGTTTTTGTAATAAAAACATCTCTTCTAATTTATGGGGAAATGATGATGCCTCTTCTAAAAGTTCTGCTAAAGGAAGACACTCTTCAATCAAACTATCTAAGGTTGCATTATTTGGAAGGTCATGCTCCCCTTTTAAAAGATGAATTATTAATGATACTATATAAGGTACTTCATCTTTTTCTTCCCATTCTAAAATATCAGATGGTGTAACACCAATATATCGTACAAAATCCTCAATACTTAAAAAACCTAATATTCTAATACTATCTTTTAACTCTTTATATAACAAACTACTCTCCTGCATTACAAAAAATGAAAATACATTTTACATAAAAAATGCTTTACAACAAATCTTTTAATTTAGTTTTAACTAATTAAAGGGGAAGTTCAATAGTAAAAATAGCTCCAAGCTTAGAGTTACTTACACTTAGTTTTCCTAAACAATGTTTTTCAATAATTGTTTTACACATATAAAGCCCTAAGCCAGTTCCATTTTTATCATTTTTTGTTGAAAAATATGGTTCAAAAACCTTTTTTATAAAAGCTTTATCAATTCCACCTGCATTATCTTCAATCTGTAAAATTAGATTATTTTTTTCTTTATAATATTTTATATTAATAATTTTATCTTTTATATCTCTATGTAATAATACATCTCTAGAATTTTTTAAAATATTTATTAATACTTGAATTGTTTCATTAACATAAAGTTCAAGTACAATATCCTTTTGCTTTTCTACATTAATTTTAATACCATCAGTTTTAAACATAAAAGCCATAAAATCTAAAGTTCTATTGATAATCTCTTGAATACTAATTTTATCTTTTATCTTATTTGGCATAAAGAAATCTCTAAAATCATCAATAGTTTTACTCATATAATTAAGTTGCTTAGCAATATCCCCAATTACTTGATTTAATAACTTTTCAGAAATTTTTCCATCTGTCATCATACTTATAGGAAGTTTTTGACTTAAGATTGAAACAGCTTGTAAAGGTTGTCTCCATTGGTGGGCTATCATAGATATCATCTCACCCATAGCAGCTGATTTTGATTGTTCTATCAAGATATCTTGCTGCTCTTCTAATTCTTTTTGTGGTGTGATATCCTGACTTACTGCATGAAAAGACTCTATTATAGAATCTTCATTAAACTGAGGCATCACTCTTATATCTACCCAAAAAGAGCTTCCATCTTTCTTTTTATTTTTGATTTCACCATGCCAAATATCACCTTTTGTAATAGTGTTCCAAAGCTCTTTAAATACTTCTTCTTTTGTATCAGGATGATTAAGGATATTATGATTTTTACCTATCAACTCATCTTTTGTATAACCTGAAATATCACAAAAAGCTTGTGTAACATCAGTTATAATCCCTTTAGTATCAGTTGTAGAAATAATTATATATTCATGGATAAGGCTTTCTGATTTGTTTAATTTTATTTCAAAATCTTTTATTCTTCTTGAATAAGATTTTAAAACTTTTACAAAATTTTTTTCATGTATACATGTGATTTCATCAATCAACTCATATGAGAGTACCTCTTTTTGATTAAAACAATAAATAATTGAGTTTTTAAAAGCAGAAAAAAATAAAAAAAACTCAGAAGTGCTTATACCTCTATCTTTTAACAAAACTAAAAAATCTTCTAGTACTTCACACTCAATTATATCTTTATTATTTTCTATACTTTTTATATATGAATTTAAAATAAGCAAAGCATATTGTTTTAAAAAAACCTTTAAACTAATATCATGCTTTTCAAGTATTTCAGAAACCTCTTTATCTTTAACCCAATGCCTTAAAATATCAATTTTTTTTTCTTTTAATATATAGCTATATTTGGATAGCATCATTATTTTTTATTTTTTTGTTGAAAGAAAGTACAATCAATTCCACTACTATTTTTTACAACAACAGAGGGTAATTGTTTTGATTTAAATCCATACGCCTTGCAACCATGGGGCTTCATTGGTTGCCAAGTAACAAAATAATAAATACATCTTTGACAAACTATTCTTTGTGTCATTAATTCTTTTCCTACTTAAATATTTACTTTACTTTGAATCGCTTTTGCTAAAGATAAAATATCAACATTTTCTAAACTAACCCCAGTGGGTACACCTTGTGCAATTTTACTAAAAGTGATATTTTTATCTTTTAATTTATCTTCTATATATAAAATAAAAGCATCATTTGATAATGAAGGTGTGATTGCAAAAAGAACATCCTTTACAAGATTTTCTTTTGTAAATTCTAATAATCTCTCTATATTTGATGGTTCTAACTCCTCTATTACAAAATAAACCCCATCAAACTGTCTAGACTCTTCAATAATAAAAATATCTTTTGCACTTTGTACTATACAAACTTTTGTATGATCTTTATTGTCATCTAAACAAATTTCACATATTTCATGTTCACTCATAGAACCACACTTGATACATTTTTTTATATTTTTTAGTGCATTTTCAATACTATGAGCTATTTTTATACCTGCATAATTATCATTCATAACTATATGATATGCTAATCTCAATGCTGATTTTTTACCAATAGTTGGTAATGATTCAAATGCATCAACTAAATCATAAAATTTTTCTAATCCTTTTTTCATTGTGGAATTATATCAAATTTTAATGGTAAATTAGATAAAATCGCGAAAAATAATATTTAGGAGCTGTTAATTGACTGAAATAGATTATTATGAATTATTAGAGATAAGTAGAGACTGTGACAAGGGTACAATTAAAAAAGCTTATAGAAAAATGGCTATGAAGTATCATCCAGATAAAAACCCTGGAGATAATGAAGCTGAAGATAAGTTCAAAGCCGTAAATGAAGCTTATCAAGTACTTAGTGATGATGAAAAAAGAGCTATCTATGATAGATATGGAAAAGCAGGACTTGAGGGTCATGGACAAAGAGCTGGTGGATTCTCAGGTGGTTTTGATGACTTAGGTTCAATCTTTGAAGAGATGTTTGGTGGTTCTGGATTTGGTGGTTTTGGCGGCGGGTCAAGAAGACAAAGAAAAACATATAACTATAACCTAGATATTGCAGTAGAACTTGTAGTTGAATTCAATGAAGCTGTATTTGGATGTAAAAAAGAGGTATCATATAAGTACAAAGATGCTTGTACTGATTGTAAAGGTACTGGAGCAAAAGATGGGAAACTATCAACTTGTCCTCACTGTCAAGGACAAGGTCAAGTTCACATGAGACAAGGATTTATGACATTTTCTCAAACTTGTCCACACTGTGGCGGTTCAGGGCAATCTGTTGGTTCAAAATGTAACTCATGTTCTGGAACTGGGTATAAAGAGGTTAAAGATAAATTTGAGGTTAATGTTCCAGAGGGTGTAAATGATGGAAATAGAATCAGAGTTTCAAACAAAGGTAATATTGCACCAGATGGAACAAGAGGAGACTTATATCTACAAATTAAAGTAAATGAAGATTCTCATTTTGTTAGACATGAAGATGATATATATCTTGAAGTACCAATTTTCTTTACACAAGTTGCGCTTGGTTCTTCAATTAAAATCCCTAGCCTTAGAGGTGAATTAGAACTTGAAATACCAGCTGGAACTAAAGATAAAGAGCAATTTAAGTTTAAAGGTGAAGGTGTTAAGTCTGTACAAGGGTATGGAAAAGGTGATTTAATAGTACAAATAAAAATAAATTATCCAAAAACTTTAAATGAAGAACAAAAAGAGTTACTTGAAAAACTTCAAGAATCTTTTGGTGTAGAGAGTAAACCACATGAAAAAAGCTTTGAAAGTATGTTTGACAAAGTTAAAAAGTGGTTTTCATAATCTAAGTTAAAAGCCTACCTTTTTAGGTAGGTTTTACTAATATATCTTAAATCAATTCAATTAAATATTTTTTTAATACAAATATCAAACTGCTTATTGTATAAATATAATCAAAAAAGGTCTAATTTTGTTATATAGTTCACAAAGAATGGTAATGTATCCCCACTTAAATGCTGCAGGGATACTTTTTGGTGGTCAGGCTTTATCTTGGGTTGATGAAGAAGCGATTATCTTTGCAGCACAACTTTTAGATACTCAAAGACTTGCAACTGTTAAAATGAGTGAGGTATGCTTTAAAACCCCAGCAAATATTGGTGATATACTTGGTATTGGTACAGAACTTGTTAAGACAGGACGAACTTCAATCACTGTAAGATGTGAAATAATAAATAAAACCACAGACAAAATTATTCTTTCAGTTGATGAGATTGTAATTGTTGCTTTAGATTTCAATAAAAAACCTACAAAACATATTTTAGCCGATAGAAATAAGATATTTACTAAATCCACTTAAGAAAAACTCTTAAGTAGATTTATTTGCCTAATCTTTAAAACACATATTAATATGTTTTTTATCCATTGGTTTAGTTAATAAAGAGACTATTATAATAGCTGCTATTGATAATGGTAAGGCAATAATTAAGGCATCTACAAATATGATCTTACCACTTAATATAGAATTTGTTCCAAATAAGGCCTTAGCAACACCTAACTCTTTTGCTTCTTTAAAATGAACAAATAATAACCAAAAAGATGAAACAAAAAGTCCAACAAGCATTGAAACTATAGCAGCTGTTTTTGTAACTCTTTTCCAAAATAAACCTGCAATAAATGCTGGTAAAAATATAGAAGCACAAAGGGCAAAAAAGATAGCAGTACTTCTTGCTATAATAGCAGGTTGTTTATCAAAGGCATAGGCTAATGAAACAGATACAATAATCATAATAACAATCCCAAATCTTGTTATCATCACTGAGTTTAGATTTGGTTTTATTTGTTCTATCAAATCTCTTCCTACAGCGGTTCCCATAGTATGAAATTGTGAAGATAGTGTTGACATAGCAGCACTAATAAGTGCAAAAAGGAAAATAAAAGCAAACCATTTTGGCATAGCAGTATTTATAAAATGTGGTATAACTTTTCCAATACTTCCTGCACTTTCTAAAGCATTTTTCCCCTCATTGAACTCATAATACCAAGCATTAGTTAAAGAACCAACAATAAAAACAACTCCAGTCATTGCGACTATAAATATACCACCAATTAAAACTGCTCTATTTAGTTCTTGTTTTGATTTCACAGTCATAAATCTTACTATCAATTGAGGTTGAGCCAAAACCCCTATTCCCACACCTAATGTAATAGTTGTAATTACAAACAACCATCCAGGACCCATAAAAGAAGGCATTTGATTCCAACCATTAAATCCCCACATTGTTGATAACTTCATCATAAAATCAGCACTTCCAGGCTTATACTCTTTTAAACTATGTGTTGCTAAAGGTTCAACAGTAGCTTGCCATACCTTATCAAGTTTTATAAAAGCTTGTTCAACCCCACCTAAAGAATCAAAGGTAAAATATAAAAGAAGTATCATAGCAAGAAACATTATACTTCCTTGTAAAGCATCTGTTAGCATTACACCCTTTAATCCACCTGCTATAACATATGCTGTGATTATCACAGAAAAAACCAATAAGGCAGTATGATAATCAATACTAAAATAAAGAGTTATAAAATGTGTTCCACCAATTAATACAGCAGTTGCATACAAAGGCATAAACAGCAATATAATCAAAGCACCAAAAATTTGAACAAATTTAGAATCATATCTTTTTCCTAAAAGTTCAGGAAAAGTATGAGCATTAAGTCTGTAACCTAATTTTCTTGTTGGATTTCCTAAAAAAACAAAGGCTATAAAAATACCAACAAATATATTAAAAAAAGTCAACCAAAGCAAAGAGTTACCAAGCCAGGCTGCAACTCCACCAAATCCAACTATAGCAGCAGTTGATATAAAAGTAGCCCCATAAGATAAAGCCATAATAAAAGGATGAGTATCCCTACCTGCAATTAAATAATCTGTAGTATTTTTAGTTTGTTTGTATCCCACAAAACCTAAATACCCAACAAAAGCAAGGTATAAAATGATAATTATATTTTCATAAATATCCATTTATAGTCCTTTTTCTATATTATCTTCAACTTTTGCCCATTTTTTAGCACTCTTATCAACTTTTACTTGACTATCTTTATTCCAGTTTACTGAACCATACCAAATACAAAGTACTGAAGATGCGATAGTTAAACCAAAAGCTAAACTAACTCCAAAATCTGCTCCAAACATATATCTTCTCCCAAAAATAAATTTTAACTTAAGATAATTCTATATTATAAGTAATTATATAAAACTAAAGAAAATTAAATTATTAGTATATGGTATAAAAATAGACTTTTTTTTACTAAATTATTAGATTTTTTAAAACTTTATTTTTCTAATTATTTTATTAATATCAATAAATTATTGTAATTTAGAATCAAAAATTAAAATAAAGTATATTTTTTAATAAATTTTAAAATTTTTATACAATTTATTTTTAAAGAAATATTAAAACTGAAAAATTTTGTATAATTATTATAAATATTAGTGAAATATATTTAAATATTTTGACTTAGAACTTATATTTATTAGAATATATCTCAAATTATTTAAATTTTGTACAATATTTATAAAAAAATATCTATTAATGCTTAATAAATAAAATTATATGTATAATATTTGTAAAATTTAATATTTTAGGAAAAAAATGAAACAAACATTAATGGGAAACGATGCAATTGCATTGGGGATGATTCATTCAAATATTGATATGGTTTCAGGATATCCTGGAACTCCATCAAGTGAGATTTTGACTAATGTTCAAAAATTAAAAACTCAATTAAACCTAGATTTGTATGCACAATGGGCTACAAATGAAAAAGTTGGCTATGAAGTAGCTTATGCTGGTGCTATTACAGGAAGAAGAGCTGCTGCAACTATGAAACAAGTTGGTTTAAATGTTGCTGGTGATGCTTTAATGAGTTCAGCATATATTGGAAATATTGGGGCATTTGTATTAGTAGTTGCCGATGATCCGGGATTTCACTCTTCTCAAACTGAACAAGATAGTAGAGTATTTGCAAAATTTGCAAAAATACCAGTATTAGACCCAGCAACTCCACAAGATGCTTATGATTTTGTAAGTTTAGCTGTTGAGATATCTGAAAAGTTCCAAACACCAACAATGCTAAGACCTGTAATGAGAGTTTGTCATGCAAGACAAATAGTTGAAGTAAAAGAGGATGTAAAATTTACTCCAACAAAAGGGGAATTTAAAAGAGATATTCCAAGATGGGCAGCAGTACCAAGAGCTGGTAGATTAGGTCAAGGTTATGAGATGATTGATAGAATCAATGCTATCAAAGAGTATAACTGGGAAAACCTTATCAAACCAGAGTTTGATAAATGCAAAGGTGGAAAACTACTTGTTTTAACTTCAGGGACAGGATATGGTTTTGCAAAAGAGGCTTTAGATGACTTAGGAATTGAAGCTGATATTGTTAAATTTAAAATGCCTTACCCTCTTCCTGAAAATAAAATTAGAGAGCAGTTTAATAATTACGAAAAGGTATTGGTTATAGAAGAGCCTATGGCATGTATTGAAGAGCAAGTACTTACAGAAAAAGTACATGGAAAACTTGATAATACAATGCATGTAATTGATGAACTACAAAAGGTTTATATCCAAGATGCTTTGATTAAGATGGAAATATATAAAGGTGAAAACCTTTACCCTGTAATACCTTTTAAAGAAGAGATACCAGCTCGTCCACCAAACCTTTGTCCTGGTTGTCCACATAGAGATGTTTATTATTCTATTATGAAGGTATTTAAAAAAAGAAAATCAATCTACCCTTCTGATATTGGGTGTTACACCTTAGCTATAAATCAAGATGCTATTGATACTGTTTTATGTATGGGTGCTTCTGTATCTATGGCAAGTGGTTTTTCTATTGCCGATCCAGATAAGTATACAGTTGCAACCATAGGAGATAGTACTTTTTTCCATGGAGGAATTCCCCCACTTATAAATGCAGTTTATCAAAAACATAAATTCTTACTTGTGGTTTTAGATAATTCAGTTGTAGCTATGACAGGAAGGCAACAACCACCACAAAGACAAAATGGGGAAGTTGATATTGCAAAAATTGCTCAAGGTTGTGGTGCTCAAACCTTTGAGTATGTTTACTCGAATGATTTAAATAATACTATTGATTTCTTCAAAAATATGAAAGAGGAATATGATAAGGCAACAGGTCCTATAGTTGCAGTTGTAAGAGAGTTTTGTGTTTTAGATAAAGAGGTAGTAAATGATCATATTCCAGGTGAGTTTTCAACTGTTATTGCTGAAAACTGTGTTGCTTGTGATCAATGTACAACTGTATATAAATGTCCTCCAATGGCATACAATAAAGATGAAAAAGTTGAAATAGACCCATTTTTATGTATAGGTTGTGGTTCATGTTTAAATGTTGTTTGTCCAACAGAAGCCTTCACCCTAGATGAAGAAAGGAGTAAATAAGATGAAGTATCAAATTGTAATTGCAGGTTTTGGTGGTCAAGGTTCTGTTTTTTTAGTAAAAATATTAGCCCTATGTGCAGGGAATAAAAATGTAGCATGTTTAGGTACAGAAAATCATGGAATGTCACAAAGGGGTGGTGCTGTTTCATGTACTATTAAATTAGGTGATTATACAAACCCTGTGATTGATGCAAATCAAGCTGATTTGCTAATTGGTTTGGAAAAAAATGAAGCCTTAAGAAATCTAAGTTTCTTAAAACAAAATGGTACTTTAGCTGTAAACTCAGATAACTCTTTTCCAAATGATGATTTAAATGCAAATGTTATCCAAATAGATGCCTTTGAAAAAGCAAAGAAAAATGAGTTTCCAATTCAAGGACTAAATGTATATATGTTAGGGGTAGTATTGGCAAAATGTGATGATTTTCCTTTCTCTCTTGAAGATGTAGAAGAAGCCTTAGTTCAGTTTAACCCGAAAGTTGCCCAACAAAATATTGAGGTATTAAAAAAAGCTATTTCTGATATTAAAGGATAAAAATGGTTTGGAATCAAATAGAAACTAGTCCTCTTGAGGAGATTACAGCTCTTCAATCGAAAAGATTAAAAGATACAGTCCAAAGAGTATATACTCTTACCCCTTTTTATAAAAAATGTTTTGATGAACTTAATATCAAACCAAGTGATATTAAATCAATCAAAGATATATCAAAACTACCTTTTACAAAAAAACAAGATTTAAGAGATCACTATCCTTTTGGACTTTTTACAGTTCCTATGAGTCAAGTTATTAGAGTTCATTCTTCATCGGGAACAACAGGTAAACCAACAGTTGTAGGTTATACTAAAAAAGATTTAGATATTTGGGATGAAGTTATGGCAAGGGTTTTTACCATGGCTGGAGCAAACCAAGAAGATATAGTACATAATGCTTATGGATATGGACTTTTTACTGGAGGCTTAGGCTTACATAATGGTGCTGAGAAAGTTGGAGCAACTGTGATTCCAAGTTCTGGTGGCTTTACTGAAAGACAAGTTATGCTTATGAAGGATTTCAAAGCTACAATTTTAGCCTCAACTCCCTCTTTTGCTTTACATATTGCAGAAGTTGCTTCAAGATCTGGAGCTTGCTTTAAAAATGATTTCAATCTAAAAGCAGGTGTTTTTGGAGCAGAACCAACATCAAAAGGTCTAAAAGAGGAGATATCAAAAGTTTGGGGAATTGATTATCATGAGGTTTATGGATTATCTGAAGTAATTGGACCAGGAGTTAGTTGTTCGTGTAAACACTCAGAACTACTTCATGTTTTTGAAGATCATTTTTATCCAGAAATTATTGACCCAAAAACTAAAGAACAAGTTCCCGATGGTCAAAGGGGAGAACTTGTAATAACCTCTTTAACAAAGCAAGCCTTGCCAATTATTAGATATCGAACTGGAGATATAACTTCACTTACAAGAACTCCATGTAAATGTGGAAGAACTATGGTTCGAATGGAAAGTGTAGTTGGAAGAGTTGATGATATGATTATAATAAATGGAGTAAATGTATATCCATCACAAATTGAACATGTGATTTCTCAAACAGAGGGCTTAACATTAAACTATCAAATAGTTATTGACAAAAAAGGTCATTTAGACCAATTGGAGATATTAATAGAGATAAGTGATGAGATTATGATAGATTCAATTGGTGAAATGGAAAAGATTAAAAAAACTATCCAACATGACCTATTAAGTAATTTATATATAAAAACAAATGTTAAATTAGTGGAACCTAGAAGTATAGAAAGAAGTGTTGGTAAAGCTGTAAGAATAGTTGATAAAAGGAAATAATATGAAATATTCTATAAAACAACTCTCAATTTTTATTGAAAATAAAAAAGGGGAATTAACACAAATCACTGATGTTTTATCTATAAATAAAATATCAATCAAAGCTCTAAACTTAGTTGATGGAAGTGATTTTGGTATTTTAAGAATTTTAGTGGATGATAGTGATTCTACAAAAAGGATTTTAGATGACAATGGATTTTCTTTAACAATAAGTGAAGTATTCGCTGTATTGATTGATGATCATATAGGTTCATTTAACGAAGTTTTATCCATCTTATCTCAAAATGATATAAATATAGAGTATACATATACTATTAATTCATCAAATAAAGGTGCCTTTATTTTTAAGGTTTCAAGTGAAGATTTTGCTAAGGCAACAAAATTATTATCAAAATCAAAAGTGAAACTTTTAGAAAATATATAAAAATAAATTTATATTTAACAAGTAATAAAATATAATATTAGCCAAAATAGGAATGTTCAATGTTAACTCCAAAAGAGATAAGTGATTTATTTGAAGTACAAGTTAATACCCTGTATAACTGGAAAAAAAGTAAACCAAAATTATTTGCTTATCTACAAAATGCAGATTATAATTCAAAAATAAATAATGAAATAAATGCATTATTAGACTATTTTTCTAAAACTATACAAAAAGATTTTACTTTAAAAGAGATAGATTTTTTGATTATTAGTGATTTTGAATTAAACTCTATAGAAGAGGTAAATGAATTTCAAGAGTATTTTATAAAAGCAAACTATAAAATACTTATTACAAAACATAAGTTTGTATTAAATATTTATGACAAACTAAAAGTATTGAATGTAGTAGAAAAATACCTTTTATATAAAAAAATATTCAAGGTTAGAAAATTTGGGGATAAAAACAGAGCAGAATTTTTTAGTGAATTTATAAAAAACGAGGAGAAGAGTTAATGTCTGATTATTTAAGCAATCATCCAGATAAAAATGGATTTTTTGGAAGATTTGGTGGTTCATTTATTCCACCTGTGTTAGAAGAGCCCTTTAAAAAAATAATTAAAGCTTATGCAGATTTAAAAGATGATGGAAAGTTTATTGAAGATTTAAAATATGTTAGAAAACACTACCAAGGAAGACCCACACCAATAAGTTATGCTAGCAACCTTACTAAGTATTGTGGTGGTGCAAAAATCTATCTTAAAAGGGAAGATTTAAACCATTCTGGAGCTCATAAACTAAACCATTGTATGGCAGAAGTTATTTTAGCTAAACATATGGGATTTAAAAAAGTTATAGCAGAAACAGGAGCAGGACAACATGGGGTTGCCCTAGCAACAGCTGCAGCTTACTTTGGCTTGGAGTGTGAAATACATATGGGTGAAGTTGATATTAAAAAAGAGCACCCAAATGTGGTAAGAATGAAAATTCTAGGTGCAAAAGTAGTTCCTGCAACACATGGATTAAAAACTTTAAAAGAAGCTGTTGATAGTGCCTTTGAAAGTTATATTTCCCAAGCAGATACTGCAATATATTGTATAGGTTCAGTTGTTGGTCCACATCCATTTCCTATGATGGTAAGGGATTTTCAAAGTATTGTTGGAATTGAAGCAAAAGAGCAGTTCTTGGAACATGAAAAAAATTTACCAGATAATATAATTGCTTGTGTTGGTGGTGGTTCAAACTCAATGGGTATATTTGCCCCTTTTATAGATGATGAGGATATCAATCTATATGGAGTAGAACCTATGGGAAGAGGAGAAAAACTAGGAGATCATGCTGCAACCTTAAGCCATGGGGAAGAGGGAGTTATGCATGGATTTAATTCTATCATGCTAAAAGATGAAAATGGGGAACCAGCACCGGTATATTCTATTGGTTCGGGGATTGATTATCCCTCAGTTGGACCTGAACACGCATATTTAAAAGATATAGGTAGAACAAAGATTGGTTTATGCAATGATATAGAAGCAGTTGATGCTTTTTATAAACTCTCTCAATTAGAAGGGATTATCCCAGCGCTAGAATCAGCCCACGCAGTTGGATTTGCTATGAAACTAGCAAAAACTTTATCAAAAGATAAAACTATTTTGATAAATCTAAGTGGTAGAGGGGATAAAGATATTGATTTTGTTGTAGAAAACTACCCTATTCCTAACGCAAAATTTTAAATAAAAGAGAATTTTCTCTTTTATTTAAACTGATTTAAAAGACTATTGTTTTTATTTTTTTGCTCATTATATTTATACTCTAGTTCCTGATACTTTAGATAAAAATCATTATATAAAAATGCATATTGATCATCCTCATCTTTATATCTATCATTTAAATCCTTATAGCCTGTAGATAAGGCTTCTACAAAGTTAAAAGAGTTAACAACAGTTAAAATCTCATTTAGTTTTGTTTGTGAAATTTTATCTGTAATCTTTTTATCTCCATCATCTAGTTTTGTACTAATTGATTTTTGAAGTAGACTTGCTAAACTTGTTTTTGAAGAGTTTAAATAACTACTTTTATCTTCATACATATCAAATAAATAACTGTAGCCCAAATCAAAAGGTTTTCCCATTACTGTATTAAATAAAGCTTTTGATAAATTATCATCAGTTGAAAACATTGTTGCTAGTTTTAAGTTTTTTGCTAGAGATTTTTTATCTTCATCTTCAAATAAAATTTCAATTTGTTCTAAAGATACACTTTTTATATTTTCATATGTTAGTTTGGCTGTTTGTGTATGATTTTTTTTATCTGCTATTAGAGTATCTACAAACTCATTATTTGTAGTTTTATTGTTAATCTTATTTTCTATTTGATTTTTTATTAGTATCTCATTTATATTTGAAGTTATCATAATTTACCCCTTAATTGCAATTATCCCTTTTAGATAAAAATTTAAGTTCATCACAGCTAAAACCTGCTTTTTTTCTTGCATCTATATTTAAATCATATTTTTTAGAAGTACTTCCAGGATAAACCCGTTCCAAAATCTCAATATATGTATTTTCATGATTTAACTTTAATCTTTCACACTCATATTTAAACCATTTGTCACCTTTTAACACATGATCGATCTCCTCTTCAAGTATTACATTTAGTGCCTTAATTATCTTTTTATTAAACTCATCAGGGTTAGAATTTAATTTATCCATAATCTTTGGATTTTGTTCTAAGCCATTTGCTTCTAAAAACCTTGGAACAACTGCCATTCTTGATAAAAAATCAGGAGTCTTTTTCATTGCTTCAAAAAGATTTGTGTGAACCTCTAAACTACCATAAGATGAGTCTAACTCATTTAGAAGTTGTTCAATCATCTCAAAATGTCTAACTTCATCATTGGCAACCTCTAACCAATCATTATAATACTCTTTTGGAAGATTTTGAAACCTTAATGCAGCATCTAAAGCTAAATCAATAGCACTATATTCTATATGGGCTATTGTATGTAAAAGATTTATTTTACCCTCTTTTGTATTCATATATTTTCTTTGTTTAAGCCCTTTTGGAACTACAATATTAAATATTTTATTATAAGAGGGTTCATACATTATATATGGTTCATAATTAGATTCTTTTATATAATCTTCATTTAAATAATTTTTATAAAAGCTCTTAAACATCCCTATTTTTTCCTTCGGATTTGCCTCTAATATGATATTTTCTATATTTTTATAATATCTCATAAACTACCTTACAGCTTCAATAATATATACTTAGATAGATTCTATCTAAGTAAGGATTAAAAAATAATGGAAATTAAAATACATCCTATGGGAGAGTATAGAACAAATTGTTATATTATAACTATTAATGAAAAAGATTTAATAATAGACCCAGGAGTTGGTGCAACACCTTGGGTAAAACAAAATGTTGAAAATCCTATAGCAATATTAAATACTCACGGACATTTTGATCATGTTTGGTCAAATAAAGAGTTAAAAGATTTACTAGATATAAAAATTTATACACCTAAGAATGATGAATTTATGTTACAAGGTGATCCATTTGGACTTGGTCTTCCAAGTTCTATACCTGATGTTTTAGTGGAACCTGATCAAGAACTTGACATAGATGGAATAAAAGTAAAATTTCACTTTTTCCCTGGTCATACTCCTGGTTGTTCTGCAATAGAGATAGAAAACACTTTATTTAGTGGTGATTTTATATTTAATGGTTCAATTGGTAGATGTGATTTACCTCACTCAGACCCAAGCCTTATGATAAAAAGTATTGATAAGATTTTAAAATGGGATAAAAATATTCGAATTTATCCTGGACATGGAGACTCTACTACACTAAAAAGTGAAAGGACGTCATTGAATAGTTGGAAAAATTACTTATAGGATTTCAGATGGATGATTTACTAAAATTAAATGTAACTAGTGTTCAAACAATATTAGAGTTAAATGATGAATTAAAAAAAACAAATAACTTTGATAAAATGTTTAAACTAATTTCTAACTTTATAAGTGAACAATATAATGTGCATCACTATTTAGTAACTATAAATGAAAACTTAATCTATTCAAACTTTGAATTATCAAATGGTTTAAGTTTCAAAGACTTTAGTATAGAACTAACAAGTGAAAATCTTCTAAAAGTTTCTATATTTTATGAAGATAGTAAACAAAAAGAAAATCTATTAATGAGCAATATTGAGATAATAAAACTTCTTTTTAATCTAATTTCCCAAACAATTTATTCAAAGTTTTTGGAGTTCAAAATAGATACACTTGCGCTAAAAGATTGTTTAACAGGTCTTTATAATAGACAATATATAGATGAATACCTAAAAACAACCCTTCCTTTATCAAATAGAGAAAGAAAAAAGATGGCATTTATTAAAATAGGAATTGACCATTTCAAAGCCGTTATAGATGAATTTGATTATAATGTTGGTGATAAAGTTTTAAAAGAACTAGCAAAAAGTGTTCAAAATAGTGTAAGAAAATCAGACCTAGTTGCAAGAATAGAAGCTGATGAATTTTTTGTAGTACTACACAATGTTATTAATGAAGAAAATGCTATAAATATAGCAAATAAAATAGTTGAAAATTTTAAAAACACAAAAGTTGTTGTAAATGATGTGACCAAACAAATATTGATGAAAACTATTTGTACTGGTGTTTCAATGTATCCTGATGATGCAAATAAAATTGAAGAGATATTTAGATCTTCTGATATAGCTTTATATGAAGCTAGAAATAAAGGTAGAAGTCAAACCTTTAAATTCAGAAAAGAAGATACAAATACAATTGATTTATTTTAAGGAAAAATATGAGTAATAGTATATTAAAATTAATAAAAGCTTCTGCAACTGATGATAAATCCTATAAAGCATTAGAAAAAATTTATAAATTATATGACCAATTACAATATTCTTCAAATATAAAACAAATGGCTGAGGATATATTTCTTTGGTTAAATACTAATTTTAATATTGATAATGTTACCTTCTCTTTATTTGATATAGAAAGAAATAATAGAGAAAATATTTTTATAGAGGGGGAAGAGTTTAACTTAGATGATAACTTATCTTTTTTCTTTATTATAAATACACATACTAATCTTAATGCAATTGTATCTTTTGCAGCAAATACAAAAGAACACTATAAGATAATAAACTCACAATATGACACAATTGAATCAGCACTATTTCAAATATCACCTATAATACAAAATGGTATTATCAAAAAGAATTTTATTGAATCATTATCTTTAGATTCAGTTACCCAAGTGTACAACAGACACTATTTAATAGAAAATCTAAATAAACAAATACACTTATCAAGAAAAAACTACGACTATATATATTTTTTAATGATTGGTATAGACCATTTTAAAGCAGTTATTGATGAGTTTGATCATGATATTGGGGATCAAGTTTTAGTAGAATTAGCAAAGATTATACATACAAATATTTCAGAATTTGATATGGTTGCTAGACTTAGCGGAGATGAGTTTCTAATCTCTGTTTTAAGCACAACAAATAAAAAAGATATTATAAAAATGGCTGAAAATATTATCAAAGATTTTAGTGAGGTAAAGGTTTTAGTTAATCCAGAAATAAAACAAACACTTCAAAAAACTGTATGTATTGGAATAGACCTTTATGAAATTAGTAATAGTAGTGATAATATTGATAAAACAATTAAAAATGCAGATATTGCCCTATATGAAGCAAAAAACAAAGGTAGAAGTCAGTATTTTTTTTATAACCAACTTCAACCAGAGGATACTATAGATTTATTCTAATAATTATAGTATCTTTCTAGCTTTCATATAAACTCTTTTGGGAGCTGGATACCCTTCAACCGTTTTAGTTTTATCATTTGGGTCTAAAAAGTCCTCTAAACTTTGATCAAAAGACCATTTAGTTTTTCTTTGCTCCTCAGATGTAGTTGTAGTAGTTGCAATCACCTCAATATTTTCAAAACCTGCCCTACTTAGCCAATTTTTGAGTGCAGATATTGTTGGAATAAAATATATATTTGGGATCTTTGAGTATCTTTTATTTGGTGTTAAGCAAATCTCATCTTCCCCATCAATCATAAAAGTATCAATTAAGATTTCCCCTTTACTATTTAATCCCTTTGCTAGCGATTTTAAAGTACCTACAGGATCAGGTCTATGGTATAAAACCCCCAGCATAAAAATAAAATCAAAACTATGGTTATAGTACTCTAAATGTTCAACACCCAACATCTCATAAACTATATTTGACTTTACAAAATGGTTTATAAATTCAAATTGGTGCAAAGTCAAAGCAGATGGATCAAATCCAACAATTCTTTTTGGTTTATCCTCAAGCATTCTAAACATATAATAGCCATTGTTGCACCCAATATCTGCAACAACCTTATCTTTTAGATTAAAATGTGGTCTTATTAGATTATATTTTATATTACTTTGCCATTCACTATCTATTTCAAGACCAAAGATATTAAAAGGTCCTTTTCTCCAAGGTATAAGTTTTTTAGCAGTCTCCTCTATTAGATCATACTCTGTTTTAGTAAGATTCTTTTTTTCTCCTATACTAAACCAATCCCCATAATCAATTTTTAACTTATCTTTATTTAGCTCAAATACTTTTAATAATTGTTCATACCAAGGTTGTACATTTTTCCATGACCTACAGTCATCTTTTTTTTTCTTTAATTCTTCTAAGTTCATAAGTGCAATTATAATCATAAATTATTAAATAGAAGTTTACAGCAAAAGAGATAATAAAGTTTTTTAGTTATAATTACGGAATTTTTATGTTTTGAATTCTTTAGGAGTATAAACTCCACGTTAAGTTTACATTTGAAATGTATAATATAGAAATATAATAGATAAAAAAGGATTTATATTGAAAACTATTTGGGATTTTATATCCTCATTTAAATTAACACTAGTTTTATTTTTAATTTTAGCTATAGGAGCCGGTGTTGCAACTTTTATTGAAAATGACTTTGGAACATCAACTGCTAGAGTTTTAGTTTATAATAACCTGTGGTATGAGGCAGCATTAGTATTAATTACAATAAATCTAATGGCAGTTATCTACAAATATAAAATGTGGAAACATAAGGCAAGGTTTTTGTTTCACCTTTCATTTGTAATAATTTTATTAGGAGCAGGTGTTACAAGATATATTGGATATGAAGGAATTGTTCATATAAGAGAGGGTCAAACTCAAGATAAAATGATCTCACTAGAACCTTATTTACAAGTGAAAATCAAACAAAAAGATGCAACTTACTACAAAGAATACCCTTTGGAATTTGCAGCTTCAAGTTTTAGAAAAGGTATGTCAGAAGGTTCAAAAGGTGGAATTGTTCAATTATTTTCAGAAATGTTAAATAGATTTAATTATGATGTTAAATTCAATAATAAAAATTTAAATATAAAATATGATGATTACCTTGTAAGTAAAAAAGGTAAGGCAGAGATGGGAATTTTAACTGTTGATTTAACTTTAAATGGACAAACTAAAACCGTCAGACTTCCAGGAAAAAGAGGGATGAAAGGTATTTCAAAAGTTGAAGATTTTGGAGATACAATTGTAACGCTAGAATATGGTTCAAAAACATTACAACTACCTTTTGCAATAAAACTAAGAGATTTTCAACTTGATAGATACCCAGGAAGTATGGCACCATCTTCTTATGCCTCTGAGGTTACAGTTATTAAAAAAGATGGCGAGAATTTTGACTATAGGATATTTATGAATAGAACACTACACCAAGGAAACTTTTTATTCTTTCAAAGTTCATACGACCCAGATGAACTAGGAACTGTACTTTCTGTAAATAACGACCCAGGGAAATGGCCTACTTATTTAGGATATTTTTTATTAACTCTTGGTCTAATTTTAAACCTTTTTGATAAGAAATCTAGATTTTGGAAACTAACAAAATATGTTAGTAGTAAAAATGCAGCAGCTTTTATCATCTCATTATTCTTTGCTTTATCTTCACATAACTTAGAAGCAAATGACAATGTTACTACACAACAGCAAGATATTAAAAAAAATATGGCAGAGTATTTAGTACGATTTAAAGAGAATTCGAAAGCAACAGCAGAACAGTTCTCAAAAATAGTAGTACAAAGTCATGGTGGTAGAATGAAACCTCTTAATACTCTAAACAGAGAAATATTAAGTAAACTTAGTTCTAAAACTTCAATGTTTGATATGAATGCTGATCAAATCATCTTAGGAATGTTAACAAGACCTGAAATTTGGCGAAATTTTAGAATGATTAAGATAAAAACACCTAAATTGAAAAAACTCTTAAGCATAGATCAATCAAGAAAATATATCTCGTTTACTGAAGTATTTAAAGATGGTAAATATCTACTTCAAAAAGAGGCACAAAAAGCTTCAATGACTCAACCTAACCAAAGGGGTACTTTTGAAAAGGATATTATAAAATTAGATGAAAAACTAAATGTTGCTTATATGGTTTATAATGGAAACCTATTTAGAATGTTTCCACAAACCAATGCAAATGACAATAATAAATGGTATCCGCCACTTGAAGCTATGGAAACCTTTAAAGGGGATAATCAAAAAGCTATAGAAGCCCTAGTTAGAGGTTTTATTAACTCTGTTATAGAAGAGGATTGGAACCTAGCAAATAAATTTATAGATATGATAAAACAATACCAAGCACAAGTTGGTAAAGATATTATGCCTCCTCAAAGTCAAATTGACAATGAGATATTTTTTAATAAAATAGATATTTTTCCTAAGCTAACCTTAGCATATGTATTTTTTGGTCTAATTATGTTGATTGCTGCTTTTGTAGTAGTATTTAACCCAAAAATAAAACCTAGAAAAACAACTTTATTTTTCTTTGTTATCTTAGCTTTACTTTTTGCAGTTCATACTTTTGGAATGGGATATAGATGGCTTATATCAGGACATGCACCTTGGTCTAATACATACGAATCCCTTTTATATATCTCTTGGTCTGCAGTATTTGCGGGAGTAATATTTTTTAGGAAATCTTTACTTGCCTTAAGTGCTGCAATTATTGTTGCTGGTATATTTATGTTTACAGCACATTTAACAAGTATTGACCCACAAATTACAAACTTAGTACCGGTTTTAAAATCATATTGGTTAACAATACATGTTTCAATTTTAACAGCCTCATATGGTTTCTTTGGACTTGGTGCAATATTGGGATTTATGTCACTTATAATGTTTATTTTTAGAAAAAATAGACCTCACTTAGATGAGACTATTAAGCATATAGCAGCTATTAATGAAATAGCACTTATTATTGGTCTTAGTGCTATTACAATAGGAAACTTCTTAGGTGGTGTTTGGGCAAATGAATCATGGGGTAGATATTGGGGTTGGGACCCTAAAGAGACTTGGGCATATGTATCAATAGTTACTTATGCTTTAGTTGTGCACCTTAGATTTGTAAAAAAATTCAATACACCTTTTGTATTCTCTACTGCATCACTTTTGGCATTTGGAACAATCTTAATGACCTACTTTGGTGTTAACTTTTATCTATCAGGACTTCACTCTTATGCAACAGGTGATCCAGTACCAATTCCAGCATGGGTATATGTTGTAACAGGACTAGTTTTCGTTACTATTGCACTTGCTTATAGAAATAGAGACTTAAAAGATACAATCTGTCATTCAAAAGGGTAATATCCCCTTTTGAATATTCAAAAAAATTATTTATTCTTAACTTCTAATTAATTAATTTTAAACATTAATTCATATATAATTCCCTTAAGGATTTATTTAGTATGATTAAAAATAGGTTACAAGAGATAATTGCATTTACAAAAAATTTAAAAGTATTATATATTGAAGATAATGTAGATGTAAGAGAACAAACACTTAAGATGTTAAATATCTTTTTTCATAATATTATTGTTGGCTCAAATGGCGATGAAGGATTAATTATCTTTAAAGCTAATAATAACTATGAAAATAAAAACTTTGATTTAATTATTACAGATATTGAAATGCCTGTTATTGATGGTATCTCTATGATTAACTCTATTAGACAAATCAATAGACATATTCCTATTTTAGTATTTTCTGCCCATAGTAATCCTGATTATATGTTACAAACAATAAATGCAGGGATAGATGGCTATCTTTTAAAACCATACAATATAGAACAAATTTCAAACACACTAATGAATGTAATTGAAAAAAATAAATTAACTAAAATCAATGATAATAGAGTTAATCTAGATTTTGATTTTTCTTGGGATAGTGATAACTCAATTTTATATAAAAATGGTGAAGTGGTTAAACTTACAAAAAATGAAATAATGCTATTTAAACTATTTATAAACTCTAAAGGCTTATTAAAAACTTATGATGAAATAGAAAACTTTATTTTTGATGGAAATAGTTCTAATAATAAAAGGGTTAGAAACTTAGTTTCAAGACTAAAAACTAAACTAAACCATGAACTTTTTGAAGCTATATACTCACATGGTTATAAACTAAGATATAAAAGATTTGATTAAATATTAATGCACTTCTTAAAAATATTTATTCTAATTTTACTAGTAAGTAATATATATGCAAAAACTGATATTGAACTAACAGATAAAGAGATAGAGTTTTTAAAAAACAACTCCCCTATTAGACTACACAACGAACAAAATTGGCCCCCATATAACTACTTTGAAAATGGAAAACCAAAAGGTTTTTCAATCGATTATATGAATCTTTTAGCAAAAAAACTTGATATAAAAGTGAAATATATAACTGGTCCATCTTGGGATGAGTTTATGCAAATGTTACAAAATGATCAACTAGATGCTATTATTAATATCTCTAAAAATGCTCAAAGAGCTAAAAATATCTCTTTTACATCCATATTTCATACAGCAGCAAATGCTATTTATGTAAAAAAAGGCAATGAGAGTATAGATTCATTAGATAAATTAGAGGGAAAAACAATAGTTATGCCAAAGGGTTTTTTTGCTCAAAAAGCTATAGAAAAGTATTATCCTAAGATAAAACAAATTCTAGTTAAAGATTCCCTAGAAGCACTTAAGTTTCTCTCTTTGGGGAAAGCTGATGCAACTATTGGGAAAAAAAATGTATTAGACTATGTAATTGCCTTAAACAATATCTCAGGAGTTGTTCCTACAAACTTTATTTATGATAATAGAATGATAAGTTTAATAAGAATTGGAACATCAAAAGATAAAACTATCTTAAGAGATATTTTTGAAAAAGCCATGCAAACAGTTAGTGATGAAGAACTTCTAAGCCTAAAAAGAAAATGGTTTGGCGTAAGAAAAGTGGAAAAAAAAGAAAATAATAAGCTTTTATCAAATGAAGAAAATGAATTTATTCAAAATAAAAAAGTGATTACAGTTTGTACAAGAAAAAATTTAAAACCTATTGATTATTATGAAAATGGTAATTATCTAGGTATCTCAATAGATATTTTAGAAAAAATTGAAGAACTTACAGGAATAGAGTTTCAAACATTAAAAGTAAAATCATTATCACAACTAAAAAGTTATTTGAAACTAGGTCTTTGTGAGGTGGTATCTTCGGTGACAAATACTCAAGATATATTAGAATATGTCAAATTTACAGAACCTTATTTAGACTATAAATTAGCAATAATTACAAAAAAAGATAAACCTGTAGTTTCTAGTTTAGAATCTATTTTAGAAAAAAAAGTTGCAGTTAAACAGAACTCTCAGATTGAACACTTGCTTAAATTATCAAATAAAAACCCAAATATTATTTATACAAAAAATGACAAGGATAGTTTTAACTTAGTTAATTTGGGACAGGTTTATTATACAATACAACCACTTCCCATTGCTTCATATTACATGTCAAATTATGCTTTAAATGACCTTTATATCTCCAGATATACAAATATGTCATATAAAGTAAGTATGGCTGTAAATAGAAACTCTGATGAAAGATTATTAAATATTTTAAATAAATCATTAAACCACCTATCTCAAAAACAAATAAATGAGATATCAAATAAATGGACTGCCATCAATATAAGTTCAATATTTGATTATAAATATTTTTGGCAACTATTTTTTTCTATGATTCTTATCCTAATAATCTTTATATATAGACAAACTATTTTAAATAGACATAATAAAGTACTACAAAAAGCAAAAGAAGAGATAGAGAATAAAACAATAGAATTAGCAAAACAAAAAAAATTGTTTGAAAATCTATATATTAAATCAGCAGATGGGGTTCTACTAATAAAAGATAATATAATCATTAACTGCAATGAATCCTCACTTAAAATACTAAACAGAACAAAAGATAAAATTCTAAATTCAAAACTTTATGAACTTTCACCAGAATACCAAACAATAAATATTTTATCAAAAAAGCAATTTGAAGAGAAAATAAAAGAAACTAAAAAGAATGGTGTTAGCTCTTTTGAATGGATAATATTAGATGGTAAAGGGAAAAAAATAGATGTAGAGATAGTTTTAACTTTAATACAAATAGATAACAACGATGTTATTCATGCAGTGATAAGAGATATAACTATTAGAAAACATTTAGAAAAAGAACTTGCTCAACTTAACTCTACATTGGAAAATAGAGTAAAAGAAGAGATCAAAAAAAATGAATTAAATACAAAACAATTAATAGAAAAATCAAGACTTGCTCAAATGGGGGAGATGCTTGCAATGATAGCCCACCAGTGGAGACAACCATTAACAGCAATTTCTGCTACAACTAATAATCTCATTATGAAAACATTAATACATAATAATCTTGATAAAAAAACCTTTGAAGAGGAATTAAAACTAATAGCTAACTATTCAAACCACTTATCTACTACTATAGATGATTTTAGGAATTTTTTCAAGAATAATAAAGAAAAATCAAATTTTAACCTGGAACAATTAATATTTAAATCTATCGATTTAGTAAAAAACTCATTAACTCAAAATAGTATAGACTTAAGAACTAAATTTAATTGCTCAATTAATCTTATCTCATATCCAAATGAGATACAACAAGTTTTATTAAATCTAATAAAAAATTCCGAAGATATTCTTATTGAAAATAATAAAGAAAAGAGAATTATAGAGATTGAAACATCAAAAAAAGATAATAAATTTGCTATTATAAGGATATATGATAATGGTGGAGGTATAGATGAAGAGGTTATTGAAAAAATTTTTGATCCATACTTTTCAACAAAACTTTCTAAAGATGGTACAGGTTTGGGGCTTTATATGAGTAAAATAATTATAAATGATCACTGCAAAGGTAGTTTATTTGCAAAAAATGAATACAATGGAATAAGCTTTTATATCCATTTACCACTAGATGATAAAGAGTTATTATGAATAATGATTTAGCAGAACTGATTAAATACACAAAAAATTTAAAAATTTTATTTATTGAAGATAATAAAGAGGTAAGAAATCAACTTATAAAATTCCTTAACAACTTCTTTTTAGATATAGATGTAGCTTGTGATGGCTCTGATGCCCTTGATATATATATAAATAACAACCATCAATATGATTTAATAATCACAGATATCAGCATGCCAAAACTTGATGGTATTGAGTTTAGTAAAAAAGTCAAAGACCTAAATAAAGAGCAAACTATTTTAATCATATCTGCCCATACAGAAACTGATAAATTAAATACCTTAAGGCAATTAGGGGTTTTTGATATTATTCAAAAACCTGTAGGATATGAAAAACTAATTGAAGTCTTAGGGAGTGTTAGAAAATCTGTGTCAGTCTGATATAATAAATATTATAAGGATTGATATAGATGGAAAAGAAAAAACAATTTGATTTTAATGAAGCTGTACAAGATTTACTTGCAGGTAAAAATATCAATGGTAAAGATGGAGTACTTGCTCCATTAGTAAAACAATTAGTTGAAGCTGCTTTAGAAGCAGAATTAGATTCTCATATAACTCAAGATGTATTTGCAGGAAATAAAAATAGAAAGAATGGTAAAAGCTCTAAAACAATAAAATCAACAAGTGGTTCCTTTGAATTGAATACTCCAAGAGATAGAACAGGTTCTTTTGAACCACAACTTGTAAAGAAAAACCAAACAACAATGTCTAATGAAATAGAAGAAAAGATATTATCTATGTATGGCTTAGGATTAAGCTATAGAGATATTATAAAACATATTGAAGAGATATATCAAATACAATTATCAAGTGCAACAATAAGCACTATTACAGATAAAATTATAGATAAGGTAAAAGCTTGGCAAAGTAGACCTTTAGAAGCTATTTATCCATTTGTATGGCTTGATGCGATACATTATAAAATAAAAGATGGTGGGAAGTATGTGAGTAAAGCAGTTTACACAGTTTTAGGGATGGGAATTGATGGTAAAAAAGATATATTAGGATTATATTTATCCCAAAGTGAAGGAGCAAACTTCTGGCTTAGTGTTCTTACTGATTTAAATAATAGAGGATTAGAAGATATACTAATTGCATCAGTAGATGGTCTTAAAGGCTTTCCTGAAGCTATTAAAACAATATATCCAAATACCGAAGTACAACTTTGTGTTGTACATCAAATTCGTAATTCATTGAAGTATGTAGCTTCTAAAGACCAAAAAGAGTTTATGAGAGATTTAAAACTTGTTTATCAAGCAACAACAAAAGAACTTGCAGAAGATGAGCTTTTAAAACTAGATGAAAAATGGGGGAAAAGATATCCCATAGTACTTCAATCTTGGCAAAATAAATGGGAGAATTTATCTTATTATTTTAAATATCCAAAAGAGATAAGAAAGATTATGTACACTACAAATATTATTGAATCTGTACATAGGCAATTTAGAAAATTAACCAAAACAAAAGGAGCTTTCCCTAATGAGAATTCACTTTTAAAATTGTTGTATATGGGAATATTAAATGCAAAAGTAAAATGGACTCAGCCAGTGCATAATTGGAGTTTAACAATCTCCCAACTTGCTATATTTTTCGAAGGGAGATTGGATAATTATTTAGAGTTGTAACAAGTATGGATTTGTTACTTTAGGTGACTTGACACAGATTTTTGAACGGTCTCAAGTCTTATTAAAACTAATGAATAACTAAGCTTACAGCTCTTCAAGTTTTTTATCATACTCATGTATGATTTCATCAAGTTTTAATTGACTCTCTTCCAATAATTCAAATTTTTCTTCAACCTCTTTTTCATATCTTAAAATTATTTGAGATAGTTCTATTATCTTACTATTATCACCTATATTTGAAGCTTGTATAAGTTCAGCTTGCTCTTTTTCTATCAAATCTTCTAACTCTATAATTGCATTTTCTAGTTTCTCCACCTCTTTTTTAAAAGGAGTTGCCAATTTATTTTTCTCTTGAATTAAAGAAGCTCGTAGTTTTTTGTTCTCTTTTTTATTTACTTTTGGGGCAATTTTTACTTTCTCTTCATCCTCTTCTTCATCCCAACCAATCTTTTCTAAAAACTCATCATATGTTCCATCAAAATAATCTGCACCATCTTTTGCGAACACAATCAACCTATCGCAAACTTCTCTTAAAAGTTTTTCACTGTGAGTTACAATTATACAAGAGCCTGCAAAGTTTTTTATAGCTTTAGTTAAAGAATCAATAGATTGCATATCCAAGTGATTTGTAGGCTCATCTAGAAACAGCAGATTTACATCTTTTGCTAAGATTTGTCCTAACATCACCCTACTTTTCTCTCCCCCTGATAATAAAGATATTTTTTTCTTAACATCATCTCCACTAAACATCATAGAACCACAAATGCCCCTAACTGTAGCTTCTGGTAATTTTGAGTTTGAAACATAAATTTCATCCATGATATTATTGTTTGGATTAAGATGGGATATATTAGTTTGTCCAAAATGACCAAATGAAGTAGTTCCATGATAATCCACTGTTCCATTTATTTGTTTTAATTCACCTGCAATAACATTTAATAAAGTTGATTTACCCTTACCATTTTTTCCAATAATTCCTAAGGTTTCCCCTTTTTTTAAAGTAAATGAAATATCTTTAAAAAGAATATTGTCTTTTGTATATCCAAAAGATAAATCTTTTACATCAAGTAAAACTTTTGCTGGTGTGTCTTTATAATTAAAATCAAAATCTATAGTAGCCTCATCTACAAGGGAATCCATATTATCCATTTTTTCCAATAACTTAACTTTTGACTGGGCTTGTGATGCTGTTGAAGCCCTTGCTTTATTTTTAGCTATAAATTCCTCCAACTCTTTTCTTTTTTTATCTTGTGCCTCTTTTTGCTTTTCATAATGTTCATCATTTGCTGCTAACTGCTCATAAAACTTATAAGTACCACCTGATAAAATAAATAAAGATTTTCTAACAATACCCATAGTATGTGTTGTAATACTATCCATAAAATCCCTATCATGGGTGATTAAGATAACCTCTCCATCAAAGTTCTTTAAAAATATTTTCAACCATCTTAAAGATAAGATATCTAAGTAGTTTGTAGGCTCATCAAGAAGTAATAGGTTTGGTTCAGTAATCAATAGTTTAGCAAGATTTATACGAATTTGATAACCCCCAGAAAAAGACAAAGGGTCTTTTTCTAAATCTTCATGGGAAAAACCTAAACCAAATAAAATCTTCTCAACCTTGTAAATACTAAACTTGTCATCAACACTCAAAGCAAGAGCAGTTTCATCCCTAAGTGTTTTCTCACTAAATTCCAAGTGTTGTTTAAGTGCCCCTATTTTATACCCTTTAGGTATTAAAATCTCACCATCATCAACTACCTCTTCACCAAGTATTAGTTTAAAAAGTGTAGATTTTCCTGTACCATTTCTCCCTACAAGCCCTATTCTTTGTCCTTGTCCTAAAATAAGATTCAGATCTGTAAAAAGTGTTTTCTCACCATAATGTTTTGAAAGATTTTTTAGTTGTATCATATTGCTCTTTGTTTTAATAAATTTATATTTTTTTTGAATATGGATTATATTATAATATGGGTTATAGAATAGTTTAGTATTCCTTTTCAGAGCACTTTAATTTTATATTTGACAATTATGTTTAAATGATATATATTCATATATAAAGGAGTCATTATGGAAAACTATTTTGATAAAGAGTTTGAATTAAGATTTTTTGAAATGAATAGATTAGGTGAAGCTTCGGCTATTTCTATATTAACTCTACTTCAAGAAACTGCCGCTGAACATTGCCGATATGCTGGGCATGACCTTTTATCTTTAATGTCTGAAAACCTTGGGTGGGTACTACTTGCTGGTGCAATGGAAATGGAACGCTACCCACTTTATAAAGAAAAGATAATTATAAGAACATGGATATCAAAATATCATGCCATTAGGGGATTTAGAGAAAATATAATTTATGATGAAAACTACAATATAATAGGTAGAGCTAGAGGTTTGTGGGTATTTTACGATATAAAAAAAAGAAGACCTAAAAAAATACACCCTGATTTTTTAAAAAAATGGTCATCTTGTAAGACAATATCTCTTGAACATGATATAAGTAATAAGATTGAACCTCTTAATTCTTTTGAATGCAAAAAAGAGTTTAAAGTCAATATGTATGATACAGATACCAATAAACATGTTAATAATCTTAGATATCTACAATGGCTTATGGAATCAATTCCAGATGAGATATTAGACAATTACTACTTGTATTTTATTGATGGACGTTTTATTTCAGAAGCTAATTATGGTGATTCTATTTTATCTTTAACAAATAAAGATGTTGAGGAAAACTCTTTTATTCATACTATTCAAATAAAAGAAAGTGGCAAAGTTTGTGCTACTGGTAAATCAGTTTGGAAAAAAATACGAAAATAGGTTTTTCTAGAAGTTGAACACTTCTATAATCTCGCTTGTACTCACTGCGTAAGAACGCTTTCTTTACTTTTAGTGGTAAAAGTAAAACAAAAGCCACCAGACGCGTTGTTGAAGCTAAAGTTCCCTCCCACTTCACTTTTTAAAGCTAGCCTGCAAAACTCCTCGAAAAAGTGACATCTAGTCACTTTTCTCTCGTTAGACAGTTTCGGCTTTTTCCGCTTTAAAAAGCGAAGTACTCGGCTTCAACAAAGTCTGGACTAAAATTCCCTAGCCTTGAACTTTCTCATACTATTTGAGTATTACACAAATCCAAACAAAATGGTACCAAAAAATGAAAAGGTCATTATCCCACCTTCCCGCATTTGAGAAGCCGAGTGTTTATTTTTGCTTTTCGGATGTAATCCTGCTTGCAGGCAAAAGTTTTTTAACTGTCTGAGTGTCAAAAACGTAACTAACTTACGTTTTAGCGAGTTTTGAAAAACAGAAAAGTGAAATAATAAGCGAGGGAACCTTCGGCTTCGAAACCCGCGGGATAATTTCTTTGCTACTTTCTTTTTCACAAAAGAAAGTCGGAATAAGTTAAAACGTACTGCAAAAGTTTATTTATACTCAAATATTTTGATAATAGTATTACCCAAATATACATAATATATTTATCATTTTGTTAAACAATAAAATGTTATTTAAAGTTAAGTTTTTCACCTTTAACATACATTATGTATATTAAAGTACTAAATATAAACATAAAATATATATAAAGATTATAACTTATAATAAAAATATATAGAAAAAAATATCATATTATGTAATGTTTTTTCTATAAAGATGTATAAGATGAGCTTTCTTTGTAAATATATAATAAAGTAGTATATTTAAGTACTTTATTTATATAATGTATATTCAATAAATAGTTAGACACAAAGGAGTAGTATTGCCATTAAAGCCAGATATAATAGAACTGATTGACAATTATTGTACTAAAGATTTGCCAGGAGATTTACAGTGGCATATTGATAGATTTAATTTCATTAAAAATACAGATTTACAAAATAAAATAGGCAGAGCATATTATAGTTCTCGTTATATGAGTAAATTAATGGAAGCACTAAGAGGAACTGGGGATGAACTTCATCCATTTGTTAAATTCCAAATATTACAATATGCATCTATTTATGAAGCGGTTATAACTTACTTACTTTGGGATACATTTAAAGAACATGATGAAGTAATACAATTACAAACACATAAAACATATAAACCAGTTCATGCTTTAGGAAGTAAAACTAGCATAAAATATGATGGAGAGGATGTTTTCACTTGTGTATATCGTGATGTAAAAACACATAAAAACTCAATTTCTTTTCCAAGCAAAGTAGATTGTGCAGTTAGAATTGGTTTTTTAAATGAAACATATGCTGAGGATATTAAACATATTTATATGCTTAGAAATTTAGCACACATTGAAACAGAAGCTGATAAAAAAATTGAAGTTGAAATTGAACATTCAAAACTAGGATATTGGAGATTAAAACCTTTTCTTGATGATATTGTAGCTTTTTTTGAAGAAAACAATAGCTAATGAACATTAAAGAGATAATATGACAATTGAAGATATTCAGAAGCTAATTAACATTTATAATAAAGGTATAAAAACCTATAAAGAAATGTGCGACCATATTTTAAAACAAGATACAAAAATTAATAATGAATTATTTTTACTATTATTAGCAGTATCAGACTCAATGGAATCATTAGCAATATTAGGCAACTTCAATAAAATGAGAGATTGTTATGTTGTCTCAAGAACAATTTATGAAACTACTTTAAATATTCTGCTTATTTTATCCACAGATTTTGAATCAATGGATGAAATGACTAAATATACATATGATGAAATTGAGCAAGAAGATTCTCGTTCAATTACTACCGACAGTGAAGCAGTATTTTTTGCTTTTGATGGAATAAAGCATACTGTTGGATTTGCTAAAAATAATCCTTTTAAAGTAAGAAATCCACGTTCTTGGACAAAACATAAAATACAGAATAGAATAAATCTTATTGATAAAAAATATGGAAAAGTTGTATCTCGTTCTTTACAAGTAGCTCACTTGACAATTTATAGAACAAGCTCAAATATTGCTCATGGAACTCTTTATGGAATGCTTCAAGCTATGGGTTTAATTCATGAAAAAGAGATCAAAGAGTTTACAGATATTAGTATGATAGAACATAATTTTCAAGTAATTACTACGTTATTACTAACTATATCTCAAAGTGTTTATGGATTGACATATGCATTAGATAAAGAACTAGGGTTAGAAGAATTTGAAAAAAGTTTTTATACTAGTTTAGAAGAATTTATAAATGAAGGCAAACAATTATTGTCTAACAAAACCTAGGAGAGAAATAAGTTACCCTAGCGGGCAAACTTATTTCTCAAGTCAAACGTTATAAATAAGGAATAATTGATGAATAAAAAATATTCAATTGTTATAGTGATTTGTTTTTTAATTTTTTGGTTTGTAAAACTTTTAGATTCTACGGGAACAATAGATACTATAAAATTAGCTATGAATGATAAATTTAATTATAAAATAGAAACATTACTTACACAAGCGGATGATGAGGATATGGTAAAAATATTAAATAGTTTTATGAAAAAAGTTCAAAAAGATTATGCCAATAAAACTACAAGTGAAACGGTATTATTAAGTGCAAATCAAAAAAACAAACATGTAGTGTATAAATTTCAAATGAATTATGATGACCTATTACAATCTGTACCAAATAAAAGAAAGTTATCAAATAAAATTAAAAATTTAGTATATAAAGATATATGTTCCCAAGGAATATTATCCTTTATTGTTGAAAATAAGGCAGTAAGTTTTGAGTATATTTATTATGATTCTTTATCAAAAGAGCAAAATAGATATTTGATTCAGAGTGATGATTGTAAAATATGGGAAGATAATAATTTAGTATTTTCATTAACTAAAAAAGCGAAAAATTTTATAAATAGTCTTTAGATATAATATTTATAACGAATCAGTGAAATAACACCCCCAGAGAATGAATTTCCACTTTTATAATAATTATTGAGTATCACACCAATTCAAATAAAATGGTATCAAAAAATGCAAAGGTCAATTTCCTACCTTTCCGCATTTTAGAAGCCGAGTGTTTATTTGTCTCTTTTGAAAACAAGTGACTAAACTGTTTGAAGCGTAAAGAAACGTTCTGGGAGAACGTTTTAGCAAGTTTTTAGGCACTCAAAAGGGATGAATAATAAGCGAGGGAACCTTCGGCTTCGAAACCTGTGGGATAATTCGTATAATAAAATATTGGAAATATGATAGTATATTTTCATAGAGTTCAATAGAAGATGATATATTGTGTGGGTGGTTGAAGCAATTAAAAATAATTTTAATTAGCTTGTAAAGAAGTTCAATAGTTATACTTCAAATTTGAGTGGCAACAAGAACAGTTTTATAACTAGTTCGTATTTACGAGTCTAAAGTTTGTATGACGAAATATCAGGTAGGAATTTTATTCCTACCCTAACGAACTCTTTATATTAATACAAAGGTTCTAGATATGTATTCTATCGGATTAGATATAAGTAAGTCAACAATTAATATTTATATCCCTATCAATGATTTAGATATTCAAATATCAAATAATTTGAAATCACTTAAAGGTTTTTATTCTAAGTTAAAAAAACTTTATAAAAAAGATATAGATAAACTTGTATTTGTTTTTGAACCTACAGCTAATTATTCCTTTTTAATTAAAAAGTTTTGTTCTGAAAAAAGTATACACTGTTTTATTGTTAATCCAAAGAAAAGTGCTAACTTTGCTAAAGCAATTGGTCAAAGAAATAAAACTGACCTTTTAGATGCTAGAATGTTATCTCAGATGATAGTTACTGCAAGAAAAAATCAGATTAAAATACCCATTATTAATCCTTATGCCGAGGAATTAAAAGAGCTTATTACATATTATAAATTTATATCAAAAATTAAAACTCAAAATAAAAATCATTTGGAAGCTTTAGTTTCAAAAGATGCTTCATCTATTATAATTAAATCATTAAGAAAAGATATAAAATCATTTGAAAAAAAAGAAAAAGATATTCTTATTGAGATAAAAAAAGTTATTGCAAAAGACAAAAATTTACATAATGCATTTTTAAATATCCAAACTATAAAAGGCATAGGAGAATTATCTTCAATTATATTATTACACCATTTTATACAATATCCTGATACAAATCAAAAGCAAATTGTTTCATTAGCTGGATTAGATCCAGTTAGTAGAGATTCTGGTTCATCAATAAAAGGAAAAACAAAAATATCAAAATCTGGTTCAAAATTATGTAGGGGTACATTATTTATGGCAGTAATGACAGCGATACAATACAATGAAGAATTAAAAATATTTTATAATAGATTAAAAGAGAATGGCAAACATACTACTGTAGCACAAATTGCTGTAATGCGAAAAATGATTGTAATTGCTCACTCATTATATAAAAATAATAATATATATGACCCTAATAAATTTAAAAGTATATCATAAATATTAGATTTAAATATTTTATATTTTATCATTTTTTAAGGTGGCAACTTCTTTGCTACTTTCTTTTTAGAAAAGAAAGTCGAGAAAACCAAGAGGTACAGCAAAAGTTTATTTACACTCAAATATTTTGAAAATAGTTTTACCCAAACACAACATAATATATTTATCATTTTGTTAAACTATCAAGATTTTCACCAAATAGTCATACAAAATGATAAGATATTAAGGATATACCTTGATAATCTAACATAAAAAATGTTCTACTTTTTCTTATATTATTTTGTATTTTATTAAATTTAGACTATTTAAGGCTTATTTGAGCTAATATCTTTACATTTTTAATGTTAAGATATTAGATGTTTTTATATATTATTTATATATAATGTATTATTAATAAGAAGTTGTATGAACATATAAAATTAACTGAAGAGTATAGATGAACAATCATATAGAAATTTTTATAAATAATAAGTCTAATCAAATTCCGAGTAATGATATTGACTATATAAATAGTTTTTTACCATTTTATGCAGATGTTAAAAATGACAATATAGCTTATTTATTCGCTTATTATCATTATAAATTTAACAGTTTATTTAGTTTTATGAATTCTAAATTAAATTCTGATAACCATCATTATAATGCTGACCCAAGTCGAGAACTAATAGCAATAATCGATGACTTAGAAAATGTATCAAGGGAACTGAAAAATACAGAATATAATTTTAACATTGATACTAATTATCTAGAAATCATTAAATTATGTAAGACATTTTTATTAGGTAGTGGGGGAAGTCCTATTCCAGATGACTTCAAAAAAATTAATATCATTGAAGCTAAACCAATTTTTCACATAAATACAACTATTACAGTTGAAAATGTAAAACTTGGTTTAAAATTAATAGGTGAAGGTTCATATGCACAAGTACTAAAATATAAAGACCAATTTTACAATAAAACATTTGCTTTAAAAAGAGCAAGACATAATCTTACTGATAAAGAATTAAAACGATTTAGAAGAGAATACGAAAGTATGAAGAGTTTAAATTCTCCTTATATTTTAGAAGTATACAAGTTTGATGAAAAAGAAATATCGTACATAATGGAATATGCTGATTTCACATTAGCTGATTACATAAAACACAATAATACTAAATTAACTTATAATCAAAGAAAAAATATTATAAATCAAACTTTCAAGGCTTTTGAATACTTAGAAAGTAAAGATATACTACATCGAGATATTAGTATAAATAATATACTTTTAAAACAATATGATGACTTATTTGTTGTAAAAATTTCTGATTTTGGACTTGTAAAACTAAAAAATAGTGACTTGACAAGTCAAAACACAGAATATAAAGGCTCACTAAATGATCCAAAGCTAGATATAGTTGGTGGATTTAAGAACTATGAAATACATCATGAAACATATGCATTAACTAGATTAATATACTTCATTTTAACTGGTAAAATTCGTATAGATAACTATAAAAAAAATGAACAACTAGAAACATTCATAAAAAATGGGATTTCTGATAATATAGACCTTAGATATCATTCTATTAAAAAGATGCGAAAAGCTTTTAATGACCTTGTGTTTTAAGGCGTTATTCATACAACAAAAACGAGGAGACCAATAATTTACCCTTGCGGGAAAATTATTGCTCACGACAAACGTTAACTCAACAGTAAGGAAAATAAAATGGAATCTAAGCATATAATTTATCTTGACACTTCAGGATTAAATTATTTAGCTGATAAAGTCAAAAATTTTGATGATTTTTCTAAAATTAAAAATCATTTAAATTTTGAATTCTATTTATCTCCAATAACACTATGGGAAATCTTACTTAATGGGAATGATGAAAGAAAGGACTACTTAATTTATTGGTCTCAATTTAACTGTGCTAATAATCTAATAAAATCACCAACAGAAATAATTTTAGATTTTATTAAATTGGACTGTCCATTAAAGGACAGAAAAGAATTCTATACTGATCCATATACAAAAATGGACTTAGGTATTACTTGGCAGAATATCCATCGTAAAATTGATAAAACTATTCCAATAGATTTAAATGAACTAAAAGAAAAAACTAAACCAATCAGAGATTTTTCAAAAAAGTTAAAAAAGATAATAACTGATATGTGTAACGAAGAATATTCAAACTATAACAACGACCCATTTCATAAAGCTATGTTAAAAGTATGTAAAAATCTTGACTACTCTGACTCTCAAATTAGTAAATATGAAAAACTTATAAAAATAGCATTAGTTTTCTTATTTTTCATTATCTGTATTGGAATCGAACTTCAAAATAATTTACTTAGAGCATATTGGAAAGAACTAAAGATAGAGGACCCATTTGATAAATTAGATTATTTGATAGATAATTATCCAATGTTATTAAATAGAGGACCTTTAATCGAAATGGCTAAGATGTCTGATGAACAATTGAAAATGAGTAATTCTAAAAGTAGAGGTCTCCTTCATGATTGTTTTCATGCAATTTATTGTTACTATACAGATAATGTAATTACAGGTGACGAACATTTCAAATCATTGAGAGAAAATGAAAAAGATACAATTTTTAGTCGTATTTTAATGACTGAAGAGATAGAACTGATATGGGAAGAAACACTAAATGAGCTAACAAATCAGTCAGACTGTGAATTTAGTCCCAAATAAACTAAATTTACAGTAAAAATCCAAATTAATTTCCAGAATATCTGATATTTTTTCTTAAATTTTTTAGATATAAAAATTTTTGTAAAAAATAAACCAAATAAAGTCCAAACACTAAGATATATTCCTCTATATCTTTTGTAATTTGGGTTAAATCTTTATTTTTTATGGCTAAACACAGTTTTTTAAACAGAGTTATCCCTATAAGATTTAAAAGTCTTCTAAAATTATATGTAAACATAATAAGAGCATTTTCACCAAGTACCTTTTCTTTAGAACGAACTAAAAAATGATCCCAACTTAAAGTTCTTTTAATTGTATCATAGAGTGAAACGGAATCTACTTGCAAAATGTATGTTCTACTATTAAAGATCTTTTTTTAACTATATCTTTAGCTTTTTTGCTATTTATTATTATACGAGAGAATTAATCTCCACTTTTAAAATAGTTATTGAGTATTACACCAACAAAAACAAAATGGTACCAAAAAATGCAAAGGTCAATTTCCCCTCTTCCCGCATTTGAGAAGCCGAGTGTTTATTTGTCTCTTTTGAAAACAAGTGACTAAACTGTCTGAAGCGTAAAGAAACGTGACTAACTCACGTTTTAGCAAGTTTTTAGGCACTCAAAAGGGATAAGTAATAAGCGAGGGTAGTTTCACCTTCGAAACCTGAGGGATGATTTTTTTGCTACTTTTTTTTTCACAAAAAAAAGTCGAGAAAGTTAAGACGTACAGTAGAAATTTAACTACACTCAAATATTTTGATAATAGTTTTAATTGTATACACCCCCTTGTAGAGCAAAGCTCTCCGCTTTCTCACTTTTTAGTTGTAAAAAGTAAGACAAAAAGCAACCAGACGCTTGTTGAAGCTAAAGTTCCCTCCAGCTTTCTAATTATTTTGTCTGTACCAGAATTTAGTCACTTCGTTCCAGCATCTGACCTGCGGAACGCCTTCCTAAAAGGTACATTCAGTACCTTTTATCCACTTGAACGGTCCTCGGTCTTCTCCGAAAATAATTAGAAAACTTCCGGCTTCAACAAAGTCTGGACTAAATACCCTAGCCTCAAACTTTTAGAATGCTTTTTAAGTATTACACCAATTCGAATAAAATGGTATAAAAAATGTAAAGGTCCTTATCCTACCTTCCCGCATTTGAGAAGCCAAGTGTTTATTTATTGTTTCGGAGAAGTTTTATAACTGTTTGAACATTAAAAACACAACTAACATATGTTTTTTCACAGAGAATGCAAATATAAGTCTTACTTTTTTCAATAAAAAAGTGAATATTCCAAACTTATTTCTCATAACATTATAATTTACTTAAAAGATATATCTTTCTATAATATTTTTTATACCAATATCTTATTTAAAAGCTTTATTGATTGTGCTATACAATCAGGCTATTTAAGTAATAAATTAATATAATCTATGTTTAATAAATAGTTAGTTCAAAGAAAGGAACAGCAATACTATGAATGATGTATATACACAACTAATTACAGTTTTTATGGGCTTTTTTGCCATTATGAACCCTATTGCTAATACAGCAGCATTTTCAGGTTTAGTTGGTGATAAAAGTAAATTAGAACAAAGAAAAATTGCCACTAAGGCACTTATAATTACTTTTTTTATAATTCTAGCTTTCTCTATTCTTGGGAAAGCTATTTTTCACTTATTTGGGATTACTATAGATGCACTTAGGATAACTGGTGGAATTCTAGTATTTATTGTTGGGTATCATATGCTTAATGGGCATGGCTCTAAACTACATTCTGCAGAGGATGAGTACGAATCTGATTTAGCAGTATCACCTTTAGCTGTTCCACTTCTTGCTGGTCCTGGGACTATTGCAACAGCAATGAATTACTCTGCATCTGGTGGGATGGTTGGAATACTAACTACCGTATCTGTATTTGCAGTTTTATGCTTTATAACATTTTTTTGTTTTATTTATAGTTCAAATATTTTGTCAGTTATAGGTAAAAGTGGACTTAGTATAGTTACTCGACTGATGGGATTAATTCTTGCTGTTATCGGTACACAAATGATTATTGTTGGGATAATGACTCTCATCAATAAAATAAGTTAACAAGGTGCTGCACGAAAACCAATTATCGTGATCACGACGTTATGCTACAAGGAAAAAATTGAAATATCTGTTAGTTTTTATAATCATAATTTTTCTAGTATTATTTTTAAGTAGTGCAGTATTACTTGATACACCTTGGTTTTCTGATAATTTATTAAAATTTAGAAGTGAAAATAATTTTCCTATTTTTATTGTATTACAAAATATAAAATTCTTTACTTTTTTATTTTTAACAACTATTGTTATATCATATATCCATTATTCTAGAAAGGTATATGGAAATAGTATTAGAAAAAATGTGATGTTTTATATGGGTATATTTTTTGGAATCAGTATTGTTTTAAATTTGTTGCAAACTTATTATTCAATAGTTTCGTCAGAAGAAATATTGAAAGAAATAAGATATTCATCAAATTCATATTTAAAAGGTAAATTAACAATTTCAGACGCAAGGGAAATATATGCCAAGAATAATATTTTAATTGACTATTATGATTATAATAATACAATTCAAAAATTTAAACCAACTAAACAAGATATAGAATATCAAGAAACTGTACAGTGGCTTCTATTTAAAAAGAATATAATACCACTAAAAGTAGTATTCTCATTTTTTATATTTATTACTATATTTAGTTTTGGGAATTATATTGCTAATAAAAAGAATGACAAATCTTAGAAGTGAACGTTACCCACCTTCAAAAAAAGAAGATGGGCTTCATTTATTTCAAAAACCGTTTCAAAAAACTATTTTTTCTTAATAGCCTTCGCATTAGGCAAGTCAGTAATACTTCCGTGGAATATCTCTGCACACATACCTACAGATTCATGTAGTGTTGGGTGTGCGTGAATTGTAAGTCCTATATCTTCTGCATCACAATCCATCTCTAGAGCTAGTGAGATTTCTCCTAGAAGTTCACCTGCATTGTCTCCTACTATAGCTCCACCTATTAGTTGGTGTGTATCTTTATCAAAAATAAGTTTTGTCATACCAGAGCCTGCAACATCTGCTGCTAATGCACGTCCAGATGCACTCCATGGGAAAGATGAAACTTCGTAGTTGATACCAGCTTCTTTAGCTTCTATTTCACTCATACCAGCAGTTGCAATTTCTGGGAAGGTATATGCGATACCTGGGATTTGTTTTGGTTCAAAGAATACTTTATGTCCTGCTATAACCTCTGCTGCTACATGACCTTCATGTACAGCTTTGTGTGCTAACATAGGTCCACCTATGATATCACCTATTGCATAGATATTAGAAACCTTTGTTTTCATTTGATTATCAACTTTGATAAAACCTTTATCATCAACTTCTACACCTGTATTTTCTAAACCTATTTTTAGTCCATTTGGTGATCTACCCATAGCTACTAATACAGCATCATATGTTTTTGGTTCAGGGGCATTATCACCTTTGAACTCTACATAGATACCATCTTCTTTTGGGATGATTGCTTGTGTTTGAGTTTTAAACATAAAGTTAAATCTTTTTTCATTTGCTTTTGTATAAACTTTTACAATATCCTTATCAGTTCCTGTCATAACTTGAGGCCCTCTTATTACAACATCAACTTCTGAACCTAACTTTTGGTAAACAGTACCCATCTCAAGTCCAATGATACCACCACCCATGATAAGCATTTTTTTAGGAACTTCTTTTACCTCTAAGGCATTTGTAGAGTCCCAGATTCTTGGATCATCATGTGGGATAAATGACATTTTAGAGCTTTGAGATCCTGCTGCAATAATACAATTATCAAATTTAACAACTGTTTTACCATCATCTTTTGTATGTTCAACTACAACTGAATTTTCATCAATAAAGCTTGCACTACCTTGTATAACAGTTACTTTTCTCATCTTAGCCATAGCTGTTAAACCATCAGTAAGTTTTTTTACAACTGCACTTTTATAAGCTGCTACTCCTGGTAAGTCAATCTCAGGTTTTGTAAATTTAATTCCAGCATGTTCTATATGTTCAGCTTCTTCAATCACTTTTGCAACATGAAGTAAGGCTTTTGATGGGATACATCCAACATTTAGACAAACACCACCTAAAGTATCATGTCTTTCAACTAAAACTGTATCTAAACCCAAATCAGCACATCTAAAAGCAGCTGAATATCCACCAGGTCCAGCACCAATAACCAATACTTGACCTTTTACCTCTTTTGCTCCACTTACATCTGTTGGTGTAGCACTTTGTTTTTGCTCTTGTTTTGGTGTTGAATCTTTTGGTTTCTCTTCTGTTTTTTCTTCAGCAGGAGCAACTGAAGCTTCATCTTCAACTTCAACCTTAGCTATCAAATCACCAGAGTTTACCTTCTCCCCTACTTTTACAAGTATCTCTTTAATCACACCACTGTGAGTTGAAGGTACATCCATAGAGGCTTTTTCAGTCTCTAAGGTAATAAGCCCTTCCTCTTCCTCTACAGTGTCTCCAACGCTAACCATTACATCAATTAAATCAACATCTTTATCTGCACCTAAATCAGGAATAAATATATCTACAACTTTACCCATACCTTTCTCCTTACAGACTTAATAGTCTAATATCACTTAAAAGTTGTGATAATGTAGTTGTAAATCTAGCACCGTCAGCACCGTCAATAACTTTATGATCATAAGATAATGATAATGGCAATGTCAATCTTGGTACAAAGTTTTCTCCATTCCATACAGGTTTCATTTCAGATTTAGATAATCCTAAAATTGCAACTTCAGGAGCATTGATAATTGGAGTGAAATATGTTCCTCCAATTCCACCTAAACTTGAAATAGTAAAACAAGCACCTTGCATATCAGGAGCTTTTAGTTTACCTTCTCTTGCTTTTTGTGAAAGATCAGCTAACTCTAAAGCTATATCTTTAAAACCTTTTTTATCTGCATCTTTTATAACTGGAACCACTAAACCATTTGGTGTATCAACTGCAACACCAATATGGAAATATTTTTTCATAATTAATGATTGTCCATCAGGGCTTAATGAAGCGTTAAATTTAGGATGGATAGCAAGTGCTTTTGCAACTGCTTTTACCACAAATACTAGTGGAGAAAGTTTAAATCCATCTGCAATAGCATTTTGTGATTTTCTAAACTCTTCCATTTCAGTAATATCAGCTTCATCAAATTGTGTTACGTGAGGCATTGATACCCAGTTTCTATGTAATGATGGTCCAGAGATTTTTTGAATTCTACTTAATTCAACCTCTTCAATCTCACCAAATTGTGAGAAATCTATCTCTTTAAGTTCAGGGAAAGCAAAACCTAGACCAGTTCCACCAGCTGCAACTGCAGGTTTGTTTAACTGTTCTTTTACATAAGCTTTAATATCATCTTTAAGGATTCTACCTTTTCTACCGCTTCCTTTTACAAAACCTAAATCTACTCCAAATTCACGTGCAAGTCTTCTTACACTTGGACTTGCATAGATTTTTTTAGATTTTTCTGCAAGTACAGTTGTACTTTCTGTTGTAACATTTGCAGCTGCCGCTTGGACAGTTTTAGGTGCTTTTTCCTCTTTTTTCTCTTCAACTGGTGCAGTTTTTGCTGGAGTTGGAACTTTATTTTCCATAACAACAGTTTTAACCATTTTTGCAATCAAGTCACCACTATTTACCTTTGTTCCAGCTTCAACAAATAGTTCTAAAATTTCACCTGCAAATGGTGCTGGTACATCCATAGATGCTTTTTCTGTTTCAAGAGTGATTAAGCCCTCATCAAACTCAACTGTATCACCAACTGATACCATAACATCTATCAAATCTACATCTTTATCAGCACCTAAATCTGGAACAAACACCTCTTCAATTACTGAACAAATTGTTTGTTCATTTACAAATTGACAAGAGATTTCAGCATTTGATGCTGAAGCAGCTTGAAGTTCTGCTTCTGCTTCTTTTAAGCCCATAGATGATGAAGTATCAGTTGATGGTTCAGCTTTAGAAACTTGTTCTTCAGATTTTTCTTCTTTCTTATCTTCAGTTTCTTCTTTTGCTTCCTCTTTTAATGAACTATCATCTTCCACTTCAATTCTTGCAATTAAATCACCCGAATTTACCTTGTCCCCTACTTTTACTAAAATCTCTTTTACAACACCTGCATGGGTAGTTGGAACATCCATTGACGCTTTTTCTGTTTCTAAAGTAATTAGTCCATCTTCAACTTCAACAGTATCTCCAACACTAACCATAACATCTATTAAATCAACATCAGTATCGGCTCCTAAATCTGGAATAAAAATATCTTGAATTGTACTCATCTTTTACTCCTTAGGCTTTTAGTGGATTGATTTTTGTTGAATCAATATGATGTTTTTCCATAGCTTCAGCTAAAACTTTTTTATCTAATTTACCTTTTTTAACCAATTGTGATAAAGTTGTAAATACAATAAAGTCTGAATCAACTTCAAAGAAAGATCTTAAGTTTGCTCTTGAATCAGATCTACCAAAACCATCAGTACCAAGTGCTTTAAATGAACCTTTTATGAAAGGTGCAATTTGCTCAGAGTAAGTTTTAATATAATCTGTTGCAGATACTATAATATTCTCTTCATCACTTCCTAATACTTGATCAACATAAGGTGTTTTATCTTCTAAATCGATATGTAAAAGATTATTTCTTTCAACATCTTGTGCTTCTCTTGCTAACTCATTATATGAAGTTACTGAATAAACTTCTGAAGATATTCCATAATCTTCTGCTAAAATTGAAGCTGCTTTTCTAACTTGTTCTAAGATTGAACCAGAACCAAGTAATTTAACTTTATGATTCTCTTTTGCTTCAAGTGTATCTAATTTGTAAATACCTTTTATAATTCCTTCAACAGCACCTTCTGGCATTGCAGGTTGTTTGTAGTTTTCATTTAATGTAGTGATATAATAAAATACATTTTCTTGATTTTCACCATACATTCTTTCAATACCATTTTGAACTATAACTGCAACTTCATAACCATATGTTGGGTCATAAGTAACGCAGTTTGGAATTGTATTTGCTATAACATGTGAATGTCCATCTTCATGTTGTAAACCTTCACCATTAAGTGTAGTTCTACCAGAAGTACCACCAACTAGGAAACCTCTTGCCATTTGGTCACCTGCTGCCCAACACATATCACCTGTTCTTTGGAATCCAAACATTGAATAAAATACATAGAAAGGAATCATTGGACAATCATTGATTGAGTAAGAAGTTGCAGCTGCAACCCAAGAACCCATAGCACCAAGTTCATTAATACCCTCTTGTAAAACTTGTCCTTTTTTATCCTCTTTATAATATGCTACTTGGTCTCTATCTTGAGGAATATATTTTTGCCCCTCTGATGAGTAGATACCAACTTGTCTAAACATACCCTCCATACCAAATGTTCTTGCTTCATCAGGAACAATTGGAACAATTCTTTTTCCAATTTTTTTATCTTTTACTAAAACATTTAAAACTCTTACAAATGCCATTGTTGTAGAAATCTCTCTATCTCCACTACCATTTGTTACTGCATCAAAAGCGCTTAATGCTGGTATCTCTAATTTTTCACTAAATTTTTGTCTTCTTTGAGGAACAGAACCACCTAAATCAGCTCTTCTTTCCATCATATATTTGTACTCTTCAGAATCTTCTGCTGGTCTATAATAAGGGAATTTTTCAATATCTTCATCAGAAATTGGGATACTAAATCTATCTCTAAATTGTCTAAGTGAAGCTAAATCAACTTTTTTAACACCATGAGCGATATTCATACCTTCAGCAGCTGCACCCATTCCATAACCTTTAACAGTCTTAGCTAAAATAACTGTTGGTTTATCTTTAGTCTCTTTTGCTTTTTTAAATGCAGAATAAACTTTTATAGGATCATGTCCACCTCTATTTAATCTCCAAATATCATCATCACTCATATTTTCAACTAATTTTGCAGTTTCTGGATACTTATTAAAGAAGTTTTCTCTTGTATAAGCTCCACCTTTTTGTTTAAAGTTTTGATATTCACCATCAACTGTTTCTTCCATTAGTTGAAGTAGTTTTCCTGATTTATCTTTTCTTAATAACTCATCCCATAATCTTCCCCAAATAACCTTTGTAACTTCCCAACCGTTACCTCTAAAGTTACCTTCAAGTTCTTGGATAATTTTTCCATTACCTCTAACTGGTCCATCTAGTCTTTGTAGGTTACAGTTGATAACAAATACTAAATTATCTAAACCTTCTCGTCCTGCTAGTCCTATTGCTCCTAAAGATTCTGGCTCATCACACTCACCATCTCCCATAAAACAATAAACTGTTTGATTGCTACAATCTTTAATTCCTCTATCTGTTAAATATTTTAAAAATCTTGCTTGATAAATTGCTTGTATTGGTCCAAGTCCCATAGATACTGTTGGGAATTGCCAATAATCAGGCATAAGTTTTGGGTGTGGATAAGATGACAATCCATTCCCTTTTGATTCTTGTCTAAAGTTATCCATTTGATCTTCTGATATTCTACCTTCAACAAAACTTCTAGCGTAGATACCAGGAGAGATATGTCCTTGGAAAAATACTAAATCTCCCCCATCTTTATCATTTGGAGCTTTAAAGAAGTGATTAAAACCTACATCATATAAAGTTGCTGATGATTGAAATGATGAGATATGTCCACCAAGTTCTAGACCTTTTTTAGATGCTCTTTGCACCATAATTTGAGCATTCCATCTAACTATAGATTTAATTCTTCTTTCGATATCTCTATTACCTGGCATTGCAGGTTGTTGTTCTACTGGAATTGTATTTACATAAGCAGTAGTTGCATTATAAGGTAAGTATGCACCGTTTCTTCTTGCTTTATCAATTAACTTCTCTAACAAATAGTGAGCTCTTTGCGCTCCCTCTTCTTCTATAACAGCTTCTAAAGCCTCCATCCACTCTTGAGTTTCTGCTGGGTCAATATCATTTAAGTTTAAATGAGACATTTATTATTCCTTGTAAATATTTTTATCATTTTTACTAATTTGAAAGCCCTATTTAAAGGAGCATATGTCAATTATGTAAAAATTATGTAGCTATCCGAACGACTCTATCGAATTCTGGGCATATGATACTTTAAATCAATTTAAAATATTTTAAATTAAAAAATTAATTTTTTAACTTAAGCTTATTGTTTTAAAAATCATTTATAATGCACAAATATAATCAAAAACTTCAACTTTTTAAGTTTTTTATAAGATTAATAGTAACATATTAAGATGAATTTATTATGATATTTTTATGTTAGTTTTAGTATTTATTTAAATTATCAGGGAGTAAAATGTTAGAGTCAAAAAGTATCTTTAGAGTTATAATTACAACAAAAAAATCTGCAAAAGAAAATATGGCTATTGATGAAGCTTTATTAACATCTTTTGAAGAAGATGATTTGCCTATATTAAGACTCTATACATGGGAAGATTCCTTCACTATTGGGATTTCTCAAAATTTTGACAATTATGATTTTACAAAAGAGTTTAATGGAAATTATGCAAAAAGAGTGACAGGTGGTGGTGTACTTTTTCATGGTCATGATTTATCATATTCACTTATAATTCCAACAAAAATTTTAAAAGACTTAAGTATTAAACAAAGCTATGAAAAGATATGTACTTTTATACTAAATTTTTATAAAAACTTAGGGTTAAATTGTACTTATGCAAAAGATGATGAGTCGATTAAGTTATCTAAAAATGAATATTGCCAAGTTGGTTTTGAAGCGTATGACATTTTGGCAAATTGTACAAAAATTGGTGGCAATGCTCAAAGAAGAACAAAAAAAGCAGTATTTCAGCATGGTTCAATTCCTGTGAAATGTACAAAAATTGAAAAACTTAAATCAGAGGTTGGTTCAAGTTTGGAAGATTTGGATATTTTTATAACTTTTGAAGAAGCAACACAAAAGCTAATTGAATCTTTTGAAAAAACTTTTAATGTTGAAGTAAAAAACTCCTCTTTAAGTAAAAAAGAGGAAGAAAAAATGAATTTATTATTAAAGGACAAATATGACTATGTCAACTAAACCACAATTTAAAAAACCAGAGTGGTTAAGAAAAAAACTAGTTCCAACTGCACAAAAAGAGATGGAACAACTTTTAGGAGATCATAAACTTCATACAATCTGTCAAGAAGCAAAATGTCCAAATATAAGTGAATGTTTTGCAAAGAAAAATGCAACTTTTTTAATTCTTGGAAATATCTGTACTAGAAGATGTACTTATTGTAATGTACATACAGGAAAACCTACAGAAGTTGATTTAGATGAGATTGAAGGAGTTACAACTTCAGTTATTAGACTTGGACTTAAATTTGTTGTTATTACAAGTCCTGCAAGGGATGATTTAGCAGATGGTGGAGCAAAACAATTCTACAGAGTTACAAAAAATATTTTAGAAAAATCACCTGGAACTCAAGTTGAGATTTTAATTCCTGATTTCAAAGCAGATGAAGAAGCTTTAAAAACAGTTGTAAACAGTGGTGCTGAGATTATTGGACACAATGTTGAAACTGTACCTTCACTATACCATATCAGAAGAAATGCTTCATATAAAAGAAGTTTAGAGGTTTTACAAAAACTAAAAGAGATAGGTGGAGATAAGATTAAAACAAAATCAGCTTTAATGGTTGGACTTGGAGAAACCGAAGAGGAAATGGTTCAAGTATTTAAAGACTTAGTTGCTGTTGGTTGTAAATTTTTAAGTATAGGACAATACCTAGCTCCATCAGGTGAATATGAAAAAGTAAAAGAGTATGTAAAACCTGAACAATTTGAAAGATATAAAAAACTTGCACTTGACTTAGGATTTGAGTTTGTACACGCTACTCCATATGCTAGAAGTTCTTATTTAGCTCATGAATACTTAGGTCATAAAGAAGCTACTAAATAGAGGAGTCTTCAACTCCTCTAAAAATTTAAAAATCTTTACATATATCCATTTACTAGTTTAAATATCTCTTGCCCATATTTATGTAAAACCTCCTCTTGAAGTCTTACAGATAGTCCAGAAATACCAACTGCTCCTACAAATCTATTTTGTTTATTGAAATATGGAACAGCTAAAGATTTTAGTCCAAACTCATGTTCTTCACTCCCTATTGCATACCCTCTTTCCTTAACTAATTCTATCTCTTTTAAAAGTTTTGTTTTACTTGTGATTGTATTACTTGTAAACTTTTTAAGTTCTAGGTTTTCAAAATCTACATTTTTACTAAATGCTAATAATATTTTTCCAAAACCATTTGTATGCAAAGGAGCATGTAGTCCTATAGAATCTCTTGTTTTTAATACTCTCTTTGATTTATCCACTTGATTTATATATAAAACAGAGTTATTATCAAATATTCCTATATATGCACACTCATTTGTTAAATAAAAAATCTCATCCAATAAGGCTTTTGTTTTTTCAACAATTTTTTGTATATCATCTTTTTGAACTATTTTTTTCATCAAATCACTAAGAACTATCTCTTTACTATTATCCTTGTATTCAATAAAATCTTCATATATAAGTGTTGAAATAAGTCTTGACATTGTACTTTTATCTATCTCTAATCTATGACATAAAGTGTTTGCAGTCATAGGTTTTGTAGATATCATAACCTCTTTTAAAACTTGTAAACCTTTACTTAAGGATTTATTTTGATTTTGCACTTTTTAAAACTCTTTTTTTATTAAATTTGTTGAAATTATAGTCATATTCTACAAAAACTATACAATTTATCAAATTAAATAGGTTTTTTGTAAATTTTTTATTTTATATGATGAGATTATACAATAAATTTTTCTCACTATGTGAAACTATCATATTCTCATTTTTATAAAGCCCTATTTTATGGTCTTCTTAGCCTTTATAAATTTAAACTTAAAAACAATTATCATATAAAAAAAATAGCTTCAGCTTATTTTTTATATGGATTAATTCTCCCATCAGAAAAATATATCTGAAATAAAATTTATTAAATATAAAACAAAAAAGGTAATTATCATGACTTCATCTTTCGTAGATTTATCAAAATTAACAGCAAATGATGATTTGAAACCAGTACTTGGTGGTAAATGGCCAGGTATACAAATTTATTATCCGCCAATTAAGTTCAATCCATTAGATGGAACATATGAAACTATGGAGCAAGCTAAGTATAGATTACAAAAACATGCCTATAAAACAAAAGCTCATACTGTTTTATTTGACCTTGAAGATGGTTGTAGAATGAAGGAGATGTCTAGAAAACTTCTTATTGAGGAATTACCAAAATTTCCCGAAAGAGATTTTCAAATAGCAATTAGGATTAATCCTTTTAGAACAGAAGAGTATGAACAAGATTTAAAAATGTTAAAACAAGTACACAAATATATTGATGCAATTGTTTTAGCAAAAGCTGGGGAAGTTTATGGGGATGCTGAAATTAGAGACTTATCATCTTGGTTGGTTTCTATTGGTAGTAATTTACAAATTCAACCAATTATTGAGCATCCAAAATCTTTACAAATTGCAGATAAACTAATGAGTCACTCAACAGTACAACATGTTGTATTTGGTATCCATGACTTTTCAAAAGCTATGGCATATAAAATTACACCTGAGGGATGGATTGATGAATTGGAAACTTTCTTTAATATTCTTACTATGGAAGCAAGAATTAAAGGTAAAGGGGTTATTGGTGGAGTTGAAGTATTACTAACACCAAATTCATTACCAGATTCTTGTGTTGAGAAAAAAGATATTAGAAGATGGTTGGACTTACATGGAGATGATGCATCAAGACATGTATATGCCCATGCACAAAGAGAATATGCAATGGGACTTACTGGTAAACAAGTAATTACTCCAAACCATATAAATGTTTGTAAAGTTGCCTTTACGCCAAGTCCAAATGAGATTAAAAGAGATATAAATATATTAAAAGCTGCAATTGAAACTGATGCTTTATTAAGTGGTGCTATTAGATATGAAGGTGAGATGTTAGACCCACCGATGTTTGGTAAATCTTTACAAAATATCTTAAGAGCAGGTGCTTTAAATAGTTTAAGTAAAGAAGATTATGAGTTTGCAGTAAAAGTATTAAACAAAATGCCTTTACATACATTTAAAGAAAACTGGCCTTATGGTCAAATATAATTGGGGAGTTATTAATTATGAGTTCAAATTTAAAAATTGAAGTACCAGAATTTCTAAATATTGGTGTAGCTTGTACATCAAGTCATTTAGGTACATCTAAAGAGAATAGCACAGCTATGATAATTGAAGATGACAAACTTGGTACTGATGAAATTACATATAAAGATTTAGCAACTAAATCAGACCAAGTTTGTAACTTCCTTATAAGTATTGGAATCAAACCAAGAGATAGGGTTTTAGTTTGTTTAAAAAACTCTTTAGCTTACCCTATTTCATTTTTTGGAAGTATCAAAGCTGGGATTACAGCAGTTCCAACCTCTACACTTTTAAGTGGTTCAGAAGTTAAATATTTAGCTGAGGATTCACAAGCAAGTGCTATAGTATTATCAGCTTCTATGTATGAGAATTTAGTTCCATATTTAGAAAATGTAGATAATCTAAAAACAATTATAGTTGCTGCAATTGACAGTGTAGAAAACCTTAAAAAACCAAAGGGTATAAATGTATATGCATTAAATGATATTTTGGCAAATGCAGATACAACACCTAATCATTATAATTCAAAAGCTGGTGAACCTGCATATTTGGTATATACATCTGGAACTACTGGTTATCCAAAAGGAGTTTTACACTCTCATAGATCACTAATAGGTAGAACTCCTGCGACTGAGTATTGGTTTAACTTTAAAGAAAATGATAGAATCATGCATTCTGGGAAGTTTAACTGGACATATGTTTTAGGTTCTGCACTTATGGATCCATTATTTAATGGTCACACAGTAATCGCTTATGAGGGGGCAAATGATGCTTCAACATGGATTAACTTAATAAAAAAACATAAGTGTACTATCTTTATTGGAGTACCTACAATCTATAGACAAATCATCCAAAAAACAGATTTTACAATAGATGATTGTCCAAGTTTAAGATACTGCATGAGTGCTGGAGAACATTTATCAGATGAGATGATTGGTTTATGGAAAGAAAGATTCAACCAAGATATTTTTGAAGCAATTGGGATGAGTGAATGTTCTTATTATATTTCCCACTCAATCAATAATCCAATCAGACCAGGAAGTGCAGGATTTGTTCAACCAGGTCATACTGTAAAACTTTTAGACCCTAATACTTTACAAGAAGTAGGTGTTGAAGAGGAAGGTATGATATGTATAGGTATGGATGATCCAGGACTATTTTTAGAGTATTGGCAGTTAGAAGAGGAAACAACAAAAGCAAAACATGATGGATACTTCTTTACAGGGGATTATGCTAAAAAAGATAAAGATGGTTATATCTGGTTTATTGGTAGAAAAGATGATATTATCAACACTTTTGGATTTAGAGTTTCGCCACATGAGATTGAAAGAGTTGTTAAAACCCATGAAGATATTGCAGATTGTGTTGCCTTTGGTTTAGAAATAGAAAAAGATAAAACTATAGTAGCAATTGCTGTTATAGGTCATGAAAAATTAAGTCAAGAGAAACAAGATGAAATCTTAGCATTTTCACAAGCTAATTTAGCAAAATATAAAGCACCAAAGACAATTTTTGCTTTAGATGATTATCCTAGAACAAAAAACGGGAAAGTTTTAAGAAAACAACTTGTAAAACAATTACATGAACAATACCATGCAAAACAAAGTGGTGAAGAGATTATTGAGTATAAAGCTAGAAGATCAATGTTATTTGTTCCTTCATACAATAAAAGATATGTGCAAAAAGCAAAAAATATACTTGCCGATACTGTTGTGTTTGATTTAGAAGCGATTTTACAAGAGCAAAAAGAGATAGCAAGAGGTGTTATAAAAGAGGTATTTAAAGAAAATAACTCTAAGTTTGGAGAAAGTGAAAGAGTTTTAAGAGTTAACTTTATTGAAAGTGATGATTTCAATAAAGATATACAACTAGCTTCAGAACTTGAACTAGATGGTATTTTATTTTCACAAATCGAAACAGTAGAACAAATTTTGGAAGCTGAAAGAGTTATCAATGAGTTAAACCCAAATCTAACTATGATGGTTATGATTGAGACCCCTTTAGCTATTTTGAATTCACCTGATATTTGTTCATCATCTAAAAAACTTGAGGTTGTAGTTGTTGGTTCAAATAACTTAGCAAATAGGCTTCAAATTGATATAAAAAGAGGTTCAAAAGCGATGTTTAATTACCTTGCTCGTATTGCCCTATCTGCAAAAGCATATGGTAAAACTGTTATTGATGGACCACACTATGATGTACATGATGAGTTTGCTTGTGAAGATTCGACAAAAGATGCTTTTAACTTAGGATTTGATGGTAAAGCCTTAATCCATCCAGTACAAGTTGAATATATCAATGATATCTTTACTCCAAAACAAAAAGAGGTTCAAGAGTATGAAGAGATGATTTCTAAATATGAAGATGCAATAAAAGATGGTAAAGAGGTTATTTTATATAAAGACAAACTTGTTGATAAATGTAGAATTGTTTGGGCTAAAAAGATGATAACTCTTTATGAAACATATAAGTCTTTAGGTCAAAACCTATTTAATAAATAAGGAAGAAAAATGTCTACAATAAATACAAAGATAAATATGGGGAATTTTTTTGAAGACTTTTCAATGGGTCAAAAAATAATCCACCCTCTTCCTAGAACTATTAGTAATGGAGATGTATCTTTATATATTGCCTTTACTGGTTCTAGATTTGCCCTACACTCTTCTGATGTGATAGCAAATCAACTAGGATATACTCAAAGACCAATAGATGATGTTTTGATGTTTCATCTAACTTTTGGGAAATCAGTACAAGATATCTCTTTAAATGCTATTGCAAATTTAGGATATGCGGAGATTAGTTTTCCAAACCCTGTTTTTGTAGGTGATACAGTTTCTATGACTTCAACAGTTATAGGGCTAAAAGAGAATTCAAATGGAAAAAGTGGAGTTGTTTATGTACACTCTATTGGAACCAACCAAGATAATAAAGAGGTATTAAACTTCAAAAGATGGGTTATGGTTCATAAAAAGGATAAAGAGACTTTAACCGGTATCAAAGAGATTCCTCAATTTAAAGAAGCAACACCTATAGTTGAAGATATTAATATCCCAACTATAACAACAGTAGATACAGATGCAACTGGCGGTGAGTATTTCTTTGAGGATTATGAAACAGGGGAAAGATTAAACCATCCAGAGGGTATTACAATTGATGACAGTGACCATACACTAGCAACAAAGTTATACCAAAACAATGCAAAGGTACATTTTAATGACCATATGATGAAATCAACTCCAATGGGTCAAAGACTTATGTATGGAGGGATTATAATCTCAATGGCTAGAGCTATTTCATTTAATGGCTTACAAAATGCCCAATGGATCTATGCAATAAATAGTGGAGTACATGCAAATCCAAGCTATGCAGGAGATACTATCTACGCATATACAGAAGTTATAGATACTATTGATTTAAAAAGAGATGATATTGGTTTATTAAGACTAAGAACAGTTGCAATTAAAAACCAAAAAAGTGATGAGATAAGTTCACCAAAAGGTGAAGATGGTAAGTACTTAAAAAATGTAGTACTTGATTTAGATTACACAGTTGTAATCCCAAAAAGAAATACAAAAAAATAACTAATTTAAGATAAGAGGTAAACACTGCCTCCTTTAGGTTTTCTCGAAAAGAGTTTAACAACAAGCTACTTTTAGCAATTTTTTATAAATTGCGTTAAAAAGTAGATAAAGAATATAAAAGGTTCCCCTTCAAATGGGGAACCAATTTTAAGGAGAAAAAAATGACACACCCAAACAAAGCACTATTTGAATCAGGAAAATCTTTACCGATTATTCCAACTTGTGAACACTTTGCAGGAAGCGAAAAGCTAATCCTAAAAGGTTTTGAGATGCAAAAAAAATTAGGACCAGTATTTGATATTACTTGTGACTGTGAAGATGGAGCAGAAACTGGTAAAGAGGTTGAGCATGCTGAAATGATTGTAAGAGTTGTAAACTCTGAAGCAAATCCATATGGGATGGCAGGAACTAGAATCCATGACTTCTCTCATCCAGATTGGAGACAAGATGTTGATATACTTGTACCTGGTGCTGGAGAAAAGCTAGCATATATTACACTACCTAAATCTACTTCTTATGAAGAAGCAAAAACTCAAATTGAATATATTCAAGAGGTAGCAAAAAAAGCTGGTATAAAAAGAGAGATTCCTATTCATATCTTAATTGAAACCCATGGTGCATTACAAGATGTAGAAAAAACTGCAACATTACCTTGGCTTCAAGTATTAGATTTTGGTTTAATGGACTTTGTATCGGGATATCAAGGGGCGATTCCTGCAATTAACATGAGAAGTCCTGGTCAATTTGATCATAGATTAATAGCAGCTGCAAAAGCAAAAGTTTGTCAAGCAGCTATCCAAAACCATGTTATACCTTGTCACAATGTAACTTTAGATTTAAAAAACCCATACCAAACATATAAAGATGCTGAACGAGCAAGAAATGAGTTTGGATTTATGAGAATGTGGTCAATTTATCCAACCCAAGTTCAAGCAATAGTTGATGCTATGAAACCAGACTTTACAGAGTTAGAAGCTGCACAAAATATTTTAATAGCAGCACAAGATGCTGAGTGGGGACCTATTCAATATGATGGTGAATTACACGATAGAGCAACATATAGATACTTTTGGGAATTAGTTCAAAGAGCTAAATACTCAGGAGCAAAACTTCAAGATATAGTTGAAGAAAGATTTTTTGCTTAATTTAGATTTTTAAGGAAAAATTATAGATAAGAAGTTTATACTTCTTATCTCAAAAATAAATAAAAAGGAAAAAAGATGATCAAGTACAATCAAATCATGCTTGCAGATAAGAAACAACTCGTCATGGTCGCCAACCATAGTGAGAAAAGTTTATACCCCAGGTAGAGTTTTTTAGACAATATAATTTAACTACCCAATAAACTTCCACAAAAAATTCTCACTTAAAACCCAATTACCCAAAAAATAAAAAAACAATTGTCATTAATTTTAAATTTAAGGACAAGATAATGAATAGATATAATATTAACCAAGAAGAGTTAAAGGATTATTTAGGGTTTGGTGTTGCAGGTAATTTTGCGAATCACTTAGGTGAAGCTGGAGAAGCAGATGAATTCTCTGTAATTGAAACAAAAGAAAAAGATGCACCAAAAGGATTATTCCCCTTTTATATACCAAATCATGACACCTTTTTAGGTCAATACCCTATTTCAACGGACAAAATAAATCATAATGATATTGAACATTTGCAAGTTGAAGCAGAAGTTGCATTAATATGTGATTTTGAGTATAAAGGTGAAAAATTAATAGATATAAAACCAAAATATTTTGGTGCTTTTAATGACTGTTCAAATAGAATCCAAGATGGAAATAAACTAAGTACAAAGAAAAACTGGGGAGAATCATCAAAGGGGATATCACCAGATTTTATAAAAATAGATAGTTTTGAAGAAGATGGTATCTTAAGTCAATTTCATATAGCATCTTTTATTAGAAGAGATGGTATCTTAAGAGATTATGGAACTGTAAGTGCTGTTAAATCATACTCTTATTTTTTTAAAGAGTTAAAAGATTGGATGATAGAAAAATTTAATACCCAAGAGGATATGGGACCATTAGAAGAGTTACCACCTTTTATGAAAAATATAAAAGAGCACAAAGGTTTGTTAATAGCAGCAGGTGCAACAGCATATACAGAGTTTGGTAAAACAAACTATTTAAAAAAAGGAGATGAGATATTTGTATATGTTTATAATGCTCATTTTCACTCTTTTGATGATATTATGAATGATATGTCTGGTATGGATTTACACTTATCTCAATGTAGTAAATTACATCAAATAGTTGAGTAAGAACTTTTTAGTTCTTACTTAAACTTGCCTACTAATAAATACTAAAATCTTAATATTATCTCTATTATTTAAAACATATAAGAAATTATAATTTGTAATCATTTTATGATAAAATATAATATTGAGGAAAATTAAGGAGTGTCTTATGGAAAAATCAAAAAACAATAGTTTTGGAAATAAACTGCTAATAAGAATACTAGGTGCTACTACTATAGTATTTATTATTACTATTTTCTTTATCTCAAAATATTCTTATGAAACAGCAGAGTCTGGTGCAGAAACATATGTAAAAGAGATGGCAAGTAACTACGCCTCACAAATAAAAGGAGATATTGATCTTTCTATATCAATTGTTAAGACACTTAAATCTGAATTTCAAGAAGCTATAAATCATAATAAAAAGCTTGATGAAAAAGAAACTATCGCAATGTTAAAATCTGTATTAAGAGACAATGACCAACTTTTAGGTTTATGGTGGTCACTAAAAAACCCTAGTCTCTTATATGATTTAAAATCTAATGAAAACAATCTTCCAGATAATTGGTATGCAAAAAGTGGTGAGTTTTCTCCTTATGTAACAAGGGGTAAAGATGGTATTATTGTTCAAAAAGGTTCTGATTATAATGAAGAAAATAGTTGGATAAAAGGTCCTAAGGAAGCTGGCAAAGAGTTTATTACTAAACCCTATGTTTTTTCTATTGCTGGAATTGAGACACTTATGACAACTGTTGCCATCCCACTTTATAAAGATGGTGAATATGTAGGAGTTATTGGGGCGGAAATAGCTCTTGATACCTTTTCTAAATTAGCAAAATCAATAAAAGTATATGATAATGGATATGCTTTTATTGTTGATAGCTATGATGTTATTTTAGGTCATCCTAAAGAAAATTTTGTAGCAAAGAATTTACTTGAAATTACAAAAAATGATAGTGACTATAAAACTGCACTTGATAGTATTTCTAAAAATAAAGATTATCTTTTTACAAAAAAGTCAATTGAAAATAATTTAGAATCTTTATACTATGCAAAACCATTTACTATAAAAGGTGCTGATGTAAATTGGGCAATTTTTGTTAATGCTCCAATTGAAGAATATCTTTCTTTAGCAATCTTTGTAAGAAATTTCTCTATTGTAGCTGCGTTTCTTGGAATCTTTATAATTGGTGTAATAATTTTTTTAAGTGTAAAAGAATTAAAATCAAATCTAAATCTGATCACTAATGGTTTAAAATCTTTTTTCCAATACTTAAATAAAGAATCAAATACTACAGAACAGATTCAATTAGTTTCAAATGATGAGTTTGGACAAATGGCAAAAAATATCAATAATAATATTGTAAAAATCTCAAAAAGCATAAATGAAGACAATCTGCTAATTGAAGATGTAAAAAGAATTGTTAATCAAGTTAGTAGTGGTTACTTAGAAAATAGAATCGAAAAAGACACTTCTACAGACTCATTAAATGAATTGAAAAACCTATTAAATAATATGCTTAACAACTTAGAGTCTTTAGTTGGTAAAGATATCAATAAAATAAGTGAAGTTCTTAGCAGGTACACAAAAAGAGATTTCAAAGCTAAACTTGATAAAGATACGTCTGGTAAAATTGGTTCAGAATTAATTGAGATGAATAAAATGATGACTCAAATGCTTCAAGATAGCCAAAGGGATGGAAACAACCTGCAAAAAAGTTCAAATGAATTAACTCAAAATGTTGGAACATTAAGTAAAAATGCAACTTCACAAGCTGCATCATTAGAAGAAACTGCTGCATCAATTGATGAGATTACAGGTAATATTCAACAAACAAGTGTAAAAGCACAAGAGATGTTAAGCATTTCAAATGAGACTAAAGAGTCTGCACAAACTGGTAAAAACTTAGCAAATGATACAGTTCAAGCTATGGATGAGATAAATGAAACAGTTATTAATATTAATGAAGCTATTTCAGTAATCGACCAAATTGCATTCCAAACAAATATTCTATCACTTAATGCAGCAGTTGAAGCTGCAACTGCAGGTGAAGCTGGAAAAGGGTTTGCAGTTGTTGCACAAGAGGTTAGAAACCTTGCAAGTAGAAGTGCAGAAGCAGCAAAAGAGATTAAAGACTTAGTTGAAAATGCAACTACAAGAGCAAATAATGGTAAAGTGATTAGTACTAAGATGATTGAAGGTTTTAGTTCACTTGAAGAGAAAATCTCAAGCACAAATAATCTAATTGATGATGTATCAAATGCTGCAAAAGAACAAAATTTGGGTATGACTCAAATTGCAGATGCAATGAATCAATTAGATAAGTTTACTCAAGAAAATGCTGCTATAGCTGACCAAACAAATGATATTGCAAAAGTAACAAATAATATTGCTATTGAAGTTGTTAAAAATGTTGATAGAAATGATTTTGATGGTAAAAACCTACAAATTGATATATCAAATCAGAAAAAAGAAAAAACAACTCACTTAAATGAGAATAAAAAAGTTAAAGCACCAACTAAAACAATATATTCTCAAAAGAAAGAAGAAAAAGATGAATGGGAAAGCTTTTAGAAGTTGATATAAGAGATTTTAAATATAAAATCTCTTATACCTCCATATAAAAATCTTTTATATATTTTGTTTCACCTAAAAATACCAAAGAATCATCTTTTTTTATTTTATATGAACTATCGATATCAAATATCCAATTACCTTCTGTTTTGTAGGAAACTATTTTTAAATTTTTATGTTCTGCTTCAATAGTTGATATATTTTTAGAAATAAAATTATCATTTGCAATAAGTTTAACTATTCTAATACTATTACTTATATCAATCTCCTCTATTGTTACATTATCTATTAGTTTCTTTACAAGCATCCTTCCAGCTATTTTTTCAGGAGAAATAACTTTATAGGCTCCTATTTTTGATAAAATATCTCCATGGGTATCTGTAATTGCTTTAGCAATAATTCTTTTGTTGTTTAAATCTTTTAAAGCCATAACAGTTAGAATACTAGCTTCTATATTTTCACCAATACTTACAATAACTGTATTTAGATTGTATATCCCAACCTCCTCTAAAGCTTGTTTATTTGTACTATCTATAACATAAGAATTATCTATATATTCACTTGTTTCCTGAACTTTTTTTTCATCATTGTCAACAGCTATTACTGTAACATTAAGTTTAGCAATACATTTTGCGATATAAGAACCAAACTTTCCTAAACCTATCACTGCTATTGTTTTCATATGATTATCCTTCCAACTGGGTATTTAAAATGTCTTGTTTTTGCTTTTCCTATTAAAACTAAACCAAAGGCAAAAACCCCTAACCTTCCTGCTAGCATCAATACTATAATAATACTTTTCCCTAGGGTATCAAATTGTTGGGAAAAACTTAAAATATCTCCATTTCCTGTAGAAACTCCAACTGTACCAAATGCCGATGCAACCTCAAATAAAATTCTTAGAAATGGTAACTCTTGGGTTTCTACCAATATTAAAACTGCAAAAAGTACAAAAAATGAGGAAGATATAATTATTGCTAATGCTTTATTTATAACTTTTTGTTCAATTGTTCTTTTAAAAATACTTGGTTGTTGATTACTCTCTTTTAAAATATAAATTACTGTAATAACCAAAATAGCAACAGTAGTTATTTTTATTCCACCGGCTGTACTTCCTTGCCCTGCTCCTGTCATCATAAAAATAGTTGAAAAAAACAAAGATGAATCTTTTAAACCACTAAGGTCTATACTATTAAAGCCACTAGTTCTAAAGTTTATTGATAAAAAAAATGCATTTAATATTTTTTTATATATATTTAGTTCCCCAAAAGTTTTAGGATTGTCCCATTCAATTGATAAAAATAGAATCATTCCTGCTATTATTAAAATAAAAGTTCCATATATCATAATTCGTGTATGGATTGTAAAGCGTTTAGAGAACATCCTATTTTCATAAATCTCAATCAGCACAAAATATCCCAAACCTCCACTTATTACAAGAACTGAAATTGTAATTAAAGAGATAGCATCCCCTTGAAAGCCTATAAGACTATCTTTAAACAAAGAAAACCCTGCATTGTTAAAAGCACTAATACTATGAAAGATACCAAACCACAAAGCTTGAAAAAACTCATGTTTCTCCATAAATTGTATTGTTAAAATAATAGAACCAACTAGTTCTATAAAAAGAACAACAATAAAAATCTTTTTCAAAAAACTTGCCACATGAAGATTTGGTAAATCTAAAGATTGTTTTATAGCTTTTTTCTCATCAAGATTTAGTTTATGTCTAATAAATAAAAAAAAGATAATAACTAAAGACATATACCCAATCCCACCTATTTGAATAAGTAGTAATATAATAAATTCACCAAAAAAAGTGAAATTTTCAGAGGTGCTAGTAACAATCAATCCAGTTACACAAGTTGCACTAGCAGCTGTAAAAATTGCATCTATAAATTTCAAGTCACCAATATGACAAATTGGCAAAGCTAATATAATACCCCCAAAGAATATTATAAGAACATAACCTAAAAATATAGATCTTACATATTTATATTCCATTGATTATCTTATTATTCTTGATTGCAAGAGAATCTATATCCAATACCTGATTCGGTTTTTATGTAAGTTGGTCTTGTACTATTTAATTCTATTTTTTTCCTTAATACATTCACATAAGTTCTTAGATATTGCATCTCATTTTGATAACCAACACCCCAAACCTCTTCTAAAATCTGTCTATGGGTTAATGTTTTATTAGCATTTATTATAAAGTATTTTAAAAGTTCGTACTCTATAGGGGTTAATTTAAGCTTTTCACCTCTAAGTTTTATATCTCTAGCTAAAATATCCAACTCTAACTCATTGCATTCAAACTTATTTTCAACCACATCTGCGGTGATATTTCTTCTTAGATTCGCTCTTATTCTTGCTAATAATTCATTTACTGAAAATGGTTTAGTGATATAATCATCTGCACCTACATCTAAAGCTGCTACAATCTCGTCTTCATCATGTCTTGCTGTTAAAACAATAATTGGTATTTTAGATATCTCTCGTATCTCTTTTATAAAATCTTTTCCATCCCCATCAGGTAAACCTAAATCAACTATTAAAAGATTAGGGTTATGACTTAAATACATCATCAAAGCATTTTTTTTGCTCTCACTTGAGATATAGTTAAAATCATACTCCTTAAAAGTGATTTCTAATAATTTCTTAACTGAAGCATCATCTTCAATTATATGTATTAAATGTTTCATATTAGTTTTGCTCTTTTCAATATTGGTAGTTCTATCTCTATTAATATTCCATTATTTTGAGAAACTGCTTTTATCTCACCACTATGAAGTTTTACTATACTTTTACAAATGGCCAAACCTATCCCACTGCCTGAAATATCATTTGTATCCTCAAACCTATAAAATTTATCAAATATATTTTTTAATTTGTTTTTATTTATAAACTCTGCTTCATTAAAAATTTTGATTATTATTGAATTTGTTAGACTTAATATATCTAAATATATTTTTGTATTTTGTTTAGAATATTTAAAAGCATTATCAAGAAGATTAATCATTAGTTGAGTTAAAAGGGTATTATCTCCCCAAAAAAGGCTAAGTTCATCTATATTTATTACTAGATTTTCATCGGTTTGTATTTGGGGAAACTCATCTAAAGCAACACCTAAAATATCTTCAAAATCACACCATTGTTGCTTTAAATCAATTTCACCACTTGATAACCTAGTACTATCTAAAAGGTTTGTAATAAGCCTTTTCATTCTTAAAGAGGCATAATTAATATCTTCAAGGAGGCTATCTTTGCTTTTTTCATCTAATTTATTATTTGATAAGATAAGATTGATACTGCCATGAATAGTAGATAAAGGAGTTCTAAGGTCATGGGAAATTATATGCAATAAACTTTCTCTAAGCTCATTTTGCTTTGTTTGGGTACTAAGGTTTTTAGCTTGTACAGTAATAATCCACCCTACAATACCAAAAATAAAAAAACTCCATATGTAGAGCTCATTGTGAACTGAAAAGCTGTATAATGGAGGGATATATAAAAAGTTTAAAAATATCACGCTTAGAAAAGTCATAAAAAATGTAGCTTTTAGTTTACCATGTATCGCAACAACAACAACAGGTATAATGTGTATTAGCGAAATATTTATAATATCTAAATGCTCTCTAAAAATATGACTTATTACTGTAATAACTACTAATATACCAAAGGCTTTAAGCAGATAATTATACTTTCTATATTTAGTCAAAAAACTTTTCATCTTATGCTTTAATTAATCTGATCACTAGAAAAAGTGTTAAAATAGATAATACAGCAAACATGCTTAGGTTTAAAATTGACATATATTTTCCTTAGTATCAATCTCTAGATATATTATATGCAATATTATGTAAAGAGAGAATCAAAATTTTACAAATAAAATAAAGATTTTATAAAGATAGAACTAAATTTTAAATTTAACATTAAAATTAATTCTTATTATTTTTTGGAAATATCATATTAACAAAAAGATAGATTAGTATAGGCATTAGCACAAATAATACTAATAATATAGTTGTATTTAAATCATTTTGTATAGCAAAAAATAAAATAAAAGCGTAGATAAGAGTTAAAATTAGCTTTAGTTTTTTGTTAAATCGAGAATTCATAAATCACCTCTAAATCCATCATAGCTTGTAAGAGGTTAATACACTCTTACAAATCTATCATAGCCTTAAAGAAAGCTCCACTTCTACCTATATTTTCCACATGAACATGAAATTTTGCATCTAGTCTTCCATCTTCTATATATTGTTTTTTTACTTCTAGAATGATTGGAGTAGTTTTTCCAGGTATATCAACTACTTGATAAAACTCACAAAACATTGCTGTTTGTGTTGAAGCTATCATTGGTGGATAATCCTCTAATGGTCTTTGAACCTCTATTTCATACTTTTCAACTTCACTCTCTTCTTTATCCAGCATATTTGCACAAAGTTTTACCTCTTCAACATTTGATTGATTTACAAAACAGATTGTTGCTTTTTTATTTTTTAATATATTATGTAAACTATCTTTTGGAACTCCTGGCTCTTTTTGTCCTATTGATACTATAAGTGTTGCTGGATTGCTTGAAAGGGGTATAAAATATGAAAATGGTGCAGCATTTATTACTCCATTATCTTCTGTTACTATCCAGGCTATTGGTCTTGGTACAACTGTATCAGACATAATTTTATATCTATTTAAATCCTCAACATCTTTATAATCTATAATCATCTAATTCTCCAATGTTTTTGTATTGATATGATATAAAAAAGCTTTTATAAATAGCTTAAAATTGTGCATATAGGTATATTTTATAATTTTAATCACAATTTGATATAATCAATGGAAAAAAATTTAAAGGTGTTTTGTGAATAATAATATTATAGAAATTTTTAAACAAATTACCGCTATACCTAGATGTAGTGGAAACCATCAAGCATTTATAAAATATATAATAAAATTTGCTTTAGAAACAGATTTTGAATGTACAGTTGATAAATATAAAAATATTTTATGTAAAAAAAACAATAAAAAAGCAAATTTATGTTTACAAAGTCATTATGATATTGTATGTTTAAGTGAAAACTGTATCCCACAAATTATAGAAAGTGATGGTTTTTTAAGTGCAAAAGAATCAACACTAGGTGCAGATAATGGAATTGGTTGTGCATATATGCTTGATTTGATGAGCAAAGGATATGAACTTGAATATCTATTTACAAGTGATGAGGAGATTGGTTTAATTGGTGCAAACAATTTAAATTTGGAATTAGACTCAAAATATATGTTAAACCTTGATAGTGAAAGTGAAGGTGAGATATGTATTGGCTGTGCAGGTGGAGTTGATGTTTTTGCAAAAAATAGCTCTAAAACAATAATTGCAAATGATGAAAATTATCAACTTTATGAAGTATCAATTTCCAATTTAGCAGGTGGTCATAGTGGAGTTGATATTGATAAAAATATCCCAAATGCAATTAAACTAATTGGACAAACTATTAAAGAAAGTGATGCCTTATTGTTAGATATAAATGGGGGAGAAAGAATAAACTCAATCCCAGTTAATGTAAAAGCGATAATCGCCTCTAAGAGTGTACCCTTAAAATCCCATGAAAATATTTGTATAAATGAAATAGATACTAAAAGTGAACATTTTAATATTTGGAATAGTGATATTACCAATTTCATTTATACATTTGCAAATGGCGTTAGAGCATATGATAAAAAGCTAAATGTGGTTTTAGATTCAATAAATTTAGCAAAAATTCATACCACACAAGACTCAATTGAGATTGAATTAAGTGCCAGATCTATGTCAAATGAGGGCTTAAATAGTATCAAAAAAGAGACAGTTGTTTTATTAGAATCTTTTGGTTTTGAAGTAAGAACATCAGGAAAATATCCAGCATGGAAACCAGATATAAATGAGTTTACACAAGAGGTTCTAAAAATTTATAAAAAATATGATGATAATGCTTCCCTTGAAGCTATTCATGCAGGTTTAGAATGTGCCATATTTAAACAAAATTATCCAAATATAAAAATAGCATCAATAGGACCTAATATCTTTAATCCCCACTCTAAAGCCGAAAGGGTTGAACTAAAATCAATTGAAAACCTTTCAAAAATAGTTTTAGAGATAGTAAATAGCTTTAAATAACCATGACTAGCTTTGAAATTTCAAAAGAATGGAACTATCATAACCTAGAGAAGAAAATAAAAGATTTTGATAACTTTTATAAAAAAAATTTAAACTCAAAGGAGCAATTAGTATTTGACTTTACAAGTTTAGATGAGATTGACTCCTCAGGGATTATACTTATAATAAAATACTTAACACTCTTTTCAAAAAAAAATATAGATGTTAAACTAAAAAACATCTCTACAAAACATAATAAAATGTTGGAATTATATAAAGCAAACTATACCCACAAAGACGAGATTATAGAGTATAAACCCAATATACTAGAATCTTTAGGTAAAGAGGCCTTAGATAGTAAAACCTCCCTTAAAAACTTTTTTTATTTTTTAGGACGAGTTTTTATCTATTCACTTTACCTTTTAGCTCACCCATCTAAGATACGATTTAAAGCTATCACAAACCAAATAGAAATAGCTGCTATACATATTCTACCTATTATAGCTTTGGCTCTTTTTTTGGTAGGTTTTGTTACAGCATACCAAGGTGCTGAACAGCTAAATAAGTTTGGGGCAGCTATTATTGTTGTAGAGATGTCAACCATGTCTATGTTTAGAGAGATTGCTCCATTTTTAGCAGCAGTCATAGTAGCAGGAAGAAGTGCTTCATCTTTTACAGCTCAAATTGGAACTATGAAAATAACAGAAGAGATAAGTGCTATGAAAACTATGGGTTTAGATGTTGATATATTTTTGATTATTCCAAGAATCATTGCTCTTATAATTGTTATGCCCCTTTTAGTGTTTTTTGCCGATATGGCATCCCTACTTGGAGAGATGATTATTGTAAAGATACACCTAGGTATCTCTTATACACAATTTATCCATAGAATTTATGAGTATGTAGAAATAAGACATATTATGCTTGGAATACTAAAAGCCCCTTTATTTGGTATACTAATTGCAATAATTGGATGCTATAGAGGTTTACAAGTTAGAAGTGGGACAGATATAGGTAAATATACTACAAAAGCTGTCGTAGACTCGATTTTTTGGCTTATTATAATAAATGCCTTAATCTCACTTTTATCTATACAGTTAGGATTTTAAGATGGTAAAAGTAAAAAACTTATCAACTTCATTTGATGAAAAAGTTGTACACAATAATATCTCTTTAGAGATATACAAAGGGGAAATCTTTGGTATCTTAGGGGGAAGTGGAAGTGGTAAAACCACCCTGCTTCGTCAAATGATTTTATTGGATGAAATTCAAAGTGGAGATATAGAGATATTAGGACAAAATATCAAAACAATGAGACAAAAACAAAGAGATTATTTGAAAAAAAACTGGGGTATTCTTTTTCAATTTGGAGCACTATTCTCTTCACTTAATGTTATTGAAAATATTGGTATAATGTTAAAAGAGAATACAAAACTTCCAAAAGATTTGATAAATGATATAGCCTATACAAAACTTAAAATGGTAGGTCTTGATTCTAGTGTTGGAAAACTTAATCCAGAAGAATTAAGTGGAGGTATGAAAAAAAGAGTTGCACTTGCACGAAGTTTAGCCCTTGACCCCCAAATACTTTTTTTAGATGAACCAACTTCAGGACTAGATCCTGCTAGTGCTAAAGCTTTTGATAAACTAATTGTTGAACTAAGGGATATGTTAAATCTAACTGTTGTTGTAATTACCCATGAGTTAAATACTATAAAAGATGTATTAAATAGGTTTTGTATTATATCAGATGGAAAGCTTGTATTAACAGGTACTTACGAAGATGCAATAAATGCAAATAATGTTAAAATAGATAAGTTTTTAAAACTACAAAGGGATAAGTTTGGAAAATAAAGCAAGATATACTTTAGTTGGACTTTTTTTAGTTATATTTACTGTAGCTATGGCTATATTTATTTTATGGCTTGCACGATATGATATAAAAGAGATAGAAGCAAAAGAGTATAGAGTCTATAGTAAAGTTTCAGTTGCAGGACTAAATGAAAATTCAATTGTGCAATACAAAGGTTTAAATATTGGAACAATTGATAAAATAGGTATTAACCCAAATAATTTAGAACAAGTAGAGATTATACTAAAAATTACAAAACCTGAAATTATAAAAACTGATAGTTTTGCTACTATTCAATCCCAAGGAGTAACAGGAAATAAATATATAGAGATAGATGGGGGAACACAAAATGCCCAAGCTCTACAAAAAACTATTGATAAAGAGTATGCAATAATTCCATTAAAAAAATCATTCCTTGATAAACTTACAAATAGTGCTGATAATATAAGTTCACAAATTGAAACTGTTTTAAAAAGATTTGATAATTTATTAGATAAAGAAAACTTAGGAAATATAAAAGAGTCTTTAAAGAATTTAAACAATAGTTCTGAGGATTTCAATAAAACTGTAATAAAAGTAAATACCCTTATAGATAAATCTATCACTAAAACAGTTGAAAATGTTAATAATATGTCTAAATCAATTGATAAAGTTGTTAAAGAAGATGTTTCTAAAACATTAAATAATATTGATACTTTAAGTGTTGAAATAAAACAAATAGTAAATGAAGATGTAAAAGAGCTACTAAAAGATTTAAAAACTACTGCAAAATCTTCACAAGATATTGATAGAGTTTTAAATTCACTAGAAAATACTTTGGATAAAATTGATAGTACCGTTGAAAATTTTAATCAAAATGGTGGTGATATGATATTTAAAACCAGAGAAGTAAACTATGGTCCAGGGGAGAAAAAGTGAAAAAATTAGCAATAAGTTTAGTTTTAACAATACTATTTTTTAGTGGATGTATAAGTATTACAAAAGAGTTACCAGCTTTTAGTACTTATTCTTTAAATATAAATGATAAAAAAGTTAGTAATAAATTTTATGATATCTCAATAAAAATAAATGAACCAAAAGCTATAAATAGTTTAAATAGTAAAGCAATAATGTATTCAAAAGACTCAACTTCTCTAGAAAGTTATGCTTTAAGTAGATGGAGTGATAGACCTTCAAAACTTATTCAAGAAAATATAGCAAAATTTTTAACAAAACAAAACTCATATAAACTTATCTCAACTTCTAATATAAAAGTTCTTAGTGATTATGTGATAAATAGTGAGATACAAGAATTTAAACATCAATTTGTAGGAAATAAATCTTTTGCAGTTTTTTCTATTAGAGTGTATCTAATCAATGAGAAAACAAATAGTGTAGTTTTTAAAAACTTCTCATATAAAAAATTACTAAAAGAAAACAATGCAAAAAACTTTGTAGATACAATGAATTATTTAGTATCAGTTTTTGCTATAGATTTAAATAAATATATACAATCTAAAGTTTAAAAAATCCCATTTGAATTTCAAATGGGCATAACTGTAACTTCAAACTTCTAATCATAAATTTATTAACTATTTTATCTTTTTAATAATCTTTTCTTAGTTATAATTTAACCAAATTTTAACAAAAGGTTTTAATATGGCTAAAATTACAGAACAAGATATTATTGATAGTATAGCTGATGCATGTCAGTTTATTTCATTTTACCACCCAGAAGATTTCGTAAAAGGGATGGTAGAAGCTTATGAAAATGAAAAAAGTGAATCTGCAAAAAATGCGATTGGACAAATATTAATCAACTCAAAAATGTGTGCAATGGGTCACAGACCATTATGTCAAGATACAGGAAGTGTAAATATTTTTGTAAAAGTTGGACTAAATGCAAACTTAGATATTAAAAAAGAATTAGTAGATTTATTAAATGAAGGTGTAGCTAAAGGATATACAGATCCAGATAACACATTAAGATATTCTGTTGTTTCAGATCCAGCAGGGGCTAGAACAAATACAAAAAACAATACACCAGCTGTTATTCATGTAACAGTAGATAACTCAGATGAGTTAGATATTACAGTTGCAGCAAAAGGTGGAGGAAGTGAAAATAAATCTAAATTTGCTGTATTAAATCCAAGTGACAGTGTATATGACTGGGTTATGGAAAATGTTAGACAAATGGGTGCAGGATGGTGTCCTCCAGGAATACTGGGTATTGGTATTGGTGGAAATCCAGAAAAAGCTATGCTTTTAGCAAAAGAGTCTTTAATGGGTCATGTTGATATCCATGAACTTCAAGCAAGAGGACCACAAAATGCTTTAGAAGAGCTAAGACTTAAACTATATGAAGATATCAATAAAATTGGTATTGGAGCACAAGGGCTTGGTGGTTTAACTACAGTTGTTGATGTTAAAATCTTAGATTATCCATGTCATGCGGCATCACTTCCTGTTGCTATGATTCCAAACTGTGCTGCTACTAGACATATTCACTTTAAATTAAAAGGTGATGGACCAGCAAAATTTGATAAACCAGATTTAGACCTTTGGCCAGATATTGAACTTCCAATGGATACAATCAAAAAAGTAAATATTGAAGATTTAACAAAAGAGAACCTATCTCAATTTAAATCGGGTGATACTTTATTATTATCAGGAAAAATTTTAACAGCAAGGGATGCAGCTCATAAAAAAATCGTTGAGTATAAAAATGCTGGTAAACCACTTCCAAATGGAGTTGATTTAAAAGATAGATTTATCTACTACGTTGGACCAGTTGATCCAGTAAGAGATGAAAAAGTAGGACCTGCTGGACCAACTACATCTACAAGAATGGATAAATTTACAAAAGATATGATGGAAATAGGTATTATGGGTATGATTGGTAAAGCTGAAAGAAAGCAACCAACTATTGATTTAATCAAAGAGTATAAATCAATGTACCTAATTGCAACTGGTGGTGCTGCTTATTTAATTTCACAATCTATTAAAGATGCAAAAGTATTGGCATTTGAAGAGATGGGGATGGAAGCTATTTATGAGTTTGAAGTGAAAGATATGCCTGTAACTGTTGCAGTTGATACAGAAGGTACTTCTATTCATACAACAGGTCCTGCAAAATGGAGAACTATCTAATTTAAATAAAACAAAGGAGTAAATCCTTTGTTTTTTATAAACTTTTCCCCTTAACTTTAAATCTATCCTATTTTTAAAATTTTTTGATGTATGTTATACTTATTAGATAATAAGCTTCCTTTTTAAATAGGAATCACTTTAAAGGATAACTCTCATGGATACAAGAATTGAAAAAGATACTATGGGTGAAGTTGAAGTTGCAAATGACAAATACTGGGGTGCCCAAACCCAAAGAAGTTTACAAAACTTCCCTATTGGGGAAGAGAAAATGCCAAAAGAGATAATTGAAGCCTTTGCATATTTAAAAAAGGCTTGTGCACTTGCAAACAATCAGCTTGGATACTTAGATGATATAAAAACAAAAGCTATATCACAAGCTTGTGATGAGATTGTATTAAAAAAACTTGATGATAATTTTCCTTTAGTTGTTTGGCAAACAGGTTCTGGAACCCAATCAAATATGAATCTAAATGAAGTTATTGCAAATAAAGCTACTGAAATTTTAGGGAAAGATTTTAGACTTGAAAAACTAATCCATCCAAATGATGATGTAAACAAATCCCAAAGTTCCAATGACACCTACCCTACTGCCATGAAAATCGCCTTTGTACTTACAATACAAAAAAACCTAATCCCTTCAATAACTAAATTAAAATATACCCTTGAAGAAAAAAGTGTAAAGTTTAGTGAAATAGTAAAAATTGGAAGAACTCACCTGCAAGATGCAACTCCCTTAACACTTGGTCAAGAGATATCAGGATATGTTGAGATGTTAAATAAGGCTTTGATGCAAATAGAAGATTGTATGAAATACTTATGTGAACTAGCTATTGGGGGAACTGCTGTTGGTACAGGAATCAACTGCCATAAAGATTTTTCAAATCTTGTGTGTGATACTTTAAATAATCTAACAAATACAAAATATAGTTTTATCTCCCATCCAAATAAATTTCATGCACTAACATCACATGATGCAGAAGTTATGTTAAGTGGTGTTTTAAACGCCCTAGCCTCAAATCTAATGAAGATAGCAAACGATATTAGATGGCTCGCATCAGGTCCAAGATGTGGCATAGGTGAACTAAATATTCCTGAAAATGAACCTGGAAGTTCTATAATGCCAGGAAAAGTAAATCCAACACAAAGTGAAGCTATGACAATGGTTGCCGTACAAGTTATGGGAAACCACACAACAATTTCAGTTGCTGCTAGTCAAGGAAATTTTGAACTAAATGTATTTAAACCTGTGATTGCTTACAATATCTTACAATCTATTAAACTGCTAAGTGATACTATGCTTGCATTTAATGACAACTGTGCTGTTGGTATTGAGCCAAATATGAAAAATATAGAAAAATATCTTAATGATTCTTTGATGTTAGTAACTGCTCTAAACCCATATATAGGTTATGAAAAAGCTGCACTTATAGCAAAAACAGCCCACAAAAATGGAACTAGCTTAAAACAAGAAGCTATAAACTTAGGATTCTTAACTAAAGAGGAGTTTGAAAGATATATAAATCCCAAAGATATGACATATCCTAAATAACATAAACTTAATATTTGACAAAGTTTGACAATATGTTTTGATATATTACAACCTAAATATATAATATAGGAGTAATATATTATGCAAAACTTATCAATTTTGATAATTGACTTAGAAAATAACCTAAATAAAAGAGTTGAAAATATACTTAAAACAAATTTTAATAATATATTTTTTGTGAATAATGAAGATAATGTATTAAAAACATATAATCTTCATTATCCAGATATTATATTTACAGATTTAAATCCTAATAATTATTTCAATTCTAATTTAATTACAAAAATAAAAGAAAACTGTAGTACTATAGTTATACTACCTGAATTTAAAACCTTAGAGCATCTTTTAGAAACAATAAAAAATCATTTACTTAATTACACAATAAACAGATCTCAGATACAAAATAATACTATAATTCAATTGACTAGTGAATATAAATGGAACAAACAAGAGAAAATTCTATTTTATTATAATAAAATTGTAAACTTAACATACTATGAAACACTTTTATTAGATAAACTAATTTCGACACCTAACTACTGTGTTTCATATGAAGATATAGATTATCATGTATATTCAAATAATGAATTTAGTAAAAATTCATTAAGCTCATTGATTAAAAGATTAAGAAAAAAAATACCAAGCATATTGATTAAATCGTGTTATAGACAAGGATATAAGATAGTTATATAAAATCTAGTATTATTTTATACTAGATTTTATATGCTAATTTTTTTCTTCTTTTTATCTTCCTGCTTTTTAATTTCTTGATTAACTCCTGAATCTGTATTTTTTCTTGGAGTGTTGTTGCTTGTACCTGAAGGAGTTACAAACAATACTGGTTGTTGAGTAGGAGTTGTTAAAGGCAATGTTTGAGGTGAAGTTGCAATTGGATTATTTATAGTAGTAGTTGTTGTCCCTATAACTGATTTGATATTTGTTGAAGTATCTTTTTTCAAGTTATTTATATTTATCCCTGTGATATAGATTCCATTTGAAGCTTTTGTTGTTAGGAAACCTTCCTTTAAAGATACATCTATTTGTTGAGATGAACTACCAATTGAACCAGTCAATGCCACTAAAGAGATATCCCCTGTGCTTGAAGATAAATTAGCTCCTGAATAATCTTCAACTTTTAAAATATTTCCATTTAATGATTCTAAATCAATATTATTAACTGCATTGATAGAATTAATTACTAAATCATCACTAGCAACTATCTTTACATTGTCAGCTGACATTTTACTTTCTTGGGTTAATTTTCCTAAAGAATTTATTGTAATATTTTTTTGTGCATCGATATTAAAATTACTTATAGAAGCTAAATTTGTTATATTTACTGAATCTTTTGTTTTTGCAATTAGCTTAAAACTATTAACAATTGCATTAATATCTCCACTTAAAGTTGATAAACTTACTGTATCACCAGCTTTTAATACCCCACTATTTTGAACAATTCCATAATATGACTCAAAATCTATATTCCTAGCACTTATATCTCCATTTTGTTCTATATCTGAAGATGCCCTAACAACAAAATCCCCTAATAAACTATTACTGTTCAATACTGCTCTATCTGTTGTTAAGTAAATTGAACCATTAGTAGATGAGATAGAATCCTCATTTTGATTAAAATCTTTTACTTTTAAATTTATATTATTTTCTGCTTGTAGGTTATTTGTACTAGAAGCTTGGTTATTTGTAATATCAATTGAGCCTTGAGATGTAGCAACTACATTTGAAGCATTTACATTTGCAACTATATCTAATCCTGCTTCCATATTTAAGTTTGTTGAGTTAACTTCTTTTGCATCTATTGTTAAAGCTTTTAAGTTTACATCTTGTGCTTTTACACCATTTAGGTTTAATCCCAAATCTGATTCTAAATAAGCCCTATTTTTTGCTTGTGCTTTTATTCTTGCACTATTAGCTTTAAAGTAATTTGATGATGTTCCTATATCTGCATTTGACGAAACCAATTCTAAAGAGTTTGATCCATTTGTTACAGAGTTTATTTGTGTTATATCATTTACTGCTTTTAACACTACATCTTTTGCAATTATATCTCCTGTTTGTAATATTGTTCCATTTGATTGTATTACTAATCTATCTTTTGCTTTCATTGATTTTATTGATGCATTATCTACATTTATATCTATTGAACCATTTGTTGCTTCCATAGTTGCATTTACTAATTCTTTTCCTACATACTTAATATCATTTACTGCTTGTAGGTTATTTGTACTAGAAGCTTGGTTATTTGTAATATCAATTGAGCCTTGAGATGTAGCAACTACATTTGAAGCATTTACATTTGCAACTATATCTAATCCTGCTTCCATATTTAAGTTTGTTGAGTTAACTTCTTTTGCATCTATTGTTAAAGCTTTTAAGTTTACATCTTGTGCTTTTACACCATTTAGGTTTAATCCCAAATCTGATTCTAAATAAGCCCTATTTTTTGCTTGTGCTTTTATTCTTGCACTATTAGCTTTAAAGTAATTTGATGATGTTCCTATATCTGCATTTGACGAAACCAATTCTAAAGAGTTTGATCCATTTGTTACAGAGTTTATTTGTGTTATATCATTTACTGCTTTTAACACTACATCTTTTGCAATTATATCTCCTGTTTGTAATATTGTTCCATTTGATTGTATTACTAATCTATCTTTTGCTTTCATTGATTTTATTGATGCATTATCTACATTTATATCTATTGAACCATTTGTTGCTTCCATAGTTGCATTTACTAATTCTTTTCCTACATACTTAATATCATTTACTGCTGTTAAATCAACTTGACTTGATAGGGCATTATTATTTATATCTAAATTTATTTTTGAATTTGCAATAAGCTTTGGAGTATCTACCCTTGCAATAATATCTCCATTAACTGCATATAAACTTACTGTATCACCAGCTTTTAATACCCCACTATTTTGAACAATTCCATAATATGACTCAAAATCTATATTCCTAGCACTTATATCTCCATTTTGTTCTATATCTGAAGATGCCCTAACAACAAAATCCCCTAATAAACTATTACTGTTCAATACTGCTCTATCTGTTGTTAAGTAAATTGAACCATTAGTAGATGAGATAGAATCCTCATTTTGATTAAAATCTTTTACTTTTAAATTTATATTATTTTCTGCTTGTAGGTTATTTGTACTAGAAGCTTGGTTATTTGTAATATCAATTGAGCCTTGAGATGTAGCAACTACATTTGAAGCATTTACATTTGCAACTATATCTAATCCTGCTTCCATATTTAAGTTTGTTGAGTTAACTTCTTTTGCATCTATTGTTAAAGCTTTTAAGTTTACATCTTGTGCTTTTACACCATTTAGGTTTAATCCCAAATCTGATTCTAAATAAGCCCTATTTTTTGCTTGTGCTTTTATTCTTGCACTATTAGCTTTAAAGTAATTTGATGATGTTCCTATATCTGCATTTGACGAAACCAATTCTAAAGAGTTTGATCCATTTGTTACAGAGTTTATTTGTGTTATATCATTTACTGCTTTTAACACTACATCTTTTGCAATTATATCTCCTGTTTGTAATATTGTTCCATTTGATTGTATTACTAATCTATCTTTTGCTTTCATTGATTTTATTGATGCATTATCTACATTTATATCTATTGAACCATTTGTTGCTTCCATAGTTGCATTTACTAATTCTTTTCCTACATACTTAATATCATTTACTGCTTGTAGGTTATTTGTACTAGAAGCTTGGTTATTTGTAATATCAATTGAGCCTTGAGATGTAGCAACTACATTTGAAGCATTTACATTTGCAACTATATCTAATCCTGCTTCCATATTTAAGTTTGTTGAGTTAACTTCTTTTGCATCTATTGTTAAAGCTTTTAAGTTTACATCTTGTGCTTTTACACCATTTAGGTTTAATCCCAAATCTGATTCTAAATAAGCCCTATTTTTTGCTTGTGCTTTTATTCTTGCACTATTAGCTTTAAAGTAATTTGATGATGTTCCTATATCTGCATTTGACGAAACCAATTCTAAAGAGTTTGATCCATTTGTTACAGAGTTTATTTGTGTTATATCATTTACTGCTTTTAACACTACATCTTTTGCAATTATATCTCCTGTTTGTAATATTGTTCCATTTGATTGTATTACTAATCTATCTTTTGCTTTCATTGATTTTATTGATGCATTATCTACATTTATATCTATTGAACCATTTGTTGCTTCCATAGTTGCATTTACTAATTCTTTTCCTACATACTTAATATCATTTACTGCTGTTAAATCAACTTGACTTGATAGGGCATTATTATTTATATCTAAATTTATTTTTGAATTTGCAATAAGCTTTGGAGTATCTACCCTTGCAATAATATCTCCATTAACTGCATATAAACTTACTGTATCACCAGCTTTTAATACCCCACTATTTTGAACAATTCCATAATATGACTCAAAATCTATATTCCTAGCACTTATATCTCCATTTTGTTCTATATCTGAAGATGCCCTAACAACAAAATCCCCTAATAAACTATTACTGTTCAATACTGCTCTATCTGTTGTTAAGTAAATTGAACCATTAGTAGATGAGATAGAATCCTCATTTTGATTAAAATCTTTTACTTTTAAATTTATATTATTTTCTGCTTGTAGGTTATTTGTACTAGAAGCTTGGTTATTTGTAATATCAATTGAGCCTTGAGATGTAGCAACTACATTTGAAGCATTTACATTTGCAACTATATCTAATCCTGCTTCCATATTTAAGTTTGTTGAGTTAACTTCTTTTGCATCTATTGTTAAAGCTTTTAAGTTTACATCTTGTGCTTTTACACCATTTAGGTTTAATCCCAAATCTGATTCTAAATAAGCCCTATTTTTTGCTTGTGCTTTTATTCTTGCACTATTAGCTTTAAAGTAATTTGATGATGTTCCTATATCTGCATTTGACGAAACCAATTCTAAAGAGTTTGATCCATTTGTTACAGAGTTTATTTGTGTTATATCATTTACTGCTTTTAACACTACATCTTTTGCAATTATATCTCCTGTTTGTAATATTGTTCCATTTGATTGTATTACTAATCTATCTTTTGCTTTCATTGATTTTATTGATGCATTATCTACATTTATATCTATTGAACCATTTGTTGCTTCCATAGTTGCATTTACTAATTCTTTTCCTACATACTTAATATCATTTACTGCTGTTAAATCAACTTGACTTGATAGGGCATTATTATCTAAATATGATGAACCATTTGTTGCTTTTGCACTAAAAATATTTGCATTTACTTTAAAATAGTTAGATGAAGAACCAATATTTCCATTTGTAGAAACTAATTCAGTAGAATTTGAAGCATCAATTATTGAATTTGTTTGTATCATTTCATTAGCTTTTAACACTACATCTTTTGCAGTTATATCTCCTGTTTGAGATATTGTTCCATTTGCTTGTATATATAATTTCTCTTTTGCATCTACTGTTTTTAATACTGCGTTATCTACTGTTAAACTTATTGAGCCACTACCTGATTTTATATTATTACTTTGCACAAAATCTTTACCTATATATGTCATATCATTTTTAGAATATAAGGTATTCTGACTTGATTTAGCACTATTATTTAAACTTATTGAACCAAGACTAGAACTAGCATCTACATTTTTACTATTTATATTAGCAGTAAAGTCATTTGTTGAACGTACTAAAAGATTCTGAGCACTTAGGTTAGTTGCATCAATAGATGATGCTTGTAAACTTACATTGTCACCAATAATACTAGATATTGAAAAACCAACTGGATTAGAAAAAGAATATTCAGATAGATAGATATCTTTACCAATTGCTGAAATATCTTTTGTAGCATCAATAACTATTGAACCCCCACTATTTGATCCTATATTACCATTTGATGCAATTAAATTAATATTACCACTTTTAATCATTGAACCATTTGATTCAATACCAGCTGTACTTAAAATATTTAAGGTACCATTTCCATTATCAATATTTTTTGTTAAATTAGTTTTTACATTTTGAGTATTTGTAATATTAATAATTCCATTGTTTTGACCAAGTTTATTAAATTCAATATTTTGATTTCCTGTTAAATAACCATTTAATAAATCAATATCTTGTCCATCTAAGGTAAAACTAGCATTATTTTTACTATTTGTTATAGAACCTAAAGATAAATCTCTTAGAGTATTATTTTGTATATCTATAGTTGGTGTTCCATCAAATAAAGAGATAGTTCCACTTCCTAGTAAACTACCATCATCAAAACTAATAGAAAAGTGCCCACCTGAAGTAGAAATATCTTTTAATTGTATCTTATCTGCTGTAGCACTTTCAACATATGAATTACCAGCTAAAGTATTTTCAGATAATTGTATATATTTTGCTTGAGCTCCACTTGTAATTGTTGCATTGTCAAAATAAACATCAATCTTATTATCTACACTTATATCAATATCTCCAAAAGCACTTAAATTCTTTATACTATTTCTTGTAGGTATATTCCCCACTCCTATATAATTTCCTTGTGCATCAAACACTGTATACTTTCTTGTGTCATACATATCAAGAAATAAATCTTCTTTTGATTCCATACTCAATATATTTATATTTGCAGTTGTATTCGCATCATAATTGTCAGTTGTAATCCCTTTAATACCAATTATTGATTTACCTCCACTATATGTTCTTACAGTTGGTGTAATAATTCCATCAATATACATATTTAAATACCATACATCAATATCACCATTATATGCATCTAATTCATAATTAGTTGCTAAAGGTACACCAAAAGTATTGTGTTGATAAATACTTCCATAATCATTTGTCACTTTAAGCAATCCACCAGCGACTGAAATATCACCAAAGTGTACATCAGAATATCCATGATTTTCTACGATAAAAGATGGTTTTATATTATCTACTATTGAATTATTAATAGTATAACTTGGCTGACTATTATCAATTGTTGTTATATCTACAGTAGGTTGGTTTGTACTTACATCTAAATTAAAATTATCAATAGCTAAATTATAATCAGAATTATTAACAATCTTAACCTCTGGATATAAATTTCCCATAAAATTAACTGGCGAACCAATTGTTATATTTTGAGCTTTTAAAATTGGAGCATTAATTGTAAATATATTACTACCCTCATAATTTAAACCTGATAATCTAATATATCCACTACTATCAGGTATATATGAGGCTTGAGTAGATTGACCATTTGTATCAAATATGATTGTTTTTGGAGTTGTTAGTAGATTTATTGCACCATTTAAACTAATAAATTCATTATCGGTATATGGATTATAATCACCATTATAATACCCTATACATACACCATTTAAACAATTTTTTTCATTTTCATTACTTTGTAGAGTTGAAGATACATTAGTTTTATCATTATTAACATTAATACTTCTTCCAGAAATAGTTGAAGAATTACTCGTCATAATATACTGGGTATCTTTTACATGATTTACACCAAAACTCCAGCTACCATCAACTACTACCATAGTTCCTCCAACATTTGCTTTACTAACTGCTCTTTCAGAATTGATTAGTGTAGTCATGTTAAGATTGTTTTCAGCTGTTAATTCAGTATTATCAGCATATACAGTATTATAAATTTTAGATATTAAATATGATTCAGCAGTTCGTGGTCCCCCTGCACTGTTCATATAGCTATAATTATTAGAATATAAATCAATATAATTAATAAGTGACTTTGTATTAATGTTTAATGCATCTATTTTTGCACCGTAAAGATAAATATTATTATCCATATTCGCAGAAAGCTCAGTTTTTACTTTATTACTTCCCACTACTGATAAATCTACATTTGAACTATTGTCTGCATTTACTTTAAACTGACCTGATATTGATAATATATTTACATCTCCATTTAATGCTTTTAATTCAAGTGTAGGTGTAGTTGAATCGTCAGTTAGGATAATATTTGAAAGATCTGTTACATCAATATTTGTAGTATATGTTGGAAATGCAGCTAGTGCTATAGTAACGTCACCATCCTCTACAGTATTAATTGAAAGAACTCTATTTGTTCTTATATCAATGTTACCACTATTTGAAGTTAATTTTGAACCATTACCAATCCTATTTACTAAAGTTCCATTAACCACTTCATTAATATTAACTATTCCTCCTGCAGCAACTCCTATTAGTGCCCCATTTGCAGTTAGTGCATGTGCAATATCATTTTCTGATTTTATATTTAAATCTTTTTCAGTAGTTATTATTGAATTTTTACCTACTTTTGTATTATTGTCATAATTTAAATTATTATCAATATATGAACCTCCTAATCCTATAGCACCACCAGCTGCTACTTGTGTATCAACGACAGAATAAGATCTAAAAAAAGAATTTAAATCTAACTTATTAGCTTGAATAATTGTATCATCATCAATAGATGCAGTTGTAGTAAAGTTTAAATTAGAAACAGATACACTTCCACCTGCACCAATTAAAGCACCACCTGCCGTTCCACCAACTTTTGTATAATTTCTTGCTATATTATTAGCTAACACTTTTACATTACCATTGTTTGCATAAACGTTTGCATTTTTTTCAATTGTTGCTGAAACTTTTTGAGTAGGTGTAGTTGTACTAAAAGCATCATCTACTGATAAACTGTTAGTTTTATTATCAAGAGCAGTTTGAGTAATAGTTGAATGACCATGAGAACCTAGATTATTCCCAACAGATGAAGAAGTAAGATTATTATTAGCCTGTGATAATACAGTTTCTCCACTATTTGAAGGACTCATTGCACTTTGTGCATTTGAAGATAATGCAGAATTAATATTTAGTATAGATACAGCACCTGCAACTCCACCTATAAAACCTCCCGAATAAGCACTAATTTGATTACTAATAAACTTATCAGAATCAGCTGATACAGTTACACCTTTTTTAGCATAAACTTCACTATTTTCTCCAAGTGTTGCTTCAACATTATTTTTAATTGTATTTAGCTCTATTGATGCACCTACACCTGCACCAGCACCAAAAGCTGCTGTACCTATATTATCAGTAATAGAAATAGCACTTTTACTATCAATCAAAAATGTAGAATTGTCACTGTTACTAGATTTATTTACAGTCATTGTTTCAGTGCTATCATTTGTAGTATCTAACAAAGTATATGCTTTTGAATCTATATCTAAATAGTTTACTACTACAGTTCCTGCAAGACCTGCATATAAACCTAATGCACCTGTCATTCCTGTTTGGTCTAAAGTTGTATTAGTATTAGATTTGATTGACATATCTCTTTTTGCTTTCAAATCACTATTTTTTACATATGCACTATTTTTATTTGTAATTGTGTTTACTAAAACTGTACCCCCTGCTCCAACAGAACCAGCAGCAGCGGTACCTAACCATTGTACAATATTTGCAGTTTCATTTGCATCTACTATCAAATCTTTATCACTAACTACATTAGAGTTATCTATATATGCTTTATTTTTATTATTTATATATGTAACTTGTACATTACCAGCTACACCTGCAGTAAGACCCGCTGCACCTGCTACAATATTATTTTCAATATTTTCATTAGCTATACTTTTAACAGAAGTTGAACCATTTTGAGAGGCTAAACTACTATCTTTTATGTATGCTTCTTTTGTATTTTCTATTAATGTTCTATTTGCTGATGCACCCGCAGCACCACCAAGACTTAAACCAACTGCTCCTGCATTTGTAGTAAGAGTATCTGTATTTACTGTTTTTACATTTACATTACTTGTATCTGATGAAGATAAACCTTGATTGATAGAACTTGAATCAATATAACTTTTTAAGCTATTATCTAAATTATTTACTGCTATACTTGCAGCAATAGCACCTGTACCTGCAGCTGCTAAATTTAAAGAACCTATATCAATATCATTTGTATTTGTCGCACTAACATCAATGCCACCATTTCCTATATATGCTTTTGCATCTACATCACTACCTTTTATGTAAGATTCTATTATTTCATCGATAGTATTAACTGCAACTGTACCACTAGCTGCAGCAGTCCCTGCAATAGTTAAGGTTATTGATAATGAACTTAAAGTATTGTCACTATTTGCACTAATAGATAATGGGGAATTTGATATAAAGCTAGCACTATTATTAATATAAGATTTTGTTTCATCAACAAGCCTATTAATTAAAACTGCTCCTGAAACAGCAACAGTTCCTGCACCTGCACCACTAACTGATAAAGATGTAAATCTTTTTGTATTTTGTGCATCTATTATTGATGTACCAGATGCATTTACATCTATATTTTTTACTATTGCTAATACTTTAGTATCTGAATCATTTTCTAAATAAGCACCACCAATTGCTCCTGTTCCAGATGCAGCTAAGCTACCAGACTTTGTATCTATAGTATTTTCTTGATTAGTTTTAACTTCAAGGTTATTTGTATTTATTTTAAGATTACTATTACCATTTTGGATAAAAGCTTGTGTTGTTCCTTGAAAATAGTTTTTATTTATATTCACAGCAGCTGAAACTTTTCCAGAAAATCCTGCTCCTATGGCAAAACTTTCTAAATTATTTTTATTAGTTGCATTTACTTTTAAATTGCCATTACCATTTAAATACTTGGTATTAATATCACTCCCTGAAATATAAGCTTCTACAAAAGCATAATCTGATGATGTATCATTTGTACCAATATTATTTTGTAAGTAAGATAATCCTACTCCAGCTGTTTTACTTGCAGATATAGCACCAGCATATGTTTTTATAGTATTATCACTAGTAGCAGTAACCTCCATATTTCCAAATGTATTAATATCACTATTTACAACATATGATTTTGCAGTTCCTTGAATATTATTTATTCCTAGATTTCCAGATATTGCCACTTCACCACCAACTGCCCCTGCTGTGATAACTTCAAAAATATCTCTTTTATTTAATGAGTCAATTATTAATAAATCTGCAATATCTAAATTTGTATTATCAACATATGATTTAACATTGTTTTTTAGATAGTTTGATACAACAGAAGCACCAACACCTGCTCCACCAGAACCTAAAGTTATCCCTCCACTACCAACAATAACATCTATATCTGATGCTTCATTAGATTTTATTCTTACACTTCCAGCACTTAACCTTGAATTATTTGAATCTGTTCCAGATATATATGATTTAACATCACTTTCAATACTGTTCAATACTATTGTAATAGCAGCAGACATACCACCTTTTGCAGCAGATACTGCAGCAGCTATTGTTTGAATTGTTGGATTTGAATTTGCAATAATTCTAGCAGCAGAACTAATATTAATTTTAGAATCCTTTACACTACTTTCAATAGTATTAACTATATGGTTCTTTACAAAAGATGCACCTATCCCTGAACCTTTAGTTGCAGAAAGTGCCCCAGCAATTATTCCTATATATGAAGTATCATCACTCTTTATATCTAAAGTATAAGATGTAATATCAGAATTTGAATCAATTGAAGAAATCACACTACTATCAATATCACTCCATGCTACTGAACCTGCAATACTTAGTCCAGAGCTTCTCGATGCACTACCACTTGCAGCTATTGCTTTTATTGTGTTTGTATTAGTACTTGATAAAGATGTCATATTTACTTTAACTGTAGAATTACTTATCTTAGATGAAGTTGTACTATCAATGAGATTTTTACTAAATGCTCCAGCAAAACCTAAAGATGACTTATTTGAGAGATTCAATGCAGCTGAACCTGAAAGAGCAGATATAGTTGTATTATTCTTCGACAACATACTTAATTCTGTATTTAAATTTGTAAAATTACTATTACTAATTTCAGTTTTTGCACTATCTGTTATTGTATTTAAAGCAGCATCACCTGAAACACCAATACCAAAACTTCCTGCACTTTTTGATGAGGCTACATCTTCTGGTTTACTTGTAGTAGTTGAAGCAGTTTCTACAGCATTAGATGCTGGACTATCTGTACCACTTACAGTTCCAGCAACAGATATATCTAATATCTCTCCAATATTAGAAGCAAATATATCACTTTTTGCACCATGTAAAATTATATTACTTCTTTTATTTACAATATTATTTGTATTTACATCAGCTACTATACCAGCAAAAGTATCTCTTGAAATATTATTTATTGAAGCTGAAAGACCTATACCAGATCCACCTGATAATACAGCTGAGCCTGTTACATTATAAGTTTTTGTATCATCTATTGCATTTATTAGTAAGTTTCTTTCTGTAGTATCAATTATATCCTTATTAGTTCCACTAAAAACTTCTACATCACTTCCAATAATTTTAGCTTGTGTAGTATTATTGTTTGTCAAAAATGAAAAACTTCCTGATATTCCTAACTCTTTAGTATTTGCACCAGATGCTGCTATAGATATATTTCTTTGAATATTTTTTGCTACTACAGATAAAGCATCAGCATTTAAAGTTGTATTCTTTTCAATAATAGCTTCAACATCATTTGTATAATTAACTGCTAATAAAGCTCCACCAAAACCTTTATCTGCACTCGCTCCTAATAATTTCAATCCAACTATTCCTGATGTATTTAACATCTGTTGAATATTGTTTTCAGCTTTTATATTAACATTTTGAACCCCAGTTGTTGAAGCACTTAAATTTTCATTTACTTTTGCACCCTCTTCTATTCTTGCCTTTACAATATTTCCCATAGTAAAAAAGTTTACTGAACCAGAGATAGATACTTCTTGAGCTCCACCATTTGATTGAGCCCAAGTTGTTGCAAGTTTTTTTTGTACACCAAAATTAGTATTTATACTTTTATTAAATGAACTTAAAAACTCAGCTAAAGAATTAAAATTTAAATATGCAGAATCATATTTCATCTCATTTAAAGCAGTAATATCAATATTTCCATTACTATTAACAATACTATTTTTTCCAATTGATGCATCTACAATATTATCAATTTCAGTTATCATAACTGCACCACCAATTGAATAATCATATGATACTGGTTTTCCATCTTTGCCAACACCATTATCTATTGTTGAGATAGCTGAACTTTTTATTCCCTTTTTCCCAGTCGTATTATTTGCAAAAAAATTATTCTGAGCATTTATAGTTATATCACTAGCTATATCAACTTTATTATTATCAGATTCCAAAGTTGTTGATTTATCAGATATTTTTGCAGTTACAGTTGATTTATGTCTTGAATAACCAACAGCTGCACTTGCTCCCAAATTTGTACTAGAGCCCACATCAATGCTATTTTGTTTCGTATCCAAATAATTTGTTGCAACTGCTTTTATCGCAAAATCAATTTGCCCTTTACCACTTGTATCAAATTGTTTCATTAAATCTTTTACTCTTGACACTTGTTCTGCTGAAACAAAATCAGGTAAAGAAGTAGAACCTACTCCAGATTTTGCAATTGTTTCAAGAAGTTCATTATTTGCTTGTGCATTTACTGAGAGATTATTTGATTTAAGTTTTCCACCTGCAATAGCTTGAGTTTCTAAATTTGACTGATTTAATGCCAAGGCTGCACTTAATTGACCATTTTTATCAGCAGTTCCAGTTGCTGATGATTTTATATTTCTTGTACTTTTTGCATCAATATTTATTGCTTGATTACTTTTTAATTCAGCACCATTATTTACTATTGCATTTGATTTAATATCACTTGTAATATAAGAGATAACCATATTTGGTGTACTAAGTCCTACAGTTTGGCCCGTTTTAGAGCTTACATCTGATAAATTTTTCAAATATGCATCACTTGTAATTGTCATATCTTGATTACTGTTAATTGTAACTCCATCATTTATTGTTGTTTCGGCATGACTTATACCATCACTAGCTCCAATAGCAAAACCAAAAAATATCTTAGAAAAATCAATACTAGTTGAAGAAATACTCTCTAAAGTAATATTATTACCTTCAAGAATTGAACCATTATTTATTTCTATAGAAGCATCATTATTTGCATATGCATAAGTAACAGGTGTTAATGAGTTAAGTATGGTATCTCCAATATTTAAAGCTGTATTCGTAAATTTATTTTCTGTATCTATATCAAACACTCCTGAAGATGTAGCAGAAGATGTGATTGTAATATTTCCTGTCGTATTATCTTTTTGGGCTTGATTATAACTTTTTATTGTTGCATTATTTATTGTGATATTTGCTATGTTTGTAATAGGTAAAACACTACTATTATTAATTATTGCTTCAAGTAAAATATCCCCTGAAGCATATCCATTATCAGCATAACTTAAAATTTTTGCGTTTGTTCCTATACTGATTTTTGGTGCACGCAATATAATATTCCCAGAATCTCCTATTGAACTTGCAGTTTCAGCGGTAGTTGGATCTGAACTACCTGTATTTCTTGATGAGATAATTACTCCATCACCGACAGTTAAAGTTTCTGTAGCTTCTTGTAATATTTGTGTTCCATTTGAAAAAACATTTGCCAATAGTGAGATATTTTTGGGATCAATATAAAAAAGTCCATTTTCTCCGTTATAAGCATTTAGAGTAATATTACCACCGTTTAATATAACATCATTTTTAGCACTAAGTTCAGCAAATCCACCATTACCCTTTAAAAGTCCACCTGTTGCCATAAAAATTACATTTTTATCAGAGTATGCCAGATTTTCTGCAAAAATGTCTATATTTCCACCATCTCCGATATTGGCTGCATTTGTTTGAAGTTTAGAGTTACCTAGTAAAAATATATTATTTGCTGCTTTTATCTCAATATCACCTGCATTTTGACTTAATGTAGCGTTTGTATTTATCTCTCCCGTATTAAGTACTGTTCCATTTAATCCAGTAATTTTAACACTATCACCTTCATCTTTCACTGTTACTAGTTCATCTATTTTATCTGTATTTATAATATTATCAATAACATTATTAGCTTGTTGTTTTGACATTATTATTGGTTCATCACTATTTGAAACCTCTTTATACTCATATTGTATTAAACCTTGTGGATCAAATTGTATAGTAAACTTTTCTGTTGCACCCAATGATACTTTCCCAGCTTTTGCAATAATCTTTCCTTCATTGCTTACCATTGGCGAACTTAATACAACAAAGCCTTGAGGAGAAACTTCAATAGTACCTTTATTTACTATTGTTCCTAAATTTACATCAGTTTGATCAAAAATATAATTTTCATTTAAAAAATCTTCATTTGAGATATCTAAAGTTGTAGCTAAAAAGCTATTTGCATTAATAGATGAGTTTTCTCCAAAAAATATACCTGCAGGATTTACTAAAAAAACCCTACCATTTGCTTGCAGTTTACCCAAAATTGAAGATGGATTATTTTGTATAACCCTATTTAATACTACCGAATTTGAGTTTGGTTGTATAAACTTAACTAACTCATTTACTCCAATATTAAAGGTGTTATAATTAATAATAGCATTATTTGAAGCAGCTATATTCATATTATTTTGTGTTTGTGAAATAGATACATTACCAGCAACAGTATTTGCTCCTGTTGGTAATGCACTTAAATTAACTGGTAACAATATCAACTGAACAGATACTGCACTTACTGAAATCTTTTGAAGAAAATTATTTTTTATAAACATTACCAAACCTTAGAATTTAATACTACATAAAGATTAGTTTTATCTTTAGTTCCACTATCTGATGAATTTAAAGGAAAGCCAATCGTTGTTTTAAGAAAAGTATCTTTAAAAACTTCTGCAATAACTTCAAAACCTGTTCCTAACAAATAAGAATATCTATCATCCCCAACAACTGGCTTATTTATATAAATTCTTCCATAATCTAAAAATAAACCAAGCTTTAAACGTTCATCAACATAATCTATATCTGTTTGAGGTAAAATAAAATACTCTAAAGAGGTATCAAAACCTGTATCACCAACAAATTTTGAGGAAGCATAACCCCTAACACTATTTAAACCACCCAAAGAGTAAACTTCAGAAAGTGGCAATCTATCCTTTGAAAACTGAGTGTTAAGTCTAAATGATAATTCACCAAATAAATTTATCTTTTTTTGATACATAAGAGTTGAATTTAATTTAATATAACTACTAGCTTGGTTTGTTCTTGATTGTGTCGAAGTAGCCTCTGACAAACTTCCCTTTGATATATTAATATTAGTATATAAAGTACTAAATACACCATTTTCCTGTGTATTAAAACCAGCACTAAAGACCTTTAATCTATCTAATGAAGAGAGTGCATTAAAAAGGTAACTTTTTGTTTTTTTGTATTGATAATCAAATCTTAAATTCATACTTTCAGATATGGTTCTTTTTAATGGATGAGAAAATCCAAGAGTATAGATTTTTGTTTCACCCTCTATACCTAAGTTTGCAAAATCAGAACCGCTTACTATATAGTTTGAAGATAAAGCAGTAAAATGTAATTTTGTATGTTTGTTATTTATAGGTAAAGAATAATCAAAATTTTCAAGTTCCATTCCTGAAGGATTTATACTTCTCATAATATTTAAACTTGATAAATCACCATCAATAATACTATTTCCATAAATCAAATCTGCACGAACTCTATTTCTTGAAATCGCCTTTGAACCTAAATTATCATAGGAAAGATTTGCACTAAAAGGTAATTCATCTTTTACTTTTAAAACCACATCTGTAGAAGCAGGAGCTGAACCTTTTTTCATATATGATTTAACTTCTAAATTTGAATATTCATTTAAAAGAAGTATTGATTCTACAAGCTTATTATAATTTAAATTATCTCCATTTTTTTTATCAAAAGATTTTTTAATAAAATCGCTACTATAGTATTTATTCCCCTCAACTGTAATATTTCCATATTTACCTTGAACTAATAGAATCTTTAAAATCTCATTAGATAGATCTTGCTTAGGTATTAATACCTTTATAAAAAGTCTATTTTTTTCTTTTAAATACTTTTCAATTACCTCTTTGATTTTATTTAACTCATTAATACTATAATATTTTTTAGTAAATAGATTTACAATCCTTAATAATTCACCTCTTAAATCATTTGGTAAATTTATAATCTCTATATGTTTAATAAAATATTTACCTTTATTTGTCACTTTTCTTTTATTTGTTTTTTTAGATGATAAGCTCATCTTAGATGGTTTGTTTTTTAACTCTTTGAGTTTTTTCTTTGTTTCTAGACTATTATTTTTATGTTCCTTATTAATTAAAGAGTTATATTTGTCTATATCATGAATCTTTACAAAGGGATAATTAACCCACCCTTCAATTGTTTTAAACCAAGGATAAGTACTAGATTTATTTAAATCAATATCTATAATATCTTTTTGTTTAACATATCTCTTTTTTTTAACTTTTATTACTTTACTATCTACACTCTTATCTTCATATATATTATTATTTAATTTAAATAGATTGATTCTATTTTCTTTTGCATACAAATTTAGTGCGAAAAATATTGTAAATAGTATTGACAGGTTTTTTTTATTTAAAAGTTTCATTATTTTCTAGTCAATACTGCTCTAATTGATTTTTTCTCATCTTTTTTTAACTTCACTGGTTTAAATTCATATGTATTGTAACCATCTTTTTCAACTCTAATATTATGCATTACACTAGCAGTTATAGGTATATATTTATTTGAACTTTTTCCAATAAATTTTCCATCTACATATACTTTATCATTAGAAACATTACTTCTTATTTGCAAATACCCTAAAGTTTTATTCTGATCAATCTTTTTTTGTATAAGTTTTAAAGTTTTTATTGCTTCTTTGTTTTTTTGTTTTGCAGCTAATTGATAATAAAAAATTGCAAGTTTTAAATTCTTTTCAACTCCAACACCTTTTAAATAAGCATTTCCCATAGTATTTTGAGCTACATCATAACCATCATTAGCACTTAATGTATAAAAAGAGATTGCTTTTTTTACATCTTTTTTCACACCTAAACCTAACTCATACATATAACCTAGATTAAATTTTGCAACCATTCCCTCTTGAGCAATTTTCAAAAAAATCTCTTGAGCTTTTTTATAATCTTTTTTATCAAAAGCTTTTTTACCATCTTCTATATTTGCATTGGCTATTGATATAAATATAACCATAAAAGCAAGTAGTAGTTTTTTCATATGTTCTCTCCTAATTTCAACTTAACAATTGTATAAAAAAAGTTTGTCAAACTTTGTCAATTTGAAAGTTTCAAATAAATTTAATATAAGGATAGAAAAATATTGATAAATTATTTGCTACTGTAATATATAATAAAAATATATATTTAAAAGCTAGCATTGAACTTTAATTCATTGAATCAGTAAATAGATTATATATAATATATAAAAAATCTATTTTATCTTTTAACACAAATAAAGAATATTAAATATTAATATATGTGTAAAAATGCAACAAACAATTCCTATTTTACAATTATAAATAAAATTGATAAAACTATAAGTTTAATATTTCTTTAATTGAGGTAAGTTTTTAATTAAAAAGTAAAAAAATTAGGAAGAATATGCGATTTATTTTTTTAATACTCCTTTATATGATAAATTTATCTGCAAATAGTATTTCAATAATTGAATCAAAATATTTTTTAGATAAACAACACTCTTATACAACTGAAAATATTTATAAAAATAAAAATAAATTTACCCCTTATAATTATGAAAATGCAACTTTTGGTTTTAAAAAAGACACCATATGGTTGTATTTTAAAGTTAAAAATAATACAAATATAAAACAAGAAAATTTAATAGAATTTTTATATAGACTTCACGACTATATCTATATAATGGAGTATAAAGATGGTCAAGTTATTGACCAATATTTAACAGGAGACTTAACAAAACATAATACTAGAAAAATAGATTCTAATGACTTACTTATTCCATACACATTAGATAAAAATGAAACAAAAGAGTTTATCTTTAAAATAAATTCTGACAGTAACTTAAGTATTGGTCTAAATTTTTTATCAAAAAAACAATACTATGAAAACTCAAAACAAAATAGCATAGCTCTTGCTCTTTATTATGGAGCAACCTTAATTATGCTGTTTTATAACCTGTTCCTTTTTATAATGATAAAAGAAAAAGTATATTTATATTATGTTCTTTTTCACTTAACTTTTGCCCTTGCACTATTAACATCAAATGGTATATCATTTACTTTATTTTGGCCTAATTTCCCACAGATAAACTCTTTTTTTATGCCTTTAATTTTTTCTTTAACAAATATATTTTCTGTATTATTTGCTATAGATTTCTTAGAAATAAAAAAATATAGTAAAAAAATACTCTATTATTTATACTTTATTTTACTTATCCATATTATACTTTTACTTAATATTTTTATTGAAGGCTATTCTATTCTTGAAACAATGCTTAGTTTTTCTTTAATATCGGTGTTTTCATTATTTTTTATTGCTATTTATACCCTTATTAAATACAAAACTATTTCATCAAAGTTTTTTGTTATAGCTTGGAGTTTTTTATTATTTGGTTCTATCATAGAAGAATTACAAGGTCTGGGTATTATAAAAATGGGACCAATTTTATCTTATTCATCTCAAATTGGTGCATTCTTTGAGCTAACTTTATTATCTTTTGCATTAGCATACAAATATAATATTGTATTCAACAAACTTCAAAAAACAGAATCAAACCTAAGAGTTTTAAATGCAAATTTGCAAGAAAAAGTTGATGAAAAAACTAAAGATTTAAAATTATTAATAAAAGAGATGCACCATAGAGTAAAGAACAATTTTCAATTTATTCTTACTTTCCTTTGGGCCCAAAAAAACTCCACTAAAGATGAAAACTCTTTAAAGGCAATAAATCAAACTACACAAAGAATCTATGCTATTTCATCTTTACATGAATTACTTAACATATCTACTACCATCTCAATAGATATTAAATCATATATTGAAAATATGCTAAATTCATTTGTAGAACAAGATAAAAATATCACTTACGAAAAAAATATTGACAATATTACTCTTGATTATGATAAAACAGTTTCAATTGGACTTATTTTAAATGAACTAATTACAAATAGTAATAAGTATGCTTTTAAAGATATTAGTAATCCAACAATTAAAATATTATTTTATAAAAAAAATGATATTTATATATTAGATTATTGTGACAATGGAATAGGTTTTGATAAGAAAATATTAAATAATAGTTTAGGCTTGGGTTTTGAGCTAATCTATGGTTTAGCAAAGAAGATTCATGCTGAAGTAAATTTAGATACCAAAAAAGGTACAAGATTTGAAATAAAATTTAAGTAAGGTGAGTTATGGATAAAAAACTAAATGTTTTGATAGTGGAAGATGAACCATTAATCTCTATTTTCATAAAAAAAATAGTGATAAACATGGGAGCAAATATTATAGATATTTGTGATAATTGTGATGATGCAATACAAGTTCTTAAAAATGAAAAACCAGACCTAATATTTATGGATATAAATTTAAATGGTCCAATAGATGGAATAAATATAATTAGAAGTATAAATTTTTCCTATTCACCAACTATATATTTTGTAAGTGCTTATGGAGATAAAGATACAATAGAAGATGCTCTTTCTACAAACCCATATAACTATTTAATAAAACCTATAAAAGAAGAGGATATCGAAATAGCTGTTACTCTAGCAAAAAAGAGATTTCTATACTCTTCTAAAAGTAAGGCTCAAAGTAACAATCAGTTTTTCAAATTTGATAATGAATATAAATGGGATAAGATAAATAATACTTTATTATACAAAGATGAGAAAGTTGATTTAACTAACTATGAAACATTACTTCTAAAATTACTTATAAAAAATCCTAATAAAACAGTCACTTATGAGGAAATTCACTATTATGTGTATGAAGATTCTGAATATAGTTTAAATGCAATCTTCTCATTAATAAAAAGAATAAGAAAAAAAATTCCAAAAGATTTTATAAAAGCATCATATAAAAAAGGCTACAAACTTGGAATTTAATAAATATTTAAACAAAAATAAACTTAACTTGAAAATAACCACAACAAAAAAGTATTTGTCTACTATATTATATATAGGGTTTTTATTTAATCTAAATGCTGATGATAAATTTTCTATTTATCCAAAAATTGATTTATTTATTAATTACGAATCACAAAACCTTGACTATAGTCCATTAGGACAGGTGGTAAATGGCATTCAAAAAAACAATTTTTCAAACTCAATTATTGGCGCTGAGATTGGATTTGATATCAATTATAATAATTTTGATCTAGTTATTCAAGGAAGCGGTATCTCAAGTTTGAATAATCTGTCAAACAATAATCTAAAAATAGACTCTACTTATTTTGACAATAACAACAAAGATTTTTTTTATCTTTCAAACTTATATCTACAAAAAAATATAGACAATTTTAACTTTAAACTTGGAAGACAAGAATATAATAATCAATTAGTAAATAGAAATAAAAAAATTATATCAAATCAATATGAAGGTATCTATTTTGATTATGAAAAAGATAATTTTAAAATTGATTCAATGTATTTTAAAAAAGTTGCAGCATCAAGCATATCAAATGTAGTTCCATTTAATCATGATTATGGAGTATTAGGATATGGAAAAGGTTATAATATTGGAAAATTTGTCTCTGTTTCAAAATATATTTCAAATAAAGAATACAATACTAATGGTGCACTTATCACTAATTTAACATATGGAAATGAACGCAATAATATAAATATACAAAACCTCTATGCAGATGATTTTTTCAATACTACAAATCTAAACCTAACACTTTCTAAAGAGTTTAATGATTTAGTTTTAAGTTCAAAACTTGGATTTATAAAACAAGTTGACGTAGGTGAAAACTATCTAGCAAAAGATTATGGCAATAAAAAGATTGATGGTAAAATGTATCAAGGTAGTTTAAATTTTGAATATAAAAATTTCTTTGGATCATATACTCATGTTAAAACACCTTATAATACAAATGCTGTATTAAATGGAACTCTTATATCCCCTTTTTCTAACAAATTAAGTTGGATTTATGGTCCACAAACTTCACACTCATTTATCGCAGATACAGTTTCAAATCAATTTATACTTGGTACTGGATTAATGGTTTTTGATATACCATCTCTTCTAATGATTGCAAAAATAGATTATGAAATAGACAAAAATAATATTAATTCAGGACTTACTCTTCATACTAGAGAAAACTACTTATATTTTGAATCTTATATTTCAGATTCTTTAACCTATACAATTCAATATTCTGATGCTAAAAATATAGATTTATTAACAAAAAGAAATAAAAATTTAAGAACATTCATAAACTATAAATTTTGATAAGTCTAAGTTAATAATAAACTAACAGTTACAAAGACTTAGTATATTTTCCATAATCATATTAAAAAATATACTAAGCTTAAGATAAATCTTATTCGATTTTTAGTTCTTGAATTTTCACACTATTATAAAAACACATATTTATGTTTTGCTTTTACTTTTTTGTGACAAGCAGGTTTATCATTATTACAAGCTCCATGATCATGATTATGTTCATGACTTTTACAAGAAGAACTATCTTTTTTATCTTCATGCTCTTTAATTATGTTTAATAATTCTTCATTAGATAACTCTTTTAAACTATTATTATCAAAAGCTTCAATAAGTGCACTTGTAGTTATTCTACCCTCACCAGCATATAAAACTTTCATATTAGTTTGGGTAACTTTATTAAAAGGTTTAGAACCCATCTCTTGTATAACAATTTTTTCTACACCCTTTTGTAAAAACCAACTAATTAGTTGAGAACCCTTTTCGTATGGATTTTTTTCAACCTTTAACTCTTTACCATCATAAAAAGCAAAATATTTTGCTTTTCCAAATAAAGGTGAAATTGCTGCATCCTCTTTATTTGTTTTTAGTGGAAATGTAATCATCTTTTTTCCTTATTTTTATTATTTAACTAATTTAGCATATCTTATTATTTGATTTAGTTATAATAAATTCATAAGTATTTATTATTTTAGAATTATACATCTTTATTGTTAAGTAAATATTAATTTAAATATAAGTGTATCTTATATAACTACATTTTTCTTGTTAATTTTGTATTTACAACAGCAATATCATTTAAAGAACTAAAGATTTTACCAGTAGCATATTCTATCTCTTGAGCTACATCTTTTAGCTTATTATTATCTACTTTTTTACTATTTAAATCCATATATTCTTGTATTTTGTTATGTACGTGTTCATGTCTTTCTTTAAGAAGTTTCCATTCTGGAAAACTAACAAACTCTCGCTTTTTATTTTCACATAACTCAATCCACTTGCCAAGATTACACAATTTATAATCAGTTACAGTACATTGTTCAAAACTTCCTAATTTACTAAAATGTTTTTTCTTGAAATTAATATGATCATTTTTATATTTAGATATCTCTTGAATCAAATCCACATCATCCACCATAAGATAATATTTTTCATTTATTTGTGCTTTTTGTGTAATTCCAATCAATCTAGTTGAGAGTTTAGCAACCTCTTTTGAAAGTGAATCTATATTTGAAGAGGTTTGTGCATTTTTTTGTGTCATTCTATCTAAAGAAACAATAGCTTCATTTATTTGTATCATTCCATGCTCTTGCTCTTTTATTGCAGTTGACACATTATCTATTATATTTTTTGTATCAATTATTTTTGAAGATAAATCCTCATAACCTTTTATCATATTTGTTGCAATCAACTTACCTTCATTTGATTTGGAAGTAGCATCTCCAACAAGTTTTTTTATACTATTTGCTGCATCAGCTGAACGATTTGCCAAGTTTCTAACCTCTTGAGCAACTACAGCAAAACCTTTCCCAGCCTCCCCTGCAGTTGCAGCCTCAACAGCTGCATTAAGTGATAATATATTTGTTTGAAAGGCAATTTGATCAATCACAGAAATAGCTTCACTAATTGCAGTGACCTTATCATTTATCTGCTCCATAGATTCCACTGTTTGTTGGGCTTCTTTATTTCCTGTTTTGGCACTAGCATTTAAGCCATCTGCGATATTTAACATCTTTGATACATCATCAGAACTTGATTTCATATTATTTGTTATTTGTTCTATAGAGGCTGCTGTTTCTTCTAAAGATGTAGCTTGTTCATTTGAACTATTTGATAAGGCTTGAGAAGATGTTGTTAAGATATCAGTATTTGATTCTAACTCTTTTCCAGCATTCGTAATCATTGCAATTAGCTGAGAAATAGATTGTCCTAATAAAGTTGAGCCAGCAGACAAACTTCCAAAATCTCCATACAATCCAATTTTCTCCTCAGCAGTTAACCTAAAATTGTATTTACCTACAGCATAATTATCTAATACTTTATTTATATTATCAACTTTTTGTTTTGTCTGTATAATCATTTTATTTATAATCTCTCTTAATGACTCAACTTCATGTGTTGCTGCTTTTTGATTGATACTATATTCTAAAAATCCATTTGATACTTTTTCAACAACATCTGTAATCTCAGCAACAACTTTTTTATCTTGTTCAATAAAGCTTTTTACTTTTTTCATTTTTTGATTCATATGTTGATTCATTTGTGCAAATTCATCACTTCCAATAACTTCTATCTCTTTGTAATCCTCTTTTTCCCTAATAACATATTCAAATGAATATTCTAGCCCCTCTTTAAATAAAGCCAATGATGAAACTATTTTCTTAGTAATAATACTACTTACAATAAATAAAAGAGCTATAATTAACAATACAATTAAAGAAGTTATAATAAAACTACTATTTAAATCATTAGTTTTATTGTTTATATATTGTTTTATCCCATTTGAAAATTTTTGTTCATAATCTTTAAAAAATACTATTCTATTAGTAGATACTTCAAACCATCTGTTATAATTAGCTCCGTAAATATTGTCGTTCAAATTTTTTATAGCTTTTATAGCTTCACTACTATCAACAGACGTAGCAAGTTCAATCTTTTCAATTGAATCTTTATTTGCTTTCATATCCATAATATCAACCGCATTTCCCATATACTCATCAAAAATATTTTTTATTTTTTTAACAAATTTTTTTTCCTCTTTTGTAATCCCTTTCATTCTTCTATATTTATTTAATTCTCTTGTAATACTTGAATGGTACCTTTGGATTTTATTTACCATTTTATCATCAGATTTTAAAATGTACTCATTGTAACGATGTATTAAACCCCCAAATCCTGCTAGACTAATCACCTTTGATATAATCTCATTTTTTTTGGCTTTATCAATTAATATTTTACGAAATCTTTCTACTTCAAAACAATCTTGACAATTTTTTAATTGTTTTTCAAAACTTTTCAACTCATTTTCATCTAAAATTTTTTTAAATAGATTTAAGTGGGTTTCTTGTGTTGCAATACTAGCACCAAATTTTGAATAATCATCATATGATAAAATACCTTTTTCAAAAACACTTCTTAATAACCTTCTCTCTATTGAAGAAGCTTCCACTACATCAACTATACTTTGATATGCTTGAATTTTTTTTGATAATACCCCATCATTACTATAAGTTAATAGATCATCTAAAAAAAATAGTAACTTATTATCTAATTGCAAATAAAAATCTAAAATTTCATTATCACTTAAAGAGATTTGGTCTATTTTTTCCCTTATATTTTTCAAGTTTTTAAAATCTTTTTTTATATTTTCAATTTTTTTTGTAACATCTTTTGAATATGAATTTGAATCAAACCCCAATAAAAACTTCTGTATTTTCTTTATATTTTCATTAGTTATATCTCTATTTTTTGTTAGTTCATTTGTATTTAATTTACCATAGCTATCAACAAAAAGTAAGCTATACTCCCTCTCATCTTGTAGTGAATTTAAAAGTTTTGTAGATAACAATGAGAGTTCCAAATAGTTTTTTGTTATCTCTATAGATCTTTTCTCTTCTAGTTTTTTAATCAAGGTTTCCCCTGAAAAAAACAAAATTGCTAAAATTGGTAAAGCTAAAATAATAATAATTTTATTTTTTAGTGATAGCTTATGCATTTGTCCTCCAAATATATTATACTGGGAGAAACAGTAACATACTAATATTACACAATGATTACAAGTTATATAAAATAATTATTACAAATAAGCTAAAATAGTGTTTTTATTGAATTTAAAAGAGATATACTGTTTGCTAAATAACTTTTTCCAAATAGATTATAGTGATTTAAAAAGTGGTAAAGATTATAAATATTTTTTTTCTTTTCATACTCATAACTCAAAGGATACTCTTGATTATAGGCAGAATAAAACTCTTTATTAAAGCCACCAAACATCTCACTCATAGCAATATCAACTTCTCTATCACCATAATAAACAGCAGGGTCAATCAAAAATATCTCATCTTTACTAAAAAGTACATTTCCACTCCACAAATCTCCATGAACTAAAGATGGATGTTTTGTAGTGGCATTTAAAAACTTAATTAAATATGGTTTAATATTTATCAAACTTTCTAGAAACTCTTCTTTTATAGGTTTCTCTTTTATAAGATTTATTTGAAAAAGTAGTCTATAGTTATAAAAAAACTCACCCCAGTTTTCACTTAATATATTTTTTTGTTTTGATAAACCAATATAATTATCTTCATCAAAACCAAAACTATTTTGTTTTATTTTATGGAGTTTTGCTAAGATTATACCTAGCTGTTTTTGTTGATTATTTGAACTAAAACTTTGATTTACCTTTTCCATTTTTATGAAACTTTTATCATAAGTTATTATCTTTGGAGTTCTTATAATAGTGTTTTCAAGTTTATTTAGATTTTCTTGAATAAGTTTTAAACCCTTTATCTCTTTTAGTAAAGAATCATTATCTAGTGGATTTTCTTTTATAAAAATAGACATAGCTATTTTAATCTATTTTTGGCAAGCTCTATATCACATTGATATTTATATATCATGTAATCAAACATAGAAGTACCTCTATTTTTATTAAAAAATGAGTACATTTCTAAAAGTCTATAAGACATTCTAAAAAAAGCAGTAAACGGGATAAAATATGTTGCAATTGTTTCATATTTTCTATAAGGATAATATTTGTCAAACTCATTTTTTAAACTAGTAAGAACTCTATTTTCATCATGTAATTGCTCTTTTGTTTTTGTAGACATGGTCTTTAAAGCTAATAAAAAATTCAAAAAAAACATCACTAAATTTAAATTCCAACCTATTATAAATATCTCTTCGTAACTCATATACCCTCCAAATAAAATATTATAGCAAATTTAAGTATAATATTTTTTTTAAAGGACAAAAATGAAACTACTTGAAGAGAATATTACACAAACTATAGATGAAATTTATCTATTAGAAACTTTAAACTTAGACAATAAAACAATCTTAGAACTTGGCTGCGGTGGTGCAGCTATGACAAAAAAAATTGCAAACAACGGTCAAAATAGAAAAATAATAGCTTGTGAAGTTGATGAGATACAACATAAAAAAAACCTAAAACTAAATATAAAAAATATAAAATTTGAAGATTATCCAGCAGAAGATATAAAGCTTGAAGATAATTCAATCGATATGGTTTTAATGTTTAAATCTTTTCATCATATCCCTGAAGAAAATATGACAAAAGCCTTAGCTGAAATCAAAAGAGTTTTAAAACCAAATGGATTGGCATATATTAGTGAACCTCTTTATCAAGGGGAACAAAATGCTTTAATATCTATTTTTCATGAAGAAAAACATGAAAGAGAAGTAGCTTTTGAACATATTAAAAAAGCAGTAGATAATGAGATGTTTAAACTCTTTAAAGAAGTTTTTTTTCAAACACCAATTACATATGAAAATTTTGATGATTTTAAAACTAAACAGATGGATGTAACACATCTTGATAATGTTTATTCAAAACAATTAGTTCAAAAAGTAAAAGAGAAATATGAGAGTTACTCAAAGGGTAAACATACATTTTTAAAACCATTTAGAGTTGATATATTACAAAAGGTATAAATACATATGACACAAAATGAATATAATGAAAAAATTGAGACTTTAATAGCTTGGGCAAAGGCATATTATGTTTATGATAATCCCGTTGCAACAGATGAAGAGTATGACAAATTAGCAAGGCTTTGCTTAGTATATGAACAAGAAAATCCACAAAACTCCAACCCAAACTCACCAAATAAAAGAGTTGGTGGCTTCACCCTTGAAGGTTTTGAAAAAGCTTCACACCTATCAAGAATGTGGTCACAAGAGGATGTTTTCAATACAAAAGAGTTAGAAGAGTGGATAAATAGAGCAAAAAAAGTCAATACCAAGCTACAATTTATGTGTGAACCTAAATTTGATGGGGCAAGTTTAAACCTTATCTATGAAAATGGTTTATTAAAACAAGCTATTACCAGAGGTGATGGAACTATTGGAGAAGATGTAACAAACAATGTTAAAACTATTCACTCTATCCCTTTAAAAATTGATGAGAAATCACTAATAGAGATTCGTGGTGAGATTGTGATTAGAAAAAAAGATTTTCTTAAAATAAATGAAGAGAGAGCAAAAAACAATGAAGCACTTTTTGCAAATCCAAGAAATGCAGCTTCAGGAAGTTTAAGACAACTAGATCCAACAATCACGGCAAAAAGAAAACTATATTTTAATGTATGGGGAGTGGGACAAAATTCACTAGAACAAGATAAATATAGTCAAAGAATGGAGTATATTTACTCTTTAGGTTTTGTAAAACCACCTTTACAAGCAATAGCTAAAGATGTAGAAGAGATTGAAGAGGTTTATCATAAAATAATAGCTTCAAGAGATAGCATGGAGATGATGCTTGATGGTATGGTTATCAAAATAGATGATATAGAAACCCAAGAAGAATTAGGATATACAGTTAAGTTTCCAAAATGGTCTTGTGCTTATAAATTTCCAGCAGTTGAAAAAACTACAAAGGTAAAAGATATAGTACTACAAGTTGGACGAACAGGTGTTATAACCCCTGTTGCCATTGTAGAACCAACCCTTATAGATGGAAGTACAGTAAGCCGTGCAACCTTACACAATTTTGATGAGATTGAAAGACTTGATTTAAAACTAAATGATGAAGTTATCATAATAAAAAGTGGGGATATTATCCCTAAAATCACAAAAGTATTTTATGATAGAAGAGATGGTAAACAAATAGATATTAAACGCCCTACTTCATGTCCAACTTGTCAAAGTGAAGTTTTAGATGAAGGTACAATGATAAAGTGTCAAAACTTAGACTGTCCAAGTAAGGTTGTAAACTCTATAATCTACTTTGCCTCAAAAAACTGTATGAATATAGATGGTTTAGGGAATAAAATAGTTGAGCTTTTAGTTCAACAAAAAAAGATTTTTGATATTTTAGATTTATACTCTTTGAAGTATGAAGATTTGGAAACACTTGAAGGGTTTAAAGAGAAAAAAATAAACAATCTTTTAAATGCAATAAAAAATACAAAGAGCAGTGAACTTCATAGAGTAATAAACGCTCTAGGAATAGAACACATAGGAGAAGTAGCCTCAAAACAAATATGTTTAGAGTTTGGACTTAAAGTTATAGATATAGATTATGAGTCACTTGTTGCCTTAGATGGTATTGGTGAACAAATGGCACAATCTTTTTGTGAATTTATGAGAGTAAATAAAGAATTGGTTTTAAAGCTAATTGAAATAATCAATCCAACAGTTGAAGAGAAAAAAGAGATACTTGAAAATAACTTCAAAGGCAAAACAGTAGTTTTAACAGGAACTATGAGTAAAAGTAGAGGTATCATAAAAAAAGAGTTAGAAGCTCTTGGTGCAAAAGTTAGCTCATCTGTCTCTAAAAAAACTGATTATCTTATCTATGGAGAAGATGCAGGAAGTAAATATGACAAAGCAATAGAACTAAAAGTTCCAACTATAACAGAAACTGAAATGAATGGGTTAATTTAACCCAATTCATTTACAATTGAATAAAAAATATACTATTTGTTATAAATATACTCATCTACAAATAGGCTCTTTTTTATAAAAATGTTACCATTTTATATACTTTTTATATATTATAAGCCAATTTAATAAATTAACTTAATTTTTTCTATTAATTATTTTATAATAAATCCTATAAATAAATAAAAGGGAAGAATGACAATGAGTAATGAAATACAAAGGGAAAAGTCACTAACTATGACAATGTTAATGACTCCTGATAAAGCAAACTTTTCAGGTAAAAATGTACATGGTGGGGAAATCTTAAAAATGTTAGACCATGTAGCTTACGCTTGTGCGGCAAGATATACAGGCATGTATGCAGTTACTTTATCTGTTGATATGGTATTATTTAAAAATCCAATAAAAATTGGTTCACTAGTAACTTTTCATGCTTCAGTGAACTATACGGGTAGAACTTCAATGGAGATAGGGATTAAAGTAATCTCAGAAGATATAAAAGACCATACATTAAAAAATACAAATGTATGTTACTTTACAATGATTGCTATGGATGAAAATGGTAAAACAACTCCTGTTCCAAAACTAGAACCTAAAACTGAAGATGAGAAAAGAAGATATAATGATGCAATTTTAAGAAGAGAATCTAGAATGGCATCAAGACACTCTAAATAATAAACCATTTTAATAATTAAAAAAGGTAGAAGTCTTTACTTCTACCTTTTTTTATCTATATTGATGTGCTATTCTATGTTTTTTCCATTTATCAAACATCATTTCATTTGAATTTTTTGTATTATCTTGACCAGCTAAATAGTTCATTAAAACAGCTTCAAGAAAAGTACTATAATCTAAAGCAATAGCACCTTTTTCTTTACTTTGTGGAATATCTCCTTTTCTATTTTGAAACCAATCATTCCATTGTTTAGAACCTGGAGTATACATCTGCCAAGGGGTTTTAGAAAAATCTTTCGCTGGATAAAAAAATGTTAAATCTCCAGGGAAGACTGAAGTACCATGACAACTCAAACATGAAGAACTTCTAAGAGCAGGAACTATTTTACCATCCACTTCAACATTATACTTAACAGCAATATCAAATGGACCAGATAATCTTTTCCCATATCCTAATGTGACTTTTGAATATGCAGGTGCAGAAGGATTGATATATGTTTCTTCAAGTGGCATTAGAGGATTTTTGGCTGAATTAACATCTGGATCATTCCCCCACATTGCACCTAAAGGAACCATTTTATCCCAAGCATTATCACCTTTTGCATCTTTATCATATACAAGTGTTGAAAATACCCAACCTGTTTGTGGAGAAGCAATACTATCTTTTACAATAATATCAAAAATACCAACTCTTATATCTGTAACTTCTGGTTTTGCATCTTTTATAGTACCATTTAAATCAAATGGTTTTCTAAAGATTTTCCATTTTGCGGCACCTTCTAAAACAGGCCACTGTTCTGGGGTTGCAGTAACACCTGCTGATTTTATAATAATTGAACCCTCTTTAAATTGAGCTTCATTATTATCTATACTAGGGATACAAGAATTTGTTTTTTTATCACATTTACTCCATACTTTATGTAAAGTATAAGCTGCAGTCTCATTATAATAAATCGATGCATGATTACGAATATTTACCTTTAAACCAGAATTGGCATAAATCTCTTTTTTCATAATCTGACCAGTATAAGTTCCATATATAGAATCACGACCTTCCCAACCAGTTTTTTCAACCTCTTCTCCAGCCCAAAGCATACTATACCAACCCTTTTGTGGACTTTTGTTCCATTTTTCAGGATTTAAGACAAAATCTTTAATTGAAGGTGTTATATATTTTTTAAGAATCATAATATAATCATACGCTCTATCTTTAGTTAAATAACCATCTTTTAATACACTTCTCCAAGGCATACTTGGTTGTTCATAACTAGTTGGATAATTATATTTAAATTTCCATAGAGGTCCATTATATTGGGACTTAGTTGGTATCTCACCATTATTTACAGCAAAGGGGTCAATGCTACTAGCATTAAGAAAAGGGATTGTAGTAAACAAACATATTGCACTTAGTAGTTTTAATTTTTTATTCATATATACTCCTTTAAGTATTATAAACTTTAGCGCTATTTATCTTAATATTTTATAATATTATTTATATTTTATATATTTTATATGGTTTGATTACGTCCTAATTCTTTAGCTTTATATAAAGCTTTATCAGCAGTATTTATCAGTAGTTCAACATCACAATTATCAATTTGATTAGATACAGAAACTCCTATACTAATTGTAATATATTCAGATACACTTGATTTTTCATGTATTATTTTACATTTACTTAAATTATAATGAATCTCATTTGCAACCTTTAATGCACCCATCTTATCTGTATCGGGCAAAATAATTGCAAACTCCTCTCCCCCATAACGCGCCACAAAGTCACTTGCCCTATTTATTGATTTCATTAAGATTTCTGCCACTTTCATCAAACAAGTATCACCTTTTTGATGTCCATAAAAATCATTATAATTTTTAAAAAAATCAACATCACAAATCAGCAAACTTAAAGGTTTTTTATCCCTTTGTGCTTGGAAAAAAGCCCTTTGTAAATATTCATCAAAACTTCTTCTATTTTTTAAAGATGTTAAAGAATCAGTTGTAGCAAGTAGATCAAGTTTTTCTATTGCTTTTTGTAATTTAAGTTCTACTTTTTTTCTCTCCTCATTCTCATTTAATACCTCTTTATTTAATTGAGAAATCTTATTGTTTTGATCTAGTAAAATCTCATTTTGATCTGCAAGTTCTTCATTCTTGAAATCTAAATCACGGGTTCTCTCTTTTACTTTTTCTTCTAGTTTATAATATATTTGGGCATTTTCAATAGAGATTGCAATTTGTCCACTTAAATGTTTTAACAATTCTACTTTTTCATATGTAAATACACTTGAAATCAAATTATTCTCTAAATATATAATTCCTTTTAATTCCCCTGATAGTTTAATAGGTGCACATAATACTGATTTTACACCTCTATTTAAAACATCATCATCTTCATTAAAAATTGTATTATCTTGAAGATTATCTAAAACTAAAGTCTCTCCTGAATTTATTACATAATTAATAACTGACTTTACTATAGATTTTGCATCATCAATTTTTTCTGCTTGAAGAACATATATCTCTTCTTTATCTACAAAAGATTGTGCTTGAATTAAAAATTCATTATCATTTTTCAATAAAAGAGCTCCACTTTGAGCACTTGCGTTTTCTATTATTAATTGAATAAGCTTTTTTAAAAGTTCAGATAAATGACGTTCTTGCACAATTATTTCTGCAGATTTTGTTAAAGTTTGAATATTAAAACTATCATTATTTTTCTTATCAAAACAATCGTTTATTTGGGCATTTTTATTATAAATCCACTTTTCTAAACTAATTTTTGCATCATTAGCATATAATATTGTAACTTTTCTCTGTAATTTATTTTTATACATCTCGCTAATTATATTATTAATAATTATTTCTAAGTTTTTTTGTCCATATATATTAACTATTTCTAAAGCATCTTCAAAAACCTTAATCGACAAATCAAATTTATTTTTGATTCTATATATCTCACCTAATAAGATTTTTTCTCTTGCTAAAAAATTTTCAGGAGAACTTTTTGCCCAAGCTTTAAACTTTTTTTGAATTGATTCTATTTTTTTTAGATTTATTATATTTGAAAAAGTCTTCTTATTATTAATCAACTTAGCGTAGATTAAAGCTTCATAAAATTTATATTCTGTATGATGTAACATCCCTTTTGCAGAAGAGATGAATCTTTCACCTTCTACTGAGATATCTAGTGCTTCCTTATACTTTTTATGAAAATAAAGAGTAATCATTTTATTAAGATAATAAAAAAGTGCAAAATGGGGAGACTTATACTCTTTTAAATCGTTTACATAAAGTTCTTCATCAAAAAGCTTATCAGAAAAGGAATTTTCAGAATTAGTTTGATTTTTCAAATTTAAAATTGCTTGTTTAACACTTAATATGGCACCTAATTGTTCAACTGTACCAAGACTTTTAAGCATCACTTCAAAATATTCAATCTTCTCTAAAATAAAATCTAAGTTTACACCTCGCATAAACATACTTTGTATAATACCTGCTGCTGCACACGCAGAATGAAACCAATCCCCTACTTCTATACCATTATTATATGCATCTTCCCAAAGCGATTCTGTATATGAAGAGGGGTGTTTCCATGATATTGCAAAATATCCACACACAAATTGTACTTCTGCATGTTGGGTAGTATTGTTAAATTTATCTACCATCTTAAAACATAATTGTGCATATTCATTTCCAATAGTATGATTTGATAATACAGCACCTTGAAAAATAACACCAAAAACCATAAAGCCAACTACAGATTCTGATGTAATCCCCTCTTTTAGACATAAATCAACTAATTTCATTGAGATTTCAACACTCAATTCAGGCTTTATTTGATAAGAAACTTTTAATAATGCAGATAATATACGAATAAGAAGTTTTATCTTTTCATCACTTGCTTCTTTGATTTCTAAAAGTTGTTCAACTTTGTATGATTTTAGTTTATACTTTAATACAAGAAAATTTTTTATCAATGAAAACTTATTAAACTCTTTTGGCAACTCCATATCAAATAAAAGCACTGCTTTACGACCAATTTCATAAGCTTCTTTGAACTTTGTACAATCTGTATAAAAATTGATTATCAATTCATATATCAAGCCTTTTTCTTCGATTGTATTAGCTTTTTCTAATGCAAAATTATAATAATATAATGCCTCTTTATTATTATGACATAGATGTTCACACTCTGCACGAAGTTTCAAAATATTGATATAATTACTAGGTTGTTCAATAATTTCCATTGCATTTTTAATATAATTTAGTGCATTTGCAAAATCTCCATTTCTTTTAGAATATAAACAAGCTTCAATATTTAAATCGAATACATCATTTTTTTGAATATCTGATAATTTTGATAATGCTAAATTAAAATTATTTATACATAATATCAAATTGTCTTTATTTTCCATTAGATATAAGGTTTGTGCAATTTTTAAATGAATCTTCTGTTTTTCTTCATCTTCCATTGATGTATAAACAACCTCTTTCATCCTATCATGAGAAAAACAACATAATGGGTCAATAGTATTCTTTAGCTGACTAAATACAAGCCACTCTTTTTCTACTGCTTCATCTAAGAGAGTTTCAAAAATTACTTTATTATCATAAATTCTTTCTAATAAAATTTTTGAAAATTCATTACCTATACACGAAGCAATTTTCAATAAATATTGAAGCTCATTAGAAAATAGTTTTATTTGCTTAAACAATATATCAAATACATTATCACTTATTTGCATATTTTCTATTCTTTCTAAATTACAAAACCATTTTAATCTATCAAAATCAAAGTAAACTGCATTTTCAACTTGTAATTCTTTTAGATATTGTTTTACAAAAAGAGCATTCCCTCGAGTTTTATTAAAAATAATTCTACTTACTTCATCAATCTCTTCTATTTCCATAGAGTTTGAAATAAACTTTTTAATAGAATCTTTAGTCATAGCCTCGATTTTTAAAAAATTAACATTTATATCAATTGAATTTAATTTCTTTAATAAAATATTAAAAGGATGGGTAAGTGTTACCTCATTTTCTCTATGTGTTGTAATTATCAATACATTTTTTAAATTTATTATTAATTTTTCTATTAATTTTAAAGTAACAAAATCTATCCATTGCACATCATCAAAATATATGCAAAGAGGTTTATCATCTTTGGAAAATAGTTGTAAAAAACGGATTAATACAGAATCAAATTGGGCTTTATAGTCACTATCTAAACTAATATTATAACTATCTTTTGCTCCAACTATATACTCTAATTCAGGAATAATTGAAAAAAGAAGAACAACTTTTTCTTTTAATTCATCTTCAATCTTTTTTTTCCAAAGTGTTATACTTGTTTTATCTTTAGTAATAATCTGTTTTGTTAAATTTCGTAATGCCAAATATAAAATCTCATAGGAACTATTTTGTTTAAACTCATCAAGTTTAACTTTAACTATATAACTAAAAGTGTTTTTATTTTTATCTAACATAAAATTAGTAAATGTGGATTTACCAATCCCTGAATCTCCATAAATAGAGATGAAAGATGATTTATTGTCTTTCAATTGCATCAAATAATCATCAAATATCTTAAACTCTTCCTCTCTTCCAAAAAGTTCATTTAAATGATTTAATTCCAAAATATTACGCATACTATCTAATTCAAACTCATTCAAACAATTATTATCAAAAACTCTTATTAAATCCATAACAACTGATACTATGTTACTATAACGATTTTTTTGATCTTTTGCTATCATCTTATCAATAATAAAAGAGACACTCTTAGGGATATTTTTATTTATTAAACATACACTTGGCAACTCTTTTGTGACAACAGCATAAGGGATTGAAGATTCATTTATTATTTCATATAAGGCTTTACCTGTCAATAGATAATAAAATACCATCCCCAAACTATATATATCACTAGTAAAATTTATACCATCACTAACACGCCCTGTCTGTTCTGGAGATTGATATATATTATGAACATCTAATTCATAAGAAAAATCACTATATTCTGATTTAAATGAAGCAGCTCCAAATCCTGCTAATTTGACATTGTAATTATCGTTTATGAGGATTGTTTCTGGGCTAATAGTAGTATGTAAAATATTATTACTATGCAAAGTATATATTGCTTTAGATAAAGAGATTGCAAGGTGAAAAAATCTTTCAAAAGGTAATAAATCATTTTTATTAACAAACTCTTCTAAAGTTGAACCTTCAAAATATTTTCTAATCAAATATATCTTATCATCAATTTTAGATAATGATTCAACTTCAACTATATTTTCATGTTTGCATTGATTTAAGATAGAATATTCATTTTGAAGTTTTTTTTCACTTCTTAAAAGATTATTTTTTTCACTTTTGAGAATTATCTTTTGATTATTTTTATCATATGCAATATATAAGTTAGAATTCGTTGTACTATTAAACTTTGGAAGTTTGTTAAATCTCTTTATTTGCATAGATATCCCTGAATTATTAATAATTATATTGTTTTGTAATTTAAATTAACTTTAAGAAATAAATAGCATAAGATTAATTCATCATTTTTTTATAGTTGAAAGATACCTACATAATAAGATATTTTATTTTTAAAAATAAAATATCTTATAAATGAAAAATTATTATTGTGCTTTTGATTCTAAAAACTCTTCGTAAGAACCTTTAAAATCTATGATTGTTCCATCACTTTGAATCTCAATAATTCTGTTTGCATAAGCGTCAAGTAGTTCCCTATCGTGTGATACACAAATAACAGAACCTGGATATTCCAATAATCCCTCACCAAGTGCAATAATAGCTTCAAGATCTAGGTGATTTGTAGGTTCATCTAATATCATGAAGTTTGGTTGTTCAAGCATGATTTTAGAAAGCATCATTCTATGCTTTTCTCCCCCACTACAAGATTTAACTTTTTTCTCTTGTTCTTGTCCGTTAAATAACATTCTTCCTAAACAGTTTCTAATCTCTGCAATATCAGCATCTCTATCAAAAGATCTTAACCAATCATATAAAGTCATATCCCCATCAATAATATCTGTAGCATTTTGTGGAAAATAACCATTTTGAATAGTTGCACCCCAATGTATATCTCCTGAATCAGCTTCAACATTACCAACTAAAATTTCACATAAAGTTGTTTTACCAATACCATTTGGTCCAATAAGTGCTATTTTATCACCCTTTTCTAATGAAAATGAGATATCATTTAAAACCATCTCTCCATCATAAGATTTAGTGATATTGTTTACAAATAAAATCTCTTTACCAACTTCTCTTTTTTGTCTAAAGATAATAGATGGATCTCTTCTACTAGAGATTTGAATACTACCAACATCAAGTTTATCAAGTTGTTTTTGTCTTGAAGTAGCTTGTTTTGCCTTAGATGCATTTGCACTAAATCTAGCGATAAATTTTTCTAATTCTTCTTTCTCTTTTTGTTTTTTATTCATATCAGCTTGTTGTTGTTTAGCCATAACTGTTGATGCAATATACCAATCATCATAGTTACCTGTAAACTCCCTAATTTGTTTATAATCAACATCTAAAATATGAGTACATACTGCATTTAAAAAGTGTCTATCGTGAGAGATAACAACCATAGTACCATCATGGTGTTGAAGTTGATTTTCTAACCAACCAATTGTTTCTATATCAAGGTTATTTGTAGGCTCATCTAGAAATAATACATCTGGTTTAGGATATAAAACCTGCGCCAATAAAACTTTGAATTTATCTCCACCTGTATAAGAGCTCATTAACTCTTGATGTTCACTTGCAGGGAAACCTAAATCCTCTAGTATTTTTGTAATCTTTACATCATATTCATAAGTTGGGTCTTCCTCAACACAAACAATCTCTAGCTCTGCTAATCTATTGTTTATCTCATCAGTAAACTCTTCACTCATGTAAAGTTTTTCTTTCTCTTTTATTGCATCGTATAATCTTTTATTTCCAAGTAATACTGTATCAAAAATTGTATGTTTTTCATAAGCAAATTGATTTTGACTTAAAGTTCCAACTTTTTTACCATTTTGAACTTGTACTTCACCCTCAGTAGCTTCCTCTTCACCGCTTAAGATTTTTAAGAAAGTTGACTTACCTGCACCATTGGCACCAATAAGACCATATCTTTTCCCTGTATCTAATTTTAAGTTTATATCTTGGAATAAAACTCTAGGACCGTAAGCTTTTTTCAGTTTAATAGTTTGAACCATAATATCTAATCTCCATAACTTATCTTGATTTTTGGGGATTATATCTAAATGTAACTATAATCTATGTTATATAAAAATAACTATTCTAAAAATTCTAATTTTTCTTTAATAAACTACCAACTAACAAATTTTTCATACAAAAAATACTCAAAACTATTACAATTAAATAAAAAAGGCTTTATCATGGAAGCTAATAAAAAAATTTGGATAGTAGGTGGAAGTTCTGGTATTGGTTTAGAGCTTGTAAAACAATGTTTAGAAAAAGACTACTTAGTTATTGCAAGTTCTAGAAATGCAACAAAAACAAAAGAGCTTTTGGATTTAAAAAATGATTATCCCAAAACCATCTCTTTTGTTGATATGGATGTAAATAATGAAAGTTCAATTTTAAATGGTATTTCTGATGCTTGGAATTGTTATGATGGGATTGATATCTGGTTTTACAATGCGGGAGCTTATGAGATAATGTCCTTAGATGAATGGGATTATGATAAGTTTGAACAAATGAATAGCGTTAACTACTTGGGTGTTGTTAAGATTATGACAAAACTCTTACCCCTTTATAAAAACAACAATATTCACACAAGATGGATTTGGAATTGTAGTATATCAAGCTATTTTGGACTACCGCAAGGTGGTGGTTATTCTGCTCCAAAAGCTGCCCTTGTAAATCTTGCTGAATCAATTCAGCCAGAACTTGATAAAAACAATATCAAACTTCAAATTATTAATCATGGCTTTGTGAAAACTAGATTAACTGAAAAAAATAAATTTGAGATGCCTCAAATTATGAGTCCAGAATTTACTGCAAAAAAGATTTTGGAAGGTATAGAAACCTCATCATCTTTTGAGATACGATTTCCCTACAAATTATCTTTATTTCTTAGAATTTTAAAATTTTTACCATATAAGTTTTCATTAAAACTTACTAAAAAGTTAGTTCAATGAATACACAAGAATATAAAGATTTTTTTGAAAACTTATCAAAAGATACTCCAATTGAAGAGTATGAAAATATTTTTTCAATAAAAGCAAAATTTGAAGACCCTTTTCACAAAGTAGAAGGGGTTCAAGAGATTTATAATGTATTTAAAATGATGTATAAGAAGTTGGATTCACCAATTTTTAAAGTTAAAGAGATAGTTGAAAATTCAAATATCGCATATTTTAAGTGGGATTTTTACTTTTACTTTAAAAACAAAACTAAAAAACAAAGTTTTGAAGGAGTTAGTAGAATAGAATTTGATAAAGAGGGAAAAGTTGTTTCCCATGTGGACTATTGGGATAGCGCCAAAACCTATATGAGAAAATTCCATTTTTATCAACACTATTTAGTTTTTTGAAAAATAGAATTAAAGAGTAAATATGAGAAGTGATATCTTAGATAAAAAACTTGTAGTTTACTACAGTTTATTAGCAGTCCCTTTAGCAATCATAGGATTACCTTTATACATATATCTACCAACATTTTATACATCAACTGTGGGTATAGATATCACTACTGTAGGTATTTTAATTTTTATTGCAAGATTAACAGATGTTATAAGTGATCCAATCTTTGGCTATTTAAGTGATGAAAGTGTTAGAAGATACAACTCTAGAAAACCTCTAATAATCTTAGGCTCATTTATTTTAGTATTTAGTTTTTATTTAATTATAAATCCAAATGAATCATTTTCAAAAAGTTGGCTTTTGGTATTTTCTATACTCATATATATGGCTTGGAGTATGATTAATATACCCTATCTAACTTGGAGTTCAGAGATAAGTAAAAACTACAATCATAAAACAGTATTAAATAGTTCTAGGGAACTTTTTACTATATTAGGTGTTATTATAGCTTTAATAGTTCCTACCCTTTTAGAAGTCTCTAATGAACCGCAAAATACACTAAATGTTTTATTTATCTTATTTTTACTTATCTTTGTACCCTCTGTTTTTATAATACTAAAAAAAATAAAAATACAGAAACCAAAAATCAATCAAACTTTCAATATAGGTGGATTAAGGAAGATATATAAAAATATGCCTGATATAATATATTTGGATTTATCCTATTTTATTAATAACTTAGCTAATGCTCTTCCTGCTACTTTATTTTTATTGTTTATTGAGCATGTAATTGAAAAAAAAGAATATAGTGGAGTTATTTTAATTATCTATTTTTTTTCAGGGCTTATAGCACTACCTTTTTGGAACTACCTTTCATCTAAAATAGGAAAAAAAACCACTTGGGTAATATCTATATTATTAGCTTCAAGTGCTTTTATATTTGTTTTAATGCTAAAAGCTAATGATATAGAGCTATTTATTGTTATAAGTATAATCTCTGGCTTATCTTTGGGTGCGGATATGGCTTTACCAACTTCAATGAAAGCTGATTTAGTACAAAAAAGTGAAAAGATTCAAAATAATAGTTCTGGGCTTCTATTTGGTATTTGGACAATGATAACAAAATTTTCTTTGGCATTTGCAATTGCCCTTGGTTTTATAATACTTGGTTTCTTTGATTTTGATTCTAATGAACCAAATACCCAATCACTATTTGTACTAACACTACTTTATGGTTTAGCACCAGTTATTTTAAAATTTCTAAGTCTGTTGTTATTATATAGATACCAAGATCATAATAGATAATCTATCAATTAACAAAATATAACTACAAGATTTCTTTATATACATATAAAATGTCATATAAAGGAGTCAATGATGAAACACTATATTCAAACCATTTTATTTTTTGTTATTGTACAAACTTTTGCTTATGCAAATGCACCCAAACCAGTTGATTTCGTTGACCCAAAAAAATTTAGTGGTTTATGGTATGAACTTGCTAGAACCTATAATAGCTTTGAAAAAGACTGTGTAGGTTCAACTGTTGAGTATACCCCAACTAGTAAATTAGTATATAGTGTAAAAAACAGATGTTTTGAAAAAGATTTTTCTTCAAAAACAATTGAATACAATGGTACTGCTGTTCCCCTAGATGGTAATAATTTTTCACAAATAAAAAAAACATATTTTTGGATTTTTTCTTCTACTTATAGACTTATCTATTTAAATGACAACTATACATTAGCAATTATGACAGATGAAGAGATGGAACATGTATGGATAATGAGTAGAAAAGCAATTATAAAAAAAGAAAAATTAGAAAAACTAACTATATGGTTATCAAATTATATGAATATAAATAGATTAATCTATACTCCCCAAAAACCACAAGGAGATACAAATGAATCAAGATAAAAAATACAAAATAGCAGTTCTTGGAGCTGGAATTAGTGGTTTAGGAGCTGCATATTTATTGAGTAAAAGACATGAAGTGGATCTTTATGAAAAAGAGTCTAGATTAGGTGGACATGCTAGAACTACTATGGTAAAAGAAACCCATAAGAGTTTTGGAGTTGATACAGGGTTTTTAGTATTTAATCACGAAACATATCCACTTTTAACAAAACTATTTGAACAATTAGATGTAAAAATAGAAAACTCTGATATGAGTTTTGCTTTTTGGGATCAAAAGACTAATATAGCTTACAATGGAGAATCTTTAAAGGGAATGTATTTTCAAAAAAGAAATATATTTTCATACTCACACAATAAAATGATTTTTGACATTTTAAAATTCAATAAAAAAGCAAATAAAGACCTTGAAGAGAATAATACAAATTTGGATTTGAATTTAGGTGAATATTTAGAACCCTATTCCAAATACTTTAAAGATAGATATATAATCCCTATGGGAGCATCTATTTGGTCAACACCAACGGATAAAATGAATGATTTTCCTGCAAGAACCTTTATAAATTTTTTTAAAAATCATGGTCTATTAGGAGTTGATACCCATCATCAATGGCTAACAGTTAGTGGAGGATCAATAAACTATGTAAATAAAATATCCCAACACATCTCTGGAAAAATCATAAAAAATAGCGATGTAACATCAGTAATAAGAGAAGAAAAACAAGTTATTTTAGTCCATAAAGATGGCAAAAAATCTTTTTATGACAAAGTTGTTTTTGCAATGCATGCACCTGAAGTATTAAAACTTTTAAAAAATCCTAGTGAAGATGAATTAAAAATTCTATCTGCTTTTAAATTTAAACAAAATGATGCAGTATTACATAATGATAAAAAAGCACTTTATCCTGACAAAAATATATATGCTGCATGGAACTATAAAACAAATGGTGAAGAAAAAAGTGTAACCCTATCATATTGGATTAATAGGTTACAAAATCTAAATTCAACTAAAGAGTATTTTGTTTCTCTAAATGAAACAGAACAATTAAATGAAGTTATTGAAAGAATAAGTTACGAACACCCACAGTTTGATAAAGAAGCTATCCAAGCCCAATCAAAAAAAGAGTTAATCAGTGGTAAAAACAACACCTATTATGCTGGGGCATATTGGCGTTATGGTTTTCACGAAGATGGTTTATATAGTGCAAACTGTATTGCAAAAGAGTTTGGATGTGAATTATGAATCATAAATTTATAGATGGGAAAATATATCATAAAAGATATCTACCTAAAAAACACGATTTTGAATACAAGTTTTTTATGCTTGATATTGATATATCAAGTTTCCAAGAGTTAAAAAATAGATACTTTTCTATAAATAGTTTTAATCTTTTTTCATTTTATACAAAAGACCATTTTGGCAAAAAAAATGAGTTTAAACAAAATATAAAAGATCTACTAAATAAATATTCTATTAAAGAAACAAAAGAAATGAGATTTATAACCTTACCTTCTATTTTAGGATATGTATTCAACCCAATAAGTGTTTTAATACTATTTGAAAATGACAAACCTAAAAGTATGATAGCAGAAGTTCATAATTACAACGGTGGTAGAGTTATTTATCCTGTAGATTTAATAAGTGAAGATGAAAGATTTTATAAAGGAAAAGTTAAAAAAGATATGTATGTCTCCCCATTTTTTGAACGAGATGGAAAATATGAGTTTGACTTAATATATACAAAAGAAGAGCTTGTTTTAACTGTTAAATTATTTGAAAAAGATAAAAAGATGTTGATATCAACCTTTACGGGTAAAAGTAAAGAGTTTAATGAGAAAAATATCATCTCATTGTTTTTTAAACATACACTTTTAACCGTATGGGTTGTGACTAGAACTATATGGCAAAGTATAAAACTAAAACTAAAAGGTTTATCCTGGAATAAACCAACACCCCAAGATCAATTTAGGAGGTTCTGATTATGGAAACTTTTTGGAATAAAGTAGGAGATAAATTTTTATCTAAAATAAAAGAGGGAACCTTAGAAGTTACCTTTTCAAATGGAAAAACTAGAATATATGGCAATAATAAAAAACCAAAAGCTAAACTTTTATTAAACAATGCAAATATTTTTAAAAGACTAACTTTATATGGTGACATAGGCTTTGCAGAGAGTTATATGGACAAAGACTTTGAATGTGATAATTTAAGTTCTTTAATAGAGATTGCTTTAATAAATTCAGATTCTCTTGAAACAAAAAGTGAAGATGAAAAAAGATTGAGTTTTTATAATCTATTTCCAGTATTAAATAAAATAAAACACTATATGAGAAGAAACTCAAAAACCAGATCTCAAAAAAACATATCACAACATTACGATTTATCAAATCAATTTTTTAAGCTTATGTTAGATGATACAATGATGTATTCATCAGCTGTTTTTGAAAACCCAAATGAATCTTTATATGAAGCTCAAAAAAGAAAAATCGACATTTTGGCAAAAAAACTAAATCTAAAAAAAGGCTCAAAAGTTTTAGAAATAGGCTCAGGATGGGGAGCAATGGCTATGCATTTGGTAAAAGAGTATGAGTGTGAAGTTACTACACTAACTCTATCAAAGGAGCAAAAAAAACTTTGTGAAGATAGGTTTAAAGAGCATAATATTGAAGAGTCAATTAATATCATGCTAAAAGATTATAGGGATATGAAAGGTGAGTTTGATGCAATTATAGCAGTTGAGATGTTTGAGGCTGTAGGGCGCGAATATTTTGATGTGTTCTTTAAAAAATGTGAATCTTTATTAAATCCTACTGGTATTTTAGTGATGCAGATTATTACAATGCCAGATCAAAGATATTCTTCATATTGCAATGGGACAGATTTTATTCAAAAATATATTTTCCCTGGTGGTCATCTTCCAAGTGTAGGTAAGATATTAGATGTAACAACAAATCATACAAAACTAAACCTATTGCATATGGAAGAGTTTACAGAACACTATGCAAAAACATTAAATATCTGGCATAAAAACTTTAATACAAAGATTGATGAAATAAAAGATTTAGGCTTTGATGAGTATTTCATAAGAATGTGGAGAATGTATCTATGTTATTGTGAAGCAGCTTTTTTAACTAGAAATATAAATTTAGTTCAAGTAGCTTTTACTAGATATCAAAATATTGCCTTAAACAAAGGATTAGTAGCATGAGATTAAAATATATATTTTTTACTATGATTTTAGTAATTTTTACAGGATGTACAAGCATGAAAATAGAAGATTTTACAAACAAAAAACCAGAGTTTATCCCACAAGAGTATTTCAATGGAAAACTAACAGCTTATGGGATGGTTAAAGATAGAGGTGGTAAGATAATTAAAACCTTTAAAGGGGACCTAATAGGAAGTTGGGATAAGGATGGTGTTGGAACATTAGATGAAAGTTTTGTATATGACAATGGCGAGGTACAAAAAAGAGTTTGGACTTTAAAGCCAACTGGAGAAAAAACTTTTATAGCAACAGCTGGTGATATAGTTGGTGATGCACATATGATAGCAAATGGAAATACAGTTATGATTGATTATACTATGAGAGTTCCTTATAATGATACAACTATTGATTTAAATGTAAAAGACTGGTTACATCTACAAAGTGACGGAGTGATATTAAACCACTCAAAAATGAAAAAATTTGGCTTTGTAGTTGGAGAACTTGTAATTACAATAATAAAAGAGAACTAATGAAAAGTCTAATTATGATAGCCCATGGAAGCAAAAAAGAAAAATCTAACAATGAATTTTCTTTTTTAGTTAAACAAATAAAAGAATCAAGTCAATCTTATATGAAAGTTGAAGAGGCTTTTTTGGAGTTTGCAACTCCAAGTTTAGAAGACTCAATAAAAAAATGTTTACAAGATGATGTGCAAGAAATAGATATTTATCCATTTTTTCTAAATTCTGGTAAACATGTAACAATTGATATACCTAATATTATAAAAGATTTCCAAATTAAATATCCTTTAATTGATTTTGTTATTTTGAATCATTTTGGTAAATCAGATAAAATAAAGGATATAGTTTTATCAGATTTAGCTAAAAAGTAAGGTTTATATGAAAGTAGTATTAACAATAGCAGGAAGTGATAGTAGCGGTGGTGCAGGTATTCAAGCTGACTTGAAAACCTTTGAAGCTTTTGGGGTATTTGGATGTAGTGCACTTACAGTACTAACAGCACAAAATACAAAAGGTGTAACAGATATATATGAAATAAGTCCAGAGTTTGTTAAAAAACAAATAAAAGCAGTATTAGAAGATTTTGATGTAGCAGCAATAAAAATTGGAATGCTTTTCTCAAATGATATTATAAATACAGTAAGAGAAATGATTAAAGATTTAGATATACCAATCATTTTTGACCCTGTATTTATCTCAAAAGCTGGATCAAAACTTTTAAATGATGATGCAATAGAAAACCTAAAAACCCTATTTGAGTATTCAAGTTTAATTACCCCTAATCTATTTGAGGCTAAGGCTTTATTTGATTATGATATATTAAATGAAGAATCTATTAAAAAAATAGAAAAGTTACCCTGTAGAGTTGTTATAAAAAATGACAAAATCATAAAAGATGAAGACTCAATAAGTTTGGATACTCTTTTTGAGAATAAAGAAAAAAGAGTTTTTTATACAAAACTAATTGATACTACAAATACCCATGGAACTGGTTGTAGTTTCTCTAGTGCTATTGCTGCAAATATAGCCTTAGGTAAAAGTTTTGAAGATGCCATAAAAATATCAAAAGACTTTATCTACAATGCAGTAATAAATGCTCCAAACTTAGGAAATGGTATGGGACCAATAGCACATAAAAAAGGTTATGAAAGCTTATAAATAATAAAATATTTTTAAAATATATCTATTAAATTATGAACTAACATTTTTTTAGTACTAAAAGTATATATTTAGATGTAAAATCATTAATATAATCAAAAAGGAGTATATATGCTTAGAGAATTGATTTTTACAGGTCTTGGAGCAAGTTCTTTATTAAAAGATAAATTTGAAGAGGAACTAAAAGTTCTTGAAAAAAAAGGTAAAATAAAAAAACAAGATGCCAAAGATCTTCTAAAAAGACTAGAAAAAAAAGGTAAAATAGAAGATAAAAAACTAAAAAAAGAGCTTAGAGCTCATCTAAAAGAGCTTATAAATGAGTTAGGTTTAGTTACAAAAAAAGATTTAAAAAAATTTAAAGATGAACTAAATAAATAGTTTGGAGAATAAATGGCTGATTTGTCAAAAATGAGACAAGAGTATGCTATAAAGGGTTTAGAAAAAGAGGATTTACTTCAAGACCCATTTGAACAGTTTGAAAAATGGTTTAATGAAGCCCTTGAAGCAAAACTACTTGAACCAAATGCTTTTACACTAAGTACAGTAGGAAAAGATTTAAAACCTACACAAAGAACTGTTTTACTTAAAATGTATGACAAAAAAGGTTTTACTTTTTTTTCAAATTATAATAGTAAAAAATCAAAACATATTGATGAAAATCCATATGTATCAGCTCATTTTGCTTGGTTGGGATTAGAAAGACAAGTAAGAATAGAAGGTATTGTAAAAAAGATTCCTAAAGGTGAGTCTTTAAAATATTTTCTTTCAAGACCTAAGGGTAGTCAAATTGGTGCTTGGGTATCTCACCAAAGCCAAATTATAAACTCTAGGTCTATTTTAGAAACAAAATTTGATGAGATGAGAAAAAAATTTGCAAAGGGAGAGATACCCTTTCCATCATTTTGGGGTGGATATCAAATTGTTCCAAACTATTTTGAGTTTTGGCAAGGTGGATTAAACAGATTACACGATAGATTTGTTTACCAATTAATAGATAAACAATGGGAGATATATAGACTAGAACCCTAAGGAGATATTATGGAATGTGATAAATGTAATGAAAACTTTAGTTTTCAAGAGTTAACATCGAAAATCTATTTTATAAGTGAATATGATAGTCTAATGGCAAAAAGTAGAATCTTTCTTATGAAGTTAGGATTTGATATACATAAAATTCATGACCTACACTATATAAAAGTTGAAAATACGAAAATATTTTTTCATTCAAATATAGATGCCATCAAAACCTACTTCAATACCCTTGAAGCAGAAAAAATCCAACTTTATATAGAGTATGAAAACCTTGGTTTTTCATATAAAACTATTCTAAATGCAAAACCATTACAAAGGTATATAAACCTTATTGATGACAAAGATTTTTTTGATGTTATAAATAATCAATCTCTAACTTCACATTTTCAACCAATCATTAAAGCAAAAGATACTTCAATATATGGATATGAGTGTTTAATTAGAGGAGTAAACCCTGATGGTTCTTTAATGTATCCAGATGTTCTTTTTAAAAAATCTTCTAGAAATGATATGAACTTCAATCTAGATAGACTTTGTAGAGAAAATGCTTTAAAAACAGCAGCCACAAAAAAGATAAATAAAAAAATCTTCGTTAACTTTATTCCAACAAGTATCTATGACCCTGAGTATTGTCTAAAATCAACAGTAAAATGGGCAAAACAATTAGAGTTTGATCTAAGTAATATTATATTTGAAGTTGTAGAAACAGAACAGGTACAAGATCAAAAACATCTAAAAAATATATTAGAGTTCTACAGAAATAAAGGGTTTAAAATAGCCTTAGATGATGTGGGAGAGGGTTATTCTGGGTTAAATCGTATTATAAGCCTAAAACCAGATATTATAAAAGTAGATAGAAATATCATACAAGATATTGATACAAATGAGCTAAAACAATCTGTATATAAAGCTTTATACAATCTATCAAAAGAGAACAATATAGAAATATTAGCAGAAGGTGTTGAAACAGCTTATGAATTAGAGATTATAAAAAATATTGGTGTTGATTATATACAGGGATACTATTTCGCTAAACCAATAAGTGAACCAATAAGAAAAATCGCCAAAGGATAAATTATAAAAAATTATTCTCCACTTAGAATATATAAGGTATTTTTATTTTTATTAACAATATATTTAGTTATAAAGAAAAAAGATAGATTTCTTATTTTTAAACCTTTATCTGCAAAAAAACTAAAAAAATATATTATTGATTTAGGAGCTAGTTTTATAAAATTAGCACAAGTATTAGCAACTAGAGCTGATTTTTTTACATATGAATATTTAGATGAATTAAAAACCTTACATGATCAAATTACACCAATGAAAGAAAAAGAGTTTCATGAAGTTTTTAATAAAGCTTTTAAGGATAAAACTATCTTTAAAGAGTTTTCAGATACTCCCATAGCATCAGCTTCAATAGGTCAAGTCCATGTTGCATATTTACAAAATGATAAAAAAGTAGCAGTAAAACTAAGAAGAGCTGGGATAAAAAAACAAGTCTTGGCAGATATAAAAATAATTAACTTTTTTAATAATATCTTTAAACCCCTATTCTCCTCTTATACAAAAAACTCTATAGATGCTGTAATCTCTGAATTTTCTAAAATGATTGTTCAAGAGGTATCATTAAACCAAGAGTTACAAAATCTAAAAAACTTTAAAAAAGTATACAAACAACAAAAAATAAGATTTCCAAAGGCTTATAGAAAATATTCAAGTGATGATGCACTTGTAATGAGTTTTGAAGAGGGTTTTAGATTTGATGATAAGGAAAATATATTAAAACACAATATTAATTTCAAAAAAATTATATCTAATCTTGTAAACTTCTATACAACTCAAATGTTAATAAATGGATATTTTCATGCTGATCCACATCCAGGGAATCTATTAGTTAATACAAAAGGTGAACTTATACTTCTTGATTTTGGGATGGTAAAAACAGTACCAAACGATAAAAGAGTTGCTATAATCGAGTTAATAAAAGCAGCAAATGAGCAAGATTATGAAACTTATATTAGTGCAAGTAAAAGACTAGGAACAATCGCATATGAAGCTCCAAGTAATGAGTTAGCAGAATTTACCTCTAAAATGTTTGATATATTTTCAAATGATAATTTAGATAGCCAATCTATGCAAACCTTGGCTTTTGAGGTTTTAGAACAAACTAGAGACTTACCTTTTAAACTCCCAAGTGATGCCATATATATACTAAGAGTAAGTGCAATAATAGAAGGTCTTGGAACAACTTACATTGAAAACTTCAATGGGGTAAAAGATATTTTGCCAATCTTAATTAAAAATATCCCAAAAGCGATTGGAGCAAAAGAGTCTATAACTGAAACCTTAATCCAAGAGATAAAAGAGCTACCTTTTATAACAAAAGATTTTAAAACAATGATAAGAAAGGCTAGTGAAGGTAGCCTAGAAGTTGAAGTATCAAAAGCACAATTAGAGTATTTAGGAAAAAGCTCAAAAGAGTATCTAAAAAGTTCATTTATCTCTTTTTCTATAATATTTGCTTCTATTTTTTATACTTTGTATGGCATTGAACCAAAAGAGTTATCGATAGTTTTATTTTTGATTGGCTTTTTAAGATTAATTTATAAATAAAAAGGATGAAAAATGAAAAATCTAATAATGATAGTATTGAGTATTTTATTCTTCGTAGGATGTGCTCCAAAAGATCCAAATATAAAAAGCGTAACTTATGTAAACCTAGATAAATACCTTGGAACTTGGTATGAAATAGCAAGATATGAACACTTTTTTGAAAAAGATTGCAAAAATGTTACTGCCACATACGAAGTACTAAAAGATGACAAAATTAAAGTTATCAATAGATGTCAATTAATCACTACAAATGAGAAAAAAGAAGCAATTGGTAAAGCATATACAGTTGATGACACAAATTCAAAATTAAAAGTTAGTTTCTTTTGGCCTTTTTATGGTGACTATTGGGTTATTATGTTAGCAGATGATTACTCATATGCGGTTGTTAGTGAACCAACAAAAGAGTATTTATGGATTTTATCAAGGGAAAAAAATCTGCATAAAAATATAAAAAATAATATTTTAAATAAATTAAAAGAATTAGACTATGATACTTCAAAACTTATCTGGACTATTCAAGAATAAAAATATCCTGTAATCAAATTGTCATAATTCTTTTATAAAATAACTTCTTGCAACCAAGGAGTTATTTTGAGTAAAAATATCAATAATTATAAGAGTAGCACCTATAAACTCAGACTTCTATATATTGACAAAGATAATATTACCACTTATCATTCTACAAAAAAATTAAGCAAATATTTCAAAAATGTATTTTTTATAAGTTGTGAAAATGAATTTATAGACAAAATAAAAAAAATTGAATTTGATATAATCCTAGTAAATATTGACCTAGAAAATAAAAACATTTTTAAAAAATAAAAAAATAAAAAGTTTTTATCCTAAGGTTCCAATTATTGTATGTTCAGAAGAGGATGATTCCAAAACTTTAATAAAAGCTATTCAATTAGGTGTTTATGACTATATAAAAAAGCCTTTTAAAAATGATCAAATTAAACAACTTACTACTAAACTTGAAAACGAATTTAAAAATTCACAAAAAGAAAATATTCTAAAAGAGTTTGAAAAATTAGTTTTAAAAAGTTCTATTGTTACAAAAGTAGATTTAAAAGGTGAAATTAAATATGTAAATGATAATTTTTGCCAACTATCTGGTTTCAAAAAAGATGAACTAATTGGCAAACCTTTTACCTCAATTGTAGATAAAAAAGAAAATATTAAATCTTTGAAATCTATAATAAAAAATCTAAACAACAATAAATTCACTTGGAAGGGTAAGGTAAAAAGTATAAATAAAGATGGCAAAAAAGTCTCACTATTTACCACAATGAACCCATTATTTGATAGAAACAAAAATATAATTGGACTTCTTGCAGTTCATATTGATATAACCTTTGAAGAGAATTTAAAAGAGCATTTTAAAAATCAACTATGTCTTAAAACCTTTAATCTAAACGATGCACTAAAACTTAACAACCAATATGAAATGGCAATCAATAAAAGCAATATTTTATCAAAAGCAGATACAAATGGAAAAATCACCTATGTAAACGACAAGTTTTGTGAGATATCAGGATATAAAAGAAGTGAACTAATAGGTAAAGCACACAATATTATAAGACATAAAGATAATAGAAAAGAACTATTTACTGAACTTTGGGCAACTATAAAATCAGGAAAAACTTGGAAAGGTATTATAAAAAATAAAAAAAAAGATGGAACAGCATATTGGGTTTCAACAACAATCATACCCATAAAAGATAGAAATAACAATATAAAAGAGTTTATTGGTATAAAACATGATTTAACAGAGCTTTTCAGCCTACACAATGAGATAGAAGAGACCCAAAGAGAGATGTTATATAAGATGGGCGAAGTAGGTGAGAGAAGGAGTAAAGAAACAGGAAACCATGTAAAAAGAGTTGCCCAATACTCAAAAGACTTGGCTTTGCTTTATGGCTTGGATATAAAAGAGTCAAACCTTATATTTTCAGCTTCACCCATGCATGATATTGGAAAAGTTGGTATCCCTGATGATATATTAAAAAAACCAGATAAACTCAGTAGTAAAGAGTTTGAAATCATGAAAACCCATGCAGATATAGGTTATAAAATATTAAAAAACTCAAAACGTCCCATACTAAAAGTTGCTTCAATCATAGCAAGAGAGCACCATGAGAAATACAATGGTAAAGGTTATCCTAGAGGCTTAAAAGGTGAGGATATACATATTTATGGTCGTATAACTGCTATAGCAGATGTGTTTGATGCCTTAGGTTCAAGAAGATATTATAAAGAAGCATGGCCAGATAAAAAAATATTTGACTTTTTTATCAAACAAAGAGGAGAACATTTTGATCCCCACTTAGTTGATATTTTTATGGATAATATTGAAATATTTTTAAAAACTAGAGATAAATTTCAAGACTAAATTAAAAGTCTTAAAATATAAATAGCTATTTTAAAATATTTGCAATCTCTTTTATGGCATCTTCATTTTTAATATTTAGTTTTATTTCAATTCTTCTTGATGCTTCTTTATCTTCATTTAATTTATCATCATAGATTGGGTCAAGATAAGACCTACCACTAGCAACAACTAGTTTTCTTAATTTTTCTTTATTCTTAAAATCTAAAGATAATAAAAAATCCATTACCGAAAAAGCTCTTTTTTGAGATAATTCAAGATTATATAAAAAACCTCCAACTGAGTTTGTATGACCTTCTATTACAATAGTATCTATATACTTATTTATCTCTTTATTTTCTAAAATTGTTTGAAAATAATCGTATACTGCATTTTTTAGAAATATTTTAGAATTTGGTTTTAATTCCGACTTTCCTTCGTCAAATAAGATATTAGAAGATAAAGATAAATTTCCATTTTTAGGGTTTATTTTTATTTTGTTTCCAAGTTTTTCTTTTAAAAGTGTAATTACTTTTATTTTAATACCTGTTAAGTTTTTGATTTTTGATTTTGTTGATTCTAATTCTTCTACTAAGGTATCATGATCTTTTTGAGTATTATTTAGTTTGACTTCAATCACTTTCATCTCATCTTCAAGCTCTTGATTTTTCTTTTTAAATAATTCAATCAATTTCTCTTTTTCTAAGCTTTGTTCCACTAATAACTCTAACTCTTTTTTACTCTTAGATGATAGTTTATTGTACTCTTCATCTTTTTGTTTTACAAGCTGATTTAAGGAACTAAGTTGTGAGAGTAGTTGTTTTTTTTCTTTGTCTAAATCTTTTAACTTCTCTTCCATTTGTTCTTTTGAAAGGATAAAAAGCTCTAGTTTATTTTCTTTTTTCTCTAAAAGATTTTCTTTTTCATCAAGACTTAATTTTAATTGTTCATTTTCTATAATCCTATCTTGAAGCTTTTTTTTGATTTGATTCAAAGAGTTATTGCTATTATTAAGCTCTGAAATAATATTTTTAAGTTTTTCCTCTTTTTTAAGCAATTCACTTTTATTTTTTTCTAAAGCTAATTTTTCTTTTTGTAAGGATTTTTCTAATAAAGAACTCTCACTTTGAAGAAGTGAATATTTTACAATTATAGCTCCAATTAAGAGTATAAAAACAAAAAGCAAACCTGCCATCAAATCTGCATAAGATATCCAAAAATTGGTATTATTATCTCTATTTTCCATTTAATAATTCTTTTCCAAGCTCTTTTAAATCACTAGATACCAGTTCTAAAGATGATAAAACAGAATATGTTTCTGCTTTTATAGCCTTTTGATTATGATTTTGATTTTCTAAACTTTTCTCAAAACTATTATTTATTTCATCAATATTTTTTTTGATTTTATCTAAACTATCTACTATTTTTTTATGTTTTTCTGCACTTTTTTCAAGTATATTATAATAATTTATATAACTATCAGAAATTTTATTCTCAAAAGTACTAAAAGATTTATTTATATCTTCTAAATGTTCTAATTTATTTTTTACCAGATCATCCATTTTAAAAATAAAATCCGGTGTTAATAGTGATTCTAATTTTTTTGAAAAACTTTCTTTTTGTGATTCTAAGATTTTTGCTATTTCTATCTCATCTTTGGTCCAAATAAACTCTTTATAAGAATCTTTTAAAAAATTTATTTCACTATCAACTTTGGTTAAACCCCTTTTTTCAAAAAATACCCACCAAATAGATAAAAATATCCCATAAATTGAAGCATAAAATGCTGTGCCAACTCCACTTAGTAAAAGAGTTATCTCATTTTCTAAAGCTTGTTTTGAATCAACAGTAAAATCAGGCATAGATATTGCAATAGCAGTAAAAGTACCTAATATCCCTAAGGTTGGGAAGATAGATGAGGCTATATTTGCAAAATTATCATTTCTTAAATCCCTTAAAAAACTTTTAAAATACTCATCTAAAGAAGCGTAAGATTTTTTTGTATTATTTAAAGTAAGCTCTTTTGAGTTTAGATAAATATCAATATCGTCTTTTGACTCAAATATTTTATTTTTTAAAATAGAAAAAGTATACCAAGCATTATGTGGTATAAAAAAAAGAAAAATTATAAGAATTAAAAAGATAATTATAAGTGAATGTATCTCAACTTTTAGTGGTATATACTTTATATATCCCAATAAAACAAAAATAAAAAGTATAATTGGAACCGAAGCTATAACTAAAAACCGGGGAAAGCTGTTAACTCTCCTACTATTAAATTCAGACATAATTTTCTCCTTAAGTGATTCTTTATTATATATAAATTTTTAACTAAAGAGTAATTATATTGAATAAAAAATTTACGGTCTATAAACTTTTATATTTTTATACCCCTTAGAATCTATTAAATACTGAGCATGTAATTGACTTAGAATCCCTTTTTCACAATAAAAAAGATACTCTTTATCTTTAGGCAATTTATCAAACTCAGATTTTAGTTTAAAAAATGGTATCTTAAGTGTTTCACAACAAGTTTCTATGCAATCATCATTTTGCCTAATATCTATTACAGTATAGTTTCCACTTGAAATATCACTTACAACTTCAATTTCCCCTATTTCACTTACATTTGTATCAATCTCATCAACATTGATTGTAATTGCATTTTCAACTGCCTTGTCAAGAACACTATAGTCAAACTTTACAGCCTCTTTTTCCATTCTTTCATATGAACCATGGGTTACTGGATTTTTTGAGATAACTCCACAATACTCAGGCATATTTTCAGCAAATTTTCTTGTACCAATCTCATTTGCTATATCGATAATTTGAGGTTTATTAAATGTAGCTAGTGGTCTTATAACAAGTTTTCTAGTTACTTGGTCAATTAATGCTAAGTTTCTTAAAGTTTGACTTGATACTTGGGCTACACTCTCTCCTGTTAGAAGGGCATCAATTCCCATACTATCAGCTACTTTTTCAGAAGCCATTAGCATAAGTCTTTTTAAAGTTACTCCCATATAGGATTCATGGGTTGATTTAAAAATCTCAGTTACAACATCATCAAAAGGAACAGAGGTAAAACTTACCCTATGTGAAGAACCAAATTTATTCCATAGGTAATAAGCTACTTGTTTAACACCTATTTCGTGAGCTATTCCACCAAGGTTAAAAAATATAAAGTGAGTTTTTATTCCCCTTTTCATAGTAAGATAACTTGCAACTGTCGAGTCAAAACCACCAGACATTAGTGATAAAATATCACCTTGAGTTCCCAAAGGAAAACCAGATAAGCCCCTGTATCTATCTGTAATAATATTTAATTGATTGTTAATTAGCTCAATATTTATAGTAACCTCAGGAGTCCTTAAATCTACCCCCTTAGATTCATTATTTGCAAGCATATATCCACCAACAGTTTGCTCTATATTTGTAGATTTAAACTCATGGGTTCCTGTTCTTTTAGCCCTAACTACAAAAGTTTTATCTTTTATAATTTTTCCCATATATTCATTTACTTTTACTTTTATTTCATCTAAAGTTTTCATATTATCTATTTGAATAGCTTCTAAAATAAGTTCAATCCCTGGAGTTTCAACAAGTTTTAGTCTAAGTTCAATCACAAACTCAATAGGAGTTACTATCTCTATCTTGTCAAAAAACTTTTTAAGCTTCATATCTGGTGAGATTTTTCTAGTAAGTTTCTGCAAATTTCCAAAAAGTTGGTCAACCATTTGTCTTTTTGCTTTTGAACCTTTTATCATTATCTCTGGGAAAAATTTAACTATAAATTTTTGGGTTTTTACTTCTGTCATTTTCATTCTTTTTTTGTATCATTTTTTGTGGGCGCAATTATAGCATAAGTGGATTAAATGACAAAAAAATATTCAAAAAACTTCCAACTTCAATAAAATCAACATTAAAATACAATAACTTTAAAATATCATAAGATTGTTATACGAAAATGATAAAATAGAAAAATGAATAATTTAGTTAAAATCAAAAACATCTTAAATCACCATAAATGTAAATGTTATGAAATAGATCAATTAAATAAAAAACTTATATACCTAAAAGACAACAACTGCTATACTCTAAACCCAGTTATTGCTGAGATTACAGGCTATTTAGTTTGCAATAACATAGAATATACCATGACAAAAAAATTAGATATTATTTTAGAAGAATTATAAAGGTTTTATTATTAAAAAGAGTGCTATTTTTACGCTTTTACTAATTTCAATGACAACAATGATGTCAAATGTTGCAATAGTTACAACCCTTCCTAGACTTAAAGAATACTTTTCAACAATAGAAAACATTGAATTTTATTCAAGACTTATGTTAACCCTACCCTCATTGGTTATTGCTTTATTATCTCCATTTATTGGTCATGCTGTTTATAGATTTGGTAAAAAAAATTCAGCAATATTAGCCTTATTTATTTTTTCATTGACAGGTAGTGCTGGTTTATATCTAGATAAGATAGAGTATCTGCTAATTTCACGAGCTTTATTTGGTATCTCTGTTGCAACCCTAATGATAGTTGTGACTTCACTGGTTGGGGACTATTTCAAACAAGAAAAAAGACATAAATTTATGGGCTATCAAAGTGCTTTTATGGCTATAGGTGGTGTTGGTTTTGTATTTGGAGGGGGATTTTTATCTGATATAAATTGGCGTTTACCTTTTGGTATCTATCTAGTTGGGATATTGCTTTTACCTATGGTAATATTTTTTTTAATAGAAAAAAGCAAAGATGATCCTAGTTTAATAGAAGAACAAACCATACAAAAAAAGCTTATAGGTATATATGGTTTAGCATTTTTTTATATGCTTATATTTTTTATTTTACCAACACAAATACCATTTTTGATTATAGATACTTTTGGAGCAAGTGGTAAAATGGCTGGTTCTATTATAGCCCTAGCCTTTTTATCAAATGCCTTTGGAGCAATCACCTTTTCGAAGTTGAAACAAAAATATAGATTTTCAACCATATATATAATAGCATTAAGTATTATCTCTATGGGATTTATAGGTATTGGTAGTGTAAATAATGTACATCTATTTTACATTACAAGTCCTATTTTAGGCTTTGGTGGTGGAATTATGATGACAAATGTAACCGCTTGGATGTTAAGTAGAACAAGCTTTGAAAGAAGAGTTAAATCGTCTGGTTACCTAACAAGTTTCTTATTTATGGGACAGTTCTTTTCACCTATTGTTTTTCATCCTTTTGTTTCTTATCTTGGTGTTCAACACTTTTTTACCTTTATTGGGTGTTGTTTAGTTATAATTGTTTTACTAATTACCTGTTTTTTATATTTTAGAAAATAATTTACATTAATTCTACATAATAGTTTTATATAATCCATAATAAGGATTTATTATGACAGTTTTTTTAACTCTGCTTGGAAAAATCATCCCTTTATATTTTAGTATTATTTTAGGTGTATTTAGTACTGCTATACTTAAATGCGATAAAGAAACTGTTGCAAAAATATTACTGTTTTTATTGGCACCTTTGATTATATTTAATGCTACAGTTAATGTAAAACTAAATTTATCTGTTATCTTTTTACCAACTTATTTTTTTATTCTAAGCACAATCTTGGCCTTTGTAATTTTATTTTTTGCAAGAAAAATTTATAGTGATAACACTGCAAATCTATTGGCCTTTAGTACTGCAACAGGGAACACTGGAAACCTTGGTATTCCTTTAGCTATTATCTTTTTAGAGCCCAAATTAGTAGATGTATTTATCTTCACTGTTTTAGCTTCAATGTTATATCAAAACTCTGTGGGATACTATATAACAGCTAAGGGAAATTTTTCAAGTTTAGAAAGTATAAAAAAAGTTCTAAAACTTCCTGTTATACATGCTTTTCTCTTAGGTTTAATAGTAAATCTAAATGGTATTGAAATACCTAGTATGTTTCATGATTATTCAGCTTACTTAAAAGGAGCCTACGCAATTTTGGGTATGATGCTTTTAGGTATGGGTTTAGAAAAAGTAAGAAGTGACAATAGTATAGATATAAAATTTATCTCACTTGCACTATTTATCAAGTTTATTATCTGGCCACTTACTACAATAATTTTTATGATTTTAGATAAAAACTTTTTTCATCTTCTAAATGAAAATCTTTATTTAGTTATGTTTATCTTTTCAATTGTTCCACTAGCAGGAAACACAGTCACAGTTGCAACTATTTTAAATGTAAAACCTCAAAAGATGTCTATAACAGTATTTATCTCTACTGTGGTGTCTTTATTTTATATACCTTATATGTTGTATCTTTTTAACTAAAATTTTTTATTTTATTTTAGAGACATAAAAAATAAGTATTTTATTATATTTAATTAGACATATTTAACAGGAACATGATAGATACCTTTTATTATATGGTTTTCATCCCAAGTATTATTATTTTTAAAAATTATATATGAAGGTATTGTAATTTTTTCATATCCACTACTAGGAAGCCAATCATGATATACCCATTGTATAAGTTTTAATAACTCATTATGTGTAAGTTCAATTTCAAATGTGATACATAAACACTCTTGAATTTCCAACATTGGCAAATTAGTATCAGCTAAATCTAATCTATTATCATGTGGGACAACACAGGCAACATAATCACAATCTTCCAATGGTGTTATTGTAGGATTGTCATGATAAATTGCAATTTGTTCATATTCTTCTATTTTATTAGTATAAATCCATGCAATCATTTTTTCCCAAATCTCTTTATATTCTCCTAAATAACCCTTTTGCCTAAGATAATATGCCATTCTAGGTTTAACTTTTACTAAACCTCTTTTTAGAGTAAAAAAATCAATACTACAACTTTCAATAATATTTTTATTTAAAATTGCATCTGAATATTCTTTATAGCCACCTCTTCTCCAATATTTTGGAGTTTGATTAAATCTTTGTTTAAAAGCTCTAATAAAAGAAGTTTGACAACTATATCCACACATATTAGATATTTCTGTTATGGTTGATTGTTTATTTGTAATTAAAATATTAGCAGCTTTTTGTAAACGAACTGATTTTATAGTATTGTATATGGAATTACCCATTTGTTCTTTAAATACCCTATGTAGATGAAATTTACTTACTTTTAATTCCTTAGATAAATGATCTAAATTAATATCTGTTTCAATATTATCAAAAATATAACACATCAAGTCATTGGCTATTTTACTATGGATTAAATTTGTACTTTTCTTTATCATAATAGTATTTTAACAGATAAAAGAATATTTTGAGCAAGAAAAGAGAATTTTTTAAGCAGAATAAGTATAGAAATATTTATTTTTAACTGTTAAAATAAAATCAAAAAGAGAAAATATGAAAAAGCAAATTCAATACTATGAAGATAAATTAAAATACGAAATAGATTCTTGGGATTTAAGTGAAGCATTAAAAAATAAAGAAAAAATAATAGTTATAGATACACGTTCAAATGAAGCATATAAGTATGAACATATTCCAAGTGCTATAAATATTCCCCATCGAACAATGAGTGAAGAAAGTACAATCTCACTTGATAAAGAATACTTGTATATATGTTATTGTGATGGTATTGGATGCAATGCTTCAACTAAAGGTGCATTGAAAATGACAAAATTAGGCTTTAAAACAAAAGAACTATTAGGTGGTATTGATTGGTGGAAAAGAGATAAACATGAAACTTCAAAAACTGGAATAAAAAATACATCTTGTGGATGTTAAAATGAAAAATGAATATATTATTAGAAAAGCTAAAATAAATGATATAGAAAGTTTATTGATTTTATTTCAAAAACATGCTGCATTTGAAAAAAGTGATTTTATTTTAGAAAATAAAAAAGAGAAATTAGAAAAATATCTATTTAATACTGATATTCTCAATTGCCTAGTAATTGAAATAAATAATACAATAATAGCTTATGCCACTTATTTTAAACAATTTTCAACCTGGGATGTGGATTTTTATTTATATTTAGACTGCCTTTTTATAGAGAAAGATTTTAGAAATCTAGGCTTGGGCAAAAAAATTATTGATGTATTAAAAGAAGTAGCAAAAAAACTAAACTGTAGTTTTATACAATGGCAAACACCTAGTTTTAATGAAAAAGCGATAAAATTTTATAATAAAGTAGGTGCAAAATCTAAAAATAAAGAGAGATTTTTCTTAGGAGTACTATAAATTTCTCTTCTATAATTTAAATATTAATCTTACTAGAAAATGTAATTAAATCTATAAAAAGACATTATTTGTATACAAAAAAACCAAAATCTAATATACACTGATAACAAGATAAAAAATAAAGAGTTAAAATGAAAACTATAGAAAAAAGTACAATGATAAAATGTACCCAAGAAGAACTTTTTAATTTTCACCTTGATTCAAACAATATTACAAAAATAACTCCACAAAATATAAAAGTAGAATTATTAAATAGTGATACTAAAACCTTTGAGGGTAAAATAGTAAGAATAAAAACTACAAAATTTTTTATTCCAACATATTGGGAAGTAAAAATCGAAAAACTAGTTATGCCAAATATTCTTGTAGATTTAGCTATTAAATCCCCGTTTAAATACTGGAAACATCATCATATATTTATAAAAAAAGGCAATATGTGTGAACTTATAGATAATATAGAGTATGAACTTCCTTTTGGTATATTTGGGAAGATTTTTCAACCATTTATTGAATACGATATAAAAAATATGTTTGAGTATAGACATAAAATAACTAAACAATTATTAGAAGATAAAACTTAAGACAAATTATGAAAACTATTTATGACATAAAAGAGGCAACAAAGGCTTGCGCAAAAGGAGAAGAGATAACTTTTGCAATAAACAAAGAGAATAAATACTCCTTGTTTTTATTTACCTATTATCAATATAAATACAAAACAAACAAAGAGTTTAAACACATCTCTTATGAAAAACCAAAAGATTTGCTTTACTACTTTTTGCTTTTTATTTCAAAAATATCTTTTTCTTACTATAAACTAAGTTATAACTATAAAAAATGATACCTTTAATAAGCTCTTAAATACGACGGATTATCATATCCATTATATTTAAACTGCTTTGCAGCTTTAAACATAAAGTTTGGTTCTCTTAAAAGCTCTCTTCCTAATGCCACAAAATCAGCTGTTTTATTGTTTAAAATCTCTTCACCTTCACTTGGTGTTGTGATTAATCCTACAGCTATTACAGGGATATTTATTTGCTCTTTTATTTTTTTGGCATAAGTGCATTGATAAAGGGGTTCAAGTTTTGGCATATTGTCAACTTTTTCTTGGTTTCCACCTGCTGATACATGAATAGCATCAACCCCTATTTTTTCAAGCTCTTTTGATAAGTAGATAGAATCTTCTATATTCCATCCCTTGTCCATCCACTCCTCTGCACTAATTCGTACAATTAGTGGCAAATCAAGCTCTTTTTTAATCTCTTTTGCAGTTTCTAAAACAATTCTACATCTATTTTTTAAACTGCCACCATATTTGTCATCCCTTTGATTTGAAATAGGAGATAAAAATTCACAAAATAAATATCCATGTGCTGCATGAAGTTCTATGGCATCATATCCAACTTTTTTTGCATTAAGTGCTGTTTTTACAAACTTCTTTTTTATCTTTTCAATATCTTTTTTACTCATTGCTTTTGGGGTTTTAAAAGGTTCATTTGGGCTAAAAGCTATATTAGATGGTGCGATAGGTGTTGTTTCTTTTACTGTTGCTTTTCTTCCTGCATGGGCTATTTGAACTGCAATCTTAGAACCAAACTTATGACTAAGCTCTACAAGTTTTTTATGACCTTTTATTTGAGATTTTTCCCAAAGACCTAAGTCTTTATTTGAGATTCTACCTCTTGGTTCTATTGCCGTTGCTTCTACTATTATTAAGCCAACTTTCCCTAAAGCCCTAGCAGTATAGTGATATTTATGAAACTTTTTAACCTTTCCACTATCATCACTTTGATACATACACATAGGTGCCATGATAATTTTATTGTCTAGTTCTAGACTTCCTATTTTAGCTTTTTGAAAAATTTGATTCATGAAATATATCCTTTAAAATGTCCCATTTTAAAGGGACCTATCATTTTTGTCTTCTTTTTATCATAGGAAATAAATTCCTATTAAAAGAAGCAAAACCCTAAAGAAAGTAACGAGTTACTTTTATAAATGTCCCATTTTAAAGGGACCTATCATTTTTGTCTTCTTTTTATCATAGAAGATGAACTCCTATTAAAAGAAGCAAAATCCTAAAGAAAGCAACGAGTTACTTTTATAAATGTCCCATTTTAAAGGGACCTATCTTTTTTCTCTTCTTTTTATCATAGGAAATAAATTCCTATTAAAAGAAGTTTTGTACTTGTACTCTCTTTGAGAAAACCCTAAAGAAAGCAACAAGTTACTTTTTTTATTTGATAAACTCAACTACCTCTTCAAAAGGCAATCTAGCTTGTTTAGATTGAGGATTGATTCTATAGCCAAAAGGTAATACTAATGACAATCTATATTTACTTTTATCAATCTCTAAAACCTCTTCAACTTTTTCTCTATCAAAGCCTTCGATTGGACAAGAATCTATCCCTTTAACAGCTCCTGCTGTCATCATATTTCCAGCTGCTATAAATGTTTGTTTTGCAGTCCATGCAAAAATATTTTCATCAGTGCTTAATGTTTCTTTTAAATGCCCTGCATATAAACCTAAATAAAAATCCAACTTCTCTTTTGGCATCTCTCTTCTAGCAAATCTTTTTTCTGGAATACCTGATTCTGGTTTAACATTTTCAATTCCAGTTAAAATAATCACAAGGTGAGAACAAGTGGTAATTTGTGGCTGATCCCAACAAAAAGGTTTAAGTTTTGCTTTTAACTCTTCATTTGTTATAACTAAAAACTTCCATGCTTCCATACCAAATGAACTAGGTGATTTTCTTCCAGCCTCCAATATAAAGTGCATATCCTCATCACTTACTTTTTTAGTCTCATCAAAAATCTTACACGCATGTCTAAAATCCATTGCTTCCATAAATGTTTTTTCCATAATCTACTCCTAATATTTATATTGATTATTTAAAGTTCTTTCTAATTTACTATCTACACTTTAAATGCATCTTTAACTTTAACCATTGCCACTACTACTATATTATCCATAATATTTCCTTTTTAATCTTTAAACACAAAACCCTGTTTTGTATAGTTTTCTTCAATTTTTCTAAAATAGATATTTTTATAATAGTTTGCAGTTTGCTCACAATATGATTGTAAATAGTTCATATTATTATCAACTCTGAACTTTTTCATCTGCTTTTCATATAATAACACACCATCTTTTACTTTTTTGTCATCATACTTATCTTCAAAAGCAAAGCTTTCTATTGGAATTCTAGGTTTCAAAGGAGCATTTTTGGCTTCTTTTGTAGGTACTCCAATAGTAGTTCCAACAATTGGAAATGTTTTTGGTGGAAGTTTTAATAACTCAATCATTTTAGCTGGTTCGTTTCTAACAGCACCAATGGCAGTTGTACCATATCCCAATGATTCTGCACTTATTTGTATCGCATTTAACATAATTCCAGCATCAACTGCACCCACAAGTACACCCTCAGCTGATTTATCAATTTGGTGTTCTTCTCCTGCTTGTTCTACTGCAAATATAGTTCTATTGAAATCTACACAAATAGCTATAAATACTTCAGCAGTTGCAACTTGTTGTTGTCCACCACAAAGTTCAGCTATTTGTTTTATCTTATCTTTATCTCTTATATATACTAAAGATATTTGTTGTCCATTTATAGAAGTTGGACATCTTTGTGCTGTTTTTATAATGAGTTCAAGGTCTTCTTGGCTGACACTTTCACCTGTAAATTGTCTTATAGACTTTCTACTACTTAATTGTTTTATAATCTCATTCATAAATTATCCTTTTTAATTTGTTTGTGATACTACAACTTTATTATTTATCTTATATCCAATAAAAATCAAAAATAAAGATAAAAATACAACCCCTGATGAAAATAAAATAGTTTGAACTAATCCCATATTTGTAACTATTGCTCCACCTAAAAAAGAAAATAAGGAAATACCAATATTAAAAGCAGAGATATTAAATCCTGATGCTACATCAACTGCATGGGGTTCATTTATTTTAGCTAATTTTACAACATTAGCTTGTAATGCAGGAGTACTTCCAAAAGCAAAAATTCCCCATAAGATTATAACAACTATTGTTAAATATTTATTCTCTACAAAGAAATTAAAAAATAATAAAACTATACTCAAAGAAAGATATGCTACAAACAATACCTTATTTACTCCAAATATGTCAGCAACTTTGCCACCAACAAAGTTTCCAACTACTGTTGAGAGACCAAATATCAATAGTATTATAGAGATAAGACTAGGTGAAAATTTTGTAATATCTTGCAAGATAGGTACAAGAAAAGTAAAAGCAATAAAAGCTCCACCAAAACCAAATATTGTGATTAGATATGCAACAAGAAGTTTAGGATTTCCTAATATTTTTAATTGTTTAAAAAAGTTTGAAGGGCTTATTACTCTTACTTCTTTTGGTATAAGAAAAGCAATACCTATAAATGCTAAAGTACCTAAGATTGATATCAACATAAAAGTATCTCTCCAACCAAAATTTTGTCCAATATAAGTTCCTAGTGGAACTCCTGTCACCATAGCAATTGTTAAGCCTCCAAACATCATAGAAATTGCACTTGCTTCTTTCTCTTTTGGAACTAAACTTGTTGCTATTGTTGCACCAATTGAAAAAAACAAACCATGGGTTAATCCTGTAACAATTCTTGCAAATATTAGAGTTAAAAAATTTGGAGCAAAAGTAGCAACAACATGACCTAAAGAAAATATAACCATAGCACAAATCAATATATATTTTTTATTATATTTACTTGTAAGTGCTGTTAAAATAGGAGCACCTATGGCAACTCCTAAAGCATACATTGTTACTAAAAGACCAGTTGAAGGAACAGAGATATTTAAATCACTAGAAATTGTTGGAACTAATCCTACTGTAACAAACTCTGTAGTTCCTATAGCAAAGGCACTTAAAGTTAAAGCAAATAAAGCTATTGGCATATTTTCCCTTTTATTTTATAAAAAATTCTTAGCTAAAACTTTTTCAAATTTATCTAACTCTTCTTTTAAATTTAAATCACCTTTGAAGATATCATGCATTGCATAAGTCTCAAGGGGTTCTAAGCCACAAAATTGGAAGGTTTTATGAACTGCAACATGAGCTTGGTCTAAAGACATTCCATCAAATAGGCTGTTTTTATTATTAAAAGCAGACTCAGGACAATTATATGTTAAAGATAACATATATTTTTTGCCTTTCATTAAGCCACCACTTCCATATAATTTTGAAGCATCATCTCTACTTCTTCCATCACTTGCAAAGTGTCGTCCTTGTGTAAATGTTTCATCTATATATTTTTTTGCTATCCAAGGAAGACCCATCCAATAAACTGGATATTGAAATAAAATATAATCAGCCCATTCAAACTTTTCTATCTCTTCTTCTTTCTCATAACCTTTTTCAATATGTGTTTGTTTTACTTCAAATCCATTTTTAGTAAAAAACTCATTTGCTTTATCTATAATATTTTGTGTTAACTCACCCTTTGCAACCACATCATAATATTGATGACCATTTAAAATCAGAACTTTTTTCATAAAATCTCCTTTTGATTTAATTTAACTCTTTGAAATGAATACTTTGTATTAAACAATACTACAGCTACAAAAGCTAACAAACATCCAATTACAGTTGATAACATAATATTTTCACCATATACAAAATAACTTGAAACAATAGCACCTATAGGAACTATAAACATAAAGACACCTGTTTGATGAGCTCCAATTTTGCTAGCAGAAATAAAAAATATAGTCATACTAAAGGTACCTGAAAATAAACCTATAAAAAGGATATTCCACCAAAATACTGTATCTAAACTACTAACTTCAAAAGGATGATAAGGCATTGCAAGAAATAGATTTACTATACTTGTTACACCAAATACAACCAAAGTATACAACATAGGGTTTGCTCTTTTTGAAGATTTTTGTGCAAAAATTGTAACTACAGACCAAACTAATGCACACTCTAAAAAATATGAACTATTTAGGTTAAGAAAAGATAATCCATCCATTGGAACCCTTAATAATATCAAAGCACCAAAGATCCCTACACCTAAAGCTATAACTTGTTTTTTATTAACTTTTGTTCCTAAAACAGCAATAGATAATAAATAAGTCAAAATTGGTACAATTGCAGTAACCATAGTACCACCATATCCCGCATCACCATGAGATAAGCCTAAAAAAAATAAAAGATTAAATAAAGCACTTAATAATCCAGCTAAAACCATATAAAGCAAACCAATTTTATCTGTTTTTAATGGAATTTTCATGTAAATTATTACTGGAATAATAGATATAAAAGATATAGCATATCGCCAAAATGCTGCCACTTCGGCACTTGAATGTTCCATTACTATTTTTCCTGAAGTCCAAGCAATACCCCAAAAAATCATAGCAACAATCATCCCTATAAAATATTTTGTTTTATTTTCTGTTCTAGTCATATAATTCCTTAATCTTGACGAAATGCTAATAGAATTATAAACTAATAAACTTAATTTTCCCTTACTTTACTTTAGGTAAGTATAGGAAATTTATCTTTATTATGATATAATTCGATTATTAAAGGATTTATTATGTATTATATAAATGATAAAGAGTATAAATGTTCCGTATCTGTAACCTTAGATGTATTCAATGATAGATGGAAATTAGCAATTATTTGGCATCTACTAGATGGTAATAAAAGATTTGGTGAACTACACGATACTATAAGTGAAATCACTCAAAAAACCTTAACAGTAAAATTAAAAGAGTTAGAAGAAAAAAATATTATAAACAGAGAAGTATTTCCAGAAGTTCCTCCCAAAGTTGTTTATTCCCTAACTCCTGTAGGAGAAAAACTTAAAGCTGTTCTTGAAGAGATGTACAAATGGGGTATCTTATATACTACAAGCCATGGTAAAGTTACCAAAGAAAATTCTTGTGATGTAAATATTAGCGAGAATTAATGGAAAACTTTATTCTTATACTTTTAGCCATCGCTTTAGGTTATGGGGTAAATAGATTAAAAATTTTTTCAAAAGATGCTGCAACTACCCTAAACCAGTTTGTAATTTATATCTCACTTCCTGCAATGATTTTATTGCAAATACCAAAGTTATCCTTTTCTATGGATATGTTAATTCCTATAATCATAGCTTGGAGTGTTATGGCTATAACTGCCATACTTACATTTTATATATCAAAACTTTTAGATTTTTCAAAAGAGGTTACAGGATGTTTGATGTTGGTTACTATTTTAACCAACTCTTCATTTTTAGGTATTCCTATACTAAATGCATATATGGGAGAAGAGGCTTTACCCTATGTTATTGTATATGACCAATTAGGAACTTTTATAGCCTTGGCTACTTATGGTACATTTATAGCTTCATATTATTCAAGTAAAAGTGAACTAAGTTTTAAAATTATTGTTTATAAAGTTCTTACTTTTCCACCTTTTCTTTCTCTAGTGGTAGCACTATTTTTAATGGGTGTTGAATTTAATGAAGTTATCACAAAAGTACTAGCATCTTTAGCAAGTACCATTGTACCTGTTGCTTTAGTAGCAGTTGGTTTACAACTAAAATTAAAACTTGCAAAAGAGGAGATAAAACCCTTTGCTGTATCTTTAGGTATAAAACTTATACTTGCTCCAGCGATTGCATTTTTAATATGCTTTTTATTCTCTTGGGATAATAAAGTTGCAACTATATCTATAATGGAAGCGGGAATGGCACCAATGATAACAGCAGGTGCAATTGCATCTATGGCGGGACTTGCACCAAGACTTAGCTCTGCAATTGTTGGATATGGAATATTGATTTCATTTTTTACAACTTTTGTATTGTTTAATCTTTTATAATGAAAAATACTAAAGAGTTTTATAAAAATCTTAATACTATAAAAGATTTTTCCCAAATCACACAAGAAAATCTTTATAAAAAACTCCCTAGTGATTGGTATATTTTAGTTAGTGACATAAAAAACTCAACAGTAGCAATTGAAAATGGGATGTACAAACAAATAAATTTTGTAGCCTCACTTGTAATAATAGGTATAGTAAACTTGGAAAAAAACTTGGAGTTGCCTTTTATCTTTGGTGGTGATGGAGCTAGTGTTTTAATACCCAAATATCTACTTGAAAAATCAAAACAAGTCCTACTAGAAGCTAAAGAAAAAGCAAAAGAGAACTTTGGATTAGAACTTAGAGTTGGAATAGTTCCCCTTAATGAAATAGAACAAAAAGGCAAATCAATATATGTAGCTAAATACTCTATCTCAAAAGATCACAGCCAAGCTATAGTAAGAGGTGAAGGTCTAAGCTTAGCTGAAGAGTTACTAAAAAATGAAGAAGAAAAATATAGTATAAAAGAGAGCTTGATAAACAATAATTTTGCTAATTTTAGTGGACTTGAATGTAGATGGCAAGATATACCCTCACCAAAAGATGAAACCTTATCTTTATTGGTAAAGGTTATAAATAAAGAGAATAGTTCACAAATATATAAAGAGTTAATATCAAAAATAGAACAAATAGCAGGAGCTTCAACACAAAGACATCCAATCAAATCTATTGATAACCTAAACCTATCTTTTAATCCTATGTATCTAAATGCAGAAGCTTCTACTTTCTCATCAAATATATTTTCAAAGAGTTTTGTATTTTTAAAAATATTTGTAGAAAATATTTTAGGTTTATTTCTTATGAATAAAAAAACATCCCAATGGGCTGATTACAAAAATAGAATTTTAAGAACAACAGATACAGAAAAATTTGATGATATGCTTAGGATGATTATAAGTACTAATAAAACTCAAACAAAAGAGTTATTAGAGTATTTTGAAACAAAATTTAAAAACAAAGAGATAATTTATGGAGTTCATATCTCAAACTCTGCACTTATGACTTGTTTGATATTTGAACGACATGGAAAACATATCCACTTTGTAGATGGTTCAAATGGTGGTTATGCATATGCTTCAAAGCATATGAAATCAAAAACAATATAATTGGTTTATTTTCCATTAATCTATTTAAAGTAAAATTACAAAAAAATTATTAGGAACAATTATGATGAAACTATTAAAAACTTCACTTTTAGGGCTTGCTTTAGTATCAACTTTAAGTGCAAATGAAAATCTATCAACTAAACAAATTGATGAAATTCAAAATTTACAACTATTTAAAATGGCACATGTAAAAGTAAATAAAGGTGTAGATGTAGGTTCTGTTTATATGTTAAGTGTGACAGTAAAAGGTAAAGGTGATCAAATATACTTAACAAAAGATAAAAAATATCTAATCCCAGGTGATATAATAAATACAAAGACTGGTCAACCACTTATCCTACCAGTTGATTTAAAACCAACACTAGGAAAAGAAACTTTCACTTATGGTACAGGGAAAGATGAATATGTACTTTTTACAGATCCTGAATGTCCATATTGTAAAAAATTTGAATCTTTTTTACCACAAATTAAAGATAAAGTAAAAATTAGAGTTTTCTATTTCCCTTTAAGTTTTCATAAAAATGCAGAAGATATCGCTATATATATCTTAAGTCAAAAAACAAATAAAGCTAAAGTAGCAGCTATGGAGACCACAAAAGATACTCCTGCATTTAAAAATAGAAAATATGAAAAAACTGAACTAGAGAAGTTAGAAAAACAATTAAATGAACAAATTGCTTTAGGAACTTCACTAGGTGTTAGTGGAACACCTACAATCTTTGATAAAGATGGGAATAAAGTACAATGGCCAAAAATGCTTCAAAAATATGGAGTAATTCTAAAATAGATTGTGTAAACAATCTATTTTAATAAGCTTGAAATCTCTTCAATCTCTTTAATACTTAATTCAAAACTATCTAATAGTAAGTCCTCATTCATATGAGTTTTAGAAGTGGTACCATTCAATGGTACTACTCCTATTTGATTTAAAAACTTATAAAAAACAACCGCTACACTTTTATCATATTTTGATGCTAAGTAGTTTACAAATTTATTTGATAATATATGTGGGTTTGCAGTGAGAGACCAAAAACTCTCATATATTATCCCTTTATCTTTACACCAAGCTCTAATCTCTTTGTCATAAGAGCTTTGGGCATAAAATCTATTTTGTACAATAGATGGCTTAGTATCTACATTTTTATATAAATATTCTAAAACATCCAAATCATAACAATTACTAATACCCAACTGTCCCACTTCTTTGTTTTTATAAAAACTACTCATAACTTCCCAAGCTTTTAAAAGTTTAGCTCCTGGAAATATTGGTGAGTGTAAAATATAAGAATCTATATAATCAAGTTTTAGATTCTTTTTAGAAGTTTCAAAAGACTTTTTTATCTGAACCTCTAAAGAGTCTTCTGCAAGATAGGGCATGTTATTTATATCTTGTCCATCTATAGGAGTAAATTTTGTTTGAATATATATCTCCTCCCTTTTAAGTCCTTCATTAAAAGCTTTTGCTATCCCCTCACCCACTAAATCCTCTTGATAATGTTTTGGTTGACAAGCTGTATCTATCCCTTTAAAGCCAGTTTTTAAAGCCTCATAAACAAAATCTGCTGTTTGCTGTTTTTTCCAAGCAGTTCCATAAATCATATTTGGTATTTTAATATTTTGATTTGATAAAAAATAGTTCATAAATAAATCCTTCGTATTTTTTATTATACTAAAGCAAAAATTCTAATTCTAGCTTATAAATGTCTATTATATAAACATCCTTTTGTAAGATTAAATTTTAAAACACTATATAATTTCAATAAAAAGAGCAAAAATGGCAAAAGAGTTCAACCCAGATGATTTTTTTAGTGTAAAAACAGTAGAAGAAATCGTACCAAAATTTAAGCACCTATATAATCAAAACTACCAAGAACTAAGTTTAAATGAAGAACTAGTAAAACTAAACTACGAAATCACTTCACCTGAGTACAAAGACAAAAGCTTTGCAAAGTTAGAAGAGTATTTTAAATATGAAGTTGATACGATAGTCTAAAATGTTAAAAATTTTAATCCTATTGATTCTTTTGTAGATATAAATTAATCTGTTTGAAAACATACTGTTTTCCTACATAATAATTATAAAAATATTATATCACATAAGTTGGTTTTGTTAAAATTTAATTTTTACTTATAAAATTCGGCTCAATGCAAATAAAAAACCATCAAAAATTGCTTATAATTGAATAATAACGATAATTTAAGTATCTAATACCTTCTTTATCAAATATGCACTATGTAATCTTTCAATCAATGTAAATTGATTATTAATAGGAGAATGTATTTTATTTTCGAACAGTTTTATCTTTTCTAAGCCTACATTTCCATTTGTATAAATTAAAATAGGTATATTTTCATCAACACTTTTCAATAACTTAAACCATTCTTCTAATGTTTTATCATCTTCTGCAAATAAAATAATTATAGAAAAGTTATTTAATTTAATTTTTTCATTACAATTATTTATGTTCTTCATATTTCTAAATTTAGAAAATATAGCCATATTATTAATTTTATTTTTATTATCATTACAAATTAAAATCTTACTTTCTCTAAAATCTTTAATATTTTTTATATCATTTAAATGCTCTAAAATTTCATTTCTATATCCATCAAACATTGAAGATAATTTATCTTTAATATTAGCATTAAAATAATCAGAAGTTTTTTTATCACATATAGTCTTAATAAGAAAATATATTAATACACCTAAGAATCCAATAATCAAGGCTAAAACTACTTTTGATATCAAACTTTCAAATTCCATTTTTATTTTCCTCTTTTTCCATTAGATTTTTTTCTCTCAATAAAATAACTTGAATAATCATAAGACTCAATTGAATTATCAATTTTATGAAGGATAGAATTTATCTGAGTATAAATACTTTCTAAATCTTTTATTTCATCCTTCACAATAACTCTATTATGAGCTATTGCATTTCTTATCTTGGATAGTTTTTTCCACTTCACATCAAATAAATTTTGTTTATTTTCTAATAAATTGCAAAAATATAATTCCCAATTTGTTTTAGGTAAAAACTTTTCTAAATCATCTATACAAGTTAATTTTCTCTCTAAGTATCTATTAATCAACTCTTTTTTTTCTTCTTTCGTTAATCTCTCATATGGTATAAACAAAAAATCCCTTATTTCTTTAAAGTCTACATAATACAAAATATCTCCACACTTGTAATCTAAATTATTATTTTTTCTTTTAACTCCATTTTTAATTTCTGTGGGAATAGTTTTGTCATACCAATTTGCACCCATAAAACGATACATTACCTTTGTTAAAACTTTTCGCATCATAAAGCTTTGGATAATATTCATTACATATATATGCCTCATATGAATTAGATAGAACTAAGGGCTTATTTTTAGTTTCATCCATAATTACTTTTTCTAGATACTCTTTTATATTTTCAAATAAACTAATTTTTTTTATACTATAAGGTGTATTCTTATAAGATATTTCCGAATCATCAACTTTTGGTTCATTTTCATTTGTGCCAGTAATGTCCATTTCTTCTTCATAGAATAAATCACATTTTTTTTCAATATTATCAAATGTAATGGAAAAAATGAATATTCCTTCTTTTAGCATTTTAAATTGATAATTAAACTTTATTTCTTCATCATCATTAATAAAAAAATATTTACCATCTTTATTTATTTCTATAGATATATCTATTTCTTTTCCATCAATTTCAAATCTACTAATACTTTCCAAATTTCCTAAAATAATATGATTAAGAAAAAAATCTTCTTCTTTTTTGATTTTTGAAATAGCATTAACATCAATTAAATATTCTAATTCGTAATTATTCATAACTATTCTTCTATCTCACACAATACCCATCCAAAAGGTAGTAAGGTATCAATACTATCTTCATTCTCTCCAAAAAGCCATGTAGTTGTTTCTTCTTCTAAGTTTTCCCAAATATTTTTCTTTCGTTTAGGACCGCCACCACTAACTTTTACTTTTATATTTCTTAAACCATCTATTGTTACAGTTCTTGCTCCACTATGTTTTCCAATCCGTAATAAAAATTGATTTTTATTTTTAAACTCAAAGTTTAAATACTTTTCATAAAAATCTTCTCTAAAATAATCAATTATAAAATCATATTCTAAAGAATCTTTATATAAATTTTTTTGTCTAAACATAGAATCAAATAATTCATAATAATGATCATTGCATGATTTTATTATCTTTTCAATTGTTATTTGCTCTTTAGAATTATAATCTTTAATTTGTAAAGATGTTTCAAATTCAGATTTTTCACATATAACTTCAATTTTTGTTGATGGTCCTTGATTGTCATCTTCAAATCTCTCTTTATTTAAAGAAAAACCTATAAGAGAGGAACTATTTAGTATTTTTGTATCAGATATAGAAATATTTTTAAAAATACTTTCACTTGGCATTTGAAAAGTTTCTTTCAATTTTGAGTAGTTACTATTTTTGTAAATATATTCTTGATATGCAGTTGAGATTGAGCCTTTGATACTACTTCCTGTAATATATGGATTACCAGTTATTTCATCTTTTATTGTTTTTTGAATTTGAAATTGGTTTATTACAGGTTTTTTTATTCCTGAGCCTTCAAATTTAGATATTATACCTATTCTCCTATTATACTCTTTTTCGATACCCTGGGTAACTTTCACTTTTAAGGTAAAAATATTTTTTACTATATCTTTTCGTTTTTTTATAAATTTATTTATAGAAGATAATGCTAAGTTATCTTCTCTTGTTACTAATTCTTCAAATTTTGTTTTATCTTCTTTTGATAAACTTTCAAAAAAACTAAATTCATCAAATTCATAAAGGAAACCATTATCTATAACGAAGTTTGTAGGTTCATATGATTCTCCTATGCCAATATGCATAGGAGTTAAAAGAGTCATTTTTAATTTATAAGTCTTCATTTTATTTCCTTTAAAGGAAAGAGTATAGAATACCCTTGATGTATAGCTTTTTCAAATGATGATATACCTTTAATAGCTTTACCATCATAAAATCTCTCTTTAGTGAATTTATATTTAATCACTGTTGAGTTTTTTGCTAAAAGTATAGGTTTTTTAAATGGATTATCATTATCTACTTGGCTGGAGTTTTTACCAAATTTTGTTAAAGGAGAATAATATAATTCTTCACACTCTAAATTTTCCAATGAAATAGAAGATAATGTCATATACGTTGTTGTTTCATTTTTTAAACTTATTTCTTCAAAATCTTCTTTTTGAAATATAAACCTACCTTTTCCTATAGAAGTTTTTTTGCCATAACCAAACTCTGATATAAACTCCATACACTCTAATAATTTTTCTTTTTTAAATTGTTTTGATAATAAAAAATATATATCAAATTCAAAATCTTTTATTGGATATTCTTCTATACCAAAAGGTGAGAATCTATCTTTTTCGGTCCTAAAAGCAAGATAATTTAATGAGTTTTTCATAACATTTATTTTTTTATTTAAATCAACTCTTCCCTCTATATTATTGATATTTTTAGCATTTATATAATTTCCATTTTCTAAATCTTTTATTTTCAGCCACAATTTTTTTGAATTATTTTTCTTTTCTTTACTATTTTCTTTTAAAAATTTCATAGGCATATTTGGCTTTGGAAGATAACCTTTAGGGAAGCCATCTGAAACAATCAAAAAGGGATTTTTATCATATTCTAAAAGTAATTCTTCTAACTTATCTTCACCATACTTATTTTTAATTGCCCAACATATTTGACCAAATAGAGTATCTCCTTGCAAAGATGTTGCAAAATTAGAAATAGGCTTTATAGTAAGTTTATAAAGTTTCATCACTATTCCCATTTATCTTTATTACTAAAACTCACTCTTCCATAACCTCTTGTACCGTTTCCACCTAAATAATCATCTTCAATAAGTTCTAAACCTTTTTTCACTATATCTTTTAATTTATCTTGTTCATCGTCAAATGGTTTATCTTCAATAATTTTTAAAGAAATAATATAATTAAACTTTACCCCCCTACATACTCTTTCAGTTTGTCTTGGATGTTTTGCTGTTCCATTTGTTCTATCTATTACATTTTCATATTTTGATTCGGTAAGATTTTTTATATCTTTTTGTTCAATAAGACTACAATCAGAAAAGCTAAGTCTTGTAACACCATAATTTTCTCTTTTTTCTTCAGAATTCGCATCTCCAAAAAGTTTTATTAGATTTACTGCTTTCTCTTTTTTTCCCTCTTTTTCAAAAACTACATCAGAAAAATATTTTGAAGAAAAAGGTTTCCCTTTTTCCTTATCATCTCTTCCAACATTAACCAATCCAAAATGCCATTCTAGTAAACTTCTCATCTTACCTTTTATACTACTTCCAGGGACATAAGGTTTATCAGTATTTATATCTTTTATAACACTATTACTAACACCTCCAATTTTCATAACATCATCACCAGCACCAATATGTAAACCTGTTAATACTTCTAACTCTCCAACTAATTTTAATATTTTCATTTTAATCTCTCCCCTCAAAAAAACCTAGCACAGCTTCAAAAAAAAGTTTAAAACAAAGCAAAGTATCTTTTATATTTTCTTTTGTAATTAAACTTACACATTGACTCATCATATCCTGAAATTCTTTTGATACAACACCCCTACTTCTTGCATATGATACTTTTGAATTTAACATTTTTACAAAAGGAATAATATTTTCAACATCTTCATTATTTTTATTCAACTTATTTTCTAAATCCATTATATATTCATAAAAATTTCTAAGTTGTGTTTTTTTAGTTTTACCTATAGCTAAAGCCCATTCTTGCGCAACTTTATTAAAAAGTTCTTCATTTTTTGTATAATCTAATACTATATTTTGCATCTAGTCTCTCCCTTTATAAATAAATTCACTTATTACCATCTTTGAAGCTTTTGGATTTTTCTCTATTTGTGTATCTAAGACTTTATATAAATCCTCATAACTTTCTTTTTTCATATTTCTTCTAAAACTATAATTTAGTTTTGATTTCCACATAGTAGATAAAACATCACCCTCTTTAACTTTTATTGACATTTCTATTAATTCTAAAAGAGAATAAAAAAATGCACTTTTTTTATCTTCTTCTTCGATTTTACTAAGCTCATTTTCTAATACTTTTTTTACATCAATATACTCTTGCCACTTTACAGTTTCATCAAAAAGTGTAATAGAGTCTTTATCTTGGTTTTCTTTTGATTTTTCAAGTAACTCTTCAATCTTAGAAGACATATAAGATATTGGTACATTTTCTTTACTTAGCATAATTGCTACACTTAATGTAAGGTTTTCGTTTGAAAAATTTCTAAATTCTTTATATATTTTTTCTGAAAAATCTATTATTTCATTCCATGCACCTATAATAAAAAAGTCATCTCCACCTGTAAAAACTACATAAGTATTTTTATAGTTTTCTTCTAAAAATTCTGGTACTTTTTGAGTGAAAAAGTTGTTTAAAGTATAAGAAAAATAAATATAGTTTTCATAACTATCAAAAGCATTACTCTTATCTTTAATAAATTCTCCTAAACTATCAACATCACCTTTTATTACAGCTAAGTTTTCTGCACCTTCTGTATTTTTTGCTAAATCATCAAAACTATAAGCCACACCTTTTTCGTTTGATTTTACATAAGATTTAATTTTCCAAAATTCTTTTAGGCTTTTAAATTCATCATTTTCATTTTCTGAAAATGAAACATGGTAGTTATTGAAAATCTTTATACCACTATCATCATTTGAAATTTTCATATAATTTTTACTTGCTAAATTTTCACCTAACTTTATAAAATCGTCACAAATTTTACAAACTTCTTTTTCCTCTTGTATTCTTCTTATTCCACAGGTTTTACATAGTGTTTGATTAGTTGGAACATCAACATAATCCAAAACTGTATTTTGATTTTGTAAATTAAACTTATTAAACTTTGCAAACTCCATCTTTTCGTTTAGTTTTTCTCTGATTTCTCTAAATTCTTTAGGATTAATTAGATATGATTTTAAAATATCCATGGATACAAGCTTTACCCCTGCTAGGGCAAAAAAGTTTTCTATAAAGTAATTATCTACTTCTTTTTGAATCTCTTCAATTTTATTTTTGTCAACTCTTGGAGATAGTATTTCTATTTTTCCAGCCTCACTAAAAATAATATTTTCTTCCTCTAGTCCTAAAACTTTTAGTATATATAGGGATAATACTTTTGTAAATATTTGTACATAAGCTGATTTTGCTCTTAATACTTTATAAGCTTTTGATGATGGTACATTTTCAAAAATAAAGTTTTGTATTCCATAAAAATCTGCACAAATGATAGTCAACTCATTGTCTTTTAAAATATCATCTATTTTTAAAATATCTTTTTTAAATAATTCACTATATTTTTTATTAAATACATTTTTAACTTCTATCATCAAATCTCCTTAACCTCTATTTTCCCAAGTCCAAAAACTGTTTGTTTTCCTACATTTAATAGTTCTGCTATTTTTAGTATTTTATAGTTTTGTTCACTTAAATCTTTTACAACTAAACTTCCCATTACACCATCAAATTTCATTTTTGTTTTTTGGGGACTACTATATCTTGTAAGATTTTTTTTATAGAGGTTTTTATTTACTACTTTATACTCTTTTGTTACTTCTAGTTTTGGCGCATTTGGATAGATGTATTCATATCTTTTTCTACTTGAAAGCAAGATATCAAAAAGGTCTAAACTATCATCATATATAAGTTTATTTTCTTTTTTTATTCTTATGGGTGTTAGTATATTTATAGCTACGTCTTTTTTTGTTTCACTCTCTTTATACTCTTTTTGTGTAATATTTTTTAAATCAAAGGTTTCGTTTTCATAAACCAAAATATCATTTACATATATTTTAAACTCATTAAAATACTTATTCTCTTTTCCAAGACCAATAGAAGTTAATAACTTATGAAAACTTGAAAGTATAAAAGGAAGTTGTTCACATACCTCATCAAAAAGATAAAAAGAAAAATCATAAGATTTGTTGCCAAGAGATATATCAAATCTATATTTATGATAATTATCTTCCAAATAAAATGTGTAAAAAAGACAATTATCTTTTGCAAAACAATTTTCACATTCGTATGTTGGATTTATGCAAACCACTTTTTTAAGAGCATACCCCAAAGCCCCACGAAGCTGACTTCCAGTAAAATAAGGAGGCATATACTCTTCATATATTTTTATATCTATTTTGTAATATTTCATCAAATAACTTTTAAATATTGTATTTTCTTTTATTATATTATAAATTATATTAATCTTTTAAAATAACTTTTTCCAACTAAATTTAAAAAAATCTATGATAAACTACCATAATATCAAAGTTCTTTAAAAACCTATTGTTTTTAATAAAATGCTTGGAAAAATCCAATCAAATCCCATAAAAAGGGGAAATTAAGATTTTAAAAGCACCTATTTACTTTGGTAGAGACCTGACATATAAGGGATTAAAACGACTATCAAGTGCTTTTATATTTTTATTATCTACTGTAGAGACCTGACATATAAGGGATTAAAACTTAAAAACAGACATCTATATTCTCCTTATTGTTTGTGTAGAGACCTGACATATAAGGGATTAAAACTTACTAGAGCTGTAAATTTTACAGAGTTACCAGAGTGTAGAGACCTGACATATAAGGGATTAAAACGAGTTATTATGAATTTTTATTGATTTTGTTAAAAAGTAGAGACCTGACATATAAGGGATTAAAACTATTATTACTTAATATTTTATTTTATAACAATTTTTCTGTAGAGACCTGACATATAAGGGATTAAAACTACTATTTAAAGCCATGATATCCCCCTTACTTTTCTGTAGAGACCTGACATATAAGGGATTAAAACGTAGATAACTAAACATTCTATTATTTTATCAACTTGTAGAGACCTGACATATAAGGGATTAAAACCTGGGTGAAAAACTTGGAGTGGTGGGAAGAAATATGTAGAGACCTGACATATAAGGGATTAAAACAAATAAGATAATCCCTCTGCAATAGTATTAAATCCGTAGAGACCTGACATATAAGGGATTAAAACTGAAAAAGAGAAACACTAGCAGAATGAATATAATTACGTAGAGACCTGACATATAAGGGATTAAAACATTTGTAATTAATCCATATCTTGTAATGCTCCTTGTAGAGACCTGACATATAAGGGATTAAAACGCATCTTTGTATATGTCTTTCCATATCCAAAAAGCTAGTAGAGACCTGACATATAAGGGATTAAAACATAATCACCAATTAGCTTTAAATCTTCTTTTTTATAGGTAGAGACCTGACATATAAGGGATTAAAACCAATTTTACTTAGTTCAAAAAGACTGTAATCTTCATTGTAGAGACCTGACATATAAGGGATTAAAACTCCACTAAGTCTTTTTTGGAAGTCTTTAAGTTAAGAGTAGAGACCTGACATATAAGGGATTAAAACATGACACTTGAAACTTTTTTTAACACAAACGAAACAGTAGAGACCTGACATATAAGGGATTAAAACTTAAAAGCGTGAAGTTGATCTATTAGTTCTGTACCGTAGAGACCTGACATATAAGGGATTAAAACTATAGTTCCACATCTTTTGTCTAATACTTATTTTGTAGAGACCTGACATATAAGGGATTAAAACATTAAAGGTTGAGCTGTATCATAGTTTACTCCTAGTGTAGAGACCTGACATATAAGGGATTAAAACTAGCATATGCTATTTTGTTTTCGACACTAGATAAGTAGAGACCTGACATATAAGGGATTAAAACTTTACATAAGTTTCATTTAGTGTTAAATATGCTTCTGTAGAGACCTGACATATAAGGGATTAAAACTTTGAAAATGCAAAAGGTCTTTTATGTTCCGCATCATTGTAGAGACCTGACATATAAGGGATTAAAATTGAAATAAAATTTATCAAACCAAATAATAAACCTAGTAGAGACCTGACATATAAGGGATTAAAATGCAGATACAACACAAAAACCATTATCTTTGAATGCTGTAGAGACCTGACATATAAGGGATTTAAAATACCTATGCCTAATTGTTGTCTACCTTGTACTTGTAGTAGAGACCTGACATATAAGGGATTAAAATTTCCAAATATGGTGAACAGTAGGTGCAATATCATGTAGAGACCTGACATATAAGGGATTAAAATAATTTTACTGTTGCACTTACACTAGTTGCAGCCATTGTAGAGACCTGACATATAAGGGATTAAAATAATGATGTAAATACTCGTAATCAGGACAATCAAACTGTAGAGACCTGACATATAAGGGATGTTTTTAATAAATAAGGAATAACGAATAATGAATAATCTTCTTCAACTTTTCATTTTTCACTTTTCATTATTCATTTATATTGACCTGACATATAAGGAATGTTTTTAATGAATAATGAATAATCTTCTTTAATTTTTCATTTTTCACTTTTCATTATTCATTTATATTGACCTGCCATATAAGGGATTAAAACGATACACACATATCAAATTGTTTCTCTTCAAAGCTAGTAGAGACCTGACATATAAGGGATGTTTTTAATGAATAAGGAATAACGAATAATGAATAATCTTCTTCAATTTTTCATTTTTCACTTTTCATTATTCATTACTATCTAATAATCCCTTCCATAAAGCTCTGAGGCTTCTTGTATTACTAAAAAAGCATCGGGATCGTATATATTTACTATCTCTTTTAGTTTTTGTAGCTTTGGAAAATCAACTATAACCAAGATTAGGGTTTTAGAACCATTTTGATTTAGATTTACTCCATGTAAGATTGTTCCATGTTCCCCTAAACTATCAAATATATGCGTTGATAATTCATCTACATTATTTGTTACTATGCTAACAGCTTTTTGTGAAGGATTTCCAGAAAGAAGCATATCAACTATTTTAGATGTAATATATACACCTATAACACTATATAAAGCTTGTTCAACATCTCCATATACCAAAGCAGCAGCTACCATTGTGGCTCCATCTATTATTAAAATAATTTGTGAAGTTTTAAACTTGGTTTTTGCAGATATGATCTCTGCAACTATTGTTGTACCACCTGTTGAAGCTCTACCCAATATAATAAGCCCAACCCCTAATCCAATTAATAATCCACCAAATAAAGATGCAAGTATAGTTTCATGTGTTGCTGCTGGTAGGGATAAGAATTCTTTTAAAAAATCAGTAAATACAGAAATCAGACCTATACTTATCAATGTTTTGATTAAAAAAAATTTTCCAAAATATTTAAATCCTATAATAATTAAAGGAGTACTAACAATAACAATCCAAGTTCCCAGTGTAAAAATAGGAAATAAAACATGCAAAAGTTGTGCAGGACCTATTCCACCACCTGTAATAAGATTATTAGGATTTAAAAAAGCTATTGTAGAAAATGCAATACAAAAACATCCAACAACTATAAAAACTAAACTTTTCATCTCTTTCATTTTTCTCCTTCGATTAACTCTTTAAGCCTTTGTATACCTATTTTTACCTCTTCTTTTGAAGAGTGGGTAAAATTAAATCTTATCTCATCACAAATTTCTCTTGTGATATAAAACTCACTTCCAGGTACATAAACAACTTTTTTCTTTAAAGCTTCATAAACTAATTTATATGTATCTATGTTTGGTAATTTTCCATAAATAAACATCCCACCTTTTGGTTTCTCGTATTCAAATTGTGGCAATAATTCATCTAAAGCAGAAGCAAAAGTGTGCATTTTGTTTTTGTACTCTACCCTTAAGTTTTTTAAATGTTCTTTATACCTTGAACTATCTTTTAAATACTCATCTAAAATGTATTGAGAGATACCACTTGAGTGTAAATCCACTGTCTCTTTTATAAGTATAAGTTCATTTATAACCTCTTCATTTGCTCTAATCCAACCAATTCTAAGAGCTGGTGATAGAGTTTTTGAGAAAGAACCCAGATGAAAACTATTGTTAGGCAATCTACTAGTTATACTTCTTGATTTTTCCCCATAAAATAGTTCACTATAAGGTGCATCTTCTATAATATATCCACCATATTTTTTAACTGTTTTTGCTATTTCAATCCTTTTTTCTTCACTATATAAAGAACCCTTTGGGTTTTGAAAATCTGGAATTAGATATGCCAATTTTACTTTTTCATATTCTTCTTCAAACTCCTTTGTATCTATACCATCATACTCTAAAGTGATTGGTTTCATATTTAGCTTATTCATCCTAAAAATATTTACTGCACCTAAATAAGATGGTTTTTCCACAAGGATATCTTTTGATTCAAAATATTTTGCAATAATAAAAAGTGCTTGTTGACTCCCTGTTGTTATCAAAATATTATTTGGATTTGTTTCAATCCCCTCTTCATTGTAAAAAGTTGCTATCTTTTCTCTTAAACTTGATATTCCATTACTTATTGCATATTGGAAATTTTTTTTATTTTTAAATATTTTTTCACTTGCCTTTGCTAAATCTTCTATTGGAAATAGATTCTCATCAGGCAAGCCACCTGCAAAAGAGATTGTCTCTTCATCTATTGATTCTAAAATTTGTCTTATAAATGATCGTTTAGTATCAAAACTACTATTTTCCTGTTTCATTGTACTTTCCTTTGATTTTGTGAATTATAGAACAATAAAAAATTTTATTCTTTAATGTTTTTGCTAAAAAAGTTAACTATTTTTGCTCAAAAGTATCATAAATATTGCTATAATACTATTATGAAAAAAAATACTCTGGAAAAACATACAAAACTTGCAAATAATATTATGTACTACATATATAAATATATAGATACAGATATAAACCTAGATGAACTTTGCATTGAACTAGATGTTAGTAGATTTCATATGCATAGAATATTCAAAGAGGAGTTTGGACAAAATATTTATGAAACCATAAAATCAATCAGACTTCAAAAAGCTTCCTTACTTCTTCTTACAAATAAAAACTCAACCATAACAGATATAGCAAAGATGTGTGGATATGGATCACAAGCAGCTTTCATGAGAGTATTTAAACAAAAATTTGAAATGACACCAAAACAGTGGAGAAAGGGTGAATATAAAAAATTTACCAATGATATCTTAATAAAATCAGAAAGCGCCTCAAATGCATTGGTTGATTTCTCAAATCTTATGCCAAGCATACTTAAAATGTCTCCAATGAAAGCTTATTATATAAGACATAAGGGATATGGAAAAAGCATAAGAAATACTTGGCAGAAACTCCATACTTGGCTTTTATGCAATAATATTGAAAACTATACACAACTAGGCTTACACCATGACAATCCAACTATAACACCTCTTGATGAGTGTAGATACAATGCTTGTATTGTTGTAGATGATGAATTAAAAAATGAAACTCTTCCTAGCTTTATAATCCCTGGAGGAGTATATGCAAGATTCGATTTTGAAGGGAAATATGGAGATATTTTAAAATTTATGCATTGGGTATATTTTGAGTGGTTAATAAACAGTGGATATGAAACCACAACAAACCCCTCATATGCCATATATAAAAAAAATCATTTTTTAGATAGTGATGAAAAGTTTATAGTAAGTTATTATATCCCTATTAGGCTATAAAGTAGGCTTTGTCATAAAAATGTCGTAACCGACATCTTATAAAAATTTGTATAATATTAAAAAATTTTTGGAGAATTACTATGATAATAAAAAACTTAAGAATAGAAAATGGTTGGTCACAAGAAAAATTAGCTGAAATCACTGGATTGAGTTTAAGAACTATACAAAGAGTAGAAAAAGAGGACAAAGCTAGCTTGGAATCTCTAAATCTTTTAGCTAATGCTTTTAGCTTAGATATTAAACAACTACAAGATAAATTAAAAAATAAACCTTTTAAAACTGAAACTGAAACTAAAAATAATCATAAGAAAATAATCACAATTTTTATTGCTGTAAACTTACTACTTATTACTATAAATCTTTTAACAAACTCTAGTCACTTATGGTTTATCTATCCATTATTAGGATGGGGAATTCCACTTTTTTATAAAATATATATAAAAGAAAAGCTTTAAAATCTACTATTTTTTATCACTTTTTCTATCTTTTTTTTATCCACTTTAAGATTTTTTGCTTCTTGTTTAAATCTACTTATAAAATACTCTTTTATGTTTTTTACTAACTCCTCTATCTCTTTGTCACTTCCTATTGAAAACATCTTTGAAACAGCTTTTATATCCTCTATACTAAAATCATCTCTTTTTCCATTTATACTCATTTGGTGTTTTGCTGTATAGTCATTGCCTTTATTATATGTGATATCATATAAAGGTGCAGTTTTCCAAACTCCTTTTTCATCCATCAAAAAAGAGAAGTTTTTTGTATGATCATCTTGATTACAAGTAATTACATTGTATAACATATGGATAAATGCACTCTCCAATTGCTGTCTATCTTTAGTAAGGTATTCAACTACTCTTAAATACTCTTCGTAAGAGTAAGAACCTGGTATATTAAAATTTGTATGAGTAAGCCCGCATAAAGAGTGCATATGTATTTTTTTATCTTCTATAATATCAAATCTTTTTACTAAAAGATGACTAAAATCTCTTTCGTGAAAAATCTCTACATCTGCTACGTTTAAATCAAGCTCTTTTGCTATTTTCATATAGATATACTCAACTTTTCCATAATCTGCTGGAACATAATCTTTTCCAACACCATCAAATTTTATAAGATAGTTCTCAAAACCTTTTTTAAAAGGTAGTCTTCCTGATACTATTTCATTTGTAGTTTTATTCCATTGAATAACCGCTTTTGCTCTAGCTCCCCCTGCACTTCCTCCTGATGATATTAGTTCAGGAATTGCAACTGTAATATCCCCTTTTATAATCTTTCTAGCATCATCAACCAAAGATTTTATCTCTAAAGATTCTTTTAAAATCTCTGTTGGTTCATTTGGAATATACTCCAAAGCTCCCATACCAGTTTTTCCTATATATGCTAACTTTTGTATTGATGATAATTCATACTCATTTATCCCTTTTTTTGCATAAAATCTTTTTATAACCTCATTTCCAAATTTATCAGGTAAAGAATCAAAAAATACTCCAGCTAAACCTTCAAAAAATCTATCATCACTATTGTTATAAACAGCAGTTGTCTCTAAAGGCAATTTTATAGGGGATATCTCTAAACCACTATTTTTAAACTCATCTTCATATTCAAAATATATATTATCTTTCTCATCTAAAGATAAAAACCCAACTATTTGCCCATAAAGTTGTACAATCAAAGAATCATTATTCGTTTTCATTTTTTGCCTTTAACTTATCTAACAAAATTCCTATTCTTGTGGGTTTTGATTCATTTTTTGATTTAGAAGAATCTATTTTTTCTTTTTTGCTTGCTCTTTTTCTTTCAGGTTTTTTTATATTTTTGTTTAATACTTTTTCTTTTGGTGAAAAACTGTTTTTAATAAATAGATTGTTTAACTCCATAGTTTTACCCAATGCTTTTGTTATATTAATAAAGTTTTCAAAACTTCCTTTGCCATTTTTTTCAAATATCTTATATGTAGATAAAGATAAACCTGATTTTAAAGCCATATCCTCTTGAGTAATATTTTGCCTTAATCTTTCATCTTTTATTTTATGTGCAAACTCTTTTGATATCTCTTGTGTAGTACTAAACTCATTCATAATATAAGCCTTTATAGTTTAAATTTAAGCTTTTAATTTATATATCTTAATATAATAGATTAAATTTAGACTATTATATATAAAATTTTAGATTTTGTCAACTAATAGTTTATATTTAATACTTTAAGTTCTTATTTTTAATTTAACAGCTTATATATAAATCTTTATTATATAAATATATCGTAAAACAAAAATAACTATAAATAATATATAATACAATATTTTATTAACTATCAATATTTTATGTGATAGAATTTATCAAACCAATATAAAGGTAAGCTATGAAAAAGATTAAAAATGTAATTATTGATTCTGATATGGGTTGGGATGATGTATTATCAATTTGTTATTTGATGAAAAACCCATCTATAAATATACTAGCTATTACTGTAACTGGATGTGGAGAAACAGATCTTAAATGGGGTTCAATCATAGCAAAAACACTTATGGAACTAGGAGAACAAGTAGATGCAAAAGTATCTATTGGAGCAGATAAACCTCTAAAATTTAATCATAAATTTCCCCAATCATTTAAAAATGACATGAATGATATTATGGGTTTAATGGGAAGCTTAAATCCAAAAAACACTATTGAATTTGATAAAAGAGATGCTTGGGATTTATTATATGATAGCTTAGAAAATTGTTCTGAAAAAATCACTATACTATCTCTTGGAGGATTTACAAATATTGCAAAAATGTTAGAAAAATATCCTACTGCAAAAATAGAAAATATAGAACAAATCTATGCAATGGCAGGTGCAGTTTATGTTGATGGAAATGTGGCTCTTTTGAATAATGCAAAAAAACAGTGGAATCAAGGAGCTATTTATAGTACAAATTATAGTGCCGAATGGAATGTTTTTGTTGACCCCGTTGCAACAAAAAAAGTTTTTGATTCAACTATTCCTATTACTTTAATTCCTCTTGATGCTTGCAATTATGTTGTATTAAATGCCCAGTATGTAGATACTATAACAACAATTGACCCAATAGCTACCCTTGTAAAAAATATTTTTATACAAAAAACAGGAAGCCATGATGAAGGTATTCCAGTACCAATATTTGACCCACTAGCTACTATGATCATGGCTGGTGATTTGCAATATTATCAATTCCATGAGCAGTATTTAGATGTAAATACAAGCGATACAGAAGTAAATAATCATTGTGGTAAAACATATATAACACCAAAAGGAAAAAGAAAAATCACAATTGTTCAAGGTGTATCTCAATTGGAATTTTCAATACAATTTGCAAAAATAATAAACAAAGGATAATTATGAAAAGGATTTTAGTACTTCTAATATTTAGTTTAATATTTTCAAACTATATATATGCAAAAGCAAATAAGTCTGAAGTTTCAAGCTTCTTAGAACTTGATAAAATTGTCAACGATTTAAATAAACATTCAACAACTCTTATTGTTATGGATGATGATGATACTTTAACTATGATGCAGTGTGATAAAACAAAAGAGGATAAATACTGCCAATATTTAGGTGGTCCTGCATGGTATTCATGGCAAGATCAATTATTGAAAGATTATCAACAAAAGAAAATAGATTCAAAATACAGGGTAGCTTCAAATGAAGATGAACTACTAAAGATATCTACTTTACTATTTAGTTTAAACAATATGCCTTATACAGATAAAAATATTCCAAATATCCTTTCAAAACTATCACAAAAAGGGGTTAGACTTATGGTTGAAACAGCTAGAGGAAGTGATAATTTAAGTGCAACAAGCGCACAGTTTTCAAATCTTCAGGCACCAAATGGTACATTTTTACAACTTATAAAAGAAAATTCTCTAAAGTTTGGGAAAAATAAAACATCAAGTTTGGCAAGTCCTTTTTTACCTTGTGATATTAAATCATCACGAGCAATCTCTTATCAAAATGGAGTGATGTATCTTGCAGGACAAGATAAGGGTAAAATGTTGCAATGCATCTTATCATTATACGAAAATACCCCTACTTCAAATAAAATAGATACTATTGTATTTATAGATGATACCTTAGAAAATGTAATCAATATTTATAATGCTTTTAAAACAAATAAAAAATATGATGTTCATGCTTTTCATTATACAGCTTTTGAACAACATAAAAACGCTTTAACAAAAGGGAAGAAAAAAGATATTTATCAAGAACAAACATATAAAAGATGGATAGAAATAAAAAAAGTGATTGAAACAAATCTTCTAGACCCAGCACTAGAAGATAATTGATTTAGATAACTGAGTAAAGGATTATCCCCTTTACTCATAAAATATTATGCTTTTTTTACAAACTCTTGTTTTAGTTTAATTGCACCAACACCTGGAACTTTACAGTCTATATTGTGACCATCATTTCCTTCAACAAGTCTAATACCTTTGATTTTAGTACCAACTTTAATACCTGATGAGCTACCTTTAACTTTTAAGTCTTTTATAACTGTTACTTCATCCCCATCACTTAAAATTGTACCATTTGCATCTTTTACTACTAACGTATCTTCATCTTCTGTTGCAACAGCATCTGCTGACCATTCGTGTGCACATTCTGGACAGATAAGAAGAGTTCCATCTTCATAAGTATATTCACTATTACATTTAGGACAATTTGGTAATTGACTCATTGTTTTCCTTTAAAATTTTTTTGCAATTGTAAGATATTAATTAAATATTGTCAAATTTTGAAGCTTTTAGAAAAAACTCAATATAAATTTCAAACCATTATATCCACCAAAAATCAAGCAAATAAATAAGATAACAATTGGTATATTAATTAAGATTAATTATTTAATTATAAAATTATTTGGACTGTTTGCAAAGAGTTTTTTAAAATTTCTTATAAAATGACTCTGATCATAAAAGCCTGATTTAGAAGCTACATAAGATATAGTATTGGTATTGTCTAAGAGTAAGTTTTTAGATCTATTAATTTTTTCATTAACCATAAAGGCATGAGGAGTTAATCCAAATTCTTTTTTAAAGATTCTACTTATATAAGTACTATTATATCCTGTATATCTAGACAAATCTTCTAAAGATATATTTTCATCTAAATTATCTAATATATACTCTTTCGTTAAAGATATTAAACTTTTATCAATTTTATTAAATAATTGTTTGCTTTCTTTAGTAATATTTGTTCTAAATAAACTTGAAATAAATTTGGCTATCTCTTTTTCAAAATTATAAAAGTTGGTACTCTTCTGTATTTTTTCACATATTTTTATAAGAGTTTCATATTTAGATTGATTATTAATCATATTTTTATCAAATAACATAAATTGATTGTCTTGGGTTATATTTAACTCTTTTTGCAAATTAATACACCATTTGATATCTAAATAAAGAGTATAGTAACCTACAGTTTTTATCTCACTCTCTTTTGACCAATGAACCTGATAAGGGTTAAATATTGCAATCTTATTTTTTAGAAGAATCTCTTTAGTGTTTTCTTTTATAAACTCAATATTAACTTTTCCATTCTCAAGACAAGATATACTTAACATATCATGAAAATGTTTTGAATAATTAGAAAAAAATTTTTTACTATAATTTAATTGAGCAAACGATTTACCGCTATTTGTAAATAAATGTTTTATTCTTTATCCTTTATTTCGTCAAAAGTTTAACTATTTTTTTATAAAAAGTTGATTTTATACAAGACAAGTTTTTTTATTTTGTGTAAAATTGTACTTATGAATTATAAAGAAACATTAAATAAATCGCTTCAAAGTGCTTGGATTATTTTAAAGCTTGTAATACCTATATATATCCTTGCTGATATTTTATACTTTTACAATACTTTATCATATGTATCATTTTTAGTAGAACCATTTACAAGTGTGATTGGACTACCAGCTGAAACTTCACTAGCAATCATTAGTGGAATATTTTTAAACCTTTACGCAGCAGTTGCCTTTGCCGCTCCACTAGAGCTTACGCCTTACCAGTGGAGTATTCTAGCAGTATTTCTTGGAGTTTGTCACTCCTTAGTTGTAGAGAGTGTGATTATGAAAAAAATTGGTATATCAAATATATACTCCTATTTACTTAGATTTATTGGTGGATTGTTTTTAGCATATATTACATACTTGTTGCCATCTTCTTGGTTTGATGCAACAATTAGCGAAGCAGTATTTGAAAAAACAACTTATGATAATTTTCAAAGTCTGATATACGGGTCATTTACAAGTTCTATAGGCTTAAGTATTAAAATTATCATACTTATAACTATTTTGATTTTTATAATGGATTTTATAAAAACAAGAAAATTTATACTTGAATCTCAAAAAAATGTAAGTAAAGGTTTTTCACTTACAGTTGGCATATTTTTAGGTATAACTTATGGGGCAGGAATACTTATAAATGAAGCAAAATCTGGAAGCATAAGTAAAGAAGATCTTTTTTATATAGGTACATTTTTAATGATATGCCATGCAATTATTGAAGATACACTTCTATTTGTAATATTTGGTGCAGATTTTACTATGGTTATAGTTATACGAACTATTGGAGCTATAGCTTTATCCTATCTATTACTAAAAATATATCAAAAAAGAACAATAGCAATTAAGTATGATGATTCTAGCAAAAAATAAAGATATTAATATACAACAATAACTCTTCTAGGCTTAGAAAAAGTGAAAAAAGAAGCTTATATTATCAATGTAGGAAGAAGAAAACATCCTTGCTTTCTTCTTAGCTTTTGTCAAATTTAGATTTGTAGCTTTTCTTACATTGATTACTTGTTCAGTATTATTTTGAAAAAACTTTTTTCACCTGTTTTAATAGTTTCTTTTATTTACTAAATACTAATATAAACTCCAATCCCTTATATCCCCCAATAATAAGCCAAAAAAACAAAATAGTAGCTAGATAAAATGGTTTTGCTCCTACACTTTTAAACTTTGAAATATGGGTTTGTAAACCCAAAGCTAACATAGCCATAGTTAATAATAAAGTATCAAAATCATTTATTATAAGCAAGCCCTCTTTTGGTATAAAACCAAATGAATTAAATATAATTACAACTATAAATAAAACAGCAAACCAAGGGATTACTACTTTACCTTTTTCCCCTTGAATCTTATTTTTAAAACCCACAAAAGTTAAAACTAATAAAAAAGGAGCAAGTAAGATTACACGAATCATTTTTTCAATAACTGCACTATTTGCAACCTCGCCATTTATAGCATTTCCACCTGCAACCACATGGGCAACTTCATGTAGAGTTCCACCTAAATATATCCCAAAATTGTGTGCACTAATATCAAAAGTTCCCAAATGATATAAAAATGGATATAACAACATAGAAATAGTTCCAAATATTACAACAGTAGAAACAGCAACAGTACTTTTATAAGCTGGTGATTTCAAAACAGATTCTGTAGCTAAAACAGCAGCTGCTCCACAAATTGAACTTCCAATACTAGTAAGTATTGTTATCTCTTTATCCATTTTAAGTATTTTTGTACCTATGAAATAACCTATTACAAATGTACTTATAACTATAAATAAAGCAAATATCAACCCTTGGGCACCTACTTCTAAAAGATTTTGTAGAGTTAATCTAAACCCATAAAGGATAATACCAAAACGTAAAACTCTTTTTGTACTAAAAGATATAGACTCATGTAAAAATTCCATATAACTATTTTTTAAAACATGGGTCAAAAATGTACCCAAAAATATTGCAATAATCAAAGGACTAATACTTAAGTGTTTAACAACTTGAATATTAGCAATTACAATTGCAATTAAACTCAGTATAGTAATAAAACCAAGTCCAATTAGTAGTTTTTTATCTAATTTCATCTTAATCCTTATTGTTTTTGTTAAGTATAAACTTTTTTGTTTAATTTGTAAAATATATTAAATTTAATATAATGATTAATATTTTAAATAAGGAACAAATATGACACTCAAAGAACTTCACTTTTTTTATAGTTTATGCGATAATCCTCAAGTAACTCAAGTAGCACAACAGTTAAATATTAGTCAATCAGCTATCTCTTTAGCAATTAAATCTTTAGAAGAAAAGTTAGGAGAATCACTATTTGACCGTTTAGGTAAAAAACTTATTCTAAATGAGAGGGGAAGATATTTTAAGGAACAAACATACAAACACTATATAGCTATAAAAGATGCACAAACTATTTTCCAAACCAATAAACTAGCAGGAAGACTAAAAATAGCAGCAAGTAAAACCGTATCAAACTTTATAATGCCTGATATATATTTTGATTTTTTAAACCTTTATCCTGAAGTTTCTTTTGATATAGATTCTATAAATTCAACACATATTATAGATAAAGTTGTAAATGGAAATCTTGATATTGGGCTTATAGAAACCAATTCAAGTCATTCAAATATCATTAAAAAACATCTATGTGAAGATGAATTAATAGTTGTAACAAGTGATAAAAACTGCCCTAAAAAAGCCTATATAGATACTATAAATAAACAATGGATTCTAAGGGAAACAGGATCAGGAACAAGAGAAATATTTATAGATAGATTAGGAACACTAGCAAATGAAATAGATATTTTTATGGAATTACATAGTTTTCAAGAGATAAAAACAATAGTTTTAAATAATCCAAATACAATAACAGCCATATCCAAAGTGGCAGTAGAAAATGAGCTTAAAAACAAACAACTTTTTGAAATAAAACTTATCAATATAGATTTTAAACGAGATTTTTCTTTGATTTATCATAAAAACAAATCACATAATTTATTGTTTGACACCTTTGTTAAATTTATACTAAATAAATTAAATAATAAAAAGATAAGTTTTCTATGCTAAAATAAATGGAGAAAAAAGGAATACATAATGAAAATAAAAATATTACTTATAACTTTATTATTATCTTATATCTCTTTAAATGCTGATGATTTAAGATTACAGATTGACCAGCTTTCAAATAATACAAATCACAAAATTATAGATGTTAGAAAAAAAGAGCTTTATCTTGAAGGTCATATTAAAAATGCTTTAAACTTTCCCATAGATCTAAGCTATGATAATAAAAAAACAAGTGGTAAATTAGTTGAACTAAATAAAATGCAAAAAATTTTAAGAGATCTTGGACTTGATACAAATGATAAAATTGTGATTTATGATGATGGCAATTTTTTTGATGCTGCTAGACTTTTTTGGGCTTTAGAAGTATATGGCTTCAAGGATGTAAAACTTCTAAATGGTGGCTTTGATGAATGGGAAACCCTAGGTTTACCCGTATCAAAAGATGTAGTAACTCCCTCAAAGAGTAAATATATAGCTTCAATAGATAATAAAAAACTAGCAACAAAATTTCTAACTCATATAGCTACAAAAAGTCCTTCTAAAATAATAATAGATGCTAGAATTAACAATGCCTACATAGGAAAAGAATCAAAAGCAAAAAGATTTGGACACATTCCAAAAGCAATAAATATACCTGCAGATCATAATATCACTACAAATGGTATTCCTAAATTAAAGGATATAAAAGAGCTTGAAAAAACCTATAAAAATCTTGATAAAAATAAAAATATAATTATATACTGTACTATAGGTAGAGTATCTGCATCAAATTATTTTGCACTTAGGCAACTTGGTTATAATGTTTCTAACTATGATGCTTCTTGGAAAGAGTGGGGAAATGATTTTGACCTACCAATAGTAAAAATATTAGAATAATAATTTTTATGTGGAATAAATTTAGTATAAAAATTCAACTAACAGTTTTTATGGTTGTGATTATTAGTGTAGTTGAATTATCAACATTATACTTTGTATATCAATATCAAAAAGAAGAGATAAAAGAAAATTCTCTTTTAGAGATTGATACTATTACAAAATCTTTTAATAACGATCTAATAGAAGTAATTTTAAATCCAAATGCAGATATGGTTTCAGACATAACCTATAGACTTACTGCATTTAAGGAAATAGAAGGTTTACTTCTACTAGATGGGGATAAAAATAGTATTTTTAAATACTCAAATATAGATAAAATAAAAGATATGCAGGAAATAATTTTTTCAAAAAATAGTATTTTTTTAAAAAATCAACTTTTGATTAAAAAACTAATCATAGCTGAAAACTATACCTTTGGTTATGCTCTTTTTAATATTGATCTAGGTACTTATAAGGAAAAGCAATTAGACACTATTTATACTATTTTGTCTATTTTCCCTTTTGCCTTAATCTTTGGTTTAATTCTTAGTTGGTTTTTAAGTAGAAGTTACACAAAACCTTTTATTAAACTTATAGATGCTATGAAAAAAAGTGATCCAACTAGTGACAAAATCACTAAGGTTGAAACCACTGCAAATAATGAAATAAAAGAGTTATTTGATGGATTCAATACCCAAATGAACCAAATAGTAAGCTCTTCAAATAAACTACAATTTCAAGCTACCCATGACCAATTAACAAATATTTTTAATAGATTTCATATGGAAAATATAATAAATAATTCTTTGAAAAAACAAAATAAATATGGATATAACCTTCTATATTTAGACCTTGACCAATTTAAACTTATAAATGACCAAGCAGGTTATCAAGCAGGAGATGAGCTCTTAAAAATGGTTGTATTACACTACCAAAATATTTTACCATCAAATGCAATTTTTGCAAGGGTAGATGGAAATGGTTTCATGGTTTTACTTGAAAACTGTTCTTTTGAAGATGGAAAAATCTTTTTGCAAAAAAGTTTAGAAAAGCTGCAAGATTTTAGATTTTCACACAATAACGAAACATTTAGTGTATCAGCGTCCATCTCTCTTATATATTTTAAAGCTTTTGAATATACTGTAAAAGAGCTTCTAAAAGCTAGTTCAGTAGCACTTTTCACTGCCAAAGCAAAAGGTAGAAACAAATCCCATATCTATGATAAAGGGGATGAAACTCTAAAAAGAATATCTTTAGAACAACAAAGTGCAAAACTTATAAAAGAAGCCTTAAAAGATGGACCAAGCAAATTTGAACTTTTTGCACAAGATATAGTACCACTGCAAACTAAGAGTGATAAGATTAGTTATGAGATACTTATTAGAATGTGGGATCAAGATAACAATTTTATCCCTCCAAATGACTTTTTGCCAGCAGCTGAGAGATATCAACTTATGAGTGAAATTGATGTATATGTTCTTTGGACATATTTAGAAACTGTTACTAAAGATAAAAAACATATTGAAAAACTTCATTCAGCTCATATAAATCTTGCTGGTTCTAGTTTAAATAACCCAGATTTTCAAGCAAAAGTAAAAGAGGCAATTGAGCATTTTGATTTTCCTTGGGAAAAACTTGAACTAGAAATCACAGAGAGTTCTGCAATAGGAAGTTTTAATATGGCAAATGAGTTTATCTCATGGCTAAAAGATAAAAAAATCGGACTTGCACTTGATGATTTTGGAACAGGTATGGCTTCTTTTGAATACTTAAAAAGTATGCCTTTTGATGTTGTAAAAATAGATGGTAGTTTTGTAAAAGATATGCATAATGATCCTACTGATAAAGCTGTTATAAAATATATTCAAGAGATAGCAACACTAAAAAACCAAGAAACAGTTGCAGAATATGTTGAAACAAAAGAGGATGTTGAAGAGTTAACTAAAATAGGTGTTACTTATGGACAAGGATATTACTTAGGTAAGCCAAGAGCACTTAGTAGCTGGCTTAGTAAGTAAATAAACTTATTCAAGTCTACTCTTTAGTCAAAAGAATAATAGTTGCAATTGTAGAGATAACAATACCAGCTAAAACCTTTAAACCAATAAACTCACCTTCAAAAATAAAAAGTAAAAATGCAATAGCAGCTGGGTTTAGATAAACATAAGCCATAACCTTTTTGGGACCTATACTTATAGCTGCTTGTTGATATAAATAAACAGTAAGTAAAGTTGCTCCTATTATCAAATAAAGCATATAATAAAACAAACTACCACTTAGTTTTTCCCATTGTAAAGATATATCCATAATACCAACAGCCAAGCCCATCCAAATAATTCCGCTAGTGATAGTGCAATATACTAAAACAATTAACTCATCATCATCTCTGTGTAAAAGCTTTGTACTAATAGAATATAAAGCCATAGAAACAATTGCAAAAAGAAATATAATATCACCTTGGCTTAGTGAAAACTTCAAAAAAAGTTGCAAATCACCTTTAAACACTACAATGCAAGTTCCAATAATCCCCACAAGATAAGTAATCAACTGAACAAACCCGATCTTTTGTTTTAATAAAAAGATTGCAAAAACTGCAGTAAGAAGAGGAACTAAAGTGAAAAGTGTACCTGTATTAAGTGCTGTAGTACTCTCTAAAGCCTTAAAAAGTCCAATAAAATACAAAGAGTAAAAAAGCCCTATTATTAAACCTCTTGGAAATGTCTTTAAAACCTTGTTTCGGTAATTTTTATTAAAAAAAATCACTGGTGCTAAAATAAGTGAAGCAAAAACAAAACGACATAAAGTAAGGGAGATGGGATCAATAACTCCTGATAACTTTTGCGAAGCGATAAAGGAACCAGCTATTAAAAATGTAGCTAATACTACTAAAAAATGTGCTTTTATATGTGAAGTCAAAAAAATCCTTTAGAAAATATTTTAGTATTCTAATAAAAAAAATTTAATTAATCCTTTACATATGTTGATTTAATTTTTAAATTCAGATAGACTCATCCAATAAACGCGTATTTTACTACTCAAAACTCGCTTCTTAGGTTTGATACCCCGTTACTTATATGAAATTAAATTTTCATATATCTGAAACAGAGCAAAATAAAATAAACAGACCAATCTTCGAAACTAAAAATTCGTCCACCAAGTCATATTTATTAAGTTTTTCATAAAAGGAAATTTAGATATGAACACATTTAAAAATGTAAATGCCTGAATTTATAATTGAATACCCCTATATATTAGCGCTATTTATCTTTTTAGCCAGAGTTGCCGATGTATCTTTAGGAACATTTCGTACTATAGTTATATTTCGTGGATATAAACTACTTGCATCTTTAATTGGTTTTTTTGAAATCATCATTTGGTTAATAGCTGCTGGTCAAGTTTTCAAAAATCTTGATCAATGGCATCTTGCCCTTTCATATTCAGCAGGTTTTGCAACAGGAATATACGTTGGAATGTGGATTGAGAATCGTTTTGCAATAGGTAATGAACTTATTCGTTGCATCTCATTCAATCGTGATATCTTGGCAAAAAAGATAAGAGATGAAGGCTTTAAAGTAGTTTCACTGGATGGAGATATGGGTAAAGATACAGCAGTTGAAGTTCTATTTATCGTTGAAAAAAGACGTAATATACCAGCACTTATTCGATTGATCAATAATCTTGACCAAAAAGCAGTCTATACTGTATCTGATTTAAAAAGTGTTTATGATGGTCCAGAATATATAAGCAAAAAAAGTTTTTGGAATATGAGAAGGACTAAATAATGATTCAATTAAAAGGAAATCAAACCATGCATAAGTTAAAAGTAGGAGTTATTGGAACTTCAAAGAAAGTAGATGAGAAAAGGCTTCCAATACACCCCAAACATTTAGATCGTATTCCAAAAGAATTAAGAGAACAACTCATATTTGAAGAGGGTTATGGCTCACCCTTTGGTATTTCAGATGAAGAGATTGCAGCACAAACTGGTGGAATCGACACACGACATAATCTATTAGCAAATATAGGCACTGTTATTATTAATAAGCCTGTATTATCTGATTTAGAGGAACTAAAAGTTGGGGGAACACTTTGGGGATATGTACATTGTGTACAACAAGAAGAGATAACCCAAATAGCAATTAAACGTAAACAAACACTTATTGCTTTTGAAGATATGTTTGTTTGGTCACCAGAAGGACAAATTGGTCGTCATACCTTTTATAAAAACAATGAAATGGCTGGATATTGTGCTGTAATACATGCCTTACAACTAAAAGGGATAGATGGACACTATGGAAACCAAAGAAAAATACTTATTTTTGGTTTTGGTGCAGTTAGTCGTGGTGCAATTTATGCTCTAAAAGCCCATGGTTTTAGAGATATTACTATTTGTATTCAACGACCAGACCATGAGGTTAGAGAAGAGGTACTTGATTGTCATTATGTAAGAGTTCAAAAAGGAGAGAATAAACAAGCAAGGATGGTAGTAATAGAACATGATGGCTCAATACATCCACTCTCAGAACTTATTAGCAAAGCAGATATTATTGTAAATGGAGTTTTTCAAGATACACAAAACCCTACAGATTTTATCATAAAAGGAGAAAGCTCTTTTCTTAGACCTGATAGTTTAATCATAGATATCAGTTGTGATGAAGGGATGGGATTCTTTTTTTCAAAACCCACAACATTTAAAAACCCTATGTTTAAACATAAGAGTATAGATTATTATGCTGTTGATCATACACCAAGTTATCTTTGGGAGAGTGCAACCCGCTCAATTTCAGCTGCATTGATTGTATATTTGCCAACGGTATTAGCAGGTCCTGAAGCTTGGAATAAAGATGAAACTATTAGACAAGCTATAAATATTGATTTGGGTGTTATTTTAAATAAATCTATTTTAACATTTCAAAACCGTGATGAAAAGTATCCTCATAAATGTTTTACAATAGAAGAAAATGCTGTTGTAAACCATATCGCCTAAACAAAAAAAGATAGTTTAAACTATCTTTTTTCTGATTCTACTTAATTGAGTAGGAGTTATACCTAAATGATTAGCTATGTGATGTAAAGCTATTCTTTTTTCTATATTTGGATTATTTTTTAAAAAATTTTTATATCTAGTTTGTGCATCATCAAGGATTATTGATATTTCATTTTTTTCTTTTACAATTACCCAGTTTTTTTCCAAATAGTTTATATAGAAATTTTTAAATTCATCATTTTTATCTACTAGCACTTTATAGGCTTTGAAATCTATAAAAATAAGTATACAATCCTCTAAAGCATCAATACTAAGATAAGAATCCTCATTTGTAAGTAAAGAAACCTTTGAAGCTGAAAAATAGTTTTCACTAAATAGATTTTTAGTATAAATAGCGCCCTCTTCGTTTAAAAAATAGGTTCTTAAAATACCTTTACAAATAAAATATATATATTTTGCTGGGGAATAAACATCTTGTAAAACTTCCCCTTTTTTTACCTTTTTTATAAAACAAATATCTTTAAAAGCTAAAAAAGCCTCATCACTAAAATCATGATACTCTTTACATACAACTCTTAGTTGATTATAATAAAACTCTTCATCTATATTATTCATTGTTTACTCATGTGATTTTTTATTTAATACTACGCAAGTTTTACTAAATATAAAACTATTCTAGGGTAGCTATTTCTACTTTTATTTTTCTAGAACTACTTAAACCTTTTTCATCAACTACTCTTACTACAAACTCTCCAAGTCTTGGTTTCCAAAAGAAAGGTTTGTTTGATTGGCTAGTACCTACAAAAGATTTATTTACATACCAAAACGCCTTATAGGAATCCCCATCTAAAATAGCTGTAAAAGGGATTGTAGTATTTTCTATTTTATCAAGTTCAAGTGTGTATATTAAGCCCTCTGTAGGTGATTTAATAATTGGTTCTAAACTTTTTTGAGTGTTTTTTGTACATCCACTTTCATATGGAGGTGGACTTATTTTTTCTATTCCAGCCATTTGAAAAATCTCTTTTATATCACTTGGCCAAAACTCAAAAACTTTCATTTTTGTTTTTCCTTTTTCTGCCTTGCAAGCCCTTAGACCTGATTTTATATTTATTGGAATTTCCCTATAAACATTTGAAACTTTTATGGGTGATACTCCTGGAATAAACCAAGACTTTTTAACTTTTGGGCATAATTTACTAGGAAGAGTTCCTGTACTAGAACAAATATCTACTTTTTTTATATTAAGTTTTTCAGGGGACTTATCATTTTCAAACACATCTTTTTCATCTAATGCTTTCATTATATTAAAAAACAATGGGGCTGCAACTTCACGTCCAATAAAGTTTGCATTTGAACTTCCATCAAAATTCCCTATCCATACAACTAAGATGTGTTTATTTCCAAGTCCTACACTTAAAGCATCCCTATAGGCAAATGATGTTCCAGTTTTCCAAGCATACTTTTGCTCTTTTTTGTGTAATCCAATAAAATCTATTTTATTTACTGCTGGATTTTGGCGAAGCATATCAAGGGTTAAGTATGAACTCTCCTTTGAAAGTAGTCTTTTTTTTGTTTGGTTTTTATCATCTTTTACCATTTTGATGTCTTTTAACTCTCCCCCATTTGCTAAAATACCATAAAGCTTTCCTAACTCAAGTAGTGTAGTTTCCATTCCACCAAGAGCAATAGACATTCCATAATGGGAAGATTCTTTCATCTTTGATATTCCTGCATTTTGTAAAAAGCTATAAAAACTTGGATTTTGAAGTTTTGAAGCTAAACGAACTGCTGGTACATTTCTACTAGTTATAAGTGCCTTTGTTGCACTAATAGGTCCTAAAAAAACACGATCATAGTTTTCAGGAGTATAGGCTCTTAGATGCAAAGGTGTGTCTTTTAATAAACTATTTGGATGAATAAGACTTTGATCCATAGCTTGGGCATAAACAAATGGTTTAAGGGTTGAACCTGGTGAACGTTTAGCTGTTACTCCATCAACTTGACCAGATATCTCTTTATTGTAAAAATCAGCTGATCCAAGCCAAGCTTTGACCTCCATACTATTTTTATCAAGAAGAAGAACAGCAGCGTTTAAAAGCCCTTTTGTTTTATTTTTATTTATCCACTTTTTTACCTCTTTTTCAATGATATTTTGTTTATTCATATCTAAAGTTGTTTCAATCACTCCAGATTTAAATCTATCTGCTTCAAGATAATCTATAAAGTGAGCAGCATAAAAAGGGGTATCATCTCTTGTATATATATTTAAAGCTAGATTCATCCAAATATCACTATTTTCCCTCTCTTTTTTGGTTAATCTCTCTTTATAAATCTCATATAAATCATCTCTTGCCTTAATCATATTTTTATAGCTACTTTTATTTAGTGGATTTCTTTTTGTGGGATTTTGTGGAATAACAACAAGGCTTAAAGCTTGTGGAATATTAAGTTGGGATGCTTTTTTATGAAAATAAACTTGACTTGCTGCTTCAATACCTTCAATATTTGCCCCATAAGAAACACTATTAAAATAAAACTCTAAAATTTCTTGTTTTGTATAATGATGCTCTAACCATAAAGCATAAAATATCTGTTGTATTTTTCCTGATAACTTATAAGATTGTAAATTAAAAGCTACCTTTGCAACTTGCATTGTAATAGTTGATGCACCAATACGTCTCTCTTTTGTAATATAAGTTGAAACAAAAGCACGCCAAAGTGCAGCAAAATTTACTCCAGGATGGGAATAAAAATACTTATCTTCATATAAAAGAGTTGCATCGATTACATGCTTTGATATACTCTTATAAGGGATCCACAATCGATACTTTTCATCATCTGAAAGGGTAAGTCTTAGAACCTTACCATTAGCATCTTTGTAAAGTGTTGAGTAAGTATGCCAAGATAGTATTTTTTTATCAGGATTTTGGCTAAATTTATATATAAAATATCCTCCAAAAAAAAGGAGGATAAAGAGCGATAAAATTAGTTTTTTCAAATACTATTTACTTGTAATTACTTTTATTTTTGACGCAGCTGTATGTGATACAATATCTGGGTCATACATAGAAACAGCCAAAGCAGATGGAACAGTAAACTCACCAGCAGCAGTAGCTTTAACCTTATAACGAAGTTCTGTCATCTTATTAGAAAAGCCAGCATAAAAAACAACACGATCTTCTCGTACATCAACATAATCAGATCTCCAATATGAATTTTTTCTTGGTACAGATTCTCTAATAACTTCAAATCCACCAGGAAGAAGGTCAATAAGAGCTACATTTGCTATATAAGATTTTTCTGTTGAACGAACCTTTATAATAACTTCTATTTCATCACCTTGTTTTACTTCATTTACAATATTTCCTTTTTTATCAACATACTCTTTAAATATCTCAATACCCTTTGAAAATGGTTTTGAATAAGGAGTTTTATCATAACCTGACTGTACCAATTGATAAAATAAAGGTGATTTTGACTCTATTGTTAATTCTGGTTCATCTAAAGGAATATTTGCTTGCATAAAAGGTTTAATTTTTGTTTTTGGTAGTGCAATTTTTTTCTTAGCCACAACAAAAAACTCTAACTCATCTTTTCCATATTTATTATCATTTTTATTTGAATAAGCACTTAAAGCAAGTGTAGTATAAGAAGCTGAAATAGTATTTAACTTCCCTTCAATAAGAGGTTGTAAAAGAGGCATAATATTCTCATCAACATCTAGCTCAATATTTGGAAAATGTGTTGCAACTAAATAAATATATTGTGCATTCATGGTTAGATTAGATTGAAAATCTGTGTATCCTGAAGCATATGAAGGATCAAACTCTTTTATCAATTTATCTGCTATCTTATTTTTTTTCAACAAAATATAAGAAGCTGCCATATATGCAGAAGTGATATCTTTTTCCCAATTTGTTTTGGTTTTTTGAAGTTCATCATGTAAATCAATAAGATAATTTGTTGCAAGCTCCTCATTTCGGATTAGAAGATAAATAGCTAATGCTCTACGACGAGATTCTTCTATGGAACTAGTACTTTTTCTTGCAATTTTACGAAGATAATCCATACCACCATCATATAAGTTTTTTGGCATTTTAGATAAAAGTGCATTGTTTTTTAATTCTGTTAAAAAATGCATTGCATAAAGGGAAGCAAAATCATTAACATAATCAGAAGATGGCCAGAGAGCAAATCCACCATTGCTTAATTGTCTAGTTTGAAGCATAGAGATAACCCTATTTACTTTTGAATCAATATTGATATCTTCATATTTTGATGATTTAACTAGTGCTAGCCAAGGAAAGGTTTGAGAAATAATCTGCTCAGTACATCCATGGGGATAAGAGCTAAGATAATCTGTCAATCCACTAGCTAAAACAAAAGGTGAATTTGATGCGCTAAGTGTTTTGCTTGCCAATTGGGGATAAAGTGTTCTATCTGATTTTATAATACCAATATCTTTTTTGTATCCTGTTTTAACTATCGTCTCATAATTTTGTGCAGGTCTGATACTCAAAGTTGCACTTCGTGTTTGGAAATAATTTCCACTTTTAGCCATAAAAGAAATTTTCCCTTCACCTAAAGAGTCTTTAGCTTTAATTTTAAAAGTTACTTTATCTTCATCCCCTTCAGAGATATTTTTAGTAATCATTTTTTGTGAAATAAGTTCTAGATTATCACTTAAATCAATAGAGATATCAATAGGAAGCTCTTTGCCACTACCTTCTATAGAATTACTTACACCAACAGTTACTTCAAACTCATCATTAGGTGCAGCCATTGTAAGTACATTTAGAGATAAAACAAAAGGACCACGAACTAAAGTTTTTGTAAAGCTAGAACCCATAGCTTCATTGCTAACTGCCACAGCCATAACTTTTAATGAACCACTAAAGGTGTCAGGAACAATAAAACTTGTCTCTTTTTCATTGACATTTGCATCCATAATTCCAGACCAATATACAGCTGGTTTATCAAGTGTACGTTGAAAAGGATTTAGATTTGCTCCTAATGCCTCTTCCATAGCTTGAGTACCACCACCAATACCTGCTGCTTCAATATAACGACTAAATTCAGGCAAGATAAGATCCAACATCTGATATGTTTGAACATCTAGTGCTCTTTTTTTTAGAAAATGTTTTAAAGGCTCAGGAAGCTTATATTTTGCCACTTGAAGAATCCCTTCATCAATAGCATAAACAATAATTTTTGATTTTCTATCTGCTTTATATTTAATATTTAGTTTTTCACCCGGTTTTATGATTTTTGGAGTATTTAAATCTATTTTAATACGACGTTTGTCTTTATTTATATTAAACGGTACGATTGCATATGATAAAGGTGAAGTAAATATCTCCTTTGAGTTAATAGAGCGAACAAAGGTTACATTAACATAGGCATTTCCCTCTAAACCTTCAGGAAGTCTAATCTTTTGAATTGAACTCTTAGTTGTGCTTGTAAACCATTTATGGGCATAAACATCATCACTTTCAATAGTGATAAGTCCTGTTCCAATATATGGAGAAACTATATTCATCTCAATCATTTCTCCAGTTTTATAAGTCTTTTTATCTAATTTTACAGATAATTCAGCATTTTTTTCTATTGCACCTGTCATATTACTTTTTACCGCAATATGATAATCTATACTAGAAAGAAGTTTCCCCTTAGAATCTAAAATATTAAGTGTATAATTACCACCTTTTTGTGTATCTAGTTTAATCTTTGTACCACTTACTTCAATAGAAAACTCTTTAGTTGATAAGGTATTCTTTTTGATTACTGTTTCATATCTATATCGACCATCTTTTTGTTTTGTTAAAACTGATAGATTTTGGTTTTCAAGTAGTTCTAATTTTAAATTTTTTAGATTTATCTTATTTAATTTTGAATCAACAACAATAAAATCAAGAGTTCTATCTTGATCTTTTTTAAGATATGATAAATCCCCATCAGCTTTTACTCCTATTATATAATCTGCATCAGAAACTAAAGTTGAAGCATTTGCACTAACACTTCTTCCCCCATCAGGTTCAAAGCCTTCTGCATTAAAATCAACACGAAACTCCCCTCTTTCATAAGGTAGTTGAACATCAAAAGAGGCATAACCTTTATCATCTGTTTTTATATCATTGAAGCTTATATTTTTATAATGACGTATTTTTTCATTTAGATGAGCAGGTATAAATTTATACGATTTAAATTTTTCAAAATGAAATGCTACTGGGATAATAGTTGCATTTGCACGAATATTTCTATTTTGTGCAGGAAGACCAAATAGATTAGAAAGATTTACTTCTGCTTTCAAATCTTTTATTTTTCTCCAACCTAAAGTGATATTAGGGGTAAATTTAGTTTTAATCTTCATAGTATCAGGTTGGAACTCTTCAACAGAGAAATTTGTTCCACCTAAATAAATCTCTTCTTCATATTTTGGTGTTTTTCTAATAGGTAGATATACATTATAAGTATAATATCCAGTTGAACTTACTAAAGAGGTTGCCATATCAATCTCAAAGAATCCACTTTTATCTAAAGAAAAATCTTTTTTATATACAAGTTTATTACGAGCATCAAAAACCTTTGCTCTTACTACTGTTCCACTTTCAAGGTTAAAATCACCTTGTCGTACGATAGAAGCCACATGAACACTTTCCCCTGGACGATATATACCACGATCACTAAATGCATAGGCAGTTAATTCATGTTGTTTATCGTCATTGTATGAGCTAACTCCTGCAATATCAAATTTAGAATAATTTATATTTCTTCCAAAACCTTGATAAGGGATAAAAGAGAGGTCATTTCCTTTTCTAGCAACAATTACAGTTGGAGCTTGGGCATTTCTAAAACTATCTAAATTAAAAAAACTAAACTTTCCTTCAGATGTTGTATATCCTGAACTAATTGCTTGCCCATTTTTTCCTAACACACTTACTCTTACATCCTCTACTGGTTTGCCAGAAGAGATTGATTCAATAAAAACATCTCTACTTCCATCACTTGCTCTTTTTACAACTATACCCATATCTGTAACAACAATAAGTCTTTTATCTTGCAAATAATAATCTCTTCTATTTTTTTGAATATTATAATCTTGAACCTTAACAAAAAAGATTCCACTACCATTATTATATAAGTATTTAGATAGATCCAATGAAGCAAAATTTTGTTCTGCTGGATCTGTATTTGCCAATGAAATATACTCTTCTAACTGTTTATCAGTAATATTTTCAGAATTAAAAGAATAAGTATTAAAAATTGGAGATCTAATATCTCCTCTTGACTGGGAGATAAGATGATTTATCTGTTCATCTTGCAATTTTTGTACAGTAACTTTTAAACCTGACAATCCTCTAACTGCAAAACTAAGCTTTTTTTCACCAGGTAAAGCAAGAAGTGAACCTTCACCCATGATTTTTAACTCAGTAGGATAAGAGGGAATAGTTCTTTTTACTCTAATATCACGACGAAGTTTAAATCCATTGATAGACTTCATACCTTTTTTAAGAGTAAGGTAGACACTACCAGCAATAGGTATTTTAGATTTCAAAAAATAATCTTTTGAAGATGTTTTCTCAATAGGCAATATACTTATACCTTTTTCATATATTCTACTATTGACAGATTTATCCCTTGTTACTACATCTATTGAGATATTGTTTGAAAACTCTTCAAAAGATATGGCATCTGTTAATGATATATGAAATATTTGTTCAGGTTTATCATCCTTATTTCTAACTATAGAATAATCTGCATTATCAAGTTTTAAAAAACTATAAATATCAGGTATTAGTATTTTATCTTCTTGTGGCTCATGAACTAAAGCTTTGCCTAAAGTGGTTTCTACACCTTTTTCTAACATTAGGGTTAAATAATGCTCTTTAGGTGTAATAGAGATTGTATTTGAACGTAAATAAGCAGTTTTAAGATCTTTTTCATAAGTTAATTCATATGGAATAATTTGGGAATTTGCTTTATCAATAAGTTTAAGATTTTTTGCCAAAGATTCTTTATCTACAGGATGGGTAAAAGTGATTGTAGAATAAATATTATGTTCTTTTCCACCTGCAACATCTTGTTCTAAATTGATATTTTTAATAGTAGCTTCAAAGGGTGGAGTTTTCCATTTTAAACTATTATTAGATAATTTTAAAGCGTTTTTATCAAATAAGCTTTGTTGAAAATTGACAACAAAATTTTGATCTGCTGGCCAATCTTGTTTAGGGACAAAGGTAAGAGTATTTTCACTTGTCCATTTCCAACTACCAGATATAGCAGGTAAAAGAGAGATACCTTTTTTTACCTCTTTACCTATTAAATTTATAGGAGCAATTGGCGAATTTATTTGTTTCTTATAATTTTTATTTTTAGTATCAGCTACATTGGAGAAGCTTATACTTAAGTTGTCAGGGGTATTATTGTATGTAATAGAGGGAATAGATGTTGAATCAATATTTAAGGATGCTTTTTCATCAGGATAAAAATACTTATAAGCTAAAGCTCCAATAGCAAGAACAAAAAGTAATCCTAATACAACAAATTTATTTCTAATATTTTTAAATGAAAATTTTTTATCTGACATAATCTCTCTTTAGTTTTTTTATAAATAATACTATAAATTATATGAATAGCACCTAATATCAGCTTAGCTATAATGAAAATATATTAATTCATATTTTTTTAATGCTATTCATAAACATGCAAAGTTATATCTGCACCTTTTTGTCTTATAGAAACTATACTTTGATACTCATTGCTGTTATACCATTGCTTGGCTTTTTCTAAGGTTTCAAACTCTATTGCAACAACTTCAGGGTATTTTGTTGTACCAACAAAACTTTCAGTTTTTGTTCCTCTTAGTAATATTTTTGCACCATATGGTTCTAAAGTATTTTTTACTTTATTTTTATATTCTAACCATTTTTCCATATTTTTTATACAAATTTGCCCTATTACATAAACTGCCATTATTAAACCTTTCGATAGAATACCATTTTATAAATATTATCTAATTATTTATAAAATATTATTAGGAGAATATTATGAGGACCTTGGAAAATTTTTTATATAGAGTACTTAGTGATAGTGTTGGAAAACTTATCTTAAGACTTATGTTAGGCTTTTTAATGCTATTTCATGGATATAAAAAAGCTATTGGTGGTATAGAGGGGATTAAAACACTTGTTGTAAATAATGGTTTCCCAGAATTTATTGCTTATGGAGTTTATATTGGTGAGATTGTGGTACCTATTTTTATAATAATAGGACTATATACAAGAGTTAGTAGTCTTATTTATGCATTTACTATGGCTGTTGCAATTTATTTGGCTCATTCATCACACATATTTGGTTTAACAAAAACTGGTGGATTGATAATTGAAACACCTTTATTGTTTATGTTTAGCGCACTTGCTTTAATGTTTCTTGGTTCTGGAAGATATAGTATAGATAAAAGATAATAACAATATAGATAAAATTAAGATACAATGTAAGCTATAAAGGATAATCTAAATGGATATAACAAGTACAGATAAACTAGCAGTTTTAATAGATGCTGATAATGCCCAAGCATCTGTTATCACTGAATTATTAGAAGAGATTGCAAAATTTGGAATTACAAATATAAAAAGAGCATATGGAGACTGGACAACTAGCCAACTTAAAGGTTGGAAAGATCATTTACACACTCATGCTATACAACCTATTCAACAGTTTAGCTATACAAATGGGAAAAATGCAACAGACTCTTCACTTATAATTGATGCAATGGATATCTTACATGAAAATAGATTAGATGGTTTTTGTATAGTTTCATCTGATAGTGATTTTACAAGATTGGCAACAAGAATCAGAGAATCAGGACTTAAAGTCTATGGCTTTGGTGAACAAAAAACTCCAGAGGCTTTTATCTCAGCTTGTGATAAATTTGTCTATACAGAGAATTTAAGAGAAATAAAAGAGATACCACAAACAAATAATGAACAAAATAAATTAAAAGAGATTATAACAAAAGCTATTTCAGCTGTTTCAGATGATGATGATTGGGCAAATCTTTCTGCTGTTGTAATACATATAAATAAAAACTATCCTTCATTTGACCCAAGAACATATGGATTTGAAAAATATGGTAAACTAATGAAATCTTTAGATTATATTGAAATAATGGAAAAACCATTTAACAAAAATAGAAATGTTCATATTTATATAAAAGTAATTAATTAAAATTGAAATCCTATTTCAAATATTATTTTACTTTATCTTCTTCTTGTATAGTATACTCCTCCGAAGGGATTAGAATAGTAAATTCTGCACCTATATACTCTTTCTCTTCGTATATGAAAACTTTATTAGCAACAGTAATAGAACCTTTCATATGTTTTTTTATCATCTCATTTGACATATATAAACCAATTCCTGTACCCTTATCTTCAGCCTTAGTAGTAAAATAAGCATCAAATACTTTACCTATTATATCTTTAGAGATTCCACCTGCGGTATCATAGATTTTCAACTCTATACATTTACATTTTGAAACATCATTTGAAACTTTTTCACCGCATACTTCGATTTCTCTTGCTTCTATAAATATTATTTTTTCTTCAAACTTAATTTTTTCTAATTCATCTATTGAGTTGTTTATAATATTTAATAAAACTTGTATAAATTCATTTTCAAAGCCATATGCTTTTGTTTCCTTTATATCTTTTACTATTTTTATCAATTTATTTTTAAGTTTTGATTCAACTAATAAAAATACATTATCTACTACTTTCTCTATATCGAAAAATTTTGTTTCCTTATCTGGTCTAAAATAGTTTCTAAAATCATCAATAGTATTATTTAAGTGCTTCACCATATTTTCTATTCCTATAAGCGTTTCATCTAAAAATTTACTATCTAAACTTTCATAATCATTTTGTAGTCTAAGTCCAGTAGAACTAGTAAGAATAAAAGATAAAGGCTGTCTCCATTGATGAGCTATATTCTCTAACATTTCACCCATTGAAGCCATTTTAGACTGTTGAGCTAGAAGTTTGTCTTTTTGGAATAACTATTCTGCTATTTTTTCTTTTTCAGTTATGTCAATATAAATACCAAGGATTCCTATTATCTCATCTTTAGTATTTCTCAAAGGAACCTTTGATGTTAAAATTTTTATTACATTACCTTCAGAATCAGTTAGAGTCTCTTCAATTTGCAACTTAGCAACTCCACTATTCATTACACTTTCATCATCAGCAATATATTTTGTAGCTTCTGATTTTGCCCAAGGCATATCACGATCTGTTTTACCTAATATCTCTTCTTGTTTTTCACATCCAATATTATTTAAGAAAAATTTATTTGCACCTAAATATACATTATTTCTATCTTTCCAAAATACAGAAGCAGGAACAGAATCAATTATATTTTGTAATAATATTCTAGAGTTTTTAAACTCCAAGATACTATCACTTAAACTCTTTTGTGTCTTAACTAGTTTATTCCCTATTCTTAGAACTTTTTTATTCAAAAAGAAAATTACAACAATAGTCAAAAATAAAATAAAAACTATAAACAATATTGAATAATATGTTGTGAGAGTTATTTGCTTAGATATATAAGCCTTATCTTTATGATCAATTTGTTTAAACTCTTCTAAAATAAATCTTTGATATTGAAATAGAAATTCCATTTTTTTTGTTAAAGAGTCTACAACTAAAAACATTTCACTTCTATCTTTTAAAGCAAACATTTCTCCTTTTAACATAAGAAGTGGTTTTTGATGTAAATTTTGAGGTTCTAATACTTTTTGATGTAAAATTGTTGTAATCTCTTTTATCTCTTTTTTACTTACATACCATAAATTATCAAATCTTTTCTTTTGTGAAGGAGATAAACTCTTAAAGTCCCTATCAAAATTTTCAATAGAACTAAACCACAATTTTATTGCTTCAGATAAATCTTTTGTTATTAAAAGATTTTCACTATTTATCTTAACTTCTAAAAAACTATTTTTTGCTTTTGATATTACTGATAATTGGTCATTTAATAATTTGATTTTATTTAAAGAGATAAATAGTACTGTACTAGTTAGAAGTAATCCAACAATGAGTACTATAAAACTATAAAAACTAATATCTTTTATCTTTAATTCACTCATTTAGGGATTCCTTATAAAGTTTTATTTGTTTATCAAGTCCAAGTTTTTGAGTAATTTCATTCCACTTTTTAGCTGTCAAATCAAGAGCTTCTTCTGAAGACAACTCTCTTTTTATTGCTTTAATTAAATATTTATCAAAAGCATCATAATATAAATCTGCACCAGGAATTCTAATATCACTAATCGAGTTTTTATTACTTAAAGACTTAGATATTACATCTAAATACTCTTTTGCAGATTCTTTTGAGAAGTCATTTTTTTCCCAAAGTTCTAAATTAGTTGTTTGAAGATGTGAATATCTAGAAGGATTTATACCACTTGAACCTATAGGTACATATTTTGATGTCATTTTTTTAGATGTCATATATGCAGCAAATTTAAATGCTAATTCTTTATTAACTGCATCTTTATTTACAACTATTACCCAATTTCCACTTATGGAAGAGGGATTATTATACCTTACATCCCAACTCTTTGTATCACTGTTATAAACACTATTTGAACCTGGAAGTTTTGCATATCCAACTTTATTTTTAACAACACTCTCCTTTGAGTTTTGAGCCATAGCACCTGCATCTGCCCAATCCAAAATCATAGCAACATCCCCTCCAATAAAACTTTGTCTTACATCTGTTGGTTCAAAATTGGCAACTTGAGCAGGAGCATATTTCATAATATTTATATATTCTGTTAGTGCTTTTAGAAAAGCTGGATTATTTATCTTAGGATTCATATTTGAATCAAAATAAAACTCCTTTTTATCTGGATATTTTGCATAAGCAGCAGCTCTTGCAAAAAATTCAAACATTGTTCCATAACCTTTTTTTCTACTTTCAGCAAAGCCATATTCAATCTTTCCATCATTGTCCCAATCCCAAGCATTAAAAAATTTAGCTATATCTTTATACTCTTTCCAAGTTTTTGGAGTATCTAAGTCATATCCATACTCATTTTTAAATCTTTTTTTATACTCTTCATTTTCAAAAATATCTTTTCTATAATATAAATTAATGCAATCTCCATCATAGGGAAGGAAATAGTATTTTTTATTCCAAGAGAGAACTTGATTTTTATATATGGGCAAAATATCATCCCACTCTATCTCTTTTTTAACCCACTCAGGAATCTCAGCAGCATGTTCATTTGCCAATAAAGAACCACCCCATGATGAAAAAATAACAAATACATCGTAATTTATTTTTTTATCACTGAAAGACTCTTTTATTTTTTGAATCATATCATCCCAACTAGGAGATACAACTCTTACCTTAGCACCCGTTATATCTTCAAATTCTTTAATCTCTTTTCTTATAGGACCAGTTATTGCCTTGTCAAAATTAGGAGCGATAGTTACAATAGTAATGTTTTTATATTTTGATACTTCATTAGAGTTTTTTTTCTTATCATTGCAAGCAGTAAACAATAGAATAAATAATACAAATAAAATTAAATGAAAACTTTTCATATTATTTCCTAATGTTTTATTTTTATATAATAATTTTAGCTAAATAATATATAAAGTCAATAAATGGTTTTATAATAAAATTAATAATTTAATCTAACATTTATAAGCCTTAACTCTTAATCTTACATAATCAGCAATCCAAGCATCTTTTTCCTTATATAGTTTTAGTTTTAATATCTCTTTTACTTCTTCTTTAAATAATATTTTTTGCTCAGCTGTTAAATTTTTAGTTATACCATTTGCAAATATATCTAACCAGTTTGTGATATCATCAATTGGTGTTGGTCTTGGTATTAGTTCTATATATTCTACTCTGAAGCCATTATTTTCCAAAAGCGTTTTATACTCTGTATCACTTAAAAAAGTCCAAGGATTATTAAACTCTCCCCAGGAAGGATTCTTATCAAAAACTTCTTCCATAGCATCGGTTAGACTCTTAATATTTCCATAGCCTCCAAATTCAGCTACAAATCTACCCTCTTTTTTTAAAGCTTTATTTATCTTATCAATTGCAAGTTCACTATTCTTTACCCAATGTAATACTGCATTTGAGAAAACTGCATCAAACTCATTTTCAAAATCCAAATCTGTAGCACTTCCAACACTTGCTATTATTCCTTTAGATTTTGTTTTTTCAACCATATCTTCACTTAAATCTATACCAATAACTTCAGCTTTTGATTTTTTTATCTCTAAAGCTAAAGTTCCCTCTCCACAACCTAAATCCAAAATTCTCTCGCCCTCTTTTGGATTTAATAATTCAACTACCCCTAATGCCAAATTTGATACAAAATTTGCATGTATTTTATATTTATTTGCATTCCAACTATTTGATTCTTTCATATCATTCCTTTTGTAAATCTATAAGTATTTTACAAAAGTTTAAAATATATATGTACAAGAAATCTTAGATTTTATGTCGGAATTCTTTAGGTGTTTGATTGTAGTATTTTTTAAATTGGGAAATAAACCATGAAACAGTAGAGTATCCACAAGTTGTAGATATATCTGAGATGCTTTTATTTGTAGTAGTTAAAAGTAAAACTGCTTTTTCTAATCTTTTAGTATCAAGCCATATTTTTGGAGTTTGATTAAACTCTTTTTTAATATATCTTCTAATTTTATTTTCTGATAATCTTGTGATTTTACACATATCATCAAGGGTTTGGATAAGATCAATGTTTGATTCTAGTATATATTTGATTCTATCTTGACTTGTAACTAAAATTGAGTTAAAAAAAGAGTACATTTGCTTTTCATTGTGTTTTATTGCTTGTAGAAATAGCTCTTCAATTTTAAGTTTTAAAAGATTTTCATTGAAATCGGCTTTTAAATATTCTTGAAAAGTTTGCACACTATTTTCAAATAATTTATCACTTTTATAACTTGCCTTTACGGTACTCTCTTCATCTTTTGTATTGATTTGAATATTATATTTATTTAAAAAATCAAAAATAAATTTATCATCAAAATATACTATTAAAGACTTGTATTTAGAATCATTAACCAATCTTTCACTCATATAATAATTATTTTGAGTAAGAAAAAATATATCTGTTTTTTGTATATTGATATCTTCATTACTTAGATGAATAACTTTTGAACCTTCAAGTACTATACCCATACTATGCATTGTTGTTCTAGCATATACATTGGAGTTTTGTGTTTTAGTAATATAATTTAAACACAATAAATCATCTATTTTTAAAAGATTATTATATTTATTTTCAATAAAATAATTTGGCACTACATAGGTCAAGATGATTTTTCCTTTTTAAAATACTATTTTCATCAAATCTTCATGAATAAATTTATAGTTTAGTTTTAATACAAGCAAATCGCTCTTTACTATTTTTTTATTGCTTTCATTTTTCCCTGAATCAAAAGTTGGAACAGGTAAACCTGATACTTTTGCACAATAGGTATAAAACTCTTTTTTTGTGGGATGGGAAGGAGCAGCGCAATTAAAAGTTTCATCAAAAATATCTTGTTTAATTACATTTCCTATTATACTAATACAATCATCCCTATGTATCATATTTACAGGTGTATTTGCATCTTTTACAACTTTTCCGTTTGGGAAAAACTTTGCAGGATTTCTTCCATATCCTATAAGTCCTCCAAATCTTAAAATTGTTATTTCAAGATTTGTCTTTTTAAATAGATTTTCTATTTCAATTAAAGGACTTGTTTCATCTTTCAATACTGAGATTGAACTAATAAAAACAATTTTTTTAATACTTGAATTTAATATATGTTTTATCAACTCTTTAAATCCATCTATATTTTTTGAAGGAATATTTATAATCAAAATATCTGAAGATAAAAACTTATCAATCTCCCCACTTAAATTATTTGTATCGACAATAAATGGTGTGATATTTTCATCTTTTAAGTTTTCAAATTTAGAAGACGAAGTTGTAGATAATTTTATAGAAAACTCTTTTGATAATGTTTGAGCTAATGGGAAACCCAACCAACCACTACCTAAAACAGTAATACTATTCTTTATCATTTTTTATCCACACAGTTTTTAAAAGACAAAATAAATATAGCTAACATATCAATTACATCACTATAATCTTGTACATTTCCAGTAGCTTTTGCTGAAAGAATTGCACCTTCCAATGTTGAAGCAATATAAAGAGATAATTTATTAGTATCACACTCTTTCATCTCTTTTTTTTCTATTGCCATATCTAAAATATTTTTTATACTTTTCCTAAAAGTATAATATATCTTTTCCATTATAACTTTAAACTCATCATCAATATTAGACATCTCTTGCACAATATTTGCTATTGGACAGCCTCTTATAAAATCCCTTTGGGAAGTATCTTTTAATTGTTCAATTAATGCTTCTAAGTAATTGCTATCTAAATTTAAGATTCTTTCATATCTCTCTTCAAATTTTGCATAAATCTTCTCTTGAATTGCACATAGTGCCATCTCTTTTTTTGTTGAAAAAAAGTGATACATTGATCCTTTATGAACATTTGCATTTTTTAAAATAGTATTTAAAGAAGCACCTTGATAGCCATTTTCATATATTTCATTATATGCCGACTCTATTAATCTATTTTTTGTATTAATTTTTTCCATATATAAGTGTATCATTTTTTAGTTGACAAGCTGGTCTAGTTTTGATATAGTTTTACTAGACCTACTGGTCAACAAACACAAAGGACTAAAATGCCAAATACAACTATTTATAAGTTTTTAAATGAAAAAAAATTGATTTTAGATGAAATAGAGATTGCTTATCATCAAGAAGGGGAAGGAGAAGTTATTATTTTACTTCACGGTTGGCCACAAACATCATATATGTGGAGAAAGGTAATTCCAATTTTATCAAAAAACTTTAGAGTTATAGCTCTTGATTTACCAGGGTTAGGAAATAGTAGTGATACTTTAAACTATGATACAAAAAATATTGCAACAATTATTAATGATTTTAGAAGTAAATTAGGTATAAAAAAATTCCATCTAATTGGGCATGACATAGGTGCTTGGGTTGCCACAAGTTATTCTTTATTTTTTGAAAAGTATTTAAATAGTCTAGTTATTATAGATGCTGGAATTCCAGGCTTAATACCTGATGATTTATTCAAATTAGAAAATGCAAATAAAGTTTGGCAATTTTATTTTCATAGTTTAGATTCTATTCCAGAATTTTTAACTAAAGGTAAAGAAAAAGAGTATATTTCATGGTATTTTGAGAAAAGTGCTCTTCAAAACAAAAAGCAAACTTCTAAAATATCAACAAAAATTTTAGCAATTGGAGGGGAATTTGCTGTTTCTGAGCAAATAAGTATTGCCATGAAAAAGATTTCAAATAATGTTATAAGTTCAGTTATAAAAGAGTGTGGACATTATGTTCCAGAAGAAAAAGCTGAAGAATTATGTGAAATAATAAATTCTTTTATACTATCTGAATTAAAAAAATTATAATATCAAATAAAAAAAAATAATAATCAATATAAGGAAATAATCTTGAAGAAAAAAAGATTTTTGGTTGCAGGAGCAACAGGATATTTAGGTCAATATATTGTAAAAGAGTTAAAAAAGCAAGATTACTTTGTAAGAGTATTAATTAGAGAAGAAAAACAAAAAGAGTTATTTTCAAATGTTGATGAGTTTTTTATAGCAGAAGTTACAAAACCTGAAACATTAAATAATATAGCTAATAATATTGATTATATTTTCTCAAGTATTGGTATTACTAGACAAAGAGATGGTTTAACTTATATGGATGTGGATTATCAAGGAAATAAAAATTTATTAAATGAAGCTATTAAATCAAATGTAACAAAATTTGAATATATCTCTGCTATAGATGGAGATAAATTTAAAAATTTAAAAATATTTGAAGCAAAAGAGAAGTTTGTTGAGGAATTAAAAAACTCATCATTAAAATATAGTATCATAAGACCAAATGGCTTTTTTTCAGACATGAAAGATTTTTTAAATATGGCAAAAAGTGGAAAAATATATCTATTTTCACATGGGCAATATAAACTTAATCCTATACATGGAGAAGATTTAGCAAGATTTTGTGTAAAAAAACTGATTTCAACTGAAAATGAAGAGGAACAAATAGGAGGTCCAGATATACTAACTCAAAATGAAATAGCTAAACTTACACTAAAAGCTTGGAACAAAGAGATTAAAATAGTACATTTGCCTGATTTTATTAGAGTTCTTATTATAAAACTTCTTAGAATTTTCACTTCATCTAAAGTATATGGACCAATTGAATTTTTTTTAACTCTTTTAGCAAAAGACAATATTGCTTCTACCTATGGAGACAAAAGATTAGAAGACTTTTTTTTAGAAGAAGTTAGAAAAACCAAAAATTAGTATTAAATACTAATTTCTGATTTCAAATTTTCATATTCATCTGATGTCATACTTGGAACAAATTCTATTATTTCATAATTTGCAACATTTGCAAGTTTAAAAGGGTCTTTTGCAAGTACTTCTTGTAACTTCTCTTTTGAATCAAGTTTTGAAAGTATCACTCCACCATCTCTTGGAATTTTTCTTCCTGAAGCTATAAAATTTCCTTCTTTATATTGTTCTTTTAAATATTTTACATGTGCTTCAAGATGAGTATCTACCTCATCTAGTGATTTTATATAAGTTAAGTTTATTATAAACATTTCTAGCCTTTTCGTCTATTTTAAAAATAGATGATACTATAAATTGAATTATATAATTTTAATTTAATAAAAAGTATGGAATAATACTTTTAACTAAATAGTTAGTTAGGAATATAGATGAAAAAAAGAAATGCAGAACAAACAAAAGAACTTATTCTAAACACAGCCATATCTTTGTTTGCAAAAAATGGTTTTGATGGTCTTAGAGTTGATGATTTGGCAATAAAGGCAGGAGTAAATAAGGCTACTATTTATTATCACTTCAAAGATAAGAATTTTATTTTTGAAAAAATTTTATTGGATATGTCAAAGTTGATTTTAGAAGAGATTGAAAAAAGAAAAGATACTAGTGCCCATCCCAAAAAACAGCTTGAATCATTTTTAGATGCAATTATATTTATAATCACAACAAAAAGAGACTTAGCAAAAATCATGATGCAAGAACTAGCTTTTAATGGAAAGAATCTTTCAGATGAAGCAAAAAAACATTTTTTTAAGATAATTTATATTTTGCAAGTTATTTTAAAAGAAGGAATCAAACAAAAAGTATTTAAAGATATTGATCCTTTTTTAATTCATGCAACCACAATTGGTAGTTTAAACTATTATTATACGATGAAAGAAGCAGCAATAAGTGAAGAGAATGAAGAGTTCAAAGTAGATTTTTGTGAAGATAGTGCAGATAAGATAAAAGAGATGATTTTAAACTATGTATTAATATAGTTTAATTTTTTTTAATTTTTAAATTAACCAACTAGTTAGTTATATATTACAAGGAGAAAAAATGTTTGAATCAATTATGGAAGCAAAAATAAAAAAATGGGAAGAAGAGAAAAATAAACCAGGCTATGTGCCTCCACCACCTGTAAAAAATACCTTTGGAAAACCTATTGAACAAACTTTGATTGATGAGATTGAGGAGTTAGTTATAAAAGCTTCAAAAAGTACAAATGAGGAAGAGAAACAAGGTTTACTAAAAAAAGTAAGTAGTTTAGAAACACAACTATTACTCTCATTTGAAAATCAGGGACTTTATTTGGTGGCACAAAAAACACAAAAAAGATTGCAAAAGTTTAGAATGGATAATTTATAATAATCCATTCTAAAACACTATTTTTTTAATTATCAGTAGCTACTACATTTTTATTCATATAAGAATATACTATTATTCCTAAAGAGAGAACTGCTAGAGCTAATAACTGTAATGTTACAAAATTCCAACCACCTTTTTCCCAACACAACACTCCAATAAAAGTTCCAATTGAACCACCCACAAACATCGCAGACATATAGGCTGTATTTATTCTACTATGTGCCTTTTCATCTAAACCATAAATTTGTGATAAATTATTGATTTGAATTGCTTGAAATCCAATATCTATAAGTAAAGTTGCCACAATAAAAGCATATAAATTCATATCAAATTCTCTAATTATGATTACACTAACTATTATCATTAGTGCTGAAAGTAGTTTGATACCATTTGCATTTATCTTATCTGATAGTCCACCAATATAAGGAGCTAACGAGGCACCTACTACTGCTAATATTCCAAACAATCCAATAGCATCACTATCATAATTAAAAGGAGCTTCACTTAATTTGAAAGTTAAAGTTGTCCAAAAAGAACAGAAAATTCCAAATGAAGTTGCAACCAATAAGGTATTTCTTCTAAGTAGTGAAAATCTTTTTAATTGGTAAATTGATGATTTTAAAAGTGAAAAGTAACTATTTTCAAAATGTGATTCCATATTTGGTAAAGTTTTTGAAATAAAAATTATCATTACAAATACCAAAATAGCAGAAAAACCAAATATTACATGCCAATTACCAAACAACTCAGTGATATATCCACTTAAAGTTCTTGCTAATAGTATTCCACTTAACAAACCACTAAAAATAGTTCCTACAACCCTACCCTTATCTTTTCCACTCATAGTTGCTGCCATTGGAATAACAACTTGAACAGAAACTGCAAATAAACCAGCCATAAGACTTAAAATATATAAAACAAAAATATTGCTTATAAATGCAAGTCCAAGTAAAGACAGACCTAATAATACATGTAAAATAATAATTAGTTTTTTTCTATCCATCTTATCACCAAGTGGACTTACAAAAAATAGTCCCAAACCATATCCTACTTGGGAAAAAGTAGGTAGATTTCCCACTACTAAATGACTTATATCTAAATCTTTTGCTATATCATTTAAAATCGGTTGGTTATAATATATATTTGCAGCACTAATTCCTGCTGTTGCTGACATAACAAAGATTTGTTTTTTACTAATCATTGTTTTTTACTACCTTATATATATAATTTTTAGAAATTGTATCAAGTAGTAAAAGATTTGTCTATACTATATCAAACTAAAAGTTACTCAATTCAAACATTCTTTTTATTTATAAATAAAATTTCTTTTAAATCTTCATACAATCTCCATAATTATTCTTTATACTTCCACTATATTAAATTTTAAGGAGAAAAAATGAATAAATTTACTAAAGTATTATTAGTAATAACTTGTTGTGGAGTATTGTTAAATGCTGCTGATGTATATTTAAGTGATAACTCAAAAGTACCAGATCTAAAGATGAAAAATACTGATTTATTGTTTAAAGATATTGAAGGATACCAAAATTATCAAATTGTCTCTTCTCATTTCAGAAAAGATAAAAATGAGATAAGATATATATTGGCAAATCCAGTAGCATACAATGCTCTAAGGGCAAAAAAAATAATTATGCCACAAGGTAGTAAATTAGTAAAAATAGGATGGAGTGTAAAAGATATGGATAACTTTCCCTCAGCATTAGAAGCGAATCAAATACAAAGAGTTGAATATATGATTCGAGACAAGTCAAAACATACTGAATCTGATGGTTGGGGATATGCAAGATTTGTAAAAAAAGATGGTAAATATAAAGCATGGGAAGGAGATTCTAAGAGTTGTGTGGCTTGTCATTCTATAGTTAAATCAAATGATGCAGTATTTACAAAATTTCAAGGATTGTTTTAATATATGAAAAAGAAAATACTTATTGTTGACGATGAAGAACAAATCATCAATCTAATAAGAAACCGATTAGAAAGTAACCTCTACGATGTAGATGTTGCTTTTAATGGTAAAGATGCTATTTTAAAAATACTAAAAAAAAATTATGACTTAGTTACCTTAGATATTATGCTTCCATCTCTTGATGGTTTTGAACTATGTAAAACTATCAGAAAAAAAACAAAACAAACACTTATTATAATGATTAGTGCAATAGGAACAGAAGAATCAAAAACAAAAGCTTATGAATATGGCTGTGATGACTATCTTAATAAACCTTTTTCCTCAAAAGAATTAGCAATAAAAATAAAATCTATATTAAGAAGAAGAGATGAACTAAATAATATAATTAATTTATCTAAATTCACTTTAAATGATGACACAAAAACTATAAAGATTAATGGCTATAAACTTTTAATTACTCCCAGTGAGTATCTAATATTATCAACTATTATATTAAATCCAAATAGAGTTTTTAGTAGAGCAGAATTTGCACAACTAATTTATGACAATTATTTAGGAAAAATAGATGATAGAGGGATAGATAGCCATATATATCATATACGACAAAAAATAAAAGAATATGAAACAAAAGAACTTATAAAAACTGTTAGAGGAATAGGATACATTATAAATGAAAATTAAACCATTTCTTATATTACTTTACACTATTGCTGGACTTATTATTTCGATTACTACAGCTTTTATGACATTTATGATTATTGGCACAGATATAGGCTCTAAAATGTTTTTACAAATTGTACTTGCAATTATATTTGTTTTACCAATTATAATAATTATTAGTTTCTTTCTTGGTAAATATTTATCAATTAAATTTAACTTTATAGAACAAAGACTAGAGAACATTAAGAATGAAAAATTTGAAGATAATAAAGATAAAAATTTAATAATAGAAATAAAAGAAATTAATGAAAATATGAATTTTTTATCAAATCGTTTAAATATACTTATATGTAATCTCAAACAAAAAAATCAAAATTTATCAAACTTACTTATATCTATGGCTCATGATATCAAAACACCAATCACTATATTAAATGGTTACATTGAAGAAATAGAAGATGGCATAATAAAAAAAGAAAATTTACCAAATGTTTTGATTACCATGAAACAAGAAGTAAACTTTCTTGATGAACTCACTGTTGATATGTTGGAATATATTTCATCCATGCAAAATTATAAAAAGAAAGAAAAAATAAATTTATATAATTTTATTAATAATGAAATATTTACAATTTTAGAAAAAAAAACAGATGTATTTTTATTCAATAATGTAGAAAAGAATTTCAGCGTAACATTCAACAAAATAGACTTAAAAAAAATATTCTTAAATATTTTGATTAATGCATTAAAATTTACAAAAAATGGATACATTAAAGTGGAAGTTTTAAATCAATTAATTATTTTTGAAAATAATGGAGAAAAAATACCAAAGGAATATCAAAAAAAAATCTTTGAACCATTTTTTACAATATCAAAAAGTAGAAATAGAAAAACTTCAGGCTTTGGACTGGGTCTTTCTATCGTAGAAAATTTAGCAAAAAACAATGGATATACTTGTTATTTAAAATCAAGTGACAAAAATAAAACATTGTTTCATTTAGATAAATTAGTTTAAATTAAACATTTTATAAAGTTCTAATACTGTAAAAATATTCTTTCTGCTTTTTTTGGCGCATATTCATCTAATAAAAAAAGTTTATTGCCATCTATTTTAAATACAGGGTAATTTTTAATTGCACTAAATTGATAGAAAAACTCTTCTATATTTTTATGGCTTGCATTATACTAAAAACAGATATAGACTTAATAGTTGACTTAAGCTTGTATTAAACTAGGCTTTCTAAAGGAATAACTTCTATTAAATAAAATAACAGCAACTAAAGATAATAAACATCCTACTATTGTAGAAAAGGCAATCTTCTCTCCATAAGCAAAATAACTTGAAACTATTGCACCTAGAGGAACAATAAACATAAATACGGCTGTATTGTGTGCTCCTATTTTACTAGCACTTACAAAAAATACAGTTGTAGCAAATGTTCCAGATAAAAGCCCAATAAAAATAATATTCATCCAAAATACCCAATCATAAAAAGTTATTTCAAAAGGATGGGAAGGTAATGCAAATAACATATTTGTAAATGCAGTTACACCAAAAAGTACTAAAGTATAAAACATAGGATCAACTCTTTTTGAAACTTTTTGGGTTATGATTGTAACCAACGCCCAAACAAGAGCACAAACTAAGAAATATATACTATGTAGATTTAAAAAACCTAAACCTTCCATAGGAATTTTTACACCAAATACTCCAATACCTAAAGCTATCATCTGTATTGATGATATTTTTGTCTTAAATATTATTATTGACAAAAAATATGTAATCAAAGGAACAAGTGAAGTAAACATTGTCCCTCCATACCCTGCATCTCCATGGGAAAGACCTGCAAAAAATAGATAACTGAACAAGGCACTCAATAGCCCACCTAAAACTATATAGATATACCCAAGAATATCAGTTTTTAGTGATTTTTTCATATAAAATATAACAGGAATCATCCCTACAAAAGATATTGCATATCTCCAAAATGATGCAACTTGTGCATTTGAATGTTCAACTGCTGCTTTTCCTGATGTCCATGCAATACCCCAAAGTAACATTGATATTATCATACCAACAATATATATTGTTTTATTCTTTTCTTTATTCAAAAAAGCTCCTTTTTTAATTTTGAGTATTATAAATAAATTTAAGATTTTAGAGTATAAGAAAAGATGATTATCTTATAAGTTTTGTTCCCTATAGAGTAAAGGGGTAGTTTTATAATATTTTTTAAACTGAATAATAAACCAAGAGACACTTGAATATCCACATGATGTTGCTATTTGAGATACACTTTTTTGAGTATTTTTAAGTAAGGTAACAGCAAAAGAGAGTCTTCTCTCATCTAACCACTCTTTGGGATTTTGATTATAGAGTCTATTTACCTCTTTTCTTAAGGCTTTTGAGTTAAGCCTAGTAAGTTTACACATATCATCAATATTATTTATGATATCAAGATTCTCTTCTAAGATATATTTTATCCGTGAAGATTTAGTTTGTAGTATCTTATTTAAAAAAGCTGTAAATTTTTCTTTATCTTTTGAAAGGGAGTATAAAAAAATTTCATCAAGCTTTAACTTTACTAAGTCAAGACTGTTTTTTATATTTGTTAAAAAATATTGATTAATTGTTTGAACACAATTATTTATGAAGTCATCTCTTTTAAAAGATAAAATTCCATTTTGTGCAAGTGTATCAATAGTAATATTGTATCTTTTTATAAAATTAAAAACATATTCATCATCAAAATATATTAATATAGCTTCAAAGTTATTTTTATCTCCAAGGACTTCACCCATAAAATAGTTACCTTGGGATAAAAAAAGTATATCACTGGTGTCTATAGATATATCATCATCTTCAAGATGTAAGATTTTCCCACCACTTACTAACAAAATAGCTAAATGCATACTATTTCTTAAAGAGATTTTATCTTTTTTATATGTTGATGATTTTGCTACTATAACACTATCGTCATTTATAATTTGATATGACTCTTTATTTTCAAAGATGTAATGGGGTAAGGTAATAATCATGATTAATTATACTTTTATTTTCATAAAAATATTTACTCCTATTTTGTTTAGCACTTGCTATATTTCTCTTCTAAAAGTGCAGTATCTTTAAAAAATCTATAACTTAGAAGTTTTCCATCTTTTATGGTTACATGTGCCATCCAAAATGTATCATAAATAGAATCATTTCTTTTTATCTTATATTTCAAATACCCTTTTATAAACGCTTCATTTTTATTTGAAGCAAAACTATCTACTCTAAAATCTTCTGTGATGTAAAAATCACTCAGATGCTTAAAAAAATCAGTTAATTGATTTTTACCACGATATGTTCCATAAAGTTCAGGGTAAGTTTCACTTGTATCTTTTACAGCTATATACTCAATATTATCATCTACTAAAGTTAAAGCCTCTTTTATATCACCAGTTGATAAAGCCTTGTAATAATCAAGTACTATTTCATGTGCAAGTTTTTTATAATGTAAATCTAGAAACTCTTTTGTATCTAAAAGTGCCCCAAAATGAGGTACAATATTTAGCTCAAAAAACTCTTTTTGTTCTTTGGTAAAGGCACTTGTAGCATCACTTATAACATAAGTATTATATCCTTTATCGTGGGCTTCTCTAAATGTTGACTCCACACAAACATTTGTAGCATATCCTATTAAAAATATATTCTCAATGCCATTATTTCTTAATATTTCATTTAGATTTGAACCTGCAAACCCACTTACACCAAGCCTTCCAGATACTATAAACTCATCTTCTTTTGGCAAAAAATCATTATGGAAATCTTTACTTTTTCCTTGCCAAGTATTAACCTTTTGGATAACTGCCCTAAGACCTAATTTCGCTTTTTCTTTTCCAAACTCTTTATAATCATTACTTACTATAAAAGGTACATGAATAATACTCATACCAATTTTACGCCCATGCTCTAAAACTTTTTTAGAGTTTATATTAGACTCTTCAAATTGTTTTTTATCCTTCATTAGGTGTTCTAATTTTGAATCTTCGTCCAACCACTCATTTTGATACTCTATTAATACCAAGGCACTTTTTTTAATATCAATTTTCATTAAATACCTCTTTTGCAGCAAATAGAGCATTTAAAGCACAAGGAAAACCTCCATAAACTGCCATTTGCATAATCACTTCTACAATCTCTTCTTTACTACACCCTACATTTAGTCCTGCATGAATATGCACTTTTAATTGTGATGATGCATTTCCCATAACTGTAAGTGCTGCAATAGTTGCAATTTCTCTTGATTTTAAATCTAATTTTTCTCTTGTATAAATATCTCCAAAAGGAAACTCAATAAGTAAATCTGCAAACTCTGGGGCAATATCTTTCAATGACTCAATCACTTTTTCCCCTGCACTACCATCTACTTCTTTTAACTTTTCCCAACCTTTATTAAATCTATCTGATTTCATAACAATCCTTTAATTTATTTAATAGATTATAAATCAATCAAAGAAGTAAGAGTATAAGAAAAAGGACTTATTTTATAAGTTTTGTTCCCAATAAAGTAAAAGAGGAGTTTTATAATATATTGAATCACCCTTTATATATCATTGGCTGATATTTTAGTTCTTGAAAAAGTTTCTCTTCCCCAACTTTTACAAAACCAAATGATTCATAAACCTTTATTGCATATAAAGAAGCATTTACTTTCATATTTTGAATCTCATAACTTAATTTAGTAAATTCCCAAAACTTTTTAGCTATACCTTTTTTATGATATTTTGAATCAACAAAAAGATGAAAGATTTGGTTTTTGTCTTTTATAGTAAGTAAACCTACAATTTTTTTATCTATGACATATACAAATTGCTCATATGCTTTATTTATAATTCTTTCTTCAAATGCTTTAGAAGACAATTCATCAATAAACCATTTTGGAGCACTTTTATCAAAGATAAATCCTAATAAGCTATTTGATAAAAAACTTAAATCTTCTACATCATCAATACTTACAGCTCTAATATATTCATTTATATCAGGTAAGTGATTTGATATCTCTTCATAGTTGTTATACTTTTCAAGAGTATTTATAATTATCTCTAAAGGTTTAGAGTATTTTATTGGCAAATCAAACTCATTTTTTTGTATTTTAAAAGCAAGTTGCTCCAAAGGCGGAATAAACTGGGCATCTACTTTATCTTTATTTCCTCTAGGATCAACTCTATACCAACCATATTTTTCAAGATAAATAGCATTTAAACCATGTAAACAATAAATATCATCTTTATACTCACTGCAAGACAATCTTTGATAACAAAAAGCAGTAGGAATGCCATTTGCTCTAAGTAATGCTGCTAATAAAAAAGCTTTTGCATAGCACCAGCCAGTTTTATACTCTAACACTTCACTAGCTTTTGATGTAATAATATCTGCTTTAATATCTCCACTATGAGATATCTCATCCCTAACATATTCAAAACATTTTTTTGCAATCTCTTCATCACTATTACAATTTAAAGCTAGAGATGAAGCTAGCTTTTGAATTGAAGGATTAGAAAAATCAATTACTTCAGACTCTTCTAAATAATTTTTAAAACTATTTGAACTCAAAGTTAATACTCCTATTTATTTGAAAAACTATTAAAAAACTGTTTTGCAGTTCTTGCACTTTTACTTGCTCTACTTTGAGCAAACATAAGTGCATATTTATGTAATTCCTCTTTATCACCTTGGTAATCTTTAAAATAAAAATCAATTAATTTTAAATAATCTTGTTGATTTCCATGATAAAAAGATAACCATAAACCAAACCTATCACTTAAAGAGATTTTCTCTTCCACACTATCACCATAATGTATCTCTCCATTGTTACCAATTTTAGTTCCCTCATTGTCACTATGGTATTCTGTTATTAGGTGTCTTCTATTTGATGTGGCATAGATTTTTATATTTGCAGGTGTTGCCTCAATAGAACCTTCTAAAATCCTTTTTAAGCCTTTATACCCTCTTTCTCCCTCTTCAAATGATAAATCATCACAAAAAATAATAAACTTATATGGCAAATCCCTTATTTTGTCTGAAATTTCTATTAAATCATCCAAATCTTCTCTATCTATCTCTATTAGTCTTAGGTTTTGAAATTTGTATTCATTTAAAACAGCCTTTATAAGTGAAGATTTACCTGTACCTCTTGCACCCCAAAGTAAAACATTGTTAGAAGGGAAACCATCAATAAATCTTTGAGTATTATTCATAATCTCTTTTTTTTGATGTTCAATACCTAACAAATCATCAAAAAAAACTTCATCAATATACTTTACAGGTTTTAAATACTCATTTTTTGCTCTATAAATCGCTGCATAATTTTGACTCCAATCTACCATAAACTTTTCCTTTAATTTATATAATACTCAAAATAGTTTTTGAATATTATCTTCCATAATAAGCCAATACTGATGATTTAGCTATGGTATGTGAATTTAAATAGAACCCTACAAGTGCAGGGTTTGCATTTTTATCAAGACCTAGTTTATCCACATCTAAGGCATATACTGTAAATATATATCTATGTGCTTTGTCTCCTATAGGAGGACAAGCTCCACCAAATCCTGATTTTCCAAAATCCGTAATACTTTGCACTATATCTTTTTGTTCATTATTTCCAAAACCTCTTTCTAAAGAGATTTTATCTTTTGGTATATCAAAAACTACCCAATGCCACCAGCCACTTCCTGTTGGTGCATCTGGATCATAAGCTGTTATTGCAAAAGATTTTGTCTCCTTAGGTGCATTTTCCCAAGTAAGTTTTGGAGATATATTTTTTCCACTACAACCAAAACCATTAAATACTTGATCATTTGATAATTGACCACTAATATCATCACTAGATAAAGTGAAACCTTGAGCAAAAAGTAAAGTTGAGCCTAATACTATACTTAAAATAAAAGTTTTCATGCATTACCTTTTTTTCTTTTATTTTATATAAAAAAGAGTTTATTGTCTACTATATTTTTATTAAATTTTGTAAATTATTTTGTGGGATATCTATAGTAGAAGATTTCTACTATAGAATAATATGAATTATTTTCTAAGTCTAATATGACAAGAGGTACATTGTCTAAGTATTTGATTATAATCCTCTAAAGCATCTTGCATATTATTATTTTTTACTGATTCTTTCAAATCATCTACATAAAGTTCAATCATCCTTGCAGATTTTTCGCCAAACTTATAGGCATATTTTTCTTGTGTTGGTAAAAAATCTTTCATCTCTTGGGTTTCTAATGTTTTTACAACACCCAAAATCAAATCTCCGCCCTTGTCAAAACATTTACCTGAAGTACATCTATACAAAAACCCCTTTTGTATTAAAGACAATCCCTCAGCCATTTTGCCCATATCAGTTATTCTCTGAGCTTGTGTATAATCTTTTGCAAAAAGTGAACTACAAAGTAAAATTGAGATCAAAATAATTGTTTTTTTCATAGTTTACCTTAATATATTATGATATCTTTAGTGTATTCACTAAGCTTAACCATTGGTGAATCTACCTTTACTATTTTTTTAGCTTTTCTCCAGTTTCCATATAACATCTTAAACTCTGGTTTAAATGATTTAAAATAATCATGGAATTTATCAGCTCCTAAAACTCCAACTGCCCAAATCTCGTCATTTGAATCAACTTCCAAAATAATATTTGCTAAACCTTGTGTTGCAGGACCTGATATCACTTTAGAACCATTTTTTGGATCATATGCACTTAAATGTGATGAACATACAAATACTCCTGCACCTTTATGTGCCATAGTCTTTTTCCCTTTTGCAACATAATTTAGAAAGCTATCACTAGGTTTTGGATGTGTTAATTGATGTTGACAAATAGCTGAAACTGCTACTATTGAGTTATTTTTACCAACTCCACCACTAAAGATATATTCTTCTCCATCTTCTGATTTAAGTTTCACATTTTTATTTGTTGCTTCATTTAAATCCACAAGTAAACATGGTGTTCCCATATAAGGATACATAAATATGTAGTTTGTCTCTTTTTTAAGAGTTGATGCTTTTATTGCCTTACCATTATCATCTACAAGTTTAACTTTTTTGTATGATTTATATAATGTACCATCAGCAGCATACAATGTTTGGGTTATAGATGATGGAGCTACCGCTACGAAAGTAGCTGCTCCAAGCATCTTTATAAATACTCTTCTATTCATCTAATCATCCAAAATTACATAAACATATCTCTATACATTCCATTGGCCCATTCAATTAGACCTTTTCCTGTATTAGTTCCAGATTTACCATGCCAATTCTCCATAGTAGAAGCATTATTAAATCCAAATGATTTATTTTTTGTACTCCAGGCATAATCAGCATTTACTGAGATAGCACTTATTTTTGGCATTACTGCAACAGCTGAATAACATGTGGTATGAGGAGAAGTCCACTCATCTTTTTTACCTAAAATTCTATTTGCGATTACCCTTGCAACTACATGACCTTCTGAATTTGAGGTATTCCCTGATTTACTAAAGCCCATAGGTCTAACATCCCCTGAACAGAAAATATATGGTTCATCTTTTACTTGGTAAGTAAATGGATCAATATTTGCTTCTGCCTTATTGATTGCATCTTTTGATACACCAATAACCTCTATAAGTTTGTTTGCTCTAATTCGTGGATAAAAAGAGGCATCTGCAAATTCATATTCATCAAACTCTGTTTCGATTTTTTTATTTTTTAAATCAAATGATTCAATTTTTGCATTTGGAACATAAACTATATAATCTTTATATAATTCATCAAATGCAGAATGGAAACCTTTTTTCTTTATTGTAATATCTGGGTTTTCATCTAAAAGTACAACTTTTCCATCTATTTCATTTTCTTTAAAATAATTAGCAATCAAACATGCTCTTTCATATGGTGCAGGTAAACATCTGTAGTTTCCACCAGGAACAGTTAAAATAAAGTTTCCACTTTCAAAGTTTTCAATTTTTTCTTTTATAGTTTGATGCTCACTATGTAACATAAATCCAGCTGGATAATTTGTTCTAAGCTCATACTCCAGTTGAGTGTCACCCTTTGTCCAAGCTTCATAATCATAATCGATTCCTGGAGCTAGCACTAAATAATCATAATCCACAATTCCATCATTTGTGTAAACCATTTTAGCTTTTTTATCAACATTATAAACTGTTGCATTAAAAAAGGTATAACCATTATTTCTAGCTGCATCCAGATAACTATGAGTTAAAAACTCTAAATCAACTGCATCTACTAACCATAAATTACTAATTGGACAAGATACAAAATGTGCTCTTTGTTCTATTAAGACTACATCCAAATCTGGAATATACTTTTTCAATCTCTTAGCAACAGACAAGCCAGACCATCCACCACCAACTACTACAACTCTTTGTTTAGTTCCATTTTTGGGTAAAGGAGCTTTAGAATCTAAAATTCCATTGCTTTTTGCCATCTTTGTAGGTTCCATATTATTTGTACTTGCCGTACATCCTGTAATTACAGTTGAAGCAGTAGTTATACCTGCCAACTTCAATAAATCTCTTCTATTCATGTTAACCCCTTGCATATTTTTCAACTTAATACTTAATATTAAGTACCAAAACTACAACGCCCCATGTAAGAATAATACAACAAATCACTTAAGTTTAAATTATTAATAATTTAGTTTAATTATAAGTATATTTTATAAATAGCAATAGAGTAGCAATAAAACAGCAATAAAATAGCATAGATTATTAGTAATTATCTTTTGTATTCATCACACTTATAATACTTTAGTAAATAAGTAAGGATTAGATGATTTAATTTTTACTTAAATACCCATTTTAAAGGATTTTTTTCATTTAATATTACTAATTATTCATTTTTCAATTTTTAGAATCAATACAAAGATAAATTTATAGTTTATTAAATTTTAAATAAATTTAATGTTTATTACAGTAGTGTTACTAAAAGTATCAAAAATCTAGATTATTTTGCCCTTTAAAACTAGATTTTATATTTTTTAGTTCATTATATTCTATCAACTTAACAAAAGTTTCTTCAATATAATATCTTATAGCAGCTCTTGTTTGTTTATCTAAATTATAAACAATCTGTTTTCTTGCAACTTTACCTTTCCCTTCTAGTTTATTGTATTTATCGTTAAGAACAGCACCTTTAAACCAAGAAAAATAGATATAATCATCTTTTACTTTTATAGAGCAAAAACCACCCTCTTTTGTAAAGAAAGAACTAGTGTGCTCATTGTGCTTCTCTTTTACACCATTGCCGATACAGATTTTTACAAAATCTCTAACTTGTAAAAATAATTCGGCTAATTCACTGTTGCAGTCTCTTTCAAAAGCAGTTCTATTTTTATATTTCATTTATTTACTTATTATTTACTGCTCATTACAAATTTCAATACCCATTTTTAAAAAGCCAGTAAAGGCAGCATTGTCAAAAGATAATGGTTTATCAACCTTTGATTTAATATTATCTAACTCTTTTGAATATCGTTTATAAAACTCATAAGAGGGTCTTGGCTTATAGATTAAATCTGGGATTTCTAAATATTTTATAATATTTTTTGTAGTAGTTGGTTTGATGAAGTACTCTTTTTGTCTATTTATACTATATGGTACTAAAGTAACCAAAGTCCACTTAGCCATTCTAAACTCTGCTAAAAACTCAACAAGTCCTTCAAAACCATTTTCTTTATTTCCATGCAAGAGTTCATAAAGCTCAATACTAAGCATATCTTTTTCGTAAGAGGTCAATGCTTTAATTACATCACGAAGTTTTACCTTATCAAATAAAGATACCATTACTGATTTTTGTATGGTTTTAAAATATGCTTCTGCAATAAAATGAGGGTCTGAAAAATTCTCTTTTGCAAAAGACTCCTTTGCATATGCTTCTAATTTTTCAGGATTGAACTTTTTTACTAATCTAATTAACTTCTCATCCTCAAATCCTTTTGGATAAGCATCAAAAAATTCAGACTCCACATCTTTTAGTTTTTCTATATTCATTTAAAACCTCTAATAACAAATCTAATTCAATATTTTGACATATATCAAACTAATCGTTTATTAAAGATAGTTTTATTTTTAATAAATTTTCAATAAATCAAATTGTAAATACCAAATAGCAATTGAAACAAAATATCCTATCAAAATTGTCCAAGCATATTTCATATGACTATTAAAAGTATAAACCCCTTTTAATTTTCCCATCACACCAACACCAGCTGCACTTCCAAATGAGATCAAAGAACCACCAATACCAGCTGTTAATGTTACAAGAAGCCAATTAGATAAATCCATATTTGGATTTGCTTTTAAAATTGCAGACATAACAGGTACATTGTCAACAATTGCAGATAAAAACCCAACTGCGACATTTGATAAGGTTGGCCCAAGATAACTTGGTTCATAAACAATAGAAGCTAAAGTTAACCACCCTATAAAATAAAGAGCACCAACAGCTGCTAATATACCAAAGAAAAACATCAACGTATTATTTTCAATTTTTGACATAGATTTAAAAACATCAAAATGTTCATCACCAAATCTTTTTTTCAATTTAAATGAATAGAATTTCAATAAAACTAAACCAAACATCATACCCCACATAGCAGGAAAGTCTAAAAACTGATGTGAGACAACTGCCATAACTATTGTTATAACACCTAGAAAGATTATAGTTTTTGCTCCACTTTTCATAACAGGAACTTCAACATCTACATCAAAAGCTGGTTTTGTTTTTGGTACAAATAATGATAATAAAAACGCTGTAATTAAATACCCTAGTATAGATGCTGGGAATAGATATAAAAAGTCTATAAAAGCACCTTTTCCTGAAGTCCAAACCATAAGTGTAGTAATATCTCCAAAAGGGCTCCATGCACCACCTGCATTTGCTGCAACTACTATATTTATAGCTCCTGGTACTAAGAACTCTTTTTTGTCTCTTTCTATTGTTATTAGAACTGTTGATAAAATAAGTGCAGTTGTAAGATTATCTGCTATTGGTGAGATAAAAAATGCTAAAAATCCAGTAAGCCAAAATAGCTTTCTGTAACTATACCCTTTTGATACAAGATTGTATTTTAATCTATCAAATACACCCATATGAAGCAAGGACTCAATATATGTCATAGCAACAAATAAAAAGAAGAAAATCTCTGCTATCTCTAATATAACATTTTCTGCTTCTTCATGAACAAGTGTTATATCTAAGCCATTTAAAACAAAATAAAAGGCTATCAATAAAAAAGTAAAGATACCAACAAAAAGTGCAGGAAGAGACTTATCAACATCATATTTCTCCTCATTTGCTATTAAATAGTATCCAATAATAAAAATACCCAAAGTTGCAACACCAACCCAAGTATTTACTAAATTTTGCTCTTCTATATTAGTTGCATATGCAACATTTGATAAAAAAAAAGCAACAGTGACAAAAAGTTTGAACATGAACTCTCCTAAAATCTTCTTTTTATATTTTATTTGGAAAATAGTAGCATAAATTATAGAAAAACAATTTAAAATAATATTCAAAAGCTAGATAATTTATATACAATTTAATATCAGAACATTTTACAACTAAGCTTTATACTCACTATATAATGCACTTACAACCTTATTTCTTCCACTATTTTTTGCTTCATACAAAGCAGAATCTACTTGAACTAATAATTCATCAATATTAAGTTTATTTTTATTTGTAACGACTCCAAAAGATGCTGTAAAATGTGGTAAAACTATTTTTCCTATTTTTATTTGTATTTCTGAGATTGCTATTCTTAGTCTTTCTGCAATTTTTGTTGCTTTTTTAATATTGGTATTTGGTAACAATATAGAAAACTCTTCCCCACCTATTCTACCAATAATATCATTTTCTCTTAATATTTTTGTAGAACAATTAGCAACTTCTTGTAATACAATATCCCCCATTTTATGTCCAAAACTGTCATTTATTCTTTTAAAATAGTCAATATCAAACATAATCAAAGATAAAATTTCTTCTGTTTTATAACTTCTTTCTATTTGTTCTTCTGCACTTTCAATAAAATATCGTCTATTTGGAATATCTGTTAGATAATCATAATAAGCTCTTTTTTCCAATTCTATACGTGCATTTCTATTTTCTATAGCAATTGAAGCTAAATTTGCAGCAAAACTAATTCTTTCGATATCCTTTGAACTTGGAGTTGCAGAAGTTTTATGATATATAGCAAAAGTTCCCAATACTTTTCCATTTGAAGATATAATTGGCTCAGACCAACATGCTTGTAAATTAGCTTTTAATGCCAAATCTTTGTAAGGTTCCCAATATTTATGAGTCTTTATATCCTCAACTATAACCCTTTTTGCTAAATAAGCAGCTGTACCACAAGAACCAACACCCTCACCTATTTTTATTCCATCTACTGCTTGATTGTAAAATTCAGGTAAGTTTGGTGCAGAACCTGTAATTAGATGTTTTCCCTCTTTATCAAGTAATAAAACACTACATAAAGTATTTGGTTTTTCTCTTTCTATAGTTAAAACAATATTTTCTAAAATTTTGTCTAATGAACTATTTTTTGCAACCAACTCTAGCATAGTATCATGTGCTCTATTTCTTAGCTCACTTTTCCAATGTTCTGTTATATCATTAAAACTGGTTAACCTTTTTTCACCAATCCAAGATACTCGAATACAAACCCTTTTTTCAGAACCATCTTTACATCTTATATTTACTTCAACAAAAGCAGGAGATATACCTTCTTCTTGTGCTTTTGATATTGCATCTTCCCAATGCTTAATAACTTCTTTTCTATATTTTTCATCAGGATAAGCTTTTTTATACCAAATTTCAAGGGTAGGAATATCATCAATAGTGTAACCAAACTGCTTAGTAAACTGATGATTTAAATATTCAACTTTATCATCAATTGTACTCCAACCAATCCCAACAGGAGAAAAATCTAAAATATCTTTTAAATGAATTGTTTTTTTATTAGATTCTTTTAACTCTTTTCTTAATCTTTTTTCATTTAATTTTGCAAGTCCAATCTTTGCTAACATTTGAGCTGTCATAAGCATATTGTCAAGATATAATTCCATTTGTTTTTCAGAAACAATTGGTATTTTATTTATAGATTCCAAATATTTTTTTTCATCATAATTAAGAGTTTTGGCTTGTTGAGCAAAAAAAGCAATATTTGGTTTTTCATTTAGAACTTGACCTAAAAACAGTGTGGCCAAACGATTACCCTCAATCTCAATAGGAGTTGCATAATCTATTAAACCATTTTTACATTTTTCACTACTAACAACTTTATCTTTTAATTTTTCCATTAGACAAAGATTACTCTCTTCACAGAATTGTTTTGACTTAAGATTAGTTCTATGAAATAGATTGCAGGCATCTGTCCAACCTGACTGTGAGATAATAGTTCCATCATTACCAACTAAGCCATTTGGGATACCAGTAGCTTTATAAAAACTATCTAACAACTTTATAAATTCATCTATATCAACTAAGTCACTAAACTTATAATCACTTTTATTCTCAATTATTTTCATTATCCCACTTCACTTAAAGTTTCTATAAATTTTCATAAATAACTTTAAATCTTTTATTTTATAATTATATTGTATCATTTATTGGGTCAAACTCATAGTTTATAAAATAAGATACCAAGAATAACTTTCTATTTTTTAAATAGATCTATTAACAGCTTTTCCTAGATATTTATTTCAATAATTCATATGGTTCAATATTAAAAAGCTTTGCTAGTTTATAAATATGTTCTAAATTAAAATGTTTTCCATATTTACAATTTTCACAATTTGAATAAAATGAAACAGAGTTTATACCAATTTGTGTTGCAACACTTGATTGGTTCAAACCTTTTTCTATTCTTATATTTTTAATATTTGAAGATATTTTTTTAAGAAAAATATCAACTTCAGATTCATTTATTGTGCTTAATAAACTCATTTATTAATAATCCTATTTTAATATGATTTATAAAACTATCTTTTTATATATTTTTTATTTTAGAATAAAAAAGTAATCATTAATAGGCTTTTTATGTTAGTTAATTGTATTATTTAACTGTTTTAATGAAAAAAAATTTTTTAAGTTTAAATTTTTATTTAGTATTACCTTTTACTACTTGATCTAGGTTACACTAAATATGACATAAAAAAGTAGTATCTTAAAATAAATATTGAGAATCAAATGTAAAAAAGGTAAATACAAAAAAGAGTTCAAAGAATCAATAATAAATTTATGTTTAAAAATAATGATAAATCAATATAACCTTATAGTAAATCAGTTGTTATACCAAACTCTATAATTACTATTTGAAATATGTATATAAATTAATATTATTAAATAAATATATTAGATTATTATAATTGCTTAGATTTTTTAACAGCTTTTTCTAGTTATTATTTCAATAATTCACATGGTTCAATATTAAAAAGCTTTGCTAGTTTATAAATATGTCCTAAATTAAAATGTTTTCCATATTTGCAGTTTTCACAATTTGAATAAAATGCAACTGAGTTTATACCTATATCTAAGGCAACATCTAATTGCTTTAAATTTTTTTCTAATCTTCTTCTTTTGATATTTTTTGATATTTTTTGATGAAATATATCAATCTCGAACTGAGATGAATTAGTAAAAATATTCATTTTTATTTATTCCTGTAAAACTATTATATTAATATTAACACTATAAAATATGTAAATTAGAAAAGTGTTAAAGTAGAAAAATATTTAATTAAAAAATCTATATTATATACTTAGAAATTTTTTTTATCTTTATCCCATAGGATAAATTTGATTATTAGAGGATAAAGAATACTATTTCATATACAAAATACTTTTATGTATTTTTACATTATTAAATTTTTTATACATAAATTATTTAATACATTTTTACATTATTAAATTTTTTTATATATTTATTAATAGTTTATATATAAATTATTAAATATAGAAGCTAATTTATCCTATAGGATATAGATTATAACTTAAATATAAGAGTAAGATAATAATTAACTATTACATAATAAAATTAAATTAAAAGATGCCTATGAATAAAAATGATTTATTTAGTGAAAAAGATTCTAGAATTTTACAATTGGCTGATGTAATGACAAATGTAATGGATGAATGTAAAACTTCACTAAGTAAAATATATACTATTTCCTCTGGTACTTTGCTTAATAGTGAACATAATTTAGTAACAGAATACATGTATACTGACACATTAATTAAAATAAATGAAAATATTAAATCAATTATAAATACTATTAATTATCTTGATATTTTTATATCTAGTAAAAAAGAGATAAAATCATTTAATATTAATAGTACTTTGCAGAATATATTATCTTTTCTTACTCCTCTTTTAAAAAAACATAACATCTCTATTAAAACTGATTGTTTTACTGCCAATTATATTATTGGATATGAGAATGAATTATCACAAATATTTTTACATATTTTAACTTCACTAATAAATATTTTGAAAAATGAAACAAAATCTAAATTTATAGTAATTAAGACAAAAAAAAACAAAAATAAAACAAAAATTATGATTAACAGTAGTGGTGGAGATATAGATGATATTCCTTTAGATATGAGTCTATATATATCAAAGAAGATTATCGAAGAATATTACAAAGGAGAAATTACAATAACAAATAGTAAATTTAAAGAAACAAGTGTTCATGGAATAGAGTTTTGTATTCACTTAAGTAATATTGAATAATATAATCAAAATTGTTTAATTTAAGTTCTAATAATAAATAGAAGAATAAAAAGGGAGAAAAAATATGTTTAAAAATATGACAATCAAAATGAAGTTAGTTTCTTCATTTATTTTAATAATTGGATTAATTCTCTGCTTAGCAGGATATAGTATATATTCAATTAATAAAGCAGGTGATGGATTTAATTCATACCGAGAGATGGCAAAAGACACTGTTCTAGCTTCTCGTGTTCAAGCAAAAATGTTAGAGACAAGAATTAGTGCTATTAAGTATTTAGGTTCAGCTACACAAAAAAATATAGATAAGTTCGAAGATTCTTACAAAGAAACAGAAAAATTTATTAATATAGCAAAAAAAGAGATTCAAAATCCAACTCGTGCTCCAAAAGTATTGGAAATAGATAAAGATTTAAAAGAATACAAAGATAGCTTTTATGAAATAGTAAAATATACAAAAAATAAAGATAAAATATTAAATACCATATTAAATGTAGATGGTAAAAAAATTGAAACTATTTTATCTTCTGTTTTTAAAGCTACAAAAAATGAAAGAGATCATGAAACTTCTTATCTCACAGGTTCAGCAATTAGAAGCTTATTATTAGCACGACTTTATACAATGAAGTTTTTAGGGACGGAGTCTAAAGATGACTACAATAGAGTACAAAGTGAATTTGATATTTTGTCTAAAAACTTAACTGCACTAAAGAGTACTATAAAAAACACTAATAGAATAAGTAAACTTGATGAAGCAATTGATTTAATACAAAAATATACAAAAGCAGTAACAGATATATATGATAACACGATTAAAAGAAGAGAAGTAGTTGATGAAAAACTAAATGTAATTGGTCCTGAAATTGCAAATTTAAGTGAAGAGGTTAAATTATCAATTAAAGCAGATCAAGATTTAATTGGACCAGCTGTTAAAAAATTAAATTCAAATATAAAATCATTAATTACAATAATATCTATAGTAATATTAGCTTTAATAATTTTCTTAGCAATTGTATTACCAAGAAATATAACTTCCTTATTAAATACTTTCCAAACAGGATTAATAGACTTCTTTAAATACTTAAATCGAGAGATACCAGAAGTAGAATTAATAAAAATCGACTCAACAGATGAATTTGGAAATATGGCAAAAGTAGTAAATGAAAATATAGAGAAAACAAAAATAGGAATAGAAGAAGATAGGAAATTAATAGATGAGACTATTGCAGTATTAGGAGAGTTTGAACAAGGTGACTTAGTACAAAGATTAGATTTAAATGTATCAAACCCAGCTTTAATGCAACTAAAAGATGTACTAAATAAAATGGCAGATAATTTAGAAAATAATATTAACAATGTACTAGATATTGTAGAAGAATACTCGTCATATAATTATTTAAATAAGATATCTACAAAAAACTTAAAAAAACATCTTTTAAAATTAGCCTCAGGAGTAAATAACTTAGGTGATTCAATAACAGAAATGTTAGTAGAAAATAAATCAAATGGTTTAACACTAGACAAGAGTTCAAATAGTTTATTAAATAATGTAGATAAACTAAATCAAAGTTCAAATGAAGCTGCAAGTTCACTTGAAGAAACAGCTGCAGCATTAGAAGAGATAACAAGTAATATTAGAAGTAATACAGAAAATATAGCAAAAATGTCTCAACTATCAACTGGAGTAAGTGCATCAGCAAACAAAGGTGAAAAACTAGCTAATGATACCACAGTAGCTATGGAAGATATCAATATACAAGTCACTGCAATAAAAGAAGCTATAACGGTAATAGACCAAATAGCTTTCCAAACAAATATCCTAAGCTTAAATGCAGCAGTAGAAGCAGCAACTGCAGGCGAAGCAGGTAAAGGATTTGCCGTAGTTGCAGGTGAAGTACGAAATCTAGCTTCAAGAAGTGCTGAAGCAGCAAGTGAGATAAAATCATTAGTTGAAAATGCAACAAGTAAAGCAAATGATGGAAAAGATATAGCTGGAGAGATGATAAAAGGATATAAAATGTTAAATGAAGATATCCTAAAAACAACAAATCTAATCTCCGATATTGAAAATGCTTCGAAAGAACAACTTACAGGAATAGAACAAATCAATGATGCAGTAAATCAATTAGATCAGCAAACACAAGAGAATGCAATGATAGCATCTGAGACACAAGATATAGCAAGCCTAACAGATCAAATAGCTAAATTTATAGTAAGTGATGCCGATACTAAAGAGTTCAAAGGGAAAGATACTGTTATGGCTAAAGAAAGTGAAAAAAAAGAAAAAGACAATATGCCAATCGAAAAAGAAACTAAGCAAAAAACAAACTCTAAAACAAAAGATGAAGTTATTAAAGCAAAAAAAGATAGCGATGATTGGGAGAGTTTTTAAATATAAACTCAAAAATCTAAAATTATGATAGGATAAGTCCTATCATAATTGAACTTAATTGGATTGTTATAGATTAACTAGTATAATTAAATTATGAAAAACGAGACCGTTCAAAAATCTGTGTCAAGTCACCTAAAGTAACAAATCCATACTTGTTACAACTCTAAATAATTATCCAATCTCCCTTCGAAAAATATAGCAAGTTGGGAGATTGTTAAACTCCAATTATGCACTGGCTGAGTCCATTTTACTTTTGCATTTAATATTCCCATATACAACAATTTTAAAAGTGAATTCTCATTAGGGAAAGCTCCTTTTGTTTTGGTTAATTTTCTAAATTGCCTATGTACAGATTCAATAATATTTGTAGTGTACATAATCTTTCTTATCTCTTTTGGATATTTAAAATAATAAGATAAATTCTCCCATTTATTTTGCCAAGATTGAAGTACTATGGGATATCTTTTCCCCCATTTTTCATCTAGTTTTAAAAGCTCATCTTCTGCAAGTTCTTTTGTTGTTGCTTGATAAACAAGTTTTAAATCTCTCATAAACTCTTTTTGGTCTTTAGAAGCTACATACTTCAATGAATTACGAATTTGATGTACAACACAAAGTTGTACTTCGGTATTTGGATATATTGTTTTAATAGCTTCAGGAAAGCCTTTAAGACCATCTACTGATGCAATTAGTATATCTTCTAATCCTCTATTATTTAAATCAGTAAGAACACTAAGCCAGAAGTTTGCTCCTTCACTTTGGGATAAATATAATCCTAATATATCTTTTTTACCATCAATTCCCATCCCTAAAACTGTGTAAACTGCTTTACTCACATACTTCCCACCATCTTTTATTTTATAATGTATCGCATCAAGCCATACAAATGGATAAATAGCTTCTAAAGGTCTACTTTGCCAAGCTTTTACCTTATCTATAATTTTATCTGTAATAGTGCTTATTGTTGCACTTGATAATTGTATTTGATATATCTCTTCAATATGTTTTATAATATCTCTATAGCTTAATCCTAAGCCATACATAGATAATATCTTTTCTTCTATTTCATTAGACATTGTTGTTTGGTTTTTCTTTACAAGTTGTGGTTCAAAAGAACCTGTTCTATCTCTTGGAGTATTCAATTCAAAGGAACCACTTGTTGATTTTATTGTTTTAGAGCTTTTACCATTCTTTCTATTTTTATTTCCTGCAAATACATCTTGAGTTATATGAGAATCTAATTCTGCTTCTAAAGCAGCTTCAACTAATTGTTTTACTAATGGAGCAAGTACTCCATCTTTACCATTGATATTTTTACCTGCAAGTAAATCTTGTACAGCTTCATTAAAATCAAATTGTTTTTTCTTTTCCATCTATATCAATCCTTATAATATTTATTATATCAGACTGACACAGATTTTCTAACACTCCCTGAAAATCAATTATATAATAGCTTTTTTATTGATTTTATTATCAATACTTTTAACTATCTTAGTTCCTGGTGGACCTATAGAAACTAGAGATTTTTCTTCTTATTCTCCTTTTGTTCTTACTTTGTTTAATATTTTTCTTACATCGCTTGGGATTTTAAGTTTTCTAGGTGCTTATTTAGTAATAAAAAATAAAGCGTACTCTATAATTATCTCAGCATTTTTTGCAATATGTTATATTGCTGTTTATATTTCTGATTTATTTAAAATATTTCCTGTAAGCCCAATACCCATGCCTCAAACACTTTTTATAATTGAAGTTGTTAGTACGATTTTGGGATTTGTATTATTATATATTTGTATAAAATATAATAACTTTGAAAGTAAAAACAAAGAAAATATCACTTTAAAACTCTCTTTTTATAAGATAATTTCACTTTTAGTGGTTTTATTATTTGCTATAGGAATAGTGGTTTTTGCAACAAAATCAGCAATGGGACAATAACATAGTAAAATTAGTCAATTCGATATTGCCTCTTTTAACCCTATTTTTCTTTAATACTTTAAAACCAAACTTCTCAAAAAATGGTTTTGCAGTGATACTTGCATCAACTTTTAAAAGAGTTTGTTCCTTCTGTTTTGCTATTTTAAAAATATGATTTATAAGCATTTTCCCTACACCACAACCTTGATACTGATGGTGCACATAAAAACAATCAATATAATCCTCATAAAACTCTGCAAATCCTACAAGTTTTTTATCCACAATTGCTAAATAGGGTTTTGTTTTAGCTAATCTTTCTTCCCAAGCTTTATAATCAATATCTAAATTTGCCCAAGCGTTTAATTGCTGTTTTGTATAATCTTTATGGCATGTTTTATAAATGGTATTGGTAAATAATTCAGGAATCTCTTTTTGATATTTTTCATCATATTTTATTATTTGCATTTTATTCCTTTTTGTCTCTATACAAACTACATATTTTCTAAACTATATCCAATATATTGTATTTCATATTTTTTAAAATTTTTTTCCAATTTTTTAGACTTTTCTTCTAACACATCTAGATTTATTTTCTTAATATTTAATTTCACTTCAGCTATTAAAACTTTTTTCTCTAGTTCATTTAGTGCAACTATATCTATTTCATTTTGATTTGATTTTTCCCAATAAGTTCCTAATTGAGAATATTTTTTTTCAAGTTGTAACTTTTCTATAAAATACTTTTCTAAGAATTTTCCACTATACATAGAAAAGTCTCTTTTGATTATATCTTTAACAAAGTCATAATTTTCAATCTCAATTGCACTTTTATATTTATAGATAAATCTAAACCAAAAGTTAAAATAATTATCAATTATCGCATATTTGACAATCCTGCTTCCCTCTTTTGCAAATATAGGTTTTATCTTTTTTATCAGAGTATAATCATTTTCTAATCTTTCTAAATATCCACCGATATTTTTTTCTAAAATTGATTCAATCTGGCTTCGTGAAGTTTTAGAACTAGCTATTAAAGATAAAATTGAGAAGTATGTAGTGTATTCTTTGCCAAACTCTTCTACCAGTAAATTTTTACCCTCTTCTAAAAATAGTGAAAAATCACTAAATATTACTTCTAATTGCTTCTCAAAAGTAAAAGCTTGTTTTTCTACAAAAATCTCTACATATTTAGCAACTCCACCTGTAAATATATAAAATGATAACAAATCTTTATTTTTATACTTTGGATAATTTTCTTCTAAAATCTTTTTTAAAGTATTTACAGTGAAACTTTTTAGATGAATTTTATTATTTGCTCTACCAAATAAAGGTTCTTTTTTATCTTCAAATATTTTTTTCATCAATGAATATATAGAACCACTTAAAACTAAGTTCATTTTAGACTTATCTTTATACTCATCCCAAATATTTTGCATATCACTATAAATAGAACTGTTTATTTGTAAAAACTCTTGAAACTCATCTATTACAAGAGTAAAGGAAGTTGTAATAGATAGGTTCATTAGATATTCAAATAAATTTTTAAAAGATGTAAACTGTCCAAAAACTTTTACTGATAAGGTACTTTCTATAATATCGATAAACTCAGCACAAAGTAAAGCTTCATTTTTTTTTGATACAAAAAAATATACTTTTTCTTTATATGCTTCTTTTATAAGTTTTGTTTTACCAATCCTTCTTCTACCAACTATAACAGTCATCTTTGAAGAGGACAATGAAGACTTTTGTATATCTCTTAAGTTTTGTAGTTCTTTTTCTCTATTGTAAAATTTCATCTTATCTCTTTATAGTAATGTATGTTACTGTAATGTATATTACTATAATTTATTTTATTTGTAAAGATATACTTACATTTTAGTACAAATAAGAATAACTACTCCATGCTCAGTAAAAGCGTATGGTGTAGTTCTTGTTTTAGAAAGTTTTGTGGTCACAAACTGTGACCGCAAAACTTCAAGCTCTTCTTTTGTGAGTAGAAACATGAAATCACTTGGAAGCAGAAGTAATAAGAAAAATTGCATAATATAATTAAATTTAAAAGTTTCTAATTAAATCTTCATATACTTTACAAAGACCTTCAACCTCTTTTACTGTAGTTCTCTCACCAACACTATGAATAGTATCATTTATAACACCAAACTCTATGGCTTCGATTCCAAATGCTCCAAAATATCTAGCATCACTTGTTCCACCAGCAGTTGAGTGTTTTGTAGTTACGTTAAGAATTTCTTTAATAGAGTTTTCCATAGCCTTAACTACTTTTGATTCTTTATTTGTTACAAAAGGAAATGAACCTTGTGTTGTTCTAAAGTCATATTCTAAGCCTTCTAAATTCTTATGAATAAACTCTTCTACAGACTCTCTTGTTGTATTTGTTGAATTTCTTACATTGAACATAAGTTTCAAATCAGGTGGTGTTACATTTGTAACTTCCATACCACCTCTAATATCTGTAATTACCATCTTACTTGGAGCAAAGTATTCATCACCATCATCTAAGTTATACCCTGCTAGTTTTGGTAAAATTGAGGCAAAATTATGCACAGGGTTGATACACTTTTCTGGATATGCCGCATGTCCTTGCTTACCCTTTATAGTGATATATCCATTTATACTTCCACGTCTTCCTACTTTAATAGCATCACCAAAAACCTCTTCACAAGTTGGTTCTGCCACAACTGCATATTGAGGTATAAAGTCTATCTCTTTTAGGTGTTCAAGCATTTTGATAGTTCCGTAAGTTCCTTCACCCTCTTCATCACTTGTCATAAGAATAGAAAGTGTTCCATCAAAATCTTGGGCATGTTTACAAGCATATAAAAAAGCAGCATCTCCACTTTTCATATCTTGTGTTCCCCTTGCAGTTATAACTCCATCTATAATATCTGCTACAAATGGGTCTACATCCCACCCCTCACCTACAGGAACCACATCTATATGTCCTGCAAAACAAAGGTGTTGAGGATTGTCATTGAATTTTTTATAATAAAATCTATTTTTCACACCTTGCATATCAACTTTTATACAGTTCCAAGTATCACCTAAATACTCTTGTATAAAATCAAAAGCCCCATCATCATCTGGGGTAATAGACTTAAATCTTAATAATTTTTGAAATAGCTCAATTACTGTCATTTATATCCTTTAATATCTTTCGTATTTTATCTAAGTTAGCATTAAATCATAAATCTTTTACCTTGAGTTTAAAAATTTAAATTTACTTATAATTTTTTTATATTTTTTAATTAGATATATATATAACCATATCTATCAATGTTATTTTGTTATAATAATCTAAACCTAATGTAAGGATTTATCGTGAAAAATAATAAAATACTAAAAGTGTTACTCTCAATATTGGCAATTTATTCAATCTTAGGTTTTATAGTTTTACCTTTAATAGTAAAATCCCAATTAGAAAAAATTTTAACAGAAAAACTCACCCAACAAGTTAGTATAGATAGTATTAGCTTTAATCCTTTTTTACTAAACTTTTCCCTAAATAAAGTAAAAGTTTATAATGATAAAAATACAACTATTAGTTTTAATACACTTTATGTTGATTTTTTCTTAATTAAATCTCTAGATGAAAAACATATTAGTTTTAAAAACTTTTGGATTGATGACTTATATGTTAACTTAGTTGAAAATAGTGATGGTACTTTTAATCTACAAAAACTATTAAAAGATGACAAAACAAATAAAGAGCAAGTAAAGGATGATGCTTCAAGTACTGATATAAAATTTCAGATATTAAGAACTTCACTTTCAAATGCAAAAATCAAATATACAAAATATTTTGAAAATAAAAAACCACTAAGGGTGGATATAAACCCTATAAATTATACTCTTTATGATTTGGGTACCTATAAAAATGCTTTAGCATCCCATAGTCTAAATCTAAAAATCAACAATAAAACAGCTTTAAAAATTGATGGAGGTCTTAGACTTATCCCTTTTGAGATGTATGGAAAACTTAATTTGACAAAACTGCATCCAACAGATTTTATAAGATATAAAGATGAAAATCTAAATTTCAATCTAAACAATGATAGTTATATAAATCTAGCATTAGGTTATAGATTAAATACAAAAGAGAAACTTACAGTTGAGATAAATAACTCAACTCTTGATCTATATAAGCTTAAAATTATGCAAGAGAATAAAGATTTAATTAGCTTTGATAGATTTAGTATAGGTGATTTAAACTATATCTATCCCCAAAATAATCTGAAAATAGATAATGTAAACTTAGATAAACTATATTCAAGTGTTATTATGGATAAAAACTCAAATATCAATCTTACAAGTTTAATAAAACAAAATAAACAAGAGAAGAATACTGCAGAAGAAACCTCCTCTTTGGAACCTTTAGACATAACTATAAACGATATAAATCTAAATAACTCAAAGGTTGAATTTAGAGATTTAAAATCTCTATTAAATATTGATTTAAAAAATATCAATATAAATCTAAAAGACTCAAGTGTTACAAATGATAAAATCAAAGTTGCAAACTTAAAGCTTAGAAAACTTGATCTTGCTCTAAAAGATAAAAAAAATAAACTAGATTTGGATATAAATGATTTAGGTATAAATGTCGATAATATTTCAAAGCTAGCTAATAAATCCCTTATAGATAAAATAAATTTATCAAATGAAAACATGAGTTTTTTTAATAAAGAAGCAAATACTAAAATAGATGCTAAAAATATAGATTTAGATATTAATAACTTAGCATATATTGATGATAAACTTACAATAAAAAGTTCACAACTTCTAAAACCAAATGTTGCTATAACACTAAATAAATCTAATAAAAAAGAATCAAAATCAAAGCCAAAAGAAGTTAAAAAAACTAAAAAAAGTGATAGTAGTTTTGGTTTTGATATAGGACCTTTTAAAGTTATAGATGCAAAAATGAGTTTCCAAGATAAAAATTTACCAATACCATTTAAAACAAATGTAACTCAACTAAATGGCGACTTTTCTCAATTAAACTCAAATAGTTCAAAACCAACAAAACTAAAACTAGAAGGAAAAGTTGATAAATATGGATATAGTAAAATTACGGGAATTGTAGATATAAATGATATTAAACTTTTAACCGATACAAATTTATTATTTAAAAATATTGCTATTAAAAACTTTACTCCATATTCTGGTAAATTTGTTGGTAGAGAGATAGCTAGTGGTAAACTAAACTTGGATCTAAGATACAATATCAAAAATTCAAATCTAAAAGCCAAAAATTCAATTGTAATAAATGATATAAAATTTGGTAAAAAAGTAAAAAGTCCTGATGCAGTCAATCTACCCTTAGATTTAGCTATAGCTTTATTAGAAGATTCTGACGGAGTAATTAATATTGATTTACCAGTTCAAGGTAATGTTGATGATCCACAGTTTTCATTAGCTCCAATAGTTTGGAAAGCCTTTACCAATTTAATTGCAAAAGCTATCACTTCACCATTTAGATTACTTGGTTCAATTTTTGGTATAAGTGCAGATGATATAAGCAGTTTAGAATTTGAATTTGGTTCAGATAAAATTTTAGCCTCAGAAAAAGAATCTTTAGATAATATTGCAAAAATTCTTTCAAAAAAACCAAAACTTGCTATAAAAATAATACCTTCATATCATGAAAATAAAGATAAATTAGCTTTACAAACTATTAAGTTTGATAAAAAAATAAATGAACAAATCAAAAAAATAAAAGGTGAAAATAAAGATAAGTATCTAATAGCAATAGAAGAAGAGTATAAAACTTTAAAAAAATCAAAAAGCTTAGATGAGTTAAAAAAGGACTTTTTTGTTGAAAATAAAAATAAAAAGAAAGTATTTAACAAAGATGCCTATCTAAAACATCTAAAATCAATTCTTATTTCTACTCAAACGGTAGAAGTAGAAGAGTTAGAAAAACTTGCTTTACAAAGAGCACAAAATGTTGTTGACTACTTAATAAAAGAGAAAAAAATCTCAGCTAACTCTATTTTAATAGAGAAAAAAATCTCAATTCAAAAAGAAAACAAAGATAAATGGGCTGTATTTAAATTAGAAGTAACAGTAAGAAAATAGTTTCTTACTGTTATAATCATAATTTTAACTTATATAACTATCATTTAAAATACTTATAATAAACATTACGATACTATTCGTAAAATTTATATTTAAAATTATATTAACTAATGGAATCCTATGAATAAAATATTTTATATAATACTTACTTTTATTGTAGTCTTTATTGTATATGGTGTAGTAAATGAAATAAACAAAGAAACCACAAAAAAAGAAAAACGACTTCCTTGCCAAAAAGAAACAACTACTTTTGAAAAAATTGATAATAAACATCTAATAGATGAAGCTATCAATCTTCTAACAAGTGGTAATTTTTTGATTAAATCAAGAATAGAAAAAGCTACTTATATGGAATCAAAAATATTGAATTATATTTCTACTAAAAAAGCTGATTTGATTTTGAAAAATAGTATTAATAAATATATTAAAAATAAAAATAGTATGGATAAAAAGTTATTAATTGACTATTATATTTTAGAAAACGACAAAGAAGATATAGGTAAAAAAGGAACTACTTGTAAACTTTATGCAGGATATTTAGTATTTGAATTTAAATTAGATGATAAATTAATCTATAAAATTCAAATAGACTTTATGAAGCAAGATACCTCAGATATACCAAATAGAATCGATTGCGTTATAAAATCATTTATTACATTAAAAGGAAAATAAGAATGAAACAAAAAATTTTTAAAGACAAATATCATATTTTTGAAATTGTATTTGAAAAAAGTGAACTAAACTATACAAATGTTGATGAGATTTTAGAAATACTAAAAAAGAAAATTGATGCCCATCCTGTTATTACTTATATTGCAAACTTTGATCAATTTGCTCAAACCAAAAGAGTTAATGGAGTAATTAGACCTGATATTAAAGCTGCTAAAAATATCATTTTTTGTTTTGGTAAAGAGATACCAACACCCGAAGTACTTGCAATAAGACCACGAAGTATTGGAGTAGTTGAATTAGAAGATAGTTTTGTGGTTAACTTTTTAGAAGCACCTAATGAACAAGCAAATGTTCTAATGGAAGAGATGATAAAATCAATAAAAAACTAAAGGTCAAGTATAATCTTGACTTTTAGATTAGCCTTTTTTAAGTAGATTATATGTTGGAAAAGGTATTTGAATATCGTTTTCTTTAAAGGCCTTGTATACACCCAGATTTACTTTATATTGAGTTTCAAAATAGTTTTTAGTTACAGCCCAATACCTCATCTCTATATTGATTGAAAAATCACCAAACTCTTTTATTCCTATTTGTGCTTTGGGTTCTTGTGATACCTCATTACTAAAACCTTTTAATACTTCACTTATCACGTCGATTGCCTTGATAGGATCACACTTATAATCAATCCCCACAACACTTTCAACAACTTTATATTCAAAAGAGTTTACAAGAACCTCTCCTATGATGTGTCTATTTGGAATAGTTATAACTTCCCCATCTTCTGTTGATAAAATAGTATATGCCAAACGTATCTCTTCAACTACACCACTAACACCCTCTACACTAATTGTATTTCCTACAATAAAAGGACGCCCTATTATTATAGATAAACCTGCTCCATAATTTGAAAGAGTACCTTGCAGTGCTAAACCAGCTCCAAGTGATGCTGCACCAATACCAGCAATAAAAGGAGTTAATGTAATACCAAGTTTTCCTATAGCTATAATAGTAACTCCAATAATCAAACCAAATTTAACAGTATTTACTATAAATTTAGTCAAAGTTACATCTAATTGGTTTCTCTCACATATTTTTCTAATGGCTTCTGCTATTTTATTGGCAACAAACCATCCTAAAATAAAAATTATAATTGCACCAATAATTTGAAAACTATAATTTACAAAGAATTCAATAATAATATCATAATACTTTTGGAAGTTTTGTAGTTCTTGTTCCATTAAATACTCCTTTATAATTTGATAACCTTAGCTCCAAAACCACCTTGTGAAGGATGCGCATCACTATATGATTTTACTCTTGGATGGGAATCTAAAAACTTTTTAACTGCATATGAAAGTTTTCCTGTACCTATTCCATGATAAACAAGAACCTCATCAAAACCAGCTATTAAAGAATCTGATAAAAACTTATCTAGATTTTCTATAGCTTCATCAGCTCTTTGCCCATGTAAATCTAAAGTTACATGACCAGAATCTGGCTTTTGTACTGTAACTGTTGTTTTTGTTTGAGTTTTAATCTTTGGAGGATTTCCACTTCTTTGTAAATCTGCTAATAAAACTTGCACTTTCATACCCATATCATTTTCTATGTAAGCTTTTTTACCCTTTATAGAGATAAGTGTTCCTTTTGTATTTCTATATTTTACTCTATCCCCTACTTTTAAATCTACTACCTCATCTTGCACTTTTTCAGTTTTTATAGATTTAACTTTTCCATGGGCTACATTTAGATGTTGATGCCCCTCTTTTGAAATTTTTGCTTTAATAGCTTTTTTTGCTTCTTCTCTAGCGTCTGTATACTCTTTGTGAAGTTTTGATTTCTCTGAATAGATATGATTATCTAAGGTCTCTTTAGTCTCCTTTAGATTTCTATTTAGTCTTTCATACTCCCCTATCTCTTCTTCTAGTTTTGCTATTTTTGTTTTATATTCTATTTCTAAGGCACTACTTCTTTCAATAAGTTCATTTAATCTATCTTTATCTTCTCCATACACCTCTTTTGCTTTTTTAATTACATTATGAGGTATTCCATATCTATATGCTGTTTCAAAGGCATATGACTTTCCTATGGTTCCTTGTAAAAATTCATAGGTTGGTTTTCTATTCTCTTCATCATAAAGTGCTGCTACTAACTCCACATCTTTATTTGCTGCCATAAGTGCAGCAAGTCTTTTGTGGTGAGTTGTTATGATAATTTTAATATCTTTTTGAATTAACTCTTCTATTATCACTTTAAATAAACTTGCTGCTTCATCTGAGTCTGTTCCTAATTCTATCTCATCAACTCCAACAATAGCACTTTTAGAACTAAATAGCTTTGAAAACTCAACCATACGACCAGCAAAGGTTGAGATATCATTTTTTACACTTTGAGGATCATCTAATACTGCATTTATCTCTTTGTATGAACCTATTTGTGTATCTTGATGGGCATAATATGGTATAAGGTATTTAGACATTAATACTGCTGATAAAATAGATTTTAACATCATAGTTTTACCACCTGCATTAACCCCAGTAATCATAACAACTGATTTAGAAAAATCTATAGTAATTGGTTTTGCATCATGCAAGGCAGGATGTCTAAAAGCTATCAACTTATTTACTTGTTTTTTAGAAGGCAAAATAAAGTTTTTGTCACCTTGTTTTGCAAAAAATAGCCTTGCTTGATAATGATCAAACCTATCAAACTCTTTATTTATAAATTTTAAAAACATAAGGTTTTTTTCAAAAAGGGAAGATAACTCTTTACATATTTTAAGTAATACCTCTTCTTGTTTATTTTGTAAATCATTTTGTTTTTGTTTTAGTTGACTTACTGAGTGTGGTATTACATAAAAGAAACCAGCATTTGACCTATCTATAACAGAAGCTTTAAGTACATGATTAAACCCACCCCTTACTAAAATACACTCCTCTTGATTTATATAGTGTACTTGAGAATCAACTAAATAAACTCTAATTTTTGAAGAGTTTATTATCTTATATAGGCTTTGTTTAATCTCTTGTTTATTAGCCAAGATAGCATCTTTAATCCTATCAAAGTCTTCATCAACTCCTGATTTAATATTTGACTTCTCATCAAAGTAATCACAAATCTTAACTATCTCATTTGGGATTATAATTTTATCTATCCACTCTTGTAGTTTTCCCTCAAAGGTAAATCTTTTTAAATATAAAAAATATTTTATGATTTTTACAAACTCATATATCTCATATATTTTTAAAATACCCTGCTTTTGGATATGCAGTAGTGCATTATCTAAGCTTTCTATTTTATTAGGTTGTTTAATATCAAACTTTGATAACTCATTTATAAGTTTAAAGTGAATATTTATATCACCCTCTAAAATAATTGGTTTTTCTCTTGAAAGTAGTTTAGAGAAAGAATCCATATAATCTTGTAAATCTAATTTTTCAAATATCTCTTGCATTTGGCAATTGTATCTAAAAGAGTTATAATTTTTTATATAATCAAGTAAGTTTTTATATTTATTTTTTCAATTAATATAGCTTTGAAAAGCTTTTTGATACTATATACCTCTTAAAAGAAATGAATATAGGAAAATACATGATTGAAAAAGAGGGCTCAATTTTGTCAGTTAGAAAAGATTTAAAAGTTTTTGACTGTACAATTAGAGATGGGGGATTAGTAAATAATTATCATTTTAATGATGAGTTTGTAAAAGCTCATTATGAGATGTGTGTGGCTGCTGGTATTGATTATATGGAGATTGGTAAAAATGTATCTCCTACCGTTATGAGTGAAGATGAATATGGTTGTTGGAATTTCTGTAAAGAGGAAGATATAAGAAGAATTGTTGGGGAAAACAATACTGATTTAAAAATTGCAGTTATGGCAGATGTTGGAAGAACTCTAAAAGAGGAGATTATTCCAAAAGAGGAGAGTGTTGTAGATATGATTAGAGTTGCAACATATATCCACCAACTTCCAGAAGCTATTGAACTAATAGAAGATTTCCATGCAAAAGGTTACGAAACAACTTGTAATATTATGGCTATTTCAAAATCATTTGACAATGAGTTAAATGAAGTATTGGAACAACTAAGCCAAACAAATGTTGATATTATTTATATAGCTGATAGTTTTGGTTCTTTTTACCCAGAACAAATCAATAAACTAACAGACAAATATTTAACAGTTGCAAAAGCATCAGGTAAAAAAGTTGGTATTCATGCACACAATAATCTATCACTAGCATATGCAAATACACTTGAAGCTATGATTTATGGTACAAGTTATTTAGATGTAACAGTATCAGGACTTGGACGAGGGGCTGGAAACTGTGCAATGGAGTTATTATTAGGATTCTTAAAAAACCCTAAATATAAACTATTACCCGTATTAAAATTTATTGAAGATTATATAGTTCCACTAGAAAAAGAGCTTGACTGGGGTTGTAGTGTACCGTATATCATAACAGGACACCTAAATGAGCACCCAAGACCTGCTATGAAAGCAAGAGATGAAGGTGATACAAAATATGTAAACTTTTATAATAAATTAACAGAAGAGTATAGTTAGAAGCAACTATACTCTTTGAGTTTAAATCCTAAATAAAATACTGCCAATAAACTAAAGCAATTATAGTTATTAAACTTATACCTAATATATTAAACACAAACCCATATTTAGCCATATCTTTTACCTTTACAACCTTGCTACTCATGGCTATAGCATTTGGTGGAGTTGCTATTGGAAGCATAAAAGCATAGGAAGCACAGATTGTAGCTACGAACAATACTAAGGTTATATCCATATTTGCAGCTTTTCCTAGGGAATAAATAATAGGCAATGCTATAGATATCAAAGCTGTATTTGAAGTAATTTCTGTGGTAAAAGTTATCATAGTAGCTATTATTAGTATCATTACAAATACTGGTAAATGTGTCAAAGCAAGTAGATTTGAAGCTATCTCTTGGGCAAGTCCTGTTGAGGATACTGCATTTGCTATAGAGAAACCTGCACCAAATAAAAATATTATCTCATAAGGTATCTTTTTAGTATCTTCCCAAGTTAAAAAACCAAACTTTGGTATGAACATCAAAAGACCAAATCCTAGTAATATCCCCTTTTCATTTAAGCCAAGTCCTGAATAATAAGGTTCTATTTTTGAATTAACTAATAATAAAATAATCAAACCAAGAAGAATATACAATAATCTTTTTTGCTCACTATTTAAAACCATAACATCACTAAAACCCTTTTCAAGTTTAAAATCTTTTACACCTATAGATAATATAAAAGGGATAATTATAAGCATAACTAAAGCAAGGGGAGAGGTATATATAATCCAACTAATAAAAGGAATAGGCTCAATTGATTGCTGTTCTAAAAAACCTAATAAGATTAAGTTTGGAGGTGTTCCTATTGGAGTTACAATTCCACCAATACTAGAACCATATGCGATAGCCAATACAAACCTCATTTTTAGGTCATTATCACTAGTCAAAAACATTGCAATAGGAATCAGCAATAAAGCAGTTGTTGTATTGGATAATAAAGAACTTAAAAAAGCTGATGTGACTGCTAAAGAAAATAAAACTCCCTTTGCAGTTTTAGGAAATATCGATAAAAGTTTTTTAGCTATATATTTATGTAGTTCAGTTTTTTGAGTAGCAACTGCTATCATAAAACCACCAAGAAATAAAAATATTATTGACTTTGAATAGTTTGCAACTGTTTCATTGGTACTTAATATATCAAAGGATGGGAAAATAATAATAGGAAGTAGTGAAACCACCCCTAATGGTAAAGCTTCATTTGTCCAAAGAACTACCAATAATATTATAATTGCTAAAAGTGTTGCATGTAGTGGAGTAAAAATAAAAGTTGCAAAAATGTATGTTGCAAAAGTTATTATAAAAGTAATAAGAATATTTTTCATAAAAAACCTTTTTTGTTTTTAAACTTTAATAATAAATAAATAAACTTAAAATAAAGCTATTTTTATATAAAATTTTTAGATATATTATTAAAATGATACTTAAGATTAACCTTAAGTATCACTATTTTTTCTTAGGTCTAAAAGCTTTAATAACCTTTTCATTTGTAACCATAAAAGGTCCTTCCATAAGGTCAATACAATAAGGTATTGCAGGAAAAACTGCATCTAAACACTCTCTTATTGATTTTGGTTTTCCTGGAAGATTTACTATTAAAGAGCTAGCTCTAAGTCCAGCTGTTTGTCTTGATAAAATTGCAGTTGGTACAAACTTTAAAGATTCAGCACGCATTAGTTCACCAAATCCTGGCATCATTCTATCACATACCGCTTCTGTTGCTTCTGGGGTTACATCTCTTGCTGCAGGTCCCGTTCCACCAGTAGTTACTACTAAACAACACCCTTGATTATCAACTAAATCTTTTAGGGTATCTTCTATTGTTTGTTGATCATCTTCAATACATCTATATACACTTTCCCAAGGAGAAGTTAAATATTCATTCATAGTATCAATTATTGCTTTTCCTGACAAATCATCATATATACCTTGACTAGCTCTATCTGAGGCTGTTACTATTCCTATTTTTGCTATTTTTTCACTCATAATATATGTCCTTTCTCTTTTATATAATAAACTATTGCAAACTCTTTAAAAAAATCACTTGCCAAACTTGTATCAAATATCTTATCTTTTGCCCCAAAATAAACTTCAAGTTTAATACCTTTGTTTAATAACTCTTGCAATCTCTTTTTATCCCAAGTATAATTTAAAAGCTCTTCTAACTCTTCATAAGTACCTTGATTAAAATATTTTTTCATATTTTTATTTGAAGGGTAAGTGATATTTTCCAAAAAATTCTCACAATAAGCTTTAGAATCTTTTTTAAAAAACATCAATTGCATTCTTTTAAATTTTTTATCTGTAGTTTGGAAAAAAGCAGGAGAAAAAAGTTGCAAGGTATCAACTCTATTTGTTGTGTTTAAAGCATACTCAAAAGCTTTTATAGCACCATAAGAAAAGCCACAAACTGTGAAGTTATTATCTTCAATATACTCTTCAAACAGTTCTTTTTCTTTATCTAAACAAAAACCTGAAAAAAACTTAGATATCATCTACTGTAATAACCTCATTTTTAATCATAATCTCTTTTAGTCGTCTTATCTCTGTATCTTTATTTGATAGATTAGTTCTAAGTTCATTTGATAGTTTTTCTATTAATTCAGCAGAATCTTTTCCCATCTTATACTCTTGTACTATTTTATTTGCCAATTCATAGGCTTTATTTAAATCTTGGGAATTTATTGCATACTTTTGTTTTTTTACCACTTCAACGCCAATACTACCAGATAAATATCTTTTTATATTTTCTAAAAGTTCCTCATATGATGGATAAATACTATCAATCGTATTTACACCCTCATCAAAAAGTCTAACTTTAGATTTTGTAACATAAGCTTTACTAGCTTGATATATAGATAAAATCTCTTTTTGGGAATCATCTAAAAGTAAAGCTTGTTTTTTCCCAAACTCTAACTTATTTTTAGCTAACTCAATATCTTCAAGCTTAACAAGCTTATCTTCTCTTTTTATCATATTTAACAAGGCTTCATTTATAAGTGTAGAAAGTGCCGCTGAACTAAAACCAGAAGTTTCATGAGCTAACTTATCTAAATCAAACTCATAGTGTTTTGATTTTAAATAAAGTTCTAAAATCTTTTTTCTATCTTCAATATTTGGAAGATTTATAAATACTCTTCTATCAAACCTACCAGCTCTTAATAAAGCTTCGTCTAAAACATCAATTTTATTTGTAGCAGCTATTACGATAACTCCAGAATCACCTTCAAAACCATCCATTTGAGTTAGAAGTTCATTTAAAGTTGATTCCCTTTCATCATTTGATTTGCCACCTCTTTTTTTACCTATGGCATCTATCTCATCTATAAAAACAATAGCTGGAGCATTTTGTTTTGCTTTCATAAATAGTTCACGAACTTTTTTTGCCCCCATACCAACATAAATTTGAACAAAACTTGCACCACTTTGATAAAAAAATGGAACATCCGCTTCCCCTGCAACTGCTCTTGCTATTAGCGTTTTACCAACACCTGGAGGTCCTACTAAAAGAACACCTTTTGGAAGTTTTACCCCATGTTGTAAAAATTTGCTTGGTTCATTTAAAAAGTCAACTATCTCTTCAAGTTCACTTTTTACTTCACTAATACCTGCCACATCATCAAAGGTGATATTAGAACTAACAGCAGTTATATTTGATGTATTTTCATCTTTTATCTTCTCTTGTACAGTTTCAAGTTGTGTAGAAAAAGTTGTTTTAGATCCCGTCGCTTTATCTAAAAACTTTCGTATATTTTTTTGTTTATATTTAGCAAATATTGCAAAGGCAATTAAAAATAGTAAAAATATTATCCCAAAATAGTATGAGTCTGTTTTTAAGTGTTCACCACTTTTATATAAGGTATATACAAAAAGTACCACCAATATAATTGCTGACATCCCCATCAACTTGATATTTTTATCTAATATTTTTTTATTTGAATTTTGCGACATTTTTTTCTATTCCTGCTTCATATTTTTCTAGAAAGATCCAATCTCCAACTAAATCAACCTCACTTTCAACCTCTATTTGATTGAAAAATTGATCCAAACCTATATATTTCCCATTTTTCTTTGACTCTATTAAAACCTCTAAAGGTTTTGTATTGTTTTTTCTAAACTTATAGTTTTTCTCTTCTATTATTTTTGTAAGTTCATTATATCTAATTTTGGCAAGATCCCCACGAACCATATTTTTCATAACAGCACTTGGTGTTCCATCTCTTTTTGAGTATGTAAAAGCATGGACATGAGTCAAAGGAAATCTATGTAAATTCTCCATCGCTTCACTCCATAACTCGTCAGTTTCACCTGGATGCCCAACTATAAAATCTGTTCCTAAAGCATAACCATTTTCACTTAAAAATTCAAAAAGTTCTAAATCACTTAGTACTTTATTTCTTCTATTCATTATCTCTAACATTTTTTTAGAAGTGTGTTGTAGTGCTATATGAAGATGTTTTGCCATAAAAGGCTCATTGATAATCTCTTTAAACTCATCATCAATCTGAATAGGTTCAACACTTCCAAGTCTTACCCTTCTAACCCCTTTTATCATTGAGATTTTTTTCAAAAGTTTTGCTAAAGAGGTGTGTTGTTTTTTTCCATAACTTCCCACATTTGTACCAGTTAAAATAAACTCTCCAAAGCCATTTGATGCTAAAGTGGTGATTTGTTCTAAGATTTTATCTTCTTTATAACTTCTTGCATCACCTCTTACATAAGGGATAATACAATATGAACATCTAAAGTCACACCCCTCTTGGATTTTGATAAATGCCCTACTCTTACCTATAAACTCTTCAACAATAGTATCATCTATATGTTCTAAATCTCCCGCATCGAAAAATCTTTCTTGATTTTGTAAAAGTTCATTTATCTTCTCTTTTTGTGAATGTCCAAAAAGGGAGTCAACTTTTTTATCATTGAAAAGGGTTTCCCCTTTTGTCCAAACTCCACACCCTGTAAATACAACTCTTGGAGGTTTTTCAAATTTATTTAAAGAGTTTATATAACCTCTAGCTGTACTATCTGCACTATTTGTTACAGTACATGAGTTTATTACAACTATATCAGCCTCTTTTTCATTTTGAGTAACTTCAAAATCTTTTAAATTGCTCATCATAACTTGTGTGTCAAAAACATTTGTTCTACACCCAAAAGTTTTGAAAAATACTTTTTGTTTATTTGTTGAAAAATTCACTAAATCTAATCCCTTGATTTATCTTTTTATAATCTCATCTTCTAAATCTTTTGGCACTTTTTTTCTTGATGCACCATAATGATTATCTGTTTGGTTGATATTAATTTGTTGCGTAGGATATGCAATGGTAATATCATCCTCTTTCATAAATGCCTCTAAAATTTCTGGTGACATTGTACTTCTTAATACAAGTGCAGAATAAGAGTTTGTAAGGTACCAAGCTGAGATAACTATACCATGAGACTCAACAAAAGTATATACTCTTGGTTCTACCCCTGTTGCTCTTAATTGATATTTACTTCTCATCTTTGATAATTGTTTTCTTGTAATATCTGTATAACCCTTTGAATAATGTTTTAATATCTCTTTTGCAATATGTTGAGCTTTTTTATAGTTTGAATCATAAGTAATAACAATATCAATCCCATCCCAAACAGTTCTAAGTCCCGAGTGCGTATAGTTTGCAATCATTTCAGAAAACACATAATTGTTTGGTATAAAAAAGATTCGTCCGGTTCTTCTATTTACATTATAAGAAGTAAGAGTAATATCTTCTCTAATTGTTATTTTAAACAATGAGATATCTAAAACATCCCCAACAACTTGTTGACCATCCCTTGTAACTTTTATTCTGTCTCCCACATGGATTGAACCAGAAGTTACAATAACCATCCAACCAAAAATAGACATAAACCAATCTTTTAAAGCAATAGCAATACCAGCTGAAGCAAACCCTAGGATTGTTACCACATAAGATACATTGTCTATATATGAAAATAACATTATCATCACTATTATAAAAACAACTAAAAAGTTAATAACCTTGTTTGTCATATAGTAGTTTTCATTTTGAGAGAAATACTTTTTAAGTGTCATTTTGATTAAGAATGCGATTAAAAATAGCACTAATACAATCAAAAAGATATTAAATATTTTTTCAACTTGATTTGAGATTTGAGATTTTGTTTCTAAGATAACTTGTTCTATTTTTCTGGTATATACCTCTTCTGTTGTTGATACAATCTCCATAACCATATTGAAATCTTTTTTCTCTTTATCTAAGAAATTTATTACTTCTTTGTATTCTGGTTTTGGGTCTAAATTATAAAGTTCAGAATAGGCATAAAGTTTTTCATCTAAAAGATTAACTAAATCATGAATACTCTTCTCAACCTGAACAAAAGTTTTTTTATTTGTTTCTAATTTTTTTATATAAGATAGAGCATTTATTATCCCAAAAGGGTTAGATATTGATTCATACTTTTCAATCTCTGGAGGATTGATTAAACTTCCTATTGGTGAACCTTTATACTCAGAAATAAGTTCCAACTCGTTTTCTTTAATTCTTATTTTATTATTTAGGTGATAAATCTGTTCTTCTGTTTTATTTGATTTTCTTTTTAGACTTTTTTTCATATCTACTAACTCATTAGAAAGGGTTCTATAAGCATCATAGTTACTGTATCTTTTTAATAAAATATTATCTTTTAATTTTGACTCAATACCTTCAATTCTTTTTTTCAAATCACTAATTTGAGTCTCTTTTTCTATTCTTTTTTGCTCTTCAAGTCTTTGTTTTTCTAGTTCAGCTTCTTTTTCTTTTTCAATTTTTTCTATATCTTCTATATTATTTGCTACTATTGAAGAGGAGCTATTCTCTTGAGCAAAAGAGATATTTAAAAGTATAAATAAAACCAATAATATTTTAAAATAGCTTTTCAAATCAAAAACCTTTTAAAATAGTCATAACATCAGCTTTATCTATTTTATCTGTAATTTCACAATCACCCAAACCTTTTGGTAATATAAACTTGATTTTATTGTCCAATGATTTTTTATCTAAAAAGAAGTGTTCATAAAAATCTTCCACATCTTTTATTTTATACTCAGTTGGTATATCATATTTTTCTAAAAGTTTTTTTACCCTTAGGGCTTCATCTTCTGTCATATTTCCAAGTTTAACAGCTAAAGCATTTGCCATAACCATACCAATTCCTACTGCTTCACCATGTAAATAGGTATTATAGTTTGTTTCATTTTCTATAACATGTCCAAAGGTATGTCCATAATTTAAAGCAGCTCTTAATCCTTTTTCTTTTTCATCTTGTGACACAACCCATGCTTTTGTTTCAACAGATTTTGCAATAGCTGTTTTTATATTCTCTTCATTTGTTAAATCATTTTGTTCTAACCATTGGAAAAACTCTTTATTAAAAGTAACTGCCATTTTAACTATCTCGGCAACTCCTGCACCAAACTCCCTTTGGGGAAGTGTAGTTAAAAAGAAAGGGTCTATATAAACTGCTACTGGTTGATGAAAAGCTCCAATTAGATTTTTACCAAATTTATTATTGATCCCTGTCTTACCCCCAACACTTGCATCAACTTGTGACAACAAAGTAGTTGGTATTTGAACAAAGTCAATTCCTCTTTGATAAATAGAAGCAGCAAAACCAGTCATATCTCCTATTACTCCACCACCAAATGCAATAAGTAATGATTTTCTATCAAGTCTATGCTCAAAACAGTGTTCAAGTATAAACTCTATTGTTTCCATTTTTTTATACTCTTCCCCATCTGGAATAGTTACAACACTAAGCTCTTTTGCACTAAGTTTCTCATTTAAATACACTAAATGGCAAGCACTTACTGTTGGGTTTGTTACTACTACAACTTTAGTATCAAAATACATATCTTTTAATTTATCAATAGTAATATCATAGGTGGTATTATCGGGTAAGGTAATATTTACAATCATTAAAAATCCATTTTTATATTTTCTTGGATTTTATCTTAAATCACTTAAAAATGTGTTGAATTATGGGAGTTTACAAGCTAATTTAAATAATAAGATTTCACAATTTATTTAAATTAATTATAGTGATTTAAATAAATAAACTTTTATAAAATGTTACCTTTTAACTAGAAAAAGTGTTTTTTCTACATATTTATAAATAAATTTTATAAAATTTATCAAAAAAACATATATTTACATTTTATGTACATTTCATTTGTATATACTACTTTTAACGAAAAGGAGCAAAAATGGAATTTGAAACAGCAGATTTATGTGATGATAATCAAAATAAAAATCTACAGGTGCTTTCCTCTGAATTTAAAAACTATGGGGGTTTGCAAAAGTGTTATGGACAAATTGTAACTATTAAACTTGATAAAAGTAATTGGAGATTACTTGAACTATTAAGAGATGAAAATGGGGAAGGTAAAATTGTAGTCGTAGATAATGCACAATTTTTTTATGGTGTTGTTGGGGACAAATTAATGGCATACGCTAAAAAAAATAATTGGGCAGGAATAATCATAAATGGATATGTTAGAGATACTGCATATACAAAAGATATTGATGTTGCATTATATGCAATAGGTACTTGTCCTTTAAGAAATTTTGAAAAAACAAACTCATCTATGGGGGATCAACTTAGCTTTGGTGGAGTAACTTTCAATAATGGTGATTATGTGTATGCTGATTGCGATGGCGTAGTTATAAGTAAAGAAAAGCTTATATAAAATATGAAAATTGATGTATTTTCAATTGTCATAATATTATCTATTTTGATATTTTATTCAATTGCATATAACTAAAAGAGAAGATTAACTTCTCTTTTATAATTCAGAATTTATTAAATCTTCTAAACTTTTAACACTAAAGGTTTCTAGTGGTTTTCCATTTACATAATAGCTTGGTGTTTTTGTAATATTTAACTTCTCTGTATCTTTCAAATCTTGAATTATGATTTTATCACCATCATCTTTATTCATAAATTCAGCCATTTTATCCATATCCAAATCGATATTAGCTAATAGAGAATACAAAATTTGAGGGTTTACTACATGATTTACAACCCATGAACCTTGTGTTTTATACATATACTCCAATGCCTCTAAAAATTTACCTTGTTGTCTTGCCCCTTCTAACATTTTTACTGCATAGTTGGAATTTTTATGAAAAGGTGCATATCTAAAAACAAGTTTTATTTTGCCTTTATTTTTTTCCATAATCTGTTTAACATATGGATGAAAATAAGCACAACTACCACAAGCTGGGTCAAAAAACTCTACTAACTCAACTTTTGCATCTTTATTACCTAAAACATAAGAATAGTCTCTTTTTAAATTTTGCATATTTTGTTTTGCAATTTGTGTTTGTTCACTACTTTTACTACTTTTATAAAAATAAGTAGCAGCTACAAAAATAGCTATTAAAATAGCTACTGATGAAAGTATTAATTTACTGTTTTTCATTATCTCTCCAAAAAAAATTATTTTAATATAATAACAAAACTATGTGTAGTTTATATGTAATATCTTCACTTTAATGTAATTTTAATATGATATAATCTTTTTTTTTACTAAACAAGGACTTTCATATGGAAGAAACAATCTACCTATATCCAATAGATTGGGACAAAGCTTATTCTATTCGTCATGAAAAAATAGATAATGAACATAAAAGAATATTTCAATTAACCTCTGAAATACAAAAATATAAAAATGATATAAGTAAAATACAAAAGATTATAAAAGAATTGATTTTATATACAAGAAGTCACTTTTTAAATGAAGAAAATTATATGAGATCTATAGATTATGAGCGTTTTGATGAACATAAAATTGAACATAAAAAACTTGTAAGAGAGTTAGGTACAATAATAAAAAACATCACAAGTGAGTCTATAGAAAATATAGCCGTTGACATAAATAAATTTATCAATACTAAAATACTAAAACATATACTTATAGATGATAAAAAATTTCATCACTTTAGAAAAGATAGAGATGAATTAAAAAATAGTTTTAAATGGAACTCTACTTATAAAATATATGATGATATAATAGATAAAGAGCATAAGGAGCTTTTTGAAATAGCTAGCGATGCCTTAGATTATAATAATACTGATATAAAATCCCATATAAAAATTACAATTGGAAAACTTTACAAATATATGCAAACACATTTTGAACATGAAGAGGAGTTTATGAAAACAATAAACTATCCACTTTTAAAAGAGCATATAAAACTTCACAAAAATATAATATCCCAAATGAATGATTTTATAAAAACTCTAGCAGATATGAAGATTACTGATTTTGAAAGAAAACTTTTAGAATATATGGATATTTGGCTTATAAGTCATATTTTATTTGAAGATAGAAAAATCATATATTTTCTAAAAAGTAAATAAAATTTCAAATTTTGTTTTAAAAGGTAACAGCTTTTACCTTTGTCTAATCTTTTTTAGATATTGTATAACATTAAACTAAAAAAAGGAGATGTCAATATGGCTATAGATAAAGAACAAGTTGTAAGCATGATGTATGAATTAAAAATAGATGGAGAGGTAGTTGATAGTAATATTGGCAAAGAACCCTTAGAGTTTACTTTTGGTACAGGACAAATTATACCAGGATTAGAAAATAGAATCTCAGAACTAAATGAAGGTGAATCTTTAGAGTGTACAGTTCCTGCACAAGAAGCTTATGGAGAATATAATCCAGAAGCAAAACAACTTGTACCTAAAGAACAATTTGGTGATTTAGAGCTTAAAGTTGGTATGCCTTTACAAGGTCAAGGTGAAGGTGGACAACCTATTCAAGTTGTAGTTACAGCAATTACTGATGAAGGTGTTGAAGTTGATTTCAATCACCCATTAGCTGGAAAAGATCTAGACTTTTCAGTAACTATAAATACAATTTTATAATAACAAAATTGCCACACTTGTGGCAATTTTAGCTATAATACCCAAAAATTTAAAACAAACTATACAATCTATAATAAATGGAAAAACAAATGAATTTTGATATAACAAAAGTTGCCAATGTAATACTATATATGTTGCATAAACAAGTTACCCACCTAAATGATAAAAAAGTTATTATCATGCTTTTTTTAATAGACTATAAACATCAAAAATATTGTGGTGAGAAAATATTTGGTGATGAGTATATAAAAGGTTCAAGACACCCAGAAGCTGCAATTTTAAGTGAACTCTTTGATATTATTGCAAATGGTGATGATTTGGATGAGGAGGATGAAAGACTTTATCTAATTCAAGAGTTATTAGGGTATTTGGATATAGAAATAACAAAAAATGAAAAATTTATTGAACTAAATTTTCTAAAGATGGAAGAAGATTTTGATGAAACAATATTTACAAAAGATGAATTAAAAACTATACAAAAAATTGTAAATGAGTATCTAAATACAACACCAAGAAATACTGCAAATGCATGCTTCAAAATTGAAGAAGTTAGAAAAATACCAAAAGGTGAAATTATAATCTAATTGCTATATTTTTATATATATCATTAGTAAAACAAAAACTACTTAATAAAAAAGTAGGAGTATATGAATAACTTTTAGAACAATTAATGCTTCTAAAATATATATTTAATTATGGTTATGTCATCTTAAAAAATATCACCTATCTAATTTTAAATAAAATATTAGTATAGTTATATCTAATTTTGAAAACAAAAGGTAAAAAATGAGTAAAGTTAAAGAGTTAGAAAAACTTTTAGAAAATGAAGTTTTAGTTGAAGTAAATGAGAGTATAAAAGAGTTAGAGACTGAATTATCAAAAAAGAAAAAAAATAAAGATTTAGAAGAAGAATTAAAGTATATGGAACAAGTTAAGCAATATTTTGATGAAGTACTTCTTGATATCTCACATGACAACTTAAAAGAGAAAGATGCAATTGATATTTTAGAAGCATTAGAAGAGATGGAGTTAGAGAATCAATCAGGTTTTTAAACTATGAATTGGCTGGCACATATCTTTTTATCAGAATATAATATTGAATTTCAAATAGGAAACTATCTAGCTGATCCCCTCAAAGGAAGGGTTTGGCAAGGTGCAAGCCCTTCTATACAAAAAGGTATGAGTGTTCATAAAATAATTGATTCTTATAGTGATTCCCACAAACTATTTAAAAAAAGTAAAGATTCTTTAGGCAATAAAGGTTTATTAAAGGCTGTAGTTATTGATTTAACATATGATTATCTTTTAACAAAACATTGGCAAAAATTTTCACTTATGGATTTAGAAAGTTTTTTAAATGAGTTTTATATCCAAGCAAATAAACAAATTTCAAAGCTACCAAATCATGCAAAAGAACCACTTGAAAAAATGGTTAAATATGAGATATTAAATAAGTATAAAACCTTAGATGATTTACAAAAAGCTTTTTATAGAGTTGACAAAAGACTTTCACCAAGACTTGCAAAAAGAGATAAAGCAAGTTTATATTTTAGAAAAATCTCTTTAAACATAGACTCTATAGAGGAAAACTTTTTAGAGTTTTTCCCCCAACTATGCCTAGAAGTAAAAAGACATCTGGATGAAAATAAATTAACTCACTGGAGAATATAAGCTTTTGATAAACTATAATTTTGTTTTTCTAATAAAACTTTATTAAAAGCTTCCACATCATCATAAGTTAAACTGAAGTTTTCCAGTTGCTTTTTTTGTATTATAGGATTCATCAAGGCATTTTTACTATTTATATGAGGAACACCTAATAAATGCCCAATTTCATGAGCGATAACTGCTTTTAATTCTTTTAAATTATCAAAACCATATATCTCTATTTTACTCATATAGTTTTTTTCTTCTTTTTGTTTTCTAGTTTTTCCATCTTTGTATATATTTTTTGTAATAACTTTTTTATACATAAAAGTTTTACCTTTTATCTTTTTAAAACCTCTAGTCATAGCTTCAAGATCTCTTATATTTGAATTATATTTTTGTATAAGATTATTATATGAAGAGATTTTTTTATTAAAATCTTTTATTGATAAACTTACATTTTTATGTTCTATTTTTACTCTTTTTATCTCACTATTTATAATATCTCGTTCTTTTTTTACATATTGTTTTGCTTGTTTATACTCTTGCATTGAAATATTTTTTTGTTTTTTTATACTTTTTATAAAACCATTTAGTTTTTTGATTCTATTATTTAATATAGTATTCTCCTTCTTAAAGGAGTTTCTTAAACTGTACATTTGTTTTTTACCATCTGAGATATAACTTTTATTTTTGTTTATCTCTTCAAGCAATTGGCTTATTATTTTATTTTTTGATAAAATATTTTGTTCAAGTTTAGTAGCAGGAATATAGATCAAATTTATTGGGATACCATTTTCTGAGTAATCAAATAGATTTGTATTTAACTTAGACTCAAACTCTTGTTCAATCTCAAATACAATCTCTTCAAGTTTTTCTTTACTAATTATATCTTTATATTGCCAAGCAATAGTACCTATAGTAACTTTTTGAGTATTGGCATAACAAAGGTTCAAAAAAAGTATAACTATTAATAAAGCTTTTAAATTCATTGGGTATTTTATTTAAAATCATATTTATAATAGCTTTTGTGGTTTTACCTTTATGTAATATTTTTAAGATATAGTTATACTATAAAATACTAAGGATATCTATGGCTATAAAAAAGAATCAAGTGGTAACAATGTTTTACGAACTAAAAATCAATGATGAGTTAGTTGAAAGCAATCTAGAGACAAAACCTATTCAGTTTGTTTTTGGTACAGAACAATTAATTTCAGGCTTAGAAGCTGGAATAGAAGATATGAATGAAGGGGAAACAAAAGATATAAAAGTTTCGCCAGAAGATGGATATGGGGAATATGATGAAAAGCTCAAAGAGACTCTTCCCATAGAAAACTTTGAAGGTATTGACTTAGAAATAGGAACTGTTGTTGAAGCTGATGATGAAGATAATGAAGTGATAAGAGCAACTGTAATAGAGGTTACAAAAGATGAAGTAACTGTGGATTATAATCACCCTTTAGCAGGTTCTGTTTTAGATTTTAAAGTTACTATAAAATCAATTGTTTAATGACATAGATTATTAGACTGACTTTAGGGATTTAAATCATCTAATATTGAACCAAATAGATAAGTTTTATTTTTTTGTAAAAACTCATTAAACTTAATTATCCCTTTTGGTTCATTTTTATTTCCATGAATAAGCACAAGACTACCCTGCTTTATCATCTCATTTTTTGCCAACCAAGTATCACTTCCAACAGGAATTAGACCTAAAGAATTGATTAAAAGGGAACTTTTTTTATCTGATATAAGCCCAGGAAACCTAAAAAGGATTGAGGGTGTAAGCCCATAAGATAAAAGAAGTTTTTCCAAATCTAGTACTTCATCTATAATATTTGTTTTGTCAATCAATAAAAAATTTTTTTCAAGAGGAAGTTTCTTATTATAAGGATGATTGTAAGTATGATTTCCCCACGTAATATCTAGTATTCCTTTTTTTTGTAGGGATAATAATTCTAAAAACTGTTTTTCATGTTTATCAATCCATTTACCTGAAATAAAAATACTAATGGGTATATCTCTATGTTTTTGATAAATTTTATTTAAACTATTGAAAAAACTATCTTCATAACCACTTTTTGATGAAGGGCATAAATCAACTGTAAGATAAATAGAGTTTGAATTTATATGTTTTAAACCATAGTTTTTAAGAGTAAAAATAGGTTTTGAATATTGATTTAATAGTTTTTTATATTTACTGTTATTAAGTTTGTTTTCCCGTGCTTTAAAAAAATACTCTTTTTTTAAAACTTTTGTTTGCAAACTATTTTCATCAACTACCAAAAAATATTTTTTATCATCAATAGAAAAAGAGCGTAAGATTGTATAGTATTTATTTTCATTTATAACTGACTTATTTACTATTTTATACTCTTTTATTTGAACTTTTTCATTTGCAAAAATAGCTGTAGACAAAATACATATAAGTAGAAAAACTGTTTTCATAAGCCCTCTTTTAATAAAAAAAAGATTATATCATAAGCAAATCAAAACTATTAACTTAAGAATTATTTTTCATTCTTAAAAGTGCAAAGCCCATAAAAAAGAATAAACCACCTGTTAATTTATTGATTAAATTCATTCTATTTTTATCAGTTAAATAAGCTTTAGATCTTTTTGATAAATAACCATAAGTACATAAAGATGAAAAAGAGATTATCAAAAATATACCTGTCATTATAAAAAACTGAATAGTAATTGAACTATTTAAATCTAAAAATTGAGGGAAAATTGCAGTAAAAAAAAGTATTGGTTTTGGATTTGTAATAGCTAAAATAAATGATTCAAAAAAATAAACCTTTTTTGTTTTTTTGTTTTTTTCTTCATTAACATCTTCTATATTTATTATCCCATTATTTCTAATAAATTTAAAGCCTAAATAGATAAGATAAAAAGCACCAATTATTTTTACTATCATAAAAAGAGTTGCCGAAGTAGTTAAAATAGCTCCTAAACCTAGTATTGATGCAGTAGATAAAATAAAAAGACCTAAAATATTTGCAAAAGATGTAATTGCTACAGTTCTCATATCTGTTCTAATTCCATTTACAATTGCTAATACAATTGCTGGACCAGGACTAGTGATATAAAAAAATGCTACAAGAAAATAAACTAAAAGTGTATCTAAATTCATAATTCTCCTTTAATTAGGGCTAATATTATATCTAATATGAAGTAAATAAATAATAAATAAACATATTTGTTAAATTGTATAATTTAAGTTTTGATGATATATACTTTATTTTATCTATCATATACAGGGAAAACTATGAAAATCATATTTATATTATCTTTTTGTCTTGTAAATCTTTTTTTTGGTCAAGCTTTAAAAAACAAATTATATCAGGTTTCAACCATTGATGCTTTATTAGCAGGATATTATGATGGAGATAAAACTGTACAAGATATTAAGTCACATGGTGATTTTGGTCTTGGAACTTTTAATGGTATAGATGGAGAGATGATTTTATATAAAGGTATTGTATACCAAGCAAAATCAACTGGAGAAATAATAAAAGTAGATAATAATATTGGTGTACCTTTTGCTAGTGTAAACTTTTTTGATAGTGATTATGATGAAAAAATAAAAGATATAAAATCTTATAAAGAGTTAAAAACTTTTTTAAATCAATATGATATATGCAAAAACTATCCTTGTGCATTTAAGATAAAAGGAGAGTTTTCTTATATAAAAACTAGGAGTGCTCCCAAAGCTTCAAAACCATATCCACCCCTTGTAAAACATATAACTCAAACACAAAATATTTTTGAAAGAAACAATATAAAAGGAGTGCTTATAGGTTATTATCTTCCTCAATACTTTGCAAAATTTAATGTACCTGGATATCATTTTCACTTTTTAAATGAAGATAAAAACTTTGGAGGTCATGTTTTACAATTGGCTATAAAAGATGCATCAATTTTTCTAGATAGATTATATGATATTGATTTAGCCCTATTACAAACAAAAGAGTTTGAAGAAGGGGAAATAAAAGTTGGAAAAGATGATTTAGAAAAAGTTGAAAAATATAACAATAAAGCTCTTGATAAAGATTACTACAAAAAGATTCTTAAACAAATAAATGAAGAGATAAAAAGTCAGTTTACACAAATGGATAAAAAATTAAAAATTACTTCAAAAAAACTATCTTCTATTGATATTACATCAAATGAAGCTTTTAAAATATTAGAAAAAACTTGCAATGAAAACCCATATGCCTATGATTGTAGTACAATCGATACTAAAGGTATTATTAGACAAATTGCACCAAAAAAATATTCAAATTTTATAGGTGAAAATATAAGTAAGCAAGAACAGATTGTAAGATTACATAAAAATAAAAAACCTGTTATTAGTAATGCCATACAAACAGTTGAAGGTTTTCAAGGTTTTGATTTAGAATACCCAATTTTTGATAATAAAAATAGATTTATTGGTTCTGTAAGTATTTTAACAAAACCAGATTTTTTTAAAGAAGTAATAAAACAAAAAATCAAAGAAGATTCTGTAGAGATTTGTATTATGCAACTTGATGGAAAAATCTTGTATGACTATAATAAAGAAGAGATAGGCAAGTATTTATTTGAAGATGATTTGTATAAACAGTTCCCATCTTTATTAAAAGTTGGTGAAAATATTGTTAAAAATAAAAAAGGTGAAAGTGAATATGAGTTTTTAGATAAGAAAATGAAACAAACTGTAAAAAAAAGAATATTGTGGAACACAATACAACTACATGGTACACAATTTAGAATTACGCTGGCTTATAAGATTTGATTTTATACTATATAAATATTTATAAATTTGATATATTATTAATTTACAAGTAAACTAAAAAATTAGTTTACTTGTCTTTTAAAATTATGATTATAGATTAATATACCCATTAAAATAAAAACTACATTTTTAACTATATATTGTCCCACTAAAGTAAAAGCATATGGTGCTTTTGTAAAAGATAATTCAGGCAATAAGATCAATGGTGAAAAGGTCAAAACCATATGGATAAAAAATAAAATCAATGCATATCTTAAATAGATACCAAAAAATAAACCTATACCAACAAAAAGTTCCCAAATAGCTAAAAGTTTTATAGATATAGCTGCAGGAATCAAACCAAAAAATAATATATCAATAGTTTTTGTAGCTAATACCTCTGCTGGACTTAACTGTGGAAAAAACTTTAATACTCCATACCAAATAAAAATAACACCAAGTGCCATTCTACTAAGTTTTAAAACGTCATTCATACTTCTCCTTTTTTTAAAAAAATGATTATATCAGATTTTACTTTAATTTTGATAATCGTTATTGTTTATTTTTTACGACTTAAATAATTTTACTTATTTAAGTATAGGTTTTCAGTGATAGATATCACAATAACTTGTGAAAATTAAATATAGATGATTTATATAGAAAGTACTTTTAATTTTTTTAAAACTAAATTCCTCTTTAAAATATCCAAATTTTTTATTTTTTAGAGATATTTAAGTTATATGAGTTGTATTACCCTATATAATTGTTAAAATTAACAAAAGGGTATTTTATGTCTGGAAAAATAGTAAAACTTCTTTTAGCAAAAGATATTGAGTCTTCTATGCAAAATGTAAATCAAATGGTTTTAGAAGAGAATAAAGGGATATTTGGAGATAGATATTATAATCAAGAGGGAACATTTTCAAATAAAGGCGAAGTTGAACCAGATAGAGATGTCACTTTAATAGAAATAGAAAATATAGAATCTTTTAATCAAGAACATAATGAAAACTTAAAAGCTGAGGACTTAAGACGAAATATTGTTATCTCAAATTGTAATTTAAATGACCTAGTAGATAAGCAGTTCCAAATAGGCAATGTTGTCTTAAAAGGGGTGCGTTTATGTGAACCTTGCAGTTTTTTGGCTAAAAAACTAAATAATGACAAGTTTCTAAATGCAATGATACATAAATCAGGTCTTAGAGCACAAATAATAAAGGGAGGATGTATAGATTTAGATTGTCAATTAGAAGTGCTATAAAATCTATATTTACTCCTTATCAAAGCCATCAACAATAATTGCTCCCATTGATGCTGGCATAGATATAACTATCACTCTTTTGATTGCAACAATAGTTTCATCAATAAGTGGTAGTTTATCAATTGACAATAATATCAATGATACAACTATAAAAGCTATTAGATAAGCTATAAATACTCTAAATAAAAATGCAAATTTTCTATGTTTAATATCTGCTTGAAAAATACTTTCATAAGTATAAAAACCTAAAAAACAAAATGATAATAAAAGTAGTATAAATAGATTTGCAAAAGGAAGTGTTTCACTTAATTTCCAAGCCTCTTCTGAAAAAGATATAGGAATTGCCAAAGCAAAAGCACCAATAATAATCTGACTAGCGTCTTCTAAATTAAATCGTAAATTATTTATCATAATATTAAACTCTTTTATCTTATTTTTTTAGATATTATACTATTTTTTGCTATTTAACCATATTGAATTAAATAAAAATAGTTATAAAAAAAACTTAATTGCTATTTAATCTTTAGATGTTACATTTCACTTTTAAATATACAAAAAGGATTTTTATGGAAAAAATTGGATTATTTTATGGAAGTGACACAGGAACAACAGAAGAGATTGTAGAAAAAATCAAAGATACTTTTTCAAAAAAAATAGAGCTTCACAATATAGAAAATAGTACAAAAGAAGATATAGAACAATATAATAAGCTAATATTAGCTTCATCTACTTGGGGTGATGGGGACTTGCAAGGTGATTGGGAAGATTTTGAATCTAACTTAGAGGAGATAGATTTTTCAAATAAAACAATAGCCCTAGTAGGTTTAGGTGATCAAGAAGGTTATGAGGATACATTTTGTAATGCCTTAGGACATCTATATGAGTATGTAAAAGATGCAAAGATTGTTGGAAAAACTTCAACTGAGGGTTATGAATTTGAGGAGTCTACAGCTGTGGTTGATGATCAATTTGTAGGATTAGTAATTGATGAAGACAATCAAAGTGAATTAACAGACAAAAGGATTGAGGATTGGGTAAAAGATATTGAAGACTTATTTTAATAATATTTAAATATATTTTTAATTTATCTATATATAAAAAATTTAGATATACTATTTGGAACAAATCAAAAAAGGAGTCATTTTCAAGTAGTTGTTACAAATATTTTAGACAATGAAGTTGAAGTTGATTTCAATCACCCATTAGCAGGAAAAAATTTATATTTTTAATTACTATTCAAGCTATAAAATAAATATATGCCCAAGAGTAACTTGGGCATATATTTATATGTAAACTTTCATATATATAATTAATTATAATAATTAATTTCTCTTATTTATACTAAATTTGCTAAAATTTAAATAACTATTCATTAAAGGATTATTAATGAAACTGATAAAATTAATTTTACTATTAAGCTTTTTTTCTATACTTTGTGTTGCCGATAGTTTAAAGATAGGTGTAACTCCATATACTAATGCTTTAAAAATAATAAAAATATATAAACCCCTTACTGATTTTTTAACAAAAGAATTAAACACTAATGTTGAAGTATACACTTCAAGTGATTATAAAAAATTTTACGAAGATGTTGAAAATGGTGATTTTGATTTAATTATTACATCACCACATTTTGGCGCACTTCATATCCAAAATGGTTTTATACCAATATATAGATACAATACTTCTTTAGATTTATTAATAATTGTATTAAAAGATAGTCCTTATAAAAAAATTTCTGATTTAAAAAACACAACTATAGCTACACCTGATTATCTAGCAGCTTTAAATATTGGTGGAGTAAAAACTTTATTGGATAATGGTTTAATTGAAGGGAAAAATTTTAATTTAGAAGATTTAGGTTCTCATACTAGTGCTATAAAAAGTGTATTATTAAAAACTACTGATGCATCTATAACAACATATAGTCCTCTGAAACAATTTTCAGATAAAGAGCTTTTAAAGAAAATTAGAATTTTAGAATCAGATTTTAAAATGCCACATCTATTTACCTTGGCTAATCCAAAACTTAACAAAAATAAGATTAATCAAATAAAAGAAAAACTAAAAAAATTTGAGAAATCTTCTGAAGGAAAAATTTTCTTTAAAAAAACTGGATATAAAGGATACATAAACATTTCTAAAGAAGATATTGAAAGTTTATTAACTGTTTCCAAAGATACAAAAAAATATTTAGGGATAAAATGAGATTTTTTAATAGTCTAAGATTTAAACTAGTAGCTTTTTCTCTTTTGATAGAGATTACTGCTTTATCATTACTAATCATAAATGCAGATAGATTAATACTTAATTATTTAAGTTCTTCGATAACAAAACAAATAGAAAGTACAAAATCAAACTTTCAAGCATCACTATTGCCTCTATTAGTAGAAAGAGATTACGCGACACTTGATTCTTTATTGAAAGATTATGTTGCTTCAGAGGATTTAATATATATTTTAATAAAAAAAGATGACAAAACTATATCAAGTGCAAATTGGCATCAAAATGATTCTATTCCTAAACAAAGTTCTTCACTAAAAAATGATGAAAATATTTATCACACAAGTGTTGATATAATGTTTTCTAATCAATCATATGGAAAAGTTTATTTTGGTTTTAATACAAGTTTTTTAAATCAAGCAAGTAAAGAACTGTTTTCCCAAAGCTTTTTTATTGCATCTTTAGAGATTTTATTAAGTATATTGCTACTTTTTACTATTGGTTATTTACTTACAAAACATCTAACAACATTAACCCAAGCTAGTGAAAAGATATCACAAAATGAGTTTGATATTAATCTTAAAATAAAGACAAAAGATGAAATAGGTGTATTATCTAAAACCTTTAATAAAATGGTAGGCAAAATTAAATCACAAATATCTATGATAGAAGAAAGAAATCAATTTAAAAAAGCTATTTTTGATAATATAGCTTACAATGTAGTAGTATTTGACAAAAATGGTTTAATCACATCATTTAATAAAAGAGCTGAGATAAACTTCGGATATAGTTCCGAAGAAGTTGTAAATAAAAAAAATATAACTATTTTTTGTGAAAAAAAAGATTTAGAAAAAAAAGCTAAAGAACTTTCATTTATATATAAAGAAGAGATAGAAGCAAATCATAAAGTTATTACATTCAAAACTGATAAGGGTTTGGAAAATCAAAGCTATTGGGAGATTAAAACTAAAAACAATCAAAAAATAATTGTAAAACTTATAATAACTGCTTTAAGAGATGAAAATGAAAAAGTAACAGGATATATTGGTGTTGCAGAAGATAAGACTGAAAAATACTATCTTGAAAAATCTCTAAAAGAAGAAACTCACAGAATAAAGACCATACTTGATAATGCAGGTGACTTTATACATATATTAGATATAAAAGGGAACCTTTATATGTATAGTACTTCATTTATAAATTCTCTTGGATATACTGAAGAAGAAGCGAAAACCTTAAATGTAAAAGATTGGGATATGGAATTAGATTTTAAAGATACTATTGAAGATTTAATAAACAATCCAAGAACATTTGAATCAAAACATAAAAGAAAAGATGGAACTCTTTTTGATGTTGAAATAAAAATAAAAGATATAGTTTTAGACGGTAATCCTTATTTATATGCTGCATCAAGAGACATAACACAAAGAAATCAAATACAAGAAGAATTAAGACAAAAAGATATGCTTTTACAACAACAAACTAGACTATCATCTATGGGAGAAATGATGGGGAATATTGCTCATCAATGGAGACAACCTCTTAGTCTTATCTCTGCAATAGCAACCGCTTATCAACTAAAAAATTCAATGCAACAAACAATAACTCAAGAAGAAACACTTGAAAATATGAAAAAAATCAATGATACAGTTCAATATTTATCTAAAACTATAGAAGACTTTAGAAATTTCTTTAGATCAAGTACACAAAAAGAGATTTTTAAATTATCAAAAGTTATTAAAGATTGTGAAAATATCACCTCAGCAACATATAAAAATAATCATATTGTTTTAAAAAAAGTAATTGAAGATCCAAATATGGAATATAATGGTGCAAGTAGTATGCTATCTCAAGTTATATTAAATCTATTTTCAAATGCAAAAGATGTTTTAGTAGAAAAACAAATTAAAAATAAAATTGTAAAGATAACATTGCAATATGAAAATAACTCAACTATTATAAAAGTAAAAGATAATGCAGGTGGCGTTCCTGAAAATATTGTAGATAAGATTTTTGATCCATACTTTACAACAAAACATCAAAGTCAAGGTACGGGAATAGGTCTATATATGAGTTCGCAAATAATTCAAAAACATTTTAAGGGGATGATTAGTGTTAGAAATGTGGAAGATGAAGATGGATTCGGTGCAGAATTTATAGTAAAAATTTAATTATAAAAAACTACTAACCAAATCTTAAGGGAGTGTTAGAAAATCTGTGTCAGTCTGATATAATAAATATTATAAGGATTGATATAGATGGAAAAGAAAAAACAATTTGATTTTAATGAAGCTGTACAAGATTTACTTGCAGGTAAAAATATCAATGGTAAAGATGGAGTACTTGCTCCATTAGTAAAACAATTAGTTGAAGCTGCTTTAGAAGCAGAATTAGATTCTCATATAACTCAAGATGTATTTGCAGGAAATAAAAATAGAAAGAATGGTAAAAGCTCTAAAACAATAAAATCAACAAGTGGTTCCTTTGAATTGAATACTCCAAGAGATAGAACAGGTTCTTTTGAACCACAACTTGTAAAGAAAAACCAAACAACAATGTCTAATGAAATAGAAGAAAAGATATTATCTATGTATGGCTTAGGATTAAGCTATAGAGATATTATAAAACATATTGAAGAGATATATCAAATACAATTATCAAGTGCAACAATAAGCACTATTACAGATAAAATTATAGATAAGGTAAAAGCTTGGCAAAGTAGACCTTTAGAAGCTATTTATCCATTTGTATGGCTTGATGCGATACATTATAAAATAAAAGATGGTGGGAAGTATGTGAGTAAAGCAGTTTACACAGTTTTAGGGATGGGAATTGATGGTAAAAAAGATATATTAGGATTATATTTATCCCAAAGTGAAGGAGCAAACTTCTGGCTTAGTGTTCTTACTGATTTAAATAATAGAGGATTAGAAGATATACTAATTGCATCAGTAGATGGTCTTAAAGGCTTTCCTGAAGCTATTAAAACAATATATCCAAATACCGAAGTACAACTTTGTGTTGTACATCAAATTCGTAATTCATTGAAGTATGTAGCTTCTAAAGACCAAAAAGAGTTTATGAGAGATTTAAAACTTGTTTATCAAGCAACAACAAAAGAACTTGCAGAAGATGAGCTTTTAAAACTAGATGAAAAATGGGGGAAAAGATATCCCATAGTACTTCAATCTTGGCAAAATAAATGGGAGAATTTATCTTATTATTTTAAATATCCAAAAGAGATAAGAAAGATTATGTACACTACAAATATTATTGAATCTGTACATAGGCAATTTAGAAAATTAACCAAAACAAAAGGAGCTTTCCCTAATGAGAATTCACTTTTAAAATTGTTGTATATGGGAATATTAAATGCAAAAGTAAAATGGACTCAGCCAGTGCATAATTGGAGTTTAACAATCTCCCAACTTGCTATATTTTTCGAAGGGAGATTGGATAATTATTTAGAGTTGTAACAAGTATGGATTTGTTACTTTAGGTGACTTGACACAGATTTTTGAACGGTCTCAATCTTAAGGCACTTATACTAGCTTTTTGATTATTTTTAATTAGTGTGGCTAAAATATTTTGTTCTTGTTTATTTATAATTTCACTTTTTAATAATTCAGCTAAAATAGCTGTTACTGTTCTTTCTAATTTTGAAGATATTATTGTAATATTTATATCTTTTTTAAATAAACTTTTTAGTTTTATCTTATCTTCTAAACTCCATTTTAAGCCACTTTTTTTGGCTTTTCCTTTTTCAAGATTTTTATTTTCTCTTATTTGTTGTAATTGTTCAGTATCCATTTTTGATAAAACCACTTTTTGCTTATCACCTTCAAACTCATCTTTAATATCAGATATCCTTTTATCTATTAGTTTCTCTAACTTAGAACTCATTAGATAATGAAAATTTTCACTATCTTTTATAAGGGTATGTTTTGCTCGTGTTAGTGCCACATAAAAAAGATTGAACTCATCAACAAGCTCTTGATTTGAAAGTTTTTCTAACTCCTTTTGAAATTGTTTCAAAGTATCAAATCCCATATCAAAAATCAAATCTGCAAAATTTGGAAAATCATCTGCAACTATAACACTATCCCACTCTAAGCCTTTTGCAGTATGAGCAGTTGTTAAAAAAAGTATCTCATCTAATCTTTTTCCAAAGTTGTTCAGCTCTCTATTTTGCCAAGCTTTGTAAAATTTTTGAGCAATCTCTTTATATTCAAAAATCTGTTCTTGGTACTCTTTTACAACTTTTAGTGCAGTTCTTAGCTCAAAATCATCTGTTTCTTTTGCATAGGATGCCAATTCATCTTCATCATTAAAACCTTTTAAAAAAGGGTTTTTTCTTATTTGATCAGATTCATTGTTTAGTAAATAATATATTTCAATACTAAGAGTAAATATCTCTTCTGGATTTCTAACAGTTACGAAAGGTTTTCTTTGTTCTATTCTTTTTGATATTATAGATATAAGCTGAGCATTTGTTCTTGATATATATCCAAAAGATTTATTATCTTTGTTGTTTTTACTAGATTTTATATTTACTTTTTCACCTTTGAAATTTGTAAGTAATATATTTGCATAGTTTGCAATTGTTTCATTGAATCTAAAACTTTGTGATAGATAAAGTTGTTTATCACAAGAGATTTTTTCAAGGGCATTTTTACTTCCCCTAAAAGAATAGATTTGCTGATGTTTATCTCCCACATATATTTTAATCTTTGCACTTAGAGCATTAAAGATTCCTATAGTTACTTCATTTGTATCTTGGGCTTCATCAAGCATCACAATATCGTATTGAAATTGAGGTATTTGTTCTTTTGAGATAAGTAAATAGTAATATTTTAAATAAAAACTATGTGTTGGTTTTAAAACCCCGATTAACATATGATCAAACATCTTTTTAGCTGTCTTATGTTCTAAATCATCTTCACTAATTTTATCTTGTGTGTTATTGCAAAAATTCTCAAAGATTTTTAAAGCACTTAAGGCTTTTTCATAAGCTATTTCAAACTCTTTTGCAATATCAATTGCACGATAATTACGCAATGAACTTAAATCTATATTTGTATATTTTTTTATGGCACTATATGCTAAACCATGAGTTGTTTTTACATAAGTATTATTTGGAAAGATATTGCTAGCTTCATTTTTTATGGCACTATTAAAGGCAAGATACAATATCTTTTTGTCATTAAACTTTTCAGATATATATCTAAGCGTAGTAGTTTTACCTGTACCTGCAAATGCATTTATTTTTATATTTTTATATTTTGCAACTGCATCTATAATCTCTTTTTGCTCATTTGTTAAATTCATAATGGAATATTATCTAAAAATATTAAATCTAAATAAAAATATTGCAAATTGTAAGATTAGAAAATATAGTCTACTCTTTATTTATATTTTAGGATTTTATTTTTTAGGTGGTGGCAATAAACTATTGAAATCATATGGTATTATATTTCTCTCCACCTCTTCAGAAAAATCATATAGTTTTATACAAATACCAAATAAAACAAACCATGCAAATGTTTTATTTATAATTGGTATGGAAAAAAACAAACCACAAATAACCCCTACTATACCGATAAGTAATAGATAGTTATGAATATTTTTTCTTTTTAGCAATCTATAATAGTGTTTTATTTTTTCTGTGAGTTTATTATATTCAAACATTTTATTTCCATTTTCTTATTTAGAGAATACTACTATTTAAAAGTTAGATTAATATAAATTTTTATCGTATCATTTATTATTAATTTTCAACTAATTTAGTATTATCCAAATTTATAAAATATTTGCTAGATAAGTCTTGGATTAATCTTTTTTTTCTTGTTCTCTTAATTTGTCTTTTTTGCTTTTTCTTTTACCTTTTATTGGGGCATTTCCTTTTTGCTTTTTAGGTGGTGTTCCTCTTAATTCAAACCCTTTTATTTGCTCTCTTTGTAGTTTAAGATTAGATCTTTTTTCAATAAGATTAAAATGATGAAAATCTTCATAATCAATAAAGGAGATAGCAAGTCCCGACTTCCCTGCTCTTCCTGTTCTTCCTATTCTGTGAATATAATCAGAAGTTGAACGGGGAAGATCAAAGTTTACAATACAAGATATATCATCTATGTCTAAACCCCTTGCAGCAATATCTGTAGCAAATAATATATTGATATCACCATTTTTAAAATCTTCTAGTGTTAAATTTCTCTCCTCTTGTTCTAAATCTCCATGAAAAGACAAGGCTTTAAAGCCGTATTTTCTAAACTTTAAAGATATATTCTCCGCTGATCTTTTAGTTGACATAAAAACAAGTACACTTTTGAGGTTTTGCTCTTTTATAATATATCGTAAAAGAGCACTTCTATTATGTTTATTTATCTCAATCACTCTTTGTGTGATTTTATCAACTGTTAGTTCTTCAGACTTTATGTTTACTTTGATTGCATTAGTTGATATTTTAGAAGCTATGTCCAATATTTTTGGTGGATAGGTTGCAGAAAACATAAGGTTTTGACGTTTTTTTGGTATCTGTTCTAAGATAGAGTCAAGTTCTTGCGAAAAACCTTGATTTAACATCTTATCAGCTTCATCCAATACAAAAAACTCTAAAGTAGATAGCTGAATCTGTTTTTTACTTAAAATATCTAAAAGTCTACCCGAGGTAGCAACTACGATATCACAACCTTGTTGTATATTATAAAGTTGTTCTCCTATACTCTCACCACCTATCAAACTAACTACCTTTAACTCTTTTTCGCAATTTTTAATAAACATATTAAAAGTTTGTGCTACTTGAAGAGTAAGCTCCCTTGTGGGAGTTAAAACCAAAGCTTTTATCTTGGCTTTTCCCTTTGATTTATTTTTAAATAAAGTTTGAATCATAGGCAATACAAAAGAAGCTGTTTTGCCACTACCTGTTTGGGCTTGTGCCATAATATCTTTTTGATTTAAAACAAAAGGTATCACTTTTTCTTGTATAGCAGTTGGTATTTTGTAGCCATTTTCTTCAATAGATTTTAATAAAAATGGTAAAAGATTTAGTTTTGAAAATGGCATAAATTATCCTAATATTTTATTAGATTGAATTGTAGGGAAGTTTCACTTTAGTATTTATTTAATATATTTATAAAAGTAAAATAGCCTTTAATTTAAAAAATCAAGTAAACTAGTACCTGATTTTACAAAAACTATTTTTTAGATTTTCTTCTTGAGGCTTTTGCTATTTTTGCTTTTTTCTTTGCTTTTGCTTTGTTTAAACTTGCAGCTTTTCTTGCATTTACTACATATTCTTTTGTAGTAGTATCTTTTGTAAATGCTTTTGGTGTTGCATTAGTTCTTAGTTCAACAAGATTCATTTTAGTGCTTTTTACACTGTTGTTATTTTGACTTTTGCCCATTTATAGCCCTAGTTTTTATTAAATTAGCTTTTAAAGGAGAGTTTACTTAAAATTGTATTCTATCTTAAAACTTTGAAATAATAGTTATTTAAATATTAATATAAGCTTATGCTAAGATCTATCATCTCCCCAATTTCCCTAGATACTTCTATTTTAAATAGATATTACAATTTACTATTTTTACCTAAACAAAAAAGAACTATTTTTCTTAGTTTCTTAATAAAAGGATATAAAAACTTCTTAAAAAATTGATTATCTTTGAAATACACTTTTTTTGTAGAAAGTCTATTTAAAAAAATAATTGCATCAGAGCCTTGATAGATTTTTTTTTCATCTACTTTTATAATAAAACCATCATTTATATCAAAACCTAGACTTTCAAACTCTTTTATTGCCTCTTTATCCTCTCGTGCATTTATAAGCATAAGTTTATGATTCTCTTTTATTTTTATATAGTTTGCATAATATTTACAAAAAGGGCACTCTTTGTCATAAAACAGTTCTATTTTCATACTAAATTATACAATATAAATTACCATTTTGGTTCAAAGGCTACCCTATCTCCATCATCTGTTGTATACTCTTCTAGTGAGTTTTCTTTTGATTGAACTACCATATAAATCATAGTTTCATCTGAATCATTTCTAATACCTCTTATACCACTAGGTGCAACACGTATCACAGAACCCTCTTTTATCTCAAAAAACTCCCCATCAACTTGAAAAAAGCCGTGACCTTTTAAAATAATATATGACTCTTCATTTTTATAATGTATATGAAAATAAGGCTGTTCTGTCTTAGGAGCCAAAGAGTTAAAAGATATTTCAGTACCAGTTGATTTTGTAGCCTCTTTTAAAAATACTTTACCCTCTATTTTGTTTTTATTAACTTTATGAATAAGTGAATATTCCATCAACTCATCTAAACTACCTAAATCAACTGCAGTGTAGTTTTTATCTTCTTTTATTTTTTCAATAGTTTTCATATTTTATCCTTTTATTTTTCCTTGACTATTTAGTCAAGTATTTAAAATATTAGTATTTATAAACTGAAATTTTAATTAATGTTTGTATATAATCTTTTAAATCAATATAAAGAATATATATGGAAGATTTTAATTTTTGGATTATTTATATTTTTACAGTTTTTGTAGCTTCAATTATCCCTGGTCCTAGTATGATATTAGCCTTAACCCATGGAATAAAACATGGTAGTAAATTATCTTTATATACAGCTTTTGGTAATAGTATTGCATCAATGATACAAGCAAGTGTTGCTATAACAGGTTTAGGTATTATTCTTACAACTTCCACAACACTATTTATGATAATAAAATATATTGGTGCTTTATATTTAATCTATCTTGGAATAAAACTATTTAAAACTCCATTTCATATAAAAGAAAATAAACAAAAGAATAAGAAAGTAAAAAAAATAAAACTTTTCAATGAAGCTTTTATAGTAGCGAGTTCTAATCCTAAAGCATTAATATTTTTTACAGCTTTGTTCCCTCAGTTTATAAATGAAAATAAAAATAGCTTTTTACACTATTTTTTATTAGTTTTAATTCTAGGAATTATAGCTTTTGCTTGTATGATGATATACTCTATAAGTGCAAATAGCATAAAAACTCTGTTTAATAAAACATCCTTAAGTAACTATTTTGGGAAAATAATTGGAAGTTTATTCGTAAGTTTTGGAATAGGATTAGCCTTTTCAAAAAGATGAAAAAATATATGCAAGTATTAATTAAAACTACAAAGTACCACTTTTAATATACAAAAAAACTAATAAGGCAAAATCAATAGTTAAATGCATGATTATTGTTAATTCTGCTCTATATCTAAAAGAACTATTATCAATTTGATTTTTAAATGCATCTGATAATTCACTTTTTTTTACTTGTTGACAAATCTCTTTATGAATAGAAATACTTAACTTAGTTGAAGTCCATAACATTATCAAGTTTGCGGCAAAGAAAAACAATAATCCAATTGCAATAAAGATTGGAGCATTATTTTTCAAACTCTCTTGGGCAGAATCTGTAAATAACCATCCACAAACGGCAAAAATAGCAACTGACCAAAAGGTCCAATATTGATTTATACGAGATTCAATAGTTTCTCTGAGATTAAATAGCTCTGACAATGTCATTAAATCTTCCTTTTTTTATAATAATTTTTATTATATCAAAAGTTTTAAAGTAAAATCAATGCTTATACTTTTTTTGAGAAAAACGCTCCAGAGCTTTAAAAGGTAAAACCTTCTAAAACCCTGTACTCTTAAGATTTTTTTCTTTGAAAAAAACTAAATGCACCAAAAATACCAAAGAGTATTCCTAAGGCACTTAAAATCCCAAGATACCTCTCAACTGGTAGTTTATCAAAATCTATAACTTTATAGTCATCTGATAATTCAATATTAAACTCTTTTTCATGATTGCCATGATCACTTGACATTGTTACTATTACATGCCACTTACCTGCACTATCAGGCATAAAAGCAAAGTTACCATTTATATCTGTATAACCTTTTGCATATGGTAAATTTCCACCTGGGGCAAAAACTTTCACTTTTGCATCACTTATACTAATATTATTGGCAGAGGTGATATGTACACTTACCCCTCCCTCTACTACATCATAAAAAAGTCCATGCCCAAATAATGAAATACTTGAAAGTAAAAAGGCAAAAAAACACTTCTTAAACACTATTTTACCTCAAATGAAATACTACTTTGAATAGTTATATTATTAACGTTTGGATCATTTATTTCACTTGAATAGTATTTTGCTGCTATTATTTGTAATCCACTTGATTTTACGGGTATATATGCTATACCAAATTTATTTGTTTTTACATCTAAGTCTTCATAATCAGATGTTTCAAAACCTGCATTTTCTAAAGCTTCACCATCTTTTAAAACTAATACTGGTAATTTTTCACCTTTTTTTATTTTTAAGGGATTTATTAAAGGGATAACTTCCATACTCAAACCTACTGGATTTATAAATTTATCACTCCAAGTGAAATATCTTTTCCCATATTTAATACTTTTTAGAGTATTAAAAACTATCCCCTTATATTTACTTGGTTCAATATTTTTATACCCTTCATCTGTTTTAGTCCAATACCCTGCATCAAAAGATAATGCTATCATAGAAGGTTTTTTTGCCATAAATAACTCTGAACCTTTTGAATAATCAATACCTGTTTTTATCTCTTGATTATTTTCATCATATGCAGTTGCACCTTTTAGTTGTTTTACATCAAAACTATCATATTTTCCATGAGCCCAAAACTCGGCACTATAAACATTGTTATCTAGTTTTGCTGTTATTTGATGTGCAAATACAAAGCTAGACGTAAGTATTGCTAATAAAATTATTTTTTTCATTGTCTCTCCTATTGATTTTGAAAGGAGTTTATCATGTGAAATATAAGCAACAAATGAAATTATTTTTTTCTTATGTACTTTTAGAATTAAATTTGATAACAATTACTAAAATTATCTAAACTTTAAAGCTTTTTTATAAGATATAAAAATTATTTTTATTAAAAGCTATCATTTATATTATCTCTAGAGTTTGTAAAATTAAGGTTATGAAAATATTAAGAAAGTGAGATAAGGAGTTTTTTCTATTTTTTAATTTGATATAATATTGAAACTTAATAATCACAAAATAAAAAGTAAAAATTAACCATTAAATGCATCATTAAAATTATCTAAAGTGATAACCTCACCGCTAATCATACTATCAATATGAATACCACCAATTCTAACTCTTACTAGTCTTAAGGTAGCAAAACCAACAGCAGCGGTCATTTTTCTTATTTGACGTTTTTTTCCTTCACAAAGAGTGATAGAGATCCAACTAGTAGGACCATGTTTTGGATGACGAATATTACGACCGCGAGCAGGAAGTTTTGGATCATCCTCTAGGCTAAATACTTTGCAAGGAAGGGTTAAATATTTACTCCCAGAGACAGTAATCTCAACGCCATTTTGTAGCTGTGATATTGCATCTTCTGTAATCTTTCCATCAACTTGAACATAGTATTCTTTTTCTATACCCTTATCTCTTATTTTATGGCTCATCATACCATCAGTTGTAAGTAACAATAAACCTTCAGAATCATGATCTAATCGCCCAATAGTCATAGTCTTATTAGGGAAGTTAAATAGCTCCCCTAATAACTTTTTATTCTTTCGTTTTTCGGGTACAAACTGACTTAAAAAGCCATATGGTTTAAATATCTTAAAATGTTGGTGATTTTGTACCACCTCAGAAAGTTCTATTGAATTGTTTTGTTTAGTGTTTAGCATTAAATATTTATTTGATGTTACATTCTTTATTAAACATTTTAGCTAAACTATCTCTTTGTAAATCTGCTTTCATCAACCTTTGATATTCTGCTTCATCATTATTCTTTTTGGCTTCAACTTTTGCCATAAATAATTGATAAGAATATATTGAATCATAAACAAATAATTTTTTATCAATTTTATCTATCACTAATGCAGCACAATCACAATATTCTAACTCTTTTTTATTTTTAGCTTGTTTTTTACAAGTGCTTTTAAACATCTTCTTTGATTTTTCAATTTGTCCATTTTTTAACATCTGTTCATACATCTCTTGATTTGCTTTGATTTTATAAAACTTATCTATATTCATAGATAAAATGTCATTTCCAAAACATTGTAACGATACAAAAGCTATAAGAATTAAATATTTTATACCCATTATTTTCCTTTTATTTTATACTTTAAAACAAGAGTATAATACCACATACCAAGTTTAACTATTATAGTATCTTTTTGAGACTTAAATATCTTTATTAAAATAATAAAAATAGAAATAAAAAGATTTAATCTTTTACTTAAAAAAGTATTTTAAAGGCAACTTTTGAACTATCAATTTTCTTTTCTCTTATTAATATTCTTTAAAAACTTTATTCCAAATATAATAGGAATTAGTGCAATTAAAATTTGAATACCGCTTACAAAAAGTATTTTTTGAATAGGCCAATTATTTCCCATTGCACCAATAGCACTTAATAAAATTCCTACACCAAACGCGATTAGTATAATTCCTATAGTTTTATTTGACATTCTATTTTCCCCTTTACATGAATATATATAATATTTAAAATGAGAAATCAAAAACCACGCAAGTTTTTGTTTATTTTCCTTTTTAATTATTATATATTTTCATAGTATTTACAATGCAATAACAATTAAAATCAAAAGTGAGAAAACAATACTCTGACTTTGCTACTAATAATATCCAGTCGAAAGATATCAAATCCTTTTTCTTTTGCATAATCAGTTTCATCATCTTTTGATACGTATGTATATTTTATATCTAAAAATACTTAATAATAATATTAAATATATAATTACTATATAAAGACTTTTTTAAATTTACATTTTTAAGTAGTAATTTCATGGCAAAAAAATTATTAGAAGTAATGAGAGTAATGAAAAATAAAATTCATCCTATTAAGAATAATTTATGTCCCCAATTGTATAGCATATCGGGGGCAATACCGGTGCATTATTAAATTGCCAATTATTAAGGTTTTTGCCAGTGACCAGTAATAGTAATCATGGAAAGTAATTTTAAAGTATTACCATAATAGTCTTCTTCATTGATAGATTTTTGATTTATATCCAACCACAAATCATCAAGCCATTCTTGGTTAGATTTATCTATTGTAGCAGCTACAGCAAACATTGATACAAAAGCCATTGAATCAAAGCCACTCTCTTCTGAATGTTTACCATCCAAAGTATAAGTATCTGCAATATTCTTAGGGTCACCACCACTAGCTTTTTTGATCCAGTCATTAATTGGTACTAAAGCATCATATGCTCTTTGCTCATTGTAAAGTATATAATCAAGGGCAATACGCCAAGGGTAACGAACCGCATTCCAAGAGTACTCACCATCACTCTCACCCTCAATAAAATTAGCTTCTGCTGGTCGAGGATTATCAGAAACATCAACAATAAAGTCAGGAATTAAAGACGTATTCTGGCTGAAAGAATCACGAATATGATTTATGATTAAATAGGTTTGATCCCTCACTAGATACCAACTATTATCTTCACTACTGTCAGCAAATGCTTTAAAATGTGAAACCATAAAATCGGAAGATCTCGTTGTTTGAGAATATTGACCATCATCAACACGATCAACCCAGTCACCGATACGCACAAATTGATTTATAGGATCAATTTCCAACTGTTTAATTGCTGAAATAACCTTATCTGCCTCGTCTTTATAATTAATATCACCGGTACTCCCCCATTTACTATCAGCTAATAAAAGTGCATATGCAATATCGAGATCACCATCAGTAGCGCTATTATCTCCACCAACATCTTCACCTGCATTCTCACATGTTCTCAATTGATTCCAAGCCATTAAGCCTGGATTTGATTTTGCTGGATGGTCATGAAAAAAATACACCATACCATTAAATATTTCTTGTGCATCAGGATCAAAACCCGCCATCATCACAGTAATCAACATACCATAACCATGTCCTTCAGAAATACTAAGCGTTGAATCTGCAGTTCCACCTTCTACAGCTTTACCATCTCCTGCTACATCAACATAATAGCGCCCTTCCCCACATCCTTGACGTAAATAAGTTGCTTTCCATTGTTGATAGAAGCCAATCAGCTGAGTATCGAGTTCTGCTTGTTCATAAGTAGGTTTAATAACTTCTAATTGTTTGCTATCACCTTGATTCATACTACCACCACATGCCACCAATACAAAACTTATTAAAACACTTATTAATATTTTATAGAAAATTTTCATCTTGTTTACCCGTATTTCCTTTTAATGTGATTTAGGAATAGTAGCTTTTCAAATGGAAAGATTTCATCGTCATTTTTTCTGTAAAATACTAAATTACAGACCCTACAAATGATTCATCATCTTTTGCCTCATCCAAACTAGGCTTATTTCTGATTCTCTAAAATTAAAATTCAATTTCGTTCATGACTATACTTAGTGATTAACGTTTAACTAAGAACTAAATAGCATATCAACTAATTATATCTCTCAAAGACTTTGATATGTTTTTTGTTTTTATTTCCTAAAATATTACCAAGATAATATGAAAATAATATTACAAAAAATGATATCACAATATAATATGGAATTTTGTTTAGTTTTTCAGTAATCATTTTTTTGTTCTCTCAGTTTTATTTCATTTGATGAAGGTTTATAGTAATGTTTAGTATATAAGTAAATTTCCGATTAATATCACACCAATAAATAATCCAAAGGGTAACTCAAATATTTTTCTCATACTTTTACCATTTATTATAATAAAATAATTTGATGGTCTCTTTTGATTTGTTATACCTTATTTTTTGGCTTTACCAGCTTCAAGTATCGGCAAATCTGCTTCAGTTGGAATATAAATACGTTCACCTTTACCATCCTAATGTTATACTATTATATAACAAAATAATAAATATATCAGGAGAGCATTATCGATAAAAAATAAAATATATGCTTGCACTTCTTTGAGAAAAAGTAATTCAAAAGCTACAAATTTTCCCCAAGAAATATTAAGAATCTGTTATAATCGTTCACTAAATGCTAGCTTAAGCCCAAGTGCAGCAAAGCTCGTTGCAAAAACTTTTTGTATCAGAATACTAAACCTCTTAGATTTTATAATATACTTGCTAAACAAACCTGATAAAAAGCCATATACAATAAACACAACAAAGGTCATAAGCATAAATACAAAACCTAATAAAAGCATAATACTCAATGGGTTTTCTACACTACTAGGAATAAATTGAGGAAGAAAAGCTAAAAAGAAAATTGAAAGTTTAGGGTTTAAGATATTTAGTAAAAAACCTTTTATAACAAGATTAAAATAGTTATTATTTGAGTTTTGCTTTGAAATATTTAAAGGTGAAGAAGAGCGCCACATTTGCCATGCTAAATAAAGAAGATAAGCCGCGCCAATATATTTGACAACTTGAAAAGCAAGGGCACTAGTGTGAAATATAGCAGCAAGACCAAAGCTACTAGCTAATAAAGCAGGAACAATACCTAAAGTACAACCAACTGCTGCAAAGAAACTAGCACGTTTTCCGACAAACAAACCAGTAGCAATAGTATATAAAACCCCTGTACCTGGAATCAAAACAACTACTAGCGAAGTAAGTAAAAACTCAAAAGATATCATAATATGTTTCCTTTTCTTTTTTTGATACTCTTCATTTTTAGTTTTCATTGTTTCATATAAACAAATTATACAATTTAAGAGTGTATTATGAGTAAAAAATCACTTAATATTTTAAGGGATAGATTTAAATACAAGTATTTTTAGGTGAATATTAACTAAAATAGATCAAATGCAGTATCTATAATAAGATCAAATAAAGCATTCTTGAATCTCTCTAGTCTTACCAAAGCAAGTCCAGATTGCTTTAATGCATGTAATTCTATCACATCTTTTCTTCCCAAAACAAGCCATTCAAAATCATCATGTGTCAATTCACCTTGTGCAAGGAGCTTTGTCCATCGCTTAAAATCATTTTTAGATAACTCAAGAAACTCCTTTGCATCAGTAAGTGCCTCATCCTTGAAACCTTTGAGCATTTTTTTGGCAATCTCTTCTACACCTTCTTGAACTGCTTGTGAAAAATTATCAAAATTTGACATATCGATTTTCCTAATTATTATTTTCTGGTTTAATCTTACCACTTTCAAGACCAATAATCTGGTCAAAGCCAAGAGAAACATTTCTTTTAGTTTCAATAATAAAGATTTTTGAAAGAGTCCCTTTCTCTTTCCAGCGAGCTAAGAAACCTCCCAATAAGTTACGACTAGGGTCTTTCATAATTTCCCATTGCTTTGTGACTAATTCATTTTTAGGTCGCCCTTTGGCATATTCATAAGCTTTTTCTACTTTTACTTTCAATCTATCCACGATTATTTTATTTTTAGAGTATGGCTGTGTTGCTTTATCCATTAACTCTAAGGAATCAACTTTGATAGAAGTTGCATTTTGATAAGCAACTGTGTCATATTTATCAATCAACAATGAACAACCACTTATTATGAAAGAAAATAAAATCATCCATATAACTGATAAATTTCTATTAACAATGTAGTTCATTTTTTTCCTTTTTGATGAGTAGTTAGATTTACTTAACTATCTATTAAATATACAATATATGTATTTATCATCTAAAATCCATAATAATTATATATCAGTTTCAGATTCAAAACAATTCCCAACTTTATAAAAAAGCAACTATTAATATTATATCTAAAATACTTAGAATAATATAAAATTTATAATTATTAAATAAAAATTTTAATAATTATATACTTTAGAATTTTATAGCTTTTATTCAAATTCAATATTTTCATAATGTGATACACTAAAAGACTCTGCATATTTTTTCATCTCATCTGGAATAATTGCTTGATTCCAATTCTCACCTGAAAACTCTATAAGGGAAGATTCATCTTCCCATACTGTAACTATTGTATGATTAACCTCTTTATAATATTAAATTAAAAACAATAAATTTAAAATATTTTATATACCTGAACTACTATTCACTTAATCTATATTTAAAAATAAATAATATACAATTCTTAAATATAGTTGAAAGGATAAATCATGCAAGTAAACAGTAATCATCACACACGTATTTATGGAGAAATACAAGAGCTTCCCGAACCTACGCCATTAGATAAAGAGACAGTAAATGCAATAAGAGAAGCTCAGAAAAAGGTAGATGAAGAAAGAAAAGAGTATGTTCCTACAAGTAAACAATTAGATGAAAATCCTTGGTTAAAAAATGCAGCAACTGGGCTTAATAAAGTCTCAGATATTATTAAAGACTATGAAAGAGGCATTGATGGTTCTGGAAAATTTACAATATCGAAATTGACAAATGACTCTTTTGATGTCGTAAATGACAAAGATGAAGTTACTGGTACCTATGGTATTTTTTCAAAGGTAGATGAAGCAACTATCCACTTACCTTGGGATGATGAGAATTATACAAGAGAAGGTACAAAAGAAACAACAGGTATGAGTCTAAGATATACATATACTTCATACGAAGATCATTCTTTTAAAAGTGCTGATATATCATTTGATCTTAAAAACACTGATATAGAGATTGATTTTAATAAACTTACTGATAAATTAAAAAGTGACAAAGAGTTTGAAAAAAACTTTTTATCTGCTTTGGATGATTATATGAATAATAATAACAGTAGTAAACTCATTAATTATTTAAAACAAGCCTTAGAACTTGAAAATGCAGATTTAAGTGTAAAAGAACCTAGCACTTCATCAATATATGGTAATAAAGGAAATTTAAACTCTATAAATAATAGTTCACATTTAAGCCTTTTATCATAATTGTAAACTAAAAATTCTGGGGAGATGATACTTAATTAACTATTTAATCAGTTTAATATCCTATCCTTGGAACTCTATGTGATAGTATTGTCGTTATTATCTGCCCTATTTGTCTACTTTATTAAACTGTATTTCTAAGTTTGAAGCTTGAGTAAAACCAAATGTAAGAGGATAAGCTTGATTTTTATCATTGATATAAAAAAGTGCTGGAAAACCTCTTACTTGTAATTGATAAGTGATATTTAAATGCTCTTGAAATTTTTTTTCAGTCTCGTAAGAATTAAATACTTTCAAAAACTCTACTTCATCTAATCCAATTGAAATAGCACACTCAACTAAAGTTTCTTTCAAAGAAGGATTCTTCGCTTTTTTGTAATAAGCTGATTGAATAGCCTTTGCCATTTCATATGAGCTTTTATCTTTTAAAGTTTGGGCTGAAATTACAGCACGACAAGCAGGATATGTTGAACGATAAGGAGTATTTAATTTCCAATATTCATGATTAAAAGTTACTTGTGTCTTTTTTTCTATTTCTACCCAATAAGAAGATATACTCTTTTTCATATCCTCACTCATTGGCTCATAAGTATCAGGAGCTAAACCACCCATTATATAATCAACATCAAGGGAAGGATGTTTTTGTAAAAAATCTTCTAACTCTGGTTGAAAAGCATAACACCAAGCACACATTGGATCCATAATATATAATAATTTCATCATATCCTCATTTTATATACTAATTTTAGTAATTGTAACCACTTTATTCTTATCTTTTGTTATCCTTATCACCTACCCTATTTTTAAGCCCTATTTTGTATTTACTTCCTAAAAGCAAATAGATCTAAGCTTTTTTTCCTTTATACTTGTTCTATTGCACCTTGCACTTGCTTTTCATCTTGTTTTTCTTATCCAAAAGAATAAGAAAAGATAAAAACTTATAAGATTATAAAAATTTGCATATGTTTCATGATTATATTACATCTAAGATTTTTTCAAGAAAATAGTGTAAGAAAGCTAAAATAACTAATATTAACAGCATAGAAATTCCACGTTTTAGGAACATATACTTGGATGAGTTACATTTTTTTTTCAGATAAAAGAGATCAAAAAGTATAAATAGTATAGCTAAAATGGCTCCTATTATACCTCCCACAAAAAACACTCCAAAAAAATGCATTTTAGAATAAACAAAAGACAAGATACTTGTTTCTTCAGGCGTTGGACCTGCGATCAAGTATGAAAGCAAATACATATAGCCAATACCTAGAATCAAGGCAATGACTGTCCAAAGAGCATACTCCAAAATGAGTTTTCCCATTTTATTTGATTGAACAACATTTTTTTCATTCATTTTCATTGGGTATTCCTTTCATTTTAAACTCATTTGCAAACAAATCATAGATAATATGCATTTTGTGATTATTAAAGCTATGCGTAAACTTTTTGTCAAATTGTGGATGTGGTCCATCAAAAAGAAAAAACAAAACTGACTTTGCTTCTTTAAACTCCAAGGTATTGATTAGATTATATCGTTGTTTTTTCTTGATATACTTTATAGATTTATCTTGAAAATAATTGACAGCATCAGCTTGCCATTTGCCATTTTTTGCAATATTAATGAGTTTTTTTTCATAGTTCTTATACTTTTCATTTGAAATCAACTCAAAAAAATAAGCAATATATGCATTACTTTCGTTGTAGAGTTTACTGGGGGAATCGCTGTACTCATTCCATCCAAAATAACTTATAAATTCTTGAAAACTATCAGGAAAGAGATTTAAAAAAAGTACCTCATTTTTTGTGGAGAACGCCAGCTTTATTTGAGATATGGAAATACTGTTATCTAGCGGTTCTTCAACATCAGAAATTGTATCATTGTTATTGAACTTGCGATTGGGTTTATTAATCAAATTTCCCTCATTGAAGAAACTAAACTTTCCACATTTCAAAGTAACATTGGCTTTACAGTTAGAATAATTAAATTCTGCCAACTTATACTTACTATACATACCTAATTCTTCAGTGACCAAGCCACCTAGATCTTCTTCATTTTCTAAAAAATATGCTGTACCTTCATCTTGAAAAACACTAAAAGGAAAAGCCTTATAGTACTTATAAAATAAAATCGAATCTTCTTTTTGATAAGCTAGTTTCTTGCCTGTTGAAAACCCTTTCTTCATGTGTTCTGTTACTTTTTTCCTAATTGCTTGATGAAGAATACTCTGATCTTTTTCAGGATACTTTATTAAATAAAGGTTAGGATAGACCTCTGATTGTATAAACATCATATTCTTAAAAAAGAAGTGGTTAATAATCTGTACAACAATACCAATAACAAGCAAAGCCAAAGCCACACGTGACCTTACTTTATTTTGTAAAATCCACTTTATTAATCTAATAGCAAAAAATAGTAAGCCAATACTCAATAGTAGAAAAAATATGATGAGGATTATTTCCATGAAGTTATATCCTTAGGGCACAGCAATCAATAAGCTAATACCACTTAGTCAAATACTTAATACGAGCATTTGTCATTTCAATTTCGCACTCAAGTCTGGCTTCATTGCGTTGCATACCTCCACTTTGAAGTACATAAAATGCATCACAATTTTTTTTCTTGAATTCAAGCCAGCTACGTTGACTAATAATCAAGCTTTGTTTCAATTCATTAGCATCAACTAAAGCTGCATCGGGTAGTTCTCCCGTGTTTATGCTACTCATAATAGCTTTATAAACACGATTCAATTCAGCATCAGATGACTCTAGTTCAAGCTGTAGCTCACATAAAGAAGCAGGCAAACCACAACGCTCATCAATATCTTGTGCAAACAATTGGAAAGTCGTACAATAAAAAAATAGAACCATGAACCTAATCATTTAACTTTCCTTTTCTTAAAATATATAGTATTTGAGTTGAAAAACAAGGAGATATTTTTACTTAGTTCTTCAAAAGGTTTAATTAAATTACTTTACAAGATAAAAGCTTAATAAATGCATTATTACCTTATTTTTCTTTCCAAGGTCTTATTACACGATTTTATTTGATTTTTAATCTACAAAGATATAACAGAAGTTTTAGAATTGTCTATCACTTTTAAAGCTCTCTTTATTAATTTTTAATCTCTTTAAGTTCTTTAAGTTTTTCAATAATTTTTAATTCTTCTGAATTTTTTGGTGTTGTATTATCTTTTTTAGTGAAAAGATAACTTTTTAGTATATCATTTAAGATATCTTCTGTCTGATTAAATTTAGATAAAAAAGCAAATTGTTCTTTTTGATAATTCTTATCACTAGCCATTTGCTCAATATTTCCATTCAAAATTGTTTGACCTATCATAACTGTTTTAATTGAAGAGATCATCTCTTTAACTTCATTATACATTTTCGATATTTTTTCGATATTATCTTTAGAAATACCTTTTTCTCTTATTTCATCTTGTATTCTAGTTAATAAATCTTCTAATCTTTTAACTTCTTCTTCTGAAATACCTTTTCTTAAAAATGACAAAACAGTAGCAGAAAATTGTTTAAATAAATCATTTACTGATTGCTCAGGTTCTTCTTTTTGCGTATGTTTAGTATTTTCTTGTTTCTCTTTTAACATATTAGAAAAATTAATATCACTATCTTTTTTTTCTTTTTTTTTGTTATTTTCTAACATGCTTGAATTTGTTTGTTGAAGTCCATTTATCATATTCATAGAAATCCTTCATAAAAAGATTTAAAATTGTAGCATTTCTTTAATAAAATAAGAAAATAGAGTATTTACTAGACTTTTAATAGAACTCCACGAACATGATACTAAATTGATTAGGTATCATGTCCCCCAGAACTCTAGATTCATAGTCTGATGCTTTGTTATACATTCTATCAAATATATATTTTACCTTGCATGTATAATACTGCAAAACCTGAAATAAAAACTCGTTCATTTTTAATTTCACAATATAAAACACCACCTCTACTTGAAGCTTGATATGCAATCAAATTTGTTTTTGATAATTTTTTAGCCCAATAAGGAGCTAATCCTGAGTGAATTGAACCAGTTACAGGGTCTTCATCACCTCCATTTGCAGGCCAAAAATATCTAGATATAAAATCAAATTCTTTAGAAGAAGCAGTAACCACAACATCAAAAGGAGCTAATTGTTTTAACTTTATTGAATCATATTCGATATTTTTCACATCATCTTCATTATCCATGATAGCAAAATATGCTTGTCTATTTTGTAATACTTTTATTGGTTTGATTGATAAACCATCAAGTAAATCTTGTGGAGTATCTTCAATTTCTTGTGGCTCTTGATTAGGGAAACTCATTTGTATTTTTCCATCATCATTTTGATAAACATATAGCGAACCAACTTTTAATGTTGAAAACTCTATTTCATCTTTACATTTAAAATGATTAAAAATTATAAAAGAAGATGCTAATGTGGCATGTCCACAAAAATCTATTTCGGATATTGGAGAAAACCATCTTATCTCATATTTATTTGGAGCAATCTCTTTTATAAACGCAGTTTCAGATAAATTATTTTCCATTGCAATCTTTTGCATTAACTCTGGTTCTAACCACTCTTTTAGTGGTACTATCGCAGCTTGGTTACCTTGAAATTGTTTTTGCGTAAATGCATCAACAATATATATGTCTAGTGTCATTCTTTTATTCCTTTAATTTTAAAAAATCGTCATCAATTATCATAAGTTTTACTCCATTTTTTATAACATAGCGATGAAAACTTAAACCATCCGATACAACATATTCACCTTTATGTTCAGTTTTTTCAATTTTTGACCAATCTATAGTTTGAAATGGTATATTTTTATTATTAATTTTTAATTATCTTTAACTTTTATTTTACATAATGGTGAAATTGAAAAATGAGGGTATTTTACATTTGATAGTTCAATTCACATTTTTGTTAGTTTACAAGATAAAGCTTTAAATTATCGCAAATAACCCTTGTTTTTCTTTCCAATAATTTGTTATGCCCTACCACAAAATCCAGTATTTAGTATAAAAGGACTAATAATAAAACAATATATTAAAAAACCTATAATTAATACCATTAAAACCAATGCAAAAATAGCTCCGATTCTTGTCATTTTATCACTGCAATATGCTTCATCAGCTATACTTAATGGTGACAAGTATTCTAACCCATACTCCAAAACTATATATGTTATTATTGTACCTACAATTGCCACTAAAAAAGAACTTGTAATATAGTTTAAAAAAAAACCAATAAGTAATATCCATACAAGCTCTATGAATAATAAACCAGATAAAATAAATAAAATAAAATTCTTATTTTTTTTAATTTTTTCATTACAATTTGGGCATTGAAAACATTTGATAAAAGTTCCAGATGGAGATTTATTAAAAATAATCCATTTAAGGGGTATTGATTCTTTTCCACAATTAGGGCACAATTTCATAATTTACCTCATACTATTACGATTGACTTCAGTGACTCGATGTATTCACTGCTAGGAGACTGTGAAAGAAGTCAATTTTAATATATATAATATTCTACATAAAAACACCTAAAAATAATCATTCTAAAAATACTAAAATATTATAATATATTATATTTTAAAGGTGATTTATGGGTAAAAAACTACTTGATAAATGATTGACATCAGAAACAATAAATAAACACTCGGCTTCTCAAATGTGGGAAAGTGGGAAATTGACCTTTGCATTTTTTGATACCATTTTATTTGAATTGGTGTAATACTCAATTTATACAAAGAAAGTTTGCAGCTAGTGTATTTAGTCCAGACTTTGTTGAAGCCGAAAGTTTTCTAATTATTTTCGGAGAAGACCGAGGACCGTTCAACTGGATAAAAGGTACTGAATGTACCTTTTAGGAAGGCGTTCCGCAGGTCAGGAAATAATTATAAAACTGTAGGGAACTTTAGCTTCAACAACCGTCTGGTTGCTTTTTGTCTTACTTTTTACAACTAAAAAGTGAGAAAGCGAAGAACTTGTTCTTTAAGACAATTGCATACAATAAAAACTATTATCAAAATATTTGAGTATAAATAAACTTTTACTATACGTCTTAATTTCTATCGACTTTCTTTTGTGAAAAAGAAAGTAGCAAAGAAGTTGCCACCTTAAAAAATGATAAAATATAAAATATTTAAATCTAATATTTATGATATACTTTTAAATTTATTAGGGTCATATATATTATTATTTTTATATAATGAGTGAGCAATTACAATCATTTTTCGCATTACAGCAATTTGTGCTACAGTAGTATGTTTGCCATTCTCTTTTAATCTATTATAAAATATTTTTAATTCTTCATTGTATTGTATCGCTGTCATTACTGCCATAAATAATGTACCCCTACATAATTTTGAACCAGATTTTGATATTTTTGTTTTTCCTTTTATTGATGAACCAGAATCTCTACTAACTGGATCTAATCCAGCTAATGAAACAATTTGCTTTTGATTTGTATCAGGATATTGTATAAAATGGTGTAATAATATAATTGAAGATAATTCTCCTATGCCTTTTATAGTTTGGATATTTAAAAATGCATTATGTAAATTTTTGTCTTTTGCAATAACTTTTTTTATCTCAATAAGAATATCTTTTTCTTTTTTTTCAAATGATTTTATATCTTTTCTTAATGATTTAATTATAATAGATGAAGCATCTTTTGAAACTAAAGCTTCCAAATGATTTTTATTTTGAGTTTTAATTTTTGATATAAATTTATAATATGTAATAAGCTCTTTTAATTCCTCGGCATAAGGATTAATAATGGGTATTTTAATCTGATTTTTTCTTGCAGTAACTATCATCTGAGATAACATTCTAGCATCTAAAAGGTCAGTTTTATTTCTTTGACCAATTGCTTTAGCAAAGTTAGCACTTTTCTTTGGATTAACAATAAAACAGTGTATACTTTTTTCAGAACAAAACTTTTTAATTAAAAAGGAATAATTAGCTGTAGGTTCAAAAACAAATACAAGTTTATCTATATCTTTTTTATAAAGTTTTTTTAACTTAGAATAAAAACCTTTAAGTGATTTCAAATTATTTGATATTTGAATATCTAAATCATTGATAGGGATATAAATATTAATTGTTGACTTACTTATATCTAATCCGATAGAATACATATCTAGAACCTTTGTATTAATATAAAGAGTTCGTTAGGGTAGGAATAAAATTCCTACCTGATATTTCGTCATACAAACTTTAGACTCGTAAATACGAACTAGTTATAAAACTGTTCTTGTTGCCACTCAAATTTGAAGTATAACTATTGAACTTCTTTACAAGCTAATTAAAATTATTTTTAATTGCTTCAACCACCCACACAATATATCATCTTCTATTGAACTCTATGAAAATATACTATCATATTTCCAATATTTTATTATACGAACCATCCCACAGGTTTCGAAGGTGAAACTACTCTCGCTTATTATTCATCCCTTTTGAGTGCCTAAAAACTTGCTAAAACGTTCTCCCAGAACGTTTCTTTAGGCTTCAAACAGTTTAGTCACTTGTTTTCAAAAGAGATAAATAAACACTCGGCTTCTCAAATGTGGGAAAGTGGGATAAGGACCTTTGCATTTTTTATACCATTTTATTTAAGCTGGTGTGATACTCAATAATTATTATAAAATGTGGAGATTCAACTTCTGGGGTGTTACTTTAGAAGTATCTATTTTTAATAGAAAGATGTAAAAGAGAAAAAGAGGAATCAAACTTTCCTTTTCTCTTTTTTATAATAATTAAATAAATTGTTTCAAAACTTATCAATCATTATCATGTTCTTCTTCACTACCAAATGTTTTTTCTAAGCCTAAAATAAGTTGTTGAGTTTCAGCTTGAGTAAGTTTAGCTTCAGGATGTGTTGGAAGATAATAAAAAGGTGGCATATCTCCTCCTTTTACTTCTTCTGCAGCTTCATCGCCTTTATTTCTTTTTTGTGCACCCCACATAGAAACATTAAAATGTTCTCTACCCTCTTCAACGTCAAATGCAACCAACCAAGAGATAGGTGCAACTTTACTATACCATGGATAAGTTGTCTTATTTGAGTGGCAATTAGCACAAGCTTTATCAAATAATACTTTTGTCTGCATTGAATCCCATTGAGGCTCCTTTACTACTGGTGGATTTGTATAATCCTTTCCATAAGGAATAAATTGAATTAAGACAGCTACAACAGCTATACCTAAAATAATCTTACCTTTACTCATCATTCTTCTCCTAAATTAATAATTTAGACCGATTTTAAACTATTATTATGAATTCAACATGAATATAAAATGAATATTCTATATTAAAAAATATAGGGACATGGTACTCAATCAACTATTTAGTCAATTTAATAAGATAGTAGATAATTAATTTAAAGTATTTTTTTTAATTCCCCACTTGAACTTATCTTTATACCACCCATATACATCTGAAATAGTCACTGAATTTGCTTTTCCCGAACTTGCATGAATAAACTTTCCATTTCCTAGGTATATTCCACTATGATTTACCTCACCTTTTAGACTTGTATCAAAGAATACTAAATCTCCTTTTTCAAGTTCTTCAAGAGCAGTTTTTTCTCCTACTTGTGATTGAGATAAAGAGGTTCGGGGTAAGATTATTTTATTTTCTTTGTAAATATAATAAACAAAGCCAGAGCAGTCAAAACTATCTGGACTTTAGCGTATATATAAGGGTTCCCAAGTTTAGATTTTGCGAGTTTAATTATGTTTTTAGTAGATATATTATCTTTTACTATCTCTTTATTTTTATTTAAAGGGTCTGCAAATAAATATAAGGAAAAGATAGTAAAAATTGTTAGAAGATACCGTACCATGTTGCTCCAATAAATAAAATAAATACCTGTATCAATGCAAGTAAACTTGATAAAGTAACTCCTAACCAAATAACAATATTCTTACCGTATTTTTTGATATGAAAGTTTCCATAGATTATACTTAATGTTAAAAATATAATAACAATCAATGCCATCAATATAAAATTGACTTGAATATTATCAATCCACTCACTTTTCCAATTAAAGAATATCACTCCGCTTAGAAAAGCCATTGTAAAAGGTATAAATTCTGAATTTTTTTTCATCTTCTCTTTTAACGGCAATCTTGAGGGACAAGTGAACTAACGGTATAAATATTCAAATTTTACGGTATCTAAATACAACACATAAAAATTTAATATTTCGGCAGTTTTTACTTGTTCTCCTCTCCTAGTATTTGTTAGACTATTGCCAACTAAATAATGCTTTATTTACTCAACTACTCCAGTACCAAAAGATGTTCCATCTGTCATGATTTTAGCTTGATTTTCTCCATATCCCATACTCATGTCAAGAAGTATTTTATTATCTAACAAAATCTTATTTATATACAGTTCATCATAAGCATATTTTAAAGTTGGAAATTCTTTTAATAATGTTGTCCCTTCTGTAGTACCATCACTTATCCATAATTGAATGTAAGTCTCATAGTTGCTAGAAGACGATAAATTTGTGATTTCTGCGACTATTAAAATTTTACCATTCAACTCAAAAATACTTTTAATACCTGCCACATTAGTATCATCAATATTAGGTATTTTTTTAACTTCTGTTATAGTTGTTGGATTTATTTTCCATAATGCCCCATTTATAACCTTATAGCTTATATTATTAACCGTTAAACTATTACCAAAATATGAATCACTTGAGCCAACTTTCAAATCTTCTACCATAACTGTACCAGCTTCAGTTCCATCACTTTTCCATAATTCTTTACCATGTACACCATCATCTGCATCAAAAAACACAGTACCATTAACATCAATTAAGTTTCTTGGATAACTCCAATTTGTTCCAACTCTAATATCTTTAATTATACTTGTACCTGCTTCTGTTCCATCACTCTTCCATAATTCTCCACCGTTAGCGCTATCATTATTATAAAAAAATAAAATTCCATCACTCATAATTAAATCTTGAGGGGAAGAACCATAATCAGTAAGAGGTATTGTGCCTACTTCAGTACCATCACTTTTCCATAATCTAGTTTTGTTATTTCCTTCGTTACCTGCAAAATAAAAAATATTATTATCAGCAACAGTAAAGTTATATAAATACGCAAAGTTATCTTTTATTTTTACTGTTCCATTTTCAGTACCATCACTTTTCCAAAGGGAATCTATGCCATTATTGTCTTCAATTGTAAAATATAGAGTTCCATTAACATTGGTTAAATTAGTAGGGTTTGATGAATTTGCACCAATAACTATATCTTTTACTATCACTGTACCAGATTCAGTTCCATCACTTTTCCATAACTCTTTACCATGCTCTACATCTAAAGCTGTAAAATAGTATGTATTATTAATCTTAGTTAAACTGCTAACTGATGAACTTGCTATTTTTGTATTTATGTCTTTTAGTATCTTTGTGCCATTTTCTGTTCCATCACTTATCCATAGTTCAGCTCCATGATTATTATCACTCATAGTATAAATAAATTTTTCTCCCAATATTACACCAGATTCCGAAGTCCAAGAATTCGATTCTGAAAGTATATTCGTTTTTAAAGGAGTGAGCGTTTCACTTGTAGTATTAAAGATTGATAATGTTTGATTACCCGTATTCTTATCCATTTGAGCTATATATAAAATATTATCTATTGGTGATTTTGAGATTGATGTATAATCTGATAAATCTAATAATTTTGTTGTATTATTAACTGTGCCATCAGTTTTCCATATACTATCATTTGGCCATACATTATTATGTAAATATACAGTTTGATTATCTTCACTAAAGAAATCAAATGTATTAGATACTTCACCTGATGTTCTTGTTATTAATTTGATAGTTCCTACTTCAGTACCATCACTAATCCAAACATTTCCTCTTTGATAAAAATATACATTTTCTCCAAAAATTGAAAAAGCACCTGGATCATAATCACTATTATATGTATAAAGAGTATTAATCTTTATAGTACCAATGTCTGTACCATCACTTACCCATAAATTTGTTTCTGTGTTGATAGCCGTCATAAATATCTTAGTTGCTGTTGCAGCAAGTGTATTGATATATTCTCCTAAGTCTTTTACTAAAATAGTACCACTTCCTGTACCATCACTTTCCCATAATTCTTTGCCTATAGAAAAATAAAGTTTATTATTAAAGGTTGTGATTTTAGAAAAATAACTTGGTAAATCTTTCACCAAAACAGTACCATTTTCAGTTCCGTCACTTTTCCATAAATCACCAGAATTATTATCATCATACAACCTAAAATAAGCAACTCCATTTAGATTTGTAATAGCTTCAATAGAAACATTGGAAGAACCAGTTCTTGTAAACTCCTTAATGAATGTTGTTCCATTTTCTGTTCCATCACTTTTCCAAATACTACCATATCCGTTTGAAGTATTGCTATCATATCTATTTTGAGTAAAATAGAGTACTCCCCCTATATCAGTTAATCTTCCACAACTACCTGTTTTTAGTAATATAGTTCCATTTTCTGTTCCATCTGTCCTCCATAGTCCACTTCCATTATTATCTGAAGCCGTAAAATAAGTGTAACTACCAACTGTTATGAAATTTGATGGAGATGATGATTGTGTTGCTGTATTTATTTTTTTAACAACTGTTGTATCTATTCCGTTAGTACTTATTAATTCTCCATCTCTTGAGACAGTAATATTTTTTTGTGATGATAAGTCAAAAGTATTTTTCAAATGTTCTATAGCTTTATATTTGAAAACTGGTTCTTTATTTGAAGCTTTTATTATTGCATCTAGTTTTGTTGTATTTATATCTTTTAAATTTAATGATTCAACAAACATTCCATGAATAGAACTGTCAATGTTTATTTCATTCGTAATATTTCCATCATCATCTAATGATTGTAATAATATAGCTAATTTTGCTGTGTATTCATCATCAAAGTTTGTTCTATCTACATTTGCTATATCCTGTAAGTAAATATTTTTATCATTTGTAAAGCCATCTATGCTGCCAATTATTAAATTACCTATCTTAAACGTAATAGTTGCACCACTTTCACATTCAAACTTTCCATTTGCTTGTGTAGTTCCATTGATGTCTCCACACTCATAATTTATACCAACTACGGGTGAATCAATTAAATACCCTGTTACTAATTGTGAAGATGAAGTGCTACTTCCACCACCGCAACCATTTAAAAATACTATGAAAAGTATTAAAACTATTATTGAAATTTTGTTTTTCATGTCTGTCCTTCGTATGTCTAACTATTTGTTAGTACTACATTATATATAAATAATATATAAAATCACCTAATAGCACTACATTTTTTATGATAAGATACTAAATTGCTATAAAGCCCTTAAATAAGCTATTTTTAATATTATTTAAATAATATATTACAATATATAATATTTTTTAAACCTAAATTGTATATTTGATATAATTTTTAATATTAGACTATTAACGTATATCTGTAATAGCTTATCAAAATGTTATGCTATTGATTAAAAATCGTAATAGTTTAACAAAATGCTAAATATATCAGGAGTAAAAAATGGATAAGAAACTACTAGATATTATGAGTGATAAATTCTAAATATTCACTTTTTTATTGAAAAAAGTAAAACAAAAAGCAACCCGCGGGTTTCGAAGGCAGAAGCTTCCCTCGCTTATTATTTATCCCTTTTGAATGCCTAAAAACTTGCTCTTGTGCTTGCACTCTCTGTGAGAAAACGTGAATTAGTCACGTTTCTTTACGCTTCAAACAGTTTAGTCACTTGTTTTCAAAAGAGACAAATAAACACTCAGCTTCTCAAATGCGGGAAGGTGGGATAATGACCTTTGCATTTTTTGATACCATTTTATTTTAGTTGGTGTGATACTCAATAATAATTATAAAAGTGGAGATTCATCCTCTAGGGTGTTATTTTAATATTTCTCTCCAATGATTTGTTAGACTTATTAATACTTGAAGAGTCAACTCCAAGATTGAATTTCTATAATATTTCCTTCTATATCTCGTAAATATGTAAATTTTAACAGTCCAACACCTTCAACTTCATTTTCAATAACTTCACCTAATGTTGTTGCTCCATTTTTTAAAGCTTTTGTTAGTATTTCATCTACATTATCCACTTCAAATGCAATATGTGTAAAACCAATTTGATTAGCCATAATTGGATTTGTATCTATAAACTTTTCATAACTAAATATTTCTAATGTTGGAGGGTTGTCATATCCAGGCAAGGATAAATGAACACCCATTTGTCTAGCATTTTTAATTCCTATAGCTTTATCTAACCATTCACCCTTTAAATCTCTTTCAGGTGGTTTAATTTTGCATTCAAAAACTTTAATATAAAAATCTGCTAATGCTTTCCAATCTCTTGCTGCTATGTTTGTATGTGCAAATCTCATTTATTATTTTCCTTTTACTTTAGTCTAACGTTTAAGTTGAGAAATAGTTTTGCCCGCTAGGGTAAACTATTTCTCTCCAAGGTTTTATTATAATCTTACTTTATACCCCTAATCATTTTATCTTCATCAATTTCATCCTGAATATCTTCTGTAATTTCTCTATTATAATAATTACTAATTGTATTAGCTTGATCAACAATCATGTCAATTTTTTCTTCATATTTTTCTGTATTTAAATCTTCGATTTTAAAATTTAAAAAATCAGAACATAAATCACTTTCTAGACCCAAGTGATCATCGTGAAATGCATATACATGTTCAGAGTTACCTCTTTTTACAATTTCTTGAACAGTATTGTATTCTTTTGGAGAATCCTCATCTTGATTTAAATCATTTATTACATCATGGATATTTTTTAACTTCTTCATATATTGAATCCTTTTGTTGTTTATTTTATATATTTTAGCTAATTTTACTTGGTATTTAAATTTAATTATAACGTTGGACTTGAAAAACAAGGAGGATGATAGCACTTGATTATTTCAGTTCTCATTTTAGCTATTTTGTTCTAAAAAGTTTATACTAACCGCAGTATACCCTTGTTTTTCTTTCCAATGTTTTGTTATATATTTTAAAAACCAAGATTGAAATCATCAATTAAATCAATGATTACATCAGATGGATCATCATTTTTATATTTTCTCAAAAGCATTTCTCTTAAATGCTCGTTGTTTAAAAAAATAATTAATTTGTTTTTTTCTATAAAAATATCTTTTCTTTTCTCAATGCCACTTTGATTTGGAAGTTTTTTACTACATATGATTCCAAATCTACCAATTGTTTGCTTTAAATAATCATCAATTTGAAGCAATACAGATTTGTCAATTTCACTTCCATTTTTAGAATAGTTTTTAAACTCAAACACTATATATTTTGCATCATAGTCATCCCTAATAAATTTCCAATTTTCATTACTATTTCGATTGGGATATATAGCATCTCTTATATCAATACCAGATTCCCTCCGTGATTGTATTTTAGGTTTGCCAAGTGGTGGTACAAATAAGTAATTTAAAATATCTACACAAATATCTTCATATATTTTCCAACCTTCTTTTCCTTCTGGACATTCATCTAATCTTTTGATTAATTTTTGTATATTTTCTAACTCTTTATCAATTAATTTAATTTTTTGTTTTTTTGTAAAAGTTTTTTTATTGAAATATTCTTTTATTAAATGAGGGTGTGAAAAAAGTTTTTGAATTAGTTTATGTCTATCCCATATAATAATATTGGAGGTATTTTGCACTAAAAAATCATGAGAACTTTTAGTAATTTCAGAATTTGTAATAAGTAAAATATTATTAGCTTTTTCGATAGTTGAAATTCCAATTAATTTCCTTAATACTTCAATTGATATTTTCTGATTTTTATAAAACCTAGCTTCAACTATTGTTTTTTCCTCAATACCTAGTATATTTTTTGTCTTGGTTATAAAATCATACCCACCATCTTTTGTGGGTGGAGTTCTTTTTACTTCAAAATTTTCTGATAAAAGAAGATCATACACTAAATTTTCAAACTTTCTCCCATCAAAACTTGACCAATCTTGTAATTCATAATCTACATTACCAGTTTGTAGTAATGCCTTTTTTAGAATATCTAAACCAATTTCTTTATTTTTTGAAAAATCAGCATATAAGTAATTAGATAAATCATATGGGATTGTTGAATTGTCAATTTTAATTGGTAGAATTTTAATGCCTCTATTACTGGCATTTTGTAATAAAGCAGAATTTAGTTCGTATTGCATCCATTTTGAAGTTAAAGAAGAATTACTTAACACAAAAATAAACGCATTGCTAGATTCAATACCAGATACAATTTTATCTTGAATACTATCACCGAGTTGAATCTCTTTTTGATCATACCAAATATCATAATTAGTATCTTGTAAATTTGCATTAAGCCATTCAACAAATTCTTTATCTTCATGTGAATAACTAATAAAAACTTGTTTCTTCATCACTTTCCTTATCTATATATAACTATTTATTGAATATACATTATATAAATAAAGTACTTAAATCCACTACTTTATTATATATTTAGTAGAAAAGCTTATTTCATGCATCTTTATAGAGGAATATTACAAAATACAATATTTTTTCTATATATTTTTATTATAAGTTATAATTTTTATATATATTTAATGTCGATATTTGGAACTTTTATATATATAATGTATGTTAAAAGTGAAAATTTAACTTTAAATAACATTTTGATTATTTAACAAAATGATAAATATATTATGTGTATTTGGATAATACTATTATCAAAATATTTGAGTGTAAACTAACTTTTGCTGTACGTCTTAACTTATTCCGACTTTCTTTTATAAAAAAGAAAGTAGCAAAGAAATTATCCCGCAGGTTTCGAAAGTGAAACTTCCCTCGCTTATTATTTCACTTTTCTGTTTTTCAAAACTCGCTAAAACGTAAGTTAGTTACGTTTCTTTACGCTCTAACAGTTGAAAAACTTTTCCGAAAAGCAAAATAAACACTCGGCTTCTCAAATGCGGGAAAGTGGGATAAGGACCTTTGCATTTTTTTATACCATTTTATTTTAATTGGTGTGATACTCAACAATTATTATAAAAGTGGAGATTCATTCTCTGGGGTGTTATTTTAAAGCAACTATAAACAAATGTATAGATGGAACATGAAACTATTATCGATGATTATACTACTAAAATGAATACAAAAAAAGCAAGAGATATAGTTAGAAAAAGAGCTTCAATTGTAGAGCATCCATTTTGCAAGTGTGAATTCCATTTCACTTCATGGTACAATAAAAAGAACTTTAGGTTGGGATCATTTTTTAGTAAGAGGAAAACAAAAGGCAAGCATACAACAGCTGTTCAAATTGCACTTATGCGAAAAATGATAATTATTGCACATTCTTTATATAAAAATGACATACAATATGACAAAGATTTTTATAAAAAAAGTTGTGGATTTCAAGAGTAGAAAACTACTCTTGATTTAAGAAATTGATTTAATTAAAATTTATAAATTTCAAGTTTTTTTAAGGTGGCGACTGTTCCCTTATTTTTTATTTTCTTATTTTTGATATTGCCTTGATAACACTGCATTTAGTATTATTTTTAATCCATTCCGCCTTACTTGCCCAAAGTGCTTGACATACTCCATATATTTGTAAGTTTTCATTTTGTATATCGTCACTTTTCTTTTTTATCTTTTTTAAAAAATTAAACTTGTCCTGGATACGCTTTTTACATATCTTTGAATAAGGAACACCTTCACATACGTTTTGTGCTTTTTTTTCTATCAGAGTTTCGGCCTTATTTCTTAATTCTTTTATCTCCTTTGGAAATAACTTTAAATCTTCAAATTGTCTAATATAAGTCATTATACTTATATTTAAATTCATTTCATGTGCTTTTTGTGCAGTATCTAATCCCATGCTAGAAAGTTCATAAGATGTATAATTTGGATACATGGATGTGTAGTCATATTTTGCTGCACAAAATTGATTATTTATAGGGTTCTTAGGTATTAGAATTGAGTTTGATATAAGACCATTTTTTGAATTTTCTTTTGAATTTTCTTTAGTGCTTTCTAATGTTCTAATCTCATTTGGATAATCGGTAATTGAACCAACGTTTATTTCAATGATTTTTTTCTCTTTAGTACTATCATTAACTTTAATTTCTACGGTTCTATTATCATCAACATAGCCTAAATGTGTATGTGCGGAAATGTATCCCAACGCATATTGACTTTTGAATATTTGTTTAAACTGATCCAATAATTTTGGTTCAAATTCACTTAATGGATGATGTCCAAAAACAATAAAATATTGTTTATTAATCTCTAAATTTTTTACCCATTTTTTAATCTCATCCATTTGATCAACTGTTATACCTGCCGTCATTCCTGGATTACGATTTTTTCCATAATGTCGTTTTGAACTTATTGCACCATAAAAATTTAATGGTTTATTCTTATAATTTGCAGTATCTATTACAATACCCTTGAGGGAACCTTGTTCTGTTTCTTTAGATAAATTGATACGTTGAAGTATAAATGATTTATAATTATCTTCTTCTGCTTTAAACCTCTTAACATATATTTTGTCAATTAAAGCATTAAAGCTTTTCTCTTCATTTATATTTTTATCTTTATATTTATCTGAATTAAGTATAAATTCTAAATACTTATTTATAAATTTTCCTTTTGTCATTCTTGATGATAAATATTCACTCTTTGATACATTCTTCTCATCATAAATAGATTTATCATAACAAGATTTTCCCCACTGTAGTTTTATATTATTCGTATAACCAGCAGTTGTACCGAACCAAAAAAAGTCATGATTGCCAGGAGCCATAACAAATTTATCTTTGTTTTCGGCAAGTAAATCACTAAAGGTTTTCCATTCATTTTCACAAGCAATATTTAGTGCATCCCCTAAATGAATGATATTTTTTTTCTTAGCATCTTCTTGTTTTAAAACCCATTTAAATAAATATTCAGAATATATATCAAGCTGAGGAGGTCTAATAGCTACGCTTGATGGTATCTCTGCATATTGATTCCTCATTATTGATGGATCTGTAAAGATATTACTAAATTGGTTATCTCCTATCAAAAGAACATCATGTTTTAGATCAAAGCTAGTAAAACCAAGGGTTTGCTTTGAAACAACATTCCGGTTTTTATAGTTTATATCTAATGCTTTTGGAGCACATCCTGTATAAAATACTATAGCTATAATTAAAGTGATATATTTTTTTCGTTGCATTTTTTTCTCCTATAAATACTTAACTATTTAATAATAATACATTATATATATTTATTGCTTAATTATCTCAACTACTAGATATTTACATAAAATATCCTTAAAATAGGTATTCAATGAAAGTTTATTACAAAATGTAATATTTTTGAATTGATTTTTTATTTTTAATTATAATTAAAATATATATTTTTTGTCTAAATAACTGTAATAACAATACACTATGTATGTTAATTGGAAAAAAACATAATAATACTGATACAAATGACTAAAAAATTACTTGATATTATGAGGAATAAATTCTAAATATTCACTTTTTGCCTGCAAGCAGGATTACATATTGAAAAAAGTAAAATAAAAATAACCCGCGGGTTTCGAAGATGAAACTTCCCTCGTTTATTATTTATTGTTTCTGTTTCGTCTTGTGCTTGCACTCTCTTTGAGAAAACTCACATAAAAATATGCTCCTAGCATATTTGTTCTGTTCAAACAGTTACAAAACTTCTCCGAAACAATAAATAAACACATGGCTTCTCAAATGCGGAAAAGTGGGATAATGACCTTTACTTTTTTAAGTATCATTTTATTTTAGTTGGTGTAATACTCAACAATTATTATAAAAGTGGAGATTCATTCTCTGGGGTGTTATTTTTTTCTATATATTTTTATAGTTTAGGAGATATTATGGGTAAAAAACTACTTGATATAATAAAGGATAAATTTTAAATATTCACTTTTTTGCCTGCAAGCAGGATTAGATATTGAAAAAAGTAAAATAAAACCATCCCACAGGTTTCGAAGATAAAACTTCCCTCGCTTATTATTTATTGCTTCTCAAATGCGGGAAAGTGGGATAATGACCTTTGCATTTTTTGATACCATTTTATTTTAGTTGGTGTGATACTCAATAATTATTATAAAAGTGGAGATTCATCCTCTGGAGTGTTATTTAGTTTTAACAAAATATAATATTAGGATTTATTAATTTTAGATTTAACTTTATTAATAAATTCTTCAACATTACCTTCAAGTATATTTCTACATTTTGGAACAATATGTGCACCTCCCAAAGTATTACTTACTAAGATAAAATAATGTTTTTTTGACTCTACTACTTTAGTTATTGCTGATAAATCATATATAGTTTCATTAACATCTGTCAATTCTTTAAATTTATCTCCATCAATAATTAAAGTATGTTCACAAAGTATTCCTTCACCTTTATATAATAAAGCAATAATTCCAGATAAAATAAAACTGATTATAGCCATTACCAATATAAATACTACAATTTGAGATAAAATTGAACCTATAATAAATATACTTGAATATCCATCATTAAGCATTTTTAAAAATGACCATACTAAAAAAATAATTAAAACAAAAATTATAGATATCATAATGGATTTAATCATAAATATTGACCTAATTTGATAATTAAATAAATCTTTTCGTGTATTTATGTATTTTATTTTCATTTAAATATTCCTTTATAAAAGATTTTACTATGATTGCTTATTAATGCATAAAACTTTAATACTAAGTTACCATATAATTATTATCATTATTTTAGTACTTTTAATCTTAATAGATATTAAATTAGGACTAAATAGATTTATAATATGTCTTTAGAGTATTAGGTTTAAATGAATTAGTATCTAAAATACCACAAAACTATTAGTTTTTAAGGTGGCAACTGACCCATATTTTCTTTTAGTTGGTGTGATACTCAATAATTATTATAAAAGTGGAGATTCAACCTCAGGGGTGTTATTTAGGGGTGTTATTTTCAAGGTTCTTTAAAGTTTAATTGCTTTTGTAATAGCAAAATTATACATTCTCCAATAACAAGCACTTTGTTGAAACCCAACTTCTTTTAACCAATCAAAATGATTTGATAAAATAATTGGAAAATCTTTTTCAATATGTTTTTCATACCAAAACTCTGGGTTTTCACCTTGCTCTTTCATAAACTGTTTCCAAAGAGAATATTGATGTTCTCTAACCTCTTTATCTTCATCTATGATAATATCATTTGAGATATAAACTGCATTTTGATTTGCACTATTAAAAAGTTTTTGATAAAAAACTTTTCTCTCTTCCCAATTTAGATGATGTAGTGTCATACCTGTTAAAATTATATCGTATGATTTTCCAATTGAATCTATTTTATAATCCCCTTGGATCAATTCATAGTTTTTTGTATATTTTGATATTTTTTGTTCATAAGCTTTTAGCATTTCAGTAGTAATATCAAATCCAGTGATATGTGAATTTGGAAGTTTCTTTAAAACAATTTCAGACAATATACCATTACCACAACCTAAATCCAATACTTTATAATTTTTACTTTTATTGTTTGGTAATAAATCAAATATGATTTTATGTTGTTCTAAATATTGTGGAACCAATCTTATCATCAATGCTTCATAATCAGAAGCTTGTTGTGCAAAATGTTCTTGTATATTTATATCTTTCATTTTATCCTCTAACGCCTCAATCAGCCGATGCATTAGCGGTCGGCTGAATTGATTTGTTAGCGCATGTAGCTTTAGTAACGAATTCAAAACCAAATACAACACAAAAAGACATCAGCAACCAAACAAGCCATTTAAAGAAATTTTGCACCAAGACAACGTGAATTGGATTTCCAACCACATAATCCATAATTGGCTGCCTAAAAAACGCACCATGGATAGCCATAAGCAAGACAGAAAATACTAAGGCCGCTTTAAATTTACCAAAACCAATTAGCTTATTGCGGGCAAGATAATATAGTGCTATTGCAGCTATCCCGTATTCCAGAGAAGTAACTCCAGCAATATAGCGAACATCCCAAGACGGCTGAATTGATAGCCCCTGCATCTGACTACTAATCCAAGAGGGAAGCCATTCTACGGTTGCTACATGAACAATGAAACTAGTTGCAGAGGCAACTACAGCAACGATAAAAATAAGAAAAAATTTCATAACTCTCCTTGCGTGCTAACTATTTATTAGTACTATATTATATATAAATAATATATAAATTCACCTAATAGCACTACATTTTTTATGATAAGATACTAAATTGCTATAAAGCCCTTAAATAAGCTATTTTTAGTATTATTTAAATAATATATTACAATATGTAATATTTTATAAACCTAAATTGTATATTTGATATAATTTTTAATGTTAGACTATTAACGTATATCCGTAATAGCTTATCAAAATGTTATGCTATTGATTAAAAATCGTAATAGTTTAACAAAATGCTAAATATATCAGGAGTAAAAAATGGATAAGAAACTACTAGATATTATGAGTGATAAATTCTAAATATTCACTTTTTTATTGAAAAAAGTAAAACAAAAAGCAACCCGCGGGTTTCGAAGGCAGAAGCTCCCCTCGCTTATTATTTATTGTTTCTGTTTTGTAAAACTCACATAAAAATATGCTCCTAGCATATTTGTTCTGTTCAAACAGTTACAAAACTTTTCCGAAACAATAAATAAGCACTCAGCTTCTCAAATGCGGGAAGGTGGGAAACTGACCTTTGCATTTTTTAGTACCATTTTATTTTAGTGGGTGTGATACTCAACAATTATTATAAAAGTGGAGACTCATTCTTTATAGTTTATTTTTTTATAATAACCTGCATTCCTCAAATCATTTATTCTAAATATTAGTACATAATATAAAGATGGCATTACTGATACTATATAAACTGCAAAAATTAAAAATAGATAAAAATTTGAGCTATTTATTAAAGTTCTATAAGTATTTATTAAATAAAAGAGAGGATAAATACTAATTAAACTATAAATAAGATATATAATAAAACCTAAAAAAGTAACAAAATTTTTTTTAAATTTTTTTATTTTTATTAAAAAGTATACATATATTTTAGATATTATTAAAAGTAAAACACTTGATATAATTATAAATATAATTAACTCTAATATATTCTCTATCATTTTTCACCTTTGCATGGACAATAATATCAAAAATAATTATATTAATAAATAAAGTGATGTTATAAATATTAGATTTTAATTTTAATCAAGGCGAAGTGAAAATTTTAAGAGGAGCGTACATGCAAGTACATGAGTATTAAATTTTTTACTTCCAACAACGCGTCTGGTTGCTTTTTGCCTTACTTTTTAGAACATGTAATCCTGCTTGCAGGCAAAAAAGTGAGAAAACGGAAAGCCTCGCTCTACAAGACAACTGCATACAGTTAATACTATTATCAAAATATTTGAGTATAAATAAACTTTTGAAGTACGTCTTAACTCTTCTCGACTTTTTTTATGAAAAAAAAGTAGCAAAAAATCACCCGCGGAGTTTTGGAGGTGAAACTACCCTCGCTTATTATTTATTGTTTCTGTTTTGTAAAACTCACATAAAAATATGCTCCCAGCATATTTGTTCTGTTCAAACAGTTACAAAACTTCTCCAAAACAATAAATAAACACTCGGCTTCTCAAATGCGGGAAGGTGGGATTATGACCTTTGCATTTTTTTATACCATTTTATTTTAATTGGTATAATACTCAACAATTATTATAAAAGTGGAGATTCATCCTCTAGGGTATTATTTTAATATTTATAAATATATTTAGGTAAAAAAATGAAAATCAAATAATTAAGTATAAAAAGTATACATGCAGGCAACATTGAAATAATAAAAAAAAGCCCACTAAAACAGCCACTTCCACAAGTGTTTCCTTCATACCAAAGATATAATGCACCTAAGGTGGGGAGAATAGATAAAATAAATAAAAATTTTCCAAAAAATAAATATTTATTTTTCTTTTTTAAAATATTATATATTTTATAAGAAGGTATTAGTGGTATTAAATGTGCTAATACCAATACAAAAGTAAAAAAAAACATAAACTCGGATTTAATTATAAATAAAAAAGGAAAACTCAATAATATTGCAATTAAAAAATAGTATAAAACGAATTTATAATTAATTTTTTCTTTCTTAATACTAATATAATTATTCACTTTATATATTTTATTATCTAAAATTAATGTTTTTTCAGTTAATAAAATATAATCATTAATTGTATCATAATAAAAACTTTCATCATTTTCTACGATAAAGACAATTTTATTATATAAATTAGTTTCATCAACAGCTAAATATGGGTAGTTTTTCTTAATCTCATCTTCAACTGATAATGGACTTTTTTTATTATTTAATAATATAAGTTTTATTGTATCTCTTAAATTCATAGTATTCTTTTTTAAAAATCATAAAAAAGATTATAATATATATGCTCTAAAATATTATTGAATTGTAAAAAACATCATCCATTTTTACTTTAAAATTGAGATTATAATGCCACTAAAAATTAAGACAAGAATTTTAAAAGATTAATCTCAAAAATAATTAAAGTTAATTTATGAATTTCCATTTTCATACCTTTTTAATTTAAATTAGTAAATTATAATTAAAATATTTATAATAAAAAATATATATTACAATATGCAATAAAAAGTGATGTTAGAAATTTTAAGTTTAGTTAATTAAATAATATAGAAAGCTTTAGAATTTAAAGAGGCAAGGCAGGCAAGTTTTTAGAGGCAGGAGCTTACAAGTAGTAAGTGACTGTCTCTAAAAATGAAGCTGAACGAAGCATATTTAAAAAGCTAAAGCTTTCTAAATATGATAATTAGGTGCTTCGTTTGTTATCGTCACGTCGTGAACATGAGACTCTTTAAGCCCTGCACTTGTTATCTCTACAAACTCTGCTGTTGCTTGGAATGTTGGTATATCTTTACTTCCTAAATATCCCATAGAACTTCTTAGTCCTCCACAGAATTGGTGAATGATATCTGCTATCATTCCTCTGTAGGCAACTCTTCCTTCAATACCTTCTGGTACTAGTTTATCAGCTGCTGTTCCTTCTTGGAAATATCTATCTGTACTTCCTTGTGACATAGCACCTATACTTCCCATACCTCTGTATGTTTTAAATTTTCTTCCTTGGAATAGTACAACTTCACCAGGACTCTCTTCTGTTCCAGCTAAGGCACTTCCCATCATCACACAACTTGCACCAACAGCTAAAGCTTTTGCAACATCACCAGAATATTTTATACCACCATCTGCTATGATTGGTATACCATATTTTGCACCTTCTGCTGCACACTCATCAATTGCTGAAATTTGAGGAACCCCAACACCTGCTACAATTCTTGTTGTACAGATACTTCCAGGTCCAATACCTACTTTTACAGCATCAGCCCCTGCTTTGATTAAGTCTGCTGTTGCTTCTGCTGTTGCAACATTTCCAGCAATCACTTGAACATCTAACTCTTTTTTGATCATTACAACTGTATCTAAAATACCTTTTGAGTGTCCATGTGCAGAATCAAGAACTAAAACATCTACCCCTGCATTAACCAATGCAGTTGCACGATCAAGTTGTCCTACACCAATAGCTGCACCAACTCTAAGTCGTCCATAAGTATCTTTATTTGAGTTTGGATAATCTCTTTTTTTATTTATATCTTTGATTGTAATAAGTCCCATAAGTTTGTTATCATTGTTTACTATAGGAAGTTTTTCAATTTTATTTTGGTGCATTATTTCAGCTGCTTCTTCTAGAGTTGTTCCCTCTTTTGCAGTAATCAAAGGCATTTTTGTCATTTTATCTTTTACTTTTGCACTAAAATCTTTTGTAAATCTCATATCTCTGTTAGTTAAGATACCTACTAAGATATTATTTTCATCAACTACAGGAACCCCTGAGATTCTATAACTTGCCATAATATCTTCTGCATCTTGAAGTGTTTGTTCTGGTGTAATGATAAAAGGGTCAATAATCATTCCACTTTCACTTTTTTTTACTTTTTTTACTTGCATAACTTGAGATTCGATATCCATATTTTTATGGATGATTCCAATACCACCTAATCTTGCCATTGCGATTGCAGCTTTATATTCTGTTACTGTATCCATAGCAGCACTTACAAAAGGAACATTTAGCGAAATATCTTTAGTTAACTTAGTTTCTAAGTTTACAGTTTTAGGTAAAACTTCAGATTTTGCTGGTACCAGTAAAACATCTTCAAATGTTAAAGCACGTGTTCGTATTCTCATTTTATTTCCCTCTTTATTTTGTATAATTAATTTGTTTTTCTAAACTCAATGCACCATCAAACAAAGTTTGTTCATCATATGCACGACCAATAAGTTGAAGACCAACAGGCATACCTTCTTGTGTTTTAGATACAGGTAATGAAATAGCAGGAAGTCCTGCTAGGTTTACTGAAATTGTATAAATATCGCTTAAATACATCTCTAAAGAGGTTTTGAAGCTACCAATTTTAGGTGCAGTTGTTGGTGCAACTGGAGAAAGGATTAAGTCTGCGTCATTAAAAATCTCTTCATACTCATCTTTTATTAGATGTCGTACTTTTTGTGCTTTTATATAATATGCATCATAATATCCAGAACTTAGTACAAATGAACCCAACATGATTCTTTTTTGTACTTCTTCTCCAAAACCTTGAGATTTTGTTTGAAGATACATATCCTTTAAACTTCCCTCACCTTTTCTATTACCATATCTAACACCATCAAATCTTGAAAGATTTGCACTAGCTTCTGCTGTTGCTACAATATAATAAGATGAAAGGATTTTATCAGTATCAAGCATAGTTTTGTGAACTATTTCATGCCCTGCTTCTTCAAAAGCTTTTACAGCTTTTTCAAATCCTTCTTTTATCTCATCACTTGCTTGTTCAACAAAGTTATCAATAACTGCTATTTTTAGTTTTCTATCACTATTTAGATTTGGTGCGATAGGAGTATAATCAACATTTGCAGATGTTGAATCCATACTATCATGACCTGATATAATATCGTATAATATTGCAGCATCTTCTACATTTTGAGTTATAGGTCCAACTTGATCTAAAGATGATGAATATGCAGTAATCCCGTATCTTGAAACTCTTCCATATGTTGGTTTCATTCCTACTACACCACAATATGCAGCTGGTTGTCTAATAGATCCACCTGTATCACTACCAAGTGCTGCTATGGCAAGTCCACTAGCAACTGCTGCTGCACTTCCACCTGAACTTCCACCTGGAACTTTTGTATTATCAACTGGATTTAATGTTTTACCATAACAAGAAGATTCTGTTGAACTTCCCATAGCAAACTCATCCATATTTGTTCTTCCATATGGGCTTAATCCTGCTTCTATTAGCTTGTTAATTACTGTTGCATTGTATGGAGAAATATAACCTTTTAAAATATTACTTGAACAAGTAATTTCCCAATCTTTTACATTTATATTATCTTTGATTGCAATAGGAATACCTTCGCTTGAAGTTGATATATCACTATTAGTAAGTTGTTCTATATAAGCACCAATTTTACTTTCCGCTATCTTAGCTTTTAAATCTTCTCTTATATTTTTTATCTCATCACTACTTAGACTTAGCGCTTCTTTTAGAGTTATCAAATCTCTCTCCTAAGGGGTATAGTATTGCGCGGTATTATATATAAAAAATGATTAAAAAGGGGTAAAGTATTTAGGTAAATAAAAATTTATTTTGCAGAAAAAAAGGGAGTAATTTCTTACTCCCTTTATATATTTTATTTAATAAGTATTAAACAAATGAGATGAATGCCATTGGTGTAGCATCACCTCTTCTAATTCTTGTTTTAACAATCGAAGTATATCCACCATTTCTATCTACATATCTTGGTGCAATCTCAGCGATTAGTTTTTTTGTTGCTTCTTTATCTTGTAATAAAGCAAATACTGTTCTATGAGTATTTAAGTCTGCATTTCTAGCAGTTGTGATTAATCTTTCGATATATCTTTTTAACTCTTTTGCTTTAGGAACAGTTGTCTCAATCTTCTCTCTTTCGATAATTGCGATTGCTAAGTTTTTTAGTAACGCTTTTCTATGAGGAGAAGTTCTGTTTAATCTTCTATATCCGTGCTTATGTCTCATCTCAATCCCTTAATTTATGCTTTAAGTTGCTCTAGCTTTCTTCTTAAAGCAGAGGCAACGTTCTCAGGAAGTGTATTTTCAATTGGGAAACCTAAAGAATCTAATTTCTCAGCGATTTCATCAAACGATTTTTTTCCTAAGTTCTTAATGTTTTTAACTTCAACTTCACTCATAAGTACTAATTCACCAAGGAACTTAAGTCCAGCTCTATCTAAAGAGTTGAAACTTCTAGCACTTAAGTTTAAATCATCAATTTTTACAACTAAATCTTTTAATTCAACTGGTTCTTCACCTGCATCATTAACTGTTACTTCTGATAAATCAAAAACTTTGTTAAATACTGACATTTGAGAATACATAACAGATACTGCTTCTTTAAAAGCAGTAATTGGAGTAATTTGTCCATTTGTTTGTACTGTAAATACAGCTTTTTCATAGTTAGGATTATCTTCAACTAACATTTTTTCAATATCATATACTACTTTTTTTACAGGAGTAAAGAAAGCATCTAATGGAATATAATCTGAACCAACAATATCTCTAATATCTTCAGAAGGCATATATCCAATACCTCTTTGAATGATAACTGAGAAAGTTAAGTTACAGTCACTATTAATAGTTGCTAAGTGTACTTCAGGAGAAACCACTTCAACATCAGAGTTGATTAAGTCTTCACCTTTTATCTCTTTTGGTCCATCAAAAGAGTATTCAACAACTACTTGGTCTTCATCACCATTAATTTTGAATTTAATATTCTTAAGATTAATTATAAAAATAGCTATATCTTCAAGCATTCCTCTTAATGAATCAAACTCATGCGAAGCTCCTTCTATTTTAACTGCAATTGGAGCGTATCCAACTGAAGAACTTAAAAGAAGTCTTCTTAGAGGGTGTGCTAAAGTTATTGCAAAACCACTTTCAAATGGATATGCTGATATTTTAGCTTCATTATCACTGATAGCTTCTATCTCAACCTCTGTTGGTAAAAACGGTGTATCTGCAAATTTTTTCATAGCCTACCTTATTTATTATTTAGAATATAACTCTACAATTAATCTTTCTTCCACTGGAATAACAACTTCTTCTCTTGTTGGGATTCTTGTAAAAATTCCAAATACTTTTTCTTTTTCTACATCTACCCAATCAACAATACCAGTTTGGTTTGTTAATTCTAATGCTCTAACTACTTGTGGATTAGATTTAGATTTTTCTTTAATCTCAATTTTTTGTCCTGGTTTTACGATGAAAGAAGGAATATCTACTTTTTTACCATCTACTAAAACATGTCCATGAGTTGTAAATTGTCTAGCATTTGCTCTAGTTGTAGCAAATCCCATTCTATAAACAACATTATCTAATCTTTGTTCAATTAAAGTAATAAGGTTAGCCCCTGTGTTACCTTCTCTTCTTGCAGCTTCTTTAAAGTATTTTCTAAATTGTTTTTCAGAAACACCGTATAAGAATTTAGCTTTTTGTTTTTCTCTTAATTGTAATCCATACTCAGAGATTTTAGTTCTTCTTTGTCCATGTTGTCCTGGAGCAAATGGTCTTTTCTCTAATGCAGATTTTCCGTTAAGTCTTCTCTCACCTTTTAATCCAAGGTCTGCATCAAGTCTTCTTTCGATTTTTTCTACTGGTCCTCTATATCTTGCCATAACTACTCCTTACACTCTTCTTCTTTTAGGAGGTCTACAACCGTTATGTGGTAATGGTGTAACATCTTTAAACCATTTTACTGTAATACCTTCAATAGCTCCAACAGATTTAACTGCTGTATCTCTACCTGAACCTGGACCTTGGATTTTAATACCAACGTTTTTAATACCATGTTCCATCGCTTTAACCATTGCATCTTCAACTGCTTGTTGTGCTGCAAAAGGAGTAGATTTTTTAGAACCTTTAAACCCTAAGTTTCCTGCACTTGACCAAGCAATAGCATTACCAGCTGAATCAGTTACAGTTACCATCGTATTATTGAATGATGCCGCAATATGTACGATACCGTCAGCAATATTCTTTTTTACTACTTTTTTTCTAGTTACTTTTCTTTTTGCCATTAGTTATCCTTACTTCGCTGCTGCACCAACAGTTTTCTTTTTACCTTTTCTTGTTCTGGCATTAGTTTTAGTCTTTTGCCCTCTACAAGGTAAACCTTTTCTATGTCTTAAACCTCTATATGAACCTAAGTCCATTAAAGCTTTGATATCCATAGCAACTTTTTTTCTAAGATCACCCTCAACCATGTAGTTTTTTTGAATCTCTTGTCTAATAGCTGCTGCTTCATCTTCTGTTAATTCGTGTGCTCTTTTGTTGTAATCAATTCCAACAGCATCTAAGATTAATCTAGAGTTATGTAAACCAATTCCGTAAATATACGTTAACGCATATTCCATTCTTTTTTTATTTGGTAAATCAACACCTGCAATTCTTGCCATGATTATCCTTGTCTCTGTTTATGTTTTTTGTTTTCGCAGATTACTCTTACGATACCTCTTCTTTTGATAACTTTACATTTATCACACATTTTCTTTACTGAAGCTCTTACTTTCATAAGTCTGTCCTCTTTTTGTGTTTATTACCACAATCCAACAGGGAAGAACTGCCTAGAAAAAAGCGAAATCGCTTTCTTGCATGGGTGGAACCAAGCTAGAACAATCTACAAAATATAGATATTCGCTTTTTTCCGGTTCTGCCCAACTCTTTATAAAACACAAAACATTTTATAAAAAATTCCTCTATGGTTGGAAAAATGGATTTGGATTATATTTAATTTTGGCTTAAATCTTGTTTAATTCTTAAGTCACAGATTAATCTAGATAATTAAAAATATAAGTAAGTATTTTTTAGTTATAATTTTTTTATTAATTAAGTTATTAAAAGGGTGATATTTTGTTAAAAATTGAAAATATTAATGCTGTTTATATTGATGATGAACCAGTAAATTTAATGTTGGTACAAGCTTATGGTTTAGAATTCAATTTAAATATAGAAACGTTTCAAGATCCAAAAGAGGGATTAGAATATATTCTAAACAACAATATAGATATTCTCTTTACCGATTATATGATGCCAGAAATTAATGGAGTTGAGTTAATAAAAAGATTTAGAGAAATCAATAGTGATGCACCTGCTGTTGTTATTACAGCAGTAGGAGATGACCAAGAATTAAAAATAAATGCCCTAGAAGCTGGTGCAACTGATTTTTTAACAAAACCTTTAGAACTACCTGAATTTAAAGCTAGAAGTATAAACCTAATAAATCTAAGACTTGCCCAACTAAAATTACAAGATAAAGCCTTACTACTACAAGATGAGATAAATAAAGCAACCCAAGAGATACAAAATAGAGAATATGAAACCCTTAAAGTTCTTGCAAAAGCTGCAGAGTATAAAGATGCAGAAACAGCAAATCATACTATTAGAGTTGCACACTATTCAAAACTTATGGCAAAAAAATATGGCTTAAATGAAGAACAACAAAGAATTATATTTTATGCTGCACCTTTTCATGATATAGGAAAAGTTGGTATTCCGGATTCTATTTTATTAAAAGAGGGGAAACTAGACCCTGAAGAGTTAAAAGAGATGCAATCCCATCCATATATTGGTGCTAGCATTTTAGAAAACACCCAAAGTCCTTATCTAATAGAAGGAAAATTAATCGCTTTGAATCATCATGAAAAATATGACGGCTCTGGCTACCCTGAAGGGAAAAAAGGTGAAGATATACCTTTAAGTGCCAGAATAGTAACAATTGCTGATGTTTTTGATGCACTAACTTCTAAAAGACCATATAAAGAACCGTGGAGCTTCCAAGAGGCAATCTCACTTTTAGAAAAAGAAAAGGGGATACATTTTGATCCCAAGCTCATTGAACTTTTTACAAATTCAATAGATGAAATCAAGGATATATATGAAAATTTTCAATAATAAATCAATCAATATAGAGATAGAAGATAGTGAAATCCCATGGCTAAAAATATTTACAAATGAAGCTTATAAAGAGTTGTCAGAATGCCCAAAAGAAGTAAAAGAGGAGATTTTTAATACTTTAGATATTATTGAAAAAGAGATGTTAAACTATTTTAATCCAAAAAAAATAAATATCGCTTCATTTGGGAACTATCTTCCCCATGTACATTTTCATATAATGGCTAGATTTGAAGAGGATTCTTATTTTCCAGAACCTATGTGGGGAAAGAAACAAAGGGAGGCAGATTTGAATCTACCTGAGTTTAAACCCTTTTTTGAAAAAATCTCTTTATTACTAAATAAAAATTAATTTTTTGCTATAGATTTTATAGATTCTAAATATGAACTTAAAACTTCATATTTAGCTTCATAATCAATACTCTCTTCTTCATCCTTAGCAGCTGTTTCTATCTCTTGGCTAATATCTGCAATCTCTGTCATTTTTAGATTTGCTGCAGCTCCTTTTATTTTATGAGCTAGCTCTTTTATTTGAGTGAAATTTTTTGAAACTATTGCCTCTTTTAAGTTAGATAAATCATCATCTATAGAATCAAAAAAGGTATTTAATATTGTTCTAAATACACTTACAGGTATACCTAGTTTTTTTGCACTATCATCTATAGAGTATGATAGCTTTTCACTTTTTATCTCCTCTTCATTCTCTTTTTTCTCTGCATCTTTTTTTTGGGTGTACTTATACAATATAGAGTTTAAAGTTTCCTCTTCAAATGGCTTTGTCATATAATCATCCATTCCAGCTTCTAAAAACTTCTCTTTATCCCCTGCTATGGCATTGGCAGTTAGTGCTACAATAGGTGTATGGTTTAAATTATTTGTTTTTTCATATTCTAATATTAAAGTGGTAGCATCAATACCATTCAGTATAGGCATATTTATATCCATAAATATTAAATCAAATTTTTCACCAGTTTTTACTATATCAACTGCTTCTTGTCCATTATTTGCCATTATAGAATTTATATTTTTTTCAGTAAGTATTGCATTCATTAGGTGCTGATTAACTATATTATCTTCAACTACCAAACATTTTATTTCCCATTCATAATCTATATTTTGATTAACAAATACTTCATCTTCAATATTAGGATTTAATATCTCAACAATTGCATCATATAGTCTTGATTGATTTATAGGGGATTTCAATACAATATATTTGTTCTTTAAATCTATTTTATAATTTTCATCTGAAGCTACAATTATAAAAGGAACATTTAGATTTTCCTTATCTATTAAAGCTAAATCCTCATAATTTATCACAACTAAAGCATAATTAAAAAACTGGCTTTGTTCGTACATAACTTCAGGTTTACTATAATTTGATAAATACTTTTTAGCAATACCTAATTGTGATTTACAATCACACTCATCACAATATATTGCAATTTTAGAATTAATATCGATTTGAGGAAATAAATCTTTTGCTTTTTTATAATCTAAATCAAGGATAAAATAAAACTCACTACCTTGATTGTCTTCACTTAAAAGTTCTATTTTAGAACCCATTACTGAGATAATATTTGAACTAATACTTAAACCTAATCCTGTACCACCATATTTTCTAGTAACACTACTATCAACTTGTGAAAATGGATCAAAAATGGTTTTTTGTTTATCTTTTGGTATACCTATTCCTGAATCTTTAACAGAAAATAAAACTTGTGCAGTTTTTTCATTTTTACCTTCTAACTCAATACGAACTGAGATTGATCCCTTATTAGGTGTAAATTTTATGGCATTTCCAATCAAATTAGAGATAACTTGTTTTATCTTTAGAGGATCAGCTATTATTTTACTTGGTAGATTTGGGTCAATGTAAAAAAGTATATCAATATTTTTTTCATTTGCTTTTGCTACAAAAAGTTCTATTACTGGTTCAAACTCTTTAAAAGGATTAAACTCTTTTTTCTCTAATTCTAACTTTCCACTCTCTATTTTAGAGATATCTAAAATATCATTTATAACACCAAGTAATGAGCTTGCACTACTATTTACAATATTTACATAATTTGCTTCTTTTTTTGGTAAGTTTGAGTGTTCTAAAAGTTTTGTAAAACCTAATATTCCATTTAAAGGTGTTCTAATCTCATGGGACATTGTTGCTAAGAAAATTGACTTTGAAGCTTCAGCATTTTTTGCTTTTTGCATAGAATGAATATGTTCTGTTATATCTACACTAAAAGATAAATACTCAGAAATTTGATCCTTGAAATCTAACATAGGCACAATTATTGTAGAGGTATAATAATCTTTTCCACTTTTATCATGATTTTTAATATCCCCAGTCCAAATCTCATTATTGTTTATCTTCTTCCAAAGGGAGTCAAAAAACTCATCTTCCATATCCCTATGTTTTAAATAATTGTATGGTTTTCCAATTAACTCTTCATTTGTATAGTTTGAGATATTTAAAAACTGTTCATTTACATAAGTTATTTTACCTTTAGTATCAAACCTAGTTATAATAGCTGAGGCATTAATAGCTTTTTGATACTCTTCTAAATGTTTATTTGAATCCTTCAAAGTAGAAATTAAGGATTTGGCATTGGAATCTTTTTCTTCTAAATATTTGATGATTTTATTGATTTGAATAACAAAATTATCTATATCTTTGTTATTGAAATTTTTATCAAAGGGGGTATATTTGTCATTTTTAATCCCCTCAAGAAAACTTGTTATCTCCTCAATTGGATATTTAACAAAACGATTAGTTACATAAATAGCAATTATCACTAAAACAATAAGTAAAGCTAACATATATACAATAAAAAAGTTTTTTAAACCACTACTTATTGCACTACCAATAACTACTTCCATTCCAATATTGATACCTACAATAAAAAGAAAACCAACTATTATAACGGGAATTAAAACCTTATCTTGGGTATCTAATTTTTTCATGATTATCCATCTTGATTTATTTGTTTTATTAACTCTTTTAAAATATCCTCTGCATCATCAATCTCTATTTGGCAACCACCAGCTGCTTCGTGACCACCGCCACCATATTTAAGCATAAGTTCACCAACATTTGTTTTTGAAGTTTTATTTATAATAGATTTACCTGGACTAAAAACTACATTTTTTCTATCTTTTCCCCAAACAACATGGATAGAGATGTTTGTTTTAGGATATAAAGCATAAACTAAAAATCTATTTCCAGGATAAATAATATCTTGGTCTCGATAATCAACAATTACTAGATTTCCTTTAATTGTAGAACAACTTTTTAATTGAGCTTTAAACTCTTTTTCATATAAATAGTATAAATCAATTCTCTCTTTTACATCTGGAAGTTTTAAAATATCTTCTATATCATGGTCAGCACAATAATCAATCAAATCCATCATAAGCTGATAATTAGAAACTCTAAAATCTCTAAATCTTCCAAGTCCAGTTCTTGAATCCATTAAGAAACTTAATAAATCCCAACCTTCTGGATTTAGAATGTCATCTCTTGAAAACTGCGCTGCATCAGCCTTATTTGCAGCATCCATCATTGGTCTAAATTTTGCTGGAAACTTCTCATCCCCACCATAATATTGATATACAACTTCTGCTGCACTTGGAGCATCTGGATCGATTATATGATTGTCTTTTTTTTCATTTCTAAGGGTTTCAGAAAAATGGTGATCAAATGCTATATGAACACCAGGTACATATGGTAGATTTGTTGTTATATCTGTTGAAGTTACTTCGATTTTCCCATCTTACATATCTTTTGGATGTACAAATGTTATCTCATCAACTATACCTAAATATTTCATTAGTGTTCCACAAACTAAGCCATCCATATCACTTCTTGTGATAAGTCTAAATTTCTTCAAAGACATAACAACTCCTAAATTATATATTTATCTAAACCAATGCAATATTATTTGCAATCACTTCACCCATTTGTGAAGTTGAAACAACCTCTTTAGCATCAAATGCAGCAATATCTTTAGTTCTATACCCATCTTTTAATGCTTTTTTAATAGCTGCATCTATTTTTTCTGCTGCTTTTTCTTCACCTAAAGAGTATCTAAGCATCATACCAGCACTTTCAATTGTAGCAATTGGATTTGCTATACCTTGCCCTGCTATATCTGGTGCTGAACCATGAATTGGTTCATAAATTGCTGTTTTTTCTCCTGTTGAAGCTGATGGCAATAGTCCAATAGAACCAACAACCATTGAAGCGGTATCTGATAAAATATCTCCAAAAATATTTCCAGTTACAATTACATCAAATTGTTTTGGGTTTCTAACAAGTTGCATAGCAGCATTATCAACATACATATGTGATAATTGAACTTCTGGATAAGCTTTAGCAATCTCTTCCATAGTATCTCTCCAAAGTTGAGAAACTTCAAGAACATTTGCTTTATCTACAGAACAAACTCTTTTATCTCTTTTCATAGCCAATTCAAAGGCTTGTTTACCAATTCTTTCAATCTCTGGTTTTGTATAAACCATAGTATTAAAAGCTTTAAAACCATCATTTTCTCTTGGTTGACCAAAATAGATTCCACCAATTAATTCCCTTACAACCATAATATCAACACCCTCAATAATTTCAGGTTTTAATGTTGAAGCATTTACTAATTCATCATAAATAATAGCAGGTCTTAAATTTGCGAAAACACCCATCTTTTCTCTAAACTTCAAAAGTCCAGTTTCAGGTCTTAAATCCCTAGGAAGAGTGTCCCATTTTTCTCCACCAATTGCACCAAATAAACAAGCATCAGAATCTAAAACACCATCAACAGTCTCTTGTGGTAAAGGGATTCCTGTTTCATCAATAGCAATACCGCCCATAAGATACTCTTTATAAGATAGTGCAAAGCCACACTCTTTTGCTACTGTATCTAATACTTTTATTGCTTCATCTACTATCTCTGGACCTATTCCATCACCTTTAATTACTGATATATTATAATTCTTCATTAGTTTCCTTTTCCCGTTTCAGCTTTTGCATAATTTATTAATCCACCTGTTTGTATCAACTCTTGCATAAAAGGTGGAATTGCAATAAATTTATAAGTTTTATTAGTAGTATTATTTGTAATAATTCCATCATCAAGATTAATCGATATCTCCTCACCCTCTTTTATCTCTAAAGATTCAGGTAATTCAAAAATTGGTAATCCCATATTAAAAGCATTTCTATAAAATATTCTTGCAAAAGATGGTGCAACTACAGCTGCAACACCAGCAGCCTTAAGTGCGATTGGTGCGTGTTCTCTTGAACTTCCACAACCAAAGTTTTCTCCCGCAACAATAATATCACCCTTTTGAAGTTTTTTAGGGAAATCAGGATCTGCATCCTCCATAACATATTTTGCTAAATGTTCAGGGTCTGAGCTATTTAAATATCTTGCAGCAATGATAACATCAGTATCAATATTTGCTCCAAAATTCCATACTTTTCCAGTAATAATATTCATTCTATATTTCCTTATTGTTAGTATACTTTTATAAACAAAAGTAACCGAATATATTTTTTAAAGTCTTGCATTTTATCTAATATTTAACAAATAATAGATTAAACATATCAATTAATGAATATTTCAACTAATTTCGGTATAATATCGGACTATCTTTAATACACATGAGGAAAATCCATATAATGAGCGCAAAAGATTTAAATAAAGTTATTGAGAATACTATTAAAGAGTATAAAGAGTCAGTACTTACCTATGAAAAACTTATTAAAATCTTTCCAAAAGCACCTTCAGGTCCAAATATCAAGAAACTTTTAGCCCTTGTACAACTATACAGTGTAACCTTGATTACATCACAAGAACAAGCTAAAAGAATGAATGCTGAAGAAGCAAAAAAGAAAGAAGATTTAAGAAATAAACTAAAAGACAATGATGAGGATGTATTTGATTTACTAAAAAGTAAAGAACTCTTAGAATGGTCTAGATCAGACTCACCTGTAAGAATGTACCTAAGAGAGATGGGACAAATTCCACTTTTAACAAAAGAGGAAGAGATTGAAATCTCTAAAAGAATCGAAATGGGTGAAGATATCATCCTTGATGCTATTTGTTATGTACCCTATCTAATCGATTTTATCTTAGAATACAAAGAGCCTTTAGTAAATAGAGAAAGAAAAGTTAAAGAGCTTTTTAGAAATTTTGATGATGAAGATTCTGATGATACTGATACTTCAAATGATGATGAATTAGAAGAGGAAGAGGATGAGTTAGATGATGATGGCTCAATCAAAAAAACAAAAAAACTAGATAAAAGAGCAGAAACAATTATCGCCACTTTTAAGGCTTTAGAAAAAGCTAAAAAAGATTGGACTAAGTTCCAAGCAAAAGAGACAGCAAAATCAGATAATGAACAAGATCAAATGCAATTCAACCTTGCAATAGCATTTAGAAAGAAGATTTTAAAAGAGGCTTTAATGGATTTAGGTCCAACTTCTAAGCTTATTACAGAAATAGTAAAAGCTATGGAAACTGCTCTTAAATCAGAATCAGGATTTGAAACTGAACTTAAAAAACTAGAGTATAAATTACCATTATTTAACGATATATTATTGAAAAATCACCAAAAGATTTTAGATAATATTGTAAACCTATCAAAAGTTCAAATCACTTCAATGGTTCCTGAAGCTACTATGGTATCAACTTATATGGAGATTAAAAAGCTTTTCCAAACAGCAGAAGCTTCTAAGGGTGGATTTGATTTAGAGCCAGAAGAACTTGTGGATGTATTAGAACAAATTAAACGTGGTAAAAAAATCACAGATGAAGCAAAAACAAGAATGGCTAAATCAAACCTTAGACTTGTTGTATCTATTGCAAAAAGATACACAAATAGAGGTTTACCTTTCTTAGACCTAATCCAAGAAGGAAATATTGGTCTTATGAAAGCTGTTGACAAGTTTGAGTATAAAAAAGGTTATAAATTTTCTACTTATGCAACATGGTGGATTAGACAAGCAATCTCAAGAGCAATTGCTGATCAAGCTAGAACTATTAGAATTCCAATTCATATGATTGAAACTATTAATAGAATCAATAAAATCATTAGAAAAGGTATTCAAGAAAATGGTAAAGAACCGGATGTAGATGAAATCGCAAAAGAGGTTGGATTGCCAGTTGATAAAGTAAAACAAGTAATTAAAATTACTAAAGAGCCTGTATCTTTAGAAGCACCTATTGGATCTGATGATGATGGTAAATTTGGAGATTTTGTACCAGACGAAAAAGCTCCAACTCCTATTGATAATATTATGAAAGAGGATTTACAAGGTCAAATTGATCAAATCCTAGCTCAGTTAAATGAGAGAGAACAAGCAGTAGTTAGAATGAGATTTGGTCTTATGGATGATGCAAGTGATAGAACACTAGAAGAGATTGGAAAAGAACTTTCTGTAACAAGAGAAAGAGTTAGACAAATTGAATCAAGTGCTATTAAAAAACTTAAGCATCCAAAAGTTGGTAAAAACCTTAAAAACTATGTAGAAAGTTAATAACTTATGGATTATTTTGAAGAATGGGTTGAACTTGACCTAAACCCTGTAATTTCATTTTCTTCCGCTGGGAAGTTAGTTTACTCAAATCAAGAAGCTCAATTTCTACTTAGTAGAATTAAACAAAAAGAGCTTTTTGATTTGGCTTTAAAATATGCTCCTCAAACCTTTGGTATTGAGACATCATATATTGATTTAAATATTAAAAATTACTCTTTTTATGCTATTACAGTAAGGTATCATGATGAAGATGAGATTCATATGAAGCTTTATAAAAGTGCTATGGTTAAGAAGAAATCCCAACTTAGTACAGAGAATACTAATATTACAAATATATTCACCCTTGTTGACTTAGCAATATCTACTAAAAAAATAAAATCAAAAGCAAAGTTTATAAAAAACTACGATCCATCTATTCCTGAGTTTAAAATAAATGCTAGTGAGTTTATAAAAGCTCTAAATCTTATTTATGATACCTTTGAAAACTCTGAGATGCTTACAACATCAGTTATATTAAAAATTGGTGAATATATAAAAATAAACAATAAGAAACACTCTATTATAAGTGTAGATGTTTTTTCTAGCACTAAATGTTCAACAGAATCTTTTACTTATAAAGATGAAAATGCTTCATTTATAGTTACAAAAGATGAAGATAAGATAACTATTGACTTGCCTCTTCTTTTAAAATAGCTTTTGAAACAATCACAGAAATAGGAACAACTGCCAATCCAACTAAAAAAGGGATTGGTAGAAAAAGCTTATTGTTATTTAAAGCAAAAAATCCAAGTATTAAAAAACCATATCCAAGTATTCTATAAATAGAAACAAAACCTGTAGCAGAAAAGATTGTATTTTTAAAAGAATCTTTTTTTACTTTTGATTTCTCTTCATTTATTATCTCTTTTATCTTTTCAGGAGTTAACTGCTCTTCGGGAATCTCTTCATATTCAGTATATAAATCATATGGATCATCTATCTCATCAACTTTATCTCTATCTTCACTACTATTTACCTTAGAGCTGTCAAAATTAGAGAGTCTATTTTGAATATTTTTTCTATAAGATAAAAAAGAAGTAATAGTTACAAATAAAGAACCTAAAAATGCAATTTGTGTATTTAGAAGCCATAAAGAATCATAAACTATCAAAGCAAATATAGCTAAAGCTATATCTACTATTAAAAATATTTTCCCGAAAGAAACAATTGTATTTTTAGTCCTCATCATCTTCTTTATCGTAAGAGTTATCTCCATATTTTGCTCTGTGAGAATATCTTGGGTCATTTTCCATCCCCTCAAACTCTTTTTGAGCTCTTTTGTAAGCCTTGTATATATTTAATCCAGCCGCAGCTATTCCCCAAAAGAGACCAAGCCAAAGTGTCCAGTTATATCCTGTTAAAACTTTTAATCCATAACCAATACCAAAACCTATTAAAACAGCAGCAACCATAGATATACCTAATGACAGGTTATCTAATGCTACAAGTTTTGCTCTATGCTTTGGTTCAGTTATATTATTTTTATTTTCCATAATAACCTACTAATTTAAATAAGTACAACAGTAATCTGTAATCTCATCAACTTTTATTTCAAAGCTAGAGTTTGCAGGTACATCAAAAGAATCTCCAGTTTTAAAAGTTTCCCAGTTACTTTCCATTCCTGAAAATAAAACTTCAACTTTACCTGAAAGTATCTCCATATTTTCTGCTGCTTTTGTACCAAAAGTGTATTCTCCTGGCAACATTATTCCAAGTGATCTAATAACACCCTCTTGGTCTGTATAATTTCTACTTGTAACTTTTCCATCAAAGTAGATATTTGCTTTTTTTAGTAAATCTACATTTTTCTCAATCAAACTCATAGTTATTCCTTATAAATTTTTCATAACTTCATTAGCTGCAGCAATACACTCATCAATCATCTCATCACTTATTACTGTTGACATAAATCCAAGTTCATAAGCAGAACAAGCAAAATAAAAACCTTTTTTTATCATTTCGCTATGAAATTTAGTAAATCTATCAATATTAGAAAATTCTCCTACTTCTTTAAAATTTGTAGGCATTTTATTGGCAAAAAAGAATCCAAACATACTACCTCTAGTATCAACTTCTAATTCTATACCATTTTTATTTGCTACTTCTTTTAATCCATTAACTAATTTTTTAGATTTTCTCTCTAACTCATCATAAATAGACGGATTTGCCTTTAATTTTTTTAAACTTGTAAGACCTGCTGCCATAGCAACAGGATTACCACTTAAAGTACCTGCTTGATAAATAGCTCCATTTGGTGAAAGTTGTTCCATGATTTCACTACTTGATGCAAATGCACCAACTGGCATACCAGCTCCAATAACTTTTCCAAAGGTGATAATATCACTTTTTGTTTTAACAACACCATGAGCTCCAGTTAAAGATGCTCTAAATCCAGACATAACTTCATCAAAAATCAATAAAGCACCATTTTCATCACAAAGTCTTCTACACTCTTTTAAAAACTCTTCTGTTGCTGGTACCAATCCCATATTTCCTGCTATTGGTTCAATTATAATACAAGATATATCATTTGAATCCTCAAAACACTTTTTTAAGTTTTCAATATTATTATACTCACAAACTAAAGTATGTTTTGTTAAATCAGAAGGAACTCCTGGAGAGCTTGGACTTCCAAATGTAGCCATACCAGAACCAGCTTGAACCAATAAAGAATCAGAATGTCCATGATAACACCCTTCAAACTTTACAATATCACTTTTACCTGTAACACCTCTTGCTAATCTAATAGCAGACATTGTTGCTTCTGTTCCAGAACTTACAAATCTTACTTTCTCAATATTATCATACATATCAACTATTTCTTCAGCTAGCTGTGTTTCAAGAACTGTAGGTGCACCAAATGATAAACCTTTTTTACTAGTTTCAATAACTGCATCTTCAATATCTTTGTCACAATGACCAAAAATAAGTGGTCCCCAACTTTGTACAAAATCTAAATATTTATTTCCATCAACATCAATTAAGTATGCACCCTCACCTTTTTCAATAAACGGAGGTGTTCCACCTACACTAGTAAAGGCTCTTACAGGAGAATCAACCCCTCCTGGAATAACTTTTTTTGCATCTTCATAAGCATCAATTGAGTTTTTAAACATTATCTATCCTAACATATCTTAAAATTAAAAGTGGCAATTATACTATAACTTTCTTGATATATAATTTTATTGGCATATTTTAATTTTTTTGCAACTTAAGCAAAGAAACTTTTTACTATAATTGCATCTATGAGAATAATTATATTTGCTTTTTTAATTTCAATTATTATACATCTTTTACTATTTTCTCCCCTTATAAAAATAAAAAAAGATATTAAACAGCCTATATCTACATCAAAGGTTATAGATAAATCAACAGTGCGTTATGTAAAGTTACAACCAAAGCCAAAACCAAAAAAAGTTGAACAAAAACCAAAAGTTAATACAAAAGTTCCAAAAAAATTTAAAAAAGTTGAACAAAAAAAAGTTGTGCCTCAAAAAAAAGCACCTAAACAAAAAAGTAAAAAAGTCATACCTAAACCTATAAAACTACCAAAAGAGAAAAAACAACTATTTAAAATAAACAAAGATATAAAACCTGTAGAGAAAAGAAAAACAATAAAGAAAAAATCTTTAGAAAATTTACTTCTAACAGAACCTATACCTTTAGATAAAAATTTATTAGATGATATTACTAAAAGTTATGTAAAACTTTATGGTCAAGAGTATAATTCTATGACCAAAATACAAAAGGTTTTTATACAAAGTAAAATAAAAGATATAGTTGAAATCACAAGACAATACTATAGATTTCCAAGAATTGCTATAAAATTAAGAAAAAATGATTTTAATATTGTAGAGTTTAAACTTCATCCAAATGGTGATATTAGTGATTTGAAAATAGTACAAAAAGGGGAATACTCTTTTTATGACAAATCTATTATTGAGGCGATTGAGATAGCTTATAAAGACTATCCAAGACCTAAGGAAACAACTAAAATAAAATTTTATTTAACCTATACTATATATTAAATTTACACTATTTTAACAATAAACTAAGTAGAATTACAAAATTTTATAATATTTCAGGAAATTTAATGCTAACAGATAAAATAAGAAATAAACAAAGTGGAATTATATTATATGGGATTACACCACCTAAAGTAAATCATAATGAAGAAGAGATAAAAGATATAGCTAAAAAACATATTGAGAGAATATCAAAGTTAAATGTGGATGGTTTAGTACTTTATGATATCCAAGATGAATCAGATAGGACAGATGAAAAAAGACCTTTCCCATTTATAAAAACTTTAGACCCTTGTGAATATTCTCATAACTATCTCCAAGAGTTAAAAACTCCAAGAATAGTATATAGAGCTGTAGGAAACTATACTACTCAAACCTTTACAAAATGGCTAGAATTTACAAAAGAGGATGGACAACAAGTTCATTCAGTATTTGTAGGGGCTGCATCTCACGAACAAAAAAATCCATTAACTTTAAAAGAAGCCTATGTCCTAAAAAGAGAAGTAAATAACAATCTATGTTTAGGTGGTATTGCCATACCTGAAAGACATACAAAAAAACACGATGAACACCTAAGAGTATTTTCTAAAAAAAACAACACGTGTGAATTTTTTATAACCCAATGTGTATATGACTTAGAAGCTGCCAAAGTGTTTTTAACAGATTATGCAAAATATGCAAAAGAAAACAACTATGAAATGGTTCCAATCATTTTCACTCTAACCCCTTGTGGTAGTATAAAAACCTTAGATTTTATGAAATGGTTAGGAATAAGTATACCAAACTATTTAGAAGAGGATTTAAAAGAATCAGGTGATATTTTACATGAATCAGTGAAACTTTCAAGAGATATTTTTGAAGAGCTTTACACCTTTGGTTTAAAAAAAGGTATTCCAATTGGATGTAATGTTGAAAGTGTTGCCATACGAAAAACAGAAATTGAAGCTTCAGTTGAACTTTTAGGAGAAGTAAAAGAAATAATAAAAAATCATTCAGAGCATTAAACTATTCCATTCTTTATTTTATTAAGATATACTAGTTTCTGTAAATAAAAATAAAGGAAACAATATCGCAAAAACAAACTATTCTTATGAAAAACGGGGTCGAGAGATAGAAAAGCAGAAGAAAAAAGAAGAAAAGCGTATGAAAAAGCTAGCACAAAAAGAGGATAAAAAACTTGATGAATCAGAAGAGAATCAAGAACTTAAAGATTCTGCAGTTGATAAATAAAGTCTAGTAATACGCAAAAAGTGAGATAGAAAACACTTAACTATCTCAACTTATAAAACTACTTTACAGTAGCCAAAACTAACTCTCTAAGTGTTTTACAGGCAACTGCTGTAGAAACTCCACTTGCATCATATTTTGGACTAAGTTCCACCACATCCATTCCAACTACATTTTCTAATTTACTTAAACTTTTAATTATATTCATCATATCATGAAAATCTATTCCACCTGGTTCTGGTGTCCCTGTACCAGGCATTACTGAAGGGTCTAATACATCTAAATCTATTGTAATATATACAGGTTTATCTTTTAATCTTCTAACACAAGATTCTAAGGTATTATATGTAAATTTTTCTAAGTGAGTATGTTTTTTTGCCCAAATAAACTCCTCTTTTAGTCCACTTCTTATACAAAATTGATTTATTTTACCATCACCTACTTGGTCATATATTCTTCTTAAAACAGTAGCATGACTTAAGGCCTCACCTAAATAATCCTCTCTTAAGTCTGTATGGGCATCAAAATGAATAATGTTTAAATCATCATATTTTTTACTAAGTGCTTTTACAGGAGCTAAAGATACTAAATGCTCTCCCCCTATCATAATTGGAATTTTTCCAGCATCTATAATCTCTTGTACTTTTTCTTGAATCATTCTAAGTGCTGTTTTTTTATCCCCAAAAGGTAATTCTAAATTACCATAATCAAAAAGTTTTAAATCCTCTAAATCCCTATCTAGATATGGACTAAAACTCTCTATTGCCCATGAGTCTTCTCTCATTGCGCTTGGTGCAAATCTTGCTCCTGGTTTAAAAGATGTTGTCCCATCAAAAGGTGCTCCAAATAGTACAGCTTGTGATTCTTTAAAATCATCTTCAAAACCTATAAAACAACTACTTTGTGCTTCCACTTCTATAATCTCCTTTCGAAACTATACATATGCATATATCTAAATGCCACAAGATTTTCTAAAATAGCAAATAGAACTATAAAATTTATAAACGAACTTCCCCCATATGAAAACATGGGTAATGGAAGTCCAACAACAGGAGCATAACCTATAACCATCAAGATATTTACACTCATATTAAAAAATATCAATAGTCCCAATCCGGAGGCAAAGGTACGAATAACATAATCATCATGAAAAAAATAATTCATGGATAGAAGATGAAATATTATCAAACCATAAATAAAAATCAAGCCTAAGGCACCTAAAAAACCATGTCTTTCTACAAAATATGCAAAAATAAAATCACTTGTTGCTATTGGTAAAAACTTTAATTGAGTTTGGGTAGCATCCTCTACATCTTTTCCTGTAACTCCACCATTACCAATGGCAATAATTGATTGTTGAACTTGATAACTAGGCTTTTCTGATAAAAAATCTGATATTCTTTTCTTTTGATAATCTTTAATTAAATTAGTATATATCAAAGGGGATGCAAATAGTATAATAATTAAAATAGTTGTCCAAATTCGCCAATTTACCCCAATTATAAATAAAATACCATATCCCACTAACAATAACACCAAAGCAGTACCTAAATCTGGCTCTTTTGCTATTAGAATAAAGGGTAAAACTATATAAAAAGAGTAAAAAAGAAAATCTTTTAACTCATAACCGGTTTTTTCAGGAGGATTATTTTGTATCAAATACCCTAACATCAATATAAATACTGGTTTAAAAAGTTCACTTGGTTGTATAGTTAAACCCACATAAGGAATGCTTAACCATCTCTTAGCCCCAAGTTTTGTTACTCCCCAAAACTCTACTGCTATAAGCAAAAACACCCCAATCCAATAAAGTATTGGTATTATCCTTATATTCCTTCTAAGGGGAAAAAGAAAAACTATAACAAAGGCAATTGCCGAAATTGTAAAATATAATAATTGTTTATTAGCTAAATTATCACTTGTTTCACCAATTAAATTATGTGATAATAAAATTAATGGTAAAATAAATATAATAATCAAATAATCAAAATGAGATATAATTCTTTTGTCAAATAAATACATAGTGAAAGAGTACCAAAATATGTATAAAAATTTTATTGTTTTTACCCCAAATAGATTAGATAAATTTTTAGCCGAAAATTTAAGTGAGTCAAGGAACCAAATAGAGCAACTTATAAAAAAAGGTTTTGTAAAAGTTGATGGAAAGGTTTCTTCAAAAACTGGCTTAAAATTAAAAGAAGATCAAGAGATTTTAGTTGAATTTCCCCAAGTTATTCCAAAAGAAGTAAAAGTTAAGGAAGATTTAAAAGATATAGATGTTGAAATAATATACGAAGATGATGAAATATTAGTTATCAATAAGCCTTATAATCTTACAGTTCATGATGCACCAAGCGTAAAAGATGCCACTTTAGTGGATTGGCTAAAACAAAAAAACATCTCCTTGTCAACTATAAGTGGAGATGAAAGACATGGTATAGTTCATAGACTAGATAAAGGAACTAGTGGGGTCATGGTTGTAGCTAAAACCAATGAAGCCCATGTTCACTTAGCAAAACAACTTGAAGTAAAAAGTATGGGAAGATATTATTTAGCTATAATTGATATGCCCTTAAAAGATAACCTGATTGTAGAAAAACCAATTGGTAGAAATCCAAACAATAGATTAAAAATGGCAATTGTACAAAATGCAAGATATGCAAAATCTGCATTTTCTAAATTGATATTTTCTAAAGATGAAAAATATGAGCTAATTTCTTGTAAACTCTTTACAGGAAGAACTCATCAGATAAGAGTTCATCTAAGTTCGATAAATAGGCATATTTTAGGGGATAATTTATATGGTTTTAAGGGCGAATTAAATAAAATAAACAGATTTTATTTACATGCATATATACTTTATTTAACCCATCCGAAAACAAAGAAACAAATGAGTTTTCGTGCAAACCTTGCACCAGATATGCATGAGTTTTTATGTAAAAATTTTAATATGGAGATTGTAAATGACAAAATTGATAAAACTAATATCTTTGATAGCTTTAATTTTACTAGTTAGTGGTTGTGCCTATAAAGATGGTTTAATAAAAGTAGAAAAACCAAAAATTGATGAGACTCTTGAAGTTGTTGATTCTAGCTCGATTAGGTCTATTTCAGATGTAAATGCAATCGCTTTTGAGTGGAGAAAAGTTGATGATCCAAGGGTTGTTGGATATAATTTTTACAGAGCAAACCTTCAAAAAGATGGTTCAAAACTTATACTAATTGATACCATAAAAAATAGATATACAACCCACTATGTTGATAATGATTTAGAAGCAAACACAAAATACGTTTACAAAATTTCATCAGCTACAAAAGGTGAATATGAATCAAGAACAACAAATGATTATGTGACATCTACTCTTCCAAAAATAGAAGGGGTTAGTTTTATCCAAGCTATTTCAAACCTTCCAAGACAAATTAAAATTATTTGGAGACCACATACAAATGAAAGAATAGAATATTACAAAATAGAAAGAAGTTCTCCTGCAACTTCAAAATGGAAAGAGTTAGATACGATAAAAGGTAGATTGCAAGCTGAATATATTGATATGGATTTAGATGATAATGTGATTTATAACTACAGAGTTACAGCTATTACTTTTGATGATTTAGAAACACTTCCAAGTGAAATTGTAAAAGCACAAACAAAACCACTTCCAGAAGGAATTTTAAACCTAAAAGCAACAAATAATTTACCTAGAAAAATAGCACTTCATTGGCAAGCATCACAATCAAGTGATGTTATCAAATATAATATATATAGATCAACTTCAATAAATGGTTCTTTTGATAAAATCAAAAGTGTAAGTGCAAATACTTTAGAGTATACGGACTTTATTAATGAAGATGGAAAAAGTTATTTTTACAAGGTAAGCTCTCTTGATAAAGATGGTTTGGAAAGTGATTTAAATATTAATGCGACTTTAGGAACAACTTTAGGAAAACTAAATAAACCTATTATCACTTTAGCTCAGATTCAAGGGGAAAAAGCAATACTAAATTGGCAACCAGGTGATAGAAGAGCTGTTTCATATATTGTACATAAAACTATAAAAGAGAATTTTCTAAGCTCAAAAACAATTAAGTTTGAAGGGATTAATGCTCTTAGATTTGAGGATAAAGATATAGTTAGAGGTGTATCATATAGTTATGCAATACAAGCAGTTGATAAAAATGGTATCCTATCAGAGATAACAAATAAAACTGAACTAATTTTACCAAAACTGAAAGAACAAAATTAATAGATGCCGCATATAACTTTCAAAAAATCAAAAAAAGATTTAATTGTACCATCAGAGTTTGATGGTACAAAATTTAATTTTATGGCAAAATCATATAACTTTACACAAAAAACAAGAATACCTGAATATAAGATTTGTGTACAAAGGGAAGATAAAACTTTTTTACTAAGCTTAAGAGAAAAAGAGAATAATCTTTTGCTAAAAGCAGACAAAATAACAAGAGTCACCCCAGTTCAACTTGTAAAAGAAGCAATAAACTCATATATCCAAAGTGTAGATGGTGAAATATTATTTTCAAATACTCAAAACTTTTCTCAAAAAATAAAACCAAACAAAAGTTATTTAAAGGATATAGATTATTTTGTCAATGATTTCAAAACAGATAAAGAGATACAAATTGAGATAGGTTTTGGAAGTGGTAGACACCTTTTATATCAGGCAAAAAACAATCCCGATATCCAATTTATAGGTTTAGAGATACATACCCCTTCAATAGAACAACTTTTAAAACAACTAGAGATACAAAAACTAGATAATATTTTAGTAGTAAATTATGATGCAAGATTATTTATGGAGTTTATTAACTCAAATAAAGTGGGAAGAGTTTTTGTGCATTTCCCAGTACCTTGGGATAAAAAACCCCACAGAAGAATCTACTCAAATGGTTTTATAAATGAAGCCTTAAGGGTTTTGAAAATAAATGGTAGTTTAGAACTTAGAACAGATAGTAGAAAATATTTTGATTATTGTCTTGATTTGTTAACAAATTTAAATAGTGGAAAAATTGAAATAGAGATAAATAAAGATTTGGAAATCTCAAGTAAATACGAAGATAGATGGAAAAGACAAGGTAAAAATATCTATGATGTTACTCTATTTTGTAACCAAGAGGATGAAGATATAAATTTAGATTATGATTTTAGTTTTGAAAATATAGTTAACTATACAGAACTAATCAAAACCCTAAGTACAAAAGCTGTTGTAAAAGATGACTATTTTATCCATGTGGAAGACTTATTTATCATTGAAGAGAAAGAAAACTCTGGTCTAATTCAAGTCACCTTTGGAAGTTTTGATAGACCCCTTAGCAAATATATTTTAATCCTTGAAGGTAAAGCTTCATATTTCCAAGACCACCCACTACCAACAAGTGCAAATATAAAAGCACATAATCAATTAAAAGAGATGCTAAAAGTATGATATTTGCCAAAAATATATATCTTTCATATGATGAAAATAAATATATTATTAAAAAAGGCAATTTCAATATAAAAGAAAAAGAGTTTGTTTTTATAGGTGGAACAAGTGGTAGTGGTAAATCTACCCTACTAAAATCTTTTTATGGTGAAATACCTCTAAAACATGGTGATTTAGTAATTGCTGGACAAAATGTTATGGGGATAAGAGGAAAAGCACTTAGAGTACTTAGAAAAGATATAGGTATTATTTTCCAAGATTACAAGCTAATAAAAGAGTGGACTATTGAAGAGAATATTATGATTCCACTTAAAATAAATGGTTATTCTAATGATATTTCAAGAGAACAGGCAAATAAATTACTAGCCCATGTGAAACTTGCCCATAGAGCTGGGTACTATCCAAATGAGTTAAGTGGTGGGGAGCAACAAAGAGTTGCAGTTGCACGTGCCCTTGCACACAATCCAAAGATAATTATTGCTGATGAACCTACAGGAAACCTAGATGATTATTCAGCAGAGGTTGTTTGGAACTTACTTAAAGGTGCAAATGAACAATTAGGTATTACAGTTGTAGTTGTAACCCATAGGGTTCCTAAAAACTTTGGAATTAGATTTAGACAATTATCAATTGAAGATGGAATAATATATGAAGTTTCTTAAAAATATATTTGCTTTTATTGTTCCTTTAACTGCAATGTTAATCTCCTTTATCATTTATCTATTTGCTTCAAATATATTAGAAAACTATAAAATAAAAATAGCAAATGATTATTCAATTGTTATTGTAACAAACACACCACTAATAAAAGAGGATCTTACAAAACTTGCAGGAATAAATGTTGAGAAAATCATCACCTTAGAAAAAGAGAAAATAATTAATGATATAAAAAATAGTCTCTCTCCCACTTCTATTATTCTTTTAAAACAAAAACTTCCACACTTTTATAAAATACAACTTGAAGTATTTCCAACAACTTCGGAACTTGAAATCATAAAAAATACCCTTTATCAAAATAAAAACATTAGAAAAGTAGAAATATTTTCAAAAAACCATAATAATATCTATCTTCTACTGTTGTTACTTAGTCAAATAAGTTTGATACTATTTACTATTATTACAGTCTTTGCTATTATAATTATCTCAAAACAAATTAGAATTTGGTTTTATGAACACCACGAAAAAATCACAATATTAAAACTACATGGGGCGTCTATTTTATATAGTTCCTCTGCCATATTAAAATATGCTATTATAAGTGCTATTTTGTCATTTATAATAGTTTCTGGAATATTTATTTACCTAATAGGCAATATTGGGGTAATTTTACCTGATGATTTAGAAAATATTGTTATTGTAAATTTAAATCTAAATGAAGCACTCACTGAGATTTTTATTCTCTCATTTGGAATATCAATATTAACAATTATTGGAGTACTATTAAAGTATAAGTTAAAACATGATTAAGTTTATAATTCTTTTATTTATTAGTTTTACTTTTTTAAATTCTGCAAATAGCATTGATAAAAAGATATTAAGCAATAAAAAAATACTTAACAAAAATAAATCGGTTCAATTAAGAACAGACCTTCAAGTTAAAATCTTAGCTAAACAAATCTCCAATCAAAATAATGAACTAAACAAACTTGAAAATGATATTAAAATCATAAACAGTGATATTATAGTGCATGAAGAGAAACTAAAAAATGCAAAAAAATCTCTTGTCAATTTACAAAATAATTCAAAATCACTAATGGAAAAGAAAAGGGAAAATGAAGAGCAAATAGTAAAGGTTATAATAGAAGACTTTTCCTCTTCAATAGCACTTAAACTTGCAAATGAAAGCACTCTTGATGAATTAATAGATTCAGAAGTTTATAAAATACTTTCACAAAACTCAAAAGATGAGATATTAAAACTAAACAACAGTTATGAGATAATTACCCAAAATAAAAAAGATAATCAAAATAAAATTGAAGATATTTCAGATTATATTAAAAAAAGAAAAGAGAAAAAAAAGTATTTAGCAAGTTTAAAACGTAAATACTCTAATTCCTTAGTTACTTTAGAAAAAAAACATAAAGAGTATCAAAAACAACTAAGAAAAATTATTTCAAAACAAGAATCACTAAAAAATCTTTTAGGAAAATTAAACATCTTAAAAAAAGAGCAGCTAGAAGCAGAAAGAAAAAAAAGATTGGCACGAGCAAAAGCCGCAAAAAGAAAAAAGAAAAAAAGTGGCAAATATGATATAAATGATGAAAGAAATAGTAAATATGCAGACGATATTGATATGGATATTAGAATGATTGGTTCATCAACTTCTGGAATAAAAATATCAAGATATAGAGGTAAAAAAACTATTGCACCACTTGATTCTTTTAAAGTTGTTAAAAAATTTGGTAAATACTATGATCCAGTATATAAAATAGAACTATTTAATGAATCAATGATACTAAAATCAAAAATCCCTCAAGCAAAAGTAAAATCAATCTGGAATGGAAAAATTGTATATGCCAAAAAAGATGCTGGATTATTAGAAAATGTTGTTATTATTCAACACTCTAATGGAATCCATACTATTTATTCACATCTAGATAAAATCTCTCCCTCTTTAAAAGTTGGCAGATGGATTAAACAAGGGTATGTTGTAGGTAGAGTGAATGATAGTTTAACTTTCCAAGCAACAAAAAATGAAGCCCACGTTGACCCAAAAGATCTCTTTAGAATATAAGTATTTCTTATTTTTAGCCTATAATTATAGATAGTTTAAGTGCATTTTTACTAGAATATCAGGTTTTAAGGTGGTTTATTAATGAAAAAAAATATTATTCTAAATTCTGTTATAATGGTTATAGTTTTATCTATATCTATTACTGTATTAAGTTTGTACAACTTAAGAACTTCTGGTATCAAATCAGCTATTCATAATGCTCTATCTATTTCAGAAGTAGTAAAAAGTGGTTTAACTTCTCATATGGTAAATGATAATATGGGTGAGGTTCAAACCTTTATGCAATCTGTTTCAAATATAAAAAATATTGATAAACTTTGGCTTGTTAGAAGTGATTTAGTAAATAAACAATTTAAGACAACAAACCACAATAAACCAAGAGATGCAATCGATAAAGAAGTTTTAAAAACAGGTAAAATGATTTATATTTTGGATGAATCAATTACAAAATCCTCAGTAAGAGTTACTATCCCATATAATGCTATAGCAGACAAAGGAGTTAACTGTTTAAATTGCCATCATGTTCAACCTGGTGCCACATTAGGAGCCATTACCTTAGTTGCAGATATTAGTACCTTAAAAGAGATAGGTATTGAATCTTTATATGTAATATCTGTAATCATACTAATCACAATAATCTTTTTCTTGATATATAGTAAAAAAATCATTTCACCTTACTTTAAACTTTATGAATTATTTAAAATAAATATGTCACAAGCAACCCTTGGAAAATTTGAAAAAGTTACTCCCCCACCTGGTTTAGCAAAGGAGATGAAAGTTATCACTGATGATTATAATAATCTTTTACAAACCTTTAAAGAAACTGCTGGAGATATAGATAAAAAGTTGCAAGGATTTATTGGTTACAAAAATTCAAGTACAGAAAGAAATCCACTAAAAGAATCAAAAGAGATTATCGACAATTTATCAAATCTATATCAATATAAAAAGCAAGTTGAGTTAGATAGTTCTTTAGATGAAATATATACAAGATTAGCTCAAGTTTTTGAAAATAAGTTTGGTCTAAAAAACTTCACTTTTGCAGAGATAGATATGACTAAACACAAGATGAAAAAACTTATTCAAAGAGGTAAATCATTTTATTGTGAAAAAACAATGGAAACAAACCCTGAATGGTGTAGATGTGCTAGGACAAAAAGTGATGTAATCTCAATAGATTTTCACAATAGTTGTAGATATTTTGAAAATAAAGAAAAGTTTTATTATTGTATGAATATCAATATTGCAAAAAATAAATTCTTGATTATCCATTTTACTTGTAATACAAAAGAAGAATTAGAGCAACTAAAAGAAAAAATAGTATTTATAAAAAACTATTTAACAGAAACAGCTCCTGCAATTGAAGTGAAACTTCTGATGGCTGCACTTAAAGATTCTGCATTTAGAGATGGCTTAACAGGGCTTTATAATAGAAAATTTTTAGATGAACATACTAAAAAACTTATTCCTCAAGTAAAAAGAAATAATACAAATATTGGAGTTCTTATGCTCGATATGGATCATTTTAAAGCTGTAAATGATGAGTATGGACATGATATTGGGGATAAAGTTTTAAAAGAATTAGCAATAATTTTAGAAGAGAATGTAAGAGAATCAGATCTTGTCATTAGATATGGGGGAGAAGAGTTTATCATACTTCTTGTAGATGTTATATCAGAAGATGCAGCACTAAATGTTGCACAAAAAATAGGTCAAAAAGTAAGAGATAATGAGATATCTGTTTATGCAGGTAATAAACTTAAAAAGACAATAAGTATTGGTCTATCTATGTACCCAAAAGATTCAAAAGTTCTAGATACTGTTATTAAAAATGCTGATATCGCCTTATATGAAGCAAAAAGTACAGGAAGAGATAAAGTTGTTAGATTTAAAGAAGAGCAAATTTCTAGTGTTGATTTATTTTAAACAATAAATGAAAATTAGTGTAATCATCCCTAGCTTTAATAGAGAAAAACTAATTGCTAAAGCTATAAAAAGTGTTCAAGACCAAAGTGTCAAAGTAGATGAGATTATAGTAGTAGATGATGGCTCAACTGATAATACTAAGGAGTTATTAAAAGATTTTAATATTAGGTATATTTACCAAAAAAACAAAGGTGTTTCAGCTGCAAGAAATGTAGGAATCACCCATGCAAAAAACCAATGGTTGGCTTTTTTAGATTCTGATGATATCTGGCATAAAGAAAAAATTAAACACCATATTGATTTACACCAAAACAATAAAAAACTCCTTGCATCTTTTACCGATGAACTGTGGATTAGGAACAATAAAGAGATTAAGCTAAAACAATATCAACAAAAAACTAATCCAAGCTTTTCTAACTCTTTAAGATTATGTAAAATAGGAACCTCCACATTTTTTTGTCACAAAAAAGTTTTTGGAGATATTGGCTTATTTGATGAATCACTAAAGGCTTGTGAGGATTATGATTTATGGCTAAGAGTTTTATTGGATTATGAAATCAAATACATAAATAAAAAACTTACAACAAAATATGCAGGGCATGAAAATCAACTATCTTTTAATACAAAACTTATTGATACCTATAGAATAGAAGCTTTAGAAAAACATATAAATACTCCACATAAAAAAGAGGTTATAGAAGAGATTATTTATAAAATAGATATTTTATTGAAAGGTGCCATCAAACATCAAAATGATGATTTGATTATATTTTATAAAGATAAGCTAAAAAATATAATGAATCATTGATAGGAAAAGCTATTAAGCTTTTCCATCAAAATTGTTTTCATTTACATTATTTACAATATCATTTGCTATATCATTTGTTTCTTTTGCTATTTCATTTGTTTTATCAGCTATAGAAGCATTTTCCTGAGTAAATTTATCTAATTGGTTTACTGCATCACTAATTTGAATCATACCAGTATTTTGCTCTTTTGCAGCATTTGTAACATCATCAATCAAATGACTTGTACTAGCAATTTTTTCCTCAAGTTCACTAAAACCTTCAATCATTGTTGTACTTATTTTTTTACCCTCATCTGCTTTGACAGTTGCTAACTCAACAAGATCTTTAATCTCTTTAGCAGCTTCAGCACTTCTACTTGCTAGATTCCTAACCTCCCCAGCAACTACTGCAAAACCTTTTCCAGCTTCACCTGCAGTTGCAGCTTCTACTGCTGCATTTAGTGAAAGAATATTTGTTTGGAAGGCGATTTGATCAATCACTGAAATAGCATCATTGATTGCAATTACAGTTTTATTTATTGAATCCATAGAGTTAACAGTTTTATTTGCTAAGTCTTTTCCCACATGTGCAGATTCTTGTGTTGCACCTGAGATTTGTAACATCTCTTGCGCTTTTTCACTTGTTTGTCTAATATTTCCTGTAATCTCTTCAATTGAAGCTGCAGTTTCTTCTAATGATGCTGCTTGACTTGTGGCATTTTCATTTAAAATCTTTACATTTGAAGTAAGCTGATTTGATCTATTTTGTAAACTTATACCATCTTCTTGATTACTTTGTAAAATCTTAGTAATCATTCTATTCATATTAATAATATCAGTACCAATTTTACCACTATTTTTAGCATCAATTTTTACTGTAAAATCTCTATTTGCATATTGTTCTAAGACATCACTTAAGGTATTAATATTTGTACCAACAAGAGCTTGTACATTGTCAAGCATATTATTAAGTAAGGACTTTAACTCTTCTAGTGATTCATTATTTGTTGAATTAGTTATTCTTTTATCTAAAAATCCTTCTCCAACATTATGAACAATCTCTTTAACATCATTTATCAAAATATTATCCTGTTCTATAATATTTTTTGTCTTCTCAATATTTTCATTAACCAATAAAGACATGCTTCCAATCTCGTCATTTGAAGTTATCTCTAAAGACTTAATATTTTTTTCTTCTTTATTTACATACCTAAAGAAATGAAGTAGACCATTTTGAAACTTATTTAATGGTTTTACTATAATATTATTCATAATAAGAATTGAGATAAATCCTAAGATAATAATTATTATTAGTACAATTATAGAGATTTTTACAATTGAGGAGTTTATACTTTTATTAGTTCTATCATTGATTTGTTTTATATCTGCTTCTACATCTGTTATATATGAACCAGTTCCAATTATAAAATCCCAAGGTTCAAATTTTCTAACATAAGAAAACTTTTTAAAATCACCTTTTTTACCAGGTATAGTCCAAAAATATTTTACTAAACCACCATCTTTATTAGCATTTGCAACCTTTACTATCTCTTTATATATAAAAGTTCCTTTTTTGTCTTTTAATTCAGACATATTTTTTCCAACCATAGAATCTTTTTGTCCATGCATTAGAACTTTATAGTTAGAATCATTTATCCAAAAATATCCCGTTTTACCATATCCCATATTTTTTATAGCTGTTAATGCTTCCTCTTTCATTTTTTCAGAAACATTATCTATATATTCACCTGTTCCAACAACCCAATTAAAAGGTTTAAACATCTTCACATATGATACTTTTGGTTGAGCTTGATCAAATCCTGGTTTATCCCATAAGTATTTCAAAAACCCTTCCCCTTTAGGTGATGTTCCAAGTGCAACTAAATCTTTTATAAGATACACTCCATTTTTATCTTGCAAGTGGGATAGGTTTTTACCCTCTAATTGTGGTTTAGTTGGTAAAGATATACAAACTCCATTTGGGTCATATACGAAAAAATATCCAGATTTACCAAATCTTGCATCATTTAAGATTGATTTTAATCTTTTTTTCATCTCCTCATTTGAAAGTGTATTTTTATATTTATTATATTCCCCTTCTAGAATAGAAAAAATATAATTAGTTTGTTCTCTTAAATAATCCTCAACCTCTTCTTGTATTTTATCTTGTGATGTTCTTGCATAATAGGATTCTACTGTTTTATATGCTAAAGATACATAGTTCTTAAGTTCATTCTCTTTTGCTGTATATGCACTTTTTGCTGATAATTCACTTGTTGATTTTGCTTCATTTTTCATTGTATAAATTGACTCAAAAAGCATAATAACTGCAACTATAACGATAGAACCAACTACTGTAGAAAGCAGTTTAACTTTTATTGAACTATTTTTTAACATATATTTCCCCTGTTGTTAGTTATATTATTATAACACAATTAATTTTTTATTATAAGTTTATCTTTTAAGTTTATTTTATTTATTGTATAAAAAATAAACAAAAGTGTAAGATAAAAGTAGATTTTATAAAGAATAAAAAAATGAATTTTAGAAAATATTTTTTATGTGAATTAGAGTAAAGCAATTTAATGCTTTACTCTATAGTTTTGTTAGTGAAGGTCAGCGTTTAGTTTTACTTCTCTTGTTGATCTCATAGCAATAATTTGACCATTTACTGAGTTTTGTCTAAAATGAACTCCATTTACACCTAAGAAGTCCATACCTCTCATAAGTGTTTTAATCTCTTTGTCTGGATTAATCTCTTTGATTGCAGCAACCGCTTTTTCAGAAAGTGTGATTTTAGTTCCTGGTAAAATTGTTACACCAGCATCTAAGATACATCCATCACCAATTGCAGTACCTGTACAAGAGTTAGCTCCAAGAAGAGTATTCTCACCAATTGATACAGGAACACCATCTGTTCCAGAAAGTACTCCAAGAATTGAAGCACCACCACCAACATCAGAACCAGCACCAACTACAGCTGATGAAGAGATTCTTCCTTCAACCATAACAACACCTTCAGTACCTGCATTAAAGTTAATATATGCAGCCCCAGGCATAACAGTTGTACCAGCTGCTAATTGTGCACCAAATCTAACTTTTGAAGTTTCTAATATTCTTGTGTTATCTGCTGGAATTACATGAGATAAGAATCTTGGGAATTTATCTACCATTGTAATCTCTGGATATTTGTTAGCTAATTTTAATGTAACTTCATTTTCTCTTAACCAATCTAATTCAATTGGAGTAGAACCAGACCATGCGCAGTTATGTAGTTTTCCAAATACACCATCAAGATTTAAGCTTCTTAATTTTGCTTTTCCTGTTGATAGAGCATAAAGTTTTAAATATGCAGTTTCTGTACAAGCTACAGGCTCATCATCAAAAATAAATACAACTTTGAAATTATCTGCTGTTAAACCAGAATCAATAGGCAATGAAGCTAATTGAGATACAACTTGAACATTTTTATGCTCAACACCTTTTGCTTCTGGGATATAAGGTCTAAAAGACTCAATGCAAGCTGTTAAAAACTTGTCATCAACACCACAAACTAATTCAGACTTAGATGTATCTACATCAGCTCCAGCTTGTTTTAAAGCATCTAAAAATATAGCTGCACTACCTAAGTTTTCATTCCAGTTTAATACAGGGAAAGTTGCTTGTAAAATTTTTTCAGGATTTAATTGTCCTCTATCAACTCTTGCAATACCAAAACCAATAGGATTTCTATACCAAGATTGAGATTGAATCTCTTCTATTTTCTTTTTAAAATCATCTTTTGTAAATGTCATAAACCTTCCTTAAATTTTTTTGGATTATACTTAAATGTTCTCTAAATTCAGATTAAATAAAAAAACTAATGAATTGTATCCATATCTATTAAAGCCATAGTTGAATCTATGTTATGTAATGCTGTTAAAAGAGCTTTTATATTGGATGACCTTAATATAATCTCATATCTATATCGATTAGATAATTTAAATATTGCACACTGACCAAAACCAACCACTTCAATATCATTATTTGATTTTAATATCTTTACATATTTATCTAATTCATCTTTTACTTTCAAACCATTTGCATGGGCAAATATAACTCTTGCTAACTTTAGATATGGGGGATAAAGTTCTTGTCTAAACTCTAATTCACCTTTTAAAAACTCCTCATAATCACTATCAATTAGATAATGTTTAAAAAACTCTTCATTTTTTGTTTGAACTATAACTTCACCCTCCCCTTTTCTTCCACTTCTTCCAGAGATTTGAATAAGCAAAGATAGGGCTCTTTCCCTTGATTTGTAAGAATTCATATTTAAAACTGAATCAATACCAAGTACAACGGCAAGTTTCACATTATGATAATCATGCCCCTTTGAAAGCATTTGAGTACCAATTAAAATATCTATTTTATTACTATTGAAGTCATTTAATACAGTTTTTAGTTTAGTATCTGTTTTTATCTCATCCCTATCAAATCTTCTAATTGTTTTTGTAGGGAAAAGTTCATTTAATTGAGTTTCAATCTCTGCTGTACCAACTCTTAGATTATGAATAACTCCATTGTCACAATTAGGGCATTTTTCAGGGATTTTTTGAGTATAGTTACAATAATGACATTTTAAAGCTAAATCGTTTTTATGTAAACTCATAGAAACTGAACAATAAGGGCATTCAACAGATTTTCCACAAGAGGTACATATTTGGTATTTATAGTTTGCTCTTGTTGGTAAAAATACTATCACTTGATGGTTATTATTTAATGTATTTGTTATTTTTGAGATAATATTATTTGATAAATCTTGAGAAGATTCATCAAAATAGATTGTTTTTGAAGTATCATAAAAGGTCTGCTTTAATCTAATATATGGAACTTTTAAAAAAGAAGAAGCGGAAGCAGTTGCACTTCCTAGTATTAACCTTATATCATATTTTTTAGATATATAAATGCTTAAATCTTTTGCATTAAGTCTTGGTTTACTATCACTTTTATAAGAATCATCATGCTCCTCATCAACAACTATTAAACCAAGGTTTTCTAAGGGTAAAAAAAGAGCAGATCTAGCTCCAGCTATTAATTTGATTTTTGAACTTAATATCCCATTTATAATTGTTTCTTTTTTCTTTTTTGTAATTTTTGAATGCCAAATAGCAATAGCTTCACCAAATACTTTTTCTAATCTTTTTTGCATTTGTGGAGTTAGTGATATTTCAGGCATTAAAAGAATAGCTTGTTTCCCTTCGTTTAAAACTTTTTCAATAGTTTTAATATATATCTCTGTTTTACCACTTCCAGTGTTTGCAAATAAAAGGGCTTGTTTTTTATCCTCTAAAAAATCATATGCCTCTTTTTGTTCCTTTGAAAGTTGTATATTTGAATCAAATTTTTCATTATCATCAATAAGTTTTATATCTTTATCAAAAGGGGTATATATACTTAGTGCTTCACCTAAAGAACACACATAATATTGGGAAATAAAACTTGCTATTTCTAACATCTTCTTACTATAATAGGCTAAACTAACCTCTACTATATCACTACAATTAAATTTTGGTTTTTCAACACTTTTTAAAACAACAGCTTCACTATTTATTTTTCTATTTCTAAGTTTTATTAATACTTTTGTGCCATCTGGTATATCAATATCAGATTGAAATGTTAAGGGGCTTAGGGGGGATTTTAGTAAGGCTACTTCATAATAATTCATTCAAACTCTTCACATAATTTTTTACTATTTAAACACTTAAACAAAGAGTTTTTATACTTAAACTCTAAATATTCATCACTATTAAAATATATTTTATAACTATTTGAAGAGGTTTTTATCCATTTTCCTAACTCTTTTTTTTCACTTGAAGTGGAAATTAATGGAAACTCTAAGATATTTTTAAAAAGTTTTGTATTTACTTCATCTACTTTTGCACTATCCAATAGGATTGGATTACTTATATTTTTTAAAATATTTTCACTATTTAGTTTTTCTATGGAGTTTCTAATCAAAGCTATTTGTGTCTTGATTTTAACTTTATTTGCATAATTTGTAGAGTCTAGGTATTTATTTAATGCAAAGGCAGCCAAAATAGATAAAATCACTAAAACAATAATCAATTCAAACAAAGAAAAACTATTTTTCATAATTAAAAATTTGGAATTTTATTGGTGATTTGTTCTATATCCTGCTTAGCAGAGTTAAACTCTTGTGCAAGTCTTATATAAGCTGTTAAGAGTTCTTTTGTATCTACATTTTTATTTGCGTCTAGATTTCTAGTTAGTTCTTCTTTTAAGCCTTGATCAACGCTAATTGTATAAGCCATATTATTTATATGGAAGGTTAACTTACTTTCCATTTGTTCTAGCCTCGACAAAGGTTAATGTACTATCTATTTTTAAAAGCATATCTTGATTGTTTCTCTCCAATTCATCATTTTTATTTTTTAATTCATTAAAGTCTTCTTTTAATATTTCATTCTCTTTTTTTAATATTTCATATTCATAAATTAATTTTTCAATTTTTTGATTTAAATTTTCGATAATTTCCATAAAAATAATTCTACCCAAATTTTCTAGAATATTATTTAAATTTAAGCTAAGAAAACTATCAATCTTTAATAAATATCTTACCTTGTTGGTAAAGTGCGGCTACTGCTTTACCCCATTGAGAATATAATTCAACATCTTCTTCTCTAAATTTAAAAAATTTAGTTATCTCAGAGATAAGTGTTCTTTCTTTTAAATCAAACTTATCATCAGCATGAATTAAAATAGTAAGTTCTAATATAACAATTTTTTTACTTGTTTTTGATTTAAAATCTTTCAAAGTATTTTCTAAACTAAACTCATTTATATCAAACATATCGTCATTATCAATACCCATTTCAGCACAATATTCTAAAATAACCTCTTCTTCTTTTTCTCCATATTCATTATCAATTCTAGCTAAATAGTGTGCAAGTTGTAAAAAAGAGAATTTCTCTTTTGGATGTAATTTCATTAAAAGCATATTTTTCCTGTGTAGTATATTTGTTTGTATATTGTGTAATTATATTGGAAAAAAGTTAATAATTATTAAATAAAATAAATTATCAACATAAATTACTTGAAAATTTCAAATAAATTTCAAAAAAGTTTTTATTTTTTAATAAAATTATAACTTTTGCAATGATTTTGCAATGAAAAAAAAATAAAATTCATACATAAGATTTAATTTTAGGAGAAAACAATGTTTCTAAAAAATTTAAAAATATGCTTATTAATATCGCTTATCATCATATTTTTTACATCATGTGGAGGTGGGGGAAGTGATAGTACTACAAAAACTATTACAACTTCAACTTCATTAAATACAATTTCAAGTATTAGCTCTTTGACTAAACTAGCACCTGTACTTTCTAATCTATCTATTACAAATACAGAAGAGTTGTCAGATAACTTGAAAACAAAAGAACCTTTAGCTTTACTTCTAGAATTAAAAAAACTTGATAATTCTATACAATCAGAAGATTTATTAAACCTTATGAAAGATTTAGAAAAAGAGATTTTAATTAAACCACTGTTGCAAGAAAATAAAATAACAAAAAAAGCATTTAATAGCTTGTCATTTATTGATAGCTCTATTCAAAATTTAAAATCATCTACATTAAGAGTATGGCAAAGCCCTAAAAACAGCACTTTAAATACAAGTGCAAATGAAGAGTATATAAAACAACAATGGATTTCATATAATAACAAATTAACAGCTTTTGGGGAAGAACAGTTATCATTAGAAGATTTTAAATCCCTAAGAACTGAGATAAATAATATTATTCCTTTATTTGTAAATTTTGGCAAACCTATGCAAAATGTTATTTCATCAACAAATACTACTATGACTTCATATTTTGCTGGAAAAAGTATTGCCTCAATGAGTATAAATAGTACTCCCATATTAAATACTTCTGTTCTAAACCCAGTTAATGAAGCCCTTGGTTCACAAAAGAAATCACCATCTGTTTTTTTAGATTTTAAACCACACCAATATATGGCTTGTAATGGTTTACAAAGAGAATATCCATTTCAAATAATGGGTACAGCATATTTAGGAGATTTTGCTGGAAATCCTATTTATGGAAATATCGACACATCAATCCCTTTACTTGGTGATGAACATGGAAAAAGATTTTTTCAGATAAACGAAACAGGTTTAGCTGAATTATTACTAACTAATAAATCAAATCAATCTATAACTTTAGAATTAAAACACAATGACAAAATACTATTTACAACTACAATTGAAGCATTAAAAAAACAAAAAGTATTTATTCCTGTCTTTGAAGATGATATTTGTGTCCCCTATTATATAACTAAAGATGATGACAATATAAATGCAACAATTATAGGTATTAAAAAACCTAGAAAATTAGAAAAAGTTCTTGATTCTAAAAGTGGAGCTTATGATATTGTTGCAACAATAAATACAAATGAAGATCAAGATTTATTTCTTAACTCTGATTTAATAGAGTTTTCTCTACTTGAAAGCAATGAAAATCAAGATAAAATTATATCTTTTATAGATAATAATAGTGGATATGGGGTAATTCAATATATAATAAAATCACCCTCAGGTAAATTATCAAGTACCTTAAAAGTTGGAACAGAAGATTTCTCAATAAAAACACAAAATGGTAAATGGCAAATTTATGTAATTCCTATAGTAGGAGCTCAATTTGATGAAATAAAAATTGATGAATATAAAAATGAAATTACTTCTTTATATGTTATGAAAGAAAGTTCTTCCGTACTTGCTAATAAAGAATATAAAGTTTCATTAAGAACTAGCGAACTATCAAATAGAAAAAAATTTATTATCTCAGAAATGAAAAATGCAGAATTTTCTCATGATGGAGAATCACTAGGAAATAGTGCAGAAGTTATTTTATCTCTACATACAAATATGGCTCCAAAATTAGATATGGGTGAGGATTTAAATGATTTATTTAATGAAAGTCCAACTTATCCTGCATATAAATGTTGGAATGATAATGGAAAAACTATCAATTTATTTGATTTAAACCAAGCTTGTTATGAATTAAGAGATGGCTTGGAAAATATTTATTATGAATTTATGAAAGAAGAATATGGTATATCAAAATTTTTAATAAAAAACAATTCCCTTTACTCTAATTTACAATTTAGCAGTAAAAATAACGAATTTAAACAATCTATTCTTATTTGGAAAAAAGCAGAAATTATAAAACAAATCAATGATGCACAGTTTGGTTTACTATTTGAAACATATAGTGACTTGTATCAAGAGTGGGAAAATAGTATTGTTCAAATAAATGATTTAAAATTTCCTTTAGATTACCATTATGGAATTCAAGATTCAATTATAATAGTAGATAATAATAATCCTTTAGCAAGTACCTATGATACTTTCTACCATCCTAGTATTCCTTTAAATATACCTATTTTAGCCCTTACAAAAAAAAGAATGGCATCATCAACTATGCCTTTTGGATTTAAATATTCAGCCTATGATAATGATGAAGTCGATAAAGGTGCAATATTTTTTGCAGTTGCAAAATATATAGTAAATCAAACCCTAGCAGCACTTTCTGGAAATTTTTCTGCATTTATTTGTAATACCTTTTCAACTATGGGGGAAGTAAGAGATATCCAAATTGCAGGGGAAGATGACCCAATAGGTGAAGCTGATTTCTTTTTAAATCGTTTTTCATCAAATGACCAGTTTTATGGTTTGCAAAACAATAATTTAAATTTTTCTATTTCAGGGTTAGCAGATATTCCAAATCACTACACCTCAGCAGATGAAGTCTTAGGATATGCAAACTTAGCTTGTGGTATTTTAGGAACAGTTAGCGCAGGTTATGATTTATATAGTTCTGTGGGAGGGATAATCTCTGGAGATTTTTATAATGCTGCAGATTTAGATAGTTTAAAAAGTGATATGTTAGATCAAGTTGAAGTAGGATCAAGTGAGTATAATAAAATAACTAATACATTTGATGCTCTTAAAAATGGTACAGCAGATGCTGCATCTCTTGCAGCATTGGAATATGCAATAAAAACAGAAGCTTTTAAAAGTGGAATAGATATTTATAATGATTTATCAAATCTAAATTCTGGATTGGGAGGATTAGGTTCTCAAGGTTATAATACAATGAGATCAGAAGCTAACTATTATTTTTCGAACTTCAATGATAGAAAAACTCGTTCAGATATTCTCGTCAAAGAAGTTGAATCTATGCCAATAGTAGATACAAAAGTTACACTTGACAATGTTTATATTATACACAATCTTGAAGATGGGAATGCAGAAGTAAAACTAAGAACAAGAGTTGGTGTTATTAGTGATGAAAATCCTAGCTATACAGGAGCATTTGCAACAAATGCCCCATATATGATAAATGGGGAATTATTATATACAAATGGTACCAATGATTATAAAACTCTTCCAAACTTACCCTTTAAAGGATATTTACTAAAAAGTAAAAATTTCAATGGTATAAGTGATGGTGAATTTTTAAATATAGGCACAGGATTATCTTTATATGAAGCAACTTATCCTAGTACAAATAACACGGCATCTATATATTTAGAAGTGGGTCTTTTTGAAGGAGATGGAGGGGGAGTTGATGATGATATGATTGGAGTTTTATCAAAAACTTTTTATTTAGAAGATTTATTTAATAATGTGGAAGGAAAGAGATGGAGACATATAGGTAATAATATCTATAGATTAACAATTAGCGACTATCCAGTTTATGATGCAACAGGTTTAGCAACTTCTGTTGAGATTGTAAATGCTCAAAATAGAGAAAAACAATTAGCACACAATAATACACGTATAGATAATCCAAGTGCCTTAATATCTTTTCATATAGATGTACAACTTGGGGATTTTATAAACAATGAGATAATAGATGTTCAAGATGAGATAGTTGATGGTGATCCAAGTAATGGGAAAGTACCAATGGATTATAGTATTCTTAACTTAAAAGAAATAAGCTCTTTAAGTGGCTCAGAAATGAAACTACATGATGTATATGGAGATAAAATAGTAGTATTAAGTGATACTGATGGAATTAAAATAGCTAATATAGATCAAAATAAAAATCTTTCTTGGGAAAGAATTATCAATAGTAGCAATGTTGAACCATCATACAAATCACTTTTAGAGATGAGTTCCACAGATTTCAATAATGAAAAGATAAAAAATATAAGCTTTATAGATTCAGAAAATTTACTTATGTTTAGAAAAGCTGATTCAGATGATACTTATGGAAGCTTAGCAATTATAAATACAAAAGTAGGTAACAGCACAGGAGTGGTAACAAAACACAAAACAATTTTAACACAAGAAAAACCTACTTATATGGTAACACAAAGAGTAAGTAATGATAAGATTAGAGCCTTTGTTATTTTATCAAATTTAAATAACAATAGTGGACAAATTATTGTTTATGATGTTACGAAAGATTCCATTGATATTGTCTCTTCACAAGTATTATCTCATGTGCCAGTAGACCTATTATTAATTGATAATAAAACTTTATTATTAAAATCTGAAAAACTTAAATACAAAGCTAAAACTACTTCAAATACTAGAAGCGAATACTGGATACAAGAGATATATCTTACTTTATATGAATTCAAAGATAATAATTTTACAGCAAAAGATCTAAAACAATATACATTTAATCATCAAGATTATACTCCATATACAGGTATTGTCAATCCTGCTGGTTCAAGAAATATATATAGAATGAAAAATGTCAATAATAGTAATCTAAATAGAATAGTTGGTGTACATATTAGTGATTACCATGATTATAATAATAATCCTGCTGTTAGAATGTTAAAATTACTTTATAATGGCGATACCAAAAACTATAGATTTGGATTAAAACATAACACAAGAGTTGGTACAAGAAACTATTTAGAGAATGAGCAATATCCATATTTTATTGATACTAGATTAAAGGTATATGAAACAGACCTTAATTCAAAAACTTTAGATTCTGTAGATGTTTCAAAAATATTTGGAGATAATACATATTATCAAGGCAAAGATATGAAATTCTTAGACTCTAAATATCTAGTTACCCTAGGTAAATTACAAAGAAATATCAATTATGACACCCTTAGTATAATTGATACCCAATATGTAGATAATACACCTCCTATAATAACTAGTACTGATTTAGATAAAGAGCATATTATGGAATACTCTAACAACTTCACTGCATCTATTAATTTTAAAGTAAGTGATGTTGAAAGTTTAGCGAGTGATTTAAATATCACCTTTACCGAAATAGATCCAGATACAGATGAAGAGTACTATACAGGTACAGATACAAGTGATATAAATCTTTTACAAAGATCAAAACTCACTTGTGATAATAGTGGTAATTGTAATATAACAGTAAATTTGGCTTTACATGATAGTAGTATAAAAACTAAATTTAGAATAAATGTTGAAGACCATGGTATTGTAACACATAAATATTTTACTACTTGGTTAGCAAAATCTGAACCTGTAATCTATTCTCATGCACCTTTAGATGTCACACTAAAAAATGAAGATACATATAATGAAGTTGATTTTGAAATAATCTCACAAAATGAGATTTCAAATGGATATATTGATGAATTCATAATTGAAAATAAACCTGACTGGTTAACTTCATCTGTTTATATCTATGGTACAAAAACATTAAGACTAAAAGGTACTCCACCTATTGGTTCACATGGTAGCTATGATATAAAAGTTACAGCAAAAAATGATAGATATGAAGATGTAGAACACTATGTTATTAATGTAATAAAACCAGACATAACACCCGATATCTTTAGTTTTCCAATAAGTAATGACGTACAAAGAGAAGTTACTATAACAAAAGAGTTTATAGTTAGTGGGATAAATGGATATGCCCCAATTTCAATAACAAATGGTGAGTACAAAATAGATGATAACAACTGGACCAATCAAAGCTCAGTTGTTACTAATACAAGCAAGGTTACCGTAAGACACACAAGTTCAACAGAGTATTCAACAGAAACTATATCTACCTTAACAGTAGGAGGTATAACATCACAATTAATAAGTAGAACTATTACAGACCCAAATAGTGGTGACTTTACACCAAATCCATTTACTTTTGTAGATGCTACAGATGTAGCTTTATCTACTCAACAATATAGTCAAGTTACAATTACTGGAATTAATGAAATTGTTAACTTAAGTATTACAAATGGGGAATACTCTTTTGATAAAAAACAATGGTTTACAAATAATACAACAGTACAAAATGACCAAACCATATACATAAGACATACTAGTTCTAATTTATATTTTACAGAAGTAAATACAACTTTAACGGTGGGTGGTATTAGTGATGTTTTTACTTCAAAAACTATTCAGATTCCTAAACCAATTCTAACTCCTATTGCTCCTATTTCAGTAGATATTCAAGATGATTTAGATTTTACACCAAATAATACAGGAGGTGAGGCAGGAGCATGGAGTATAGAAAACAAGCCTGAATGGGTCACATTTAATACAGCTACAGGTAAGTTAACAGGTACTGCAACGCAAGCTGGGTATTTTTCAAATATCATAATCACTGCAACTAACGCTGGTGGAACTCATAGTATTAATATAGATATTAGTGTAGACTCAAAAAATCCACCATATATAAATAGTGGGAACCATACAATTGATGAAGAATATATGGAGTTTACTTTTACAGACAACCAATCTTGGAGAGATTCAATTACTGAGATTACTATTCAATCAGACTATGGACAAGCTTCTAAAACTTTAGTTTTAAATAGTGATTATACTATTGAAACAGGAAAATTAACTTTAATTGTAAATGGAACAAACAATGTTCCTACAAAAGCAAGTAACTGGCAAATAAATATAAAAGCTACAAATTATTATGATAGTAACTTACAAGTCTATGTTCAAAATGGTACTATTAATATTTCCCATGCACAAAGTACTTTAAATGTTTCAAATGCACCACTTAGACAAGGAAAGGTATCAAATATAAAATTTCAAGCATTTGATAGGTTTGGAAATAGTATGAGTAGCAAAGAAGTATATTTTGATACTGTTATTACTAACAATAATAATACTTTTGATGAACCCTATTTTATAAAGGATATAAATCAAACAACTTATACTAACTTTATAAACCCCTCTTCTACACCAACCAATAGACATAGTTACTATACTGATCAAGATGGCTGGGTAGAAGTTAATATAAAAGTTCCAGCCTGTGTTGATATTAATGATGGATTTGAAATAGTTATAAAGGATACAAATGAAACTATCTTGATGACAAGTTCTGCCTTGATTAATTCTATTAGTTTAAATAGCACAACAGCAATTTGTACAGATAGTGATTGGACTAAACGATTTGTAAATGCAAATATAAACAAGATGAAACTAATTACAGATTTAGCAGGCAATATTTATGTAGCAGGAAACACAACTGGAAATATAGATGGTTTTACTAATCTAAATGGTGATATTTATTTATCAAAAATAGATAGAAATGGTGTTACTAAATGGCAAAAACTATTAGGTACAAGTGGATATGATTTAGTTAATGACCTTATAATAGATGACACTAATTTATATTTGGCAATTACAACAACAGGCTCATTAGAAAATAATACAAATGCCGGTCTAAAAGATGCTGGATTATTAAAAGTATCTGCACTTGATGGTTCTTTAACTTTTGCAAAACAAATAGGAGAGGTAAATGATGATTTGGCCATTGGTATATCAAAATCCTTAAATGAAATAAATCTTTATGTAGATAAAAATTCAGAATCATTTCTATATAAATATGATTTAAATGGCACACTTATTTCAAATAAAGATTTGTTACAAAATCTTAAAAAAGTAATCGGAGACAATGAAAACAATCACTTATCTATCGCAAATAGTGGTATCTTAAAGTATGACGTAAATGGAGATTTTCTATTATCAAGAAGTAATACGGGTGGGGCTAGTTATTATAGTGTAGGTCTATTTACATTAGATACAAATAGCAATAATGATATCTATACAACAGGACAAACAAAACTAAAACTTTTTGATGAAGAGATAAGTGATTCTTCATATTATGGAACCATTGTAAAAAGAAATAAAAATGGTAATTACCAATGGAGTAAAATACTTGGAACTGAAAGTATTATTACAACGGGTGGAAATACAACAATAGATGGAATTACCTATGTAATCTATACACAAAGAAGTAGTTCATTAAATTCATCTCCAAGAGATATGTATATGGAAGTATTCAATGATAAAAATGGTGTTACATTAGGCACATATACTTGGGAAGCTGGCAATTCTGCATATAATGCTATCACAGCTAATGATATCATTTCAGATGCCAATAAACACTCTTTATATATAGCAGCCAATGTTATTGGAACAATGACTAATACAAATATCCAAGATGGTTTAAATGTAATAATTAAAAAACAACAATACGATACACCTATTCCTGTTACAGGTTATTCAAGAAGTTCATATCTTAATATAGTTACAGATTATGATAATAAAGTTCAATGGGTTGATACATCAAATTTCATATACAAAAAAACATATGATAATGCTTCAGATTTTTGTTCAAATGAAGTTTTTTTAGATGACAATAATTCAAATGCTTCGTGGAGAGTACCTACATCAAGTGAACTAGATAAAATAATTAATAGTTCAAATACACCCGCTATAAAATCAATATTTGAATCAACTGATTTAAATACAGCATATTGGAGTAGCACTGAAAAAGATACTTCAAATGCTTATGCAACGTACTTTTGGTCAAATGCGGGACTTGATGTTTATTCTAAATCAAGTTATCTATATGTTAGATGTATTAGAGACAATCAATAATATATAAAGTGATGTTCACTTTATATATTAATTCTATAACCAATAGAGGGGATAGTCTCAATAAATTTATACTTCATTTTTGAACGCAATCTACTAACTAAAGCTCTTCTTGTATTTTCATTGGCAGTTTTATCTGGCCAAATTTCATTTTCCATTTCATAGATTGATACAATTGAATTTTTTGATTCTATTAGTAGATGCAAAAGTTCTTTTTCCCTTTTTGTTAGATGAATATATTCAGAAGAAAAAATTAATTGTTTATTTTTACTATCAAAACTAAATTCATTGTCAAGAATTATATTTCCTCTTTTTATTTTTTGTTTTTTATTTCTTTTATTGTAATTAAATGCTGCAATTTTTAAAGAAGCAAATAACTCTTTTTTATTAAAAGGTTTAGTAAGATATGCACTTGGATTTGTTTTAACTGCTCTTTCTATTGTTTCTTCATCACAAAAAGCTGTTAGATATACAAAAGTAGTATCTATTTCATTTGAAATTTTAATAGCAGTATCAATACCATCAACATCCCCTTTTATTTTAATATCCATTAAAATAATATGAGGTTTGTATTTCATCGCTAAAGAATATGCATCTTCTGAATTATTAACTATACCAATTATTTTAAAATCAATACTTTTTAAATAACTCTCTATCTCCATTGAAACAATTCTTTCATCTTCTACAATTAAAATTGGTATTTCCATATTTAAAACCTTATTATATATTCACATTTATTTAAACTATTTATTTCTATTTCGCCTGCTAATTGGTCTATAACTAAATTTTTCACAAGGCTTAAACCTAATGAGTCTGTTGATATGTTTTCTATTTTAAATCCATTTCCATCATCATAAACATATAAAAAATATTTTCCTTTTTTTTCTTCCAAATTAATATTTATTTTTGAACAAGTAATTGCATATTTTATTGTATTAGATATTAGTTCATTTATGATTATACCTACATATATCGCTTTTTTTAGTGGCATTTTTACATCAGTTTTAAGTTCAAAAGATATATCTCTATTATTTAATGAAGAATCAATATCTTTATATAACTTATAAAGATATTTATACATATTTATTTTTTCAATTTCATCATTTAAATATAATAAATCATGAGTTTGGGATATAGATTTAATTCGATTTTCTAATTTTACAAATTGTTCTTGAAGTTGGGTATTTTGAGATTGACCTTGCAATCGTATAATAGAAAGCATTAACTGTAAATTGTTTTTAACTCTATGGTGTAACTCTCTATAGAGATTTTCCAAGTTTTTCGTCTGTTTTTTAACCTCTTTTCTTATTAAAATATTTCTTTCTTTTAGTTCTTCATATAACTTTTTATCTAAAAGCTCTTTTTGTATTTGTAAAATATTTAACCTATCAATAAAAGCTAATAATAAAAATAAAGCTTCAATTAAAGTCAAAATTAAAATCAATGGAGGTAAAAAATACATCACAGAGATTATTCCAAGAGCATCTATTATTGTAAGGAAATACCCTATAGATAAAAATGACCACCCAACTATAAAAAATCTTGCTTGTTTATTTCCACTTCTATAAATATAAACTGCACTAAAAAGATTAAAAAATATAAAAAACAATGCAGTTAATATTGTAACTTCTGGATAATAAAAATAAGGAGTAGATAGTAGTAATATCTGTAAAGATACAAAATATATTAAAAATTTGTAAATTCTATCTAACTTAGGAAAATATTTACTTTTTAAAAAACTCCTTGCAAAAATTATAGCAGTGATAATCATCATACCAACTTTTGGAACAACAATTAAATTATCATAATAGGTAAACCAGCTTGGTGCATATAATGGCAAAAACCCTATATAAGTTAATTGCTGAAAAAGCAAAGTAAAAATATAAATACAATAATATAAATAACTCTTCTCTTTTGTATAAATAAACAAACTAAAAGAGTAGATTATAAAAGCTAAAATAACTCCAATAAAAAATACTATAAGAAATTGTTTTATTAAATCATTTTTTTTAAACTCTTCTAATCCCTTTAATAAAATAGAAAACTGCAAAGCAGTAGTACTATTAGAAAGTTTTAGATAATAAACTTTTTTCTCTTTTTTAAATAAGTTTAATTTAAAACTAGGATTTAAAGATTTTAACCTCTCTTTAATATGTAACATTCCACTGTGACTATCATCGCAATTTTCTGCATATAATGTAATATGTTCAAGTAAGGGATTGTTTATCTCCAATATAAAATATTTATTTATATCATCTAAGTTTGTTAGTTCAAGTCTTAACCAAATTGAAATTTTTGAATTAAAACCATAATTTACATGATCTTTTAATAAAGGGGTGAAATTAACTTTATTAATATTAGAAAAGCTTATATCTTTTTCAGTAGTATATATATCTACTTTTTTTAATATACTTAAATTTTCAGCCTTTACTAGGCTGAAAAATATAAGAGTAAGAAGAAAAAAAATTTTATAAAATTTCAAATACTTTCCTTAGGAAAAGTTTTTTTGTATTTTACAAAATTATATCCAAATTGCAATAAAATTATAACAAATAAACAATTAAGTTACTAGTTATGCACCTAAATATTTTTTTCTAACTTCATCTGAATCAATCAACATTGAAGCTTTTTCTTCCAAGGCAATCTCTCCATTTTCTAAAACATATGCATAATCTGCTACATCTAAAGCTGCATATGCATTTTGTTCAACTAAAAGTATAGTGATTCCTTCACTTTTTAATTTTAATATTGTCTCAAAAAGTTCTCCAACTATTTTTGGTGCAAGTCCAAGTGAAGGTTCATCTAGCATCAATAGTTTTGGTGAACCCATTAATGCCCTAGCTATTGCTAACATTTGTTGTTCACCTCCACTCATGGTACCTGCTAATTGATATCTTTTTTCTACAAGTCTTGGAAAAAGTTTATATGAGTGTTCTAATAAGGCTTCATAATTTTTTTCATTGTTAAAAGCACCAATTCTTAGATTTTCTTCAACTGTAAGATTTATAAAAACCCGTCTTCCCTCTGGAACTAAACTAATACCCTGTTTTATAATATCATGGGTTTTATATTTAGTAATATTTTTACCCTCAAACTCAATTTTACCAGTTTTTTTAACATCATTTACTATTGATTGTAAGGTGGAAGTTTTACCTGCTCCATTTGAACCAATAAGAGATACAATATCACCTTTTGAAACTTGAAAGTTTATACCTTTTACAGCTTTTATAAGACCGTAATATACTTCAAGATTATTGATTTTAAGCATGTTTAAACTCTCCTAAATAGGCCTTTATAACCTCTTCATCTTTAATTGCATCTTCAATTTTTCCCTCAAAAATAGTTTTACCATAATCAAGTACCATAACCCTATCACAAAGATGATTTACAAACTTCATATCATGTTCTATTAATAAAATAGTTACATTATATTTATCTCTAATATCAAAAAGTAGATGGGCTAACTCTTTTGTTTCATTTGGATTCATACCAGCTGCTGGCTCATCTAAAAGTAAAAGCTTTGGAGATGTTGCTAAAGCTCTAGCTATTTCTACCTTTCTTTGCTGTCCATAAGATAGTGAAGTAGCCAATTCATCAGCAAACTTATCTATACCTAAAAAGTTCATTATCTCATAAGCTTTTTCTTTTACCTCTTTTTCTTGAGAAAAGAATCTTGGTAGTCTAAAAATTGACTCCAAATAAGTATATTTTGTAGCATTATTAAAACCTATTAAAATATTATCTAAAACACTCATTGAAGAAAAAAGTCTTATATTTTGAAAAGTTCTAGCAATCCCAAATTTTACTATTTTATAGTTTTTTTTGTTTGTTATATTTTCACCATCTAAAACAACTTCCCCACTTGTAGGCTTATAATTTCCAGTGATTATATTAAACATAGTTGTTTTACCAGCACCATTTGGTCCAATAAGTCCAAAAATTTCATTTTGTTTTATACTAAAAGATGTATCATTGATAGCAACAATACCACCAAATTTTTTTGTAATGTTTTTTATCTCTAATATCATCTTTTACCCTTTTTATCTTTTCTTTTGATGATATTACTTAACTCTTTTCTACCCAATAAACCTTCCCTTGCAAAAAGCATTACTAATATAAGAATCATTGAAAAAACAACCATTCTAAGACCCGGATGGGCATCTGTTTGTAAACCAAAAATATTCATAGGTGAATCTAAAAATCTTAACCACTCACTACCACCTATAACAATAATTGTACCTATAATTGTTCCAGTCATAGAACCTAAACCACCTAAAACTATTATAATAAGTAGTTGAAATGTTAAGAAAAATGTAAATAGATCTGGTGAAATAGTTGTAAGAAGAACTGCTAACAATCCTCCACCAATTCCTTCAAAAAATGCAGAGGTACCAAATGCAAGAGTTTTTATCTTAAAAGTATTTATCCCAATTGCACTTGCTGCATCCTCATCATCCCTAACAGCTTTCATTGCCCTACCAAATTTTGAGTAAACAATATTTAACATAATCAAAACAGTAATAATAGCAATACCACCTGTCCAATAGATATTTATCAAAGATGGAATCTCATTTAGTCCAATTGAACCATTTGTAATCTCAGGAGAATTAATAGCAAAAACTTTTATAATAAACCCAAAACCTAAAGTTACAATTGCCAAATAATCACCCCTAACTCTAAATACAGGAGCTGCAAGTAAAACTGCAACAATTGATGCTATAACACCACTTAATAATAGTGCTGGAACAAGTGAAGTATTTAAGGCTAATACCCAAGGGGCTGGATCTTCTAGTTGAAATAAATCCCACTTTAAATCTTCACTTAATAAACATAAGGCTGTAGTATAAGCACCAATAGCAACAAATCCATTTGGTTCTAATGAAAACTGACCTGTAATACCATTTATTAGATTATATGAAGCGGCTAGTATTAAAAATATAAAAATGTTGTTTAATATTCTTATCCCATAATCTTCAAATACATAAGGTGAAATTACAACAAAAGCGATTGCCAAAATTAAATAGAGTATAAAATTCTTATTCATGATTAAAACCTACTCTTTTCAAAATTTATCCCCATAATACCAGTTGGTTTAAAAAGTAAAACAAGAATTAAAAATACAAAAGCTATGGCATCCTTATACCCTCCATACTCAGGAAGAAATGCTACAAAAATAACTTCTGTAAATCCTAAAATAAAGCCACCTAAAACAGCACCAGTAACAGAACCAATACCACCTAAGACGGCTGCTGCAAACGCCTTTAACCCTATCATAACTCCCATATATGGAGTTAATATAGGGTATGATATAGCCCAAAAGAGTCCAGAAACTCCAGCTAAACTTGAACCTATAATAAAAACTATCATAATAATTTTATTTGAGTCAATTCCCATTAATGATACTGTTTTTACATCAAAGGCTAATGCTCTAATTGCAATACCATATTTTGTTCTAAAAAGAATAAAAAGTAAAACTGCCAATAAAAGTAAAGTTACAACAGGAACAATAATAACTGTTGGTGTTAAAACTGTACCACCAACACTAATTAACTGTTCAAAAAAATCTGGTACATCAAATGATTTTGGTGTTCCTCCAAAAGTAACATTTATAATATTTTCTAAAAAAAAGGAAACACCAATTGCGGTTATGAGCAAAGAGATTCTTGGAGCTTCCCTTAAAGGTTTATAGGCAACTTTATCTGTTAAAATCCCTATAAGTGTGGAGATTACAATTGCAAAAAGAAAAGCAAAAGGAACAGAAAGTTCTAAAGTATTTGCAGCATAAAAAGCTGCAAATGCTCCTACCATCATTATGTCTGCATGGGCAAAGTTAATAAGCCTTAGTACTCCATAAACCATAGTGTAACCTATGGCTATAAGAGCATACATACTTCCTAAACTTACCCCATTGACAAGCTGTTGTAATAGTGTAATAAAATCCATAAACTAACTTACAAACTTATTTTGGGTCGACAGTTGTAAGATACTCTTTTTTACCAGATTTTATTACATTGATAACTGCTGATCTTACTGCATCACCATTTTCAAGTGTAATAACCCCTGATGCTCCTTGGAATTTTTTAGTTGCTCTAATGTTTTTATTTACACAAACAGAATCTGTTGGATCTTCACATTTATTCATAGCTGCTACTATTATATTGTATGAATCACCTGATAAAACTCCAAAAGGATGAACCTCTTTATTCAATTTTGCCTTATATGCTTTTTCGTATTTTTTTGAAAGGTCAGTTGTTTTTGGAGCACTTGGTGAATAAAGGTCTGTTGCATAAAAACCTTCAACTGCATCTCCTCCTACTTCAAAGAAAACATTATCTGCTGTCATACCATCAGTTCCTAAAAACTTAGCTGTGATTCCTAACTGCTTAGCTTGTTTTGCAATAAGTGCAGCTTCAGCTGAATAGATTGGGAAAAAGATAAGTTGTGGATTTAAAGCTTTGATATTTGAAAGCATAGCTTTATAATCAGAATCACCTTGGTTTATTTTAGCTTGTTGTAAAATAGTACCACCAAGTTTTTTATAAGCTCGTTTAAATACTTTTGAAATACCTATTGAATAATCATTTTTAACATCAGTAATTAAAACTGCTTTTTTAAATTTCAAATAATTTATTGCAAAGTCAGCGGCAACTTGTCCTTGAAAGGCATCAGAGAAACAAACTCTTGAAACATAGTCTTTTCTTTTTGTTACTAAAATATTTGTCGCCACAGGTGCAACAACTGGAACCTTTGCATTCTCTGCAATTTTTGTCATAGCCATAGTATTTGTAGAAGTAAGTGCACCAATAATTGCCGTTACTTTATCATATGAAACTAATTTACTTGCTGCATTTGCTGCTTCAATTTTATCTGATTTATTATCTACTAGTATAAGTTTTACATCATCACCATTTTTTAGTTTTGGTTGCATATCATGGGCAACATATAAACCCTCTACTGCACTTTGACCAAAACCACCAATAGGTCCAGACATAGGCATAATAACACCAATTTTTACCTCTTTTGCAAAAGCAACAGTACAAGCCAATGCAGAAACCACTGCTAAGTTAACTAACTTTTTCATAAAAACTCCTATTTTTTTATTTCAAAATAATATGCAGTAGATTATCATAATTAAACAAAAGCTTCAATAAGATGAAACTATTATACATATTAATTGCTATTTTATTAAAATTTTAAGATATTGTATTTTTACCCTTTTCTTTTGAGTAGTATAAGGATTTATCAGCTCTAATTACCATATCTTCTATCTTATCATCATTTTTGAGATACTCAGTACAACCAATACTAATCGTAAATTTAACAATAATATTCTCTATATCATTTTGAAGTTTATTTATTTTTTTAAGTATTTTATTACCAACAATTTTTGAATTTTCTAAATTAACATCAGGTAATAAAACTAAAAATTCATCACCACCAAACCTAACTATAATATCATTTTCCCTCAAAAGCTCTTTTATTTCATTTACTAAAGTCTGAAGTATTTTATCTCCAGTATTATGTCCATATTGATCATTTATATGTTTAAAATCATCAATATCTATCATTAGCAAAGATAATGTGCTCTTTTCTCTTTTTACTATTTCAAAATAATTTTTACTAAAATCATTTAAAAACCTTCTATTATAAGCACCAGTAAGAACATCTGTATTTGATAAATGTTCATGCATCGCTTTGTTTGCTTCTGCTTCGATTAACTTTTCAGTTCTATTTTCTAACTCCTCAATCATATTATTAAAATTTTTATTTAATATATCAAGTTCTTCAACTCCTGTAGGAGATAAGCTTTTAATATGCTTTTGTTTAGCTAGGTTTTTTGTTAATGAAATAATTTTTAGTAATGGGTCATTTATTCTTTTTACAAAATTATTAGATTTTTTATAAAGATATATAAAAAATAATGTATAAAAAAGTATAATAAGTGAGATAATCAATATTCCTAAATCTATATAATAATCCTCAAGTTCATTTACCTCTTTTAAAATATTTTCTTGTTTAATCAAACTTACAATATGCCAAGAAGTTTTTTCAATATACTCAGTAAATAAAAGATATTTTTTACCATCAATTTCTAATTCATTTTTATATTTTTTATTTTTTAAAATATCTTTTAAAATTGAAACCAACTGTTTATTTTTGTGATTTAAAATATTAATCTTTTCTTTTAATATTGTCCCATTTACTTTTTCATCTTTTTTATATTTATAGCGATTGAAATCTATACCTAAAATTGCTTTTATACCATCCGTTGTTGCGATAATGTCCCCTTGGTTATCTAACAAAAAACTATCAGCATTGTATGGAATTTTAATTTCTAAAAGTGATTCTATTATCTTTTCAATAGTAATATCAAAACCTGTGACACCCTCTAATTTGTTGTTGTAATATATAGGAACTAGTGAACTTATCATCCAGCCCTGTCCTGCTGGATCCAAATATATATCTGTCCAAACAACTTTTCTTTCTGGATTATGTATTAAATCAGCTTTATAAAAAAAATTGTATTTTTTTATATCAAAACTAGCAGGAAAAGTTTTATATGGATCTTTTAGATAGGGATAGTATCTACTATAATTATATTTAGAGTTATAATATGCAGATGTAATCATTTTATTATTATCAACAGCTATTTTAAAACTTTTATCAAATAGTTCAGTTTTGTCTAATTCATCTTGCAAAGTTTTATCTATTTTTATATCTTTTGATACAATTACAAAAGAACCGCCATTGTCAACTGACTTGTAATACATACCATTTTCGGCTACTTTAAATTTAGGTTTTTTATCTATTTTAATATTCTTATAATATTTAAAAAAGTTTTGATGTTCATTTTGAAATAATAAAGCTATTTTTTCAATATCAAGAAGATTTCTATTTATATCATCTTTTATATCATCTATTTTACTATAAACTGTTTCTCTTAGGTCTTTAATAATAAAACTTGAACTTTTATTTACCAAATTATTTGTAACATTAAAATATAAAAATAAAAGTGTTATCTCTATAAAGATAATTGATGTTAATGCAGTTTTTAAATAATTTTGATAAATTAAGTTTTTTAAATTAACTGTTTTCATTTACTTGCCTAAAATAGCGCTCTTAAAATAATTTTATAATCTTAAAAATCAAAGGCAAATGAAAATAATAATCAATAAACATAATTTAAGTTTAATTTAACTCTAAACTCATCAAATACATCTCTTCACCATCAACTACTTTTATCATATTGCTATTACACTTTGGACAGAAGAACTCATTTTTTTCTAATGTTGAAGTGGTATTACAATCCAAACACTCAATAACCACTTTTTGATGATTTATAATAAATTGGGCATTTTCACAAACTGTTTTTTCTTTAAAAGTATCAAAGGCAGTTTGCAATAAATCTGGTTCTACTCCAGATAAAACACCTATTTTTACTACAACTTTTGTTACATTTGTTGACTCATTTTGTTTTGCATGCTCTTCGCAACTATCCAAAAGTGATTGAACTATACTATATTCATGCATTAAATTTTTCCTTTTGAAATATCCTATTTTTTAAAGAGACCATTAACAAATCCTTGGTAATAATTCACCTGTTGGCAAATCTATAAATCTTTGGGTTCCCCAAGCTGTATTTAAAATAACTTTACCTTTATGCTTTGAGTTTACAAGCCCTATAATACTTGATTGTTTTGAAGTATCCATTGATTTTAAAAGCTGCATCGCTTTTTCAACTTCACTTTTTGGAAGTGCTAATACAAAAGTTCCCTCATTTGCTAAACTTAGAGCTTCAAAACCTAAAAGCTCACAAACTCCATTTACCTCATCACAAACAGGTATTTTTTCCTCTTCTATCTCTATACAAATATCAGATTGTTTTGCCCACTCATTTAAAACTGCACTTACACCACCTCTTGTAGCATCTCTTAAGGCTCTAATATTTACACCATTTTCAATAAGCTTTTCAACTACAGGCCAAAGGGAAGCACAATCAGATTCTAAAGAAGTTGAAAAATCAATCCCCTCGCGTGCTGCAAAGATTGTAGCTCCATGTTTTCCTATAGAGTTAGATACTATAATCACATCATCTTCTAAAATAGAGTTTGAAGAGATTCCACTTTTTTTAACCTCACCAATTCCAGTTGTATTTATAAATATCTTATCCACACTACCACGAGGTACCACCTTAGTATCTCCAGATACAACAACAGCCCCATTTATCTCAAGCTCTTTTTTCATACTAGCAACTATTGTATTTAATGTTTCAACATCAAAGCCCTCTTCAAGAATAACTGAACAAGTAAGATACTTAGGCTTTGCACCCATCATAGCTAAGTCATTGCAAGTACCACAAACTGCAAGCTTACCAATATTTGCTCCTGGGAACTCTATAGGACTTACGGTAAAACTATCTGTAGAAAAAGCTAGCTTTCCATCTTGGATAATAGCTGCATCTTCACTTTTTGCTAAAATATCATTTTCAAAAGCCTTATAAAAAACTTTTGATATAAGTTCATTGTTTTCTTGCCCACCATTTCCCTGTGCTAGCGTTATTGTTTTAGTCATTTTCAACCTCTTTTTCTACAATCTCTCCAAATCTTTTTAAAACTAAATTTGCATATGGAGTCTTCTTTATATTTTTAATTAAAATATCGATTGGAATATCTTTATCTTTTCCAACTTCCTTGATATATGATTGCATAATATCTTCATTGTATTCTGGATGAAATTGTACACCCCAAGCATTTTTGCCTATCCTAAAAGCATGATTTTTTTCATATTTATTATATGCTAAATGTATGCTATCTTTAGGAAGTTCTAATACTGATTGGGAGTGTATTGTATGTGCCATAAACGATTTTGGCACTCCACTAAAAAGTTTATCATTTGCTACATTATTTGATAAATTTATCTCTACACTACCTATCTCCATACCATCTTTATGAAAATCACTAATTCCACCCATACTTTTTCCTAAAAGCTGGTGTCCATAACATATTCCCAATAGTGGTATCTCTTTTTCAATTAAAATTGGTATCCATTGTTCAATTGCTACACTCCATGGCTCTTCATCTGTAACCATAGAGTGTGAACCTGTTATAATAACTCCTGCACACTCTTCAATATCTGGAAAATAGATTTTTTCTTGTATATGTATAACTTCAATATCTAAATTAGGATTGTCTAACTTATCAATAACCCAAGTATCAAAATCTTTATTCTGTTTTTTTGTATCTTCAAAAGTGATACCAGCTTTAATAATAAAAAGTTTTTTCATTTATAATAGATTTCCATATTTATAGTAGGCACTACATGCCCCTTCACTTGATACCATACACGATCCTAATGGGCTACTTGGTTTACATGCTGTTCCAAATACACTACAATCATTTGGTTTGGCTACACCTCTCATGATTTGACCACAGATACATAACTTATGATCGTCAATTTTTTCATTTGGTAAGATATCTTTATATATAACTTCGGCATCTAAAGAGGCGTATTCATCTCTTAGTCTAAAGGCTGAATTTGGAATATCCCCTATTCCTCTCCACCTAAAGCTATCTAATCTTGTGAAAAATTTATCATTTAATTTTTGTGCTGCTAGATTTCCATCATAAGAAACTGCTCTTGAGTACTCCACTTCTAAATCACATCTGCTTTCATTAAACTGTTTTACTATCATATATATTGATTGCATCACATCAACTGGTTCAAAACCACTTACCACAACTGGTTTTTTATAATCTTTTACAAACTCATCATATATCTTACTTCCACTTATCACACTTACATGTGATGGTCCTATAAAAGCATCTATTTTACAATCACTGCTATCAAGAAGGGCTTTCATAGGTTCTGGTACTGTGATATGATTTATATGAAAAAGGATATTTTTTATATTTGCTTTTTCAACTTGTTGCAAGAGTGCTGATGTCATTGGAGTTGTTGTTTCAAAACCTATGGCAAAAAATATTATCTTTTTATTTGGATTTTCAAGAGCTATTTTTAGAGTATCTAAAGGGGAATATACAAACCTTACATCAGCTCCTTTACTTCTAGCATCTTGTAAACTTCCACGACTACCTGGAACTTTTACCATATCTCCTAAAGTTACTAAGATAACATCTTCTTGTAAACTTAAAATATAAGCATGGTCTATTCTCTCTTTTGGCATAACACAAACAGGACAGCCAGGTCCATGAATAAACTCTACATTTTCAGGCATTAGTTGATTTAGACCATATTTCATAATAGTATGGGTATGTCCACCACACACTTCCATAATATGAATTTTTTTATCTAGTTTTTTAGCCTCTTCATCAACCAATTGTTTTAAAGCTTTTATGGTTTTTGGATCTCTAAAACCATCATACAAATCTTTTAATTTTAATTCACTCATAAATTTTAGGCTCTACTAGGACAATTATCTGATTCTTCTATGGCAGCTTGCCTATCTTGTTCTTCCATTTTGTCTATTATTTCACGATAAACTTCAAGACTAGCTAGGGCATCCTCTTCGTCTATTTTGTTCATTGCAAAACCAATATGAATAAGAACATAATCACCCACTACAACGGGTTGATCTATTAAATCCAAAGAGGCACTTCTTTCTACACCCATAGTATCTACAGTACAAACATTATTTTCTTCATCTATATGGGTTACTTTTGAAGGGATTGATAAACACATATTTTTTCCTTAAAATGTCCCATTTTGATGGGACCAATAAATTTAATAACTTCTTTTAACAGGGAAAATAAATTTCGCTTAAAGAAGCAAATCCTAAAGAGCGTAACAAGTTACGCTTAATGCTTATCGCATTTTTCTTTTAAAATTAATCCAATCTACAACTGCTTGTAAACTTTTTTCATCTTTTGTTGATACTTCTAAGATATCTACATTAGGTTTTAATTTTCTAGCTTGGGCTTTCTCTTTTTCCATATCGTATTCAAAATATGGCAACAAATCTGTTTTTGTAAAAAGAATTAAATCAGCAGTTCTAAACATAACTGGATATTTCTCTACTTTATCTTCCCCTTCAGGAATAGATACTAAAACTATATTTAGGTGAGTTCCCACATCATAAGAAGCAGGACAAACTAAATTTCCAACATTTTCCACAAAACATACATCTAAATCATCAAGGGGCATATCGTGTAAACCCTTATGAACCATAAAGGCATCTAAATGGCAAGCTGAACCAGTTTGTATTTGAACTGCTTTTATCCCTTTTGTTATTAACCTATCTGCATCTCTGTTTGTTTCTAAATCCCCTTCTACAACCCCATATTTAAAATCAGCAAGTTCTGCCATATGTTCTAAAAGTGTTGTTTTTCCACTTCCTGGACTACTCATTAGATTGATACCCAATACCTTGTGATTATCAAAATGAGCTCTATTGTGAGCTGCTTCATGATCATTTTTATCTAGTATCTTTTTTATAACTGAGATTGTTTTACTATCGTTTAGCTGTGGGTTATGGTGTAAAGTCTCATGGGCTGCTTGATGTGATTTGCTATCATGAGAGTGTGAGTGTTCATGATCATGGTCATGGTCATGATGGTGGTGGTCTGTTATACTACATCCGCAATCTTGGCACATATAATTATCCTTTTATTTTTCCCTTAGGGAGTTATTTTTATTTATCTTTTTTAAACTCTTATAACCTGAATATATGTTCAGTTTCATGCAGTTTATTGTAATGAAACTGAATATAATCTAATACTTGCTATCACTTATGCATTTTTTGAACCATTAAAATATAATTTGTCCTTTCAATATAACTTGTTTTAACAACTTTTTAAATAAAATACAAGAAAAAATTATCAAGGAAACAAATGTCAGGTATATTAGGATATTTATCAATATTAGCAGATGATATTAGTACCTTAGCAGGTAAAACAATTGTAACAGCTTCAAAATCCCTTGCAACTTCCCTTGATGATATTGGAATTTTATTTGATGATATAGTTACTTACACAAAACTTGCAAGTGCAAAATCTTCTGCTCTTTTGGTAGATGATCTTGCTGCCATTTCTAGTTTTACAAATGAAACAACCTCTGATATATTAAAAAAAGAGTTAGCAAAAGCCGGTTCAATTGAAGAGTTGAAACAAAATATTAAAAATCTTGATAAAAAATCCCAAAAAGAGATATTGGATGAATTAACAAAAATTAAAAACACTCTACTTAAAGAAGCTCAAAAAAATGCAGCAGCAAGAGAGCTTCCTATTGTATATAAGATTGCAAAAGGGAGTTTTAAAAACAAAATTATAATTATCCCTATAGTATTAATACTAAGTGCCATAGCTCCTTGGCTAATCTCTCCTGCTCTAATCTTAGGAGGTACCTATTTAGCCTACGAGGGGGTAGAAGTTATTTTAGAAAAGTTTTTTCCCCATCAAGCCCATGAAGAGAATAATCATACTAAAAAAAATATTAGCAATGAAGAGTTTGAAAAACAAAAGGTTAAAAGTGCTGTTAAAACAGACTTTATTTTATCTTTTGAAATTATAGTAATAGCCTATAGTCTCCTAACCCAATCTGATTTCTTAGTAAAAATAGTAGTACTTATTTTAATAGGTATCATAACAACTATAGGTGTTTATGGAATAGTTGCTTTGATTATAAAACTTGATGATATTGGCTTTTATCTACAAGAGAAAACTTCAAGTTTATTACAAGCTATTGGAGTAGGTCTTGTAAATGCTATGCCTGTTGTTATAAAGGTTATCTCTATTATTGGTACTATTGCTATGTTAGCAGTTGGAGGTGGAATTGTTGCCCATGAAACCCATGCCTTACATTTTTTAGATAATACAATTGAAAACTTAGGTGCTTTTTCATGGTTTAGCTCTTTTATTTTAGAGATTATATTTGGTCTTATTGTTGGTTTTTTTGCAGTTAAACTACTACAAATAGCAAATCCTATTTTTAAAAAATATAAAAGATAGTATAAAATCTTATGAAAATAATTAGTTGTCCCTTTTGCAAACATAAAAGACTCTACTCTTTACAAGATGATTATAAAAAATGTGCCTCTTGTAAGCGAAAATTTTCTTTAAAGAAACTCAATACTGATATAAAAATTATCCAATTTTTTTGTAATAGTATTAATGCTAACAGATGTGCTAAACTTTTAAAGGTAAACTATAGAACTGTACAAAATAGATATATGCTTTTTAGAAAGCTTATAGCCGTATATTTAGAAGAACAATACCAAAGTTCAATAAAAGACAATAGCTCATATGAAGAGTTTTACTATTTTACTTCCAGACAAAAAAAAGATAGAAAAAAATCTTTATATGATGCTATAAATATAATAGGTTTTTATTCAAATAAAAAAATCTACACACTTTTAATGCCAAGACTTCCCAAATACAATACATTTGAAGATAATAAGACTTTTGAAAACTATCTAAGATGGCATAGAATCTATTCTCAAAATTCATATACAACACCCCTATATGTTTTTTGGAAATACCTAGAAGAGAACTTAAAAAAATATAAAGGTATAGATGAAGAAAACTTTTTTTACTATTTAAAAGAGTGTGAATTTAAGTTTAACTATCTTCAAAATAAACAAATCGAAATTTTAAAAGAGATTTATTTTAAATAATTTGTTTTATATAAATAGGAGATTCATTTTTTTTAACTACTTTTTTTTATCTTCTAAAAAATAAAAAGATGAAACTATAAAAATACTAAAAACTAGAAAAAAAAGAGAATGTATTTTTTATACTCTTCATAATAATCAAGCATACATAGATTCTTTTTTTATGTCATTATAATGTTTTAAAATAATATTATATCCATCTAGTCTTTCTTGATGTTGGTCTATAACTTTTGGGTGAGTTTTAGGATTTGCTAATGCTTCTTTATGCATTGAGATAACATCACCTAAAAATTTATTAAAATCTATATTCATATTATCATAATCCCATTTCCACATATTTTCTGTTTCAGCTTCAACATAAAAAGATGGCATTAATTCATATCCAAAGTGAGCCTGCGCCACGTTCATTTTTACTTGACCTAAAACTGTCATTCTATAAATATCATCATCTAACTCTCTTGCTGTTCTGTATAAGGCTTCATTAAAGGTTTTATCATTTGTTGTTCGTGTAGCAAGTAACATATCGCCAATTTGATTTGTTTTATATACAATAGGTGTATTATTAATCTGTTCTTTAGTAAAATCACCTTGTGGATAAGCAATATACTCAAACTTTTCTGCTTGCTCATAAGTTAAGCTATCCATCTCAGCCATTGTAATTTGATCATCTTTTAGTATTTCCCTAAACAGTTTTCTATCTTCAGGTGATAAAGAATCAAAATAGTTAAACTGATCCATATATTTTATATATAGCCCTACCTCTTCTTTCTCTTCTGTTTTTTCTGAACTTGTTAGCATTGAAGAGAAAGAGTTTTCTTCTGTCTTTTCTGTTTTTGTTATATTATTTGTTTGAGTATAGTAGTTTGTATATGTATTATTTGATACTTGCATAATAACTCCTTTATTATAATTCTACTCCTTTTTAGTTAATAAAAAATAAATATAATTATATTTTAATATAGAATTATATATTTTATTATTTAAAAAACCAAAACTGACTTTATATATGAAATCGACTACACATAAACTCTACATTAATAAATTATAATTATAAAGCTATTATAATTTTAACTCATTATAATATCGAAAAATTTATAAGGATGTTTATGTTGAGTAGTGCCATTAAAAGATTTAGAATGATTTCTGCAATAGAGGGTATATCTTTTTTACTTTTAGTTTTTATTGCCATGCCAATAAAATATATAGGAGAAAACCCTTATCCTGTTAAAATATTTGGAATGGTCCATGGGGTTTTATTTATAATATTTATGATTTCATTATTTGAAGCTAAAAAAAGAACTAACTTTGATACCGGTTTTATGTTTCAGCTTTTTGTTTTATCACTAATCCCATTTGGGGCAATTTTTATAGAAAAAAAGGTTAAACCCTTAGATAATAAAATTTAAACTTGTGAGTATATCTGTCCTACAGATATACCTGCATCATTTAGAGGGATTTTTTTAGAGTAATAAACTTTTATAAAATTGTCATTTAGTTTTTTAGTAACCAACTGTAAAAGTGTTTTATTTTGAAAAACTCCACCTGTCAATACTACAGGCAATCCCCTGTAATTTGTACTAATATCAAAAATGATATCAACTAACATATTTATAAACTTTGTACAGATTTTCTTATCATCATTATCTTTAACTATCTGTTTTATACAAGGACTTATATCGATTTTATCTTCAAGTAATTCATAAGTATAACTATCTTTGATAACATCATCATAAAACATCTCTATTTTAAGCCCTGTTTCACCCTCATAGCTTTGTTCATGTGCAATATTGGCAAAAGATGCTATTGCATCAAAAACTCTTCCTATAGAGCTTGTAAGTGGAGAGTTTAAATCATTTTCCCACATCTTATGATATAAACCTATTTCACTATATGAAAACTTTTTTAAAAGTGGCAAATCTAATAATCTTATCTCAGCTAAACTATAGTTATCAAATAGCAATGACAAGGCCACTCTTTTGGGTTCTTTTATACTCTTTTCACCACCTAAAAGTTTAAAATAATTTATATGATTTATCCTTTTATACTCTTTTTTACTTGCTAATAAAACCTCTCCACCCCAAATCTTTCCATCTTCACCAAAACCTGTACCATCAAAACTAAAGGCTAATACTTTTTCATCTAAATTATATTCACACATAGTTGATAAAACATGAGCATGATGGTGTTGTATTTGTACCACTTCACAGTTTTGTTTCATAGCCCATTTTGTACTCTCATAATTTTTATGTTTATCACAAACTATTAAATCTGGTTCAAAATCGTAAAATCTTTTAAAGGTTTCAATTGTTCTTTCAAAATATTCCATAGAGCTTATTGAATCCAAATCTGCAATATGGGGTGAAACTATTAAAGTATCATCAAAAGCTAATGAAATAGTAGATTTTTGATTTGCACCTAAGGCTAATATCTTTTTATTTAATTTTTTAGCAAGTTTAAATGAACTTGGGGCAAAACCCCTTGCATTTCTTAAGATTTGTAGTTCATCATTTACAACTTGTACTACAGAATCATCACAAGCATTGATTATGTCCCTATTAAAATCCAAAACATAATCTACAACCTTATCAAGCTTTATCAAAATCTCATCTTTAAATCTAATAATTGGTTCCCCACTTAGATTTGCACTTGTTGCAACTATTGGATTACTTAAATACTTGAAAAGGAGCAAATGTAAAGGAGTATAAGCTATAAAACAACCTACCCTATCAATATTTGGGGCAACAAAACTGCTTAAACCCATAGAGTTTGATTTTACTACTGTGATTGGTTTCTCTTTTGAGTTTATTATCTCCTCTTCTTTTGGAGTAATTGTAAGATATTTTTTTATTTGCTTAAGAGATTTGAACATAACAGCCAAAGGTTTTGTTGGTCTATTTTTTCTTTGTCTTAGCTGTTCAACAGCTAAATCATTGGTTGCATCACAAACAATATGAAAACCTCCCAAACCTTTTATAGCTACTATACTACCTTCGTTGATAAGTTTTGCGAGGTCTTTTAAGGCTTCATTATCTTTTGATATTTTTATGCCATTTTTATCTAAAAGTTGTATTGTAGGTCCACACTCTCTACAAGAGAGTGGTTGAGCATGGTATCTTCTATTTGATGGGTCTTTATACTCTTTTTTACAACTTCTACAAAGGGTAAAATTATCCATAGAGGTATTTACCCTATCATAAGGAACTGTTTTTATAATAGAATATCTAGGACCACAGTTTGTACAATTGGTAAAAGGATACTCAAATCTTGGATTATTTACATCACTTATATCATCAATACAATCTTCACATATGGCGATATCAGGAGATATAATTGTAGTTTTATTTGAGTTTGATTTACTTTTTACTATCTCAAAAGTATTGAACCCTTCAATATCCCTTTCTAAACAGTTTATCTCAAATATTTTTGATAAAGGTGGAGCAAGTTGCGTTATATCATCTATAAAAGACTCAATAGCTAACTCATCACCTTCTATGCAGATATTTACACCCGTATCAGAGTTATTTACCCAACCATTTAAAGAGTATTTTGTTGCTAAGTTATAAATAAAAGGACGAAAACCAACCCCTTGAACTACACCTTTTATCTCTATTGCAAGTGATTTCATAAATTATCCAATATATAAGTTTATTTATAATTGTATTGGAAAATCCTTATTGTAAAATTATTTAGACTATCTTATATAAACAAATAAGATAATCAAACATAAATAGGTTCTTTTTTTATATTATTATAATGTTTTAAAACTCTCACTCTATATAAAATAAAAAGGATTATATATCATATAAATTCAAAAATATTACATCACAAGTTGTACCGCGAATATCACAACTAATAAAAGGGGGGAGTAAAATTAGCTGTTTGGTAATCTTGTATTTTGATCAAACAAAAAGGGAGTGGGGCACTTGTGATTAGCAAGTATAATAAATATACAAAGCTTGGTATTCACGGCACAACTTCTAATGTAATATCTTTAATAAAGATTGAAATTTTAACTTTTATATAAATAAACTCCTTTTTTCTTAATAGTTTTTCTAAATTGTAAAATCATTTACTATAGACCTTTTAAAAGAGATTTTTGATATATCTTCTATACTTATAGTCTCATTTTTTATTTTTAATTCTACATCCAACTTTTGTAACTCATTGACAAGGGTTTTTTCCATTGTTTTTACAGCTTGAATAATCTCAAAACTCAATTCAAATGCTGTATCATCAGCAACTCTTTTTGGAATTACACCTAATACATGTGTACTAGGTAAATCACCATTCATCTTTATCATATTTAGAGTTTGAAGCATCTCTACTTCGTGGGCACTACCTTGCCAATCTATTTCACTAGGAGCTTTTAAATAATCAAAAAAATAAACATCTCCAGCTTTTGAATTTAAAGCATCGATACAATCAATAACAAAAACCTTATCAAATCTAACAATCAAAGGGATAAGTCTTTGGGCCAAAGTACCCCCATCAACTATACAAACTCTATTATCTTTTGAATTATATTTATATTTTTCATCCATATAGTGAACAAAATGTGCTCCTATCCCCTCATCTTGAAATAAGATATTTCCAATACCTAAGATTAATATATCCATATTATTTCTTATTTACCCATCTATAACCACTAAATATAGAATCCATAGCACCAGCTTTTCCATATATAGAGTTAAATACAGCAAGATAGATATGAATAGGTATAAATAAAATAAACACCCACATAAAAATATGATGTATATTTCTAACCATTGCTAAACCACCAAATAAAACCTCAATTGGTTTTACCATATCAAATAAAAATCCTCCTATCCCTTCATGATATACATGAACATATAATATAATACCCGTTAGTGATATCATAAATATACTAATATAAATCCCCACATATGCCATAAACTGCAAAGGGTTATAAACCCCTTTTCCATGTGGATGTTTCGATATCAACAAATAATAACCTATTTGTTTAATCCAAATTTTTGGATTTATAAAGTCCCAAAAAGATTCCCTTTCAACTTTACTTTGTTTATCAAAAACAAAAAGATAAAACTTTCCAATAGTTACAGCAATAAGCAAGAAACCAAATATTATATGCCAAGATCTAGATAAAGCATTTAGAAAATTAACAGGTTCCCCACCACTATGTGATGGTGAAATAAAAGGAAAAGCCAAATAAAATCCAGTTGCTGTTAAAATCAAAATTGTTAATGCCCTAAGCCAATGGGTTATCCTAACCCAAGATGAAAACTCATAATGTTTTTTAATCATAAGTGCAACCTAACAACTTGCTGAATACACTGGGTCAACTTTATAAGTTCCCAAATCATTACCTTTTTTATCCATAACATGAACAGCACAAGCAATACATGGGTCAAAACTATGAATAACTCTAATAATCTCTAAAGGCTTACTAATATCTTTTACTTTCAAACCAATAAGGTTTGATTCATAAGGTCCTTTTAGACCTCTTGAATCTTCAGGACCTGCATTCCAAGTTGAAGGAACTACAGCTTGATAGTTTTCAACAACTCCATTTTTTATCCTAATCCAATGACTTAACATACCCCTTGGAACATCACCTATAAATCTTCCTTTATACTCTTTATCTTTATCAATTTTATAAGAAGTATAAGTATCTTGATCAACTTTTAAGTTTTCTATTAAACTTTCAAAAGTTTCTAAACCATTATCAATAATAGCCTTTGCTTGTAAGGCTCTTGCTGCAGTTCTACCTAATGTTGTATATAGTGCCTCTAAAGGCAAATTAGTTTTGGCTAAGAACTCATCTACAATTTTTACTATTTTTTTATTTCCTTTTGCATAAGAAACTAAAATAGCAGCCAAAGGTCCAACCTCCATAGCTTTTTCATCATATCTAGGGGATTTTATCCAAGAGTATTTACCCTTATCATCTACTGATTTTGAGTGTACCTCTTTCCCATCTGCGCCAATAGTCATTTTCTCTTTTAGACCTGTATATTTTGGATTTGTTTTTCCATTATATGGATGTAAAGCTTCATTATCTTCATACCAAGAGTGTGTTGCTTCTTCTGTTATAAAATCTTCATTTATAGGGTATACTTTTGATAAGTCTCCATCTAAAATAATCCCCGTATCAAATAAAAATTCACTTCTATTTAACTGCATCTCTTTATGTGACATAAAATTCATAGTTCCAGCTTTAGCAGTAACACTAGGCTCAGTTCCATAAGCCTTTGCTGCCATTAAAACATCTGCGTAATATGCATTTTCAATAAAATTTGCAACCTCTTTGTATTTTGTTAAATACTCTGACATTCTTGAGGGGTCTAAAAGATCCATAACACAAGTAACTCCACCAACAGTCAAACTTTGAGGATGGGGTTGTTTACCACCAAACATTGCCATAAGTTGAGCTGCTGTTCTTTGAACTTCAAGAGCTTTTAGATAATGTGACAAGGCTATCAAATTTTGTTCTGGAGTAAATTTAAATGTTTTATGTCCCCAGTATGCATTTGCAAAAGGTCCCAATTCCCCCCTTTGAACAAAAGCCTTTACCCTATCCTTTGTTTTAACTAAATCATTTTCACCTGTTGCGATTGGGTATTTTGTATATTTAAATGCCTCTTTTGAAGCTTTTGCAGGATTGGCATCTAAAGCTGATACTACATCAACCCAATCTAAACCATGAAGATGATAAAAATGCACAACATGGTCATGCATAAATAAAGCTTGATTCATCAAACTTCTAGTTAGCTTTGCGTTTAATGGTGGGATAATATCTAAGGCATTTTCAACAGCTTCAATTCCAGCTCTATAGTGTGAAAAAGTACAAACCCCACAGATTCTTTGCATCAAAAAACCTGCATCTCTTGGATCTCTATTTTTAACAATTGTTTCTAAACCTCTCCAAAGTGTAGCAGTAGAAAAAGCGTTTTTAACAACATTGTTTTCATCAACTTCAACTTCTATTCTTAAGTGTCCCTCTATTCTAGTAATAGGGTCAATGATAACTCTTTTATTTGCCATTTCTACTCCTCATCTTTTGGGTTTTTATATTTGGAGATTGCTGCATGTACTGCAATACCAATTCCTGTTACTGTTAATAATCCAATACCAATTTTATCTGCTGTTGCATCAGCTCCAAGTCCTCCAAATACCGTATCATATAATTTATCAGTAACTGGTTCTTCAAAAGTACCCATAGAATCCCAAAAATCAGGCTCACTACAACCAATACATCCATGTCCTGCTTGAATAGGCCAAGAGGTGTGTTGATTGAATCTATTTTTTGAACAATTATTAAAAGTATAAGGTCCTTTACAACCCACTTTATATAAACAAAATCCTTTTTTTGCTCCCTCATCACCAAACTCTTCTACAAATTCGCCTGCATCAAAATGACCTCTTCTTTCACACAAATCATGTACTCTTAATCCATATGCCCATTTTGGTCTATTATATGCATCTAAAGCAGGTAAAGTTCCATATAAAATATAATGCATCAAAGTTCCCACAATATTTTTTTCACTTGGAGGACATCCTGGTACATTAATAACTGGTTTATTTGTGATTTTTGATAAGGCTACCGAACCCGTAGGATTTGGATATGCCGCTTGTACTCCACCAAATGAAGAACAAGTACCAATTGCAAAAATAGCTTTTGCATATTCACTAGCTTTTTTTGCAATCGTTTCACCACTATTTCCATGTCCACCAACTGTTAAATAAAAATCTTTATCTCCAGCTGGAATTCCACCCTCAACCATCAAGATATAGTTACCTTTATATTTTTCTATTGCATGTTCTAAATTTGTTTCTGCTTGCCAACCTGCACTAGCCATCAAAGTTTCGTGGTACTCTAAAGAGATATAATCAAATATCAATGAATCTATACTTGGAGCATCTGTTCTTAAAAGTGATTCAGTACATCCAGTACACTCTGCCATATGTAACCAAATAATTGGAAGTCTATCACTAAGTTGTGCAGCTTTAGCTACAAGTGGAGTGAAACTTGCAGGTAAGGCTAACATTGTTGTTATTGCAGCGGCCCACTTTAAAAAATCTCTTCTTTCAAAATTTTTTTCTTCCAAAATTTTAGGTATTGATTTACTTTCATCTATCTTTGGAAGTTTTTCTATATCTTCTAATCTTTTAGTTATTTGTATAAATAAACTTGATTCCTTCATTTATTTTCCTTGATAAATGAATGTTCATTTATATAAATTTTAGACAAAAAAAATTGACTAATTTATATGAATGAGTATTCATTTAAATTTTAAAAAGTATCTTACATAACTAAAACTTAAGCCAAACTAAATTTTTAGATTAATTTTAAAAAATTAAGAAATCCAGCTTTTTGTGAGTAATAATCAATTTTTGAGAGCTGTTTTTTTATAAAATAGAAAAACTTATACCTATTATTTTCGATAATAAGTATAAGTTAATATTGGTAAGTTTTTATTGACCTAAAAATCTAAGGGGTATTCTTTTGGGATTAAGATATTTATATTATTTATTGCTTTTTTTACTTTTGAAAGTAGTATTGTGTTTCCAAACATATCTCCACAAAGTATTAAATCTTTTGCTTTTAATTCTGAGTTTATTTTTTCAACATTGTCTTTTATAAAATCACTTAGGCTTTCATAAAAAGAGTATGCTAACATACTATCTTGAACTCCTGCCATTTTATAACTCATAGTACTTTGAATAACTCTTCTATAATCTAAATAGTTTTTCCCATCAATTTTTACTATATTCATATCTATTTGAATACCACTTTTAGAATTATATGCTAAAGCTATATCTTCAAACTCTTTATAGTCTCTCATTCCTAAGATATATGCTAAAAGATTTAAAATAGACTCAAAGCCATCTGAATCAGTATCTTTAAACTCTTTTTCAAAATAAGTAGCATATTTATTTTTATAATTATCTACTAATCTTAGAGTATTTTCATCTAAACTTTTTATATCTTCAAAACAATTTTCAATACTATTAAACACATTTGGTATGTGTATTACATCTTTTATTCCTACTCCTGGCAGATTAATTTTAATAGCGGACTCATCACTTTTGTAGGAAAAATATATCCCGATAGTTGGAACTAATTTTTTATAAAATTGATCAATACATGCCTTATATACACTGCCATATTCATCAAAATAATCTTTTATATTAATAACTTTTCTATCTAATTTATACTCATACTTAGGGAAAAGTCCCTTTTCACCATGGATAATAATAGTTTGTCCCTCACTATATGTTACTTTTAATCCATCTTGATAAATATCATCTGCTGTGTATAAAATATAAGAAAATCCCTCTTTTTTTAGTGCATTCGCAAAAAGTAAAGTTTCTCTATCATCTGGTACTTTTGCATAAATAAATCTAGTCTTAGAAAATTCTGTATCTGAGTTTTGAAGTAATTTAAATTTTAACTTTACAAGGGGTCTTTCTATTGAACATAATAATTGCAAATCTTTTTGTGAGATTTCTACCAAATCAGTTATATTATTTATATCTGTAATCAATAGCTTAACTTCATATCCCTTTTCTTCAAACTCTTCTCTTAATTTAGTAGATGGTAAAAAGAAATCTTTTACTCCATTATGGGTATCTATCCTTGATATCTTTCCTTTTTTTATAAGTTCAATATCATTAAAAAAATCTACATTGTTTTCTTCTATTGTTTTTGTTATCTCATCATTTGTTAAAAGTGCTAAATTAACTTTTACATCTTTGTCTTCTATCTCTTTAAAGGCATCAAAATCAAACTTTTCTATAACTTCTGCCTTCCCTAAAAAGATTGATAAGGGTAGTTTTTGTTCTAAAAGTTTAAACAAACTCTCAATTTTTTCTTCTACATCATCACAAACAATTAAAATCAAATCCTCATAAAACTTTGTATGTGCCTTGGTTCCTGATTTAGTAATTATCTCATCAATTATATGTTTATAATAAAAATTTGTAGAAAAGAATTCTATTTTATAAATCAATTCCATGTGGTATCTTCCTCATTTGGGATTCTTGTTAAATGCTCTCCATTATAACTTCCAATTAACTCTTGGGCTATAGTTTTCACACTTTTATTATCTTTTTTTATTGCTTTAACTCCAATAGCTTCAATCTCTTTAATTGCTTGAAGTGTAAACTCTTCAAATCTATCCTCAATAGTTTTTGTAAGCCCAATCTCAACACTTACAATATCTTCTGGGATAATACCTAAAATAGTCACTTCTGCATGTTTGTCTAAAACTGAGCATATCTCTAACATCTCTACAATCTCAACCTCATGGGCTGTTTTTCTATATTGTCCAAGTCCAAGTAAAACCTCTGAAGGCAATCTAAAGATCTCCCCTACTCTATCTTCAATCGATACAGTATCTAGAATAATAACGTTGTCATACTCTTGAAAAAGTGCCATTAGTTTAAAGCCTAGTGTTCCACCTTCAATTATCTCTAAATCTCCATCAAACTCATAATTGTTTTCTAAATATTTAGCTGCATAAATACCTACACCCTCATCTTTAAATAAAACATTACCAACACCAATTACAATATTTTTCATATAATACCTTCAAATTAAAAACTTATTAAAATCAAATAAATTAACTTAAATAAATTTTTAGGGAAAAAAATAGGCTATGGCATTTTAGCCATAGCCTATTAATTATATATTAAAAGAGTTTAGTCTACTCTTCTATTTTTGATTTTTTGTGGGCAAATTTAGTTCCACCAAATACAATATTGATATCACCCTCTCTCCAAAAAATAGTTCTCCAAATTTGATAATAAATATGAGACATAACCCACATAATAAGCAAATACATTGCTGTATGATGAGCAATTCTAACACCCATATTACCACCAAATAATAGATTTGTCCAATCAGTTGTTAGGTGTAAAAGTGAAGGCCACCAAGAACCTATAGAACTCATACCTGATGCTAATCCCTGAACATACATTTGTAGCCCTGTAAATAGCATAAATACTAATAGAATATGAAATAGTGTAAAAAACATAATGTTATAACTATCACTATATGTTGAATCAAATTTCTTTCTTCTATTAAATGTTATAAGATTAAAGAACACTTCACAAAACTCAATGAAGTTTTTCTTAGTTGGTAAAATTTTCTTATATGGTTTTTCAAATCTTGAAAAAAGATATAAGTAACCAATTAAGATTGCTGTAACATCAAAGATAATTGCAACAATAAAATGTCCCCATCTATTCCATGCCATCACATATTTATCAACAGCAGGCTCTGCAATAAGTGTTTGATAATACGGATGACCTATATATAGCCCGGTTATGACTGCTGCAACCATACAAATCGCATTCACCCAGTGAATGGTTCGCATGATTGGAGTCATTCTCTCAACCCGCTTCATATTAGGCACGGCATCCTCCTACTGGATCTACTTTATATACTGCCAATTCTTTACCTTTTGTATCTATAATGTGAACTGCACAAGCGATACAAGGGTCAAAACTGTGCACTGTTTTAATAATCTCTAATGGTTGATCAGGATCAACAACTTTAGTACCAACTAAAGATGCTTCATAAGCTCCCATTCTACCTTTATAATCTTTTGGTGCTGCATTCCAAGTTGATGGAACTACCGCTTGATAATTTACTACCTTACCATCTTTGATTTTAACCCAATGACCTAAACTACCTCTTGGTGCTTCTGCCATTCCATAACCTTGTGCATCTTTTGCAACTTTGTCAAAATCAAACTCAGTCCAAGTAGATAAGTCACCAGCTGCTGCATTTGCTGCAAGTTCATTACACCAGTCAATTACAACATCACACATCATCTCTGTTTCTATTGCACGTGCCGCTGTTCTTCCAACTGTTGAAAATAAAACTTTTGTTGGTAAGTTTCCATTTTTTAGGAAAGTTGTAACATATTTAGAGATTCTCTCATCACCTCTTGCTACACCAACAATCATCCTTGCAAGTGGTCCAACTTCTATTCTTTTGTCATCATATAATGGTGATTTAATCCAAGAGTATTTTTTCTCAGTATCTAAATATGCAATACCATCTTTTTTCTCTTTGAACCCAGTATATTTTGGATTTGTTTTTCCATCAAATGGGTGAAGATTTTCATTTCCTTCATACCAAGAGTGTGTTACATCTTCAGTAATTTTTGTTTGGTCTAAATCAAAAACTTTTGATAAATCTTTATTTAAAACTATACCACTTGGGAAAAGTTTTTTTGCTTCATAAAATGGTGTGTCATCAAGATTAAAATCACCATAACACATATAGTTTCCTAAACCACCACCAACACCTTCAAGTGCTTCATCTGCATACATTGTACCTGCCATATAAACATCTGGTAAATATGCTTGTTTAACAAATTTTTGAGCTTTTTGAATAATATCTTTAAACTCAGCAACTCTTACAGGGTTTTTAATATCTTGAACACAAGTTACCCCACCAACAACTATTGATTGTGGATGTGGGTTTTTACCACCAAAAATTGCTTGAGCTTTTGCAATATCTCTTTGTAAATCTAAAGCATCTAAATAATGAGAAAGACCTATTAAATTTTGTTCAGGAGTTAATTTATAAGCTTTACTTCCCCAGTAAGCATTTCCAAATATACCAAGTCTACCTTGTTTTACATATTTAGTAACTCTTGCTTGAACCTCTGCAAAAACATCTTCACTAGCATTCCAAGGTCTTTGACCTGAAACTTTTGCCCACTTTTGAGCTTCTGCAACAGCAGCTTTTGGATCAGCTTCAAGTGCTTTTGTAATATCAACCCAATCTAAAGCGTGTAGATGATAGAAGTGAACAATATGGTCATGGATATATAAACCACCTTGCATTAGGTTTCTAACAAGTCTTGCATTCTTTGGAATAGTTACACCAAAAGCATGTTCAACAGCTTCTATACTTCTTTGATAATGTGTACCTGTACAAACTCCACAAATTCTCATAGCTAAAAGACCACAATCTCTTGGGTCTCTACCTTTTAAAATCTCTTCAATCCCTCTAAACATAGTTGAAGAACTGTAAGCTTCTTTGATAACATTGTTATCATCTATTACAGCTTCAATTCTAAGGTGACCTTCAATCCTTGTTATTGGATCTATTACTACATGTTTACTCATTATTCTTCTCCATCTTCTTTATGTACTGTTCTTTTTCCTGCTACTGCTGAAGCTACTGCATGAACTCCAATACCAATTGTAGTTGCGGTTAATAATCCTAAACCAAACTCATCAACAGTTTTTTCAACTCCACCTGTTGGTGCTTTGATATTCGCATCTGCCATTGGTCTTTCATAAGCATATTTATCCCAGAAATCTGGTTCAGAACATCCAATACAACCTCGACCTACACCAATTGGCCAGTTTGCACCTTCGTTATATCTAATAATAGAACAGTTATTAAATGTCATAGGACCTTTACAACCCATTTTATATAAACAGAAGTTGTTTTTAGCACCTTCATCACCCCATTCTTCAACAAATTCACCTGCATCAAAATGAGCTCTTCTTTCACAGTTATCATGAATTCTATAACCAAAAGCAAATTTTGGTCTTAATAATGAATCAAGCTCAGGAATTTGACCTGTTAATATAAATTGTAAAACTACACCAACCATATTAGCTGGATTTGCAGGACAGGCAGGGATATTAATAACAGGTTTACCTTTTACTAAATCCATAACACCAACTGCACCTGTAGGGTTTGGAGCTGCTGCTGGAACACCACCAAAAGTAGCACATGCACCAACTGCTATAACAGCTGCTGCATCAGAAGATAATCTCATTAGGTGTTCTTGGAAAGTTTCACCACTTGCACCAATTGTTCCATATTGACCATTCATTCCTGTTGGAATTGAACCCTCAACAAATAGTAAATATTTACCTTTGAAATGCTCTACTGCATCTTCTAATTGAGCATCAGCTTGATGACCAGAAGCTGCCATAAGAGTTTCATGGAACTCTAATGATAATACATCAAAAAGTAAATCATCAACTGTAGGAGCTGAACTTCTAAGTAATGCTTCTGAGTTACCAGCACAGTCTTGTAACTCAATCCAGATTACTGGAACTCTATTCATAAGTTCCGTAGCTTCAGCCACCAATGGAGTAAACATAGGAGGTAACATCAATGTAGCAGTTGTAGCACTTGCCCATTTCATGAAATCTCTTCTGTTTACACCTTCACTCTCAATAACATCAATCATATCAATGTCTTTAAGTGCTGGTTGTTTTCTTAATGCCTCTAATCTACCTTTTGCTTTATTAAAAAGCGAATTATAATAAGCATCACCTTTATTCGTTTCAACTCTTGCAGAATTCTGGGTAAAAACTTTTTTTACCATGTCTTGAGAATCAGCCATAAACTTCCCCTTTAGTTTTTTAAATGAATATTCATTTATCATCAGTATAAAGTTAGCTATTTTAAACTTAATATTATCTTAGAAAAAATACCCAAAATAGGAGCTTTAGTAGCAATAAAATAGCATGGCTAAAATGAACATTCATTTATATAAGCTTTAGTAACCACTTAGTACTAAAAATACATAAGTAATTTAATATTTAAAAAAAAATTGATTTTTTATTAAAATGTAACTTTTTAACTCAAATTATATTAATGTGTAGTACATACAGAACATACATCAAAACTTCTTAATATGATTTTTGCTTTTTCTATAGAATCAGTACCTACAATAGCCTTTTGGGTAGTACCTAAAGTATTATTATCACCTGGACCTAGGTTCCATACAGTGGGAGTTATGACATTGTACTCTTCTATTTTTCCATTTCTAATAGTAGCCTCATGAAATAATGAACCTCTACAAGCTTCAACTACACTTAATGCTGATGAGTGTTCTAAATCATCCAATTTTATCTGTGGTTTTATATAAGATTCTTCATTTATATCTATTTTGGAGATAAGCTCTTTTGTACTATATAAAAGGTGTGCTAGTTCATCCATTCTAGCTAATACTCTTGTAAATAGTGAATCTTCATATATGCTGTGTACATCTTTTAAAAGTTTTCTATTTGAAATAAGTGCTCTTGATAAGGGACCTGTTTCATAAAATAGATTATCATACTTAACAGTTTTTGCCCAACCATAAGCTTTTGGGTTTTCTTCATCTTTATCTAAACTATAAGCAAAACTATCATCTTCATATATCTTTTTTAAATCTATTTTATGGCTAACTCTTTTATTTAATCTTCCTTTTTCAAAAAGAGCTGATTCACCTAAACTAAGATGTCTATCGTAACTTTTTCCAATATTTTCAAAATCATTTTCAAAAGATATATCTATAAACTCTTTTAGATGTCCTCCAATTTTTGATAACTCATAGGTTTTAGATAAGTCAAGATACTTTTCAAACTCCATATTTATTAAACTTTTTTCAAAAAACCTTATGCTTGAATCTAAATAGTTTTTCATTGTAGCTATATCCATAAGTGTTGGATCACTTACTACCCCTCCAGGTATCATATATGAAGTGTGTGGCCATTGACCACCTATAATCGCTAAAGCTTTTATTGTTTCACTTGCACACCCAAGTGCTTCTAACCAGTTTTTCCCTTTTAATGGTGTATATTCATTGAATTTTTTAGACGAAAGCTTTATTATATCAGGCATAATAAACATATAAAACCATTTTATATGAGAATCGATAATTTCAATATTTAAACCTATTTCCCTTAAAAGTTTTGCCTTTTGTGTCACTTGTAAATCAACGCCAGCGTTTTTATATAGATTTTCTAATAAATTAACAGTTGCAAGAAGATGTGCTTGTCCACAAATTCCACAAATTCTTGGGGTATAAACCAAGGCATCCAAAATAGGTTTATTTTTTAAAATATATTCAAATCCTCTAAAGTTTAAAAACTCTATTCGTGCATCACTAATTTTTTCATTTTCCCAAGAACAAACAAGTTTTGCTTCACCTTCTATTCTTTCTACTAAATCTATTGTTTTCATCATAGCCTTTCAATGTGAAAAAAATTTTATCATATTTTTAATATGATTTAATAATAAGCGTTAGTTTTAGATATAAGAATTGAGTTAAAATAGTTTTTTTATACTTTTTAGTTTAATTTATCTTTTTTTTAAGTGTCCAAGCTGAATTGTATTGAGCAAATCCAATTTTGGGATAGTACTGTGTTACAACTAGTGATGAAAACAAAATCAGTTTGCATTTTGTACCAAGTAGTTCTTGTTTTTTAGGGTCAGATGCAATGCCTATGAGCTAATCATGAGCTTGTTGTCTGTGTTTAAAATCAACAACAGCTACAATAAGCTTATTACCCTCAATAAGATAAAAAAGTCTATAATTTCCAATTCTATATCTATAATAGCCTTCAAGATTATCTTTTAACTTTTTAATATTTGTTCCATAAAAAGGGTTTTCTCTAAGTTGAGGATAAACAAAGTTTTCAATTTTTGAATAAAGCTTTTTATCTATCTTTTTTTTAACTTTTTCAAAAGTTTTAGTTTCTGCAATTTGATACTTAGACAATTGTATAGTCACCTTTTTTGAAATCTTCTAGTCCATCCATAAGGTTTTTTACAAGCTCTTTATCATTCATAATTTCAGCCATTTCATCATTTTCTACAAATTGTGAAGATGTCAAGTATTGCATTGTTGCAAACTCTATGAAATTTGAAAGATTTCTTTTTTGACCTTCAGCTGCAAGTTTTATCATATCGTAAACTGAATCATCTACTCTCATAGTTACTGTTTTCATAATATATCCTTTGAATATTTATTAATACTATTGTATTCAATTTTATTCATTTTGTCAATTGAAGATGTTTCATATAACGGTTGACTTGAGAAATATTTGACCCGCACTTGGGTCAAATATTCGCTCCAGCATTTTGTTATCTAATAATATATTTGATGTGCGTACCAATTTTATTATTTTTAATAATATCTATAAATTGTTTTATCGAAACTTCTTGTTCAGATTTTATATAATCTCCACTCCATATTGAAGTAAATGTTATTCCATTTTTTGAATAATTGAAAATTTTATTTAATTCATTAGATATATGAGCCAACTTACTTTTTTCAAAAATCCAAAATTCATCATTCCAATCAGCTTCATCTGAAAGAAAATCATGTAAATTAATATGCATCTTTTCGTAAGTATCCATTAAAATAATTTCAGTAATTAAACTCATGGTAATTTTTCCTTTTAAATAACCTTTGACTTCAGTGACGCTCTGTGTTCACTGCGAGGATTTGTTATGAGATTTTTTAATTTCATCCATTGTTTTAAATATTGATTTTACCCAATGGAAATCTGCATCCCACGAACCAGAGGGTGAAATAAGTACACCTAAAGGACCATCATGATTTAAATAATCTAAGACTTCAGAGTATTTTAAATCAATTATAATATTCCCACACATGCCAGGACTAACTTCATATTCACTAAATAGAAATTCTATGCTTTCATTTTTAATGAAAAACCTAGGTATAAAACTAGGTTCGTCAAATCTACTAAAAAAGTCACAATCATTTTTATTTTTAATAATATTTTTCACTTCTTCAAGTGCATTACGTTTAGCATCAAAAACATCAAAAAAATCAAAATAATTGTTAGTCTTTGGGTTGATGTTAATTGACCATACCGAATTATTTCCATTTAGTGCAGGATAATGGAAAGTATACTGAGTCATTTTTATAGATAATAAATTTGGGGAAATAATTCCTTTTTCATAATTAGAATTGTAAATTATAAGGTCTTCAGTTATTGACTGAAGGACATTTTCTTTTATTTCATTATTAATATAATCCAAGAATTTATTGGAAAAAAATGGATAAATAATTTGAGGATAAAAGATATTATCTATTTCTCTATCATGTCCAGCATATTTTATGTCTTTAAATGTATAAGGATAATCTATTTTCTTTACTTCCAAGGAGTTGAAAACATAATCTTCAATAATAGTGCTTATCTTTAATGTTGCAAACGAAGTTAATGGAATTATTATTGCAAGAACTAAACCAATATAACTTGCTTTACTTGGTATAGACCATTTTGACCACTGCCGTATACTTGGAATCATGCGATTTACCTTTTATAATATTTCATATACTCATAACTATTTATTCAACATACATTATATATAAAACACCCTAAAAATTAATAAATAACATACACAAAACATGTCGTATATTAAGACAACAAGAATTACCTAAAATAGAGAGTTCTTACGTATTTCAGTATAAAAAATATTGCAATATGTCATATTTTTTAAATTTATTTTAAGTTTTTAATATAGTTTTTATGTTCATTTATTATCGATATTTAGATGATAATAGTACATTGTGTATGTATATTATGTCAATATCGTGATAAACCTACATTATGTTAAATTTATTGAGAGGTATATTATGGATAAAAAACTATTAGATATTATGAGAGATAAATTCTAAATATTCACTTTTTTATTGAAAAAAGTAAAATAAAAACAACCCACAGATTTCGAAGGTGAAACTTCCCTCGCTTATTATTTCACTTTTCTGTTTTTCAAAACTCGCTCTTGTGCTTGCACTCTCTGTGAGAAAACGTAAGTTAGTTACGTTTTTTTACGCTCTAACAGTTGAAAAACTTTTCCGAAAAGCAAAATAAACACTCGGCTTCTCAAATGCGGGAAGGTGGGATAAGGACCTTTGCATTTTTTATACCATTTTATTTAAGCTGGTGTGATACTCAATTACTAAGAGAAAGTTCGAGGCTAGAGTATTTGTCCAGACTTTGTTGAAGCCGGAAGTTTTCTAATTATTTTCGGAGAAGACCGAGGACCGTTCAACTGGATAAAAGGTACTGAATGTACCTTTTAGGAAAGCGTTCCGCAGGTCAGGAAATAATTATAAAACTGTAGGGAACTTTAGCTTCGACAACCGTCTGGTGGCTTTTGTTTTACTTTTACCACTAAAAGTAAAGAAAGCGAAGAACTTGTTCTTCAAGACAATTGCATACAATAAAAACTATTTTCAAAATATTTGAGTGTGATTAAATTTTTACTGTACGTCTTAACTTATTCCGACTTTCTTTTATGAAAAAGAAAGTAGCAAAGAAACCATCCTACAGGTTTCGAAAGTGAAACTTCCCTCGCTTATTACTTATCCTTTTTGAGTGACTAAAAACTTGCTCTTGTGCTTGCACTCTCTGTGAGAAAACGTGAGTTAGTCACGTTTTTTTACGCTTCAAACAGTTTAGTCACTTGTTTTCAAAAGAGATAAATAAACACTCGGCTTCTCAAATGCGGGAAGATGGGAAACTGACCTTTGCATTTTTTAATACCATTTTATTTTAGTTGGTGTAATACTCAACAATTATTATAAAAGTGGAGATTCATCCTCTAGGGTGTTATTTCGAATTATTCTATATTTAGTAATGGATTTTCTTTATTGTTTTTTGTTAAATTTTCTAAAAGAGCATTTTTCTCATCTTTTTTTTCTTGATAATCTTTTTGTAATTCTTTATAATTATTTAATGTTTCTTCAGTCTCTTCTCTATCTAAGTATGAAGGTAAGTTTAGTAACATCTCTGTATATGTTTCTATTATATTTTCGAGAAATTTTTCTATATCTAAGTTTTTATAATCATCATTACTAAGAGATGTATAATTCCCTTGGGCTTCATCCACCGATATAGTTGGCCAAGGAAACTGTCTATTTCCTGCTTCATATTCAATGTTATGTTTGATTTCATCAAAGTAAAGGCCTGGATACTCTTTTGTTTTCATCGTTTCAAATAAAGTTTTATTAAAATCATCATCATTGCTGAAATTTGTAACTTGCAATAATGCACTTCCAAAAGAAATTCTCTGATCTCCATTTTTTGATTCTTCTAAATAACTATTCTCTTCGAGCTTTTTTCTTAATTCTTTTGCTTCTTCATAACTTAAATCTTTTAATTCAGATTCATCTATAAATACATTTAAATTACCTTCTTTATTAATTATATTTTCAAATAGATCATTTACTTTGGCAGAGCTTTCTGATTTCAAGTCACTCTGATAATTCGGGGATACCTGTGTTGTATTAATTACCATTTTATTTACTCCTTATATGGATAACGTTTGAACTTGAAAAACAAGGGTACAATAGCACTTGATTATTTCAATTTTCATTTTAGCTTTTTTGTTCTAAAAAACTTAAATAAACCACTGTATACCCTTGTTTTTATTTCCAAAGTTTTATTAGAGGTTCTTTAAAGTTTAATTGCTTTTGTAATAGCAAAATTATACATTCTCCAATAACAAGCACTTTGTTGAAATCCAACTTCTTTTAACCAATCAAAATGATTTGATAAAATAATTGGAAAATCTTTTTCAATATGTTTTTCATACCAAAACTCTGGGTTTTCACCTTGCTCTTTCATAAACTGTTTCCAAAGAGAATATTGATGTTCTCTAACATCTTTATCTTCATCTATGATAATATCATTTGAGATATAAACTGCATTTTGATTTGCACTATTAAAAAGTTTTTGATAAAAAACTTTTCTCTCTTCCCAATTTAGATGATGTAGTGTCATACCTGTTAAAATTATATCATATGATTTTCCAATTGAATCTATTTTATAATCCCCTTGAATTAATTCATAGTTATTTGTATATTTTGATATTTTTTGTTCGTAAGCATCTAGCATTTCAGTAGTAATATCAAATCCAGTGATATGTGAATTTGGAAGTTTCTTTAAAACAATTTCAGATAATACACCATTACCACAACCTAAATCCAATATTCTATAGTTTTTATTTTTATCACTTGGTAATAAATCAGATATGATTTTATGTTGTTCCAAATATTGTGGAACCAATCTAGTCATCAATGCTTCATAATCAGAAGCTTGTTTTGCGAAATGTTCTTGTACATTTATATCTTTCATTTTATCCTCTAACGTTTAAAATGAGCCGATGAATTGCCTGTAGGGTAATTTATTAGCTCTCCTGATTTGTTATATTTATCATGTCTAATAGACCTCCATATATATAACTTTTAATTTTTGTATCAACCCTTTTTTGTTAAATTTAATCTCAATTTTACCATTGGCATTATAGTAGTAATATTTACAGTTAATAGGCTCCTTATTACGTATATCTTGCTGAAGCATTATTTTTAGTTGTTTATTTGGTAATTTCAATCTTTTTTCGTAAAGATATTCTTGTTTCGCATCTGTTGCTAATGTAGGGTTCTGTAAATATTTTGATATTTGTTGTCTATTCATTCCAACTGCTAGACCAGATTTTGTACTGATACCTTGATATAGTTTATCGGTTTCTATGCAATGAGTTTGATTAATTTCTTGAGAATCGTCTGTAATTGAAAATCCATAGTAGTCCCAACCAGCATATTTATAATAAATTACTCCTACGCTTCTGTCTCTTGAAATATAACATGCTTCTTCATCACAAGAAGCACATCCAGGTTTTCGCTTAAACGAATTGATCTCACCATAATATTTTTTTAAATCTTCAAAACTATGCTTGCCTATTGTTAGTCCAAGTAAAGTTTTATGTGATTCGTCCATTGTCATGCCAGAGACTTTGTTATCAACTTCAAGAACAGAAGGTGACAACTGACACAACTCATCATTTGCATAAACATTGACAAATATCAGTAAGCTCAATGTTAATAAAAGTCTCATTATCTAGTCTCCATTAATATAACTATTTATTGAATATACATTATATAAATAAAGTACTTAAATACACTAATTTATTATATATTTGCAAAGAAAGGTTGTTTTATGCATGTTTATAGAAAAGATATTACATAATGTCAAAATCTAATTTTAAAGTACATTTTTTATAATTTAGAAATAGTTGTAGATAAAAAACTATTTGATATTATCTGAAATAAATTTTAAATATTCACTTTTTTATTAAAAAAAGTAAAATAAAAATAACCCGCGGGTTTCGAAGGTGAAACTACCCTCGCTTATTATTTATTGTTTCTGTTTTGTAAAACTCACATAAAAATATGCTCCTAGCATATTTGTTCTGTTCAAACAGTTACAAAACTATTTCGAAACAATAAATAAACACTCGGCTTCTCAAATGCAGGAAAGTGGGAAACTGACCTTTACATTTTTTTAGTACCATTTTTTTTGAATTGGTGTAATACTCAATTTATACAAAGAAAGTTTGTGGCTAGTGTATTTAGTCCAGACTTTGTTGAAGCCGGAAGTTTTCTAATTATTTTCGGAGAAGACCGAGGACCGTTCAACTGGATAAAAGGTACTGAATGTACCTTTTAGGAAGGCGTTCCGCAGGTCAGAAGATAATTAGAAAACTGTAGGGGACTTTAGCTTCAACAACGTGTCTGGTTGCTTTTTGCCATACTTTTTACAATTAAAAAGTATGAAAGCGGAGAGCTTTGCTCTACAAGACAACTGCATACAATAAAAACTATTATCAAAATATTTGAGTGTAAATAAACTTTTGCTGTACCTCTTGGCTTTCTCAACTTTCTTTTGTAAAAAAGAAAGTAGCAAAGAAATTATCCCGCAGGTTTCGAAGGTGAAACTTCCCTCATTTATTATTTATTGTTTCTGTTTTGTAAAACTCACATAAAAATATGCTCCTAGCATATTTGTTCTGTTCAAACAGTTACAAAACTTTTCCGAAACAATAAATAAACACTCGGCTTCTCAAATGCGGGAAGGTGGGATAAGGACCTTTGCATTTTTTAGTACCATTTTATTTGTATTGGTGAGATACTCAATATATATTTTGAAAGTTCAAGGCTAGAGCATTTCAGTCCAGACTTTGTTGAAGCCGGAAGTTTTCTAATTATTTTCCATTTATCTAAACACTCACTTATTTACTTCTGTATTTTGTTATAGGATACTATACTAAAAGCTCAAGAAATAGAGTATTTAATTGATTCTTATCTTTTTTGTTTAATTTTGAGAAAAATAAATTATCAATATCTTCTACAATTTTTACAGACTTTATTGCTAATTCTATTCCACTATGTGTTAATGTTATCGTTTTAGCTCTAGTATCTATTTCATTTTCACTTCTTAATATAAAACCATTTTTTTCTAAAATTTTTAAACTTTTGGATACTGTCATTTTATCCAGTTTAGTATGTTCAATTATTGTTGTTTGAGTTGTAATGATTTCTTGTTCTTTAAACCAAAGCAAAGAAGCCAAGATAACAAATCCAGAGTGATTTAAATTAACTCCATCCAATGCAGTTTTTATTTCTCTTTGCCAAAGTGTTGTCACTTGCCATAATAAAAAACCAGAACTTTGTTCTGCTTTTTTAACTTGAAAATTACTTTCTTTTTTCATTTTCAATTAACCGTATTAATCTATCCATATCTTCACCTAACTTATCTGCAACTTCTTGAGCAACTATCTTTTTCCATAAAAAAGATAAAATTCCTTCTATTTTTATGCTTGCTTTAATCTCAATTTTACCATTTTTTTCTGTAATTTCATGAATACCGTACATTTTGGCTAATGGGAACTTTGTTAAATCTGTAAAACTTTTATCTTTTTCAATTTTAATAAGTTGAATTTTAACTTTTTGTCCACCTTTTAATCCTAAAGTAAAAAAATTACCCTCTTTAAATTCTCCATCAAGTTTTGCGTAATCAATATCATCATTAAAAGTATGCCAATTATTTATATCTGCCCATTTGTTAAAAATCTCCTCTTTTGAAATATTTTCAACTATTCTTGAATCTGTTCCAACTAATTGCATCTATTCTCCTTTTAGTAAAAATATATATAATATGCAAGTTTACTATATTGAATCTAAAAAATTGCTTTTATTTTATAAGTCATTTAATCTTTAGGCACACAATAAAAAAGCCTCCGCACTACTCAAAAGTATTTAGTCCTATACGAATTTTTTTAATAGTTGATTATGTGTTTAGCCAAGGATTTCATAGTGACGCTCAACATTAGCTGTTAGTTTACCCCAATGAGATTCTTTAACTCTTTTTTGATGATATTCAAAAGCAACTTTATTCGAAAATTCCTCATAAACGTCAAATCGAAGAGGGTTTTCTGGATTTTGAGTGACCCTAAATGTAATACAACCTGACTCTTCACAAGTGATACGTTTATGGTTTACCAATTCACTTTTTATTAATTCAAGCTGTGATTTAGGAACCAAAATAAAACCTTTTAATGTTACTTTAGACATAAATATCCTTATTATAAATTAGACCTACTACACCAAACAATTTGGAACACAATTTGGAATTGTTTCGAGTGATTAACGTTTCTTAAATGCCGTAGTCACGTTCTACTTTCGATATACGAGTTTTGAATGATGAATACCATTTTTCATGACCAAGCCTTTGGGCTTCTTGGTGCTCTGCATTTGCTTTCCATTGCATTATAGACTCAAGGTCAGACCAATATGAAACAGTAATTCCAACATCTTCTCTTGCAGACTCTACACCTAAAAAACCTGATTGCTTTGAAGCTAATTCAATCATTCGGTTCGCCATTTGTCCATAACCATTATCACCTTCAGTACGCTGAGATGTGAAAATCACCGCGTAATAAGGTGGTTTGGGTGTGTTAGCGATAAGAGACATTTTTAATCCTTTTTAAAGTTAACTATTTATTATTCATCCATTTTGAGTACATAAAAACTTGCTCTTGTGCTTGTAGACAAAAAAGTTAGAAAGCATACCCACGTTCAGTGGGTGTAAAAAAGCGAAGAACATTAGTTCTTAAAGACAAAATGTATACCTCAATCAATCAACTTCCTATGAAGTCTATCTATTTTAAAAGTTTTAGCAATACCTGTCAGTGATAGATATGCTCTTTTTGTTATACCTAAGGGAACTTCAGCGGGGATTCCTATGTTTTTCTTAGTTTCAAGCATATTTTCCCTTGGAAAATCAAACTCAGTACACCCAATACATGGCATACCAGCTCTAGTTTTTGTATTTACATCATTCCATAAAACTTTATTACAATTTGAGTGGGTCATAGGTCCACGACATCCTTGTTCATAAAAAAGACAGCCCTCTTTTAATCCAAAGCTTTTTGCTTCTACCTTCCATTCAAAGTACTCATTTCTTGTACAACCATGGTGGGCCAAACCATAATATAATTCAACTGGTCTTCCATATTCATCGAGAGTTATCTTTCCATACTCTTTTAAGCTAAATAGAGTTTGAAAAATCCATTCTGGATGGACTGGGCAACCTGTAAGGTTTATTATTGGATGATTTAATCCATACATATTATCTATCTCTAAAGATTTTTCAAGCCCATCTATGTCACTATTGAAAGTAAATCTACTGTGAACTCCACCATATGAAGCACACGAACCAACGGCTATAATATATTTTGATTTTTTTACAAGTTTATTAAACTGTATATATGGAGATTGATTTGATATTTTAAAAAAGTTTTCATTTGAACTTATTGCACCCTCGACAAGTAAAAAGTCAATTTCAACTTCACTATTTAAAATATCATCTAAAATAATCCCTTCAGTTAAGGAAGGGTGATATATAAGATCAAAACTATCTAAAAATAGTTTCATCCTATTTTGATTTGCACTTAAAAAAGAGTGGGTATTTCCATTACAAGTTATAGCTTGAAACCATAAAAGCTTTGGTTTTCCACTAGTTGTCATACTTTAATGCTCTATAAATGTTTTCAGCAACTTGATCTGAATACTCCAATAAATCTTTTTCCAAAACCTTTTCACCACTTAAAAAAGCAAATCCACCAAGTGCACCCATCAACATACCAAAGGCAGGGAAAAACTCTTGTTGCCTAAACTCTTTATTAGCTGCACCCTCATCAAGTAAAATCATAACCTCTGTTACAAATTCACTTACACATAAAAATCCTTCACAGCCTTGATTAAAAACCTCTCTATTTGATAGGTAAACTCTTAAAAAATACTCAATAACTTCAGGAGATTTTTTTACATTTTTCAAATATACTTCTGTAAAAACAAATATTTTCTCTTTTGAGGAGATATCCATTTGATTAATTTCTCTTAATTCTCTTGCTAAAATATTTGTAGAGTATTTTATAGCATATTTGGCTAACTCTTCTTTGGACTTAAAATAGTTGTACATATTACCAACACTCATACTCATAGCTTTTGCAATATCAGGAATAGTAGTGTTGTAAAAACCTTTTGTAGAAAAAAGTTTTAAAGCTTTTTCAATAATATTATTTTTTTTCTCTTCTTTTGCGGACAAGGTATGCCTTTTTAATTTTTATATTTTTTAATTATATAACTTAATAAGTTAATAGTAAATGAATACTTATATTTAAAAGAATTATTATAAAAGATTATTATAAAAAGTATAAAAAAAGCCCAAGCAAAAAATGCTTGGGCTTTTTTCTATTCTAGTATCTATTAAGAGTGAACTAAACTTGTTAATTCTTCTGGTGATACTTTGTGGAAATTTAAGTATTTATAAATATCATCTCTTTTTTCTGGAGTGATTTTTTTAGGTACCATTTCTAAGTATTCTTCTTTTGTTGGAAGTCTTCCTAAAAGTGCAGATAGTGCTGCAACTTCTGCAGATCCTAAATAAACTTTTGAATCTTTACCAAGTCTGTTATCAAAGTTTCTTGTAGATGTACTAAATACAACTGCACCTTGACCAACATTTGCTTGGTTACCCATACATAAAGAACAACCTGGGATCTCCATTCTAGCACCAGCTGCTCCAAAGATTGAGTAGTAACCCTCTTCGTTTAATTGTTTTTCATCCATTTTTGTTGGTGGTGCAATCCATAATTTAGTTGGTACTGGACCTTCACCTTTAAGTACTTCACCTAAAGCTCTAAATAATCCAATATTTGTCATACAAGAACCAACAAATACTTCATCAATTTTTTCAGTTGGTCTGTTTGGATCAGCTAAAATATTTGATAATGTATCAACATCATCTGGATCGTTAGGACAAGCTAATAATGGCTCAGTGATTTCATTTAAGTTGATTTCAATAGTTGCTAAGTACTCTGCATCTGCATCTGGTTGTAATAACTCAGGATTAGCAATCCATTCTTTCATTTTATCAGCTCTTCTTTGTAAAGTTCTAGCGTCTTCATAACCCTCTTCAATCATTTTTTCAATTAAAGCGATATTTGAAGATAAGTACTCAATAATTGGTTCTTTATCTAATTGAACAGAACAAGCTGCTGCTGATCTTTCTGCTGCTGCATCAGATAATTCAAATGCTTGCTCAACTTTAAGTTGTGGAAGACCTGAAATTTCAATTACATTACCTGCGAAAATATTCTTTTTGTTTTTCTTAGGTACTGTTAATAATCCATCTTTAATTGCTTGGTAAGGGATAGCATTAACTAAATCTCTTAAAGTTATACCTGGTTGTAATTCACCAGTAAATTTTACATGAACTGATTCAGGCATAGTTAAAGGCATCATACCAGTAACACCTGCAAACGCTACAAGACCAGAACCAGCTGGGAATGAGATACCAATTGGGAATCTTGTATGTGAATCTCCACCAGTACCTACAGTATCTGGTAAACATAATCTATTTAACCAAGAGTGAATAACACCATCACCTGGTCTTAATGTAACACCACTTCTTGAAGTAATAAACTCTGGTAGTGTATGTTGTAAGTTAATATCTGCTGGTTTTGGATAAGCAGCAGTGTGACAGAATGATTGCATAACCATATCAGCACCAAAAGATAGTGCAGCAAGCTCTTTAATCTCATCTCTTGTCATTGGTCCTGTAGTATCTTGTGAACCTACAGTTGTACAAACTGGTTCTACATACATACCAGGTTTAACACCTTCCATTCCACAAGCACGTCCTACCATTTTTTGTGCTTGAGTAAATCCATTTGTACTTGCAGCTGGTTGAGATGCAGTAATAAAAGCATCAGATGCTTCTAAACCTAAAGCTTCTCTTGCTTTTGCAGTAAGACCTTTACCAATGATTAATGGGATTCTTCCCCCTGCTCTCATCTCATCTGTTAATGTATTTGGAGCTAATTTGAATTCAGATACAACTTTTCCATCTTTTTCAATTACACCATCAAAAGGTTTAAGAGTAATAACATCACCAGTTTCTAACTCATCAACTGGAGCTTGGATTGGTAAACAACCTGAATCTTCTGCTGTATTGAAGAAAATAGGAGCAATAATAGAACCAATAACAACCCCACCAGTTCTTTTATTTGGAACACCTGGGATATCTCTACCCATGTGCCATTGAACAGAGTTAATACCTGATTTTCTTGATGAACCAGTACCAACAACATCACCAACATATGCTAAAGGATAACCTTTTTCTTTTAATGAAGCCATTGTTTCAAGTGGATTTTCCATTCTTGATTGTAACATTGCTGTTGCATGTAATGGAATATCAGCTCTTGTAAATGCTACAGTTGCAGGAGATAAATCATCTGTATTTGTTTCACCAGGAATTTTATATACTGTTAAAGTAATCTCTTTTTCTAATGCTGGTTTATTTGTAAACCATTCAGCATTTGCCCATGATTCAATAACTTCTTTTGCTTTTGCATTACCTGCATCTGCTAACTCTTTTACATCATTGAATGAATCATAAACTAAAATTGTATCTTTTAATTGTTTTGCAGCAGAATCTGCTACTTCATCAATTTTTAATGCATCTACTAGTGGAGTTACATTGAATCCACCCATCATTGTTCCTAAAATTTCAATTGCTTCAAGCTTTGAAATAACTGAACATGCAACATTTCCTTGTACTATATCATTTAAGAATGCAGCTTTTACATAAGCAGCATCATCAACACCTGGGTTGATTTTATTTTTAAATAATTCTAATGCATAATCTGCGTCTTCTACAGAGTCTGCTTTTAATAACTCTACTAATTCAGCTGTTTGCTCAGCTGTTAATGCTAATGGTGGTAAACCACCTTCGTTTAATCTTTCTTCTGTATGTGCTTTATAAGTAGCTAATAAACTCATATACACCTCCTATTTAATTTGTAGCGCTAGTATAGCATAATGTTTATTTTCTATGATGTACAATTTTTGCTATACATGTCACAATTTTTTTATTATCTAATAAAAGTTACTAAAAGTAATAAAAAAACAACAAGTCTCTCTTTATTTTCACTATTTTATACATAATTACACTATATTTCACTTAGTTAATCAAACTAGTTTTCCTATTTATGCTTAAATACTCAATATTAACTATGTACAAAAAATGTACATCAATTAAACTATTGTACAACTATTCAATATTTGCAATTACCTAAGAGAAGAGATATTTGATAATATTAAAAATAAAGACTTTTTAAATATAAATACACATATAATATGTTTAATAAAATAAAAAACAAGGTTACAAATGACAATAGGAAAATTACAAGACAAATTACATACTCAAATACCTTTAACTAAACTAATGAAACTAAGTATTGACTCCTATAAAGATAATAAACTTTTCACCAAAGCTCCTTTAAATGTAAATATCAATGATAAGGGTACAGGTTTTGCAGGAAGTTTACTTACAACTGCAACAATATCTGCTTGGAGTGTTGTATATCTACTTTGTGAAGAGCTAAATTATAATCCCCCAATCATTGCAATAGTTAAAAACGAATCTACTTTTAATTTTCCTGTTACAAAAGATATATACTGTGTTAGTTATAAACCATCTTCAGAGCAAATAGAGCTTTTAAGAGAGAAACTTAAAACTAAAAAAAGTGGTTCAATAAAAATCAAATCACAAATTATTGAAGATGAAAAAGTTTGTTTAGAATTTGAAGGTGTTTATGTTGTTAAACTATAATCTTCACTTTTATTATACAATTGATGTGTTATAATGTGTTTATGAAAATTATTATTTTATTTTTAACATCTATACTAATACCTTTTTATCTTAGTGCTAGCAATATATCAGCAAAGTACAAAATAACCTATGGAGGCTTTCTAAATCTAGGGGAAGCTATTAGCACCCTAATAATAAAAGATAATAAATATGATATTAAAATTGAAGCAAAAACTACTGGTATGGCAAAATACCTTACAAATAATCGTGTGGAAATCTATGAGAGTCAAGGCAAATATATTGACAATAAATTTATTCCAGAAAAGTTTATAAAAACTAAAAAAGATAATCAAAAACAAAGAATTAGAACATATACCTTTGACATAAACAATAAAAAGATATTAGTGGAAGATATACACAAAGGTGTAAAGTACAAGATACAAAACGATTTTTCTAAAAAAGCAATTGCATTTTCTGAACATAATAATTCAACTTTAGATTATTATGCAAAGGATGATATATTATCACTTTTTTTTAATATGCAAGAGCTTATGCATAACTTTAAAGATGGGAAAGAGTATGTTCTAAAAGCGGTAGGAGCTAATAAAACAAAAGGCAATATTAATATTTTGATGCCATCAAAAGAGCAAATGAAAAACTTAAATAAAGATTTAAATATCAAATCAAAAACAAAATTTATAGCATATATAAATCAAAAGATATTCTCAAGCAAAAGGGGTGAATTGATGATTTCATTAAATGACCATGGCTTTTGTAATAAAGCAATATTAAAAGATGTATTACTTTTTGGAGATATCTTAGGAGAGATGATTGAATTTAAAATAAATAAGGATACAAATGAAAAAACTTAGCATATATCTTATGTCACTATTCTTGATACTATTTATATCAGCTTGTACAGCAAAGGCACCATATACAAATAGAAGTCAGATGATTTTAATCTCACAATCACAAGAGCTAGCTTTGGGTGAAGAATCATATAAAAATACTTTAAAAAAAGAGAAAGTTATAAAAAATACAAAAGATGCCAATAGAATAAAAAGGATTGGTTCAAATATTGCAAGAGTTGTAAATAAACCAGAATACAAATGGGAATTTAATTTAGTTGAAAATAAAGCTAAAAATGCCTTTTGTTTGCCAGGTGGTAAGGTTGTAGTATATACAGGTATTTTAGAAGTTGCAAAAAATGATGATCAATTGGCAACTGTAATGTCCCATGAAATTGCCCATGCATTAGCTAGACATGGAGCTGAAAGAGTAAGTAGTGGTATGGTTGCAAATGGTATTCAAGTGGTTGGAAATATAGTACTTGGTTCGCAAGCACCTCAATTAACAAAAACATTTAATGTAGCTTATGGTTTAGGGGCTCAATATGGGGTCTTGTTACCTTATGGAAGAATGCAAGAGAGTGAAGCAGATGAAATAGGGATACATCTTATGTATAAAGCAGGTTATGATGTACATGAAGCATTAAAATTTTGGGAAAATATGAGTAAAGATAAAAAAGAATCAATAGAGTTTTTTTCAACCCATCCAAACTCATCAACTAGAATTGAAAATATCAAAAGAGTAATCAATAGTTTAAAACCTATAAAACAAACAAATTTAGGTAAAAAAATAAACTAATATATTTATAGGGGCAAATATATTGTAAAACAAGCCCCTATTTTTGTATTTTTTGCCTTGATTTTTCCAAATAGCCTTTCTTCAACTATTTTTTTACTCATATAAAGACCTACTCCACTACCCTCTTTATCCTTTTTAGTTGAAAAATATTTATCAAAAATTTTTTCTAAATATTCTTTTTTTATGCCACCTGCATTATCTTCTATTTTTAAGCAGATATCTTTATCGTTTCTAAAAAATTCAATTTTTATAATTTTTTCACCTTTTTTTTCAAAAAGTGCTTCACTTGCATTTGATAAAATATTCATCAAAACTTGGATTAAGTCATTTTGATATGTAGTTATCTCAATATCTATTAAATCCCTTTCAATAAGTATATTATCAGCTTTAAATTTTATTTGTAAAAGTTTTACTGTTTTATTTACAATATCTTTTAAATTAAATCTATGTTTTTTCGTATCTGTTACTAAAAAATTTTTAAAATCATCTATTGTTTGACAAAGATGGTTTACAGATAAATCGATAGTATCAATAAAATTAATCAATCTATCTTCTGTTAACATACCATGCTCTTTTTCTAACTTAATCCCAGTTGTGGATACACTAATAGCTGATAGTGGTTGTTTCCATTGATGTGTAATATTTTCAAACATCTCTCCTAGAACTACAAGTCTTGATTGATTTACTAATAATTCATCACGCTCTTTTAAATCTTGTATAAGCTTGTCTTGAAACTTTTTTAGTTTTAGATGGGTATCTATTCTTGCTTTTAAAACAATTGGTTCAATGGGTTTAACTACATAATCAACAGCTCCAAGTTCAAACCCTTTTACTATATCATGTTCATTTTCTAATATGGTTACAAAAATAATAGGTATATCTTTAAACTTAGAATTGTTTTTTAAGATTTTACATAATTCATAACCATCCATATTAGGCATTATAACATCTAATAAAATTAAATCGGGTACTAAGTCATCTGATAATATAGATAATGCTTTTTCACCACTTATTGCTACATGTACTAAATAATCCTTTTTTAATACTTCTATCATCACTTGGATATTTTCTGGTGAATCATCAACTACAAGGATTTTTTGTTTATTATTATCTTTCATCTATTTCCCCTCATCTAATCTAAATTTTCTTTTTCTTTAGATTCAAACTTATTTAAATATTTTTGGACTTTTTTCAAAACTATATCTTTTGTAAAAGGTTTACTTATAAAATCATCTGCTTTTATTTTAAATACTTTTTCATCTTCCAAAGAAGTGATATATATAATAGGTATATGGGATGTATTTTTATCATCTCTTAATATTTTACAAACCTCATAACCATCCATATTTGGCATAATAATATCAAGCAAAATAATATCAGGTTTTATTTTATTATAAATTATTTCTAAAGCTTTATGACCATTTGTTGCTGCAATAATTATATATTTTTCTTTTAAAATATCCATTAAAAAATGTATGTTTGCAGAAACATCATCAACAATCAAAACCCTTTTTTTATTTTGCATTATTTAACTCCTCTAAAAAGTTTTCTATTAACTCTTCTGTTTTGTCCATGTCAAAACTATTTAAGGTATCACTTAATTCTAAATAAAATTCATTATAATCTTTTTGTAAGTATGTAGATAACTCCTCAAATATCTCTTCACAAAGAACAATATCTAAATTTAAATTGCTTTTTAGATTCTTTAATAACTCTACAACCTTCTTCTTATCAAACTTTTTTTCTTCATTCATATTTACAAAATCTATTTTTTCAATCTCTGAAATAACTTCTTTAAAAGAGCTTTTAAACTCTTCAATCAACTCCATATCCAAGATGGTTTTATTAATCAATTTTGCATTTATTAAAGATAAAACTCTATAAAGTTTTTTAGCAGCAATATTGCCAGATATACCTTTTAATTCATGAATTTTTTTCTCTAAAAGTTCATGCTCATTATTCCGTAATAATTTCTCAATATAACTTAATAAATTTTTATAATTATTTGCAAATTGTTGCAAAATTTTAATATATACAAATTCATTTCCTGATACTCTATTTATAGCTTCCTCTATATCAAAAATTTCTGGATTTAAATTACTTATATATTTAAAATTATCTTTTTCTTTTATCTCTTTACCCTCTATATCTTTTTCAAGAATAAATTTTTTAAGTACGATATACAATTTATTTGGATCAATAGGCTTATTTAAATGTTCATTCATACCAACTTCTAAACTTTTTTCCTTATCACTAACTAAAGCATTTGCACTTAATGCTATTATTGGAAGAGTTTTAAAATAATCTTCTTTTAAAGATCTTATTTTTTTTGTTGCAGATAAACCATCTAATTTTGGCATTTGTATATCCATTAATACAAGTTTGTACTTTTTCGTTATAATTTTTTCAATAGCCTCAACTCCATCAACTGCAATATCTACTTTAAGTCCAAAGCCTTCTAAAATGAGTGTAGCAAACTCTCTATTTAGTTCATTATCCTCAACTAAAAGAACATTCACGCTCTGTAAAACCTTATTATTATTTTGATTTTCCACCTTTATAATAGTTTTATTAGGATATAGTATTTCCATAATTTTATCATATAATGTTGAGGGAGAAATAGGTTTTAAAAGATAACCATATATACCATATTTTTCTATATCTTCTTGAATAATTTCTGTAGAATAAGCAGTAACTATTACAGTTTTAGGTGTTTTATCTTGTAAAATCTCTTTATATTTTATAAAAGTTTCTAAACCACTAAGTTTAGGCATTTTGTAGTCAAGAAAAACAATATCATATTTATTTTCTTGTACCATTTTTATAGTTTCATATCCATTTGAAGTGTTATCAACTATATATTTAAATGATTCAAGCATATCAGTTAAAACTTCTGAAGCCAATCTATTATCATCAGCTACTAAAACCTTTAAATTTGTAGTTGATGTTGGAAATATAAAACCTAAGTGCTCTTTTTTTGTAGTTATCTTTACTTTTGTTGTAAAACAAATAGTAGTACCCACTCCAATTGTACTTGACTCAATCCAAATATCTCCACCCAATAGATTTACAAGTTTTTTACATATGGCAAGTCCTAAACCTGTACCATGAAAACTCCTAGTAGCAGAATCATCTACTTGCATAAACTCTTGAAATAGTTTTTCTTGATTATCTTGTGATATTCCTACACCACTATCTTTTACACAAAATTTTAAAGTATCCTCTTCTAAACCTTTTGTTACTAAGCTTACAGATACTAAAACCTCTCCAGCTTGAGTAAACTTAATTGCATTTGAGATTAGATTATTTAAAACTTGAGCAAGTCTTAGTCTATCAGAAATGATATAAACAGGGATATCTTCATCAAACTGTGTTAAAAGTTCTAAACTATTATCTTCAGCTTTAACACTCATAATAGACATAATATCACTAACTAATTCAAAAATACTAAATTCACTATTTTTTATTTCAAGTTTATTTGCTTCTATTTTAGAAAAATCTAAGATATCATTTATTATTCCAAGTAATGTATTAGCAGCAATATTGGCTTTTTTAATATAGTTTTTTTGACTCTCTTTTAGATGCGTTTTTTCAAGTAGATATAACATACCAAGAACTGCATTCATAGGGGTTCGTATCTCATGGCTCATTTTCGCTAAAAAGTCTGACTTAGATTCATTAGCCTTATTTGCCTCTTTTTGTGCAATTTGAAGTTTTTTTTGAACTTTTATTCTTTCTGTTATATTTTGTTTAATAGAAACAAAAAACTTGATATTTTTATCTTCATCAAAAATAGGAGCAATAGTTGCACTTTCCCAATAAATATCACCATTTTTCTTTTTATTTGAGAACTCTCCAGTCCATGTAAGACCTAAGTTAATAGTTGTCCAAAGATTATTATAGAATTTTTCATCCTGATACCCCGATTTGAAAATATTTGGTTTATTTCCAAGTAACTCATTCTGGGTGTAACCACTTTCATTAATACAATATGGATTTACATAAATAATCTCTCCATTTAAATTTGTCAACATTATAGATACATCACTTTGCTCTATAATTTGAGAAAACTTATTTAACTCTTTTTGAGCTTTTGTCCTCTCATTTATCTCCTGTTTTAGTTTTCTATTCCAATAAATTATTACAAGAAAAACAACTAAAAACCAAGCTAAAATCTTATAAACTAAAGTATAATCTATAAGTTTTTGAACCTTTACCTTTAGCCAATTATCTTTTATACTATCTATACTATCTCTATCAGTTTTATTAATAACTTTGTTGAATATATCAACCAACAGTGTTTCATCATTTCGTGTTCCAACTCTTATTTTATAATCAAGTCCAACAGTAGTAGCAATTTTTAGATTTGTCATTCCATTATTTTCAATTGCATAATTTACTGTTGCAGTGGTATCAATAAAACCAAATAACTCTCCACTACTCACTTTAAACAAACCATCTAAGACATCTTTTGTTTCAACTAAATTTATTTGAGGATAATGGGCTTTAATCAATGTTGATATAGCATAGTCTTTAACAACACCAATTTTTTTATCAACAATATCTTCAAATTTTACAATAAATGGTTCTTTTTCTCTTGTTACTAAAACTTCAGGAAAACTCATATATGGTTTTGTAAAATCAAGAAATTTTTCTCTATATTGTGTTTTTACAGCTGCACTTAAAATATCACACTTTCTAACTTTTGCTAGGGTTAAAGATTCACTCCAAGTTTTAGTCTCTACTAAATTTATTGGAACATTTAAATGATATTTAAATATTTTATAAATATCTGCAACCATTCCAGTATATTTCCCTTTTTCAATATTTTCAAAGGGCAACCAAGATGGATCAACACACATCTTGATCTCTTTTTTATTATGCAAATAATCAAGCTCTTCTTTTGTAAAAGATACTTCTTTAAGAGTATTATTTAAAGTTTTAAAATTAAAATTTTTAGTCCACTTTAACTCAATGTCTTTAATCTGTTTTTCACTTATATCTTTAAAACCTTTTTCTATAATATTTAATAATTCTTTATTTCCTTTTTTTACTGCTCCATAATATTTTTTTGAAAAGGCATAGGTGTTTTTATTATAATTATATAAAGATTCATCAATATTGTGTTTTCTTAGATAATAATAAAAAGTTGGAAGAGAAGATAAAACAACTTTAACTTCTCCATCAAAAAAAGTTTTATTTGCACTATTTGCACTTTTAAACTCTTTTCTGTAAAGTTCTGGATAATTATCCTTTAAATATGTAATTGCATATCCATTATCTACTGCAATTACATATGGTAAGAAATCATCTATTTTATATATATTTTTAATACTTTTATAGTAGAAAAAATATTTTTTATTTGTATAAAGGGGCTTAGAAGTATAGTCTAAAAACTTATCACGTTTTTTTATATAGTATAAACCTGCATGAATATCTGCTCTACCATCTTTTATCATCTCAAGAGTATCTGCCCAAGAACTTTCAATAAATTCTATTTTATGATTATTTTTTTTGGCCCAGAGTCTCCAGATATCTATTATCATCCCATTAGCAGTATTATTTGTATCGGTAAACTTTAAAGGTGGGGTGTCACTATTATAGACAATTTTTATTGTATCATCAGCAAAAATACATAACTTTAGTAGTATAATAAAGGTTATTATTTTTATAAAATACATCTATATGCCTTTAAAATATATTTATACATTATAATCTAAATATAGATTAAAGTAAATATAGTTAAAAACAAATAGATAAATTTATATTTATTGTTTCTTTTTTCTTATAGCATCTTTTGATTTATTAAAACAAAACATGCCCATTTTTTCATTTGTAAAAGTCATAATACAAGTGCTTCCTGGGTCACTTACAGGGGTAAATTCATATACTCTAACATTATACCCTTCTGTTTCAATATTGTATTTAACATCAGGTTCAATTGTTTTATTACCCCAACTTTTTAATTGTGACCAAGATATTGCATTTGCAACACTCAAACTTATAAGTGTAAAAAATAAAATTTTTTTCAAAATCAATCCTTTTTAATTTAAATAAAAAGTCTGCTGTGTTTATGCCATATTTGTATAAACTGCTTGAACATCATCATCTTCATCAAGCTTTTCTAATAGTTTTGATATCTCTTCTTGCTGCTCTTCTGTAAACTCTTGTGGATTGTTAGAGATTCTTTCAAGTTTAGCTTTTGTAAGTTCTATTCCCATATCTTCAAAAGCTTTATTCAATGAACCAAAATCTTTATAATCAGCCGTAACTAATACAATTCCATCTTCCTCTTCAATCTCTTCTAAACCAAAATCAATTAACTCTAACTCTAACTCTTCAATATCCATATCTTCAGTTTTATTAAACTCAAAAATAGCTTTTCTATCAAACATAAACTCTAATGAACCTGTTGGTGCCATTGAACCACCATTTTTATTAAAGTACATTTTTACATTTGCAACTGTTCTAGTATTGTTATCTGTTGCTGTTTCAACAAAAATCAAAACCCCATGAGGTCCTTTCCCTTCAAAATTAACTTCTGTAAAGTTTGCAGAATCTTTTCCTGTTGCTCTTTTTATTGCTGCATCAATATTTGTTTTTGGCATATTTTCAGCTTTAGCATTTAAAATTGCTGTTCTAAGTGCTGAATTCATTTCAGGATCTGGAACCCCAGCTTTTGCTGCCATCTCAATTGCTTTTGCTAATTTTGGGAAAACTCTTGACATATTTCCCCATCTTTTCATTTTTGCTGCTTTTCTATACTCAAAGGCTCTACCCATAAAAATCTCCATTAAATATTTTATTTTTAAAATTTTTGTGATTATACCTTTTTTGGAATAATAGCTTTATAAGAGAATAAACATCAAATAAATTATACTTAAAAATGATATATTTTTACACAATTGTTAACTTTTTGTTAACTTTTTGATAATTAAATAAAATAATAAGTATTTTTTTCAAAAAAATTAGATAAAATCTTAAGACTTCAAACAACAAGGTTTTTTTATGCAAAGTATTAAAAGATTTATACCTTTATTTTTTATATCTTTATTTTTTATCTCATTTACTTGTTATGCACAAGATTTAGAAAATTTTGAAAATGAATTTAGCACACCTAAAAAAGAGATATTTGATCCATTAGAAGGTTATAATAGAAGTATGACAACATTTAATGACTATGTTTATACAAATATATTGGAACCAACAGCAAAGGGTTATGCTGTAGTTGTACCAGAACCTGCAAGGATTGGTATATCTAACTTTATCTATAATATAAAATTTCCAATTAGATTTGTAAACAATATTTTACAATTTAAACTAACAAATGCTGTTAAAGAGCTTGGAAGATTTACAGTAAATAGTACATTTGGACTTTTGGGATTTTTAGATCCAGCTAGTGAAAACTTAGGTATGGAAAAATATGATGAAGATTTTGGTCAAACCTTAGGTTTCTATGGTATTGGTGGAGGCTTCCATGTAGTTTTACCATTTTTAGGCCCATCAAACTTAAGAGATATGGTTGGAATTGTTGGTGATGGTTATGTTAATCCATTAAACGCTACAAGTGCAATGAACTATAAAATCCCAGAAAATAGTGAACAAACTTTAGGTATTTCAGTATTTAAAGCTGTAAATAATGTATCATTAAATTTAGGTAAATATGAAAATATCAAAAAAGATGCAATCGATTTATACCCATTTTTTAGAGATACATACAATCAAAAAAGAGAAAAAGAGATTAGGGAGTAAATATGTTAAAAAAACTAATAATTATAACTACACTTTTTATATTATCAATTTCAGCATTTGCTTTGACAAAAGAGCAAATAGAACCTGAGATGAGAAATAAAATTGATAAAGTATTAATGATTTTAAAAGATAGTAAAATAAATAAAAATGCAAAAGCAAAAGAGATAATCAATATTATGGATTCAGTTTTTGATTATCCATTAATGTCAAGATTATCTTTAGGAAGAACCTGGAAAGAATTAAGTGATGCTCAACAAAAAGAGTTTATTGAACTATTTACAAAAGAGTTAAAAGGCTCATATGTTAGTAAACTTGATTTATATACAGATGAACTTGTAAAAATCTTAGGAACAAAAAGCCCTAAAGCGAACAGAATTGAGCTTCAAACTGTTTTAGTAGGAAAATCAGATAAATATGAGATTAATTACAAATTTTATGAGGCTTCAAAAGAGGAAAACAAGTGGTTAATTTATGATGTTGAATTAGTTGGAGTTAGTATAATCCAAACCTATAGACAACAATACGCAGGTTATTTAAAAAACAACTCATTTGATGATTTATTAAAATTTATGAAAAATAAAAAAATAAACTAAATGTTCAAAAAAATTTACGATTCGGTAATTTTAAAACACCCAATTAAAATTATATCACTAGTTTTACTTGCAGTACTTTTTTTAGGATATTATTCTACAAAACTTGAAATTGATGCTTCAGCTGAAACGCTACTTTTAGATAATGACAAAGATTTAGAATTTTCTAGGGTTATTTCAAAAAGATATTATACTCCTGATTTTTTACTAGTTACCTATAGACCAAAAGAGGCTCTCTTATCAGATGCTAGTTTAGATAGATTAAAAGAGATAATTAAAGATTTAAAAAAAATAGATGATATTGAATCAGTAACATCTATTTTAAACGTTCCCCTGCTTCAATCTCCTGTACAAGAGTTAACCAAACTAGTTGATAATGTAAGAACCCTTTCAAATAGCAAAGTTGATAAGAAACTAGTAAAACATGAATTTTTAAACTCAGAACTTTATAAAAATAGCTTAGTTAGTAGTGATTTCAAAACAACTGCAATAGTATTAAACTTTAAAAATGATGGAGAATATTTTAAACTACTTGATAAAAGAAATGCCCTTTTAGATAAGAAAAGAGCAAATACATTAAGTAAAGAAGATGCACAAAAGTTAGAAGAAGCATCCAAAGAGTTTAAAGATTTCAGGGATATACAAAGGGAAAAAGACCATAAGGATATTCAACGAGTAAGAGATATAATAGCTAAATATCAAAATCAAGCCACTCTATTTTTAGGTGGAGTAAATATGATTGCTGATGATATAATCAGCTTTGTTAAAAATGATCTTGTTATTTATGGTACCACTTTAATATTTCTTTTAATAGCTATTTTATGGATTATATTTAGACAAATAATCTGGATAGTTTTACCTGTTTTAATATGTACCCTATCTGTTATCTCAACAGCAGGAACTTTAGGACTATTTGGATGGGAAGTTACGGTAATCTCTTCAAATTTCATTGCCCTTCAACTTATAATTACCCTCTCTATTGTTTTACACTTAATAGTTAGATATAGAGAATTAAGTTTAAAATATAAAAAAGCAAGCCAATATAAGCTAGTTATAAATACTATTCTCTCAAAATTTAATCCCTCATTTTTTGCAATTATAACCACTATTGCAGGTTTTGGTTCTTTGGTTTTATCGGGAATTGAACCAGTTAAAAACTTAGGTTGGATGATGAGTGCAGGGATTGCTATATCTTTAGTTATCTCATTTATTCTTTTTCCAACGATTTTAATTCTAATGAAAAAAATCAAAATAACAAAAGAATCAGACTTTAAACTATCGATTATTCCACTAAGTACTAAATTAGTTGAGAATAAAGGTTCTTGGATTTTAGTTGTAAGTTTTTTAGTTGTTATTTTTAGTCTTACTGGGGCTTCAAAACTAATAGTAGAAAATAGTTTTATAAACTACTTTAAAAAGAGTACTGAAATCTACAAAGGGATGAAGGTTATAGATGAAAAGCTAGGAGGGACAACTCCTTTAGATGTAATATTAACCTTTAAAGAGAAGAAAAAACAATCAAAACCAAAAGTTGAAGATGAGTTTGCCTCTTTTGAAGATGAATTTGCTCAAGAAGAAAATAGTGCACAATACTGGTTTAGTAAAGATAAAATGGATACTATTATGAAAGTTCATAATTACTTAGAATCTATACCAGAGATTGGAAAAGTTCAATCACTTGCAACTCTTTTAAAGGTTGGGAAGCTATTAAATAACAATGAGGATTTAGATGGTTTTAAATTAGCTCTACTTTATAATAAACTTCCAAGAGAGTATAAAGAGATGATTTTAGATCCTTATGTAAGTATAGAACATGATCAAACTAGAATAAGTGTAAGAATAGTTGACTCAAACCCAAAACTTAGAAGAAATGAATTGATATCAAAAATAAACAATGATTTATCTAAAATGTTAAATAGTGATTATGTTGAATTTAGACTCTCAAATTTAATGATTTTATATAATAATATGCTTCAATCACTTTTTGATTCACAAATAAAAACCTTAGGTTTTGTTTTGATTATACTTTTTATTATGTTTATAGTTTTATTTAGATCAGTCCTTATAGCTTTTATTGCAATCATAACAAATATGGTTCCTATTAGTATAATCTTCGGAATAATGGGATGGCTAAATATCCCTTTAGATATCATGACTATAACTATTGCTGCTATCTCTATAGGTATTGGTGTAGATGATACTATTCACTATATCCATAGATTCCATGAAGAGTATAAAAAAGATCACGATTATATTAAATCAATGGAAAGATCGCATGAGAGTATTGGTTATGCTATGACTTACACCTCATTGGTTGTTGTAGTTGGTTTTTCAATATTAGTTTTATCAAACTTAATACCAACTATATATTTTGGGCTTTTAACAGTAATCGTTATGATTACTATGTTATGTTCAGCCCTACTTCTTCTTCCAAAACTTTTAGTACTATTTAAACCCTATGGGAACAAAGCTAGAAATGTTTGAACAACATTTACAGTGCCCTTATTGTAGAGAAGCTATTACAGTTCTACTTGATTTGGGAGTTGAAGGTTATAACAATATAGTAGATGATTGTGAAGTTTGCTGTAGACCAATTGAAATAGATTATTATTGTGAAGATTCAGAAGTAAAATCTTTTTCATATAGTCCAATAGAAGGAAATGAATTTTAATGAATATAGCAATTTATTGTGGATCAAGTTACGGAAATGATAAAAAATATAATGAAAAAGCTAAAGAAGTTATCAAATATCTATCTACAAAAGAGGTAAATATAGTTTATGGTGGTAGTAATTCAGGTTTGATGAGTACCATCTCAAATGAAGCGATATCTTATGGTATGAATATTACAGGAGTGATTACCCATAAACTTGCTTTAAAAGAGATAGAAAACAAAAACTTAAATGAAATTTTCAAAGTTAATAATATTAGAGAAAGAAAAGCTAAAATGGAAGAGTTATCTGATGCTTTTTTAGCCCTACCTGGTGGATTTGGAACCCTAGAAGAGATATCAGAAGTTTTCACCTCAATACAAATTGGAAATCATAATAAGCCTTGTGCTTTATATAATTTGGATGGTTATTACAATAAACTTATAGATTTTTTACAAAACTGTGTAGATGAAGGTTTTTTAAAACAAAACCATTTAGATGCTATTATAATTAGTGATGATATAGAGTATATTTATAACTCATTTATAAACTATACTCCTCCAAAAAGCAAATGGGAACTTATTCAAGATTCAATTTAAATATTAACTATCTATTAATACTTTATTTTTTATTTGTTAATTATAAACAGATACAATTATATTATAAGAAATTTAACAACTTATTTGCATTTTTGCAAAATTCTCCTATAGGTAGAGATTTTTTTCTCTACCTTCTATTAAAATATAAAAATTGTTTATTTTCGTTACTAATCTTACATTTAACTTACAAACTTATTTTAATTTATTGTTATATTATTGAGACTATTGTATATTAAAGTACTACTAAAGGACAAAAGGTAATATTTATGAAAAGGCTTGATAATATCCAAAAAGATTTACTCTATACAAATCTGGATGAAGATGGAAAGTTATCTTGTCTAAAAGCTTTCAAAGTTGCAAGACTTATTGGTATGAAACCCAAAGATATGGCAGAGATTACAAGTTCACTTAATATCAAGATTACAAACTGTGAATTAGGTGTATTTGGTAAACTAAAATTTGAAGAATTAGATGAGAATGTTTATGATAAATTATCTAGAAATTTTAATCATGAAAAAAAAATAGATTGTGAAGTTGCTTGGCATGTGGCAAAACAAAAAGGGGTTAACCTAAAACAAGTTGGTTCAACAGTTAAAGCCTCTGATGTTAAAGTTAGACATTGTCAACTAGGATGTTTTTATGATGAAGAGTTTGAGAAGTATAATGACTAATTATACTTTCTCAATATTATAAAATATCAAAAAGATTTTCTAAACTTTTTATTTTATATTTAGCTTTAGAAAAATCTTGTGTTTTTGTGAACTCGTTATGAACCACTACACAATCTATACCCGCACTATGTGCTGATGTTAATCCCCTTTGAGAATCTTCAACTACTATAGCTTCATCTTTATTTGCTTTAAAAATTTCTAATCCTTTTAAATATGGCTCAGGATGTGGTTTACAATAGGTATAATCCTCCTCACAAAGCACAAAATCCATAAAGTCTACAATCCCTCTATTTTTATGTATTAATTCAAAATCTACCCTTCTTGAAGTGGTAACTATCCCCATTTTAAAATCTTTTGAAAGTTTAGTTAAAATATCTTTTATACCAGTTATTTCTATATCTCTTGTGCTTAAAAACTTTTGATAATAAATATTTCTTTGTTCTCTTGCTTTTATGATTTTATCATGGCTAAAACCTAAAGCAATAGCTTTTTCCCAAGCTGTTCCACCCCTTGCCATAATATCCATATAATCATCAAACTCTAAATCTAAATCAAAAAACTCTTTCAAGGCAATTTTACTAGCCTCATAATATAAAGGCTCCGTATGTACTAAAACCCCATCATTATCAAATAATATATATCTCTTCAATCTTCACTCCATAAAATTTTAAACTCTTAAATACTCTTTTAATCTCTTTATCCCCTCTTTCATATGCTCTATATCCCTTGTGTAGGCAAACCTAAGGTATTGTTCTGTTTTATTTGAACCAAAATCAACCCCTGGAGTTGTAGCTATATGTATATTTTCAAGTAGTTCTTTTGCAAAATCAAAACTATCTTTTGTATATTTAGAAACATTTGCCCACAAATAAAATGCTCCATCAGGTTTTGCATCAACCTCAAAGATACTATTTAGCTCCCTATACAAATAATCCCGTCTTTGTTTAAAGATATTTTTAATTGATTCTAAATACTCATAATCAAAAGCTTCAAGCGCAGCATACTGAGAAAGGGTTGGTGCTGAAATAAAAATATTTTGAGCTATAATCTCAGATTCCCTTACTAAATGTTTTGGAACAATTATCCAACCAAGCCTTAGTCCTGGCATACAATAATACTTTGAGAAACCATTTATAACAAAAACATTATCACTAAACTCTAATGCAGAACTTGCCTCTTTTTCATAGACTAAACCATGATATAACTCATCTGAAATAAAATTAATACTATTTTTATCGCAATACTCAATCAACTCTTTTAGATTCTTTTTTTCATAAATATTTCCAGTTGGATTTGAAGGGGATGAGATCTGTAAGGCATCAATCTTTTGTTTTTTTAGATGCTCTGTAGTTAACTGATAATTTGTTGATTTATCAATATCCATAAATACAGGTTCAATATCAAACATATAAGCAAAATTCTTATAACAAGGATATGAAGGATCACTAAGCCCTAATCTACCCTCTTTTTTTAAACATAGGGTGTATGCTATTAAAAAAGCCCCTGAAGTTCCTGGAGTAAGAAGTATTTGATTTGCTTCTATATTTACATTGTAGATTTCTTTATAATGTTTAACTAGTTTTTCTCTTAAACTCAATAAGCCTAAACTCTCTGTGTATGAAAAGTTTTCATCACTTACAGCTTTTTCTAAAGCCTTTTTTACTTTAGAACTTGGTTTTAAATCTGGTTGTCCAATCTCAAAATGTATTGTATCTTCATATTTTAAAGCATCTCTTACAATATCCATTACAATAAAAGAGCTCATTTTATCATATCTCATAAATAGTCCTAAAATTAAAAAAGGTATTATATCTTAGATTTGGTTAGGATAAAACAATGAAATCAATTAAAGCGAAGGAGAAGAATAAATACTTTAATTGATTTTCATTATATGTTTTGGCTGTGTAGTTTTACATCAAATTTTTTAATGTAATGAAAATATAACACATTTGACTTAAATTATATTTTAATATCTAAAACAAATAAGAGTATTTTAGTCTTATTTAAGTTTAAAGGATAATTTTTATTAAAAACTAAATATTTTATAGAGAAATATATATTAATAAAAATTGACATAATTAGATTTGTGTGATATTATTTATATTACAATCTTAATACACAAAGGGAAAAGTATGAATGTTTATGAATATGCTATGAAAGTTGAAAAAGATGGGGAAGCTTATTATAGAGAATTAGCTTCAAAATCACCAAATAATGGTTTAAAAAGAATCTTTACAATGCTTGCTGAAGAGGAAATCAAACACTACAATGTTTTTAAAAACATGATGAAAAAAAATGATATAGATTTAGATAAGCTTGATATCATAACTGATACAAAAACAATATTTGAAACCCTATTAAATGAAAAAGATAATATCAACTTTAGTGATGAACAAATTGCTTATTATAAAGAGGCTATAAAAAAAGAGGAAAACTCTGAGCAATTTTATTTAGATAAATCAAAAGAGTTAGAAAATGAAAATGAAAAAGCTATTTTCATAAAAATCGCAGCTGAAGAGGTAAAACATAAAAAAGTTTTAGAAGAGATTGTATTATTTATTCAAGAACCTGATAACTGGGTAGCTAGTGCAGAGTTTTAGGATCTAAGAGGTTATACCTCTTAAATCTTAAAAAGATGCTAATCTTTGGATTATTTGTTTAACTTCTGCTTCATCAAAAAATATATTATTGTGAAGCTCTTTACTTGCATTTTTTATATACTCTAATTTCTTTTGATTTAAACTTTCTTTATCATGTTGATTATCATTTATTAAAGCTTTTAAACCATCTTCATAACTTTTTACTAACTCACTTTTTTTCTCATATGAGGGTTTAATTGAAGCTTTTTTATTAGTAAAAATATATAATAAAACACCCCCAACTATTAAAAGTAAAACTATTAATATCTCCATAAGTATTATGACTCTTGTGTAGTGTTTTTTACAACTTGTGTTATTGGTCTTTTATTTAAGGATTTTGCTTCTAATGCAATTGATTCAGCTCTTTTTGCAATAGTTAGTGCTTCTTGTACCATTTTTCTATTTTCACACTCAATTGCTAAGTTATCAACCCTTTCTATTAATGTTCTAAACTCCATATGTCCTAAAACATCTAAAACCCCAGGTGATTTTGATACAAACTCTATATGATCTGAATCTCTCCAATTATTTGTTAAAGACTCATCAATATATTTTTTATACTCATTTTCAATTTTTGTAGGATTTGCAATAAAGGCCAAATCTAAATTAAGATTATCTTTTTTGTTAAATAGTTGATTATATAGTTGTTGGAGATACTCTTCTTTTGTTAGAGTTGAAATATAATCATATACTATTTGCTCTTCATTGTATTCTAACATATGTTCTAATATCAAAATTGAAACTTCATGCTTTTTACTTGTAAATATAGCCTCAAGTTTTTCATTACAAAAGGTATATACTTGTTTAGCATCCTCTTTTGATAATTTCTTTATAAATTTATATAAATCAAGATTATATGTAAAGCTAAACTTATCAAGGGTATCAAAAAGTTTTTCTAGAATTAGTGAAGGGTTTTGTGTAGAATTTGCATACTTAACAATACTAGTTACATTTTCTAACTCTTGTTCATCAAAATGGCTACTTTGAATATAATAAATAATCTCTTCATATAAATTGACTTCCAATAACTCTTTTGCTTTTGTTTCATAAAAAGAGCTTAACTGGGTATTTGTAAATTTTTTTGAACCTTGTGCCAATTTTTCATATTTTTTTGAGATGTCTTGATATTTTTCAATTTTTTCACAAATAGGTAAATTTGATAAAAGTTTTGATGTTCTTAAAAGTATATGCTCTTTTGCTGCATCTAAAAGTTGAGCTACTTGTTCTCCCCTTTTTGGCAATTCAATAACAAGTTTTGATATTTTTTTATTATATTCATCAAAATCTTTTACATCTTGAAGATTCTCAATAAGCTTTATTGTATTTGCTATTTTTATATTTCTTTGTATATAAAAATATATTGCAAATAATACAAATAAAACTATGGTTACTACTATTAAAGATTCGTTTGGTGCTTGTTTAAAAATTTCTACTATATTATAATTTGAGTCTTTTATAATCTTTATAAAATCACTAAATGGCATAATGTTCATATGATTCCTTTAATTAAATATGAACATATAGTATACTGTAAAAAGTTTAAGATTAATAGAAAATTTAATTATTTTATCTTTTAAAAGAGTTTAAGTAACTTTTTGAAAATGACTACTTTTTTAAGACATTTTCTAAATCTACTGCATCAACTTCTCCAATATACTTTCTTATATACTTTCCATCTTTAGAATAAAGAAAAGACTCTGGAACTTTCTTTACATCATCTAAAAGCTTTGCAAGTCTAAAGTTTTCTTCACCTATAACTACAGGAAATTTTATATTATGTTTTTTTATGAAATCTTTTAATTCATCTATATTTTTATCATGTTCATATAAAACACCAATTATTTCAAACTTATCTTTGTATTTTTCATAAATTCTATTAAAAGTTGGTATCTCTTTAATACAAGGTGGACACCAAGTAGCCCAAAAATTAACTAAAACATATTTACCATTTAAAGTTTTTGAACTTAAAATACCATTTTCTATTGTTAATTCTAATTTTTTATTGTCAAGTTTTGTTAATTTGAAATTTTTATTACTCTCTTTTTTTAATTGGCTAAAACTTTTACTATCATCTACTATGGTTTTAGCTTCATCTTCTGAACTACAAGCAGCAAAAAATCCAATTACAACAAATAAAAATGCAAATTTTAAAAATAATTTCACTTAAACTTCCTTATATTCTGTTTTTTTATTTTTACCAATAATCAATAAAATTAAAATTAAAATATATGAACTCAATGATAAAAATGGTATATTTATAAATCCAAAATAATTAAAATATTCTGTAGAACATGGGACACCTTGTCTACACGGAACTATTGATTCTGGAATAATTCCCCACATTAATAGATTGTGATAAATAGAGATTCCCAAACCTACTAAAATCAAGCTAAATGCATATTTAAATACTTTATCATCAGGATAAAGCAGATTTACTAAAAATATTAAAACCAAAGGATATAAGAATATTCTTTGATACCAACACATGGTACATGGTATAAACTCCATAACCTCACTAAAAAAAAGAGAACCTAAAGTTGCAACTGAAGCCACTAAAAAACATAAAAAGATTATTGTTTGATTTATATTATTTTTTGACATATATTTCCTGTTTTTTTAATATTATATCAATAAGTTTGTGTAGAAGATGTGGATTATTTTTGATTTAAATATGCTGTTCTTATCTCTTTTGCTAATTGATAAACACCCATCACATAATAAACACTTCTATTGTATTTACTTATCACTTTATAATTTTTTGTACCATACCATAATTCATCATAATTTTCCCTACTTAGTTTTAATAAATAAACCTTATCATTATAAAAAAAGTCTTTAGATTTTGGTTTTATACCTTTTAAATCTTTCCTATCATAGTTTTGATTTAATCCAGTCTTATATTTTGTAAATCTATTTCCCTTATATGAAACTCTAGTTGCAACAGGGATTTTTGAGTTCCAACCAAGTTTCTTTAAGAAGTTAGCTATACTTCCTATAGCATCAGCACCATTATTTAAATCAATTTTCCCATCATTATCAAAATCTACTGCATATGCCATAAAGCTACTTGGCATAAATTGAGCTAAACCAATAGCTCCTGCAAAAGAACCCTTTTGAGTAGCTATATCAATTTTGTTTTCTTTTGCTAAAGTTAAATATGCTTTTAATTGCCTTTTGAAAAATTTATTTCGTCTATTTTTTTTAAAAGCTAAGCTTGTTAAACAATCAAATACATTTTGCCTTCCCATATATGAGCCAAAATGGGTTTCTATACCTATAATAGCAGTTATATATGTTGAAGGTATTTTATACTCTTTTTGAGCTTTTAAAAAATATTTTCTATATTTTTGCATAAACTTCAAACCATTTTTTACTCTTTGTTCATTTATAATTTTATTTTCATATTTATCCCAACTTGCTAAAAAAGTACCCTTAACTTCAAAATCTTTTTTTACCTCTTTTGTATAATAATCTAAAGAAAGTTTTTGCACTTCAACTTTAGAAAAGAGTTTCAAAAGAGATTTTTTTGTGTAACTAGACTCTTTTGAAAACGATTCAATAAACCTTTTAACATCCTCATTTTTTGTAAAATCTTCAATTTTTGCATCTAAAAATGAAAAAAAGAGTATTAAATATATAAACAATTTCATACTATTTTCTTATTGAACTTGCAGTTAAAAAAATATAATATTTACCTGTTAAGGTGACACGAAACTTTTTTTGTTGCAGATATTTTTTACAAAACATCGCATCTTTATATAAAACTGACATCTCTGAATAGGAATAATTAGCTGCTTTTGCTCCATAAATCAACTCTCCATCAAGCCATCTACAATTTGGAAAACCTAAAATCATCGCTCCATCTTTTTTTAAATAATTTTGAACTGTAGACATAAATATTTCATTAAAATTTAAATTTGAACTTTGTAGAGTTCCAATTGAAATAATCAAATCAAATCTACCTAAATCAAGTGCTTTCAAATCATTTATATCGTGGCAATAAAATTTACAATTTTTATCTTCTTTAAAAAGCTCTTTTGCTTTAGCAATTGCACTTTGGCTATAATCAATCCCTACAAATTCTATCTTAGAAAAAAAAGCAAAACAATCCTTAATAAGTTTAAACTCACTACCACTATTTATTCCAAGATTTAATACTCTAGCTCTTTTTTCAATTTTTACTTCACTTAAAGCTTTTAGATATGTACTTAGTATTTCAGGTTCTTCGTTTTTATTTATAGAGTTAAACTGTGAAGAAACACCATATTTTTCACTACTTTTATCTTCCATATGAAAAGAGTTATTTAAATTGAGTTTTCGAAACCTAATTACCACACTATTTTCATCAAGAAATCTAGGTATTAACATCTTGCAAAAAAGCTTTTGAGCTAAATCATTCCAAGAGTTAAGTGACCTATAAATATGTATTTTTCCATCTATTTCAATATTAGTTCCAGAATATATAGAATCACCAAAATCAGGATTTAATACTTGAAATTCAATTATTTCATCACTATTCATTTTTTTAAGATTATCTCTTAAAATATTATAAATATAAAACATTGGTTCATTTGTAAATTTAATCATTTTGTATTATAACAATTTTTTTTATATAAGATATTAGGTGGTAAATATAAGACTTACTTATATTAATATTTAATTAAATTTTAGCTATAATCTTTTTTTATAATATAATTGTAATATACTAAATAGGTCAAAAATGATATTTCAAAATGAAAAAAAACTTTTAAAAATAATTAAATACACCCCTTCAATATTTATTATTGTTATCTCAATTATAATCCTTTCTTTACAATTTATTGAAAAAAATAGCTCAATACAAAAAGAGAAATATAGAATAAAACAAGAGTATAAAAATAAAAATAAAGAGATTATCAAACAAAGAGTCAACGAGGTTTATAACTATATAAAAAGAGAAAAAGAATTAACTACTATACAATTAAAAAAATCTTTGAAAGATGAACTTACAAATGCTTATAATATTGCAAATGCAATTTATGAAAAAAATAAAGACCTACCCAAAGAAAAAATCAAAAAAATTATAATAGAAGCTTTAAGAGAGATAAGATTCAACAATAACAGAGGTTATTTTTTTATTTATGAAAAAAGTGGAATTAATCTATTACTTCCTCATAATCCTGAACTTGAAGGAAAAGACTTTTTAAATCACAAAGATTCTAAAGGAACCTTGATAATTCAAAATATGATTAAAATACTTTCAAAAAAAAATGAGAGTTATTATGAATGGTTTTGGTATAACCCCATTAGTCCTGATATTATGAGAAAAAAAATTGGTTTAGTTAAAAACTTTAAACCCTTTAATTGGTTTATAGGAACAGGAGAATATATTGAAGATTTTGAAAAAGAGGTTCAAGAAAAAGTTTTAAGAAATATAAAAGAGATGAGATTTGGGAAAAATGGCTACATATTTATAATAAGATATGATACCGTTTATTTAAGTCATATTAGAAAAAACTTTATTGGAAACAGTGCAGTTAAAAATAATGATACTATTAGTATTAAAAAAGTAATTAAAGATCTTGTAAAGATTGCAAAAAAAGGTGAAGGTTACTATACCTATGTTCAAAATAAAAAGCCAGATAACAATAGAACTATTTATAAAACTAGTTATGTAAAAGGTTTCAATGATTGGAAATGGATGATAGGTACAGGATATTATGAAGATGATATTAATAATCAAATAGAATTAAGGAAAAAACAATTAGATGAAAACTTTAGAAAATCTGCAATACAAATAATAAAATATGCAGGGATACTAATAGTCTTACTTCTTTTGTGTTCGATTTATTTTTCAAAAATATTACAAAGAAGATTTGAAAAATATAAAGATGAAATAAACCTACATATAAAAGAAAGTAATAAACAACAAAACTTAATAGCTCACCAATCAAAAATGGCTGCAATGGGTGAGATGATAGGTAATATTGCACATCAATGGAGACAACCCTTATCTACAATAACAACAACAGCGACAGGATTAAAACTTCAAAAAGAGATGGATTTATTAAAAGATGATTTTTTAATAGAAGGATTAGATGGGATAAATAACTCAGCTCAATACCTTTCTCAAACTATAGATGATTTTAGAAACTTCTTTAAATCTGACAATAAAGTAGAAAACTTTGAAATAAGTGAAGTTATCAACAAAGCACTTGCTTTAGTTAGTGTGCAATTTCACAACAGTAATATAGAGATAATTAAAAAAATAGAAAAAATAGAATTAAAAGGGTATCCAAATCAATTAATTCAAGTAATAATTAACCTTTTAAATAATGCAAAAGATGAATTGATAAAAAAGAAAGCAGATGAAAGAAAAATTATTTATATAAATATTTTTAAAAATAATTTTAAAATACATATTCAAATTAAAGATAATGCAGGTGGAATTCCAGAAGAGATTATCTCAAGAATTTTTGAGCCATATTTTACTACAAAGTATAAATCACAAGGTACAGGTATAGGTTTATTTATGAGTAGAGAAATTATTATTAAAAATATGTTTGGTTCCATTGAAGTTGAAAACTATATGCTTAAAGATAAAAATATTGAATACAAAGGTGCTCTATTTGAAATAATACTACCTTTAGATATTACTATATAAAATTATTTTATTTTTTTAAATACACTATTTTTTATACAGAAATAAATGAATACTTAATCATAAATTGATTACAATATCAACAATATATATAAGTTATGCCTAAAATTAAAGGAGCAGAAATGTTTGGTAATGTTTCTAATAAAGATTTAAAAATAATAGATGATTATTTTGTACAATTACTAGATTATAGCCGATATAAGAAGAATCGATTTGATTATATAAAATCAACAGGTAATAAAAGAATAGATACATTGCTTACAAAATGGAATAGTTTAATCGAAGCTGCGGATAAAGATATTAAAAATGATATGAAAGTTATTGGTGAGGTTGTTCTAACTTCAGATAAAGTTGATCAAGGTATTTATAAATGTAGAATTAAATCTACTTCAACAAACCCAATGATTGCAACATTAATTAAAACTATGAATACAATGCTTGATAGTCTAAATGATTCTACAAGTAGAATATTAAGAGTTATGAATAGCTATACTAATAATGACTTTAGGGACAAAATCAATATAAATCCTAGAACTAAAGATGAACTTTTAGAATTAATGCAAAGTATTAATATCTTAGGTGAAGCCTTAGGTGAAGCTGCAAAAATGAACTTAGAAAATGGTCAAACTTTAGAAAACAACTCTTCAACTATGACAGCATCTATGAATAATTTAGCAGCAAAAGCAAATGAACAAGCAGCTTCACTAGAACAAACGGCAGCTGCCTTAGAGGAGATTACAAGTATTACAAGAAGTAATGCTGACAATGCTTCAAAAATGGCTACCCTAGGACAAACGGTTAAAAACTCTGTAAATGTAGGAGAAGATCTTGCTGCAAAAACAGCCTCTTCAATGGAAGAGATAAATGAAAAAGTTACAGCAATCAATGAAGCAATAACAGTAATAGACCAAATTGCCTTTCAAACAAACATTTTATCACTAAATGCAGCAGTTGAAGCAGCAACGGCAGGTGAAGCTGGAAAAGGTTTTGCAGTTGTTGCAGCAGAAGTAAGAAACTTAGCCTCAAGAAGTGCAGAAGCAGCAAAAGAGATTAAAAATTTAGTTGAAGATGCTAATAATAAAGCAAATGAAGGTAAATCTATCTCAGCAGATATGATTAATGGATATGAACAATTAAATAAACATATTTCTGAAACGATACATATTATTGAAGATGTTAGTACAGCTTCAAAAGAACAGATGACAGGAATCGAACAAATAAATGATGCAATGAATATGTTAGATAAAGTTACTCAAGAAAATGCAAATGAAGCTAACAATGTAAAATCTATATCTAAAGCAGTATTTAAAATGGCAAATGAATTAGTAAATGATGCTCAAAATAAACAATTTAATTAACTAGTAGGAGATTATTATGGCAACAGGACAAGAAACAGTATTGGATGAATATGCCTTTCTAGTAAGTGAAACAAATGAAAAAGGAATTATAACTTTTGCTAATGACGATTTTTGTAAAATTGCAGAATATGAATTAGATGAACTTATAGGAAAACCTCACAATTTAGTTAGAAGTCAAACTATGCCTAAAAAAGCTTTTAAAAGCTTATGGGACACAGTACAAAAAGATGAAGTTTGGACAGGACTTGTGAAAAACTCTACAAAATCAGGTGGATTTTATTGGGTATTTGCAACGGTTTATCCTTTTGAGAGTTATGATGGTTCTAGAGGATACTTATCGTGTAGAAGAAAACCAACAAAAGATGAGATAGCCCAAGCAGAAGAACTTTATATTCAATGGAATAAGCAAGAGGGAAAATAAGTTATAAAAACTCTATTTTATAAATTTCAAATCCTTTTATTTTGTTTCTATTATTTGTAAACTTAAACTACTTTTTTCCTCAAAACTTATAAAAAAATATATAATTTTTATTATAGTTATATAATATTTTGATAAAATTAACACTTATATCACGGGTTATGGTATATGTTTAATTTACAAATAAATATTTTATATTTAAAATACTCAAAGGCCAAAAATGAAAATAAAAACTTTAAAAAACTATTTTAGAATATCAATCTTGACAATTACTATAAGCCTTTTTTTTATTTTTTATCTTTTTTCATCAACTATCCACACTAACTTAACTAAACAAGAAAACCAAAAGACATCAGAGTCTTTATCAAAACAAATTTTTAATTCAATGTACCAAGTGATGAGAAAAGGTTGGTCAAGGGAAGATCTTGTAACATTTATAAATGTTACAAAAAGCTCATTTAAAGAGAGTTCTTACAAGGTTGAAATATTTAGATCTCATAAAGTTGAAGAGCTTTTTGGGACTATACCACAAGCTGATATTACAAATGATATAAAAAAAGTATTTGATACAAAAAAGAAATATTTTACATCAAAAGATAATAAGACACAAATCATCACTCCAATACTTGCAAATGAGGAATGTTTAACTTGTCATACAAATGCAAAAAAAGGGGATATTTTAGGTGCAGTTGAAATCTCCTATGATTTTAACGATATTATAAATGAAACACAATTTAATTATTTTATTTTTTCTCTTATTATTTTGCCAGTTATGATAATAGCAGCTTTCTTATTATCAGGTAATCTACTAAAAAAAATCAATCGCTCATTAACTAATTTTAATGAAAAATTAGAAAATATCAATAGTGTAAAAGATTTTAAAAATTTAGACACTACAAATACAAAAGAGAGTTTTAAAGAGTTTCATCTACTTATGAATGGTTTAAATGATTTAAGTAACAAACTAAAAAATATAGCAGTTGATAAAAGTATTTTGGAGTTTGAAGTTAAACTACTTGATAAGATGGTTATTACCTCAGATATAATTAGAGATTGGAAAGATTATATAAAAGATTTATTACACGAAATAAATATTGTTTTACCAGTTTATTGCTTAATAACTATTTTTAAAACAAATGATGAATTTTATGAAATAGAGATATTTTGGCTTGGTAAACCTAGTGATAAAGTATTAAAATATATGAATAATATAGCAAAAGACTTAATAAAAACCCATCATAACTTAGATATTGTAGAGTGTGTTATTAATAATAACTTTACAAATGAAGAGTTTTGTTTAACCTCTCTTGCAATAGATGATATAGAGCATGAAGCAAAATCTTTATTGTTAGATTCTCCTAAAATTGGGGGAATAGTAGGTCTTGGTATCCAATCTAAACTAAATAAAGACTCTATTCAATCTATAGTTATAGATTCAATTTTAACCACTTTACTAAATCTTGTAGGTTCTATAAAAGCTATAAACAAATACACTGAAAATTTAGAGTTTTATGCCACAAGAGACCCACTTACTGGTTTATTTTCTCAAAGAGTATTTAGAGACTTAGTTGAATATGAAATAAAAAGAGCTGGAAGACATGAATATAAATTTGGACTTCTAGTAATTGATTGTGATAATTTTAAACCAATAAATGATACTTATGGTCATAGTTTTGGTGATGAATTTTTAAAAGCATTTGCTGATGTTTTAACCTCTTCAAAAAGGGATGAAGATATTTTATCTAGATATGGGGGAGATGAATTTACTGTAATTTTACCTGAAAGTAATGAACAAGAGACATATACTGTAGCAAATAGAATTCTACGAAATGTAGAAAACTTAAAACTAAATGCACCTGATGGAACAAAATGTAATATGACTGTATCGATAGGTATTGCAGTGTTTCCTGACCACTCAAAAGAATCAAAAGAGTTGTTTAATATTGCTGATGCGATGATGTATGAAGCAAAAAATGAGGGTAAAAACTCAATAAGATTCCCTAATGAAGCAGAAATTGAAGAGATTCATAGGGATAGTGAAGATAAATCTATGATAGTTTTAGATGCAATTAGAAATGAAAATATAATTCCACACTTCCAACCTATTGTTGATGTTAAAACTGGTGTTTGTGAGATAAATGAACTTCTTATGAGAATTGAGATTGATGATGAAATATTACCAGCTGGAAGATTTATCGAAACAGCAGAAAGTCTTGGAATTGTTCATAAAATGGATTATATAGTTATAGAAAAAGCTTTTGAAAAAATCAAAGAGACTAATTATAAAGGCTTATTATTTGTAAACCTATCACCAAAGGCACTAATAATTGGTGAATTTATTAATAAAATCGTTAATCTTACAAATATATATGAGATAGACAAATCTCAAATAGTATTTGAGATAACAGAAAGGGAAACTGTAAAAAGTTTCTCATTACTTGAAAAGTTTGTTCAAAACCTTAAACTTGAAGGCTTTAGTTTTGCCATAGATGATTTTGGTTCTGGATTTTCATCTTTTCACTATATAAAAAGATTCCCTATTGATTATATAAAAATTGATGGTGATTTTATTGTAAATATACACAAAGATGAAAAAGATTATGCCTTTGTTAAATCAATTGTTGCTTTAGCAAAAGATTTAAATGTAAAAACTATTGCTGAATTTGTTGAAAATGAAGAGATTTTAAAATTTTTAAAAGATATTGATATTAATTTTGCACAAGGATATCACTTAGGTAAACCTAATAAAAACCTTTCATAATGTTATTGTTTTGTTATTAATAAATGGTATAATACATTATGAAAGATAAAGTATATGTATTAGATACCAATATTATCCTACAAAATGTACAAAACCTAAATAGAATATCTGACAATAACACTAATGTACTTGTTATACCTGAAACAGTTTTATTAGAATTAGAGGACAAAAAAAAACTAACAAATGAGTTAGGTTATTATTCTAGAGAATTTGCACGACTGCTAGCTAATATGAAAATAAAAGAGGTTGATTATAAAAGTGGCTTTAAGGTTGTTAAACTCTTCAATAATGAGTTAAACTTACATATTATCTCAAAAGATAAATACGAATCCCAAATTGAACAAGTTCATATAAGTGAAAGCAATGACAAAAGAATAATTGAGGTTGCAGTTATTGCCCAAGATTATTATAAGGGTGCAAAAACATTCTTCTTATCACTTGATGTTTATGCTAGAACTTTTGCTTTATTTAAAGGAATTAAAGCTGAAACTTTACATGATGATAAATCTACAGTTCCTAAATTTGAGTTTCTCAAATATCTAAAACTTGACTCATCACTATTTAATAGTTTAGAAGGTAGTGATATAGAATTATATGACCCTGAGTATAGTTATGAAAACTTTTGTTATGCCTTTGAAAGTGAAGATGGAAACTCAACTTTTGCAATAATCATAAATAAAAAGATTTTTCTTTTAAATGAATCAGATTTTAAAGCCTTGCAAGTAAAACCTGTAAATCTAAAACAAAAACTATTTATGAAAGCTATTTTATCTAAGATGTTTGATTTACTTGTAATTGATGCAAAAGCAGGTTCTGGAAAAACTTTGATGTCTATAGTTTCAGCAATGAGACTAATTGATTTAGGACAATATACTAAAATAGTTTATGTTAGAAACTCTATTGAATCTCTTGATAAAGGTGCTGATGTAGGTTTTTTATCTGGAAATGATGAAAAATTTAGAATCTATAATATGGCTTTACAAGATACTTTAGAGTTTATCGCAAAAAAACAATTAAAAAAGAATGAAAATAGAGAAAATAAAGAATCAATTGAGTCTAAAATATCTGAACTAACCTCAAGATATTGTATAGAAACTTTATGGCCAGGGGAAGCTAGAGGAAGAACTCTATCAGAAGCTATTGTTATAATGGATGAATGGCAAAACTCTTCTGAAAAAACCACACAACTAATCCTTAGTAGACTTGATGAGTCGTGTATGGCTATAATTATTGGTTCAAATAGACAAATTGATAACTTATATCTAAATAAATATAATAATGGTTTAACAACCCTACTTAAACGAACAAAAGAAAAACATCCAGAACTAAATATGTTTGCAATAGAACTTGAAAAAGCAGTTCGTGGTAAATTTGCAGAGTTTACCGAAAGAATATTTGAAAGGAAAAAATAATTCAAAATCGAATAATAAATGATACTATTTACAATCATATCCAATACACAAAACTTGAAGATAAACTACTTCAAACAAAGATTGTAAATAGATTACAGTTTATAACACAAAATGCCCTTGCATATTTTTCTTACCCTTCAATTACAACTAAAAGATTTATACACTCTTTAGGGTGTATGCATCTAAGTTCATTTATTTTTAAAAATGCCCTACTAAATGCCAATAAAGATACAAAAGATGAATTCTTAAAATCACTTAAAAAAGTTTTAAAAGGGGTTATTAAAGATAATAATCTAAATATAAAAATAGATGATTTAAGTTATTTTGATAATAAAGCTTTATATCAATTTACTATCCCAACAAAGAGTAAAAAAAATAGAGTTGTATATACTATAATTTTACAAACAATTAGAGTAGTTGCCCTACTTCATGATGTGGGACATTTACCCTTTTCCCATCAAGTTGAAAACTCTTTAAAAAATGTTTATGAAAATCTAAAAAATAAAACCATGCTCAATGCAAAGGAGTTGGAGTTTAAAGAGATTTATGAAAATATAACAAATAATGAAAACCTAATTCTGCATGAAGCTATAGGAAAACAGTTTTTAAATCTTCTTTTTGAGTATGAAATCTTTGATTTTATAAATACAAAAGAGGAACAAGAATATATAAAACTTATAAAAATTGTTGCAAGTTATATGCTTGAAAACAGAGTCTATAAAGGTTTTGACTTTAAGGTTTTACATAGAATAATTGATAGTACAGTTGATGCAGATAGATTAGATTATATAAATAGAGACATGCTTGCAAGTGGTTATATAACAGGGGCGAATGATCATATTAGAATCACAAAAGAAGCAGTTCTAATAAAAGATAAAAAAGAGTTTTATATTAGCTTCTTTGATATGAGTTTAATCGACATAGAACATATGTTAGAGATGAGATTTAATCTATATAAAAAAGTGATTTACAATCATGGTATTGCTAAAACTGATGCTCTTTTGGAAAATGTTGTGCAATATCTATGTGATAAATATTTTGATAATAAAATCATAGATGATAAACCATCAAACTCCATATCTATGCTTTGGAAGTTTTTCTATGAAAAAAATGATGATAAAAAACTTGATTTGATTAGTTTACTTGATGAAAACTGGCTAATTTCATTTTTCAAAACTGAATATTTTAATATAAAAAAGAAAAAAACTCTAAGCCAAGAGGACATAAAATATAAATACTGTTTTGAAGAAGTACTTTTTGGAAAAAGATTTTTTAGATCGCCATGGAAAAATTTAAATGAATTTTATAATGTTTTAGAGTTTTCTACAGTTCAAAGATATCAATTTAGGGAAAGTTTTGGTTATATAAGTGGAAACAAATATAAAAACTTAAAAGATAGTCTTGAAGAGTTTGTAAAAAAATTTGAATCAGAAGATAAAAATATATTTTTTACTTACCAAATAGTATCCTTCAGTCTAGGAGTAGAAAAAGACTTTAAACTCTTTGACGGTCAGAATATAATCTTTATAGATGAGATTTCAACCCTAAGAAAAAGATTAAAACAATCAATGAGAAATACAGTCCCTTTTTATATCTACTCAAACAACAAAGAACTAAGCCAAGAGATGAAAGACAAGTTAAGAGATATAATCTTTGAAGTTTTCAAAGATTAATATTTCAAATTGCAATATTTTTAATAAAAAACTTTTTTTATTGTTAAAATACAAATAAAAAAGGTTATTTCAATGTCTATTTTGGGAAAGTGTCCCTACTGTGATGGAAGTGTAATTTCAAAAAAAATCACGGTGAAGGGGAAGAATATCAAACTATATACTTGTGAAAATGCAAAAAAAGAGTATGATGAAGCTGAACAATATGTTTTTACACATGATTCAACTTGTAGGTTTAGAGTATATTCAAATACATTTTTAAGATATAACAAACGCTCATTTAGTGAATATGAGATGAGAAATCTACTTAAAGACAATCAAGTTATTGTAAGACTTCATGGGAAAAAAGGTGGAAATGAATACTTTAAATACGCCATACCACATGAAGAGTATGGAGTATCTATTTTATGGGAAGAGGAAGTTGAAAAAGAGGTCTCTTAATCACAAATATTATCTTTTAAAATTGCTTCCTCTTTTTTTAAATATGCACATTTTTCTTTACTAAGTGTAGAGTTTGAGATTTTTGCATTCCAAAAAATCACCCCATCTATTTTAAGTGATGAAAAATCTACACCATTAAAACTAGAATAAGCAGCTCCTGCATTGGAAAAATCTACATTTTCAAAACTTGCCTCAAAAAATCTTGCAGACCAAATAGATAAGTTCATACATTTTAGGTTTGCAAAAGTTGCAGTTGAGAAATTCACACCTTTGAAAATAGTATTATCACATTTTGCATCTACTAACTCAACAGCCTCTAAATTTGAAGCTCTGATATTTGCATTATTCAAATTTGTATTGCTAAGATTTACTCCCCACATATTTGACTTTACAAAACTTGAGTTTTCTAAATTCGCTCCATTTAGATTTGAGCCAGATAAATTAGCTCCATCAAAATTTTTATTTGATAAATCTGCCCCACTTAGATCACACTCTTGGCAATCTTTTGTATTTAAAAATTTATCTAAATCTATTTGATTATATGCAAAAAGTGAAATAAAACTAAAAAATAAAACAATTATTGATTTCATAATATACTACTTTACACTTTTTAATATTTCTAAAAGTTGGGCTTCTCTTGTACCACCAATTTTTTTTGATATAAGTTTCATATCCTTGGCATCTGCAAAAAAAAGTGTTGGGATACCTATAAATTTATATGGTAAAATATCTTTATCTTTTTTTATATCCATAACAACAGATAGAAAATTAGAATTCACATATGAAGCCACCTCTTTATCTTTAAAAACTTTTTTCTTCATATAGTTACACTCAGGGCAAGTTGGTGTTGAATACATAATCATAAGTTTTTTATTTTGAGAAATTGCCTTTTGTTTTGCTGTATCTAAATCTTTTTCAAAATTTATAGATGAAGCAAAAAGTGAAAAACAAAATATAAACAAAAATATTAAAACTCTCATTATAATCCTTTTTTAATCTTCTCTTGAAGTTGTTTCTAAAAGATGGTATCCAAACTCAGTTTTAACAGGACCATGTACAACATTTACAGCCTCATTAAATACTACTTTATCAAACTCTTCAACCATATCACCCTCTCTAAACTTACCTAAATCTCCACCATTTGCTCCAGATGGACAAGTAGAATACTCTTTTGCTAAATCTTCAAACTTCTCACCATTTTCAATTCTTTTTTTTAAATCTAAACATAAATCTTCACTATCTACTAAAAGATGTCTTGCTGTTGCTATTGCCATTTTTTTTCCTTATTTTTAATAATCAAATCACTTCTCATAAGCTTTTAAAAATTTTCCTTTAACTTTGTTTTTATTTAAACCAATTAAAGCCTTATCTAAAACCTCTTTTTTAACTGCCACATAAGATGAAAAAGGCAGAATATCTATTTTTCCAATATCATCTTTATTAAGTTTTATACCTGCTGTCAAAGCACCTAGTATATCCCCTGCTCTTAGTTTATTTTTTTTGCCACTATTTAAATATATAGTTCTATATTTTGCATCAATATCATAAACTTTATCATTATTTATATTAGAAATATCTTCTATATTTAAATTAAATTTCTCTTCTAAAAACTCTTTTTTATTTTCATCTTTTGAGGTCAATAAACTAACAGCTAAACCTTTTTTCCCTGCCCTTGCTGTTCTTCCTATACGATGGGTATGGGTATGCAAATCTCTTGCCATATCATAGTTTATAACTAAAGAGATATCATCTATATCTAAACCCCTTGAAGCTATATCTGTTGCAATTAGAATTGGATAAGATTTATTTGAAAAAAGTATTATTATCTCATCCCTTTGTTTTTGGTCCATATCTGAGTGTAAAACTAAAACATCCAAACCAAAATCATACAAACTATTTGATAACTCATCACACTCAACTTTTGTATTACAAAAAATCAAAGTTGAATCTGCTTCATTTGATGTTATTAGGGGAATAATTAAATTAGTTTTTTGAGTGTCTAAAACCTCATAGAACTTTTGGTTTATAGTTTTTTCATCATGACTTGTTTCATCTTTTATATATAGTGGGTCTTTTGTTATTGCTTCACATAAACTTTTTACCCCATCATCATATGTTGCAGAAAATAAAAGGGTTTGTCTCGTTTTTGAAAGGCTATCTATAATCTTCATTATATCTTCATGAAAACCCATGTCTAACATTCTATCTGCTTCATCCAAAACTAAAAAACTTAATTTTGGAAATTCAATTTTAGTTTCAAAAATATGTTGTAAAACTCTACCAGGAGTTCCTACAGCTATATGAGCTCCAAACTTTAAAGACTCAACTTGAGCTTTATAAGGAACTCCTCCAATCAAAGTCAAAACCTTTACATTATGAATATGTCGAGCAAGTTTTCTAATCTCCAAAGCAACTTGATTTGCTAATTCTCTAGTAGGAACTAAAATCAAAGCTTGTATATTGAAATCTTTTACATCTAAGTTCTTAATTATTGGGATTGAAAAAGCTGCTGTTTTTCCAGAACCTGTTTTAGCTTGTGCAACCACATCATTTTTTTCTAAAATAGGTTTTATACACAATGACTGAATTTTAGTCATTTGACTAAAACCCATTGAGTCTATATTTTTTACAAACTCTTCACTTATATTTAGTGTCTTAAACTTTTCTATATCGCCCTCTTTATATTTTTTTGAAATAGTATGTCCCTATTAATACAATTAGTAATATTATAGCTATCCCATAATATTTATACTCATCAGCATAAGTTAAAACAACTTCTCCCAACATAAAACTTACACTTCCTACTACAATTGCCCATAAAACCGTAGCAAAACCATTATAAATAGTAAACTTTTTAAATGAGTATTTTGTAAGTCCCATTGCAAGTGGTATTAAAGTTTTTACCCCATAAATATATTTTTGTATAAATACAACTAAAGAACCATACCTTCTCATCAAAAGGTGAGATAAAGCCACTTTTCTACCATATTTTTTCATAATATCACTTGCATAAACTTTATTGGTTCTTGCCATATAAAACAAAAACTGATCACCAATAAAATTTGAACTTCCAGCAACAATCATTGAGATAAATATATTTAAATCTCCTGCATAAGATAAAACCCCAGCTATTACAAGTCCTACAAATCCTCCACCAAACGAATATAAAAAAAGTATCAAGTATGCTAAATACCCACCATTTCTTATTAAATCTTCCAAATTATACCTCTATATTAAAATATTCTAATGACTCTAAAATTTCGTCATCATCCAAATCCAAACTATCATCTGCTAACATTTTTTTTAATCTTTTTATTATAAATAAATATACTTTTTCTCTTACATCTTTTATATCATCTACAATAACAAAACCATTAAACTGAATATCATTGTCATAAAATACCAAGATACCATCACAGTTATTTTCAATAAACTCAGAAATATCTCTATATGTGATATCACAAGGGATACAATGCCAACCATACTCTTCTAAAATATCATCTTCAAATATCTCTATTCCATCTGTTTGATGATCGAAATAAAGCATTTTTGATTGGTTTAATGAAATCACCTCTTGCCAAGCATTGATTGGATTTAAAACGCATATACTACCATTTATTTCTGGTTTATAATCTTTAAAGATATTAGAGGCTAAGTTTTTTGCATCTAATAATAATGATTTATTATCATTTTTATTATATTTATATATAATTGGTTTTTTTATATCACTATTTATATCTTGATTAATTTCTCCAAAAATATCAATCTCAAACTCTTTTTTAGAAGAAATAATATTTAATATTTTTATAATGTCAATTTTTATTTTTATATCTTTTATAGCTATATGTTCCAATATAACACCTCCAAATGAAATCAGATTGTAACAAAATAAAGATAAAATCCATAATCTACAATAAATTAGTAATAAAATAAGAAATTTTCTAATTTTAAACAAATTTTGTCTATTTTTTTACATTTCTTAAGTTTAATTTATGCTATACTAACTCATCAAAAAAAAAGGTTTTGTATGTCTTTCCCTCGGAACATATGTAAATATCTCTATAAAAATAAGACTAAAACAGTTTTTATTGTTGATATTCTCTTTATGAAAGATATCAATGCTTTATATGGTTTTAACAATGGAGACTATATTATCTCACAACTTCATAAGCTTTTAAAAACAAATATAAAAAAAGAAATTTTAGCTTCACTTAAAAAGAGTGTTTGCATGCAAATAAAAAATTCTCATGTTGATGTTTTTTTGATTACTATTTATGAAGATCTTGAAAAAATTGATATTATTAAAATAAAAAACATAATTTTCAATACAATAATATCCCATGAATTTAAACTTATCGACACAGCCCATACAATTGATATTGATATTACAATAGGTTGTAGTAAAGGCAATGACAAAGATCTAAAAATTTTTGCTGAAAAAGCACTACATAATGCAAAATTAAACTATATTAACTTTATGTATTATGATTCAAATCTTTATAAAAACAACTTTTTAAATGCAGAACTCTTGTCAATTTTACATAAAAATATTGATGAAAAAAGTGTTGAACCATTTTTTCAACCAATACAAGATAACAAATCTTCAGTTATAGTTAAATATGAAGCGCTTATGAGAATATATGATAAAAATGGGAATATTATCTTACCTCAAGTTTTTATAGAAAAATCAAGGAAATATAGACTTTTTAATAAACTTATGGAACTTATGATTTTAAAAGTTATTGAATATATCAAAAAATATAAAATCAATGTAAGCATAAACCTCGATTATAATGATATTTTAAATCCTACTATGAAAAAACTTATTATCAACAATATAAAAGAATCAAATATTGGTGAGTATTTAACAGTAGAGATATTAGAGAGTAAAAAGATAAATAACTATTATCTGGTAAATGATTTTATAAATGATTTAAAACAACATAATGTAAAAATAGCCATAGATGATTTTGGAAGTGGTTTTTCAAACTATGAACAAATTTTAAATATAAATACTGACTATATAAAACTTGATGGGAGTTTAATAAAAAAAATTGATGAAGAGGTATACTATAACTTAGTAAAAAGTATAGTTCAATTTTCAAAAGAGCAAAATATAAAAATTATTGCTGAATTTGTAAGTGATTTAAAAATCTTAAGATATGTAAAATCTTTAGATATAGATTATTCACAAGGATACTATATTAGTAAACCAAAAAAAATAGATGAAATAGTTGGAAATGGATATGAAAGATAAATTAAAAGAGATAACAGATAGCACCGTAAGTGAGCTTTTAGGAAATGATATAATATTACCTTCAACATATTTTGAATGTTTTGATAAACATTCTAGAACCATAAATGTAAACATAGATAGCCAAGAGTTTGAAAAAGATTTACATAGTTTTTTACTAGAAGAATATAAACAAATAGATGACTATATGCATGATGCTATGAAGACTATTGATCAAGTTTCAGAGATAACATTAGATGCGCAAGAAGCAATCAAAAACAAAAATGGTTCCCTATTGGATACTTTGTATTCCCAAATCAAAACCTTACAGTCTGAACTTGAAAATATAAAAAGTGATGTATATAAAGATTATCTAACTAAAACAAATAACAAAAAATGGATATATCAAAAACTCCTTACAGAAAAAAGTACTTTCAAAAATGATTGTTTACTTATTTTAATAGAAGTAGATGATTATGATTATATAAAAGACAACTACAGCAAACTTATTTCAAATAACCTTCTAGTATTTGTATCAACTTATTTAAAAGATAAATTAAAAGATGAAAAAATAGATTTTGAGATAGCAAGATATTTGAAAAATAAATTTTTATTAATAGTCAATAATGATACCTTGTCAAACTTAACTAATATTATAAATAATATACTAAGTTTATTACAAAATACTACACTAAAAAGTAATTCTGGAATAATTATTAATCCAAGTTTTAAATACACAATCGGTGAAGTAAGTAAAAATGCTGTATTTCATGATGTATTCAATATCTTACTAAAAGATATAAAGGAAAATACTATAAAAAACTAGAATAAAACAATCTAAGTTTTTGTTGAGCTTTTTCTATACTTATTGGTTCAAATCTGACTTTTGAAGCAACTTTCATTTGAGCTAATTTAAAACAATCAATACTTAATACACTTCCGATTTTTGGATATCCACCAATAGTTTGTCTCTCTTTTAAAAGAATGATTGGCTGTCCATCACTTGGTATTTGTATAGCTCCAAAGGCAATACCCTCTGAAACTATTCCATTTATATCACACTTTATAGCCTCACCACTTAATTTACAAGCCATCCTATTAAAATCATTTGTGATTGTATATGTACTTGAAAAAAACTTCTTTTTTTGCTCTTTTGAAAAGTTTTGTTCTTGATAAGAAAGGATTACTCTAAGAGTTAGTTCATCACTATATTTTGGTATATACTCTTCTTTTAATCTTTTGCTATGATTATCTAAAGTGGTTTTAAAAGGTAAGATATCACCTTTTTTTAGTTTTTCTCCATATAAACCACCAAGTTTTTCTTTAATAGTTGTGCTATTACTTCCAAACTCTTTATCTATATCAAAGCCACCACTTACACCTAAATATACCCTTGAGCCTTCAAGTATTTTACCTATTTTTAAAATATCACCACTTTTTACACTATAAGTATGCCAACACTTTTTTTTAATATCATTTATAAAAAACTCACATATGGCCCCGGTAATCGCTATATTTGTATTTCCATTTACTTTTAATATTAAATTTGAAAATGATATTTCTAAGATATTTGTTTGGGGTGGATTTAAAAGCATTTTATTTGCATATAAATAAGCAGATTCATCCATAACACCTGAGGGAGTGACACCTAGATGAGTATAAGAGTATCTTCCACTATCTTGTAAGGTGGTAAATATTGGATTATTTAAAACCTCTAAACTCATATAACACCCCCTGAAGATAGAAACTTCTCTTTTGATATAGAGTTAAACTTCACCTTATCCCCTACACTCAAAGGAGATAGTTTTTCTAGTTTTTTATCAAATAACTCCATAGTAGTTTTTCCCACAATATTCCAGCCACCTGGACTATTTTGAGGGTATACAGCTGTTTGGGTATCTGCAATAGCAACACTTCCTTTTGGTATTTGTTTTCTTGGCGTATCAAGTCTTGGAAAAGCTATTCTTTCATCAACACTAGCAAGGTATGCAAAACCTGGCAAAAATCCAATAGCATATACATCATATAATCTATTTGAGTGTATTTGTATTATCTCATCTATTGAAAGTTTTGTTTTCTGGCTCATATTTTTTAAATCTAAGCCAACCTCTTCTCCATAATAAACATCTATATTGATAATATTCTCTTTTGAATTATCATCATAGTCCAAATGAATACTACTTTTTAGAAGCTCTTTTAAGGTGGTATAATCATATTTTAAAACATCATATGAGATAAATATAGAAGTGTAAGAGGGGATAATCTGCACTAAACCTTCAATATTCAAACCCTTTAAACATAAATATGCTTTTTTTACATCTTGGGCTATTTTTTCATTTATTTCATTGCCAAAGTAGATAATTAAAGAATCAACTGAAGCTATTTTAAATACCATCTATATTGCCTTTCTAAGTATCTTTATAAAATCCAAAGCTTTTTCATTGTCACCATGTACACATATTGTATCAGTTTTCAAAAATAGTTCTTTTCCACTAATACTATATAAAAAACCATTCTCTTTTAAAGTTATAACTCTATTTATAACTTCTTTTTCATCAACAATTACAGCATTTGTTTCTGCTCTTGAAACTAAAGATCCATCATCATTATAGTTTCTATCTGCAAACACTTCATAAAGTAAATCTATACCATACTCTTTTGAAATAGTTTCATACTCATCATTTTTTGAACTTGATAGTATCATAAGATTTATATTCTTATCAAAAGATGAAACAGCACTTAAAATTGCCCTAAATATATCTTCATCTTTCATCATATCATTATATAAAGCACCATGTGGTTTAACATAAGATATATTGCTTTCTTGTGCCACACAAAACCCACTCAATGCTGCTATTTGATACAAAACTATTGAACTTATCTCCTCTTTAGTGCAAGTGATACTTCGTCTTCCAAAACCTACTAAATCTTGGTATCCAGGGTGTGCCCCAATACTTACTTTGTTTTTTTTGGCTAAGGCTACAGATTTTTTCATAGTAAGAGCATCCCCTGCATGGAAACCACAAGCAAGATTTGCCATATCAATATATGGCATAATCTTATCATCTAATCCCATTTTCCAAATACCAAAACTCTCTCCCATATCACAGTTTAATTTTATACTCATAATCTTCTCTATCTATAAATTATTTTGCCGTCATATACTTAGGTAAATAGTGAACTATTTCAGGAAAAGCTGTGATTAAAACAACTGCAATTATCATTAAAATAAAAAATGGTAAGGTTGCTTTTAATATATACTCTATTTTTTCACCACTTATACTTTGTATTACAAAAAGAGAAAAGCCAACAGGTGGGGTAATTTGTGATAACTCAACCATAAATACTAGAAATATACCAAACCATAAAGGATCAAATCCTGCTAAAACAATAATAGGTAAAACAATAGGTAAAGTCATAACAACAATAGATATACCATCTAAAATCATTCCTAAAAATACATACATAATACCAATGATTAATATTAAAACAAAAGGTGATAAACCTAAGGTTCCTATATATTCACTAATAGCTCTAGCAATACCTAAAAACCCAACAACTTGTGATAAAAATCCAGCTCCTACTATAATAAAACTAATCATAACTGAAGTTTTAATAGAGTTCAAAAGTGCATTTTTAAATATCTCAAAACTAAAACTTCTAAAATAAACTGCAAGAATAATAGAACCCAAAACACCTAAAGCAGCAGCCTCAGTTGGGGTTGCAAATCCACCATAAATAGAACCTAAAACAACAGCTATCAATAAAAACACTGGAAACAAATCTTTTATAGAATGGGTAAAATCATCTATTGTATAATTATCTTTATTTTTTGGTACAACACTACTATCAACCTTTGAAGCTATCATTATATAAAATGAATACAAAGAAGCAAGTAATAGTCCAGGAAGTACCCCTGCCATAAAAAGTTTTCCTATGGAAACATCTGATAAAACCCCATAAATAATCATTATAAGTGAGGGAGGAATCAAAAAACCTAAAGTACCACTTCCTGCAAGAGAACCTAAAGCTAATGATTTTGAATATCCCCTTTTTTTAAGTTCATCCAAGGTTATTTTCCCAACAGTAGCAGTTGTAGCTGCACTTGAACCAGAAATTGCAGCAAATAAAGAACAAGCAGCTACATTTACATGAAGTAATTTTCCAGGTACAAAATTTAACCAAGGCATCAAACCATTTAAAAGCCTAGTTGATATAGATGACTTATATAATATCTCACCCATCAAAATAAACATAGGAAGAGCTGCTAAGGACCAAGAATTTAGCGAATCATATATAGATGATGCCAACAAATCCCCTATCTTGTCATATATTGAGATAACAGGTGGTAGATTGTGGTCAAATATCAACATCCCTACGATTCCTGTTAATAACAAGGAAACTCCAATCCAGATTGAAGATAACAAAAATACAAACATAATACAAATTATAACAATTGATAAAACTAGGGGATCAGATATCATCTCTTATTCCTTTTAATACAAAAACTAAAACAGTTAATATAAATATTGCTATTCCTAAAGGCATCACTAACTGCGTTAAATAAAGTGGCGTTTCTGATACTGATTCTGATACCATTTCCATTTCATATGAATCATAGGTAAATAAAATAGTTCTATAAAAAGCAAAACTCAAAACAACAATTGTAATTAAACCAGCAAATACATCAATAAACCTATTTGTTTTTTTTGACATTTTTGAAGTTATAATGTTGATTCTAATATGTGCATCTTCTTTAAAAGTATATGCTAATCCTAAAAAAATTGAAGCTAAATATAAATATCCACTATATTCATCTGCAATCATTGTAGACATATCAAAAAAGTATCTAATAAATATCTCTATCAAAATCAATATAACCAAAGATACTAATAAAAGTGATGACAAATAAGCTCCCCAAAGAGAGAGCTTATTTATAATATTATAAAAAGTTTTCATGATTATTTTCTATATTCTTCGAATATCTTTTTTGTATCTTTATTGGCATCTTCCAAATACTCTTTTAACATCTTATTAGCAATTATAGCTAACTCTTTTTTTAGGGTATCACTAGCTTCTGAGATGTGCATACCATTTTTTGCCATAGTATCAAGGGCATCTTTATCTTCAGCCTTTACAGCTTGCCATTGAGCTTTTTCAATCTCTGCTGCTGCTTTTAACATTGCATCTTTTTGTGTTGAATCTAAAGAGTTCCAATAATCAAGATTGATAGTAACCGCTTGTAATGGATAGGCATAGTTTATTTTAGTAAAATCAGTTAAAACTTCCCAAAATTTTCCATCTTTTCCCGATGAAGATGAAGTGATAACCGAGTTAACCATACCTGTTCTTAGAGCTGAATATACTTCTCCCCAAGGTAAAGCAACTGCATTTCCACCTGCATCATTTACAAACTGTGCAGAATTTTTATCGTAAGTTCTAGTTTTAACACCTTTAAAATCCGCCAAAGTTTCTAATTTTTTATTTGAATAAAACCCAGATGCTGGCCAAGTTACTGAATAAAGAAGCTTTTGATTCCATTTTTTTGCTGTTTTTTCATATGCTGGTTTTGAGATTTGATAAAGTTTAAAAGCATCATCATATGAAGTTGCAATAAAAGGTAAAGCAGAGATACCAAATACTTTTCCCCCACCTGAAGTAAAAGGTATAAACATGTCAGTCATAGCAACCGTACCATCTTTTACAGCTTTTAAAGGATTCCCTTTTACTAAAGAAGAACCTGCATGTACTGTAATATCTACACTACCATTAGTATAATCTTTAACTAAAGAAGCAAATTTTTCAGCACCCTTTGTGTGAAAATTATTTGCACCATATTTTGCATTTAAATTCATTTTTACATTTCCAGCAAGAACTAAACTTGCAAGAGAAGCAACTAGTAAACATTTTTTTAACATTGTAATCTCCTTATTTTGATAAGAGATTCTAATAATTTCAAGTGAGTAATTAGTGAGTTTTTACAAATAAATTAAAAAGTTTTTAATTTATATCCCTCTTGTGGGACATTTGATATCAAATCTATTGGTAATCTTTGTCTTAACTCTTTAATAAAAGTTTTTAATGCACTCATACTCATAGATTTATCTTTCCAAATATACTCTTCAATAATAGAATAAGTTAAAACATTGTTTTTGTTTTCATAAAGTAGGATTAAAAAATCTTTATCCCGTTTTCTTAAAACCACAAGTTCATTTTTATAATATAATTCTCTGGTTTTCATATCTAGATACAAATCATTTGAAAATGTGATTTTTTCATCTAGTCTTTCTTTGAAAACCTTTGTGATTCCATCAAATAAACTCTCAGAGGTGAGTGGTTTTAAAATATAATGATTTATATTCAGATTTATCAAACTTAAAAGATACTCTTCATTTGAGTAGGCTGTTAACATTATAATAATAGTTGACAAATCATCTTTTCTAATATCTTCTACCATTTGAATACCATTTTTTTCTGGCATCTCAATATCTGAAATTATAAGGTTTGGTTTCTTGTCATAATACATATAATATCCATCCTCCCCATTTGAAGCCTCATAAACTTCAGCAAAATAGTATTTTAATGTATTAACTAATCTTTTTCTAATTCCATCTTCATCCTCAACACAAAGTACTGTTAAGTTTTTTAATTGTTCTATTAATTCATCCATTTTTTACACCTTGATTTTTACTTTAAAACAAGCACCATCTTTTGTATTTTCTACACTTAACTCTCCACCCATATTTTTTTCTATTATCATTTTAGACATGTATAGTCCTAAGCCTGTTCCATTAGAACTACTTTTTGTTGTGAAGTATGGTTCAAAGATTTGTTCTAAATGCTCCTCTTCTACTCCATTTGCATTATCTGTCACAGTTACAATTGAATAACCATCCATATAATCAACTTCTAAATCTATCCATGGATTTTCTATATCTCTTTGAATCAATATATCTTTTGCATTTGACATTAAATTTAATAACACTTGTGCAAACTCACCTTTATATCCATATATCTCATAATTACATTTTATATTTGTATTAAGTTTTATATTATTGCTTTTTATTGAAGCAGCAATTAAAGAAATTGCTTCAAAACAAGAATCTTCTATATAAAAATAAACTTTCTTTTTATCAGGTTTGAAAAAGTTTCTAAAATCATCAATAGTGTATGACATAAACTGAATAAGCCTATTTGACTCTTTTACTGACTCTTGTATCATAGCATCATCTGCTTTTTTAAATTTTGAAGCAGTTTCTAGCTCCATAAGTATTCCAGCTACTTCACTTAAAGGCTGTCTCCATTGATGGGCTATCATAGACAGCATTGTTCCCATACGAGCAAGTCTTGATTGATGAAGCATAGCCCTATCTTTCTTTTTTGCTTCTACAATTGCTACTTTTACTTTATTTTCTAAATTTTTATTCATATCCTCTAAAAGTAACTCTTTTTTCTTTACATTTTCTTTGTATTTACGAAAAACTTCAGTAATCTTTTTTGACATCACAAAAGAGATAAGTCCAATAATCAACATAACAAAAAAAGATACAACTACTACTATTCTAATGTATTTATTTATTCGCTCTTCTAATAACTTTTTATTTTCAAAAATTGACTTTTGGATATCATCAATATATAAGCCAGCTCCAATAACCCAATTATATTTTTTATAAAGTTTAAAAAAACCTAACTTTTTTGAAAAATGAATCTCTTTTGGTTTTTGCCAGTAATAATCTATAAAAACTCCATTGGGATTTTTTAATGTTTTATCAACAAACTCTTTTATTATAAGGGAACCTATTGCATCTTTTAAATCTATATCATAAGTATTTAAGCTTTTTTGTCTAAAAGGATGAGCTCTTAAGTAGTACGATGTATCATGTATCCAAATATATCCATGCTTTTCATATCTTATTGTTTCTGTATATCTTAGAATCTCATCTTTTAACTCTTTCTGGCTAAGTTTTGTATTTTTTTTTACATGATATTCAATATAATTTATAACATACTCTACTTCTTTTTTAAGAATATTTTTCTGCTTTTTAAGATACTCATCTTCAACACGTATACTCTCTTCCTCAAAGTAATCATTTTGATTTTTTACAAAAAAGTATATATTGAATACTGCAACTAAAATTACAGTTATTATAGGAGTAAGTATGATTAATCTTGGAATATTTTTTTCTGTAAACATCATAATCCTATTATTTTTTATAAGTATACTTTTTACAAGTGAGTTAAAAGTGAGTAATATAAATATCTATTAATTTATATTTTAATATATAACTTTTTGTAAGGCTTTTATAAAAGTAAGGGAGTTTTCTCCATCACTATGAATACATACACTATCAGCTTTTAAATAAAGTTTTGTTCCATTTATACTTGGTATATATCCATTATCCCTTAAAATTTTCATTCTTTCCATCACTTCAAGATCATCATTAATAACTGCATTTTGATACATCCTTGAAACTAAAGTTCCATCATCATTGTAGTTTCTATCTCCAAACACTTCATATATTAAATCGATTCCATAAAGTTTTGCAGTATAAGAGTATGCTTCATTTTTAGGTCCTGATAAAACCATTAATCTTAGATTTCTATCAAAAGAGGCAATAGCATTTAAAATAGCCTTAAATATATTTTCATCCTTCATCATATCATTATATAAAGCTCCGTGGGGTTTCACATAAGCTACTACTGTACCATGAGCCTTACAAAAAGCATTTAATGCTCCCAATTGATAAAGTATGATAGATTTTATCTCCTCTAAACTACAAGCTATACTTCGTCTACCAAAACCAACTAAATCTTGATATGAGGGATGAGCTCCAATTGTAACATTGTATTTTTTTGCCAATTCAACACTACGGTTCATAGTAACACTGTCAGATGCATGAAAACCACAAGCTAGATTTGCCATACTAATAAATGGCATAATCTCTTCATCTCTTCCCATCTTCCAAATACCAAAACTCTCACCCATATCACAATTTAATCTAATATTCATAATAAAACCCCGTAATTTATAAGCTATTTTAACACATATATCCTATTTTTTAATATTGATACATATGATACTTCTTATTTTCTTGTGCTTTTTTATCTTCAATTTTTTTATAAACCTCTAGGGCTTTTTGCTTTAAACTCTCATCTATTTTTCCTGATAAATACTCATCAAATAAGCTATCTAAAACTAAAATATACACTATAGAATTTAATTTCAAAGAATCACTATTTTTCATCAATTTATCTAAATCAATAGCATAAACTGCTTCTTGAAAAGTGAAATATATCCTTTGATTTATATCTTCAAGCCTAAAAGAATATCCTAAAATAGTCAAATAATTTTCTTCATACTCTTTATTAAAACCTTTTTCTATTAAGCTTTTTGCATAATCTTTTATCTCTTTACTATGATTGTTAACCAAAATATTTGTCTCTATTGTTTTATTTTTAAAGCTATGTAAAAAATCTGCTATCTCTTTAATCAAAATATCCATCCAATGTTAATTTATAATTTAATGTCTAATTTTATCTTTTTTTATCTATAATAAAAGAAAATATAAGGAATATTATGAAAAAAAGTATTATATGTGCATCTTTAATTTTATCATCAACTTTAGCTTTTAGTTTTGATTTTGGCTCTATTACAAAAGAGGTTATGAAAAATGTATCAAAAGATAGTTCCACTACTACTCAAAGTTCTAATACAAACTTAAGTACATCTACAGTTACCAATGGATTAAAAGAGGCTTTAAAGGTTGGGGTTAATTATGCAGTGAAAAATTTAGGAGCAAAAAATGGTTATTTAAATAACTCTTTAGTAAAAATACCTTTACCAGAAAATCTTCAAAAAGCAGAAACACTAATAAGAAAAGCAGGAGGTGATCAAATTGCAAATGATTTAATCAATTCTATGAATAGTGCAGCAACAAAAGCAGCTCCACAAACTGCTCAGATTTTTGTAAATGCAATTGAGAAAATGAGTTTGGATGATGCTAAAAAAATACTAAATGGAGATAAAAATGCAGCAACTAACTATTTTCAATCCCACACTACTGATTCTCTTAAAAAGCTAATAAAACCTATTATCCAAGAAACTATGGCACAAAATAGTGTTGCCAAATATTATGATACTTTTAATAGCTATTATAAACAATATGGAAAACAATATGTAGAGAATAGTTCTCTTATGGGAATGGCAAAAAGTTTTGGTGTAGATTCTTATCTTCCAAGTTCAAGTGATGAAAATCTTGATGACTATGTAACACAAAAAGCTATTAATGGTTTATTTAAAATGATTGCACAAAAAGAAGCTGCAATTCGTTCTAATCCTATTGAACAAACAAGTTCTATTTTAAAACAAGTATTTGGAGGATAAGCCTAAAGCTTATCTATCCTTTCAATTTCTCTATGAAAATATCTATATATAAAATTTTTTCTAGCTAAACTATCATTATAAGTTTTTTTAAATCTTTTTTTATCACTAAACTTATCATCATATGATGTATCATAAGATTTTAAAAGTTTTGCGTATAGCTTGCCACTATAATCTAATATAAACTTCTGTGTATTTGTGCTATAAAGACTTATTAAACTTAAATAAGAATCATCAATTTTATATGTTATAAAACTCATATTGCCTATATCAATACTCTCTACAGTTTTTAAATATTTTATTTTTAATTCTCTTTTCAAATTTATTTCAAAAAAACTAAGTGGTAATCCACTCCACTTACAATTATGTTCCAAACTAATCGATTCAACAAATAACTTACCAAAATTGCTATTTTCATCAAATATAGTATAGGAATCCATTACACATGAAGAAAACCAACCCTTATAGTCTGCTTGTTTTGAAAATTCTACTTTTGTACCAGTTGAAAACATCAACTTATTATCTTTTGCTAAATAGGCATTGGTAAAGTTTTTATTAGCACAAGCAGAAAAACTAAGCACCAATAAAACTAAACTTACTAAAGCAATTATATATTTACTCCGTACCATCGAAAAATCCTCTCATACTATTTTCTTTTACAAGTGAGATATTAAAATTAATATCACCTTTTTGTTCATTTTCATAACAATACTTATAGTTTTTGTTTAAGCTTAAAAGTAAATTTTTATACAGATTACCTTTTACATCTATAACAAAAAGTTCAGAAGATATACTATATACATAAATCATATGTATTATAAAAGAATCATCAATTCTATATATCTTAAACTCATAATTGGGAAACTCTTTTTTCTCAATTACTTCAAAGTATCGAATACCCAATTTTTTTTTAAAAAAACCTTCATATAAACTTAAAGGTTGTCCATGCCAAACTGCATTAGAATCAGTTTTTAAATATTCTAAAAATATTTCATTGTTATTTAGCGTATAAGCTTCATACACAAAAGGGTCATGCCTAGTCTTTAAATCATAATCTTCTAAGTCATATTCAAAATACTCATCTAATTGTGTTTTAAAATATAATTTATTGTCTTGAAACTTGTAAGTAGGCATAGAAGCGTTAAAAATATTATTTAGTATTTTTTTAAAAAAACCCATATTCTAATCCTAAATTTTTACTTAACACTTTATCATAATATATACTTGCATTTCAAGCTAATTATAAACTAATTTTAAATTTATTTATTATGCCATTTTATAATTTTTTATAATAAAAATTTATAAAAATGAAATAAAAAATGAAATTAACTATAAAATTAATTCAAGGGATTAATAATTGCATAACTTTATAATGATAAACTTTTTTAAAATTCAAATAAGGTATAAAAATGAAAATAGCTATTCCAGTAAAAGATGAAAATTTAACATTTTTCCCAAATGCAGGACATACTCCTAAATTTGCCGTATACACCATGACAGGAGCTGGTATGTTCAAGTCATTTACACTAGAAGGTATTAAAAATAACCCAAGAACAGATATAGACCATGATCATCCAGAAGAGGATCATGCTTGTGATCATAGCCATGATGATGAAGAACATATCGAACAACATAACAAAATGGGTAGAGCATTAAAGGATTGTGACTATATTGTTGTAAAAACAGCTTGTAAAAATACAGCTAAGTCATTTACATCCGCTGGTTTAAAACTAGTAAAATATAATGGTGAAGCTTTTCAAACAGAATCTATTTTAAGAGAAGTTTCTAGTAAATTTATATAAAAATCAAGAGTGAAGATACTCTTGATTTTTAATCTTTAATCTAGAAAAAATTTCTAAGTGTAATAAACGTTATTGCTGAAAGTATTCCCGCAGCAGGTAATGTAATAACCCAAGCCATGGCAATAGGCTTCATAAGATTCCAGTTCGTATTGTGATTTACTAAACCAACACCCAAAACTGCACCAATTAGAATATGTGTACTTGAAACAGGTAAACCCATAACTGAAGCTAACATAACCACACCAGCTGCTGCTAACTCAGCAGAAAATCCAGATGCAGGGTGCATTTTAGTTAAATTATGTCCAACTGTTTGAATAACCTCTTTACCTATAAACCATAATCCAACAATTAAAGCAATACCAAAAGTAAGCATAGCAATAGTAGGAACTGCAGCACTAGAACCAATTTGTCCAGTTCTTAAAATATCTAAAATTGCAGCAAAAGGTCCAATTGCATTTGCAATATCATTTGAACCATGACTAAATGCAAATCCTGATGCTGTAAATACTTGCATCCAACTAAACATTAAAAAAGTAGATTTATCTAAGTCTTTACCCTTTAAAGTCTTAGCAAAAATTGCAGTTGCTAACCAAATAAGAGCTCCAAACATTCCTATGATAAGATAATTATCTAATGATGACAAGCCAAGATTCATATGTTTTAAACCTTTAAATAGCAACATACCAGTAATCAGCATACCACCAATAGCAGCGAACATTGGAACATAGGTTTCAAGTGCTTTTGTAGCATGAACATTTTCTTGCGTTTTTTCTATTTCATAAATTCTTCTATAATAATCTGATTCTAAATCATCTGGTTCAAAATCATTATCTTTTATGGTATGTGCATCCCTTGCCATAGAATTTGTATAAGATAACTGTTGAAGTTCTGATAATCTTTCGAATGCTTTTTTATGTTCTTTTTTAAGCTCTTTTTTCTCTTTTTTTATGTTTTTTAATTTATCTGCACTTTGATCATTATAAATCAAAACATATTTTTTGATTTGATAATATAAAGTATAAGAAACTAAACCACCAAGAACTGGGGATAAAACCCATGAAAAAGCAATTGTCCCAATTTTATTCCACTTAACTAATGCAAAGCCAGTATCAGCTCCACCAATCAAAAATCCAAGAGCAATGGAACTACCAACAATACCACCAATAATTGAATGTGTTGTTGATACAGGCCAACCTTTTTTTGTAGCAATTAGTAACCAAATTGCTGCAGATAAAAGAGCTGACATCATAATATAGACAAACTGCATAGGTTCCACAGAGATTTGAGATAAATCAACTATACCTTTACGAATAGTTTTAGTAACTTCACCACCTGCAATAACTGCACCACTTACTTCAAAAATAGCAGCAACAATTAAAGCTTGTTTTATAGTAAGTGTACCCGCACCAACACTTGTACCAAAAGAGTTAGCAACATCATTACCACCAATATTAAATGCCATAAATACACCAAAAAGTGTAGCTAATACAAATAAAAGCGTATGATTACCATTTGTATATCCAGCACCCCAATACAAAAAATATCCTACAACAGCTATAAAACCAATAAAAAAAACTATACTTAATTTTATATCACTTGTAGACTCACTTGTAGACAAAGCCATTAATTCTCCTTTTAAAAAATTTCAAAGAAGTTTATGACTTTTTTATTACTAAATAATTACATGAAATAATAATTCAAAAAATAATATAAAATAAGTTGTTTTTTAAGAAGAGTAAGTTATAAAATAATATTTTAGGTTTTAAAAAATATTTTTATTAAAAGATTCTTTATCTTTAATAACCTCAGCAGTTGCTACAATATTTGCAATCATCTCATCATTTGTATTTGAAAACTTTTCTATAATAGTATTACAAACTTCTAAAAGCTCTTTATCTTTGTGAAGTTCTCCTAAAAGTACTGATTTATTATGAAGAGCTAAAGCTACTTGATTTACTATAATTCCCTTTGCATTTTCAAACTTTTCAACCACTTCATCATATATTTTAAGAGCTTCCTCATATTTGTCCAGTTCTTTTTGTCGTGCGGCTTTATTTACTAAAGCCTTTGCAACAAATTCTAATATAGTATCTTTTGTACTGGTTTCAAATTTTGAGATAATATAATCATAAAGTTTTATTGATTCTTTATTTTGCTGATTTTTTCCATAAATCAATGCCATATTATATGCGGCATTAATAACTTGAAGTAATACAGAATCATCTAAACTATTTTCAAAATTTTTAATAAGTTCTTTATATACTAAAATAGCATCTTTTTGCTCTTTTAATTCCCCTATACAAATAGCTTTATTCATATAAGCTTTTGCTAAAACAATCTCTAAATCTTCTGAGATATCCATTATATATTTTTCTAATAATATATTATAGGTATTTAACTCTTTTGAAAAATCACCCTTTTTTGCATAGATAAGTGCTTTATTATAATATGCATATACAAGAAATTTAAAAATTGTTTCATTATTTGTTTGTTCAAAATTTTCAATTATTTCATCATAGGTTTCAATAACTTCATCATCTAAATTTAAATTGGTTAAAGCAGTGGCCTTACCCATAAGAGCATAAAAAACATCTAAATCACTTTGTGCAGATTGGAGTAAATAAGGCACTAAAGTTAAGGCATCATCATATTTTTTACTTGCAATTTTATTATTAAAATCATTGTAAACAATTTCAAAACTATCTAAACTCAAAATAAATTTCCTTTTTTTATAAGTACTTAGTATATTCTACTAAAAAACACTTGAATTATAATTAACTATTTGCAAAATCAATTAGGGGTTTCCCCTCCAATCTATACCCTACCCACTCATCTAAAGAAACTGCACCAATACTTTCATAAAACTTTCTTGAAGGTGTATTCCAATCTAAACAAGACCACTCAAATCTTCCACAATCCTCTTCTAAAGCTTTACGGGCAAGATGTTTTAACATAGCCTTTCCAGCACCTATGTTTCTTTTAGATTCTGTAACATATAAATCTTCTAAATAAATACCATTTTTTCCAAGCCAAGTTGAGTAGTTGTAAAAATATATTGCATGACCTATAGCTTTTCCATCTTCTTCACAAATTATTGCTTTTACTGTCGAATCTTTTCCAAAAATTTTTTCCCTTGTTTCTTCAACTGTTGTTTTAACTGCATTGGGTTCTTTTTCATAAACTGCAAGTTCAATAATAAAATCATAAATAACTTGTGAATCACTTGCAAGTGCATCTCTAACTGTTATTGACATAAATATCCTTTAAAATAAAAGCTAATCTTACAGATTTAAAATTTTATTTCCCTTAGATATTTTTCTATTATAGGAATATAATCTTTTCTACAGACCATATAAGTATCTAAGTTCAAATCCATATTTGTGATTTTCAACATATTTGAATATCCAAACTTTTCAATAATAGGTCTTGAAAATAAAGCTACTCCATACCCTGCTTTTACACAAGCAAGTATTAATTCATAGTTTTCTAGATTTACTTTTTTATAAATACTTTGTTCTTTTTTACTTAAATATTCTTCTAAAAAAATACGATTTAAACATCCATTTTTATAAGCAAATATTGTTTTTTGAGCCTCTTTGTCTTTTGGTTCTACAAGTACAATATCCTCTTTAAATATATTTAATACTTCTAAATCCTTGTGATTTGGTTTTCCATTTACAAAAGCTATGTCAAGTTTATAATCAAGTAGTTGTTCTATTAGGTTTAAACTACTATCAACTATAAATTCTAGTTTCATCTCTTTGAAATCTTCATTTAATCTATCAATAAATTTTGGTAATCTAATAGTTGTATTTGATTGAGTTGAACCGATTTTTAACAACTCTTGATAATCTACATTTCTGATTTTTAAAGTTACCTCTTCAACTTTTTTTAGTATATCTATTGCATAGGGATAGAGTTTTTCACCCTCTAAGGTTAATATAACTCCCCTATTTGTCCTGTGAAATAACTCGTAGCCTAAACTCTTTTCAAGTTGTTTAATACGCAAAGTTGCGTTTGATTGGGTATAGTTTAACTCTTTTGCCCCTAAAGATATACTTTTTGTATTTGCAACTGCAACAAATACTTTTAAAAGATTTGAATCCATTCTTTTCCTTTTATAAACTTATAGTTTGAAATAGCAAAGTACAAGCTATAAAAAACAATAATACTTTTAATATCTTTACATAAAATTTTGTATCAATTCTTTTTTTGATTTTGATACCTAAAAACATCCCTAGCAAGACCACTATAACACTTATCATTGAGATATTAAAATCCTCACTTACAAAAGTTCCATAATACAAAAACACAGATAATTGTCCCATTTTTGTAAATAAAAAACATAAATTTGAAAGCTGAACAGTATCTTTTCTAGAGTATTTTAATTCTAAAGTGTACATAATCATAAGTGGAGCAACTATATTTGTAAGCCCCGATAACATACCACCAAATATCCCTAAACCATAAGTTGAACCCTTAGGATATTTTGAAACAAAAGTTGCCTCAATTTTTACAAAAGATTGTAAAAGATAAACAAAAATAATCAAAGCTAACAAGAGTTTAAAAAATTCTGAATTTGTAAAAATCAATAATACAGTACCAATGACACTACCTATTACCATTAGTAGAATAATAAACCAAAACTTTTTTAAAGCCTCAAAAAACTTCCCCTCACTTGAAATACTAATAATATTTACCACCATAGTTGGTAAAAGCATATATAAAATAGTTGTTTGCATATCAGTAAACAAGGCAACCAAGGGTGTAGAGATCATCCCAAAACCAAAACCAATACTTCCATGTACAACAGAAGACCAAAAAACTATTAAAACTAAAACAATGATAAATGTCATTTCCATATGAGCATCCTTAATATTACATATAATGATTTGTAATACCAAAAGATATTACTAAGTATTATATCAAAAAAGGATAAGAAAAAAATAAAAAAAGAGAAATAATCAGTTTTTTAAAAGTTTAAAATACTCTTCTCTAGGAATCTCTTTTGCCCCTAAACTTGCCAAGTGCTCATTGTAGACTTGACAATCAATAAGCTTGATACCATTTTCTTTAGCTTGCTGACACAGATGATAAAAAGCCACCTTTGAAGCATCACGCTCTTTTGCAAACATGCTTTCTCCACAAAAAACATCCCCAATAAGTAAACCATAAAGACCACCTACAAGCTTATCATATAAATAACACTCAATAGAAAAGGCTAAGCCTAAATCAAAAAGATTACTATAAGCATAAATAAACTCTTGACTTATCCAAGTCTCATCCTCATGTTTTCTTTTAATATTTGCACAAGAACGGATAACATCACCAAAGCATTCATTTGATTTGACCACATACCCTTTATTTTTTATGACCCTTTTTAAACTCTTTGAAACCTTCATCTCATCAGGATATAAAACCATACGCTTTTTAGGACTAAACCAATGTATATAGTTGTACTCATCAATAAACCAAGGGAAAATACCATTTTCGTAAGCATTTATAAGCCTTTGGGGATGAAAATCACCACCAACCGCTACCAAGTCATCATCCATCATATCAAGTGTAGGGAAATCAAAGTTTTCATCATCTAGCAAATATATTTTATGTTTTTCATCTAATAACTTCATAAATGAATATTATCGAATTTCACTAAAAAGTATCATCAATCCAAATAAACTTAGATACAATTATAAAAAAGGAAATTTTTGAAAAAAACTTTTAAACTTCAAGTTGAAAATAAAAACCAAGATAGAATAGTAGAATCTATAAAAAATGAGATAAGAAAATATATAAAAAGAGAACAAAGAAAACCCCTACCAGCAGACAAAAACTACTGGTTTTTTGACTGTAAATTTGCAAAAAATGAACAAACACCAAGAGAAATACCCTTTGCAGATATCATAAGATATGTAAATGAAGCAGTAGATGAAAAATGTGAAACATTTTATTTAGAGATAATTTCAAAAGCTGAAAAAAGAGTTGAAAAAGTTGATGAAAATAAAATAGAAGAAATAATTGAATCAAGTAATGAGGAAGAAGTAAAAGAAGATTAGTCTTCTTTTAACTTTATAATCCATTACCAAATAATCTCTTTTAATTTAGGCAAATAAACTCAAGCTTTTGTTTGGGTATTAGCAAAATGAGAAACAAATACCTCAAGAATTTCAAAACTATCTTGTAAAAATTATTGTTTTTAAATCTTATTTTTTTCTAATAATTCTTTTTCCATAATAAGTATTATAACAGAATCACAATATCTTTAAAAATATTATTTTTATTACAGAATAGGTATAATCATCTATAAATAAATTATGGAGTTAATATGACTGAAATAAAAAATACTAAATTATATAAAGAATTAAAAAGACTAAATAAAGAATTTGCAAATGATGTACTTAAAAATTCTAATTCCATAATAGAACTTATAAATAAAAAAACAACTATTAATTTTCCAAACTATACCAATCATGACATAAGACATTCAATAAAAATCATGGAAACTATTTATGAATTAATAAAAGATAAGAATAAACAATTTTCATCTATAGAATATGCACTAATGATATATTCTGCAATGTTTCATGATATTGGAATGGCAGTATCAGATGAAGAAATAACTAATATAAAAAATGACAATTCAAAATATCTTTATGATCAAAGCTTTCAACTTATAAAAGAAAGTTTTAATAACAATGAAGAATTATCTATTCAAGAAGTTGTCAGAAATGCTCATGGGAAAATAGCTAATGATCTAATAAACACAAAATATAAAGAGCTTTTTAAATTACCTCAAAGTAGTACATACTTTGCAGAAGATTTGGGAATGATATGTCAAGCTCATACAGAAGACAAAAACTATTTAAACAATATATCAATACACAAAACTAAAGGTTATGATGAATATAATCCAAGATTTATTGCAATACTGCTTAGAGTTGCAGATATTTTAGATATAGATGATAGCAGAACTCCAATAGAACTATATAATACAATTGATTTGAGTGAATTTAGTGATAGTGAATGGCAAAAAAATTTTGTAATTGAAAACAAAAGAAAGATTTTTAGTAGAAATAAATTAAAAGAGATTAGACTAGAAGGAACTTGCGAAGATATAAAAGTACATAGGAAACTATTAAACTACATAAAATGGATTGAAAATGAACTATCTATCGTAGTTAATGAAACTGCAAATATGAAAGAACAGTATCACATACAAATCAATACACAAGTTCAAAATAAAATTGAATCAAAAGGTTATTCAATACCAGATTTAAAACTAAATATGGATTATCATGCTGTAACAAATCTTTTAATGGGTGAAGCAATTTACGGAAGTAAAGATTTAGGACTTAGAGAATTATTGCAAAACTCAATTGATGCAATCATGGTAAAAAAAGATAAATTAGAAAGGGAAAACCATCCATTAAAAAACAATTATGAACCAACAATAAATATAAATATTGATGAAGAAAATAATAAAGTCATTATCAAAGATAATGGAATGGGAATGAATGAGCATATTATTAAAAACTACTTTTTAAATGTAGGTAAATCTTATTATAAATCAAAAGACTTTTTAAACTATAATCATAACTATAACCCTATTGGTAATTTTGGTATAGGTTTTCTATCATGTTTTATGTTATCAGATGAAGTTCAAGTTATAACAAAACATTTTAATAGTAATAAAAAATATATTATTGATTTAGAAAAAGATAGCGAGTATATTGCTTTTAAAGAAGAAGAGGATAATAGTAGTGAATCAGGGACTGAAATTACTTTAAGTTTGAAAACAATAAAAGAAATATTTCCTAAACTTGACACTTTATTAAAAAATAACATAAAAGAATTCATAAAAAAATATATTAATATTGAGAATTTTATAATTAATATTGATGGAAATAAACTTATTCAAGAGAAAGAAGCGTATAGGACAACAGAATATATAGATTTATCAAACGTATTTAAAAATATTAAAGGTTTTATTCAATTTAATATTAAACCTAAATATAATAAAATTATTGACTTAATAGATAATAGTTATGAATCATACTACTTTGATGCAAATGGTACTTTTATTAAGATAAATCAAATTAATGAATTAAATTTAAATTATTTATTTAGAAATAATTCAATTGATTATTGTAAAATACCTTTGCTTGATAAAATAAAAAATAAAAATATTCTTTCTATTATTGAACATACTGATGAACATAATTTAGAAAATGAATTAAATATTGAACCTTATATATGTATCTTTACAAATATTAAATTTGACTATGCAGTATATAATACATTTAATGGAAATTTTATAAGAACTAACGAAAATGATTTTTATTACAATTTTGAATTACAAAATTTTGATGGAACATATACTTATGATTTTTTAAAGAAAAAAATCAAAGCATTAAAACTTTATAAAACTCCTATTGCCTTTGTGAAAGAAATTCCATTAATTTTTAATGAAAATCAAGAAATCTTATTTTTAAAAGAACAAAAAATAAGTAGTAGTTATTTTATAGAAAAACAATGGAATATATATTTAAAAAATATAAGAATTGAAGAACGATTTAAATTCTATACAACTAAAAACATTGAAATCATAAATTTTGAAATTAATCTATATAATGATAACCTACAATCTGATATAAAAAGAAAAGAATTAGTAAAATCCTCAAAAGAACTTTTAGAAGATGCATTGTTTAAAACAATTAATCAATATGTACTTGAAAAAACAAATTTGGAAAATTATGAAAAAAAAATATTATTAAAGTTTTTAAAAAAGATGGGGAAAAAAGAAAATATTCTTTTACTAAATTAATTCTATCTTTAAAAGAGCTAGTTGTATGAAGATTCAAGGCAGAAAAAGTTTTTAGCGATTGAGCATACTAAAGTATGTGATTGAGCTAAAAACTTTTTCTAACGCAGAAGATTTATGTAAATAGCTCTTTTTAAAGAGCTTTTGCAGTAATTCTATTTAGTCTCTGTGCAAACGCCACTGCATCAGTAATTTCCATACCCTCACTTAGTTTCGCTTGATCTAATAGTACCCATGATACATCTGAAATCATATCATCATCTGCACAACCGTTTAGTTTAGTAACTATTGCATGGTCTGGGTTTATCTCTAAGATTGGAGCAGATGCTGGCATCTCTTGTCCCATTGCTCTCATCATTTGCATCATTTGTTGCATTTGTGCATCACCTGCATCTTTTACAACGCACGATGGAGATTCTGATAATCTATTTGTAACTCTTACATCAGTTACAGCTTCACCTAAAATATCTTTGATTTTTTTAGTGATATCTTCAAATTTTTCTTCAACTTCTTTTTTCTCTTCTTCTGTTTGTTCAACTTTTGGAGCTTCACAAGATGTGATATCTTTAAATTCCCACTCTTGGTATGCACCATACATTGGAGTGATGATTTCATCAATCTCTTTATCATCTAAGATAAGAACTTCTATATCATTTTTCTTATAAGCTTCTAGAAGTGGAGAGTTTCTTAGAACATTTTCATTTTCACCTACGATGTAGTAGATTGCTTTTTGCTCAGAATCTGCTGCTTCTTTATAAGCTGATAGAGAAGTCATTTTTCCATTTTCTGTTTTTGAAGATTTGAATCTTATTAGTTCTAAAATAGCTTCTTTATTTGTGAAGTCTTGATATGCACCCTCTTTTAGTGGTCTATTGTATTGCTCAATAAATTTTGCATATTTTTCTTCATCTTTAGACATTTTTTTAATTTCTGCAAGAATCTTTTTAACAGAACCTTGTTTGATATTTGCCATAACTCTGTTTTCTTGTAAGATCTCTCTTGATACATTTAATGGTAAATCTTCACTATCAATAATACCTCTTACAAATCTAAGGTAAGTTGGTAAAAGCTCTTTTTCATCATCTGTGATAAATACTCTTTTAACATATAGTTTAACACCTGGTTGATAATCAGCTCTATACATATCCATTGGAGCAGTTGATGGAATATAAAATAGTGTTGTATATTCATTTACCCCTTCAGCTTTTGTGTGAATTGTTGCCATTGGGTCTTGTGAATCATGAGAGATAGATTTATAAAAATCATTATAATCTTCTGCTTTTAAGCTTGATTTTGGTTGCATCCATAAAGCAGTTGCTTCATTGATTTTTTCATGTCTTTTTTCAACTGTTTTTTTAGCTTCTTTTCCAGCTTTTTCATCCTCTTCACTTAAAGTTTCAGTTACTTCTTCACTATAGTTTAAGAAAATTGGATATGCAATATGATTAGAGTATTTTCCAACAATTGTTTTGATTCTTTCTTTTACTGCAAACTCTTCTGCCTCTTCATCTTTTAATTTGATGTAAATAACAGTTCCTGTTGACTCTTTTGTACAAGAACCTAAATCAAATTCACCTGTACCATCACTTGACCATTTGTATGCTGTTTCTTCACCTGCTTTTCTAGAAATAACATCTACATGTGAAGCTACCATAAATACAGAATAAAAACCAACACCAAATTGACCAATAAGATTTGAGTCTTTTTTTGCATCTCCTGTCATTGCTTCGATAAAAGATTTTGTACCTGATTTTGCAATAGTACCAATAGAAGCGATTAAATCCTCTTCATTCATACCAATACCATTATCTACAATTGTTAAAGATTTATCTTTTTCATCAAAAGAGATATTAATCTCACCTGTCCAATCTTCTGGAAGTGAAGCCTTAATTTTTTCATCTGTTAGTTTTAAATAATTTAATTTATCAATCGCATCACTTGCATTTGATACAAGTTCTCTTATAAAAATCTCTTTATTTGAGTATAAAGAGTGTGTCATTAAATGTAAAAGTTGTCCAACTTCTGTTTGAAACTGATGTTTTGCCATAAATTTCTCCTATATAATTTTATATTTTGTATTTAGAATTTTATCACAACTTTATAAAAGGAAGCTAAAGTTTTGACACAATTTAGCACTTTTTATATTAAAGTGCTAATTATTCAAAATTATATGGAGATTTATTTTAATATTACTATATAATTTACAATTTATAAATATCTTTAAATAAACTTAAAAATTATCCCCAAAAACGAGCAAAAAAAACTAGATTAATTTTTCCCTCATTTTGTTTTATTGTACCTTATTTTGAATATATAATTATTTATAAATCCAAACTCCCTACTCTTTTACTTCACCTTGAATATTTCATATATATTTTAGCAAATCATTTACCAAAATATTCATCTTATTAACTGCAAATATTTTATTACCTAAATCTTTGAAACTAGCTCCAAAGTGGTATATAGTTTCATCACATATTAAAAACCTATCGTGGAATCTTTTAGTAATTTTTACTTCAAGATTGTTATATTGTTTGTTATACTTTTCAATATCAAGTTGTAATCTTTTGGATATATTTTGAGTATAAATAATAAATTTTACATTTTTATTTTTTGAAAATAAACTTAAGATTGACTCATCTATATAATTGTCAATCAATATAATTGAAACTTTCGCACTTTTTATTAAATCAGATAAAAGTATATGTGCATCAAATATCTGACCGTTGAAAAATATTCCATGTTTGATTTCTATTGTATTATTTTTTATATGAGATTTGATATTAGCCAGATCATGTTCAAGGATAGTTAATCTTTGTTCTGTAATTTTATGAGTATTGATTGCATAACCATTTTTGATATATTCTTTTAAAACAGATGTTGCCCATTTTCTAAAATGAATAGCTTTATTAGAACTTGTTCTATAACCTACTGCCAAAACAATATCTAAATTATAATATTTAATATCTCTTGTTTGTGTTTTATTTGATAGTGAACCATGTTTTGTGGTATGTGCAAAATTTGCACATACCACTTTTTCATCCAATTCATTATCTTTAAAAATATTTTTAATATGTTTTGATACAACACTTCTATCTATATCAAAAACTTTTGCTATGTCATTGATGCTTGCCCAAATAGTATCCTTATTAGCAGATATTTTTAATTCTATCTCACCATTTTTATAAACAACTATATCTAATATCGTATCCATTTTAAATACTCCTAGATTTTGTATATACAAAACTATAACTAAATATCTAATCCTGATTAAAAAATATTGCATTTTGTTATATTATTAAAAATATTGACTTTATAAAATTTGTTTCTTAAAGATTAGTAGCAGTTTAATTTGATAGAATTATATTTTATTAAAAAATATAGGATATATAAAAATGACTAACGAAAAATTTTTAGAAGATTTAAAAGATGTATATGAATTTTTAAATGCACAAAAAGCAAATGTAAATAAATTTATCACTTATTTAGAAAACAATGAGTTTGAAAAACTTACTATTATAGATGAGTTTGCAAATACATTAAACCTAGAGTTAAAAGATGATTTAAGAGTGGCACTTATCACTCGACTTGTAAATTTAAGGGATGATTCCCTTGTACAAGTTTTAAAAAAACTTGGGAAAAATGAAGATGAAGTTATAGCTTTACAAGAAAAAGCCTATGTCTTTGTAAGGGATTTTTGGCAAGCTAAACATAAGAATACAATAGATTATATAAAACACAATAAGCTTTTAACTCCCTTTTATCAAGCAGTTTTTGAAGGTGTTTATAATGTTGGTTTAAAGATGTCTTTATGGCAAAGTGATTGGACAAGCCATATTATAAATGGTATAAATAAAGAGTTATCTTCTATGTTTGAAGGGGATGATGAGAAAGTTATGGATTATCTTGAAAAAAACAAGCTTTTTGATTTGGGTCATGGGAATATTACATCAGATAGATCATACTCTGCTTTAGTAAAAGAGAAAGAAAACTTCTACTCAAAAGCCTATATTGAAAGCTTTAAAGAACAAACAACAGCCGTAATAGATGCACTTGAAGAGTTTGAAGAAAGATTAATAGAGCTAGAAGATGAAACCTATGGTCAAAAATGGGATTATATTTTATATATCCAATCTCTAATCAAAGCTTTTAGTGAAAATAAAACACACTTACTTGTGGAAAAATGGGCAGATGTTGATAGGGCATGGATGAAAATAAAAACTCCTATTCAAATAGGACATCCACTTGAATATTATGAAGACCATTATAGGAAAGCTGTTGCCTTAGAGTGGGATATAAGACTTACAAATCCAGAGTTTGCACAAAATGACAATAGAGTAAATAAAATCAAAGCAGCTTTTGCAAAGATTTTTGATAGTTTTGAAGCAAATGAAAGCTATAAAAATATCTATGAGTTTTCACTAAAATCCCTTGATAAAGTGCAACTATACGTAGGAAGACCAGCACTGTTTTTTGCAGCAGAGTTCAATGGGCTATTTTCAGCACAAGTTGTACCAAATGATGAAGTTGTAAGTAAAGAAGAGGGTAAAAAAATCTTTGCTTTTTCAGATGAGATACTTCAAACAAGTAGAGCAAAACCATTTTTAAAGTTAAGTAGTGAAATCTTTGGACAAAAGTTTCTAAGTGAAGATAGAAAGTTTTTATTTAATGAAACCGCTGCTTGGCATCAAGTTTATGATATCACAACTATTGGACATGAGTTTGGACATATTTTATGGTGTGATGAAGAGACAGAAACTGTGATGAATAAAACTGGAAATTTCAAAAACATTGAAGAGTTCAAAGCCACAACTGGTGGTTTAGTATCGTTTTTCTTAGATGAATCAAATGATGAAAAAGATTTAGAGAAACAAGTTTTAATAGATACAACAAAAAGAGCCGTTGGCTTGATAGGATGGATGGAAGTTGATGAAGTGCAACCTTACTATTGTGAAGGGATGATTCATCTAACAGGACTTTTTGAAACAAAAGTTTTAGACTGGGATGAAAAATCTTTGATAATTGATATGAGTGATGAAAAATTTGAGAACTTAAAAGCTTGGTATATAAAAACCTACACCTCTTTGGCAAATCACTATTTAGATAAAAAAGATGCTACAGAGTTTTTAAGTAAGTTTACAAAAAAAGATGGAAAATATTTTATGCCAACAAACCCTAAAATAAAATCATTTGTAAAACACTACTTTAAAAGATACCAAGAGATTGGTCAAGAGTTAGATACAAATGATAAAAAAAGCAACTATATAAACTAAGAGAGTTTAACTCTCTAGTTTATCACTTGATAAAGCCTCTGGTTCTCCAAAATAATACCCTTGAGAAAAATCAACACCTATTTCATATAAAAGGTTAAATATAGATTCATTTTCTACATACTCTGCAATTGTTAATATATTTTGCTTTTTAGCAAAAGATACTATTGTTTCTATAATATTTCTACTAAATTTATCTTTTTCTATATTTTTTATCAAAGAGCCGTCGATTTTCAATATATCAGGTTCAAAATCAAGTAATCTCTCAAAATTTGAATAACCTGAACCAAAATCATCTATAGCTATTTGTACCCCTCTTTTTTTTACCTTTTTAATAAAACGCCTTATGCTTCTAAAATCTCTTACATTTTCATCTTCTAGCAGTTCAAAAACTATTCTATTGTTGTCACTTTCATACTCTTCTAAAAGATTATATATCTCTAACCTTGTACTGTCTTTTTCTATATCTAAAACTGAAAGATTTATTGATAGTTTAGTATTAATATAATCTAACATTTTAAATGAATTTTTCAAAACTCTTGAAGTAATTTTGTTATAATAACTTCCTGATTTTGTAACATGCAAAAATTTATAAGGAGAGATAACATTCCCCTCCTCATCTATCAATCGTACCAAGGATTCATATTTGTCAATCTCTTTTGTTTTATTATTTATAATTGGTTGAAAATAAGATACTATTTTATAGTTATCTAAAGCTATCTTAACCATCTTAATAATCTCAAAATTCTTTTTAGCATCTTTATTTATTTTTATTGAAGAATCGTTTGAATAGTTTATTATTTTATTTTTAGCTATAGCTTCATCTAAACCAGCCTTAGCATCTTCATAAAGACTATATTTTCCACAAGCATAACTTAGTACAATATTTAAATCATACTCTATACCATCTATATTCAAAATAGAATTTTTTACATTTTGTAAAAAAATTTCTAAGTATTCTTTTATATTTACATTTAGTTTTTCAAAATTTTTATAATCAGTCAAAATTGCAAATCTTCCCTCACCTAAGGTATAAACATTTTCAAAAATATAATTATCAGGTAAGTAAGTCAAAAGATGTGATGCAAAAGCTTTTTCTAATTGGTCTATTTTTAAGATATTATAGAACTTTTCTAAGATATCAAACTCTTGAATTTGTATTAGTATTAAAAAAGATAAGATATTTACTTCTATCTCTTTTAATAGATGTTTTTTATCATCTAAAACCACATCTATACTATCTCTAAATGCTATATATTCTATAATATTACCATCAGAATCCAATAAAGGTTTTATAACAGAATTACTATAATATATACTCCCATTTTTTGAAACATTTTTTAATATACCATGCCACGCTTTTTTCTTGTTTTTTATGGTATCCCATAAATTTTTATATATAACAGAAGCAGTATCTTTATGCCTTAAGATATTGTGACTTTTTCCAATTAACTCCTCTTTTTCATAACCTGTAATTCTACAAAAGTTTTTATTTACATAAGTTATTTTACCATTTAAATCAGTTTTTGAAACTATTGTACTATTATCAATAATATCTGAACATTGTTCAATATAATTTATATTACTTTTTAATTTCTTACTTATTTGCTTTTTTTCTAATACTTTATTTATCGTTGTATCAAATTGAACCTTATCAATAGGTTTCAAAATATATCCATCAAGACATAAGCTAATACTTCTTAAAAATAATTCTTGTTCATTAAACTTTGAAAAAACAATAATAAAGATATTATCATCTATTTTTTTTATCTCTTCAATAATTTCAAATCCGTCAAAATTAGGATTTTCTAAGTCAATTACTATTAAATCAATACTATCCTTAATAAAACAATTCAAAGCATCATTTTTATTAGAAGCTATTAGTATTTTTTGAAAATAACCTTTAAATAATTCTATAGGTTCATCTAAATTTTTATCATCATTGTCAATATATAGTAGATTTAAATTAGTTAAATGAAAAGATTTCGAGGTAACATTTGAAAACATATATAACCTTATCATTTATAAGATAATATGTAATTTTGACATAAAACATCTTAAATTACAAGTTTATATATGTCCCAAAAAAAATTATTATTTTAATTTCTGAAAATAAATTTTTATATAAATTATTTTATTTTTTAAATCAATCATATATTTTTATACTTGGATTTATTTTTTCCCAATCTTTTATCAACTCTTTTTGTAAGATAAAACTATCTTTTGGTGTTGCAATATCATCATAATCATAAGGAGTTACAACCATTAAACCACCTTTTAAAAGTGAACTGAAAGTATTAGTTTGAATCTCTGTCCCACTAAAAATAGAAAACTTTAACTTCAAACCACTTATATCATAAAAACTAGAGTTTATTCTAACTAGGTGTTTGTATTTGTCATAAACAAAACAATCTATAAATGTTTTATCTCCATAAAATCCAAGTTTAACTTTATTTACCTTTCCTATTTGTACATTTTTATAATATATTGGAGCATCTTGTTGAATACTTATAGGATCATTTGATACAACTTTTAAAACAATTCCATTTTCAACTTTTTTACTATCCTCTAAACTGTCAAATCCAATAAAATCATTTTTTGCCAAACTTTGTTTACTCGATATAACTCCTATATCTACAGGCATTATAGTTGAGCCAACATTTTTTATTTCAGTTAAAGATATTTTTGGTTTTTTTAGATAAAAAACTGTTCCTTTTCTAGCAAATTTATCATAGTTTTTAAATACTTGAACTTTTACCAAAACTTTATTTTTTGAAGTTAAAGATATGTTTGTAACCTTTCCTATATCTACACCTTTATAAGTTAGTTTTGAAAAGTTTGGTTTTAGTCCTTCCACATCATCAAAAAGTATTGAAAGTGTATTTGATGAATTTTTCATACTATCATATGAAGAAAAAATTTCATAATTTTTAAATGGTTTCGATGAACTATTATCTAGCTCAATTGCCCCATTTATTAAACTTGAAAGATTATCAATTTTAAATAATACTCCACCTAATGATGCATCAAAATTTATTGCGTCTTTTTTATAAAATGCACTTTTTTTATTTATATATTTTTTATATCTATTATAAATAAAAAGCTTTACTTTTGAAGTTTTTTCATTAAATTTTATTGTTTTTACAAAACCTATCTCTTGATTTTTATACTCTATAGCTTGATTTGGTTTCAAATCAAAACTATTATCAAAACTAGCATTTATATAAAAACCTTGGGTTTGCTCTCTTTTTAAGTTTTTTACCTCTTTATACGAGTTATATAATTTAAAACTTTTTTTACTAAATTTTGCTTTTTTACTAACTTGTACTAAAGAGATAGCTCCATCTAAAAGTGGTTTTACTCCACTAAAATTTATATCCAAATTTAGATTTTTCAATTCAATTAGCTTCGAACTCATATCATAAAATAAGGTTTTATCATTTATTAGATTTTTATATTTTGCTTTTACTAAAACAGATATATTTACAGTTTTGAAATCACTACTTAGTGAATAATCTAAAACTTCTCCTATAGGTAAATTTTTAAAATAAAGCTTACTCTCTTTTGTGATTGAGTTTAGATTTAAAGCATTTAGATTTATTATTAAATCCTCTTGTTCCTTTTGTACCTTACTGTTTTGAATTTCAAAGAAATATTTTGGTTTTCCTTTGTTGTACTCTATAGAGATATAATTGCCTGTGATTATTGTATTTAGATTTTTAATACCATCTAAACCAATTTCAACCTCTTCTAAATAAAATTTACTCTTATCAGTTAATAGATATTCGTAACTCTTATAGATATATCCCTTCGCAATTATATCAGTATCAGTTAGATGCAACTCTTTGATTTTTCCAACCTCCAAGCCTTTGTACATGATCTGTGTATCTTTTCCTACACCTTTTGCAGTTGGAAGTTTTAGATTTAAAAATGTTTTTTCAGTAAGTTCACTTTTATCATCATATAAAACATAATAGTCATCTTTTGACATCTTTTGAGCATTTTTTTTAGGGGTTTGTACTGTTATTCCCCCAACAAGAGCTGAATACAAAGAACTTACTTCTAAGTTCAACCCTCCAGGTCCAAAGTTTACTTTTAAAGCCTTGTTCATAAAAAATTGGGAACTTTCATTTACTAAGTCATTATACCTATTATAAATATAAGCTTTTAGATATACATTTTCATCTTTAAACTCTTTTGATACTATCTCCCCTATTTGAAATCTATTATAAAAAATTGGTGTTTCAACCTCAACTAAATCTGCCTTTGTAGAGAGAATAGAAACATAATAACCATCCCCATTCAAATCCACGCTAGGTTTAGTATCAAGTCCAATAAAATCATATTTTTCTTTTGCATTTTCATACTCTTGCATGGTACGATATTTTGGATAAACCTCTATTTTATTTCCACTAAGAATAGTTCCTAGTCCTGAAATTTTTGTTAGGGTTACAGTTGGTTTTTTTATCCAAAAATCAGAACCTTGCGTTGCTACATATTTAACTACATCACTATTTACTAAGATATTTACTTTTACACTGTTTAAATCATTTATCTCTATTTTAGTAACTTTTCCAAGCTGTAAACCTCTGTACTCCAAAGGGGTTACTTCCGCTTTTAAACCCTCTGCACTTTTAAAAACCACTGTAATATTTGTACCTTTTTTAGAATAACTCTCATAAGCAATCCAAGATAATATACCCAATACAATAAGTGGTAAAACCCAGATAAAAGAGATTGATTTTTTCTCTTTTATTTTTGGTTCATAAACAACAGTTTCTATTTCTTTATTTTCAACTTTATCTTGGCTCATCCCAAATAATCCTCGTATCAAATATATGTGCAGCTATCATTGTAAGTACTACTACAAGAGCAAAAGATGTTGCTGCTATATCACCTTTTATATTAAATAATTCATTAAGTTGTACAGTTGAAGCTAATAAGGCAACCACATAAATATCTATCATTGACCACTTCCCAATCAACTCAATAAAATGGTATATTTTTAGTTTTGTTTTATTGCTAAATGGTGTTTTTACCCACAAAGATATAAAAATAAACAAAAGCCCTAATAGTTTTACTAGGGGTATTATTATACTTGCAGTTAAAATAACTATAGCAATAAAATAATCCTCATAATTTAAAAAAGATATAACCCCTTCAAATATAGTGCTTTCAACTTTAACTCCCAATTGTGTTACTTCCATCATAGGGTATACCATCGCTGGTATAAAAAGTAAAAGTGCAGTTATAACCAAAGCAAGTGAAATTTGCAAAGAGTTTTTAACTCTTCTTCTAACTGTATGTCCACACTTAGTACATTTAAAACTATTGTAATTCTCTTTTTTATAAACCTTATGACAATTATGACAAGATATTAATACCATCAGTCTAGCACACTTTTTATCTCAAATTTTCTATTAGACATATAAAACATAAAAAGGTATAAAAGCATTATATAAAAACCAACATCAAACCTAGTAGAAGCTACCATTCCTATTAGCTTTATATAGGTTACTATTATACTTACAATAAAAACCTCTACAAAACCCCAAGTTTTAAATATATGAAAACCATCATACAAAACCCTATAAGGTAATAATCTTTTTTTTGATCTACTTTGAATAAATGCAAATATAATAATCAAAGAGTTTAAAACAGGGGCAACAATAACTGTAAAAAAAACTAGCAAAGCAACAAAAATAAAATCTTCTTGAAAAAATACAATAAAAGACTCAAAAAGAGTTGTTTTTAGATTGTTTCCATTTAATGTTAGGCTTATTAGTGGGTACATATTTAAAAGAACAAAAAGTAAAAGTGCTGTTATAGCATAATATAAAGAATCAAGAGTGTGGCTGTTTACACTTACGATTTTACTTTCACACCTTGGGCAGATTATCTTTCTTTGTTTTTTTTCTAGAAAAAGCCCACAATGTTTACATTCTATTATATTATTCATATTCTTTTATTAAAAATTTTCTAACATAACCAGCATTTTTATCTAAAATACACCAACCATCTTTGCAGCTAGAAATATCTATTAAAACATCTCTGGGTAAATATTTTATAACACTAGCACTAGTAATTGGATTTTTATATACTGCTAAAGATTTTGTTGCTACTCTATATATTTTTATTTTAGATTTATTTTGTTTTTCTTTTTTTATTATTTTATCTTTTATCTCTTTTTTTATTTCCTCTTTTATCTCTTCTTTAATCTCTTCTTTTGCTAAAACTTCTGGTTCATTTGATTTCTTGGCTGCTTTTTTTATTTTTAGAATCTCTTGTTTAAGAAACTCCACTTCTCTTCTTAGTTGCATAATTTGTTTATTTGTTCCACTTGAATTAATATTTTCTTCATTTTTAGAATCGTTTAACAAAACTCTTTTGTTTTTATATAGTTCATTCATAATCAAATCAACTTTTTCATTGACCTTGTTTATCTCTTCTTCATTTAAGTTAGATTTATCTTTTGTAATTTTGACATCTTTTAGTAAAGATTCAAATCCCACTTTAAATAAAAAAAGCTCTAATTCAGAGGTTTTTACAACATTTTCATTGGCAAAACAAAACATAGAACTTAGTAAAAATACAGCTACAATTTTATTCATTTTAATTCCTCATTTTAAAAGCTGGGATAACAACTCTTTTTTTATCTTTTTTATCTATTATAAACATATATTTATCATCTTTATTTATAACATAAAATTTTTTTATATCTTTTAAAAGTATATCTGTAAAACTATTAGTATAAAATGCTATACCACTATTTAGTTTTTGAAATTTTTCTTTACTTTCAATTCTAATTAGATCTCCACTTGAAGATATCATATATGTTATATTTTCATAAAAAGGATCATAATATGTATTATTTGTTTTAAACATAACCATATTGTTTTTCTCTTTATCTTGTGTAATTTCTACCTGAGATTTTGACTCGGCAATATCTTCAACTATTATTTTATAAATATCATTTGTATTTTCACTTTTTTTTATATGTTCTTCAAACTTGTTATTTCCAACTCTTGTATCATCTAACACTTTATATAAAAAAGTTAGAAGAATCATAAATATAGTGATAGAGATAACAAGTTCTAAAATAGTAAATGATTTTTTACCTTTAAATAGGTTTGCGTTATTTTTCATCAAAGGGATAATTTAAACCTATATATATCTTTTTTAGTTTTGTCAAAACTATATGTTGTTTTAAACTCACTAATTTTTAATGTAAAGTTATCGTACTTTAAATCTTCTGTATCTAAAATATCATCTTTTACATTCACTTTTACTTGTTTTAACTCTCTTCTTAAATCATCATCTTTTATATTATACAATCTATCCAAATATACATTTTTATTTCTTTTACTTGCTTCATCTGTATTTATTGCAAAAAGTAAATAGTCTCTGTTTTTTCTATTTTCATCTGCTTTTCCTAGGATAAAGATATTATTACTTTTTATTTGAAACATAGAAACCATTACAGTTGATAAAAGTACAACAGCAATTATTACTTCCATCAATGTAAATGATTTTTTCATACTATTTTATACCTATTCTTATAGCTTCATCTACCGAGGTTTCACCATTTATTAACATAACTCTTAATTGGTCTTGTATAGGTATCATTCCATTATTTGTAGCAAGTTTAAGCAAGGTACTATCATCAACATCACCTTTTAAATACTCTTTTATCTCATCACTTATAACAAAAAGTTCACCTAAAGCTACCCTTCCACTATATCCTGTAAAATTACAAGCTTTGCATCCTGTCGCTTTATATATCGTATCATTATCATTTAAATCAAAAATTTCATGGGAAGCATGAGAAGGTTCAACCTCTTTACACTCTGGACAAAGTTTTCTAACTAATCTTTGTGCTAAAACTGCTAAAAGTGAAGATGAAATTAAAAACTTCTCAACTCCCATATCAATAAGTCTAGTTACTGCAGCTGTTGCTCTATTTGTGTGTAAAGTTGAAAAAAGCAGGTGACCTGTAAGTGCTGCTTGCACAGAAATAGATGCTGTTTCACTATCTCTAATCTCCCCCAACATTATGATATCAGGATCTTGTCTTAAAATCGATCTAAGTCCTGAAGCAAAAGTAAGACCAACTTTATTGTTCACTTGTATTTGTGAGAACTCATTTGATTTGTACTCAACTGGGTCTTCTATGGTAATGATATTTTTCTCTTCACTTACAACTTGATGTAAAAGTGAGTGCAAAGTTGTAGACTTACCACTCCCTGTAGGACCTGTTACTAAAACCATTCCATAAGAGTTTTGTACAACTTTTTCAAGTTCATCTGTAATATATTTTGGAAATCCAAGTTCAGAAACACTAAGCAAATCACCACTTTGCATCAATATCCTCATAACAACTCTTTCCCCATAAAAAGTTGGCAAAACAGATACCCTAATATCCAAGGTTTTACCCGCTATTTTTACTTGGGTTCTACCATCTTGAGGAACTCTTTTTTCACTAATATCAAGGTTTGAAACAACTTTGATTCTTGAGATTACTAAAGACATAATATTTTTATCTAACTCAATATGTTTTACTAAAACCCCATCAACCCTATATCTTACCTCTGCTTTAAACTCATGCATCTCTATATGTATATCTGATGCTTTCTTTTTTATAGCTTGATAAAAAAGTGAGTTTACAAACTTGATAATTGGTGCTGATTCTTCAGAAGTTAAAATATCACTTCCAACTTTCAAGAACTCACTTATAGAAAAGTCTTCATCTTCTAAAGTTGCATCCTCTTGTTGCTGTTGGATTGCACTCATCTCTTTATCTGTTTTTATCTCTAAAAATCTATTGTATAACTTCTCAAAAGAGATATCATCTAAGAAAACAATCTCTTGTTCATAATCACATTTTGATAGATAATCAAAAGAGATACTAATATGTTCATTTGATAAAGCAATTACAACTTTTTCATCTAAAGTTGTAAAAAGTACAAAGTTTTTTAGGGCAATATTTATATCTGCTATATCTTCATATGGTGTAAGTGTTGTATTGTGTATCTCTTTTATATTCATCTTACATACCCAATATTTTTCTATGTTTCTCTTGGATACTTAGCTCATCATCTTTTTTTGTTTTACTATTTTTAGATTTATTTAATTTTTCATCCAAATCATGAAGTTTCATATCATAGTTTGTTTTCTCTTGTTGTGCTTTTATTTGTTTTTGTTTTAATCTAATCAATGAATTTTTTAAATATCTATCTTCTAAAACTTTTAACTCAGATAATTGTTCTCTAACATAGGTTAAATCTTTTGATTTTGGGATTATATATGGTGTTATTATCACAACTAAACTCTTTTTTGTTGAATCGGTTTTATCATGGGTAAATAATCTTCCAACTAATGGAATATCACCTAATAATGGAATTTTACTTTCTGTTGATTCCTCTTTATTTTGGATGAGTCCACCTAAGATTACACTCTCTCCATTATTTACAATCGCTGTAGTTTTAACCTCTTTTTTTGAAGTATCTGCATTACCACTGTTTGTTTGTGTTGTCTTTACATCTTCAAGTATTGTATTTATCTCTAAGGTTACTTTATTGTCATTTGAGATTCGTGGTTTCACTTTCAAAGTTAAACCCACATCTTCCCTTTGGTAATTTTCATTTGTAGTTCCACCATCAGTTACACTTGAAGAGGTCTTTATAGAAATAGTTTCTCCAACATATATAGAACTCTCTTTATTGTTTATCGCTAAAATTGAAGGTTCTGATACTATATCCAAAGCTCCATCTTGCTTAAGTAAAGAGATAGATGCCCCTAATGCTAAACCCTCACTTAAAGTTGGAATAGATAAACCTATTTTTGTTACATCAAAAGCTAAAGCCTCTCCACCATTTAAAGATGAAGCAAAAGTAGCAAGACCACTACTACTTGATTTACCACCAAAAATACCATATTTTACTCCAAGTTCATCCACTAAAGAATCATTTAACTCTATAATTCTAGCTTGTACATAAACTTGTGCCTTATCTTTATCAAGTTGTCCTAAAAGTGTTTTTATATACTCTAATTCATCACTTCTACCCATCAATACTATTGAGTTAGTCTCTTCATCTACAGAAGATAGAGGTTTATCATTTGGATCTACATAAACTTTTTTCCCAATAATACTATCTATGATTTTTATAACATTTTTTGCTTCAACATTTTTTAGTGGATAAACTTCAACAACCCTTTTTATTAAAGAATCATTAGAATCAATTTTTTTAATATATTTTTTTAAATAATCTGTATTTTTCTCATTTCCAATTAAAACTAAAGAGTTATCCTCTTTATTTGCTATCACATCAACCTTTTCAGTTTCTATTTTTACATCAAAAATAGATTTAACTATTGCGTCTAGATTTTTTTTAGCATCTATTGCAGTTATATTTTTAAGGGGAATTGTTATCATAGATTTTTTTGCACCTATTGTCATAATTCCAACTATTTTTTTTACTGTTTTTATATTATCTTGAAAGTCAGTCAAAACCAAAGTATTTGCTTCTTTATTTGTAACTAACTTTGCATCCTTTGAGATAAGATGTCTTATTTTTGAAGCTATATAATCTACATTTGCATTACTTACTTTAAAAACCTCTGTTACCATTTGATTGTAGTTTTGTTTTAGTTTTGAAGTTACTACAGGTACATTGTTTTTTGCACTCACATTTAGTTTTACTATTCTTAGAATTTTTCCATTATTTATAAGTGTATAACCTTTGTCCTCTAGAACATAAATAAGTATTTTTACTAATTCATCTTTGTTTACAGGCTTATTTGATATAAAATCAACATTTCCTTTTATATCATCGGTCAATAAAATATTTTTATCAATAATCTTAGAGGTGATTTTAACCAAATCCATAATCTTTAAATCTTTAAAATTTATATTTATTTTTTCTTCTTGTGCAAAAGAGCCTATTGATAAAAAAACTACTAATAATATAACACTAATCAATCTCATAATTTAACTCCACGATTTCATTATTTCTCAAAACTTCAATACTTAGATAATCAATATTATTTATCTGATTATAAACTTTAAATGCATCTGCATAAGAGTTCATTTTTGTTCCATTTATTGATTTGATAACATCACCTTTTACTAATCCTAATTTTCCAAATACAGAGTTTAGATTTACTCTATCCACTTTAAAACCTTCTATTTTATTACCAACTCTAACATCTGTTATTGCAATATTATTCCAAACCTTATCAATATCATTTACATAAGAGTTTAAATAATCCCTTTTTACTTTTATTTTTCCATTTGAGAAACTAATTTTTTCTTTTGTATTATTTGATAAATTATTTGTAAGCTCATATTTAACATCTTCATCCGTAGGCAGTTCAAGTTTAAACTCTTTTAGATTTTTTTCAAAAACAATATAAGTTTTAAATAGCTTTGTTAGAGTATAAGCATTAAACTTTTCATATTGAGCTAAGATTATACTCTTATGTGAAGATTTATCTTCTATTATTGCCCAGCCACCATTTGTACTAGTTGAGTACACAGCTTTTAATTGATACTTAGAAAGAGTTGCAACTGTTTTAATCTCTTTTGGTTTAGCAACATCACTATTATTTGATAAAGAATAAAAACCACTATATTTTTTATAATTTATTGAGACATTATCCTCATCAACAAATTCAACACCACTTTTTGGTAAAAAAATAAAAAGAACTGTATTTAGAATATACGCAAAAAGTATTATATAGATATATATAATCAGTTTTTTATATATAGTATTAGAAACGCTGTTCATAATAATACTTCCCATCTTTTAATTTAAACTGCGATAATAGATTTCTATATTTTGACTTCATTATTGAAGAGGGTTCCAAAATAGCAACAAGTTTTCTATTCAATATATCAACATTTCCATTTAAACTTCCAAAATCTCCTGAGGCTTTTATATATGCTGTTTTAAAATCTATTATTGAGTGTTTTATAGTTATATTTGATATTTTTTGAGGTAAAAAGTTTTGAAACTCTTTTGCTACTAAAATATTTTTAAACTCTATTTTTGAATAAAATAAAAGTGTAAAAATATCTATATTTTCAATATATGCGCTTTTTATTTTCTCAAAGTAAATAGTAGAATCTTTTACCTGTAATGATATATACTTATCTTTTTTAATCTCATTTGAGATTATAATTGAGTTTTTTTCTAAATTCTTTTCTAGTAGATTAAACAACTCAACTTTTGGTAAGAAAACTAAAAAAGCTAAAAGAAAAACTAAAATATATGAGATTGATTTTAATAAAAACTTCATTATCTAAATCCTATTTCTAAATATATAGAAGTTTTTTCTAATTCTATTTTTTTTATTATAAATTTATCATTTAACACCCTATTTAAAAACTGTTCTAAAATATTTTGTTTATTTGATTCAATTTTTACTTTTATTAGGTTTGAATTTTCACTTTTAAGTATTTTTTCATTTCTAAAACTTGAGCTTTTTAATAATCTATCTAATCTAGTTTTAACTCTATTTTTATCAAACCAAGTTGTTTTGTATTCGTTAAAGTTTTTTGCACTTGAATTGATTTGATAATAATCGCTACTCATATTTTCAAAATCACTTTTTTTATTTATTACTAGTATTATTGAAAGGATAAATATAGTTGCAATAAAAGCTAAAATATATATTGGATTTAGTTTACTCATAATTTAATACTCACTTTTAAAACCAAAGAGTTTAAACTTGTTGAAATGTCTTTAAATTTTGCTTTTAAGTATGACTCAACTTGTTTTTTATCTGCACCTATATATTCCAAAGAGATATTTTCTTTATCTAAAGAAAAAGATTTTAGATTGAACTTTTTGTAAGCTAAAATATAATCGATGGCTTCCCTTTTTTCATCTTCCGATTCTACTACTGTTTTATATCTATTTAATATAGATTTTGTTTGAATAGAACTTGCAGGGAGTTTATTTATCTTTTTTGTTTTTTCTATATTTTGCTCTAAGGTATTTTCTTCACTATTATAAGCAAAATATTTAACCCCATTTAAGATAATCAAGATACCCAAAATGGTAAATATAGAATAATAAAATTTAGTATCTATATAATCATTATAAAGTTTTATTTGAACCTTATGGTTACTAAGTTTGATATTGTTTAAAACCCTATTTAAATCTACAGTTTCACTTAAAAGTTGATTTGGAACCTTTATTAGTATCTCATCACTTGTATACATAAACTTTTGATTATCAACCTCAAAGGCATTGAACTCTTTACATTCGTTTTGTGCAAAATAGAGTGAAGAAACATTTGATATGGGTATCATTGCTTTTTTTATTGCTTCATATACTACTTTATTATTAAAAGCAAAGCATAAATATTGATTATCTTTTAGCTTTTTAACTTGATAAGTTAATGTTGTAGTATCATTTACTATATCTTCAAAAAGTGTAGGTAAGACATGTCTTGCTTGAGCTTCTGTTTTAACAGGTATTTCAAACTTTCTAATCCAATAAAACTCTGGGGAGATTATGATATCAACTTTTGTGTCTAAAGTTTGCACTAGCTTACTATTTGTTGTCAAAAATATCTTTTTTGTTTCTTTACTTGAAACTAACATCAAAATATTGAACCTCGCCTTCTTTTTTTAATATATAATAAGCACTTGCAGTAGCACTATTGTATTTTACTTTGATATCTAACTCATATAAATTATCTGGTTTAAAAAATCCTAGATTATCTTTTATCTTTAATATATCTTTTGAGTAACTTCTTAATATAAAAGTATTTATTATATCATCTAGTTGCTTACTGTTTTCAACTTTAGTGTCACTGTTTTGAAACTTTTCTTTATATATATCTACTAGATAATCATAATTAAAAACATTGTTATTTGAAAAATACTCTCTTAGAATATTTGAATCTTTAACAGCTATATCATTTATATCTACCCTATCATATTTTTTTAACTTAAAAGATAAGTCTAACTCTTTTAGTTTCAGTTTCATAAAACTATCTTCAAAAATATCATTTTCTAAAACTTCATCTATATCCTTACTGTTTTGCTTTAGAAGTTTTCCCACCTCTTTTTGAAAATCTTCAATGGAGATAATAACTTGTGTATTATCTTGAATATAGTTTTGTTTTTGTAAGAATTTATCTGTATCATCTAAATTTTTTACAACCAATAAAGAGATAGCTGTTATAAAAAAAAGTGATATTATAAGAACTACACCTTTTTTCAAATCTTATCCTAAATTCATAGAAAATATAGGTAATAACATAGCAACAACAATAAAACCAATAATTGAACCAACAATCAACATAAAAATAGGCTCCATTAGCGATAACAATAGGTTTATTTTGTCCCTATTTGATTCATTGTAAAGTTTTGCTAGATTGTTTAATATCTCACTTAATCTACTTGTATCTTCCCCAATTGCAATTGAATGAATAAAAGACTCATCTAGTTTATAAATTTTGTTTTGAAGTAATAAACTTGAAAGTTTTTTTCCCTCAACAACACTTTGTGAAGCATCCATAAAAACTTTTCTTATAACTGTGTTTTTTAAAATATTTGCACTTAAGTTTATAGCTTGAACTATAGGTACTCCCGATTTTATCAATATTGAGTTCATATAAGAAAACCTTGATAATTCACTGTGCTCTATTAGTTTAGAGAAAAATGGAATTTTCAATAAAAACTTATCAAAAGCATATTTAAACTTAACACTTTTTTGTAAAGAAAAAACAAAAATAAATATAGCAGAGATTAAACCTGCAATCACAAACTGATAGTTGTTTGAAAAGAAATCTCCCAAGGCTATTACTATTTTTGTACTTTGGGGTAACTCTTGGTCAAACTGGGTAAAGATAGAAGTGATTTTAGGAACAATAAAACTCAACATAAATCCAACCATAAAAAATGAAACAAAAAGTATAAATAGTGGGTATGCCATAGCAGAAGCAACTTGTTTTTTGATTCTATCTTGCTCTTTTAAAAAGATAGATAACTCCATCAATACAGATTCTAACAAACCACCATTTTCACTAACCTTTATAGATTGTTTATAGAAACTTGGCAGGGCTAAAACTTTTTGAGACTCCAAAGCATCATAAAACCTTTTTCCCTCATCTAAGTACCCCTTTACAGTCTCAAAAAAAGTAAAAAGGGTTTTATTGTTTTTGTATCTTTGTTTTAGTAAATTTATAGAACTTATAAGTGTAATTCCTGAGTTTAAATATATACTTAAATCTCTACTTATATATGAAAGGGTTGAGAGATCAAGTTTTTTTCTTCTTTTGAAACTTACTTTTCCAAAATCGATAGAATCTTCTTTTAAACTAGTGTATAAAATCCCTTTGGCTTTTAATTTAAGCTTTGCATCTTCTACACTACTTGCTTCGATTTTTGATTTTATTTTTAGACCACTTTTATCTAAACCACTATACTTATAAAGCATCTTTTACCTCTATTTCCATTTTATCAAACTCATCTAAAATCTCATCAGTAGATTTATAAACCTCTATATTATTTGAGATTGACTTTATTAGATATACTTTTTCATCTAATGTATCTAAAACAATATTTTTATGTTTTTTATCTTTATTTATTGTTAATTCAAAAAATGGATTATAAGAGATATCATCTATTTTTACTTCTAAAAACTCCATAGGATTTAAGTCTCTACCATACTTATAAACCTTAGGAATTTCATAGAATAAATTTTGTATTTTTACACTATATTTTTCATTATTATCTATAAAAACATAACAAGGCAAATTCTCTTCTTCAACACATATAAAAGAGATTTGATCCTCATATTTAAACTTTTGTTCTAAAAACTCTTTTAGATTTTCTAATTTTACTTTATACTCTTTTTCTTTTTTAGGTTGAAAGGAAGAGATAGCTATAAAAGCTATAATACCAACTAAGATTAAAACAACCATCATCTCTACTAGAGTAAAAGCGTTTTTCACTCCAATAGATTTTTTCATCTATTTATTACACTTTGAATAATAAATATCATCCTCTGTACTCTCTTTTTTATCTGCCCCAAAAGAGATAAGTTCAAATGAATCTTCGTTTTGAACATATATAAAATCATTGCCCCATGAATCTTTTGGTAATTTTCCATCATCAAAATATTTTTTCTCAACTAAAATATTTAAGCCCTCTTCTGTAGTAGGATAGCTTGAATTATCTAATTTATAAAGTTTTAAAGCCTGACTTACACTTTTCATTTGAACACAAACAATCTTTGCTTTTGCCTCTTCACTCTTACCTGTCAAATTTGGTAAAACAAATGCAGCTAATAAACCTAAAATAATAATTACAACCATCAATTCCATCAATGAAAACGCTTTTTTCAATTCAAATCCTTATAAAAAATAAAAAATATTATATCTAATTTTGATTATATAAAAGTTACAAAATAGGAAATCACTCTGTATTTTCACTATCTGCTGAATTTTTAAATTTTTCTATTCTTTCTAAAAACTCATCTGACATCTCTTTTGATTTCAATAAAAATTCCCTTGAAAAAGAGCATTTTTTTGTATCTGTTTCACTCTCTTTTTGGCACTGTAAAACCTTTTGATTTTCACTGCCATTTTTTTTTAAATTTGGCAAAATAAATGAAACAATCAAAATCAAAAAAATAATTAAAACCAACCACTCTCTAGTTGAATATGCTTTTTTCAAACCAAAATCCTTTAGATAAATTTATTAGAATTAAAATTAAAACTAATTTTTTTATTTCACAAAAAATCCTTCAATAGATTCTATAGAGATAATATTTGGAATACTCTTACTATCTAGTTCATTTTGAATTATACTATCACTTGATATAGCTTTATACTCTTGATTTACTGAATCATATTTCCAGATAACTTTTACATTTGGGTTATCTGTGAAAAACTGGTTTATATCACTTATTGTTTGTGAACCTATCATATTCCATTGGTTCGGTGTGATTGTTATACTATCTGCTAATCCATCACCTAAGATGTTTACTGATGTATCTTGTGACACTTTTATCCAATACCCATATCCATCTTCTAAACTTGTTAGTGTATTTGAGTTTGAGTTTACATCCCAATCTTTCCATACTCCATTTTGCAAACCTTTTATTGTTTGAATATAGCTATTATTTAAACTTGAAATATCTATATTTGAGTTTAATTCCAAGGCTACTAGATTCCATCCTGAGATTAGATTTAAAGTAAACACTCTTGAATTAGCATCATTTGCCTTTGTTCCATCTTGATACTCTTCCAAGTTTGTTTTCCCATCACTATCTAGGTCGCCATTTGCATCATTTACTAGTGGATTTAATCCATTTGCTATTTCGTAACTATCTGAGATAGTATCGTTATCATTATCTTGGTAAATTTCATCTGGAATTCCACCATTGTCTGTATCCAATCTTGGATCAACAGCATTATCTGTATTTGCAATTTGCAATATTATTGTTTTGCCATTAGCTAGTCTTATTTCTGTATTTTGTCCTACATTCCCCGTAACATTTATTTTTAAAGTATTAGCATCCATCCAATCTATTTCTGGTGTATTTGAACTATAGTAATATGAAGCATCAGTTCTAGAATCATTACAATCAATAGGAGGGATATATACCATGTAGGTGTTTCCACTGATTATATTAAATGTTTGTGAACTTTGATTTACAATATAATATGGGAAATCTAAAGTTTTTGTATAAAAACTCCACTCTCTTTCTTTTAATATATTATTTTCTTTATATATAACTTTTGCACTATACTTACTACCATAATCTAATCTTTTCATAGGAAATAGTGCAAAATCTTTATCTGTAAAATGATTATTTATATCACTACTCTCATCCATGATTGTTGTATTTGTAATCTCATTATTATTTTCATCAAAAAGTTGAAAAGATTCTAAAGAGATCGTTCCTGTAGTTAAAGGATTAAATTGAATACTAATTGGATTTCCAGTAACACTGCAGCTAGGAAGGGGATCGGGAGATTCTTCAAAGAATGCTGGTTGAAAATCTATTTGATTTGAATATGGCCAAGTTACAATATCTGGATTTAATAAAATATTTTTATTTTTTATTTGATCATACAAAGAAGCTTCTATTCTAAATTTAGTTCTTTCACAAACACCTGTATAATAAGCATTATAACCTAAATAACTAAAATCACCATTGCAAAGAGAATTTATATAAGTATTTCCTAGATTATATACATGGGTAAATAAATCTCCATATTCAGTATTTATTGATTGTGCAATCCCTATTTCATTATAAAAAAAATCTAAAAAACCTAGTCTATGGTAAATGGCAGTAAATAAACCATCAATTGAACTTTCATAATTAGAATATCCCACAGTCATATTTTCAGCTATATATGATTCATAATTAACTGCAAATGCTCTATCCCAAGGTGTTACACCAGTATATTCTGGATTTGTTGAAGTTTCATAATGACCTTCATATCCATAGGTATAAATATTTGTAGATACATAATTCGCATGATTTTGTGCAGATTGATTTAAAGTTGTATTTTGAGTATATTGTGTCATACCAACTTTTAAACGCTTATCATTCAAATACTCCAATGGTGTTTGTGCAAATAGTATATTTACAAAAAAAATACCTATTAAAAACTTTTTTATCATTTTACAAAAATCCCTTCATTTGGTTTTATACTTAAAATACTTGGTATACCTTTTGTATCCAAATCATTTTGGATATCTGTATCACTTGATATAGCTTGATATTGCCCGTTTGTATATTTCCAGATAACTTTTACATTTGGATTATCTGTGAAAAACTGGTTTATATCACTTATTGTTTGTGAACCTATCATATTCCATTGGTTTGGTGTGATTGTTATAGTATCTGCTAAACCATCACCTAAGATATTTACAGGTGTAGCTTGTGATACTTTTATCCAATAGGCATATCCATCTTCTAGGCTTGTAAGAGTATTTGTAGTTGAAGTTTTGCTCCAATTTTTCCATACACCATTTTGTAAACTTCTTATTGTTTGGATATTACTATTATTTAAGCTAGATATATCTACATTTGAGTTTAATTCTAAAGATACTAGATTCCATCCTGTTTTTAGGTTTAGGGTAAACACTCTTGAGTTAGCATCATTTGGTTTTGTTCCATCTTGATACTCTTGAATATTTGTTTTTCCATCATTATCCAGATCATCTTGACTATCATCTACTTGTGGGTTTAAGCCATTTGTATTTTCATATTCATCACTCATACCATCATTATCTGTATCTACTTTGTTTATTGTTATAGTAACTGTATCTGTAGATGTTGCTCCATCATTATCTTCTACTGTTAAAACTATTATATGTGTTCCAATTGTAAAATCTGTTTTGCTAAAGCTTTGTGCCGTAGATAAAACCGTTGTTCCTTCTTTCCATTCATATGAAACTATTGTCCCATCACTATCACTTGAACTTGATGCATCTAATGTAACAGTAACACTCTCATCTATACTTTGATCAAGCCCTGCATCTGCAATTGGAGAATAATTATAAAGTAAATCATCATATATTTGCTCTTGGACATTCGTAGGTATATCGGTATCTGTTTCAACTGCAATTGTATTAAACACTGAATCAAAATTTGATAAATAACTATTATATTCACTACTAGTTAATTCACTAACAGTATCATTAATAAATCTAATATAACCTGTATCATCATAACCTTGAACATTAAAAGTTGCTAAAGCAAATATTTTAGACTTAATTGTTTTATTATATAAATCTAAATACATATATTTTTTTAATATAGTAAAAGTTACTATTACTCGAACTCCTTCATAATATATATCCATTGCTCTCCAATTAGTTTTTGTAGCAATACCTTCATAACCTTGCCCTGTCCAATTCATAGGATAAGTTAATTCTATACTCATAGTTGTATTCAACTCACTATCATAAAAAGATTCAGTATTAACTACATTTAAAATACCATTACCACCATTTGATACTATTAAAGTTATATTTGAACCATCTGAAATATAATTGTAAGTTTTTGGTGTTGGTAATAAAATATCTAATTTAGGTTCGTCAAGGCTTGAAGCATAAAAACAATCCATAAATAAATAAAAAATTAAAATAAATCTAAATACTTTTTTCATTTAAACTCCTAGTATTTCTTTTTAAATAAACCTCATATCAATAAACATAATTTATTTACTGATATAAAACTTATTTATAAAAGATAGTAAAAAATACTATCTTCTACAAATTTAAATATACCTTTATCCATAATATTATTATTTTTATAGATAATTTTTTTTGCCACGATTACAATTAGAAAACTGGACTTGATGGTGGCATTTCTATTGATGTGTCAGTAGGTGTTGGTACACTATAATCATTTGGGTTTACAAATGTTAGGTTTCCAAAGTTTACTACATCATTGTTTGCAGTAAATATATCACTTTGTGCTATAAATGTTGTATTATCAAAAGTTGTTTCACCCTCAAATACTTTTAACACAACTTCTTGATTAAAATAGTCTGCATTGATTTGAATAGCTGACACTGTTTTGCTTAGCATTGTTCCTTGAAATAGTGTAAACTCACCACTACTATTTGCATTTGATTGGTCTATATTTTGTGTAGAGTATATAAAAACAGTATAAGGTAAACCATTTACTCTAAGGCTTGCTTTTGAAGCAATTTCATCTCCACCTATTCCCCATGCTCTATAATCAAACATTTTAAAAATCATATCAAAATTAGCTGTTGCTTTTATCCAATAACCTTGATTTGGTAAACTTTCACCTCTTGAATAATTTATTGACTTTAAATATGTAAAAGAACTTGTATTCCCTACTCCTCCACCTGTTGCTTTTTCAACTTCTGGGTAATTTGCTAAATCAGAAGCTTGTATAGTTTCAAATGGATAAATTAAATTCCAACCCTGTTTTAATGCAATTTTTGTTGGTACAGAAGATTTTGTATAAGTAAGTGTAGTATTATTTAAAGATTTTACCCAATAAGCCTGTCCTAGAAGAAAATCTCCTCTTGAATAATTTATTGACTTTAAATATGTAAAAGCATTTGTATTTCCTTCTCCTCCACCTGTTGCTTTTTCTATATTTGAATTATTTGAAAGTATTGAAGCACTATCAGTTGACGGTATACCTATTAGATTCCATCCCTCTTTTAACTCTAAACTATCAGCTAATAAAAAAGAACTACTTAACAGTAAAAATAAATACATTTTTTTCATAATTAATCCTTTTGTATTGTAATTGAAAATTTAATTACATCCTTATCTAAAAAAAGTTCTTCACTTTCTCCTACTAGCTTTCCATTTTTGAAAGCTTTTATTAAAATTGGTTGTAGCTTATAGTTTGAAGCTAATTTTATAGGTTCCACTTTTTTACCATTTACTGTCCCAAATAAAAGTGTAAAATCACCATCTAAATTTACATCATCTTTTTTAATATCTAAAAAAGAGAAAGGCAGAAGAGTAATCTCTTCAGCCTCTAACTTAATAGATGATTTAGAAGTAATTTCATTTCCACCAATATCATAAGCTCTATATTCAAAAGCATTTAAAGCTAGAGCACATATAAGTACTAAGAAAAAATTCCTTATCACCATTTATCCTTTATTTACTTAGAATTTCATCGAAATCTAAAGTTTCACCATCTGCGGGTATAGCTTTGTATCCAGTTGATGTTACAAGATTTCCATTTGAGTCAAATACTTTTAACATCAAGTAGCCATTACTTGCATGAGCAGGATCTAATCCAAATACCTCTTGAGTCCCATTCACTTTAAATGAAACAAAGACACCAATTCCACTTCCTTGTACAACTTCTGTAGAACTATATGCTTTAATTGTATAATTTCCTATAGTTATAGTTACTGGATTTGTTAAAGCATCTATTGAAGTAATCTCTTCAACTGAAGAAGCAGTAATAGTTGCATTATCAACCCCATTAGCTGTATCATTTTGGAAATAATATGTAAAACTATTTCCTCCATTTGCAACTATTCTTTCCTCATCATCAGTTGAAATCTTTGCATCTGAATTTGTAGGTTCAGTTTCATCGTTACCGCAAGTAACTGAAAAAATATTTGTATCAAACTCTTTCCATCTTCCATAACAAGTAGATTCTAAAACTCCACCCATATATCCAACTTCAACATATCTACCATTTAGATAGAATATGCTTGACATGTAATCTCCTCCACCAAGATCAATTAATACAACTTTATTAGAAACTACAGCCGAAACATTCAATCCTGTCATATCTTCAAAGAAATCCATAGCATTAGTACCAGACCAAATATAATCAGTTTCTGTAAATCCTGCTTGTTTTTCTTGAGATTGAACGATATTATTATTTCCATCTAAACTAAAGCTATGTAATATTTTATAGTTTGCAGATAAATCTACATCAATACTATCACTATCAGAAGTCCATCCTCCAACAACTGTTGTACTAGGTGTATACATAGGATTATTGTTATTATCATATCCATTAAATGTTCCAAGTACAACTTCTCCAGTTGGTTTTAACATAAATACTTCTGGTTCTTGGAAATATGTATATCCATCAGTCAATCTTTGAACTAAACCTGATATATCATGACTCAAATCATTATTATAGTCCCAATTCCAATTCCAAGTGTTTTGTTCTGTTTCTGTTTGCCCATCAGCTATTGTACAAGTGTTATTTGTTCTATAAAGGTCACTATATACAGTCTCTTTATACACATTTACTTTTTGAGTATCACTTGACACGCAATTCATAACACCAGCAAAACTAAATGACTTTCCATCTGGTGCTAGTGTTATTGGATTTGTTTCACTTTTTTGAAATTCAAATACACCATTATTCTTGTCATACATATTCATTGTCATTTCACTAGAAGTAAAAGTTGTTACATCATACCAAGTTGAATCATCACTAAAGATTACAGTGTCACCTGCTGAGATTGATGCAGTTGGATATGTTAAATCTACGGCAGAAAAACCTTTAACTTTTACAACCGTTGTTTCATCTCTAGGATCTGGTGTTGTAGTTGTAGTATTTACTCTACTTCTAATACCTGCACTTGTAAATCCTAAATTATAATTTTCTGAATTTGGGATAGTGAAAGTATCTGTTGCAATAGTAGTTGTACCCTCTTTTACAGTGAATGTAATCACTCCAGTTGAAGAATCAACACTAATACTTGGATTTAAATCTTTACCTACATAACTTCCTGTTGAAATTAACGTTGTATTTGTTAACTCTTGAGTTGTTTTATTTCCATTTGTATCATATGTGTCTAAATCTATTAAATAAATAATTGAACTCTTTTTGATAGAAATCTTAGTAAAAAGTCCAGTTAAACTATGTTTAGAGTCATCCATATAAGCAACTAGTTCAACTCTTTGAGCATTTGCTGCTGCATTTTCTAAAGATACCGTTGCTTGAACAGTTGATTTTTTATTATCAAATGAAGTTTTAATTTCACTTATAGAATCTGTAGCATCATCTTTTTGTGATGTTAACGTTACTATATGGGTTGTATCATCATACGTAACATCATTTCCTGTTACTGTATATTTAGATGAATCTTTTCTCTCAACAAAATCATATCCATATTCTGTAAATGATATTGCTCCCATAGATTGTGTATCAACTGCACTTGTACCATCTTCACTTAGTGCATAATATTTTGTTGGGTCAGCAGTATAATTAGCAACTAATAAATCAACTAGTGCTTTAAAATCACTATTTGCATAATCAGTTTCAGCTTGTTGCGTAAAGTTAAATAGATAAGAATATCCAGAACCTGAACTTTGTGTTTCCATACTAACTACTTTGTCTACTAAATAGTTAGAGATAGCTACTCCAATATATACTACTATTTTAGGTTGTGCACCTGAATCAATAAAATTAGAGTTGATTGCAGTTTGAGCAAGTTTAACAGAAGCATTTAATGCATCTGAATAAGGTGAAACTAAATCTCCACTTCCATCAAGTGCTACATTAGGAGTCAAACCATAGTCTGTCATACTTAAGAAAGTATTTACTGCAATAATAGCATGCATGATTGGATAATCTGATGCTTGAACTGTAGAACCTGAGAACAATGACATAGGGTCAACATCTAAATCAGACTCAGATATACCTGAAATACCTGCTACTGTTAAGATATCTATGATTTGAGTTTTTGTAAATCCATTTAAATTCATTGTTGTTAATGGTGATGTTATAGGATTATCAACACTTGATTTTAATAAACCTTCAAATGGTACACCAACGTGTGAACCTTTTACAGTACCTAACATGATAATTGGAGTTCCATCTGGTTGAATCTGACTAAATGTGAAGTAACCATTTTCATCAGTTACAGTAGATACTGGTTCATTTGTATCACAAGTATCATTTTTGTTTAAGTCTGCGCAAAATTGAGCCCCAATAATATATGGATCAACCGCTACATGAGCTTCTTTTACAGTGACATCAACTGTTACAGGAGTTGAACTAGCTGTTCCATCACTTGCTACTATAGTAAATGAATCACTTGAAGTGTTAGAACTTGATGTATATGTATATGAACCATCACTGTTTACTACTGCACTACCATAAGAAGCATCAGTTCCTAAAGAGTAAGTTAATGTTGCATCATCATTATCTACATCACTTGCTGTTACACTTCCTGATACACTTTGACCAACATAAACTGTCTTACTATCACCTGATGTGAAAGTTGGTGCATCATTTACAGCATCAATTGTAAAAGCAACAGTTGCTTGGTTTGTTGAATCATCTATACCATCATTTACAGTATATTGGAAACTTGCCGCTCCATTATAATCTGCATCTGGTGTAAACTCTATGTTAGTACCAACAATAGTAACAGTACCATTAATAGGGTTTGATACAGAAGAGATTGTTAAACTATCATTATCTCCATCAGTATCATTTTGTACTAAGTCTGCTATTGCAATTGTTAGTTTTGTATCTTCATTTGTACCAGTTACACTATCATCTACTGCTACTGGTTTTGTGTTATCAGTAACAGTGATTGTAGCTGTTGCTGTATTTGAAGTTAAGTTTGTCTCATCTTCGATAGTATAAGTAAATGTAACAACTCCTGAGAAGTTTGCATCTGGCGTAAATACAATAGAACCATCACTTATATCACTATCTGTGAAAGTTCCTCCTGTAGTTGGTGTTCCAAGAGTTTTTACACTTAACTGTGCTCCTGTGTCTGCATCAGTATCATTTCCTAATAATTGTGCACTTGTAATTGTAAGTGGTTTATTAATAGCTGTACTAAATGAATCATTATTTGCTACTGGTGCATCATCTATAGCATTTACAGTTAATCCTACTGTTGCAGTTGTAGCTGAATCATCTGTTCCATCATTTACTGTATATTCAAAACTTGCTGCTCCATTATAATTTGCTATAGGAGTAAAGATAATATCACTTCCACTTATTGCTACTGTTCCACCTTGTGGATTACTTACTGATACAATATCTAAAGTATCTTGTTCTACATCATTATCATTAGCTAGTAGTGAAGCTTTTGAGATAGTAATAGGTGTATCTTCATCTGTTGAACCTGCATTATCATTACTTGGCACTGGTGCATCATTTACTGAACTTATTGTTAATCCAACTGTTACACTATTTGCTGAGCTTGCTGTTCCATCAAAAACTTTATAATCAAAGCTTGCTGGCCCATTGTAGTTTTCTGTTGGTGTAAATACTATATTTGTACCTACAACTGCTACTGTACCACCTTGTGGATTGCTTAAATCACTATTTAAAATAGTTAAGCTATCACTATCTGCATCTATATCGTTTGCAACTAAACTTGATATTGCTATTGTAAGCTCAGTATCTTCTGGTGTTGTTCCACCATTTGCAACACCAACTGCTACTGGAGTATCATTTACATTTGTAACTGTAATAGTAAATGTTTGTGATACTTTTTCATTTGATTCATCTGTTGCTGTTACTTTCATAATATGGTCACCAATTAAAGAATCATCCCCATTTGGTGTAACATCTAATAATCCAGTAGTAGGATTAAAACTCATCCATTGAGGTAATAATGTACCATTTGAATATGTAACATCATATGTTAATACATCATTTGCATCAATATCTTCAAAACCAGGAGTTACATCCACTTGAATTGTACTATTTTCATCTAATGTTTTATTTGTTAATTGAGTTTTTACAACTGGTGCATCATTTACATTAGTAACTTCAAGATTGAAAGATGATAATGCAACAGGAGTACTTTTTCCATCTGTTACAGTTATTGAGATTGCATTTGTAGTACCAACATCATCATTTGTTGGAGTACCACTTAATTTACCTGTTGCAGTATCAAATGTAGCCCATGATGGTTTATTTGTTATTGCAAAGGTTAAGGTATCTGCTGCATCTACATCATTTGCTGTTGGAGTAAAGCTATATTCTGTATCTTCTGCAATAGTTGTTGCAGGTGTTCCAGAGATAGTTGGAAGGTCATTTACATCTGTAACCTCAATACTAAATGGACTTAAAGAAACTTTATCTCCCGCTTCTGTAACAGAGATTATAATATTTGAATAAGTTCCAACATCATCATTTGACGGTGTACCACTTAATTCACCTGTAGTTGTATTAAATGTAGCCCATGATGGTTTGTTTTCAATACTAAATGTTAAGTTTGCACTGTTATCATCATATGCTGTTGGTACAAAACTATAATTTCCATCTTGTGCAATAGTTGTTGTAGGTGTACCAGATATTACAGGAACTGCCGGAATATCACTAAACTCTTTTACCGTTAAATTTACAGTTGTTGTATCTGTTGCATTTGAACCATCAGTTACTTTGATTGTAAATGTATGCAATACTTCACCAGTAACTGTTGGTGCTGTACCACTTATAGTTCCAGTTGAAGAATCAATAGATACAAATGCTGGTGCATTTTCTAGAGTAAATGTTTTTGTTTCACCATCACCTTTATCCTCTACACTAACACTATAATTAAAAACTGTACCTTGAGTGATAGTTTTTTCTATTGTTTCTGGTGTTAAAACTGGTGTATAGTTTCCAACTGTAATATCAAATGGAGGAATAAATACTTGACCACCTGAATTTTTAGCAGTGATTCTAATATCTGAATAAGTAGTTTGTTGAGAAACTTTTGTTGGAGTTCCACTTAATACACCTGTAACTGTATTAAATATTGCCCAATCAGGTTTACGTGAAATAGTCCAAGATGTTGCATTTTGTGCTTGTGGTTCAAACTTATATTCACTACCTGTAGTAACAGTTGTTGCAGGAGTATTTGTACCTAATGTTGGTGCTGCCATAACAGTTTGAGATACAAATTTTGTACTAAATCCACCAACAGTCAATGTTGTTTCAGTTTTTTCATTATTATTTGAACTTGATGTATGTCTTACTCTAATAGTATCTCCATCTGTTACTGTACTATTAGCTGATGTCCATGTAACACCTTTATCTAAAGAATATTCACCACCACTAACTGAAATAGAAGTTGCAGTATTGATTCCTTTAATAGTTTTTTCAGCTGATTCTATAAGTGTATTTAATGCAACATCATTTTTAAATGCAAAACCAAATTGAACAGGTGTTGTATCTGCTGGTGCTGCTGTAAATGAAATAAAACTTGTTTCATAATCACCAACTGTTAATTTAGTTTCTGTTTTTTCTAAACTATCTGCTGAAGAAGTATGTTTTACAATAACTGTATCACCTACACTTACTGTTCCTTTATCTGATGTCCATGTTGAACCATTATCTAAACTATACTCACCATTTTCTATAGAAATAGCAGTATCAGCATCAATTCCTGAGATAGTGATACTATTTGAAGTGATTTCACTATCAGTTGATGTATCTTTTTTAATATCGAACATAAATTCATCTGGAGTTGTATCATCCACACCATCTGCAACTTTTGTAACTGATACAAAATCTGTTTCATATCTACCAATCATAAGAGTTGATGTAGTTTTTGTATTATTCTCTTTTGATGCGATATGTCGAACCATCACTTTATCACCACTTGAAAGTGTACCATCTTGATCTGTCCATGTCGTACCACTATCAAGAGAATATTCACCATCTTCTATTTTAATATTTACACTTCCTGTAATACCTGAAATAGTTTTTTCAGTTGAAACTATATATTCATCATTTGTATCTGTACTTAATAAAGTATCATATTGAGTTGCAAAAGTAAATGCATCAGGTAACAAATCTTGTCCCATTGTAACCGATACAAAAGGTACTTTAACTTCACTGTCGCCTGAACCAAAAGTTAATACAGATTTTGTAACTGTTTTATAAGAAGATGCTGTAGTATGTCTAACATAAATTGTATAACCATTATATATAGTACCACTACTAATCCAAGTCTGTCCTCCATCTAAACTAAACTTACCTATATCAATAGAAACAGGGGTTGCAGCATTAATACCAGAAACTGTAGTAGAAGTACTAACTTGACTATTTAAAGGTTCCCCATTATCACTATTACCATTTTTAACAGCAAATGCAATTGGAGTAATTTTTGTATCTGCTACAAATGGATCTGATTGAGTTTCAACTTTAAAATCAACTGGTACACCACCAATAGTTACAATAGCTTTTACTTTTGTATCATAAGTACTTGAAGATGTCATTTTAACTTTAAGTAAATCACCATTATTTATAGTTGCATCAGTAGTTGTACTATCTATCCAAGTTGTTCCACCATCTTTTGAAAAGCTTGCATTTGAACTAATACTAACCTTTGCAGTCCCTCCATAAATTCCATTTACTATAATCTCGTTAGAGGTATATTCAGTAGATAAAAAGGCTTCATTTATATCATCAAACTCTAAACTTGAATCAAAAGATAATTTACCAGTTAAAGAGCTATCATCTCTAGCAACTTTATTTTCAACTTCAACATTTGACTCAATATTGGTTGCTATTGTAGATAAATCTACATTTTTCTCTTGTTGTTTAATTTCATCTATAGCAACAATTGCTTCACTATCAATCTCATCATCTGTTTCTAAATCATCTGCAATTTGATCTAAAACTTTTTCAGGGTTAGATGTTTTAAGTAAAGATGCAGATAACTTTAAAAGTTGTGTATTTGCAGCTTTATTTGTAGCATCATCACCATTTGTTAAATCCAAATCTTCTAAATTTGCACCATTTAAGTCAATATTAAAAGCTTTAGCAACTTTTGCTTTAGCTTCCTCTTTTACAGTTGATAAGGCTACAGTTTGACTATTTTTAGCTGCTTCGCTTAAAGAAGCTAAAATACTTTTTGCTGCAACATGTGTCAAAATATTAACATTTACATTTGAGTCAACAGAATTTGTCATATCCACAACAGCAGTTAATAAACCTCCAGGGATAAATTGACCTGTATTTTCATCAAGATAAGAACCTTTTACAGTAAGAAGAGTTACCCCTGTCCAAGGAACAGACATAGAAAATTTACCTTTTTTATTGATTGTTGAAGTAGCAAAATCTGTACCATCTGTACTACCATAACTTGCAACTCCCGCATTATCAAATGTGATTTTTTGTGCAGTTACAATTGACCCCTCTTTAAAAGGTCCCTTTGCAGGAAGACCACCTGCACCACCTACACTAGAGGAACTTCCTCCTCCACCACAACCAACTAGCATACCTGCTAGAACTATTGAACTGGCCATTGTTTTAAATGTTTTTTTGCTAATCACAACAACTCCTTAAAAAATTTATTTACTATTATAACTAAAGATTGTCTCAATTTTGTCTCAATTTTACAAAAATTAAAATTTGTTGTAATTATGTAATTTTTTTGTAACTTATTAGTTATTTATTTATACACAGTTATAAAATCTAATAGATATCAATTACATTTTCTAGCAGTTTTTTTGCTTGTTTTAGTGCTTCATTTGCTTATAGTAAAAGGTGTTTCTCTTGGGATAATAAAGTTGCTAAAAGAGTACTAACTCCAATACTTATGGTTAAAATATTTTAAGCAATAGAGTTTTCATGGGGAATATTTAATTATCTAATAGATTTAAGAAATTTTTATACATTTTATTTACAATTAAATTCTAATTTCCAATTGCTAAAGCATATAAAACTTGGGTATTGTCTCCTACAAATTCACAAACTTCATCATCATAATAAGCTCCTATTCCACTACATCCATACCCTAAATAGTTTGAAGATATATATAGTCTATGTCCTATAATTCCAGCTTTTTGATAAAGTTCTTGGTAGTTTTTGCCCTTTGAGGTTAGAAAAAAGGTCACAGCTGAGGATGTACCTAAATCTTGTTCTAAACATAAATAGCCAGCTTTTGAAGATAAATCACCTTTTTTTAGAAGTTCTTCATTTTTGTATAGTCCTGGTTTTAACTCTTTTACTCTATTTACCACATAATATATATCAATCATTTCATCACAATCACTTGTAATTGCTTGATTTAAAACATCTAAAATAGTTTCAAACTCTTTTTTTGAAATAGCTTGTTTAGTAAACTCTCTTATAGATCTTCTTTTTAAAATAATCTCTTTTAGAAACTCTTTTTGATAATTAAAATTAGGTTTTTTATCCTCTTCTTTACAATTTTTTAAACTTAATGAGCTTTCATAAGCTTCTTGGATAAGTTCATTTGTTTCAAAATAATAAGAGCCATCTACAGTTGGCAAATCTAATTTAACCATTTGTACTTGTTTATTATTACTTTTAGCTAATCTAACTGCAACAGTAAAAAACTCTTTCTCATCAAAGTTAAATAAAATGTTTGAAGCTTTTTTATCAAAATTATAAACTATTTCATACTCTTTATCATGTACATAAGTTGACATTTCAATTGTGCCTAAAATATGTCCAGCATCAAGTAAACAGTACCTAAAAGCTCTATTTTTATATTTCCAAGAACTTCTATAATATACAGAAGATATTAAAAATAAAAATCCATCTTGCTGTGTTTCATACCCTAATAAGGGTTCAATACCATCATCTTTTATTTTTTGAAGTAGTGTTATAGAAGAGTTTGCAATATCAAAGTGATATATACCATCCTCTAGATTTTCATTGTTTCTACTTTGAAAATATATTTCATTTGGATAAAGTGCCCCTGCACTTGGATTTACCCTTAGATAATACTCAACACCTGGATAAGATTTTTTTGCAGTGATTCCAGCTATATAGTATATAAAACTGTGGTTTTCTAAATTTACATCCAAATTTTTCTTTTCAAAACTATCTGGATAAGTTTTGAAAACTTTTGGTTGATTATCCCAATTAAGCCTATTAGGAAAACTTCTTACAGAAAAATAAGAGTGTTTAGTTTCCATATGATATTGGTTAAACTCTTCAAAACTAGACACTCTTAGACCCTTTTTATTTTTTTGTTGTAGTTATTCCTGGTGCTTCTTGTGTTCCAACATAATCATTATAATCGTTTGTTGATCTAACATATGCAAAAATTGCTCCCACAACTAAACAAAAAACAACAACAAGTTTTACAGTATTTCTTTTACTTTTTGATTCCTTGTCATTAAAATCATCAATTTTTTCTAAACTTGGCTCATCATTCATATTACTTTTCATTATAAACTCCTAATTTATCTTTAAGATTTTCAACTATAACAAAACACAACTTAAAATAATAGTCATAAGTTTAACTTATGATATTTTTTAAAAATAAATTAATATAAATTATAAACTAATATAAGTTTAACTTATATTAGTGAAACCATCATTTGATTTACTGTAACAGCTATCTCTTTTATATCTTTATTCTCTTTTGTCATAAAGGTATCAAGATTATCTCTTACTTTATAAAATGTATCTTTTTCATTATTAATATAGTTTGAAAATGCTACTTCTGGTTCCTCATTTAGTCTTTGAAAGTTCAATACTTTTTTGGTGTAATGAACAACTATAAACTCTATGAACTGTAAGACTTGATTTCTTAGTACAGTATCATTTTTTGTAACTATTTTTATTCTATTTAAAGCTACAATAATATCTAAAATATTAAACTCATGTATCAATGAATAGAAGATAATAACTACATCTTTAAAAGAATGACTTGTATTTGTTTTTATAACAATTGCAGGGATTGCAAACCTTAGATAATCTATAACTGAGAAGAACTCATTAAACTCATCATCTCCCTCAATTAGAACTTCTACTTTTTGTTTATGTACTTGTGAAAGAAGTGAGAACAACTCATCTTGATGGTCTAGTATATGTGCTGAATCCAACTGATTTTTCTTTAAATATTTTACCATCCATCTTGTACTTGCATATAAAGTATATTCAAGTCTATTGATTAGTTTATATTGTTTGTCAACATCCATAATATAATCTTGACAAGCTATTTTTCGTCTAATCTCTTTTGCCCCAAATAAACGTTTTGCAACTAGATATGATTTGATTTTTAAAATAAATCTTTCAGTTCCTAGCTTTTCATAATCAGCTACAAAAGTACACCCTTGAGAGTTAATTATAACATCTGCCATTTTAGTTGCGATAATCTCTCTTTTTAAAGGATGATTTAAAATATCATGTTCATATGCCCCAACAAAAGATTTTGGGAAATATCTATATAGATATTTTAGTGCAAATTGTTCATCTAATAAGCTAGAATCTAAAAGTATTTTTTTTAATAAAATTTTTGAATAAGATAAAAGTGAACATAATACTGGTCTTACTATAGAATCATTTATATCAATTATTTCATGAATATTCTCATTTTTTGGTATAAAAAATGAAGCTCTATTAAAGGCTTCTACATTGTTTTCAAGCACTTCAATTGTTCTCATAAAACTATTTAAATATTTTCTAGAAAATCTTTCATCAAGTGAGATTGCTAAAGATTGTTGATAGTTACTTTCTAATACTAAATTTACAACTTGTTCAGTAAGAGATTTTAGTGTATTTTGTCTCTCTTCTAAATTTATCTCTTCATGACTACTAATAGAGTTTAATAAGATTTTTAAGTTTACTTCATGGTCAGAAGTATCAACTCCACCTGCATTGTCTATACCGTCAATATTTATTTTACCACCATTTAAAGCGTACTCAATTCTTGCTTTTTGTGTAAAACCTAAGTTTCCACCCTCACTTACAATTTTTGCTTTTAAATCTTTTGCATCTACTCTTACTGATTCATTTTGTTTATCACCAATATCTAAGGAGTTTTCATCACTAGCTTTTACATAAGTTCCCACTCCTCCATTAAACAATAAATCAACCTCCATAGTTAAAAGCATTGTACAAAGCTCTTCACCACTTACAATTTTTCTTTTTGTGTTTACAAGTTTTTTTATCTCTGGTGTTAATTCAATCTCTTTTTCACTTCTTAAAAATATACCACCACCTGCTGATATAATCTTTTTATTATAATTTCCCCAACTACCATTTTTAGATTCAAATAATCTTTTTCTTTCCTTGAAACTTTTTTCTAAATCTGGATTTGGGTCTATAAAAATCTCTTTGTGCCCTATTGCTGCAAGTAGTTTGAACTTGTCTGATTCTATTAAACCATTACCAAACACATCACCACTCATAGAACCTATTCCCATAACAGATATACTATCTTTATATATATCTATACCTTGTTCTATAAAAAATCTTTTTGTTGACATTAAAGAACCACGAGCTGTTATCCCTAAATCTTTATGTCCATAACCATTACTTCCACCACTGGCAAAGGCATCACCTAACCAATAGTTTCTACTAATTGCAATCTCATTTGCAACATCACTCATAGCTGCTGTTCCCTTATCAGCTGCAACAACAAAATATGGATCATCACCATCATAAGCAATAATATTCTTGTCTTTTACTATTTTACCATCAACCATATTGTCAACTAAATCTAGATTTGCATTTATATACATTGTATATATCTCTTTAAAATACTCTTTTGTAACTTGGGTATTATCTTTATTTATTACAAATCCACCTTTTGAACCATCTGGAATAATTATTGAGTTTTTACCCTCTTGGGTTATCATAAGAGATTTTATCTCTTGTCTATAATCATCATGTCTATCACTCCATCTTAAACCACCCCTTGAAATGTTACTCATTCGTAGGTGTACTCCATAAAAATCTGGGTGATAAATAAAGTTTTCTAAATTTGGTTGAAGTCCTTTTAGGTTTACTCCAAATTTTTTTGTATCAATTTTAAATGAGATTGTTTCTTTTTCTAAATAATAATTAGTTCTTAACATAGAGTCTAAAAATGATAAAGTTAATTTCAAAATTCTATCATCCATTATTTGAGGTATTTGTTTAATTTTATCCTCAATTTTTTCTGTCAATGCCTCTAGTTTTTCTTTTCTTTTTTGTTGTTTAGGATTGAACTTAATACAAAAGTATTCAACAAACATATTAGTCAAAGCATGATGAGCCACAAGTGTATTTAAAATTGCTGCACTATTGATTGTAAGAACAGCTTGGTCTAAGTACTCAACAAAAGCTCTTACTAACATCAACTTTCTAAAATCAAAGTTTTGATTAAGTACAAGTGAAAAAACTTTTGAGTGTTCTATTGAAGAATCTTTAAGACATCTATTTATGATTTTTTCTAAATTATTTTTTGAACTATCTAGTTTTTTTATCTCTGTTTCTTCTAAAACTCTTAAATTGAATCTTGATACATAAACAAGTTTTGAACCATTTCTTATATTATAAGTAACCTCATCAATAATCATAAGTCCAATATCATGTAATATTGGAGTAATAGATGAAAGATACAATTGATAAGTTGAATATATCTTTATACTTTTTGAATCACCATTATTTTCTACAATATGAGTAACTATATTATTGTTAGAAATCTCTTCAAAAAGTTCTTTTGAAATTTCCAAGTCTTTTGGAGTCAAAAGTTGTGAACAAATTGCATTCATATCATTTGATGTGCCCATTGCATATCCTTTTTATAATAGTATTTACATAATACTACTCTTAAAAGTTTAAAGAATTGTTAAAATAATATACAAGAGGATAATTTATATCAAATGCTAATCTTCTGCTCAGTGGCTACTAATATTTTTTTTAAAAGCTCAGGTTCAATCTCTATATCTAAGCCTCTTTTCCCACCGCTTACAAAGATTGTCTCATAATTAAATGCACTTTCATCAACAAGAGTTTTTAATCTTTTTTTCTGCCCCAAAGGTGAAATTCCACCAAGTAAGTATCCTGTGACTTTTTGAGCTTCATCTTTATTTGCCATTTGTGCTTTTTTTACTTTAAATGCATTTGCTACATCCTTAAGACTTAGTTGTTTAGATACAGGTACTACACAAACAATTAACTCTTTTGGTATTAATTCCACTAATAAAGTTTTAAATACCCTATTCTTATCAAGGTTTAGTTTAGTAACTGCTTCTTCTCCAAAGTCTGTACAAGCTGGATCATGGTCATATTTGTGTATTTTAAAATCACATTTGTTTTTTTTAAGTAATCTAATTGCTGGTGTCATCTAAGATAAACTCCTTTTTTATCATCTCTTTTCCATTTATTATAATAGAAATATGGTGTTTGCCTAAATAGTGTTTTCTTGTAGTCATATTTTTAAAACTCTGTTTTTTTACAAATTTCTTATTTTTTGATTTTATCTCATTTTGACTTATCATAAAAACTTTTTTATTATGTGTCATATTTGACTTTAAATAATACAAACCATACTCAACCCTTACATTACCAAGTTCTTCATCTGAATTAAGTTCAAAAGAGAAATTTAAATAATCATCAACTTTTACAAGCTCATCACAAATAAAATTAGAAATATTTACATGATGTGATTTGCCAAAAGAAAATAACTCCAATACTTCTTTATCTCCCCTTTTAAGTAAAGTTCGAGAGGCATGCTTACATATCCAATCAAGCTCTTTGGAAACTCCAAGATTGTTTTTAACAAACTCAATTACAAGTTCTGGATTATCTTTTGAGATATCATTAAGATTGTTTGCTACAGATTTTTGTACATATTTAGAAGGGTCATTTTTAAGAAGTTCAATTATCTCAAAGACTTTTGATGGATTTGCTTTAAATCTAGGAAGTGCCACAGCCCAAGGAAGTCTAGGACGACACCCTTCACTTGCAAGTCTTCTAATATGCTCATTTGAACTTTTAGCCCAAAGTTTCATTTGTTGCATAGTTTTATCTTCATATTTTAATATAAACTGTCTTATTGCAAACTCAGAACTAGAATCAATTGTAAATACTTCTAGTGCATCCATAGAGTTCTCAAAATCATCTAATCCATAAACTTCCACAAAGTCTTGAAAAAACATTGCTTCAAAGCCACTAAAATCTTTTGATGCAGGTTTTAATACCTCAAGTTGCTTTTTATAAGACAAGAGTAAAAACTCATTAAGTGCAATTGCAATATGTCTCATTCGCATCTTTAGTTCTAAAGTTTCCCAAGTGGGGTTAAATATAGAGTTTATAAAGCCATCAGTATCAAAGTTAAGGTAGTTTTCTTTTATCTTTAAACTTAGGTTTTTTATATACTCTTTAGTATATACATTTTTTAGTTGTTCTGCCATCTTTTCTCTTTTTAAATTAGTTTTGATATTAAATCATTTGCACTTATATCTATCTTATTTTAAATATAACGTAGGAAAGTTCATACTATAGAATTATTCTATTTAGTAGTATTAAGGTTTTAAGACTATATTATATAAAATACTTGACTAATAAATAATTATACATCGAATATACAAGAGGTGTATAGAATAATCTCTATTTTAATGAAGAAAAATTATTAGAGTAAACTTCAAACCTATTGCGGCCATAATTCTTGGCTTTATAAAGTGCTTGATCTGCATTGTCCATTAAATTTTCAATACTAGTTTTTGTAGAAGTGATACCTATACTAACAGTTAATAATTGATTAAACTTTGAATATGAATGTTTAATATTTAAATCAAGTATGCATTGAAGAATTTTTTTTGCAATAATTTGTGCTTTTTCTAGAGGTGTATAAGGTAGTATTACCACAATCTCTTCACCACCATAGCGTGCAACAAAATCAGTTTTTCTTGATAATACATTTTTTATTTGATTAGAGACTCTAAATAAAATAATATCACCATTTATATGTCCATACATATCATTGTATTCTTTAAAATTATCAATATCAATTAATAAGAAAGAAAACTCTATCCCTGATCTTTTAGTGGCTTGTAACTCTAATACAAGTCTTTCGTCATATGCTCTTCTATTTGGTATATTTGTTAATTGATCAACATAACTTAATTTAAGTAGTTTTTTATTTGATTCTTCTAATTCAAATGTCAGTAATTGAAGGGATTTCTCATTAGCTTTAATTTTTGTAACATCTCTTGCTATCGCAATAGAACCAATAATATTATTATCTTCATCTTTCATATTATGTGTATTCCAAGATAAGATTTTTTTAGTACCATCTTTAGAAATTATAGTTGTTTCAAAATCTATAATTTCGTCTCCCTTATTGATAATTTTAAGTGCTTTATTGTGAATTGAAGTGCGATACTCTACATCTGGATAAAGTAGTTCCCATATATTACTATTGCCAAGTACTTCTTCTTTAGTGTAACCACTTATTCTTTCTGCTGCTTTATTCCACATGAGCACATTGGCATCATTATCCAGCATATTTAACCACATAACAGTATTATTTAAGATGATTTTTTGAAATTCTTTATCAATTAATGAATTTAACATATATAGTATAACTCCATATACTAACTAAATATAATATAGTTGATAGTATACCATAATTGTGATTTCTTAAAACTAAACATACAAAATATACATTTAATGCTTTTTTCTAACAATTAAACAACAAATTTTATGTGTATCATGCTGCACATTCACTTAATCTTATTGGGAATTGGATTCATGAAGTGACTAAAAAACAAATAAATAACTAGATATTAGTAATCACTTGATATCAAAATATCTAAAATTATTAAGTATAAGTAGGATAGTATATTTTATAATTAATATTATCAAAGATTAAAATTTATGTGGGAGTGTTAGAAAATCTGTGTCAGTCTGATATAATAAATATTATAAGGATTGATATAGATGGAAAAGAAAAAACAATTTGATTTTAATGAAGCTGTACAAGATTTACTTGCAGGTAAAAATATCAATGGTAAAGATGGAGTACTTGCTCCATTAGTAAAACAATTAGTTGAAGCTGCTTTAGAAGCAGAATTAGATTCTCATATAACTCAAGATGTATTTGCAGGAAATAAAAATAGAAAGAATGGTAAAAGCTCTAAAACAATAAAATCAACAAGTGGTTCCTTTGAATTGAATACTCCAAGAGATAGAACAGGTTCTTTTGAACCACAACTTGTAAAGAAAAACCAAACAACAATGTCTAATGAAATAGAAGAAAAGATATTATCTATGTATGGCTTAGGATTAAGCTATAGAGATATTATAAAACATATTGAAGAGATATATCAAATACAATTATCAAGTGCAACAATAAGCACTATTACAGATAAAATTATAGATAAGGTAAAAGCTTGGCAAAGTAGACCTTTAGAAGCTATTTATCCATTTGTATGGCTTGATGCGATACATTATAAAATAAAAGATGGTGGGAAGTATGTGAGTAAAGCAGTTTACACAGTTTTAGGGATGGGAATTGATGGTAAAAAAGATATATTAGGATTATATTTATCCCAAAGTGAAGGAGCAAACTTCTGGCTTAGTGTTCTTACTGATTTAAATAATAGAGGATTAGAAGATATACTAATTGCATCAGTAGATGGTCTTAAAGGCTTTCCTGAAGCTATTAAAACAATATATCCAAATACCGAAGTACAACTTTGTGTTGTACATCAAATTCGTAATTCATTGAAGTATGTAGCTTCTAAAGACCAAAAAGAGTTTATGAGAGATTTAAAACTTGTTTATCAAGCAACAACAAAAGAACTTGCAGAAGATGAGCTTTTAAAACTAGATGAAAAATGGGGAAAAGATATCCCATAGTACTTCAATCTTGGCAAAATAAATGGGAGAATTTATCTTATTATTTTAAATATCCAAAAGAGATAAGAAAGATTATGTACACTACAAATATTATTGAATCTGTACATAGGCAATTTAGAAAATTAACCAAAACAAAAGGAGCTTTCCCTAATGAGAATTCACTTTTAAAATTGTTGTATATGGGAATATTAAATGCAAAAGTAAAATGGACTCAGCCAGTGCATAATTGGAGTTTAACAATCTCCCAACTTGCTATATTTTTCGAAGGGAGATTGGATAATTATTTAGAGTTGTAACAAGTATGGATTTGTTACTTTAGGTGACTTGACACAGATTTTTGAACGGTCTCATTTATGTTTAATTTACCTCTTCCCTCACCGGAGAAAAAATGTTCTATAGGAGAAATAAAATACCACGAGTTAAATATCCACATATATATCTTGTTGTCCTAGCAATTATATGGCTTGGACTCTATCTTGATGGTTTACATCAGGCACATCAAACCTATACAACTACTATAGTGATTATGGCATTTGTATGGGTTTACTATTTTGCATCAAAGCCTATAAAACAGCTTATGCTTTTTGGTCTCATTGTAGCTTTAATGGGAGAGATAGTTTTTGCTTTGATTTTGGGAATGTATACTTATAGACTAGATAATATTCCTATTTATGTGCCCTTTGGACATGCTCTTATCTATGCAAGTGTTTATTATTTGGTAAAAGAGCCTTTAATTTTAAAACATAAAAAGAAAATTATTATGTTTCTTTACTATAGTATGATACTTTATTCAACTCTTTGGCTTATTTTTGCAAATGATGTTTTAGGGTTTACTTGTATGTTAGTTATTTTGGCTGTGTTTAAACGCTATGCATATACGAAACTTTTTTTTCTATTTATGTTTTTCTTTGTCGTTTATTTAGAGCTTTTAGGCACATATTACGGATGTTGGTCTTGGCCACCCATTTGGTTTGACAAATTTTCATTGTTTATTAGTGCAAATCCACCTAGTGGAATATCAGTTTTCTATTTTGGTTTTGATGCTGGTTGTTTATGGTTCTATAAACATTATAACAAAGAAAGATGGAGACGTATAAGAAAACTAAGAGTTAGGGGATAAAAAGTAAGAAGAGAGAAGAGGATCGCCTCTTCAAGAAAAAGAGTTTTTATATAACTCTATAATCTCTTCTTTTCTTAATTCCCTTTGTAATTTATCACTTTGCTCTTTTACTAAAATACCAAATCTTATGGACTCCTCTTTAGTTAAATCCTCTCCAAAAAATTCACTTATGATAAAAGCAACTCCTCCTTTTCCTGATTGGGAATTTACTCTAATAACATTCTCATATCCTCTTTTTATATCTTTTGGGTCTATTGGCAAGTATGGGACATTCCACTCTTGGCAATTTTCTTTTCTATAAAAGTCAATTCCTTTTTTTATAGCATCTTGATGTCCTCCACTAAAGGCTGTGAAAATCATATCTCCCACGTATGGATGTCTTGGATTTATATTTAACTTTGTTAAGTTCTCATACATCTTTTTTACTTCATCTACTATTGATAAATCAAGGGTAGAATCAATACCTTGTGAATGTAAATTAAAAGCAAAATTTATTAAGTCCAAGTTCCCTGCTCTTTCACCATTTCCAAATAGTGTTCCTTCTACTCTATTTGCTCCTGCTAAAACTGCAAGTTCTGCTGAAGCTACTGATGTTCCTCTGTCATTGTGAGGATGAACACTTATTATAAGTGCTTCTCTGTTGTTCAAATTATTGCACATCCACTCTATTCTATCTGCATAAATATTTGCAGTGCATGCTTCTAGGGTATTTGGTAAGTTTATTATCATCTTATTTTGTATAGTTGGTTTTGCTACATCGATTACTTTATTACATATTTTTACAGCAAACTCTAAATCAGTTTGGGAAAAACTCTCTGGGGAATAATCATAGATAACATTGCCCTCAAAATCTTTAGTAAGCTCTACTAAGTATCTCATTGACTCAACTGCCATGTTTATTATCTCTTCATCACTTTTTTTAAACACAACTCTTCTTTGGAACTCATTTGTAGGATTGTATAAATGAAAAATTCCATTTTTTACTCCTCTCATAGCTTCAACACTTCTTTTTATCCACTCTTTTTTTGCTGGAATTAATACTTGAATAAAAACATCATCAGGGATTAGCTTCTCTTCAATCAATTTTCTTGTAAAATTAAAATCAGTATCACTAGCACTTGGATAAGATACTTCTATTTGTTTAAATCCTATCTTTACTAAAGTATTAAAATACTCCAACTTTTGCTCTATATTTAAGGGGTTTATTAAAGCTTGGTTTCCATCTCTTAAATCTACGCTTCCATAAATAGGTGCTTTTGTGATTTGATTATTTGGCCAAGTTCGTACGAAATTTTTGACAATAGGATATTGTCTATATTTTTTATATGTCATTTTATTCTCCATGATTTTATATATTTTGCAAATATTTGCGACTAAAATTGATAAGGTTTGGTTTGAAAATTATTTAGTGAGTAAGAGGTTTGAGAGTAGATTGTTTATTTGAATATGATTATATTGTTTTATACTATTCATAATTTCTCCTTTTATTTACCTAAGTATATAGAATAAAAAAAAATAAATCTTGTACAAAATTAACATTTATGAAAGTATATTTTTTTGATACTCTTTTGGTGTGATTTGAAAGATTCTTTTAAAACTTCTATTTAAATGGCTTTGGTCAAAGAAACCACTTTGTAAGGCCACTTCTATAATTGGTAGTTTTGAGTTTAAAAGTTCTTTTGCCTTGTGAACTTTTTTATTGATTATATATGAATGAATAGCTAAACCAAACTCTTTTTTAAAAACTCTTATTAGATGTACAACACTTATATCAAACTCTTTTGAGATATCTTCTAAAATAATATCTTCCAAAAAGTTTTCATCTAGATAGTTTTTTATTTTTATAGATAAAGAGTTCTTTTCTACTTGTTTAATCTCTTCTTTTAAAAAAAAAGTATTTAAACAAAACTCAATAAATAGCTCTTCTTTTTCCAATAAAGAGACATCCTCAGCCAATAATATTTCACATAGATTTATAAAACTATTTTTCTCATCTTGTAAAAAAACATAATCTAAAGATATACCTAAGTTCAAACTCTCTAAATAGTTTTTAGCTATATATAGTACATAGCCATCTTTGACACTTTTGCTATTTAGTGTTGCATTATGGATTATATTTGCGTTAATTATTACTATTTCATTGGGGCTTAATATTTTAGAAGAGTCATTAAAACTTATATTTAATGAGCCCTCTTTAAGTGCTGTAATTGTAAGTTCTTCATGCAAGTGCATTTTTTCACATTGGCTTATATCTTTTATATATCTTAATTCAAGATAGGGTAAGTTTGTGTTTTTAAAAATCTTACTATTTTGCATAAAATTGATTTAATAAAAAGAGGAAAATCCCCTTTTTATATTATGCGAATGCAGGTTCTAAGAAAGGGATAATTTGTTTTTTTCTTGATAGACAACCATCTATCCATACTTTTCCATTTTCTAAGTTTTTATCAAAAGCTTTTTCAAAAATAGATGTATCTTCACTTGATACAAGTACTTCACTTCCCTCTTTTATAATATCTGTTAAAAGTAAACATGCTGTGTGTAAACCATCTTCTTTTCTTAAAGCATCTAAATCAGCTTGCAAATCAGCTTTTACCTCATCAAAAATAGATAAATCTACAACCTCAAGTTGCCCTATTCCAACTTTTTTTCCATGCATATCAAATGGTTTATAATCTCTTAAAATCAAATCTCTCGCAGGCACACCTTCAACAGCAGATTTTACTTTAAACATCTCCATACCTAAAGCACCAAAATCTTCTACTCCACAAATTTCAGCTAATTCTCTTACTGCTTTGATATCAACATCTGTACATGTTGGTGACTTGAAAATAACTGTATCAGATAAAATTGCACACATCATAATTCCAGCTATATCTTTTGGAATCTCAACACCGTGAAAGTCATACATCTCTTTTACGATTGTATTTGTACATCCAACAGGTCTAATCCAACATTCAAGTGGTGCAGAAGTTGTAATATCACCTAATTTATGATGGTCAACTATACCAACAACTGTAGCCTCATCTAAATCTTTTGGAGCTTGTCCTCTATCTGAATAATCAGTAATAAATAGTTCACAACCTGCAAATTCTGTTTTAAGTTCTGGCGCTTCAAAACCAAATTTTTCTAAGATAAATTGTGTTTCTGGATTTGGTTCACCTTGTCTTGCAGGGATTGCTTCTCTTCCTATTTTATTTAATAAATATGCTAATGAGATAGCAGAGCAGATAGAATCTGAATCAGGAGTTGTGTGTCCACATGTATAAATTGCCATATATGTCCTTTTTAAAATACCATTAATTTTCGTGATTTTATCTAAAGTTTAGTTAGGAGAGTTTTAAAAACAATAAAAAGAAAAATGATTTAAAAAAACTATAACCTTTTTTATGTAGAATGTATAAACAAAAGGAGTTTATTATGATTAGTAAAGATTTACAAAAAGCCTTAATAGAACAGTTAAACAAAGAGTTTTACTCGGCATATGTTTACTTAGGTATGAGTGCCTATGCTTCTAAGGAGGGGTTTAATGGTGCTTCATCATGGTTTTTAACTCAATACCAAGAAGAGATAATGCATGCTATGAAACTATTTAAATATTTAGAAGATCAAGATGCAAAAATATCTCTACCTGAAATAAAAGCAGTTAAAGTAGAATATAAATCACTACTTGATACATTTAAAAAATCTTTAGCCCATGAAGAAAGAATGACAAAAAACCTTAATAATCTTTCAGATATGGCAATGAAAGATAAAGACCACGCCACATATAATCTACTTCAATGGTATGTAACAGAACAAGTTGAAGAGGAAGCAACACTAAATAAAATAATTGATCACATTAATCTTGTAGGAGATAATGGTTATGGTTTATATACTATAGATAAAGAGTTAGCAACTAGAACATTTGAACATTCAAATTAAATAAAATAAGAGGATTTACCTCTTATTTTACTCACTTAAGAAAACTTCTATAAATGATAATTTTGATATAATTTCATACATTATAGAACATTTAGGAACTTTTATGAAAAAACTACTTTTACTTACTTTTACAATTATATTTCCACTTTTATTTACAGCTTGCTCTAAAAAAGAACAAGAAACAAAATTTTATGGCAATGTTGATTTAAGAACAGTTTCTTTAGGCTTTAGAGTACCAGGAAAAGTCAAAGAGGTTTTCTTTGATGAAGGGCAAAAGATAAAAAAAGGGGATGTTTTAGCAAAACTTAATGATGATTTATATATCCAAGCTCTAAATGGAATAAATGCACAAGTACTTATGCAAGAAGCACAAATTGAAAAATTGGAAAATGGATATAGAAAAGAGGATATTGCTAAAGCAAAAGCAAGTTTAGACAAAGCTTTAGTTACTTTAAAAAAAGCGAAAAAAGATTTACATAGATATGAAAAACTTCTAAGTACAAACTCTGTTTCAAAACAAAATTATGATGATATAAAACTTGTTTTTGATAATGCAAAAGCCCAATATGATTATGCAAAAAGTAATCTAACCGAGCTTGAAAATGGTTATCTAAAAGAAGATATAAGTATGGCTAAGGCTTCACTGCAATCCCTTCTTGCACAAAAAGAAGAAGCAAAAATACATCTTGAAGATACAACACTTTATGCTCCAAATGATGGAGTAGTACTTACAAGAGCATATGAAGTGGGTTCTATAATCTCTCAAGGTGCTCCTATATTTGAAGTAGCTTTAAATAAAGAGTATTGGGTAAGAAGTTATATAGATGAGAAGTATTTAGGTTTGATTAAACCTGGAATGAAAGCAAAAGTTTTTACAGATAGTAAAGCAGATAGTCCCTATGAAGCAACTCTTAGTTTTATCTCTGCCCAAGCTGAGTTTACTCCCAAAAATGTACAAACAGAACAGCTAAGAACCCAATTGGTTTATAGAATAAGACTTATTATAAAAAACCCAGATGAGTATATAAGACAAGGGATGCCAGTAACAATTAAGTTTGAAAACTTAGATTAAGAGCTATTATGGCACTTGTTATTGCAAAAAATCTTTCCAAAAACTTTGGTGATACACAAGCAATATCAGATTTGAATCTAGAGATAAAAGAGGGTGTTATCACAGGACTTGTAGGTCCTGATGGAGCAGGCAAAACCACTTTTATAAGAATGATGACTGGTCTTTTAGATTTTGAAAAAGGGGAACTTGAAGTTTTAGATTTCTCTTTACCAAAACAAGCAGTAAAGATACAAGAACAAATAGGTTATATGCCACAAAAATTTGGTTTATATGAGGATTTATCAGTTTTAGAAAACCTAAATCTTTATGCAAATCTACAATCTATAGAAAAATCAAAACAAGAACAAAGAATAGAAGAGTTATTAGAATTTATAAACTTAGGAAATTTTAAAAACTTTTTAGCAAGGGATTTATCAGGTGGAATGAAACAAAAACTTGGACTTGCCTGTGCTTTGATAAAAAAACCAAAACTTTTACTCTTAGATGAGCCAGGTGTTGGGGTTGACCCAATATCAAGAAGAGAATTATGGAGTATTGTTGAAAAACTAGTAAGTGATGGAGTTGGCGTTGTTTGGAGTACTGCATATTTGGATGAAGCAGCTTTATGTGATGAAGTTATACTTTTAAATGAAGGTGAAGTTTTATTTAGAGGGATACCAAGTGATTTAAGCAACTCAATGAAAGGGAAAGTTTTTAAAGTAGTTGGTAATTTAGATGATAAAAGAAAAACCCTAAGACTTGCACTGAAAAATCCCCAAATTAAAGATGGAGTTATTTTAGGAGATAGTATAAAACTAATCTGTGAAGATGAATCAAAACTACCCTCTTTGGAAAGTATTGAAGCATCTAACTGCAAATATGAACCTTTAGAACCAAATTTTGAAGATGGTTTTATGCATATTTTAGATGGAAACTTCAATGGAGAATCCCTTTTAGCAAAACAAATGGGAACTTTAGAAAAAAATGATTCTAAGTATTTAATAGAAGCTACAAATCTAAGTAAAAAATTTGGTTCTTTTACAGCTACAGATAATGTAAACTTTAAAATAAAAAGGGGTGAAATTTTTGGATTTTTAGGACCAAATGGAGCTGGGAAATCTACCACCTTTAAAATGCTTTGTGGTTTGATGAAACCCTCAAGTGGTACAGCTCATGTGCTTGGATTAAGTTTAGAAAAATCCTCACACAAAGCTAGAAGCAAAATAGGATATATGTCTCAAAAGTTCTCACTATATGGAGATATCTCTGTTTATGAAAACCTAAAATTCTTTGCAGGAGTTTATGGACTAAAGGGTAAAAATAAAAAAGAAAAAATAGATAATATGGTTGAGATTTTTGAACTAGAAAAATATAAAAAAACAGCTTCAAAAAATCTACCATTAGGATATAAACAAAGACTTTCTCTAGCTTGTGCTGTTATGCATGATCCAGTAGTTTTATTTTTAGATGAACCAACTTCTGGAATCGATCCTCAAACACGAAGAGAGTTTTGGAACCATATCTATGCAATGGTACAAAAAGGGATGACTATCATGGTAACAACTCACTTTATGGATGAAGCGGAATATTGTGATAGAATTGCTCTAATTTACAAAGGAAAAGCAATAGCCCTTGATACACCCCATAATCTAATCTCCCAAATAGGAGAAGACTCTACAATGGAAGAGGCTTTTATTGAACTTATAAAAAGAGAAGAAGATGATTAGTTTTCAAAGATTAACTGCTATTTTTATAAAAGAGAGTCTTCAAATAATAAGAGACCCCAGCGCTTTGGTTATTGCACTTATATTACCTTTGATGCTTCTATTTTTGATGGGTTATGCTATCTCTTTAGATGCAAAACATATTCCTGTAGGAATAGTGGTAGAAAAAAGCTCAAAACACACCCAAAGTTTAGTAGAAGCTTTTAATGGAAGTGAAAGTTTTAAAGTAGAAGTTGCAAAAGATAAAAGAGTATTTATAAAAGCTTTACAAGAGGGAAAACTAAGAGCTATGATTGTAGTACCTGCAACTTTTGATAAAGATATTTTAAAAGGTAAACCTAAACTTCAAATAATCACAGATGGAAGTGAACCTAGTATTGCTGGGTATGTAAACAAATACACCAGTCAACTTTGGCAAAACTGGCTAGAGTTTGAGAAAATAGCCCATGGCTCTTTAATAGATATAGAAACCAGATATTGGTTTAATGCCCCACTTCATAGTAGCTATTTTTTACTTCCTGGTTCCATTGCCATTATTTTAACTTTGATTGGAACTCTACTTACAGCTTTAGTTGTAGCAAGGGAGTGGGAAAGAGGTACAATGGAAGCTATTATGTCAACTCCTACAACTATTTTAGAGCTTTTGATTGGAAAACTATTACCCTACTTTATTCTAGGACTTTTATCTTTAGTTATTTGTATTCTTATAACTCTTTTATGGTTTCAAATCCCTTTTAGAGGTTCATACTTTTTACTTTTTATCACCTCAGCTGTATATTTAATCCCATCTCTTAGTCTTGGTTTACTAATATCAACCTTAGCAAAAAACCAATTTGTCGCAGCCCAAATGGCATTAATAGTGGGGTTTTTACCCTCTATGATTTTATCTGGATTTATTTTCCCAATAAGTAGTATGCCCTCTTGGTTACAAGTTATTACAAATGTAATTCCTGCAACTTATTTTACAACTATCTTACAAACTTTGTTTTTAGCGGGAAATATATATGAAATCCTTATACCAAATACCCTTTGGATGTTAACAATTGGAGTTGTACTTTTTACAATAATTTTTAAAATAACAAAAAAGAAGTTAAACTAATGTTTTATCAACTACTAGCCCTGATTAGAAAAGAGTTCTTAGCAATTTGGAGTGACAAACGCTCTCGTTTAGTAATAATAATGCCTCCACTTGTACAATTAGTACTATTTGCATTTGCAGTAACTTTAGAGGTAAAAGATATCTCAATTGGAGTACTTGATAGGGATGGGTCAAAACAAAGCAATGAACTAATAAGAGCTTTAAAATATAGTGATAGATTTGAAAAGGTTTTATATCTAAAAAGCAATGAAGATTTACAAGAAAAACTAGACTCCCAAAAAATTTTGGTGGCTATAGAGATTTCACAAGAGTTTTCAAGAAATCTAGACAAAGGACAAAAAGCGCAAATAGGATTAATAGCTGACGGAAGAAAATCAAATAGTTCCCAAATAGCCGTAGGTTATATACAAAATATAATCAACTCAACCTTTTCTACTAATGGTCAAAGTATTATTATAAGAAACTGGTATAATCCAAATTTAGATAATTTTTGGTGGATACTTCCAAATTTAGTTGGAAGTTTGACTATGATTATTGCACTTATTTTAACTTCACTCTCTGTTGCAAGAGAACGAGAATTAGGAACTTTTGAACAAATCTCAGTAGCTCCACTAAGTCCAACTACTTTACTTATAGGAAAAACTATTCCACCTATGATAATAAGCATAATTGAGGCCGCATTTATATTCTTAAGTGCAATATTATTTTTCTATGTACCATTTCTAGGTTCATTTTCCATATTGGCAGTTTCTATAGTTGCTTTTGTATTTTCTATTGTTGGTTTTGGCTTATTTATCTCTTCAATCTCATCAACTCAACAACAAGGGATATTAGGAGCTTTTGTAGTTTTGGTTCCTTCGGTTTTAATGTCAGGCTTTGCAACACCAGTTGAGAATATGCCAGATTGGCTAATCCCATTTACAGATGTGGTAGCTTTAAAGTATTTTCTTGTTTTATTAAAAGGAGTATTTCTAAAAGATATCTCTTGGGAGATTGCAATCTGGGAGATAACTCCCATGATTGTTTTAGGTTTTATTACCTTAGCAATTGCAACTTGGTTTTTTAAGAAAAAAGTTACTTAAGTGATACTTTATTTATCTAAAATATGCTCTTCAACTACCCAGTTTGCAAATGGGATTGAAGAGGTAAAGGCAGGACTAACTGCATTTAATACATGTACTGAATTTTCATCTGATTGAACTACAAAATCCTGTACAAGCTCTAAGGTGTGTTTATTTAATAGTTGTGCTCTTATTCCTGGTGTACTCCAAGAATCAAAACCATCATGATTCATATTTTTAGTTAGTTTCATCGCTAAATTTTTAAAGTATTTGAAATTGTACTTTTTTATCTCACTAAAAGCTAAACTTCTAAAAGAAAAAGCATCTGTAATAAAAAGCTTTAACTCATAATATGAAATTTCAAAAAACTCTTTTAAAGAAAAATTATCCAAACCTTTATAGTTTTCTCTCCAAAAAGCAGGAATTGCTGTTGGACCTATTTTACTCTCATTATCCACAGTTAAAGTATAATGAACTCCTAAAAAAGGATTTGCCAAGTTTGGTACGGGATAAACATTTGTTTTAAGATTAGAAACATTTGTTTTATCTTTTAAATATACTCCCTTAAAAGGGATAATTACATAATCTTTTGAAAAGCCATAATCCCGTGCTATTTTATCAGCATATAATCCTGCACAATTTATCACTTTTTTAGCATAAAACTCACCCCTACTTGTAAGAACTGCATCTTTACTTGAAGAGATATATTTACAATCTAAAAGTAACTCAACTCCTAACTCTTGTATAACTTTTGCAAACTCTTTTGTCACTTCTTTTGGATTTACGGTTGCTGTACTTGGACAAAGAAGTGCTTTTTCATAAGTTTTTATATTTGGATATAGAGTGTTAAGTTCTTCTTCTGTTAGCCATTGAAGCTCAACTCCATTTGCGTCACCTCTATTTTTTAACTCTAATAAACCACTTAGTTCATCTTCATTTGTAGCTACTACTACTTTTTTACATTCATTTAATTTTAAATTTCTTTGTTTACAAAACTTTTTAAGGGCAAGATTACCCTCTTTTGTAAACTTAGCCTTAAGCGAGTTTGCAGTGTAATAAAACCCAGCATGTAAAACACCTGAGTTTCTACCACTACTGTGCATTGCAACTTCAGGCTCTTTTTCTATAACTAAGATTTTACTATCAGGAAATCTCTCTTTCAGATTTTTAGCAATATTAAGCCCAATAATTCCAGCACCAATTATTAAGTAATCATGCATTTTAATATCCCAACTCTTCATTTACTAAAATTATTGTGATTCTATCTTTTTCATCTGCTTTTACCCAAGTAAATTTATTGGCAATAGTGTTTAAATTTTGTCTTGGTTCTTTTCCCATCTCTATTGCTTTTTTATTCATTCTATCTATGTTTTTAACAGCAGCTACTTCCATAACTCTTTTAAAACCATCTTCTAAATTTTCAACAATTTTATTTACACCTACTATTGCTAATATCTTTTTAGGACCAAAACAAAAAGCAGCTACTCTATTTCCACTTCCATCAGCATTTACTATTTTTCCATCTTTTGTTAAAGCATTTATTCCTGTAACAAAGATATCTGAAACTAATCCTTGTCTTCTTCTTTCTGTATTCTCTTCCATTGAAATACCAAGTTCATATTGGTTGTATAAAGTTATATCTTTTTTATTTGCCAAATAATCAAGTAAGCCTATCTCTGAAACAGTAACAGAACCTCCAAGTCCTACTTTCATACCCTCTTTTATAAAAGTTTTAGCTAAACTAAAAGCTTCCTCTTTTGTCTGAACAAAGTGTGGATCATAACCACAAGATTTTAACGTATCAATAAGTTTTTGCATCTACTTTTTCCTTAATATTGAGTAATCTTATTCTATTTTCCATTGAAGTTTTTATCTTCAATCTTAGATACTACTTCATCAGCTATTTTATTTACAACCGATGCAACTTCATTTGTATTATTTGATACTATAACATTTTGTTTTGTTATTTTTTCTAAATTAGTAATTGAGTCATTGATTTGTACCATTTCATCGAATTGCAATTGAAAAGAGGAAGATACATTCTCAATCAGTTCTAATGTTTTACTAATATTTAAATTAAGTTTTTCATAACCATCAATCATTTCATCAGAAATAACTTTACCCTCGTCTGCTTTATTTGTTGCATTTTCAACTAAACTTTTAATCTCTTTTGCTGCATCAGCACTTCTTGTTGCCAAATTTCTAACTTCAGCTGCAACTACGGCAAATCCTTTCCCTGCTTCTCCTGCTGTTGCTGCTTCAACTGCTGCATTTAGTGATAAAATATTTGTTTGAAATGAAATCTCTTCAATAATATCAATAGCACTTGCTATTAAATTTGTTTGGGTATTAATTTCATTCATTGATAAAGATGTTTTATTTGCTAACTCTTGTCCTTCGAATACACAACTAGCAACAGAATCAGTATATGATGCCATTTCAGTAACAGAACTACTACTCTTTCTCATATTAGCAGTTATCTCTTCTATTGAAGTTGCTATAGTTTTAAGTCCATCTGCTTGGTAATTAGTTGAGTTTGTTAAATCACCAACATTTGAAGATAGTGTGTTTGCATTTGTTGATAAAATTGTTCCAATATTCTTATTATCTACTAACATAGTTGTAACAGCATCACCTAGTATATTTATATCGTCACAAAGGGATTTTAAATCTCCATCTATTTTTGATATATCAATACGTGAAGTATAATCATATTTAGAATACTTAGATAATACTTCACTTGCATGCTTAATATTTAAATCAATCTCATTTAATAACTCATTTATTAAATTTTTTAATTCATTTAAAACAGTATTTGATGAATCTCCCATAATTCTTGTATCAAAGAATCCAAGTTTAGCTCTATTTACAGAATCAATTGCATTATTTACTAACTCTTTATCTTCTTCCATTGCAATTTTAGTTTTTTCAATATTATTATTTATACTTGTTGCCATTTCACATAACTCATCACTACCTTTTAGCTTAATTAATGCTACATCAGTAGTTTCTCCATTAATATATCTAAAAAAACCTAGTAAACCCTCTTGAAATTTTTGTAAAGGTTTTTTTATTGAATTGGTAACAAAAGTACTAATTAAAAAAGATGATATAAGTGAAATAAAAATAATTATATATAAAACATATAAGGTTTTATCTATTTTACTCAAAGACTCTTTATATGTAATTTTATTTTGATTCCTAGCTTCAATACTAACGTTTTTAATTGTATCATTAATTTTTATAAACAAATTATCTGTAACAAATAGCATTGGCATCGACATACTCATATTAACAGGTTGACCTGGTATTGTTTGAGATGATGAGATTGTCAACATTGTCAAAGCACCATCTAAAGCTCTATTATACTCTTCTAGATCTTGTTGAATTGTTTTAAAAATCTTTTTATTTTTTTCATCTAAAAAAGTTGACTTATTGATATCTTTTATCTCTTTATTTATTTTTTCTTGTAAATTTTTTAGAACTTCTATCTCTTTGTCAACTTTTGATTTTTCAATTCCACTTGATACATAACTAAAAACCTTATACAAGACACTATTTAGAATATTAATATCTTTTAAAAAATTATTGCTATCCATATAAGTTTGAAATTTTACTTCAACTATTTCATTTAATATATTTTTATCAGATTTTAAAGCACTAATTGAAAATAATGCAATAACACTTAACATCAAAGTTACAAAAAAAGGAGCTAAAATAATTTTTTTATCCATTTTCAAATCATTAATAGAATACATAATTACCTTTCTATATTATCAATTAGTTCGAAATTTAAATAAATTCTGTTTAGTCTATATCTAAGTTCATAAACTATTATTAAAAAATCTTTAGGAAGTTATTTTCATCAAAAAAAGGAAGAGATATATTTTTTCTTTTAGTTAAAATATACTCTTCCTTTAAATTCTTAATAAAACAATTTTGACTATTAAATATAAAGCTTTCAAAAAATTTAAATATCTTTATATCACTAAAATCATCACTAATAATATCTTTAAATTTTATTTCATCAATTCAAATTAGCTGATTCATAAGTTTTTTCTTCTTTAAACAACTTTTTATGTAATACCATAGAAATTGCAAATATTCCAAAACCTATAAGATGCGTATTTTGAACTATTCCAAAATATGTATCAAAATTATATGCTTCATCTTCTGTCAATAATAAAATAGCAGCAATTGCAAAAGCTACCCTTTCTATTATCATCATCTTTTTATCCCAAAAACCTTCCATTACAATAGAAAAACACATTATTCCAAAAAATGCGAAAGTAAATACTTCTATTCTTTCAAACCAAGTACCAGTCACTAGTGGAGTAAAGGCAAATAACAAAGGAATAATATACATCCCCTTACCTATTTTCCAAGATACAAGTCCTGTTTGCATAGGAGGTGTTTTGGCTATGGCTGCTGCTGCAAAAGCTGCTAAACAAACTGGGGGTGTCAGGTTTGAATCTTGTGATAACCAAAATATAATCAAGTGAGCTGATAAAAGATACATAGCAACCTCTGGAAGTTCAATCCCTGCATTTACAAGTGCTGCCATCTCTGGGCTTAGCATTAGTCCCACAAGAGCTGGAGCAGATAAAACTGATAATACAACATAAGAAGCAGTTACTGGTAATCCCATCCCTAAAATAAGTGAGGCGATTGCTATCAAAGCAATTGCTATAAGTAAAGAGTTTCCTGACCACTCCATAATAAGTTGAGAAAAAGTTATTCCAACTCCTGAGATATTTATAACTCCAACAATAATACCAACAGCGATTAATAAAACCCCTGTTACAATCATATTTTGACTACCAAGTGCAAGGGCTTCTAATATCTCTTTTATACCCATTCTTTTATTTTTTGTTAAATATGAAGATAAAACAATAGTGATTATTGCAATTGAAGCTGCATAAGTTGGTGAAAAACCATAAATTAATAGTCCAACTAAAGTTGCTAAAGGGATAATAAAATGAAAACCTTCCCTTAATATTGGAAGAATTTTAATATTATTCTCTTCCCCTTTTATATTATTCTCTTTTGCATGAATATGAATATAAAAAGAGATTGATGCAAAATACAGTATCGCTGGTAAAATTGAAACCGTAACAATTGTCACAAAAGGTATATGGGTAATTTGAGCCATAATAAAAGCTCCCGCTCCCATAATAGGTGGCATGATTTGTCCACCTGTACTAGCTGCTGCTTCAACTGCTGCCGCAAATGTGCCTTTAAACCCTGCTTTTTTCATCATAGGAATTGTAATGGAACCTGTTGAAACTGTATTTGCAACTGCACTTCCAGATATTGTTCCCATAAGAGCTGAAGAGAATACTGCTACATGACCAGTTCCTCCTATATATTTCCCTGCTACTGCATTTGATACATCTACTATAAAATCCCCTGCACCTGATTTTAATAAAAATGCTGCAAATAGTATAAACATAAATACATATGTTGATGAAATAGTAGCAATTGGTCCAAAAAGTCCCTCACTTGTATAAAACATTCTATATAAAAATCTTTCATAATCCATACCAGCAAATGCAAAAATTCCCTCAAAATATTGACCTAAGAAAAGTATATATGAGATACATAAAACAATAATTGCTGGAATAATATATCCAGTACTACGTCTAACTATCTCTATTGCAAGGGCTATTGTCAAACACACAACTATAATATCACTTAGTCTCATTTGACCATTTCCAGCTGAATATAAACTCTCTTCAAACAAGACCATATATACAAATGTACACACTGATAAAATTGCTAAGATGATATTTAATATACTAACTTTATTATCATCCTTAGATCTTCCTAAAGTTAAAAATCCAAGTGAAGCCAAAAATGCAAAGTGTGCAGAGTTAAACCATAAGTCACTTATTCCTCCCCATATATTTATATAGAAGTGAAAAAGTGATATTAGTATTGCATATACAAAGGTTATTTCTTTAAAATATTTTATTTTTATCATGATTATTGTCCTTAAGTTTATAGGATACATAAATAATTTCTAATCACTTATGTATGATATAGATAAAGAGAGTAAAAACTCCCTTTATTTACTCTATTAAAGATGCTGGTATTTTGACACCTTGCTCTCTATAATATTTTGCTGCACCTTTATGTAAAGGCATTGGTAAACCATCTATCGCTTTTTGTAGAGACATAGCAAGTGTTGCTTTATGTACACTATTTAAAAATGGTAGATTTTCATAAATTGTTTTTGTTAAAAGATAAACTGTTTCTTCAGGAGTATCTTTTGTAACAACCAATAGATTTGGTTGAGCTATTGTATGGATATCTTTCGTTTGTCCAGGATAAGTTCCAGCTTTTATAGTAAATGGTGTCCAAACAGGATAATTTGCATCAATTTTTTCTAAATCTTCTTTAGAAAAATCCAATACTCTTATGTTATCATTTCCAATTGAAGCAAAAGCATTTGTAACTGCTGATGTTGGAGGTCCTGATGGAGTTGTCATACCTTGTACTTTTCCATCTTGAAGTGCAGTTGAACTTGGACTATAACCTAAGTATTGTAAATCCATTTTATTGAAATCAATCCCAAGTGAGCTTAAAATAGTTTCAGATGAAACTCTTGAACCAGAACTTCTTCCACCTATAGAAAATCTTTCCCCATAAAGATTTTTCATATCTTTAATATTTCCTGTTTTTGCATATTTACTTTTTATAGTAAATTGTTCAACATTTTGCCATAGCATTGTGATTGATCTAAGATTTTTTTGAGGATTGCCAGCATACTTATCTTTTCCTTGCCAAGCCATAGAACCAAATAAACCTTGTAAAATACCAAAGTTTACTTCCCCTTTCCCTAACATATCAACGTTTTCATTACTTCCTGCACTTGTGATTGCAGAAAATGTAATTTTATGTTTTTTTGCTAATTTTATAGAAGCAATTGTTGCAATACCAACACCAACTGGATAATAAGTTCCCCCTGTACTAGCAGTTGCTATTACATACTTAGTCTCATTTGATGCAGCATTTGCACCAGTTAGCATCGCTGCAGTTATTACTGAAGTTGCTAATAGTTTTTTAAAAATTGAAACATTTAACATGTTACTCTCCTTTTTTTTTATGTAAAAGAAGTATAACACATTTTGAAACAAAATTGTTTCAAAATTGTTTTAAATTTCAAAATTTATTTATAAAGTACGATTTTTAGGGATATTAATTTTTATAAATTATATTACCTAGGCTCAAATTTGAAACAATTATCCCTTTATCTTTTATTTTTATCAAAGTTTCTAGTAGTATTTAATAAATCTACTCTATACTTACTTCGAGAAAAAAATTAAATAAAATACCAATTTAATCTTTAGTGTAATTTTAATTAATAGTTAATTTGTAGTTCTTTATTTAAATCTTTCTATTCTATATATTTATTTCGTATTAGCAATGTCTTAAAAAGTATTAAACACATAATGACTAATAAAACTGCACTATATAAATATGTAGGTTCAAATAAGAATACTATTATCTGCCATAAAGTAGCAAAAAAAGATGTAATAATAATCTTAAGAAAAACTCCTTTTAAAATAAAAAAAATCAACAAAATTAAACAAAATAAAAAGGTAACTAGAGCAAACCATAATAAGTCTTTCATAGGTGAGAATTTATTACTTTGTTCTGAGTGCATTTTAATACCTAATAACATTCGCCGTTCCATAATATAATGAAATGGAATAATCAAATGATTTTTAAAACTTGTCCATAAATTTGTGCTTTTATTTTCTTGTGTTCTAACAATCAAGCGAGATTGTTTTTCATTTATACTTTTTACTAAAAATGTACCCCAATTCTCAAAACAAGGCTTCCTTCTGGTTTTACATATAGTACAGGAAAATTGTAAATACTTAAAGCACTTTCTTTATTTCTTGAGCCATGGACAATATTCCCTACTTTTAAATTAGTGTTTTTAGATATATTTATAGTTTGATATTGGACTTTATTTCCTAATTCATGCTCAATAAAATCATAGCTATAAAAACCTTGCCTATTAGCACCTAATTGCATAAGTAATTGCCAAACAATATGTTTATTTGCATCAATTTGTATTGCTCTTGTTGATGTGATGTTTAAATTATCATTATCACCCACCATTAACATAGATATCTCTTCTTTTGAAGCTCCCCATTGTGTAATTATAGGTTCTATAAAAATAAAATATATTAACACCTGCAAAACTAATATAAAAACTAAAACCAACAATTTTTTTATAAACTTGAACACTATTTAAATCTTTGTTTTTATTTACTAGAAAGTACTAAATTTAATAAGAAATCATCAAGTTCTTTATTTCTAGTACTTGATAATCTTGGTTGAATAAATAAAGTACCAAGAAATTTACAATAAATTAACAAAGTCATTTCTTCTCTTGTCTTTTCATCGGAACTAGGATTAAGTTTATCTTGAATATTTCGTAGTATTAAAATTCGTTCTTTATCAATCTTTTCCATATATGGTAAAACAAGTTCATTTCTAAGACCCCAGGCTCTAAATTCGATTTCGATATTTAAGTCTTTTGAATATATGGTATTATTTAGTAACTCTATTTGTTTTAAAGGATTATTTTCAAATTGTTTACTTTTCTCAATAATATCCATTGTAAAAGTTTTGTACCAATACTCTAAAATCTCTTTAATAAATATTTTGTGGCTTTTAAAATGATGATAAAAAGAGCCTTTGGTAACTTTTAATTTTTTACAGAGTAAATCGATTTTTAATATATCAACACCATGTTTTGAAACTAATTTCAAAGATGAATCCATCCAATCTTCTTTTGTCATAATATTCCTTTTTGATATCATACCATACAGTATGGTATTGTGTCAAGAGAATATAAAATACTTATTCTATTGAATGTATGATTTCAATTTACAATTAATTGGTATCCTATCCACGGATTTTTGTAGAGTATTTTCTTTATTGTTAGGTAACGTTTAAAATGAGCTGATGAATTGCCCGCAGAGTAATTTATTGGCTCCTCTGTTTAGTTAGAAGATACCGTACCATGTTGCTCCAATAAATAAAATAAATACCTGTATCAATGCAAGTAAACTTGATAAAGTAACTCCTAACCAAATAACAATATTCTTACCGTATTTTTTGATATGAAAGTTTCCATAGATTATACTTAATGTTAAAAATATAATAACAATCAATGCCATCAATATAAAATTGACTTGAATATTATCAATCCACTCACTTTTCCAATTAAAGAATATCACTCCGCTTAGAAAAGCCATTGTAAAAGGTATAAATTCTGAAATTTTTTTTCCATTTTCTCTTCTAACGTTTAAAGTGAGCCGATGAATTACCCGCAGAATAATTTATTAGCTCCTCAAATTTGTTATGTACCTGTTCCTAAGCCAAGTACACCAATAAACGACCAAAACAGTATTCCAGCCACTGCTAAAATCTGACCATGCAATTTTTGATGATTACGAAATCCATAAATCATAGCCCCAAAGGAGAGCAGGAGACCAAGAATCATTCCAAGTTTCGTAAACAATGGAAATGTGTAAAGCAATCCCATTGGTACACCAACTGTAGCTCCAAGAATAAACATGAAGCCAAGCCATATATTTTCTTTAAAAACAAAAGAAACAATGCTCAATATGAGAAAGATGCTGACTAATGCAATAATTATTCTTTTGATGAATACTCCTGTGGTACATAACGTTTTTCGTGAGCAATAATTTTCCCGCTAGGGTAAATTATTGGTCTCCTCGTATTTGTTAGAAGATGCCATTCCATGTTGCTCCAATAAATAAAATAAACACCTGTATCAATGCAAGTAAACTTGATAACGTAACTCCTAACCAAATAACAATATTCTTACCATATTTTTTGATATGAAAGTTTCCATAGATTATACTTAATGTTAAAAATATAATAACAATCAATGCCATCAACATAAAATTGACTTGAATATTATCAATCCACTCACTTTTCCAATTAAAGAATATCACTCCGCTTAGAAAAGCCATTGTCAAAGGTATGAATTCTGAAATTTTTCGTTTTTCCATTTTCTCTTCTAACGTTTAAGTTGAGAAATAAGTTGCCCGTAGGGTAACTTATTTCCCTCCAATGAGACTGTGAAAGAACTCAGTCTCAATTTATATAAATATTCTACATAAAAACACCTAAAAATAATCATCCTAAAAATACTAAAATGTTATAATATATTATATTTTAAAGGTGATTTATGGGTATATATAAACAAGGATTAGATAGAAATCAACAGTTACTTTTTCCACCAAGTTTGGATGAATTAATAGATGAGAATAATATAACAAGAGCAATTGATTCTTATGTTGAGATATTAAATATTCATAAGCTAAATATAAAAACTAAAAAATCATTAATAAAAGATGGTCAACCTGCATTTCATCCAAAACTACTATTAAAAATATATATTTATGGATATTTAATCTTGTGAAGCGAAGCGGTGCTTTAGCATCACTCTCTTTGAGAAAAAGTTATGTATAGCAATAAAAAATAAAGATTTAACTCAAATTACAAAAGATATAGAGGAATATATCTTAGTATTTGGACTTTATTTGGTTTATTTTTTACAAAAATTTTTATATCTAAAAAATTTAAGAAAAAATGTCAGATATTCTGGAAGTTAATTTGGATTTTTACTGTAAATTTAGTTTATTTGGGACTAAATTCACAGTCTAAATGATTTGTTAGAGGATTTTAGCTAGTACAATTAATAATCAATGAAATCTGGAAAAGCAAATTGACTAATTTTCCACTCATTATTCTCTTGTTCAAGAAATATTTTAAAATAATTTCTTTGACGATTGTCAATCTTTGCTTTCATTTTCCCATAAGCAACAATGTTACCTTTATTAATGTTAGAAATATTTTCTGGATAAAAAGCACAACTATAAATCTCAATTCCTTCGTAAAATTTGCTAAATTCATTTTTATATAATTCAAGGTGTGGTAATAATATTTCTTTAACAAAAGGCTTTTTTAGTGTAACAAGTTGTTTCAGTGATTTTATATCATTTTTTCTTATTGCAATTTCGAATTTTGTTACGATAATTTGCGTATTTTTTGTTGGTATTTTAACAAAATAGAAATATCCAAGGATCAAAAGTAAAGTAGAAAGAAAAATAAAAATTGCAGATACTTTTAATACCAGTTTTTTAATTGTACTTTCTTTTGAGTTCATTTTTCTGCCTCTAACGTTTGTCATCACTGGTTTATGTGAAGCGCAGCGGAACACAAATCCAGTGCATGACATTGTTATGAATCCTTTTTATGTTCAACGTATTCAACTATAGATCCATCTGGATGTTGTATTCGCATATTCTTACCTGTTGGAACTTTTTTAGGTTTTTCTAAAATGGGTATTCCATTGTCTAAAAAATAATTATGAAAATCATCTAATGAATCAACAAGGAAAGTTGTTTTTGTTGATTTAAATTTTTCCAAATCTTTTTCTTCACCAGCTAATAACAGGATAGAAGAAATCTGGACTAATTCTATATTCATTTCTTTGTATATAAATCTAAGAGAACAAGTTTTCTTAAAAATATTTTCATAGAATTTGATTGTTTTCTCTAATTTTGAAGGATGCAAAAATATTCTTGTAAGTATTTCTTTGATTTGCATTTATTTCTCCTCATAACTATTTATTCAACGAACATTATATATAAAATAGTCTGATATTATCAAATAAACAGACATAAAAAATATTTGTTTATTTGATAAAAATATTTCAAAATGCAATAATTTGATTCTTTTTTTACCAAAAGCATCAAAATCTTTAAAATATAGATGAGCATTTAAAAATATTTTTGGCGTTATTTGAACAAAATGTCAGTTAATCGTAGGAAAAAAGTGTTAAATGTACATTATGCGGTTTATTTTCAAACCTTACATGTAAAAGTTTAGAGTTTATAGTTTCTTTCCCAACCAGAACGTCCAATTATAAAAGCTGTTGCTAAAGATGCATACTCTTCTTTAGATAACGAGTTGATATAATTTTTTATCTCATTTGATGACACTTGGAATTTTTGTATATTTTTAAAAATATTTTCTATTGGTTTCATTTTTTTTCATTGTTATGTTTTGGCTTTGACGCTTCAAGGTAAAGTATTTGCTGAAACATCGTGTGAAACAAATGGCGCACCTCCGTTACAAAAAGTTTTGACAGCTTATCTTTCGATTTATGCGCTTTCCATATTTTATTGAAATTTTCAATAACGAGGCGTTGCTGCTCTACTGAAACCGAGTTTAGCGGCCTACTTTCTTGGCGCAAAAGAAGATTTTTTAACTCAACATCTATTACTCGATATTTTTCTGCATAGCAAAAATATGGAGTTTCGTATGATTCAACAAGAGAACTACATAAATCATCTATTTTTTTAGCTACGCTTAACGTCTGCTCCTGTGTTTTTGTATCGAAAGCTGAAATAGTAGCTTCAGGTGTTGGTAATGCCTTCGCTAACGTTGATACAGAATCAATAAATTTTGATACTGATATCACAATAATCCCAACGACAACCACAAAACCGACAGCCTTCAAGCTGAGTAGCTTGCCTAATATTTCCTTATGCGCTACGACTGAGCCTTCATTTTTTACGTCATCTGACATTGCGGATCCTTGTAAACATAACGTTTGAGTTGAGAAATATTTGAGCCGCAGGGTCAAATATTTCTTTCCAATGATTTGTTATATATTTTTGATTGCATTATAACAATACTTCTTGATAGGAAGATACCACTTAGTGAACCATATAAAAAACTAATAGCAATAATAAACCCTAACTCATGTATAATAGATAATTCCCTTGCAAGTGCAACTCCAACAAAATATTTAATAAAGAATATAACTAGTATAAGAACCATAGGCATCCAACTACCTGGAATATAAAAAACATCTTCAGATTCATTATATTTAATATTTTTAGGAAACGACAATTTTAATCCTATAAGTAAAAATATAAATCCGCCAATAAACCATAGTCCTACTGGTGTTATCATTGTTCCAAAAGCAGAAAAAACACCAAATAATGATAGTAGGATCATAGCAATAGGTAAAGTAAATATTCTTTTTAATTTTACTTCTCTATCTTTTGTTTGTGTATATCCTAAAAAAACCAAACCTATAAACAATATAAAAACCCATATGGGTGTATGCTGAATTATTTCAAGAATCAATCTTATTCCTTTTATATATAACTATTTATTAAACACACATTATATATATAATAACCTAAAAATCAATAAATATCATACAATATAAATGTCGTATATTAAAATAAATACAAAGCCTTTAAATAAAGTGTTCATCAGTATTTTACTCTAAAAAATACTGCAATACATAATATTTTTTAAATATATTTTAACTTTCTAATATAGTTTTTATGTACGTTTTATATCGATATTTAGATGATAATAGTACATTTTGTATGTATATTAAGATAATATCGTAATAACATACATTATGTTATATTTATTAAGAAGTCAATTATTAATCCAATTTATAACTAATTAGCCTCTTTCTATCAAATACCCCAAACCTTTTTTTGAAACAATAAAATCGTCATCAGATATCTTATCTTTAACCCTTTTTATAACTGTACGCATAGTTGCATCGGAAGTATTGATATCATTCCAGATGAACTCTTTTAGATACTCTTTTGTTTTTATCTCTTTTATATTTTTAACTAAAGCTTCTAAAAGTAGTTTCTCTTTTTTTGATAAGTTTACTAACTCATCATTTCTATATAGAAGATTTGTTTTTCTATTGTATTGATATGTGCTATTTAAATCTATGACTTCTTCCTCAGGGCTTGCATTTGATTTCTCTTCTAGAACTTTTGATTTTACTTTTTTTAACATCTCCATCATATTTTTTACTTCCAAAGGTTTTACAAAATATGAGATTACATTTAGATTTATCGATTTGAAAAGGTACTCTTCATCTTTATATGCTGATACTATTATAAATTTTTGGTCTTCATTTATATTTGTAATATGTTCTATCATAGATAATCCATCAAGTTTTGGCATTTGGATATCTGTTAAAACTAAATCAAAAGTTTTATTATCTTGGTATGCCTTCTCATAAAGTTCCAAGCCCTCTTTCCCATCACAAGCTATTGATACTTTATCAAAAACCGTATCAAGGTAGAAACTTAATATCTCTCTTGCATCCTCTTCATCTTCAACTAATAATACTCTTGTAATATATTCATTCATTTTATTATCCTGTGAAGTTAAATATTTAGTGTGATAATAAACTTCACACCATCTTCTATATTTTCTACTTCGATTTTTCCTTTCATATTAGTTTCAATAATTGACTTTGTCATATAAAGTCCTATTCCTGTCCCCTGACATTCAAACTTTGTTGTAAAATATGGCTCATAAATCTTGTATAAAATCTCTTCATCTATATTTCCTCCATTGTTTGATATTTCCAAGATTAGCTTAGTATCATCTTTGTGAAGTGATATATTAATCAAGGCTTCAAAATCCTCTTTCTCTTTTTTTGCAAGTAAAGCGTCTTTTGCATTATTTAAGATATTTAATAAAGCTTGTTTTAGTTCATTTTCATAATTAGTTATCTCTATCTTTTCATATTTAAAATCTATTTTGATATTTTCACTTTCATATTGGTTTCTAACCATATCCAATAGTGTATCAATAGACTCATTTACATAAAACTTATTTTGTGTTTTAGATGGTTTGTAAAAATTTCTAAAATCATCTATTGTTTCACTCATATACTCTATATGTTTATTTGCTTTGTTCATAAATTTATCAAGCTTTTCATCACTTACATCTTTATTTTTATAATTATCTCGTAAGAATTGAAGTATCAATGATACGTTATTTAGTGGTTGTCTCCATTGGTGGGCTATATTACCCAACATCTCTCCCATGGCTGCTAGTTTATTTTGTTGGATTAGGATTCTATCTTTGTCTCTATTTTTTGAAAGTTCCTCTTCAACTTTTAATTTAAGTTCCTCTTCACTAAGTTTTATTTTAGTTATATCATTTAAATAACCGTAAAATTGGCTTACCTGCCCTGAATGGTTTTTTATAAGTATTACCCTACTTGATATCCATCTTGTCTCATTTGCAGCGTTAATCATTCGACAAATAAAAGTAAAATTTGGCAGGTCTTTTTTTACAGCTGCATTAATAGCAACTTGTACCTTGTCAACATCTTCTTTATGAATAAGATCCATAAACTTCATATTCTCTTGTTCAAACTCTTTTTTACTATATCCAAAAGTTTGAATACTATTTGAGATATATTGCACTGACAAATCTTCATTATTTAGAAGTTTAAAAATTACAATTTTTCCATCTTCAACTAATAATTCAACATCAAGTAGTTCTTTTTTCATTCTTTTATTTTTGTCTATATCCATAGACATCATAAGCATTCTATCTAGTTCACCATTTTCATCTAAAAAAGATTTACCCCTTGCTAAAACCCATTTAAAACCTTCATTTTTTGTCTTTAATCTATACTCACAAATAAAAGTATCATCACCTTTTGCAAAGATTTTATCAAAGAGTTTTTCGACCTTTACTTTATCTGCATTATGAATCAAATCAAACCAGTCCGAAAAAGTCAAAACTTCATCTTTTTCATACCCAAACATATCTAACCATTTATCAGAAAAATATATTTTTTCTGTCTTAAGATCAATATCCCACAATCCATCATTTGAAGCGATAATTGCCAGCTCAAATCTTTTTTTCCAATGTATTAAAGATACTTTTCCATCTTCGAGTTCATCATTATATTCTGTAATAATATTTTTAATAAAATTTGTAAAAAGATATGTAAGTAAAATAAGAAATCCAGCCCCAACTAAAATATACATTAATATTCTAAAAAGTAGATTTCTATACTCCTTTTCGATTTTATAAATTGTATCTTTTAACTGATTTTCAATAATATCTTTATCATAAATAGTGGAAACCAAAAAATCAAATTTATCATAAAAATAACTAAAGTTTTTAAACTCATCATTGTAATCAAAACTATTCAAATAATGTTTTACGATTTCATATGATTTATTATTTTTTCTATTCTTAAATATATCACTAGAATCTTCATATCTCTTATTGCCATTAAAGTTATATGTCTTTTGAGAAATAATATCATAAAACCATATTGGAAAATTCTTATTATTGATTGCAGTTATAATAGCTGTTTTAGTAATCTCTTTAATTGAATTTATTGTGGAAAAAGAGCCAATAAAATACTCTTTATTGTTGATAGTTAATTTATCAAAAAAACTCAATCTAACTGTTCGTGCAACATCATCTTTCCAATATTGAAGGTTATCATTACCTTGAGAATATATATATTTTAAAATAAACTCTTTGTATTTTTTATTTTTATAACTATAAATTAGATTTCCTAAATATAAAATTGAATTTTCACCATATAAAATTTTTAAATCATCTTTTGTAAAAATTACGATATTTAGATCATTTGTATTTTCTATATTTTTTATATAGCTATCCAAGTTTTTTTTATCTTTTAATTTATTTGCTTGTATAAATCCAACTACTTTATAAGTGATATTTTTAAGGTGTATCTCTTCTTTAGAAAACCTATCTTTTAGCTTTTTGTCTATATAAGATCTAAATGCATTTATCTCTTCTTTTTTAGTAAATTCATAGTTTAAAAAGTATTTTTGTTTTAAAAGGTCTATTTCTCTACTTTGTTTAGAATCTAATATAAAAAAAGTAATAAGAAAAGATAATAGAGCAATTACAATTATAAAAATAAGTGGAATCTGTGAATATAATCGCTCTATATCGTGTAAGCTATATTTTTTTTTGTTTTTTAAGATCATTTAATAACCTGTTTCATAATTGTTTCAAGTGATACAATTATATTGAAACTTTACTAAATATTGCTAATTAATTAAAAATTGTCCTACTGATCTATCTTTTTTAAGTCTGTTATGCTCTACAACAACCCCATGCATTGAGATATAAATTCCAGCTTTAATATCTGCATTTAAAAACCCCAAAGCTTGTGAGAAATTCATAGTTGCTTCAACCTCATCAATACTCATTGGAACCATAGCACCAGTGAAAACTATCTTTTTACCTTCGATTTTTTCCTCAAAAAACTTTGAAGTTAAATCAACGGTATCTGTTCCATGTATGATTATGATTTTATCACTTGTGCTGTTTTTTACCTCATCTAAAATAGTTTGTCTATCATCATCTGTAAAATCCAAACTATCTTTAGAAACTATATTTTTAATATCAAAAGTTACATTATGACAAGATTTTATTATCTTGTCTAAGGCTATATTATCACTAGGAACTTCAAGTTTCCCTTTGATAGGGTTATATCTTTTATTAAAAGTTCCACCAGTATTTAGAACTGTTACGGTCATTTAACTTCCTTTATTAGATTATTTACCATGTTTTCAGGTCTTAATAACTCATCTAACTCTTCTTTTGTAAATAGTTCTTGCTCTAAAATTATATCATATACTCTTTTGTCTGTTTTAAGTGCTTCTTTTGCTAAAGCTGAACTTTTTTCATATCCTAAAATTGGATTTAAACAAGTTACCAAAGTAACAGAGTTTAAGATATTGTTCATACATACATCTTCATTTGCAGTGATACCTTTTACACATTTTTCACCTAAAGAATAAAATGCTCTTCTCATCATATTTATTGAAGTAAATAGTTTATATGCAATTAATGGTTCAAATACATTAAGTTGTAATTGTCCACCTTCACTAGCTATAGAAATAGTTGTATCAGCACCAATTACCTCAAAGGCAACTTGATTTACAACTTCTGGAATTACTGGATTTACTTTTCCAGGCATAATTGAACTTCCAGGTTGCATTGGTGGAAGATTTATCTCATTGAACCCTGCCCTTGGACCAGAACTTAAAAGTCTTAAATCATTACAAATCTTTGACATCTTGATTGCAACTCTTTTTAGTATCCCTGAGATATGAACAAAAGCACCAGTATCTTGTGTTGCTTCTATTAAATCCCCTGCATTAATATAATCAATTCCAGTAACCTCTCTTAGGTTACTAATAACTTTTCTTTGATATGCAGGTTTTGAATTTATTCCTGTACCTATTGCAGTTGCACCTAGATTAACCTCTTTTAAAAGTGCTTGGGCGTCTCTTAATCTAAATATATCTTCATCAATCATAACAGCATAGGTTTTAAACTCTTGACCTAAGGTCATAGGAACAGCATCTTGAAGCTGTGTTCTTCCCATTTTAAGTACATCTTTAAACTCCACTGCTTTCTCTTCAAAACAATCCCTTAAAAACCGTAAACTATCTTTTAATTTATATATCAATTCATACAGAGTTAATTTTATAGCAGTAGGATATACATCATTTGTAGATTGACTCATATTAATATGGTTATTAGGATGGATAATATCATAAGAACTTCTTGGTTTTCCAAGTATCTCTAAAGCTCTATTTGCAATAACTTCATTTGCATTCATATTTGTAGAAGTTCCCGCTCCACCTTGGATTGGATCAACTATAAACTCATCATGAAATTTTCCATCAATTATCTCATTACAAGCTTGAATTATTGCATCCCTTTGGATATCTGTTAAATCTCCCAATTCATAATTTGTTAAGGCACAAGATTTTTTAACCTTTGCAAGTGATTTAATAAAAGTTGGAAATAAAGATAAACTAGTATGAGTAATATCAAAATTCTCACTAGCTCTTAAAGTTTGTATCCCATAATAAGCATTACTCTCAATCTCTTTTTCACCCAAAAAATCTTTTTCAATTCTATATTTCTTTTCCATGTTTTCCCTTTATTTATAAATCATAATAGTATAAAACAAAAGTATGTAAAAAGTGTGCTTTTTGTTTTAAAGCAAAAGTATAACTACTTTGAGGAAAGTTTTTAATTATATATTAAAAGAAAAGTGATTTTTTAAAATAAAAAGAGTCACTTTTTTGTAAGTTATAAATATATTGTTCACAATTTAAACACAAAATAAGTTGACATAGCACTTTTTTTTAGTTAGAATTTTCTAAAATATACAAAAAGGAGTTAACATATGTGTTTTTATAATAATAAACTATTAGACTTAGAATATGTATTTGACTTGCTTATTAAATCAAATGATATGTATATTATTCCACGACCAATAAAACAAATTCAAAACTTACTTATCCAAGATAGAAATTTTATTTTAGCTGCCAGGTAGACCCCACACAATTATCCTTGATTATTTTAATTGTCAAATTAAGTGATAAAATTTATCCTATATAAATAATTTATATATAAATATTATACTTAATTTAGCGGGTCTTATTTTAAAAATCAAAAAAAAAGTTATATTATTATTTAAGGAAAAAAAATGGCAAACGAAACAAATATTTTTGAACAACACGAATCTGAAATTAGAGCATATTGTAGAGCAGTACCAACTGTTTTTAAATCTGCTAAAAATGCAGTGATGATAGATGAAAACGATGATGATTATATAGATTTTTTTGCTGGAGCTGGAGTTTTAAACTTTGGTCACAACAATCAAAAAATGCAAGATGCAATTATAGAGTTTATAAAAAATGATGGTGTAATCCAATCTTTAGATATGTTTACGGATGTAAAAAGAGATTTCATTCAAACTTTTGTAAAAACAATTTTAGAACCAAGAGGAATGGGTGATTACAAACTTCAATTTACAGGTCCTACAGGAACAAATGCAGTTGAAGCAGCATTAAAACTAGCTAGAAAAGTTACAGGAAGAACTGAAGTAGTAGCTTTCCATAGAGGTTTTCATGGTATGACATTAGGAGCATTAGCTTGTACAGCTAATAATGCTTTTAGAAGTAGTTCAGGGGTTCCCTTAAACAATGTGATTAGAGGTACATTTAACGATATGCATGCTTTAGAACTTATGAGACAACAAATAGAACATACAGGTTCAGGTCTTACACCTCCTGCTGCATTTTTAGTTGAACCTTTACAAGCTGAAGGTGGAGTTCATGAGGCTAGTTACGAATGGATTCAAGCTGTTCAAAAATTAGCAAAAGATACAGGTGCACTTTTAATTCTTGATGATATTCAAGGAGCAAGTGGAAGAACAGGTAGTTATTTTAGTTTTGATGATATGGATTTAGACCCAGATATTATTGTTCTTGCAAAAGGTCTTGGTGGACTTGGTACTCCTATTGGGATGTGCGTAAACAAACCAGAGCATGACAAGGCTTGGGGACCTGGACAACATACAGGTACATTTAGAGGTCAAGGCTTATCTTATGTAGCAGGAAAAATTGGAATCGAATTCTTTAAAGATGAAACTTTTAACAATGAAACAAAAAGAAAAGGTGAAATTGTAAGAGCTGTTTTAGATGAACTTAACAATAAATATTCACAAGTTACTAGTGTAAGACAAAAAGGGATGATGCTAGCAATACAGTTTGATTCTCCTGCAACTGCAAAAGCTATCACAACTAAATGTTTTGAAAATAAACTAATCATTGGTGCTTGCAGTACTGGTGAAATTATTAAATTTATTCCACCACTAACTATTGAAGATGAAACTTTAAAAGATGGTCTAGACAGATTTGTAGCTTCTGTTGAAGCAAGTTTAGGTTAAGGAGTTATTATGGGATACAGTTCAACACACTTTAAATCAATAAATCCATACACTGAAGAAACAGTGTATGAGATCCCTATGAATACACCTGAAGAGGTAAAGGATATTATTGAAAACTCTCAAAAGGCATATTTAAATACTTGGAGAGATACTTCTTTTGAACAAAGAGCAGAACTTTTAAGAGCTGTTGCAAAAGAGATGAAAGATAATCTTGATGAATATGCATTACCTATGACAGAAGAGATGGGTAAACCTATAAATGAAGCAAGAGGTGAAGTAAATAAAGCGGCTTGGGCTGCTGAACACTATGCCGAAAATGCACAAGAATACTTAAAAACAGAATATATTGATTCTGATGCAACAGAAAGTTATGTTCAATATTTACCATTAGGTGTAACCTTAGGAGTTCTTCCTTGGAATGCACCTTTTTGGTTGGCTTTTAGATATTTGGCTCCTGCACTTATGTCTGGGAATACTTGTATTATGAAACATGATTCCCATACACCATTATGTGCAGTTAAAATCGTACAAGCTTTTGAAAAAGCTGGTATGCCTGCAAACGTAGTACAAAATGTTGTGATAAACCACTCTCAAATTGAAGCAATCATTAGACATCCTTTGGTAACAGGAGTTTCTCTAACAGGTTCATCAAAAGCAGGTGCTGCAATTGGTGGTATTGCAGGAAGTGAAATCAAGCCAGTTGTACTTGAACTTGGGGGTAGTGATCCAGCTATTGTATTAGCTGATACAAAAGATTTAGAACATGCAGCAGATGTAATTGTATTATCAAGATATATAAATGCTGGTCAATCTTGTATCGCTGCAAAAAGAATCATTGTAGAAGAACCAATTTATGAAGATTTTATCACTTTACTAAAAGAGAGATTTGAAAAACTAACTTTAGGTGACCCTAAAGATGAATCAACAAAAATTGGTCCAATAGCTAGACGTGAGTTAGTTGATGAGATGCATGAGCAAGTTAATAGATCAGTTAGTGCTGGAGCTAGACTGGTTTTAGGTGGTGAGATGCATGAAGGTCAAGGATTTTTCTTTCCAGTAACTCTTTTAGCAGATGTAGAACCAGGTATGGTTGTATCTTGTCAAGAAACATTTGGACCAATTGCAGCAGTAATTAAAGCAAAAGATGCAGACCATGCAGTAAAAATTGCAAATGATACTGAATACGGTTTGGGTGGTTCTGTTTGGACAGGCGATGTTAAAAAAGGTCAAGAGATGGCTAGAAAAATAGTTACGGGACAAGTATCTATTAATGGAATTGTGAAATCAGACCCAAGACTTCCAAGTGGAGGAGTTAAAAAGTCAGGTTTAGGTAGAGAATTAGGACCTCATGGTATTAAAATGTTTGTGAATACTCAACAAGTTTGGGTAGGTCCTGTTAAATAATTAGCTATTAGTAAGGAAAAAAATGAAAGCTAAATTGCCTTTTACAAAAAAAGAGTATATCCAAAGGGTTAGAAAAGTTAAATCGATGATGCAACAAAGAAGAATCGATGTATTAATTGCAACTGATCCAGGAAATATGAACTGGCTTACAGGATATGATGGTTGGTCTTTTTATGTTCATCAAGGGGTTATTATCTCCCTTGATGAAGAGGAACCTATTTGGTTTGGAAGACTTATGGATAAAAATGCAGCCTTAATAAAATGTTATATGAAAGAGGAAAACCTATATGGTTATCCAGAAAAATATGTACAAAACTTAGATGAACATCCAATGACTTGGATAGGTTTAAATATCTTTAATAAAAAAGGTTGGACAAAGTGTAATATAGCAACTGAAAGGGATAACTATTATTATTCTGCAGAAGCACACTTTAGACTAATTGCAACTTTACCAAATGCAAACTTTATAAATGCAAATAATTTAGTAAATTGGGCTAGAGGAATTAAGTCTAAAAAAGAGATTGAGTATATGAAAATAGCTGGAAAAATCACTCAAAAAATTCATCAAAGAGTTTTAGATGTAGTTAGAGTTGGTATTCCAAAGAGTCATGTTGTTTCACAAATCTATGAAACTGCAATTGCAGGTGTTGATGGTTATGGAGGAGATTATCCTTCGATTGTTCCCCTACTTCCATCGGGAGCTGATGCTTCAGCATCTCATATTACTTGGGATGAACGACCTTTTAAAAAGAATGAGGCAACATATTTTGAGATATCGGGTTGTTATAAAAGATACCATGCTCCAATGTCTAGAACAATTTTTATGGGAAAACCTGAACAAAAATTTTTAGATGCAGAAAAAGCATTGGTTGAAGCAATTGATGCGGGATTAGAGCAGGCAAAACCAGGTAATAGAACTTGTGATATTGCAAATGCAGTTGATTTGGTTATGAAAAAATATGGAATAGATAGAAATGATGCCAGATGTGGTTATCCAATAGGGGTAAGTTACCCACCAGATTGGGGGGAAAGAACTTGTAGTTTAAGACCTTCTGATTTGACTGTACTTGAACCGGGGATGACTTTTCACTTTATGCCAGGTATTTGGCAAGATAATTGGGGAATGGAGATTACTGAAAGTATTTATATTACAAATACTGGGGTTGAAACTTTTTGTGATTTTCCAAGAGAATTATTTATCAAATAGATTTAATCTAATAAGGAGGTATGATAATTAAAAAAATCACACTAATAAAAAGTATTAAATTAGAACTAAAATCAAAATAGAGAAAGGAATTAACATGAGATTATTTAAAGGTTTAGTAATAGCAGGACTTATTACTGTTACAAGTTTAAGTGCAGCAACGTGGAAATATGCATTTGGGGAGGGTGAAAGTGATCCTCAAGGGATTTATGCAACAGCATTCAAAAATTTTATTGAAGAAAATTCTAGAAATAAAATAGAATTATATAAAGTGGGAAGTCTTGGTGAAGAGACTGACTTAATGGAACAAACAAGAGCTGGATTGATCCAATTTTTAGGACAATCAACTGGATATATGGGTGGAACTATCCCAGAAATGGATATCTTTACAGTGCCATATGTTATGCCTACAGATACAAAAGAATTAGACTACTTCTTTAAACATTCTAAAGTTGTTAATGAGATGCTACCAAAAATCTTCCACAAACATGGCTTAGAGTTATTATCAATATTTCCTGAAGGTGAAATGGCAGTTACAACTTTTGAAGAGTTTCATTCACCTGCAGATTTACAAGGTAAAAAAATGAGAGTTATGCCTGGTTCTCCTATTTTAGTTGAAACATATAAAGCTTTTGGCGCTTCACCACAACCAATGTCTTGGGGTGATTTAGTAGGTGCTCTTAAAACAGGGATGGTTGATGGACAAGAAAATCCAACTGTATGGATTGAAGCTTATGGTTTAGATAACTTAACAAAAGTTCTAACATATACTGGACATGGACACTTCAATGCATCTGTTAGTGCTAATAAAAAGTTTTATGATGGTTTATCAAAAAGAGATAAAAGACTAGTTCAAAAAGCAGCTGAATTTGCACAGAAAACAATTTTAAGAGAAGCTCAAAAACTTGATGCTTATGGATTAGGAAGAATTATCAGAACTAACCCAACATATAAAATTGTTACATTAACTAAAGATGAAAGAAAAGTATTCAAAGAAAAAGCTAAAGCTGTTCAAGAGTCTTTTGCATCTAAAAGTGCATCAAATAAAAAAATTATGGATCAAATGATGAAAGATTTATCTGCTGCGGAAACTAATGCTAAATAATCTTTTTTAATTATAGTAATCCACTTTATGTGGATTTACTATAGTAGATTATAGGTTCTGTAATCTACTATGGTAAAAGGAATATGATATGAATGAAAACACAAAAAAAAATCCTTTATTAAGAGCTTTAGATACCCTAGATAGTATTTTAAGTAAGTTCGAAGGGGTGATGTTAGCCTTAGGTGTTATAGCAATGGCAGTTACTACAATTGCAGCTGTGATTTCAAGATTTGTTTTTAATGATGCCTTAACAGTTACAGATGAGCTCAATATGATTTTTATTGTAGTTGTAACTTTTGCAGGTTTAAGTTATGCCGCAAGAAATGGAAGACATATTCGAATGTCAGCTATATATGATGCCATGCCAACAAAAATGAGAAAAGTTATAATGATATGTATCTCTTTTATCACTTCTATGTTTATGTTTTTATTAGCTAAATACTCTTTTGGTTATATTGTAGAAGTTTACCAAAGTGGTAGAATTCTTCCAGCTATTGGTATTCCTGTTTTTTATGTTTACATATGGGTTCCTGTGGGATTTACGGTTACAGGCTTACAATACTTTTTTACTGTAATTAAAAATATAAGTGAATCGGATGTATATCTATCTACTACTGTAAGAGATGGTTATAGTGATTCTAAAAATGATATTGAAGTATAAGGAAGAGCTATGAAACCTAATTTAAAACAAATATTTATTTTACTTTTTTTAATACTAAGTTTTACAATCCCAAGTTTTGCTAAGGATAATATAACTATGTATTTAGATGAAGTTGCCTTAGATAACAAAGAACTTAATCTATCAATTTATGGCTCAGCAGAATCAAAAGATTTTGACTCTCACAAGTGGCGAATTGTAAAAGTAAAAGTTACTGACTCAAAATCAAAAACTCTGAAATTTGAAACCCAATCAGATAAAAGAGGTCTTTGGGAAGTTGATAATATAGATATTTCAAACTTAAGTGATGGAAAACTTACAATAAAAGCTACTATGTTAGATGATAATAATCAACAACTAGCTACCTTAACAGATGACAGCTCAATCAAAGATACAAGCTTTAAATTAAGTGAATTTTTGAAAGAACATCTTGCTGCTTCGATTTTCCTTTTAATGGTAGTATTACTTCTTACTGGTTTTCCTATGATGATACCTCTTATTTCAGGTACAACCCTTGGGATATATCTATTATTTGATGGTGATTTTTCAAAAATGGAATTCTTGATTCAGCAAATGATGGGTGGTATTAGACCAGCTGCACTTATTGCTGTTCCTATGTTTATACTTTCAGCAGATATTATGACAAGAGGTAAATCAGCAGAAAAACTTATTGACCTTGTTATGGCTTTTGTAAGACATATCAAAGGTGGACTTGCAGTAAGTACGGCAGGAGCATGTGCAATGTTTGGTGCTGTTTCTGGTTCAACGCAAGCTACAGTTGTAGCTATTGGTTCTCCTCTTCGCCCAAGACTAAAAAAAGGTGGATATAAAGACTCATTTATCTTAGCTTTAATTGTAAATTCAAGTGATATTGCCTTTTTAATCCCTCCAAGTATTGGGATGATTATCTATGGTATTGTTGCAAAAACTTCTATTCCTGAACTTTTTATCGCTGGTATTGGTCCAGGGCTTTTAATCTTAGTTCTTTTTTCAATATATAGTATTATATATGCATATAGACATGATATTCCAACAGAACCAAAAGCAACATGGAAAGAAAGATGGATGGCACTTTATAAAGCCTTATGGCCTTTAGGTTTCCCTATAATTATTGTTGGTGGTATTTTTGGAGGGATATTTAGTCCTACTGAAGCAGCAGCAGTTAGTGTTGCCTACGCAATATTTTTAGAAGGTCTTGTCTTTAAAACAATGAAATTAAAAGATCTTTATGCAACTGCAAAATCAACAGGACTTGTTACTGGTGTTGTATTTATCTTAGTTGGTGCAGGTGCAGGTTTTGCATGGGTATTATCTTTTGCTCAAGTACCTCAAGAGATTTTAGATAGTATTGGTATTACTGATATGGGTCCTTACCAAGTTCTATTTGTAATCTCAATAGCTTTCTTTGTTGGATGTATGTTTGTTGACCCTATTGTAGTAATTTTAGTATTAGTTCCTATTTTTGCACCAGTTGTTGATTCAGTGGGATTAGATCCAGTTTTAGTTGGGACTATTATTACTTTACAAGTTGCTATTGGTTCGGCCACTCCCCCATTTGGATGTGATATTTTTACAGCTATTGCTGTATTTAAACGACCATATTTAGAAGTGATAAAAGGAACACCACCTTTTATTATTATTCTATTAAGTGTTTCAGTTGCACTTATTTTTATACCAGAAATTGCACTATTTTTAAGGGACATTGCATTTAGAGATGTAAGTGTAATGGAAAGTATTCAAAAAATGTTTGGCTTAGTTCCAGAAGTAGTAACAAAATAATTTAAGGAGAATAGATGTTTAAAAAAATTTTAGTGCCAACAGATGGTTCTCAACAGGCAAACAAAGCATTAAAAGTAGCTTGTGAAATGGCTATAAATAATGATGCTCAAATAAGTATTTTATCTGTTTTTAGACATCACAGTTTTATAGAGGGTTCCTTATCAATGTTGCCAAGACAGATAGATGATAAAGCTTATAATCTTGAAGATGCCTTAGGAGAATACTCAAAAGAGATAGTGGGTGAGGCAAAAGAGATTGCTTTAAATTATGGAGTAAAAAAAGAAAATGTAAAAGGTTTTGTTCGTATAGGCCCTGTCACAAAAGAGATATTGGAGTTTGTTAAAGATAAAGATATCGAAATTGTTATTATTGGTAAACAAGGTAAAGGTGACCTTAGTGGATATTTGCTAGGTGGAGTTTCACATAAAGTTGCAGGACTTGCTGATATACCAGTTCTAGTAGTGTGATTAAAATTGATAAAATTTATAGAAAAAATGAGTATGTATTGTTTTAATCGTATATATTCAAAAGTAGTTTACTCGTCCAGTTAAATAAAGGGGTGATTCTTTATGTTTTGCTCCTGTAAAAAGAACGCTTTTTACAAATTGAATAATACTAATAATTTTTTACTGGAGTAATTATGGAAAATAATTCAATGAAAGCTATGGTCTTAGTTGGTCATGGTGGAATAGATAAGTTAATATATAAAGATGTTGAAATTCCTACACCCAAAAAAGGTGAGGTTCTAATAAAAGTAACAGCAACAGCTAAAAACAATACAGATAGAAAAGCCCGAGAAGGTTTATATCCAGTTGATGATAACAATAAAGAAGAGGTAACCTCTTTTAATATGACAGGAGATAATACCTTCACCTTTCCTAGAATTCAAGGGGCAGATATCGTTGGAGTTGTTGAAAAAGTTGCAGATGATGAAAATAAGAATCTAATAGGTCAAAGGGGACTTGTTGATTTTAATATCTATTTATCTCAAAATCCCGATTTAAATTTAATACCTGATTATTATGGTCATGGAGCAGATGGCGGATATGCGGAATATGTAGTTGTTCCTAGTGAAAACTTTTATGCTATACCAAATAAAAATCTTGATGATGCCCAATTAGCCTCTCTTGGTATGTGTTCATATCAAACTGGCTTTAGAATGTTAAATGCTTCACGGGTAAAAGCTGGAGATAAAGTACTAATAAGCGGTGCAAGTGGTGGAGTTGGAACTGCCCTAATTCAAATGTGCAAAGTCTTAAAAGCTATACCTTATGCCCTTAGTTCTAAGGATAAAGAAGAGGAACTTTTAGCTCTTGGTGCTGAAAAAGTGATTGATAGAGGTGAAATCTCAACTTTAAAACAAAGAATTCTAGAAGCAACAAAGGGTGAAAATATTGATGCTGTTATGGATTTAGTTGGTGGAGAATATACAAATATTTTTATTGATACTATGATTATAGATATGAAAAAAAGAGATGACTACCCAAGACTAAGTATAGCAGGAGCTAGTTCATATAACATCACTGAAGTATTATGGTCTAAGATTTATCTTTATCAAGTGGAGATTCATGGAGTATCACATGGTACAAAAAATGAAGCAAAACAGTTAATGCAATGGATAAAAGAGGAAAAACTAAAACCCATTTTACATGCAACCTTTAAACTTTCAAATCTCCATGAAGCAGAAAAATATTTTGTTTCAAGGGGAAAAGGATATTTAGGGAAAATAGTAATAGTACCTGATTCTCAATGGGAAGAGCATGGTGCAAAATACTCTTTAAAGATAGAAAATGAATAAGCCACACACAATAGGACTAATAGACACCCATGCGGGTGGTGATGTGAGTAGAATAGTATTTACAGGTATAAAAGAGTTAGAGGGTAATAGTGTAAGAGAACAGATGCTTTATTTGCAAGAGCATGCTGATGATTTGAGAGAAACACTACTTTATGAACCTTATGGTATCCCTGAGATGTCTATAGATTTGGTAGTTCCCTCTAAAAATAAAGAAGCAGTTGCTGGATATATTATCATGGAAGTTATGGGTTATCCTATATATTCAGGTTCAAATACCATGTGTACTGCAACAGCAGTTATTGAAAATGGATTAGTTGAGAAAAAAGATGGTACCTTAAACTTTAAACTTGAAGCACCAGCTGGACTTGTAGATATTGAAGCTAAAGTAGAAAACGGTGTTGTTGAATCTATAACTTGTGAGGGACTTCCAAGTTATATTTATCAATATAAAGAAAAAATTGTGATTCAAGAGTTAGGTGAGATTACCTATTCTGTAGCTTATAGTGGAGGTTTCTATATCCTTGTAGAAGCTAGTGAGTTAGGATTTAATCTTACACTTGATGAAGAAAAAAGATTAAGTGATGCAGCTTATTTAATAGTTGAAGCAGTTAGAAAAAAAGAGTCACTAAGACACTATTTATTAGGTGATGTGGGACCAGTTCCTTTTTTACATTTTATGGGAGAAATTGAGAAAAAAGAAGATGGTTTTTATACCTCAAGATCAACAACTTATGTTCACCCAGGAGTTATTTGTAGAAGCACAACAGGAACAGGTACCTCTGCTAGATTGGCATATTTACAATATGAAGACAAGATTAAACCAGGTGAAAGATTAGAAACTGTAAGTTTAAGGGGTACAAAATTCATTGGTACTTTTGATGCAGTTGAAAATATCGATGGACAAAATGTAGTAAGAAATAGAACAACAGGCAAAAGTTATATAATAGCAAAATCAGAGATTTTAGTTAATTGTGATGATTGCCTAACAAAATATAATGAATTAGCAAAAGTGATTCAGCATTTATAATAAAAAGGAGTCGGTATGTATAAAAATTTTGATGAAGTAGTAGAGTTTGCTACAAATTTTAGACATAATTTACATAAAAATCCCGAATTGACTTGGGAAGAGACAGATACTGCAAAAGCAATAAGAGAGATATTAGATAAGCATAATATTACATATAAAACTTATGCAGGAACTGGAACTGTTGGCTTACTTGCCCAAGATAAAGAGGGACCTCATATAGCATTAAGGGGAGATATTGATGCTCTTCCATTAGAAGAGAAAACTGATGTTTCATATAAATCAGTTAAAACTCAATGTATGCATGCTTGTGGACATGATGGACACACAGCAACTCTAATGGCAGCTGCTATTTGGTTAAAACAAAATGAAGATAAACTAACAAACCCAATATCACTTATATTTCAACCTGCTGAAGAGGGAGGTCATGGAGCTAAGAAGATGATTGAAGAGGGATGTTTAGATGGAGTTGATATGATTTTTGGTTGGCATAATTGGCCAGCTATTAAATTTGGTCAAGCTGTTTGTCCTGAGAGTACAGTAATGGCTGGAAATGGAACTTTTCATATTACACTTAAAGGTTCGGGAGGTCACTCCTCTCAACCTGAAATTTGTAAAGATCCAGTTCTTGCAGCTTCTGCTTTAACTATGGCACTACAACAAATTGTAAGTAGACAAGTGGCACCTCAAGATGCCGTTGTAGTTTCTGTTACATCAATAGATGCAATTAGTGGAGTAACAGTAATTCCTGATAATGCAAAAGTTGAAGGAAGTATTAGGGTTCCTACAAATGAGTTAAAAACAAAAGTATTTAATCAAATAGAAGAGATATCAAAAGGGATTGCACTAGCATATAATGTAGATGTGGATATTGATTTAAGAGATAGATATCAACCAACAATCAATCATAAAGATGAATCTTCAAAGGTGCGAGAAGTATTAAAAGACACCTTAGGGGAAAACTGGCAAAGCGATATTGCAACTCCAATTATGGCAAGTGAAGATTTTAGTTATTACCTAAACAAAATCCCAGGAGCTTTTGCTCTTATAGGAAGTGATGATGGAGTTGAAAAACATCAAAAAGCTTGCCACAATGTACACTATGATTTCAATGATAAGCTAATAAAACCAGTTAGCATATCACTCATGAAATTAGCTAATTTTACTTTTTGATTAAAGAAAAAAAATGGTCTCTTTAATCGTAGCAATTTTAGGTGTTTTGGCTATTGTCTTAAATGGCATAGGAATGGCAATAAAAGATGTAATAAAAACAAAAATTTTATTGGGTTCCTCTATTGTACTTATTATCCCAGATTTATATAATAGTGGAGGGATACATGGAGTTTATCAATCAGCAATAATAGCTACAATGTATTTTATAGGTGCCTTGGAGTATAGGAAACTTGAAAGAATCATACTCTACTCTATCCCATTTTTTTCTGTATTTTTACTTTTGGGATTAAAAGAGTATGAGGGACTTTTTTTAGTACTAGCTTCAATAAGCACTCCCTTAGCAACTATTTCCAAAGACTCCTTTAAAATGAAACTTCTGCTTTTGGTTTCAACTCTGTCTTGGGGAACATATGCAATTCTTACACAAGCATGGTTTGCCTTAGCTTTTGATATATTAGGAGCCCTAGCCTTGATATACTTTTTTGGTCAATATAGAAGAGAAAAAAAAGCTATGCAAATGATAGATACAGTTTGTACTGAGATTGAAAAAACAAAAGATATTTTCCAAAAGGAGAATTAGTTTATCTACTTATTAAAATAAGACAAATGTAAATATATCACTTTATACATTTGTCTTAATTAGGTATCATGTCTACAAGTTTTTAGGAGTAGATTTCTACTCCTAGTTTAATTAGAAAACTACTTTAAACTCTTAAATTTCATCTTTTTTATGGTGGTGACTCGTATACTATTCAAATTATTATAATACTTGAATTTTTTTCATAGCTGATATTGGAAAAACAAAAGATATTTTCAAAAATATGGTTTGAATCAATTGATAAGTAAAGTATATCCCTCTTGGGGAACATTTTTTATGATATTTATAGGGAGTTTTGCTCTTAACTCTTTTATAAAAGATTTAAGGGCATGGTTAGTCATAAATCTATCTATCCATAATTGGCTTTCTATCATCTCATAAGTTACTATTTTGTTTTTATTTTCAATAAGCATTTGTAAAAACTCTTTTTCTCTTCTTCTTAGAGGAATAGTTTCATCCTTATAAACTAAGGCTCTACTTGAAGGATCTAAAAACAAATCTTCACCTAATTGAATTTTTTTTGATAAGTTTTTATTTATATATTTGTTTAGGGCTTCAGTCAGTTTTTTGTGGTTTAGGGGTTTTAGGATATAGTGATTTATATTTAGATTAATCAAATCCATAAGATACTCTTCATTTGAAAAAGCAGTAAGCATAATAATTGTAGTATAAGAATCAGTTTTTCTAATCTTTTTTACCAATTCTATCCCATTTATATCCTTCATTTGTATATCTGACAATATAATCTTTGGTTTGTACTCTTCATATATATAAAAGGCATCTTCCACATTGCTTGCTTCATAAACCTCATCAAAATAGTATTTCAAGGTATCAACTATTGCTTTTCTAATACCATCTTCATCTTCTACACATAAGATTGGTATATTTTTCAACTCATCTAATAGATTCTCATTCATATTTATCCCACCAATACTATTTTGAAAATAGCCCCTTCATTATCATTTTGTACACTTAACTCTCCACCCATATTTCTTTCAATAATAAGTTTTGAGATATATAAACCAAGTCCTGTCCCTTTTGAGGTATCTTTTGTACTAAAGTATGGGTCAAAAATCATATCAATATTTTCTAAGGCAATTCCACCTGCATTGTCTTTTACAGTTACAATAGAGTTTAAACCTTTTGTGTCAATTGTTAACTCAATTTTAGGTTTACTTATATTTTTCTCAACTAATATATCTTTTGCATTTGAAAGTAGATTTAATATAACCTGCGAAAACTCTGTTGGATAGCCGAATATATCTTTATTTCTTATAACATTTACTTTACATTCTATGCCACTTTCATCTAAAGTTGCATCTATAAGATTAACTGCTTTTTGACAAGATTCTAGGATATTGAAATTCTCTTTTTTCTTATCTGGTTTATAAAAATTTCTAAAATCATCAATAGTATTTGACATAAACTCTATCATATTATCACTTTTTTCAATAGAGTTTAGTATATGTTTATCATCAACTTTTTTAAACCTTGTGGCAGTTTCAAGCTCCATTAATATTCCAGACAATTCACTTAATGGTTGTCTCCACTGGTGGGCTATCATAGATATCATAGAACCCATACGAGCTAGTTTTGATTGTGCTAAGATAGCTTTATCTTTTCTTTTACCCTCTTCTATTCCAACCTTAACTTTTTGTTCTAGATTTTTATTTAGACTTTGCAGTTTATTCTCTTTGTATTCCACTTGATTTTTATATTTTTTTATAGTGTCATTTATAATTGTAGTCATCAAATAAGTAAATAAAATCATAAAAACTAAAACAGTGATAGTCAAAGTGATAACAAAACTTTTATATTCATCTTTTCTTTGATTTAATTCATCTCTTTTTTGTTTTTCAAAAAGTTTGAAATTTGTTGATAGATTTTGCTTTGAATATAAAACTCTATACTCTTGTAAATCTTTTTCAAAGTTTTTATCTTCAAGTTTCAAGTAGTATGATAGAGAAAAAAAGGATATAAATATAACAGATAAAAAAGGTATCATAATAACAAAAAAAGGTATTCCCTCTTTATTAAACATATTTTGCTCTTTTTTTTTCATATCATATCTAAATTGTTTTAAAAAGTTTTTCAAATTTTTGCTGTTTTGTTATTTTGTTTTATAAAGTGCAAGCTTTCGCTTACACCTTATTTTTTAGATCTTTTATCGTTGATATTATCAACAATCTCTTTCCAAATTACTTTATCGATTTTAAATTCATTGTAGTCATTATATCTTAGGACTGGATTTTTCCCTTCAGCAATTTGTCTATCATACCCTTTGATAAGTCTAAGAACTGGTTTATAAAGAAGTGCAATAACTACCATATTAATAACAGCTAATAATCCCATAGATAAATCAGCAAAAGAGAAAATAGAACCTAAATCTTGCATAGAACCCCAAATAATAAGTCCAACAACAAACAATCTAAAACCATTGAACATCATTTTATTGCCTTTAGAGAAAAAGTTTAGTGAGTTTTCTGCTAAATAATAGTTATAAAGTATAGAAGAGAAACCAAATAACAATAAAGCAATAGTAACAAAATATCCGCCCCATGGTCCAATATGCTCAATTAAAGCATTTTGAGTTAGAAGAATACCTTGAACACTTTCATTTCCAGGTACATAAACCCCTGATAAAAGGATGATAAATGCAGTACAAGAACATAAGATAATAGTATCAATGAATACTGAGAATGATTGAACAATACCTTGTTGAACTGGATGAGCCACATAAGCAACAGCTGCAACATTTGGTGCAGATCCTAATCCCGCTTCATTTGAGAACATACCTCTTTTTGCACCTTGTAACATAACAGCACCAAAACCACCTGCAATAGCAGAACTAGGGTTAAACGCTTCACTTACAATCAAACTAATAAGATCAGGTATTTTTCCAAAATTTAATACTATTACAACAACAGCAATAAGTAGATACCCAACAGCCATTATTGGAACAATAACTTCTGAAAACTTTGTGATTCTTTTTATCCCACCAAATACTGCAAAAGCAAATATAATAGTAAGTGCAATACCTGTAATCCAAGTTGGAATATTAAATGAAGATTCAAAAGAGTTTGTTATGATAAAAGATTGTGTGGCATTAAATGCAAATCCAAAAGTTATCATAAGTAAAATAGAGATAACAACCCCCAGCCATTTTTGACCTAAAGCTTTTGTAGCATAATATGCAGGTCCCCCTCTATAAACACAAGAGTCTTGGGCATCTTTTTCTTTATAAAGTTGAGCCAATGAACACTCAAAGAAACTGGTACTCATACCAATAAGACCAATAACCCACATCCAAAAAACTGCTCCTGGACCACCTAGAGTGATTGCAACTGCAACTCCTGCAATATTTCCACCACCAACACGACCTGCAACACTTAACATCAGTGCTTGAAAAGAACTGATATGTCCCTCTTTATCATGTTCCGTATGTCTTAATATATTGAACATCTTAAAAAAGTACCTAAATTGTACAAATTTTGAACTAATAGTGAAAAATAACCCAAGTGCGGGAAGTAAGTAAATTAGAATATTTCCCCAAATAAGGTTGTTTAGAAAATCATTAATTTCACCTAACATATTATCTCCTTTTATATTGATAAAAGAATTGTAACAATCCAAAGAGGGTTAAAAGTGTCTTTAAAAATTACTTACTTATAGTTTTTAATTAAATTTTAACCTCACTAGCATACATTTTATCATTCAGCTTTAAAGTGGTTTCAAAACCTTGTTTTGGATTTTTTGGAACTAAAAAAGATAAAATAAAAGATAAAACTGCAATTGATGCACCAATTACAAAAACTAAAGAACTAGAGTATAACCAAACCATTCCTAAAAGTACTGGTAAAAATACTGCTGCAATATGATTTATAGTAAAACTAACAGCACTCGCACTTGCAATATCTTTTGGATCTGCTATTTTTTGAAAATATGTTTTAAGGGCTATTGCCATAGAAAACAACAAATGATCAACTACATATAAACAAAAAGCAATATAGATATTTTCAACATAAGCGTATGAAACAAATACCAAGATAAGTCCTAGATATTCTAATCTTAAAGTTAGTCTCTCCCCTACTTTTGCAATAAACTTTCCAATTTTTGGCGCAAAATATATATTTAAAACAGAGTTTACAAATAAAAGTACAACCATATTGTGAACATCTACACCAAACTTTTCTACAAGTAAAAAACCTGCAAATACAATAAATATCTGTCTTCTAGCACCTGCAAAAAAGGTTAAAACATAAAAAAGCCAATACTCTTTTTTTAAAACTAGTTTTTTTTCTTGTACCACATCATCTTTAAAATGTTCAAATAAAATCCAAGCTAAAATACCAATAATAAATGTTGTTCCGCCAAAAAATGCATACACATATTTATACTCAATAGAGTAGTTGCTCATCATAAAATATATCAATACAAAAGCAAATAAAGAGGTAAAAGATTTAGCTGCTGTAATTTTTCCCAAAACTATAGGAGCTTTATCTTTACTCAACCATTGTAAAGATAGAGATTGGTTTAAAGTCTCCAAATAATGAAACCCCATAGACATAATAACTGTTGTGATATAAAGTCCAAAGGCATTTGGGAAAAATCCAGTTAGTAAAATTCCCAAACCTAATAACATCATAGAGATGAAAGCTAGCCTTTGTTGGGCTATAAACATAATAGCAAGTACCACAGTAAAAGCTAAAAAACCAGGAATCTCTCTAAGACTTTGTAAAATTCCTATTTGACTACCATCAAATGATGCTACTTCAATAACAAAGTTATTTAATAAACTCATCCATGCTGAAAAAGAAAACACCATAGATATTGACATAATATAAAGAAGTGCTTCACGAGACTTAAACATATTTTTTACCATAATATACCAGCTATCAATTTAATTGCTAAAGCTGACAAAAGAATTTTTAAAACTATCATAAACTTTTTCCCATCTATTTTATCCCTAAGTTTTGTACCCATCCAGCTTCCAGCTATTGCTCCAATTATCATGGCAGTTAAAACTGTAATATAATCAAAAAATACAAAACCAAAAAACATAAAAGCAAGTACTTTTAAAGTATGAGTTATACTCTTCAAAGCAGCAGCTGTAGCTACTATCGTATCTTTTTCATTGTAATCTTTTACAAGTAGTGATGTAGCTAAAGGGCCTGTTGCTCCAACAACTATAGATAAACCTGTTTGAAGGAAACCAACTAGTACATAACTTTCATATCTTTCAATCTTAGCATTAAATTTATTACTCCATAAAGACAATAAAATATATACCCCAATAAATAAAGGAACATACTCTAAAGAGATAAAATACAAAATTGAAGCAAAAAAAGATATTCCTAAAATAGAACCAAGTAAAAACTTAGGTATAACTTCCACTTTAATATCTTTATATCCAAAGATAGCTCTTGATAGGTTACTTGACATTTGGGTTAAACCATGTACAGGTATTATTGCATTTACAGGCAAAAATGAAGGTAAAACAGCAATAAGTATCATACCACCACCAAGTCCAATGATTCCCGCAATAGTTGAAGTGAAAAAAGTGACAAGTCCTAAAATTAATTCTGTAGGCATTTAACGTCTTTATAAAAAATTTATCGTAAAATACCAAAATTAGACTTAGTGAACAAAATACTTTTAAAATATAGAATTATTTTTAAGAAAAAATTTACGTAAAGGAAAGGTATGAAAAAAATATTTTTAGTTTTTTTTATAGTGATTTTAAATACAACTATTTTTTTTGCATATGAAAACCAAAAAGGTAAGATTGATATGCATGGAGGGAAAAGTGAAAGACTCACTTCAAAAAATGCCTTAAATATGGCTGTGGGTTTAGGAACAGTCTTAAATAAAAAAGAAGATAAACAAATAGAAAAAAAAGATAAGAATTTTATCAATGTAGATAAGATAGAAAAGATAGAAAATATAAAGGAAAAAAATGACTAAATATAAATTTGTATCATGGAATGTAAATGGAATAAGAGCAGTTGATAAAAAAGAAGCTTTAAAATGGGTTGATGAAGCAAATATTGATTTATTAGGGATCCAAGAAACAAAATCAATGAAAACACAAATTCCAAATACAATTTTTGATAAAGAATTCAAAACTATAACAGCAAGTGAATCAGCTATAAAAGGACGTTCTGGAACTGCCCTTTTTACAGATATAGATATAAATTTTGAATCTACTTGTCCAAGTGTTGATATCTTAGAAGAGGGAAGAATAAACGAAGTTCATTTTACTTTAGCAGATAAAGATATAGCATTTTTTAATGTTTATTTTCCAAATGGTCAAAGTAAAGAGGAGAGACTAGTATATAAAATGGAGTTTTATGATAGATTTTTAGAATATTGTGAAGCTTTAAAAAAAGAGGGAAAATCGATAATAATATGTGGGGATGTAAATACAGCTCATACTGAAATAGATATAGCAAGACCAAAAGCAAATGAAAAAACATCTGGTTTTTTACCAATGGAAAGAGATTGGATAACAAAATTTTTAGCTCATGGTTATATAGATACTTTTAGACACATAAATGGTGATGTAAAAGATCACTATAGCTGGTGGAGTTATAGAGCAAATGCAAGAGCAAATAATGTTGGCTGGAGAATCGACTACTTTTATGTAAGTGATGATTTAAAAGACTACGTAAAAGATGCTTATATTATGAGTGATATTATGGGAAGCGACCACTGCCCTATTGGTTTGGAAATTGAAGTATAAGAGATCTCTCTTATACTCATGAAACTATTTAAAAACAATTCTTTTTAATATACTAAATATATGCACTAGACTAAAAATATCTCCTTAAAACCCGACATTTTATTAAAAATTCTTAAAATTTAGTATTAAATTTAAAATTAAGATACTTAAATAAGCATAATATTAATCTTTATTTAATAAAAAAGTAACAAAACTAAATAAATTAAAACAATATTAGCAACATAGAACTTTATGGGATTATAAGTTTTACAAATACTACTTTAAATTTAATTATAATTTTTATATATAAGTAAAGATAAAGAAATTAAGTTTTTTATTATTTAACAAGCACTATAATTTTACATATCCACAAGGAGTTTGATATGTATCCTTTTAAACAAAAACTGTTCTTTTGCTCACTTGTAAGTTTTTTTTTGTCTTCTTTTTCTTTAATTGCAGATGAAAATCTTCCCACACTAAAAATAAAAAATGATTTTTATTTAGAGTACAATGATATTTCAGGTCCTAAGGCTTCAAGTTCAACGTTAACCAATGGATTAACATATTACAACCTAATTAACTTTTACACAAAAGGTATCTATTCTAATTATAGATATAATTTAAATTTGGGTATAAAGTTAACTGATAATAAAAATAAAGATGTAAAAAAAATATCTTTAGTTAATTTATCAGGAAAAGTCACTAAAAAAAATCATACATTAGAGCTTGGTGACTATATCAAATCTTTTTCAAAGTACTCTTTGAATAGTTCACTCAAAGGTGCAGCTTACACCTACTATGATAAGGTAAATACTATTGATTTTCTCTATGGTATAGCCTATCCAAGATGGGATAGTTTTTGGGATAATGAAACAGATACCCTAAAAAGAGAAGTAGTAGCAGCTAGATATAATAAAAAAGTTAACGATGAATTATCTGTTGGTATAGATGTAGTTAATTCCAATGATAAAGATGACCCAAATTCAACATTAACATTATTTGAAACAAACCTTATAACAGTAAATACAACATATAGACCAATTAAAGGACTAAAGCTTTATGGTGAATACTCATTTTCAGACAATGAATCAAATACTTCAGGAGTCATAAGTAAGCAAAATGGTTCAGCAATATTTCTTCAAGCTATAGGGAATAAAAATCCAAGTAGAGTCCAACTAGAATATGAAAGGGTATCACCTGATTATAAAACAGTTACAGGTTCTGCAACCCAAGATAGAGAAAAATTTAAAGCGAAATGGAGATATAAAATCACTAAACTTACTACAATAAATAGTGGTTTTTTATGGTTTAAAGATAACCTTAATAATACAAAAACAAATACTACAAATACTTATAGACCAGATATTGGTGTTACTTTCAAAAAATTATTTGATCGTAGATATTCTGTTCTTGACTTAAGTTATAAGTTAAACTATATTGATAAAGGTATAACTAAAACATCAGATGACATGTATAATATAAATTATAAAGATAAATATGGAATAATCAATTCTGATACAAATTTAACTTATAATATTTATGATACAAAATCAAATATTAGATCTCAAAAAGATTTTAAATTTAATACTACCATCAACTCAAGACATACCTTTGATGATTTAGTTCTTAAACCATCATTGATTTTAGGAACTTGGGATATGAATGATGAATTAACAAATAATGGTGATAATAAATATTATCAAGCTGCCGTTGGTTTAGGAGTTCAAATACCAAGTAAAAAACTTAGCACCTCAATAAAAATAGGTAAAAATAAATCAACAAGAGATGTAGGAGATGATTTAGATAAACTATTTGCATCTTTTGATTTATATTGGAGAATAGGAAATTATAATATATTTAAAGATGTGATGGTATATGTTAAATCATATTTAAATGATTATAGTTATACTACATCAACAAATAATTACCAAGAAAGAAGTTTCACTCTTGGTGTAAGACTAACATTTTAAGGATTTATTATGAAAAATAAACTATTAATATTATTGATAACTTTATTGTGCATTGTACCAAGTATTGAAGCAAAATGGTGGATATTCGGTGGTTCAGAAGAAGAAGTTGGTTTTGATTATTTATATGTAGGAGATTTATCTTTTGATGATATAAACCAAGAGGCGATTATCTTAAAAAGCAGTTTAGATGAGGGATATTTACATATAAGAGGGAAAGGTTATTCCGGTAAAAATCAAATTGGAAATATAAGTATATCTTTAGATGGTGCTAAAACTTGGAAGAAAATAAAATTTGAAAAAGATGGTGGATTTGATTATACATTCGAACCAAATCTTGATAGTACCTATGATATTTATGTAAAAATCATAGATACAGCAGGAAAGTCAAACGAAATTGAAGATTCCCATGTAAAAATAAGTTTAAGTGACCTTGATGTAGAAGAACAAATTGAAAAAACATTAAATGCATTAAGAGATGCTTACCAAAATGAAAACTATATAGACTTTATGAAATATGTATCTACAAACTTTGAGGGAGATGATGTAACTTTAGAAAGGGCTATAATAAAAGACTTCTCTGTACTTGAAGATATAAATATTGACTTCAATATTAACAGTGTAGCTTTTTCAGATAATAAATATTATGCTTCTATCTCTTTTAATAGACGTGTTACATCTGCTTATAATGCTTCTTTAATAAGTGATTCAGGAGTAACAGAATTTACATTTTCTGTAGGAAAAAATGGAGCAATGTTACTTTCAATGAAACACCCATTGATTTTTGGTTTAACTTATGCAAATGATGTAGCTACTGGAGTTGTAGCCTCTGCTTTAAATAATGATAAGTATTTAACTATAAGTGATGATGGTACAATAAAAGAAGAATCTCTACAAACTATAAGTGAAGGTGGAGCTGGAGATGATTATTCTACTAGTGGTTCATTTACTTTAGAAACAAGTTGTACTCCCCCTTGTAATACAGCAGATGGATTTAATTTTACAGATGACAATAAAACAACACTAATATCAAATAGTGAAATCTATAAAGAGATAAATATGCTTTGGGGACAATCAGGAACTACTATGCAAGAATTAGGAGATGTAAGTATCTCTAATATAACTGTTCCTGATTCAGGTTATAATCCTAGTGCCATGTTAAATGACTTTGAAACTATTGCTATAAGATTGGCTAACAATACTTATGCAGTGATAAAAGTAACAAATCTTATTGATTTAGGTGGTGGTGCTTTTAGAGTTACTTTTGATTATAAATATAATCCAGGTGGGTCAAGAACCTTTCCTTAATCTCTAAAGGAGATTGTCATGAAAAGATTAATATATATCTTATTTTTGCTATCTTGTTTCTTTATTAGTAATATAATTGCTGATGAAGAAACAGAAGCCTCACTAGCACAAATCAAAGCCCAAATAGATGAACTTGAAATTGCAAAAGTTAACTTACAAAAAATAATTAAAGTCAATGAACCAGAAATAGATAAAACCTCTAATATGATAATCCAACTACTTAAGGTTGAAAAAGAGCTAGATTCAGCAATAAAAAAGAATATATATAAAACATTAATTGCTGGTAATATCAATGTTATATTAGAGATTCAAGGTTCATCAAATGCAGGTAAAATACTTGACTTGGGTACTTGGGTAGTTGGGAAAGTTGCAGGAGTAAGTATGGAAAAAAGTGGATTATTTAGTAGCCCTGCTTACTATACAAAAAAAATGACCCAACTAAATGAGCAAAATATCAGATTAACTGTAGAATTAAAAGAGTTATATGAAGCAAGTAAAAAATCTGATGATGAGATTCAAAAACATTATGATACCCATAAAAAGAATGATTTTTTTTATGATAGTGGCTTAGGTACTCTAGGAACTATACAATACAGAATGAAATTAGTTTTAAGTAAAGTTTCTCCTACTATTATGTCTCTAAAACAATTACGAACAAATCATAGACAAGTTGTAAATCAAGCAAAAAATGAGTTAGAATTGACACGTGAAGGTATCGCTCTTTTAAGAGATAGGTATCAAGAACTAAATAATGCTAAAGATAAAAAAGAGGATAAAAATAAACTTGAAGAAAAACTTGCAAAAATTGATGATGTAAAAAGAGAAATAAAACTCTCATCTTCTGATATTACAGTTAATGTACCTGACAAATGTAAATATTATGAAGATAAGGCAAATAGTTTACTAAATAATTATATTAGTCTATCAAAAAGATATGAAACTGTTTATGAAATTTATAATGAAAAAATGAATAAATTCTATGCAGAAAAAGAAGAAAAATTAAATAGTATAAACAAAGAATTTGAGAAAAAAACAAAAGAGATATTTAAAAAATATCCAAATACTGCATATTATACTCCTCAAACAATGAGTTTTGAATATAATAGAGAATTACCTTTTGCAAAATTATTATCAAATACAAGATACTCACATAATGAATATACATCAGCCAAAAAATCATATATAAGCTCTATTAAAGAGTTATCACATAATATCTTAAATGGTATTCCTGGAGAGTCTGAAGAAAAAATATTAAGTCAATTAATAGCAGATATAAATGCTACAGTCTCAGGATATTCTTCATTAATTAATAGCAAACAGTGTAGTTCAACAAAATCCGTAGAAAGAGAAATAGTTACCTATGAACCAATATATGAAGTAGTTGATGGTATTAATATCATAGTAGGTGAAAAAAAAGTTCTAAAAATAATCTATGTAGATGTTCAATATTTTAAATCAACAAACTATAGAACCTATGATAATCTATATCCATATTCTCAACTCAAAGAGCATTTAGTAATCTCAAAATTAAAAGTATTGAAAAAGAATTTACTTTCAGATATAGAAAGAAAGACAACTCAAGTTAAAAATGAAGAGAAATCATTTGCAGACCAATACATTAAAATTAGAATCCATTTCAGAAAGATAGAAAATGAAATAAAAATAGCACTTAATCAATATATAGAAAATGAAAATGAAATAATCCCTTTTAATAGACAATATATACAAAAACTTAAAAAACTTTTAGATTATTATAAAAATAAAAACATATTTGATAGAAAAAGTGATGGAACACATAAAGAGTATCTCATTGTCAAAGATGATTGGTTACTTCCAAAAGATATAGATGAAAAAAATTCTTGTGAAAAAATACAAAACATAAAAAATAAAATTCTTTCACCACAAATTCAAAATATTGTTTTATTAGAAAAAGAAATAGATTCCCTACAAAATTCTAGATTACCAAGGCTTTATATACCTACTTATGGATATGTACACTTCCCAGGACTCGCTGCAACAGCAGAAAATTTAAAAAAAACAAGTGATAAATTGTGGGGAAAACGTACTGATTTAAATTTGATAAGATTAGATAATTATTCTAATTTATCATCTTTATTTAACAAAATTTCTAATAATAAATTCTATCAATTATCAATATTAAATGGTGGCATATTTATAGAAATCCATGATAATCAAGTAAAAGCAGCACGTGAAATAATAAATGTACTAAAAAATACAATAATAATTGTAAAAGGTGATATTAATCAAAAAAGAATCCACAGGGATACCTATAAAGAGAATAAATCTATTTATGACACTCAATTAAAAAAATTCAAAAATGAACTCTCATGTTTAGGAAAGGATGAATCATATAATAAACAAATTAGACCTTTATTTGAAGAACTAAAAAACCTTCTTCCAAAACTAAAATCAAAATCTGTATTTATAAATGCAAATAAATATATAAATCAATTAGAAAATTTTAAAAAAGAAGTTGAGAATTTTGGAATAAGTGATTCATCAAATCATGAAAAAAAATATAAAGTATTATTAGCTAAGTATAATAATTATGATAAAGAGATAAACTCAAAAAAAGAGTTATTTTTCTCTTTAGACTTTGAAAAACTATATAAACTTTTAAATGAAATATATCCTCTTTTTGAAGCCCATAGAATACATATAGAGGAGAAAAATAAAAGTGGAAATGAAGATGCCAATCAAGAACTTATAAAAGATTTGTATAAAAACTTTACAAATTTTTATTCCAATAAAAACCTTCCATCTTTAATGAATCTATTATCAGACCAATGGGAAAGTAGTAGTGATGGAACTACACTAATGGATTTAGAAGAGACATTAGATAACAGTTTTTCAGTTTTTGATGAAATAAATTGTTCAATTGAAAATTTAGATATATTTAAACTATCAGCAAATAAATATCAAATTAGTTATGTAATTACTATAAAAGGCTATATCTATGACAATGATATAAAACATCTAGAAAAATCCTCAGTTAAAGAAGAAGTGTTAATAGAAAACTCAAAAGCTAAAATATCAAAAACTTTAAATGGTAATTTTTGGCCCAATAATTAAAGTATAGATTTAACTAGAATTTTTATTTTTTGAATTAATTTTTAAAAGATTCAATCTTTAAGATAAAAAATAAATAGGAAAGTTTAAAAACTTTCCCATTCATTATTATCATTATCTTTTGCTTTTATTTCTAATGATGTTTTTTGTGGTTTTTTAACAGTTGCACTAGGCTGTTGTTTTACCATCTTCTGTGTTGTTGTATTTTCATCCAAAGTAATCACCTTTGCTTCAACACTATCTTTTCCAATAAACTCTTTTTGATTTGTATCAGAAATGATTAGTTTAGCAATCTGATCTGTTTGAGCTGCTACATCTCTTGTTTGGTTTGCTACAGATGCATTTTGTTGGGTTTGTTGATCAAGTTTAGTGATTGCATCATTGATTTGTTCTATACCACTTTGTTGCTCTTTTGAAGCACTTTCAATATCATTTATTAAGCCTATAGTTTTAGTGATATTATCATTTAAACCAGTATATCCCTCAATCATTTTATCAGCTATGATTTTTCCATTGTTTGCTTTTTGAGTAGCATTTCCAACTAATGTTTTAATCTCATTTGCTGCTTCTGCACTTCTTGTTGCTAAGTTTCTAACCTCTTGGGCAACTACTGCAAACCCTTTACCTGCTTCACCAGCAGTTGCTGCTTCTACAGCTGCATTTAAAGAAAGTATATTTGTTTGAAATGCAATTTGGTCAATTACTGTAATCGCTTCATTAATTGCAGTTACTTGTTGATTTATTTCATCCATAGATATAGTTGTATCTTTAGCTAAAGACTCACCCTCTTTTGCTGATGATGTAACATGAGAAGCAAAATTTGCCATTTTTATTACATTTTCAGTATTGCTTGTGATTGTACCAGTCATCTCTTCTAAAGCTGCTGCTGTTTCTTCCAAAGAAGCTGCTGTTTCATTTGAAACACTATTTAACAAATTTACATTTTTAAGAAGAACATTAGCACTATTACCCAAGGTTAAACCATTAGATTTATTTTCTACAAGCATATTATTGATTATATCTGCCAAACTATTAAGACCTTTTGCTACACCACCCTCATCATTTTCTATTCTTTTTGTAAAGTCAAAAGATGCGTAACTATTTAAGACTTCAGTGATTTTATTTACATCTTCACAAATATTTTTAGATGTACCTTTTATCATCTGATTAAAAGTAACTTTTAGCTCTTCAAGACTTTGATTTTGTGTACTTTTTTCTATAGTTTTAGTAAATCTTCCTTGATTTACCTCTTCTACAACATCTTTTACATCTTCAATTAAAGCATTATCCTCTTCAATTAAATCTTTTGTTTTTTTAATATTCTCATTTACTACCTCAGCCATTTTTGATATTTCATCTTTTTTTGAAGTATCAAGTAGTTTTATATCTAAAACCTCTCTATTTAGAAACCTAAAGAATTCTAAAAGACCTTGTTGGAAATTTGTAATTGAAGAATTAATACTTTTACTAAGAACTATAGTAAAGATTATTGTAACTACAACAATTATTATAGAGATAATCATAAAAAATATAAATGAATCATCAATAATAGCTGTAGTATGATTTTTATTTGTCTCAATTACACTATACGTTTTCCCTGTAAAATAATCCATCGCATCTCTAGTTGATTCATAGTTTTTAAGATAAGAATTATAATAAAGGTTTTGTGCTTCCTCAATCCTATTTGATTTAACCAAATCTATAGCATCCTTTGTATCTTTTTCCCAAGAAGAATAATATTTATCAAATTCATCAAATTTAGTTTGTTCAGCTTTTAAATCTTCCAAAAGAAGTTTTTTAAATTTGTCAAACCTTTGTCTAACTTGTTCAAGGTTATCTAAGACGCCTTTTTTTATAGTCTTTTCAATATTTTTATTACTATTTATTATTTGTAGTAATGCAACATTTGATTGATATGAATCCCTATCAGCTTCTAAAAGATAAGTAACACCTTTATAATCTTTTTTAGTTAACATATCTACATTCATTTGTATCTTTGATATATTAAAAGATATAAAAATCGCCGAAACCAATGATAGTATTATTAGAACACTAAAAGTAATTATTATTTTTTTCTTAATATTCATTCTTACTTCCCCCACTATTTGATATATACAAATTATATTTGTAAATAGTCAAGAAGTAGTCAAGAATATAAAAGATTAAAATTTATTCTTATAAAGATGCTTATTTTTAAGAATATGTAACTTTGTTTTTCCCCTCTTTTTTAGATTGGTACATTGCTTTATCTGCTTTAGATAAAAGATCATTAAGATTCTCATTTTCTTTATAAGTAGAAACACCAAAACTTGCAGTTTTAGAACCTATTAACTCAAATTCATGATTTTGAATTTTAACTCTTAAGTTTTCTGCTAAAGTTAAAACCTCCTCTTTATTTGTTTTTGGACAGACTATTAAAAACTCTTCACCACCCCATCTTCCAACAAAATCTACATCTCTTGTACAAGTAGTTAAGATATTTCCTAATTCTATTAAAAACTTATCACCTACCAAATGCCCAAAAGTGTCGTTTACTTGTTTAAAATCATCTATATCCAGTAAAATAACAGAAAAAATATCTGAATATCTTTGGGAAATACTTTGACTTTTATAAAGTATAGAATCTATCTCTTTTCTATTATATAGTTTCGTTAAATAGTCAGTTGATGATAAAACAGTTAACTCCTCTTTTGCATCTTCAAGTTCTTTTGTATAATTTAAATTTTTTACTACTGAATAAGATAAAAGTAACAAACATAAAAAAACAGCAATATCATTTGGATATTCTACCCAAGGTACAACTCCATACGCAATCAATGATGAATAAAGCCAATAAAGTGATATTATTAAAAAACTTGAAGTGACTAATTTGGTTTGATTATCTCCTTTAAAAAAGAAATAAATCAAAAATACAGTTATAATTGGCAAAGATATAAAATTGTAAAGAATATCAAAATACTCATAGGTAGAAGAGATATCATAAAAACCAAAAATAGCTCCAAAAACGGCAACTAAAAGATAAGTCAAATGAATTTGCCATAATCTTCTTATAATATTAAATGGGGACTTGCATTTTATAGTTTTATCTATAAACATACACATTCCAACAGGAAAGAAAAAGAAAACAATTGCTAATATATATTGATTTAATAATGGAAAATAGAAATACATTTGGATAATTTTTGCTGAAATTAATACATCTAATCCTTGGGTTAAAAATAGTAAACCTAAAATAAATAATTCTACTCTAATAAACTTTGATAAAAAAGATAATAAAAATATAACTCCCACAAAAATAGAAACAGAACCCACCATAATCTTTGGAATACTACTGTTTAGTACTTTTTCTAAAATATATCCTTTTGAAGCTACTAAAACTTCTCCCCATAATCCAATATCTACATAATTTGAATAAACCCTAAAATATAAATACTTTCCTGCACTATTATTAGGAATAGAAAACATATGCCAAGGCCAGCCTTCAAACACATCTTTACCATCTTTATTAAAGTTGCCAAAATGATATATTTGTTTTTCATCACAATAAACTTGTGTGATTAAATCAACACTGAAAATGTATATATTTGGGTCTTTTGTCAAAGTATTAGGAAGTTTAACTCTAAACCAAACATTTGTTTTGCCATCTCTATTTGGTGGATTACTAGGAAAATTGATTTTTTCCCATTTTGAAGAACTTTCTTTTTCTTTAGTCCACAAAGGAACACTCTTTTCAAAAGGTGAATCACCCCATCTGTATTCCCATTTACTTTGTGATAAATCTATTACATCTAAATCATTTGCAAATAGATTAATAACAAAAAAGAAAGGTAAAAAAAATAAAATTAATAACTTTTTCATAGTAACACTTTATTATCTATCATTTTAATAATAATCATTAAATCATATAAATTTATAATTTTCGCTAAAATATAATAACTAAATTTTATACAAGGGTATATCTAATGGAAAATTTTGACTATGAATCATATGTAAAGATGGTAAAAACATACCAAAAAAATGATAATCCTACAGGTTGGTTTGATTCTATTTATAAAAGTGCAAAGGGTGATTATACAAAAGTATTTTGGGCAGATTTAGAACCAAATCCATATCTAATAGAGTGGTTAGAAAAAAATTTAATAAAAAAAGAATATAAAACAGCCTGTGTTATTGGATGTGGTGTGGGTGATGATGCTCAAGCATTAAGCCAATTTGGATACAAGGTTACAGCTTTTGATATAGCCCCAAGTGCAATAGAACTTTGTAAAAAAAGATATCCAAATACAAAAGTAAACTATCTAGTTGCAGACCTATTTGATTATCCAAAAGAGTGGTTTGAAAACTTTGATGTAGTCTACGAATGTAATACAATTCAAGTATTACCAGATGAATATAGAAAAAAAGCAAGGGTAGCAATGAGTTCTTTAATAGCAAAAAATGGTTATATCTTAGTTTCATGTAGAAGTAGAGAGGAAGGAACAATGGAAGATGTAATCCCCCTACCCCTTAGCAAAAAAGAGATGGATGAGTTTGTGACAATTGATAAACTAAAAGAGATAAGTTTTGAAGCTTATGATGACACACAAGAACCACCAGTACCTCACTTTTGGGGAGTTTATAGAAAATAGATAGGTTTATTTTAAACCTATCTTATGAGATTTTTCAAGTTTATTTATAAATATATTTTCATCTTTTTCAATATATTTAAAACTTCCATTTATTTTGTTTGTATCTAAGTTATGTGTTTCTATGATTTGATATGCCGAGTCAGGGAGTATTTCTGGAATCCAATCTCTTTAAGGATTTAAATATTCTGTTTCAGAAGCATATTTTATTGCTTTTTTTTTCTCCTTTTAAGACAGCTTCATCAAGGTTACGAGCTTTTATGGTAATGATGCGTTCTTCAATTAAATCAATATTTTCTGATAATATTTATCGGTTTTTTTTTGTTTACCCAAAGTTGTTGTTATATATAGTGTTTTAATTGCAAATACTTTTTTTATATTAACTCCTTTGGATGATGATAACGCCAAGCTAAGTGGCGACTGATACGGAGTGACATTTGTGAAAAAATGGCGAAGCCATTCGCAAATGCAGTGGAGTATCAAGCGTCCGAGTGAGCATAAGCGAACGACTTGAGCACATTGTTATGCGTTGCACGATTCTAGCCTCGTAGTGATTTCTTCACCCAACCCGATCATTCGATTGTGGTGATTCTCGCACAGCAGCCAAGCCCGAGACTTGGGGACAAGGTAATACTCAAACCCATAGCACTCGCCAATAACCTTTTGAATTGCAACTGGCGTGGCTTCATAGATTGGATAGAAAGGCATTTGAACATCTTCAACCACAAACCAGACCACTTCGACCGGATCGGGTACCAACTCCGTGATTCTTTCGAAACCTTTTCCATCCATGAACTCTCTCGACGCACTTGGTATTGCGAAAGCCTCCCACCACCAGCGCCTATCACCACCTACGACAAAGTGTGCAACAAGTTCTTTGTAAAGCCGTTCGCCCTCGATGCTTGGAACCTGCGAAAATTCTCTCTGGGGAATGGATAGTGAACGCAAGGCGTTGGCAATTTCTTCAGTGACGATATCCATACTCTTCCTTTTTACGCATAACGTTTGAGTTGAGAAATATTTGAGCCGCAGGGTCAAATATTTCTCTCCAATGTTTTGTTATAACTTTTTTTCAATTTCAGTTTTCAAATCACTTTCAATACATTCTTCAAAATATTCTAATCCAAACTTTATAATAGCACTAATTGGAATTTTAAAATCTAAAGTCATCTTTTTAGCACCATTATCATCTAATAGTTTCCCATGAAAAGTTTTACTTGCCAAATCAATATTCCATTCGCCATTAATTTCATACTTTTTATTTTTAACTTCTATATTTTTTTTCAATTCGTATCCTTATGGTTATAACGTTTAAAATGAGCTAATAAATTAGCCGTAGGGTAATTTATTGGCTCCACTGATTTGTTAGACATTGAGTTTTTCAAAATCAAAATCCTCATTAAAATACTCTTTATAAGCTATTATATGGGTTTGGGGAATTCCAAATGTGTATTCAAATATATTGATAATCTCATCAGGCTCAGGATTAACAATTACTACTTTAGGAAGTTCCATTTTCTTACAAAAAGCCTCTCTAAATAATTGAATAGTTCTTGTATCAGTTCTTGGAAAAGAATATCCTATGATAATGATTTCATTAGCATTGATAATTTCATCTTTTGCAGTTTCCCATAGCTCTATAAAGAGATTTGCAAATAAGGTATATTTTTTATCCTTAACAGGTGGGATAATTAAAGGCATAGTAATTACACCTTGTTCTAGTCCTGTACGCTGTGGAATATTAAGCTCAGCTCCAAGTAGTTCTTCGTATATTTTTTGTGCTTCTGGTTGATTTGTTACTCCAGCTTTAAACATCACTTTATTTTTATTTTCTTCTAAAGCTATATCATCAAGAATATTTGGTGGGTAATAAAAATATGAAAATGGCTCGTATGGGCCTTTGAATCTTCCGTCATAACAGTGATAGGGACTATATGTATGCTCGTAAATATAAAAAGATGAGTTATCAATTTTTTGATTTAATTTAAGTAGCTGTTCTCTGTCTGGCTGAGGGTATGTAGTAAGCCAATTTGTTGAGCCATGAAGCTTTATTAACTTAGTATATTTATGTGTACAATCTTCTACATCAGTCCATTGGTCTTTATATATTTTCTCAGGTTTCAAACAATAACCAAAATCAGTTTTCCAATTTGTGTTTTCAGACAATGCCCGATCTATCAACGTATCCCAGTTAAAAGTAATAATGCTGTCATCTTTTCTAAGAGACTTGACTAATTTAACATGTGCATTGGAAGTAGGTCCATTTTGTATTTCATTAATGATTGACGTATATAAAAAGATAAGTTGTAAATATGCCTTGTAGTAGTAGATGTTATTCCATATTGAATTTTCTTTCATTTGTTCTAAAAGCTTTTTTTCTACATGAGTATGAAAATCTTCGATGTCAAATGAGGAAGTGAAAAAGTCATTAATATCTATATCGAAATCCTGTTTACCAATGTTGATTATATCTCCAATTAGTACCCATAAATCATCACTGATATCCAAATTTTGAAACGTATTAAAAAAATCATTTGCTATAGGCATTGTGCAATTTGTAGGTGATGAAGAATAGGCTTTTGAAGCTCCTGCTCCAATAATAAATGTTCTCATATGCAGTCCATCTTTCAGTTGTCTAACTAATTATTAGTAATACATTATATATAAATAATATATAAAAACATCTAATATCTTAACATTAAAAATGTAAAGATATTAACTCAATTAAGCCTTAAATAGTCTAAATTTAATGAAATACAAAATAATATAAGAAAAAGTAGAATATTTTTTATGTTAAATTATCAAGGTATATCCTTAATATCTTATCATTTTGTATGACTATTGGGTGAAAATCTTGATAGTTTAACAAAATGATAAATATATTATATTGTGTTATTGTGAAACTATTATCAATATATTTAGGTGTAAATAAACTTTTGCTGTACCTCTTGGCTTTCTCGACTTTCTTTTCTGAAAAAGAAAGTAGCAAAGAAAACATCCCACAGGTTTCGAAGGTGAAACTTCCCTCGCTTATTATTCATCCCTTTTGAGTGCCTAAAAACTTGCTAAAATGTGCTCCCAGCACATTTCTTTACGCTTCAAACAGTTTAGTCACTTGTTTTCAAAAGAGATAAATAAACACTCGGCTTCTCAAATGCGGGAAGCTGGGATAAGGACCTTTGCATTTTTTGTTACCATTTTATTTAAGCTGGTGTGATACTCAAATAGTATGAGAAAGTTCAAAGCTAGTGTATTTAGTCCAGACTTTGTTGAAGCCGGAAGTTTTCTAATTATTTTCGGAAAAGACTGAGGACCGTTCAACTGGATAAAAGGTACTGAATGTACCTTTTAGGAAGGCGTTTCGCAGGTCAGAAGATAATTAGAAAGCTGTAGGGAACTTTAGCTTCAACAACCGTCTAGTTGCTTTTTGTCTTACTTTTTACAACTAAAAAGTGAGAAAGCGGAGAGCTTTGCTCTACAAGACAATTGCAGACAATAAAAACTATTTTCAAAATATTTGAGTAAAGTTAAACTTTTACTGTACGTCTTAACTTATTCCGACTTTCTTTTGTAAAAAAGAAAGTAGCAAAGAAATTATCCCACAGGTTTCGAAGGCGGAAGCTCCCCTCGCTTATTATTCATCCCTTTTGAGTGCCTAAAAACTTGCTAAAATGTGCTCCCAGCACATTTCTTTACGCTTCAGACAGTTTAGTCACTTGTTTTCAAAAGAGATAAATAAACGCTCGGCTTCTCAAATGCGGGAAGGTGGAATAATGACCTTTTCATTTTTTGGTACCATTTTGTTTGGATTTGTGTAATACTCAAATAGTATGAGAAAGTTCAAGGCTAGGGTATTTTAGTCCAGACTTTGTTGAAGCCGGAAGGTTTTTAATTATTTTCGGAAAAGCCTGAGAATGTTTGAGGAGAGAAAAGTGACTAGATGTCACTTTTTCGACGAGTTTCGCAAGGCAGAAAATAATTAAGAACCTGTAGGGAACTTTAGCTTCGACAACGCGTCTGGTGGCTTTTATTTTACTTTTACCACTAAAAGTAAAGAAAGCGAAGAACTTGTTCTTCAAGAGGGTGCATACAATAAAAACTATTTTCAAAATATTTGAGTGTAGTTAAATTTCTACTGTACGTCTTAACTTATTCCGACTTTCTTTTGTAAAAAAGAAAGTAGCAAAGAAATTATCCCACAGGTTTCGAAGGTGAAACTACCCTCGCTTATTATTTATTGTTTCTGTTTTGTAAAACTCACATAAAAATATGCTCCCAGCATATTTGTTCTGTTCAAACAGTTACAAAACTTCTCCGAAACAATAAATAAACACTCGGCTTCTCAAATGCGGAAAGGTAGGAAATTGACCTTTTGCATTTTTAGTACCATTTTATTTGGATTGGTGTAATACTCAATATATATTTTGAAAGTTCAAAGCTAAGCTATTTTAGTCCAGACTTTGTTAAAGCCGAGTGCTTTGCTTTTTAAAGCGGAAAAAGTCGAGAATGTTTGACGAGAGAAAAGTGACTAACTCACTTTTTCGAGGAGTTTCGCAGACTAGCTTTAAAAAGTAAAGTGGGAGGGAACTTTAGCTTCAACAACGCGTCTGGTTGCTTTTTTGCTTCTTTTTTACAACTAAAAAAGATGAAAGCGAAGAACTTGTTCTTCAAGACAAATACAACATTGATAAAAAACTAAGCTACAACACACTAGAATTCCAAAAATTTAAAACAAAGTTACTTTTTATGAGAAAACAATTATTGCCACTTGCTTTAGGTGGTCTTGCTATTGGTACTACAGAATTTGCTATTATGGGATTATTGCCAGATGTTGCAAATGATTTAGATATTAGTATTCCTGTTGCGGGTCATTTAATCTCTACTTATGCTTTAGGAGTGGTTATTGGAGCACCTATTTTAGTAGCTTTAAGTGCAAAATTTCCTGCTAAAAATATCTTAATAGTTTTTATGGTGTTATTTACATTTTTCAACTTTTTATCTGCTATTGCACCAAATTATTCTACACTTTTGATATCTAGGTTTTTAAGTGGTTTACCCCATGGTGCTTTTTTTGGTGTGGGTACTGTTGTTGCTGCAAAACTTGCCCAAAAAGGTAAATCAGCACAAGCAATTGCTGTGATGTTTACGGGGCTTACTATTGCAAATGTTGCCATGGTTCCCCTTACTACATACCTAGGTCATACTTTTAGTTGGAGAATTGCATTTGCTATAGTTTCACTTATTGGCTTAGTAACAGTTTTCTTTTTATATAAAAATCTTCCAAAACAAAAAGAGGTGAAAACTATAACACTAAAAGATGAATTCCAATTTTTAAAGACAATTAAGGCTTGGCATATCTTAGCTATAGTAGCAACAGGTTTTGGTGGCTTGTTTGCTTGGATTAGTTATATCGCTCCACTACTTATTCATGTTACAAATTTTGAAGAGGGTAGTGTCTCTTATTTGATGATAGTTGCAGGTCTTGGAATGTTGGTTGGAAATATAGTTGGTGGATATTTAGCAGATAAAAGAAACCCTATAAAAGTAGCAATTTTTCTTTTATCTATGATGTTTATATGTTTAGTATTAGTATTTTTACTATCTGAATATAAGTTTGCAACTATAATTCTTACCTTTTTATGTGGAGCCTTTGGTATGTCTATTGGAGCACCTATCAATATTATCATGTTAGATAGTGCAAAACACTCTGCCCTACTTGGAGCGGCATTTTTACAAGCTGCTTTTAATGTAGCAAACTCTTTAGGTGCATTTTTAGGAGGTATCCCTTTATTTTTAGGATTAAATTACAACTACCCTGCACTAAGTGGCGCGTTTATGGCTTTATTAGGGGTTGGACTATGTTTATATTTTTTAAAAAGATATAAGGTTGAGAAATAATTTCAAATATCAATACTTCTATAGATAATGAGACTTAAAAGTTGAAATTTTAAAAAGATCTTAAAAACTTAGGTCTTAACATGCTACTATCATCTATTGCCATATCTAATACCTCAAGCAAATTAGCTTTATCTTTTGGTAAAGTCCCTTTTAGAGGCAATGCATTTGAAGCATGATTTGATCTAAAGATTATTGGATTTTTAGGATTGATTAGGTTTATAAACTTTTTTTGTTCATCAAGCATATCCTTATCACTACAAAAAATAAACTCTTGATTTTTCTTTTCAAATCTTTTAAAAAAATCATCCTCTTTTGTATCACTTAGTCCTAATTGTAAGGTTGATAAATAGTTTATATGTTCACACTTGTTTATTAATTTTGCTGTGTCTTCTATATGTTGTTGTGAAAGTTTTTTTCCCCCAAGACCTAGTATAACTGTAGCTGAAATCTTTATATTTGCTTTTGCTGCTTTGTCTAATCCCTCTTTCATTTTATCTGGATTCATTGGTTTATTTATATATTTTAATAACTCTTGATTTCCTGATTCTATCCCATAATAAACCAAACTTAAGCCATTTTCTCTTAATAACTCAAGTTCTTCCAAAGATTTTTCAAGAAGATTATAAGGGCTTGCATATGAGGATACCCTTTGTAGTTTTGGAAATGTTTTTTTTAGATATTGTAAAACCTCTAATAAAAACTCAGTTTTACAAGCAAATGCATCTCCATCTGCTAAAAAAACTCTTCTTATATCTTGATAATAAGATATTTCATCTATCTCATCTTTTATCTCTTCTATATCTTTGATTTTAAATTTTTTTGTTTCATACATAGAACAAAAGCTACATTTATTGTAGCTACACCCCAATGTCACTTGCAATATAAGTGAATTTGCTTCTGCTGGTGGTCTATATACTGGTTCGTGATACTCAATCATCTTTAAAAGTCTCTTCTTCCTCTTTTTTACCAAACATATATCTTTGTGAAGTTTTAACAGCAAGATACCTTACAAACAATAAAAAGATAATAACCCCAGATAATACTAAAATATTAAAGTTTAGACTACTATGCATCAAAGAATCCAGGGTATCTATATTTTCTGCATTTATCTTAACTACATTGACTATTAATTCTCTCAATGCTAAAATTATAAAAGCATCAACAAGTATTGCTAAAACAACCCTTTGTTCTCTTATAAAATTAACCACTGCTCTTACTATCTCTAAAAAGATAATAAAATACAACATATAGATTATAAACTCCATCAACATATTTAAAGATAAAGCTACTAGAAATAAAACAGAGGCTATGGATAGTTCTATATAAAATTTATCTTTTATAAACTTAATATTATCCATAATATATCCTTTTAGATTACTGCTTTTATATTTAACCAAGAGCTTGGAATTTGACTTAAAGTTTTATCCTCTTGTGCCATAAATATCATAGTAGCAACCATTCCTCTTGCACTACTATCTCCACCAGCTTTTGCATTGTTTATTAACATCTCTTTTAGATTATCGTATTTTGCTAAAAGATGCATAACTCCTTCAAAACCACCATTTATATCACAAGCTGGTCCAAAGTCTCTTATAGCTACAAAACTATCTTTATCGTTAGATGAAGAACCATCTACTATATATGATTGAATTTTCATATCAAAATCTTCTCTTAAAAAACTTATTGCCTCTTGAATCGTTTTTCCACCTAAGACTTCAAGTAAAAGTTTGGCAAAAAACTTACCACTTGTAGTTGCTTCATATGAGTTATGACTCGCTTTTATAAATACCTCAACATTATTCAAAAACTCATCTTTATCTTTTGATACCAAAAGTAATGGAGCAATTCTTCCAACAATAGATAAATCAGTAGAATTAGAACCCGTAGGAGAAATACCTTTTTCTATATTTTCTAAAGTATTTTTTGAGGCAGAGTCAATATATCCACCATAAATCTCCATTTTTGTTTTCCAAAAATCTATATACTCTTGTAGATCAAAACTCTCTTTATCTTTTATAAACTGATAAAGCCAAAGGGTTTGATCTCCATAATGGGTAAACTCACCTGCAACTTTTCCTTTATGCCAAATAGCTTGAGGAGCATTTAACTCTTCCCAATTTATGTCCAATGTTTGTAGTTTTTTTTCATCATAAATCCAATGGGCACCTAAAGAGTATGAATCTGCCACTAATACACTTAAAATTATCTCTTTTACCTTCTTCTCATTAAACATAAATCTCTCCTATTTTGATTTTACTGGTTTTTCTATTTCGTAACCAAATTCTATAATTTTTGTTTCCTTTGGTTTCAACACAAAATCAAAATATATTTTACCATTTTTATCAAGTTTAGTATATTTTGATTCCCCTATTACTTTTACTTTTATATCTTCATGTTTTGATACAGGAACCCTCTCAACTAAAGATATTTTTTCCTCTTCTTTACCACTATTTTTTATCTCATACTTCCAAAGTTTTTGAGTTTTTAAAACATTAATACTAAAAAATGGTTCCTCTTTCATATCTTTTATCAACTCTTTTTTTACATCTATAAAACTATTTACTCCAAAGTATATACTACTCTTTTTATCTTTTTTAATCTCATCTATACTATTTCTGCCAACTAAAACTCCATCTATATAGAGTTGTACAAAACTTCTTTCATATAGTTTATCACTTTTAAAATCAACTTTATAGAATGGATTTGAAGTAGAGTATCCATCTATTTCTATATAGTTTGAAGCTTTTATACTATCATTTGATAAATCTACTTTAGTTTTTTTGCCTGTTTTTAAATCTACATGTGAAACTCTATTTACAGATTTTGTTGTAAGTTCTACATATTCATTTACTATAGACTTTTTTGCAACATTTGATCTCATCAAAGTTTGTTTTTCCATCACCATATCAGAGGCAAAAGCAACAGGTCTATTTGGCGTTACATCTAAATATTCTGGTATAAAAGTGAATGGTTTAACTAAATTAAAGTAGTTCCCAACATAAAAATTCATAACAACATCTTCAAAATTTACTCCCGTATTTTGTGTTACGTAAGCACTTGATTTCAATTCAATATTTTTATTTGTAGTATCATAGTTAATAGTGTTAAATTTACTTACAGATATAAGATTTGTCGGATAAGAAACAATTATCTTATCACTATTTTTACAATCAATTTTATAATCAAGTTTTGTAAATACACTCCCAAAGGTTTGGTTTTTTAGTTGATTTAACTCTTTTTGGTACTCTTTAACATCATTTTCAATACCATAAATCTCATCATAACTCTTAGTTATCTCAGCAATTAAAAATTCACTACTTTTTTCTAAGGTTTCTATATTTTGATTTTCTTGAAGCTTTAAACCTTGCAAAAATTTTATATTTGCCTCTAAAGCCTTTTTTTTATTTAAAGCTTTTGATATTTTCTCTTCCATATTAGATATGAGTTTATCTATCTGGGTTTTTTGTGTATCAATTACTTTAAAATCCAAATCTAAAATCTTGCAACTTTTATCAATATTGAATTTTATAGTTTCTAAACTAACCTTACCTAATAAATCCACACTAGTGTTTTTTAAATCTAACTCTTGATTTAAAACTGTTCTATTCTTATATATATCCACACTTTTTATTTGGGTATTTGAATACATACAGGATACTGAAACTATTAAAGCTAATACAATTTTACTATTTTTTATCATTTTACATCCAATTTTTATAATTTGAGAATGAAGGGTATTGAGTTTTAAACTCCTCTTCATCAAAAGCATAATTAAATGAATTCATATAATCATTTAACAACTCATAAGACTCTTGTAACTCTTGAAACTTTTCTTCACTTCCGCCTGGCATATCAGGATGATAAAGTTTTGACAACTTTAAATATTTTTTCTTTAAATCTTTTTTTGAAGTTCGAATAAGTATACCAAATAGTTCCACTGCTTTTTCGAATTTTTCATAATCCATTAACTTTCCTAATATTGGTAGTCATCATTGTACTAAATCATTTTTAATCTTTCATAAATAGATTCAAAAAGATTTTACTAATATTTAGTTTAGTTATTTTTTAGCTCTTTTTCTATAAATCTTTCCTTAAGAAATAACTTTAAAAAAAATATTAAAAAAATATTAAAAAATGAGACATTTGTGAGACACTTTTAAGATATATTACCGTTATGAGAATATTAATATATGACAACAATCAAAATGAAGTTGAATCACTATATCAAATGATAAAACTTTTACCAATTCAAACTATAGTTGATATAGTTACTACATATGAAGAAGCAATACATTTATACTCTTTATATGAGTATAATAGAGTCTTTATAAATTATATTGATACAAAGGGTAAAGATTTAGAAAGATATATTATGGATAAGTCTCCACAACAAAATATAATACTATTAAAAGATACATATGATTGTATCCATCTACATAGTTGTAAAAAGTGTAAAGAGTTTTTTAATAAATTTTTAGTCATAAAACCTATAAATATTTCTCAACTACCAAAAATTATAAATGATAATTTTGAATGTGAAGGTTATAGTAAAACTCTTTACCAATACAATCTAGACAAAATAATTAAAAGAATAAAACATAAATATCCTACAATAATCTTTGATAAGGAAAAAAATAAATTTAAATTTGATGATATACCCAACTCATTTATAGTTGAACTTTTTATTGATTTGACAACACAATTATCTCAACATAATATTGAATATAGAATTTATGAAAATAAATCTATTGATATTATCTCAGAAAGAGAAGAATGATTCTATTATTGTTTTATGATATTAGAAAGCTCTTCAAGTTCTCTTTTTGATTTTTTTGTATCTTTATTTTTTTTCAATGAATACTCAAAACATTGAACTGCATCTTCAAATAAACCTAAATTTTTAAAAATTATACCAATACAATAAGCCATATCAAAATCCTCATCTATATTAAAATAATTATCCCAGCATTTTTTAATATAAACTTTTAATACATCCTTATAATATTCATCATCCCTTTTTGAAATGACTGTTAATTTATCGCTAAAAACTCTTATTATATAAGGATCATAACCACTAAGTTTAATTAAAGAAAATAGTGCCATAGATACAATTTTATCTTTTTTAACTTGATTAAAAATTTGTAAAAAGTCATTTGTATTAAACTCTTCAATTAACTCTTTTAGACTATCAGTATAACTACAATTTTCAGGAACTATCATATATGTATCAAACCACATATAAGCTACTTGTTTATCTATCATATTACAACTATTATTTTTAACATATTTTTTTAATGCATTTAGATTTGTTTTATTTGATAATAATCCAGAAGGTAGTTTATTTATATGAGGTTTTTTGTTTTTAAACCTATTTAAATGATAATTTGCTTCATCACTTATCAACCAATAGAATTGAGTACTAAATTTTTTAAAAAAATCAAAAGTATTTATAGCATCAATTGGTATATCAAAGGTCGCATTATCAAACTGACTTAAATAGCTTTTTAATATCCCATTAACAGCTTCACTTTCATAATAGTTACTATCTATTTTTTTCAACTTAAAACCTATTTTTGAATCTTTAATTGTTTCAAGATAATCTTTGTCTAAAGTACTTAAATCTTTATCAATATCTAATAAACATTCAAATAATTCTTTTGATTTAATAGTAAATAAATCATCACCTAAATCAGATAAAGTATAGTTTGATATAACAATATTTATACCATTATTTAAAACATTACTTAATCTCCTATTTGATTGCAAAATACAATCTTCAGGGTTTGTTATATCAAAAAGTGTAAAATCTAAGTTACCCTCTTGTATATAAGGAATAAATTTTTCATGATTTTTCCAAAACTCCAATCTGTCAGGTGATAAGTCTGTCATAATATAGTTTAATTTTGAAAAATCTTTTTTATTTAATAAATGTTTTAGATTATTTAAAAGAAAAAATGAAAATCTTCCTTGCCCTGCTCCAAGTTCAATGATATTTATATTTTCATCATTTTCTTCTACTATTTTTCTGATTATTTTGCTATATTTGCTAGCTATAAAATTATTGTTCGTCCAAAAAAATGTATCAACCTCTTCACCCCAAGCAAAATTTATATTGTATTCACTATAAAATTTTTTGTGTAATTTAAATAAATCTGACTTTGATAAAATACTATTAACCATATTGCTCCTTATTAACTTTAAGTTATAATATCGACATTATCTTTAAATAAAATATATTATTTAAGGTAAATATAATCTATATATAAAGTAATAATTCATATAATTACTAGGATTAACCTTAGGAATAAAAATGCCTTTTAATAATAACTTTCATAAAATAACAAAAATAGAATCTACTAATGCAAATACTTCAAGTAATTCATCTTTAGAGAACTTGATATTAGGTCCAGATAAAGGTTTTAGTACTACACCACCTTTTGAGTGTTTATCATGGGAATCATGGAGAACAATAGCCTCAAATAGTAGAACTATAAACTATTTTCAACAATACCCTTCTCCTATAGTGATTGATTTACACTTAGAAGAGGAAAAAGATATTGATGCCATCGGTATTTGGCCTAGTAGGGAAAATACAGGTATCTCAATAAGAGAATTTTTAATACAGTTTGCTACTAATAGTGACAAAAAAACATTTACTAATCCTATTAGAAAAGTTGCAAGAGAAAGAAATCCACACGATATAGAAATATTTTCATTTCCTCAAGTCAAAACAAATATTATTCGTATAACAATACTTTCCAATTTTGAACATACAAAACTTAGAAGCAATAGAGTTGGATTTAGAGAAGTTACAGTAATAAGTGATAATAAAAAGATAAAAGAAGCTATTAGAAACTCTAAAAGTGATAGTTGTACTTTTGATTTTTTAAAACCACTCATATCAAATAACTTAACAGATGAAGAATATTTTGCTTTAAATATAAGACCTGAATTTAGTTTAGATAATAGATGGAAACCAAACTCTAGTTATGAAGACTTTTTAAAAATGAGAGGTTTTTATTCTAATGGTGTTCAATTAAGAAGAGTTGATTTATCTAAATGGGCAGATAAAATATATGTATATCTTTTCCTAAAAGAAAATGGAATAAAAGGTATGCCTATTTTAAAATACGGATACTACTTCAATAGTGATGTTTTGGATTATGCAAAAGATTTATTTTATGCTGGAGAACTTAAGTCTTTTGTGATTAAAACAAGCCATTTAGGATATGGGGTAAGTGTACTAAGAGTAAAAAATGGAAGATTTATTACAAATGATGAACACCATAAGGGTAATAATAAAACCAATTCAAAAGTAGACTTCAATTATATTCAAAATGAACTTGAAAAACATTGGAATAGACAGCAATTTTCAGATGAATGGGCTTGCAATATTTTGCCACCAGGTTTAATACTTGAAGAGCTTATTGAAGATACAACTGAAATAAAATATATAACAGTATTTGGAGAAATAATTGGTATAATATTACAAGTTGAAGGTTTCCCAGCATTTGATATAAATGGCAATCCTTTGGATAACTCAGGACATACCTTACCAGTATGGTGGGAAAAGGGGCTAGAAAAAGCAAAAGAGGTTGCAAATTTAGTAAAAGCAGATCATATTAGAATAGATCTTTTTTATCATAAAGGGGAAGTTATAGTTTGTGAAATAACCTATAATGGTTTTTATGAACCAAAACAATTTCATGAACAAATTGTAAATAAATTAAATGCAGGCTATGAATTAAGAGCAAAATTTTTAAAAAATAAATAAATATAGGATATAAAATGAATATTACAAAATCACAAAATGCAATAAAAGAAGCACAAAAACTTATGCCAGGAGGTGTTAATTCACCTGTTAGAGCTTGTATAAGTGTTGGAACAACTCCAATATTTATAAAAGATGGAAAAGGTGGAAAAATCTATGACTTAGATGATAATTCATATGTAGATTATGTTCAAAGTTGGGGACCTTTATTATTTGGTCATAGAGATGAAGATATTGAAAAAGCTGTAATAGAAGCAGTATCACATGGACTTAGTTTTGGAGCACCAACACTAGTGGAGAGTCAACTTGCCCAAGAAGTAATATCTTTATTTGACTCTATAGAAAAAATCAGATTTGTAAGTAGTGGAACAGAAGCTGTGATGAGTGCTATTCGATTAGCAAGGGGTTATACAAATAGAGATGATATTATTAAATTTGAAGGTTGTTACCATGGACATAGCGATTCACTTTTAGTTCAAACAGGTGGAGGTGCTACAGATTGTGGAACTCCAAGCTCTCCAGGGGTACCTGCTGATTTTACAAAACATACTTTATTATCTAAATATAATGATATTGAAAGTGTAAAAAAACATTTTAAAAAAGGTAATAATATTGCTTGTATAATAGTAGAACCAATTGCAGGGAATATGGGACTTGTTCCTGCAAAAAAAGAGTTTTTAAAAGAGCTTAGAGAACTTTGTGATGAAAATGGAAGTTTACTTATTTTTGATGAAGTTATGAGTGGGTTTAGAACAAGCTTAAATGGAACAGAAAGTAAAGTATCTGTAAAACCTGACTTGGTTACTTTAGGAAAAGTTTTAGGAGGAGGAATGCCTGTAGGAGCTTTTGGAGGAAAAGAAGAGATTTTAAACTATCTAGCTCCACAAGGACCTGTATATCAAGCAGGAACACTTAGTGGAAATCCTATTGCTATGGCAGCTGGACTAGCTTCTATAAGAAAACTAAAAGCAAATCCACAACTTATCGATATCCTTGAAAAAAGAGCCAAAACATTAGTATCAGGGATGAAGGAAGCTGCAAAACAAAACAATATAACAATGCAAACAGAAGTTAGAGGTTCAATCTTTGGAATCTTTTTTAATGACAAAGAGGTTACAAATTTCGAAATTGCTACACAAAGTAAAATTGAAATATTTAAAAAGTTCTATAAAGGGATGTTAGAAAAAGGTTTTTATTTTGCTTCATCACAGCTAGAAACGGGCTTTATAAGTTTACAAACAACAGATGAAATGATTGAAGATACAATAAAGGCAAGCCAAGAAGTATTTGCCACAATATAAATAAAAGCAATAATTTAAGATAAAATACTATAATACATATTTAAAATTTTGAGGATTCTTAATATATATGGGACAATTAATTTCAAGCCTTATTAAATGGGCTATTTTTTTTGGTATTTTATACCTAATTTTTACAAACTTTGGTACTTTTTTGATTATTATTTTTATATTTGTAGCTTTAGGATACTACGCACTTTATCAATTTAAGCAAAAACTTCGACAGTCACAAGGAGGTTCATCTTTTAGATTTACTTTCAATGGACAAGAGTTTAACAATGCGGGTGGTTCTAATTTTAACTTTAATGAGTTTGAACAAAGATTTAGAAATGGAAGCTATAACAATGGTTTTAATACTCAAGCTCCATTTAGTGAGGTCCAAAAAGCAAAAGATTTTTTTGGCTTCACTAATGAACCAACAAAAGAAGAGATAAAAAAAAGATATAAAGAGTTGGCAAAAAAATATCATCCAGATATAAATAAACATGGTGCTACCTTAATGCAACAACTAAATCATTACAAAGAGATTCTTATAAAAACCTATTCCTAAGAAGTTTCATTTGTTTATAGATAAATTAAAAATATTTTTTCTTTTTATTACTATAATAGGAACTATTTTTTTTATCTATTTAGTTATAAAAAACTACAATTTTGATAATTCTAATTTAGATGAAAAAATTCTAAAAAAAATTTATGAAAAACAAATAATTCTTCAAAATCTAAGTTTAAAAAAATTTGCAGTAAAAGAAAAGTTTCCCATAATCATATCAAATAAAATGCCCTCAAATCTTTTTGGTGCAGCAACTCTAACAACAGATGATAAGATAGTTATTTATCTAAATAAAAAAAGATTTAAAGAGAGTGTTGATTATATGATAAGTGATGTTTTACCTCACGAGTACGCCCATGCAATTATGTTTAAACTTAAAGATATATCAAACAAAAATGGTGGTCATACAAAAAAATGGCAATCCATATGTAAAGCTCTAAATGGTTTAAGATGTAATAGATTTGTAAACAATCAAGATATCATCATAAATAAAACCAGTTTTTTTTAATGTATGAAAAATCTATTAAAACCTTAATATCTTGAAAAATCAATTGTTTTTTTGATATTATCATATAAAGGATATACATGATAAATTTAAAACGAAGAGAGTTTTTAAAAACTAGTTCAAAACTTACTTTAACAACAGCTTGTTCAATAGGTTTTCCATCTATCCTAACCGCAAAAAATAAAAGACCTACTATAAAAATAGTTGGTACTCATGTAACCTTACAAGAAGAACTTAGACAAAGAGCACAAAAAGAATTAGGAATAAATATAGAGTATTATCCAGGGGGAAGTGCAGAAGTTTTACTAAAAGCTACAACTGACCCCTCATCTTTTGATATTTATGAACAATGGTCAAACAGTATACGCCCCCTATGGCTATCAGATGCTATAGAACCAATTGAAATTAAAAAATTAAAATATTGGGATGAGATAAACTCATTATCAAAAACAGGAAAAATATCCCAAGAAGGGAAAATTGCCCCAGGAGATACACCAAACAAAATATTATATATCCAAGAAGATGGTACTTTAGGGGAAAAACAAAGTGATAAAGTAAGTTTTATGCCCTATGTTCACAATGTAGATTCTTTTGGATACAACACAAAATATATACAAAAAGGTATCCCTTATGAAACTGAAAGTTGGGCTTGGCTTTTAGATAAAAAATATAAAGGTAAGGTTGCTTTAGTAAATGATCCTACTATTGGTCTTTTTGATGCTGCACTTGCTGTTCAAGCCAAAGGTTTAATGGATTTTAAAGATATGGGTAATATGAGTAGAAGTGAGATTGATGAACTTTTTAAAATCATGACTTCCTATAAATTAGCTGGTCATTTTAGAGGAGTTTGGTCTTCAGTTCCCCACTCAATTGAACTTATGAAATCAAATCAAGTTTATATAGAAAGTATGTTTTCTCCTGCAGTATCAAGTCTAAATGGACTAAATATCCCTTGTACATATGCAGCACCTAAAGAGGGTTATAGAGCTTGGCACGGAGTAATGTGTCTTTCAAAAGAATCAAAAAATGAACAAAAAGATGCGGCTTATAAATATATGAATTGGTGGTTATCTGGTTGGCCTGGAGCTTTTATTGCAAGACAAGGGTATTATATCTCAAATCCAAATAGAGCAAAAGAGTTTATGAGCCAAGAGGAATGGGATTATTGGTATGAAGGGAAAATTGCCACAAAAGAGTTAAAAGGAACTGATGGAAAAATTTCAGTACATAAAGGTAATATTAGAACAGGTGGTTCATATAAAAAACGCTTTGAAAATATAGCTGTGTGGAATACAGTTATGCCAAACTATGAATATACCTTAAGAAAATGGAACGAATTTGTTCTAGCCAAATCATAAAGGATACTTTAGTGTTTATCTCTTCATTAAAAATAAAAAATAAAATCTATGCCTTAACTATTTTGGCAAGTATATTTTTTGTATCTATAAGTCTAATTACATATAAAAGTTTTAATACCCTTGATGAAAATTTTGAACACTTAGCAAACACTAATAATAGTGCAAAAAACTATATAAACCTAAGTTATGAGGTTGAAAAGCTCAAAAGACATGTACAAAACTACACCTATACGGGCTATAAAAACTCTGCAAAAGAAACAAAAAATATTTATAAAGATATAATAAATACTCTAAATAATACCAAATCAATATATGAGCTAAATTTAGATGAAAATATAAAAGCTATAAGAATACATCTAGAAAAGTATTATAAAACTTTTTTAATAGTTGAACAACAAAGAAAAAAAAGAGACCAACTTAGAAATAAAATAAGAGATGATGCCCATCAAATAGAACAGTGGCTTAAAGAGTATGCACAAAATAGTAAAAATGAAAAAACAAGAAAAGATTTTTTTGCCCTGTATGCAGATGTTCTTACAACTGAGAAAGGTGCTTTTAAATACTTTGAAACATTAGACTACGAAAATGTAAAAGTTTCAAAAAAACTTTTAAAAGATATTGATAATAAAATCAAAATTTATCTTAAGAAAGAACTTATTGAAGAAAATATTAAAAAACTAAAAGATATTGAAAACTTGATTCAAATTTATAAAAATACTTTTATAAAATCAGTACAACACACAAGGGGATACTTATCTTTAATAAATGTAGTTATGGCAGCTGAAGCCTATGAGATAATCTATCACTCAGATATTATCAATAAAAAAGCTTTTGATGCTATCAAAACTATTGAAGGCAACTTTGATAATAGTATCAAGACTAATAGTACAAACCTATTAATTATTTTTATTTTATTTTTTATTATGATGATTGTTTTATCAATCTCAATAATAAAAAGAATAATTAAACCTTTAACAACTTTGACTAACACCTTTAACCAGTTAAGTTTAGGAGATACCAATATTAAATTACCAAATTATAATACTAATGATGAAATCTCAAAACTATATCAAGCTGCAAAAGAGTTTCAAAAAAAGAGTATTGAAACAAAAAAACTATTAGAAAAACAAGAGATATTATCTAATGATTTATACACCAAAAAAGAGGAATTAAAAATTGCAACTCAAAGTGGAAACATTGGGATTTGGAGTTTAGATTTAGAAAACAAAAAATTGGTTTTTGATGATATTTTGTATGAACTATATGGGATGGATAAAAGCTTAAATGAAGACACCTATTCAAGATGGGAAAATACTATTTATAAAGATGACTTTGAAATGGTAAAAAATATACTTTTTGGTTCTATTATGAAAGGGAATATAATAAATACTACTTTTAGAATTCTAAAAGAAGATACTAAAGAGCTAAGATATATAAAATCCTATGCAATTGTGACTAGAAGTGGAAATAAAAAAGCAACAAATATTATTGGTGTAAACTATGATGTTACAGAGTTTGAACTTCTAAGAAATAAACTAGAAAAAAGAGTTGAAGAGGAAGTAAGTAAACAAAGAGAACAAGAACAAGTTATAATTCAACAATCAAAATTAGCCTCAATGGGTGAAATGATAAGTGCAATCTCACACCAATGGAGACAACCACTAAATGCAGTATCTTTATATTTGCAGGATTTGCTAAGTGCTCAAAAATATAATGAACTTGATGAAAAATATTTAAAAGAGAGTGTAATAAAATGTAGAGAACAAATAGAATATATGTCAAGTACTATTGATGATTTTAGAAACTATTTCAATCCCCTTTCTACAAATGAAACCCTTAATGTACTTGAAATAATACAAAAAAGTATAAACCTTTTTGAAGCACAATTTAAAAACAATTTTATCGATTTATCTCTAAATTTTAATGAAAATGAAAAATATACTTTATTTGGTAACTCAAATCATTTAAAACAAGCTATTGTAAATATCTTAAGTAATTCAGTTTATGCAATAAAAGATAAAATGAAAAATCAATCTTTGGAGGGTAAAATATTAATTAATCTAGAAAAAAATCAAAATAGCATTAAAATTGAGATTCTAGATAATGGAATAGGAATAAAAAAAGAGATTTTAAATAGAATCTTTGAACCATACTTTACAACAAAAGAACAAGGTGAAGGTACTGGAATAGGACTATATATGACAAGAACCATTTTAAAGAAATATTTTAATGGTAATATCACTTTAGAACAGCAAGAAGAGGGAACAAAAGCAACAATACTATTGCCAATTGAGTCTTAATTATAAATCAAAATAATCTAAAATATGTTTTTCCACCTCATCAACATCAATAGGTTTTTTAAAAACTCTAACATTTAAATCCTTTATTTGGTCCATTTGTGAAGTTGATGCCTCCCCTGTTATGGCAATCAATGGATGAATATTTGGATATCTTTTTTTTACCTCTTTTATAAGAGATAAGCCATCCATTTTAGGCATAACTATATCTGTAATAAGTAAATCAATATCTTCATTTTCACAAATAATTAAAGCTTCTTCTCCATTTTCAGCAAGATGACAATCCTTGAAAATTCTTCTAAAGATTCTATACATACTTTCTCTAATACTCTCTACATCATCTACAATTAAAATAGATTTGTCAATAACTTTCATAGAATCTCCTTATTCGTATTTATTTTTATTATATATCTTTTTTATTAAAAATACAAAATTTCAATATTTGCTTAAAATTTAAATATTTATTTAACAAAATCCATTATACTTACGAAAAAGGTTTACGGTTTAATATATGAATAGAAAGTTTATGATTTTAGTATTGTTTTTAGTTACACTCATAACAAATAGTTATGCAAATACAATGCCAACTGTCGAAATAAAAAAACAAAAACTAATAATTGGTTATTATGGTAGACCAAATACAAAATCTCTTGGTATATTAGGTCAAAGTAATATTGATGAACTTGTAGCTAAAATGCAAAAAAAGAAAAACTATTTTGAAGAAGAATTAGATAATAAAGTTGATGTTCAAATGGCATTTCACATAATCTATGGGCTTGCAACACCTGATCCGGGTAAAAGAAATACTTATATGTTACGAATGTCTAAAAATAGTTTAATGGAATATATAAATAGAGCAAAAAAAGAGAATTTTAAAGTATATATAGATCTACAGATGGGAACAAATACTCCAGTTGAAGCTTTAACACCTATTTTAAAATATCTAAAATACGATAATGTACATTTAGCAATTGATCCTGAATTTAAAATTCCAAAACATAGAAGATACCCACCTGGAAGATACGTAGGTCATATTTTTGCAAAAGATTTAAATGATGCACAAGAGTTGATTAGTGCTTATATAAAAAAACATAATCTAAATAAAAAAGAATTAATTGTTCATATGTTTCACCAAAGAATGTTGAGAGATAAACAAAATGTTAAGATATTTGATAATATAGATTTAATTTATAATATAGATGGTCATGGAGATCCAGCAGTGAAAATAAAAATCTACAATCATCTATATAAGCAAGAAGAAAAAAATATTGCAAAAAGTGGATTTAAAATTTTCTACCATGCGGATACTCATATAATGACACCAAAACAGATAATGGGATGGGAAAAAGCCAGAGGAAGAAAAATCTGGTCTGAACCTTATTATATAAATTATCAATAAAAAGTACAATAACTAAACCTTTGATGAAAAGATGTATTTTCAACAAAGGTTTTTTTGATATAATCCCTAAATGACTTTAGAAGAGAAACTACAACAATTACCCAATGAAGCTGGTGTATATCAGTACTTTGATGAAAATGGGAAACTACTATATATAGGAAAAGCAAAAGTACTTAAAAATAGAGTAAAATCTTATTTTAAATTTACACCAAAACTTCTTCCTGCTGATAAACTAGGTCCGCGTATTTATAAGATGATTACAGAAGTGAAATCTTTGGAGTGGATTGTTGTACCAAATGAGCATGATGCACTTATTTTAGAAAACTCTTTAATAAAACAATTAAAACCAAAATACAATATTTTACTTAGAGATGATAAAACTTACCCTTATATTTATATAGATTTAAATGAAGACTTTCCAAGACTTGAGATAACAAGAAGGGTCTTAAAAGAAAAAAATATAAAATATTTTGGTCCCTACTCCACTGGGGCAAGAGATATGCTTGATTCTATTTATGAGATTATCCCTTTAGTTCAGAAAAAAGCATGTGTAAAAGGTAAAAAAGCGTGTCTTTTTTATCAAATTAAAAAATGTTTTGCTCCTTGTGAAGGGAAAATAACAAAAGAGGATTATTCAAAACTTGTTGATGAAGCATTAGCATACATCTACAACAAAAATAAACTTATAAATAAACTTAGTTCAAAAATGGAAGACTTGAGTGCTGAATTTAGATTTGAAGAGGCGATGAAACTAAGGGATAGAATCAAGACCATAGAAAAATCTCAGATTCAAACAGGAATGGATTTAGCAACAAATGAAAACCTTGATTTATTTGCTATAAAATCATCAAATGAAAAAGCTATTGTAGTAAGAATGTTTTTTAGAGATGGGAAACTAGCTTCTAGTAACCATGATTATATTAAGAAAAACTCAGCAGATATTGAAATAGATATAAATGAAGCCTATGAAAGAGCAATTATAAACTACTATGACAATGAAATACCCGTACTACCAAGTGAAATCTTAATAGCACAAGAGATAGAACAAAAAGATGATATAGAAAGTTTCTTAAAAAAAAGATTTGATAAAAAAATAGCTTTAAACAACCCAAAGATAGGAAAGAAAAAAGAGATTATAAATATTGCACTTAATAACTGTGATGAACTTTTAAGACTATCCCAAAATGATAAAAATCAAACAATTTATAGTGAACTTAAACTATTATTTGATTTAGAAAAAACAGCCACAAGATTTGAGTGCTTTGATAACTCTCATATGATGGGGCAAGCTACAGTTGGAGCTATGATTACTTGGGAAGAAAAACTTATAAAAAGCGATTACAGACACTATAATCTTGACTCAAAAGATGAGTATGCCCAAATGAAAGAGATGCTTATAAAAAGAGTTGAAAGCTTTGAAAAAAATCCTGCACCTGATATGTGGGTGATAGATGGGGGAGAAACTTTACTTAAACTTGCAATAGATATTAGAAACTCAGTTGGAGTAAATCTTGATATTGTTGCAATTGCTAAAGAGAAACTTGATTTTAAAGCCCATAGGGCAAAAGGTAGTGCAAAGGATATTATATATTTTGAAAAAAATGGTGAAATACATAGACTAAATTTACTACCAAGTGATAAAAGATTGCAATTTATTCAAAGATTAAGAGATGAAGCCCACAGATTTGCAATAACATTTCACAAAAAACAAAAAAGAAAAGAAGATACTCAAATCTCACTTCTACAAATCAAAGGTATAGGTGAAGCAAAACTTAAAAAACTTCTTTTATATTTTGGTTCTTTTGAAAAAATAAAAAATTCAAACTTAGCTGAATTGAAAGAGATTTTAAACGAAAAAGATGCTATTGTTATACTTGAATATTTCAAAAATCTTAAGGCTTAACTTTTGGCATATATAGAATTAAATAAATCAAACTATTTTCACAATCTTTCAGTTATTTCTAAGAAAGCTGGTTCAAAAGAAAAAGTTGCAGTTGTATTAAAAGACAATGCTTATGGTCACGGTCTTATAGAAATGGCTACACTTGCAAATGAGTTTGGTATAAAATCCGCAGTAGTCCGAACTGTAGAGGAAGCTAGAAAAATTGAGACATTTTTTGATCAAATCTTAATTTTAGCTGATACTAATATCGGTACTTATTCACATACTTTTCACATTGTAATAAATAGCCTCCAAGATATCCAGCGGTTACCCAAAAATACGAATGTTCATCTAAAAGTTGATACAGGAATGCACAGAAATGGTATCCAAGTAGATTCTTTAGAAGAGGCTATTTTAGGGCTTTTGAAGAATAATTTAAACTTAACAGGTGTTATGACCCACTATAGAAGTGCTGATGAACTAAGTTGTGATTTTTTTTGGCAAAGAAATAACTTTATTCATGCAAAAAAGGAAGTTATAAGATTATGTGAAAAACTTTTTTTACCTATTCCTAAGTTCCATTCTGCTAACTCTTCCGCTTTATTTAGATTTAAGAATTACGAAGATGATATAGCAAGAGTTGGTATTGCCCAATATGGATATATAGATTTTCATCCAGCGTTTAATACTCCAACTTTGAAACCAGTTTTATCACTTTGGGGTAAAAAAATTGTTACAAGAGAATTAAAGAAAAATCAAAAAGTTGGATATGGAGGTATGTTTATTGCCCCTAAAAATATGAATATTTCAACTTATGATGTTGGATATGGAGATGGTTTTTTTAGATTAAATGGAACTAAAGAGTTTATTACTCCAAAAGGTTATAAAGTTTTAGGAAAAGTATCTATGGATTCACTTTCAATAAACTCAACAGAAGATGAAGTTTGTATCTTTGATGATGCAACACCCTTATCAAAAATCCATGATACAATAACATATGAAATAGTAACATCACTAAATTCAAATATTCCAAAAGTAATTAAATGAAAAAGCTTATATTTTTATTCTTAATTAGTGTTAATCTAATATTTGCAATTAGTTTTGAAGAGGCAAAAAAGATTGAAAAAGAGCAAGGAGTTTTAGCTTCACTAAATAGCTATAAAGTTTTAGCTAGTCAAAATAATGTTAATGCCATCTTTAAATTAGCTTTAATTTATGCAAATGGAAAAGAAGTAGAACAAAGCTTAATTATGAGTAAGAAATATCTTGAAAAAGGAAGTTTATTAAAACATAATAAATCAAGCTATTATCTAGCAAAACTCTATCTTTCTAAAAAAACTCCCTACTATAACTTAGCAAAGGCATTTAATACTTTTTTGGAAGCAGCAAAAAGAGGTTATGCACCTGCACAAAATATGATAGGTCAATTTTTGGCTACAGGAACTGTAGTAGATACAGATTATAAAAAAGCAGTAGAGTATTTTGAAAAAGCTTCAAAACAAGGTTATATTGAAGCACACTGTAATCTTGCATTTATGTATGCAAGTGGAAAAGGAGTTTTCCCAAACTTTGGGCGTGCCCACCAATTTGCAAAAAAGGGTATTAAAGTGGGCAATAAAAAGTGCCAAAAAGTCTGGGATGAATATAACTTAGCAAAATATGATAAAGATAAAGGTTGGAAATTTAACTTTTATACCAAACCTAAATAGTCTTAATCTTCATCAAAATCTCTATGACCTTTATAGTTGTCATAGTCATCATCAAAATCATCATAGTTATCATAATCTATATCGTCATAATCAACTGTAAAGATTTTATTATATCCCAGTTTTACTAACTCATTGTCAACATTTTCTTCCGAAATTCGGTTTTTTACTCTTTCAATAATTGTCTTGATATCTTGTTCTTTTACATTATTATATCTTAACTCATAAATTATTGATTCCACTTTTTAATTTCCTTTTTTTATTTGTTTTATTGAATCTGTTAATTTTGCTAATTTGTATATAGAGAATTTTAAAGTAAGTTTTGTTAGCTGATTTATTGTAATATTATTTGCTACCATTAACTTAGCTGCCTCTTTATACTCTTGCTTAGTAATCACCAAATGTACAATTTGAACAACAATATTTTTCATACTTAAATCTTCAGTCATAAATATATTCTTATTTTTTATGATTTACTGATTATTAAATCAGCTAATATTACAACATCATCTTGGTCTAATCTACAAGTTCTTGTTATAACATCTTCTAGTGATAAGTTATTGTTTATGATTGTTTGAAATGCCTTGTCATAATTTTTCTCATTCTTAATATAACTAGCAATCTCATATACAGTTTTATTTATGGGATCTTCAATTATATAGTTACTGTCAAATTCTAAATTAATTATATACTCAGACATCTTATTTAAGATAGCTCTTTTTGTTTTCTATACTCTTATACTTCACTTTAACTAAACCTAAGTTTAATGTGTTAGTATTTCGTATTCACATTCAGTGATTACACCTATTTCTAAAAACTCTCTAAACTGCACCTACAAATGCTTTGATAGATTTTTAGAACACTTTCAATTCCTATTATTTTCAAATGTAATTATAATCTATAAAAAAAAGAAATAAGCTGAAATAAAACTTAAAGTAATTTCACACTAAAAAAAGTGCCAATTTTAGCCACTATTTCAATAAATTTTTTTTTAAAAACAAAAAAGAATTTTCAAAATTTTTGTAAAAAAATGTGAAAATATTTTGTTTTTTTTATATAATGATATACAATATAGGAAAGTTTATTATGAAAAATAAAAAAATTGTTGGAAGAAAAGAGATAATTTCAATATTAGATTTGAACCTAATTGATTTAGATGCAAAGATTGATACAGGGGCTGATTCAAATGCATTGCATTGTGATGATATTGTTATAAATGAAGATAGTGTTGAGTTTACACTTTTAGATGAAATACACCCTTCTTATCATGGTAAAAGAATGAAACTACCAATATATAAGATAAAAAGGGTAAAAAGTTCAAATGGACAAGTACAATTAAGACCATCAATAAAAGTTACTGTAGATTTTATGGGTAAAAAGTATAAAAGTGTAATTTCACTAACAAATAGATCAGATATGAAATTTCCCATGTTGATTGGAAGAAAATTTTTACATGATAGATTTTTGGTGGATGTATCAAAAGAGTATTTAACAAAAGAAAGCAAGGATTAATATAATATGCGTGTATATATACTATCAAGAAACTCTACGTTGTATTCAACTTCAAGGTTAGTTGAAGCTGCTACGCAAAGAGGTTGGGAAGTTGAAGTAATTGATTATTTGAAATGTAGTATTGAGATAATGAAGGGTGAACTAAAAATAAACTATTTAGGTAAAGAATTACCAAAGCCTGATGCTATTATTCCAAGAATAGGAGCTAGTAGGACTTTTTATGGTACTGCAATGGTTAGACACTTTGAGATGATGGATGTATTTACTGTAACAGGAAGTTTAGCTATAAAAAGAAGTAGAGATAAACTAAGAAGTTTACAAATACTTTCTAAAAATGGTGTAGATATGCCAAAAACTGTATTTGCTTCAAATAAATCTAGTGCAAAAGATGTTATTGCCCTAAGTGGTGGAACACCTTTAGTTCTAAAGATTTTAGAAGGAACTCAAGGGGTTGGAGTAGTTTTAGTTGAGACACTAAAAGCTGCAAAATCTGTACTTGATGCCTTTTATGGAATGGATGTAAATTTACTAGTTCAAGAGTTTATTGAAGAAGCCGGTGGAGCTGATATAAGAGTTTTTATAGTTGATGGAGAAGTTGTTGGAGCTATGAAAAGACAAGGAGCTGAGGGTGATTTTAGATCAAACCTACACCAAGGTGGAACTGCAACAGCCCACAAATTAACAAGAAAAGAAAAAAGTACAGCACTTGCAGCTGCAAAAGCTATGGGACTGGGTGTTTGTGGAGTTGATATGATTGAATCAAAAAGAGGACCTCTTGTAATGGAAGTAAATTCATCTCCTGGATTAGAAGGGATAGAAAAATCAACAAAAATTGATATCGCTGGAAAAATCATGGATTTTATAGAAAAAAATGTAACTCCTATTGACGACTCACCAACTCCAAAAAGAAGAAGAATAAAAAAAGATAATATTGGAGCATAAATTTGATAGAAAATGATAAGTTTTTTCTTGCAGGGGAAGAGATAAAAAGAGGAGCTACAACTACAGTATATTTGGAGCTTCCAAAGCTTTATCAAACTCCTGCAAAACTTCCTATTAGAGTAATAAGAGGGAAAAGAAATGGACCAACTATTTTCATAAGTGCTGCAATACATGGGGATGAATTAAATGGTATAGAGATAATTAGAAGGTTTAGAAAACTAAATATTTTAAAAAGAATCAAAGGAACTATAATCTTAATCCCCATAGTGAATATTTATGGGGTTATGACTCTATCTAGGTATATGCCAGATAGAAGAGATTTGAATAGATCTTTTCCTGGAACAAATAGAGGTTCATTAGCTAGTCGTGTAGCTAATATATTTTTTAATGAAATTATTTCAAAATGTGATTTAGGAATAGATTTACATACTGCATCTATTCATAAATCTAATCTACCTCAAATTAGAGCAAATATCAAAGATGAATTTACTTTTAATCTTGCAAAATCTTTTGAAGCACCTGTTGTACTACACGCAGAGCTTAGAGATGGTTCATTAAGACAAGTTGCTCAAGAGAATAATATACCAATCTTACTTTATGAAGCAGGAGAAGCATTAAGATTTGATGAGACTTCTATTAGAATTGGAGTAAAAGGGATAGTAAATGTTTTAAGGGAACTTAATATGATACCTAAAACTACTATTAAAAGAAAAAGACTGCCAATTGTCACAAGAAGTAGCCAGTGGATAAGAGCAGTTGAGAGTGGGATATTAAGAACTATCAAAGCCTTAGGAGATACTGTACATGAAGGTGAAATTATAGCCTATGTGGATGAAGCACTAGATGATGAAACTTTTGAGATAAAGGCATCTTTTGATGGGATTATAATAGGAAAATCTGAGATACCTTTAGTACAAGAAGGGGATGCTATTTTTCATATAGCTAGATTTAAAAACCTTGAAACAGCTGAAAATAAAATAGAATACTTTAGTGAAGATGCAATTGAAGAGAGTGAATTTATGGAGTTAAATAAAGAACAAATTATAGAATAAAACTTAAATATTTAATCTCACTCTTTGTGATATAATATTCTTATATAAAATTTAAAATAAGGATTATTATGAAAAATATTATCACTATGATTAGTTTAACTTTATTATTTATTTTTACAGCTTGTGCGGATAAAAATAATGTAGCTTATGATTCACAAAACTATAAAAAAATAAAACATATATCTGTTGGAAAAATAATACATATAAGAGATGTGTATATTAAAGACTCAGGTACAGGTTCCTTTCTAGGTGGGGTTATAGGTGTTGTTCTTGGTTCAACAATTGGTAGAGGAGATGGAAGAACACTTGCAAGTTTAGGTGGAGCCATTGTGGGTGCTCAAGTTGGTAGTAAAGTAAATGAAAAAAATGCCCAAGAACTAACAGTTCAGTTAGATACAAATGAAACAATAGTTATTTTATCTAAAGATACAAATCTACAGCTAAATGATAGAGTACGCATAATAACTGTGGGAGATGAAGTATCATCTGTATATAAAATCTAACTCTTTTATAGAGTTAGATTATTTAAAAAAATTCCTTAATAATTTTAAATCTCAAAGTAAAATAATTGTTGCCAAACCTAAAAAACTAAAAAAACCAACCACATCAGTTACAGTTGTTAAAATAACAGTTGAGCCAATAGCTGGATCTATTTCAAACTTTTCTAAAAGTATTGGAATAACTGCACCAAAAAAACCTGCACTAAGTAAATTTATAATCATAGACATGGCTATAACTAAACCTAAAAGAGGAATTTTAAACCATAAGAAAGCTATAATCCCTATAACAAATGCAAATAAAAGTCCATTTACTAAAGATATAATAACCTCTTTATATATAGTTTTTTTTGCATCTGTATAACTTATCTCACCTAAAGCCATTTGTCTAACTGTTACTGTTAGAGTTTGAGTACCTGCATTTCCACCCATTGATGCAACTATTGGCATCAGTACAGCAAGGGCAACCAAAGATTGAATAGTAGCATCAAACATACCTATTACTATTGAAGCAAAGATAGCAGTAACTAAGTTTATACTTAACCATATAGCTCTATTTTTACCAATTAAATACATACTCTCTTCATGCTCTGCATCATCACTAACCCCAGCTAATGAATAAAGTTGTTTAGTATCTTGTTGTTGTATAACATCATGGATATCATCATGGGTTACCCTACCTAATAGTTTCCCCTCATCATCAACTATTGCTAAAGCACTTAAGTTATAGTTGACAACCATTTCAACAACTTCTGAGATATCACTATTGTGTGTACATGAATAGTTTTTTATTTTATCAGCTGGAATATCATTAAAAGTTAAATCTCTTTCAAATACAATCAACTCCTCTAAACCAATAGAACCTATATATATACCATCTTTATCCACTAAATAAACATGAAAAATATTATCTAACTCATCTTCATCTTTTAATTTTTTTAATCTTTTTAGTGCAACTCCTATGTTTTCATTTAATGAAGCACTAAAAAGCTCATTTTGCATATATGAACCAGCTTTATCATCATCATATGCATTTAATCTTTCAATAATCTGCTTATCTTCATCATTAAGTTTTTCTAAGATTAATTGTGCTGTTTCTTCATCTTTTTGTGAAATATTATAAATAAGCATAGAAGCATCATCACTATCCATTTTAGAAGTGATATTTGCAATCTTTTTATCACTTATAACATCGCTAATCTCTTCTTGGATATAACTTGGCATCTCACATAAAACTTGTGCAAAAAGATCACTTGGCATCTTTTTACAAATATATTCATACTCATCATCACTTAAGTCCCTTAGTTTTTCAAGCTCCTTTGCTATATCATAAGGGTGCAATTCAAATTTGTCATTTTTATAATCATCAATTGCCTGTAATAAAAACTCTTTTATCTCTTCATAATTTTTTAATTCATCCATTTTAAATCCATTTGTATTTTTTCAATAAATAAAACTGTAAGGCACCAATAAAAAACAATATTAATATAAATAAACTAAATGCCCCTTTATCTTCAGAACCAGGAATCCCTCCAACATTTACACCCAATAAACCTGTTAGAAACCCTAGTGGCAAAAATATTACTGAGATTATTGATAAGACATACATTCTTTGATTCATCTGTTCACTAATATTATTTACCAATTCTTCTTGTATTAAAGCTACTTTATCATTAATGGAGTCTAACTCTTCTACATATCTTATAAGTTGGTCTGTTATCTCCCTTAGCTCTATTCTATCATATTCACTTAGCCATGAGATTTTATCATGATATAGTTTATACATAGCCTCTTTTTGGGGTGCTAAATATCTTCTTAAGGTTATAGATTCTCTTCTGATTTTAGATATTTGTGTTCTTAATTGAACATTTTCTGATTCTAAAATCATCTCTTCTATTTCTAAAGCTCTATCTTCTAACTCATTAATAGTCTCTTCCATTCTTGAAGTTAGTCTATCTGTTAAAGAGATTATAAATTCTGCACTATTTACAGGACCTTTATTATGTTCAAAACTTTCTAAGATATCTTTTACAGATAATAAATCTCTTTTTTTGGTACTTATTATTATATCTTGGGATATAAATAATCTTATAGAAATCATATCTTCTGGGTCTGAATTTGCATTTAAATTAACACCCCTTAAGGCAAGTAAAATAGTATCATCTAAAATTGTAGTTCTAGGTCTAGTCTCTTGAGTTAATAAAGCTTCAATAGCAATTGGATCAATACCACTTTTATTTGTAATCCAATCGATTGCTTCTTGACTTGAATAATCAAAATGAACCCATAATAAGCCCATACTTTTGTCATAATCTTGTAGTTGATCATATGAAAGCTCTTTAGCTGAACCTTTTTTATCAAAAATAACCGCATGAGATAATCCATTTTGATGCACTTTATATCCTTTATAATAACTTTTATATTATAATCAAAAATATAAAAAACTAAGGTTTATAATGAAACTTTTAATTAATTTTTTACTCTTTTGTACTCTTTGTTTCAGTGCAGAGATTGATACTAAGCTTTTTGATACTCAAACTAATATTTCATATCTTAAAGAGATTAAAAAAAATATAGATAGTTCTAACAAAAGTAAAAAAATCATAGAAAATGAAAAAAAATACCTTCAGATTCTAAAAGAGGCTAGTGCTAAAACTGTATCAATTGAAAAGTTTAATTATACTCTTTTAGATAAAAAAGATTTAAGCCTTGATGAAATCTATCAAACAATTGAATTTTTATTAGATTTAAATAAAAAACAAAATAGTACAAAAAATCTTTTGCTTGCTATTCAAGATAATCTTTCATACCTAAAAAAGAGAATAGAAAATATTATAGAGATTGAAAAAGATAAACTATTAATATATCAACTACAATTTGCATACTATAAAATTGAAAAAACAAATTTAGAAAAAAAAGAAGCCTTGATAAAAGATGAAAAGATAAAACTTCTTTCAAGTCTAAATGAAAGTATCCCAAAGCTTTCAGAAACAGAAATAAAAACAATAGATATACATCTTAATAAAAATATTGAAAACTTAGATAGATTAACTCAATATATCAACTCTCTAAAAGTAGATTTACAAAGGGAAAAACTAGATGAAAATAAACCAAAGGTAAAAAGCCTTGAAAATAGTATCAAAAAGTTTGAAAATAGTTATCAAGAGGAGCTAATAAAAACTATCAATAATCTAAGTAAAAAACTCTTAATAACACTAAAAGATGAACAAGAAAAAGAGTTTTTAGCCACCTATAAATCCCTAAATGGATATATCTCAAAGCTAGATGAAGATAAGCAAAAAAAATATTCCTATTTAAGTACTATTTTTAAAGAGTTATCAAAAAAATATTTAAGTAATACAAAACTACTTTTTGCAAGCTCTAGTTCACAACTTAGTTCTATTTATGATTCTAGTAAATCTTTTTTTAATACAAGCCTTGTTGTTTTTAATGAACAAGCTATTACACCTAAAAGTATATTTAAAGCCTTGATTTTAATTATCATTGGTCTTCTTTTAGGGAAATTTTATAAAAAATGGCTTTTAAAAATATCATCTAAATGGCCAAATATTGGTGAAGTTTCTTTAAAAGTAACTTCAAATGTAGGCTTTTATCTAATAATATTTATCACAATTATAATAGCAATGAATAGTTTAGGAATAGATATGTCTTCCATCTCACTAATAGCTGGGGCATTATCTATTGGTATTGGTTTTGGTTTACAAACTGTTGTATCAAACTTTATTGCTGGAATAATTTTGATGTTTGAAAGAACTATTAGAATTGGTGATGTAATAGAGATAAATGATGTACTAAAGGGCACAGTAACAGATATAAGAGTTCGTTCAACCACTATAAAAACCTTTGATAATATAGATATTGTTGTTCCAAACTCTTCATTTATCCAAAACAATGTTATCAATTGGACCTTAGAAGATAAATCAAGAAGATTACATGTACCTTTTGGGGTTGCATATGGAACCAAAATAGAAGAAGTTAAAAAGATTATTTTAGAAGAATTAAAAAATAGTGACTTGAAATTTATTAGAGAAGATAAAGATAAACAAGCAGAAATAAGATTTGAAGGGATGAATAACAGCAGCGTTGATTTAGAACTATTAGTTTATATAAGAGTAAATGATAGAATTACACCAAATTCACTTAAATCTGATTTCTTACTTCTTATATACAATGCCTTATATAAACACAATATAGAGATACCATTTCCACAATTGGATTTACATATTAAAAAAGAGCTAAAAAAATAGATCTAGTCTAGTTTATAATGGCATCATGCCATTGAACTAAACTTAATCTATAACCACTTTTTACCTCTAAAACCTCATGGGTAAAATATGGATTACTTAAAAAAATAACCATATCTCCAGCACTTGGCTTTAATATTATATTTTCACCATTTTCATCATATAGGTAATTAAATATCAATTCCCCACCTGTAAAAGAGTTTGTTTTTTTACTATCTTCACAACTTGTAGTAAATAAAACTGTAGTTAGTTTTCTATTATTTGCCACACACTTAAAGCCTGCAAGTTTTTCATCCTTTAGAATCATACTAGAATCATCACTATGTGCCACATAAAAAGAGCCTTTTTTATACTCTAAAACTTGCAGTTTTGAACTTGTTGTTAAAGCTATATTAAAATAGTTTTCAATTTCACTTTGATGGTGTTTAAAAACCTTTTCGTAAAGTTTTTTATAATCTTTATTTAGTTTATAAATCTTTGTTTTTCTTATATCTTCATCTACTTGATTTGTATAATTTTCAATTTTTACTTTTGCATCAATAAAATCACTATTTTCTCGTATAGAGTTTGTTATCTCTTCACATAACTCTTCATTGAAAAAGTTTTTAATTATCATATATGGATAATCATAATATGGGTTTGGAAGTAACTTTGTCTCAATATCAAAATCGTTTAAAAAACTATCACAAAAAACAAAGTTACTTATTTGGTCAAAAGTTCTTATACTCATTTTATTAATTGTTTATGTAAGGTTGCTAAATCACCTAAAACCCAAATATCACAAATTTTTCCATCTTTAAATCTAAAAAATGAAGCTCCATTATATTTGATTCTATTATTTGTTGGTTCAAAATCAAATAATTTACCCTTGTGAGTACCATTATAAACAGCTCTTACTGCAATTTTATCATCTTCACTTATCATAATCTCTACTCCATGATAAAGGTTTGGAATACCTGTTAAAACATTATCCATATATGTTTCAAACTCTTTTTTGCCTTTTGCTACAACATTTAGTGAACCATGAAAAGTTATCTCTTCATCAAAAAGAATATCTATATACTCTTTATTATGTTTATTCCATAACTCTTCATAATACAATTTAACTAAATTTTTGTAATTATTACTTTTCATCTTCATCCTACACTTTTTTTATCTATATATAGACTTTTTAAAATAAATAAAGTCGACTTAACAGAGTTAATCGAAGCTGTTTCTTCTATAGTATGATAACCAGTTGTTGGTATTTGTAAAGTTGTTCCTTGAATCATACCTTTTGATTCTTTTACTATTCTTCCCATCTCTGTACTTCCTAAACTCATTAAAGGAAGATTTTTTTCATTTAATATTTTGTTTTTCTCTTGGATAAATGTATCTTTACAAGAAAAAATTATATTATTTTTATGACAAAAGTTTTTTAAAACTTTTAAAAGTGGTGATTTAAACCTAGCATTTGCATCCCTATTTCTTAGAACAATATCCTGCATACTTACCTCTTCATCAGTATTATATGGACTAGTATCTAATACTAAAAGTTCTGTTGTAGAAATTTTATTTTTCATAAACCACTCATACATATATCTCCAACTTCTTCCTGCTTCCTCTTGGGCTGTGAAAAAAGCTGTTCCTTGATAACCATTTTGATACAAATACAAAATAATTGCAGCTGAGATAACATTGTCTAACTGAGCAGAAATTTGTTCATTTTTAATATCAAGTTTATCAACAAATGCAATAGGAGTTCCAGGCATAAGATGTTCTAAACCTCTAACTTTAAACATAAGGTTATTTATCTCTTTACACATATAAACATCATTTATCTCACCAATTCCCAGATAACTGCCAGAGTATGGCTCATAAGCTTGAACTCCTAAGTTTAAATATCTTGATAAAAAGGTTTTATAAATCTGTTCAGAAACTGAGTTTCCCTTAAGTTCACTCCTATTTTTTGCTAAAAAAGCTGCAAATTGGAACTCTTTTGGTCCTGTACAAACAAGACCATGTCTATCTATGTGAGCACTTAAAATACCATTTGTTGGTTCAGTTCCTTGGGCAACTAACAAACCATCATAATATTGGGTTTTTATATTTAACTCATCTAATTCTCTTTTTAAATATAGAAAAAATGAGTGTTCAAAACCTGTAACACTTGGGATTCTAATCAACTGTTTTAATGTATCTAAAAAATCACTAAAGTTTTCTACTTCATCAATCAATTTTTTTGATTTTTCGATACTTAGCTTTCTGTATTTCACTACTTTTTTTACCTTTAAAAAACTTTTGTAGAACAAGGCAAAGTGAGTTACTGATCTTGTTTTTCGTCCAAACTCTCTTCAACTTTTGTTTGGCAAAGATAATAATCTTTTTCACAAGTTGAAATACATTCTGTAAAATCTGTACTTTCATTATCTTCACATTTTACTGAACATTGATCATAATTTTTTTCACATAAAGCAAGTTTTTCTTCAATTGCATCATTTGCAAAAGCAGATACTGTTAGCAAAGTAACAGCAAATAAAAATGATTTTAACATTTATACTCCCTAAAATAACAAACCTATAAGTTTGCTAAAATAAATGTACTCTAAATTAGAGTACACCAATTTAAAAACCAAACGAATGCTTCGCTGGCTTTTTACTTAAAACGTACTTTCCTTATTCTACTTGCGAAATTATAAACTAAAAAAAAAGAAAAATACTTAAAATTTTCTTAAAGTGTTTTGGGGAGTTAAAAGTGCCCTTTATAAGGCTAATTATTATAGAATTTTTTTTTCAACTTATATCTTTTAGTAGATATTTTATTGAATTTTCTTCTAAAAAATTTACAAATTTTGAAAAATAGATATCTATTAAATCTTTGTCATATCCACATAAGGATAATACAACTAATCTTTTATCATCTAAGATTTTAGGAAGAGAAGATAACTCAATAGAAGTTGGCACAGTTTTCATAATATCTATTAAATCATTTTCACCACAAAATGCAGTCAAAGTTACTCTATACTCTTGAATATTGTTTTTATAATAATGTTTATCTAAAGCTTCAAGAACCATAGCTTGGCTCATAGAAGGGAAACCTGGAGTGAAAAAGAATCTATCTTCTAAATAAAAACCAGCAACATTATTTACAACATTTTTAAGAAGTTTTGCCCCTACAGGAAGATATGCCATATTTATTCTATGGGGATAGGCTTCTTGCTTAAATTGATTTTCAATAAGTTGTTTTGCTTCTTTATGAAACTGCATATTACTATCTGTAAAAACCTCAGCAGCAATTTTTCTTGTATAATCATCAGGAGTAGTACCAATACCTCCATAACAAAACATAACAGAATTTTTATCAGCCTTGATAAGTGTAAAGATATTTTTCATTAAAGAGGTATCATCTGCAATAACAAAAGAACCTTTATGGGTCCAACCTCTTTTTAAAAGTTGTTCATTTAAAAAAGCAAAATGGGCATCTTTTCGACGCCCATTTAGTAGCTCTGTTCCTATAATAACAGAATAAAAATTCAAATTTTTCAAATATTACCTTTATAATTTATAACTAGATTCTAGATTGAATAAATGAGTCCATTTCATCAATAATCTCTTTAATAGTTCTTTCACCATCAATTTTTTTTAATAAATTTTTAGATTCATAAAACTCTTGAATCTGCTTTAATGGTTCACTATATACTTTCATTCTATTATTAAATACTTCAACATTATCATCAGTTCCTCTAGCACGTCCTAGAACTCTATGTTTTGCCACCTCTTCTGATACTTCAACTTCAATAGTATTTATTAACTCTACTTCATCTTCACTTGCTAAATATTTATCTAATTCTGCCATTTGTTCAAAACTTCTTGGATATCCATCAATAATTACAACATCTGTTGGAGCTTTTTTAATAGCACCTATAATAGTCTCTATAGCAATATCTATTGGTACAATATTTCCAGCACTAATATATTTTTCAATAATTGCACCTCTTTGACTACCACTTGCAACCTCAGTTCTAAACATATCTCCAGTTGAATAATGAGTGATTTTCATATGATTTTTTGCAATCAATTCAGCATCAGTAGTTTTTCCACTTCCTGGTGCTCCAATAATTAAAAATAGTTTTTTCATTTACGCCCTTGTTAAATTTAGAATTATGATTATATCAAAATCTATTTAAATTATTTATGTGATATTAAAAGCTTTTTGAATACAATACTGAAAAACTAAGAACAACTACTTGTATCTTTATAGTTTATTTTTTAACAGTTTTTATAAATTGTACAAAAAGAAATTAATCAAGCAAAGATCCCTTTTCAAATAGGGACTATTTAAAAGGAAATAAAATATGAATTTAATGCTATTTGGTGCACCAGGAGCTGGTAAAGGAACCCAAGCAAAATTTTTAATTGAGAAATATAATATTCCACAAATCTCAACTGGAGATATTTTAAGAGCTGCAATTGCTGATAAAACAGATATGGGGATGGAAGCAAAAAAGTTTATGGATGAGGGTAAATTAGTTCCTGATTCAACTATTATTGGTATTATCAAAGACAGATTAGCTGAAGCTGACTGTAAAGAGGGTTTTATCCTTGATGGCTTTCCAAGAACGTTAGCGCAAGCAGAAGCTTTAAAAGAGTTAATGGCAACTATGGGAATCTCACTTGATAAAGTAATTTCACTTAATGTTCCAGATGAACTAATCGTTGGAAGAATCACAGGAAGAAGAGTTTGTTCTAAATGTGGAGCATCTTTCCATGTTGAGTTTAACCCTTCAAAAAAAGAAAATGTTTGTGACTACTGTGGTGGTGAATTGATTATTAGAAAAGATGACAATGCCGAAACTGTAAAAAGTAGATTAGAAGCATACCATGCGCAAACTGCACCACTTATTGATTTTTATACTGATATGGGTGTCTTTATAGAACTTGATGGAACAAAAGATGTTTCAGAAGTTACAAGTGATATGATTGAAGCACTTTCATAATCAATTTTAACTACTAAGAAAAAAAGGGCAACTATTGCCTTTTTTTTTGGATAATTTTCTATAACTTTGATGAGACTATTTTATAAGTTACCTCTATCATCTTTTCTAATTGTTCAAAAGTGAAACAATATGGTGGCATAAAATATAAAATATTTCCTAAAGGTCTTACATAAACCCCATCTTTAAGTGCTTCTTGAAAAATCTCTAAATTTATTCTTCTATTGTTATATTCTTTTAATTCAATAGCACATATCATTCCTCTTTGTCTAACTTCCAAAACATTTTTCAACTCTTTGAACTTTTGTGTTTTCTCTTTTATAAAGGCAATTTTTTCTTTATTTTTTTCAATTATATTTTCATTTTCAAAAATATCTAATACAGCATTTGCAACTGCACAGGCAAGAGTATTTCCAGTATAAGAGTGTGAATCTAAAAAAGATTTTCCTTCATTGTAATCACAATAAAAAGCATTATAAATATCATCTGTAAACATTACAACAGATAAAGGCATATATCCACCTGTAATGCCCTTTGATAAACATAAAAAATCTGGGCTTATATCTGCTTGTTCAATAGCAAACATAGTACCAGTTCTTCCAAAACCAACTGCAATCTCATCTACTATTAGAAATACCCCATACTCATCACAAAGTTTTCTAAGTTTTTTTATATAACTTGCATCATACATAAGCATACCTGCTGCACATTGAACTATTGGTTCAATCACTACAGAAGAGACATTGCCTTTGTTTTCCTCTAATACTCTTCTCATATCCTCAATTGCTTCATCTTCACTAACAAGTGCTGGAGATTTTGCTTTTAAGGTTTTGATTAAAATATCATCATAGATATCTTTATATAATCCAGTATCTGAAACTGCCAAAGCTCCCATTGTTTCACCGTGATATGAATTTTGCAATGATATAAATTGAGTTCTTGTCTCACCTTTGTTTTTAAAATACTGAAAAGCCATTTTTAAAGCTATCTCAATGGCACTTGAACCATTATCAGCAAAAAAGATTTTTTGTAAAGGCTTAGGAGTTAAATCAACTAATCTTTTAGCCAAAGTAACTGCTGGTTCGTGGGTGAATCCTGCAAAAATAACATGCTCCAAATCTTGAAGCTGTTCATTTATTTTTTTATTTATATACTCATTACTATGTCCAAAAATATTAACCCACCAAGAGCTTATACAATCTAAAAATTCATTTCCATCAAAATCTTTTATATAAGAACCCTTAGCACTTTTTATTGGAATAAGAGGAATAGTTTCATAATCTTTCATTTGGGAACAAGGGTGAAAAATATGTTTTAAGTCTTCTTTCATCAATTCATTATTTGTAATCATAAATTATCCTCTCTTAGCTTTGCATTCCATTATTGGACTTTTTTCTTCTTTGGTAATAACTCTTATCTATTACTATGTTTTTTTGTTTCTCTTTTTTGCCATTATCTTTTTCTACAAAGATTTTTTTTCTAGTTACTGGGTCAAGTTCAGTATAATACATCACACTAGAATAGGTTCCAGGTGTCGGTGTAAACACTTGTGCTTGTTCTGGATTCATCTTTAGTTCATGGGTAGTAAACTGTTTTAACTCATGCATATCCCTCTCTTCACACCCTGGGTGTGCTGCAATCAAATAATATGTTAAAAACTGTTTTTTCCCAGCTTCTTTGTTTAATCTATCATACATCTTTTTAAACTCAATAAGTGGTTGTTTCCCAGGTTTTCCCATTAGTTTTAAAACTCTATCTGAGGTGTGTTCAGGTGCAACTTTCATTTGACCTGAAATATGATGATTTACAAGCTCTTTAAGATATTCATAACCATGTTTTTTATCTGCACTTATGAAGTCATATCTTAAACCAGAAGCTACAAAAGCTTTTTTAATCCCTGGAACTTGTCTAATATCTCTTAGAAGTTTCAAGTGTCTACTATGATCAACTTTCATAACCTTGCAAAGTCTATCAAAATCTACACATCTAATATCATCACAGGTACCCTTTTTAAGTTTTTTCCCACACTCATATCCATACATATTAGCAGTAGGCCCTCCAACATCTGAGATAACACCTTTGAAGTCTTTCATCTTGGTAAACTCTTTTGCCTCTTCTAAGATATTTTTTTCACTTCTTGTTCTTATTGTTCGTCCTTGATGAACTCCAATTGCACAAAAATTACACTCTCCCCAACATCCGTGATGAGTTTGAATAGAAAACTTAATAGTCTCCAAACATTTTACTTTTCCTTGGGGTTTATGGTATGGGTGTAAATCCCTTTGATAAGGATACATTGCAACTTCATCCATCTCTTTTTCATCTAAATAATCACAAGGTGGATTTTGAATAGAATATCTACTATCCACTTTTTGACAAAGACCTTTTGCATTTATTGGGTCATTGTTTTTATAAAACTCATCAAAAAGATCAATATATTTGTTTTTGTCTTTTAAACACTCATCATGACTTGGGATTTGAATATACTCCTCTACTGGCTCTTTAGAGATATAACATACTCCCCTAACCTCTTTAGGATCTTTACCTTCAGCTAGAGCCTTTGAAAACTCTTTAATAGCTATCTCTCCCATTCCATAGATTAGATAATCAGCCTTAGCATCAAAAAGTATTGGCTTTCTAAGTTTATTAGACCAAAAATCATAATGACTAACTCTTCTAAGACTTGCTTCAATCCCACCTAAAACAATAGGAACTGTATTTTTAAAATATCGTCTAATTAAATTAGTATATACCAATGTTGCCCTATCTGGTCTTTTATCATTTTTCCCACCAGGGGTATAATCATCACTATTTCTAAACTTTTTTGTTGCCGTATAGTTTGAAACCATAGAGTCGATACTTCCACCACTTACACCCCAATATAGTTTTGGCTCACCAAGTCTTGTTATATCATCATTTTTTACATCAGGTTGTCCAATAATACCAACTTTAAAACCTAGTTTTTCAAGTATTCGTCCAACTACTGCAACACCTATAAAAGGTGAATCAATATATGCATCTCCACTTATTAGGATTACATCACATTGTTCCCAGCCCCTTTTATCCATTTCCTCTTTTGTTGTGGGTAAAAACATTTAACTTCTTTTAAATTTTTCTTGCTAGTTTTCTAGCTAGCATGTATATATTGGATTTCCACTCATGAGCAAAAATATTATTCTCTATAATCTTAGCACCTATATGCCCTGCTAAAGATTGTGCAATCTCATAGGATTTATCTTCTTTTATAATTATTTTTCGAAGATTCTTTTTTCGTGCAAATCTAATAAAATCAGGGACCTCTTTTATACTTAAATATTTGTATTTATTTTTGTAAACTTTTAACCTAAACCTTGCTGCTAAATAATCCCAATAGTCTCCATAAGTTAAAAAGCCATACACTTCACTATTTAAAATATCACTTCTCATATCTAAATAGAGTTCATCCAATTCCTTTAAAAACTTATCTAGGTTTTCTTTAAAAAACACTCTATCTTCCCTTTGAACCTTTATTAATTGCTCATAAATATTTTTTGCAATCTTTCTAACCAATAAAGGATCCATCCAAACATAAGGGTTTTCTTTATTGTTTAATTTTATCTTTTTTATACCCTTTGTTATATCTACTACTTTTAAATAACTATTTTTAGATAAAAAAAGTTTTGATAATTCTTTTTCATTTTCCATTCCAAAGGTAAAATAAAATTTGCTATTAGAGAGCTTATTTACAACTCTACTATCTTTTTTTTCAAACTTATTTTTACTTTCATAAACAGTTCTAATATAAACTTTATTTAATGCAATTTTTTCTATAAAATATTCTTGAACTGGGTAAGTTACAGTTATAACTGTATTTGAAAAAAGGTAAAGGGGGAGGAACAATAATATAAGTAATAGTTTATACATATTATTGTCCTTTTATTATAGGCTTAAGCCTCTAGGTTTTTTCTAACTCTAATGTTTAATTCTTTTAATTGTTCATTATCTACGCCACTTGGAGCTTGCGTTAATAAACATTGTGCTCTTTGAGTTTTAGGGAAAGCTATAACATCTCTAATAGAATCAGTACCTGCAAGTAACATAATCATTCTATCAAATCCCATTGCAAATCCACCATGACTAGGAGCACCATATTTTAATGCTTCAAGTAAGAAACCAAATTTTTCTTGAGCTTCTTCATCAGAGATTCCCATTAGTTCAAATACTTTTGATTGGATCTCCTCTTTATGAATTCTTATTGACCCACCACCAAGCTCTGTACCATTTAAAACAATATCATATGCAATTGATTCTAACTCTTCTAAATCTTCAATATTATCTAAATCAAATTTATCTAAATTTGGCATAGTAAATGGATGGTGTAAAGCTTTTGTTCTACCATCTTCAATCTCAAACATAGGGAAATCAACAACCCATACAAACTCGAAGGCATCTTGAGGAATAATATCCATTTGCTCTGCAAGATATAATCTAAATCTTCCCATATAATCACATACAGTTTTTTTATCACCAGCTCCAAAGAATACAACATCTCCTACTTCTAATTGTGTTGTTTTAACAATAGCTTCTAAATCATCTTCGCTAAAGAATTTAGTTAAAGGACCTTTCAATCCATCCTCTTTCATTTGGAAATACCCAAGTCCTTTTGCTCCAAATTTTCTTACATAGTCTTCAAAACCTTTCATTTGTCTTTTTGAGAAAATATTATCCCCATTTGGACATCTTAAAGCTTTGATTCTATTGTTTTTAGTATCTTTTGCAATTGAAGCAAAAATCTCATTTGTAGAGTTAGCAAAAATATCAATCACATCAACCATAGCCATATCAAATCTTAAATCTGGTTTATCAGAACCATATTTTTCCATTGCATCTTTATAAGTCATTCTTGGGAAAGTTGTAGGAACATCTTTTCCACATGCTTTAAATGTATCATGGATAAGTTTTTCAGCTACATTTATAACATCTTCTTGAGAACAAAAACTCATCTCAACATCTATTTGAGTAAATTCTGGTTGTCTATCTGCTCTTAAATCTTCATCTCTAAAACATTTTGCTATTTGAAAATATTTATCAAATCCAGATACCATTAAAAGTTGTTTAAATAATTGTGGTGATTGAGGCAATGCATAAAACTCACCTGGATGAACTCTACTTGGTACAAGATAATCTCTAGCACCTTCTGGTGTTGATTTTGTTAAAATTGGAGTTTCTACATCTAAAAATCCAAGCTCATTTAAACAATTTCTAACTGCAATATTCGCTGTACTTCTTAGTTTGAAAATATCGTATGATCTTTTAGTTCTAAGCTCTAGAAATCTATTTTTTAATCTAATCTCTTCATTTACTTTTTCATCACCTAATTCAAATGGCATAGGTTTTGATCTGTTTTCTATTACTAAGTTATCAACAACAATCTCGATTTTACCAGTTACAAGATTTGGATTTTCTAATCCCTCACCTCTTGCTCTTACTTTTCCAGTAGCAATCAAAACAAATTCATCTCTAACACTATCTGCTACTTTCCATGCGTCTTCATTGTCTGTAGGGTCACAAACAAGTTGAACTAAACCACCTTTATCTCTTAAATCTATAAATATAATTCCACCATGGTCTCTTCTACTATTAACCCAACCTGCAACAGTTACAATCTCATCAATATTTTTTTCAGTTACTTCAGTACAATAATGCGTTCTCAAAACTTGACTCCGTCTTTTATTAAATTAACGCGATTTTATCTAAAATTTACTTAGGTTTAATTTAGTTCTATTTTTTCAAAACCATAAGCAGTACTCTTATATAAAACTAGTTGGTATTGTGCTTGATTATCAATAACCTCAGTTTTAACAATCTCTGGGTCATTATTTAAAAAATAATTTACCCCCACCAAGGAAGAATAATCAACCCAATTATATACAATATCAGCCCCCAATAAAGAAGTATACTCTTCAATAAAACTATCACTTTCAGCTATAGAATTTACTACAAAAAAATTCGTTCTATCGATATCTTGAGTTAATTTTATCAAAAGTGGGTCATAATTTAATTGAGTAGATAAAATATTTATAGGTTCAATCTCATAGGCTGTTAATTGAGACATTATTATAGATGATTTTATTATAGGAGTATTTAACATAACAGTGCTTCCTTTTAATCTTTCATCATCCATTATATATTTGTATTGATTATTGCTTCTTTCAATTTTTTTAATATTTGTATTTAGACCAAAAATCGATATATAAGAATCTCTAAGTTTATTTCCAATATAAGACTCTACATAAAACATACTATTGTTTTCACTTGAAAGAGAGTGTAATAATTCTAATTGTTTATCATAAGAGATACCACCAAAAGAGAAGTTTTCATTATCTGTTTCTATCTCATTTTTATTTATCAAAGAAAAATATATCTTCATATCATCAAGTTCTGTTGCTTGGTTTAAAATATTAAACCCAATTTGTGTATTTAAAGATATTACTTTTTTAAAACCTTTCTCTTTAATCTTTTCCAATTGAAAATTGATATTATTTGGATTTTCATCTATAGTATCAAATGTTTCAAAAATAAAAGGTTTTTTTGTAAATATAAGATATGAAGTTAATGTACTTATAGTACTTTTTGCATAGGGACCTACAACTTGAGAAGGATAAATAAGTGCAATTCTATTATATGCATCCTCTTCAACCACTTGCGGTTTTTCAATGACAGGTTTAACTATTTCTCCAACAAGTTCATCATAAGACTGAAGAATTTTTTCCTCTTTTACTATTTTAGGTTTATTTGTTTTTTTTGGTGTAATTACAATAGTTTTTTGTGTACATCCAACAAAAAAGAACCCTATAATTAATAAACTTAGTATATTTTTCAATTTGACTCCAAAATAGATTTTATTTTTAACATATCATGAAAGGCTTCTTTTTTAGCAGAAGGATTTCTTATAAGAAAACTTGCACTAAAAGTAGGAAGCAACATATAGTTTTTGAAATTTATAACTTGACCTCTAATTTGATTAAAGTTTTGTTTATCATTGTATAAGTAGTGATAACTCTTTTCTCCTAAAGTTACAATTAATTTAGGTTTTATCAAATCAATTTGTTTATGTAAATAGGAACTACAACTGCTATAATGAGAACTCTCTATACCATTTAAACTTTTACATTTAACCAAATTTGTTATATATATATCCTCTTTTTTCAAGGGTAAAACATTTTCAATCATTTTTCTTAAAAGTTCACCACTTTTGCCTACAAAAAAACTATTTAGTTCATCTTCACTTTTTGTTGGCTCATCACCAATAAACATTAAAGTTGCATTTACATTACCTTCACCAAAAAGAACATTTTTTCTTGATTTTGATAATTCACATAAGTGGCAATTATTAACAATAGAATTTAAATCTATCATATTATTAGGTAATTCATGGGAATTTACATCATTATTTAATAATTTAATATTAGCATGATAATCATACCCCATTGATTTAAGAAAATTTAATTGATATAAAATTTTATTTTTTACGGCTTTTGTCATGCAAAATTGTACAAGAAAAGTACTTTTGAATATATTATTTAAAGAAAATATTTTATATTTACAAAATCTCACCATCATCTAAGATAATATTATTTCTACCTTTTTCTTTTGCCAAATATAAAAGCTCATCCGCTTTTTTCATCGTTTCATCATAAGAACTATATTTTTTTCTAAAAGTAACTCCCGCACTAAACCTTACATCTATTTTATTTTCATTTGCAACAAACTTGTTATTAGAGATAATATTTTTTACTCTTTGAAGATAGTTTTTAACTTCGATTTCATTGCCATAATGGATTAAAGCAATAAACTCTTCTCCTCCATATCTTGAAATGATATCACCTGATCGTGTAAGTTTATTTAGAATATTTGCAAATTTAGTAAGTATTATATCACCTGATTCATGTCCATAGGTATCATTGATTTTTTTAAAAAAATCTATATCATAAAATATAATCGCATAATATGAATCAAAAACATTATATTCATTTTCAATACGTTCAAGTTCGTTCATATATGCACGTCTAGTTAAAGTTCCAGTTAAAAAATCTGTAGATTTTTCCTCTTCTGCTTTACTTAGATTATATTGTAAAATCTCAATTTGCTCATATAAATCAACACACTTAGCTTGGTTTTCATCTAAAAGTGTGGTACTATTTATCAAAGCAGTTTCAAACTTATTTACAATTTTCAACATCTCATCTTGTAAATGTTTTATCTGTTCTTGTGATGAATTTGAAAGATTTAGATTTTCTAAATCATCTTTTATCTTTAAAACTTCATCTTTCGTAGTATCATGTTCTAATATCACATTTTTTAAATGTTTTTCAAAAAAATCTATCAAAAGTTTTATATCAGTAGTTTTTTCTTCAAATAATTGTTTATCTAATTGAACTCTTTTATCTGTGTACATTCTTAGAGTTCTCATAGTATCATCATTTACTAAAGTGTGTGGTTTTTTTGCAATATTAAATATGAGGTCTTGAAGTTTATTACTATTATAAGTTGCAACAGAAGGAGATACAAAATATATAAAATGCTTTAAAAATTGTTTTAATTCTTGATTTGAGACTCTATTACTTAAAATTTTTGCTAAATTTAAAGTAGTTTTATCTTTATTGAAAAAAGAAAGTTTTTCATTCACATCTAAAGAATCAATAAGATATTGAAACTCTTCATGATCTTCTAAAATAATATCACTATCTGATAATAAAGAGTAAAACTCTTTTTCAAAATTACTAGGGGTAATTAATATATTATTATTTTTTAAATTTTTTAGTGCTATTTCTAATAATAATGTAATACTCTTCATTACTTTACTCTTTTATATTATAATGAAAAGTATAACATATTAGAAATAAAAATAGGAGATTGAACTTATTGTAAACAACCTCTTATTTATATCTGTGAGTAATTCTACCCTTATCTAATGAATATGGTGTAATCTCTACTTTAACTTTATCACCAGGTAATATTTTAATGTAGTGCATTCTCATTTTTCCTGAGATATGACATAATACAACATGACCATTATCTAACTCAACTCTAAACATAGCATTAGGTAAAGCTTCAATCACTTTTCCATCAATTACTATTACATCATCTTTTGCCACTTTTTCTCCTAAGTTTATTCTTCTACTTGACTTAATATAACTGCTTTTCCATCAATTACAGCAACTGTATGCTCATAGTGACTACCTCTTAATCCATCTTCACTTACAACATCCCATTCATTTTCTAAAATAACTGGCTCTCGTAATTTCTGACAAATCATTGGTTCTAAACAAAAAACCATACCATTTTTGATTTTTGGTCCTGATTTAATATTTGGAGCATCAACATAATTTGGAATCTCTGGTTCAGTATGGGGTTTTTTACCTATACCATGACCACAAAATCTAATCAAAGGTTGATAACCTCTATCTACTATGAAGTTTTCAATCTCTTTTGAAAGCTCTTTAAATCTCATACCCTCTTTGATTATGTCTATTGCATAATATAAAGCATCTTTTGAGCATGCTATTAAATCTTCATCCTCTTTTGAGATTTTTCCTATAGGCATAGTAATTGCTGCATCACCATACCAGCCATCGATTTCACTACCTATATCTAAGCCTAAAATATCACCCTCTTTTAAAACTTTATCATCAGGAATACCATGAATAATAACTTCATTTAAAGAGGTACAAACACCTGCAGGGAAACCATAAAGACCTTTAAATGCAGGTCGTGCATTAAGAGTAGCTAAATACTCTTCTCCCATTGCATTCACTTCATTTAATGTCATACCAGCTTTTACATTTTGTTTTAGATAGTTTAGAGTCTTCGCCACTGCTTGAGAAGCAGTGCGAAGCTTAGAAATTTCGTTAGGTTTTCTTAAAGGAATAGCCATAAGTTTTACAGTCCAACTGCACTTAAAGTTTCATATTTATTCATATATTGCTGTGCTTCAATTTTTCTCATAGTATCAATTGCAACTTGAACTACGATAAGAACTGCAACCCCACCAAAATAGAATGGAACTCCCATAGCTTTTACTAAAAGCCAAGGTACAGTTGAAACTAGCCCCATATAGATAGCTCCCCAAAAAGTTAGTCTACTTGCTGTTTCATTTAAAAATGCTGCAGTTCCTTCTCCAGGTCTAATACCAGGGATAAAACCACCTTGTTTTTTTAAGTTTTCTGAAATATCTTTTGCATTAAATGTAATTGATGCATAAAAGAATGCAAAAAATACTACAAATAAGAACATTAGAAAGTTAAATGTATATGATGTAGGACTTAAAAAATCTGCAACCATTAAAAGGTATTTATTTTGGCTACCTTGTAATACTGTTGCAGGAAACATTAAAATTGCACTTGCAAAAATTGCTGGGATAACACCAGATAAGTTAACTTTGATTGGAATATAATTCATAACTCTTTTTTTCTGATTTTGCATCATAACTTTTCTAGAGTATGAAATAGGAACTCTTCTTTCACCCAATTCAACATAAATAATAGCTCCAACTGTTGCTAATACAATAACTAATATTGCAATAACAGTTAAGAAATTCATTTGTCCATTATTAACTAAATCAATTGTACCACCTACTGCACCTGGAATTGCCGAAACAATACCTGCAAAGATAATAAGTGAGATACCGTTACCAATACCTTTTTGTGTGATTTGTTCACCAATCCACATTAAAAGCATAGTACCAGTTACCATTGAGATAGAAGATACTGCTACAAATACATCCATATCTATTGAGATAGCACCTTGACCATTTTGACCAGTTAATGAATTAAGACCCATAGATACACCAATAGATTGGATAAGTGTAATTACAATTGTTGCATATCTAATGATTTGCATATATTTTTGCATACCATCTTTTTCTTTTTTCATTTTACCAAGTGCGGGGAAAGTTGCTGCTAGAAGCTCCATAATAATCGAAGCTGTAATATAAGGCATAATACCTAGTGAGATAATACTTAGTCTAGAAACTGCATTACCACTAAACATATTTACAAGACCTAGTGCGTTGTTTGCGTTTGAATCGAAGAACTCTTTTACTACGTCTATGTTCACTCCAGGAACTGGCACATAAGCCAGTAACCTATAGAGTAAAATAAAACCTAATGTAATAAGAATCTTATTTATTAGATCTTTATTCATAATTATTTACCAGTAGTAGTTACGTTTTCGTCTTTAATCTTAGATGCTAAATCTTTAGCAGCTGAACCGATTAATTTAACTTTAGTAACGCTTCTTGATAGTTTGTATACCGATTTAATTGATTCAACTGTAATTTCTTCAAGTGCTGCCACTTGTTTTATTCTATCTACATTGATTGAATATGGTTTTTCTACTCTAGAAGTAAAACCAACTTTTGGAAGTCTTTTATAGATTGGTTGTTGACCACCCTCAAAACCTCTTTTGATTTTATATCCAGATCTAGCTTTTTGACCTTTGTTACCTTTACCGGCAGTTTTACCAGTTCCAGAACCTTGACCTCTACCTAGTCTCTTAACATTTTTTGTACTACCATCTGCTGCTTTTAAATTATCTAATGCCACATCTTATCCTTTAATTCTTGCTAATGCTTCAACTGTAGCTTGTACAAGGTTATTTGGATTGTTTGAACCTAAAGATTTTGCAATAATATCTTTAACACCAGAAAGTTCAAGTACTGGTCTAGCTGCACCACCTGCAATTAGCCCTGTACCTTCAGATGCTGGTTTAAGTAAAATTTTACTTGAATTATACTTATGTTCAATATCATGACAAATTGTAGTACCATTAATATTAACTTTTACTAAAGACTTAAATGCATCATCTAAAGCTTTTTTAATTGCATCAGGAACCTCTTTTGCTTTTCCTGTACCAAATCCAACTGTACCGTTTTTATCTCCAACAACAACTAATGCTGTAAATCTGAATCTTCGTCCACCTTTTACAACTTTTGTTACTCTTCCGATTTTAACGATTGCTTCTTGAAAATCTTCTCTATTTACTGCTGCCATCATTAACCCTTATAATTTGATACCGTTATCTCTTAATGCATCAGCAAAACTTGCTACTACACCATGATAAAGATAACCATTTCTATCATAAACTACTGTTTCGATTCCAGCAGCTTTCAATTTTTCTGCAAACTCTGCAGCTACTTTAACTGCATTTTCTTTACTTACATTTAATCCTAGTGCTTTAGAGTTTATCGCTGCTAAAGTTACACCAGCAACATCATCTATTGCTTGTGCGCTTAAATATTTGTTTGATTTAAAAACAGATACTCTAGGTGTTTGTGCAGTACCTTTAATACTTCCTCTAACTCTTCTTTTTCTGATTGCTCTTAAAGAGTTCTTTTTTGCTATATCTTTTGCTCTACTCATTTTTCACACCTTACTTCTTAGCAGTTTTTCCGGCTTTTCTAACGATATGCTCGTCAGTATATTTAACACCTTTACCTTTGTATGGTTCTGGTTTTCTAAAGCCTCTGATAATTGCTGCAGCTTGACCAACTTGTTGTTTGTCAGCACCTTTTACGTGAACAATGTTTTTTTCTACTGTAACTTCTAAACCTTCTGGGATATCGTAGTTAATAGGGTGAGAATAACCTAATTGTAATTCTAATACTTTTCCTTTAACTGCTGCTCTATAACCAACACCATTGATCTCTAAAGATTTTGAAAAACCTTCATTTAAACCAACAACTGCATTGTTAATTAAAGCTCTATAAGTTCCCCAGAATGCTGATGATTCTTTATCTTCACCAACTCTATCTAAAACTACACTTGAATCTTCAACTTTAACTCCAACTCTTCCGTGTGTTTCAACAGGGATAGCTTTGTTACCTTTTTTTACTGTAACTACTGTTCCGTCAACTGCTACTTCAACTCCACTTGGGATTGCGATAGGTTTTTTTCCAATTCTAGACATTACACTCTCCTACCATACAGTACATAGTACTTCGCCACCAACATTTGCAGCGACTGCTTCATCATTAGAGATTACACCCTTATTTGTTGAAACGATAATTGTACCATATCCATTTTTAAAACTTTTGATTTCAGAAGCACCTTTATAAACTCTTCTTCCTGGAGTAGAAACTCTTTTGATTTCGTTTATAACTGACTTATCATTGTCATCATATTTTAAAGTAACTTGAACTGAGTTTTTATTATTCTCACCTTCAACTACTTTATATCCTTCAATGTATTCTTTTTTAAGTAATACTTCTAAAATTCCTACAACTGCATTAGAATGTAATAATGTTGCAACTTCAAGTTTTCTCATTGCAGCATTTCTAATTCTGGTTAAAGCATCTGCGATTATATCATTCATCATAGCTTTTATTCTCCTACCAACTAGATTTTTTAACGCCAGGAAGTAATCCCTCGTTAGCCATTTTTCTTAAACACACTCTACAAAGACCAAAGTCTCTATATACTGAGTGTGGTCTACCACAAACTGAACATCTAGTATAAGCTCTTACTTTATACTTAGGTGTTCTTTTTTGTTTAGCGATCATTGATTTCTTTGCCATTACGCTCTTCCTTTAGTAAATGGAATTCCTACATGCTCTAATAATCTGTATGCTTCTGCATCGTTAGTAGCTGAAGTAGAAATTGAAATATTCATACCATGGGTTTTAATGATGTTATCATATACAACTTCTGGGAACATTAATTGCTCATTTAGACCAAAGTTAAAGTTTCCTCTTCCATCAAAACCATTTCTATTAAGACCTCTAAAGTCTTTTACTCTTGGTAAAGCAACTGAACAAAGTTTATCAAGAAATGTATACATTCTTTCACCTCTTAGAGTTACTTTAACTCCTACTGGTGAACCCTCTCTTACTTTAAATCCTGCAACAGATTTTTTAGCAATAACTTGAACTGCATTTTGACCTGCAATTAAAGAGATAGTATCTTGAATGCTTTGCATTAATTTACTATCTTTCATAGCTTCACCAGCTCCAACAGAGATAACAACTTTTTCTAACTTAGCTGTTAACATTTTGTTTTTTGGAAACTCAGCTTCTAAAGCAGGTTTGATCTCTGCATTATATCTTTCAAATAATCTTGATGCCATCTTACTCACCTTCTACTTTTGCTACATTAGAGATGTTAATAGGCATCTCTTTGTTTACAAAACCACCTTCTGGGTTTTTCTCTTGGTCAGGTTTAACTGTTTTTTTAGCTACTTTACAATCTTTTACAATTACTTGCATAGTTGCAGGAAGTACTCGTAAAACTTCACCAGTTTTACCTTTGTCATCACCAGCAATAATTTTTACAGTATCACCTTTTTTAATTTTTAACTTAACAGCCATCTTATAATACCTCCGGAGCAAGTGAAACAATTTTCATAAAACCTGAGTATCTAACTTCTCTAGCTACAGGTCCAAAAATTCTTGTTCCAATTGGTTCTTTTTTAGCATCAAGTATAACAGCTGCATTGTCATCAAATCTAATTAATGAACCATTTTCTCTTTGAACTTCTTTATGAGTTCTAACTACAACAGCTTTTACAACTTGACCTTTTTTAACTTTACCAGTTGGTAAAGCTTTTTTAACTGAAGCAACAATAACATCACCAACAGTTGCATATCTTCTTTTAGAACCACCTAAAACTTTAATACACATGATCTCTTTTGCACCAGTGTTATCAGCTACATTTAATCTAGTAAAACTTTGAATCATTATTTAACTCCTGTAGCTACTATTTTCTTCAATCTAAAAGATTTTGTTTTTGATAAAGGTCTACATTCAACTGCAATTACAGTGTCACCTTCATTTAATTCGTTTCTTTCATCATGAACTAAGTATTTTTTAAATCTCTTAACAGTCTTGTGATATTTTGGGTGTAAAACGTATCTTGTAACTACAACAGATGCTGTTTTATCACCAGCTTTTTTTACCACTACACCTTGAATCTCTCTCTTATGCGTATTCATACCATAGACCCTTAGTTAGCTTTTGCAGCAGTTATAGCTGTTTGAATTTGAGCGATATCTTTTTTACAAGCGCTTAATTCAGATGTATTAGTTAACTGCATAGTTTTTAGCTTAGCTTTTAATTCAAAAAGAAGCACCTTTTTCTCTTTTAATAACCCGTTTAGCTCTTCTAAACTTTTTTCTTTTAAATCAGAATAAATCATTTTCACTATCTCTTGTTACAATTTTAGTTTTAAATGGTAATTTGTGTTGAGCTAAAGTTAAAGCTTCTCTAGCTAGGTCTTCAGAAACACCAGCCATCTCAAAACAAATTCTTCCAGGTTTAATATTCATTACCCATTTATCAATAGGACCTTTACCTTTACCCATTCTTACTTCAAGAGGTCTTTTAGTTAAAGGCTTATGAGGGAATACCATGATCCAAACTTTACCTTGTCTTTTAATAGCTCTTGTCATAGCAATCCTAGCAGCTTCGATTTGTCTTGAATCGATTCTACCATGCTCAACTGCTTTTATACCAATATCTCCATAAGCTAATGTGTTGGCTCTTGTAGATTTTCCTCTATTTCTACCCTTCATTTGCTTTCTGTATTTAGTTCTTTTAGGCATTAACATGATTATTTACCTCTTTTCTTTGTTGGTCTTCTCTTTGGTTTAGAAGCTTCTGGTTTTTCATGAGGGATACCTTTTGCAAGTACTTCACCTTTGAAAATCCAAACTTTAATACCAATACAACCATAAGTTGTATGAGCTTCAGCAAATCCATAATCAATTCTAGCTCTTAGTGTATGTAAAGGAACTCTTCCCTCTAAGTACCACTCAGTTCTTGCCATTTCAGCTCCACCAAGTCTACCAGAAACAGATACTTTAATACCCTTAGCACCAGATTTAAGAGCGTTTTGCATAACTCTTTTCATAGCTCTTCTGAATGCAACTCTTCTTTCAAGTTGTTGTGCAACGTTTTCAGCAGATAATTGTCCAGAAAGTTGAGGCTTTCTCTCTTCTTTAATATTAACTGCAATCTCTTTACCAACTAAAGCAGTAAGATTGTTTTTTAGTTTTTCAACGTCAGCACCTTTTTTACCGATAATAATACCAGGTCTAGCAGCTACAATAGTAACTCTAACTTTTTTAGCAGTTCTTTCAACAATAGTTTGTGCAACACCTGCATAATATAACTCTTTTTTAACAAATTTTCTAATTTTGTCATCTTCAGCTATGTTTGCTGGCATATTAGCAATTTTAGGAAACCATCTTGATTCCCAGTTTCTGTTGATACCTAGTCTTAAACCTATTGGATTAACTTTTTGACCCATTACTTATCTCCTTTAGATGCAGCAGCAACTTCAATCATAATATGTGCAGTTGGTTTGTGTTTTGGTGATGCACTACCTCTTGCTCTAGGAGTGAATCTTTTAAGAACAGGACCTTTGTCTACTCTTGCACTTGTAATAACTGCATCTTCTGGCTCTAAACCTGCATTTGCAACAGCTGAAGCGATTACTTTTGAAATAATTCCAGCAGCTTTATTTGGAGTGAATTCTAATGATGCAATAGCATACTCAGCATTCATACCTTGAACTTCTCTTGCAATAAGTCTTGCTTTTGTAGGTGAAAGTCTAATAAATTTTAATATTGCTTTACTCATTATTATACCTTTCTTTGCACAGAACCTTTGTGCCCTTTAAAAGTTCTAGTTGGAGCGAATTCACCAAGTTTATATCCAACATGATTTTCTGTAATATTTACAGGTACAAAATTTCTACCATTGTGCACATTAAAAGTTAAACCAATCATATCAGGTAATACCATTGATCTTCTTGACCAAGTTTTAATTGGTTTTTTATCGTTAGCTTCATTAGCTTTAATAACTTTTTTAATTAAGTGTGCGTCTACAAATGGACCTTTTTTTATTGATCTTGCCATCTTAAACCCTTACTTCTTTCTTCTTGAAATGATTAATTTATCACTAGCTTTTTTCTTTCTAGTTTTATAACCTTTAGTTGGCATACCCCAAGGAGTAACTGGATGTCTTCCTGAGTTAGTTTTACCTTCACCACCACCGTGTGGGTGATCGATTGGGTTCATTGCACTACCTCTTGTTTGTGGTCTAATACCAAGGTGTCTAGTTCTACCAGCTTTACCTACTACCATGTTTGAGAAATCTTCGTTTCCAACAACACCAATTGTTGCAATACAAACACCAAGAATTTTTCTCATCTCACCAGATGGTAATCTTAAGATTACATATTTATCTTCTCTACCCATAATTTGAGCATAACCACCAGCAGCTCTTGCAATCTGTCCACCTTTACCTGGTTTAAGTTCAATATTGTGAACCATAGTACCAACAGGGATAGATTGTAATCTCATTGCATTACCTGGTAAAATATCAAGTCCTGATTCAGCAGCTTGAACTTTTGCTCCAACTTTTAATCCAGAAGGTTGAATAATATATCTTTTATCTCCATCTAAATATGTAACTAAACAGATTCTACAGTTTCTGTATGGGTCATATTCAATTGTAGAAATAGTACCTTCTACACCAAATTTATCTCTTTTGAAATCAATAATTCTATATAATTTTTTAGCACCTGCTTCTTTGTGTCTTGAAGTAATTCTACCGTTATTATTTCTACCAGCTGATGCTTTTACTCTTGTAAGTAAAGATTTAACAGTTGGTTTAGAAGTAATATCAGAAGTATCCATAACAGACATAAATCTTCTTGCAGGAGTTATTGGTCTAAATTTTTTAATTGCCATCTATAATCTCCTTAAGCTGAAAGGTTCGCTATTTCAGCGCCCTCAGGTAATGTAACATAGAATTTTTTGAAGTCAGCTCTTTTACCTGGTCTTCCTCTAAATCTTTTAACTTTACCATTTTGTCTTAAAGAGTTGATTTTTGATGGAGTTACTCCAAAATACTCTTTAAATACTTCTTTTAAACCGTTTTTAGTCATTTTAGGACTAGTTTGAACAACGATTACACCATTTTCTTGAAGCTCGATTGTTTTTTCTGTATATAATATTGCTTTAATATCTGTAATATCTGCCATCTTACGCCTCTTTTGTCAATGAATCAAGTACTTCTTTTTCAACAAGTACTGAATGATATGCAGAAATAATGTATGCATTAATTTCTTGCTTCTCAATCATATAACAATTTTTAATGTTTCTAAATGCTAAATAAGTTTTCTCATCAATTGAGTTAACAATAACAAGTGTATCTCTTTGATTTAATTCATTAATAATTGATACCGCATCTTTAGTTTTTCCAGATTCAACTGAAATTGAATCAGCTACAAATAAAGAACCTTTATCAGCATGTGCGTTAATAGCATATTGTAATGCTAAAACTTTTTGCTTTTTATTGATTTTTTGATTGTAGTTTCTTTTTGTAGGTCCAAAAATTTGACCCCCACCAACGAATAGTGGTGATCTTTTAGAACCCCATCTAGCTGCACCTGAACCTTTTTGAGCTTTAGGTTTTTTACCACCACCTCTTACATCAGTTCTGTTTTTTACTCTAGCAGTATTTGCTCTTTGCGCTGCTAAGTAAGATTTAACATATAGATATAAGTTATGAGAATTTATATCTTTGAAAGATTCTGGTAACTCATTTGTCTTTACTACTACTGCATTACTCATTTAGCAATCCTTACTTTTCCTAATCCACCATTAGGTCCTGAAACTGAACCTTTAACAACTAATATACCAGTTTCTGAATCAAATGAAACTACTTCATTTTTAACAGATACATTTGTATTTCCGTATTGTCCTGGCATTTTTTTACCTGGCATAACTCTACCTGGCCATTCACAGTTACCGATAGAACCTGTTCTTCTACCCATTCTGTGTCCGTGTGATGCTCTACCACCAGCGAAGTTCCATCTTTTAACTCCACCTTGAAAACCTCTACCTTTAGTTTTAAAAGTTGTTTTTAAAACTTTAGCTTCAGATAATCCAGCAACATCTAAATCACCAGCTTCACTATTTGCTACAGTAATTGTTGCAAATCTATTAAACTCTTTGCTTAAACCATATTTTTTTTGTTGACCTTCAATAGCTTTGTTAAATTTCTTACCAGAGCTATATGATACAAGTGCCACACCCTCATTTACGTCACATACTTTAGTATCAAGAACTTTTAAAAGTGTAACTGGCGTTGCAGGAACTGAAACAGTTCTACTCATACCGATTTTTTCTACGATAAATTCCATTTATTACCCTTTCTTTATTATTCTTGACCCATTGATCTAACTTCAACATCAACTTCAGGAGCTAAGTCAAGTTTCATTAACGAATCTACTGTATCAGGAGTTGCTGCAATGATATCTATCATTCTTGTGTGAACTCTGATTTCAAACTGCTCTCTTGCGTCTTTGTTTACGTGAGGACCTTTAAGAACTGTATATTTTCTGATTTTAGTTGGTAAAGGTATAGGACCTCTCAACTCAGCACCAGTTCTCTTAACAGCTTCAACAATTGAAGCAACACTTCTGTCTAAAACTCTATGATCATAAGCTTTTAGCTTTAATCTTATTTTTTCCATGTATTTTCCTTTAAAGAACTCGTTAGATGTACCAAAAAAAGCACTCTAACCATTTTTATGGACGCGGATTATAACTTAATTCAAGTTAAATGTCAAGTATTATGGGCTATTAATACAAAAAAGTACTAATTAGTTTCCTTTTTAGAAGGACAATATTTAAATATAATAACTCTTTATAAATTTGTCTTTATTTACAAATTTTAAAATTTCTTTACTTTTTTATTCAATGTGACGGAAATGTGACATTTTTTTACTAAAATTTTTTAAAACTTATTTTGTAAATGAAGGATTTTATATGATGATATATAATTTAATGTCAAAAGTTGAAGAATTTTATGAAAATACTAGATCTCGAAAAGATATAGATGTATCAAAAAATTTAAGTTGGGGATACTATTTTTCTAGTATTGATAAAGGACCTTTAGAAAGAGTTAAAGAGTTATTGTTAAATGAAAAAGGGTATTCATACGCTGAGATTATTAAAGAAAGAGAAGACAGTAAATATTATCTTCATATAGAGAAAATTGAAAAACATACAATCAATTCTCTTACACAAAGAGATATTGAACTAAAAAATTATGCAGAAGAGTTTAATATCGAATCATATGATGGGTTTGACGTAGAAAAGATTGGATTTATCTAATCACATATTTGCATTATGATAAAAGAAATTTCCTAAACCTATTGTAAATATCATATTACCATATAAAGCATGCTCTATACACACCAAAGTAAAAGAGCGTGTCTTTAAATATGTACTCATAAATATAAAACCGCCAATCAAAGAAAATACTACTGCTATATAGTTACTAAATACAATATGGATAAAACCAAACACTATTGCATTTACTAAAACAAAATATTTTGTAGATAGATTCTCTTTATATCTAAAAAGAAAAAACTTTCTAAATATTATCTCTTGAGGAACAACTGATAAAAGGGGATATAAAAACATAACTAATATATAAAATAAAAAATTCTCTTTTACAAATACAAATAACAATTCACTATAAAAGGTTTTTGTAAATAAAAATACCAACATAGATATAAGTATAAATCTTATAAGTATTAATTTCAATTCATTTAAATCAAACATTTTAAATGACATTATAGTTTTAGTTTTTAAAAGTATATATATACTATATAAAGCAACTAACCATAATATTGGAATAAGTAATTTCAATGATATAATTTTAAAAAAAAATAGTAGTGGTAGAATTATAAAAAATGTTAAAAACTCAATATATTTTAGTGTATTCACTTAATCCCCTTGTGTAAACAAGGATTATAAAATATATTAGTGACAATTTAGTTATGGTTTAAAAAACTATTATAAACTATAAAAATGGCTTTTATACTTTATTGATAAAAGCCTGAAAATAAAAGTATATCATCACTATCTTTATTGTCTAAATCTTTTACTACCATATCTTTTATAATCATCCCAATACTTGGAGCAAAAGTCATACCAAGCCAACCTAGTCCCATAGCATATATTAGATTTTTATACTCTTCATCTCTTCCAATAAGAGGCATATCATTTGGAGTAAGTGGTCTAAACCCAGTCCACTCTACAATATCTTTCATTTCAAATGGAATTGTATAATTTGCAAAATTTTCTTTTATACTATCTATTTGCTCTTTTACTATTTGTGTATTTGTTGAACCAATCTCTAATTTTGAAGTTAGTCTTACACTATCTCTTCTTGGTGTCATTACAATAAAAAGATCATTAAATAGTGTTGATGTTTTTGGTTTTAGTTCATCGGGCATAGTAAAAGTGATACTATAACCTTTTGCAGGTGTCATCATAAGCTCTTTTTTTCTTAAACTTGCAAGCATAGTTTGATATCCCGTAGCCATTATATAAGTTTGAGCTTCATAGATTTTACCTGGAGAAGATATATATTTTATCTCTTTATTTTCTATTCTTATATTATGAATCTTCTCATTTAAAATAAACTCAACTCCATTTTCACTTAAATATCTTTTTATCTCTAGCATTGCTCTTTTGGGATCAAAGTGAGCATTTTTCTTAAAAAGCATCGCCCCTTTTATTTTTTCAATATCTCCAAAAGGAAGATACTCTTTAATTTGCTCTTTATTCAATACAGAGAATCTCTCCTCATCTACATAATTATATTTTTTTAATTTCTCTTCATAGGTTTTCTCTTCTGTAAATACAGATAACATCCCTTTTTGATGAAAGTCCAAATCTAAACCTTCCTCATCTTGCATATACTTATACATATCGTTTGTAATTTGTCCATACTTTTCAAAAAGCATAATAGTTCTTTTAAACCGCGTCTCATTTGCACTTGCTGCAAATTTAAAAAGCCATTTATATATATCTAAATCTAAACTTGGATGAAGTTTTACAGGGGATTCACCTTTTATCATCTGTTTTAAAGTATTTGTAATCACCCCTGGGTAACTTAATGAACCTTTGTCAAATGCAGATAATAATCCAGCATTTCCAAAAGAGGTTGAGTTTGTAATATCACCCTCATCTATAATAGTAACTTCCCGTCCAGCTTTTACTAAGGAGTAAGCAGTCATTAAACCCACAACTCCACCACCTATAATAATTACATCTTTTTTCATTGAATTTCCTAATTTTAGCATATCAACTTTACATATTATGATACTAAAAAGAGTATTTAAAATGCAATTTTTATTGTCTATTTTATATAAAGTTACAAAATAGTTAAGCTATGAAATATGTAACTAAATTATAACTATATGATAATAATAGACTTAGTTTATTAGCAAGTTTTGTAATTAAATAGTAATTTTAAAGATATAAAATTTGAAAAATTTATACTAAGGAAATAGAAGAAATGAAAATAAAATTACAATACTTATCAGTAATAACAGCTTTAGCTTTATTTACTGGATGTGGAGGTAGTAGCAGTAGCAGTAGTAGTAGTTCATCATCAAGTTCAAAAATCTCAGGATTTGCTATTGATGGATACATTAGTGATGCAACAGTATGTGCAGATTTAAATAATAATCAAGCTTGTGATACAGATGAACCTTCTACAACAACAAAGGCAGATGGTTCATTTATACTTGAAGGTGAAAATATTAATGGTGCGACTTTATTGTTAAAAGGTGGTACAGATATAGGTACAGGTTTAGCTTTTGAAGGACAAATGACAGCACCTTCAGGTTCTAAAACAATTACTCCACTTACAACAATGATTCAATCATTGGTTTCAAAAGGGAAAAGCCAAACAGATGCAGAAACAATTGTAAAAACTAATTTGGGAATCTCTTCAGATGTTGATTTAAAAAATTATGATCCTATTAAAGCATTAACATCTAATGGAAAAGATGTAAATGCAAAAAAAGTATTAATAGAACAAACAAAAATTCAAATGTTAATTTCAGTAATTAGTAATACAGTAAATGGATTAGTTGATGATGCAGATACAAAAAACTATTTATCTTCTACTTTTGATAGTATTGCTACAAAATTAGAAAATGCAGAAGACATCACTGACTCTTCTGTTATAGATAGTATGATTGATGATGCTGTAAATGATGCACTATCACAATTAAATCAATCTCAAATAGATGAAAAGAAAACAAAACTAAATGGTGTTAAAAATGCAATTAGAACTAAGATTAAAACAGCAATTGATGAAACTGTAAATCAAATTGAAGGACTAAAAGATAATTCAATTCTTGATATTGCTAATTCAGGACTTAATATTGTTATTTCACAAATTGCTACAAAATCTAAAATTGCATCTAAAAATGGAGATAGTACTTCATTAGATAATTTTAAAGTAAAAGAAGAGTTAGATAAAAAATATGTTGAAAAATCTAAAAAATTTATCAATAAACTTGTTGATGTAAAATTTGAAGCGATAAAAATACCTCTTACAGATGAGACACAACAAAATATTCAAAATACAAAAGCAATCAATGTTAATGGTAATAAACAAGTAATTGATTTCAAGGTTTTAAGAGCAACAGGAGAATTTGATAATGGGGAAATATTTGGTCAAGTAAAAGATTACCAAGACCAACCAATTCAATTTGATGATTCAAGCAATTATATTTGTAATGGTACAAATGCAGGAGTTGGTTCAGGACTTGATTTCTCTTCTATTTTACAAAGAAACAATAAATTATATATGGTAAACCAATTTGAATGTAGTATTGGTGCAATGTATATGTTTGAATTAGAGCAAGATCCAAACACTGGTGTTTTATCTCCGAAAAAAGATACATTACAATATATTTCACAAAAAGATGAGTTTGGTGGATTTACACACTGTGCAGGTATGGTTACACCGTGGCAGTCCCATTTAAGTTCTGAAGAGTACGAACCAGATGCTAAAGCTATAGGGGCAAAAAAGGAAAATAAATATTATGATGAAGTTAATAAATATTGGGGAGGTGATGCATCTAAAAACAACCCTTATTATTATGGTTGGACTCCAGAAGTAAAAATAACTGACGATGGAAAACCTGAATATACTAAACACTACTCAATGGGAAGAATTTCACATGAGTTATCTTATGTTATGCCAGATAGAAAAACTATTTACATGACTGATGATGGGGATAATGTTGGTTTGTATATGTATATTGCAGACAAAAAAGAGGATTTAACATCAGGTACATTATATGCAGCAAAATTTACACAAGTTGAAGCATATCAAGGTGGTAAATTCACATTAGAATGGATTAATCTAGGACATGCAAGTAATAGTGAAATAAAAACTGAACTTAATAAACAACCAAAATTTACTGATATATTTGATGAAGTTGCATTAAACTCAGATAATACATGTGCTAATGGATACACTTCAATTAACACTTCAAATGGTGCAGAGTGTTTAAAAATCAAACCAGGTATGGAAAAAATTGCTTCAAGACTGGAGACAAGAAGATATTCAGCAATTAAAGGTGCAACTACTGAACTTAAAAAAGAGGAAGGTATTGCTTATGACCCTGTACACAATAAACTGTATATTGCAATAACTGAAATATCAGGGGGAATGGAAGACAATAAAGTATATGGTGTTGATGATACAAAGTATGATAAAGCGGGTTATAATCATATAAAACTTCCTGATAATGTATGTGGAGGAGTTTATGCTCTTGATTTAGATAAAGGAACAAATAGTGACTATATAGCACAAAACTTTTATGCTATTTTAACAGGAGAAACAAAAGATTATGAAGGAACAACATATGCTGGTAACTCTTGTGATGTAGAGAATATAGCAAGTCCAGATAATGTAACATTTATTCCTAATAGTAATATACTAATCATAGGTGAAGATACTTCAGCTCATAAAAATAATATGGTTTGGGCATATAATGTAGAAACAGGTATTTTAGATAGAATAATGTCTGTTCCAACTGGTGCTGAAGCTACATCTACAGATTGGTATTCAGATATTAATGGATTTTCATATCAAACATTAGTAACTCAACACCCTAAAGTTGGTGCAAAACAATCAAGTATTGGTGTATTAGGACCAATAAAAAATTTAGATAAAATTTTAAAATTGGAAAGTAAGCCAATAGATATAAAAGTTCCTGATTATAAAGTAGCTGGTCCTGGAGATATTGAAGGAGAATTACCACCTTGCTATTCAAATAAAGATGGTTTAGTTTATAAATCAAACTTTGAGTGTAGATCACTTCTTCCTTGGTCAACTTATAGTACTGCAAGTGATCAAAACTGGGAAGTTAGATCTCATGGTGGTTCATATTATGCATTTATTAGTGGTTATATAGATAATGAACCTGCCGATGATTGGTTAATCACTCCAAGATTTGATTTAAAAGGGGATGAAATCTTAACATTTAAATCAGCTAAAGGATATTCTGGACCTGATTTAAAACTTCTGATTTCTGAAGACTATACAGGTTCTGGCGATCCAGAGCTTGCAACATGGACAGAATTAAATGTAACTTGGGCTCCAACAAATAAGGATGGATTTTCTCAATGGACAAGTTCAGGAGATATTGACTTATCTGCTTATGCAGGGAAAAGTGTATATTTTGCATTTAGACAAGTTGCAGCTGGCACAAATAGTGGAGAGGTTGCAAACTGGGAAATTGATGACTTCATAGTATCGGGAAGTGGTAGTGTTTATGTACCTCTTTCATCACAAGCAAGTTCAAGTAAAACAGATAATATCACAACTATAAGTGAATTAACATTTACTCCTGTTGTAACAGGAGGAATATCACCATATAGTTATAGCTGGACATTTGGTGATGGAAGTGATTCAACAGAACAAAATCCAAAACACACATTTAAAACTGCAGGAGATTATACTGTTACATTAAAGGTTACAGATAAAAATAATTCAACTACTACTTCTAATATTCAAGTAAGTGTTGCCCAACCAATAGATGAGAAAGTTCCAGAGAAAATTGGAGATTTAAGAATTGCAACATTTAATTCATATCTAAATAGACCAAGCCTTGGAGAACTTAAAGCAGAAATAGATGCTGGTACAAATCAACAAATTAAAAATGTTGCAGAGATAATCCAAAGAGTAAATCCAGATATCTTAGTTCTTCAAGAGTTTGATTACAATGGTACAGAACAAGTAGATACTTTCATAAAAAACTATTTAGAAGTTCCTCAAAAAACAGATACAAAAGGGATTAGTTTCCCTTATTATTACACATCAACTGTAAACACAGGTATTCAACCAGATACTCCAGTTGATTTTAATAATGATGGAACTTTTGGTGGTCCAGCTGATGCCTTTGGTTTTGGTAAATTTGAAGGGCAATATGGAATGGTAGTATTCTCAAAATATCCAATTGACACAACTAAAATAAGAACTTTCCAAAAATTCTTATGGAAAGATATGCCAAATGCTTATATCCCGAAAAATACTGATGGCAGTGATTTTTTTAATACAGATGAATTAAATATTTTTAGATTATCATCTAAAAGTCACTGGGACATTCCAGTAAATATAAATGGTACGGTTATTGATGTCTTGACTTCACATCCAACACCTCCTATTAATGATGATGGAGATACAGATGGACCAAATAATGATCAATTAAATCAAGTAATTGATTGGAATGGAAAAAGAAACTACGATGAGATAAGATTATGGGCTGATTATATAGAAAATAAGGCTGATTATTTATATGATGATAATAATGTAAAAGGTGGATTAAAAGATAATACTAGATTTGTTATACTAGGTGATCAAAATTCAGATGTAGATGAGGGTGATTCATTTAAAGCTTCAGTTTCACAAATACTTTCTAGTAATAAAGTATTACCAACTACACCTTCAAGCCAAGGAGCTGTTGATGATGGATTAGATGCTGATGATACAGCTAGCTGGGGATTAAGAGCAGATTATGTTTTACCATCTGCTTATGGATTTAAAATAAATCAATCAGGTGTTTATTGGCCAAGAAAAAATGATATTAAACATCCTCTAATAGAAAAAACTGGAAGTTTTGAAAACTCTTCAGATCATAGACTTGTATGGACAGATTTAAGTTTTGTTGATGGTAATGTTTCTAATAATCCTGTTAAAACATTAGAAGAAACATTTAATGGTTCATTGGGTGATTGGACTGGAATTAGTTTGACAAGTAATAAAAATTGGGAAAGCTCTTCTCATAATGGAGTTACTTATGCTAAAATGAATGGATATGGTGGAGATGTTGCTTCTAATGACTGGTTAATCTCTCCAAAAATCAACTTCACTGGTAAACAAGTTTTATCATTTGATACAGCTACTAAATTTAGTGGTTCTGAATTTAAAATTAAAATCTCTACTGATTTTGATGGGACAAATGCTGATACTGCAACTTGGACTGAGTTAAGTGCTACTTTATCTCCATCTACAGGAAACTATGAGTGGACTAATTCTGGTGATATTGATTTAAGTACTTACAGTGGTGAAGGTTATATTGCTTTTCAATATACTTCGACTGGAACTGCAAGTGGAGAAGCTGCTACTTGGGAAGTTACTAATGTAAAATTAACAGAAGTGTTACCAACAACAATAAGTCAATCATTTGATGGTTCATTGGGTGATTGGACTGGAATTAGTTTGACAAGTAATAAAAACTGGGAAAGCTCTTCTCATAATGGAGTTACTTATGCTAAAATGAATGGATATGGTGGAGATGTTGCTTCTAATGACTGGTTAATCTCTCCAAAAATCAACTTTACTGGTAAACAAGTTTTATCATTTGATACAGCTACTAAATTTAGTGGTTCTGAATTTAAAATTAAAATCTCTACTGATTTTGATGGGACAAATGTTGATACTGCAACTTGGACTGAGTTAAGTGCTACTTTATCTCCATCTACAGGGAACTATGAGTGGACTAATTCTGGTGATATTGATTTAAGTACTTACAGTGGTGAAGGTTATATTGCTTTTCAATATACTTCAACTGGAACTGTAAGTGGGGAAGCTGCTACTTGGGAAGTCACTAATGTTATCTTAAAAAAAAAATAGTTGACGGTTCTAATAATCCTAGTAGTGTTGAAGAGTATTACTCTTCAGCCCTAGGCTTATCTGGAAATGCACTAAAAGATGCCTTACATACAATTATAAAAACGAATCATAATACTCTTACATACGCTGAAGCATATGTGTTATTAGAAGAATTAGATGCTGACCCAAATAATTCAAATAATGTTCTACTTTTATATACAAATAGATCTCAAAATGCAACTAGCACAAAATGTAATGTAACAAATAATGGTGATTGTTGGAATAGAGAACATACTTGGCCTAAATCTTTAGGAGTTGGATATATAAGTACTAAAAGTGCATATACAGACTTACACAACTTAAGAGCAAGTGATTCTTCTGTAAATAGTTCTAGGAGTAATAAAATATTTGGAAATGTGAAAGATATCGGTGGTAGTGAAAATAATGAAGCAAAAGGTAATTATTCTAACTCAACAACTTGGGAGCCAAGAGATGATATAAAAGGTGACATAGCAAGAATATCTTTTTATATGGCAACAAGATATGAAGGAATTGATTCTGAAACTGATTTAGAATTTAACACAATAGGTGATGTATGTACACTTTTAACTTGGGATACTCAAGATCCAGTTAACCAAGAAGAAAAAAAGAGAAATGACTTAGTTTATAAATATCAAAAAAATAGAAACCCTTTTGTGGATAATGAAACCTATTCCCAAAGTATATGGGGAAATCAATGTAATTAAATACCCTTTTTGGGTATTTAATATCTCTTAAAATCAACATACTATCTTATAAAAACACTAATCTAATATAATTAGTGCCATTTCAAAAAATTATACATATTAATAAATTTAAATTAAAAAGCTTTTATTAATCAAAAATTATCAAAAAAAATGTTCACTTAAGTTATAATAATAAATTAAAGGATATATAAATATGACAGAAATAAAAGAAAAATTAAAAAACTTTGTAATAGCTACTATGATCCCAGAAGTTGAGGCTTATTTAGATGATCTACATACACTATTAGAAGAGAATAAAGCAAGTGACGATGATATGGATGCAATAAGAGAGATGGAATCTTTTTTAGTAGAGTTGCAAAATATTGTTTTGGCTGTAGATGAAGATAAAATAGATGATCAACAGGCAAGTGAGATTTATGGGAATATTATGAAGATGGTAGAGGAGCATAAAGAGCATTAGTTTTTTGGAAAAAACTATATTAAAACTTTTTTGAATTAAATTAGATTAGAGATAGTTTTTGCTGTATGCAATTGTCTTGTAGAAGAAAGTTCTCCGCTTTCTTCTTTTTTAGTTGTAAAAAAGAAGCAAAAAAGCAACCAGACGGTTGTTGAAGCTAAAGTTCCCTCCCACTTCACTTTTTAAAGCTAGCCTGCAAAACTCAGAAAAAAAGTGAGTTAGTCACTTTTCTTTCTTCAAACAGTTTCGGCTTTTTCCACTTCAAAAAGCAAAGCACTCGGCTTCAACAAAGTCTGGACTAAATACACTAGCCTTAAAAATTCATTACCAAATATCAACTGTTTTATAATCGAAGAATAATAACTTTCTTCCATTTTCATTTAATTTTTCTTTTATATGTTCATATTCACTTATTTTACTTAAATCACTTACTCCCAAATATACTTCTGGATTTTTTTTATTAGTAGTTCCTTGATATTTAATATTATTTGTCAAGATTGCATTTAAAATATGATCATCATTTGCTTTTAATCCTGTACCAAAAATTATCAAAACCCCTTCTATAGTTTTAAATTTTTTATAACAATTATTTAAATATGAATTGTGAATTATTTTTGCTAATTTTTGTTCACTTGTTCCCTCTGAAATAAAAATTGGATACTTCTCACTTTTTAAATTTATTAAAGTTTGTTCACGCAAAGTTAATTTTTCTTCTTTATCATATACATTTTTAATTATTTGATATTTATCATCAAAAATATGTAATGCTCCATGTAAATAAAATATTTTTTGATTAAAAAATGAATAATTTGAATCTTGCCATTTTACAATCCCTTCTCCAACAGCATCAAGAGGACTAAATCCATCATTTTCATTTAAATGACAATCTAAATCCATACTATAATTGTCTTTTCTTTCTTTAAGATGCATAATTGTCCAATATAATAATAAATCATAATTCAACGTATATATTTCTTCAAAATGTCTAATAAAATTATCAATTGTTCTATCATATTTACAATCAGCTATAATACTTGCATTTGAAGGATGATTATTTGTAATAATATCTACAAGATATTCTTTTAAATCATCAGTATGTTTTTTCATTTTATCTATAACTGTTTTTTCAACACTATAAACTTCATTTATTTTTGCAGAAGACTCAATAGTTTTAATGATTACTTCAAAATCAGAGGTTTCAAATTTTTCAAAGATTTTGTGTATTTCACTATCTTTCTCAATTATACCTTCTCTAACAGCACTTTTATACAAACTTGTAAAAGAAAATCTCTTAGAGTCATAAGCCATACTAAAACCATTACCAAGTAATAAGTTTCTTTTTTTAGTTTTAGTCATATTTAATACTTCTTCAAATGTAAATAAATTGTCCATATTATTCCCTATATATAAAATAATTAATTATACAGAAATGACTTCACAATTTGCGTCACAAAATATTTTAAAAAGTATTAATTAAACAAAATACCTATCAGAACTCTCACAAAGCTTTTCATATAACTTTGTAAAATCCACAGGATAAACCCTTGTATCCCCAACAGTAGTGATAAAATTAGTATCCCCTAACCATCTAGGAACTATATGATAATGTACATGCTCTGCTATTCCTGCACCTGCTGCTTTACTTAGATTCATTCCTAGGTTTACACCTTCAGCGTTTAAAACCTCTTTTACCATTTTAGTAGCTTGTTTTACCCTTAGACTCATCTCTAGCCATACTTCATCTTCTAACTCTTCAATTTTATCTGTGTGAAAATTTGGTATTACCATCATATGACCTGGGCTATATGGGTATTTATTCATAACTACATAGCAGTTTTTATCTCTAAAAACAACTCCTAGTTTTTTATCATCTTGAGGATTTTGATGTATATGACAAAAAACACACCCTTTTATTTTTTCTTCTGTAACATAATCAAATCGCCAAGGGGCATATAATCTTTCCATTATTTCTCTCCTAAAGCTTAAATAAAATTAGGTGCGTCGTTTGCAAATAGTATCAAATCCCCTGGATGGGTTTGGCTTGCTAGGGTTGATTCTAAATCTGCTTTATTTTTTAAAATAAAAAGTTTATCATGGTCTATATTTGCGCTTAGTAAATGTGAATTTAATTCACCTGTTATAATTGCATAATCAAACTTTTCATTTATCTCTTTTGCAAATAAGATATTTGCTTCTGAAGTTGATTCTACTAGACCTGGGGTTACTATTACTTTTCTTCCTTCGTGATGGGTACAGATATTTACAGCTTCCAACATCCCTTCAAGATTTCCATTAAAACTATCATCTATAATAATTTTTCCACCTGCTTGTATTTTTTGCAATCTATGTTCAACTTGTGGCAAATTTTTCATAGCAATTTTAATCTCTTCAATACTCATTCCAAGTTCATATGCTACAAGAATTACTGCGGTTAAGTTTATTGCATTAAAACTTCCAAGTATTGGGGCATGAAAATGCTCTTGTTTTCCACCAATAAAAATATCAAACCAGATCCCATCAAGATTTGATTTAGTTACATTTAAATTATCTGGAAACTTTGTAATAGTATCATACTCTTTCATAGGTACAGATTCATGTACAAAACCTCTAATCATTTTAGGTGATTGCAAAATCTCCATTTTTGTATTGATAATATTATCTAAAGTTTTAAAGTACTCAATATGTTGTTCTCCAACAGAACCTAAAACACAATAATCAGGTTCTAAAAAAAGTGTAATCTCTTCTATATCTCCACTTTGTCTTGCTCCCGCTTCTGCAATATAAATTTGAGTATCAAGGGGTAAATCTCTATTTACATCCAATACAATTCCAGCTATAGTATTTACAGATCTTGGGGTTTTATATACTTTATATTTGTTTTTTAAAATTTGATATAGATAGTTTTTTATAGATGTTTTTCCATATGAGGCTGTAATAGCTATAGTTTTAAGATTTGGTATTGCACTTAGTCTTTGTTTTGCCTTATGCTTAAATGAAATAAAAAATATTTTTTCTAAACCATATGAGATTGCATAAGATAGTATCAAAGGGATAAATATAGCAGTTGTATGACAAGACTTACTTGCTAAACAAAGTCCATGTATTGCAAAGGTTACAAAAAGTAAGATTGCCAAAAATCTTTTTACACGACCTGTTAATACTAAAGGTCTATCAAGTTTTCTATTCCATAAAACAAAACTTGTCATATATAAAAGATAAAAGTATATGGAAAAATATATATCAGGTATTATATAAAATAATACAATTGGTGCTAAAAAATAAGTTATGTGCCATTGCCATTTATGGTGTTTTAGAACTACCCTTTCTATTTTGTAGTTGTACCATTGTAAATTGGTAATCAAATACCAACCTAAAGCCATTATCAAAATAACATGGGTAAAAATATTAAAGTATTCCATTCTCTACTCTTTGTGATATATCTTGGGCATTTTTTAAGAAGAAATAATGATCCCCTTCATATGAAGTGAAACTACTATTTTCTATAAGTTCATGAATTTTCTTTCCAGAACTAAGTGTTGTTGCACAATCTTCTTTTCCCCAAAAAATCATACCATTTTTTTTATAATTTTTAAAATAATCTGTAAAATCTTCATCCACAACATTTTTAAAAGTTGCATACATATTTTCACTCATTTTATCTACATCTTTACTTCTAAAAACTTTTGTTAACGAACTAAGACCTAAACCATTCATAAGTTTTGCAAATTTTATTTTTAGTTTTACATCAAGAGGTTTTTCTTCTAAAATACCAGCAGTACTTAAAAGTATAAGATTTTTTGGATTTATAAGTGTTGCTACTTTTCCACCAAAAGAGTGTCCTGCTATTGCAACTATATTTGTATTTAAAACTTTAAAAAACTCTTCCATTATATTTGCATAGTCTTTTGTTGTAAGAGTATATTCATTTGAGCTTTTACCAAAACCTGGCATATCTACATAAATATGCCTAAAATTTGGTAAAAACTTTTCAAAAGCTTGTTTCATCACTTGTTTATTTGAACCCCAGCCATGTAAAAAAACTATATCCTCTTTAGAGCTTGGATTTACTATCTCATAAGAGATATCAAAACTTTTTTTATCAAATATTATTGTCTTTAAAGCCAATTATTTGCCCTTTGAAGCTTGGATTTTATTTACATACTCATATGTAATTGGAATTTTCTTTTGTTTTGGCAAAGAGTTTGCTAATGATACAAAAATGGTATTAAAATCTTCAAATAGATAATTTGCCATAGACCCAGGTATTGGGTTTATCTCATTTAAATACACCTCATCATCTTGAACAAAAAAATCACATCTTATTAGTGCACCTTCAAAAGTTGTATTGTAGATATTTTTAAAAGCATTTTCGATTTTCTCTTCCATTTGTCCACTTATATCTGCTTTTAGTGCTGTTGAAGTTCTGGCAAAATCTAAATACTTTTTATCAAAGTCTAAAAACTCTGCTTTTTGTGGCTCTTCTATAATAGAAAATTTAAACTCACCATTGACTTTACATCCAGCTAGATTGTACTCTTTAATTCCAGAGATAAAAGGTTCAATTATAACAGCATTATCAAACTCAAAGGCTACATCAAGAGCATATTGTAACTCCTCTTGTGATTTTACAATTGATACTCCTATAGAACTTCCTAAGGTAACAGGTTTTACAATAACTGGATATTGTTCAACTATTACCTCGTCCTCTTTTGTAAAATATTTAAAATCAACCGTTTTTACACCTAAACTATTTGCATAACCTTTTGTTAAAAACTTATTAAAACTTACACTACAAGCACCTTTTCTAGGGCCTACATAAGGTATATTATAAAACTCAAAAAGTGAAGCTAAAAGCCCATCTTCACCATCTGCTCCATGGGTAATATTTAAAACGACATCTATATCAAGCTTTTTTTCTGAAAACATAGATTTTTTAATAAAAGAATCTTTCTTTAAAATTAAAAGATCACATTTTTTATATTCACCACTACTAAATAATTTTGATTTGATAATATTTGTTGGAATATGATAAAAATCTCTGTTTTGATCACAAAAAATATATACTAGTTCATCTTTTAAAACATCTTTCATTGCAATTGCAGAAACTATTGAAATCTCATGTTCATATGAAACTGCCCCAAAAACAATACCTATTTTCAAATTTTTCTCCTTTTAATCTCTAACTTACAAAGAGACTATAACTTCTATGTTTTCTATCTTCTATTAAATAAAGAATATTTGTTTACTTTATATTATGATTATCTATTTTTGTAATTTTTTAAGTGCTTCTCTAACCAACTCACTAGTATTTGTTGCATTACAGGTTTTTAATACTTTTGAAATAACATCTTTCTTGAATCCCAAAGACTCCAATGCCAAAGAAGCTTCTAAAGACGAAGATACATCTTCTCCATCCTCTTCAACACCATCAATAATAAAGCCAGAGAGTTCTACAAGTATTCTACTTGCACCTTTGGGACCAATTCCAGGAACTCTTTTTAACATAGATACATCATTTGAACTAACTATTTGTGCAAATGAACCTGGAGTAAAGGTTGAGCATATAGCAAGTGCTACTTTAGGACCAACTCCATTTATCTTAATAACAGTATCAAATAATTTTTTTTCATTGGAATCTAAAAAACCATATAAAGATTGAGAATCTTCTCTTATTATATGTGTTATATATAACTTTATCTTATTATTAGTTATTTTTGAACTACAATTAACTGATACAAAAACTTCGTATATAACTCCACTCACATTAATGTTTAGTAGAGTTGGCTCCTTTTTCTCAATATTACCTTCTAAACCTACAATCATAACTGTTACTCTAACTTCAAATATATTTTTATAAATTTTATTAATCTTTAATATACAATAAATAATATTCATTATATAATAATCAAACTTAAAGAATAAGGGTTGAATTAATGTTTAAATTAATTACAAAAAAAATAAGTAATAAAATAATAGTTTCACTATTTATACTTATGTCGCTATCTAGTTTAATTATAACATATTTTACTACAAAACAAGTAGAGAAAGACTCTATAATCTCTACAAAAGCCAACCTTGATATGCTAAATACAGCAATGTTTCAAAGTCTTAGAAATGCTATGAATACAGGTGATCCTGCTCAAATAAAAAAAGCTGAAGATGAAGCAAAAACTATAAAAGGTGTAAAACATTTAACAGTTGCAAAAAGTAAATCACTAATAGAAATGTATGCACCAGAAACAAAATATACAACAGATAAAGATATCTTAAAATCATTTAAAACGAAAAAAAATCAAATCTTAGAATATGACAAAAATAATGGTCATGAGTTAAGGATGATTAAGCCAATGATTGCTTCACAAGAGTGTTTAATGTGTCATGCAAATCAACAAGTTGGTGATGTAATTGGAGTATTTGATTTAACTTTTTCTTTAGATGAATCTGATGATAGAATTGGTCAATTGGTTATTGATATTTTAACACTTTCAACAATATTTGGTTGGATTACTATTGGACTAATATTTTTTATTGTTAAAAAAGCCACAAACCCTATTGGTACACTTAAAAAAGGTTTTGAGAACTTACTAACTTCAAATGATTCTAACATTAAACTAGAAGTTACATCTAAAGATGAGATTGGTGAAGTTGCAGCTTTATTTAACTCTTATATGGATAAAGTCAGAGATGGTTTAAAACAAGATGAAAGAGTTATTGAAGAAGCAAATGATATTTTAGAAAAAACTGGAAATGGTTTCTTTGTATATCAGGTTAGTTCAACAGCTGCTAATCCATATGTTGAAGATTTAAAAAATAAACTTAACACAATGATAAATCATACAAAAGAGACTTTAGATAAGATAAACAATACTCTTAAAAACTATGCTGAATCAAAATTTGATTATAAAATAGATGATACAGGTATTTATGGTGACTTAGGTTCACTAACAGCTGGAATTAAATTGGTTGGGAATAACACTTCTGAAATTTTAGCAATGATTATGAATACTGGTGATTCATTAAATCAAAATACACAAACTTTATCAGAAGCATCAAATAATCTATCTACATCATCAAATCAACAAGCAGCTTCTTTAGAAGAGACTGCTGCTGCTTTGGAACAAATAACTGGTAATATTCAAGGAAATACACAAGCATCAACACAGATGGCAAACCTAGCAAATGAAGTAACTTCATCTGCAAAAAATGGTCAAGACCTTGCAAATAAAACTGCAACAGCAATGGATGAGATAAATACACAAGTAAGTTCTATAAATGAAGCTATTGAAATGATTGATCAAATTGCATTCCAAACTAATATTCTTTCACTAAATGCTGCTGTTGAAGCTGCAACTGCAGGTGAAGCAGGTAAAGGCTTTGCTGTTGTAGCACAAGAAGTTAGAAACCTTGCAAGTAGAAGTGCAGAGGCTGCCAAAGAGATTAAAAATATCGTTGAAAAAGCTACAAGTAAAGCAAATGATGGAAAAGAAATTTCTGATAATATGATTAAAGGATATTCAGAACTTAATAAGAATATTGAGTTAACAATTGAAAAAATAGAGTATGTGGCAAATGCTTCAAAAGAGCAAGAAAAAGGTATCACTCAAATCAATGATGCAGTTAACCTACTAGACCAAGCTACACAAAAAAATGCACAAACTGCAGATCAAATTTCAATAATGTCTACACAAATTGCAGATATGTCTAATTCTCTTGTAACAGCTGCTTCTAGAGCTAGCTTTTTACAAGATGCTAGAGAAGAGGTTTGTAATGTAGACTTAGTATATGATACTGCTAAATTAAAAGTAAATGTACTTGAAGTAAAAGATAAAGTATATTCTAAACTTGGTGATTTCAAAAAATGGAATAGTACAAGTTGTGAAGCAATGAATAGTTGGATTGAAGAATATACTGAGATTAATCCAGATACAAACTATGATTCTCTTGATGAATTAAAAGTTTTAAATGTTAACCTAAAAACAAAACTGCAAGCTTTGATTGATGCAAATGCAAATAAAGAATCAAATGAAACCTTAAATGAAAAAGCAAAAGATCTAGAGGGTGAAACCCTTAAAATCTTTGCAGCATTAAACAAACTAAAAAAAGATGCATGTAGCCAAAACTAAAGAGAATCTCTTTTTAGTTTTGCATGCTCTTGATTAATTCCTCTAACTCTTCATCACTAACAATATCTTCTTTATCACCAGCAATAAATTTAGCTGATGAAGCAAGACCAAAATTACTCACATCAATATCATTTCTTTGACATACATGATTTACAACTCTTTCTATCTTTTGTCTATGTAAATCTTGGTGTTGAAGTAAGCCAAATGAACTAGAGATTATATCATGGATTTTTTTTAACTCATGAGACGGTACATCAAGTTTTTCAAGTGAAGAATCAATGCTCTCCAAGTTTTCATATATGTTAATTGCATTTTTTTCTGATTCTTTTATAACATCACATAACTCTTTTATAAGCTCTTCATAAGTCATTTTTTTATCCCTTATTTAAAATAATAATTATTTTAACTTATTTTAACTTAACAAATTAAGCTATATATAATAAAATTTTAAACTTTTTCTAATCAATGGATAATTTCTGATATAAACTCAGTGGCATATGAACCTTTTGGTAAAGTAAATTGTAACTCCATCCAGTTTTTATCATCTTTATAGTTTGATTCTATATCTTGGGGAAATATCCAGGCAAATCTTCTTGCACCATCCTCTGTTAGTTCTCTATCAAACTCTTTTTCTATTGTTTGCGCTAAATCAACAGATCTTTTAACTCTTCTTCCACATAAAAGTCCTGTTGGAACCCTATCTTTTTCAAAAAACTTTAATGACTCAGCTTCTAAATCTTCCACATGAAAAATTTTTCCAAATGGGTAATGACTCATTAAATCACCAGGAACAAGCTTAAAAGGGTGCGCTTGCTTTTTCATCACTTTTACAACATCCAAAGGTAGATTTAATTTTTCATAAATCTCTTTTGGTTCAAAAGCATCAACTAATTTTGATATCTCTATTCTATTTGATAACCAAGAATTAAATAAATAACTTTGATATGAATTGATATACATCTGCTTTAGTTTTCTATTTTTCTCTTTTAGTTCACCTTTAACTATAGCTTCACCCTTTTTATAATTGTCACCTTCTATTCCAAATCTTTGAAACCCAAAATAATTTGGCATACCATAAGTTGCTAGATGTGATAAAACCTCTTCAATTTTTTTTGCTTCAACTTTTTTAACAAGTTTCAATCTAATAAAAAACTTATTACCTTTTAGGTGCCCTACTCTAATCTTATTGTTATGTCTAGTTGTTTCTAAAATCTTGATTTTTTCATGGGAAAAATTTGATAACTTATCTTCAACACTTTTAGGTAAAGATATATGCTGAATTGTCATTGCATTTTTATCTTTCAAGCCTGCATAACCTATATCTCTAGATTTACATCCCAACTGTTCAGAAAATATCTGTACAGCATCCCAAGTTGTAAGTTCTTTTTTTCTAAACTTTATAATAATATGTTCACCCTCTCCACTAAATTCATATAATGGGATTTCTGTTACTACAAAATCATCTTTTGTTTGTTTAAATAGTACATCAATTTTAGAGTGAGTCAAATACTTTTGTAAATTTTCCAATAATTTTCCTTTTTAAAATAGAACAAAGTTCACTTTTTTATTTATTCAAAATGGTGATTTTTACAATCACACTTATATTTACCTTTTATTGCTTTGGCAAAGATATTTAATCTTACATTATGTTTTTTTGCAATAGCTTTGATTTTTGCTTCATATTTTTTATTAAAACTAAACAAAAGTTCATACTCTTCCCCTGAACAACCTATATTTTTATCAATATTATAAAAAAATTCAAAACCAAGCTTACTACTTTTTGAGAGTCTTTCAAGTTCAAAAAATAAACCATCTGAGATATCCATAGAAGCATTAACATACTTTGAAACCTCATAAAAAAAATTTCCTTTTAATTTAGGTTCTATAAATTTTGATTTTTTAGATATTACACCACCTTTTAACAAGGTATTTAAATCCCTTTTACAAGTACCTAAACTACCTGTATAGCATACTAAATCATCTTTTTTTACACCTGATCTAAGTTTTGGTTTTTTGCTTTTTGAGATAATAGTTATACTAATATCAAGTTTTACATTTGATATTGTATCTCCACCAATAATTTCAAGACCAAACTCTTTTGCTGTATCATTAAAACCTTTTGATAGAGATTTTAAATCTTTTTTTGTAAAATATTTAGGAATTGCAACACTAAGTAGTGCATATTTTGGTTTTGCATTCATAGCAATAGCATCTGAGATATTGACTAACATAGCTTTTCTAGCTATTTCATATAAACTCATCCACTCTTTTTTAAAATGGATATTCTCAAAAAAAGCATCCATACTATAAATATACTTTCCAACAACTGCACCATCATCACCGATAATCTTTGAAGTTTTATCAAACTGTTTTATAAAAAAATCCTCTTTATTCATGGCGTAATATTATCATAAATCTACTTTGTTTTCTGATTTTTAACTTAAAACTTTATTTTAGGATAAATATTATCCCATATTATTTAAAAAAATGTAGGTATAATACAGTAATTTTATTTTAAGGAGATTTATAATGCCAAAGATTAACAAATATGTTGATATCGATACTGTTGAAAGAGAAGCAAAGAAAGATTTGATTGATAGACACTCACCTTTCATCCACTGTGCAGAAACTGCAAAGCAAGGAGAGCCATTTGAGGTAACTGTAAAAATGGGTAACGAATATACTCATCCAGATGATTTTGATCACTATATTGAGTCTGTTTCATTATTTAATGGAGAAACATTATTAGCAAAAGCTAGTTATGTTCCAGGTACATTAGGAAATGTTAAAGCTCATAATACTACAACATTTACTATTATCCCAACTGGTAAAAAACTTAACCTAGTAGCTCATGGTTACTGTACAAAACATGGTATCTGGGAAGGTACACCTGTAGAAGTAGCTGTAGAAGCTTAATCTATACATACCCTAATTTCGAAAAGGTAGAAGCTTTTTAAGCTTTTGCCTTTTTTTATTTTCTTGACTTCAGAAAAACAACTATTTAAACTATCTATATATTGGAATTACTCCAAACTTCTAACTTCTTATATTTTGTTTTGTAAAATATTTCATAATAAAACAAGGTAAATTTATGCATAATGTATCTATAAATCAAATTAAGGGAAAAAAATGAAAAGATATATCATACTTTTAATGATTCCAGCAGCTTTCTTATTAGCTTCAAGTAAAAAAAACTTTGGTGGTTGTGTAGAACAAAAACTTAATGAAAGAACAAGTCTATATTCTTGTCCACAAGCTCTTTTAGAGGTTACATTCAATATTAAACGTACAGGCAATGGATATGTTAGAGAACAAGATGAATCTCCAACTATAAAAATTTTGTCAGAAACAAAAGCTCAAATTATTAAAGTAAATGAAAAAAGATAGTTTTATAAAAATAAGATTTAGTTATTTAGAATTAATATAGAATATTTTAAGAACAAATAGAAGACTCTAGTCTTCTATTTTATTTATTGAAATTTAGTTTTTATAAAAGAACAACAATAATCAACTAAAGAAGTCACTTTTAGTTTATATTTACTATTTTGATCAATCTCAATTTCGGCTGGTGCAACATATTCTGCCCAATCTTCCGCTGGTAACATAATCTCTAATGTTCCTGAATTAATATGTAAAATTGTTTTATTTACTGTATTTAATTCATACTCACCTGGTAATATAATACCTAGTGTTTTTTTACTTCCATCTTCAAAAGTGATACTTCTACTTGTAATATTTCCATCATATAAAATGTTAGCTTGCTTTGCAATAGAGATATTAGTAAACTCCATTAGTCTTCCCTTTTTCTTTTTAATTTGAAGTATTCTACCATAAATATTATTTGAAGCAAATATCTAATTTTAATTTGTTATAATTTTTTGTAAATAAAATCAATAAAAGTGCAAAAGGTAATATGCAAGGTTACATTATAGATATAAAAGCAGTAAAAGATGATGATTTGATAGTAGTAATACTAACAGAGAGTCACATCTATACAACATATAGATTTTATGGAGCTAGACACTCAAACATAAATATAGGCTATAAAATTGATTTTGAATTAGAATCCAACCTTAAAAGTTCAATTCCAAGACTAAAAGATGTTATTCAACTAGGATTTCAATGGATTTTTGATACAGAAAAACTATATTGTTGGCAAAGATATATAAAACTTTTTTATCCCCATTTAAAAGATGTTGAGATAGTTGATGACTTTTATTTTAAACACTTAGATAGATTAACTCACAAAATGATAAAACAAAGTCCTAAAAGAGCTATTTGTAAAAGTTATCTAAAACTTTTACAATTTGAAGGTAGATTACATACTGAATTTAATTGTTTTTTATGTGAACAAGATATAAATGATGATATCTCTTTGGTTAGAAGTTTTATGCCAGTACATGCTAGTTGTACCTATAGTAGAAGTTTTGAATTTGAAAAAATACAAGATCTATTTTTAAATAAAAATATAATCAATCTTGAAGATGATGAGATTGATTACTTATGGAATATACTACTTCAAGGATTATAGTTATTACTCATCTAGTAGTCTATCTTGTAGTTTAATAATAGCTTTTTGCAAACTTTCATAATCAAGATTATACTCTTTTGCTTTTTTTAAACCTTCTTGAATATTTTTTTCACTTAAGGGGTCTATTATATTACATATAGTTTTTACAACATTTAAGATTTTTACTTTTTTTAGAATATTAGTATCTGTACACTCTTGTGGATTGTCCACATATTTTATAAGATTTATTAGATTGTTGCTTAATTGCCAATGTTCAAAAATGGCAGCAGTAACCTCAGCACTTGTCATATTTATAAAATTTTTTTCAACTTTAACTAAAGGCTTACCTTCTCTTATTTGTTTTTTAAATTCTTCTGCATCTTCATTACTCTCAACAATATCAGCAATAATAAACTTTCCAGTTTCTTGAAGAAGTGCAGGTAATACCAACTCCTCTTTAAGTTCATTTTTAAACCATAAAGAGACTAAACCAGATGAGAGATTTGAAGCTTTCATAAAGTCATCAGTATTGATAAGATATATAGATAAGTCACATCTTAAAAGATTGTTTATAGTTGAACTTATAATTATGGAGATAGTAAAATTGATACCTAATAAATCTATTGCTTTACTTACAGTCTCAACTTTGCTTCTAAAACCAAACATTGCTGAGTTGGATATTTTTAATAGTGTAGATACAATCAATGCATCTTTTTCAACTATAGATACAAGCTCAGAAGATTCTTTATTTGGTTTATTTCTAAACTTTTCTATTTGTTCAATAGTTTTAGGTAAAGGTGATATTGATTCAACTTTTTCAATGATATTATCTCTCATATTTTATACCTTAATAAATTTTATGTATTGAATCTAAAATGCATTACATCACCATCTTTAACGATGTATTCCTTTCCTTCAAGTCTAAGTTTTCCAGCCTCTTTACATTTAGCTTCACCCCCAAGTGAAACAAAATCTTCATATGAAATAACCTCAGCTTTGATAAAACCTTTTTCAAAGTCATTATGTATTACAGCTGCTGCTTGTGGAGCTTTAGTATTTTTTCTAATAGTCCATGCTCTAACTTCAACTTTCCCTGCTGTGAAATATGATTGTAAACCTAACTTATCAAAGGCTTTATGGATAATTTGCTCTAAACCTGATTCTTCTACACCTAAATCAGTTAAGAACTCTATTGCTTCATCATCTTCTAAACCAACAAGTTCCTCTTCTATTTTAGCACAAAGCATAATCACATCAGCATCAACTTCACTTGCATGGGCTTTTAACTCATCAACATATTTATTTCCACCATCAGCTAAAGAGTCTTCATCAACATTTGCTCCATAAATCACATCTTTATTTGATAAAAATCTAAGCTCTTTATCAAGTGAAATAAATAAATCATTCTCTTTATCTTCATATGTCTTAACAGGTTGTAACTCTTCAACATGTTTATATAAATCTTCAGCTACAACTAACATAGCAGCGGCTTCTTTAGAACCTTTTGATTGTTTTTTCAATCTTTCAATTTTCTTTTCAAGTTGAGTAATATCTGCATAAATCAATTCAGTTTCAATAATCTCAATATCTCTTAAAGGGTTTACATCACCTTCCACATGAACGATATTTCCATCTTCAAAACATCTAACCATATGTAAGATAACTTCAACTTCTCTAATATTTGATAAAAATTGATTTCCTAAACCTTCACCCTTACTTGCACCTCTAACTAAACCAGCAATATCAACAAAATCTATTGTTGAGTGTTGAATTTTATCTGGAATTACAATTTTTGCTAATTCATCTAATCTTTTATCAGGAACTGGAACTATCGCTTTATTTGGTTCAATCGTACAAAATGGATAGTTTTGAGCCTCCGCATTTTGTGCTTTTGTCAATGCATTAAAAGTTGTTGATTTTCCTACATTTGGTAATCCTACTATACCTACACCTAAACCCATTATTAACCTTTTTTATGTTTTAAATTTGTTGGGATAATACCCTTATTTTCATTAATATACAAATTTACCCTAGTTTACAACTAAGGTTTTTTTCTATTAGTTTTCTATCTAAATATGTTTGATCTGATTGTATCTCATCTATAGATACCGTTGCACTTCCAGATTTTCTTAGAACTACACCACTTGCTAAATTTGCAAACTCAACTGCATCATAAATAGTATTATCTAAAGCTAAAGCAAAACCTAAAGAGGCAAGTACCGTATCACTAGCTCCTGTTACATCATAAACCTCTAATGGAACAGTTGGCATAACAGATAGTTTATCATCTCTTAAGATAGCTATTCCATCTTCTGCTAAAGTAATAATAGAAAGTTGTGTTTCATTTTGCTCTTTTAAAGTAATTAATGCATCTAGTAACTTATCATCACTATCAATTGTAATTCCAGTTGCATTTTGTGCTTCTGTTTTATTTGCTATTAGTAAATATGCATTTTTGTATTTGCTATAATCTTTTCCAAATGGATCAACAACTACTTTTACACTGTTTTTATTTGCATATGAGATGATTTTTTTAGTAAAGTCTTTTGTTAAAACACCTTTCCCATAATCAGCAAGTAATATTATATCGTATGCATTTATCTTCTCTTGTAATTTTGAATAAAGTTTTTCAACATTATCAAAAGAGATATTGTTTCTACTCTCATGGTCAAATCTAAAAACCTGAGTTCTACCATCAACCATAACTCTAGTTTTTCTTGATGTTTTTCTACCTTTTTGCTCTAAAAGAAAAGATTTAGTTTCAATCTCATCAAGCATATGTTTTAATAATCTTGCATCATCATCACTACCAACAACTGACATTACACTAACTTTTGCTCCAAGTGAAGCTAAATTTCTAATAACATTTCCAGCTCCACCTAAAAAGTTTTTTTCCTCTTTTATATCTACAACAGGTACAGGAGCATCTAAAGCTATCCTGTCACAATTTCCAACTAAAAAAGTATCAATCATCAAATCACCGATTACTAATATCTTTGGTTTTTTTTCAATATTAATCATATTATTTCCTAATTGCATTATAAATCTATTCTAATTTGCTAGTGATTTTAAAAAATCAAGAGTCATTCTAACACCTGCACCACTAGCACCATAAGGATTATATCCCCACTCTTTTTCTACATATGCAGGTCCTGCTATATCAAAATGAACCCATTTTTGTTTATTATCTTCATAGATAAAATTTTCCAAAAATAAACCTGCTGTAATAGAACCACCATATCTTGTGTTTGCAATATTACAAATATCTGCAATCTCTGATTTTATAGTTTTTTTCAAAAATCTATTAAATGGTAAAGAGCTAGCATATTCTCCTGCATTTAAAGCACTTGACACAACATCTTCTTTAAGATTTGCATTATTTCCCATAATACCTGTTGTATACTCACCAAGTCCAACTACACAAGCACCTGTTAAGGTTGCAAAATCAAAAATATAATCTATATCTTTTATCTCATCTTGGGCATAACATAAACAATCTGCTAAAACAAGTCTACCCTCGGCATCTGTGTTTCTTATCTCAATCGTTTTACCATTTTTTGCTGTTAAGATATCATCAGGTTTATAAGCATCTCCACCAATCATATTTTCAACAGCACCAACGATACCATGTATCTCTATTGGTAAATTTAGTTTAGCAACTGCACTCATTATTCCTAAGACTGCACTTCCTCCACTTTTGTCACTTTTCATAGTTACCATATAATCAGCTGGCTTTAAAGATAATCCACCCGAATCGTATGTTAAACCTTTACCAACTAAGACAACTTTTTTCTTTGCATTTTTAGGTTTATATGAAAGATGAATTAGCTTTGATTCATGAATTGAAGCTCTTCCAACACTATTCATTGCATTCATACCATTTTTTTCTAAATACTTTTCACCCTCAACTTTTATCATCAAATCTGATTCTTTTGCAATATCTTTTGCTAAATCTGCCATAACTTGTGGATAAAAATCTTGTGGAGCTGTATTTACCATGTCTCTGGTTTTATTTACTGCTTTTGCAACTAAAATTGCTTCATCAAAAGTTTTTTCTAATTCTTTTGTTAATTTATTTGTACATATAAATAATTGTTGTTTTTTATCTTTTTTCTTATCTGATTTATATTTTGTAAATTTATAAGCCCCTAAAAGTGTCCCTTCTACTAAAGCTTTTAAATCTAAATTATCAAGTTTTAGTTTTGCATCTTTAAATTTAGTTGATTTTAATTTTTTTATAGCTGCTGCTATTGCTATTGCTATACTATCATAAGAGTTTTCTTCATATCCAGCATAAATTTTCTTTGATTCTGCAAGCATAATTACTGCTTCATCTTTTGCTTCAAAACCTAAGTTTTCTAAAATCTCTTTATCTTCTATATTATCAATTGAATTTATAAGTATAATTTCAAAATCACTTTTTACTTTTTTTATATCTTTTTCTACTATATTAACTTTCAATTTTTTTCTCCTTTTTCTTAGTAACTTTATTGAAATAGTATAAAATACTACCACCAATAATAACACCAAATGGTGCAGCAAAGTACCAGTGTTCTTTAACCCAAGTTAGTACAACTAAAATCTCTTCTCCAAAATACCAAGCTGGAAGTATAGTAATGGCTGCCCAACACCAAGCACTAATAAGATTGATAAATGCAAACATCTTACCACTATATCTTGTAAGACCAATTGATATAGGTATAATTGTTCTCATACCATACATATATCTTTGCATAAAAATTATTGGCCACCCATATTTTATCAATAATAAATGGGCAAGTGCAAATTTTCTTCTTTGACCTTTAAAGTTTTTATGAACATAAGATTTATTGAATCTTCCAATATAAAAATATATTTGATCCCCTGCAAATCCACCAAGACCTGCTATAAATATAGCCATATATAGATTCATATGTCCAGTATGAGATAAAAGCCCAGCCATGATAAGACCTGCTTCCCCCTCTAAAATACTCCAAGCAAATAAAATTATATAGCCATATTCTTTTAATAGATATACAAACTTATTTTCTATCCCTTCAACAGGAGCATGATATAAACTATATATTAAAAAAGAAAAGAATATTGCAACAACAACAAAAAGTATTTTTCCCGAATTGTTTTGAAGTTTTCTAAAAAAGCTACCCATCTCTTTCCTTAGTCAAAGTGCAAAATTTCTTTTGCTTGTACCATATCTTTATCACCTCGGCCAGAAAGATTTATTATTATAATTTTATCTTTTAATTTATCTTTTGCTTTTTTTAAATATGCTATTGCATGAGAGCTTTCAAAGGCTGGAATAATTCCCTCTTTTTGAGATAACCATACAAAGGCATCTATTGCTTCTTGGTCTGTAATAGAATCATACTCTACACTTTTATTATCTTTGTGAAATGAATGTTCTGGTCCAATACCTGGATAATCCAACCCTGCACTAATAGAGTGTGCTTCTAAAACCTGTCCATTTTCATCTTGTAAAAGATATGAACACTGCCCATGTAAAACTCCAGGACTTCCCTTTTCTAAAGAACACCCATGTTTATCCGTATCAAGTCCTAATCCACCAGCTTCAATACCAACACAAGTCACCTCTTTATCTTCTAAAAAGTGTGAAAAGATACCTATAGCATTTGAGCCACCACCAATACATGCAAGAACATAATCAGGCAATCTACCCTCTTTTTCTTGTATTTGTCTTCTTGCTTCCCAACCAATGATTGATTGAAAATCCCTTACCATCATAGGATATGGATGGGGACCTGCAACAGTACCTATGATATAAAATGTATCTCTTGCATTTGTAACCCAATATCTAATAGCATCATTCATAGCATCTTTTAAAGTTTTACTTCCACTTTCAACTGATACTACTTTTGCACCTAGAAGCTTCATTCTAAATACATTTAACTCTTGTCTAGCTACATCTTTTGCACCCATAAAAACCGTACACTCTAAACCTAAAAGTGCTGCAATAGTTGCACTTGCTACCCCATGCTGTCCAGCACCAGTTTCAGCTATAACTTTTGTTTTACCAAGTTTTTTTGCTAATAACCCCTGTGCAATAACATTATTTACTTTATGAGCTCCTGTATGGTTTAGATCTTCCCTTTTTAAATAAACCTTTGCACCAACCTCATCACTAATATTTTTTGCAAAATATAGTGGGTTTTCTCTACCTACATAATCTTTTAAAAGAAGTGAAACCTCATACCAAAACTCTTTATCAAATCTATATTTTTTGTATTCATCTTCAAGCTCTTTTAGTATAGGCATTAAAGTTTCAGGAACAAACCTACCTCCAAATTCTCCAAAGTGACCATTCTCATCAGGGTCAAATTTTGAAGGTTTTGGAATATAATATGAGTTATTAAAATTGTCTACTTTATTATTTTTCATTATTATCCTATCTATTTTTATCTATTCACTAATCTCAATCACCGAATAAACTGGTGCATGTTTACTTACTCTTTTTTCACCTTCTAAGAATGTTAAGTTCAATAAAAAACATGATTCAACTAAATTTGCTCCAACATCTTTTACTAATTTAGCAGCAGCATTTGCCGTTCCACCTGTTGCAATTAAATCATCTATTAATAAAACCCTAGCATTTTTTTTAGCAAATGCATCTAAGTGTATTTCAACTTCATCAAAGCCATACTCTAACTCGTATTTTTCACATACAGTAGTACCAGGTAACTTACCTTTTTTTCTTATTGGAACAAAACCTATATTAAGTCTATCTGCTAGCATAGCCCCAAAAATAAAACCTCGAGAGTCAATACCAGCTACATAATCTAAATCATAAGTTTTATATCTAGCTTCAAAATGGTTCATCAAAGTCTGAAGTGCTTCTTTATTGTTTAGTAGTGTGGTAATATCTTTAAAAACAATCCCCTCTTTGGGAAAATCTTTTATATCTCTGATTGAATCATATATTATTTTTTTATCTTCATCACTTAAATTCATACATAGTCCTATTTACAATTTTCAAAAGTAAATACATTCTATCGAAAAAAATATTATGATATTATAATTTCAGGCACATCTTTAATGCTTTGACAAACATAATTAGCAAGAGATTTTTTCTCATCAAAACTGTGTCCAGTTTTAACTTGAATAGTATTTTTTATATTTGCATTTATTGCACACTTTATATCAGAAGATTTATCACCTATTAACCAAGAATTTTCCAAGTCAATTGAAAAATTTTTTAAGATATTATCAATCATACCAGTTTTAGGTTTACGGCAAGAACAATTATCTTCTGGTACATGGGGGCAAAACTCAACTTGAGATATCTTTACGCCATTTTCATCAAACTTATCAAGCATCCAAGAATTTAGCCTTTTAAAGTCATCATAGCTATAATATCCCCTTGCAATTCCCGATTGATTTGTAATAATAAAAAGCAAATAACCCTCTTTTTGTAATATCTTAAGAGTATCAATTAGTCCTTCTATAAATTCAAACTCTTCTATTGTATGAAGGTACTCTTTTTCAATATTTACCACACCATCTCTATCTAAGAATATAGCTTTTTGCATAATATTATCCTAAAAAAATTTATAGGAAATATTTTAGCCAAATTATATTAAATCAAAATTTTGGGAAGTTATTCCTAAATCAAATAAAGTTTCACATACTGAACCTACATCTTTTTGAATCTTAAGTTCTATGTTTTTATCTTTTACTTCCAGAGTTACACAAGTTTTTTCTTGATCATTAAAAATAACTTTTTTATCTTCTACCTTCCAATTAGTAGTATTTAGTGTAATTGCATCTGAAATTTTATCAATTTTTCTATTTATTAAATAGTGTCTTTGTATAGAGGTTATTGTTGAGACAATATCCCTTTCAATAGTTGATGCCAAAGCAGCATCTCTTGTATCCATATATTTTGGTATAGCAAAAGAAGCTATGATACCTATAATTACAATTGAGAATATTAGTTCAAGCAAAGAAAAAGCATTTTTCATAGTTACAACCTTTTAATAATAAAAAAGATTATAACTATATTATTCTTAAAGATAATTTATTTTATTATATATCAACTCAATTCATTATCAATAATCTGACAAATTGTATGACCAAACAAAATATGCATCTCTTGGATTCTTGGGGTATTATCTGAGGGTACTATTAGGTTTACATCACAGTACTTATCCATCTGCCCTCCATCTCTTCCTGAAAAACCTATTATTTTACAAGCTAACTCTTTTCCTATTTTAAAGGCATTTATTACATTTTTTGAGTTACCTGAGGTTGATATCCCTATTAGTACATCACCTTTATTAGCTAGGGCTTCTACTTGTCTATCAAACACTCTATCATATCCATAATCATTTCCTATTGCTGTTAGGGCTGATGTATCTGTTGTTAGGGCAAGTCCAGGCAATCCTCTTCTTTCTGTTTTATATCTTCCTGTTAATTCTGCTGCTATATGTTGTGCATCTGCTGCGCTTCCACCATTTCCAAAGAGTATTATTTTATTTCCATTCTTTAGGGCATCTACTGCTAGTTGTGAGGCTACTTGCAGGGGAGCATCCATTTTATCTATTACTTTTTGTATTATTTCTAGGTGTGATTGTAACTCTTTATATATTGTATCTTTCATATAAACTACCCTTGAATCTTTTCAATTATTTTACTCGTACTTCTACCCTCTACAAAATTAATTAATTTTGTTTCTTTTGCTATATCAGAACCTATCACTTCTTTTCCTTCATAATCTGCACCTTTTGCAAGGATATCTGGTTGTACTACTTTAATCAATTCATAGGGTGTATCTTCATCAAAGATTACTACATAATCTACACATTCCAAGGCTGAAAGGACATAGGCTCTATCATCTTGGGTATTTACTGGTCTTGATTCCCCTTTTAATCTTTTTACTGAATCATCAGAGTTTAATCCAAGTATTAGTACATCACCATATGACTTTGCTATATTTAGGTAACTTACATGACCTTTATGAAGGATATCAAAGCAGCCATTTGTAAACACTATTTTTTTATTTTGTTGTTTCAATCTGTTTGATATTTTTTCTATTTCTTGGAAATCTTTTATATGAAGTTCAATTGAGCTTTTATGTAAGCTTGCTTTATATTCTTCTATTTCATCTAAGGTAACTGTTGCGCTTCCTAATTTCCCTACTACTACACCTGCTGCTAGGTTTGCAAATTTTATTGCTTTATTAATATCATAATCTAAAGACAGTGCATATCCCAAAGAGGCTAGGACGGTATCCCCTGCTCCTGTTACATCATATACTTCTCTTGCAACAGTTGGGTGGGTTATTACTTTATCATCATCTAAGACAGCTATTCCATTTTCACTTAAGGTTATTAAAGAGATACTTAAGTTTGATTGTTCTTTTAATTTTTTCAATACTTTTTTTAGGCTTTCTTGATCTTCTATTTGTATATTTGAGGCTAATTGTGCTTCTTTTTTATTTGGAGTTAGAAGGTAAGCGTTTTTATATTTAGTAAAATCATTACCTTTTGGGTCTACTAATACTTTTATCTTATGATTATTTGCAAGATTTATTATCTTTTCAACTAAAGAGCTAGTTAATACTCCTTTATTATAATCTGATAAGAGTATCACTTCTATATTTTTATTATGTTGTATACTTATTTGAAATTTATCAAATAGAAGTTCTTGACTTTGTTTTGAGATATCCTCTTTACTCTCTTTATCATATCTAACTACTTGGGAATTAGATGCCATAAGTCTTGTTTTTCTTGAGGTTTTTCTATTTTCTTGTTCTACGAGGTAAGATTTTACATCTATATTTTCAAGCATTGACTTTATCTCATCACCTACTGGGTCATCTCCTATTACTGAGATAACTTCAACATCTACTCCTAAGGATACTAGGTTATTTATTACATTCCCTGCTCCACCTAACAGTTTTGTTTCTTTTTTTACATCTACTATTTGCACAGGGGCTTCAGGGGAGATTCTTTCACAGTTTCCCCAAAGGTATTCATCTATCATCAAATCTCCTATTACTAGGATATTTGGTTTTTCATTTATATTTTTTGTCATTATTTTTCACTTCTATTTCAAACAATCTTTTTATCTCTGGCACATATGCTTTTATACCATCTTCTAGGGAGTATTGGGGTTCATAATCTAGGTTTTCTTTTGTTGTATCTATATTTGCTTGGGTAAAAAACTGGTATTGTCCCACATATGGGTTAGGGATATATTCTTTACCATTATCTATATTTAGCTCTTTTTGCAGTACATTTACTATATCTTCGAAGCTTCTTGCTTTACCTGTCCCCACATTATACACACCACTTCTTTTAGGATTACACGCTTTTATATTTGCTTGGATTACATCATCTATATATACAAAGTCTCTTAGGATTTTATCACTTCCTTCAAACAGTTTTGGGGTTTGTTCATTTAGGATTTGGTGTCCAAACTGTACTACCATTGAGGCTGTTTTATTTTTATAATATTCTCTTGGTCCATACACATTAAAGTATTTTAATCCTACTATATTTATATCTACTACACCCTCTTTTAGATATTTATAGGTTATATTATCCATCATCACTTTTGAGAAACCATATACATTATTTGGTTGTTCATATCCTATTTCAAAGGTATCACTATCTCCATATGTAGCGGCACTACTTGCGTATATCATATTTGCTTTATGTTTTATTGCGATTTTTAACAAATCTTCATAGGCATTTACATTTGTTTTTATCATCAAATCTTGTTCTTGTGCTGTTGTATCTGAGATAGCTGCTTGGTGGAATATATAATCAAATTTATATTTTTCTTCTAAGTTTTTTAATAATTGTTTATCATTTATATCACCACTTATTACTACACCATTAAATCCTATTAGATTTTTAAAGTGTCCGAAGCTTTTTAGGTTTTCATTTGTAAATGTTTCACCACTTCGAAAACAATCTAAGGCTATTATATTTGCTTCTGGGTAATTTTCTTGGAAATAAAAACACAGGTTACTTCCTATGAAGCCTGCTGCTCCTGTTATTAATATTGTCTTTTTATTATAGTCTATATTATTGTGGGTCATTTCTTCTCTTTTTTTTATTTAAGAAAGTATATCTAAAATAGATTTATGATTTATTTTATTAAAAAGGGAAAATAAAAGGCACAAATACTATCACCACAATTGAATAAACAATAGAAATAATCCAACCTATTTTAAAAAAATCTTTTATTTTATAATTTCCCAAAGAACTAACCATAAGGTTTGTTTGATACCCATAAGGTAACATAAAACTTGCACTAGCTCCAAATGCTACAGCAAAAACAAATGGCAATATATTTACATCTAAATTTACAGCAGTAGCAAATGCAATAGGAAAACTTAAAGCTGCTGCTGCATTGTTAGTAATCAATTCTGTTAAAAAAAATGTTAAAAGATATATTCCAATAAAACTTCCATAAACTCCATATATACCAAAACTGTTTATTATAATATCTGCAAAATCTTTTGCTAATCCAGAAGTTATTAGAACTTTTGAGACAACTAAAGAGGAACCAATTATCAAAAATATATCGTAGGGAAACCTTCTTTTAATCTCGTCTATTTTTATTATCTTAAATAAAATTAAAATAAATAGATATATTAATAAAAGTTTAAAAAGTGACAAAAAACCAACAGCAGATAGAAAAATAGAAAAAACAAAGCCTAAAAATATTGTTAAACTTTTTTCAATACCAAATTTTTTTGTTTGGTTAATCTTAGAAAGTGTATAAAAATTTTTGTTTATATTATCCCTAGTATCAAAATCTTTTCCTACTGAAAGTACAAGTCTATCACCTGCTTGCAAAATCTCATCACCTATTTTTGATATACAAAGAGAACCTCTCTTTAAAGAGATAATTACTGCATTAAACTTTGACCTAAAATTTGCATCTTTTACTTTTTTATTTACTAAATTTGAATCTGGAGTTATTATCACATCGACTAAAGTTAGTTTTCCAATCTCTGTATCATCTACTAAGTTTAATCCACTGAATCTTTTTAATACCTCAATATGATGAATATCCCCACTAAAAAGCAAGCTATCATCTTTTTCTATAATTTCTGTAGGAGGAACAGGAGATATAATCTTGCCATTTCTATTTATTTCTATTAAAAATAGATACTCTAAATTTCTAAGACCATTATCTATAATACTTTTATTTATCATGGTACTAGTTGGTGATATTTTTGCTTCTATTAAATGTTCTTGAATCTCATCTTTTTCTATTTCATAGCTAGGAAGTAAAAAACTAAAAATATATATGCTTAGCACACCAAATAATGTTATAAAAAATCCCACATAAAAGAAATCAAAAATTTCTAAACTCGGAATTCCATTTTGTATCACAAAACTATTAACTAAAAGATTTGTAGATGTACCTATCAATGTCATCGTACCACCAAAAATTGCAAAGTAAGATAAAGGAATCAAAAGTTTGGAAGGGTTATGATATTTATTATTTTTAATCACTCCCATCAAGCTTGCTACGACAGCTGTGTTATTTAAAAAAGCAGAAAAAACTGAAGTTACAAGCCCCAATTTCAAAAGTGTAGTTTTGTAATTTTTTTTGATTATTGCTTTAGAAAAATACTCTAAAAATATTGTCTTTTCTAAAGCTATGGAAACAATCAAAAGTAAAACTAAAGTTAAAAGTGAACTATTTACAAAACTTATTGCAAATTTTTCAAATGATATAAAGTCCAAAATCAAATAAATAGAAGCCAAAGAAGTAAATAATATCGATGGCTTATATTTATTTTGAATAAGTAAAATTAAAAGTACTAACAAAGATAATAAAACAATTATCTTCATATATTTTTACTCTTAGAAAAAGTATTTATATCTTCCTTTTTATCCTCAATATAATGACTAATTGCTTCTTTTATATTTTCAAGTTTATTTGGATTGCCTTGAAGGTTTTTAAAGTGGGCTGAGATTTCACTATTTTCTTGTATTTTTAAGTCAGCTATTTTTGAACAAATATCTAAAAAAACAGAATAAGGAACATCATCTCCTCTTTTTAAAAAATGTATCGCTCTTTGAAGTGATACGAAAGGGTTTAAACTAACTCTTGATAGATTATTTACTCTTGTATTTATATAATCAATGAATTCCATTCTTAAATCACATTTCACAACTGTAAAAAGCCTTTTTTTTGTGTTGTATATACATTCAAAGGCAACTTTTGTTGAATCAAAATCAAAACCATCAACCAGCTGTTCTAGGGTAGCATCTTTGAATTTTTCTCTAAAAACTAGTTGATAAATATCATTTTTATATCTATAAGTATAAGAGTTATTTTCATATTCAAAATAGTCTTTATTTAAAGCATTGTTTATAAGTTCTCTATCTGAGCTTTCAGGAAATATCATGTCCAAATCTCTAAAAACATCAGATTTGATACAAGAACCTGCAAGATAGAATCTAATCTCTTCTTTTTCTATATGATTTACAAGCAATCTTTGAAAAAATTCATTTAATTTTATAACAATATTGTCAAGCCTATAATCAAAAGCCAAAGATTGATCGTAAGAAAGAAGCTCTTGATAGTTTTTCCAAAAATCATAAATCATATAATAAATTCTCCCCTAATAGTAATATTTATACTATTATATGAAAGTAAAGTTTAAAGCTTGTTTGTGCAAAAAAATATACTATTTATTATATCTACTAAATCAAATTCATATTTATTTAAAGTTCCAAAAAACCTATCAAGCTATAAACTTACTCTTCATAACCCTTTGGATTAAAACTTTGCCATCTCCAACTATCTTCACACATATCATCTAACCCTTTTTTGGCTTCCCAATCTAAGACTTTTTTTGCATAATTTGGATTGGCAAAACATTTGGCTATATCTCCTGCTCTTCTATCTACTATCTTATAAGGTATCTTCACATTTGAAGCTTTTTCAAAAGCTTTTACTACATCTAAAACAGAATACCCATTACCCGTACCTAAATTTACCGTTAGAACTTCAGATATATTTGAGATTTTTTCAAGAGCTTTTACATGTCCTTGAGCTAAATCAACAACATGTATATAGTCTCTAACACCAGTACCATCAGGAGTATCATAATCACCACCAAAAACAGAAAGAAATTCTCTTTTTCCAACTGCAACTTGAGTAATAAATGGCATAAGATTATTTGGTATACCATTTGGATTTTCACCTATAGTACCACTTTTATGAGCCCCCACAGGATTGAAATATCTTAAAATAACAATTTTAAAATCATTATCACTAATATACAAATCTCTTAAAATCTCTTCTATAAAATATTTAGTTCTACCATATGGATTAGTTGTAGCCCCCACAGAAAATTCTTCGCTAATTCCACTATCCACTTTATCATCTAACTTAGGATCCCCATACACAGTAGCAGAAGAGCTAAATACAATCTTTTTACAATTGTTATTTCTCATAACTTCTAACAAACACAAAGTACCATTGATATTATTATCATAATACTCCAAAGGTTTTTCAACAGATTCACCCACAGCTTTAAGACCTGCAAAATGTATTACACTATCTATTTCATACTTTTCAAATACTTTTTGTAAAGATTCTTTATCTCTAATATCACCCTCAATAAACTCAATACTTTTGCCAATAATTTTTTCAACTCTTTTTAAACTCTCTTTAGAAGAGTTACAAAGATTATCAAAAACTACAAAATCAAATCCAGCCTCATGTAAACTAATACAAGTATGAGACCCAATATAACCTGCACCACCGGTAACTAATATTTTCAAATTTTTCCTTTACCTATTTACCTAATATACTTACTTTTAATAAACTTAACAATTATTTCACTAGCTTCCTCAACTGAAAGATTATCACTAGCTATAATTATCTCAGCATGTTGTGGTTCTTCATACACATCATTTACACCAGTAAAGTTTTTATACTCACCAGCGAGTGCTTTCTCATATTTTCCTGATTTATCTCTTTTTTTACAAGTCTCTATATCAGCTTTTACATATACAACTATATTGTTTTTAACCATTTCTCTTATAGCTTTTCTTGACTCTTTATATGGAGATACAAAAGAAGCTACTGTTGAAATAGAATTGTTTTGAAGTGTTTTAATAAGATGTCCAACCCTATGCATATGTCTATTTCTATCTTCTCTACTATATCCAATATCTGGGATTAAGTCTCTTACATCTTTACTATCTATTCTCTCAATAGGTATATCTAACTTTTCTAACTCTTTAAAAACTGCATCTGCAATTGTTGTTTTACCTGAAAGAGGAAGTCCGGTAAACCACAAGTTAAATGGTTCTATTCTTTTTCTTCCCCACTTTACTTTAAACCAAGCTCGTTCATGAGCCCAATAAAGCCCAACTTTTAAGATAGTTTCAATAAGTCCAGCAGCAATTGCTAAGTCTAATCTTCCGAAAAAGACATAAACAATTATAATAGTTGTTGTTGTTGCAACTGCTCTCCATGAAATACCTTTTACTATTGATCTTATATTTGTATCTTTGTACATTTATTATATAACCTTACAACCCCACTCAGGGAAGTTTTCTCTAATATAAGCATTTAATGCAATCTCAGCTTGTGTATATTCTTTTTGTGGAACAGTCTCTTCTGAACTTTGAACACTATCTATAATCATACCAGCACCAACAGTTGAGTTTGTATATCTATCTATGATAATAAAACTTCCTGTATGTCTATTTTCATTATATGGATCAACTGCAATTTGTCTATCTAGTGATAATGTACATTTTGCAATATCATTTAACTCTAAAGAGTTAGTTGCTAGCTCTTCAAATGTATTTACTTCTTTTTTATACTCTATTGATTTAAATGTACCATTGATAACAGAAGTTGCTCTTTTAATAATATAATTACTATTAAGTTCAAGCTTTTTCTCATCCATCCAAACAACCATCACTTCAAGCTTATTTGATACTTGTGGGATAGAGTTTGATTTTACAATCATATCACCTCTACTGATATCTATCTCATCTTTTAGTGTAATAGTTGTAGCCATTGGTGCAAAGGCTGTTTCTATAGTTTCAACTGTTTCATCTTTTCCTATTGGTCTTAAATCTTTAATCTCATTTGAAACAATAGATTTTACAACTGAAGTTTTACGTGAAGGTAAAATTGTAATCTCATCACCTACACTAATACTTCCACTTGCAATTGTTCCAGAAAATCCTCTAAAGTTTAGATGAGGTCTTGATACATATTGAACTGGTAATCTAAAATCATGATTTTCAGCTTTATGAATATCAATAGTATCTAATAATTCCATAAGTGGAAGACCTTTATACCAAGTTGATTTTGGTGAATTTGTAAGGATATTATCTCCATCTAATGCAGAGATTGGGATATACTCAAAATTGATATCTTCATTATGTGGAAGATTAGGAATAATTGTTTCATAATCTTTTTTTATCTCTTCAAATCTATCTTTGCTAAAATCAACCAAATCCATTTTATTTATAGCAACAATAAGATTTTTAATCCCAAGAAGAGAAGCTATAAAAGAGTGTCTTTTTGTTTGTGTTAAAACCCCTTGTCTTGCATCAATTAAGATAATAGCCACATCAGCTGTACTAGCACCCGTTGCCATATTTCTTGTGTATTGTTCATGTCCTGGAGTATCTGCTATGATAAATTTTCTTTTTTCAGTTGAAAAGAATCTATAAGCAACATCAATAGTAATACCTTGTTCTCTCTCACTAGCTAATCCATCAACTAAAAGTGCTAAGTCAATTTTATCTCCAGTGGTTCCACTTTTTTTACTATCTTTTTCAATTGCAGCTAATTGGTCTTCAAAAATCATTTTTGAATCATAAAGTAATCTTCCTATTAGAGTACTTTTCCCATCATCAACTGAACCACATGTTATAAATCTTAGTATCTCTTTATTTTCATGTTCTTTTAAATATTGTTCAATATTCTCAGCTATTAAATCTGATTGGTGTGCCATAAAATTCTACTCCATTAAATTTTTAGTATTCAGTACTCAGAGTTCAGTGTTCAGAACTATGAGTTTATTTTTTGTTGTAAACCAACAATCATTTTTAGTATCTCTTCAATCTCTTTTTTCCAAGATAAACCTATTTGTTTCTCTATATATGATATTTCTATACCTATATAGATTTGTGTTATGAGTTCAGCAGAAGATTCTTTGCCTCTGAATTCTGATTACTAAACTCTGAACACTATTTTTAGTCTTTGACTAAAAATACCCCTCTTGTTTTTTCTTCTCCATTGATGCTTCACCATCACTATCTATAAGTCTTCCTTGTCTCTCACTAGTTGTACAAATCAACATCTCTTGAATAATCTCAGGGAGTGTTGTTGCTTCACTATTTACTGCACCTGTTAAGGGATAACAACCTAGTGTTCTAAATCTAACTTTCTCTTTTTTTGCAGTTTTTCGCAATTCTTCAGGCATTCTATCATCATCAACCATGATTTTTGTGCCCATATATTCTACTACTTCACGCTCTTTTGAGAAGTATAAATCAGGAATAGAAATCTCTTCTATATAGATATATTGCCAGATATCAAGTTCTGTCCAGTTTGATATTGGAAAAACTCTAATAGATTCACCTTTTGTGTGTCTTCCATTATATATATTCCATAACTCTGGTCTTTGGTTTTTTGGATCCCATCTATGGTTTTCATCTCTAAAAGAGTAGATTCTCTCCTTTGCTCTTGATTTCTCTTCATCCCTTCTTGCTCCACCAAATACTGCATCAAATTTTTGCATATCTAGCATTTGTTTTAGACCTTCAGTTTTCATAATATCAGTATGAACAGCACTTCCATGAGTAAAAGGGGAGATATTCATCTCTAAACCTTTTGGATTAGAATAAACAATAAGTTCCATTCCAACTTCTTTTGCACGTCTATCTCTAAACTCTATCATCTCTTTAAACTTCCAAGTTGTATCAACATGTACTAATGGAAGGGGTGGAGGAGCTGGATAAAAGGCTTTTTGTAATATGTGTAGCATTACAGAAGAATCTTTTCCTACTGAGTACAGCATTGCTGGGTTTTGAAACTCTGCTATTACTTCTCTCATTATATGTATTGATTCTGCTTCTAGCTGTTTTAAATGGGTAAGTCGATTAGCACTTAATCTTAAGTGCTCAGTGCTCAGTTTTTTTTTCAAATATATTCCTTTTTACTTTACTATAAACCAGGGGTTTAAAAGATTAGCTTTGTTATAAACAACAGCTTGCTCTAATATTGAATTTTCAATATTGAATTTTGAATGAAACTGATAAGCCAGTTTACCACTTTCTCTTACTATTGCATCTGCTGCTGCTGTATCCCACTCCATAGTAGGAGCAAGTCTTGGGTAAATATCAGCTTCACCAGTTGCTACCATGCAAAGTTTAAGGCTAGAGCCTTTTGAAACTAGTATTAAGTGTTCAGTTTTTAGTGCTAAGTTATCTATGAAGTTTTGTGTTTCTATAGAAAGGTGTGATTTACTTGCTACTACTGAAATATTTTCTTTTATATCATTATTTGTATAAATTGGAAGCTTTTCTTTACTGAGAACTGAATACTGAGTACTGATAACTTCTTTAAATGCCCCATCACCTTTTTTTGCATAATACATATCACCTAAAGCTGGTGCATATACTACACCTAAAATAGGAGTGTTTTTATATATCAAGGCAATATTTACTGTAAACTCATCATTTTTTTTAATAAACTCTTTTGTGCCATCTATTGGATCTATACAAAAGTAGTATTCCCAGTCTTTTCTTATACTATATTCTGTTTGCTTATTCTCTTCACTCATCAACGGAATCTCTGGATACAATCTATTTAACTCAAAACATATTAATTGGTTTGATTTAGTGTCAGCTTCAGTTAAAGGTGATTTATCATCCTTATACTCAACACTAAAATCTCTTTTATAAATATCCATTATCAAACTACCAGCTTTTAAAGCAATCTTTTTTATATCTTCAATATTTATCTTCTCTATCAACTTATCCCTTTCATATTTTCAAATAACTAATAACTATTTACTAAATAGCATAATCGTTTTCATCACCTTGTATATATCCATATTTTATCAAATGAGTCACTACCAATTCTGCACATTGTTGAATTGTATGCTTGTTGGTTTCTATATGTATTTGTGGGGCTTCGGGAGCTTCATAAGGAGAATCTATCCCTGTGAAATTTTTGATAGCACCTTCTCTTGCTTTTTTATATAATCCTTTAGGATCTCTACTTTCACAAATTTCAAGTGGAGTATCAATAAATACTTCAATAAATTCATCATATCTAACTAAGCTTCTAGCAATTTGTCTATCTGATTTAAAAGGACTAATAAAAGCTGTCAAAGTTATTAGACCACTATCAACAAAAAGTTTACTAACCTCTCCAATTCTTCTAATATTTTCTATTCTATCAATTTCTGAAAAACCCAAATCCTTATTTAAACCATGCCTTACATTATCCCCATCAAGAAGATATGTTTTAATACCTCTTTTGAAAAGCTCAACTTCAACAGCATTTGCAATAGTAGATTTTCCTGAGCCACTTAATCCTGTAAACCATAAAATGCATGGTTTTTGATTAAGTAAACTTAGCCTTTTTTCTTTTGTTATATGTTGTTCATGCCAAACTATATTTTCATCTTTCAATACTTTCCTTTAATAGTAAATTATTCAAAACTTAACCAATAATTCCATTATGATAATTCGTGCAATTATAATAAAAACAAGCTTATAAACATAATTTATACCTATCATAAATAACTTTTTATAAAATTTATTAGTAATAATTATACAAGTTAAGTATTATTTTTATATAATAATGTCAATTTATCAAGGTAAGGATATCATGTTAATTTTAGGTAAAAAATACAAGTTTACAAAATTTGAAAAGCAAAGACTAAAGAAAAGAAATATAAAAACAACAGTTATACGTTATATAGATAGAGATTCAAAAGATGTATTAAAAGAGATAAAAGAAACTATTGAAAAAAAAGATTGTAAAACTATTGTACTAAATACTAAAATAGCAATTGATGATGAAATCATAAAATATCTTACAAACTTACAATTCAAAGAAAATGTAGCCATGATTAGTATAGAAAAATTTATGGAAAAATATCTTCAAAAATGTTATATTCCAGATGATCATATGAATTTAAGCTACCTAGAAAATATAAAACCTTTTAATAGTTTTGAGTATATTCAAAAAAGAATTATAGACTATATGGGAGCTATTATACTACTTCTTATATCTTGGCCTGTACTTTTATATGCAAGAAACAAAATCAAAAAACAATCCCCTGGAACTAGTATGTTCAAACAAAAAAGAGTAGGACTAAATAACAAAGAATTTAAGTGTATAAAATTTAGGTCTATGAGACTAGATGCAGAAAAAGATGGTGCACAATTTGCTTCTACAAATGACCCAAGAATTTTTGCTTGGGGTGAAACTATGAGAAAGACAAGAATAGATGAAATACCCCAAATATTAAATGTCCTAAAAGGTGAGATGCATTTCATAGGACCAAGACCTGAAAGAAGATACTGGATAGAGCAGTTTGAAAAAGAAATACCATACTACAATGAAAGACATCTTGTAAGACCTGGAATCACTGGATGGGCACAAGTGATGTATCCATATGGAGCAAATGCAGAAGATGCAAAACAAAAGCTTATGTATGATTTATATTATATAAAATACTGGAATATTTGGTTGGAAATAAAAATAGTATGGAAGACTATTTTGATTGTTTTAAGAAAAAGAGGAATTTAATCTTTTTTCTTTCTTCTAACAAGTTGTAATACCTTTGATAATGGTTTTAATAAAAACATTAAAGGGTTTATATACAATTCATTTACGTTCCATGCTTTATAGCTTTCAAAGTTTGCTTTTAAAATATTAGATAAATTTCGATTACTCTCTCCTCCTACTCTCATTTTTACAAATGTTTTATTAATATAAGAAGATTTGAATTTGTAGCGTTCCAAAAAACGTAACATAATCTCATAATCAGCAGAAATCTTAAAGTCTAAATTAAAGACTCCATACTTATCATAACATTCTCTTTTTATAAAAAAAGTAGGATGTGCTGGGTGCCAACCTTTTTGAAAAAGACCATACTCGAACTCTTTTGACTTCCAATATCTAACTATTTTATCTGTGTTATTAGCATCTACATATTCGAGGTCTCCATAAAGACAATCTATATCTTTATTTTTAAACTCTTTACTTACTATTTCTAAAATATCATTAGATTTATAAAAATCATCACTATTTAATATCCCTACTATATCTCCAGTAGCTAGTCTTATACCTTTATTCATAGCATCATAAAGACCTTTATCTTTTTCACTAATAAATTTATCTATTTTATCTCCATAACTTTTTATTATATTTACTGTACCATCTGTACTTTCACCATCAATAATTATATATTCAATATTATCATATGTTTGTGATAAGACAGATTCTATACACTCATTTATTGTTCTTTTATTATTCCAAACAACAGTTATAATTGAAACTTTCAAATCTAATTCTCCAAAATTTTTTGATATAACTCTAATTGTAAATTTGTCACATATTCATTTTCATATTTTTTTGACATAATAATAGCATTCTTAGATAAAAACTCATAATTTTGATAATCAAATGAATATTCAACAATTTTTTTTAATTCATTTTTATTAACTATAAATCCATTCTCTTCATGTTTTATTAAGTCATTTCTTGTACCAATATTAAATCCTATCACTGGTGTACCTAATGTCATAGCTTCAATAATTGTAAGTCCAAAAGTTTCATACATTAATGATGATTGAATAAGATACTTTGAACAAGATATAACTTCTAATGTTTCCTTTCTAGAAAGTTTCCCTTTAAATATAATATTATTTTTTTTATACTTTTCTTTTAATTCATTTTCCAAATCTCCACCACCAACAATATTCAAAATATATTTATTATCTAATAATAACCATGTATCTAATAGATTATAAATACCTTTTGATTCTTCCAATCTACCAACATATACATAATTTTCTTTTTTCATACTTTTTGATTTGTTAATAAAAAGACTATTTGGTTTAAAAAGTATTTTTGATTCATCAATACCTAGTTCCATTATTTTGTATTTTTGAAATTTTGTTAAAACAAAAAAATAATCTATATTATCAAATATTTTTATTACTTTATAAAACCAAAAAACCATTTGTGTTAAAAAACTCTGAGAAAAAGACTTTCTAAAACATTTATTTCTTATTCCAGCAAACGATATTTTATTGTTTATACAATCTTCACAAATTCCAACTAAATCTCTATAAAATATCCCTGAAATGCACCACATCCTATAGTTATGTAATGTATGAATAACCTTTGCTCCTCCATCCTTTGCTCCCTTAAACACACTTGGTGTTAACAATGGATAAAAATTATGAACATGCACTATATCAATATTATGTTCTTTTACAATTTTTTTTATATTTTTATAATGATTCCAAGAAAACCAAATATCAAATAATAACTTAAACTTATCAATTTTATCATTAGAAACTTCGTATGAAAATATGTTTTCTTCATTAAAATGATTTTTTAATGATTTTAATTCATTTTTATAAACTATATCTTCTCCACCAATATTTTGAGATTGATAAAAATTATGAACAATTAAGATTTTCAAAATTTTTCCTTATGATTTAACTTATACAATAATATTCCAATCACAAACCCAATATATGGGAATGTTAAAGGAACACTTGTATTTAAAATAATCATTAAATATAAAAAAAGAAACATTGCTTTAGTAAAGTTTTTTTCTGCTTGTTTAATGAGTAAAAAAAAGAAAAAGATATATATAAACCCCATAAAACCTAATTCAAAAAATATACCGCCAATGCCACTCATAATAGTTCTTGTAGGCTTAATCAATTCTGTATATGGATAATAAATTGGTAAATTTTCTGTCAAATATAACTTAAATGAAGTAAAGCCATTAGGTAAACCATAATTATCAAAAAACCCTTTATAAGCAAAAAAAACGTGAAATAGCCTTTCACTTACACTTTCATCTCTAGTCATTAAATATAATGGATCTTCTAAAATTCCACGCAAAACCCCATAAAATCTATTTCCTTGAAACAAATACAAATAATCAATAATAAAAAAATAAAAACTTATTGCTCCTACTATGTATAAAATTATTGTTTTAAATTTTAAATTTAATATCCCATAAATAAATATCAAAACCAATACTAGTAAAATTGCTGTTGAAGATTTAGATAAAAAAACAACTTCAATTAAGCTGATAAAAAAAATTAATTTTACTCTATAATTTATAATAACTGAGATAAAAAATATAAATAGAGCAACTGTACCATAATATGTTGGTTCTGGAGCTAAACCAGTAACTCCTCTTCCTCCCCCTGACCTATATCTATCTAATAAGAATGTCATAAATGACTCATCAATAAATAATTGAACTAAGCCAACAAAAAACCACAAATATACAAAAAAGATAAATAATTTATAATTAAAACCATTATTCTTTTTTAATACAAAATATGTAGAAGAAGAAATAATAAATAATGAAAAATATCCTAAAAATGAACGAATAGATAATAATTCTATGTGAGTAATAAAAATAATTAAAAAAGCAAAAAAACTTCCAAATAATAAAATATAAGAATGATAAGGTAAACTTTTATTTTTTATTAAGATAAATATATAAGTTGAAATTATTAATGCATAAGGTGAAGTATCAATTTGTTTTGTAAACACTGACAAATATGGTACTAATATAAAAAGATAGAAAAAAAATTCTTCAAAAACTTTTCTTTTTACAATAAGATTAAACATACAATTAATTTTATAATCGTTTCCAATTAACAGGAACAATATTTTTTGATAATTTTTGTAATTTTTTATCGTTAAACCAATTTATTGGTGCTATAACTTCTTTTGCAATATTTAAATTCATCCATGCACCCCACCAACTGAAGCTACTATTTGCAATAATATTATGATGACATAAACTCATTAAATAAATATCTTCATGTGGCAACCGTTTTTCTACAGAATCTATATAAATAAAATTATATTTTTTAAAATTATTTTGTACCCACTTTATATCATCTGAAAAAATATAATACTTGATATCACGATATTGATTTGAAAAATATTTTATTGCATCTTCATAATATTTCAATGAACATGTCCCATGAATATTATTAGTATTATTATCTTTTATATAATCACCTCTTCTAATATGCAAAGAAATTGCTACATCACTATTTCTAATTTGTTGTTCAATCCTATAAGTATATTCTGACATCCGTTCAATCTGAACAAATTCATTCATAATATCATCTCTAAACTCTTTAAAATAATCCTCACATTGAAAATAGCCCTCAATAAACGAATTATCATTTGGACTTAAATTTTTTTCATCAAATAGCAGGTTTTTTTCTGAAATATAGTTTATAAAAGGTAGAAATGACAATTTCTTTTTTATTTTTGTAATATTTAATTTTTTTATTTCATGAATATCTGCAACTTGTAAAGAAATCTTATACTTATCTAATACAAAACCATCATGAAGATTATAATTTGTAAAATCACTAATTACTAATTTTACATCAAATCCTCTTTTTTTCAATGCATATGCATATGCATATTGAAACATTTGGTTTCCTAATCCTCCTATTATGTTAACTAATATCATTAAAGTCCTTCAAAATTTCCTTAACAATTGTATCAGCAAAAAACTCAGCCCGAAATGGATTAGCCTGGTTACTATTAAGAAATTTTTCAATATTATCCAAATATTCAAAATAACTATCTTCTTCCATACTATTGATAAAAGCATATAATTCTTCAAAACTTTTAAAATTTCTTTTATCAATAAAACAATTGGCTGGAATATGGTCTGAAATATTATTTGCACCCCAGTATATTGGAATACACCCTGCAAAAAATGTATCAAAAATTTTTTCCGTTATATATCCTGGTTGATCTTTAATATTTTCATAGCATATAGCAAATTTATAATTAACAAGTGTTTCAAACTTTGAACTAACTGTTCCTTTATAAGAAGGAAAAGGTTTGTAAAATATCTTTTTTAATGGAGAAATTTTATTTAGAAATTTACCTAATAAATTTGAACCAAAATCTCTTTGTTCCCAACCCATACCAAATAAGTCAAAATCATCTATATGATTATCTTCAAACCATCTTATTAACTCAATTCTTTTTGTGTATAATTCATCTTTATGATTTGCAGTTTTGTTCCCAGCAATAGTGGTACACAATTTTTTACCCTCATATAATTTAGGAATTGAATTTGGAATATTAAATGAATAGTTTACCTTAAAATATTTAATATTATCAATTAATCTATCATCCCATGTAAATATTTTATTAAAATATTTATGATTTTCTTTTTTATTAAAAGATACATCAACATGAGGACTTTCTAAAGCAAGAAGATAACTTTTATGAGTTTTATAATGAACAATTTTTTGAGTTAAACCATTAAAAAATATAATATCAGATTCCTCCGGTTTATTGAGATCAGATGTTGATAAATCTAATCCATTATTTAAAAAAGTTTCACGTAATTTGTAGTAAAAAAAGCCAAAATTATCTCTATTAATTGTTTGATCATTAATATCAAATATTTTATTATTCAAATTATAATTTTGTACAAATGAAATTTTTTTATTCATAAACTTCCAATTTTTTTATAATTTTCTCTGCATCTATTTTGTCAAATTCCCACCACTTAGTTTTTAGAATGCGATTAATCATTTCATCTTTAAACCTATACTTTATCACTTTTGCTGGTACACCAACTACTATAGAATAAGGAGGCACATCTTTTGTAACAACTGAATTAGCTCCTATTATTGAACCTGTTCCAATTTTTACACCACGTAAAATTATGCTATCAGTACCAATCCAAACATCATGTCCAATAGTACATTCTTTTTGTGTAAGTTCTTCATAACTATTATGGTAAAAAAATGAACTTGTTGATATATTAAACAAATTATGTTCACCTTGTCCAATTGAAACATTATTGGCTATAGAACAATAATTTCCTATTGAAACTTTTGTTAAATTACAATTTCTTCCTATATATGAATATTTTCCAATAATACAATTTTGATCTATGTGAGTTTGTTCCAAGATATTAGTGAACTGCCCAATTCTTGCCTTATCAGAGATTGGTTTATTTAATTTAAAAACTTTCAAAATAATCTTTTTTAGTATTTTCATTTGATAATTCTTCTATATAATTGTTTTATCTTAAATTTTAAAAATTTATTTAAAGTTTCTTGTTTCTTATCATAATAATTTGTTGTATATCCCAATAAATCATTTGCTTTTTTAAGATATTCATCATTATTGATTTTTTTAATCTGAAAACTAAATGCAAACTTTCTTGGTAAAATTTTGATTTCATTTGTTTCATTTCCTCTTGATAGGTTAATGTCTCCAATCACTTTATCACTATTGAAAGAATATGCATGTACTTCTAAATCTTCTAAATTCAATGCCTCTAATATACTTAAAGAAAGTTCATGGAAGTTTTCACAAAAATTTTCATATTTAAATACAGGAATACCCAAGTTTACTATATAGTGCACAAAATTAAGATAATCATAAGCAAACTGTTTAGGGGACTGTCCTTGAGACAAACATATATCTATTCCATTTCGAACATAAGCGATTTTATTAACTATAAAACCATTACTTTCCAGTAGTTTTAAATTAGTTGATGTACCAATGGGTTGATTTTTATTTAGATAACTTTTAGCAAAATCTATATAAGACCAATCTCTTATTATTAAATGTTTTCCATTAACATTACACCATTCAACTACTTCATGAATTTGATCAATATATTCTTCAGATACAATGTCAACACCATACCATTTTTTCATTTGCCCTTTTACAGAATGTATTCCACCTTTTTTATTGTGAAGAGGGTGTGCTTCAGATAATATAACCAATTCATCAAAACCATTTAAAAACTTATTTAAGAATGTTCCTCCTGATCTTGCATAACAAAATATTATTGAAACATTTTTAGTATTATCCACTTAATCTACCTTCTATTTTTTTAAATAATTAAATTTTAACATATTTACACAATGTGTATTTTCAATATTTTTTTGATTCTTTTTATCTAGAAATTGTTTCCAATCATCTTTCTTACCACTTCTTAAAAAAGCAGCATTAGTAAAATCTTTGTTCTGAATAAATTGATTTTTTTTACTCTCAAAGGATTCATTTTGAATAATTTGTCTTAACTCATCTATATCAAAACTAATATCCAATTCATTTAATATTCTAACTAATTCTTTTTCAGTATTATCATGTAAATCTTCATATCTTACAATTACCATATTATCTAAGGATGTCCAAAAATTTACATGATGACTCCAACTTCCAACATTTATTTTTTCAAATGATTTCAATTGATTTTTGAATCTATTCCAACGAGCAACTAGTGTATTATTCCAACTATTATTAATATTTCCTACTTCAAAATTAAAAAATAAATTAACCAATTTATTAGATAAAACTTTTTTCTTTGAAAATCTTCTATAATTATGGAAAAAACCTGATACAAAAACAGCTCTAGGGTCTCTTAATATATATACTTTTTTGGAGTTTTCAATTTTATCAATTTCATTAGAACCATGAATTTTATAAATTATATATCTACCATTTTTATTTTTACAATTTTCTGAATTATTTATTAAGTCATCCTTAGAGTTTACATGAATTTTTGAACTAGTAACATTTGCGATTAATCTAGCTAACCATGTATTACCTGACTTTGGAAATCCTACAACATATAAACTTTCTAATTTATTCAATTTAATTTTCTCCTATTTAAAATAAAACTTTTAATTGAAGTATAAAAAAATATTACTTCCAATACAACTATTAAAATAAAGGTTACTATAATTTTTATAAAAAATATCTCCCAACTATGTTTATCAAAATATTCTATTATGAAATACAAACATATAAATGATGTAATAAACAAACTAAAAATATTAAAAAATACTTTTAACTCTAAATTATAATTAATCTCGTTAAATAGTTTTATACTAAATCTTATTATTACTACAAAATTCACAATAAATAATGATATTGGAATAGCAATCATACCTAAAAAAGGAAGTAGAATTATAGCAAAAAACACATAACTAATACCTTCAAAATAGACCTTTGATGTTGCAAACAATAAAAGTTCTTTTCCTAAGAGTAAATTTCTAAAAAGTCTTGACATTGCAAAAAATATTGAACCTAATCCAATTGCAATTACTATATTATTATCTAATTTAATATCTTCTCCAATCCAAAGATAAATAAAAGTATTGTTTGTTGCAATATAGATACTATAACACAAAAATGAAAATAACAAACTTGAAAAAACTATTTTTAAAGTAACTTGTTTTATTTTATCATGATTTGATTCTCCTATTAGATGAGAATAAGGTCCTAATAATGAAGCATTAAATACATTAAGCGCTTTCAAAATAATTTCTGATGCTTTTCTTAAGATATCATATATAGTAGTTGATTCGGGACCAATGAAAAAAGTTAATAAAATTGAATGAGAATTTTCTAATATTCGATTACTAATTACCAAACTAAATAAATTTGGAATAGTTTTATAATATTCTAAACATATTTCTTTTTTTAACTGTAGTTTTATTTTAAATTTTTTAATTAATGTTCTTACTTGCATAGCACAAAAAAAGACAATTAATACTTCTGTAATAAAAAAACTAATGGGTATTGATATTAAATGATATCCCTCTGATAATAAATATATTACCATAATAATGCCTATAATATTTGATAATATCATAACTATTGTACTAAATAATGGATTAAGTAATGATTGAGCAAATCCTCTAAATATACTTGAAAAAAAACTTAAAGACATAGTAATTAATGTAATATAATATGCATTAAGCAATATTTCATTCTTATCACTAGAGTATTGCATAATTTCTTGTAAAAAAAAAGAAACCCCCAATCCTAAAAATAGGAACAATAAAGTTATTATTATATAAAAAATTAAACTATTGGCAAAATAAATTCCGATAAGATTATAGTTGTTTTTTGCATAGGCATTAGATATTTTCTGAACAACTATATTATTTAAACCAAAATTCATAAAACTTAATATTCCAATTATACTATTAATTGTAATTAAATACCCATACATAGAATATTCAATATATTTAAAATAATATGGCAAGAGTACAAGCCCCTTTAACATTGAAATAATGGTTAAAAATATTCCACCAACTGCTTGTATTTTAAAAGCTTTTTTTCTACTTTTCATTTTATGAAACTTAAATATTGTTTAATATAACTTAAAAAAGATATTAACACATTCAAAATTGAAATCTTTTGGAAACTTGTGAATAAAAACTTATAGTTTCCAGAAATAAAAGAATAACGAATACAAGACTTTAAAAATATTTTCTCAAATCTACTTGGAATATCATTTTTTGATAATATTTTAGATAAAGCTTGTTCAAATATTTTTTGATTATCAAATATGAATTTCTTTAATTGAATGTTAGTTTCTTTCATGATTTTTACATGATTTTTTCTTGATAAAGAACTATTAAGAACTCTATAGTGTAATAATGTTTTTTTTACATTCCCAAAGTTTGCACCTTTTGTATGACACTTTAACCATAAATCCAAATCTTCTGCATTTTGATAACCATCTAACCCATACATTAATCTATGTTCAATTATAAACTGCTTTCTTATCATTACACTTGGATGAGCAAAAGGTACTGTAATCCCTAAAGTAATTAATATTTCATCCTTTGTTAATGGAACTTCAATTAATTTTTTAATATTATTCTCTTCATCAATTATATTGTAATTACAACCACATAAATCTAAGCTATTGTTTTTCATAAAATTGTATTGTAATTCTAATCTATTTTTTAACGAAATATCATCTTGATCCATTCTTGCTATATAATCACCTTGAGATAAAGATAAGCCTTTATTTAATGTAGCAATTAAACCAATATTTTTCTGTTCTATAACCTTAATTCGATTATCTATCAATTTATATTTATTTATTATTTCAATTGAATTATCAGTTGAGCCATCATCCAAAATTATCAATTCAAAATTTTCGTATGTCTGAAATAATATACTTTCAATTGCTTCAGCTAAATACTTTCTTCCATTGTATACAGGTAGTACTACACTTATTAAATCACTCACTATAATACTTTCTTAATAATTTTTCCACATAGTTCTCTTTACATATATTCAATTTTTCTATAATATTATTAATCTTTTCAACATCAATATTAAAATCACCTGGCATAGTTATTAAATTGTATTTAGGTTCTATATTCAATATAATACTAATTTGCTCTACAAGTGTTTTTACTTTAATATTTGAAGGATAAGCAATATTTATAATACTATTATTATATGATTCATCAACAATAAGATTTTTAACTATATTCTTCATATCACTTACATCTATCAAATTTCTCTCTATATCATATAAATCAAAAGAATCTTTATTTTTAATTTTATTATATAAATATCCAACCAATTGATTTTTATTATTAAATCCTACAATTTGAGGTACTCTAAAAATATTATAATTATTTGATTTTTTTATAATAATATTTTCCATTTTTAATTTGTGCTGGCAATATTTTGAACTTTCAAAATAATTATCATATATAGAACAAGTGCTAAAGTAAATAAATTTAATATTTTTATTCTCTTCTAATTTTTTTCTCAATAGATTTTCTTCTCTCAGAAATTCATCAACTCGCTCTTCTTTCGAGTTTGAAACACCCGATGCAAATATTAAAATATTTTTTGAATTACTATATTCTAAAAATTCTTTTGCAATTAAACCATTACCTACTATCATAACTAACCTTATATTTTCCCAAATACCACACAATAGTCTTAACTATGCCAGTATCAAAGTTCTCATCTGCTTTCCATCCAAGTTCATTTTCCAATTTACTTGCATCTATTGCATATCTTCTATCATGTCCTGCTCTATCTTCTACAAATGTTATTAACTCTTTGTAGGATTGTAATTGGTTATTTGTTATTTGTATATTAGTAGAGATTGGTTTAACTTCATCCAATATTTCACAAATTCTGTTTACTATTTGCAGATTTGTTCTTTCATTTCTTCCACCTATATTATAGGTTTGCCCTTTTAATCCCTTATGGAAAACTAAGTCTATACCTTTACAATGATCTAGTACATACAACCAATCTCTTATATTTTTTCCATCTCCATATATTGGTATAGGATTTCCTTGTAGAGCATTTCTTATAATTGTTGGTATTAATTTCTCATCATGTTGTTTTGGTCCATAATTATTTGAGCAGTTTGTGATTACTGCGTTTAGTCCAAAGGTTTCTACATAAGATCTTACTATCATATCACTTGATGCTTTTGAAGCAGAGTATGGAGAATTTGGTGCATATGGTGTAGACTCATGGAAAAGATCATTTGGGTCTTCACTTAAGGTTCCATACACTTCATCTGTTGAGATATGATGAAATCTACAATCTTGGTACTTTTTTTTATATTCAAAGGGTTTATTCATCCAATATTTATATGCCACATCTACTAAGGTATATGTTCCATTTACATTTGTTTCTATAAATACTCCTGGATTTTTTATACTATTATCCACATGTGATTCTGCTGCGAAGTGAATTACACCTCTTATATCATATTCAGAAAAAATAAATTCAACTAATTCTCTATTACAGATATCACCTTTTATAAATTTATATCTCGGATGATTTTCAACTTCTTTTAGGTTTTCTAAATCACCTGCGTATGTTAGAAGATCTAGGTTTATTATATTACAATCTTGATATTTTTCTAAAAAATATGGCACGAAGTTACTTCCTATAAAGCCTGCGCATCCTGTTACTAATATTGTTTTATTATTAAACATCTATCTCTTTCACCAAGTTATACAAATATTGACCATACCCATTTTTAGATAAGGGTTTTGCTATTTCTAATATTTTCTCTTTTGTTATCCATTTATTATTATATGCAATCTCTTCTAAACAAGCTATTTTATACCCTTGTCTATGCTCTATTGTTTGTACAAATTGTCCTGCTTCTAACAGGCTATCATGAGTTCCTGTATCAAGCCATGCAAATCCACGACCTAGAAGTTCAACTTTCAAGTTCCCTTTTTTTAGATATGCTTCATTTATTGAAGTGATTTCAAATTCACCTCGTTCACTTAAGTTTACATTTTTTGCTATATTTACTACCTCATTATCATAAAAATACAAACCAGTAACTGCAAAATTTGATTTTGGTTTTTTTGGTTTTTCTTCAATACTTATTGCATTTTTATCTTTATCAAACTCTACTACTCCAAATCTATCTGGATCTTTTACTTGATATCCAAATACTACAGCTCCCTCTTTTATTAAAGCAGCATTTTTTACCATTAGACTCAATCCACTTCCATAGAAAATATTATCTCCTAAAATCAAACAAACACTATCATCTCCTATAAAATCTTCACCTAAGATAAATGCTTGGGCTAATCCATCTGGGCTTGGTTGTATTTTATATTCTAGATTAATACCCCATTGACTACCATCGCCTAAAAGTTCTTTAAACTTATGGTTATCTTCTGGAGTGGTTATTATCAAGATGTTTCTAATCCCTGCTAACATTAAAACTGATAAGGGATAATATATCATTGGTTTATCATATATTGGCAAAAGCTGTTTACTTGATGACTTTGTTATGGGATAAAGTCTTGTTCCAGAACCTCCTGCTAGTACTATACCTTTCATTTAAATATACCTTTAACAAAGTTTTTTATTCTCCAATTAGCAAAAGTTATAAACTCTAGAGGATTAATTGTTCTCATGAATCTTCTTTATTAATATTAAGATTATCTATCATTGCTTAGATACCAGTTATATATTTTTTCTATACCTTGTTGTAATTCTATTGTATGTTTCCACCCTAAGCTATTTAATTTGCTTACATCTGTAAGCTTTTTCATAGTCCCATCTGGTTTATTAGTATTAAATACAAGTTCACCTTTAAATCCAATAATATCTTTTATAAGAGTTGCCAACTCTTTTATTGATATATCTACACCTGTTCCAATATTTATATGAGTATTTCTAATCTCTTTTTCATTTTCACCAAATGTATCTTTAAAATCTCTATTTTCTAAAAGAAATACACATGCATCTGCCATATCTTCTGAGTAAAGAAACTCTCTTCTTGGTTTCCCTGAACCCCAGATCTCAACTGAATCTTTATTTACACCAAATTTATTTAGATATTCTAAGGCTTCATCCAAAGAAGATAGATTTAAATCTTTTAATACTTCTTCTATTTTTTCTTCATTTAAAAGTTTAGCAAGATATATTTTTCGTATAAGTGCTGGTAGTACATGTGACTTTTCCAAATCAAAGTTATCATTTGGTCCATATAGGTTTGTTGGCATTACTGATATAAAGTTTGTATTATATTGCAAGTTATATGATTCACACATTTTTATACCTGCTATTTTTGCTATTGCGTATGGTTCATTTGTATATTCTAGTGGACTTGTTAATAAACAATCTTCACTCATTGGTTGCGGTGCTTCTTTTGGGTATATACAAGTACTTCCTAAAAATAGCAATTTTTTTACTTTATATTTATAGGCATTATGGATTACATTATTTTGAATGGCTAAGTTCTCATATATAAAATCAGCTCTATAGGTATTATTTGCAATTATTCCACCAACTTTTGCTGCTGCTAGTATTACATATTCTGGTTTTTCTAGTTTAAAGAACTCATCTACTTCATTTTGATTTGTTAGATTTAATTCCTTATGAGTTCTATATACTAAATTTGTATAACCCTTTGATTGTAAATTTTTTACAATTGCAGAACCTACTAATCCTCTATGACCAGCTACATATATTTTACTATTTTTATTCATAATCATTTTACTCAAAATAACTCATAATTTTATATCCACCATCTTTTAGATAAGTGTCTTTTTTCATTAGTTTTAAATCACTTGCCATCATATCATTTACTAAGTCTTGAAGTTTATACTCTCTATTCCATCCTAATTTAGTTTCAGCTTTTGTAGGGTCTCCTAGTAGCAAGTCTACTTCTGTTGGTCTAAAGTACCTTGAGTCTACTTCTACTACAACAGTGTTCAGTACTAAGTGTTCAATGCTCAGCCCTAATGATTTTACTTTCTCTTCATCTATACTATCAATAATACCTTTTTCATCTACACCTTTTCCTTCAAATCTTAGCTTTATCCCTACGTAGGCAAAAGCGAATTTTACGAAGTCTCTTACAGTTGTTGTTTGTCCTGTTGCTATTACCCAATCTTCTGGTTCATCTGCTTGAAGAATCATCCACATCATCTTTACATAATCTTTTGCATGTCCCCAGTCTCTTTTTGCATCTAAGTTTCCAAGGTATAATTTATCTTGAAGGTTTAGTGCTATTTTAGAAGCTGCTCTTGTAATTTTTCTTGTAACAAAAGTTTCACCTCTTACTGGGCTTTCATGGTTAAAAAGGATTCCATTACAAGCGAACATACCATATGCTTCTCTATAATTTACTGTTATCCAGTATGCGTACATTTTAGCAACTGCATATGGACTTCTTGGGTAAAAAGGAGTTGTTTCACTTTGAGGTGTTTCTTGTACTTTTCCATATAATTCAGAGGTACTTGCTTGATATATTTTTGTTTTATTAGCAAGTCCTAATAATTTTACTGCTTCAAGGATTCTAAGTGTTCCTGTTCCATCTGCGTTTGCTACATATTCTGGTGTCTCAAAAGAAACTGCTACATGAGACATTGCAGCTAAATTATAGATTTCATCTGGTTGTGTCTCTTGAATAATTCTTGTTAGGTTCATAGAATCTGTCATATCACCATAATGAAGTATTAGATTTCTATTTTCTACATGTGGATCTTGGTAAAGGTGATCTATTCTATCTGTATTAAACAAAGAACTTCTTCTTTTTATACCATGTACTATATATCCTTTTTTTAGCAAAAACTCTGCTAAATAGCTTCCATCTTGTCCTGTTATCCCTGTTATTAAGGCTACTTTTTGTTCTGCCATTTTATTTGTTTTCTCCTGTTATTAATTCTAAATTTTTAAAGTAATCTTTTACATAAGTATGAACTTCATTTGATTTTAAGAGTTCATCTATTGTAAACCAATTATATTCACTATGTTGCTCTTTGGGAAGATTTATTAACTCATCTTTTAATTCTAATAAATATCCATGATTTGCATAGTGCGTTGAGATATTTTCAAATATACTATCTTCATAAAAGTGTTCAAATACTCCTAAAAATTTTACTTTATTAATATCTATTATTATACCTAATTCATTTTTGCTGATACGTTTGATAGCATCTTTAAATGATTCATTTTTTCTTACAATTCCACCTGTAGTAAACCAAAAATCTTTTGCTGGTTTATTTACTCGTTTACCTAATAGAACTTTATCTTTATACATTGTAATCAAATCAATAGATATAAGTGGTGTATGTTCTACGACTACTTTAAATTGTTCTTTTGGTATAAGTTTACTCATAAAATAATCTTTTTTATACTAGATAAAACTTGCTTCACTAAACTATCAGAAAGCTCTTGACTATTGGTTTCTACATAACATCTTAATTCTGGAGCATTACCTGATGGTCTTAAGTGTATGATATTATCATTATCAAGTGTAATTCTTAATCCATCTATTTGATTTATATCTACTACTTTTTCTTCTATTTTAAACTGTTTTAATAAAGATTCAGGGGCTGAAGCACCAATTTCAATAAGCTTCATACTATTAACTCTTGGAAACTCTTGTATTCTATCACTTGAAGTAAATCTTTGTGGTAAGTTTTCTACTAGTTTTGATAAGGTTGTTTGCTCTTTAACTGTATTGCTAGCTAATACAATAAAAGGTAGTAGTGCATCTCTTGTTGGTAAAGCATCTAGTATATTTCCATTTTGATTTAAAGTTGAACCTAAAAGAAAACCACCATTTGCTTCAAATCCTGCAAAGGATTTATATGCCTGGGACAAATCACCAGTTCCAGAAGTTTTTAACTTTTCAAAAGCTTCTATCACATAAGGTGATCCTATTTTAGTTCTAAAAGTTTTTTTAAAAAGATTTGATTTTTCAATAGCTGTATTACAACTAACTGGAACTGCTAATGCTTCTATATCTAGAAGATTAGAAGTTAAAAGGCCTACTATATCACCTCTTAGCCAATTACCATTTTCATCTGATATTAAAGGTCTATCACCGTCTCCATCTGTTGAGAATATCATATCAAAGCTATATTCTTTTACCCAGTCTTTTGCTCTTTTTTTATCTATATTAGCAACTGCTTCAGTATCTATTGGAACAAAGTCATCAGATCTACCTAATGAGGTTACATGTGCACCTAAAGATTTAAAAAGATTCGCATATAAATCTCTTCCTGCACTTGAGTGTTCATAGATACCAATTTTAAGATTGGACAAACATTTATCTCCAAAAAAGTTTGCATATCTATTCATATAGTTTTGTGAAGCTTTATTATTAATTTTAGGTAGATTACTTTTTACAAGTTTTATTTGCTTTTGATTATTTACAATATCTTTTTCATCAACTTTTAATATTTCTCCAAGGGGGCTATAAAACTTAATACCATTTCTATCATATGGAATATGACTACCTGTTATCATAATAGATGGATTACTTTCACTCATAGCTTGTAATGCAAGAGCAGGTGTTGGTAGTACACCATAAAAGTCTACTCCAAATTCACTGTCTTCAATAACACCACATACAAAAGCAGATATATCAGGACTACTTTGACGATTATCCATAGCGACAGATACTTTTTTAAAATTAAATCTACTTTTCATAGCATCTAGAAAAGATAATGTAAAAGCGGTACAAACTTCTTGTGTAAAATCACTTACTAATCCTCTTGCACCGCTAGTACCAAATTTTATACCACTTTGTTCAATAATTTCTTTTATATTTGACATATATTAATTTCTCTTAAAGTCATCATCAAGTCTAACAATATCATCTTCACCTGTATATTCTCCAACTTGTGCTTCTATTAATACTACTGGTATTTTACCCTCATTTGATAGTCTATGAACTTCTCCCATTTTTATATAAGTACTTTCATTTGGTCTTACTGTAAAGGTTTTTTCTCCTACTGTTACTGTTGCTGTTCCACTTACTACTATCCAGTGTTCATTTCTATGGAAATGTTTTTGCAAAGACAATCTTGAGTTTGGTTTTACTTCTATTCTTTTTATTTTATAACCAGGGCTATCTTCTAGTACAGTATATGTTCCCCATGGTCTATGACCTGTTAAATGTATATTATGTAGTTCAGAGTTTGATTCTTTTAATTTTTCTACTACTTTTTTTACTTTTTGACTAGAACCTTTTTTTGATACTAAAAGGGCATCTCCTGTATCTACTACTATTAAATCTTCTACATCTATTGTAGCTATTGTTCTTTCATCACCATAAACTAAATTATTTGATGAGTCTATTGAGATATGATTAGGGTTTTGTGTATTATTGTTTTCATCTTTTGGAAGTTCATCATATAGTGAATCAAAGCTTCCCAAGTCTGACCAATTTATATCAGATGGAATTACTTTTACTTTATTTGATTTTTCCATTACTGCATAATCAATTGAATCCTCTGGAATATTTATCATATCATCATGGGTAATTCTTAGTTGATTATTTGCTATCTTTTGTTTATTTTCAAAAGCTATTTTAGAAGTTTCATAGATATTTGAAGAGTATTTTTTTAATTCATCTAAAAATACCCCTGCTTTAAAGCAAAACATTCCAGAGTTCCAGTAATAACTTTTCTCTTCTAAATATCTTTTTGCAGTATCTAAATCTGGTTTTTCATGGAAAGCTTTTACATCATCTTTATTTTCACTCTCAATATATCCATATCCAATTTCTGCATATGTTGGAGTTATACCAAAGGTTACTAAATAATTTTCTTGAGCTAATTGTTTTGCTTGTTTTACAACTTTTTCATATTCTATTTCATTTTTTATTAGATGATCACTTGGGGTAACTAAAACTAATTCTTCAGGGTCTAGGGCTAAACAAGCCAAAGCTATTGCTGGTGCTGTATTTCTTCCTACTGGTTCTAGAAGACACAAATTATCATTTTTATTTAATTCAGCTAATTGATCTACTGCTAGAAAATATTGTTCTATATTTGAAACAATTAATTGCTTATCACAAGTTATTGAATTTCTTTGAACTGTTAATTGGAATAATGATTTATTATCAAACAATTTTACAAACTGTTTTGGCATAAGGCTTCTACTTATTGGCCACAATCTTGTTCCACTTCCTCCGCATAGGATTAGGTTTGTCATCTTTTATTTCCTTTTAACTATCACTATTAAAAATATCTCTAGTAAAGATTTTATCTTTTACATCTCGGATATTATCACTTAATCTATTTGTAACTATTACATCTGAAATAGATTTAAATTTATCTAAGTCTTTTATTACTCTTGAGTTAAAAAATTCATCATCTTTTAAATTTGGCTCATAAACTACTACTTCTATACCTTTTGCTTTTATTCTTTTCATTATACCTTGAATGGCAGAACTTCTAAAGTTATCAGAACCTTCTTTCATTACAAGCCTGTGAATTCCTACAATTTTTTTAGTTTTTACATTATCTGTCATTTTAAAATTTAATTTTTCGATAATTGATTTAGCAATAAAATCTTTTCTAGTATTATTTGCATTTACTATTGCTTCTATCATATTTGATGGTACATCTTCATAGTTAGCTAAAAGTTGTTTTGTATCTTTTGGTAAACAATAACCACCATATCCAAAGCTTGGATTATTGTAATGCATTCCTATTCTAGGATCCAATCCAACACCTTTTATAATTTGTTCTGTATTTAAGTTGTGAGATTGTGCGTATGAGTCTAACTCATTGAAATATGCTACTCTCATTGCTAGATATGTATTAGCAAACAATTTTATAGCTTCCGCTTCAGTAGAATCAGTAAATAAAATATCTATATTTTTTTTGATAGCACCTTGAGCTAATAAACTTGCAAATACATTTGCTCTTTTTGATTGTTCACCAACTATTATTCTACTTGGATATAGATTATCATAAAGTGCTTTTCCTTCTCTTAAAAACTCAGGAGAGAATATAATATTTTCAGTGTTAAATTTGTCTCTTATAGTTTTTGTATATCCTACTGGAATTGTTGATTTTATCACCATAGTTGTATTTGGATTTATCTGCAATACATCTTGCACTACATACTCTATACTTTTTGTATTAAAGTAGTTTGTTTCAGGGTCATAATCAGTTGGGGTTGAAATAATTACAAAATCAGCATTTTCATAAGCTTCTTTTTTATCTAATGTTGCTCTAAAGTTTATATCATCTCTTATTAAGTATTTTTCTATCTCTTTATCTTCTATAGGAGATACTTTTTTATTAATTAGTTCTACTTTTTCTGGAATAATATCTAATGCTACCACTTCATTATTTTGTGCCAAAAGCAAGCCATTTGATAACCCTACATATCCTGTTCCCGCAATTGCTATTTTATACGAATTATTCTCTAACATTTTATCTTTCATTCTTAGTTATTATGTTTTAATTAAAGTGAAGGATTATAACAAATTTTTTTATAAAATATCCTTATAACAGAAAGTGTATTGATGAGTTTAAATTAATGTGATAATTTGATGATAAATAAGAAGAAAATCTTCTTATTTATTAGTGATGTGAGTGAGTTGTAGTTGATCCACCTGAAGCACCTATTGCTACTGCTGTTAAAACAGCTGCTGCTGCTGCAGTTAATGTACCAGTAGAAATAGCTGCTGTAGCTGCTGCTACACTAACACCTTGTGCTTCAAGTGCTGCTGCAACTTGTGGATTGTTTGTCATAATAGTAACTATTTTAGAGATATTAGCTGCTTGAGTTGCTGTAACTGTTGTACCAGCTTCTGCCCCAACTACATCTAAACCACTTGCTTTTAGTTCTCCAACTAAACCTTGAACTTGACTTAACTCTTCAGCTGTTAGCTTTGCAATATTTTGTTTAACAATTGTAGCCGCTTGTGCTGCTGTAACTGCCTCTGCAAATACAGAAGTTGTTAAAAGTGTAACCACTGATAATGACGCGATAAATTTTGAAAATTTCATACTCAATTCCCTTTAGTGTTTTTATTTTGTAATATTATACCTAATTTTTTTTTAAATCTAACTAATCTTTTAATTTTTCTATATATTTTTTCATTATTTGAGTATTGTTTTCATTACTATTTAACTTATATAACTCATATGAACTTCCTGCATATTGCCCCACATCTCTAGTCCATGGGCTTATTCCATAATCTAAAATTCCTTTTAAATTTTTATATGTAAAAACCTCTAAAGGTACCTTTAGATATATCCCTTTGTCTATGTAACCTTTGTTCTGAGAATTTGTAAATACTTCATTTGAGTTGGTAAATGTTGTAAATGCACCAAGAGTGAAGTTCTTATAACTTCTTGTAATATCTACTCGCACACCTCTATCTCCAGCTAAAAACTCTCCATACTTTAATCCTAAAAAGATATTGTATTTAGGAGAGATTAAAAAAGAGGCATTTATAAATTTGGCATCATAAGTATTATCATTATAAACTTCAAAAAGGTTATCCACAACTCTTTTTTTCATCTTTTGGTATTGTAAACCTAAGCTAACTCTTTCATCAAAAAAGCTTTTCGCAACTTCTAAATCAATACCTGCAAAAGCATAATCAAAATATCCTAATTCGATTTTTCCTAAAGAATTGAAAGGAAGATTTCGTACATAAGTTAAAGTTAGTTTTTCTAACTGGGTATCATCATATTTAAAATAGTCAATCATACCAGATCTTATAGATAATCTATCATTTGTTTCTAAAGATGAACTTGGAATTTCATCTATGTTATTATAAATTGGCTGTTCTAGGTTCCCATTTATATAAAATCCATTTCCGAGATCCACATCAACTTTTGCTTGAACTGATACTTTCATAGCAAGAGGTTTGTCTGGACTATTTAAATATGTTTTAAACTTAGGACCAACATAATATTCAAATCTATGAAAACCATTTTTTTCTGTCTTATAAACCTTTTTGCCTTCACTAAACTCTTCATGTAACTTTTCACTGTTATTATCTATAACAATAGCCTTTTTCATATAGCTATTACTTAATTTATAGTTTTCAAATAGATTGAACTCTTTTCTATTAACTTTGATAGTTTTTAGTTTGGCATTTTTGTCTTTTAAGGTCATATAAATAGTTTCATAGTTTTCAGGAGCAACTTCATCTATCGTTGATATAGCTCGTCCTAAAGCTTGTAAATCATTGTTATATCTACTATTATCTATCTCAGCCCAAATTTTGTTTTTATATACAGAAGTTTGAACATCTCTAAAATTTTCTGCTGCTACTTCATTTGCTAATTTATCACTTAGCTCTTTTTCACTTAAGTTTTTATACTCTTCTTTCTTTTTAAAGTCAGCTTTCCATTTTGGATCAGGTGTATGTTCAAAAGCGCCTGTCCTATCAAAACCAAATTGATAGTTATATCCAAAAGAAAAAGTATTCCCCCTCTGATAAGATAAAGTTAAACTAGAGTTATCAGATACCTTATATTTTGCACCAAAGTTAAAATTTGAATCTGGTAATTCATACTTATCTCCACTAGTAAAAGGATTAACTTTGTCTTTTTTATAATCAATCGATGAATACTCTGCCATAATAGACAAATCAGGTGTAGCATGGAAAACTACACTTCCAAAAGGTTTTCCACCCATAAGGTCAGTATCTTTCATAAAGTTAAAAGCACTGTTACTACTACTGCCAGAATTAGAACCAGATTTTGAAACTATTTTTTCACCTCCTAGTCTTCCTTTAGCATAACCTATAGTAAAATCAAAATATGAGATAGTCTTTGAAGCCACTAAGTATTTTGAAGTATATAAAGCTGTTCCCCAGATATCATCTCCACCTATTGCAATAGCTGGTAATATATCTGTTTCTTCATTTAATAATAACTTTACATTGAGTGCTTTATCTTTATAGTCTCCATACCCTGATGAGTTTGCAAAACCTGCTACTCCATCAAGTTGAGTCACATGAAAATTAGCTTCCAAAAAAGGTAATGGTGTTCCACCAAATCCATAATAAGTATATGGTTTGTCCATATTGAAAAAAACTCTCATGTGCCAGTCAGGCATTATCCTAGCATTTGGTGTTTCTAATACTCCTGTATTACCATTATATGAAGGTAAGTCATCTGATGCAAAAAGCGTACAAATTACTAAAATAAATAAACTAAGCTTTTGCTTCATCTTTATCCTGTCTTATAAATTCATAAAAGAAAACTAAAAATATAGCTAAAATAAAAGATGTTACAAATGACACAACTAAAATTAGTCCTCTTTTTGGTTTGGTTTTCTCTTTTATATTTGCCACTCTACTATCTGTAATCTTACTTACAAAGTAGTAATCATTTGCCAAAGAAAAAACCTTTTTTTGCATAAGTGAAGATAAAGACTTACTTAACTGCTCTTTTAGTGATACATCATAGGTATTTGCTAATTCTTTGTTATAGTAGATAATTTGTTTATCTATCTCTTTCATATCTTGCTGTTTTATTTTTTCTATACTTTCATTTAGATAGATGTCTACTAACTGCTTTGCTAAAACTCTATCATTTAGCTCAGCACTTAAGGTTATAAGTGAACTTTTTTTATCACTACTTACTGATATTATCTTTTTGAGTTTTAAATATGTATTGAAAATAGTTTGTTCATCACTTTTATCTTCCAACTCTTTTGCATCTGGTTTAAAAAAATCAAAACCAAAAGCATAGACTAAATTTTTTTGATTTGCTAACTTTTTTGCCAAATCATATTTTTTTATAACATAAGAATTAAATTCATAATCTTTTATCATAGTTTGTATCATTACAAAAGGATCTTTTACACTACCTCCACCACCTAATGATATACCAGCAAATGAAGCTAATGTAGACAATCCACCACCAACTTTATTATTATCACTGCTTTGAGGAGCTAAGATAACTTCTGATTTATACGAATTAGGTATAGACAATACATACCATAAAGTACAAAAAGAAACAAGAAACACAAAAATAACAATCTTATACTTGTACTTCAAAATAGTTAGAAACAACTCTTTTAAATCTATCTCATCCTCTTGAATTTGATTATGATTTATAGTTTCATCATTTTTTATTAATTCAGACATTATAAACTTCCTAGAGTCTTAAGTGATGCTGCTGTTACTGCTATTTGGTATACTATTTGCGTAACATCTTTTGCAAAGGCAACATCTGACATAGTATCAAGTTTTACAGGTACTACTATAGTATCTCCTTTGAAGATATCAACACTGTTTTGCCAAAAGAAGTTTTTCTCGTATTTTACAGCTTCACCATTTGCTTTTACCACATAGATAAACTCATCATCAGCACCAGTTTTTAGTCCACCAGCTTTTGATATATAATCATCTATATCAAGTTTATCATCATATACAAAGGTATTTTGATTTAGTACTTCTCCAACTACTGATACTGTATCATTTATAGACGGTACACTCAATACATCTCCATCTTTTAAGATAATATCATAATTGCTATCTTGGAACCTATTCAAATCATAATAAAGATTTAAAGATACTCTACCTATAGGTCTATTTGCTGCTGCTTGTTTTTCTAAAGCATTTAAAGTTGCAAGCATTTTTGCTTTATCACCACTATTTTCACCTACTTTATCGGCAGTTAGATTTTCTGAAAACATTTGCATCTTTAATCTATCTATAGACTCATCAAGTCTCTTTTGCTGCAACTCTTGAACCTCAACTCTTGTAAATACTGCTCCTTCTATAAAAGCATTTGGCAAGAAACCACCAGCTCTTTGAAGTACACTTGATAGTTTTTCACCATCAACTATAGGGTATTTGCCAGGGAATCTAACTAAACCTTTTAGCTCCACATACATCTTATCATTCCAATTTACAATTGGGAAAATAGTAATCTCATCATCAGGATGTACTTCAAAATCCATAGCAACTGGATTGTCTAGATTCATAGATAATATTTCTCTTGTTCTTTCATTTGAATGAACTGTGTACCGTACAATTTCAAACTTTGATTTTAAAGCTTTTTTAGTTAAACCACCAGCTAAGTCTATCATGTCTTTGATTTTTACATTATTCGTTATATAATAACTACCAGGGATAAATACTTCACCTTTTATTGTAGCTTTTTCTATTTCATTAACTTTAGAGTATTCAAAAAATGTTATTTCATCAAATGGTTTTAAACTAAAGCTATTCATCTCTTTTTTTTCAACTAAAATTGTCTGTTTTTTATTATTTTGAATTCTATTAATTTGAATTTTAGATTTATCTACTCTTATAGAAACTCTACCTTGATCATTTTCTTTTTCAGTTTTAAACTTTACAAAATCAAATAAATCTTTTGCTTTCATTCCATCATAAAAATCATATTTTCTTTTTATATTATCTACTATCTCACCATTTACATAAAGATAAGGTTTATCTTGCAATTCTTCTTTTTTATAAATAATTATTTTATCTCTATTATTCAAAGAAATATCTTCTTTACCATCTAATACTTTTTTTAAATTAAAACTTTTTATATTATTATCATTTATTACAACTGCATACTTATAGTTTGTGTCAAGTTTAAAATAACCTTTTTTACCAAATTTTTTTAATTCGTCTTGTAAAAGAGTTGAAAGTTTTTTATCTTTTGGTATCTCTTTTTCTCCTATTGCAACTACATTACCTTTGATTTCAACAAACTTTGCATTTAAATCACTTGTACTATATACATAAATTTCATCCCCATTTTTAGGTTTCATTTTATAAAGTTCATTACTTGTAACTGTATAAACCTTTACACTATTATTTTCAAATCTTTTAAGTTTGATAGCATTTTTATTTGCGCTTGCTTTAAAGCCTGAAGCAAAATCTATCAAATCACTAAATCTTTCACTATTTTTTAATTCAAATATTGCATTGAAGTTTACACCACCTGTTAGTTTTATCTCTTTATTTATAGGTTTTACTAAAATCACATCACCATTTTGAAGTATCTTATCACTATTTGTATCACCATATCTAACTAAGGAATACAAATCAAAAGTGCTTATTGTTTTACCACCTCGTTTTAGTAGTATATTTCTATATGAACCATTTTCTAGTATGCCACCACTTGAGATAAGTGCATCTTTTATAGTAGAAAATGAAGATAGATTTATAATCCCTGGGTTTGACACAAGACCAGAAACAGTAACTTGGATAGAGGTAAACTCTGTCATATCTACTAAAATATTTGTACTATTTGGATAAGCTTTTTTTGTTTCTGCAAGAATCAACTCTTTTGTATCAGAAAAATTCAGTCCAATAACTTTTTTTTCTCCAACTTGAGGAAGTGTTATATTACCATTTTTATCTACTTGTAATACAAAGTTTTCATTTGTAGCCCCATATATAGTTAGGGTCATTTTATCCCCAAAATTTAGTTTATAGTTTGAGGGAGTAGGGATAGAGTAAGGGTTTATTTTATTTTTATTATTAAAAAAATGTGAAGCGTATCTTTTTATATCTTTTGAGGTTTTATCTTTGTTATTTGCTAGTTTGAAAAGATTGTTAGCTTTATCATCTATATTATTTTCAACTTTTTGTTCAGCTGGGACTTTTTCTACTTTTTGTTCTGTTTTAGATATCTGTTCATTTATCTGACTTTCACTTATACCAGCAGCTTTTGCCATATCCAACTGTTCTTGACTTAAACTTACTGAAAACAGTAAGGTTAGAGAGATTAATAATAAAGAGACTACTCTTATCATATAAACACCTTTTAATAGTTTTTAAAATGCTAAGATTTTATCTAAATAATAATAAATATTTTATAAGTTACTACAAAATATCAGGAATATCTATATTTGCCTCTTTATTTGTATCTGCTACAGTTTCAAAAACAACCTCAATAGGTGCTTCATTTGAGTTTTCTTTATCCACAAATCTAGTAAATTGTTTTTGGAAATCCAATCTTACAGTACCTATTGGTCCATTTCTTTGTTTTCCTATGATTATTTCTGCTTCTTCTACAGGTTTGTTTATAAAAGTTGATTTATACTCTTCACCTTTATCTTTTGCTTCTTTTTCTTTTCTTGCTTCATCTCTTTCTTTATATACATCATCTCTATATACAAACATAATGATATCCGCATCTTGTTCTATAGCACCTGATTCTCTAAGGTCACTTAGCATTGGTCTTTTATCTGGTCTATTTTCAAGTCCTCTGTTTAACTGTGATAGTGCAATAATTGGGATTTTCATCTCCCTTGCAAGCATTTTAAGTCCCCTAGAGATATCAGAAACTTCTTGGTGTCTATCTTTGTTTCCTGTACCTTGCATAAGTTGTAAATAATCAATTACTACTAGTGAGATTTTATTATCTTCATTTTGAGCTAGTTTTCTAACCCTTGCCCTTAGTTGGTTGATATTTACACTTCCCCCATCATCAACAAAAAGTTTCTTTTGGTTTAAATCTTCAAAAGCTCTTGTAAGATTTGACCATTGGTTATCATCCATATCACCTTTTCTAAGGTTTTGTAATGGTATAGAGGTTTTTGCAGCAAGCATTCTTAGCATAAGTTGCTCTGCTGGCATCTCTAGTGAGAAAAATATAACACCCTTACCTGCTTCAACATTTTTTAATGCCATATTTAAAACTAAAGCTGTTTTACCCATGGCTGGTCTAGCTGCAATGATTACTAAATCCCCAGCATTAAAACCTGTTGTTCTTTTATCTAGGTCATAAAATCCTGTGGTTTCCCCAATTAGGTGTTTATTACCTAGCTTTTTCATTTTTTCAATGTATGCTAAGGTATCTCCTGTTACTACTTCCATATCTTTTAGTTCAGAAGTTGCACTATCTGTTGAGATTTTATAAAGTTCACCTTGAACTACATCTAAGGCATCATTTGCACTTACCTCTTCTTCTAAAGAGACTTTTTTTATTGTTGTTGCAAGTGTTGCTAACTCTCTTTTTACTGAGCCATCTTTTATCTCTCTTACATATGCTAAAGTATTAGTAATAGGATTAGCTGAAAGAATCTCAAGTAAGATTGAATCATCAACCTCTTTTTCATTTACTCTTTTTTTAATAAACTCTTCATCAATAGGCATATCATCATTATGAAGTTTAACCATAACTTCAAAAATCTTTTGATGTGCTGGAAGATAAAAATCCTTAGGTTTTAAAACTCCTAAAACATCTTCTAACTCTTCTGGGTTGAAAAGAATAGAACTTAAAACTGCTCTTTCTATATTTATACTATATACGCTATCCATGATTTTGAATGAAAAATGAAAAGTGAAAAATGAAAAATGATAACTTCATTTTCAAATTCACTAGACACAAAACACCTCTTCTCCTTTAAACTTTTTAACTATTTTTTTTAGCTTCTTGCTCAACCTCTTGTAAAAATCTATCAAGTAATTTATCTGTTGGAAGTTTTGCTATTGTCTCACCTTTTTTTATAATAAGACCTGTTCCTTTTCCATATGCAATTGCTACATCTGCTGCTTTTGCTTCACCTAAGGCATTTACTACACATCCCATTACTGAAACATTTAATGGTGTTTTTATATGTTTTGTTTTTTCTTCTACAAGGGCTACTGCACTTACTAAGTCAGCTTCAATTCTTCCACAAGTTGGGCATGAGATTATATTTAATCCCTCTTTTGTTAATCCTGCATCTTTTAATATGGCACGACCCACTTCTATCTCTTTTTCTAATTCACCTGTAATAGAGATTCTCATAGTATCCCCAATACCATCAAGAAGTAAACTTCCTAAGGCAATAGAGGATTTGATAGTTGAATGAAAAAGTGTTCCAGCCTCTGTTACCCCTAGATGAAAAGGATAATTATTCATAGTTCTTAGCATCCTATAAGCTTCAACTGTTCTTTGTACATCACTAGCTTTTAGTGAGATTTTTATATCTTCAAAACCTAAATCCTCTAAGAACTTTATATTATAATCTGCACTTTCTACCATTCCACGTGCCGTTTGACCATATTTGTCTTCAAACTGAGATTCTAATGAACCACAGTTTACCCCAATTCTTATTGGAAGATTTCTTTCTTTGCAAGCTTTTACAACCTCTTTAACTCGCTCTTTATTTCCAATATTTCCAGGATTTATTCTAATACAATCTACAACTTCAGCAGCTATCAATGCTAATTTGTAATTAAAATGTATATCAGCAACCAAAGGCAATGATGTTTGCTCTTTTATTTGCTTTAAGGCATTTGCAGCTTCCATATCTGGCACAGCAACTCTTACTATATCTGCACCTGCAAAGTGTAAAGCTCTTATTTGTTCAACTGTAGTTTTAATATCACTTGTTTTACTATATGTCATAGATTGAACAGATATTGGAGCATCACCACCAATGGCAACATCACCTACGAAAATTTTTTTTGTTGGGTATCTTTTTATCATAAGAGGAATTTTATCCAAAAAAGATTAATTATTCGTAAATATTGGATTTAAAATTTATCTTAATTTATATTATTAGTTTTTTAATAAAAAAATCTTATAATATAAATATAAAGAAGGGCTATAATAATGAAAAATAAAAAATTTATTTATATGTTTTTATTCTATATCTTAATATCTATTTCTATATACTTTTTATCTATAAATTATATACATAAAGAGGAACAAAAACTTCTTGATCAAAAATATATTTCAGTTACAAAACAGATAAATAAAAACCTTAATACCCTGATTCAAGATAAACAAAATGCAACTTTAGTTTTTGCCATATCTGTAGCAAGGGATACTAGTATAAGAAACTCCTTATTGCAAAACAATCCATCCCTTTTAGATTTAGATAACTTTTCTAATACTTTAAAAATAAATAGTGACTTTAAAAATATTTGGTTTCAAATCATCACAAAAGAGGGAAAAAGTTTTTATAGAAGTTGGTCAAAAGAAAATGGCGATTCATTATTATTTAGAGATGATATAGAACAAATTCTAAAAAATAAGAAAATATTATCAACTATTAGTGTGGGAAGATATGATATGACTTTTAAGTCAATGATACCAATATTTCACCAAAATAAATTTATAGGAATCTTTGAAATAATCTCACACTTTAATTCTATTTCTAAAATCTTAGAAGCAGATGGGATTGATAATATTTTTCTAGCTGATAAGAGATTTAAATCTTATATAAAACTACCATTTACAAAGAAGTTTATAGGTGATTATTATATTGCAAATCTAAATGCAAAAGATTATCTAATCGATTCTATCAAAAGTTATGGAATTGAAAAAATACTCAACTCATCAAACACTTTTTTAATCATAGATAAACAATTGGTAAGTACTCATAAAATATCAAATCAACATGGATTAGTTGGATTTTCTATTAGTTCTAAAAACTTGTCTACAATTGATATATCAAATATAAACTCCTTTAAAAGAACAGCTATCATATATGTTTCATTATCTATAGTACTAATAGGTTTTATAATTGGAATAATCAATTATTCTTTATATTCTAACAAAATCAATAGATTAAATAAAAAACTAAAAAGAAATATTAAATTATCCAAAATAGAAAAAGAAAAAACTCAAACTATACTTGATTCCCAAGAAAATATTATTGTACTTACTGATGGAAAAAATCTTAATAATGCAAATAATGCTTTATTTAAATTCTTTTCCCAATACAAAAATCTAGAAGAGTTTAAAAAAGAGCATGAATGTATTTGTGAAACTTTTATCGATATGGAAAATGATGATTATGTTTTAGATATAGATTACAATGGTAAAAATTGGGCAGAATATATACTAGAAAACTCCCATAAAAACTTTAAAGCGGCGATTAAAAAAGATGATATAATACATCACTTTACTCTAAATGTAAATCTAACACAATTTGAAGGTGAACTTAGTCCTTATATTATTGTAACTCTAACAGATATAACCCAAGAGATACAGCAACAAAAACTTCTTAAAAACCTTAATGAAAATCTAGAACATTTAGTTGATGAGAAAACAAAAGAACTAAAAGATTTAAATGAGTCCTTAGAAGAAAGGATAAATAAAGAGATTCAAAAAAGTAAAGAGAAAGACAATATTCTTTTCCAACAAAATAAAATGCTTGCAATTGGGGAGATGTTATCAAATATTGCCCACCAATGGAGACAACCTCTAAGTTGCATAACAACAGCAGCTAGCTCTTTGCAAATTCAAAATGACTTAAAAACATTAAACGATGAAGAGTTACATTCAACATGTGATTATATTATAGAGAGTTCTAAATATCTTTCAAAAACAATAGAAGATTTTAAAAGTTTTTTTAGACATGAAAATAAACAGCAAGATTTTTTAATAAAAGATACTATAAACAACAATTTAAATCTTTTAAAAGAGAATTTAAGAATCAATAATATTGAAGTAGTTTTAGATATTGATGAAAATCAATCTATTTTTGGTTTTAAAAATGAATTTCAACAAGCAATTCTAAATATATTTAACAACTCTGTAGATGCTTTTTTAGATAAAAAAATTCAAAATAGAAGATTGATTTTAATACAACTTAATAAACACAATCTAATTATCAAAGATAGTGCCCATGGAGTTGATGAAACAATTATAGATAAAATATTTGAACCATACTTTACAACAAAACATCAAAGTCAAGGAACAGGACTTAGTTTGTATATGACCAGAGAGATATTAACAAACCATTTAAACTGTTCAATAGATGTTTACAATGTCAATTTTACTTATGAAAAAAAAGAGTACAAAGGATTAGAGTTTTCAATCAATTTCAATCAATAAAAGATTATTAAACTTTTATTTTGAAAACCTTAGATATAATTGCGCCAGTTTATATAAAGGTTTTGTATGCAGAATATAGCTATCTTTGATATTGTAATCGTGAGTATTACAATTCTTCTTGGTCTAAAAGGTTTATTAAGAGGTTTTATAAAAGAGGTTTTTGGTTTATTGTCTATTGTTGGTGGGATTTTTATTGCATCAAGAATTGCAAGTGATACTGGGAATCTAATCGCTCCTATATTAGCTTTAGAAAATAGTGCAACAATAAAACTAATCGGTTTTATAATTAGTCTTATTGCTGTTTGGGCAGTAATTTATCTACTTGGTGTGATAATTAGTAAAATCTTTTCTGTAAGTGGGTTAGGACTTTTTGATAGAATTTTTGGTTTCCTATTTGGTAGTGCAAAAATATTTCTTATCCTTTCAATTATCACCTACTCTTTGTATCAAATCCAATCTTTTAAGAATTTAATGGATGAAAAGTTTTCACAAACAATGGTATTTCCCCTTTTAGTTGAAAGTGGTGGATTTATTATAAAACTTGATCCAAAAGATTTTATGAAAAATATTCCTGAAGATAAAAAAGAAGAAGTGGATATGGAAGATCCAAATATCAAAGATGAAAAAGAAAGTTTTGTTAATGATATAAAAAATACTGTAAATGAAGTAAAAGACACAACTGTAAAATCAGGCTCAGAAGTTATCGATGCAGTAAAAAATACTATAAATAAAAGCATAGATGCAACATCAGAAAAGATAAAACAGGACACTAATCAAATGATTGATAAAGCTACTTCAACAGATGAAAATAGCCAAAACGAAGAAAAAGGAAATTAATATTGTTTGAAAATAAATATATACAACAAAGAATTGAAAAAGCAAATGTTTTAAGAGAAAGTGGAGTTAACCCATATTCAAATGAGAGTTCAAGAAATACAACAATATCAAAATATCTAAATGTAAATAGTGATTTATTCCAAAAGGAAGACAAAAGAGATGAAAAAAGACATTATATAGTTGCAGGTAGAATCAAATTTTTTAGACTTATGGGAAAAGCTTCTTTTTTAAAAATAGAAGATGAAAGTGGTATTTTACAAATCTATGTTACAAGAGATAATCTACCAGAAGGATTCTATAATACAATTTTCAAAAAAAATATTGAAGTTGGAGATATAATAGAAGTTGGAGGATATCCTTTTGTTACAAATAAAGGTGAATTATCACTTCATGTACATGAACTTAAAATTTTAACAAAATCTATCTCACCACTTCCAGAAAAATATCATGGGATTCAAGATAAAGAGTTAAGATATAGACAAAGATATTTAGATTTAATCATGAACTCACAAGTTAGAAAAACTTTTCATGTAAGAAGTAGAGTTATAAGCCTTACTAGAAGATTTTTTGAAAATAAAGGCTTCTTAGAAGTTGAAACACCAATGATGCACCCAATAGCAGGTGGAGCAAATGCAAAACCATTTACTACACATCATAATGCACTTGGGGTTGATAGATTTTTAAGAATTGCACCAGAGCTGTATCTAAAAAGACTTATTGTGGGTGGATTTGAAGCAGTATTTGAGATAAATAGAAACTTTAGAAATGAAGGTATGGATGCAACACACAATCCAGAGTTTACCTCTATTGAATTTTATTGGGCTTATAAAACATATAAAGACCTAATTAATATCACAAAAGAGTATTTTGAGTTTTTATTTGAACATCTAGATTTGCCAAAAATCTTACCTTATGGGGAATTGGAGATTGATTTTGATAAATTTTTAGAAGTTCCATTAATCGAGTCTTTATCAACTATTGGTGGTGTGCCAGCAGATATTGCAGAAGACAAAGATAAAATTATCGCATTTTTAAAAGAGAATAACCTTGAAGTAAATGAAAATATGAATTTAGGACAACTTCAAGGGGAGCTTTTTGATGAGTTTGTTGAAGCTAAACTTATCAACCCAACATTTATCACTGAGTATCCTGTAGATATTTCACCTTTAGCAAGAAGAAATGATGAGAAACCACATTTAACTGATAGATTTGAGCTATTTATTGCAGGAAAAGAGATAGCAAATGCCTTTAGTGAGTTAAATGATCCATTAGATCAATTAGGAAGATTTCAAGGACAAATGGAAGCAAAAGATAGTGGTGATGATGAAGCACATGAGATGGATGAAGATTTTGTAAATGCTCTATCTTATGGTATGGCACCATGTGCAGGTCAAGGTATTGGTATTGATAGATTAGTTATGATGTTAACAAATCAACACAGTATTAGAGATGTACTACTTTTCCCAGCTATGAAACCTATTTCAAAAGAGATAGATTTACATGCTGATGAAGAAAACTAAAATTTATAAAAGGATTTATTTATATGAGCTACATAAGTGAACAAACACTAGAAGAAGCAGATAAAGAGCTATTTGATATAATAGAAGATGAATTGCAAAGACAAACAGATCACCTAGAGATGATAGCAAGTGAGAACTTCACAAGCCCAGCAGTAATGCAAACAATGGGTTCTGTATTTACAAATAAATATGCAGAAGGATACCCAGCAAAAAGATATTATGGTGGATGTGAATTTGCAGATAAAGCAGAACAATTAGCAATAGATAGAGCGTGTAAAATATTTAACTGTAATTACGCAAATGTACAACCTCACGCAGGGTCTCAAGCAAATGGAGCAGTATATGCAGCATTGTTAAAAGCTGGTGATAAAATTCTTGGTATGGATCTTTCCCATGGTGGACATTTAACCCATGGTTCTAAACCATCTTTCTCTGGTAAAAATTACTCTGCTTTTTATTATGGTGTAGAATTAGATGGTAGAATAAATTATGATAGAGTAATGGATATAGCAAAAATCACTCAACCAAAAATTATAGTTTGTGGTGCTAGTGCATATGCAAGAGAAATAGATTTTAAAAAATTTAGAGAAATAGCTGATGCAGTTGGAGCTTACCTTTTTGCAGATATAGCACATATTGCAGGATTAGTAGCAGCTGGTGAACATATGTCTCCTTTCCCTTATGCAGATGTAGTAACAACAACTACCCATAAAACACTAAGAGGTCCAAGAGGTGGTATGATATTAACTAATGATGAAGAGATAGCAAAAAAAATAAACTCTGCAATCTTCCCAGGACTTCAAGGTGGACCATTAGTACATGTAATGGCAGCAAAAGCAGTAGCCTTTAAAGAGATACTAGATCCTTCTTGGAAAGATTACGCAAAACAAGTAAAAGCAAACGCAAAAGTGTTAGCAGAAGTTTTAATGAAAAGAGGATATGATATAGTTTCAGATGGGACAGATAATCACCTAATCTTAGTATCTTTCTTAAATAAAGAGTTTTCAGGTAAAGATGCAGATGCAGCTTTAGGTAATGCAGGGATTACTGTAAATAAAAATACAGTGCCAGGTGAGACAAGAAGCCCCTTTGTAACAAGTGGTATAAGAGTAGGATCACCTGCTTTAACAGCAAGAGGGATGAAAGAAAAAGAGTTTGAATTGATAGCAAATAAAATATGTGATGTATTAGATGATATCAATAATACAGATTTACAAGCTAAGATAAAAGAAGAGTTAAAGCAGTTAGCTAGAGGTTTTGTGATATACAACAAATCAACTTACTAAACTTTTAATTAAGGATATTTCATGGAAATTAAAGGCGAAGATTTTATAAAAAAAGTTCAATTAAAACAAGAAAAAGATGAAATTGAACAAAGATTAAATGAGTTACATAATCAAGAAGCTCAATACGAAGAGATACAACAACAAGCTGCTCCTAGAAGTAGTAGAAATGTGGAAATCGAAGAGGAGATGGAGTATTCTGATTTAAGACTAGGGGAAGGTTCTCAAAGAAATGAAGCAAATAAGAAAAAATATCTTATTTTAGGACTGGTCTTAGTTATACTTTTTTTATTGACAATTATAATTATTCGTCTTTTAACTAATGACTCAGTAGAAAACGATTCTTTCTCAAAAACTACTGAGCAAAATAAAGTCTTAGAAAATGAAAATATTGAAGAACAGTATCAGAAAATCATCAATGAAAAACTTAAAAATATAAAAGAAGAGAAAGAACAAAATATACTTGCTGATAAACAAATAGATGATAAACTTGACTTAAAAAAGATAGAAGAGAAAGAGACTGTTGAAAAACCAAAAAAGGTTAAACCTGATTTCTATGAGGTTAAAAAAACCAAACCAGTTGAAACAAAAAAAGAACCAGTTGTTAAAAAACAAGTAGTAAAACAAGCAACTAAAAAAGTTATTCCTAAAAAATCTACAAATGGTACAATCACCTCGAAACCTAGTGGTACATTTGTACAAGTTGGGGCATTTACAAAAATGCCAAGTGATGAATACTTGAATTCTATAAGTAAAAAAGGGTTCAACTACAAAGTATATAAGGTTTCAATAAACAATAAAATGTTCCATAAAGTATTGATTGGCCCATACAAATCAAGAGGTCAAGCAAGTTTAAATATCAATAGCATTAAGAAAAAACTTAATGTAAGTGGTGCATTTATTTTAACATTTTAATAAGGTATATTATTGATGCAATTTTATTCTAAAGAGCTATTTTTAGATCAGTTCACACCTGTTTCTATTTATGAAAAAATTAAAAATTTGTATAAAGATGAGTTAACTTTTCTTTTTGAAAGTACAGTTAACTCAAGTGAAGGAAACTACTCATATATAATTATAGGTGTAAGAGAAAGAGTTTGGTATGAAAATGGTACTTGTTATTATAAAAATGAAGCCAATGAAGTAAAACAAGTAGAATCAAATCCTTTAAAGTTTTTACAAAAATATTATAAAACAATTGATAAGAAATATTATAAAGAAAAATCTAATGAATTAGGAATTGGTCTTATTGATGGTTTTATTGGAAATGTGGGATATGATATAGGAAAAGAGTTTGAACCTGTACTTAAAAAATATATGGAAAACTTGAAAGATCAATTAAACATTCCTGATTTAGACTTAGTTAGACCAAAAATAATTTTAGGATTTTCACACAAAACATCTAAACTTGTAATGGTAACTTCTATTGAAGATAAAAAAGAGGATTTAGAGCTTATAAAAAAAGAGCTTTTTAAATCATATGAATATACTCCTCTAAAAAAAGCGACTATTTTAGATGAAGGAAAATTCAACTATACAAAAGAGGAATTTTTTGAGATGGTTGCCAAATCTAAAGAGATGATAAAAAGTGGTGATGTTTTTCAAATACTTATGTCTAATAGATTTATCCAAAATGCAAAAGTTGATCACTTTAGTTTTTATAGAGCATTAAGAAGTAAAAACCCTAGTCCATATCTATTTCTATTAGAGTATGAAAACTTTACAATAGCTGGAAGTTCGCCAGAAGTAATGGTAAGACTTGTTGATGGACATATTCTTTTAAGACCAATTGCAGGTACTAGAAAAAGAGGTAAAAGTTTAGATAGAGATGTAGAGTTAGAAGATGAGATGTTAGGTGATGAGAAAGAAAAAGCTGAACATATTATGCTAGTTGACCTAGGTAGAAATGATGTAGGAAGAGTTGCAAAGGCTGGAACTGTAAAGGTAACTGAACTTATGAGAGTTGAAAGATATTCTCATGTTATGCATATGGTTTCAGATGTTGAAGCAAAAATAGATGAAGACAAATACGATATGTTTGACCTTTTTGCTGCAACATTTACAGCAGGTACTATGACGGGAGCTCCAAAAATCAGAGCTATGGAACTAATAGCACAATATGAAGGTATAAAAAGAAACTTCTACTCTGGAAGTATTGCTTATTTTGGATTTGATGGGAATATGGATAGTGCTATTACTATTAGAAGTACTATGTTAACCGAAGATAAAGTTATATTCCAAGCAGGTGCTGGAGTTGTAGCTGATAGTATTCCTGAACTTGAATATTTAGAGGTTCAAAATAAATTAGCTGCTAATATCTCAACACTAAAAGATTTATCATAAAAAGGATTTGATTTGTTACTTGGAGTAAATATAGACCATATTGCAGTCTTAAGAGAAGCTAGAAAAATAAACGATCCAAGCCCTTTGGATGCACTTGGTATTTGTAAAATATCAGGGGCTGATCAAATTACAATTCACCTAAGAGAAGATAGAAGACATATACATGATCAAGATGCAAAAGAGATATGCAAACTATCTATACTTCCTGTAAACTTAGAGTGTTCAATAAATGAAGATATCATTGATATAGTTTGTAAACTTAAACCTGCAAGAGCAACTTTAGTTCCAGAAAATAGAGATGAAGTAACTACAGAGGGTGGTCTTGATGTGGAGAAAAACTTCGATAGAATAAAAAAAGCTGTTGAGAAACTACATAAAAATGAGATTGAAGTATCTTTGTTTATTGACCCAAATAAAAAAATGATTAAAAAAAGTTCTGAACTAAAAGTAGAATGGGTTGAGTTACATACAGGTACATTTGCAAATATTTATGCGATGCTTTATAGTAAACTTTCAAATACACATCATAGTATAAAAGAGTTAGAACTACCTAGACGTGAGCTTAAAATACTTCTTGATAAAAGTAGAAAAGAGATTAAAAAAACTGCATATTATGCACAAAATTGTGGCTTGAAAGTTGCCGCAGGTCATGGGCTAAATTATCAAAATGTAACAAAAATATCTTCTATAAAAGCTATTGAAGAGTTAAATATTGGGCAAAGTATAATTGCTCGATCTGTATTTTCAGGATTAAGACAAGCAATTATTGATATGAAAGAACTTTTATGAGCAAAAAAATAAAAGTAGCTATTTCGGTAGGTGATTTAAATGGTATTGGTATTGAGATAGCCTTAAAATCTCACCAAAAGATTTCACAACTTTGTACTCCTATTTATTGTATAAATGAAGAGATGCTAAAACAAGCTGCTAAACTTTTAGAGCTTGATATTCCCAATGATTTTAAAATCCATTCTGTTAAAGGTGACTTTGGAATAAAACCTGGAAAAGTTTCTAAAAAGAGTGGAAAATATTCTTATGATTCTTTTAGTGAAGCTATAAATTTAGCAAATACAAAAAAAGTTGAAGCAATAGTTACACTTCCTATTAACAAAGAATCTTGGAGCAATGCAGATATAAAATATAAAGGCCATACAGAAGTTCTAAGAGACTTTTTTGGGAAAAATGCAATTATGATGCTTGGATGTAAAAAGATGTTTGTTGCACTGTTTACAGAACATATTGCTCTAAAAAAAGTAGCTAAAAAAATCAATCAAGAGGATTTAACTGCTTTTCTTCTTGATTTTCAAAAAAGTGTAAATACAGAAAAAATAGCAGTACTAGGCTTAAATCCTCATGCAAGTGATAATGGAGTTTTAGGGGATGAAGAGATAGAAATATTTAAAGCTTTAAAAAAAGCAAATAAAACTCTAAATAAAGATATTTTCAAAGGTCCAGTAGTTCCGGATACTGCCTTTTCTCCAATCTCTAGAAAAAACTATAAGTATTTTGTTGCCATGTATCATGATCAAGGATTAGCTCCCCTAAAAGCTTTATATTTTGATCAAAGTATTAATGTAAGTCTTAATTTACCAATAATTAGAACTTCCGTTGACCATGGTACTGCTTTTGATATTGCATACTTAAAGAATAGAAAACTAAACTGTAAAAGTTATATCAATGCAGTAAAAGAGGCTTTAATACTTTTTGAAAATAGAAAATGACAAGTTTAGAATTTTGTCATGAATTAGAGTTTTCAAAAATCAACTTTATAGAGCGTAAAGTTCGTATAACTCACCCAAAAACCATACTTTATGGACCACCTAAAAGTGGGAAAAGTTATCTTATATATGACTATTTATCAAACTTTGATGCTAAAGATTACCTATATATTGATTTAAACGATTTTAGAAATGATAAACAAGAGATTATAAACAATCTTGAAGAGTATACTTTTAGAAATAAAATAAAAGTGATTGTGCTAGAAAATTTTGATTTTGATTTTAAAATCCCTTTTTGTGAAAGTGTTATTATCTCTACAAATAAAAAACAGTCATTTCAAGGGTTTAAAAATATCTATTTAACCCCTTTAGATTTTGAAGAGTTTTTACTCCATGAAAATAAAAATCACATTATCACACAAAGTTTTAACTACTTTTTCAAATATGGAAACCTTCCACAAACAGTTAAGATAATAGAGACTCAAACCCTAAATAACTTGCAAGAACTTCTTTTAAATATATCAAAAGACTCTACTTCTTTAGAGATACTTAAAATTTTACTTTTAAATATAGATGAAAAAAAATCCCTAAATCAACTCTATTTAGTTTTAAAAAATAAAATAAAAATATCAAAAGATAGATTTTATGAAGAGTGTAAACACCTTGAAGAGAGTAAAATTATTTTTTTCATTGCAAAATACAATCAAGAAAAGAATTCAAAGAAAATATATGCTTATAATCAGGCTTTATTTAGTGCAATTACCCATGAAAAAAGATTAAAAAGTGAACTAACAAATATTATTTTACTTGAACTTATAAATAAATACAAAGATATTTATTATCTTGATTATATTGATTTTTATATACCTTCTAAAAAAAGTGCTTATGTATCAATACCTTTTTTTAACTCTAACTTTATGCAAAACCAAGTAAAAAAGATAAATAAAGTTATTGCTGACTTAGATATAAAAGAACTAACAATAATCACCATATCAAATAATGAAGAGTTTGTTTTTGAAAATATGAAGATAAATGTTTTACCCTTTTATGAATGGGCACTTAGCTAAATTTATTATAATATGTAATAATATATAATAAAAAAAATCAAAAGGTTAATCTATGACAAGTTCAATAGTAATCTTAATAATTCTAATAATAATTCTTCTTTATCTGTATAATTCTTTAATAAATAAAAAAAAACAAGTTGAAAATATCTTTGCATCAGTTGATGTACAATTAAAAAAAAGATACGATTTATTGCCCAATTTAATTGCAAATGTTAGCAGATACATGGAACAGGAAAGGGAACTTTTAGAAAAAATTACACAACTTCGCTTACAAGCTATAAACCCACATTTAAGTGATGATGAAAAAATACAACTAGATAGTAAAATAAGCTCTGCACTTGGTACTGTAATGCTTGCAATTAAAGATTATCCTGAGCTAAAATTAAATGAGAACATATTGAATCTACAACTAATCTTAAATAAAATAGAAGAGAAAATATCAGTTTCCAAAAGAGCGTACAATCAAGCAGTTACTGATTATAATAATGCCATAGAGATAATACCAACAAACTTCATGGCTAAGAGTATGAACTACAAAAGAAAAGAGGTATTTAGTTTAGATAAAAAAACTAGAGAAGATTAGATCTAGGTGAACTTTATTAATAACTTTTTATTGCTTATATTTTTTTATTAAGTAATTTATCTACAAATATTAAAAAAGATTTATTTTAAGCAAAAAATATAGAATAAAGATTGATTAACGAAATATTTAGGATATTTTAGATATAATCGCACATCTATAAAAGGAACAAGATGAACAAAAGAGTACTTGTAAAATTTTCTGGTGAAGCACTTGCTGGTGCTGATGGGTATGGTATTAACACGCAAATTCTTGATTATATCGCTGATGAGATTAAAGAGTTAGTTAATAACAATATTGAAGTAGGAATTGTTATTGGTGGAGGTAACATAATCAGAGGTGTTACTGCTGCAGCTGATGGAGTTATTAAAAGAACAAGTGCAGACTACATGGGAATGTTAGCTACAGTTATCAATGGTGTTGCGATGCAAGAAGCCTTAGAACACAAAGGTTTAAATGCAAGACTACAAACTGCGATAAAAATGGAGCAAATTGCTGAACCATTTATTGTAAGAAAAGCAAGAAGGCATTTGGAAAAAGGTAGAGTTGTAATCTTTAGTGCAGGGACTGGTAACCCATACTTTACAACAGATACAGCAGCTACATTAAGGGCAACAGAAATTGATGCATGTATGTTAATCAAAGCAACAAAAGTTGATGGTGTTTATGATAAAGACCCATTTAAATATGAAGATGCAGTAAAACTAGATGTAATCTCATATGATAAAGCTTTGGAAGATCATATTAAAGTTATGGATGACACAGCGATTGCTTTAGCAAAAGATAACAAGCTTCCAATAGTAGTTGCAAACATGAGTGAAAAAGGTAATCTACTTAGTATAATCCAAGGTGATTATACAAAATGTTCAATAGTAAAATAGATTAAAAGGCAAAATTTGCCTACTTTAATTTTTGCTACTTTTATCAATTTTCATAAATTGAGTTAAAATAAAAAGGAAATAAATGAGATTAGAAGAAAGAATGTCAAAAGCTCTTAAAAGAGTAAATAATGATAGATATATTTTATCAATTGCAGTTGGGCAAAGAGCAGATGAGTTAAGTAAAGGTGCTAAACCTTTATTAGAGCATAATACACAACATATGAAATATACTGATATTGCAATTGATGAGATTGCCAATGGATTATTAGTAATAGAGGGTCTTGTAAATAAAGTTTAGTTCTAAAAGTAAAACTTTTAGAACTAAAGGCTAAATTATGGATCCATTTATTGATAAAATACAAAGTGTCAACAACTTAAGTGACGCTATAAATCTTCTTCAAACTGAAGCAAAAATAACACCAAAACTTCAAGATATTATAGACTTTACAATACAAGCACATGAAGGTCAATTTAGAAAAAGTGGTGAACCATATGCAGTGCACCCTATTTTAGTAGCCTCTGTTGCTTCACACTTTTCAAATGATGAAGATGTTATAGCAACAGCCCTACTTCATGATGTAGTAGAAGATACACAATATAGTTTAGAGTTTATTAAAGAAGCTTGGGGTGAAGATATTGCTTATATGGTTGATGGCTTAACTAAAATTGATGAGATTAGGGAACATGAATTAGTACCTTCTAGTTCTGATAAAAAATTGATAACTTCTGCTTTAACTTTTAGAAAAATGTTAATAGCTTCAATTGATGATGTTAGAGTTTTGGTTGTAAAACTTTGTGATAGACTTCACAATATGCTAACTTTAGATGCACTTCCCCAAAACAAACAACTAAGAATTGCAGAAGAAACACTTGTAGTGTATGTACCAATTGCTCATAGGCTTGGTATTTCAACTGTTAAAAATACTTTAGAAGATTTAGCTTTTTTTTATATTTACCCAGAAGAATATGAAAAAATTGATAACTTTATAAAAGAGCATGAACATGCTATTCAGCTAACATTTAACAAATTTATATCTTCAACTAAAAAAATACTTGAAAAAAATGGTTTTGATTTAGCAAAAGTCAAAATCTTTAGTAGAATTAAACACTATTACTCTATTTATTTAAAAATGCAAAGAAAAGGTGTAACAATAGATGAAGTTTTAGATTTATTGGCTATTAGAATCTTAGTTGATAAAGATATAGATTGTTATAGAGTTCTTGGTTTTTTACACTTAGAGTACAAACCTCTTATATCTAGATTTAAAGATTATGTGTCAACACCAAAAGAGAATGGATATCAAACTATTCATACAACTGTGTTTTATAACTCAAAAATCTATGAGGTACAAATTAGAACCTTTGAGATGAATAAAATAGCAGAATATGGAATAGCAGCTCATTGGAAATATAAAAGTGGAGCTAAACAACCAAATCTAAATTGGCTTAAATCTTTAGAATACTCAAATGATAACATAGAAGAGTTTTATGCAGAAACAAAAGAGGATTTATACTCAGAAGAGATAGTTGTATATTCTCCCCATGGTGATACTTTTAATCTACCAAGAGGATCTACAGCACTAGATTTTGCATATGCAGTGCATACTGATGTGGGTAGAAATGCAATAGAATCTTACGTAAATAAGGTAAAAAGACCACTGCTAACAGAACTTAAAAGCTCAGATATTGTATCTATCAAAACAGTTGATTATGCAATACCTAGATGTTCATGGCAAGATATGGTAAAAACAAATAGAGCAAAAAAACAAATTAAATTTTTATGTTCACAAAGATTAAAAGAGATTGATGAGCTTAGTGGTAGAAATATTCTTAATACAGTTTTTTCTCCCTACATGAAAAACATCACTTCTACAAATAAGGTGGATTCTTTACAGAAAATTCCACAAATACTTGATTATTTTAAACACGTAAAACATCAAATTGAGAAAAAAATCATAAAAGAGCAAGGTTTTGTAGCTAGATTTAAAATATATACAAGTAAAATCAAAAGATTTAAATTTGACAATATGTTTATATACTCAAATTTTAGTATTAATTCTGTATCATTTGACCACTGTTGCCACCCTAAATTTGCCGATGAAATAGTTGCATTTAAAGAAGGTAACAAAGCTGTAATCCATCATAAAATGTGTGATAAAGCTTATAATAAAATTATGAGTAATGATGAAATGCTTTTTTGCAAATGGACAAAAGATACACTATATCAATACAAAATGGTAGTTAGTTTACCAAACACTAAAGGTGAACTTGCTAGATTGTTAATGTATATGAGTCAATATGAGGGTTATATTTTAGCAATTGAATATGGTAGAGAGAAACACTCATATCGACAATATTGTGATATTGAGTTTGAATTAAATATAGCGAATGTTGAACAAGTAAGAAAACTAATAGAAAAAAAGGTAAAAGTTATTGAGTTTTACTCAAAAAAAGATGCCTACAATAAATAAATTTTAAAAGAAGGTAAAAGTTTAAATGGAAGAGAAAATCAAAGAAGCACTAGCAGAAATACAAAGAGGAACAGCTGAAATAATAGATATTGAAAGAATTGAAAAACTTCTAAGGAACTATTATGAAAATGGCAAAAACTTTTATGTAAAAGCAGGATTTGATCCAACAGCACCAGACTTACACCTAGGACATACAGTACTTATTCAAAAACTTGCTGCCTTCCAAAAATATGGAGGGATTGTACAGTTTTTAATTGGAGATTTTACAGCTACCATTGGAGACCCAACAGGTAAAAGTGAAACAAGAAAAGTTTTAAGTGAAGAGCAAGTTTTACAGAATGCGCAAAGTTATAAAGATCAAGTTTTTAAAATCCTAGACCCAGAAAAAACAGAAGTTATGTTTAATTCTAAATGGCTAAAAGAGTTAGGAACAGCAGGACTTATCTCACTTGCTTCAAACTTAACAGTTGCAAGAATGTTAGAAAGAGATGATTTTTCAAAAAGATATGCTTCGAATACTCCAATAGCAGTAAATGAATTTATGTATCCTTTACTTCAAGGTTACGATTCTATAGCTATGAATACAGATATAGAGCTAGGTGGAACAGATCAAAAGTTTAACTTACTTATGGGTAGAACTTTACAAAAAGCTTATGATACGAAAAAACAACAAGCTGTACTTATGATGCCTATATTAGAAGGTTTAGATGGGGTACAAAAAATGTCTAAATCACTAGGTAATTATATTGGTGTAACAGATAAAGCAAATGATATGTTTGGAAAAGTTTTATCAATCTCAGATGAACTTATGTGGAGATATTTTGAACTATTATCTTCAAAATCGTTAAAAGAGATTGAAGATATGAAAAATAAAGTTGAAGATGGTTCTTTACACCCTAAAAAGGTAAAAGAGTCTTTAGCTATGGAAATTGTTGATAGATTTCACGGAATTGGACAAGGTGAGATAGCAAAACAAGAATTTGAAAAGGTTTTTGCTAAAAAAGATATACCTACTGATATGCCAGAATTTCAACTTGAAGCTGGTATTTGGATTTGTCAAGCCTTAGTGGATACAAAACTTGTAAATTCAACTTCACAAGCTAGACGTGATATAAAAGCTAATGCAGTAAGTATCAATCAAGAAAAAGTTAGCGATGAAAAATTAAATTTAGAAATAGGTGAATATATTTTACAAAAAGGTAAAAAGAATTTCGCTAAGATAATAATAAAATAAAAGGCCAGTATTGAAAATAGGAAAATATGAAATAAAACACCCAATAATACAAGGTGGAATGGGTGTTGGAATTAGTTGGGATAAATTAGCTGGAACAGTGAGTAAAGAAGGTGGTCTTGGAGTAATTTCTGGTGTTGGAACTGGTTATTATAAAAGTGATGAGTTTCAAGTAAAAACAAAAAAAGACAAACCAGTAGATGTACTAAATTTTTACTCAAAAGATGCACTAAATACAATAATAAAAAATGCAAGAAAAATATGTGGAGATGCGCCACTTGCATGTAATGTTTTATACGCATGTAATGATTATGGAAGAATAGTAAGAGATGCTTGTGAAGCAGGTATAAATATGATAATCACAGGAGCTGGGATTCCTACAAATATGCCAGAATTTACAAAAGATTTTCCTGATGTTGCTTTGATACCAATTGTATCAAGTGCAAGAGCTTTAAAACTTATTTGTAGAAAATGGAAAAGATATAATAAACTTCCAGATGCAGTTATTGTTGAGGGACCAAAATCTGGTGGTCATCAAGGTTTCTCTTATGAACAATGTTTTCAAGAAGAGTTCCAATTAGAAAACATTGTACCTCCTGTACTTGAAGAAGCAAAAAACTGGGGGAATCCTCCAATTATTGCAGCAGGTGGTATTTGGGATAAAAATGATATTGATAAGTTTATGGATATGGGTTGTTCTGGTGTTCAAATGGCAACTAGATTTATAGGAACCTTTGAGTGTGATGCTGATCCAGTATTTAAAAAAGTACTTATTGATTCAAAATCAGAGGATATAAAACTTATGAAATCACCAGTTGGACTTCCTGCTCGTGGAGTTAGAACCAACTTGCAAAAATCTTTAGATGAAGGGAATGCCCCAAAAGTAACTTGTATATCTAACTGTGTAGCACCTTGCAATAGAGGTGTTGAAGCTAAAATTGTTGGATATTGTATAGCTGATAGATTAGGTGCAGCATATCAAGGTGATTTAGATACAGGATTATTTTTCACAGGCTCAAATGGATATAAAATTGAAAAAGTTATATCAGTTCATGAGTTGATGGAAAAACTAACAAAAGGAGAGTAAAAATTTTAAAAAAATTTTTCATCCTAACCTTATTTTTCTTTTCATTTAATTATCTCTTCGCCACAGAAGATTTGCAGCAAAGATATAACCAAGCAAGAATGAGTTATTTAAAAGCTGTACTAAATGATAATTCAAATGAACAAATAGAAAATTTAACGATACTAATAAAGACTGGAAAAAAACTAAATAAAAATACTAGAAAATATGAAAAAGCTTTAAAAGAGATTGATAAAGAATATAAAAAAATAGAAAAAATTGACCCTATTAAAATAAAAGAAATAAGACCTATAACAAAACCCATAATCTCAAAAATTGATACAAACGATACAAATAATTCAAAATATACAATAAAATCAGTTGAATCAAGAGACAATATGATTATTATTGATTTTAAAACAGATGTTACAAAAGATTTTATTAAATTTTATGAAAAAAGAGTTAAAAATGCACACCAAGATATCTATGATATCAAAGGTAGATTTAAAGATGCATACCCTACAAAACTATCTATAAATGGCGTTGATCAAATAGTAATTACACAAGAAAAAAATAATACTCTTAGAATACTTTTTGAAGATAAAAGAAACTTAAAAACTATCTACTTTATAAATGGTAATAGAATTGTATTAAAGGTATTAGATACAAAAAAAAGTACTTCTAAAAAAAACTTAGCAAAAATATCAAATTCTCCTAAAATTCTAAATATAGGGAAAAATAGAGTTATTGTACTTGATGCAGGACATGGTGGAAAAGATGCGGGAGCAGTTGGGTATCACAATAGATATGAAAAACATGCAGTTTACAATGTAACAAGATATTTAGAAACCCTACTTAAACATAGGGGATATAAAGTCTATTTAACAAGAAGTAGTGATAGATTTATAAAACTAAAAAATAGAACACTTTTAGCAAACAAGAAAAAAGCTGATATTTTTATCTCTATCCATGCTAACTCTGTACCAAAAAGTAAAAGAAACAAAATCAAAGGGGTAGAAACCTTTTTTCTAAGTCCAGCAAGAAGTGCTAGAGCAAAAAGGGTTGCTGAACTTGAAAACAAATCAGATATGAGAAAAATGAACTACAGTAGTAAAAGTGCCCTACTTTCAATACTAAATCAAGGTAAAATTACTGCTTCTAATAAACTTGCAATTGATATACATAAAAATATGCTTTATGAAGCAAGACAAATGTATAAAGATGTTGAGGATAGTGGTGTTAGAGAGGGTCCATTTTGGGTATTAGTTGGAGCTCAAATGCCATCTGTATTAGTTGAGATTGGGTATATATCTCATCCTATAGAGGGAAAAAGATTGTACTCTAAAAAATATCAAAAAAAATTAGCTTTAGGTATAGCTAATGGGATTGATTCTTATTTTCTAAAAAATCCTTAATCTTTTCTATTAAGTATTTTTGTTTCTTTTTTATACTAGGTAGATTGTCAATATCAAAGAATTTTGCTTTAGAGTTTTCCCAAGATAGAAACTTTTCATTAAGTTTATCATCTAAAAAATACTTTTCGATATTGTCAATTTTATCACAATTTACTATCCAGATTCCTATATCTTTATTTTTATTTCTTTGAAGAAAAAACTCCTCAAAATGGTGGATTCCAACATTGATGCTACTCTCTTCATAAAACTCTCTTTTTGCACACATTTTAGAGGATTCACTCCCTTGTTGCATCCCTTTTAGACAACCCCATTTGTTTAAACTTTTTACTGACTTACATAATAAAATTTTAATCTTTTTATCTTCAAATTTATACGGCAATATACCATATGCTCTTAACTTTTCCATTATGTCCTATTCTTCTTTCTATAAATAAAATATGAGATTACATACCAAAAAAACATTGGTATTAACATCAGCAATTCAGGCTGTGAAACACCACTAGCTGAAAACTTATGTAGCATAAAAAACACCCCCCAAATAACTAATGTACCAAATATAGAAAATGAGGTAAAAGTTCCTATATTAAAAAATCTTCGATTATTTGAGGTATAAATAAAAATAAGCATAATCAAAGGTATCACAAAAAAAGGAATAATTAAATCATAATAAATTGCCGCTCTAATTCTATCTGTATTCACCTCTTGTTTTGAAAGTAACATTAAAGCAGAAACAGCATCCAGTATAGAAAATGTTGATCTTTCTTCATATACACTATCTAAAATTTTTGGTTTAAAGCCTTCTAGTGTGTTTAGAAATTTCTCATATCTTACTTCTAGTTTTGAGCTATTGAAGTTTAATTCTTTTGGTTTTGTAACAATTTTTGCATCAACCACATACCATTTATCATTTTGAAAATAAGCTTTTTTGGCAATTATCGTTTCAATAATATCACCATCATTTATCTTGTAGATATGGATTCCTTCTGCTTGTTTTTGCAAAGGTAATAGCTTTTTAAAATATATAAAATTGTCATTATATTTTAAAAAAATATCAGACTTTGTATTTGTAAAATAATTTCCATCAAGTATTTTTACCTTTTGCTCATAGGAATAAGCTAAGGGAGTCATCTGTATTGAAATTAATAAAACTAATAAAAGTAAAGAGATATAAATAACAGGAGAATAGATATTATATCTTTTTGCGCCAAGAGAAGAAAATGCCACAAGTTCATTATTTCTTACAAAGATTACTAAAGTTACTATCCAAGCAAAAACCAAGCTAAGTGGCAAAGCTAAAGTAAGTGTGAAAAAGCTATTGTACATTAGGTAAAGTAGTTGTAAGTTAGCTGAGTTAGGTAATTCTTTTACATTTTGAAAAAAATCCATCCCTACAAAAAAAAGCTGCAGTGAGATTAAAATAACAAGAAAATTAATAAGATACTTTTTTAAAATATATTTAGTTAATATGCTCATATCACTTCAGTGTAAACTTAGATTTCACAACATCAATTTCTTCACTTTTAAGTGCTTCTATTGCTTTAATTGTGTGAGTGATTATATCCTTTAATTTATTTAATTCCTCTTTTGAAAAGTTAGATAATACATAATTTACAACTTCACTCTTTTCAGTAGGTTTGCCAATACCTATTCTAACTCTTATATACTCTTTTCCAATATGTGAATCAATAGATTTTAAACCATTGTGCCCTCCATGACCTCCACCTACTTTGAATTTTACAGTTCCAAAAGGCAAATCTAAGTCATCATGAATAACAATAATATTTTCTAATTCTATTTTATAATACTCTTTGATAGCAATTACTGCATCACCTGAGAGATTCATATAAGTTTTTGGTTTTACATAAAGATTATAGCCAGATTTAAAAACATCTGCTTTGAAGTTTGATTTATTTATATTTGAAGTAGTGAGGTTTTTTAGTATCTCATCGATAACTAAAAAACCTACATTGTGTCTAGTTAGATTGTATTTTTCACCAATATTACCTAAACCTACTATTAAGTGCATGACTAAATTATTTAGCTTTAATTACACCTACAACAGGAACTCTAGGATCTAAATAGCATGAAACACCTTCTGGCATTTTAATATCTCTAATTAGAACATTGTCACCTGTATCAAGATCAGCAATTTGAATATGAAAAGATTCTGGTAAATTTTCAATTGTACATTTTACAGAAACTCTTTTCTTATGGAAAACAAATAGACCTTTGTTTTTAAGACCTTTTGGAGTACCTTCAACAGTTACTGGAACTTTATAGTTAGTTCTAACACCTGGTTGTGCAACCATTAAATCTACATGTAATAACTCAGAAGTAATAGGACCTTTTTGATACTCTTGAACTACTACTTTAAGTACATTATCACCAACTTTTACATCAAATGCAACAGAAGTTTTGTTTTTTAAAAATTTAATAAACTCATTTCTTTTAAATGCTGCGTTAATATTTTCTAAACCTTTTCCATAGATGTTTGCAATTAAGTAACCATCTCTTCTAAGAGATTTAGTTTCTTGTTTTGTCATACTATTTCTTACGATACCCTCTAACATAACTTTCCTTTGTTTTAAAATAAGAGGCAGATTTTACTTAAAAAAAGCTAAATATTTGTTTAAACTACCTTCTTTTATCAATATTTTTTATATAATAGTATAAAGACTTCAACTCTTCATCTGTTAGAAAATACGTTGGCATCACTTTTGATTCAGTTTTATCTGCAGTTAGTTTATCAATAAAGGTTTCAAAATCAACCTTATTTATAGCAGGAGCTATTATGGATTTTTCTTCTAGTTTTTTACTCTTTGAACTTTTTTGTTTATATCTAGCTATAACAACCGGTTTATCACCTTTTTCATGACATTTTACACACCCTACACCCCTTGGGTTTTCATATAACATTGCGCCATACTCAAACCTTGTTATAAATGAGTTATCAATCTGTTGTTGTGAAAATAAATAAGTTATTGAAAATAAGATAAAAAAAAGGTATTTCAATCTTAACCTTTATGTAAAAAATTTTTAGATATTATAGCAAGCTAAAATTAAAAAAATATGAGGCTACAAAGCAATGACAATACTAGATGGTAAAGCATTATCAGATAAAGTAAAAGAAGAAGTTAAAGTTGAAGTAGAGCAACTTCAAAAAGATAAACAAATCACTCCAGGCTTGGCGGTTATTTTAGTAGGAAATGATGCGGCAAGTGCAACATATGTGGGTATGAAAGCAAAATCATGTAAAAATGCAGGAATATATTCTGTAGTTCATGAGATGCCTGAGACTATCAGCCAAGATGAGATATTAGGGATTATTGATAGAATGAATAAAAACCCAAGTTTAGATGGTATCTTAGTTCAATTACCACTACCAAAACAAATTGATACTACAACTATTCTTGAAGCTATTGATCCACTAAAAGATGTAGATGGATTCCACCCATACAATGTTGGAAGAATGGTTTCTAATCTTGATGCCTTTTTACCTGCAACTCCATTTGGTGTTATGAAATTACTTGAAGAGTACAAAATTAACGTAGTTGGAAAAAATGTATGTATTATTGGTGCATCTGACATAGTTGGAAAACCAATGGCTGCATTGATGATAAATGCAAAAGCAACTGTTGAAGTTTGTAATTCTAAAACAAAAGATTTAAAAGCACACACTTTAAATGCAGATATCTTAATAGTTGCAGCAGGTCGTGTAAATCTTATCACAGAAGATATGGTAAAAGATGATGCAATCGTTATTGATGTTGGTATCAATAGACTTGATACTGGTAAATTAGTTGGAGATGTTGACTTTGAATCTTGTAAAGATAAATGTTCATATATCACTCCTGTTCCTGGTGGGGTAGGACCAATGACTATTGCAATGCTTTTAAAAAACACCCTTAAAGCTGCAAAATTAAGAGAAGTAAGAGAATCAAAATAAAATGTTAAAAAAAATATACAACTGGTCATCTTCATGGACTGGTACAATTGTAATTGTTCTAACAATTATCTTTTTTATTGCGCAAGCATTTGTTATTCCTAGTGGGAGTATGAAAAATACTCTTCTAATTGGAGATATGCTTTTTATTAAAAAGTTTTCATATGGGATTCCAGTTCCTAGAATACCTTGGATAGAAGTTAAAGTGCTTCCTGATTTTAATGGAAATGGACACTTAATAGAAGGACCTAAACCACAAAGGGGTGACATAGTTGTATTTAGGTATCCAAAAAATGATTCAATACATTATGTAAAAAGATGTGTTGCAACAGGTGGTGATATTGTAGCTTTAAAAGATAAACATCTAATTTTGCACCCAAAAGAGGGAAATGATTTTGTAAAAGCAAACTATCCAAAAGAGAATATTATTGAAAGTGGTGGAAAACTTTGGGTTGTAGATCCATATAGAAAAGAACATCCAGGTATTCATAATGACCCAAGTGTTACAAGAGATGGGCTTCAACCATATCAATTATTTGATATGTTACCTATTCAAATCCCAGAAGGGGAGTTTTTTATGATGGGTGATAATAGAGACCACTCAAATGACTCAAGATTTTGGGGAACAGTTGAATATAAATATATAGTTGGAACACCATGGTTTATCTACTTTTCATGGAATGAAAACAAAGAGATTAGATGGGATAGAGTTTTTAGAAGTGTTAAATCTATTGAAAAAGATATGAATGGTAAAAAAATCGAAATAAATCATAAAGAGGGAATTTATTAATGAAATATTTTATTGGAGCAGATCACGCTGGTATAAATATAAAAGCATATGTAAAAGAGCTATTTGAAGCTAGAGGTCACGAAGTTATAGACTTAGGACCAAATACAAAAGATAGAGTAGATTATCCAGATTTTGCAGCAAAAGTTTGTAAAGAAGTACTTTCAAATGAAGGAAGTAAAGGGATTTTAATCTGTGGTTCAGGAATAGGTATGTCTATGGCAGCAAATAAATTTGATGGTATTAGAGCTGCACTTTGTCACAATGAATACTCTGCAAAAATGGCAAGAGAACACAACGATGCAAATGTTATTTGTCTAGGGGAAAGAGTTTCAGGCTATGGTATGGTTGAAGCGATTATTGAAGCTTGGGACAAAGCCTCTTTTGAGGGTGGAAGACATGAAGGTAGAGTTGAAAAGATAAATAATCTTTTTGGAAGCTGTAGAGCTTAATCCCTAAAGAGACTTGAAATTATCTTTCAAGTCTCATCATGACCCCATCCTCATCACCATAATAAGCCTCTAAATTTTTATATATCTTAAAGCCAAACTTTTCGTATAACTTAATAGCTTTTTTATTTGATTTTCTAACTTCTAATTGCATATTTTTAGATTCAAGATTTTCTAAACTATATTCAAGAAGTTTTGAAGCAATACCCAAAGCCCTATACTGAACTAAAACAGCAAGGGAATACAATCTAAAAAAATCTTTTCTTTCTAACCATAAAATATATGCAACAATTTTTTCATCAATAACAACTTTATATATAAAATTTGTATTTATATGATAATAAAATCCACTAAGACCGATAGCCATACAATCATTTTTAAATACTTTATTTTCTAAATCAAAAAGCTCTTTTGCATCACTTTTGACTGCTTTAGTTATTTTCATTTTTGATAAATTGTATATTTAGGAACTAACTTATTAGGTCTATATGACATTTTTACTTTTTTAAGATTTTCAAATCCCATATCATCTCCCACATTTATATACTCAACACTATACCTATCTTTTAAAATTTTTGTAAACTCTCGAAAAATAAACTGAGCACAACCCAATACTTCAAAATCAGTTTTTTCTATAATAACACTTGCTGTTTGCTCGTTGATTTTTTCTCCTACTGTGAAACCTTTTAATTCATTATCAATATAAATAACTAAACCTACAATATCAAGGTTCTCATAGTCATTTACAAGCCTTTTAATTGCAAATCTTTCAAAATATATTCCATCTAAAAAGATTTCAACCTCCTCTTTTGGCATATAAGTGGTTCTATCTTTTACCCACTTATTAAAAAGTCCCAACACTTCATTTCCATGTTTAGATTTATCTAAAACTTCAATTCTATGCTCTGGATATATTTTTTTAAATTTATTTATTTCATTTCTTTTTGATTTATAAGAATCCCCTTTTAAATCAATCAAATCATCAACTTTGTATATATAATCCACAAGTTTTTTCTCAATAATAAAATCTTTTAACATCTCATAGATTAAAGTCCCCTCCTCTAAATAATCAACAAAACCTTCAAGAATATCTTCATGAACATACTCAATTTTTGAATAATTTTTATTACTATTGTGAGCATTCATTATCTCAAAACAATTAATTATCGCTTCGTAGGTATTCTCTTTTTTTCCAATTGGTGGCAAAAGCATAGTTAACTCACCAGAATTAAGAATAAATAAACAAAAAGTTTCATTTACTATTGTATAAAATCCTGTTGCAGTTGAAAGCCAAATATAGTTTCCTGCAAAAGTATAATCACTCACATCTACATTTATCAGTTTTAGATACTTATTCATAGTATCCCTAGCATTTAAATCAAAATGCTTTAAAGTATAGTTGCTTATTGTCAATGTTGACATTTAAATCTTTTCCTTATATTAAATATTTTCGCAATTATACATCCAATTTTCAATTTTGCGTCAAAAAGAAAAAAATTTTATACTAAGCACCTATTTATCAATATTATGGGATAATCAAATCAAAAAAAAGAAAAGATTATGAGAGAAGATTGGCTTGCTTATGTAGTAGTTTTAAGTGTTGTTGCCCTAATGATACTTGGAAAAAAGATGATGTTCTTTCATGATGATTCAAATGACAAAAAAGAGGATAAATGATAAATCCAAAAATAATTGATTATATATTTTCTTCTGCTTCAATTCAACGATGGAATGATTATCCAAGAATGGTTGAACTTGTAGAACTTGATAAACAAGCCCATAAATTTATAATCGCATATTTTATAGCAAAACTTGAAAAAGATGTAAACTTTACCCACCTAATAGAAGCTGGGATTTTTGAATTTTTAAGACGTGTAGTAGTAACAGATATACGACCAGATGTATTTAGAAATGCTTTAAAGAAAAAAGAAAAAGAGATAAATACTTGGGTTATAAGTAATCTAGAAAAATCCCTAAAAGATATTGATGATGGTATTTTTCTTCAAAAATTTGAAGATTATCTAAATAACCCAGAGATGTACAAAAAAGAGAGATTTATTTTAAAAGCTGCTTCATATCTATCGACAAAATGGGAGTTTTCTATAGTATATCAAACCTCTAAATTTTTATCTGATATTGAAGAGGTTAAAAAAAGTGTTGAAGAGGAGATTGAAGACTATTATGAGCTAATAGGAGTACGAAAAATTGCTCTAAATAAAAAATTAGCAAAAGTGGTTGACCTAAGTGGAAGACTTAGATTTCAAAAAAGATGGGCACAAACTCCAAGAATCCCAGAAACTTCAGTACTAGGACATATGCTCACCGTTGCAGTTTTTTCTTACTTTTACTCACTTAAGGTAAATGCTTGTAAAAAAAGATTAGAAAACAACTTTTTTGTATCACTATTCCATGATTTACCAGAAGCCCTTACAAGGGATATTATAACTCCTGTAAAATATAGCGTAGATAAATTATCAGAAATAATAGCAGAATATGAAATCAAAAAAATAAATGAAGAGATTCTACCAAACTTGCCAGAATCAATCCATGATGAGTTTTGTTACTACCTTGGCTTATATGATGGCATAAAAGATGAGTTTTTAAATAAAATCTATGTGGATAAAATAGAAGTTGTAGATGATATTTCTAAATACAATATGGATAAATATAATCCAATAGATGGGAAAGCATTAAAACAATGCGACAAACTCTCAGCCTTTGTTGAAGCCTCTTTATCAATCTCTCATGGTATAAAATCAAAAGAGTTAGTAAATGGTAAAAAACAGATTATGAAATCTCTAAAAGAGGTACAAGATGTGGACTTTTTAGCACTGGCAAAACAAATAGATGAAGAGTTTTGTACAACAGGACAAACCCAAGTTAGAATGGATTTTGATTAATCATCTTTTTATCAAATTTACATAAGAATTGTTTTTGCAAGATACAAAAAGATAAAAAAACCAAAGATATCAGTTGTTGTTGTAAGCAAAACAGAGGAAGCTATTGCTGGGTCTATTCCTATTCTTTTTAGGATCAAAGGTATAAAAGCTCCTACTGTTCCTGCAACTAAAAGATTAACATACATTGCAAGAGCGATTACTAAAGAGAGCATCTTATCATCAAACCAAAAATAGGTTATACAAGATACAAGAATAGCTATTACTAAACCATTGATTAGGACAATTGATACTTCCCTTTTAAGTACACCAAAAACCTTTGATAGTTCCACCTCTCCAAGGGCCAGTTTTCTTATTGTTACTGTCATTGCTTGCATACCTGCATTTCCACCTAAAGCTGCAACAAGAGGTAAAAGTGCAGCTAAGGCAATATATGAAGATATTGTATCTTTGAACTTATCTATTACAAACGAAGCGGTGATTATTGTTCCTAGATTTATAAACAACCAAAGTAGACGCATCTTTTGAGCTGAGAAAAAACTCTCCTCCTCTGCTTCATCATCTACACCTGCTAATTTATATACTTGATCTGTATGAAGTCTTTGGGTTAACTCATAAATATCATCATATAAAATCCGACCTATTAAAATTCCCTTTTCATCTACAACAGCAAGTACACTTAAATCGAACTCATTAAATAATCTAACCACTTCATCCACATGGGTAGTAGGCTGAATACTCAAAGGTAGATGGGGTTTAAGTTCTTCTACAATCTCTTTGATAGTGGTATTATCCTCAAATAGTATCATATCAGAAAAATGTAAGGTAGCAACAAATTTATTGTGTTCATCAGTAACAAACAATTTGATAATATGACTACTCTCTTCCTCTTTTCTAAAAGTTCGTACACTATTTTTTACATCTTTTAAACTATCCAAAAAAGTTGCACAGAGTAACTCTTTTTGCATATAAGCACCTGCTTGAGTTTCATCATATGAAGATAGTTCCAAATACTCATCATGCTCTTTTTTATTCATAAGTTTATAAAGTTTTTTTGCATATTTTTCATCTAAATTTTCTAATCGTTGCAAAAAGTCAGTCATAATATCACTAGGAGTTTGTACTAAAGCTTTGTTTATTCTATGAACAGATAACCTATCAATAGCTTCTAAAAATGTCTCACTAGATAGTTCTAAAAAAAGTGAAATTAAATACTTATCTTGAACTTTAACTAAGGTTGAAAAAAAAAGTCCAATATCTGTATCCAATAGCTCTTCAAGTTGCTTTGCCATGGTAGTTGGATTGAATTGTGGAATTTGTGTTTTATTTTTATTATTTCTTTTTATTATCATCTCATATTATCAATACATATTTAGATTTGGGCGATTATATATTATATTGATAACAATACTATTACAAAAGTTTAAATATGGTTAAAATATAGCTTATTAAAAGCTATATTTTAAATTTAGATACATATATCTACCTGGGTCATTAAAAAGTTCTGTAGTTCCCACCCCAATATATTTTATATCATTATAGGTATTTGTTGAGGCATATGTTTTATCAAAAATATTATCTACACCTAATGTGATGTCAAAGTTTTTATTGATTTTATAGTTATATTTAGCATTTACAACTGCATATCCACCAAGCTCTTGTTCCCCATTGTCACTATCATAATTATCCCAAGAATCAACAGCTACAACTTGAGTAGTGAACATACTTGAACCAGACTCATAATTTAATGATAAGTTTACTTTTAGTGGTGGAATTTCAGCTAAATCTTTATCTGTTTGTCCAACTAACGCTTTATCTTTTTTCCCTTTTTGATAAGCCAATCCAAAATCTAAACTAAACTCATCATTAAACATATAAAGCCCTGAAACCTCTATACCATAAATATCTGCATCGATATTTTCAAAACTTGTACCATTATTGTTATAGATATAATCTTTTAACATTGAATAAAATGTTTTTGTTTTAATAGAGAAATTCTCATATGTTTTTTCAACTCCCAAATCAATCTCATAGTTTTTTGTACTCTTAAGATTTTGATTTCCTGAACCACTATAGTATAACTCTCTTGCATCTGGAACTCTTGAAGATTTACCTACACCTGCAAAAAACTTTGTACTAGTATCTAAATTATACACAGCAAAAACATTTGCATTTAAGTCATTATAATCATTGTCTTTTTTTGTTATATCTGCTACATCTACAGAAGTATGATCATATCTTGCACCAAATTCTAAATCAAATTTATCTATAGTTTTTTTATAAGTTGTGAAAATTGCCTTATTATCAGTATCTGTTGAAGATAAACTAACAGTATTTACACTTAGGTCACTGTTATATTTTCTACCTTTCCAGTTTCTAATACTAGTGTCTAAACCAACACTCAACTCCCCATTTGCTACATCAAGAGTATTTTTAAGTTTTGCACCCCAAATTGATGATTTCATATGGTTTGTCATATTTTTCATCATCATTGCACCATTTCTATGTCTAACACTCATTGGGTGATCAACTTTAGAATAATAGTACTCTAAATTAAGAAGTTTTGAGTATTTTCCTAAATCTCTTTTTTCATAATCTAAGGTAAAAATATCAGAATCATCATAATCAGCATCCATAGGTGTATTTGGATATAAAACATCATCACTTCTATTTGCAGTATATGAAACAGCAATATCTGAACTATCATCTATATCAAATATAAGTTTTGATAAAACAGTTTTTTTCTCATAGGCATCAAGACTGCTACTTGAATATCTATTTGGTACAGGAACACCATGTTTGATTTGTTGTTCTAAGAAATTGTCCCCATCTCCATCTTTATATTGATCTGAAGTTTCTTTTGAAGCAGACAATAAGAATCTAACATAATCATTCCCTCCACTTACACTAAATGAACCTTTTTTATAGCCAAAACTTCCGACATTTAGATTTATATCTCCACTTAACTCTTTTGTTGGTTCTTTGGTTTTTATTTTTACTAAACCACTTAAAGTACCAAAGTTTTCAACATCATAAGGTCCCTCTATAACTTCAACACTCTCAACATTGTTTGCTAAGATATGAGAAGTTGGTGGGTCCATTCTATTAGGACAAGCCCCATAAATCTTGCTATTATCTATCAAGATATTTATATTATCTTTTTTTTGCCCTCTTAATATAATATCATTTGCTATACCACTTCGTCTTACTATAGAAATAGAAGGAACATGCTTTGTTAAAGCTTCAGCTAAATCAGCTGATTTTATATCTTCTGAACTAATATCTTTTACAACTTGTGTATTTATCTTTTCACTTACCTCAATAGTTTGAGTTGTTATCTCATCACTAGCACAAACAAGTGATGCACAAATTATAGAAAAACTAATAATTTTTTTCATCATTAACCTTTTATTTTTTTTTAATTCTATTTAACCTTTGTTAATTAGATGTTAATTTTTAGCTTAGTTTAAGTTGTTATCTAAAAAAATATTTTCTAATTTTATGATATACTTGAAAAAAAGGATGTTTATGGCAAAAATCACTCTTGATATTGATGAAAAAAATATTTCAACTGTAATGAATATTTTAAAAAATTTAAAAGTAGGTTTGATTAAAAATATAACTCAAGAACAAATAAAACCTATATCATCTTCAATTTCAAATGTAAATAATAAAAAATATATATCTAAGGAAACCTATAAAAAAAGATTAAACCAAGATGTTTTAGAAGATGAATTTTTACCAAAATCAACTTCTTCAAAAAGGTACTTAACACCTAACGAATTTAAAAATAAATTAAATAGGAAATAATCAAATGCAAATAATGATAACCTTTATAGTTTCAGCTATCTTGCTGATACTTATAATATATAAAATAAATAATAGATTTCAAATGAAAGAGTTTTTGGTTTTTATAGGAATAGTAATTGTATCTATAACATTAACTTGGTATTTTCTAGAAGAAAATAAAAATAAAGTACCCCAATTATTTAAAACAAAATATGAAAAAGATAAAGGTGTGAAAATAGATAAACTCTCTTTTGAAAGAGTTAATAATAAAACTTTATCATCAAATACAAACTTTATTTATAACTTTGATTTTATTGTTTTAAAAGATGGAAAAGAGTTTGTTTGTACCATAAAAAATGTAAAAATAAGAAAAATAGAAGATGAATTTATTTTTGATAATTATGATAATTTAAAGCAGGAGTGTAAAGAGAATTAATTTATGGACAATGATATAAAAAAATATTTAAAGATTTTAAAAAAGACTGAAAAAAGTATAAAAAAACTTCCTATCAAAGAGCTTGATCATGATGTAAAACAACTAAAAAAAGCCTTTGATATAGCTTATGATAATGAAGTTTTTGCCTTATATAAATATGAGAGTACGATACAAGACAAACTTAAATTTTTACTTTTTTGCAAACTAACAAAATACTCTGGAACTTTATCATTTTTAGCTATTCAAATACTTGCAGCAAACTCCATAATGAATAAAAATAACTTTTCTAAAAGAAAGTTTTATTTTAATAAAAAATGTGGAATTGCAATAAATCATCTAAGGGTAAATAAAACAATAATCAGTGCAAAAAAATGTAAAAATGGCTATAAATTAAATGGAGTATTAACTTGGGCTAGTGGATATAAAATCTTTGATAAATTACTTATTGGATTTCATTTTGAAAATAAAGAGTATGAGGTCTTAACTGATTTTAAAGTTACAAAAAAATTTAAAATAGCCCAAGCCCCTGAAACTTTAGTTGGATATTCACTAAATACGATAAATGTAAAACTTGAAGATTTTTTTGTAAAAGAGGAAAATATAGTTTCTTCAAATAGTATAGGAAATTACACAAAAAATAAATCTTTATCAAAAACAGTTCATTATGCTCTATATGGGATAGGTTTAGGTGCTGTTAAAAATATTGAAAACAAAAAACTAAAAAGCTCTTCAAAAAGTAGATTAAAGAAAATAAAAAACAAGTTTTTAAACTCAAATAATGGTGAAGAATTAGATAAACTTAGAATAGAACTTTTTAATTTAATACAAGATGTTATTACTACAGGTATGATTTTAAATGGAGGAAGTTCAATACTTCTTGAAAAAAACCTACAAAGATATTATAGGGAACTTATAATGTTCAATTCAAATGGTTTAAACACAAAAATAAAAACTCTTTTTTTAGAAAGTTTTTTAAATAAATATATGCCTTAAATGGCATATATTTAAGATACTATTGTCCACCACCAACACTTGCATCTAGTTCTGCATGTATATCTTCGTGGGGTGTTTTATTGTAATCATCTTTTGCACTTTGTAGTGCATTTATCACTTCATCTATATTTTCATAAGGAATTTCAACATTTCCAACTGCTTTACCAAACTCTGTGATATCTACTTTTACCACTGGATCACTATATTCACCATGTGGTTTTTCTACGTGTGAGATTTCTATTCTATCTTCACTAAAATGATGAGCTAATTTTATTGATTTTATATTTTTCTCTGACATAATTTGCTCCTTAATTTCTTTTATTGTGACATAAAGAAATAAAGTTAGTTATTAAATATTTATATTAGATTTTAAAATTTAAGTTTGATTTTAGCTAAATTGAATTTGAAGATAAAACATATGTTTAAAAAACATATGTTTTATTTGATTAATCTTTATTGTCCTCCACCAACATCTGCATTTAGTTCTGCATGCACATCAGAATGGGGAATAGAATTAAAAACACTTTTTGCTTTATTTAGTGCATTAATCAACTCATCTATATTTTCATAAGGAATCTCTAACTTGCCACTGCTTTTACCAAACTCAGTCACATCAATTTTAACAACAGGATCACTATAATCACCATATGGTTTTTCCACATGACTTACATTGATTTTATCTTTTTTAAAATGGTGTGCTAACTTAATTGACTTAACTTTTATACTTTCGCTCATAGTAGCCTCCTTTAAAGTTATTGAACAATTATAGCACTAAATGGATAATTTTCAGACATTTTTTCTGTATACTATTTATCATATTTTAAGTTTTGCTAAAAAATAAAATCTAAAATATAAGAAAAATGGAAAGTTTTGAAAAAAATAAAGTTTTAAAATCTTTTTGTAAATTTTAATAGTAACTAAAAAAGTTATTAATAAATGATAGATAAAGGTGAAATATAAATTTTATGAGGAGCATACTAAAGTATGTGGCGATTAAAATTTATACTTCAACGCATAGATATTTTAAAAGATGATGTTTTATTTATCAATTATTGAGGTTTGAATGACTTTGTTGTCTTACATACATGAGGGAAAAGACACTTATCGCAATCAGGATTTAAAGCTTTGCAAGTATATCTTCCAAACAAAACCATAGCTTGATGAAAAATATGTAAATCCCCTTTTAGTTTTTTAACTAAATGCTCTTCTGTTTGCTCAACTGTTTTACCATCACTAAGACCTAACCTATGTGATACTCTAAATACGTGTGTATCTACAGCCATAAGATTCGCACCCTCAGCTTCTATCATAAATACATTAGCGGTTTTATTTCCTACACCTGCAAGTTTTATTAACTGTTTTGTATCATGGGGAATATCTCCACCATGAAGATTTACTACACTTTGAGCCATTTTAATAATATTTTTTGATTTATTATTAAAAAAAGAGCAAGATTTTAACAACTCTTTCACATCTTCAAGTGAAGCTTCTGCTAAATCAAAAGGTGTAGGATATCTTTCAAATAAAGCAGGAGTTATTATATTTACTCTTTTATCAGTACATTGAGCAGATAAGATAATCGCAATAAGTAACTCAAAATCATTTCTATAATTTAATTCAGTTACAGCATCTGAATATTTTTCAACAAAGGCCTCTTTTATAATCTGTATATCTTCTTTTGTAGCTTTTTTTATTCTTGCCAAAATTGTATTCCTATTTTTTTAATAAAATTGTAGTGAATTTTTATTAAGAAAATATTAGATATAATTTTATTTCAAATTACTTTAAGGTAAGAAATGTTTATAAAAAGAAATGAAGAGTTACTATCATCAGAAATGGATGATGAATTAGTTATGATGAATCTTGAATCTAATAATTATTTTGGATTAAATAAAGTTGGGAAAGATATTTGGGAATTTCTTGAAGAAGAACAAACACTAAATAACTTATGTGAAAAGCTTACAAATAAATATGATGTATCTTTAGAACAATGCAAAGAAGATATTACTCCTTTTATTGATAAACTAAAAGAGTTAAATATTATTGAAGTATCTTAACTCCTTAATCAATTTTTTAAAAAGACCAAAGAGGGAAATGCTTTTAATTGTAAAATCATTTCTTTTACTTTTGCAAATTAAATTTCAACTAAAAAAATATAATTTTAATACACTTGCAAAAAAATATAATTTAATCTTACAAAAAGATGATATTATCCATAAAGATATAGATATAAAAAAAGTAAAAACAATTGGCTGGGCAGTTGAAAGGTCAGCTTTACTTTTACCTTGGGATGGTTTATGTCTTGTAAAAGCCTTAGCAGCACAACAATTACTTAAAAAACAAAACTTATCGGGAACAATTTTTATGGGTGTGAAAAAAGATAAAGAAGGAAAAGAATTAGAAGCTCATGCCTGGCTTAAATATAATGATACTTTTTTAACTGGACGAGCTGGACATAAAGAGTTTACTGTTGTCTCAAGATTTACTTGGAGTATAAATTAAAATGAGTAGTTTTAAAGATAAATATATTGATTTTAAAGCACAAATAAAATACTTTCCAAAAACAATAAAACTAATATGGAATGCTTCAAGATTTCTAATATTTGCTTGGGCGAGTTTACTAATATTTTTAGGAACACTTCCCGCTTTGCAAATATATTTAATAAAACCTCTAGTTGATACATTATCAAATATAGAAAAAGAAAATATAGATTTAATAATAAATGATTTATACTTGCCAATTATAGTTTTAGCATTAACTTTACTTTTAACTCCAATATTAACATCTTTATTATCCTATGTTAGAAATATACAAGCCCAAAAGGTGCAAAACTCTATTAGAAAAAAGATTCAAAAAAAAGCAGTATCTTTAGATATGAAACACTTTGAAGATAGTGAGTATTATAATAAACTACATAGAGCTCATATTGATGCTATTAGTAAACCCATTGCCCTATTAGAAAATATAGGAACCTTTTTTCAAAATATATTAACTTTTCTTGCTATATTAATTATCTTACTTCCAATTGCTTGGTGGTTCCCTTTAGTTTTAATAGTATCAATCATCCCGTCACTAATCATCTCATTAAAATTTATTTTAAAACTACATAATCATAGAATAAAAACTACGAAAGATGAAAGAAAATTAAACTATTTAGATTTTCTAATGACAAATAATGAATCAGCTGCAGAAGTTAGAACATTTAATCTTGAACATTATTTTAAAAAAATTTATTGGAAATTAAAACACTCTATTCAAAGTGAATATTTTTCAATTTTAAAATCCCAATTAAAGCTTGAAACGATTAGTTCACTTTTCTCTTTTTTTGTTGTTATTATTGTAATGTTATTTGTTGTAAATCAAACATTAAATGGTAATATTTCAATTGGTTCTTTAGTTATGTATTATTTTGCCTTTACTCAAGGACAAAAGGTCTTAAAAACACTATTTTCAAATATTAGTGAACTATATAAAAATATTATGTTTATTGAAAACCTATTTGAGTTTTTATCTATTGAGAATTTAAAAATCAAATATGATAAAAAACTAAAGAAAAATGTACCATGTAAAATAGAAATTAGTAATATATCTTTTAAATATCCAAAAGCAAATAAATATGCTATTGAAAACTTATCAATGAATTTAGAACCAAATCAAATAACTGCAATAGTTGGAACAAATGGAAGTGGTAAAAGTACACTAATAAAACTGCTTAATGCTTTTTACTACTCTGAGACGGGAAGTATAAAAATAAATGATGAAGATATAAGAGATATTGATCCAAAATCCATTAGAAAAAATATAACAATTCTTTTTCAAAATTTTATAAAATATAATCTAAAAGTTAAAGAGAATATAACTTTAGCAGATACTACAAAAAAAATATCAAAAGATAAACTTGATGATATTAGTTCAATAGTAGGAATCAATGAAGTTATTAAAAAACTTCCAAATGAATATGAAACAGTTTTAGGAAGATGGTTTGGTGGAGTTGAACTAAGCGGTGGGGAATGGCAAAAAGTAGCACTTGCTAGAGCTTATTTAAAAGATTCGAGTATATTAATACTAGATGAACCAACAAGTGCTATGGACTCTTGGGCAGAAGCTAAATGGCTAGAAAAATTTAAAATACTGTGCAAAGATAAAACTGCTTTAATAGTAACCCATAGATTTACCACTGCAAAACATGCAGATATAATTCATGTAATGAAAGATGGTAAAATAGTTGAATCAGGTAGTCATGAAGAATTAATCAAACAAAATAGTCTTTATGCAACATCTTGGAATAAACAAATAAAAGAGTTTAAGGAAAAAGATGAGTGATTTTACATATAGTCTAAAAAAGTTTATATCATTTTTCTTTGAACCTTTAAGTATTTTATTTATACTTTTAACTATTATTCTTTTTATATCACTATGTAAAGGGTATAAACAACTTATCCCTCTGATAATTTTTTCAATCTTATGGCTTTTTATTTCAAGTTATCATCCTGTATCAGAATACTTTATAAAAGAACTTGAATCCTCTTTAAAACCTTTTCAAGTAGATAAAAAAGATGTTAAGTATATTGTTGTACTTGGAGGAGGGGCAAGGTCAACTACTTCTGATATACCCAATGCTCAGAAGCTTAAGTATAGTGGATATCAAAGATTTCATGAGAGTATGAGACTATTAAAAGCATATCCAAAATCAAAAGTTATATTCTTAGGTCCTAAATTAAAAAATAGAACTTATAGTGAAGCTTCTATTTATAAAGAGCTTGCACTAAATGCAAAAGTTGATAATAATAGAATAATCATAGTTGAAGATGCAAAAGATACAATATCAGAAGCTAAAAGTGTAAAACAAATAGTTAATAGTGATTCTTTGGTTCTAATTACAACTGCTTTTCATATGAAAAGAGCCTCAAAGATATTTAAAAAATATGATATGAATCCTTTATTAGCCCCTGTAAGTTTTGCTAAAACAGGCAAATATAAATGGAGTAAAATTCTATCTATTAGTTCAATGTATAGAACTAACATATTACTTCATGAGTATATTGGTCAGTTATGGATAAAAATAAAATACTTTTTTATAAGGGATGATAGATTAAATGATTGATAATATCAGTGATAAAATTAAAATAAATCTTCTAAAAATGTTAAATTATAATATAAAGATTGATGATGAATTAAAATCTTTATCTAGTGATGAGATTGAAGAGATTATATTCTTATGTAAAAGACATCATATAAAAGAGTATTTATATTATAACCTAAAGAAAAATGATTTATTATCACTTCTTTCACAAGAGCAAATAAAAGATTTAGAAGACTCTTTTAAACAAAAAACTTTTTATAATATGTCTTTACTTGCAGAACTAAAAAATATATCAAAAGAGTTTAAAAAAGATAATATACCACTAATTGCACTAAAAGGTCTACATCTTATACAAGATATTTACCCTCATATTGCATTAAGATATTCAAGAGATTTGGATATATTAGTTCCCAAAAATAAAGGTAAAGCTTCATATGAAACTTCAAAAAGATTAGATTACTACTGTGATAAAAAACTAACAGAATATGACTACTCTTTTAAATATCATCACCATTTGCATCAGTTTTTTAACAGTAAAAAGGGATTTATACTTGAACTTCATGCTCACTTAAGTGAACAAATTCATATAAATACCAATAGGCTATGGCAAAATTCAAAGGAAGAAAAACTTGATTTAGAAGATTTGATTATTCATTTATCTATTCATATGTCTTATTCAGATATATTTAAAAATGATTTAAGGCATTACTTAGATCTTTATGTAGTATTAGAAGAGTTAAAAGATGATATAAATTGGAAAATAGTAAAACAAAGAGCAGAAGATGATAAGTGTTTAGAAGGTATTTATTTAATGTTTAAAATCATTGGAATACTTTTTTCTATAACTTTACCAAAAGAGGTAGAAAGTTTTTATTCATATACTAGTCAAAGAGAACAAATAGTAAATAATGCAATAGATTTTATGTGGCTTTATGATAAATCTTCACAAGATTATGTATTTTATAGAGCACAAAATATTAGTATTACACAAAGAAACTCTTTATTTAAAAAAGTATTATCAAGGATATTCATTCCAAAACATGAATTAGCATATATATATTCACAAGAAAAAAACTCTAAGAAGATATATATCTATTATTTTATAAGATTCTATGATTTAATAAAAAGACACACATTTAAAATAATTGGTATTAATACAAATGACTCAAAGAAAAAGTTTGTTGAAAAAACTTTATTTGTATATAACTATTTAAACAAAGGTAAGTAATAAACGAGACCGTTCAAAAATCTGTGTCAAGTCACCTAAAGTAACAAATCCATACTTGTTACAACTCTAAATAATTATCCAATCTCCCTTCGAAAAATATAGCAAGTTGGGAGATTGTTAAACTCCAATTATGCACTGGCTGAGTCCATTTTACTTTTGCATTTAATATTCCCATATACAACAATTTTAAAAGTGAATTCTCATTAGGGAAAGCTCCTTTTGTTTTGGTTAATTTTCTAAATTGCCTATGTACAGATTCAATAATATTTGTAGTGTACATAATCTTTCTTATCTCTTTTGGATATTTAAAATAATAAGATAAATTCTCCCATTTATTTTGCCAAGATTGAAGTACTATGGGATATCTTTTCCCCCATTTTTCATCTAGTTTTAAAAGCTCATCTTCTGCAAGTTCTTTTGTTGTTGCTTGATAAACAAGTTTTAAATCTCTCATAAACTCTTTTTGGTCTTTAGAAGCTACATACTTCAATGAATTACGAATTTGATGTACAACACAAAGTTGTACTTCGGTATTTGGATATATTGTTTTAATAGCTTCAGGAAAGCCTTTAAGACCATCTACTGATGCAATTAGTATATCTTCTAATCCTCTATTATTTAAATCAGTAAGAACACTAAGCCAGAAGTTTGCTCCTTCACTTTGGGATAAATATAATCCTAATATATCTTTTTTACCATCAATTCCCATCCCTAAAACTGTGTAAACTGCTTTACTCACATACTTCCCACCATCTTTTATTTTATAATGTATCGCATCAAGCCATACAAATGGATAAATAGCTTCTAAAGGTCTACTTTGCCAAGCTTTTACCTTATCTATAATTTTATCTGTAATAGTGCTTATTGTTGCACTTGATAATTGTATTTGATATATCTCTTCAATATGTTTTATAATATCTCTATAGCTTAATCCTAAGCCATACATAGATAATATCTTTTCTTCTATTTCATTAGACATTGTTGTTTGGTTTTTCTTTACAAGTTGTGGTTCAAAAGAACCTGTTCTATCTCTTGGAGTATTCAATTCAAAGGAACCACTTGTTGATTTTATTGTTTTAGAGCTTTTACCATTCTTTCTATTTTTATTTCCTGCAAATACATCTTGAGTTATATGAGAATCTAATTCTGCTTCTAAAGCAGCTTCAACTAATTGTTTTACTAATGGAGCAAGTACTCCATCTTTACCATTGATATTTTTACCTGCAAGTAAATCTTGTACAGCTTCATTAAAATCAAATTGTTTTTTCTTTTCCATCTATATCAATCCTTATAATATTTATTATATCAGACTGACACAGATTTTCTAACACTCCCTAATAAACTCATTATATATATAAATTGCTATGTTCATTACTATATTTTTACTCAAATAATTTATATTTTTTTACTAAGCTCATACCTGAAGAAGTTAAAAATGTACTACATTCTTCTTTTATTATAAAAATATCTTTTTCATCTAAATATTTATTATAATTATTTATTTTTCCCTCTCTAACTCTAAGACTTTCTTTATTTATGGTGTCTAAATCATATCCTGCTACACCTTTTTCAATTTCAACTTTCTGCATATTTTCAAAACTTCCATTATTTATTGCTTCAATTATAATTTTATCATCAATAGGTAATTCTAAAAAAAATATCAATTTTTTTATATTTGTATAAATATTTAAATGCATATTTTCATATGTAATAAAAAAATTTGTATTATCACTATTATCAAACAGACTATAATTATTTAATAATTCACAATACTGTTTTAAAACATTTGTATTTTTTATAAAATCACACAATTTTCCCTCAAAAATTTTCAAGCGATTTTTTTGTTGAAAATAATCTGATACAATAATTTCAAAAATATTTCTTAACAAAATTATTTTAGGGAAGCTATTTATCCCTTCACTTATATTTTTATGACTTGATATGATTAATGGAAACTTACTATTTTCATAAAAATCATATCCTAAAATACCCTTTATATTTTCATATTCTTCATTTGGCATTAAAGAAAACATATTTTTCAAATTTAAATCTATATTTAAATTAAATATCTTATTAATATATGATGCAATAATAAATCTTAACCAAGTCCTTCCTGATTTTGGAATCGAATACAAATAAAATATTTTTTTCCTTTTTAAAATTGAATTGAAAAAATAGTTTTTATGATTACTTATTTTTTTTGTAATTTTTGTTTTTTCTTCACTTAAATTAGGCACAAGTTTAAAATTTTTAAAACCAATATCAGATAGTTTTTTTACGTCAAAAAATACATGACCTAAATCTAATCTAGGGATTAAATCTTTTGAGCATGCTTGCATTGAAGAAGTTATAGTATTATTATTTTGATGAGATATTGTATTATAACAAATTCTAGCCGTACAATTATAGGCACAATTAGCGTTTGCAAAAAGTGTAATTCTATCTTTGTTAGGTAATGAAATTAGAAAATCATCATCATCATTTTTATCCATTGGAATAACAATATTATCATAAATAGTTAATGCATTTATAACTTTTTCAAGAGTATTTAAATTTTTAATTAAACTTGCTTTTATCTTATACTTAGGAAAGTCTTTCCTTATTTGCTTTGCAAGTTCGTCATTTACACAAACTACAGAATTTCCTTTTTTATGATGCTTTTTAAGAAATTCTAAACTTTCTTTATAAGTATTTATATCAAAAGAATGATTAGTTAAAGTCAATGAGACACCTATTGAGTTATCCATTAAAGTTTGAAGATGAAAAGAATCCAATGAATATTTTTTCTGATATATTCTTCCTCCATATAGTTTACTATATTCAGTTGTTGAACCAAAAATACTTTCAATACTTTTAAAAGGTATATACATATAAAATATTCTTAAATAGTCCAAGATATTCATATCTTTTTCAATTCCTCTAGAAGATAGAGTAAATTTAAGGCCTTCAATATTAAAACTATTTTTTACGTCAGATGGTTTAATTAAATTATTGTTTTTCATATAGTATAATATTTTATTTTTACTAATAAAAAGTTTTAAAAAAGCTTCTTAAAATAAATTCATAAAAAAAGGTAGCATTTGTTTCACTATAAAGCTTTTAATTTACATCTATCAGTCCCATTTGAATGTCCAGAATTAATTGAAATAGATAAAAAAGAAAATGAGTTAGATTTAATATCAGTTTATTATACTTCATCTTTACCTGAAAAACTAGACAACTTTACCAACTCAGGTCCAACTTTTACTTCAAATAAAAATCAATTTTTATTAAATACAAAAGCAGATGTAAAGTTTTTAGTAATAAATGGAAATAAAATATATATTGATTTAGGTGAAGATTGTACAATTGAACAGATGAAACTTTTATTTTTTAGTTCTGTCATGGCAGCCTTATTTATGCAAAAGAAGATGTTAGTTTTTCATGCGAGTACCATAAATATAAATGATAAAGCTGTACTTTTTTGTGGAGATTCAGGTCTTGGTAAATCAACAATTTCAGAAACTTTAGTTAAACAAGGTTATAAAAAACTATCGGATGACATGAGCGTAATATATTATAATAACGAAAAACAAAAAATTATGTGCATACCATCCTATCCACAATCAAAACTTTGGGAAGAAAGTATAAACTTATTAAATATAGATACTAATGGATTAAAACATGTTCATAATAGATTAAATAAATATTTAGTAACAAATAAAGAAAGTTTTTATCATAAAGAACTTCCTGTAGAAAAAATATATATATTATCCATTAATAATAAACAAAATGTATTATTAAACGATATAGATAAGTTAAAAGCTATTTATGAAATTGAAAATCAGACTTTTAGAAAAAAATTTTATATAAAAGATGAATATCGAAAGAACTATTTTAATTTATTCGTAAAAATAGTTGAACAAGCTACTATTAAACACCTATCAAGACCCTATAAAACGAACTCTATATCTGAAATTAAAAATATATTAAACAATGATTTAAATGGATAATGGTATTTATTGGATAGTATCATATCCTAAAAGTGGCAATACTTGGTGTAGGATGATTTTAAATAATTATATTGCAAACTTAAATGAACCTTTAAATATAAATCATTTAAATACAAAATTCATATCTTCAAATAGAAAATTTTTTGATGAGATAATTGGTTTATCATCATCAGATATGAGTGAAGATGAGATAAAACTATATCAACCTGAAGTTTATAAAGAGTTAATAAAAAACACAAATGAAGATTTATTTATAAAAGTACATGATGCATATATTTTTAATAAAGATAATAAACCTATATTTCCAGAAGAAATTACTAAAGGGGTAATATACATAGTTAGAAACCCTTTAGATGTTGTAGTTTCATATGCAAATCATATGGATGAAACTATAGAAAATACAATTAAAATTCTAAATAATAAAACACATACTTTGGATATTCAATTTGATGAATTAAATATAAGATTACCACAATTTTTAGGAGATTGGAGTTTTAATGTAAATTCATGGTTAGATTCAAAATTACCTATACATTTAATTAAATATGAAGATATGCTTGACAATACATTTAGTACCTTTTATAAAACATTAGAATTTTTAGGATTTGATATAGATACAAAAAGATTACAAAAAGCAATAGATTTTTCCTCTTTTAAAGAGTTACAAAAACAGGAAAAAATACATGGTTTTATAGAAAAGTCACCTAAAACTAAAAAGTTTTTTAATAGTGGTAAAAAAGATATTTTTAAGGAACATTTAACAGAAAAACAAATAAAATATATTGTATACAACAATTTTCATTTAATGAAAAAATTAAATTATATTCATTAAAATGTGATGTATGCACTGCTTTATAAATGGAGGAAAATATGGAAAAGATTGAATTAGATGAAAATCATTTACAAGCTGAAAATAAAGAAACTTGGGAAATACCTGCAATAGAAGTTTTAGATACAGATGAAACAAAGGTTGGTGCTCCTGGTCCTTTTGATGGAAGCGGGCCATACTCTTAATCTAGATTAAGTTATTTTGAATAGTTTTTTATGTGAATATAAGAAAAATTTTCTTTACCCATTTTCTAATAATGATAATATTGACACTTTCGAGTATAAAAATATAACTTGTACTATAGATAATAAAGATTCTACATATCTAGATATAAAAAATAGTTTTTTTTATATACTTATAGGTGATATTTATAATATAGATGAACTTTATATATTAGAAAATCTAAACAAAGAAACTACAAGTAAGTTTGAACTTATCGAAACTTTATATCAAAAATATGATAAAAATATATTTGATATGTTGATAGGAGATTGGTTTTTACTTATTTATAATAGTGTAATTGATAGCTTAATATTTGCACAAAGCCATCTAGGTTTCTGTGCAATATACTACTATATGGATGATAATAAACTTTTCTTTTCAAATACTCTTGAAAAACTTTTAAATATAGATGAGATTCCTAAAAAAGTCAATTATAATTATATTAAAAATATACAACTATTTTCCATACCAAACCAATATAATGAAACCTCGTTTTTACATATCAAAACTTTAAATCCTGGGAAATATATGTATATAGATAAAAACAACTTTATACATAAAAAATATTGGTATCCTGAAAATCTAGAAAAGAATAAATCTATCAAAAAAGAAGAAGCTATAATTAAAGTAAAAGAGATTTTCACTGAAGCTATAAGAGCTAGAATAAAAGATAAAACTATAGTAAGTTCAATGCTTAGTGGTGGATTAGATAGTAGCAGTGTTTCTATTATATCTTCAATATTACTAAAGGAAAAAAATAAAAAATTAAATTGCTTTAGTCATATTCCAGCTTTTGATGTTGATAAAAATAAAATACCAAAAAATAGAATATCAAGTGAAGAAAAGTTAATATTAAAAATATTAGATAAATATCCAAATATAAAAGAAAACTTTGTAGATTCAAAGCAATACACAATACTTGATGGTATAGATGAGTATATAAATACTTTCAATGAAATACCACTAAATCTTAATGCTTATTGGTTGATAGATATTTGTAAAAAAGCTAAAGAATTAAATTCAGATATTTTACTGACAGGAGATTTAGGAAATTATACAATCTCTTATAAAGGAGCTAAAAATAGTTTAAATATATTTAAATATTTTAAATTGTTTGGTTTGAAACATACCCTTAAAGAAAAAGTGATAAAAAAGTTAATATTCTACAAATACAAAACTATTTATACTATAAATTCTACTTTTATAAAAGAAAGCTATATAAATAAAAGATATATAAATAGATATAAATTATTTAAGTTTAGACTTATCAAAATGAATTATTTAAATAATGGAAAGTTTATGTTAGCTGGGCATTATCAAAGAGCAAAGATTATGGGTGGATTTGTATCACAGCTTCAATTAAATATAAGTGACCCAAGCTCCGACAAAGAACTTATTGAGTTTCTTTATCAATTGCCACAGGAGTTCTTTTTCAGTAAAAAAGGGGAAGAAAAAGATATAATAAAAAACTTTATGAAAGATTTAACGCCAGATAAAGTCTTGTTTCAAAAGAAAAGAGGACTACAAGCTTCTGATATTTTTGAACGTATATTATTGGATGTTGATAAAATAGAAAATATAATAAAAAACTTTAAAACAGATGATTTAGATTTTGAACTTTTCAATAAAACAAAAATGTTAGAAGACCTAGAAAGATTAAGAAAAAAAGAATTACCTTTAGAATCATTACATTCTTTAGTAAAAACTGTAGCCCAAATGAAATTTATAAATTATGTTAAAGATAAATATAAAGTCTAATATTTTAAATCTTCTTAATCTTTTCTATTTCATCTCTTAATCTAATAGCCTCTTCAAAGTTCAAGTCTTTTGCAGCTTTTGTCATCTTTTTATTTAACTCTATTAAGATTTTTTTACGCTCTGCTGCTGGCATTTTTTCTATTTTATTTTTCTTCCATGCCAAATCATCATACTCTTCTAATTTTAGACTTTCCTCTAATCTTCTTATTGTAGAGGTTGGTGTTATATTATGCTCTTTATTGTATGCTTCTTGTATCTCTCTTCTTTTATTTGTCAAATCAATTGCATACTGCATAGAGTCTGTGATTCTTTTTGCAAAAAGTATTACCCTACCATTTTGATTTCTTGCAGCTCTTCCCATAGTTTGAACTAAAGAGGTTCTACTTCTAAGAAAACCTTCTTTATCTGCATCAAGTATAGCTACTAGTGAAGTTTCTGGGATATCAAGTCCCTCCCTTAGAAGGTTAATTCCAACTAAAACATCAAACTCACCAAGTCTTAACTCTCTTATGATTTGGTTTCTTTCAATAGCATCTATATCACTATGCATATATTTTACTTTGATACCTAAGTCTTGATAATATGTCGTTAACTCTTCTGCCATTTTTTTTGTAAGTACTGTTACTAAAACTCTTTCATTTTTTTCAGTGACTTTTTTTATCTCATCATGTAACTTTTCAACTTGAAACTCACTATCTATTACCTCAACAACAGGATCTAAAAGTCCAGTAGGTCGAATAATTTGTTTTGCAACAACATCACTTTTTTCTATTTCAAGTTCAGCTGGAGTTGCAGATACAAAAAGGTAGTTTGGTGCTTTTTTTATAAACTCATCAAACTTTAAAGGTCTATTATCTAAGGCACTTGGAAGTCTAAAACCATAATCAACAAGAACCTCTTTCCTACTTCTATCAGCTGCATGCATCCCTCTAAACTGAGGAAGTGATACATGAGACTCATCAACTATAAGTAAAAAATCTTTCCCTATTTGTTCAAAATAATCCATCATAGAGTATGGGGTTTCACCAGGTTTTAAACCAGTAAGATGTCTAGCATAATTCTCAATACCCTTACACATTCCAGTACTTTCAATCATCTCTAAATCAAACTCAACCCTTTGTTTAAGTCTTTGATACTCTACTCTTTTATCCTCTTTTTCATAATACTTTAGTCTCTCATCTAACTCTTCTTCTATTTGTTTTACTGCTCGACCTAAATTCTCACTTGTAACAACAAAAGGATTAACTGAATAGATTATTGCTTCATCTAACTCTTTTCTTTTTTCATTTGTTAGATATTCGTGTTTAGTTATAGATTCAACCTCATCACCAAAAAACTCAACTCTAATAAACTCATCTTCATAATATGCCGGAAAGATATCTATAACATCTCCATTTACTCTAAAATCAGCTCTATCAAAAAAACTATCATTTCTCTTATAACCCATCTCAACAAGTTTTAGTAAAAACTGTCTTTGTGAATATTCAAAGCCCACTTCTATTCTTTGAACCATTGCTTTATATTCACTTGGATTTCCTAAACCATAGTTTGCAGAAACTGAAGCTATAACAATTACATCATCAAAACTAAGAAGTGATGCAGTTGCACTAAGTCTTAATCTTTCAAGTTCTGCATTTATAGATGAATCTTTTTCTATAAATAAATCAGTTCTTGGTATATAAGCTTCTGGTTGATAATAATCATAGTATGAGATAAAATATTCCACATGGTTGTTTGGGAAAAAAGCTTTAAATTCACTATAAAGTTGAGCTGCAAGGGTTTTATTATGAGTCATAATAAGTGTGGGCATTTGTGTTTTTTCAATCACCTTTGCCATAGTATAGGTTTTACCTGAACCCGTTACACCCTCTAAGGTTGTATATCTATTCCCACTTAGGATAGAATCACTTATCTGTTTAATTGCAACAGGTTGATCACCTGCTGGTTTGTATTCGCTATTTACTTTAAATTTTGCCATGGAGCGATTATAACTAATTGTAGCTTTTTGAAGCTTTTATAAATTGTTCAATATATAAGCAAAACTACAATTAAGTTAAATATTTGTTTAAGATTCTTTTTTTAGACTTCTTAATCTTTTTGTTTCATCCATAATCTCTAATTCTTTTTTAGCAGTAATTACAATATTAGGATCAACTTCAAAATCTAATCTACTATCTCTTCCCTCATAATCCACTTTATTTAGTATTGTTTTTATTGCATTATATCTTGCTTCAAACTTATTATCACTTCTTATTATAGTCCAAGGAGATTTTGATGTATTTGTATCTTTTAACATTCTATATTTTTTTGCTGTAAACTCATCCCATCTTTCTTGCATTTGCAAATCTATTTCACTTAGTTTCCACTGTTTTAATGGGTTTTCTTCTCTCTCTTCAAACCTTCTTGATTGCTCCTCTTTTGATACTGAAAAATAGATTTTCAAAAAGTGGATCTCATGTTCAATTAAATCCTCTTCAAACCTAGGTACAGTATTCATAAAAGTTTCATACTCTTTATCAGTACAAAAACCAAATACAGGCTCTACCATTGATCTGTTATACCAACTTCTATCAAAGATTACAATCTCCCCTGCTTTTGGAAACTGTTGTACATATCTTTGAAAATACCATTGACTTCTTTCCACATTTGAAGGTTTTCCTAAAGCAACAACTCTATAATGTTTTTCATTCATATATCTAGTGATTCGTCTGATTGCTCCACCTTTACCTGAAGCATCCCTTCCCTCAACTAAGATTATCATCTTTTCATTATGTTTCTCTAAATGTTCTTGCAGTTTAATAAGCTCAACTTGTAACAATCTTAAAGCTTCTTCTTGAGATCTATATTCATATTTTTTATGTAAATCTTTTAAAAACTCTTCAGAGGGACCTTCTTTTAATTTGTTTATAAAATCTTCATAATCTAAAATATCTTCCAAATCTTTATCATATAGTTTTTCTATTTGCATTTATCACTCCCTTTTAAAAGAAATATACTATAAATTAATTACACTTTGATTATACTAATTATACTTTTTATAGTTTGCTAAAAAATAAAAGATTATAGATATCTCTCTATTTGACCAAATATACTCTTTAGACAAAAAATCCTTACTTGCATTTATATCAACATTTGTTTTGTATTTTCTAAGTATTCCATTCATCAAACTTTTTATACTATTTTTATCTGCTTTTAATAAAAAGTCATGGAATACCTCTTCTTGATTTGGAATAAAAAACTCCTCATCATATTTAAATAACATCAAAACCAAAGAGACTTGCCAAGTATGCCACTCTTTTTTATCTAAGCTATTTAAACTCATATTTTTGTAATCAAATACAGTATAAGCATCATAAACTTTTTTGACAATTCCTCTTAGATTGTATTTTGATATATCTTCAATATTTTTAGGTAACCATAATCCTATGGAGCTAGGCATTGGGATATCTATTGGTGTATTTTTTACTACATAACTTTTTTTATTTACACTCTTTTTATTTTTTTTTAATAATATAAAAAAAACAATCAAAACTACTACAAATAAAAAAAAAGCAACTAGTACTTCAATCAAATTCAAAAATCTACCACCAAAAACTCATCTTCTAAAATAAAATATTTTTTATTGCAACATAAAGATGGGATATTTACATAGGTTTTATTTTCTGATTTATAGATTTTTCCTTGATGAAAATGTCCCTCAATTACTAAATCACTTTTGTAGTTTTTTAATCTTCTTTTTGCAAAAGAGTCAAAGTCATCTATTGTTGAACAAATACTCTTTTTTTGTAAGGTATAAAAGATTTTTTTAGATATGAAATTATTAAAATCAATCATATTTAAAAAAGTCAATAAAGAATGATTTCTAATAATCTTGCAATATAGATTGTAATGCCATGGTGTAAAATTGTCCCCATGGGATAAATTTACACTTCTATCTTCAAAAGTAGCAAATAGAGGTTGATCTTCCCTTTTTATAACAATAATACCTGGAAATAAAACCTCCATATTATAATCATGATTACCCTCTAAATATACTATTTGTATATCTTCAGATAACTCATTTATAATATCAAGTAATTCTTGATTTCTTTTTACGAAATATTTACTTTCACCAGAGATAAAATCAAACATATCACCCATCAAAAAAAGTTGAGTTGTTTGTATTGTTTTATCTTGCAACTTTTTTAAGAAAACTAAAAACTCCTGATTTATCTCATTATAGTGGGAATCGGCTACAAAAATAGCCCCTTTTTGTATATTAAGGTACATAGGCTATTTTTGGTATTCCTTCACCCTCTTCAAATCCACACATAAGATTTGCATTTACCACAGCTTGTGATGAAGCCCCTCTTAGAAGATTGTCAATTGAAGAGTTTATAAATAATGCTTTTGCATTTTTTGCTACAAAGATATCACAAAAGTTTGTTCCTGCTGTCATTTTTATATCAACTGCACTATTTCTAATTCTTACAAACTCTGAATCTTTATAAGCATCTTCTAAAACTTTTTCAACATCAATATCCTCTTTTAGTGTTGCATAAACAGACACTAACATCCCTCTTGTAACTGGGATTAGGTGTGGTACAAAATTGATTTGGAAATCTTTTTGTTTTAAAAGTTTTATTTTTTCTTCTATCTCTGGCATATGTCTATGTTTAAATGGATTATAGGCATGAATATTTTCATTTAGATTTGCAAAATGTGCTGCTTCTGTAAGCTTTTTTCCTGCTCCACTTATACCTGTTTTTGCATCAATAAATATAGGTGTTCCCTCTTGAATATAATCAATAAAAGGGAATAATGCCAAAAGTGAGGCTGTTGGATAACACCCTGGGTTTGCTATTAGTTTTGCATTTTTTATTTCATCTTTATAATATTCTGGCAAACCATATACCGCATCTTTAATATGCTCTTTATCTTCATGTGGACAATAATGTTTTTCATAAGTATCTAATTCTAGTCTATAATCAGCACTAAAATCAACTACTTTTATACCCAAGTTTAGAAGCTCTTTTGCAAAAAACATTGAAGTTTTATGAGGAAGTGCTAAAAAAGCAAGTTCGGCATTTTTTGCTACATCTGCAGCATTTGCACAACTAACGTCTATATTTATAACATCTTTTAAACATGGATGTAAATCTTGAACATTCTCATTACCTGTTGAGTTTGCAATATATGTTATATTGAACTTTGGATGGTTTATCAGTATTTTAATTAATTCTAAACCTGTATATCCGCTTGCACCAATAATTGCTACATTCATGATAGTTTCAACTCCTTATAACCAACTGATAATATTTCAAATATTTTTTCACCACCTGGAAGTTTTGCGGTAATCTCATCACCCTCTTCTTTTCCAAGTAATTGTTTAGCTAAAGGTGAATTAAAAGAGATAAATCCTTTTTCAACATTTGATTCAACTCCCCCAACTATTGCATAAGTAAACTCTTCATCTGTATCAACATCAACTAAATTGATAGTTGAACCAAAACTTACTTTATCATGAGGAAGAGTTTCTGGGTCAACAATAACTGCTTTTGAGATAACTGCTCCAAGCTCTGCAATGTGAGAGTCTATCAATGCTAACTTATCTTTTGCCGCATGGTATTCAGCATTCTCTTTTAAGTCACCTAACTGTCTAGCTTCATCTAAGGCTATTACCGTTTCTGGTCTTTCTGTTCTTTTTAAAAATTCTAACTCTTTTGTAATCTTTTCATATCCGATTCTGGTCATTGGCTCTTTTTCCACATAAGCCTCCTATATATATTATTTTAAAATTTTAATACTTTAATTTGGTATAATACCGAAATTTTAATAAAAGAGTGTAAATGCAACAATATGATAGAACTATAAAACTATTTGGTGAAGAGAATTTTAAAAAGTTTCAAAAAACAAAATTAATACTCCTAGGGGTAGGTGGTGTAGGAAGTTTCGCTTTGGATTCTTTATACAATACTGGTATTACAGATATAACAATAGTTGATTTTGATACTTATGAAGAGTCTAATATGAACAGACAATTAGGAAGCCATGGAAATATTGGTAGAATAAAAGTTGAAAGTTTAAAAGAGAAATACCCAAAAATAACTCCAATTCATGCAAAAATAACTCCTGAATGGATAGATGAATTTGATTTTTCTTCTTATGATTATATTTTAGATGCAATTGATGATATAAAACCAAAGGTTCATTTAATCAATAAATTCTTTACAAAGGTTATTAGTACAAGTGGTAGTGCCAAAAGATTAGATCCTAGTAAAATAGAGTATAAATCTATTTGGGATACATATAATGATCCATTTATAAGAAAAATAAGATATGAATTAAAACAAAAAGGTTTTAAAAAGAAATTTAAAGTTGTTTTTTCAAGTGAAGAGCCAAAATCTATTGAAAAGGGCAGTTTTGAGGCGGTTACAGGCTCATTTGGTTTTATGATTACCTCAGTTGTTATAAAAAAGATTCTTGACAAAAAGTGATAAAATAATTTTCTAAAGTTAAGTATAAGAAAAAAAGCAATATAATTTAGCTATATTTGATATAAAGGGACTTCATGAGTGGTATTAATAGTGTTGAACAAATGACCCAAGGTCATTTAAGAAATGTACAACAGCTAGCAGTTTTCTATACTGGTCACAATAATATTTATGCAATAAATATTGCAAAAGTTAAAGCATTTATAATAACTGAAGAAGTAACAATTAACGAAACACCTACTGATTCAAATGTTATAGCAGGTATAGCAACAATTAGAGGGGAACCTATTACACTTATTAATCTTGATGCTTGGTTAAATATTCCAACACTTGATATAAAAGAGTATAAACTTATTATCTACTGTGAATTTAATCATAAAAAAGTAGGTTTTTTAATAAAAGACATGTTAGATATTGTCGAAAAAACTACTGATGAATTAAGACATACAGAAGAAGCTAACTCAAAAATTACATATACTACATATGTAAAGGTTCATAATAAAGATGAGTTATGTTCTGTATTCAATGCAGAGCAACTTCTAAAAGATTTAGGATGGGTTGATGATGGAGATGATACAGTAAATAAATATGTAGAATCACCTTTTAACACAGATAAACTTGTATTAGCAGCTGAAGACTCAGGAGTAGCAAGAGAAGTTTTAAATAAATTTTTCAAAAAAGCAAAAATAAGTTATGAAATCTATAATGATGGTGCTTTATTACTTGAACGAATCAAAGAGTTAGATCCAAATGATATTGGAATGGTTATTACAGATATAGAGATGCCTGAAACTGATGGTTTTCAAGTTGCATCTTTTATAAAAAACAGTAATAAGTATTCACATATTCCTGTAATAGTAAACTCATCTATGACTACAGATGCAGTAAAAAATAAAATGAATAATATTGGGATAGAAGGTTTTATTGGTAAAACTGATATCCAATCACTTTATACTACAGTAAAAAAATTCTTGAACTAAATCTTAACTAAAGATAGTTTTACTATCTTTAGTTTTTATTAGTTATTTTCTAACCACTCTTTAAATTGCCCTATTTGATTCTCAGTTTGAGCAGAAGATGTTCCCCCATATGATTTTCTTGCATTCATAGAGTTTCTCAAGTCTAAATAAAATAAAATCTCTTCATTTATATCTTTTATCTCTTCATTTGAAGATCTAATCTCTTCAATTGTAAGTTCACTAATATCTTTATCTAAAGAGTTTGCACAAGCAACTACATCTTTTGTAATATAGTATGCAGTTCTAAATGGCATATTCTCTTTTTGTACTAAATAATCTGCTAAATCCGTTGCACATAGATGACCTATTTTACAAGCATTTTGCATTTTATCAACATTTACTATCATAGTTTTAATAACTTCATTTAAGATTTTAATAGAAATTTCAGCAGTTTTAACAGAATCAAAAACCCCCTCTTTATCCTCTTGTGTATCTTTATTATATGCAAGAGGCAAGCCTTTCATTACTGTTAGAAGTGAAATTAGATTTCCATACACTCTCCCTGTTTTACCCCTTAAAAGTTCTGGAACATCTGGATTTTTCTTTTGGGGCATAATTGAAGAAGTTGTTGCGTATTCATCACTCATTCGTACAAACTGAAACTCATAAGATGACCATAAGATAAGCTCTTCTGAGATTCTACTTATATGCATCATAAGTGTACTAATATTAAATAAAATCTCTAAAGCAAAATCCCTATCACTTACTGTATCCATTGCATGAGGTGTTGGTTCTTTGAAGCCTAATTTTTCACAAGAACTATCTCTATTTATATTGTGTGGAGTTCCAGCTAATGCTGCACTTCCTAAAGGTGAATAATCATTTCTTTCAATTGAGCTTTCAAATCTTTCAAAATCTCTTTTAAACATATTTGCATAAGCTAATAGATGATAACCAAAATTTAAAGGTTGGGCATGTTGTAAGTGGGTCATTCCAGGAATTAGCGTTTCGGTATGTTTAGAAGCAACTTCAACAAATGTCTCTACTAGATCTTTTAGTAAAGCCTTTATATCAATAGATTTTTCTTTTACATATAGTCTAAAATCTGTTGCCACTTGATCATTTCTACTTCTTGCAGTATGAAGTCTTTTTCCAGGTTCTCCAATAATTTCAGTAAGTCTATTTTCTACTGCCATATGAATATCTTCAAAAGCTAAAGAAAACTCAAACTCTCCACTTTCAATTTCATCTTTTACTTGAAGTAAACCTTTTTCAATTGCCTCTTGTTCCTCTTTATTTAAAACCCCTTGTTCACAAAGCATTTGTGAATGGGCAATACTTCCTTTTATATCCTGAGAATATAACTCTTTATCAAACATGATTGAAGCGTTAAATTCATCTAAAATTTGCGCATTTGTATTTTTTAAGATTTGATTATTTTGATTTGACATCTGTATCCTTATGTTCTAATAAGCTTTTTAGGGCATATTATAACATAAGTGATATTAGTTAAAAGTGTTTAAATCCATTGGTTTGGTTTTTACTATAGTTTGATACTTTTTTATTGCAAATAAAATATTAACTAAAAATAAAATATTTGATACTATAAAAATAATTGCTGCAATATACAAAAATATTTCACTTAAAAAGTTTGCTAAAATAAATACTAATAAAGAGCTTGCATAGATATAAAATTGTACCTTTATCATATCTTCAACAATTAGCTCCCTCATAGTTGGAACAGCAAAATATCCCTTTGAAGTTAAATGAAACCAACACAAAAATGGGATAATCTTATATATCATCCCTTGAAGTAGTGAATATAAAAAGCCAAAAGCTATAGTTATAGCAAGCAGATAATTGTTTTGTGAAAGAAAAAGCCAGACAAACATAGAGATAATAAGACTCCATAAAGATAATTTCCAATAAAGCAAAGTAACATCAAAAATTGGTCTTTTTCTATTATTTAAACTATCTAAAGCAAAATATGAAAATACAATTACTACTAGGGAAATAAATACCTTAACAAACGAGGTATCAATTTGTGTTATCTCAAAAATTGAGTATAATAATAAAAAACAAAATAATATATTAACAAGCTTATCTTCTACAAATTTAGGAAACTTCTTAGCCACATAAAACATTGGTATCACTTGAAATGAGACACCAACTATTATAATAAGTGCAAAACCAAAGATACCAAATAACATATGGATATTTACTATATTATAATGTAGAGTACCTATATTTAAGAAAATATGAGATGAAGCTAAATAGATACCTAATAAAATTGTAATAAAACCAGCTATAGTAAAAACACGCATAGCTTTAACTGTTGGTGTTAAAAACTCAACTTTAAATAGCAATCTCATTGAATATGCAAAAAAGGTAAAAAAAGAGATTGCTAAAAAGATTGTTGCAAATATTAGTAAATTTTTATTTCCCATTAAAAAATATAAAACGAAAACTATTGTACCTAATGTTAAAAATAGGTGAATAACAGTTGCAAATATTTTTGGCTTTTTTATAACTGCTCCTGCTAGAACTGGCATCATTTGTTGCATAGCACCCATTATAATCATAGATAATATCCCAAGGGTAAACAAATGAACCATTGCAATAGCAAGATTTGAGTATCTATTAGTAATCATACTTGCATCATTGCTTAATATCAAAATACCAAGAACAATAGCAAATATTGGTGCAGTTATAAAAAACCGAAAGGGTACTGATATAGGAGGTGCTTGTTCTAAAGATAAGCCTTGGTTAAACATCTATAAACTTTTCATCTCTTGAATAATATTTGTAGAATCTTGTGCCAAATGCATATCTGCCATTTTATAAAGCATCTGTTCCTCTTTCATATTGTGTTGTTGCATCAACATCATTAAAGTTTCACTAAGACCAAAAAAATGGTTTTTATCTTTTTTTTCAATATCATTTTGCATTTGCTCTAATACTTGTAACATTTGAGAATGTTCCATTCTCATAACTTGTGTTGGTCCACCACGCATACCAGTTTTATCTTCAAACGCTTTAAACATAACCTTTTCTTCCATATCAAAGTGGTGTTTTAAATCCAAATTAAACTCATTAAATAGTTTTTTTACTTCACTCCAATTTTCACTTGCAACACTATTTTCTAGTTTTGCAAACTCTTCATCACAGTTTCTATGATCTTGTGTTAAAAATGTTGAAATTGTCTCACTCATAATCTAACCTTTATTTTTATGGAAAGTATATAAAAAAATACTCTTTTTTTAATTGATTATAATCAAGTTTTAGATTAAATTTGCTATTCTTAAAGGATGAATACTTTAGAACTAATAAAAAAATTATCCCTATGGGAAGATAGATTAAATCGATATAAAAGAGCCTTTAAAGATAATCAAGATATTGAGAACTATGAAGAGGTCAAAAGATTTTTAGATACCATAGATGAATTTATTGATATGTATAACACTACAGAAACAAAAAAAGATGAAAAGAGATATTATAATTCAATTAAATATTGGATAAAGATGAATGAAAACTATATGCAACTTTTAGAAAATCTATATAAGGCATATGAAGAAGAGTATTTAAAAAATAAATAGAAGCCTTAGCTTCTATTTATATAAATTAGATAGGTAAAACTCTGATGTTTTCATCAACTTTTTGTTTTAAAACTGATTCAATAGCATAAAGTGTACCAGTATCACCCGAAGCACAACCATTACATGCTCCAAGATATCTAATATAAATATCATAATGAGGAATATTTTCTTTAATATCAATAATCTCCATATTACCACCGTCCATCATTAACATTGGTCTGATATCACTATCTAAAATCTCATCAATCATTTTAATTCTTTGAACAATAGTCATTTTATCAAATGAAGATTCCCCTGCAGCACTTGCATCAGCAGCTTGTTTTAATTTATCATGCTCTAACTCATTTCTAGTATCAGCTAAAATATCTACAAGATACATCTCTTTTTCTTCATGTCCACCTGGTTTAATACATGATTTACAAAATGCACCTGCTTTTGTATAATCTGTAATCTCTTCAACAGTTTTTAAATCATTTAATTTAATAACTTCTTGTAGAGTTGCTAATGAAACCCTTGCACACTCACAAACAATAAACTCTTCTTCTAAAGAGTCCATATCTACACCTTTGTATTGTGAAGCTGCTTTTTTGATAACATCATATGCCATAACTGAACAGTGCATTTTTTGTGGTGGTACTGCTGGAACATCTGGATGATCTCTTAATGCTTTTTCAACATCAATATTAGTTATCTTAATAGCTTCATCAACTGTTTTACCAATACAAAGTTCTGCCATAGCATCAGATGAAGCGATAGCTGTACCACATCCAAAAGATTTAAATTTTGAATCTAAAATTTTATCTGTTCCCTCTTCAACACACCAGTAAAGTCTAACTGCATCCCCACATGATTCAGCTCCAAAGTCTGCAACAATTAGTTTTCCACCTAACTCTTTTGCTTTTTCTTCTGTAATCTCACCTTGATGAGTTGGTTCGTCCATTCTTCTAATAACTTGATTTGAGTACTCGTCCCAAATTGAACCACTAATTAAATCATTCTTAGCCATTTTTTTTCCTTATCTTATTTTTATTTTTATAATTCTGAAACGTGATTTTTTGGTGTATATGCATATGAACTTGAGATTGTTCTAAGTCTTGCAATAGCACCTTTTATAACTTCAATAGCATAATCTATTTGCTCTTCTGTATTAAATCTACTTAAACTAAATCTTACCCCTGTATGAGCCAATTCACTATCACTTCCAAAAGCATTCATAACTGGATTTGCTTCTAAATCCTCACTAGCACAGGCAGAACCAGTTGAAGCCCCAATAGTTTTTTGATTCATATCCCAAAGCATTGATTCACCCTCAACACCTCTAATAGATATAAGTGTTGTATTAGGAGTTCTATTATCTTTTCCACCAATTACAATTGTTTCTGGTATTTCTAAAATTGCATCTTCTAATTTATCTCTAAGTCTTTTAACTTCTGTATTTTCAAACTCTAAGTTATCAACCGCAAGTTTCATAGCAACACCCATTCCAACCATAGAAGCAACATCAACTGTACCTGCTCTATGACCACCCATTTGTTCACCACCATGCATTAAAGGAGTTAATTCAAAACCTTTTTGTACATAAAGTGCACCAACACCTTTTGGTCCATGGAACTTGTGAGCTGAAAGTGAAAGATAATTTACATTGCAATCTTGTACATCAACAGGTAATTTACCAATAGCTTGTGTTGCATCTGTGTGAAAAGCAACTCCAGCATCTTTACAAATGGCACCTATCTCTTTAATAGGAAAAATCTTACCCGTTTCATTGTTTGCCCACATAATTGAAACTAAAGCTGTATCTTCTCTAATATACTCTTTTACTGAAGATGCTTCTAAAATACCCTCTTCATTTACAGGAAGATATGTTACACTTACCCCTTGTGTCTCTAAAAATTTACATGTGGCAGTAATAGCAGGATGCTCCACTTCTGAAGTGATGATGTGATTTTTATTACCATTTAGAATTTTATCAATCCAAATTCCTTTTATAACAGTATTATTACTCTCTGTTGCATTTGCAGTGATTATAATATCATCCTCATCTGCTGCATTTAATCCATCATAAAGATAGTTTAAAGCTTCAACCATCTTTGGATGAGTTCCTGCTCCAAATTTATGTAATGAATTTGGGTTACCATATATATGGCAAAAGAATGGTTCCATAGCTTTAAAAACTTCTGGGTCTACCATTGTCGTTGCATTATTATCTAAATATACTTCCATTGCTGTTCCTACTGATTTTAGTAATAATCATGCAATAATCATTCCATGAAAAATACCAATTTTTGATTAATTTGTGAAATTATATTTTAAATAGGATAAAAATTGTCTTAATTAAAAAAGTTACTCTTCAATTTTGTAAAAAATGTTATTTATAGAAAAAACAGATTTTGTCTAAAGTAGTTACTTTATAATTAGAAGCTTAAAATATAGTTTCATTTTTATTATTGTAACTGCTTAATATACATCAATCAAGATTAAAATTGTATAAGATATATACACTTATTATTAATTTAACCATATGCTTCTAAGAATTTTAAAAAAAGTATACAAAATATAAAAACCCCACTTTTTCTACACTTTAATCTACTATAATTACAACAAGTAAACATAAATAACAACTTTTCCCAATATTTGTGTTTATATTCCTCCAAGTTAAAGGAAAGATTTACTCCTTTTCTTTCCTTTTCATATTCCTAAAGTGTAAAAGCTTTCAAAAACTTGATTATTTTTAAAAATATTTATACTTTTTTTCCAAGTTTTTGATTAAGCTTTCTAATTTTCATATAAATATCGTATTTTGGTATATATCATATCTTTTTTCATATATATAACTACTACTTATAATTAATATATATATTTTATATATTATTTTTATCTTAATATTATTTTTTATTTGATATAGTTAATTTATACCGAAAATAAGGAGAAAATATGAAAAAGATTTTATTATCTTTATGTGTGATTTTTATAGGATTTGCATTTGCTGCAAAACCTACTACCCCAGAACCTTTAGAAGCTGCAAATTATGGCGCTAAATATATTGCTATTGCTGATGCAAAAAAACTTTTTGATAATGGTGCAACTTTTTTAGATACAAGAAAACCAGTAGATGTATCTAAAAGTAAAATCAAAGGTGCAAAAAGAGCTTTTTATAATGAAAAGGGTGGAAACAAAAATAGAATTGCCCAATGGGATACTTCAAAAGATAAATTTCAAACAGAAAATGTTCCAACAGATAAAAATGCAGTAATTGTAACTTATTGTAATGGAGCACAATGTTGGAAATCTTATAAAGGTGCTGTAACACTTACAAAAATGGGTTATACAAATGTACATTGGATGAGAGATGGAATTCCAGCATGGCAAAAAGCTGGTTATCCTGTAGAATAAATTTTATTTTCAAAAACTATAAAAAAGTGGGGGGGGGAAGATAATTTCCCCCTTTTTATATTTATGTCAAAATTTACTTATAAGTTTTGACATAAATATAAAAGGATTATGATGAAAGATTTTAGCTTTAAATCAAAAATTTTAGTACTAGTATCTATTGGTTTACTTGGTATATTATTTGCAACTTTTATGACTATACAAAATGCTCATAAAGGTAAAGTATCTTTAAATGATTTTATTCAAAAAGCAGTAATACCAAATAGCAAATTAGAAAAACTAGAACAAACAATAAATTGGACTTATGCAAATATGGTTGAAGTCACAAGTGATTTTGCTCCTACTGTTGCATCATATGATTTAATGAAGACCAAATTTGTTGAAGTTGAAAAACAATTAAACAATTTAAATAATGAAGTTTTTATAGAAAACAAAAAATTAATCAATGATATAAAAAAAGATTGGTTTTCGATGAAAAAAGTTATTATAGAAAAAATTCTACCTGCATATGAAGATGAAGATTTAGAATTAGTTGGAGAGATAACGCAAATAGATATTTCACCCTATTTTTTCAGTATCAAAAAAACTTTTAAACAATTGAATATAAAGGTGAAAAAATACTATCAAGAGATACAAGAGAATAGTACAAAAAGACTTGATGACAGTAGTAATTTTTCACTTATTATCTCAATTATTAATATAATTGCTGTTTTACTTATAGGATATTATATTGCAGTGACCCAGTTTACAAAACCAATTTTAGAGTTTCAAAAAGGTTTATTGTTGTTCTTTGATTATATGAATAAAAAAACAACACAAATCACTTTATTGGATGAAAATAGAAAAGATGAATTTGGGCAAATGGCAAAAGTTTTAAATGAAAATATCTTAAAAATTGAGAAAAACCTAAAAATAGATTTTGAACTTATTGAAGATACTACACAAATAGCAAACAATGTAAAATCTGGTGATTTAACATCTAGAGTTACAAAGATATCAAATAATGAGGAACTTAACAAGTTAAAAGATGTATTAAATCATATGATTGACTCAATAGATACCTATATATCAAAAATACTTAATGTACTTGATAGCTACTCTAATCTTGATTATACTAAAAAAGTTAAAGATATAAATGTTGAAGCACAACTAGCTCAACTATCAAATGGAATAAACAACTTAGGGGAAACCATCTCTAAAATGTTATTAGATAGTTTAAACAATGGCTCAAAACTAAAAGAAAATGCCAATTTTTTACAAGAAAATGTTGAAAAAGTAAGTGCAAGTACAAGTCAGGAAGCTGCTAGTTTAGAAGAAACTGCAGCAGCTTTAGAGGAGATTACTGAAACAATAGTGAGTAATGCAACAAATATAAATCAAATGTCAAATTATGCAAAAGAACTAGCAAGTGCAGTAAAACAAGGAGAAGAATTAGCCCATAAAACAACCTCATCAATGGATAAGATAAATACAGAAATAACAGCAATAAATGAAGCAATTACAGTTATAGACCAAATCGCTTTTCAAACAAATATATTATCTTTAAATGCTGCAGTTGAAGCAGCCACTGCTGGTGAAGCAGGAAAAGGTTTTGCTGTTGTAGCAGGAGAAGTTAGAAATTTAGCAGCAAGATCAGCTGAGGCAGCAAGTGAGATAAAAAACTTAGTTCAAAGTGCTACAACTAAAGCAAATGATGGGAAAATTGTTTCTGATAGTATGATTGAAGGTTATAATAATCTAAATAGAAATATACAAGATACAATTGAACTTATAAATAATGTATCTATATCATCATCAGAACAAAAAACAGGGATAGAACAAATCAATGATGCAATAGGAAAACTAGATCAACAAACCCAAGCAAATGCATCTGCATCAAGTCAAACAAAAGAGATTGCTAACCTTGTAAATAAAATGGCTGAAAATATTGTAACAGAAACAAATCATAAAAAATTTATTGGAAAAGATATCTAAAACACTAAAACTTTTGTAAGTTTATATTTCAATAATATAAAAACTTTCAAAAGTTTCATCACTATTTAAAATATTTATACCTCTTTTTTCTTCAAGTTTTTGATTATGTTCTATAAAATCAGCAACTCCATGCCAAGGCTCTATACAAATAAATGGTGCACCTGTAGGTTTTGACCATAAACCTAAATAAGGAAAACCTTTAAAATCTATTTTTATAAATCTATTGTTTTTAGTATTTTTAAAACAGATAGTATCAATACTTTTATCATTTAAAACAAGGGCATCATCTTTAAATATTGTTTCATCTAAAAAGAGTCTATTTTCTTTTAGATCTATCTTCACACTATTTTTATCTACACCATGATTAGTCAAAGGAAATCTTTCTAAACTATTTATATTTTTAAAAGCAAAATAACAATCTTGTTTCTCTTCATTTTCTAAAGGCCAATTAAATGCTGGATGAGCCCCAATTGAAAAATAGATTTTGTCATTTGATTTATTTACTACTTTATAACTAACTATCAAAGAACTATTTTTTAAAGTGTATGTTATAAAAAGCTTAAAGTAAAAAGGATATTTTTTGTAACTCTCTTTTGTATTTTCAAGTTTTAAAGTGATCTTATCATCTTCTTTTTCAACAACTTCAAATAAACTATCCCTTGCAAACCCATGTTGCCCCATACTATAAGTTTTCTCTTTATAAATATATTTATCATCCAAAAGTTTTCCAACTATGGGAAATAGTACAGGGGCGTGTCTATTCCAATATTTAGCATCACCTTGCCAAATATATTCAATATCCTCATCATTTTTTTTTAAACTACAAAGTTCTGCTCCAAAATCTTTTATATTTGCTTGTAAAAAACTATTTCTTATGGTGTATATTTTCATAAAATCTCTTATTGTTTTAATATTTGTATTTTTTTTAATAATAATTGTTTTTGATTTATATCATTTTCTATTTTATAAAGATAATTTAACCAATATAAAACCAAACTTTTATATCCATAAAATGATGCTTTATCTATTAAATATTTTATATCTTCTTTTTTTAGCTGTTTTTTTACTAAACTTGCTGCTATAAATTGAGAAGAGACTTGTTTTATTGATTTGATAGACTCAAATAATAACTCATAGTTTTTTTCTAAATTATACTTTTCAAAAGTTTGATACTGTTTTGGTAAGAGTTCTATTTGTTCTTTTTTTATTTTATTTTGCAACATTAAATAATAAGCATTTAACTCTTTTGAAGAGATCAACTCTTCTATTTGCTTAAACTGCAAACACTTATCATCTTCCCCCACACTTATATTTAAAGCGCAAGAACCTAAGTAAATCCTTCCTAATTGGTTTAAGTTTGCACTTTGTTTTGCATATTTTATTGCCCTATTTAAATCATCCTTTGCTAAGTCTATATCTGCACTTAAAAAACTTTTTGTATATGAACTAAAAGCACTTGAGCTATTGTATTCCCATTGATTTTCAGGTGCTTTAAAAGAACAACCATAAAAAAGAACTATTAAAAAAACTATTAAGATATTTAGTTTCATGGTAAAACTACCTTTTGATTTTTTTGCTCTAAGAATAGATTATCAACTTTTTCTATGATTTTATTTGATTTTGTTATTGCTGCTTTTACCTGTTGTTTTATTTGAATTAAATCTTTTTCTGATGAACCAACTGAGTTAACCACACCATCTAAACTTTTCAGTTTTTTTTGTATATCTTGTGCAATATTCCCTAACTGTTTCATAAACTGAGCTAACTGGGGTATTACATCGCTATTTACATCAGAGCTTATTTTATTGAATTTTTTTAATAAGATAGGTAGTTCATTTATAGTTTTTATAAAAGATTCAGTTGATTTTTTATCTCCTGTTATACTTGTAAGCAAGGATTTGTTCTCCACTAAACTTGCACTAAATTTTTCTATGTTTTTAACAATTTTCATCAACTCAGAATCATCTTTGGCAAGATAAGTTGTGATTTTATCCACAGAAGTAACTATATTTGATATTTTAGAGATTATAGGTTCTAAACTTAAAACTAAATCATTTATATCATTGCTAACTATTGTGTTTATTGTTGAGCCATCTTTTAAAATAGGATTTCCAATAGCAGAATATAATATGATTTGAGCAGAACCTAAAACAGGTTTTTGTATCATTAGTAAACTTCCTTCACTAAGCCACTTTTGGTTTTCTTTATCTACTGAAAAAGTAAATTTTACATTCCCATTATCTAAAAGTTTAATTGTATCTATTCTACCAATAGCAAAACCAGAAACTTTCACAGGCATCCCAACAGTAAATGAATCAGCACTAAAAGTTATAAAAGAGTAGTTATATCTTTTATCAAAAGTGCCTTTTTTTACTAAGATATAATATACCACACCAAAAAGGTTTAAAAGTAAGAAAAGTACAAATAATCCCACCTTAAATTTTATATTATTATAAGTCATTTTTTTCCTAAATTTTAATAAAGTATCAATATAAACAATGATTCTACTAAGATTAGCATACTTAATATTATGATTAAATTTTTTATTACCAATCTAGTTACATCAGAGGCACTCTTTCTTATATGCCCTGAATAAAGTGGTATAAAAACACAAATAAAACCAAAGATAGCACCCTTTATCAATAAAACTAAAATATTTTTAAAATTAATAGAAGTGATAATCATATTTTTATATGTCATAAAATCGATATTTAGATATAAAGAAGAAACAATATAACCACTAGCTATCATAATAGTTGCAAACAACAAAGCCATTAGGGGTACTATAAATAAACCTGTTATCAATTTTGGTATATAAACCTTACTACCTAAAACATTTTGCTCTTTTTTCATATCATGTATTTTTTCTTGTAAAGATAAACTATAAACTAAAACAAAAAAGATAGCTGTAAAAAATGGTGAAAATTCATTTATCACAAATAAAATCAATAACTTACCCATTTGATCAACAAGATTAAAACTTATTGAAAAACTAATTGCAAGTACCAAAAGAGCTGAACCCAAAAATAAAGCTAAAAAAATAAAAGAAAATAGATTTCTAATACCACTTAAATAAATTTGTTCAACAAAAATAATTCTCGAAGATTTACCATAATTTCTAGGCAAAAATATATTACCAAGGGATTGAAAAAGAAAAATAAAAAAAGCATAAGTAGAGATAGAATAATCAATAACCCTACTTCCGATATTTTCTACAAATTTTACAAACAAATTTGACTCTTTCAGATTATGTAAAACTATATAATCATAAATTTTATATTAAATAATAGTACCAAAATAGTAATGAATAGTGTATAAACTCTAATTAATTGTTTAATGAAAGTAATTTTTGTTTGAGTTTTCTTTTTAACATTTTTTTAAAAGATTGGGGAGATATAATATTTATATTTGGTAACCATTTAATTACTAATTCTGCAAGCTCATTCAATGAACTTACATTATAATGTACTTCTATATCTCCATTATCAAAGGTGTGGACAACTTCTTGTGAAGGAAGATACTTTTTGAAAATAAAAAATCTACTTACTTTTTTTGAAACTCGTAATTTTACAAGGATATTATCTTTTCCAAATACCGCCCAAGGTGTTTGTATTTTTTTAATGAACTTTTGTATATCTGAATGTGCATAAAATGTTTTTTTTGTATCTGTCACTTCCTCAATCATAGAGATACGTCGAAATTCAAATTGTGATTTAGAAGCGTTTTCCCCAACAAGATAGAAGTTTTCATTTAAAAATAGTATTTTGTACGGTCTAAAATTTGTTTGAGTAACAGCTCTCTCACTTTTATACTTTATCTTTACCTCTTTGTTGAACTTAATCGCATGCTCAAGTTTTTTTATTACTTCAATCTTCTTTATACTCTCAAATGGGCGAGATTTAAAGTCATATACACTCATTGACTGCTTTATCAGTGCCTTTGTTTTATCAGAGATAAGAGATTCTTTTTGCGTAATGCCAAAAAGATTAACTATATTTGCTAATGTCATCAAGTCTCTAGCATTAAGTACATCTTCAAGTAATACTTTTTTGTAAGCTTGATAACACTCTCCCTCTTTGCTCACAAAGTCCCCAAAAATCTCTTTTATCAGTTCAAAATCTCTTCGTATAGTTCTGTCACTAACTTCATATGCAGTAGCTAGATTTGAAATACAAAGTTTTTTACCAGCATTTAGATCTTTTAAAATTTCTATAGTTCGATATAGGCTAGATTTTTGGCTCAATTATTTTTTCCATTTATGATATCTAAATACTCTTCTTTGACATCATCATCTATTTCAACACCTTTATTGCCACCATAGAGTTTGTCACTTTGATTTTTTTTGAAACCACTAATCCAGTATTCTTCCCCTGTATCTACATCATAATAATTAGATTTGTATCCATTACCTTTTAAACTAGAAAATCGTTTATCGCCATAATATAAGCTTTTACCAGACTTAGAAAAATAAACTCTACCTATACGTCCATCACCCAATATGCCACCACCTTTATATTCTATATACATGATACGTGATTTGAGATTTTTCTTTAATGGCATAATCCAATCATCATTGGATTCTACTGCCTCACTTTCACACTCTTTGATAATTTCATCAGCCTTTTCTAATATCTGCCATTTTTCAAAACCACGACTTTGAAGTTCATATTCTATACGTCTTTTTTTAGCATTTAAGTATCTACGATTTTTATTGTATTTAGAATTTTCTTCATCATCAACACATTGAGCGAAATTTTCCAATAAAGTTTCTGTTGGGATATTTTTCATTTTAAGTATTCCTCTACTGATGTTTTTAACAATTTTACCAATTCTTCATCCATATATTGATACTCATCAGGAATATCAAGAACAATAATTTTTTTATATTGTAGTTGTCTAGAAAAGTCAGATTTTAGCCTTTCTTTATGTTTGTACTCCATCACAAAGATAAGTTCTGCCCACTGTATATCTTTAGCATTAACTATTTTTCTTGCACTTGGACTTGTTCCGGCCGAGCGAACATTGACACGATCATCTTTGCTATATATTTTCTCAGCCGTAGGGCTTCGCCATTGGTTACGGCTACATATAAATAGGATGTTTTTCATCTTATCTTTATTCGTTTCTTTTTAAATTTTTTAAATCCATAGGCAAGTACTCTTTGAATAAGTTTTAACTCTTTTGCATTGAACTTTGGATGATATGGTGGATTATTTTGAGTTACACTTGGTAAGTTTGTGCCAAAAAAAACTTTTTCATATACTTTATATGCTTTTACAGCTTTACTACGATATGCTTGTAATTCATCATTATCAAGCTCAAAAGTATTTGCCATATCAATAAAAAAATTCCAAACAGTTAAGATGTCTGTACACTCAATTTTACCTTTAGCATTCTTTTTTATCCATTTCAAAACTATGTCTAAATTATGCACTATAGGTTCAGAGTCTTTTACCACTTTTATATCTCTTTTTTTTGCATATTGTTTTAAAAATTTTAATTCTGTAAAAACAGGAATTTTGTTAGATTTTTTATCAATATAAAATGTATCTTCATTCTCATCATCTATTTCTAAAATAAGATACCTATTCTTTTTATTTAATCTATAGAGTAATGGGTAAAATTTAGTTTTCAAAATAAAATACTTCCTTTATTTAAAACTGGACAAAATACGTCAAAAAAATATTGTAACATCTTTTCAATAAAAAATAAGGAGTCAAATATGAAATCATTAACAAAACAAAATCAACACAATACACAAAACAAAAATAACAAACCATGGAGAAATAATGGACAATTTAACAATCATCGCTTCAAAGAAAAACTGGATTGATACTAGAAGCGTAGAAACATTAAAAAATATTACACAATTTAAAGGTGTAAAAAAAGTAGTCGGATTACCAGACTTAAGTATAGGACTTGTCCCTAATGGCAGTGCAATACTAACAGAAGATAGAATCTATCCACATCTAATAGGTGGGGATATAGGATGTGGAATGAGCCTATTTGAGGTGCCTTTAAAAGCTAAAAGAATAAAAGTATCAAAATTTGTAAAAGCTCTTTCAAAGATAGAAAGTTTAGATGATATTGATATAGATGAACCATCACTTGGATACCATTTAGGAACTATAGGAAAAGGGAACCATTTTGCTGAGTTACATCTTGTAAATGAGATTAAAGATTATATGCTTTTTAAACAATTAAGTTTAGATGAAAATTCACTTTATACTTTAGTACATAGCGGTTCTCGTGCATTTGGACAGATTATATTTGATAAAGTAGCTGGACAATACAATCCAAATGAGGGTTTATCCATTACTCAAGCAAGTAGTTATTTAAAAGAGCATGATAAAGCAATTATATATGCAAAAAAAAGTCGTCTACAAATAGCGAAAAAATTACTCAAAGCTATAAAACTAGAATCTAATTTAAAATGTGTAAGTGATACAGCACATAATAGTATTGAAAAAACAAAAGATGGTTTATTGCATAGAAAAGGTGCAACACCTACAAATAAAGGTGCTGTAATAATAGCTGGAAGTAGAGGGACACTTAGTTACCTTGTTATGGCAACGAATGACACAAAGAAATCTAATTATTCATTGGCTCATGGTGCAGGGAGAAAATGGGAAAGAAGTTCAGCAGAAGCTAAACTAAGAAACAATTACAATAAAACTGAATTGGAACGTACTTCTATAGGTTCACGTGTACTTTGCAAAGATAAAAAGTTACTTTATGAAGAAGCACCACAAGCTTATAAAAATATTGAAATTGTAATAAATGATTTAGTAGATGCAGGACTTGCAACTGTTATAGCTACATTTAAACCTATACTTACATATAAGGAGTAGAAAATGATTATCTATATTAGTAGTGGTAATGGAGTAGATGAAGTTTGTAGAGCAATATGGCTTTTTTGTAACTGGCTAGAAAAAAACTATGACTTTGAAATTATCTCTATAGAGAAATCATCTCATGATTGTTATAAGTCGGTTCTTATAAAAAGTGATGATAAAAGCTTTAAGCATTTAGAAGGAACACATCTTTGGAAATCAACCAGCCCATTTAGACCAAAACATAAAAGAAAAAATTGGTATTTTTCTTTACAATGTTACGAAGAAAATAAAATTGAGCAAATAGATATAACAAAAATCATCTATCAAACAATGAAAAGTCCTAAAAAAGGTGGGCAACATGTTAATACTACATCAAGTGGAGTGAGAGCTTTATACCCACCTTTGAATATAGAAGCATTAAGTTATGATGAAAGAAGTCAGCATCAAAACAAAAAAATTGCACAAGAAAGACTTTTACAAAAAGTAAATTCCATAAATCATAAAAAAATACAAAAAAAAGCAATAATGATGTGGAAAGAAGGAAAAGAGATTGTAAGAGGAAATCCTATAAAGATTTTTGAAGGGCTTAAGTTTAAAGAGCTAATAAAATAAAGATTATCTTACAATTTATCTCATTCCCAAGCTAAGCTTGGGAATAAATACTTACTTTATTTTAGCCAAGATATTTCTATAAATCTTGTTATTTACATCTTTAATGATTATTTGAGAACGAAAAAGTGCCCAAAGTTCCACAATTGAGATCAAAATAATCATTCCAAGCCCTATTTTATAATCTCCTTCAATTATCAATATTATACCAATAATAAAAACTAATAAATTTATACAAGCATTAATCCATTTTTCCAAATAAAAATGGTGTAAACCAGCTACAAAAAACCAATTTAAGGTTGCATATGTATCAGGGTCTTTTATTTTATCTTTTACCTCCAAATAAAAATTTTTTCTTTCTTCCTCACTTAAACTACTAATTTGATTACGTAGTTGTTCCTCTTCTTTATTTATTTCATCTTTATCAAGCAATGCCTACTCCTGTTTTTCTAATGGGTCAATACATTTACAAATACTATCATGTCTATTACAATTTTTCATTCTATTTATCCCCAACTTAATTCCAGAAAATAAACCAAATTTATCTATTGCTTGGTAAGTGTATAAAGAACAAGATGGTTCAAAATTACATTCTACACCAAACCATCTTTTACCACCACCAGTTTGACGATATTTTTTTATCATAATTAGTATTAATTGTTTCAAAATCTTAACGCCCTAAAGTGATAATAGCAGCTTCTCTTTGCCAAAACAACCAAAATCTTTTTGATTCTATAACTTGAAAAGCAAGTTGCCAACCTTCACTTGCATGATAATTCAACTCTGCTTCTATCTTTTTTAATGGTAAACCAGCTGAACCTAAAAATATTGTTCCACAACCACCTTCTACAACATAAATTACCTTATATTCTTTAAATCTATTATTTTCCATAATTTACCTTTTTCTTTTATTATTATGATTATAAAAATATCTATAATAAATAATATTATGAAAACAAAACTTAAATCTTTATGTTACTTTATAGTATAAATAGTTTTTTAATGCACATATGTTACATTATAGATATAGGATAATTTATATCCTATTTAAATTAAAGGAGTTATTATGGCTTCAAATGCACATATAAAGGAATTATTAAAACAAGATTATAAGCTAGGTTTTGAAACCTTGGTTGAGAGTGATACTTTCCCAAAAGGCTTAGATGAAAATATTATTAAAGCTATCTCTAAAAAGAAAGATGAGCCTGATTGGCTTTTGGATTTTAGATTAAAGGCTTTTAACAAATGGCTTAAAATGGAAGAACCTTCTTGGGCAAATTTAAAATATCCTAAAATCGATTACCAAGATATCTCTTACTATTCAGCTCCTAAAAAAAGTCTTGATAGTTTAGATGAAGTTGACCCTGAGATTTTAAAGACTTACGAAAAACTTGGGATTCCACTTGAAGAACAAAAACTTTTAGCAGGGGTTGCAGTGGATGCTGTTTTTGATTCGGTTTCTGTTAAAACAACTTTTCAAGATGAACTTGAAAAACTTGGAATAATCTTTTGTTCTATTTCGGAAGCAGCGCACAATCACCCAGAGCTTTTAAAAAAATATTTAGCTTCAGTTGTGGGTTCAGGAGACAATTTTTTTGCCTCATTAAATGCTGCTGTATTTACAGATGGAAGTTTTGTATATATCCCACCAAATGTTAGATGCCCTATGGAGTTATCAACATATTTTAGAATAAATGCTTTAAATACAGGACAATTTGAAAGAACACTTATCATAGCAGATAAAGGAAGTTATGTTTCATACAACGAAGGGTGTTCAGCCCCAAGTAGAGATGAAAGACAACTTCATGCAGCAGTTGTTGAACTTGTAGCTTTAGAGGATGCCCAAATAAAATATTCTACTATACAAAATTGGTATCCTGGGGATGATGAAGGTAAAGGTGGTATTTTGAACTTTGTAACAAAAAGGGGTATTTGTAAAGGTAATAACTCAAAAATATCTTGGACACAAGTTGAAACGGGTTCATCACTTACTTGGAAATACCCTTCCTGTATACTAAAAGGGGATAATAGTGTTGGAGAGTTTTACTCTGTGGCTATTTCTAGCCATGCCCAACAAGCTGATACAGGTTCAAAGATGATACATCTTGGAAAAAATACAAAATCAACTATTATCTCAAAAGGGATTTCAGCTATGCATGGGGTAAATGGTTATAGGGGATTGGTTAAAGTTGCTAAAAATGCTGACAATGCAAGAAATGTATCACAATGTGATTCCTTGTTGATTGGAAATAAATGTCAAGCAAATACCTATCCATACCATGAAATTGGAAATATGACAGCAAACATTGAACATGAAGCAACCACTTCTAAGATATCAGAAGAACAACTGTTTTATTTAAATCAAAGGGGTATCAAAGAAGAGGATGCCATAGCTATGATAGTAAATGGTTTTTGTAAAGAGGTTCTAAAAGAGCTTCCAATGGAGTTTGCAGCTGAAGCTAAAGAGTTACTTAGTATCTCTTTAGAGGGAAGCGTTGGATAAAAAGTAGAAGACAACTCGTTGTCTCCTTTAGAGTTTGTTTCTTTAGGTGTGGCTTTGCCATACTGATAAAAGAAATTATAAAAGAAAAAGTTCCCTTAAAAATGGGACATTTTTGAAGGAAATATTATGTTAAGTATAAATAATTTGAAAGTTAATATAAATGAAAAAGAGATTTTAAAAGGACTTAACCTTGATATAAATGAGGGAGAAGTTCATGTTATTATGGGACAAAATGGTTCAGGTAAATCTACTTTAGTAAAAACTATATCTTCCCATTATGATTGTGATATCACTGAGGGAAAGATGATTTATAAAGATAAGGATTTATTAGAATTAGATGCAAGTTCTAGAGCAAATGAGGGTATATTTTTGAGTTTTCAAAACCCTGTTGAAATACCAGGGGTAAATAATAGCTATTTTTTAAAAACAGCTATAAATGAAAAAAAAGCATACCACAAGGAAGAGCAACTTGATTCTATGGAGTTTTTAAAACTAAGTAAACAAGAATTAGAAAAATATGGTATCGATAAAAAACTTCTTCAAAGGGATTTAAATGATGGCTTTAGTGGTGGTGAGAAAAAAAGAAATGAACTTATTCAACTGCTACTTTTAAAACCTGATTTAATTATGCTTGATGAGATTGACTCAGGTTTGGATATTGATGCCATTAAAACAGTGGCAACGGTAATAAACGATTTATTAAAGGACAAAAAAAGATCCCTACTTATGATTACCCACTATGATAAATTGCTAAATCTTATAAAACCTGATTTTGTACATATCTTAGAAGATGGGAAAATTATCAAAAGTGGAGATGCCTCTTTAGCTAAACAAATAAATGAAAAAGGTTTTAAAAATGAGACCAATTGATTTAAAAAATATAAACTTTCCAACAAAAAAAGATGAAGAGTTTAGAAAAATAGATTTATCGAAACTTTTAAATGATGAGTATGATAAAACAAAAGATTATGCTCTTGATTTAACTTTAGTTGATAAAAAACTAAAAGGTTTAGGTGAGTTTTCAAAGATAAATGAAACACTTGAATCTAAAACCTATCAACTAAAGATTAGCAAAGATACAAAAGAACCTATAGTTTTAGTTCATAAACTAGATGAAGATAAAACTATATATACTAACTCTTTAGAGATAATTGTAGAAGAAGGTGTAAATGCTGATGTTATAGAGATTTTTCTATCAAAATGCCAAGAATCATTTTATAGTATAAATAGAAGTTTGCAAGTAAAACAAGCTGGAAATTTAAACTATATAAAATATCAAGATATACAACAATCAAATAAAATCATATACAACTGTGATACAAATTTAAAAAAAGAAGCAAGTTTGTATAAAACAAACTTTGAAATAGGAGATGGAATAAATCTAAACCTATATAATACAAACCTAAATGAAGAGGATTCAAAATATAATCTTTTTGGTCTAGTTAGATTAAAAAATAGTGCAAATAGTTCAAGCATATTTAATACTTTGCATAACACAAAAAATGCCCTTAGTAATATTAAATATAAACACTCTTTGCATGATAAGAGTAAAGCTGTATATGAAGCTAAATCAATAGTAAATCAAAAAGCTTTAAACTCTAAGGTATTTCAAGCTTCAAATACTATTTTATTGAGTAATGATGCCACAATCTTTGCTAAACCTCATCTTGAAATCTCAATAGATGAGCTTGAAGCTAGCCATGCAGCTACAACAGGAGGTTTAGATAAAGACCAACTACACTATTTACAAACAAGGGGAATACCAAAAGATATGGCTTTTGGGATGTTATTAAAAGCTTTTGAGAATGAAATATTTGATACTATTGTAAACGAAAAAGCAAAAGAGCTTATACTAGGTTTTAAAAGGAGCGATTATGTTTAAAAAAGATTTTCCATATTTTAAAAATAGTAAAACCATATATTTAGACAATGCAGCTACAACACAAAAACCTCAAAGTGTTATTGATTCACAATTAGAATATTATACATTTTATTGTGCAAATACCCATAGAAGTAGTTTTGGTGATGCAAACAAAGCTACAATGGCTTATGAAAATGCTAGAAAAACACTAAAAAATTTTATAAATGCAGCAAAAGATGAAGAGATTATTTTCACAAAAGGTGTTACAGAGTCTATAAACTTTATCGCTTCAAGTTTTGCAAAAGATTACAAAACAGTAATCATCTCTTCTTTAGAGCATCACTCAAATATTGTTCCATGGCATATGCAAGGAAGAGTATTACATAAAGGTTTGGAAGTAGTAAGTTGTAATGAAAATTTAGATTTTGATTTCAATCACTTCACCCAACTTTTGAAAAAATATCCAAACTCTTTTGTAAGTATTACTCACATCTCAAATGCCTTTGGAAAAATCCATGATATAGAAGCTATTATCAATCTAGCTCATAAATACAATAGTGTTGTGATGATTGATGCTGCTCAAAGTTTAGCACATATGAGTGTTGATGTACAACAATTAGATGTGGACTTTTGTGCAATATCGGGGCATAAAACCTTTGGACCAACAGGAGTTGGCGCTATTTATGTAAAAGATAAATTTTTAAAAGATTTGAAACCATATCAAACAGGTGGTGCTACCATACATGAAGTTGATTTTGAGGGTTCTAGCTTACTTGACTCTCCCTATAAGTTTGAAGCTGGAACTCAAAATATTGCAGGAGTTATTGGTTTTGCAAAAGCTTTAGAGTATATTTCATCTATAGGGTATGAAAATATAGAAGCAGTGGAAAAAGATGTTTACAATTATTTAGATGAAGAGTTAAGTAAACTTCCTAATATTGTTTTTTATAATGATATTGAAAATTGTATTGGGAGTAGAAGTTTTAATTTTAAAGGTATAAGTCATGATGATATAGGTATCTTAGTTGATAAGATGAATATAGCTTTAAGGGTAGGACATCATTGTGCCCAACCTATTATGAAAATGCTGGAAATTAAAGGAACAATAAGAGTTTCAATAGCTTTTTACAATGATTATAATGATGTAAATGAATTAATAAAAGCATTAAAAAAAGCTTTAAATATGTTAAGTTAAGGGTTAGATTTGAGTATAAAACAAAGAGTTGAAAAAATAAAAGAGGATTTAGACTTTTTTGAAGATGAGTTACAAAAATATGAGTTTATTATTGATTTGGGTAAAAAGTTGGAACCCTTTGATGAAAAAGATAAAATCCCAGAAAATATTGTGCATGGATGTACCTCGCAAGTTTGGTTAACTTGTGAAAAAAAAGATGATAAACTTTTTTTCTATGGTACTTCTGATACAGTAATAGTTAGAGGTTTAGTTTATATTATTTTAAATATTTTTTCCGATTCAACTATAAAAGAATTAAAAGAAGTTGATATGGATATAGTATATGAACTAGGTCTTAGTGAAGTTATAACTCCTAATAGACAAAGTGGAGTTATAGGAATGATGAAAAAAATAAAAGAGTATGCACATAAAGCCTAAGAAGGAGATATTATGTTAAATATTGATGAAGACAGCCTAAAAGAAAAAGTAATACACAATCTAAAACATGTTTTTGACCCAGAAATTCCAGTAAATATTTATGATTTGGGACTTATTTATAAAATCGAATTTGAAGTAAAAGAGAACTATATTTATTGTTATATTGATATGACCCTAACCTCACCTGCTTGTCCTGTGGCAGAAAGTTTACTAGATCAAGTTAAATATGTCTCATTAAGTGTAGATGAGATAGATGAAGCACAAGTTAACTTAGTATTTGATCCAGTCTGGACTCCTGAAATGATGAGTGAAGAAGCAAGAGAAGTTATGGGATCATCAGGTGCAATCATCTAAGATGTCTAAAAATAAGAATATCAAAATTTTATATGTGGAAGATGATGAAATCACAAGAGAAAATGCGGTTGAATACTTAGAAAACTATTTTGAAAATATTTATGAGGCAGATAATGCAATAGATGCCCTTAAACTTTATAACCAAATTGACCCACATATAATAATCACTGATATTCAAATGCCTAAAATAAATGGTTTGGAGTTTATAAGAAAAATTAGACAAAAAAATAAAAGCACTCAAGTTATTGTTTTGAGTGCTTACTCAAACAAAGAATATCTTTTTGAAGCTATTGAATTACAATTGATAAAGTACCTAACAAAACCTATAAAAGAGTTTGAACTAAAAAATGCATTAGATACTTGTGTAGCAAATTTAGAAAATGATAATACAAATATTATAAAACTAAAAGAGAACTGCTATTATGATATTTATAATAATACTCTAAAATTAGATGGAGAACTAGTAGCCTTAAGAGCAAAAGAGATTGATTTGCTAAACTTACTTCTAAAAAATCAAAATAGGTATGTAAGTTATGAAGAGATTGAAAACTATGTTTGGAAAGAAGCTGTGATGACTAAAGATGCTTTAAAAACTTTGATAAAAAATATAAAACAAAAAATTCCAAAAGAGATTATCTCAAATCTTACTGGGCATGGGTATAAGATTGAATTATGATTTATATATGATACTAACCTATGGTATCATCTTTGGCATACTTATTATGACTATTATTTATACTCTTATTAGATATATCTATTCAAAAGAGTTAATGTATATTGCTTATTGTTTTATGCAGTTTTTTTCTTTGATTTTTATCTACTCTTATAGTAAACTATTTGAAACAAGTAAACTTATTGAAGATCTTTCACTATTATTTGCAACCCTTAGTGCCCTTGTTTTTGCCATATCATTTTATGAGGGTAGATTTTTCCCTATAATAAAAAACAACAAAGAGTTATTTATAAATACTATACTTTTAAATATAGTTATCTTAACCTCTTTTTATCATTATATGCTTTTTGAGTATATACCTTATACTATCATATATGCAATACTTTTTATCTCTGTTATATTTAATATAAAGCAAGGATATAAACCCACTTTGATATATGTAATTGGCTGGTCTATATTTTGTCTTTTGTTATTTATATTTGATTTTAAAACATATTACCAAAGTATGGGGCATATAGACATCGTTCTTTTAGCTTTTGCAATTGAGGCTGTTTTATTTACCCTATCTGTTTCATATAAATATGCAGAGCAAAAAAAACATAATATCAAAATAGAAAATATGCTTTTACACCAATCAAAACTTGCAAAAACTGGAGAACTAATAGCAAATATCACCCACCAATTTAGACAACCTTTAAACAATATCTCATATATTTTAATAAATATAAAAAAGCGTTTTGAAAACGAAAAACTTGACAAAAAATACTTAGAAAGAAAAATCAATCAAGCAAATGAACAACTAAACTTTTTATCAAATACAGTTGAAAACTTCAAAGAGTTTTATGCCCCTTCAAAACAAAAAGAGAATTTTTCTATAAATGAGTGTATAAAAAACACCCTGTCAATTCTTAGTTCAGATTTGAAAAAACAAGGAACCTTAGTAAATACAAAATTTAATACCCACGAAGATATAAAAGTATATGGGGTCAAAAATGAACTTTCGCAAGTTTTATTAGCTTTGATATCAAATGCAAATGAAGCACTAAAAGATACTTTTCAGCCATATATAAACATAAGTGTTGATTCAACTTCTGCTGAAGTTATAATAAATATAGAAGACAATGCAGGTGGTATAAATAAAAAAAATATGCAAAAGATTTTTGAACCATATTTTACAACTAAACAGATGGGTTCAGGTATTGGATTATATCTTGCAAAAACAATTATAGAGAATAGTTTTGCTGGCAAGATAGAGCATAAAAATACTAAAAAGGGAGCTTGTTTCTCCCTTTTTATAGAAAAAAGTTTTGATTAGATTTCGTTTTTATTATAGATAAAAGCTAACTCTTTTATCATACTAACACGCATATCCTCTTTTGCATACACTTGTACTTTTATTTTTTTAATAGAGTCTTTATTTAAAGTTTTTAATTTATTTTTAGAAATACCAACAATAAGAACAGATTTTTCTCTTTTTTGAGACTCTAATTTTAGGGGTCTAAATCTTTTTAGATAAAAACCTTCACTTAATACTTTTAATTCATAAGTATATTTCTCTTTACTTTTATTTTGTATGGTAAGCAGATAATTATTTAAAGTATTTCCTTTGCTATCTACTTTATAAAGGTTTGTTGTTCTATTTACATTTAATAAAAAAGGCTCTTTTTCAGTGATATAATAGGTTGTAAATAGGAAACAAACTATTAGTGATGCCATATAAAATAGATTTCTTTTTGATAACAATTTTGAGATTCTATTTTTTAGAACACTATTTGTACTTCCCCAATATATTAAAGATTTTTTTCCAAGTTTTCCCATAACAGTTGCACAAGCATCAGAACACTCTAAACAGTTTATACATTCAACTTGTAAACCTTTTCTAATATCAATATGGGTTGGACAAATCTTTACACAAGCTTCACAGGTGGTACACTCTTCATTGGCACTAAACTGCTTTATATCAAAAATAGATTTTTCACCATTTTGATAAATATTACCACCTCTATTTGTATTATAAACTACTTGTTTTGTGTCATCATCATAAAGTGCTGATTGGATTCTAGAATATGGACAAACATAGGTACAAAAATTTTCTTTCATAAAAACTATATCATATATTAAAAAAACTGCAATACTTATAACAAACATAATTAAAACTGGATGTTCTTTTGGTTCTTGAATATATTTGAAAAAATCTTCAGGTGGAACAAAATACCACATAAAATTTGTTGCAATTATCAAAGATAATATACCCCATAAAATAAGTGAAATATATTTTCTTATTTTATTGCTGTTTTTATTATAATCTATATCTTTTTGTTTATTTTTAATTCTTCTAAGTTTTAAAACAAAAGTTTCTATTAAATCCCTATAAATTACTCTAAATATTGTTTGAGGACATGCCCAACCACACCAAACCCTACCAAATATTGCAGTCATTGCAAAAATACCAATAAATAAAATCATAAGTAAAAATGGCATAATAAATAGCTCATTCATACTATATGATACCCCTAAAAAGTGAAACTCAAATTTATCAAACGATAAAAGTAATAGGTGATTCCCATTTATAGTAATAAACGGTACAACAAGTGTAAATATCGTAAAAACTGCATAAGTTAGATATCTTTGTTTTGCATAATTCATAAAATTTCCTTTTTTTATTTTTTGTAGTTTATTTTCTTTTGGTGTCCCTTTGGTGGTATGCAAAAAAAAATCTAAATTTAGATATAATTTAAAAATGAAAAAAAGTGAATTACTTATAATTATCTATACAATTACTGTACTTTTATCAGTGATGTATGCAACCCAACCTTTACAACCACTTTTAGCAAATGAGTTTGAAATATCTATAGTCAAAGCCTCATCATTTACAGCGGTTATTATGTTATTTTTAGCAATCTCGCCAATAGTTTACGGATATATTTTAGAATCTGTAAAAGCTAAAACTGTATTAATTACAGCATCAATTTTATTGTTTTTTACAAACTTGGCATTAAGCTTTTCTAACTCATATGAGATGTTTTTAACTATTAGAACTATTGAAGCTATAATAATCCCTGCCATATTGACAGGATGTATGGCTGTTTTAGCCAATGATAAAGAAAAAACAAAAGTTAATATGTCTATATATGTAGCTTCTACCGTATTTGGTGGTTTAGTAGGAAGGGTGTTTTCAGGTTTTATTGCTGAACATTTTGGCTGGAGAATGGTGTTTTTTTCACTTTCATTAGCTTTATTATTGGTTTTATTTTTTATACAAAAACTAAAACTAAAAGCAGAGGCAAATTTAGTAAAACCAACACTTAAGGATATAACAAATATTTTAAAAGACAAAAGGTTTATTGTTATTTATACCCTTATGTTTACCATATTTTTCGTATTTGCAGGACTTTTAAATATCTTGCCATTTAGGGTAAAAGAGCTTATACCAGAAACTTCAGAAACCCAAATCGGACTACTTTATTTGGGTTATGGTATGGGGATTATTGTTTCTTTAACTATTCATAAAATTGTAAACTTTTTCAAAAAAGAGCTTAGAGCTATAATATTTGGTATATCTATATTTATAGTTTCAACCATATGTTTTTTTAGCTTAAATGCCCTATTTTTATTTGCGTCAGTATTTATTTTTTGTGTTGGTATGTTTATTATTCATACCCTATCAACCAGAATTGCAAACTCCCTAAGAGCTTCACAAAAAGCATTGACCTCGGGTATGTATTTGACTTTTTATTATATAGGTGGAACTGTGGGTTCTATACTACCATCTATAGTATATGAAAAATTTGGTTGGAACAGCACGATTTTAATGTTTAGTTTACTTTTAGTGTTTATTTTGATATTTGTACATTTAAATAGAAAACTATTTAAAGCTTTTAATTAATAGTTCAAGATTTAAAATCATTAATTAGACACTAGTTTTAAGCCTATAATTGAAGCAATTAGTGTAAAAAGAAAAAATAATCTCAATAAAGTTGCCGGTTCATTAAAAAAAACAATTCCTATAATAATTGTTCCAAAAGCACCAATTCCTGTCCAAACAGAATACGCTGTACCAACAGGTATTGTCTCAATAGCTTTAGTCAAACTATAAAAACTTAAAATGGCAAAAATAATAAAAACAACTGTAGGGATAAGTTTAGTAAAATTTTCAGTTAATTTAAGCATCAAGGCAAATCCAATCTCTAAGATACCTGCCAATAATAAATATATCCATGCTGACACTACAACTCCTTTTATTTTTTGCCAATAAACTCTTCTAATCTAGTAATAATTAAAAAAAATGTTAATCTCATAAATTTTGTGAGATAAAGGTTCTCCAGCTTTTAAACCCACTAATCTCTTTTGTATCTTTTACAAAATCACTCTCACATAAAAACCCATAAACTACACTTTCATCTTCTAAATAAACACTACCAATTCCAAGAGGGGAAGCAATCTGTTTCATAAACTTCCCAAAGTTTTCTACTGGCATTGACCATACCTCCACATCTATTTGATATTTACTTAAACTATCATATATCATTCCAGGTCTTATGGGGTCTTTGTTTTCGAGTACAAATAATCTATAACCTACTTTTGTTTTTGTTTTTTTAACTAGAACCGCATCTAAATTAGTTAGTTGCCAATTAAGGGGCAAACCACTCATATGAGCTCCACAAACACCTACTAATATTTCATTTTCATCCATATTAGGCCTTTAAATACTTACTTGAATAAGATAGCAGTTTCTCTTCTTCAAACTTATCAGCAACAATTGTCACACCAAAAGGGAGTCCATTTTCTCTAAAACCAGCAGGTACAGCAATAGCTGATAGATCAAGAAGATTCATATAATTTGTATAATATCCTAGATTTGTATTTAATTGTATTGGATCATTATTTACTTCATCAATCTTATAAATAGTTCCTGTAGTTGGAGTAAGCATAAACTCAAACTCATTAAATATCTTATCTGCAATTTTTCTATTTTTCTTTAGAGTATATTCTGATTCAAAATAGTTCACAGCATCTATTTTATCTCCACCACTTATGATGGCTCTTACTGTTTTTTCTACAACTTCAGGTGTTTTTGTAATAACATCTTTTATAGCGATATATCTCTCAGTTACCCAAGGTCCACTATAAAGTAAATTTGCACTTTCATTAAATGGTTCATAATCAATCTCTACAGCTTTTCCACCAAGTGATTCAAACTTTTCAATTGCATCAAAAAATAGTTTTTGTGCTTGCTCATCTCCAAAAAATTTCAACTGCGACTTCCTAGGAGTTGCAAACAAAAACTCATCTTTTGCTTTTTTTGTTGTAGCTTTATATTTACGACTGTAGATATCCTCTTCATCATATTTATTTACAACTTCAAAAACTGCTTCAATAGAGTCTAAACTTTTAGCAAACACAGTAACACAATCCAAACTTCTACAAGCAGGAACTACTCCACTAGTACTTACTACCCCTTTTGTTGCTTTTAATCCTATTAAATTATTAAAAGCAGCTGGAACTCTTCCAGAACCTGCGGTATCAGTTCCAAGTGAAAAAGAAACCATATCAAGGGCAACACTTACTGCACTTCCTGAGCTTGAACCTCCTGAGATATATTCTGGGTCAATAGAGTTTTTACACTCCCCATAAGGGCTTCTAGTTCCTACTAATCCTGTAGCAAATTGATCTAAGTTTGTTTTTCCAATGGGAATGGCACCTGCTTCAATTAGTTTTTGAACCACAAAAGCAGATTTGCTTGGAGTATACTCATACTCTTTACACCCAGCAGTTGTAGGGATATTTGCTAAGTCTATATTATCTTTGATAGCAAAAGGGATTCCATATAGTGGTAAATCGTTTATATTTTTAGACTCCAAATCTTTTATATATACCTCAAGCTCTTCATCACTTAAGGTATATATCCAGATATTTGAATCTTTATTTTCTTCAATACTTTTTTTGATATTTTCAATAACTTCTCTTATTGTTACCCTATTATCAAGATAGTTTTGTTTTAAGCTTTCAATATTTAAATTCATTTTTCATCCTTTCTTATCACAACCAAGACATCACCACTTTCAATATTGTCACCCTCTTTATATAAGATTTGAGATACTGTTCCAGCAACTTCGGTTTCAATATCCACTTCCATTTTCATAGATTCTAAGATAACTAAAACATCTCCAGCTTGAACCTCATCACCCACTTTAACCTCTATCTTCCAGATATTTCCAGACATAATAGACTCAACTACCTCTTCATCATCTGCAAGTATTAGTTCATCTTTATCATCAACGGCTACAACTTTTGTATCAAAGCTATCAAGCCCTTTTTCTTTCCACATCAATCTTTCATCTTCAAAAGCTTTTTGGCGTTTTGTTTGGAAAGTATCAGATACCTCTTTGTTCTTCTGTAAAAACTCTTTGTACTCTTTTAATTTAAATGTTTTATCTTCAATAGTAAGTGGAAATTTTCCATATAAAAACTTCTCTCTTATATCATGTAACTCATCTGTTGTCACAGGATAAAATTTTACTTGATCAAAAAATCTAAGTAACCAAGGTTTTGTAAACTCATTGGTTTGTCTATATCTATTCCACATTTGAAGAGTTCTACCAAATAGTTGATATCCTCCTGGTCCTTCCATACCATATACACACATATAAGCTCCACCAATACCCACTGAGTTTTGTGCTGTCCAGGTTCTTGCTGGATTGTATTTTGTTGTTACAACTCTATGTGAGGGGTCAAGTGGAGTTGCTACAGGAGCTCCTAAATATACATCACCTAATCCCATTACAAGATAATCAGCATCAAATACAATATTTTTAACCTCATTGGTATCTTTTAATCCATTGATTCTTCTAATAAAATCTATATTTGATGGACACCAAGGTGCATTTGGTCTTACACCTTGTTGGTACTTGTCAATTGCAATTTGGATTGATGGGTCATTCCATGATAGTGGAAGCCATACTGTTCTTGAATCAACTTCAAGGTTTTCAATATCTTTTAATCCATTTACAGCTTTTTTAATAGTCTTTAACAATTTAACTCTACTAATAATTTGTGAGTCAAAATGTATCTGTAAACTTCTAATACCTGGGGTTAAATCAACTATGCCATCTAAATCACTATCTTCAATATAACCCATAAGTGCATGGATAAAAAATCTAAGCTCAATATCAAGTTTAAGTTCACCCGCTTCAATTAAAAGAAATTCATTTCCTGCAGCTCTTATTGCAATATTAATATCAAGTTCATCATGCTTTAATATATCAATAATTGGTGTTGCACTTTCTACTTCAAAATCAATAGTATAATCTTCAAGTTTAGGTAAAGTTGAGTTTCTTAATATAGCTTCTTCATAAGCTTTACTCATGGCATCTGCATTTTCTAAACTGATTGGCTTAAACTTTATCTTATCACCAGCTTTTAACTGTCCCACCTTATATAACTCACAAGAGATAATAGTAACAGGACAAACAAATCCCCCTAAGCTAGGACCATCAGGTCCAAGAATTACTGGCATATCTCCTGTAAAGTCAATAGTACCAAAAGCATAAGCATTGTCATGGATATTTGATGGATGAAGTCCAGCTTCTCCCCCATCATTTCTAGCCCATTTTGGTGCAGGTCCTATTAGTCTTACACCAGTACGACTTGAGTTAAAGTGCACTTCCCATGAAGCTTCAAAAAACTCTTTTATATCATCATTTGTAAAAAAATCAGGTGCTCCATGTGGTCCATAAACTACACCTATCTCCCACTCATTTGATAAACTTGGAATTTGTGCAAGTGGCGTAAATGTTTGTTCTTTTGCAGCATTGAAACTAAGTACATCTCCAGCTTTTAAAGCTCGTCCACCATGTCCACCAAACTCACCTAAAGTAAAGGTTGAAGCACTCCCAAGATATTTAGCAGTATCAAAACCACCCTCAATTGCTAGATAAGTTCTATTCCCATCTCCTATGATTTTTTTAAACTCTAAAGTATCTCCACTCTTTACAGATAAAGGCTCATACATACTTACAAATTCACCATTGATTTTAGCTTGCATATCAGCCCCACCAATAGCGATAATGGTATCTTGTCTAAATTTATAACTTGCTCCCATAAAAGTCATCTCTATAAAGGGTGCATCTTTTTTATTATTTAAAAGTTGGTTTAAAAGTCTTGGAGTTAAACTATCCATTGCACCAGATGGTGGAATACCTACAGCCCAATACCCCTGACGTGCTGGAAAATCTTGAATTGTGGTCATTGTTCCAGATTTAATAATATCTACTTTATAAGGTTTATATTCAAAGCTATCTAATACTTTTGTATAAAAAGTAGAGTCTACAAAAAACTCTTGTTTTGAGATCTCTTCAAGATATGAAAAGTTAGATTCTATTCCATAGATTCTACTTTTCTTTAGTGCATTTTGAAGTTTTAGAACATTCTCTTCTCTTGTATTGCTTACTGTTATTATTTTTACTAAAAGTGGATCATAAAAAGGGCTAACTTCACAACCATCTTCTATCCAAGTATCACATCTAGTGTCATTTGGTAGCTCAACTTTTGTGATAAGTCCAGTACTTGGTTGAAAGTTTTTCCCACCATCTTCTGCATAAACTCTTACTTCAAAAGCATGACCTTTTGGATTGTGCTTATATTCTAATAAAGGTTTATTATCCCCCGCTGCAACTCTTATCATCCACTCAACTAAATCAACACCACAAACCTCTTCGGTGATACCATGTTCAACTTGAAGTCTTGTGTTTACCTCTAAGAAATAAAACTTTTCACTTTGGGTATCGTAGATATACTCAACAGTTCCCGCACTTTTATAGTTTACTGCCTTAGCTAATTTATAAGAAGCTTCAAAAAGCTGAATTCTAAGTTCATCAGATATATTTGGTGCAGGAGTTTCCTCTATAACTTTTTGGTTTCTTCTTTGGATTGAACAATCCCTCTCACCTAAAGTTTTAACATTTCCAAGTCCATCCCCAAAGATTTGTACCTCTATGTGTCTTGCCGTTTGAATATATTTTTCTAAAAATACTCCACTATTACTAAAGTTTGAACCAGCAAGTTTAATAACTCCATCATAAGCATCAACTAGCTCTTGTTCGCTAAAACATAGTTTCATACCAATACCACCACCTCCAGCAGTACTTTTTAACATAACTGGATATCCAATATTTAAAGCAGTCTGTTTTGCTTCATCTATACTATTTAATAGTTCACTTCCTTCAAGTAATGGTACATCATTATCTTTTGCAATTTGACGTGCTGTATGTTTAAGTCCAAAATCCTCAATATGTTTTGAGTTTGGTCCAATAAATACAATTCCATTATCCTCACAAGCTTGTACAAAATTTACATTTTCACTTAAAAACCCATATCCTGGATGAATTGCATCTATATCATACTCTTTGCAGATATTTATAATCTTTTCATAATCTAAATATGTCTCATCTAAAGATACCCCATGCAAAGGAACTGAAATATCTGAATTGATTACAAAAGAGGCATGTTTATCAGCTTCACTATAAATAGTTACAGACTCAATATCCATCTTTTTTAAAGTTTTTATGATTCTATTTGCAATCTCAGCACGATTTGCAATTAAAACTCTTTTAAACATTTTTTATATCCTTAAATCTAATTGTGGGCCGTCCCGATTGTTTATATTTTATAAGTCGTCCTATAAAATAAAGAGAAGAGGATCTCTTAATCCTTTATTAGTTTAGTCTTCCCAAATAATAAGTTGTATTGGCGTTGGGTTATAACCATTACAAGGGTTATTAAGTTGTGGACAATTTGAGATAAGTACCAAAGTATCCATATGTGCTACCATCTCTACATAATCACCTTTTGATGATATCCCATCTACGATTGCAAGGTGTCCATCCTCTTCAACTGGTACATTCATAAAAAAGTTAATATTGTTTGATATATCTTTTGGATTCATCTCTAATTCGCCAACTAAAGTAAGATAGTTATCTCTACAAGAATGCATATATCTTTTATCAAGTCCAAATCTAACAGAATTACTCTCTGCACTACAATGTCCACCTAAAGTATCATGGTTTCCACAAGTATCTTCAATCACTTCCATTAATACATTATCATCAGAGCTTATTAGTTTTGTACCCTTAGTGATAAAAATACTTCCTTGTTCTCTTATTGTATCGTTTGGACTGTATCTTTCTGAATAATCATTGTTGTTGTAAAAAAGTGTATCAACTGCTTGACACCCTTCTAAGTCTACGATTCTAAATCTTTGACCTTTTTTAACTACACCAGACCAAGGAAGTCCTGATAAAATTTTTTCATTATAAACTGCATTTTCAATATTTTTTGACATCATTTACCCCTTATACAAAATATCTGTTAGTATTTTGGAAACCTCTTTTAGCTTCCTCTGAAAAATTCACATAATCTTCATCTTTGAATTCAACTGCTTCAAAAATTGAGATTTCAATATCACTTGGATTATATTCACCCTTATCCATTGCATGTGGTGTATTTGAAAGAATAAGAAGTACATCCATATGGGCTGTTAATTCTATAATATCACCCTTTTTTGCACATCTAGGATTTAGTTCTAAAAGTGAACCCTCTTTTACATCTACTTTTCTAAATAGATTAAGAGCAGGAATCATATCTTTTTTACCCATCCCATATTTTCCAAGTTCAATTAAAAAATTCTCTCTATCACTTTTATGGTAAGCATTTCTACAACTCTCAAATGTTGCTTCATTTGAAAAGTTTTCTTTGATAAGTCTATCATTGCTAATACCTCCTAAGGTATCAAATAAACCATCAGTAGTATCTTCAGTAATAGCAAATAAAACTCTTCCCATCTCTGAAAATAGAACTTTTCCTTTATTTAAAAAAGCATTCCATTGTATCTTTACAGTATCAGCACTATTAAATCGCTCTGCACTATTTGAAGCATTATAAAACATAGCTGATAAACTTGCATTGTCACCACTTGCTTTTAACTGAATTGTTTGTCCTCTTTTTATAATCTTTGACCATTTCACACTTGAAGGCAAAATTTCATTTAATATAATATTTTCACTTTTCATAATTTTGTTATTTCCTTTCTTTACTTGCATCTATATCATTTACTATTGTTGACCCATATCTATTTGGGAAATCTTTATCAACTTTCACTTTATCAAAAACCAATACTCTTGTACCTAATTTAAAAGCCTCTGAAATATCATGAGTTACCATCACTACACCAAAATTCAGTTTTGAATGAATCTCTAAAAGAAGATCATGCATATCCTGACTAATCCCAGGATCAAGAGCACCAAAAGGCTCATCCAAAAGTAAAAGTTTTGGCTCTTTTACAAGTGATTGAGCTATGGATAATCTTTGTTTCATTCCACCTGATAATTCATGGGGATACTTGTTTTTAGCATCCTCTAAACCAACTGCTTTTAAAATTTCAGTAGCTTTATCTCTTGCTTCATTTTTCTCTTTTCCAAAAAGTTTTCCAAGGAGTTTTGACTTTTCAAACTCTAAGCCAATAACCACATTATCAATCACATTTAAATGACTTAAAGTTGAATATCTTTGAAAAACAATCCCTCTTTCGTCACTAGGTTCCTTAGGATAATCGTTTCCTTCAAAAAAAAGTTTTCCTCGTGTTGGTTCATCTACACCCAATAGCATTCTCAAAAAAGTTGTTTTACCACACCCAGAAGGACCTACTAAAGTACAAAATTCACCATCTTTCATTGAAAAATTTAAATTTTCTAAAATGATATTATTGCCATACTCTTTCCAAATATTTTTTGCATTTACTAAGTTCATTTCTACTCCTTCCCAAACCAAGGAAATAGTCTTTGATTAAATTGTCTTAAAACAAAATCAATCAAAAATGCTAAAAGTGTAATCCAAATAACATAAGGTAAAATCACATCCATAGCAAGATATCTTCTTACTAAAAAGATTCTATATCCTAAACCTTCAGTTGCAGCAATTGCTTCAGCTGAGATCAAAAAAATCCAAGCTGTTCCAAGTGTCAATCTAATAGAATCAATCAACCTTGGTAAGATTTGAGGTGTAACTACTCTGGTAATAATTTGCCAAGTATTAGCACCTAAGGTTTGAACTTTAATAATCTGTTCACTTGGTATCTCTTTTACTCTTTGGTAAATATCTCTTGTCATAATAGGTGCAACACCTATAATTATAAGTACCACTTTTGAAACTTCACCTAATCCAAAAACAATAAACAAAATTGGCAACAATGCCATAGTTGGTATCAGTGAAAAAAACCATATCAAAGGAGAAATGGTAGATGTTACATAAGGAACAACTCCAATAGCAATCCCAACTGCTAAAGCAAATACAGCACTTATTAAAATACCCATAGCTAATCTTTTTAGACTTGATAAAGTATCATTTAGTAAAATATATTCACCACTTCGTTTACTCTTTTCAAATGCCAATTTACTCATAGAATCAATACACTTTTCAATAGAAGGGAGTAGTTTATCATTTGGATTTTGGGCAAGTCTTGCACTTGAAGATCCAATATAAACTACTGCAATCAAAAGAAAAGGTAGAAGCCCCAAAAACAAATTTGTTGTTTTTGACGGGACTTGATTAATTAACCTTTTCATTTTAATATCCTAACTACAGCTTACCATCCGCTGCCATTTTCATATATGTATCATCAAATCTTAATTTGATATTTCCTTTATCTCCTACAACTTTTCCATTTGGAAATTCAATCCCAACAAAACCATAATCACTTGCACCTTCCCCATATAAACCGTGATTAAATGAGAATTTAGCAACAAACTCCATAGTCTTCATAATCTCTTTTGAGTTATTAAATTTAACAGCATCTTTTGCATCATAAAACATATTTGTAGTTTTTAATTGGTCTTCAAAACCAGCTAAGTCAGTACCTGAAGCTTTTGCCATGGCAGTTTTAACCTCTTTAGCTTTTTTTGAATCTGAATTCATTAAACCCATCATTTCATACCAAGCTCCAGCCATTGCTTTACCAAATGCAGGATTATCTTTTAGTGTTTGAGTATTTACAACCATTAAATCGATAATTTCCCCTGGAATCTTAGAACTGTCAAATAAATTGTTTGCCTTTGGCATAGCCATGATTTCACTTACTTGTGGTTTCCAAGTAACAACCGAACTTACATCAGCAGTTGTATAAGCGGAAACAATATCTGCATCACTTGTATTTACAATAGTTAAATCTTTTTCAGCCAGTCCATTTAGTTCTAAACCACGTGCTAATAAATAGTGAGAAATAGATAATTCAACTAAATTTACTCTAGTACCTTTTAAGTCTTTAATTGATTTTGCATTTTTAGAAATAACTACATCATTTCCATTTGAGAAGTCTCCAATGATTAAAGAAGTAGAATCAACTCCACCAGCAGCAGGAATTCCTAAAGCATCAGTATTTGCCATAGTACAACCATCAAATTGACCTGAAGTGAATTGATTGATTGATTCAATATAATCGTTGATTTGTACAATTTCAATATTTATATTGTATTTTTTAGCCCATTTGTCCATTATTTTTTGAGATTCCATTACATCCCAAGGCATCCAACCTACATAAATACTCCATGCAACTTTGAAGTCTTTTTTAGTCTCAGCGTAAAGAGAACTTGTTGTTAATCCCATAAACAGAACAGACAGGGTAAGTACTTTAATAAATTTTGTGAAAGTAGATGATTTCATCTTGTTTTCTCCTAAATAGAATTTGAAACACATTAAGAGGTATTTAACCTCCCGGGCTTTTATCCCTCCGTGTAACTCTATTCAAGAGTCGGTTGCTCTCGGACCAGACATCTAATAAAAGATCGGAACCCTAGCTACCATTATGTAGTTGTTTAAGTGAGGTAAAATACCTCTAATATGTTTTCGTTGTAAGCATTATAAAAGTTTTTTTACAAATTATCAAGAACAAAACTATATAAAAAATATACAGCTATATTAATAAACCCATATTTTCAACTATAAAATTGATTCTCCCATTATCGTAACAACAATATTTCTACTAGTTGCAAAATCTCTATGTTCACCCAAATATATCCCTTGCCAAGTACCAAGGTTTAATTTTCCATTAGTTATTGGAATAGTTAAGGAAGATCCAAAAAGTGAGGATTTTATATGTGCAGGCATATCATCTTCCCCCTCATATGTATGTTTGAAATAATCTTTATTTGATACTATATCATTTATAAAATTTTCCATATCACTTCTAACTAAACTGTCACAATTTTCATTTATTGTTAAGCTTGCACTTGTATGTTTTATAAATAAATTTATTGTTCCATGTTCAAACTCTTTTATTTGGGGTATTTTTGTTATTATTTCATCTGTGACTAAATGAAAACCCCTATTCTTTTTGGCTAAACTGATTTCTAGTTGAATTATTTTCATTCCTAATAATATTTAAAATTTAAATAAAAAGCAATAAAATCTTAATAAATATTATGTCATAATTGTGATTATGGCAAAAAATGAATCATTACAAAAAAAGAAAACCTTAGGGAATACTCTACTAAGAGTTGGTATAAAAACTGCAATAGGTCTTGGGATTATTGTATTTATCTATGTTTTTTATGAAAAAATAGATTTCTCAGCAAATAGTTTCTCACCTAAGAGTAGTGGCAAGACTAGTAGTGCGGCTCCATCAGAATTAAAGTGGTTTAATGACTTTAAAGGGGTAGAGAATGTACCCGTTCAAAACTCTAAACAAAAAGAAAAGAGTTCAAGTGGTGGTAACTTTTTACAATATGAGGCAGCTAAAAATAAATAATAGTTGAAAAATTATGGAAACAGTTTTTATCATTTTATCTATATTATTATTTATAGTTTTTATTGTACTGTCATATTCTAGTATAAAATATTTTACTACAATGTGGAAGTTTAAAAATAGAAAAAAAGATGGTAGTGAAGATGATGACTTTAAATATTTCGATTAAGAAATAGAAGATAACCTCTATTTCTCAAATACTCTATCTAAAGCAGCTTTTGCTAAATACCTATCATAATAAGCACTATCAAAACTTTGTTTTGCACTTGTTAAAAGATAATTTGCATTTATCAAATCAGTACTTGTTGATAAGCCCTCTTTAAATCTATTGTTTACTATTTTATAGTTTTCATATGATTGTTCTAAAGAGACTTTTGCAGTTTCATAGTTTAGTTTTGATACATTAAACTCCTCTATAGCTTTTTCATATTGAAGATTTATAGATAATTTCAACTCTTCTAATTGCTCTTTATATTGCATCATTCTTTTTTGATAAATTATATCTTGAGAGTTGTCTCTTCCACCATTAAATAGATTCCAACTCATTTTTACAGTTGCAGCTTGTTGTTCATCTATCCCTGGCTCATCTACACTTAATGTGGCATCTTCACCAAGTTTTGTATACGATAGACTTAAATCTACACTAGGAAGATAATTTCCATTATTTGCTTTCTTTTGGCTAACTATTGATTCAATAGAATTTTTTAACGCTTTTATCTCACTTCTATTATCTAAATAGTTTTCATCATTTTCATCAAAAGATATCTCTTTTTTTACTAAATCTTCTATTGGTTCAGCCTTATCAAGCTTACCACCAAGTATATTTTTTAACTCAAATCTTGCAATCTTCGAATCAGCTTCTGCTCTTGATAATGCTTGTTTTGCTTGAAGCATCTGTGCATTTACTTGAAGTAAATCATTTTTTGCTAAAAGCCCTTGTTCAAATCTATTTTTTGAATCCTCATATTGTTGCTTTAGTAATTTATATGCATTTTGTTTAGTCTCAATATTTTTTAAACTCTTTAGATAATTTATATAATATACTTTTGTATTGTATATCAAATCATTTTTTCTTGCCTCATAGGTAAAAAATGAGTTCTTTTCTAAAAACTTTGAACTATTTAATGTATAAAAATCTTTAAGTCCATTAAAAAGATTATAAGAGACTATTGCACTAGCAGATGAGTTATCTTTTCCATTACCATTTAAATCCTCTTTGTTTGCATCATATTCATAAGAAAGATTTAAAGTAGGAAGGTAAGATCCCTTTGAATAATTTACCCCCTCTTTTGCCTCATCTAAAACATAACTTTGTTTTTTCAAACCATTATTGTTTTTTAATGCCATATCTATAGCTTTATTTAAATCTAATGCATAAAGATTTATACCTAAAAATGGAACAATCAAAATATTTAATAAACTTTTTTTCATCATTTTCTCCTTTATGCTTTACTTACATCAACAGGTTCTTTATTTAAACCTTTTGATACTCTTTGTTCTAATTTTATAAAAAACATCAATAGTGCAGGAGTAACAAAGATTGTAAAGATTGTTGAAAAGGCTAATCCACCTGTAATAACAGAACCTAAACCTCTATAAAATTCACTTCCAGGTCCTGGAATCAATACAAGTGGTAACATACCAAATACAGAGGTCATTGATGACATATAAATAGGTCTAACTCTTGTTCTTGTAGCCTCTATAACTGCTTGTTTATGATTCATACCACCTTCTCGAATATAGTTCAAACTTTGATGTACAATCAAAATTGCATTGTTTACAACAATACCAACTAAAATAATAAACCCAAGCATAGTTAAAATATCTAAAGGTTGTGGGGCTATAAACCAGTTTGTCATTTGTAAACCTATAAATCCACCTGCTGTTGCTAAAGGCACTGTAAACATGATAACAATTGGATATAAAAAGTTCCCAAATAACGATGCCATAAGTAAATATACAATTACAAGTGCTAAGATAAAGTTACCCATAAGTAAACCAATAGTCTCACTAAGTTTATCAGCAGTTCCAGAGATGCCAATATTTACATCTTTTGATATCATACCTTTTGCTTCCATCCCCTTTAACATTCCACCAACTATTTTCATAGCTTCATCTATGGTCATACCTTGTTTTGGAGTAATTTGTAAGGTAATAGTTCTTTTTCCATTTAGGTGTCTAATTTCACTAATACCAGTTGTATTTTCATAACTTGCTAAAGAACTTATAGGTAATAAATCCTTATTTGGCAAAGCAATTTGTGTAGCTAAGATATCTTCAGGAGTTTTTATAATATTTTCATCTGCTTTTAAAACTAAATCAATTTTCTTTTTACCCTCTTGCTCATAATCACCAATTTTTCTACCACTCATCAAGACATCAATAGTAACCCCTAAATCTCGTGAACTCATATTAAGAGCTTTAAGTGCATCTTGGTTTGGCTTTATTCTAACTTCGGGATATAACAACTCTACAGATGGCACAGGTCTAATTTGACTACCTTTTAAAGTTTGCATAGTTGCACCATATAACATCGCACCTGTATTTGCAATCTCTTCAATCTTTTCACCACTAATATCAACATTTACTGTATTTCCTTCACCAATACCACTTTCAAATACTCCTGATTGTAAGGATACTCCAAATATTGAAGGCATTGAGTTTACAAGTGGTGCAAACATTGGGATTAAATCCCTCGCTCTATCTTCATGCATAGAGGTACCACCAAAAATATTAAAATCACCAAAAGATACAAAAAATGCTCGACTTAAACCAGGTATATTTCCTACATCTTTATTGATATGAGGTTCAATACTTTTCATCAAATATGCACCCATATCGTATCTCTCTTGATATGATAATCCAGGAGGTGTTATCAAGATATTAAAAATTAAGTTCTTATTACCTTGAGGTAGATAATCAAGTTTTGGGAAAAGTGCATATATTGTAAATACTGAAAAAACTGCCAAAGAGACAATTGTCACTATTTTTGATAAGGTACTTTTTAATGACAATTTAACAATTGACATAATTAAATTAACCATTTTATGACCAAAATTAGCTATAGGTCCTGCATCTTTAGGTTCTTTTTTAGATACACTTGCAAATTTTTTCCAAAGCATTGGTATAACTGAGATTGAAACAAAAAGAGAAAATGTAACTGCTGATGTAACAGCAATTGCAATATCTTTAAACAGTTGTCCTGCTTCATCTTGTAAAAATACAATTGGTAAAAAAACTGCAATAGTAGTAAGTGCTGAGGCAATTAATGCACCCCAAACTTCACTTGTACCAACATATGCAGCTTCTGCTATACTCATTCCCTCTTTTCTATGCCTATCAATATTTTCTAAAACAACGATGGCGGAGTCAACGAGCATACCAACGGCAAAGGAGATTCCAGCTAATGAAATAGTGTTTAAACTTCTTCCCATAGCACTTAGAATAATAAATGTCCCAATAATTGAAATTGGAATAGCAACAGATACTACAGCAGTAGGTGAAATACTTCTTAAAAAAACAATCAAAATAATAACAGCTAAAATACCACCTATAAGGATGTTTTTTTGTACTAAATCAACAGAACCAACAATATATGGTCTTTGGTCATACAACCATTGAATCTTTAGTTTTTTCTCTTTTAGTATTCCATCATTTAACTCATTTACAACTTTTTCAACATCATTTGTAAGTTTTACAACATTTACATCAGAACTTGGCTGAACTCCAAGAAAGATACCATCTTTTCCCAAGAACATTGCAACAGTACTAGGTGTTTCATAACCAAAATCAACCTTTGCAATATCTGCAACAGTAACTCTTTGTTCCCTATTTGAAATAAGTACAACATTTTCAATATCTTTAGGGGTTTTAAACTTACTTACTGTTCTAATTCTATATGCTCGTCTTTCAATATTTTGAATACCTGCAGATACATCAATATTCTCATTTTGTAAGGTATTTATAACTTGTGCAGTTGTTAAACCATAAGAAGCTAGTTTATTTGTATCAAAAACAATTTGCATCTGTTGTTCACGACCACCGCCACCCATAGTTCCAGCAACTCCGTCAACCCTTTTGATTACAGGTTTAATCTCATCATCAAAAAATGTTTTGTATTCATCTACATGTCTTGGATTATCTTCTAAAGTTTGAAGCATCATCCAAATAACAGGACTTGCCGTCGCTGTTTCAATTATAGGTTCTTCAACTCTATCGGGATAAGAACTTACCTCATTTAATTTATTTGAAACATCTTGTAATGCTGCTCTTAAATCAGTACCTAAAGCAAAGGTTAGAGTTATCTCTCCTGCATTATCTTTAGCAGAAGATTCATATTCTACTAGATTATTCAAACTCTTTAAGGCATCTTCTTGCTCTTCAATAATCTCTCTTTCAACCTCATAAGGAGTAGCTCCAGGCCAAGTTGTTGTAATCTTAATCTCAGGTTTAGTTACAGAGGGAGTTAATTGATAAGGTAATTTACTCAATGATAAAAACCCAAACAGTACAACAATAAGTACAGAAACAATTATTGTAACTGGGTTTTTAATCGAAAATTTTATAATATCCATAATCTATCCTATTTATTTAAGATTTTCACAGGTGAGTTAGGGAAAACTCTTTCATTTCCTTTACTAACTATATCCATACCAACTTTTAAGTTATCACTTGCAACTGCAACCTTATCATCAAGAAAACCTATTATTTTAACTGGTACCATTTGAGCAGTATTTTTGCTATCTATGAAAAATACTACAGTTTGTCCAAACCTTTTAATAACTGCATCTCTAGGTAAAATAAGTGCTTGTGTTTTTTCTTCTTTTGATAAACTCACCTTTGCTTGCTGACCTTCAAAAGCAAAATTATCTTTTGGTAAGTTTGCTTTAAATTTTATAGGGAAAGTTCTTGTTAACTTATCTCCACTTGGAATAATAGCAGTCAATTTTCCCATTACGCTATTTTTACCTATTTGTATCTCATAAGTATCATCTAATCTTAAACCAGCATAAATACTATATGGAACATTGAAAGTGATTTCAGCTTTTGTAGTATCTACAATAGAAACAACAGCAGTTCCTGCACTAACCCATTCTCCAAGATTTATCTTTTTTTCTGATATAACACCTGAATAAGGAGCTTTTATTCTCTTTTTTGAAGCTTCAATTTGAAGTTGTGCTAAGGTAGCTTTTAGGGCTTTTACACTACTTTTTGAAGAATCTTTTTTCAACAATGCATCATCATACTCTTTTTGAGTAATCGATTTTGATTCCAAAAGTTTTTTATATCTAGAATAATCTTTTGAAGAGTTTTCCTCTTGATCTAAGGCTGCTTGTAAATTTGCTTTTGCTGCATCAATTTGTGCATTTAATACATCGGCATCAATTTGAACTAAAGTTTTACCTTTTTTAACCCTATCACCCACATCAAAATTTATAGCTTTTACTACACCAGAATTTTGTGCTGCAAGAACTGAACTTCTATCAAACTTAACTGTTCCAACAAACTCTTGCAAAGGATTAACCTCCCCCTTTACAAGTTTTGTAACCTCAACCAATGATGGCTTCCCAGCTGCAAAAACTGCAATTACTGAAAATACAAAAATTAAAATCTTTTTTATCATCCTCTATCCTTATTCTTTTATTAATCTACTAGTGATTTTTTGCACTGCTGGTGCCACAAAAAAGATAATTGGAAAAGCTATTACAAAAGCTTTCCAATAAGCTTCAAACCATATAGAGATAAAACCATCTACTAAACCTAGATTTATAAAGGTGATAACTCCACTCATTAAGCAACTCATAAATAAAGACATAAAAAATGCAAAAACTACCCTAGCATATTTTTTAGGTATCATTTTTTCACCTCTATTAAATCAAAAACAGTATTTAAAAACTGTTCACAAGTTTTATTTGCATCAAAATCAATTTGTGTCATCTTCATCAAAACAATACCTTTTTCAAAAACCATAATGGGCTCTACAAATTTTTTGGCAATAGGTAATAACTCATTTTTTTCTATCCCTTCTTCTATTATCAGTTCTAGTTGATCCTTAAAAAAAGAGTTGCAAGAACTATTAAAAGTACACATTTCATCATTTGTCTCTGCCAAAACAGTAGACAAATACTCCCTATAACCATTAAAATGTTTTTTATTTTCTTCTGTATCATTCATAACAAAATCTAAAAAATAAAATAGTTTCTCTTTTGTTGTTTCTACATTTTCTATATTTTTTAAAAACTTTTGATGATGATACTCTATATGCATATTTACAATCTCAAATATAATGTCATCTTTATTTTCAAAATACTCATAAATGGTACCTTTCCCAATCCCTGCAGCTTGAGCAACTTGTGCTACTGTAAGATTTTTCATACCAACTTTATGAATCAAATCAAAGCAAGATATAGCTATCTCTCTTCTCTTTTCATATTTATCTACTACTTTTGGAGCCACTTTTTTCCTTTGAAATTTAAAATATATTTTATGACTGACCGTCGGTCAATAAATTTATTTTGAAATTATATTGAAGGAAACTTAAAACTATTTTAAAATTTTTATGTAAGTTGACCACTGGTCAGTTAATTTATTTTGCAATAATTTTTTAATCTAAAACTGAAAGTAAAGAGATGTTTTCTTTTTTAAAAGAAAATATCTCTTTTGATTATTTTGTCCAACTATTGGTAATGTTAGAAAAATTTGGAACTACTAAATTTATAGTATCATTTGTTTGATATAAACTATCTAACTGAGCATATCCTAAATAGTTACCATCACTAGCACATCCATTAGCAGTCATATCAAAATAAGGAAGCTTATTAACATCAACTACTCCTGTCAATCTACAAGCATTTGTATCATTATAAATATTAACTACCCCACTTAATATATCCATTGTCCAAATATTATTTAGTGAATCTGCTGTTTTATATGTACCATCTAAGCTAGACTTGTCTATAGTACTATTAATTTCTGTTGGAGTTAATATAAAACCATCACACACTAAGTTATCCTTAGATTGTGTACAAGAGATGTTATTAAAAGTTGCTGATGTATTTTCACTATTAAATTTTCCTGTGTAGATTATATCTTCATCATTAACATTACTTGTTTTCATAATTGATACACTATCATTTATAAGTACATTTGCAAACATATAAGCTCCACTTGCATCTTCAATATAACCAGAATAATCATTTGCTTTTATTTTTTCAGCATCATTACTGTTTCCACATCCATCCAATAAGAAAATTAATACAATAAATAGAATTGGTATTTTAAAATAATTCATTCTATCTTTCCTTATTTAACTAAAGCATTTAATCTATAAGCAATATGTGTAGATTTAGCTCTAGGTGCATTTTCTGTAGCATCTATTGTACTTATAGCTATGTAAGTATTTGCAACTACACCTTCTGATTTTGTATCAGTATTATCAATTGAAGTGGGGAAAAAATTTAATCCATATAGATTCATACTTGTATTATAACCATAAGCAGCACCATAACCTTCACCTAAATTTGACCATTTTAGCGCCATTCCCGATTCCCAATTTACTTCTGTAAATTTAAATGCTGTTTGTGATGTTAATACATCTGCATCAGGAAGATTTACATTTAGACCCATATTTGGTGCTAAAATTGCCTCATCAGCTTTTTTTGTAGTTTCAAGTGTTTCTACAATTTTAACTACTTTATCAGCTACTAATTTTGCATAACTTAATGCTTCAGCATCATTTTTTGGAGTACTACCAGCACTTACAGCAATGGCTGGTATATTATTTACAATTGCTTCATGTGTAGCACCAAGTGTACCAGAAACAAATACTGAAAAACCAATATTTCTTCCTTCATTAGGACCTGAAATTACTAAATCTGGATTTTTATTCCAAGTTTCATTTGCTTTAAAAATACCATGTGCTGAAGCCATAAGTGGTGAACCGTTTTTATAATCTTTGAATGTCTTAGTAGCCTTATCTGCTTCACTATCTCCTACACAATAACCATCTGTACCATTTTGATCATCTATAGTTAAAACACCCTGTGCATCTGCACTTAACTTATGAACAGGAACAGCTTGTAAATAAGACCCCATATTACCACCTGTTCCACTTTGATGGGCACAAGGAACAGAAACAAGTACATTATGACCTGCTGTTTCCAATTTTAATTTTAATTGTTGAATATTTTTAGTTTCATAACTATCGTCATTAACTAAAACAATATTTAAAGCAGATGCTTGAGTTGATAATGCTAGTAGTGTAGCAACTAAACTTACAGATTTTCTTAACATATTTAACCTTTTTCTAAAATATATATCTATATCTACATATAGAGTTATTTATATTCTAATTGAAAAAAATTACTATATAATTTCAAAATAAACTATGTAAACATACTGTAATATATATTCTTTTTCTAGATTTATGTATGAAAGTGTTATTTATAAATTGGGTTATTTCAATGAAAAGGAGTTTTTCTAAAGTTATTCTTCTTTTTATTATAGCTTTTTGCTATATTTGTATTATACGAGATTTATCATCTAAAGTGTTATTTTTCCCTAAAATTACCAACTAAATTTATTAAAGTGTTTGGTTCAAGTTTATCTTTTACTGCCATCAACTTTTCAACAATCTCTATTCTTTTTTCAAGAATTTCTAATGATTTTTGTTCTCTATCAAGAGCAGCATTTTTCAATTCAGAGTATCTTCTTTCAGAAATATCTCTAACTTGTTCTAAAATTAAAACTGTCTCTGCTTCAACTTTTTCATTTGAAACTTTTTTCCCTTTTAACCATTCTTTTACATGACTTATTGCTTCTTGTCCTATTTCACCTATTTCATCTCTAACTGTTGTTTTATTTTCTGTATCAATTACAGTATTTAATAAATTGTTTACAGCTTTATAAATCTTCTTAGTTATTTGTTCTAATTCATCTGTAGGTTGTTTAGGTAACAATTTTGATGTTGAGACTATTTCAATATTCTTTTGGTTATGATAAAGTTGTTCTAGAACTTCATCTAATACATCAATAAATATTGCAAAAGTTTTCATAGCTTTTTTAGTATTCATTTTTGCAATAGATAAAAGAAGACCTTTTCTAGTTACAACCCATATTTCTTTTCTATTACCACCATGTGTTCCACTTGATGTCACTCCTAGTGACATCAAAATTTTATCTTCTTCTTTAGTTGTTTGAAAAGCATAATTTTCATCAAAAATATCTTGATGCCTAGTAAAGTTTTGAACATAACTTGAAGTTCTTCTATCAAAGACTTTTGCAATATCTGATGCTAACATTACATATTTGTCTCTTAATCTAAAAACCTTTATATTTGGAAATACATTAGAATTTGTAGTTATTACTTTATTTTGATTCACCTTCATCCTTAGAAACTTGATGTTATTAGTAGTGATATCAAGTTTATTATATATTTTATCATTATTTTATTTACAATTATATATAATTAAAATCTCTTTTTTTAGAAACTTTAATTTATTGACTTATACTTAAAAGTGGAGATTCATCCTCTGGGGTGTTATCCAATTAACTTATCTGTATCAAGATGATGGTTTATTTCAAGAGCTGTTGCAATATCTTTATCAAATATTTTTTTATTTCCTAATTCATTTGACAATATATCTTTTAATTTATCTATTATTTCGTTATAATTCATTTGCTTATTTTAACTAAAAAAACTAAAAAGGATTGATATGGCATCAACAGGAGAATTAGAAGGTCTAGTAAATAAAAAAGATGATTTATCATTTGAAGTATTAAAAAGAAAAGCACTTGCTTTAGGTGTAAAATGTGAGCATTGCACTAATAAGGAGTGTGTAATTCTTGCAATAGAAGATTTAATAGAATATAAACTAGAAAATTCACGCTCTCAAGGATTTAGTGGACCAAGTATGTGATAAGACCTAATTGGTCTTATCTTAATAATTAGTTATAAAAACCTCCTTAACACTCTTCCTCTTTTTATGCATATTAGCCCCAAGTGTATAGGGTATCTCTTTTGTAGTTCTTATATTGAAGTCCTTATATAGCTCTCTTACTAGTTCACAATCATTATAACTCAATAAAAATCTACCTTTTACTTTTGACAACAGTGCTGCTAACTCTTCATGCTCTTTTAGTCCAAATCCACCTGTATTTTTATAGTAGCTTTCTGTTGATACATATGGAGGATCTACATAAAAGAATGCATCTTCTTTATCGTATAAAGGGATTAAGTTTTGGAAAGACTTATTTTCAATTATAATAAATATTTTAGATAATTTAAATTGTATGTACTCTCTTGAAGAGCGATGCTCTAGGCTTTCTCACTTTTTAGTTGTAAAAGTAAGACAAAAAGCAACCAGACGCGTTGTTGAAGCTAAAGTTCCCTCCAAGCTTTCTAATTATTTTCTGACCTGTGGGACTTGATATAAAACGTGACAAACTCACGTTTTAGCAAGTTTTTAGGCACTCAAAAGAGATAAATAAAAAGCGAGGGAACCTTCGGCGCCGAAACAGAAAAAAACGTTATTTTCATATCTCATCAAAGCTTGTCAAATCACCTACAAAGCCCTTTATATCGATATTTTATGCTATAATTACATTATTCAAATTTTAGCAAAAAAAGTTATATTTTTGCATAAATGGTATCACATAGGTATCACTAAATTGAAGGAATTATAATGTCAAAGTTTATAAAATCTAAGAAATATGTAGGTGTAAGTTATTGTCTTTTAAAGAACAAAGACAAAAGTTATTATATCAGTTATAAGCTAAATGGTAAATATAAGAGACTACATATAGGAAAACAAAGTGAAGGTGTTAATGAATCTTTTTGCCATCAAAAAAGAATAGAAGCTATTAATAATATCAAATTTGGAGATGATAGCCCTATTGTGAATACAAAGAAAAAAGAAAAACTTTTTGATGAAATTGCTGAAATATATTTTGAATATAGTGAAGTTCATAATAAAGATTACAAAAACCAACGTGCTAGATATGAGAAACATATAAAGCCATATACAAGAGATTTAGCAATTGATGAAATCACACCTGAACTAATAGAAAAGATGATGCAAGATAAAAAGAAAAAACTTGCATTAAAAACAATTAATCATTTAGTTCAAGCAATAGGTACCATTTATAACCATGCATTTAATAGAGACGTAATTAAAATTCCTAGTCCTACAAGACTTGTAAAAAAATTTAAAACAAATAATGAAAGACTTAGATATCTATGTTTAGAAGAGATTCATGAACTATATGAAGAACTAAAAGACAATGAGCAATTATATTTGTTCACAAGACTAGCTTTAAATACGGGAGCAAGATTAAAAGCTATCACAACTATCAAAAAGAAAGATTTAGATTTAGAAAACAAGATAGTATCATTGCGTGATTATAAAAATGAATCATATTACAGAGGATTTCTACAAGATGATATAGTTAATATATTAAAAAAAAGAGCTTCTAAATTAAGAAGTAATGATTACATTCTAATGTATGATACTAAAGTTATTGGTAACCTTGATGACTATATAAGCAGAAAAATGAAGCCTGTCTTAGATGGACTTTTTAACAAAGACTTAGACATAAAAGATACTCGAAATAGAGTTGTAATACATACTTTACGCCATACTTTTGCCTCACACCTTGCAATAAATGGTACTCCCATATTTACAATTCAAAAATTAATGAATCACAAAGATATAAAACAAACTATGAGATATGCAAAACTAAGTCCTGATAGTGGTAAAGAGTTTATTAATAGGCTATACAAATAATAAAGAGAATTAGAGCTTTTTAAAATAAACTTGATTTTAAGTAATAAATTCGTATTATATAGATTGTAAATCCGTATTTTATATTTAGTAAATTCGTAAAATACTGATATTTATTTCGTAAAAAGGATTATATTATGGTACATAGAAAGATTGAACCAACAATAGTTGAAATGCTTAAATACTTTAGAGTTGTTGCAATAAATGGACCGAGACAATCAGGAAAAACTACTCTTCAAAAGAAAATAGCAAAAAGTAAAGAAATGGACTATTACACTTTTGATGATAGTGAAACTTTTGATACAGTAACAAATGATACAAATGGATTCATTGATTATATCTCAAAAGAAAAGAATGTAGCTATTGATGAAGTTCAAATGATACCAAGAGTAATACCTGCAATAAAAATGGCGGTAGATAGTGAAAATAGAAAAGGCATGTTTTTATTAACGGGTTCTTCTGATATGTTTAAGAACTCAAAGATAAAAGAATCTTTAGCAGGGAGAATGGCAAGTTTTAATCTATTTCCTTTATCTTACGCAGAGATAAACAAAAGAGATATAAATATTATAGATAAACTTTTTAGTGATGATTTTAATGATTTTGAAATTTATAAGGACACATCAAGAGAATCTTTTATAAGTGCAGTTATAAATGGTGGTTACCCTGAAGTTTATGAGTTACCAACTAAAGCAAAAAAAGCATGGTTCGATTTTTATATAAAATCAAGAATTACAAAAGATATAGCAGATTTTGAAAATGTGCATTTAGATAAAATAATTCACTTAGATAAATTACTAAAAGTTTTAGCTTCACAAGTAGGCTCAATTGTAAATTACACAAGTATTGCTAATTCTATTGGACTTGCAGATAAAACAGTTAGAAAATATATAGGACTTTTAGAAGCTTTATATATCGTAAAACTAATTCCTGCATATTCAAATAATATGCTAAAAAGAGTAATAAAAAGTCCAAAAGTTCATTTTATAGATTCAGGGTTAGCAAGTTACCTTTTAAACTCAAGTGTTGAGGCTTCTTTAGTAGGTAAAAATGAGCATTTAGGAAATCTAGTTGAAACCTTTGTATATAGTGAACTAATTAAACATCAATCATACTCAGAAGAAAATATAGAAATTTATCACTATAGAGACCAACAACAAAAAGAAGTTGATTTTGTAATTGAATCAAATTCAGGTGATATTGTAGCACTTGAAATCAAATCAGGTTCAACCATTAAAAAAGAACAATTTAAAGGTCTTCTAGCTCTAGCTCAAACAATTAAAAAGAAAAATTTTAAAGGTATTGTTTTATATGGTGGAGATAAGATATTGCCTTTCAAAATTGAAGAATATCAATTTTGGGCAATTCCTTTAAGAGTATTAATTTAATTAAATATATTATACTTTATGCATAAATATCAAGAATTAAAATATCTTGAAAAATATAATATATGTGAAGAAGAAAAAATAAAACTAATAGAAAACTTATATAGATTAGCACATATTAATTTCAATAATTTTATTGAGAATAATTGAAAAATTATATATTAGTATTTAAATACAGAGATATGAATAAAAATGTAATTATTTATTGTAGAGTATCTACCGATAAACAATCTAAAACTTGAGAAAGTTTAGAAGAACAAGAAAGGCAATGTAGGGAATATTGTAAAAATAATGGTTACCAAGTTTTAGCAGTATTTTCAGAACAATTTACTTGAACAAAAGATAGAAGACCAAAAGTTCAAGAAGCTCTAGAGTTTATAAAAAACTCTGAGCTTCAAATTAATCACATCATAGTATTAAAAATAGATAGAGTTAGTAGATGATGAATTTTAATACACGATAGCTTTAAAAATCAATTTAAAGCATTATGAGTAACATTAAAAGATACATACTGAGTTATATGAGAAGATAAAAATGTAGTTAAAATAGATTGAATTAATACGGATAAATATAATTGGGCAAAAAGTAACTCAAATCAAATTGCAGAAAATGTAACTGTAATGATGAGTGAAAATGAAAGAAATACTATACTACAAAGGCTTTTATGACAAGCTATAAAAAATAATATGAGATGATACAAAGTTAGAGATTCTGAGTATGGTTATAAAAATGCAAGAATTATGACTGAGTTTTGAAAAAAAACAATACAAGTTGAAAATACAGAAGAGAGTATTTATATTAAAAAACTATTTGAGTTAAAAGCTAGATGAGATTTAAGTGATAAAAAAATTGTAGATGAAATTAATTTAATGTGATATAAATCTAGAAAAAGAGTTAAATGGAATAAAGAAAAAACACAGCCAGTATGAAGTATATGATGAAAACCTCTTAGTGTTGAGCAATTGCAAAGGTATTTAAAAATGACTATTTATGCTTGAATTGTTTGTGAGGAATGGACTTGAAATAAACCTATTAAAGCACCTTATAATTGATTAGTTAGTTTAGATGTATGGAATAAAGCTAATAGGGGAAAGTATAGGTTAACAGAAGTAGAAGATTGAATATTTAAAATAGAGTATTTTAATGGAGAAGAAAAAATTGAAGCTCCAATTATTCAAAAACACAAAAACTATAATCCTGAGTATCCTTATTGAAAAGTTTTAGAATGTCCTATATGTTGATGACACTTAACAGCTGAAAAATCTAAATCTAAAAATTGAAGCTATCATCATTACTATAGTTGTAGATGAAAAAAATGAGTTAGGCACAAAAATTATTGACTAAGAAGAGATGAGATTAATGAATATATTATAGAGACTTTTTCAAATATTAAATTTGATAAAAATATATTAAAAATATTTAATTTAATATCAAAAGATGTTTTTGAAGATAGAAAAAAAGAGCTACAAGAGAAAGATTTATTAATAATTCAAAATATAAAAGATTTAGAAGTAAGAAAAGAATCTATTTTAAATAATATCCCAAATATAATAAACTATCCTGATATTTTAGAAGCACAAAATAATGAGCTTCAAAAAATAAAACACACTATTTGAGAATTACAAATTAAACAAAAAAACAATACTAAGTCTTTATGATTAAAAAGATTTCAAGATTGTTCTAAAAAAATTCTCGAACACCTTGATAAACTAGTATTACAAAGGGATAATCCAGAATTAATACAGCTTGCTTTTGATGTAGTTTTTGATTGAAAAGTAAAGTTTGAAAATTTAAAATCTCGAACACCAATTAATAAGGAGTTTTTGGCTTTAAATACAAAAAAAGATTTTCAAAAAAATTGAAAATCTTCATTAAATCTCAAATGGTCGGAAACAAATAAAAGTTACCACACAATAAAGGATTGGATTGTTAAATTAATAGACAAAATTGATAAGTGGCAGTATGTAATTGAGTGAATAAATATTTAACATACTCAGGTGCTCTGAGAAATTTGATATTAGAACTTTTTTAAATTATTTATCAATAGTTGACTTGGAGGAATTAGATGAGTTTAAAAAAACTATAATGAAAGAATGTTAATTCTTTTTAAATCAATAATAAAAATACTTCTTTATATTTTGTGACACTTAATGAGGTGCATTTGTAGTAAAATAAATATTTTACTATTAAGTTATAAAATAGTTTCTAACATAAAAAATAAAAAACTTAAATATTTTAATAAAAATTCGTTATTATATAAATAATATAATTATTAAATATCTAATTTACTAATTATTAAGTTAATAAAATTACATTTTGTAATATTTCTGCTAAATAATATTTTTATAATATATAATAGAAAAAAAAATGAAAGAAGAGTGAATAATGTCAAATAATTATGAAACCATAGAAACTTTTTTAAATAACTTTGTGGAATCAATAAGAATTACTGATTCTGCACTTGAAAAAGCAGAAGCTCGTTATAAAAGTATAGGTAATTGGCTTAATAGGGAAGAATCTGCACTTGTTAAATTTGAACCTGAAATTTATTCTCAAGGTTCAATAAGATTAAATATTGCAATTAAACCTATACATGACGATGAAGAATATGATTTAGATGCAGTTTGTTTATTAAATAGATTAGCAGTAAATATTATAAGCCAAGAAAAATTAAAAAAAATAGTTGGAGAAGAATTAGACTTATATGTAAAAGAAAATGGGTTTAAAAAACCTTTACATGAGGGAAAAAGATGTTGGACTATAAAATATTCTGATTCTGCACAATTTCATATGGATATATTACCATCCGTCCCAGATGAAGAAGGTTTTAGACAAAAGTTATTTGAAAATAATATTACGTTAGATAGTATTAATAAATTACACACATCAAGTGCAATCTCAATCACAGATAATACTTCTTCAAACTACCCATATATTCATCATGATTGGAATAAGAGTAACCCTAAGGGCTATCATGAATGGTTTAAAGAAAAATGTAAAGTTACACAATTAACAAAAAGATTTAATTCTTTGATGGTTGCAACTGAAAGCGTTGAAGAGATACCTAGTCAAGGATATAGTTTTACCTTTACAAAAAGCAATTATGATTTTAAAAAGACATAGAGATATAATGTTTAAAGGTGATAGTGAACATAAACCTATTTCTGTAATTATAACTACTCTAGCAGCCAAAGCTTATAAAGGAACAAAAGACTTAAAAGAAACTCTAGATGATATTGTTTTTGGGATGGAAAGAGAAATTGACTGCAATGAAAAATGTATAGTTTTAAATCCAATAAATCCAAATGAAAATTTTGCAGATAAATGGGAAAACGAACCAATAAAAAAAGAAGTTTTTTTTAGATGGTTAGAACAACTTAAAATTGATTATAAATATTTGTCATCAGATAACTATGGTAATACAAAAAATTTACTTGAAAATAGTTTTGGAACAAATGCAATACAAAAAACTTATAATGATAGCTTTGGGGTAGTTAAAAATTTAGCTATAAGAGCTAAGGAATTATTATCTTTATCTCATGTTCAAAAACCAAAATGGGAAAATAATATAAAATATAGAGTTGATATTATTTGTATGAAAAGTAAAAATGGATGGATGTCAAAAGATTTAAAAAGTGGTGAACCAATTGAAAAAAATTGGAATTTAAGATTTGAAGCAAAGATACAAAATATAGGTTCAGGAAGAAAATTTTATTGGCAAGTTGCAAATAGTGGATTAGAAGCTAAAGATGCAAATTGTTTAAGAGGTAGCTTTTATGAAGGAGTAATATCTAAAGGTGGAAAAGTTAGAGAAGAATCAACTAGTTACAGTGGCTCACATTTTGTAAGATGTTTTGTTATTCAAGATAATAAATGTGTTGCAATTAGTGAACCATTTATTGTAAATATTATTTAAGGAAAAAATATGAAGTCAGTAATGAATTTTATCTTAAAAATTTTTGAACTTTTAAAGAGTGACCCAAAAACTACAATAGCGAAATATATTTTTTTTGGAGGTATTGGACTTCGAGGTATTGGACAAATAGTTTATGAATTTTCCGATAAAGATGTTTCTCATACTCTTACATTTTCTGATGGTATTGATTATACTGGATATCTTTTAGTCTTTATAGGTATTGTATTATTAATGATTAGATTTTTTACTATAAAAAACAATTCTCCTACTTTAGCTTATGGTATTGGCATGGAAAATATGGATATACATTTACCGTTAAAAGCAATTCCTAGTTATGAAAGATATGATTGTATAGAGTTAAGTATTCCTGAAATAAATTCATATGATAAAAATGAAGTACTTGAAATTTATAAATTTATTAAAACACTAATTAATTCAAGAGTAGAAAATAAAAACTCACAAAAGGTTTATATTGGAGCATTAGGAAGTTTTCCATATCTTTTTTTATTAGGAACCTTATTTAGAAATGCATATTCTCATATACAGTTACTAGATTATGATAGACATGCTAGTGGCGGAGGGAAATGGTATAAGTTACCACCATATAATGAAAGTACAGAAAAGCTATTTCACAAATTAACGTATGAAGATAAATCTATCGAAGAGAAAATACATGAGTTAATAGAAAATGAATTAGATGAAGTAGGTATTGCATTATCATATACTTTTCCTATTAATAAAAAGGCTATTCCTGAATACTTAAGAACCAATATACTTTATTTAGAGCATACTTATGGTATAGGGCATGACAAATTATCAAATGAGGAAGCACAAAGAAATTTAATTAATGAATTATCTAAATATATATCTTTATTTGCTGATAATGGTAAAAAAATTCATTTATTTGTATCTGCACAATCTTCAATATGTATTAATATAGGGAAATCTTATATGAATAATTCTCATGGAACTTTAATATTACATAATTATGATAGTTCTACAATAAAATATAATTGGAATATTAAGTTTAATAAAAATAATATAGATTAATTTTTTTGAAATAATACAACAATATAATAAAAAAGGATAAATTAAATGACAATAGATTCATATTTTAAAGAATTAAACGAAGCAATTGATTTCACTGATAGTATGGGGTTAAAATTGCCTAAAAAAATTAATTTTGACTATGATAAACGATATTTTACGGAAGAAGGCAACTATAAACTAATCAAAGTATATAATGATATTTTTCAGTCTAAATTAATTAATGTCTCTGATATGTATGAATTTGCATTAGGGATGATTGCAAACTGTAGTCCTCTTCATTATTTTTTAAAAAAATATTTAGATAAAGAGTTAGGTTGCAAATCATATTTTACAATAGGATATATATTATTTGACGATGAAAAGGGAAATTCTTATCATAAAATAACTCAAGAAATTGTTAAAGATTGTCTAAATAATTCTAAGTTTCCTAAGGATCATCATGTATGGTTAACTTTAGATAGTGGTGAAATTCTTGATTTAACATTTCCTTTAACATATTCTAGTATTCATGATAAAAATTTTAATAATAGTCTAGAGCAAGGTAAAATTGGAATAAGCTTCATAAATCGGCACATTAATGACTTTCAACATTCAATGACATATAAACCAATACTTATAGGTGAAAATTTTTTTAGTAAAATCGGATTTGATTTAGAAGATATCTCGTATGTTATGTATAATAAATATATAATATAGTTTATATTATTATTTAAATGTATAAATTCTTATTAATTGTGACGCATTTGTGACAAAATGTTTATATAATTTACTAGAAATTCAATATAAGGAAAAAAAATGGCATTATCAGAAATTGATTGTAGTAAAGTAAAAAACCTTGGTGATATTCAAGGTAGTGGAACAATAGACCAAACTGGAGAAAATAAAGGTATAGATAAAGGAAAAGTTGCTTGTATGCAAAAATATTATCTTGATGATAAAAAAAATAAAAAAGAAGCTAATGAAATAAAAATGATGATTAGCAAATATTATAAAAAATATGAGGCTGATGAAAACTTTTATAAAGCTCTTTGCAATTGTTGTCAAGAAAAAGTCAAAGGTTTTCCAGGTATTGAAGGAAGTAATCAATGGGAAAAGTTATATAAATGCTTATCCAATAAGGGTTACAAAAAAAGTTAATTATACAAACTAAAATAGGTATAGATTATCTATACCTATTTACAAAATGCTTCATCAAAACTTGGTTTGCCTAGAAACTTAACATTACTTATCTCAGTAATATCTCTTCTTTGATTTTCTATTATGTGTAAATATCCTATTTCTTTTTTTCTCTCATTATCTATATAGTCTTTTCCTGTAAGTTGCAATAAATTTATTACAGCATCAATATAAGAAATTTTTTTATCATCTAAATCTTTGCATATTGAATTATGTGTTTCTTCTATAATTTTTTTAATAATATCTTTTTTTAGGTAATAAATATATTTTGTATCTTTTCCTAAATAAAATATAAAGTCTTTATTTGAGTTTATTTCTACTTCTCTAACAGATGGCACTCTTATTATTGCAATATATTTTTTTGAAATTAAATCAATAATATCAATTTTATAACTTGAATTAAAAAGCTCTAAAGTAATTATTAAAGAGTATGCTATAAAAATAAATGAAATTGTAGATAAAAACATCCTTTTTAAATGTTCTTTAAAATTGAATCTAGCAATCTTATCAAAAATTAGTATTATAAATAAAACTGCTAAGAAAAGTCCTCCCACTATTAAAAATGCTTTTATCATATTTTTTATATACAAGTAAGTGATTAAACTTAAGGTATCAAGAGAGAGATTCTCAATAATAACACCTATATTTAATAGGTTTTCACTTACTAAAATAGTTACGATAAAAGAAGTTACTACTATAAAGTAATGTATATTTTTTAAAAATAATCCTGTTATCTTATCAAAATTAAACTCTTTGTTTTTTTCTTTAAACAATTTTTTTAAATAAAAAAATTCTTTCTCAAATCTTTTTAAAATAGTATTGTTTTCTTCTTTATGTTCAATAATCAAACACTTTATTATTATTTTTTCTTTATTCTCATGAGATACATTAGAAATTTTGTTTTTTAGTCTCTTTAAAAAGCCCTCTAAATTCTTATTTGAATATATATTAAAGTGTTCGTATTCTATAATATTTTCATTTGAAACAATTATTGCAAATGCAGAATATTGTTTTTGAGTAGAAAACATAATCTGAAAACTACTAGGATCATTTTCATATCTAAAACTTTCTACATACTCATCTATTTTCTGAATATTCTCTAAGTTACATTCAGTAAATAGTCCACTATATAATTTAAAATCTTCATTTTCTTTAATCAAAATTGACAAGTTTTACTCCTTATAATAATTTCTAGTATATAAAAAATATGTCACAATCGACGTCACAAAAAGTATAAATTTTTAAATTTATTATTTTAAAGCCATTTCCTGCTATTCATTATAATTAAATGGAAGATTAATTCTACTACTATTAGGACTATCCTACAAAGATAAACACTCTGTTCATTGTTCAATAATTAATCGTCTAGTCAATCAACCAACTAATCAATTCTACAATAAGCAATTTTAAGGAAGTGTTTTTATGCACTTCTTTTTTTGTCTAAACACCTCTCTTAAAAGCTAATACCCATAAAATGTTTTTTGAAAATATTTAACTTCTAAAAATCAAGGATTATAAGGAGGGTCAGCAATTACAATATCCAATTTTTTCAAAAACCATATTTTGCACAAAAGATTATATAAGTGGCAAAATATTACATTTGACAGCTATTACTTGCATTGTTGATTAATTAGTGGGATTAATCGTCCTACTATTTTATATTCTTAACTTATATACTATGAGTAAGATAATACATCTATCAGAAAAAGATAGAGAACAAATCGGTAAACTAAAATGTAAAATAACCAGTTTACGAAATGAGATAAGCGATTATGAATGGGAATTAAGAAGCATTTATAAAAGCAAGAACTTAAGTAGGTTTGAAATAGAATCTACACTGCAAAATTTATAGAGGAATTTTTCCTCTTTTTTTAATACTTAATTTTTATATTATGAAAAATATTACACACAAAGTTATTCAAGGAGGTTGTCTTGAAGTTATGAGAAAAATACCTAATAATTCAATAGATTTTATTTGTTCTGATTTTCCTTATAACATATCTTGAAAATGAGGTCTTACAATAAAGTGAGACAAAATAGTTAAAGCTGATTTTTGAGAATGGGATAAATGGGATTCGCAAGATGAATATTTAAACTTTGTATTTGAAATTTGTAACGAATACAAAAGAATATTAAAACCAAATGCTAGTTTAGTTTTATTCTTCTCTTATCATTATGCAGGATGGTTAGCTTATGAGTTACAAAGAAGATGATTATTTACATTTAGAAATCAAATTATCTTTAACAAAGTAAATCCGCAAGTTCATTATAGAAAAAATGGTTTTAGATCATGTCATGAAGTTTGAGTTTGGTTAGTCAATGATTGATGAAATTTTAGTAAGCCAAGAGTATTTAACTTTTTGTGACAATCTAAAATGAAAAATGTTTTAAATTATGAGATTGGCAAAAATAAGCAATCTAATCATCCTACTGAAAAACCTGAATTTTTAATATGAGGTTTAATTGAAGTTTTTACAAATATTTGAGATATTGTTTTAGATAGTTTTGCAGGTGGTGGTACTACAGGAGTTGCTGCTTATAAAAAGAATAGAAGTTGTATTTCTATTGAAAAAGAAGCAGGATTTATTAATACTATTAGAAAAAGGCAAGAAAAAGCCAAAAATAAAAAGGGATATTAGTCCCTTTTTTGTTTCTTTATCTAATAAATAATACAATTATATATTTATATCTAGGTTTATACAATGAAAAAAACAATAATATTTTTATCAACACTAAGTATCTTATCTTTTGCAAATGATGTTTATACAGATAGTAAAAACAAACTAATGTGGCAAGATAGCAAAGATGTAATGAGTATTCAAAAGCCTTATGTTACAAGAGATAATTTTAGTAGTGGAAAATATACTAAACTTTCTGGTGATACTGCTTTTAATTATTGTGATACTTTAGTATTAAATGGTTTTAATGATTGGAGACTTCCAACAATTGAAGAGCTTAAGGAACTAAATAAAATACAAGATGATTTATCTTTTAATAAAAGAGGTTCTTATTATTGGAGTTCAACATATAATTTAAAAGATAGTATGAAAAATCGTTCTGTTATGGTTGGGCACGATATGAGTTTAAAAAGTCCTTTATGGGATAGAAGTTTAATAGTTGGAAATTATACAAATGTTAGGTGTGTTAGGGATATTAAATAAGACTAAACATTTGCTCACCGCGAAAGCTTATAATTTATTATAAGTCGTGGATGAGCCAACAACTGCAAGGTGTTAGTTTTTTATAGAGCCAATTCCTGCTATCCATTCCAATCAAATCAAAGATTTAATTCCATTACTATCAGGGCTATCCTGCGGAGCTAAACACCCTCTTCTATTTTTAAATTTTTATTTCATAACAGAATAAAAACAACAAACATTTCTTTTATTAGATTTTGCAAACTCAATTGTTCATAAGCTTTTTAGTCGCTATATTCTAATATCTTATTTACTGACTCTAAAATTAAATTCTCAATATTTCAAATTCTAATTTTATACCAAGCAAAAAGCTATTTCATTTCACTTTGAAAAAAGCCCAATGAACTAACTAAAGAGGCAAAAGCCTAAAAAAGATAAAGAGTTTAGTTTTTCTCTTCTTAAAATTAAAAAGAAGAGTTAAAAACCCTTCTGAATCTTCAAAAGAAGCAAATGCGGTTTTGCGTCGCTTAGCAAAATCTTTCTTTAGAAAAAAGGCAAAACTTTTAAAGGATATGAGATGACAAAGTTAGAGATAGAAAATGAGTTTAGAGATGTAGTAGGTATAAATGAAGCTAAAAAGGTATATAAAACATTAGCTAAAAAACTTCATCCTGATGTTGGAGGAAGTGATGAAGAGTTTAAAATATTAAATGCTGTATATAATGATTTTATAGAGAATAAAATACATTTTTCAAATGATAGTAAAATTGATATTGAATTAGAGAAGATTATAAGTCAAATATTACATTATGAGGATATTACAATAGAATTAGTAGGTTCTTGGATTTGGGTTAGTGGAAATACTAAAGAGATAAAAGATAAATTAAAAGAGCTTGGTTTTAAATGGGCTAGTAAAAAGAAGATGTGGTACTATGGAGAGATGAAAGCTAAAAATCCTAATCCTAAATCTATGGATGAGATTAAAGCTAAATATGGGAGTAAGGCTTTTAAGGATAAGGAGAGAGGTAGTATAGCAGGTTGATTTCTGCTATGTTATAAATTTCAAAATTTTTAAATTGTTATTTAAATTTATATTATAAGAAAGTTTGATATTTATAAAGGTTATTACAAATAATAAGTGCATATACTAATAATTCTATAATTTATATTTAAGTAAATACTAGATAAATTTATCATTTAAGTTCTATTTAAAGGAAACACTTTGAATTTTTTTAAAATCTTCTTAGCTCTATTTATATTTAATATTTACTCTTTTGCAGGAGTCACATTTTATGATTTTTGGATTAAAGATTCTCCTTATCTCGAAGGTAAAACAAATAACTTTGATGCACAGTTTAAAATTAAAAATACAGGAAGTTCCTCTTTATATATTCAGCAGGTTGAAGTAACAATATTAAATTCTAATGGTAGTTATAACAGTAATTGTTGGTATAAAAATGTCAATAAAACTTTGTATCCAAATAGTTCTTATTCATCAGGTATTGGGTATTGTACATTAAATTCCACTGGTGATTTTAAAGTTGTAGCAAAAGTTAAATATGGAAATAATTATTATGATAGTCCAACAAAACATTCTATTACAGTAACAGCTCCTGTAAATAATGCACCCACAATAGAAAAGAGTGGAACACAACCAACAACAGTTGAAGTTGGGAAACCAATAGCATTTGCATTAAGAGCAAAAGATAGTGATGGAAATCTTTCAAGTGTAGATTTTGACTGGAATGATGGTTCTTCAAATGAAGTTGTTGGAAAAAGTGCAGCAGGAACATATGAGAATTTAGTATTTAGTAGAACATTTAATAAAACAGGAAATTTTACAGCAAGTGCAACTGCATATGATAAAGATGGTGCAAAGAGTGGAAGAATACAATTTAGTTTTTCTGTAACAGCTCCTGTAAATAATGCACCCACAATAGAAAAGAGTGGAACACAACCAACAACAGTTGAAGTTGGGAAACCAATAGCATTTGCATTAAGAGCAAAAGATAGTGATGGAAATCTTTCAAGTGTAGATTTTGACTGGAATGATGGTTCTTCAAATGAAGTTGTTGGAAAAAGTGCAGCAGGAACATATGAGAATTTAGTATTTAGTAGAACATTTAATAAAACAGGAAATTTTACAGCAAGTGCAACTGCATATGATAAAGATGGTGCAAAGAGTGGAAGAATACAATTTAGTTTTTCTGTAACAGCTCCTGTAAATAATGCACCAACAATAGAAAAGAGTGGAACACAACCAACAACAGTTGAAGTTGGGAAACCAATAGCATTTGCATTAAGAGCAAAAGATAGTGATGGAAATCTTTCAAGTGTAGATTTTGACTGGAATGATGGTTCTTCAAATGAAGTTGTTGGAAAAAGTGCAGCAGGAACATATGAGAATTTAGTATTTAGTAGAACATTTAATAAAACAGGAAATTTTACAGCAAGTGCAACTGCATATGATAAAGATGGTGCAAAGAGTGGAAGAATACAATTTAGTTTTTCTGTAACAGCTCCTGTAAATAATGCACCAACAATAGAAAAGAGTGGAACACAACCAACAACAGTTGAAGTTGGGAAACCAATAGCATTTGCATTAAGAGCAAAAGATAGTGATGGAAATCTTTCAAGTGTAGATTTTGACTGGAATGATGGTTCTTCAAATGAAGTTGTTGGGAAAAGTGTAGCAGGAACATATGAGAATTTAGTATTTAGTAGAACATTTAATAAAACAGGAAATTTTACAGCAAGTGCAACTGCATATGATAAAGATGGTGCAAAGAGTGGAAGAATACAATTTAGTTTTTCTGTAACAGCTCCTGTAAATAATGCACCAACAATAGAAAAGAGTGGAACACAACCAACAACAGTTGAAGTTGGGAAACCAATAGCATTTGCATTAAGAGCAAAAGATAGTGATGGAAATCTTTCAAATGTAGATTTTGACTGGAATGATGGTTCTTCAAATGAAGTTGTTGGGAAAAGTGCAGCAGGAACATATGAGAATTTAGTATTTAGTAGAACATTTAATAAAACAGGAAATTTTACAGCAAGTGCAACTGCATATGATAAAGATGGTGCAAAGAGTGGAAGAATACAATTTAGTTTTTCTGTAACAGCTCCTGTAAATAATGCACCAACCCACATATCTACAACAATTACACCTACACAAATTATTGAAGCAGAAGATATTAATATTAAAACAATATTTAATGATGTTGATGGCGATTTTATTGTTAATGTAAAAGTAAGATACAAAAACATTAATTCTTTAAGTTGGACAGAATTAAATTTATCTCACTTATCTACAGAATCAAATAATGAAATTTTTACAGGGACTATTAGTGGTGGTCTAGTAAGTGGAGAATATGAATTACAAGTTCAAGCAAGTGATAAAGAGAATTTAACTGATAGTGATGTTTTACATACAACAGATTGGATTGCTGTTAATAGTTTTATTGTAAAAGAAAAAGGCAATAATATTCCAGAGATAATACATATCTCTACATCAGGTACAAGTACTTCTAATTCTATCAAAACTAATGAAGAAACATTAACTGTAACCCTTAAAATTAAAGATATAGATGGAAATATAGATAGATTAGAATTTGACTTTGATAAAGATTACGACTTGACAGAAGATAATGAGAAGCAAAATTTTTTCTTTAATACAACAGACAAAGAAATTACTCAAACTATTTCATTTCAGTATACAGATGATTACTTAGAAAATTGTCCAAATTTATCAGGACAATTATATTCTGACATTTTATATGATGGCACTTGTTGGAAAAATCATAAGAGATGGAAAGCCATTGTATATGATAAAAAAGGGAATAGTACAACATTAATACAAGAAGGAGATGCCACACATATATATTCTTCAGATGGTTTAGAAAAATATCAATTAGAAAAGAAGAATAAAGAAAAAAATGTAAAAGTTGAAGAATTAGAAAAAAATAAAAAAAATTATGATGATTATATTTCCAGCTTACTAGAAAACATAGATAAAACTTTAAAAGAAAATGATCCTAAACTTGGAAAATTTGAAGAGCAAGAACAAATTTTTGAGCTAAGTAAAGGTGGAGATATAATTAGTTCAAAATTAAGGATAACATATGTAGGTAGAGAAGATGAAAATGATACATCAAACTATCCTGCTAATGTTGTTCTTTCAATAAAAAGAAAAGATACACCTATATATATTGGTAACAAGGAATTTAATTCAATAGCTTATAATTTAGAACATTTAAAAGCTATACTTGATCTAAGTAATAAATATATATATGATGAAATATTCTTTAAAAATATATGTTCAAAAGATGATAATCAAGTGATTGGAGTATGCCAAGCAGTTGAATTGGAATCAATAATTACTGAAGAAAGTGTAAAAGATATCGCATCTGCAATTTCTGATAAAATGGGGAGTTCAGTTAGTGAAATTTCAAAAGCTACAAGAGATGGAGTACTAAAAGCAACTAAAGAAATTGTTTCAAGCTATGCAGAGACCCCACAAGATTTAGCTAATGCTGCAACAATAGTTTTTGGATTTACTAAAGATTTAATTAAAAATCCAAAAGAAACTATTAATAATAGCATTGACAAGGTTAATGAAACAGCTGAAATATTAGGTATGTTTAAAGATGAATTATTAGAAGTAATACCTAATCTATCTGATATAATTAGTCATTTTACTCCTGTAGAGAAAGCATTTTTTACAGCATATATAACTACACATGTGGCACATGAATTAGCACCAACAAGTAAATTAAAACTTGCAAAATTAGCTAAAACTGATAAAATAAAAAGAGCAAAATGGCTTAGAATTTCAAAACTTTTACAAATTTCAAAAGAACTTGGATATAAAATAAAATATTCCTATTTAATAAATTTTAATGATAAAGATTTTGATGTAATCGATCGTATTCTTACAAGAAAATATGAGAATAATCCATTAACTAAATCTGAGCATGTAATATTATCATTATTAGAAAAAGATAGAAAAAGTGAGTGGAGACCTTGGCTTTTAAATATGTGGTATGGAAATGTCTTTAATGATAAAAGAAGAGATAATTTTGATTATAATGAAGTATATATATTAGGTAAAAATGGAGATTATTATAGACTTGATTCATTCAATACTAAAAAACAACCTAAAGGAATCTTTTCGAGAAAAGATACACAAATGTCTGAACAACCTGAACAAGCTATCAAGTATTTAGATGAGTTTGCAGAGAAATATCCTTCAGGTGCACAAATTGCTAATGTTCCAAGTAGTCAAAAAATGGGTATAACTGGAACATTAAAAGGTCAGATGTATTTAGAAGTTCCAGTACAAAATAATAGTATACCTCAAAATATTTTAGACCATGCAAAAGATTTAAAAATTAAGATAAGAGATATAGATGGAAAAATTTATTAATAAAAAATATCACTACTATGATCATTGGTGGCAAGATGACAAAAAGCCTCAAGACAAACTTACTTTAGAAGAAGCTCAAAGAAGATTTAATGATAAAAAACCTACAGGAAATACATTTTATATATTAGTAGGAGAGGATGAAACTGACCCAAAATATATTATTAATTATGTTTCTATGGACTTAATTTCAGTCTATAAATTAAATGATAATTTTGATGATATTGTACAAATTTCTTACATAATTATGCATAATTTAGATGATAATAAACTTTATTTGAATCAGTTCCACTTTAATAAATATGATGGAATAAATGCTATAAGCAATAATTTAATTATATGGTCTTTTATAAAAAATTATAATAATGGAAATCCTATATGGGAAGTTTTAGAAAAACAGAGAAATGAATATTTAGTTTTTGCTAACAACAAAGAAGAGTATAGTGATATAACTTTTACTATTAATGGTAATGAACAATGGAGAGAATATCCAAAATTTGGAAACTGGGATTGGATGATTGAAGATTTAGAGTTTTTATTAAATAAATATGAGGAGATGAAGAATGAATAAATTACTTAATATTATTTTATTATCTATTATAACAGTTTTTTTAGTATCTTGTGGAGGAGGTGGAGAAGATGGAGGAGATTCATCTTCATCATCGAATGTGGCAAGAGTTGAATTAGGTCCTATCTCTAGTGCAACAGTAACTATATCATCTTTAAATGGTATAAAACTTGATGAGTACATAACAAATGAAAATGGATATTTTACTCCAAATAGAGAAAAATTATCAGAAGAAATTAACAATTATAACCCTGATATGAAATATGTAAGAATAATTTCAACTGGAGGAATTGATATTGACCCTAATGATGATGAGATAATTGTGGAAAGTGAAAAGAATGAAGTTAAAGGGCAAGTTACTGGAATTCTTCCTATATCAAGACTCTTAGAAAATAAAGAATTTAGGATTAATGCTTTTACTTCAGTGGTTGAAAAATCTCTGAAGAATACTCTTAATATTGATGAAGAGATAATAAACAAAATTTTAGAAGAAAATAGTTTTGAAGACATAAATAATGATGGTAATATTACTATAGATGACATAATTGATTACAAAATGTCAGAGCATGAAACAAATGCAGAAAAAACATTAATGGAATCTTGGGTACCAGTAATAACAAGTGGTGATGAGGAAGAAGAAAATAATTTAATTAGTGAATATAAAACAACATATAATTTAATTTCACCAATTTCAGAATTACTTCGGAATGAAAAACTTATAGTTTTCCCTTATTTAAAAAATGGTTACTACATTCAATATTCTATACAAAAAGATTATTCAGAAGCAAACTTCAAACCATATTATAATGGTGAAAAGTTAACTCTAAATAATTATGAAGTTATGTATTATCAAGAGTGTTCACTTTCAGAAGAATGTTCAAAAATTCAAAAAATATATTTTGATGGAGAAAGATATTTTGTTGATTATTTAAAAGTAAAAAAAACATATTTTATTGATGAAGAAAAAATAACTGGATTTAGACAAAAAGAAGAAGATATAAAAAAAGAAATTGAACAAATCGAAGAAGAAATTGAAAATATAAAAACTACTGAATTGTCTTTATAAAAAGACCTATTTAAAATAGGTCTTTATTTAAGTTCCCTAAAAAACTCACATATATCAACATCTAAAATCTGGGCAATTTTATGAAGTTGAGTAATATTAAAATGCCTTTTATTTGTATATAATTCAGCAGAACTAATTAAACTTGGAGATTTATTCCCCATTTCAAAAGATAAAGCCAATTGACTTAATTCAGCTTCTTTTCTAAGTCTAGCAACATTTTTACCAATCAAGATATGTAATTCATCTTCACTTAAATTATTCAGTTTTTTATTCATTTTACCTCACACTACTATTGTAATGTAAGTATAGATATGTAATAATCTTTTATCAAACTACAATTGTAGTGTACAAAGGAAAATATCATGAAACCCATCCTCTCAATTCTACTAATAATCCTACTTTCAACATCACTTCTAAGTGATGAAACAAAAAAAGAAACTCAAAAAATAGAAGAAAAACAGGCAATGACAGATGAAGAGTTTTTAAAAAAATTTATGAAATTAGATAAAGAAGTAGAAGAAGCAAAAGCAAAAACTAAAGCTTTAGAAAAACTTGAAAAAAAAGTTGATGAATTGGCAAAAACCCTTGGAGTAGATAAGTAATCTATTTTTTGCACTCATTTTAGAAATGTGATAAAATCTATATATCTCCTAAAAATAATTTATAAATCTAAATTATGGAAAATGACTGAAATATCATGAGGTAATTTTGAATCAAATGAAAATATTCCAAAATTAAAACAAACAAGTCCAGAAGATATTCAAAAAGCGTGAGAAGATATAGAATATTCAAATCATTTACAAAAAGTAAATGATGTTTTAAATGTACTTAATTTTCCTAATAATGCTGAAAAAAAATTTAGAACTATTTTAGATAAGCAAGATGATAAAACTTTGATTGAACTATCAAAACAATCAAAATGAGATATTCAATCTTTTTTGCTAAATAATAGAAAAACTGAAAAATCTACAGAAGAAGAAAAGCATTTAGATAAAAATGTAAATATAAACTCTAAAATTTCAAAAATCAAATCAACTTTTTCTCCTGAGATTCTAAGTAATAATCCTGATATTGAAAACCTAATTAACTCTTTTGATTTACAAAAAGATGAATGAGAAAACATAAATATTATTGATAAAATTCTAAATCTTTTAAAAGAGCCTTGAAAACTAAAATCAATAGTTGATGATTTATGATGAGCAGATAAAAACAATCCAAAATATTTAGAATTCAAAGAAAGTTTAATTTGAATAGATTCTAGTTTTGAAAACTATTTTAATGATCTTGAAAATATAAACTCAAAAGATGAGTTAAATACAAATAATATAGTTTGAGAGATAGAAAAAGAATCTTGATGACTTGAAACAATTGATTTAAATAGTTCTAATCCTGTTTCAAAACTAAGTTTAATTTGAAGTGATTATAGTTTTGATGAAAAAATTGATAAAGGGGCGCTTTGAGAGTTAATGAATACAAGTGAAAATAAATTAAAAGAGATTCAAAATAGTATAACTATTTTGAAAAATGTATATACTCCCTTCGATAGTTTATTAAATCAAATCAAAACTAACTGGCAAAAACAAGATTTAAAAGAGACATTAAAAAACCCTTTATCTAGATTTCCAAGCAGTACATTTGCAAATTTAGAAAAGGTTTATAAAGATATTTGAATTGATTCAAATATACAGCTAAAACAATTTGATATATCAAGTTTAGCTGATGTAAAAAATGCTAATGAATTAAGAGTTAAAATTGAAAATATCAAAACCAAATTTGAACAAATAAAACTTCAAATTCTAGAAAGAAAAGATGAGATTTTAAAAGATTATAAAGCAAATGTAAAAGAGCTTTTACAAAGAAAAGAAAAAGCCAAAGAAAAACAACTTGAAGTATTAAAATTTATGAAAGCTAGTTGATTTGATTTAATCCCAAAATCTATTACTGATAAACTAATATTAAATCTTCAAAATAATTCATTTCAAATACAAGGTTTAGATTTAAATGTACAAAACATAGATTTAAAAAACTGACATTTTTGAGAATCATTAAATATAGACAATGAAACTTGATTTAATACTCTAGCTAAAACAAATCTAGTTAAGTTTATGAATAAACTTATATCATGAAATATTGAAGAGCCTTTAAGTGTTGACGCTATCGCAAATTGAATTTCTGTAACTAATTCAGCAGATTTAAAAAATCAATTTAGAGAATCTTGAATTGTTGATTGATTGGGTTGGAAGTATATTAAGATTGTTGAGAATTTGAAAAGTTAATAAAAAAAGCAAGGTAAAACTACCTTGCTTTTTTATTGATTAAGAAGAGTTAAGATTTAATACCCTTTTTTAGAATATGGTAAATCTTTTTATAAGAAATCCAGATTAATACTACAACTCCTATTATTACATAAAGGAGAAACTCCATATTTTCTTTTTCAACAATTATTATATAAAGCGTTGAAAAACATTTTAATAAAGACACTATAGATACTAAGACAATTATAATATCTTCTATATTTAACTCTCTTTTTAAAGATAGAGCAACAAAAACGTATATAACCAATACAATTAAACTTATAATTTCAATTATCATAATAAAAACCTTATAAATAATTGAGCAATATAAATATAGCAATAAATATTTTTATGTGTGTCTTAGAGACCGTTCAAAAATCTGTGTCAAGTCACCTAAAGTAACAAATCCATACTTGTTACAACTCTAAATAATTATCCAATCTCCCTTCGAAAAATATAGCAAGTTGGGAGATTGTTAAACTCCAATTATGCACTGGCTGAGTCCATTTTACTTTTGCATTTAATATTCCCATATACAACAATTTTAAAAGTGAATTCTCATTAGGGAAAGCTCCTTTTGTTTTGGTTAATTTTCTAAATTGCCTATGTACAGATTCAATAATATTTGTAGTGTACATAATCTTTCTTATCTCTTTTGGATATTTAAAATAATAAGATAAATTCTCCCATTTATTTTGCCAAGATTGAAGTACTATGGGATATCTTTTCCCCCATTTTTCATCTAGTTTTAAAAGCTCATCTTCTGCAAGTTCTTTTGTTGTTGCTTGATAAACAAGTTTTAAATCTCTCATAAACTCTTTTTGGTCTTTAGAAGCTACATACTTCAATGAATTACGAATTTGATGTACAACACAAAGTTGTACTTCGGTATTTGGATATATTGTTTTAATAGCTTCAGGAAAGCCTTTAAGACCATCTACTGATGCAATTAGTATATCTTCTAATCCTCTATTATTTAAATCAGTAAGAACACTAAGCCAGAAGTTTGCTCCTTCACTTTGGGATAAATATAATCCTAATATATCTTTTTTACCATCAATTCCCATCCCTAAAACTGTGTAAACTGCTTTACTCACATACTTCCCACCATCTTTTATTTTATAATGTATCGCATCAAGCCATACAAATGGATAAATAGCTTCTAAAGGTCTACTTTGCCAAGCTTTTACCTTATCTATAATTTTATCTGTAATAGTGCTTATTGTTGCACTTGATAATTGTATTTGATATATCTCTTCAATATGTTTTATAATATCTCTATAGCTTAATCCTAAGCCATACATAGATAATATCTTTTCTTCTATTTCATTAGACATTGTTGTTTGGTTTTTCTTTACAAGTTGTGGTTCAAAAGAACCTGTTCTATCTCTTGGAGTATTCAATTCAAAGGAACCACTTGTTGATTTTATTGTTTTAGAGCTTTTACCATTCTTTCTATTTTTATTTCCTGCAAATACATCTTGAGTTATATGAGAATCTAATTCTGCTTCTAAAGCAGCTTCAACTAATTGTTTTACTAATGGAGCAAGTACTCCATCTTTACCATTGATATTTTTACCTGCAAGTAAATCTTGTACAGCTTCATTAAAATCAAATTGTTTTTTCTTTTCCATCTATATCAATCCTTATAATATTTATTATATCAGACTGACACAGATTTTCTAACACTCCCGTGTCTTAATTTTATTTTGTATTTGTTTGTTGATTTTATTTTAGTGTTATTCGTTTTATCTTAGTTTTTTTAATTTAATTTTTTACTGTTTTTATTTATTTAGTTTTTAAATATTTTTTAGTTTTTATTTTGTTCTTTTAACTTTGTTTTACTATTTTTTATTTTAATGTTTTTGTAATTTTAATTTTGTTCTATTTTAATGTTTTTGTAATTTTTTTGATTCTTATTTTTTTAACTTTTGTTTTACTATTTTTATTTTTTCTTTAATTTTATTTTTTCTGTTTTTTATTTACTTAATTTAGATTGCTCTTAAATTAGCCAATTAAGACTAATCAAGAGTAGTATATCTTAATTATTTATCTTTGTCTAGTAAGTTCTAAAAAATATAAATTTATTCACAGAATAAAACAATAAAAAAAGCATTAATTTTTAAATTAATAACTTATTTTCTCTTCTAATCCTATCTCAACAAACCAAGTGCTATTATTCTCCCCTAAAAAAAGGAGAATAGCATGAAACTAACTGAAGTTATAAAAGATTTTAAATTTCATTGTGAATATGAAAAAAACTTAAGTGAAAAAACATTACAAGCGTATAATATAGATTTAAAACAATTTCAAGAGTTTAAAGATTATAAAAGTATAGATATTAAAGATTTTGATAAATACAAATTAAAAGATTATATTCAAAGTTTATATACACAAGACTTTAAAGCAAAAACTATAAAAAGGAAAGTTGCAGTTTTAAAAGCTCTTTTTACATATTTAGAATTTGAAGAAATGATTTTAGTTAGTCCATTTAGAAAAATGAGAGTTTCGATTAAAGAACCTAAAAATCTACCTAAAACAATGGAACTAAAAGAGGTAAGAAAAGTTCTAAAATATTTATATAAATCAAAAGAAGAATTTTTAGATAAAGATGTTTATACATACAAAGCATTGGTAAGAGATATAGCAATAATAGAGATTTTATTTTCAACAGGTATAAGAGTATCTGAGTTATGCAGTATAAAACAAAAGAATATAAATTTACAAGCTGGGATTATCAAAATAAAAGGTAAAGGAGATAAAGAAAGGATAATACAAATATGTGATAATGAAGTAAAAAAAATACTTAGAGAATATATAAATTTATTTAGTATTCAAATGGAAAAAACAGAATATTTTTTAGTTAATAGATTAGCAAATAAAACTTCAGAACAATCTGTTAGACTTATGATAAAAAAATATCAAAAGCTATGTGGTCTTGATAAACATATTACTCCCCATATGTTTAGACATAGCTTTGCTACTTTACTTTTAGAAGAAGGTGTTGATATACGATATATACAGCACATGTTGGGACATTCTTCAATCTCTACAACCCAAATTTATACTCAAGTTAATATGAAACAACAGAAGAAGATACTGAATACAAAACATCCAAGGAGGGGTTTAAGTTTTGTAGATGAATGATTGATAATAGGTAGTTATGATTAAGAAATTATTTGACCGTGAACATGAAAGACATCTTTTAAAAACTTTTTTTGAGAGTAATGATTCCTTTTTTATTGTAATTGGAGAAAGTGGTGTTGGTAAAAGTTCTATTATCCAAAATACTTTAATAAAAAACTTTTCTTTATCAGAAATAATATCAATATCTTTTAAACCTGAAAATAATATAAATAATTTTATTGAAGATGAAGATTTTCTTAAAAATCGGATACACAGTTTATATAGTGAATGTAGAAAAAGAAATATAAATATAGTAAAAAATATAACGATAGATTTTAAAGATAAACTTTCAACAATATCGACTAGTGTAGGTATTTCAGGACCGGTAATAGGTTTGGGATTTTCAAATAAAAATATAACTGTTGATGAAGATTATATTATTCAGTTTGATAAAATAATATATGGTAAACCATATAAAATAATATATTTTTCTAATATAGAACTAGCTAATGCAAATGACTTAAAAATTGTTGAGCTTTTTTTTAAGTTAGTTAGAAATAAAAAATTAAATATAAAAATGATATTTGAAGTAGGTACATTAAGTGAAAATACAAATTCTACTTTTTTAAAAAAGCTTTTAGAAGAACATGATGTTTTAGTAAAGCCTTTTAATGAATATTTTACAAATGACTTTTATAAGTTCTATCATAAAGCTAATCCACCGATTGAGCTATTTGCAAAATCAAAGGGCAATCCCTTTTATATAGTTCACTATTCAAAAAGTATAAAAAATTTTGCAATATTTGATTTAATTAAATCAAAACTTGCTTCATTAGATATAGACTTATTAAATATAGTCTATACATTATATATACTTGGAGGTTCTGCATCTATTAAAGACTTCAAAGAATTAAGTGAAATTAAAATTGATACATTATTATTTCAAATTGAACAATTAGAATTACTTGAAATTCTAACAATCTATAAAAATAAAGTTTCATTTTTTCACTCATTTTTTTCTATATTTTTAGATACGAAAGACTCAGTAGTTTTAACAGAAATTAGTATTAGAATTAAAAATAGGTTGTTAAATGATTTAGAAAATATTCAAGATGATAATATCCTTTTACTGATAAATCTTTTATATAAAACTAATGAAATTAAGAAATTAAGAAAGGTTGGATGGGATTTAGCAAAAAAAACATATTTAGAGCAAAAATATAATTTAACAATTTTTATTTGTAAGATACTAATAGAAAATATTTCTGAAAAAAAGTTAAAAACTTTTCCTTCTCTTTTACTAATTCAGTCTTCTATATTAATTGGTAATGCTCAAAATTATTTAAAGTACCTAAAAAAATTTGTAAGTATAGATATTAATAATAAATATCTTGTTTCATGCATCAAATCACAGTTACTTTACCAAGAAAATAAGTTTCAAGAATCAGTAAATGAAATAGAGAGAACTTTAAAAGAAATTAATAACCAAAGGCTTGAAATAATTCTTTTAGGACTGAATTGTAGTAATTATATTGCACTAGGAAACTTTAAAGAAGCTAAAAGTAATTTCATACAAGCAAAAAGCCTTGCAGAAATATTAAATTATAAAGAAATTCTTTTTGAACTTTTACGACTTAGTCCTAAGATATTTGGTTGGAAAGTGGGAAGTGAGCTAATATATAAATTTACTAACAATAAAATATCTAATAGTTATGAATATACTAAATACAAATCTAAACATAATTTAGGTTTTGCAAAAATTCTTACAACAGAAGGTAAAGAAGGACTTGATGAACTATTAGAATCCAAAAGTTATTTTGAAATAAACAGTATGCCAGAAGTCACTTATTCAGTTGTAGGATTGTCTGTTTATTTAATACTAAAAGAATCATTAGATGATGCAATGTTCTATTTATTAGATGCAAAAAAGTTTTATACTAAAGCTTTTAATATTTTAAATAATAGAGATAAACCTTTATCTGACCCTATACTTGTATATAAATCAAACTATAACTTATCTTTAATTTATTTAATTTTAGGAGATTATCCAAATGCAAAGAAGTTTTATAATAATATTTCTATACCAACTTCGGCTTCTTTCTATGAAGCAAGAATAAAGAAAAATGAATGGTTATATAAAACTATAAAAGAAAAAAGATAAATCTAATTAATGATGTTTATGACAAAAAAACTTGGCCTGTGAGTAAATTTAATTTTACACTTTCTAAGTTAAGTTTTTTTGACTTAAATTTAAAAATCATTACAAATGAGAATCTACCTAAAGAGCTATAGCTTTTTTTGTCTTTTTACTGAATATTTGATTAATTGTTCAAACATATCCTCAAAACTTTTAAAAAATGTATTAGCTACTTTTGAAAATGCAACTCCTGTTAAAAAAGGACCTGTATTTATTTCTAATAAATAAGCATCCCTATTTTTTATATCATATCTAAAATCCATACGACAATAATCTTTAATTTCTAAAAAATCGATTAGTTTTTTAGCTATATTTACAAGTGTGACATCCTTTATACACTTTAATTCCCTAACAAATCCTGATTCTTTTTCTTTTGCATAAGAAGAAATATAGTTACCCTCATATTCTTGCCTTAAAGGTAAAATCTTCCAGTTATCAGTATGAATACATGCAACAGTAACCTCTTCGCCTAGTAATGCTTCTTCAATCAAAATATCATCAATACCATTTTCCAATAAAACTTTTATATTACCAATAGCTTCTTCATAAGAGTAAGCTAAAGGGTTTTTTACAAACTCCATTCCAATGCTATTATCAAACTTAGATGGTTTAATAAATAAAGGAAGAGAAAGGCTAGAAATAGAATCAAATGAAAAGTCATACTTATTACTAAATAATATTGAATTTGAAGTGGTTATACCTTTACTTGTCACAACTTTTTTTAATAAATCTTTATCTTGACATAACGTTTGAACAAAGGAAGAAGAACCTATATAGGGCTTTTTTATCAAGTGCAAAAATGAAGGAAGATGAGAACCAATAAATATATTAGATCCATCTGTTAGATTCCAAAAAATTGAATTATCATATTTTTCTATAAGATTAAATATTTCTTTTCTATTTAATTTATGATAATCTAACAATATAACATTAAATCCTATACTTTCAAGAGAAGACTTTACTATATTAATTTCATCTAATGATGCTAAAAACCTTGAGAAAACATAAGGATTTTTCAATCCTTTATTTTTTTTAATCCAATCCTCTCTTGATTCAAAAAATAAAAATATATTCATTTGATAACTACCTATTATCTATTGTTAAATTTAATAAATATTTTAGCAGGTTATTTATTAAAACTTTTTGCTTATTATTGAAAAGTATGAGATAATATGAACATAGTTTACTTTACTATTAAATACTTCTATGTTAAATAAATTAAATACAAATACTTTAAAAGAGTCTTATATCCTTTCTAATGAAGAAATAAAATTATCTAGACAATTCATTATAGAAAATCAAAATATAATGCAAAAAGATTTTGAAGAAAGTCTATCGGAAAACAAATTATTAATTTTAATTAACCCTATACATGTACCAATAAAAGAAAATTATATACTTGCTATGAAAGCAATAGTTATTATGAAAGAAAATTGAGCAAAAAGATTAGATGAATTTGATAATTATTTCAATATAACAGATAATAAACTATCTGATTATCATGATAAAATAAATAAATTAAAAAAGGAAGTGGATAAACAACAGAAACTTGATGAGAAAAAAGCAAATACATTAATGAATAAGATTAAGAGTTGAGATTATTTAGATGAAAAATAAAAATCAGCAATTCTAAAAAACAAAGCAAAAAAATCAAGGTAGTATAAATCTCCACCTTGATTTTTTTTAGCTAATTGTTTTTTGCCCTTAAATCACTTTTATTTTTTAATATTTGTGATTATGAATACAAATATACTTATGGATTTATCAAGAAATACTCTTTGAGCTTGATATTTAGATGTTCAATTTTTAGTTGAACTTGTTGAAAAATACAATCTTGATATAGATGATATATCTGAAAATATTGAATTCTGTTTTTGAAAAGAGTTTAAAACAGATATAAACTATTTCATTTATGAAGCTTTAACTCAAATTGCTTCAAAATTTATTGAATCAAATATTGAATTATTTGAATCTGAAAGTAATGAATTTGAAATCTATACAAATTTTTTTGATAGTCATATATATTTCACTTCGGAAATTGTTCAAAGTGAATTTGAGAACTTTTATTAAAAAGTTCTCTTTTTAAACTTTAATAATACCTCTTCAAACACTCTTCACACATCTTATGAGAAATAGAATAACCTTTAGCATCCCATTTCTCAGTAAATTCATCTAAACTATCACATCAAGGACATAGCTCAATATATTTTCTATCTTCATCTATATATAAAATATTCTCTTTTGCTTCTCTATAAAACATATAAATATAAATTAATTGGTATTTTAATTGAGTGCTTTGGCGAACAAAAAAAGCGGAGAAAGCTATCACCGCAAAACCAAACATATTAGATGTATCAATCACATAAAATAAGTGGAAATGATAACTTCCTCCACTCTTTAAATGATTGATTTAAAATAATTCTATTATGTATGATTTTGCTTTTTTACTATAAACATTTTTCTAAATATTTCAAATATATTTTAGAACTTCTAAAATGTTTGTACAACACATTTATACAAAAAAATAGTATTTTAAAATTTAAAGACAATTACTATATTGATGGTATATTAAATTAGCATTAAAGAGCCTAAAAATAGTATTTTTTTGACAAAAAATAAAATTTTATGCTTTAATTAATTTCGTTGCGCAACGACTTTAAAATTTAAATAAAATATTATATTGAATACATTTGAAACCCTTTTAGAGATAAAAACAGCAAAAAAGAATTTATCTCTAAAAGCAATATATATAAAACATCCAAGTAAAAAATTAAAATGAACCTTTTATATTTACTACTTTGATAAAATTAGTCACTCTTTACATATCAACTGAATAAATAAAAAAACTATTTCAGAAAGTTCGCTAGAAGAGATTATAAATAGAGTATTTAAAAAAGAAGAAAATAAAAATAAAAAACCAAGTGTTTTTTACTTTTCTATGCAAGATGATATTGTGTATATTGATAGAGTTAAATTAAAAGCTCAAACAAATAAAAAATGAGAAATTATAAAACTACTTATTGATAGTTCAAAATTATACTCTTAAGAAATCTAGAGATTATCATCTATTGGTTTTACCAATAGAGCAAGTTTGCACATTTTCTAGAATTCTTAAGAATTCATCGAAAAAGTGCGAAACTTGTTCAGGGAAATTAAATTAAAAATTTATCCCTAAAAACCCTTATCAAAAAAATAAAAAACTTGTGATTATAAATTAAAAATTGATAGTTTTTTATGAAGTCGCAAAACTATAAAGTTTTACTCAAAATGAGAGATAAAAATAAGCGTATTTTATCTCCCTAATAAGAAATCCTCTCTTACAGCTTCTCTACCCCTTTCTATAAAATATAGAATTGTAGAAGTAAGAGTATTTCTATTTAAAAGCTCTTGCAATTTCTTTAACTCATCATATTCCCTTTGAGTGAAAGAAAGCATAACCTTTTTTTCTCTTGATTCTTCTTTTTCAAGTTTAGGTCTTCCGACCACTCTATTTTTTCTTCGTTCTAGTTCTTCTTTATCCATAGTAAAATTCCTTTAAAAGAATTATATATCAAAAAATATTAAATTACTATGCTTAAACTATTTAAATCTAGTTAAATCTATTTTTTCTTACTTTTTATTAATTAATACTAAGTATTTATTATAAAATTTAAGTAAAAATACTTTAAAATTAGTTTATATCAAATAAGGAGCCTGTTATGACTAGTGATGAAAGAGTGATATTTGAAACCCTATATTCAAAACATAAAAAAATTGCCTTAAGTAAAAAAGAAATGTCTTTGGAGTGCGGGATTAGTGTATCAACCCTAGACAGACTTAGAAAAAATGGCTTAGGATGTGCATATAAAAAAGAGCGAAATGGAGATATTTTTTATCCCTTAACAGAACTTGCAAAATATTACACACAAGTAGTACAAACTTATTAATTAAAGAGTTAATTATGAGTAACTATCAAAAAGAGTATAAGAAACAATATAATGAAAAGAATAAAATAGTAACCTTTCCATTATCAAATGCCTTTTACAGCGAACTAAAAAAAAGAGCATATTATCTTGATGTAAAAACAAACTCTTATGCAAAAAATATTGTAACAGAGTATTTAAATGACAATGTTTTTAGAACTCTTACAAGTGAGAAAAAAGAGATTATCAAGGAGTATATACATATATCAAGAGGTATTGCTAATAACATCAATCAAATAGCTCATAAAACAAATATTGAATCAACAGTAGATATTAATATTTTAATATCTTCATTAAAAAACTATGAAGATGAGTTTAAAAAATTCATAACCAAGATTTAATATGATAATTAAATCAATGAGTAGAAAGAGTAAATCTTTTTCACAACTATATGACTATTTAATGAGAGAAGAGCAATCATTCTGTTTTACAAGAAATGCTTACTCAAATCCCAAAAACAAAAAAGAACTAATAAAAGAGTTTATGCAAAATAGCTATTATCTAAAAAATGCAAGAGGTAAAAACTATTTATACCATGAACTATTATCATTAGAGCAAAACAACTTATCAATAAAAAGACAAAAAGAGATACTTTTAGATCTAGCAGATAAATTTCTAAAACTTAGAGCTAGTAATCATATAGCTTTTGGTGTAGTTCATGAAGATAAACAACATATACATCTTCATCTAATGCTTAGTGCCAATGAAATTGAAGGACAAAAACGAGTAAGACTATCAAAGCAAGAACTAGCTTCAATACAAGCTACACTAGAGCATTATAAAAATGGAAAATATTTAGAACTTTCTCAATCTGAATTTTATCAAAAAAGAAAAGACCTTTCAAAGATGTACCAAAAAGAACAAGAGATGAAGCATAGAAGAAATAAACAGCCTAAAAAAGAGATGATAAAAGAAGAATTAGAAAAAATCTTTAAAACAGCAACATCAAGAAAATATTTAGAAAACTATCTAAAAAATAGAGGTTTTACACTTGATAAATCAAGAGGGCAAACTATAAAAATCATCTATGAAAACAAGCCCTATAGATTAAAAACACTTGGACTTGAAAAGGAATATAAAGAATTAGAAAAAAGACTAGAACAAATACAAGAAAGAGAGATGAAACGGCAAAGAGCAAAAGAAGAAAGAATCCAAACTAGAAAAAACCAAGAACAAACATTTGAAAGATGAAAAAGGAAAAAGAGATGAATACATCAAAAAAAGAAAAGTTCATAAAGTAAATGATAACCTTATTTTATATAAAATAAATATACATAAAAGGTTATTAATGGAATCTCTTGCTTCACTGATTTTACTTATATTATTTAGTATATTAATTATTTCATTTATGAATAAATATTTAAGAGGATTTGGACTTGGATTTTTAAATCCAGTTTCAATACTACTATCATACATCACAAAACCACCATTAAAAGATGATGGAATGATGAATAAACAAGATGAATTAAAACTCTTTTCAAGATTTAATTCAGGGCTTTTAATTGATGTAAAAAACAAAAGGCTTTCAGAAGATGAAAGTTGTAAACACTTAGCTTTAATTTCTAGAACAGGTGGAGGTAAAACCACCTCATACGTTCTACCTAATATCTATAAACTATCAGAAGAAAAATGCTCAATGGTTATCACTGATTTAAGTGGAGAAATATTTGATAAAACAAGTGGTTATCTAGAAAAAAAAGGTTATAAAATTTATGTTTTAGACCCAAATAATCTCGATGAATCCATAAGATACAACCCTTTAGAGTTTTCAAATACTTCAGTTGAAATTGATACCCTTAGTGAAATATTACTTGCTTCAGCAGGATTAAGGGTAACCAGTTCTGAAGACAGAATTTGGAGTGATGGGGCGAAAAGCCTTATATCAATTTTAATAAAAGTTTTAAAAGGAACAGAAGATAAGAAGTTTATCAATTTAGCAAACGTAAGATATATGATAAATCAATTTGGAGCAGATGGAAAAGCATTAAATGAGTTTATAAAAAGATATGCAGATGATAAAACATTAAATGAATATAATGGTTTTGTTAGTGGCTATGATAGAACTCTTCAATCCTTTGTATCTAATGCAAGTGTAGCCTTAAGTCCTATTGGAATAAATGATAATTTAGAAAAACTCACATATTCAAATACTATTGATTTTAAAAAGATAAGAGAAGAAAAATCAGTAGTATATATAAGAATTAAAGAGACAGAACAAGAACAATACAGCTTTCTTTTAAATTTATTTTATACTCAACTATTTAACACCATGCTAAATAAAATCCCCGCAAAAAATGACTTACCAATTTATTGTTTACTTGATGAATTTGGTAATATGAATATTCCTAAATTTCCATCTATAATTACAACCATTAGAAAGTATAAAGTTTCAATATCAATTATCTTGCAAAATATTAGTCAGTTAAACGAAGTATATTCACCAAATAAAGCTAAAACTATCTTAGATGGTGGGATAGCTAGTAAACTAATTTTAAGTGGTGCAGATTTAGATTTAGCCTCATCTTTAGAAAGGATGTTTGGTAAAAGGAAAAAGCTAGAAGAAACAGCAGATGGAAATTATGTATATGAAAATATAGATGTAATGAGTGCTAGTGAGATTAGAACAATGAAAGACAATGAAGCTTTATTTGTTTATGCAAATAAAAGACCTTTAAAAATGGATATAAAACCATACTATAAAGATTTTATGTTTAATAGTTTTTCAAAAATAAATCCAAGTAAACAAAAACTTCAAAGTCACGATGACAATATTGTTTATGTTGACTTGAACAATATAGATTGGGGTGAGTAAATGGGATTTTTTGAACAATTAAATGCTGAAATAACAAGAATGACAATAGAAAACTTTATAGCATTATCTTTAATGTTTTATATCCCTTTTCACTTTTCAAGAAAAGCAGAGAGTTTATTTTTACATCTAGTGTATTCATTTTTAGGATTATATATGATTCTTTTTACGCAGGATACAAGAATATTAAATGATCCTAAATTACTTGTGGGATTAGGCTTGATTATTCCTCAAATTAGATTTATAATCCAGTTTGTAAAAGATTCTATATTTACAATAAAAATGATGACTGCAAATACTTATTATTTCTTTGTAACCATATATTACAAAATTCTTAGATTTAAAGCATGGGTTGAAGATGTAATCTTGATGTTTAAAAACTTTGAATTTAAACATGAAAAGAAAAACTATTCTTACCATGAAGAAAATAACTATCAAGAAAAAAAGCAAGAACAAAACTATAATGAAAAAGATAGCTATGAATATGAAGAATCATCAAAGCAAGAAGAACAACAAACATCTTATGAAGAGCCTAAAAAAGACTATGGAGAGCATGAAAGGTTTTATAGTTCAAATGCTTATATAGTTTTGGGTGTTAGTGTAGATGATGATTATAATGAAATTAAAAAAGCATATAAAATGCTTGTGAAGATTTATCATCCTGATTTACATCTTGATGAATTCAAACTATATAATGAGATTATGCAAAATATAAATCAGGCACATGACAAGCTTAAAAAAATCCATAATTAGGAATATAAATGTTTAATAGAAATAAATTTACCGATGATGATTTTAGAGACTTAGAAAGACAAGAAGCGTATGAGAGAAGAAAAAATGAACAGATGGTTAAAGGTGTTGGAAACTTTATTTATAGATTCTTTGTTTATTGTTTTATTTGGATTACGGGATATTTATTAACTATGACAATTCTAGCAGGTGCTTTAAAAATGGGAGTACTTTTATCAGCTATTATTGGAATGATTCTTCCTATTATAGTTATTAGAAAAGTAGAGTATATAAAAGAGAATCCATTTAAAAGTTTAGTTTTAACAGCTTTTCTACTTTTTATATCAATGATTGCTTTTGATGTTAGGTAAAAAAATATAAATTCTGAAATTTCTTTTTAGGTATCACATAGGTATCACTTAAATTTCTAGCAATAAAAAAAGCCCGACATGAAAACTCCAAAGAGTCCATCATATCGAGCTTTAAATGGCACGCCTGGTAGGATTCGAACCCACAACCGCCGGGGCCGAAACCCTGTGGGTGATTTTTTTGCTACTTTTTTTTCACAAAAAAAAGTCGGAATAAGTTAAGATGTACAGTAAAAGTTTATTTACACTCAAATATTATAAACAACAAATTATTATTCATTATAAATCAAGCAAATTTTCCACATAATATTCACAAATACCAAAACACTTGGAGAAAAAATGAAAAACTAGTCTTTATCCTTGCCATAAGCACTTTTAGAGGTTACATTTGCCATAAAACGTTCGGGTAAAAACTATGTACCAGAAGAAGATGAAGCCCCTACTATAAGAAATAAAAGCTCAGATTGTAAAAGTAAATCAAAAATAAATAGTTATTTTTAAAAGATTAGCTTTTACTATTTGTAAACAAATTGTAAAAATTTCTACAAAATGATATTTACATTTTTTTATTATAATTATATTCATAAAAAAAGTTTGATTTAATTATACTCCTCCTTGAAAAAAACTCTTTTTAAATTCGTTCTTCTTTTTTAAGAAGAACAACTAAGTTGTAAATTTACATGCTCTACAGGTGTAGGTTTGGCATACCTTTCAAAATCTTTATGCTCATCAAATGGATTTTGTGCAATATTTAGTAAGTCATTTGTAAGTTCAAAATCACCATTTTCTGCTTTTTGTATAGCTTCTTGAAGCATATAGTTTTTTATTACAAATTTAGGATTTGCCTTTTTCATTTGTTTTTTTCTTTGTTCTTTAGTTCTATTTTCTTTTTCTACTACACTTTTATATTCATCAAACCATTTTTGTATAGGCTCTCTAAAAACACACATATCAAGTATTGAAGAGATATTATCAAGGTTTTCTAGTTTTGTTAGTTCATAAAAAAAGCAGTTGTAGTCAGATTTTGCTGATTCTAAGGCACCTAGTAGTTGTACTATTAAATCTAAATTTGAATCTTCACTTAGAGTTTCATCTAATCCTAATCTATTATTCATAATCTCTAAATATCTCTTTTGATGTAAGGATTCAAAACTCTTAAGATACTTCATAAGTTTACTAAAATCACAAATTTTTCCTAAGTTATAAGCCAAGACTTCTAAATTCCATTTTGCTATATGGGGTTGATTATTATAAGAGTATCTCCCTTCCACATCTGTATGATTGCAAATACAGTGTTTTTCAAAATAATCCATAAAAGCGTATGGTCCATAATCTATAGTTAAACCTGCCATACTCATATTGTCTGTATTCATAACTCCATGCATAAAACCATAAACCATCCATTGAGCCATCAAGGCTGCTGTTTTATCTACAAGTTCATAAAACATCTTTTCATATCTATTTTCTACTCCAATTAGATGTGGATATGACTCTTTTATAACATACTCAGCTAGATTTGTTAGGTTTTCATTTGCATTTTTACCGCGAGAAAAAAACTCAAAGGTTCCTATTCTAACCCAAGAGGGTGACATACGCATAACAATTGCACCCTTTTCTGATTTTCCATAATCTCTATAAACAGGATGAGAAGAACCAATGATTGCTAAGGCTCTTGTGGTAGGAATTCCTAAAGCATGCATATGTTCACTCATAATAAACTCTCTAATACTTGAACGCAATACAGCCCTACCATCCCCTTGCCTTGAATACCTAGTAAGACCTGAACCCTTTGTTTGTAAATGCCAACTATTTACTGCACCTAAATTTATTGCTCTTCCATCACCTAATTGTGGTACAAAATATCCAAACTGATGACCTGCATATCCCATAGCGTATGGAATAGAACCTTTTAAAACATGTTCACCATTTACAAATTCAAGAAATTTTTTTGTTTCACATTCACTATAATCTAAGCCAATTAAATCACAGGCACTTTTACTATAAGCTATAAGATGGGGATTATTTAATGGTTGTGCATCAAGTTTTTGATAGAATTTATCTTCAAGTTCAAAATAATTTATATCTAGTTTTATATCTTCTAATTTCATATTTACTCTTTATGCAATTATCATGCCTATGGGGTTTTTCTAAGATTAGCTAAAAAATATAAAACAACTCTTTATTAGAAAATCTAATAATAAAATTTACATCTTTTTAACTCTTATGAAAAATTAGTTATAATTGCCAAAAAATTAGACCTAGGATTGATATGATTGAAAATATAGAAACAGCTTTATGCCATGCAACAAAATTTGCACCAAACCAAGATATATATGGTGCTTCACACTTTCCAATATACAACACTGGAACTTTTGATTTAAAAAAACAAGATGGCGATAAGATTTATGACTATACAAGAAGTGACAACCCTACAAGAGAAACTTTAGAAAACCTATTTACCCATGCAGAAAATGGTGCTGGATGTGTATGTACCCATACTGGAATTGCTTCTGTTGCCTTACTTTTTGAGACTGTATTAAAAGCAAACTCAGAAATTTTGGTTGAAGCTGATTGTTATGGAGGAACCTTTAGACTTCTAAAAGTATTTCAAGATAAATACAATATTAAAGTACATTTTGCAAACTTTTTAGAATTTAATAAACTTGAAGAGGTTTTAAAAAACAATCCTATAGATTTAGTACTTTGTGAGTCACCAACAAATCCAGGACTAAAAATAATTGACTTAGAAAATGTAGCAAATTTAGCACATAATTATAATTCACTCTTTGCAGTAGATAACTCACTTGCAACTTTTATTTCACAAAAACCCTTAGATTTAGGTGCTGATTTTTCATTATTTTCAACAACTAAATATGTATCAGGTCATGGAGCTGTAGTTGCTGGTGCCATTGTTGCAAAAACAAAAGAGTTAGCCGATGATATCCACTACTATGCAAATGCCCATGGTAGAAGTCAAAACCCTATGGATGTATATCTAATAAGTTTAGGATTGCCTACTTTAAATATTAGAATGAAAGCCCACTTTGAAACTGCTTTAGAGATAGTTGAGTTTTTAAAAGAGCAAGAGTATGTAAAAAAAGTGACTTTCCCAGCACTAAAAACTCACCCTCAATATGAACTAGCAAAAAAACAAATGAAGTATATCCCTGCTGTTTTTTGTGTAGATTTTACTAGTGTAGAACTAGCAGAACAATTCATAGAAAAAACAAAAATCTTTACAGAAAAATGTTCATTTGGAAGTCCTGATTCAAGAGTTGAAATCCCTGCAAAAATCTCCCATGCCTCTTTTTCAAAAGAGGAGCTTGCTGCTATTGGGATTTCGGATACGACTGTTAGATTTTCGATTGGTTTAGAAAATGCACAAGATTTAATAAAAGATATAAAACAAGCTGTAAAGTAGTAGATGAAAGATAGTTTTTTTAAACCAATACCTTGTGGAGAAACTTTACCACCAAATAATGTACATGCGGTGTCTGTATCTATGCCAACAATACAAGATGTGATAGATTATGAAGAAAATCCAACAGCATGTGAAAAGATAAAAAGTGGTTATCCAAGATTTGTATTACATCCATATTTAAAAATATTAGCAAACTATATAAAAGACAAATATAAAATATCTGATAAATATGAAGTAGTAGTATTAAGTTCACAAAAAGCAGTTAAACTAATAAGTGATAAATACTATATTCACAATAAAATTGAAATAGATGAACCTTTTGGAGTTATTTTAGTTCAAAAAGGAACATCTCAACTTCAAAAAGTATTAAGTTATATTCAACATGTTGGATGCAATCTCTCTTCAAGATTTGCAGAAGAGTATTTATATAAATTTGGCTTAATAGATAAGTTACACAAAGAAAAATTAGAAGATAAAACAAAAGCAAAAGATATTATTTTAAACACTTTAGCAAAAGCGTATAATCAGCCTAAAGAAAACATATGTTTGGCACCCTCAGGAATGAATGCGATTTATTCTGTTATAAGAGGACTAAACTCTATACAAAGCCACAATGGAAGAGATATATTAGTTCAATTTGGTTGGTTATATCTTGATACTATGAATATAGTAAACCATCATTTTAATAGACAAAAAATATTTTCAGATATTTTAAATCTAGATTTACTAGAAAAATATTTAGAAAAAAATGGTTTAAAAGTTACTGCAATCATAACAGAGATACCAACTAATCCCCAACTAAAAACTTTGGATATACAAAGACTAAGAAAATTGTGTGATAAGTATAATATTCCACTTGTAATAGATACAACTTTTTCTACCCCATATAATCTAAACCTAGAAAATTATGCTGATATTTTTGTTGAATCTTTGACAAAATTTGCTTGTGGAAATGCAGATGTATTAATGGGTGCTATTATTTTAAATAAAAAACATAATTTATCCCATATGAATAAAGAATTTTTCAAACATTGTGATCCTGTTTATATAAAAGATATTCAAAGATTAGCTTACGAAATTAAAGATTATGAAGAAAGAGTAAAAAAAGTATCAAAAAATACAAAAAAATTAATAGAGTATTTAACTAATTGTTCTTATATAGACAAGATTTATCACTGCATGAGTGAAGAAAACAAAATAAACTATAAGAAAATAGTAAAGGATAAAAACTCTTATACAGGTATCATCTCAGTAACCTTCAAAAAACCTATAAAAGAGGTTTATGATAAGTTAAATTTTGCAAAAGGACCTAGTTTGGGAACTGAATTTACTCTTCTTATGCCTTATACCTATTTAGCACATTATGATTTAATCACCTCAAAAGGGGGAAATGATTTTTTAGAAAAAATAGATCTTCCTATTGAGCTAGTTAGAATTTCAGTTGGAACTGAACCTATATTAGAAATTATAAAAGAGTTTGAAAAGTTAGAGAAATAACCTATAACTTTAAAACTCCATTTACCCTTGCTGCACTATCTTTTTTTGATAAGGTAAGTCTAACGATAGAATCTTCTATCGCCTTTAAATTATGTAAAATACTAGCTTCTAAAGATACAATATCACCTTTGATTAGATTATAAGTGTTATTACCAAGCCCAAAATCTATTTTGCCATCAACTATCTCAACTGTAATTGGATAATTTGTTTTATGGTCTTTCATGATTTGTTCTTTTTTAAATACAATTCTAATCTCTTTTGCAAAATCACTCTCAAGCATAGGGGTGATTTGTACTTTCTCTTCACTATAAACTAAATTCTCATAAATATTAACTTTTTTCATTTTAAACTCCATTTTTAGGTAGTTTAACAAAAAAGGGTTCTCAAAGAATTGATACTAGTCAATTTTATTAAATATATTGGGCATTAAAATACAATAAAACTCCAAGTATTAACATCACAATTGGGGCTAAGTACTCTATAAAATCTATAAAGTTTTGTGATCTATTTGAAACTTTATTTACACTAACCCCTAGAAATGATGATAAAAATATTATAACTCCCATTCCTAAACTTATAAAAATAGAAGCTAAGATTACTGCAAAATATGTTTTTAAAATAAAAGCATAAATAAATAAAACTACCGTACCAGGACAAGGTATTAAACCAGCTGTTAAAACAAAATATAAATCTTTTTTCATAAAATTTGGTTTTAGATTTGTCATTGTCTTTGGTTGTTTTACACTCCAAGTTGGGTTTACATTTGCTGATGTTGAACAACAAGAACTACAAGAACACTCATTGTGCTTAAACTTATTAAATAATATATATAAAGCTAAAAAAACTATTAAAATAGATGATATTTTAGTAAGTATCTCAACGGAATCATTAATAAAGTTATTTAGAACTGATTGTAAAATAAATACTGATATCACAACTAATATTAAAGCACCCAAGATATGAATAAAAGCTGTTAATTGTGAAATAAAAAAAGCTTTTAGATAAGAACTTTTATTTGATGAAAAATAGGCAAATGCAAGTGACTTACCATGTCCTGGTCCTAAAGCATGGATTATCCCATAAATAAATGAAACAAAAAGGAGAGTAAATAAAGCAATAGTATCACCTTGTTTTATCTTTAATAGATAGTGTTTAACCTTTTTTGTAAATTTAGACAATAGGGTTTCAGTTTGTTTTTTTTCAATATTATTTTGTTTTAAAGGTACTACTTCTTTATTACTAAGTTCTTTTTCTTTGAAAGTGGGAGTTATAAAAAATGCAACATCTTGTCTTTTTAATACTTTTTTATAATCAAAATCAGCATTTAATTTTATGCTATTTTTTGCTAATACTAAGACAAAATAGTTTTCATCATCATTTATCTTTATATATAAGATGTTATCTTCTATAACTTTATAATCTAAATTTATAAAATATTCAAAATGAAGTAAAGAGTTTTTTATATAAACTTTATATTTTTTTATCTTTATTGGTTCTGATTTATCTTTGTTAATAATCTTATCGTATGAGATATGGGTTAAAAAGTTTTTAGGTTTAATATAATCCAAAAGTGATTGTTCTATAGGTTTCAATTCACTTTTATCTAAATAGTTATTTTGATTTCTATCATATATTTGTTTTAATTGGTCTGTAAACTCTTTTGTCAAAACCCAAGTGATTTTGGCATCATCTATTTTATCTTTTGTAGCATTTATCTTTATTGCTACTTGAGTTAAAGGAGAGTATACAGTACAAAGTGCACACCCAAAAAGGGTGTGTGTAAAAAGTACTAAAATAAATAGATATTTACTTATATGTTTTTGCAATTTCATTTGCAACTTTTAATAAATTTTGATTCCAATTATATGCTAAAGGGTCGATTTTAGATACTGTTCCATTGATACTTTTTGAGATTGTTTTTGCACCTTTTTGTGAAAATTGAGGTGAAACAAAAACTATTTTGATGCCATGCTCTTTTGCTTTTTTTACCAACTCTACTAGCTGGGCAGGTTTTGGTTCTTTTCCTTCAACTTCTATAGCTATTTGTTCAAGATCATATCTATTTGAAAAATATCCCCATGATGGATGAAATACCATAAATGGTCTATCTTTATATGGACTTAATATTTTTTTTAACTTTTTATCTAAATTATCAATCTCTTCTAAAAATTTATTATAATTTTTCTCATAAAAAGCTTTATTTTTAATATCTATTTTTACTAAAGCATCAAGAATATTTTTTGCTTGAATTTTAACTAAAATGGGATCTAACCAAACATGTGGATCTAAGCCTGAGTGTTCATGTTCATCATGGTCTTCATGCTCATCATGGTGTTCATGTTCATCATGATGTTCTGCATCATCCATATTTTCTTCATGATGTGTATGTTTTGCTATTGCTTGCTTTTTAATACCATCTGCTGTATCAATTATTAACATATTTTTATTTGCACTTTTAAATCTATCTAACCAAACATTTTCAAAAGGTACATCTATTGAAAAATAGATCTCTGATTTGGACAAAAGTCTCATCTGAGAAGTTTTAGGTTCATAAGTTGCAGGACTTGCTCCTGGTTTTACCATTACATTTATTGTAACTTTATCTTTTGCAATTTTTTCTACAAAATATTTTTGTGGTAATATAGAGACAGTAACCTCTTTTGCATATATTATTGAAGTAAATACTAAAAATAGTATATATAGCTTTTTCATTATTATAACCCTTTTATAATTTCTGCAATTGAGTTGCGTTTTGGAATTCTAATAAAGAATCACTTTAATGCAACTGAATTGCTTTTGTATTATTTTTATTAAATCTATTTTTAAATTTTTAAGGTTATAATATAATATGAATTTAAATAATTTACCAACAAAATTTAAACTAACCACTGCTAGAAAAGAGATTCTAGAGATTTTTATTAAAGCTAATAAGCCATTAAGTTATGAAGATATAAAAGATAAACTTAATATGGATAAAGCTACTTTTTATAGAAATATTATTAAGTTTGAAAATGAAGATATCATAAACTCATTTGAATCAAATGACAAAAAAAGATATTTTGAGATTTTAAATAAACAACACTCACACTTCATATGTACTGTCTGCTCAAAAATAGAGTGTATACATGAGAAGCTTGATATTGATATTAAAGGTCATCAAATAGATAATATTATTATAAAGGGTATCTGCCCTAATTGTTTAAAATAAAGGAAAAAAATGATAGTAGATAAATTGATAACTTTAAATAGGTTTATCAATAAAGAAGCTCTAAGTGGTATTTTACTTTTTTTAGCAACTGTTGCTGCTGTAATAGTTGCAAATTCAAGTTTAGGGCAAGCATACTATGACCTGTGGCATCTACCACTTGGTATAAATATTGGTGAAATATCAATCTCAATGACTTTAACATATTGGATTGATGATGCTTTAATGGCACTATTTTTCTTAATGGTTGGATTAGAGATAAAAAGAGAGATGCTAATAGGTGAGCTTTCATCTGTTGCAAAAGCCTCTTTCCCAATTATAGCTGCAATTGGGGGTATGGCTATACCTGCATTAATTTATGTAGGCTTAAACCCATCTAATCCTCTTGGATTTGGTATACCTATGGCTACAGATATAGCTTTTGCTTTAGGTATCTTGATGCTTTTAGGTACAAGAGTTAACCCTGCACTAAAACTATTTTTAGTTGCCCTTGCTGTTGTTGATGACTTAGGGGCTGTATTAGTTGTAGCCACTGTTTATACAAGTGAAATACATAGTGAATATTTTTTACATGCAGGAGTTATTTATGCTTTAATTTGGGCACTAAACTTTAAAGGTGTTACTAAATTAGCCCCTTATTTAGTATTAGGGATATTCTTATGGATATATATTCATGCTATTGGAATACATGCTACTGTTGCAGGTGTATTATTAGCATTTGCAATACCAATTAAATCAAAAATCAATGAGAAAGAATTTATTGAAAACTCAAGGGAAGATATAGATGCCTTTGAAAAACATATAGACAAATCAGAAATTTTAAACCATCATCAAATAGATAACTTGGAAAATATAGCTTATAACTACGATAAGGTACAAAATCCCTTAGTAAGGTTAGAACACAACCTACATGGAATATCTGCATTTTTTATTATGCCTTTATTTGCCTTTTCAAATGCAGGAGTTTTAATTGACTTTTCAACAGTAAGTGCAAACCTAATGGTAGTTCTAGGTGTAGTATTTGGTTTACTACTAGGAAAACCAATAGGTATTTTAGGTTTTACTTATTTAGCAACTAAATTTAAAATAGTAAAAAAACCTGATAATATCTCTTGGAGTGAAATCTTAGCAGTTGGTTTTTTAGGTGGAATAGGTTTTACAATGTCAATATTTATTACCCACTTAGCATTTATAGATGAAAATTTAATTAGTGCAGTAAAACTTGGAGTTTTTGCAGCTTCCTTTATAGCAGCGATTATTGGAGTTATTTTAATCCTTAGATTAAAAAAGAATTAACATTAATTTAACACACAAACTTTATAATTACTGAAAAAAAGGAATTAATTATATGAAAAGTAGTAAATTAGTATCAACATTGAAGATTTTAACTTTATCTTCGATTTTTGCAGTATCTGCACTTATGGCTTCACAAGTAGAGATTGAAGATGCTTATGTTAGAGCAACACCTCCAGGACTTCCTAACTCAGCAGCATTTTTAACAATAAAAAATGAGTCTGATAAAGATGTATCTATATTAAATGCATTCTCAAAAGTTTCAAAAGTAGTTGAACTTCATACACATGATATGAAAGATGGTGTTATGAAAATGTATCGTGTTGAGAAAATAGATGTACCTGCAAAAGGGCAAACTGTACTTAAACCTGGTGGATATCACATAATGTTAATTGGTCTAAATAAAGCTTTAAAAGTTGGAGAAGATGTAACTTTTTCTTTAGAACTTTCAAATGGTGAAACTCTTACTATTGTTGCTCCTGTTAAAACTGTTATGTCAGGGATGAAACATAATGGAAACAAAATGATGATGGGTTCAAAAAAATAAATTATGTCAAAAGAGAAAAATAAGTTAAGAAGTACAATAGTTCAAATTGCTATTGTACTTTTTATAGTAGTTGGATATTTTTTGATTGACTTTAACGCTCTTTATCAGTCATTTAAGGGTGAAGCTCAACTTGTAACACAAAATAAAGAGTGTGACTTACACAAAAGTTCTTGTAGTATAAAAATACAAGATGGTACAACCTTTGAACTAACAGTATCACCTAAAACAATCCCATTAATGGAACCTATAAAATTCTTTATCAAAAGCAATAAGCCTGATTTAAAAGATTTGTATATAAATATTTATGCTACAAATATGTTTATGGGTGATTTTAATATTCCCCTTAAAAATTTAGGAAATGGGAATTATCAAGCCATTGCTACACTACCAACTTGCCCAGTTGGAAATATGGAATGGAATGGGGATATAAAAATAGAACAATTTAATAAAACAATTGGAGCTAGATTCCAATTTAAAACGGATATATAATGAAGATATTTTTAAGACTAGGTATTATTTTTATTGTGGCAGTTGTTTTAATATCACTATTGAAACCATTTGTTGATGATTATAGAGAAGCCCAAAAATATGATTTTAAAGTTAATACTGCTGATGGACCTATTACTAAAAAAAGTTTCATTGGAAAACCTTTGGCTGTATATTTTGGATATAGTTATTGTCCAGATGTTTGTCCAACCTCATTGAGTTCACTAGCTCAAGCATTAGATAGTTTTGATAAAGAAAAAACAAAAGATTTTGTAGGTTTATTTATAAGTGTAGACCCAGATAGAGATACCCTAGAAAACCTAAAACAATACGCTGGATATTTCCATCCAAACTTTATTGGGGCAACATCAAATAAAGAGAATATTGATGATATAACAAAAAGATATGGTACTTATTATCAAAAAGTTCAATTAGATGATTCGGCTATTGGATATTCAGTAGCTCACACTTCTTTTATATATCTATTTGATAGAGATGGTAAATTTAGAGGAAAAGTCGATCACTTTTCAGACCCCGCACAAATCAAAATTAAATTAAAAGAGATTTTAGAATAGCAATTTTATTCTATATCTCTTTTTCTATTTAGGTATAATCTATTTATGAAACTAAAATACCTAAAAGAGACTTTTTTTGAAAATATTCAAAACTCAAACGACAATTTTTCAAAACATTTCCATGATACGTATACTATTGGTATAACCCATCAAGGTTTATTTAAATCAGTAAATGAAAACAAAGCTATTTTATCTTATAAAAATTCCACTAGGATTATAAACCCAGGTGAGGTTCATGGTGGTAACTCAAAATCTTGGAAATATACTAACTTTTATCCATCCCTTGAACTTATAAGTGATATTTACCAACAAATATTTTTTGAAAAAAAAATACCAATTTTCAAAGAACATATAATTGAAGATATATACCTTTACAAACTACTATTAGACTTTTTTGTAAGTACTTATAAAAATCAAGATAGTATGATAATTGAAACCAATATGATAACTGCCCTATCCTATTTAATAAAAAACTATACCCTAACAAAGATTGATGAGCCAGAGTTTTACAATAAAAAGATACTAAAAGATTCTATAGAATACATAAAAGATAGTTTAGAAACAAATATCTCCCTTGATACTTTAGCCTCAAACTCAAATCTTAGTAAATACCATTTCCTTAGAGTATTTAGAAACTCTATTGGGATAACTCCACACCAATATATATTGATTCAAAAAATAGAAAAAAGTAAAGAGCTTATTTTAAAAGGTATGAATCTTAATGAAGTAGCTTATTCAACAGGCTTTAATGACCAATCTCATTTTATTAGAAATTTTAAAAGAATTTATGGTTATGTACCAAGTAAACTAAAACAAAACAGCAATTTTATTCTATACAAATAAAAAATAATATATTAAACTTCCATAAAAAAGAATTTTATATGACAGATACAAATAAAAATATATTTTACTTCTTGCTATTTCTAGCAATGTTTGCTTGGGGAGCTTCTTGGGTTAATGTAAAAGTTTTAAGCTCATATATAAATGAGTTTGAAACCATGTTTTTTAGATTTTTCATAACTGCTATTACTATGATTCCAATAATACTATATTTGAAAAAATCTTTTAAAATTGATTTAAAAAGTTTTCTCTTAGTTGTTGTTACAGCTATTGTATTTATCTTATATATGAAATATTTCTTTTTGGGAACAAAATATGGAACTGCAAGTTTAGGTGGAGCTTTTGTAACCACACTTATTCCTATAAATACTTTTCTAATCTTAGCATTTTTCAAAGAAAGAAAAATCACAAAAAAAGATGCCTTTGCTCTTTTTATAGGAGCTTTGGGAGTTATGACCATATTAAATGTTTGGTCTTTTAATAGTGAAGAGATTTTTTTAAAACAAAACTTTTATTTCATCTTAGCATCAATTTTTTGGCCTATAATTACAATATTAAGTTCTAAATCAAGCAAAATCTCCCCTATAGTATTTACCTTTTATCTTTATTTAGTAACCTCGATACTAAATATACTATTTTTTGTAGATTTAACAACTATTGATTATGGAAGTTTTGATAAGATTTTTTATATAAATATCTTTATACTTTCAATTATTTCTTCAACTTATGCAAATACAATATATTTTTTAGGTATTGAAAAACTAGGAGCTAGAGAAGTAAGTAGTTTTATATTTTTTGTTCCCTTTTCAGCGATAGTTTTAAGTGCTATTTTCTTAAAAGAGCACATAAACCTATCAATAATAATTGGTACAATTTTAACTATTACTGCTATAAAAATCTTAAATAATATAAAATTATTTAAGAGATTATAGCTAATAGTTTATCTTACATAAGAACCATTGTTAAAATCAACTGTTGTTCCATTTACATACTCTGGACAATCAGTTGCTAGCCAAAAAATAACTTCAGCAGCTTCTTCAGGTTCTGCAAATCTTCCACAAGGAACTGCTTTTTTGAATTCTGCTTTTCTCTCTTCTGAGTTATCTTTTTGCATATCTGTTTCTACAGGACTTGGTGCAATACAATTTACTATAATCCCATGACTTCCAAGAAGTTTAGCAAAAATCTTTGTAGCATTTATTAGTCCTGCTTTTGCAATTCCATACCAAATATCAGGATGACCTATTTGACCTGCAATAGAAGCTGTATTTACAATCCGTCCATAAGCTCTTTTTTTCATCCCTTCACTAAAAAGTGTGATTAACTCAACTGGTGCATACAAATCCACATTCATAATGTGCTCTTTTGCGTCTAAAGGATAATTATCATAGGTGTATTTTGGTTGCATATAACCTGCATTGTTAACAAGAACATCAATATCTCCCACCTCTTTTGCAAGCTCTTTAAGCCCTTGTATATTTGATAAATCATATTCAATTGTTTTTACTTTTGGATTATCTTTTAAAGGAAAATTAGAAAAATCTCTGGCTACAGCAATAACTTCAAAATCTACTTCTAAAAATTTTTTAACTACCTCTAAGCCTATACCTTTATTTCCCCCTGTAACTAAAACTCTATTTAACATCATAATTCCTTTATATTTTTTTCTATTATAACAAGGATTTTAATAAATCCAAATGATATATTTATGATTTTTTTAGTAATCTATAATAATAAATAAAAAAGGACAAGAGATGAAAAAAATTTTGCTAACTATTTTTATAATTTCAAACATTTTTGCAATAGATTTAATAAAACTGCCATTAATGGAATTAAATGTAAATCACAAATACTCAAATGGCAAAGAGCAAGTTATCAATATAAAAAGGGAAGTAGATGAAGTTTGTTTAAATGTCCCAATAAATGTTGAAAACTTCCAAAGTGAAAATTTAGCATCATCAAAAGTTAATTCAAAATGTAAAAAAACTTTTATCACTACACAAGGTCTTATCCAACCAATCACGTTTGATGAAAAAATTAAAACAGTTGGAGAACTTGAGGTTCTAAATTTTATTTTAGGAAAATCTTCAAAATACTCTTCAGAATATATATTAGTAGATAGTAGAACCAAAGATTGGTTTGATGCAGGAACAATCCCAAGTGCAGTAAATATCCCTTACAATGACTTAGATTATGATGAAGATTTCTTAGATGATTACAAAAAAGCTTATAAAAATCTTGGAGTTAAAGTATTAGGAAAAGATAAATTTGATTTTAAAAATGCAAAAACTGCAATCTTTTTTTGTAATGGTTCATGGTGTGGTCAATCTCCAAGGGCTATGAAAAAATTGATTAAAATAGGATATCCTAAAGAAAAAATGATGTGGTATAGGGGTGGAATTGCAGCTTGGGCTGGTGTATCTTTGACTTTAACTAAAAATATAGGAAAATAATCCTATATTTTAGTTCTGATTAAAAAACTTTTTAAATGCAGCAGCTATCTCTTCATTTGTAGCCTCTGCATTTGGTTTTAACTTCATAGGTAAAGTTTCTTTTTTAGATGGAGCTTTATTAAAAAGTTTATCTAAATTTATTTTATCTCCAAGTTTCTTTTTAATAGATTTTTTAATCTTGTCTTTTACTTTATTTTTAATAAAACTACTTGTATCAACTTTAATTTTTGGATCTTTTATTGAACCTTTAATTGTTGTATCAAAATTGTAATCTTTTATTTTAGTTTGAACAAGTGCGTTTATTGTTTGCTTTTCAGTATCTAGTGTACTACTTGGTACTACAATTCTTGTATAAGCACTTTGCATATCAATAACTGAATTTATAATGTTGTTATCAATATCACTTTTTAGATTTACACTTTCATATACCTCTTTTGTTATATCGAATTTTGCAAATGTATTGATAATCGTAGAGAATTCATTTTTAATAAATTGACCATTGATTAGTTTTCCATCAACCTTACCAATTTTTGAAGCTAAATTATAATCTATACTAACATCTGATTTTGAGGTAAATATTTCTGGATAATACATCATATGTAGTAAGTCTTTTATTTCTACATCTTTTATTGTTGCTTTAAAATCATTATTAAGTAAATTGAAGTTTAATTTTCCACCAAATATTTCTGATAAACCGTCTATTGATAAACCATTTTTATCTTGTTTAATATTTCCATTTAAACTCAAATTACCTCTCATCGCTGTTTGTGTTACATCGTATAGGTTCGCTAAATTTGGAACTTGGATTAAATAATCACTTGTAAAACTACTATCTTTTAAATCAAATATTGCTTTTTTTATGTCAAAATTTGCCATTGATGTTTCAATACTTGCCATTGTTACAGCTTTAGTTTTAACTAAATTTGTTACAGCCTCCCCTTTAAAAGTTAAAGCTTTTACAAGTTTTTGATTAAAGTCTTTATTTACTAAAGTATTATTTACTAAGCCTTTAGAAAGTTTTGTAACAATTTTACCATCAAGATTTTTTATATCTGCACTTTTAATATCACCCTCAATAGAAACAAAACCTGAAGCATATCTTGGTTGGTCTATTGTATACAATAACTCGTCAATTTTTGCATTTTTAATAGTAAAGAAAATATTACTTGGTTTAAACTCAACTAAATTTATATCATACTTTGTATCACTTGACGCGAATTTACTAAGTCCAACTACTTTTGTTAGAGCTTTATCGCCTTTTACTGTACCGCTTGTAGAAAATGAACCATTTAATTTTTGTTTAGTTATATTTTGAAGTTTTGATAGATCTTTTATATTTATATCATATTTTAAATCTACACTTTTTGATAAAAGTGCCAATTTACCCTCAATATTTATAATTGAATTATCATCAATTGTAGCTTTAAAAACTATATCACTAGTAGTTAATTTAAAATCATTTACTTTTAAATTTACATCTTTTTGTCCCTCATTTACTTTTTGTTCTATCAAAGTTGCAACTAAAGAGTTACCCCCTGAGGTAAATAAAATCCAATAAGTACCCACTATAACAGTTACAATAAGAAATGTTAATCCGAAAAAAAGCTTCTTCATAAAAATCCTTTTTTAAAATATCATCTATTATACTTTAAGTAAATTGAAATAACTATTATGTGTTACTTAAAGTAAACTTTTTGTAATTTTAATATGAAACTAATTAAGTTTTAACACACTATCGTGTATAATCTCAGCCGAACAAGGTGATAAGTAGGGAAATATTTGCATTTATGTAAGTATTGCTACAGTTTTCTGTGGTTACGCTATCCGAACAGACTTTGTAAAAAAATATATTATAAGGAATCTAGAATGAAAAAAATCGTTCTTTTAATGCTAGCTATTGCTGGTGCTGCTTTCGCTGCTGATGGTGCAGTTGCAAATGAAACTTTAAAAGCTTACTCTGTAGTTGCTGCAGGTATTGGTCTTGGTCTTGCTGCACTTGGTGGTGCTATCGGTATGGGTAACACTGCTGCTGCAACAATCGCTGGTACTGCTAGAAACCCAGGTTTAGGTGGAAAATTAATGACAACTATGTTCATTGCTTTAGCGATGATCGAAGCACAAGTTATTTATGCACTTGTTGTTGCTATGATTGCATTATATGCAAACCCATTCTTAGGGTAATTTATAAAGCTACAGTTTTTATAAATACTTTAAAAGGTCAAGAGTTTTTCTCTTGACCTTTTTTTATCTCTAATAATTTATAGATTGAGCAAACTCATTTTCTAAATTTATTTTATCCTCTTCTAATCTTTGTTTTATAACTTTAGCAAAAGAATCAGGATATATCTCATATTCACTACTAGATAAGCCATTTATTGTGGCATTTACAATATCATTAGGTGAAGTTTTTGGCATTTGTAAATCTTTTGACATTGCAGTATCGATAGGACCTGGTAACACTTCATATACTAATATATCTTTTGTTTTTAATTCTGCTCTTAAAGCCTGTGTTACAGAGTGTAAAGCACTTTTTGATGCACAATATAAAGCCATAATAGGAAGGTTTATCAATGCCAAAATAGATGATATATTTATAATAATTCCACCTTTATTTATATTACTAGATAAGATTCTGCAACTATTTAAAGTACCAAATAGATTTACATCAAAATCTATAGTTTCATCATCAAACAATCTTTTATCACTATTTGCACCTGCATTATTTACTAAAATATCTATTTTTTCAATACCTGTTATTACACTTTTAAATTGCTCTTTATTTGTAATATCTAATTGGATAAGTTCTATTTTATTTGAAAGCTTTTTTATAGAATCCAATTTGTTTATATCTCTTGCTGCACAATATATTTTTTTAACATTCTGATTTAAAAACTCTTTTACAAACGCATTTCCTAAACCACCACTTGCTCCTGTAATAAATACAATTTTATTTTCTAAATTCATCTAATATCCTTAATCTTCTATATTTATATAAACTTTGTTTAATAATCTAATTAAACTTCTATACTCCTCTTCACTCAATCCCTTTGAAAGTAGTTGATTATATTCTTGTGATATTGGAACAACTTTTTCAACCAGCTCTTTTGCTTTTGGTGTTGGGGAAATATTCATAACCCTTCTATCTTCACCATTTGATATACGAGTTAAGAAACCTTTTTTTTCAAGCCTATCAAGACTTCTTGTGATATTTGCTTGGTCTTTATAAGTACTATTTGCTAATTCTCTTTGGGTTAAACCAGGATTTTCAACAATCCTAAATATCAAAGACCACTGTTCAGGAGAGATATCAAACTCTTTAATCTTTTGATTAAAGCCTGTTTTCATGGCTAATGAGGTTCTATTTAAAACAAATCCTAAGGAATTATTCATATCAAATTTCATGTTTACTCCTAAAATCTAACTATACAATTTTTAAAATTACTTGTCAAGACAATTATTGTTATAACAATCTTTTCTATGATTTTTCTTTTTAATAAAATATATAAGATTTTACTGCTATAATTCCCAACTTAAAAATTCAAATATTTTTTTATATGCAGATGTGGTGGAATGGTAGACACGCGGGCTTGAGGGGCTCGTGCTTCACGGCGTGTGAGTTCAAATCTCATCATCTGCACCATTCATTTTAGAACTACTTTTTTTGATAAAACAAACATAATATTAAGTAATTTTTCTCACTTTGACTAGTCTTAACTTATATTTAATTTGATACAAAGTCTACATCACTTTTTTTATTACAAAATTTATTTTTATTTATTGATTTATATTCTTTAATCGGGTGTTAATTTTTAGTCTTTAAAGCTATATATTAAAATATATTATTAATCTATTTTAATATCATTTTTTCCTTTAAACTCTTTTTCATTTGCACTTGCAACTACTTGTTTAGAAATTAAATCTGTTTGTTGGGCAATATTATTGGTATCTTGGGCAATATTTGCATTCTCTTGTGTTTGTTTATCTAAGCTAGCTATACTTTCATTTATTTGAGATATTCCTATTTGTTGCTCCTTAGAAGAATCAGAAACTGCACCAATAAGCTCTATTGTATTATTTATATTTTTACTAAGACTAATATATCCTTCAATCATTGCATCTGAGATTTGTTTACCTTCATTTGCTTTGGTATTGGCATTCTCTACTAAATCTTTTATCTCTTTTGCTGCCTCAGCACTTCTAGCTGCTAAGTTTCTTACTTCTTGTGCAACTACAGCAAAACCTTTACCCGCTTCTCCCGCTGTTGCAGCTTCAACTGCTGCATTTAAAGATAAGATATTAGTTTGAAATGAAATCTGGTCAATTACTGTAATTGCTTCATTTATTGCACTTACTTGATTATGTATATCATCCATTGCTAAAGTTGTTTTTTGAGCTAACTCTTCACCACTTTTTACAGAAGAATCAAGCTCTTGTGAATAAGAATTCATCTTTTGTACATTTTGATTATTTAAAATAATACTACTATTTATCTCTTCTATAGCAGCAGAAGTCTCTTCAATAGAAGCTGCAGCAGAATTTGTATTATTTGCTAAAACTTCAACACTTCTAATTAATTTATCTGAACTATCATCAAGTTTAAGTCCGTTTGTTTTATTTTCAATTAACATTTCAGTTATAGAATCCCCTAAAAGATTAACCCCATTAGCAAGCTTTAATAAATGCTCTCTTAAATCTTTTGAATCTACTTTTTGTAAATAATTGTATTTAGTATAAGTTTCTAATACTTTTAAAATATTATCAATATTTGCTTCTAAATTATTTCCCATATGGTTAATAACATTTTTCAATTCATTTAAAGAAGGATTATCAGAGTTTGCATCTATTCTTTGTGATAAATCTCCTTTTTCAAACTCAGATAAAACTTTTACTGTTTCATTTATAAGTTTTCTATCTTTTTCAATCCCTTCTTTTGTTTTATTGATATTTTTATTTACAACTTTTGACATTTGTCCAATTTCATCTTTTTTTGATTCATCTAAATAAACTACCTCATTTGTTTCATTATTTAAATATCTAAAAAATGACATTAGTCCATTTTCAAAATCTTTTATTGGTTTAATAATAGAACTTCTTAAAATATATACTGAAATAAAGATTATTAAAACTAAAACTGCAAAAGAGATTAAGGCCAAAATTATATTTAATTTTATACTTCCTGCTAAAGCCTCTTCATCAGCTATTTCAGAAACTATAGCCCATTGTTTATCAAATACTTTAATTCCAGAATATGCACTTAAGTATTTTTTCCCATCATTGTTAACTATTATATTAGCACCAGTTTTATTTTTTAAAGCAGCCATTGTTGCTTCATTTTTAATCTCATACAAAGAGATACTTGTTTTAGAACTTTTAACATGTTTATTTTCAATTTTATTTAAATACCTGTGATTATTTCTCATTTTATAATCACTACCAACTAAAAATGAGTTTCCACTTTTTCCTAATCCTGCATTTTCATAGTTTCCATTAAAATTCATAATTGAATCAATTTTATCTATAGGAAATTGTATGATTAGATTACCAACTCTTCTATTTTGATTATTAAATACAGGAGTTGCTAAAAAAGAAGCTGGTGCATTGTAGCTTGGTTCATATGGTTCAAAATCAGAAAATGCAACTTCACCTTTTTTAAGCTTATATGCTGTTTTATTTACTTTAGCAATTGCACTATTTGAATATGGTCCACTAATTAAATTTGTTGCAAAATCTTTTTCTTTGAAAGTACTGTAAATAATTGTTCCTTTCAAATCAACAAGAAAAATATCATATAAAGAAAACTTTTCTAAAATAGTATTGAATGTTTCGTGAAATCTTGTATGTGCAAAGGCATAATTATTAAAAAAAGTATTTGATTGTTTTAATTTATTCTTTTCTCCAATTTTAGCCTTATTTTTTATAATATACATATATTGGGCTAAAATCCCATTATCATTTTGTGGTAAGTATTTATCAGTTTGTTTTTTTGCTTCAATATTAGGCAAATTGAAATTTATTTTGTTTATATAAAATTCATTATAATGTTTTATAAGCTCATCTTTTACTTTTTGCATATCTACTTCAGAACTTGATTGTGCTGAGATAGTATAAAAACCTCTAATAAATTCATTAAAAGCATCTTGTGTAGAAGCAGAGTTTGCAGTTGAGATAATTAAACCCTCAATAGTTTTAAAGTATTCAGAAATATGTTGTTTTTTTGCTTCAGTTATAGATTTTAACTGAGTTAACTTTTCCTTTTCAGAATGTTTTATACTCTCACGTACACTAATTGATAAAATTACAACGGATAAGAATAATAAACTACCAATAATTAGTAACATTAACTTCATATTTATACTAAGATTTTTCACAATATTTTCCTACAAAAATTAATATTTTTGTATCTTACTAAAAGATAGTAGTGAAATAGTGTCAGTAATAACTTGGTAAAAATAGTTCTTAATTCTTTTAAATTTGTCCTCTTTTTATTATAGCTTTTTTGCTATTCATTCTCTAAGGTGTTAGTTTAGAACATAAAAAATAAACATTTGTCTAATTAAACTATTGCGTTTTTAAGTTACAATATTACTATATTTAAATTTTAATAAGGAGGGAATAATGACATTGTATAGTATGTTAGCTTTCGCTGGTGCGATGTTTTTATTAGCAATCACTCCTGGACCTGGAGTGTTTGCAACAATTTCAAGAGCTTTAGCTTCAGGTTTTAATAATGCTGCTTTTGTAGTATTAGGTATTGTGTTAGGAGATATCATCTTCTTGCTTTTAGCAATTTTTGGTCTGAGTGCCATAGCTTCTGTTTTAGGTGATTTTTTTATAATAGTAAAATATTTAGGTGGAGCATATCTTTTATATCTTGGATATAAAATATTAACTTCAAAAGTTGATGAGACAAAAGTTAATGGTGTATATGAACTATCTTGGAAGAAAAACTTTTTAGCCGGACTTTTAATAACTCTTGCTAACCCAAAAGTAATACTATTTTATTTGGGATTTTTACCAACATTTGTAAATCTTCAAACTTTAACAGCTATTGATATAATAATTATTTCAACTATTGTAACTATTGTACTTGGTGGAGTAATGCTTGGATATGCGTATAGTGCAAGTGGCGCAAAAAAACTATTTAAAAGTAAAAGTGCAAAAAGAAAAATGAATGTAGTTGCAGGAACTACAATGTTAAGTGCTGGTGGCGTTCTTATTGCAAAAGCTTAGATTTAAAAGAAGGAGAGACTTCTGCTATCAAAAAAAAGTGTCTTATAGACTTATATTTTTAATCTCTACTCTTTTATTTTTACTTTTTTATTTATACATCTTCATATGCTTTTATTATTGATATATTTCTTTGTTGTTTTGGTATTTTCAAAGTATTTATTTAATTCTTTTTGTTTTATATTTAGTATTTTTAGTTCTACTTGCGAAATTGGTGTATTTAAAAACTCACTTAAAGTTTTTAAATCAAACTCTTGTAATAAAATTGAGTTATTGCAGCATGGGTAATATTTTTGAATTTTCTAAAGTATATTTATGTAAATTTTTAAAATCTATTGCATATATAGAACAATTTAAACATAAAAAAAATAACTATCTTACAAGACATCATAAACACCACTTTCTTCTATAATTTTTTATAACTATACAAAAAAAATGTCACATTTCATCACACCTGAGATACTTTATTAAATTTATCTGCTTTTGTTATAAATATAAACTTTATAATTATTAATAATATATAAATGAGAAGTAAAATTATTTTTATTTTTTATCTCTTAACTTATCATTAAAAAAACTTACAGACAACTCTTTTGCATTTACTTTATAATCTCTTTCTTTCCTGTAAATACCAATTGTTTTCCACATTTAGGACATTTGTACAAACTTTCTTTTATTGAATAAAAATACATGCATGCCTTATAATGTTTTTCATATGGCAAATCATATGTACTACAAATGCATTTGTATTTATAAGTTTCATTAACATTAGTACTGATTTTATTTCCTTTTTATTTATAAGATTTTATAAATATAGTATTATTATACAGAATTAAAATTATTTTTTTCTTTTTTTATATTATTTGTATGTTGACAATATAAAACTCTAATCTGTAATCTATTTACTAAAAAAATAATTAAGTTACTTTTTAATCAACTCATATATCTTGAATTGAAAATATTAAATATATATTTAAGTTATATCAAAAGCTACTTTGATATATTAATAATAACTAAAGTTGAGGAGCTATAATGGGTTTAGAGTATAAAAATATAATTGAAAGTAAGTATCTACCTAATCTCTTTTTCTCTAAAGATAAAAAACAAAGACATATTGGAGTTGAGATTGAATACTCTAATTTAAACCTACAAAAAAGTGCAATGCTTGTAAAAGAGATTTTTGCAGGAGAAATTATAGAAAAAAACAAATATGAATTATGTTTAAAAGATAGTTCTTATGGGGATTTTAATTTTGAACTTGATGCACAACTTTTACAAAAAATGCAAAGTGATGGTTTATTTGAAAAACTAAATAAGCTTATAGGGGATATTTCAGAGGATATTGATAAGCTTGTGGATAAAACATCTAGAAGATTTGTACCCTTTGAAATAGCGGCACCTCCTATTCCCATATGTGATTTATATAAATTAGATAAAATGGTAGAATCTTTAAGACTAAATGGAGCCTTAGGTACTACTCACTCATTACACTATGCCTTTGGAGTTCATTTTAATGTAGAACCACCAAGTCAAGATATCGAAGATGTATTAAAACTATTTAAATCTTTTTTAATTATACAAAAATGGATTGAGGCACAAAGTGAAGTTGATATAGCAAGAAAAATCTCACCTTTTATAAATGATTTTCCAAAAGATTATATTAAAAAGGTTATCTCTTTAGATTATAAGCCAACAAAAGAAGAGTTTACAGAAGACTATATTAGCTTCAATCCAACTAGAAACCGTATTTTAGATATGCTTCCTCAACTTGCTTTTTGGGATGAAACAAAAGTTAGAAAGCATCTTCCTAAAGAAAAAATTAACCCAAGACCAACATACCATTATAGATTACCAAATAGTAAAATAGATCAATTTAGATGGAATCTATCCCAAGAGTTTCAGCTATGGGTTATAGTTGAATTATTAGCATCAAATCAAGAACTGTTTACTGAGATGAGTAAACTATTTTTAGAGCAATTAAACTCAAGTATTTTTAATAAAAATGAATGGATAGAGATATGTCACAAAAAAATCCTAAACCTCTTGTCATAGTAACAGGACCAAAAAAAGGTTTTATCTCTAGATATTTTATAAAATTTTGTATTTTTCTATCTGGTGGGAAAAGTAAAATAATCACTGAAAATAGTAAATTTAAAAATCTTGAAATGGATGCCTTGCTTATAAGTGGGGGAGATGATTTATATAATGCCTTTATAGATAAAGATACTTGTGAGATTGATGATATTATTACCTATGAGAGAGATGTTTTAGAATACAAACTATTATATAAAGCAATAGAGGAAAATAAACCTGTCTTTGGGATTTGTAGAGGTTATCAACTAATAAATGTTTATTTTGGTGGAGATCTATATGAAGATATTAGAAATGATGGATACGATTATAGATATACCCCCTTTGCTTGGAAAAATATTTTTCTAAAAAAAGGTAGACAACTTAACTTTTTAACAAAACAAAGGGAGATAAAAATCAACACTCTTCACCATCAAGCTGTAAAAACAGTGCCAAAAAACTTTAAAATTGAAGCTATTGATAAAGATAATATCATTCAATCAATCTCAATGAAAACTAAAAAAAATTTAATCTTCGGTGTTCAATGGCATCCCGAATATCTTTTTTTTATGAAAAGTCATCTAAAACTATTTAAAATGTTAGTAAATAGTGCAATAGAGACTAAAGTTTAGCCTCTACTCTTAAAGCTTTATATAAACTATAACACATAAAAAGCAATACAATAGTAAAAGGTAATCCTGTAGTAATTGCCCCTGCTTGTAATGCAGACAGAGCTTCTTTACCACCTACATAAAGTAATGCACCTGCAATGAGACCCTCCATAGAAGCCCAAAATATTCTTTGTGGAATTGGTGCATCTATTTTTCCTCCTGCAGTAATTGAATCGATTACTAATGAACCTGAATCTGAACTAGTAACAAAAAATACTAGAACTAAGATTATCCCTAAAACAGAGATAAAAGAGGACATTGGTAGACTAGCAAACATTTGAAACATAGCTAAGGAAACATCTGAAATACCATTAGCCAACTCACCCACATGGTTTTGAACTTCTACTAATGCTGTTCCACCAAATGCTGACATCCAAAGCATTGTAATAAGAGTTGGTATTATCAAAATCGCAATCATAAACTCTCTTACAGTTCTACCTTTAGAAACACGAGCTATAAACATCCCAACAAATGGTGACCAAGATATCCACCAAGCCCAATAAAAAACTGTCCAACCATGAAACCAAGCTTCATCTTCCCTACCTACAAAATTACTTAAAGGTATTATATTTCCAATATAGCTTGTAAATGTATGAAAAAATGTTGCAAATATATCTGTAGATATCCCTGCAATAATTACAAAAAATAATAAGACAACTGCAACTAACATATTTATATTACTTAAAAGTTTTACTCCACCATCTATACCTCTAACTACTGAGAATATTGCAATAGCAGTAATAAATATAATAATCCCAATTTGAATATTAATAGTACTTCCAATACCAAATACATAATCCAATCCACTTGCTGCTTGTTGAGCACCTAATCCCAAAGAGGTAGCCAAACCAAAAATAGTTGCTAAAACTGCTAATAAATCAATAATATGACCAGGCCATCCCCAGATTTTTTCTTTTAATATAGGATAAAATGCTGATCTAATAGTAAGTGGTAACTTTTTGTTATAAGTAAAAAAAGCTAATGATAAAGCTACAACACCGTAAATAGCCCAAGGATGTATCCCCCAGTGATACATTGTTGCACCCATAGCTAAAGATGCAGCTTCAGGAGTATTTGGTTCAACACCTAAAGGAGTTTTATACCAAGCTGTATAATATGCAATTGGTTCTGCAACACTCCAGAACATTAGCCCGATTCCCATCCCTGCTGCAAAAAGCATTGAGAACCATGAAACCCTTGAAAAATCTGGTTTTGCATCTTTTCCACCAAGTCTTACTTTTCCAACTGGTAAAAATATTAAAGATAAACAAAAAATAACAAAAAAGTTACCTGCTAACATAAATAACCAATCAAAATTATTGATTGTCCACCATTTAGCTCCATCTAAAACCTCTTTTGCACCAAAAGGAAACATTATAGTTCCAATAACAAAAAGTAAAATAAGTAATGCACTTAAAAAAAATACTGGATTATGAATATCCATACCTAATACTTCAATGTTATCTTGCCCTACTTCATAATCTGTTTTATATGCTGTTCTACTAATAATTTATCCTTTATAAAAAATTTATTTAATATTTTATCTTATTCTATGTTTATATTTAATATATAAGGTGTATTTTTTTTACATGATATATGTAAAATTTATAACTATAGTGTGTTGTTTTTTATATATTTATGAAAAAATCATCCATTTGACTTAAAAAAAATAATATATTTATTATTTATAGAATTATCGTAAAATCAATCATGATATTTATTTTTAATTTAATATTTAAAAAGTATAATTAGCAAAAAAATTCAGGCTTGGTAAGATGTATCGTTTAATATTTTCATTTGTTTTATTTTTTAACTTCCTATTTGCTTCAAGCTTGGAATCTCTACTAGAAGAATATGAAGATACCTCTAATAACTCATTACAAACTCTAAATGAAAAAATGGGTCATGCAAGAATCTACTCACAAAAAGATTTAAGACTTATGCAATATGATAGATTAAGTGATATATTAAAAGAACTTCCTATTAATAATCTAAATAAAAGTACTTTTGGAACAAGCACCCTTTCACTTGCAGGAACAAAATCTCAAACTACAGGTTATTTTAGACTTTTTATAAATGACCATGAGGTAAGTTCACCCCATACCCAATCTCCTTTTTTGAATTGGTTTGAAATACCAATTGAGTTAATAGATTATGTTGAGATCTATTATGGAGAGGGTTCTTTTACCTTAGGAAATGAAACAGGGGTTGAGTTTATAAGAGTTTATACAAAAAAAGCCTCAAAACAAAATGGTACTAATATAAAATCAACAATTACAAATAAAAGTACAAACTCACAAGAAATTAGCCATTCAGAGCTATTTGAAAATGGTTGGTCATACCTTTTATATTATGCAAATCAAAATACTTTTTTCAATAGAACTTATAATAATAAAAAGCTTAATTCAAATAGCTCTCAACAATATTTATTTTTAGATGTTTCAGATTCAAAAAATAGTATAAATATCGCTTATACAACCTTAAATAAAGACAACTACAAAGGTTTGTCTTTTGATGCTAATTCAGATAGTGGTGAGATTGTTGCAGACCATTTTTATATAGATTATAATAGATATTTTTTAAATGATAAATCTTTAAAACTAAATCTTTCTGTGGATATACAAAATAGAGATTACGAAGAGAGTAATAATGAGGGAATAGCAGCTGGTAACATACTTAATAGCTATTTAACAAGAAATATAAAAAACTATAGTGAAGATTTAAAATTTACAAAAATAAATGCCCAACTATCAAAAAACTTTAAAACTAAAAGAAACAATCTATTTACTGCTATAAATATAAAAAATAAAAAATATAAAACAAATAGTAGAACTATAAATACAACACAAGTTGGACCCTTTAATAATTTTGATGAAGAAACTATTTACTCTATTTTATTGCAAAATGACTATAAAGTTTTAGATAATTTGATTTTTATAGGTAATCTAAAAATTGATAAGTATCAAAGAAGTGGGTATATGGAAGATAATACAAAAGTATTATATAGAATTGGTTCTATTTATCTTCCAAATAAAAATCTTGGATTTAAAACTTTTTATACTATAAGCCATATTCCACCCTCATTTTATAATACAGATTTTGTTTTTTCTTCAAAACCAAAGCTAAAAACACAAGAGTATAGATACTTTACAAGTGAAGGTGCTTATACTTTTGGTGATTCAAGATTAAGCTTAGAGTATTTTAATGTAAATATTGATGATTATATATATCTTGCATCACCAATAGGGTTTATAAATGTAGATCATACTATAAAAACTGATGGTTTTATTTTTGATTATCTTTATAATTTAGATAGAAATAGTAAAATTGAAGTTAACTATTATGCAAGCCAACTAAGTGAAGTAAAAAGTAGCTATACACAAGGTGGGTACTTTAAATATATGCAAGATTATGATAGATTTAGTTATTTCACATCATTAATTTATAGACATGGGTTTAAATATCAAGGATTAGATATAAAAAATAGTTTTAATCTAGCACTTGGTGCCACTTACAATTTTACAAAAAATTTTTCTTTGAGTTTGAAAGGGGAAAATCTTCTTAATAAATCAACTCAATCTATTTATTCTGATTCCCCTACTGTTGGTAGCTCTACACTATTTTTGCTAAATGATTATGATAGAAATATCTCATTTAGTCTAAAGTGGAGGTTCTAATGAAATTTTTATTTTTAACACCACTACTAACTTTTATGCTTTATGCACAAAACTATACCTACTTGATTGATGAGTATGATAAGGTGATAGATTTAGAAGCAAAGATTATTAGTAAAATCGCCAATGATATTGTAAAAAATGGTGAAATCAATCTATATATTCCAAATATAAAAAATCTTGATAAAAAGATCTATTCTACTAAGTTTAATCTTGTAGATAGTTGCAAAAAAGCAAATTTTGTATTTATAAAAAATAAAGATGACTTAGATAATTGTAAAAATATGAATAATAAACATTTTTTTACAAATAACTATAAAATACTAATAAATGACCATAGATATATAGGAGCATTTTTCTGGAGTAAAAGTAGACCAAATATTGTATTAATCAAAAATAGATTAAATAAAAAAAATATACAGTTATCAAAAGAATACGCTCAATTTATAGAAGATTTGTAATGAAAAACAAATTTATTATAAAAAATCCTCTATACTTAATATTTTTTTCTATACTTATATCTATATGTTTATCTTTTTTACTTTATGGAACAATAAAACTTGAAAAAAAATTTGAAGATAAGATGTTAGATATTTCAACATCTGATGTTATTTCAATCTCAAAAAATAGTTCTCAATCAATCTATAAACTACTTAAAAATAGCAAAAACTATGTAGAAGATATTAAAAAAGATAGTTCTTTACATGAAAATATAGAAAAAAATTTAACTCTGCTTCTTACAAAAAATATCAAATATGCTTATTTACTTTACAAAGATAAAAAAGGTGTTTTTAGATTCTTAGCAGATGGAGCTAAAGAGGACAAGGCATTTATAAACCAAAAGTTTGATATTGATAGTCCAAAATGGTTAAATATATTTGAAACTAAAAAACCTTTACTTATAAAACAACCTTTATTGCATCAGTTATCTATTACATATCTAATTCCAATAATCCATAAAGATAAAGTAACACTTATCCTTGCAATAGATTTTTCTGTTGAAAAAGTTGAAGATATAAACCAAATTATCTCATCTATAAAATATGCAATTATTACAATCATATTTATTATTGTATTTTTTATAATTGCCCTGATAATCCAAACAATAAAATACTTAACAGTCAAAAAAAATGCTTTTACAGACAAACTTACAAATGTTTATAATAGAAACTATCTTCAAGAATCAAAAGATTTTATAAACTTAAGTGATTATATACTTGTTGCTTTAGATATTGATTTTTTTAAAAAAATCAATGATACTTATGGTCATGATGTTGGAGATAAAGTATTAAGACAAATTGCAAATATATTACAAATAAATATTAGAAACAATGAAGATATTATAGTAAGATATGGTGGGGAAGAGTTTATTATACTACTTAGAAGCAAAAGAAATAGCCAACTTGATGCACTTAATATATTAGAAAGAGTTTTTACTTCTATACAAGATGAAAACTTTATAATCTCAAAAAATGAATTTATAAATGTGACTGTATCTATTGGTGTAAACCTAACTCCTGGCAAGTCAAGAACCTTTCAAGATGCATTCAAATTAGCTGATATAGCACTATATAATGCAAAAAACAAAGGTAGAGATAGAATAGAGATTTACTCAAGTGAACAAAATGAAAATCACTTTTTTATGTCAATAAATGATATAAAAAATGCCATTGATGAGAATAGAGTTATCTGCTACTATCAAAAAATTTTAGATAATAAAACTAAAAATAGTTCACACTACGAAGCACTTCTTAGAATTGTTTCTAAATCTGGAGAGATAATTACACCAGATAAAATTTTACCTGTAATAAAAGGAACCTTTATCTCAAGAAATATCACCAAATGTGTTCTAGAAATCTGCTATAATAAATTGATGGAAAATAAAGATATATCTCTTAATGTAAATTTAAATCCACAAGATGTTATTAATGATTCAATCTTAAGCATATTAAAAAACTATGCAAATGAGACAAATATTGCACAAAGACTTGGTTTAGAGATTATAGAAACTGAAGATATTATCAACTATAAAGGTGCGAAGCAAAATCTTCTTATGCTTAAAAATTTAGGCTATAAACTATTTATAGATGACTTTGGAAGTGGTTATTCAAACTTTATTTATCTTACCGAAATAAAAACAGATTTTATTAAGATTGATGGAAATATAATAAGAAAAATTTTAGATGATAAAGTTTCATACTTAGTTGTAAAAAGTATAGTTAATTTTGCAAAAGAAGCTGATATAAAAGTTATAGCAGAATTTGTTAGCAATAAAGAGATATACGAAAAAGTTGAAAAGTTAGATATTGAATATTCGCAAGGATACTATTTTCATAAGCCAGAAAAAGATTTAACCTAGATTTTTAACAAAAAATGTTAAAAAACAATTATATAAAAATCAAAAGGAAATTTATGAATTTCAATTATATAAAAAAAATATTATTCATACTTTTTATACCCCTATTTCTATTTTCACAAGATATAACAGATAAGGAAACTTCATCACAAAAAAGTGTGGATGAGCACTTAGATGAACAAGTAGTTGTTGCAAATGAAGTAGTTAAAAATATAAATAAAAATAAATATTTGCAAGAGAACAAAATAAAAAAAATAAATGATGAAATAAACTACTTTGAAAATAGAATTTCATTAAACAAAAAAGAGGGTTATGCACTAGCAGTTAAAAGAGATGAATTAAAAGTTTTACTTCTAAAAGAAAAAAAAGTTTTCAATTCAACATTAGAAAAAATCACTCAAGGTAAAAAGTCTTATAAAGATCAAGAGTATTTTAAAGAGGTTCTAAATAAAAATATAAAAAGCTTGGAAGACAACTCTTGGATAAACTATAGAAAAGATTTTTTAGAACAAAAAGATAGTAAAGGAGAGATATCAAAAGAGTTTGTTCAAAACTACAAAGATTTGATAGAACAAAATAGCCAACAACTATTTACCCTTAAATATTTACTTTCAAATATAAGTTTATATAGACATACAAATTTTTTTATAGACCAATTTAATATCCAAAGTCTAATTGCTTCAATAGACTCTTTAGAATATATCTCTACTCTTTCAGATTTCACCTCATACCATTTTAAATTTTCAATTGGTGAGATTATTGTTGTGATTTTAATCATGGTATTTTTTAGACTTTTAAATACAAAAATCATTACGCTTCTTTCAACTTTATTAGCAAAATATACTTTTAAAAATAGTGATGAAGATTTTGAAAAATACTTAAGAAAATCTATACAAAGACCTCTTGTCTTAGCTTTATATACTCTATCCGTACATATATCTATTATGATTTTAGTAAAAGACATAAAAATTATAGACAATATAATTCCTTGGATAAACACCTTATATTTAGCTTTATTTACTTGGGCAATATATTCTTTTTTGACAAACAGTATTACAAACTTTGCTCAAAGCTTAGTTGAGAGATATCCAAATGTTAGAAGGGAAATGATTGTCTTTATTTTAAGGATTACAAAAATTGTATTAATCATACTAGTAATTTTATTCCTATTTTCTCAATTAGGTTTAGATATAAAAGCAATTGCTGCATCACTAGGAGTTGGTGGTATTGCTATAGCTTTAGCTTCAAAAGATACCTTAGCTAACTTTTTTGGTTCGCTAAATATTATGACTGATAACTCATTTTCACAAGGGGATTGGATAAAAACTGATACAATTGAAGGAACTGTAGTAGATATTAGAATGAGAACAACAAGAATTAGAACCTTTGATAATGCAATGATTACAGTTCCTAACTCTGAACTTGCAAATGCTCATATTCAAAACTATTCAAAAAGAAAAATTGGTAGAAGAATAAAAATGAAAATAGGAATAACCTACGAATCTAAAATGAGTGATATAATAAATTTAAAAAATGATATCTATGAAATGATACATGATCACCCAGATATTGCAACAGAAAGAAATGCTATTTTAAATGTAACAAAAAAATTTGAAGCTATTAAAAGGGAGGATTTACAAGGGGTTAAAAGAACACTTTTAGTATTTATTGATGAATACGATAATAGTTCAATAAATATCTTAGTTTATTGTTTCTCAAGAAGTCCTGATTGGGATAAATGGCTTGAAGTAAAAGAAGATGTAATCATAAAAATAAGTGAATTGGTTCATAAAAATAATTGTGAATTTGCATATCCAACACAAACCTTACATTTAAAAAATAGTTAAATCCCAACTATTCATTGATATAACAATAAGTTTGTGTATAAAGGGAAAATATAGAAAAATATAGTAAACTTTATAAAACTATGAATTAAGGATTTAAAATAAAACTAGAACCTTGTAGAAACTGTAAAAGTGAAATTGAACCAAAAAAAAGTAGGTGTCCATATTGTGGAACATTAAACCCTACAATTAAAATAAAAGAGATATTTGTAGGGATTTTTTTTGTTTTAGCTGTAATGACAGCAGTAAGCTATTTTGTAAACTAAGCTCTTTTTCTTATTACACCAATCAAAAAGCCCAAACCTAAACCTATAAAGTGTGAATACCAAGCGATTGGTAAGCCTAAAAGTAGTGGTGCTACGGAGATAATTAATATCCAAGTGATTATCCCTTTTCTTTGTACCTTATCAAAATATGCAAAATACCCTAAAAGTACACAAATAGCTCCAGAAGCTCCCACTAGGTTTACTTGAGGGTCAAGATAATAAATATACGCAAAACTTAAAAGTGAAGTTAAGAGTCCCCCAATAAAATATACTATAAGAAACTCTTTTTTACCTCTATATTGTTCTATTGGGTTACCAAACTGATATAAAACAAACATATTCATAGCCAAATGCCCTATTCCACCATGGGCAAACATAGTAGTTAGGGGTTGCCAAAAAAAATCTTCTCTTGTAAAGTAGATATTTAATCCCAAATAATATCCACCATATTGCATATTAATCTGAACTAAATACATTATTATCGTAATAACAATCACAATATTTGTTACAGTTAAATCTTTAGTTTTTAACATAATTTTTAAACACCTTTATAGAACAATCAATTCTGTCTTTGATTGCATTTGTATACATAAACTGAAAATCAGTATATACCCTAAAAATCTCTGTAGAATTTATCTTAAAAGAGGTCATAACAGAACCTGCGTTTAGTTTACATTCTTCATTTTTCTTGTTTGGGTCTTTTTTGTCATTTTCTATTATCTCATATTTTATCTTCAAAAACTTTTCTAAATCATTTTTAGGTTTTACACCTAAGGAATCAATATAAAAACCATCTAACTCATCCAAGGATACTATGTTTTCAATATTTGATTTCATATGTACAGCTTTTAAATATGAACCTTCTAGTTTATAATATCCTTTTTCAATAGCATTGATAGATTTTTTTAGAAGTTTTTCATTAAAAACTTTTGAGTATGTATAACTTTGTTTTTCACAGGCTAGTTTTTTTATGGAATCTGTTTGTTTTTCAGAAATAAAATTTGTGTACAAAATAAGAACACAAGAGATTATTACTATAGAAGCAAGAGTAAAAAAATTATTAATAATTAAACTATCTCTTGCTCTTTTTCTCATCTTATTATTCTAAACTAAAGCCTCTTTTAAAACATCATCTATTGTATCAACAGCTTTTATCTCCATAGCTTCTTTTACCTCTGAAGGGATATCATCTAAATCCCTTTGGAAATTTTTTCTAGGGATTAGGGCTAATTTCATTTTAGCCTTATATGCAGCTATTAGTTTCTCTTTTAATCCACCAATAGGAAGCACTTTTCCAGTAAGTGTAAGTTCACCTGTCATTGCCACATCTGATTTAACTTCCCTTTCACTTAAAAGTGAAGCTAAAGTTGTAGCCATAGTTATCCCTGCACTTGGTCCATCTTTTGGAGTTGCACCTTCTGGTATATGAAGATGGATGTCATATCTTTTATATACCTCACTTGGATCTACCTTTGATTTTTCTTCTAACTCTTTTGGAAGTTTTGGAATAATATCTTGAGCAATTCTAAGCTTTTTGTTATCGATTAGTAGTTTTACAACTGAGTATGAGATTCTTGATGATTCTTTCATCACATCTCCCATATTACCAGTTACATTTAAAATTCCTTTACCTCTAAGTTTTATTGCTTCAATCTTAAGTACATCACCACCCACTGCTGTCCAAGCTAAACCATTAGTTAAACCAATTGAGTTTTTCTTATCTGCTGGGTCTATTTCAAAAATTGGATTATCTAAAAACTCTTTTATGTTTTTAGTATTTATTGATACTTTTTTCAAATCTGGATTTTTAAGAAGTTTTTTTACTGCTTTTCTAAATAGTTTTGCGAATACTCTTCTTAAGTTTCTAACTCCAGCTTCCCTTGTATATTTTGAAATAATTAACTCAATTGTTGTTTTAGATAAAACTATTTCACTTCTTTTTAAACCATGTTTTGCCAACTCTTGAGGGATAAGATAATCTTTTGCAATATGATATTTCTCATTTGGAGTATATGAAGACATCTCTATAAACTCCATTCTATCTCTAAGTGGAGCTGGTATTCTTCTTACATCATTTGCTGTTGCAACAAAAATACATTGAGATAAATCAATCGCAAAATTTAAATAAAGATCTCTAAACTCATTGTTTTGTTCTGGGTCAAGAACTTCTAACATAACAGCAGTAGGATCTCCTCTATTATTTGCACCTAGTTTATCAATCTCATCTAAAACCATAACAGGATTCATACTTTTTGCATCAGTTAATCCTTTTACAATTCTACCAGGCATAGCTCCAACATATGTTCTTCTGTGACCTCTTAGCTCATTTACATCTTCCATCCCACCTAATGCAATTCTAATAAGTGGTCTTTTAAGTGCTTTTGAAATAGAGTTTGCAAGTGAAGTTTTTCCAACCCCAGGAGGTCCAACAAAACATAAAACTGTACCTTTAGATTTTAAATCATCAATCTTTCTAATCTCTAACATCTCTTTTACTGCAAAATACTCAGAGATTCTCTCTTTTGGCTCTTCTAAAGAGTAATGATCTTTATCTAATTGCTCTTCAACATTTTTTACGGAAATTTTTTCGTTTGAATATTGACCAAAAGGTATCTCTAAAACATTTTCAATATATGTTTGCAATAAAGAACTATCAGGTGAATCTTGGTGCATTCTACTTAATTTATCTATTTGTTTTTTTGTCTCTTTGAAACCATCTTTTGGCATAAAAGGTTTAAGATTTTTAAGCCTTCTTTTGTATGCTTTTATCTCACTTTCTTTTTGATTATCACTTCCTAACTCTTTTTGGATAGCTTTAATCTGCTCTTTTAGAAAATAATCTTTATGGGTTTTTTCTATTTTTGAGTTAACCTTTTGAGTAATCTCTTTTTGGATTCTTAAACTTTCAATCTCTTTTTTAATTGTTTCTATTATCTCTAAAAGTCTTATTTCAACATTTGTTTGAGAAAATAGATGATAGGCTTCCTCTTTTTTGATTCTTAAAACAGAAGAGATAAGATCAGCAATTCTTGTTGCATCATCATTCTCTTCTATTGTTTTGATTAAATCAGCAGGAAATTTTGAGTTTACTCTTGATAGTTTTTTTACCTGTTCTCTTAAAACATCTATTATTGAATCAACACTTTCTTTTGAGTACTCTTCTTGACCTAATTTATCAACTTGAGCAAATATTGGATTTTCAGGATCGAATTTTTCAATTTTCCCCTTAGCCAAACCTTGAAATAATACTTTAATTTTACCATCAGGTAGTGTTACTTTTCTCATAATATTACCAATAACACCTACATCATAAAAGCCATCTTTTTCTCTTTTGCCTTCAAACCCAGGTTTACTTACTGTAACAATTACAAGTTTATTATTATCAATAGCATCTTCAACTGCTTTTATATTATCTTCAATTCCCAAGAATAAAGGTGCAATCATAAAAGGGTATAAAAATATATCATCCTCTATTACTAATGGTATCTCTTGTGGAAAAGAGTCATAATTTTCTAATTCCATAGTATTCTAACTCCTATATAATTTTTAAATTTTTTAAAATAGATATTTATTGAAAAATAGATCTATACAAAGGAACATCAACAGGTTCAATCTCTTTTGGTTCAATCCAGCTTTTTTCAACTTTTTTATTATAATACTCAGCTGCTTTTGGTTTATCAATTCTTTTATATAAATCAGCTATCTCTTTATCTAAGGCAGCTTTTGCCATAAAAAGTCTTGAACTCATTGTATCTACCAAAGGCATGTATGGAGAGTTTGGAAAAGATTCTTTAAAAACTTCTATATCTTTTATAGTATTTTCAACTAACATTTGATCTCTTAGTTCATAAGAAAACCCTAAAAAATTTGCTTTGATTTTAAGATATCTTACATAATCAATATTTTTACTATATGCGTATCTTTTTATATATTCATCTAAATAAAAGTTTGCCAATAAATACTCTTCTTCATCTATATGTCCATTTGCCAGAATAAGTAATGCAGTTGGTAAAAGTGGAGAATTTCTATGCTCACTTTCTAATGAAGTATAGGTATCATCAGCCTCTTCTAAATAACCAGTTGATATTTGACTTACCATTTTGTTATACCAATAAAGCGCAGGTTTATCATACTCTTGAAATCTCTGTTTCTTCTCAGAACAAGCAGTAAATAAAAATGCAATTACAAAGATTATTGCAATATTTTTAAGCTTTAAAATATTTAACATTTGAATATTCCTTTTTCATAAAGTAAGTATTTTAACTAATAAAACCTTGGTACTGACTTACCTTTAGGGGTTTTTTTTATGATTAGTTGTTATAATATAAAAAATAATTTACAAAGGTTGATAAATGAAACTAACATTAATAGGAAATGGCTTTATGGCACAAGCTTTAGCCAAAGGTCTAATAGAAAATTTTGAAGTTGAGATTATTGGAAGAGATATTAATAAATTAAATAAAATTAAAGAGATGATTCCTAAAATAGAAGTAAAAACCTTAGATGATATTGAAAATATAGATAATAAAAATATTCTTTTTTGTGTAAAACCATATGCTCTACAAAGTGTTGCAGTTAGACTTCAAGGGGAGGCAAATATGCTTATCTCTATTTTAGCAGGAACAACACTTGATAGCCTAAGAAAACAGATAAAAGCCAAATATTATATAAGAAGTATGCCAAATGTAGCAGCATCTGTTTCTAAATCAACTACCACAATAACAGGTGATAATGAAGCAAAAAATCTAGCAGTGGAGATATTTAATTTTATTGGAAAATCTATTTGGGTAAACACTGAAAAACAACTTGATATCGCAACTGCAGTTGCAGGAAGTGGACCTGCATTTTTAGCACTGGTTGCAGAAAGTTTAAGTGATGGGGCAGTTAAAGCTGGACTTGAAAGAAAAATAAGTAATGACTTAGTACAAGGACTTTTTGAAGGCTTTGCACAACTATTGAAAAATAACCACCCAGCTATAATAAAAGACTCTGTTATGAGCCCAGGGGGAACAACAGCAGCAGGTGTAGCTAAACTTGAAGAGGGTGCAGTTAGAGACTCTATGAATAAAGCTGTAAATAGTGCCTATGAAAAAGCATGTGAGCTTGGGAAAAAATAGTTTCTCACTATTAGAAACTATAGTTAGTATTTTTTTACTCTCAATAATCATAATAGGATTTAGTAGATATTCCTATTATGATAATTTTGATGAAGAGTTTATGAAATTAAACTCAATCGAAAATGCCTTTACCTCAAAAAACTACAATAAAAATTTTCTCACTTCACAAGTCTCTATACAAATAATAAAAAACAAAAAAGATATAGAGATAAAAAATGTAAAAAAACTTAACTATAATGATAAAAAAATAAAAGTGTTTAAGTATGAATTATAAAAACTCTTTTACCCTACTAGAAATAATTGTTGTAATCTTTATTGGTTCTATTTTTTTTATTTACACCTTTATTTTTACAAAAAATATATATGAAGTAAACAATCAAAATAAAAAAACTGCTATTTTAAAAATAGATTTAAATTCAACAAAAATAATCCTACAAAAAAATATTAATCTAACAAAAAATAAACTTATTTATAAAAATAACTCTTTATATTTAGATGATAAACTATTATTAGAAAATGTTACTTCCTTCTCAAAAAAGATAGATTCTAAATATATACATATAGATATTACACTTGAAGAGAAAATTAAACAAAAATGGATTTTAAAGTTATGAGAAAAAATTCATTTATCCTTCTTACAACCTTGATTCTAATCTTTATTTTTTCTTTTTTAATAATAAATATATTTGAAGTAAAAAGTTTAAACTCTCAAAATATAAACAATCAATATAGATTTATCCAAGCAAAAAATCATCTTAATTTTTTGCAAGATTATATCAAGTCTTTAACTACCTTGAAACTACTTGATACAATATCAATAAAAGATGACAAATATAATATTTATGCAACTATTGAAAAAAAAGAAGAAAATTATGAGATAGATATCTATGTAAAAGCAAAAGATTTTAATATAAGTTTACATAAAAAAATATTTAGAAAAAAAGAGAGTTAAATTCCCTTTTTTATAAAATCACATCCAAGACTTTTTTAGCTAAATTTAAAGCCTTTGTTCTATGGGAAAACTCTTTTTTAACTTTAAAATCTAGTTCTCCTAAGGTTTTTTCATATCCATTTGGTATAAACATAGGATCATAACCAAAACCACCATCTCCTAGCTCTTTTGCAATCACCTCTCCATGCATCCAACCATGGACTGTATAAACTTCATCATCAAATACTATAGCTATACAAGCAGTATAATATGCCTTTGTTTTTTCTAAATTTTTCTCTTTTAGTTTTGAAATTAGTTTTGCGTTATTATCTTTGTCACTGGCATTTTCTCCTGCATACCTTGCTGAGTAAATACCAGGTTCATTATTAAGAGCAGGTACAGTTATACCACTATCATCGGATATCACTACAAATTTTTCTTCTAAATTTAATTTTTTAATTTGATTATAAATATTTTGAGCTTTTTTTACAGCATTTCCTTTAAAACTATCTTTATCCTCAACAACTTCAAACTCTCCAATTAACTCTTTAAAGGTTACAATATTATCATCTGGCATAAGTTTTTTAAACTCTTCAATTTTGCCTTTATTAGCTGTTGCTAAAACTATTTTCACAATCTATCCTTTATACTTTTTACCATTTCCAAAACCTTGAGTTGAATTTATATTAACTCTAACATTTTTTATCGGGCATTTTAATTAAATCTACTTTAAGTATTATTTATTTTTTAATTCAAGAAGATATTATTTTGTAAATCTTTATAAATATAATTATACATACTAATCAAATCTTATTTAAAATCAAAAGAAGAAAAACATAAAGTTGATATTAATGTAAAATCAGATTTATTATTAATAACAGATGATTTAATTGATGACTATGTAATTTATGAATTGTTAGATGTTGAATTAGGTGATGATGTAACTTATTATGAAAAATGGAAAATTTATATATTAAATTTTTTTACTAGAATTAGAAGTTTTAATTTATTTATATACCAATCTAAGTTCTTTTAAGATACGCTATACTTCTTAGATTATTAAAGATAAAATGAGAAATAAATTATGACTAAATATAATTTTACATTAGAGTTTAAAAATGGAATATTTATAAATTTAGAATTGATAAATAAATGGTTTGATTTATTTCAAATTAAAACAAAAGCTTACGATTCTAAAGATCTTAATGAAATATTTTCAAATAAGATTTTAGAACTTTTTTCTAGTTTAATGGAAACAATCAATATACCATTATTTAATGTAGGAAAAATTACTCAAATAATTGAAAATGAAACTACATTACAAATAAATCTTTCTTTAAATAAAATTGAATATATACCAAAAGATATTTATACTCAAGTTCTCAATATAAGTGTAAATTTAATTATTGATTATTTTCAAAAAGAGATTACTACTGAAACTAAAAAAAATGTTTTTGATTGTGTTCAAAGTCAATTAATAAATCCTTTAAATAACATTTCAAGTTCTGGAAAATCAACAATTCCTTTTTTAAAGGTAGTTTTTGAAAAAAACATTCCTTTTGAACATCTTGCTAATGGTATTTATCAGTTAGGTTGGGGAGCTAAAACAAGACTTTTTAATAGAAGTATTGTTGATAGTGATTCAGCAATAGGAAGTCAAATATCACAAAACAAAATTGCTACAGCTCAAATGTTAAAGTATTTAGGACTTCCTTTTTCAAATCATATCGTAGTTACCACTGAAAAAGAGGCTTTAGAAGCTTCGAAAATATTAACATATCCCTTGGTTGTTAAGCCTTCAGATAAAAATAGAGATGAGGGTGTTTTTATAGATATTATGGATGAAAAAACTTTTTTAAAGGCTTTTAATGAAGTACTTTTTTTATCAATAAATAAACAAGTCATTATTGAAAAACAAGTTTTAGGAGTTTGTCATAGGGTATTTATAGTAAAAAATAGATTACTTTATGCTGTAAAAAAATTGCCAATATATATTAAAGGCGATGGTAAAAAAACTATATCTCAGTTAATTGATTACGAAAATAGTTTACTAGAAAATATTCCTCCTTGGAAAAGAACTTTTTATTATCCAAAAGATAAATTGACCTTAGAAGTTTTACAATCAAATAATATGGATTTTGAAACTATTTTAGAAAAAGGGGAAATTGCAAATTTAAGAAAAATAGAATCTACACAATGGGGTGGAATAGATGAAGATGTAACATCATCTGTACATCAAGATAATATTGAAATAGCTATAAAAGCTGCGAGGGCTTTTAATCTTGACGTTGCAGGTATTGATATAATAAGTCCTGATATAAATAAACCTTGGCATGAAAATGGTGCAATAATAAATGAAATTAATTTCTCACCACTTTTAGGAGGTGGTGATATATCAAAAAAATCTATCCCTACTTTTATAGATACTTTCTTTAAAGACAACGGACGTATTCCAATTAGTGTATTTATAGGAGAAAATTCATTAGATAAAGTATTTGAAATACAAAAGAATATGTTTAAAAGTGGTAATAATGTTTTTGTTGTGTCTGATGAGGGATGCTTTAATCCAGATGGTTCGATATATAATATAAACTTAAAGAATCACTATGCTAAATGTAAAGCACTACTAGCTGATAAAAGAGTAGAGTCTTTGATAATATCATCAAAAATTGACCCTTTTTTTAATGGTGACCTTCCAATAGATAAGATTGATAATCTAGAGTTCTTTTCAAATACATCTAATACATGGAAAAATTTAGGAGAAAATATTTTAAGTGAAGATTATCATAATATAATCAATGATTTTCTTCAAAAGAGTAAAGACCCCTTTTTTTATTTTAATCAAGGAAATTGTTTAAAGGAAAGTGGAAATTTTGTATATGCTAAAGAGGCATATTTAAAAACAATAAATATAAATTCAAATCTTCTTGAGGTATATAATAATCTAGCAGTTACCCATCTAAGGTTAAAAGATTTACCTAGTGCTATTAAAGAGTATAGAAAAGCTGTAGAGCTACTTTTAAAAATAGATATATCAAAAATACCCCCACAAGAAATAATAAAATTTGATACAAAACATTTTGAACCAATTTTATATGAGACATTAGTTTTATTAGCAAAAAATTATATAAAAGCTTTTCCAACTTCAGGAACACTACTTGGCTTAGAGCGAGAAGGGGGATTGTTACCTTTTGATAAAGATATAGATATTGGTTTACCTTTTGAACAGATGAATGAAGCTACTATTTGTTTAGTTAAAAATGGATGGGAAGAGATTGAAGATTCATTTGGCTTGATTAACCCAAAAGCTTTTTTACATAAAAAATCTGGTTTGACTTTAGATATAGTTGGTTTTAAAAAAGATACTAATTCAAAAAAGGTTTTTGGTGGCTTATGGGTTGATGGTATTGCTGATAATCAACAAAGAATCACAGAGCATAATAATATGGAATTAAAAGAGATTCAATATCCATGTGGTTTGGGATGGGCATTAAAAGATTCTATTTCATGGCTTGTTTCAATATATGGAGAAAATTGGTGTATACCTGATAAAGGTTTTGATACGGTACTTGAAGCAAAAAATATAAAATCATTTTCTTTACTTGTTCAGTATTATGGATATTCAAAAATTATTTTGTATTTTACTCAAAGAAAATTTGATAAATTAAATAGAACAATTAGCCTTTTTAGAGACTATTTTCCTGATGATACTCTTTTTATAAAATTACAAAGGTATTTAAAAAATGAAAAATAGAAATATTTTAGTAATGGGAGTTTTTGATCTTTTTCATGTAGGTCATTTAAGATATTTAGAGTATTCTAAAAATCAAGGAAACTCTTTGATTGTTGGAGTTCTTAGTGATAAATCATGTCTAAAAATAAAAAGTAAAAAGCCCATCATCTCACAAGATCAAAGAATGGAAATAGTTAAAAGTTTAAAATGTGTTAATAGTGTTGTATCTCTACCTGATGAAAATATTTTAAAAGATGAAGTAAAACTTTTAGAATGGATTAATAATTTAAATATCAATGCAGTTGTAGTTAGTAAGGAGTGGGAAGGTTCCACTAAATGGGAAAAAAGAGTGCCCCTGTTTAAACAAAATGGCATAGATATTATTTATGCTCCTCATACAAATGGAATCTCAACTAGTGAAATAATGAATAGGATTTTATTAAAATAATGAAAAATATGTAAAATAAAAATAGATTTTCTACTTAAATATGATATTATATAAAATAGTTATATAAAGATAAAGTATCTTAAATTATAAGTGTTAGTTTTTATAAAGATAGTAAGATTTTCTTTTATTGAATCTTATGATAATGAAAGAGAGAAGATATATGATAAATTGTAATCAGCCTTTTTTATTTAGATATGACCCAGAAGTATTAGATATTTTTGAAAAGAACTCTATAAGTTTAGTTATTTCAACCTATCAAATAGGAAAAGTTATTATTTTAAGTGCTGAAAATGGAAAAATTGTGCAATTACCAAGAACTTTTGAAGGTGTAATGGGTATATCATGTGATGATGAAACAATTAGTATTGCTACAAAAGATGAAGTTATAGTATGTCAAAACTCTACTGAGTTAGCTAAAACATATCCTCCATCATCAAATAAATATGATGCAATGTATATTCCTCAAGCTAAATACTACACTGGTGAATTAGCAATGCATGATATTTCATATACAAAAGATGGTTTAATTGGAATAAATACAAGATTTTCTTGTTTAGTCAAAATAGATGACAAGTTTAATTTTACTCCAATTTGGAAGCCATATTTTATAAATAAATTTGAACCAATTGATGCTTGTCATTTAAATGGAATGGCTGTTGAAAATGACGAAATTTTATATGCTACAGCTTTTGGTAAAACTTCCACTTCTGAAGGATGGAGAAAAAACAAATATGATTCTGGACTTTTAATAGATGTTAAAAAAAATAAAATTCTTTTAAGTGATTTAAGTATGCCACATTCTCCTAGAGTTTATAAGAATTTTATTTATCTTACTGAATCAGCTAAAGGTGAACTTATTAAAATCAATAGAAAAACTTTAAAAAAAGAAGTTTTATGTTCACTGCCAGGTTTCACAAGAGGTATAGATATAAGAGGTGAACTTTTATTTCTTGGTATGTCAAAATTTAGAGAAGATCATTTATATGGAGATGCTCCAATTTTGAAAAAATATGATAGTTTGAAGTCAGGAGTAGCAATATTCCATTTACCAACAAATACTCTAATTGGTGTAATTGAATATATTAATACCGTAAGAGAAATATATGATGTAAAAACTCTATCACATATTAGACCAAATATCTTAAATACAAATGATTCAAAATTTAAATTATCATTGTCAACACCAGAATTCACATATTGGGGAGAAAAAAATGAATTTTAAAAACAAAACTATATCAAAAATTGTTAGTAATATTTTATTTAAGGATATGAATAAGAATATTTTAACAATCATGTCCACCGGTATAATAGTCACTTCATTAAGTGCAAATGGTCCCTTTGTATCGGGAACTAATCCTTTATCCTCAGTATCATACTCCCAACAAACTGCACCTACCTTTGGAGATTTAGATGGAGATGGAGATTTAGATGCTTTAATTGGAGCATGGGATGGTAAGCTATATTACTACATAAATAATGGAACTAAAAAATCTCCCTCTTTTAGTTCTTCTACTATGCCAAGTGGTTTACCTAGTACTTATGCTGGTCTTACTCAAATGCCTGCTATTGGGGATATAGATAATGATGGTGATTTTGATGTAGCTATAGCAAGACAAGAGACTAATACTACAGCTTCAAGTTCTATAGTTTATTATAAAAATAATGGGGATGGTACATTTAGTTCTTTTTCCCCCTCAGGATTACCTACTTCAACTGGAGAGAAATGGGGAACACTTACTTTTGCCGATGTTGATCAAGATGGAGATCAAGACTTATTTATGGCTCATGGAAAAGGTGGCGGTCTATCTTATTATAAAAATAATGGTAGTGGAAATTTTTCAACTGCTACAGCTCCTTCAGGAATGCCTTCTGGTGTTTCTTATCCAATATTTACCTTTGGTGATGTAGATGGAGATGGTGATTTAGATATGTTTCATGGTGAATATAAAAATACAGAGATAGAGTATTATCGAAATAATAGTGGTACTTTTAATCTTGTAGCCCTTAATACAGCTTTTCCTTCTTCTGACTTAACAAATCCTGGTACAAGTTCTACTCCATGGTTAATGCCTAATTTGGTTGATATAGATAATGATGGAGATTTAGATCTTTTTATTGGTAACTATGCAAAAGCTGGAAATAATGTTGGAATTATTTATAGAGAAAATAGTGCAACATCATTATCTTCAATATCTCCAAGTGATAATAGTACGAATGTTTCAATCGATACTAACCTTGTGCTTACTTTTTCAAGTGCAGTCAATGTTAATAGTGGGAATATTTATATTAAAAAAACATCAGACAATACATTAGTAGAAACTATAGATGTAACATCTGGACAAGTTACAGGTTCGGGAAGTACTACTATTACTATTAATCCATCATCAGATTTAAGTAATGGTATAGAATATTATGTATTAACAGATTCTACAGCCTTTATAAATGCATCTACAAGTAGTGCTGTAACTGGAATAAGTGATACAAAATTTTGGAGTTTTACAACAGTATCTGCACCTTCAACCGACTCAGACACAACACTAACAGCCTCAGCAACAGTTACAGAACCTGTAAGTTTATCAACTACAGTTGATACAGTTGGTGAAGCTGTAGATTTATTTGATTTTACTATCACTGATGGTGGAAGTGGTGACACTTTATCAACAGATATATCTCAAATAGTTTTAAATACTTCTGGAACTGGTGATTTTAGTAAAGTAACATGGAGACTAAATGGACCTGATGCTACAAATGTAACAGGTGCTTATAACTCTAGTACAAACACTATTACTTTTAGTGGTTTATCTTTATCAATTACAGATGGAGGAAATGAAACATATACTGTAAATGGGTATTTTAATAATAACACAGGTCTTACAGAAGATCAAACTTTTATACTAAGTGTAGATGGGGATACTGATTTAACACTTGATGCTTCTAAAACACAGATGACAGGTTCAAATAATCCAATCACAAATGGTGGTGGAACTACAGTAGATGTTACAGCTACAAAACTTACTTTTTCTACTGAACCATCTACAACAGTTGTTAGTGGAAGTACATTTTCAACTCAGCCAGTTATAAAAGCTGTAGATGAATCTGGCAATGTAGATATAGATTTTAGTTCAAATATTATTTTAAGTGAGAATGGAGCTGGTTCATTAGGTGGAACAACTACAGTTGTAGCTTCTTCTGGTGTTGTAACTTTTTCAGGAATCTCTTATAATGCAGTTTCAGATTCTGATTCAAACTTCACAATCACAGCATCAGCAACAGGCTTAACATCTGACACATCAAATAGTATTAATCCAGATGTAGTAGCCACAAAACTTGTATTTACAACACAACCAAGCCCAACTTCACTTCAAAATAGCGTACAAACAGACTTTGTTACAGACCCAGTAGTGGAAGCAAGAGATGCAAATGATATTTTAGATATTGATTATTATAATTCAGTAACTATCTCTGAAAATGGTGCAGGGACAGGAAGTTTTACAAATAACTCTACGAATGCTAGTGGAGGGGTTGCAACATTTACAGGACTTACTCTTTCTCATAATGCAGATGAAACATTTAAGTTAGTTGCTACAGGTGGAGATAGTATTTCAGGAACTAGTTCAAATCTTACAGTTACTTCAAATAATGCTCCAGTAACAACACTTCCAAGTGCACCAACTATCCATGAAGATGCAACAAATGTAGCCTTTGCCAATACAATACAAATAACAGATGGGGATAGTGATAATCAAACAGTTACCCTAAGTGCTACAAATGGAACATTAAGCTTAACTCCAACTGGACTAAGTTTTACAACAGGTGACGGTACAGATGATGCAACTATGACCTTTAGTGGAACCTTAGCAGCAGTAAATACAGCACTAGATTCATTAACATTTAGTCCAACTGCAGACTATGATGGGAGTGCATCTTTAAGAGTTCAAACAAATGATGGAAATGGTGGAACGGATGATGATACATTAAATTTATCAGTTTTAAATGCACCAGAGATTACAAGTATAGTAAGAGGAACACCAAGTTCACAAAATACAAATGCAGATTCTTTAACATTTTATGTATACCTAGATAGTAATATAACAACAGATGCAACAGCAGCAGATTTTCAAGTTATCGGAACAACAACAGCAACAGTTACAAGTGTTACAAGACAAAGTATATATTATGAAGTAGTAGTTTCTGGTGGAAATCTAGCTTCATTTAATGGAAGTGTTGGATTAAAGTTTGTAGATGATAATAGTGTACTAGATTCAAATGGTGTACCAATAGGTGGTGATGGAATTGACCACTTTACAACAGGTGAAACATATACAGTTGATAATACAGCACCAACTACAATAATATCAAATATAGACATAAGTGCAGATACAGGTACAAGCTCAACAGACTTTTTAACAAAAACAGCAAGCCAAACTATAACTGCAACCCTTTCAACTGCACTTGCAGGAGGTGAAGTATTATATGGTTCTATAGATGGTGGAAGTAATTGGATAGATATCACTTCAAAAGTATCTGGCTCAGCAATCTCTTGGGATGGAGCAACACTAAGTGGAACAAACTCAATAAAACTTAAAGTAACAGATGCAGCAGGAAATGATGGATCAATAGCTACTCAAAGTTATACTATAGATACCTCTGCTCCAACAGCAAACCTAACAAGTGCAACAGATAATGTAGGAAGTGTAACAGGAGGATTAAGCTCAGGAGATACAACTGATGATACAAGTTTATTATTAGCAGGTACTAATGAATCAGGTTCAACAGTAAAAGTATATAATGGAACAACTCTTCTTGGAACTGCAACAGTTACTGGAACATCTTGGACTTATAGTGCTACTATTGCAGATGGTACAACTTATCAATTTAATGTAAAAGAAACAGATAGTGCTGGAAATGAAAGTACTGCTACTTCTAACTTTACTGTTATTGGTGATACCTCTGCTCCAACAGCAAACCTAACAAGTGCAACAGATAATGTAGGAAGTGTAACAGGAGGATTAAGCTCAGGAGATACAACTGATGATACAAGTTTATTATTAGCAGGTACTAATGAATCAGGTTCAACAGTAAAAGTATATAATGGAACAACTCTTCTTGGAACTGCAACAGTTACTGGAACATCTTGGACTTATAGTGCTACTATTGCAGATGGTACAACTTATCAATTTAATGTAAAAGAAACAGATAGTGCTGGAAATGAAAGTACTGCTACTTCTAACTTTACTGTTATTGGTGATACCTCTGCTCCAACAGCAAACCTAACAAGTGCAACAGATAATGTAGGAAGTGTAACAGGAGGATTAAGTTCAGGAGATACAACTGATGATACAAGTTTATTATTAGCAGGTACTAATGAATCAGGTTCAACAGTAAAAGTATATAATGGAACAACTCTTCTTGGAACTGCAACAGTTAGTGGAACATCTTGGACTTATAGTGCTACTATTGCAGATGGTACAACTTATCAATTTAATGTAAAAGAAACAGATAGTGCTGGAAATGAAAGTACTGCTACTTCTAACTTTACTGTTATTGGTGATACCTCTGCTCCAACAGCAAACCTAACAAGTGCAACAGATAATGTAGGAAGTGTAACAGGAGGATTAAGCTCAGGAGATACAACTGATGATACAAGTTTATTATTAGCAGGTACTAATGAATCAGGTTCAACAGTAAAAGTATATAATGGAACAACTCTTCTTGGAACTGCAACAGTTACTGGAACATCTTGGACTTATAGCGCTACTATTGCAGATGGTACAACTTATCAATTTAATGTAAAAGAAACAGATAGTGCTGGAAATGAAAGTACTGCTACTTCTAACTTTACTGTTATTGGTGATACCTCTGCTCCAACTATTGCAATAACAAGTGATAAAGATGCACTAAAAGCAGGAGAAACAGCAACAATCACCTTTACCTTAAGTGAAGCAAGTAGTAACTTTGCAAGTGATGATGTAAGTGTAAGTGGAGGAACATTAACAAACTTTAGTGGAAGTGGAACAAGCTATACAGCAACCTTTACTCCAACTGCAGACTCAACAACTAATGGAACAATTGATATAGCAAGTTCTAAGTTTACTGATGCAGCAGGAAATAATAATAGTGCTGCAACTCAAAAATCTATAACAATAGATACAGTAGTGCCAAGTGTAACAATAAGTTCAAGTTCAGATTCACTAAAAGCAGGAGAAACAGCAACAATCACCTTTACCTTAAGTGAAGCAAGTAGTAACTTTGCAAGTGATGATGTAAGTGTAAGTGGAGGAACATTAACAAACTTTAGTGGAAGTGGAACAAGCTATACAGCAACCTTTACACCAACTGCAGACTCAACAACTAATGGAACAATTGATATAGCAAGTTCTAAGTTTACTGATGCAGCAGGAAATAATAATAGTGCTGCAACTCAAAAATCTATAACAATAGATACAGTAGTGCCAAGTGTAACAATAAGTTCAAGTTCAAATGCACTAAAAGCAGGAGAGACAGCAACAATCACCTTTACCTTAAGTGAAGCAAGTAGTAACTTTGCAAGTGATGATGTAAGTGTAAGTGGAGGAACATTAACAAACTTTAGTGGAAGTGGAACAAGCTATACAGCAACCTTTACACCAACTGCAGACTCAACAACTAATGGAACAATTGATATAGCAAGTTCTAAGTTTACTGATGCAGCAGGGAATAATAATAGCGCTGCAACTCAAAAAGTAATAACAATTGATAGTGAAATTCCTTCTGTAGTTATAACAACAGATAAAAATAGTGCAATAAATGGTGAAGTAGTAAACCTAAGCTTTGCCCTAAGTGAAGATAGTTCAGATTTCACAGTTGATGATATAACAGTATCTGGTGGAACAATAGATAACTTTGAACAAGATAATACAAATTCAAAATTGTATACAGCAAAACTAACAATAGATAATACTACCACCACAAAAACCACTTTAGATATAAGTGCAAGTAAGTTTGAAGATGCAGCAGGAAACCCAAATAATGTAGCTTTACAAAAAACTATTACAATCTTGCCAAGTGTATTAACATATACTCCAAGCTTAGATGCAACAGATATAGAACTAGATTCAACATTAGTATTAGAGTTTAGTGAAAAGTTAAATAAAGGTACTGGAAATATTCTTATAAAAAGATATAGTGATGATAATGTAGTTGAAACAATTGATGTAACAGGTACAAATGTAGTTATAGAAAACCCTAACGCAGGAAATAGCCTAACAAATACTCAAGTTACAATCACAAGAACTGTACCATTTACATTAAATACTAAATACTATATAGAGATTCCAAATACATCCTTTAAAGATGTTGAAAATAACTTCTATACAGGAATATCTTCAAAAGATAGCTGGAAATTTACTTCTGTAGATAATCATGCTCCAACTATCACAAGTGATGGAGGTGGTGCAACTGCAACATTAAATGTAGATGAGAACCAAACAGCAGTAACAACAGTAGTAGCAAGTGATGTTGATAATGGACAAACTATAAACTACAGTATTTCAGGAACTGATGCAGCTTCATTTAATATAGATTCCTCAACAGGAGTACTTACTTTTAAAACAGCACCAAATTATGAAGTTAAAAACTTATATGGTGTTACAGTAACTGCAACAGATAATGGAGGAAATACCTTAAGTGATAGCCAAGATTTAACAGTTAATATAAATGATGTAAATGATGACCCTGTAATAACAATAAATAATACATTAACAACAGATGAAGATAATGCAAAAGATTTATTGTTTACTTATACAGATGAAGATTCAAATACAGTAACAGCATCTGAAAAGACAGCACCAAGTTATGGGTCAATAGTAATAAGTAGTGATAAAATCACCTATACTCCAAATGCTAACTTTAATGGAAATGATAGCTTTGTTGTAACCTTAACAGATAATAATGGCTTTAGTGTAGATAAAGCAATAAGTGTAACAGTTAATCCTATAGATGATGCACCAGTTATTACAACTACCTTAGATAACCAATCAGAGAATGAAGATGGTAAAGGTTTAGTTATATCGTTAACAACAACAGATGTAGATAATGATTTAAATACAACGCCAGCAACATATAGTGCAACATCTTCAGATGAAAATATAGCAACAGCATATATTCAAAATGGAAAATTAATAGTTGTACCAAAACCAAATGCAAATGGAACAGTTACAATTACAGTTACAACAACAGTAAATGGGAAAAGTTCAACAAAAACCTTTACCTATACCTTAGTTAGTGTAAATGATGCCCCAACTATTTCAAATATTGCAGATATTTCTCATGAACAAAGTTCAAGTGCTATAAATAAAACAATCACCTTTGATATCTGGGATGATGTGGATGTAACAAGCTTAAGTGTAACAAGCTCAAATACAAACTTACTTCCAAATAGTGATATATCTGTTTCAAAACTATCTTCAACACAAGGTGAGTTAAGTTATACAATTTCTGCAAATAACGCAGGAACAACTACTGTGGAAGTTGTAGCAAAAGATGCTGAAAATCTAGAGTATAAAGAGAGCTTTAATATAAATGTAAAAGCTTCAAATGATGCTTTATGTGTAGAGAATACAAAAACAACATTGGTATTTGATACAATAAAAGAGAATAACATCTCTCAAGATGCAATAACATCAAATCTTGATTTGGTTAATACAATAGCTTCAATTTGTAGCTCAACTATAACTTGGAGTATCTCAGATACAAGTGTTTTAGATGTAAATGGTATAGTAACTAAAGGTACAACAGATAAAACAGTAACTGCAACAGCAAATATAGCAAAAGGACAATTTAGTACTACAAAAGTATTCTTGCTTACAATTGTAAAGAATGCAATAAGTGATAGTGAAGCCTTAGATAAACTTCTGTTTGAAAATATAAAAGGTGATAACCTAAGTAGATTGAAAATCACTTCTAAACTTAACTTGCTAGATACAATCTTAGGTAAAACCATCACTTGGAGTGTAGATGATGATAGTGTAATCTCACCATACTCAGGATATGTAACAAGAGGTTCAAGCGATACACCTATAGTCTTAACAGCAAAAGTAGGAGCTGAAACGAAAACCTTTAATCTAACAGTTTTAAAAGATGAAAGTACAAATACAGCTGCTCAAATAGTTGCAAAAGATAAAGAGTTACTAAGTATAGACTCTATTTTAGGAGAGAATAAAGATGATAATAATATTATCTATAACCTAGAAAAACCACTTCCAAGCTTAGGTGTAAATGGTTCAACAATAACTTGGAGTAGCTCAAATGAAAACTATATCACAAATGATGGGGATGTATTAAGAGATGAGAATGCAGATAAATATGTGGTGTTAACAGCAACTATTACAAATGGAAGTGAAACAACTACAAAAGAGTTTATACTAAAAGTTCTTCAAAATAAAATAGAAACAAATGATGAAACAACTTTTAAAAATGCAAGTGATACTCCAACAGGTACAAGTGTTACAACAACAAATAATGGTAGTGATACAACAACAGAGGCAAGCTTTACTAATACAATTTTAAATATTGTAGAAAAAGTGGTATCTCAAGATAGTATAAACAATATTATTGAGTTTGCACAAAAAATAGTAAATGTATACCTAAATACAGATGGAACTTCTCAATCAACACTGCAAAATCAAGATGGAACAAGTTCTTCTATAGAAACACAAACTAAAGGTTCAACTACAAATGTAGATGATAGTGGAAATGTTCAAACAACAAATGGTAGTGTAACTCTAAAATTAAATAGTGATGGAACAGTTACCCATGAAGTTACAAAAGGAGCTTTAAAAACAACAGCAGACTCTACAATCTCTGGTTCAAATGTAAAAGAGGATGGAAGTGGTAATGTTGAAACCACCTCAGAAGTTACTCAAGGTGGATTTGTATATAAAGCAGTTGTAACAACAAATAGTCAAGGGGAAACTACTACTAAGTTTGTAAAAGTAGATTTATCTACAGGGGAACAAAGTGAAGTTGATAAAACAATAAGTGATACAACCCCATATCAAGCAGGAAATAAAGTAGAGATTAGTAAAGTAAATGGTGTTTTATATATTAAAACAACAACTCCACTTGATGGTAGTATAGTAATTGAATAAGGATATAAAAATGAAAAAGATATCAATAATTGTATTAAGTATTTTAAGCTCAATAGTATTTACTGCTTGTGGAGGGGGAGGAGGAGACTCCTCTTTCAAACAAACAATAGTAGATATAACAGTTACTTGTGTAGCAAGCCCAACTTCAACAGACTTTGATACTTATAATACTTTGTATACAGGAGATACTGTTGTAAATGATCAGCCAGGTACTACAGTTACAACCTATCATAATATAAATGGTGAAACAAAAGTGTGCTTAAATACAGGTGCAGCACATATTGTAAGGAAATAAGATGAAAGTATTAAATAATATAAAAACACTAAGTTTGTTAAGTTTAGTAGTATTTGCAGTAAATCTAAATGCAGATTCTAGTTTAGAAAAAACCTTAGATGATAAAAATGTATATGTGGGAGTATCATTAGGTTATTCTAATCTTCATATGTCAAAGGATGATAAGGTAGGAAGTGTAGCTTTAATAGAGAATATAGACTCCTCTTCAAAAAACATCTTGTTAGAAACAGGGTTTGAATATAATAAAAATTTAGAATTCTCATTAAACTACCAAAGGGTAGATAATGATGATGTAAACTTAGATAATGTATATGTTTCTTTAAAATATAAATTCCCACAAGATAAGTTTACTCCTTATGTAGCAGCAAACTTAGGATACTCACAATTATCTTGGCAAACAAGACCAGTTGCAACCATAAATAATGATACAAGCTCAGGTTCATATTTAGTTGGTACAACTTTAGGATTGCTATATCCTTTAACTACTAAGGTTAGTTTAAATCTAAACTATCAAGTTAATATGTTAGACCATGAAACTAGTGTTGAAAGTTTACCTAATAGATCTATATTAAATCATGATTTACTTCAATCTTTTAATGTTGGGATTAGGTATACTTTTTAAAAAGTATATTTATGGCTAGTTTTTTAAGGAGTACTTATACTCCTTTAGGACTTTTTTATTATTTGATTTAAATAAAGATTCTAAAAAGTACGATTTTATGGAAACTTAAATCAAATTTAAAATATTAAATTTAAAAATTCCTAAACATCTTATTAACTTTAATGATATATAATCTTTGTTTATTTTATTATATGGGATTATATATGATTAAATCTATTTTACCTCTTAGTTCAATTATTGCTCTTAGATTTTTCGGTCTTTTTTTAGTTTTACCTGTTTTATCAGTATATGCAATCAAGCTACAAGGTGCTACAACAACCTTAGTTGGTATAGTTATTGGTGGATATGCTCTAACTCAAATGATATTTCAAGTACCTTTTGGAGTTATGAGTGATAAACTTGGGAGAAAAGGCACTATTATTACAGGGCTTTTACTTTTCGCCATTGGTTCTATTTTTTGTGCAATTGCAAATGATATTTTACTTTTATTACTTGGAAGATTTTTACAAGGTGCTGGTGCTATTGGTGCAGTTGTAACAGCTATGATTAGTGATTTGGTTAAAGAGGAACAAAGGCCAAAAGCTATGGCTTTAATGGGTGGCTCTATTGGTATTGCCTTTGCAGCTTCTATGCTTCTTGGACCAACAATTGGTTCACTTGCTGGTGTTCCTGCACTATTTTATCTTACTGCAATAATAGCACTTGTTTCTATAGTGGTTTTAGTTAAAGCTGTTCCAAATCCACCTAAAATAACCCATAGATACAATGGGAAAGCCCAGTTATCTAAAGTCTTATTAAATGGCAATTTAATAAAAATGAACATAACTAACTTTTTACAAAAAGGTTTAATGACCTTTGCATTTATGGTTATCCCTTTAGTTCTAATAAAAGAACACAGTTGGCAAATGAGTGAATTATGGAAAGTTTACCTTCCTTCAATGATATTTGGTGTTTTAGCTATGGCACCAGCTGCTATATTAGCAGAAAAAAAAGGTAAATTTAAAGAAGTACTTGCTGTTGGTATTTTATTTTTTGCAATCTCCTATTTGATTATTGGTTTTAGTACAAATACATTGATGTTTATTATTGGTGTAGTTATCTTTTTTATTGGTTTTAATATGCATGAACCTATCATGCAATCTTTAGCATCAAAGTTTGCAAAAGTTCACCAAAGAGGTTTGGTTTTAGGTATTTTTAACTCTTGCGGTTATTTTGGTACATTTTTAGGTGGACTATTTGGAGGGATTTTTTACGAAAAGGTTTCCCTATCAGATTTAGTAATTATTATATCTGTAATTTGTGTACTTTGGATTATACTTATTTTAACTATGCCAAATCCAGCAAAAAAGAAAACTTCATATATCCATGTTGATAATGTAAACAATGATAACTTACATAAACTAGATACGCTAAATGGTATTGATGAATGGTATATCAATGAATCAGAGAGTTTAGTTGTAGTAAAATATGATAGTCAAGAGCAAGAAGAATCTCAAATAGCAGAACTTATTAAGTAGTTTAGTAAATAACTAAACTACTTTAAAACTCAAATTAATCAAACTAAAAACTAAAAAATTGTAAAATATAATAAAAAAAAGATAATAAATAATTTTTTTGTTATCTTCAAGGTTATATTTTGAAAAAAGTTATTTTTCTATCTTTCATAATGTTTTCTACATTTTATGCAAATGAAACTTCAAATATACTATATAACTTCTCTCAAGAAAAAATAGAATCTGTAAAAAACAAATATGGTAAAAAAGCAGTAAAAAGATTTCTTATATTAGATAGTGTTTTAGAAAAATCGAAAAACAAAGATATCCTTACTAAATTAAAAAATATTAATGACTTTTGGAATAGAGTAACTTACAAATCAGATTTAATTCATTGGAATAAAAAAGACTATTGGGCAACTCCTTTTGAATTTTTAGGAACAGGAGCTGGAGATAGTGAAGATTATGTAATTGCAAAATATTTCAGTTTAAGAAAATTGGGTATTCCAAAAAGTAAATTAAAAATAAGCTATATTAAGTTTAAAGAAAAAACTAATAAACCCCATATGGTATTAAGCTATTATCATAAACCCAACTCAATTCCAATTGTATTAGATAATATTGACAAAAAATTAAAACTTGCATCAAAAAGAATTGATTTTATTCCTACTGCGCTTGCTAACAATACTGCATTTACTAATAATACTATGCTTACTAATAATAAAGAAAAAATAAAAAGTTTAAAAATACTCAAATCCAAAACAAAACAACTTTCAAAATAGTTTTACATAATAGTAAAGCACTTTAAAATTTATATTAATCAAACTAAAAACTTAGAAGTTGTAAAATATATGGAACATAAATAAAAGAGGATATATAATTAATCTTTTTTTATTCACAAGGGATTATTTTGAAGAAAGTACTATTTTTATCTTTTATAATCACTTCTATGTTTTATACAATTACAATAGCAAATAAGTTATATAATATTTCTCCACAAAAAATTGATGCAATAAAGAAAAAGTATGGTAAAAAAGCTGAAAGAAGATTTTTAATTTGGGATAAAGTTATGCAAAGTGCTAAAAATAAAGATATCCTTCACAAATTAAAAGATGTTAATGATTTTTGGAATAAAGTTGCTTATAGATCAGATTTGGTCCATTGGAGAAAAAAAGATTACTGGGCCTCACCCTATGAATTTTTAGGAACAGGGGCTGGAGATTGTGAAGATTATGCTATAGCAAAATACTTTAGTCTAAGACAACTTGGTATTCCAGAAAATAAATTAAGAATAACCTATGTTAAACTAAAAAGAAGAAGTACAAGATATGATGAAGCCCATATGGTATTGACTTATTACCACAAACCTGACTCAACGCCAATTGTACTAGATAATATTGACAAAAGATTAAAACTTGCGACTAAAAGAACCGATTTGTTACCTGTATATAGTTTTAATGCAAGTGGCTTATGGCAAGCAAAAAACAAGGGTAGAACCTCTATAAGAGTTGGAAAAAATAATTTAAGTAACTGGAAGTCTTTAATGACTAGAATCTAAAGGAGAAAAGATGTCTTTATCAAAACAGCTGTATATAATTATATCATTTATATTTTTTATTATATTTACAGGAAATTTTTTAATTAGTGTTAAAAATACAAAAGAGTATTTAGAGATTGAGTCTGCTACAAAAGCACAGGATACTGCCACATCACTAGGTATGAGTATAAGACCACTTATTAAACAAAAAGATGACCCAGAGATTGAGTCAATCATAAGAGCTATATCAAATAGTGGTTTTTATAAGGAGATAAGATTAGAAGATGCAAACTTCATTATAAGCAAAAAACAGTTACTTGATGCTTCAACACAACTAGATAATACTAAAGACTGGACTATAACTAAAATATTTGTTGATCCAAAATTTGGAAAAGTAGAAAAAATTGAATCTGATGCTTTATTGAATGAAAAACTAGAAAAATTGGAAAATGATAATACAGATTCAGATTCTTTTACTTTTGAGGACCAAAGCCAGCAATTTAGATACCTACCATCAAAAGAGTACAAAAATGGAGGGAATATAACCTTTGAATTTACAGCTGTAAATAAAAACAACAGTATAGATACCTTTGCAAATATAACTATGAATAGAATTATTTTTCAAGAAAAAAGAGCTGTAAAATTTGATTATGTACCTGAATGGTTTATAGATTTGATTGATATGAATATGGAAGAGAAATATAGTGAGATCTCAGATGGCTGGAATACCTCTGCTATTATTTATGTTAGTGCAAACCCAGGAGATGCTTATGCAAAACTTTATGAACAAGCTAAAAGTTCTGTAATATATTCAACTATTGCCTTTATAATCTCTATAATTTTCCTTTTTGTTTTTGTTCAGTATCTTTTAAAACCCCTTAAAATGATTGAAAAACTAGCAAAAGATATTGCTCAAGGAAACTTTAGAACAATTGCAAAACTTCCATGGACAACAGAGATTAGAAATGTAGCAATTTCTATGAATGATATGTCAGTAAAAATTGAAAATATAATAAATAAATTAAATAAAAACCTTGAACTTCTATCAAAAAAACTTTCTGAAGATGAGTTAACTAAACTTCCTTTAAAATCTACATTTGATACTGATATGAAAGATATGTTTATACATAAATCAAATGGTTATGTTTTTAATATAAAAATTGATGATTTAGCCTTATACGCAAAAAAACATACAAATAGTGAAGTTAATAAATTTATAATAAATTTTGCTAACTCTTTAACCTCCCTATATAATGAAAAAAATCTAAATATAAAAGCTTATAGATTTTTTGGTTCAGAGTTTGTTATATTAGCAAAAGATTGTGATTATGAATGTGCTAAAAGAGTTTGTAGTTTACTAAAATCACAATTTGAGAAATTATCAACAAGTTTTGAGAAAGATGAAATTGCACATATTGGTGCAACTCCTTTTAATACCTATGGTACAATTCCTGAGATGTTACAATCAGCAAGTGAGGCCTTTGAAAAAGCTAAACTAATAGGACCAAATGAATCATTTATAAAAGATAAAACAGAGCTTTCAAGAGATATGGAAGCATGGAGAGATTTAGTATTTGATATTATTACTAATGCATCATTTGAAGTGGATTATATAAATAATGCACTTGAATTATCAAAAGATGAAGATAATATAATTATGCAAGAGGCATTTACTCAAATAAAAGATAAGGATAATAATATTATTCCTATTGGTACTTTTGTATCTATAGCTGAAAAATATGAAAAAATTATTGATTTAGATAAAGAGGTTATTTCAAAAGTTATACACCATATAAATATAAATGGTATTAAACATAATATCACTATCAATTTATCAATTGATTCAATATCTAATCATGAGTTTATAAGCTGGCTTCAAAAAATGATTAGCAAAAATAAAAATATCGCCTCACAATTGGTATTTTCAATAACAGCTTACGCAGTTGCAAAAGATGTTAATATATTTAAAAACTTCTGTGACCATATCCATACTGCAGGTTCTAAAATTATAGTAAAAAGATTTGAAACTAAATTTATTCCACTAGATAACATAAAAGATTTCAATCTAGACTATATAAGACTTGCAAGGGAATATACAAATGAGATTCAAAATGACTCAGCTAAACAAAGTTTTGTAGAATCTATACAAGACCTTTCTACACTATTAAATATTCAAGTTTTAGCAGAAAATATCAAAAGTGAAGAGGAGTTCAATATGATAAAAGAACTAGGTCTTTACGCGGCAAGTAGATAAACTACTTGCTTTAGTATATAAGAGTTTTGAATTTTATCCTTTCATAGTTTTATCTTTAAAAATTATGATAAAATTCGCTTTTAAAATATCTATTTACTATAAGTTAAAAAATGATTAATAATTGTGTATTATAATTCATCTTTATAAATATATTAAGGATTTCAATGTTTGAAAAGTTTTTAAGGTTTTTTGTTGAGAATACAAGGATGAACTACACTCTATTTGTATTAGTCTTTGCCCTTGGAATCTGGTCATATAATAATACAGCAAAAGAGATTTTCCCCACCTTTGATTTAGAAATGATATCTATAAGAGGTTCATATGCAGGAGCATCTGTTGATATTTTAGACAAGATGGTAGTTACAGAAGTTGAAGATAATCTGAAAAACCTAGATAGCATTGATACTATGACTACTGTTATAAGCCCTGGAAGTTTTACTATTGTTTTAGAATTAAAAAAAGGTAAAAATAAATATAATGAAGCTGATAAAGTGAAAGATGTTATCACTTTAGTTAAGGGTGATTTACCTTCAGATATGGATGAACCAACAGTAAATGTCTTGGATAGAAGTCGTACACTTTTAGATATATCACTAACATCTAAAAAATATAGTTTAGATGAGTTAAAACCCCTTGCTGATGATTTAAAAAGTCAACTTTTTACAATACCTGGAATAAATGATATTACAATATATGGAGATTCTGATGAGTATTATGAGATACTTATAGATGATACAAAAATAAAAGCTTTAGGATTAAATAAAACTTAAGTTTTTTCTGCTATTTCAACCCTTTCATATGTTTTTCCCCTTGGTAAGATTGAAGGTAAGACCAAGCACTATTATATCTCTACTTACAATGGGGGTAAAAATGCCCAAGATTTTGCAAATACTCTAATTAATATAGGTGATGTTTCAATCTATTTAGGAGATATTGCTAAAGTATCCAAAAAATATGAAGATTCATCAACCCTATACTCTTTTAATGGAGAAAATGCCCTATCTTTAAAAATTGAACAAAATGATACGGCAGATGCCATTGAGATTACAAAAAAAATAAATGAGTTATTACCAGAACTAAATAAACAAAACCCTAATGTAACTGTAACTATTGCTGATGATAATAGTGAAAGAATCAAAGATAGATTAAATATTGTTGTTTCTAATATTATGTTAGGAATCATCCTTATAACTATTTTAGTAATGTTACTAATAAACTTTAGAATGTCTTTTATCATAGCTATTGGTATCCCAACTTCTTTTGTAATAGCAGCTGTATATATCTATTTCTCAGGCTATACCATAAACATGATTTCCTTAGTTGGAGTTTTAATTGCAATTGGTATAGTTGTAGATGATGCCATAGTTGTAAGTGAAAATATTCAACAACATATTGAAGATGGACATTCACCAAAAGAAGCTGCTGTATTGGGTGCAAAAGAGATGGTAAAACCTGTAACTGTGGCTTCCCTTACAACTTTGTTTTCTTTTTTGCCCATATTATTAATAAGTGGTACTATGGGTGAAGTTATGAAGTTAATCCCTATTGCACTAAGTGCTTTAGTTGTTGCTTCACTAATAGAATCATTTATATTTCTTCCAATACATGCAGCCCATACTTTAAAAAGTGGTGCAAAGGTTACATCATGGGAGAAAGTAAACAAGATTTACAGTTCAATAATACACCTATTTATGAACTGGAAAAAAACATTTTTACTTATCTTTATTATTATTGTTCCTGCATTAACAGCTTTTTCAGTAATGACGTCAAAATTTCAATTTTTTCCAAAATTTGATGCAAGTGATGTAAAGATTACAATCAAAGGAAATGAAAATCTAAAACTTGAAGATTCTTTTAAAATTGTTCAATCAATAGAATCAGACCTAATAGCTAAAAAAGATGAGTTTTTTATCAAAAGTATTGATTCAGTTGCAGGTTTTAGACGAGACTTAGCAAACAATACAGAGAGATTTCCTTATGTTATGTATATGACAGTTGAACTACAAAAATTGAAACCTAGCAACCTCTTAGATAAATATGTAACCCCTTATCTTAGTTTTTATTATGATGAAGAAGGTAGAACAAGAACCCTCCACTCTGCTCAAATTGCAAAAAAAATAAATAAATTTTTAAAAGAGCAAGATTATAAGAAAAAGTTTTCCCTAAACGAAATTGCCATAAAAGAAAGAAGAGTAGGACCTATAAAATCTGATATTAAAATTGGACTAATCTCAAATGATAGCCAAAAAATCATATCTTCAGTTTTTAAAATAGAAGATGAGATAAAAAAAATCAAAGGTATAAAATCTTACTCTAACTCTTTAAAATTCGGGATAGATGAGATAAAACTAAAGGTTAATGCCTATGGACAACAACTTGGTATTGATGAGGCTTATTTAGGAAACTATTTATCTAACCTTTATAGACTTAAGAAAAAAGCTACTGCTTTTGATGCTACTTCTATGTTAGATATAAAAATACAAAGTCTAAACAAAGATGATTTTGAAGAGTTTAAGAATATGGAAGTACCCCTATCAAATGGCACTTATGTTGCCTTAAAAGATATTGCAGAATTTAATATTATTAAAAGTTTTGAGCAAATAATAAAAGACAATGGGGAGAAAAACTTTTATATTTTTGCAGATGTAGACCCTGATATAATAACAGCAACAGAAGTTATAAAAAAACTAAAACCAACTTTAGATAAAATAAAACAAAGTGGGATGAAACTTGTTTTTAAAGGGGAAGAGGAGAAAAAAGCGGAACTTATGCATGATATGGTATTAGCTTCTGCCTTGGCTATTATTCTTATTATGCTAGCTATGCTTTATTTATTTAACTCTTTTAGAGAAACTTTTATAGTTATGAGTGTTATACCTTTTTCTATTTTAGGGGTTTTAATTGGTCATGAAATTATGGGCTTAAATCTATCTATGCCTTCTATTATTGGAGCTTTAGGTTTAGCTGGGGTTGTTATAAATGATGGAATTATTATGATGACCTATTTGAAAAAAGCTAAAAAAATAGATGAATTTTTCTTTAGGGTTATAAAAAGATTTAGACCAATTATCTTAACAACAATCACAACACTAATAGGTATGAGTTCTTTGATATTTTTCCCAACAGGACAAGCTGTAATTTTCCAACCAATTGCCATAGCTTTAGGCTTTGGTCTTTTATGGGGAACTGTACTAAATCTTATTTATTTACCTGTTTTATATGCTTTGGTTCATAAAATCAAAGGGGATAGCTAGTATAACTTATGGGGCTATATCTTTTTTAACTGCCTCATAAGCAACTAAGATTTTCTTTCTTTCTATTCCCCATCTATATCCACTCATAGCTCCCGATTTTGCTAAAACCCTATGGCAAGGTATTAGATATCCAATATGGTTTGAGCCAATAGCACTTGCAACTGCACGCACTGCTTTTGGTTTATTTATACTATTTGCAATATCTTGATAACTTGCTATTGTTCCATCGGGAATATTTAATAAGGCTTTCCAAATATTTATTTGAAAGTTTGTTCCCTTTACATATAAATCAAATTTCTTTTTCTTTAAAAAAATATTATCTAAATACTCTTTTGCTTTTTTATCATCTCTTATTAGATTTGCTTTTGCCCAAATCTCTTGAAACCTATTATAGATAGTTTCTTTATTATTATCAACAAAACCTAAATAACTAACTCCTCTTTTTGTAAAAGCTATCAAAGCTTCACCAAAAGGTGTAAACCCATATCCATAAGTTATATCAACATCTTTACCCAACTCTTTATACTCTTTTGGGGTAACACCAATTATATTTACAAACAAATCATGCAATCTACTAGAACTAGATAATCCTAAATCCAAAGAACTATCTAAAATAGATTTGGATTCTTTTAAATGCTCTTTTGCATAATTTAAAGTAACTGATTGTAAAAATTGTATGGGAGTAACACCAACATACTCTTTAAATACCCTTATAAGATGGTATTTACTCATCCCTATATATTGGGAAATTTCATCTATGCTTGGTTGTTCTTTGAAGTTTTCATCAATATATTTTATCACTTTTTCAATTTTTTTATAGTTTTCACTTTCGTGTGATAAATTGTCTTTCATAAAAAATCCTGATGAAGAGATTAAGCTAAAGTAGTTTATACCACTTTAGCTTAAGATATATTAGTAAGTTGATTTGTTGTATATCACAAAACCTCTAGCTAACTGCTTTAACTCTTCTTTTATCTTAGCTTGTAAATCTGTATTATTGATATCATCTAATACATCACATATTTTATTTGCTATCAATTCAAACTCTTTTTCTTTCATCCCTCTTGCTGTTAAAGCAGGTGATCCTACTCTTATACCACTTGTTACAAAGGGGCTTCTTGTCTCACCTGGCACTGTATTTTTATTTACAGTAATCCCTGCATTACCTAAAGCTGCATCTGCATCTTTACCTGAAAACTCTTTATTTAAGAAAGATACTAAGATTAGGTGATTATCTGTCCCATCTGAAACTATATCATATCCTCTTTTCATTAAAACTTCTGCTAACACTTTTGCGTTTGCTTTTACTTGTTTTGCGTAATCTTTCCAAGAAGGATCTAGTATCTCTTTAAAGGCTACTGCTTTTGCTGCCATTACATGTACTAATGGTCCACCTTGAAGTCCTGGGAAGATTGCAGAGTTTATTTTTTTTGCTATCTCTTCATCATTAGTTAATATCATACCACCTCTTGGACCTCTTAGTGTTTTATGGGTAGTTGTTGTTACTACATCTGCATAAGGGAAAGGAGACATATGTTCACCAGCTGCTACTAATCCTGCAATATGTGCTATATCTGCAAAAAGGTAAGCTCCAACTGCATCAGCTATTTCTCTAAATTTTTTAAAATCTATTTCTCTTGCATATGCACTAGCACCACAAACTATAATTTTTGGTTGAGTGATTTTTGCTATATCCATTACTCTATCATAATTTATTCTACCATCTAATTCTACACCATAATAAAAAGCAGAGTAATTTTTACCAGAGAAAGATGGTTTAGAACCATGGGTTAAATGTCCACCATGGGAAAGATCCATACCAAGAATTTTATCACCAGCTTTTAACAATGCTGCATATACTGCTCCATTTGCTTGAGACCCTGCGTGAGGTTGTACATTTGCGTAATTACAGTTAAATATTTTACACGCTCTATCTATTGCTAATTGTTCTGCTTTATCTGCAAATTCACATCCACCATAATATCTTTTTGCTGGGTATCCTTCTGCGTATTTATTTGTAAATACAGAACCCATTGTTTGCATTACTGCTGGGCTTGTGAAGTTCTCACTTGCTATCATCTCTAGGTGATCTGTTTGTCTTTGCAATTCATCTTCTATTATATCAAATAGCTCTTTATCTGCTTCTTCTAGTGTTTGTTCACTTATGTAGCTCATCGTATACTCTCCCAAATCTTATATTTTATGAAAGTATAACAAAAGAAAAAAAATCAAACAATCCAAATATTGCTAAATATAATATTTTATAAAAAAATAAACATTTTAAGTGCAGAAACACCTAAATCTCTAGGTTCATCCCCTAAAGCTCTAATAGAATTACCTGTTGCATCCATCATTTGAGTTAAGATTACTTCAAATGAAAAATTAGAATAAGAGTATATAGACTCTTTTTTATTTTTTATATATTCTAAATTTTCTAAATCATCACTAGTAAAACTTTTATCTTTAAATTTTTTTTCCAGTTCTATTTGCCAATTATTTTGCCAAGTTAAAAAAAGATAATCACCATTTAAATCCCTATCAACTTTTATTTTCCATTTTATGATTTGAAGATTTTTATATAGTTTTTGTAATTTCTTTACATCATACTCTAAAGCTAACAATCTATGCCCTTTGTCAAGTTCATAAGCCTCAAATACCATATAATAAAGACCCAAAACCAAATAATCATTTCGTGCAGGTATATCATCTTTGCTAAAAGCCAATTGAAGATAGTCTTTATAATTGTCCAAGACTATATTCTTATATTTCATTAAAAATATTTTTTCAGAACTATCTATTAGATTATAAATTTTACTAGAAAGTTTTTTATCATAGGAAGTGGGATTTCTACTATCAAGCTTAGTTTTAAACTCTCTTAAGTGAGTTAGTATTTTTTTATAGTCATGTTTGAGTATAGTTGCTGCATTTGTTTGAAATACATCTTTAACATCATCTTGTTTAGGAATACAACCTGTAAAAAAGAGTGTAAAAAGCAAACTTAGAAGTAGTATCTTTTTTATCATTAAATATCTTTCATTAATTCTAATAATTTCTTATTATTTTAACATATGGATACATAAAATATATTTGCACTTATCTTTGTGCAACTACTTACAAGTTGAATTCTTAGTTCTCTTTTATATCTATAACGCTTGGTTCACCTAAATAATACCCTTGAGCATAATCTATATCTAATTCTTTAACCTTTGATAGAATCTCTTTGTTTGAAACAAACTCAGCAATTGTTTTAACACCAATTCTTTGAGCAAATTCAACTATTGTTTTTGTTACAAGTTGAGATTTTTCATCTTTGTCAATATTTTTTATCATACTTGCATCTATTTTTAAATAATCAAAATTTAATTTTAAAAGATATTCAAAGTTTGAATACCCTGTACCAAAATCATCTATAGAGATTGTTGCCCCATATTTTTTTACAAGGGTTATAAAACTTATTATCTCATCATAATTATTGATACCTTCCGATTCAAGTATCTCAAATGTAATATTACTTGCAAAATCAAATAATTTGAATTGATTTTCTATAAATTTAATGATTTCATCATTTGCCATATCATCTTTAGTTAGATTAATAGAAAATTTATACTTTGTTTTTTTACAAATATCAAAAGTTTTCTGAAGCATAATCAAGGTTAACTTAGAATAGAGTTTATTCTCTTTTGAAATATCTAAAAAATGTATAGGTACAATATAATCATCTTTATCACTTTCAATTCTCATTAATGCTTCATATTTAATAATCTCCATTGTATTACAATCAATAATAGGTTGAAAAAGTGGTACAATTTTATCATTATCTATTGCTCTCATAAGCCTTTCAGTCCAACTTAATCTATTTTCATACTCTTTTAGGGTTCTCATCTCTTCAGTATATATAAGATAATGTTTTTTATCTTTTTTGGCAAGTTTAAGTGCCATATCTGCATTTGGAAGCAAAAGAGTTGATCCATGAGAGATTCCTATAGTAAGATTGATAAAAATTGTTTTCTTTTCAGATATTTTAAATTCATATTTCCCTAAGTCTCCTATTATATAAGAAGCGATATTCCTAAAATCTTCTAAATCCATCGAACCATGTGATATTACACCAAATTCATCTGCATGCATTTTATATAATGTTGTAGTTGGAGGGAGAAGCTCTTTAAATTTATCTTTATACTCTAAAAGTATTTTATCTCCTATTTCATCTCCATATAGATTGTTTATTTGCTCAAATTTATCTATATTGATTATCATAAAGAGTAAATATTTATTATTATCCAAGTCTTCCAATAAGGCTCTTCTATTTTTTAAGCCTGTCAAATGATCATAATAAAATTGATACTCTATTGAATCAAGCATTTCATTAAAAATTACTTGCATTGATTGTATCTCATTGATATCGTAATTCACAGCTACTCTTTGTTTGATATCACTACTTTTTTTAATAATATTTGCCGTTTTAATAAAATTATTAATGGGAGTGAGCAAATATTTGTTAAAATTCAAAAACAATAAAATAAAAATTATAAATGTGAAAGAAATAATGAAAATTGTGAATATATTAATCATATCATTTAGAGATATTTTCAAATCAGTAATAGGATAATTTATATTAATAACACCCAATACATCCCCAGAAGTAGCATTCGTATGACAAGATTTACACTTGTCATTGGCAATTACGGGGAAATAATATTTAATAATATCTGAGTTAACTATATCTAAAGTTTCATCCCCTTTAAAAGCATTTTTAACACTTTTATCTGTAGTTCTTACTAATCTATCATTTTCAATATCTCCAAAGATATTAGCAACTTTATCACCTCTATAAACCATGATTTCAAGGTTTTTTTCTACTTTGTTAAGTCTATGTATAACTTCTTGAATATCGTCTTTATTCCAACCTTTTTGCATTGCTGAATACATAGATTCAAATACTAATCTACTTGTTTTTTTTGCATCCACTTTTGCTAGATTTACTATAACATCTCTTTTTATATATTCAGTATATGCAAAGGCAAGAGCCAAAGTTATTAATAAAATAATAATAATCATTTTAGCTGTAAGTTGATTGTAGCTTCTATTTTTTTTTGACATTTTTATTAAATCGTCTTTCTTCTTTATTTTTATAATCTATAACTTTACTTATGTCTCATTCTATCATAATTATTATTATGTTTCTAATATTTTTTAATTTTACTTTTTTTTATTTATTTTTTTGAGTTTAGTGTGATTTTTTTATTTAGTTTTGAAACTTAAATATAAAAATATTTCTAAGTAGTAATTATGTATTAATATTTGATTTAAATCTCTTTATTAATAGTCCTATTTAATAAAAAAAGCCCCGTCAAAAAGGACAGGGCTTTTAAAAATCGAACTAAAGTTTTTTTATTAACTTAAAGAGCTTAATTCCGCTACAACTTTTGCAAGTTTATCTTTAGCGCTTGCTAAACCAGCCCTATTTTCTTCAATAACATTAGCAGGAGCATTTGCTACAAATTTTTCATTAGAAAGCATTCCAGATAGTTTAGCTATCTCTTTTTCTAATTTTTCTTGTTGTTTTGTTAGTTTATTAATAATTGGTGTCATATCAATTTCAGATGTTGGAAGATATACTTCTAAGTTATCACTAACATCAGTAATTGAGTTCTCAACTTTTGCATCTACAAACTCAATATCTTCAACTTTTGCAAGTTTTTCGATAAATGGTTTTGCTACATTTGTATCAATTTGTTTATCAAGTTTGATATATGCTTTTGCGATTTTACTATTACCCATATCTATTACAACTTTTGCTCTTCTAATAGCAGTAATTGCCTCTTCGATAATTGCAAAACTAGCTTCTATCTCATCATCTTTTTTGATATCTTTAGGGAAATTCATAATCATAACTGAATCACCCTCTTCTAGTGTAGTACCACTTAGTTTGTGATATAAATAATCTGCAATAAATGGCATAAATGGAGATATCATTTTAAGAGTCTCTTTAAATATAGCTCCAAGTTCTACAATAGAATCTTTTGAAGCCTTTGAATACTCAATACCCCAATCACAAAACTCATTCCATACAAATTTATAAAGACTACTAGCAGCTTCATTAAACTTATAAGCCTCAAGTGTTTCTCTAATATCTTCAACCGCATGAGAAAGTCTACTTTGCATATATAAACCAAGTGGTGTTTTGATCTCAATATCTTTTAAATCAGGGAAAGTATCCACATTTAATTGTAAGAAATTTGATGCATTGTAAAGTTTATTTGTAAAGTTTCTAAACTGCTCTAAGTTTTTAGCTCCAAGTTTGATATCTCTTCCTTGAACAGCTAAAAAAGCAAGTGTAAACCTAATAATATCAGCACTATGCTCTTCAACCATATCAAGTGGGTCTATAACATTCCCTTTTGATTTAGACATCTTAGCCCCATGTTCATCCCTAACAAGAGCATGCATATAGATATCTTTAAAAGGTAATTCCCCTTGGAAATGTTCCCCCATCATCATCATTCTAGCAACCCAGAAAAACATAATATCAAAACCTGTGATAAGTAGTGAGTTTGGATAAAAGTTTTTCATATCTTCAACTTCATTATATAACTCTTGAAGTTTTCCATTATTTCCCCAACCAAGTGGTGACATAGCCCATAAAGCTGAACTAAACCAAGTATCCAAAACATCTGGGTCTTGTATCATTTTTTTACTTGAACATTTTGGACAAGATTCTGGTTGATCAGCTTTATCAGCCCATTGATGACCACACTCTTCACAGGTAAATACAGGAATCCTATGTCCCCACCAAAGTTGTCTTGAGATACACCAAGGTCTTAACTCATCCATCCAAGCCGTATAAGAGTTGATCCAATGTGCTGGGTGAAAGTTGTTGTGTGCTTTTGTTTTTTCAATTGAGTTTTTAGCAATATCTTCACTTAAAAACCATTGTTGTGAAATAAATGGCTCCACAATATTTTTACATCTATAACAATGACCCACTTGATGAACATGCTCATCTATTTTTACTATATAACCCTCAGCTTGAAGTTTTTCAACAATAGGTTTTCTAGCTTCTAGTCTCTCAAGTCCAGCAAACTCTCCGCAATAATCATTTAAAATACCCTTTTCATCAAATACTTTAATAAACTCTAAATCGTGTCTCTTACCAACTTCGTAGTCATTTTGGTCATGTGCAGGAGTTACTTTTACAACCCCTGTTCCAAACTCCATATCAACATGTGAATCTGTAATAACCTTAATCTTTCTATTAGTTAGAGGAAGAAGTACCTCTTTACCAACAATATCCGTATATCTGCTATCCTCAGGATGAACCATAATAGCAGTATCTCCAAAATATGTTTCTGGTCTTGTAGTTGCAACTTGTAATTCACCTGAACCATCTGCAAACTTATAAATCATGTGATAAAACTTACCATTTACCTCTTCATGTTCAACTTCGATATCAGATAAGGCTCCATCATGGGTACACCAATTTACCATATAATTATTTTGTGTAATTTTCCCTTCATTGTATAAAGAAACAAAAGCTTCTTTAACAGCTTCTTTAAGTCCCTCATCCATAGTAAACCTCTCACGCTTCCAAGCGGGAGATACACCTAATTTTCTCATTTGATGAACAATATTTCCACCTGAAGTTTCTTTTTGTTTCCAAGCTCTTTTTAAAAACTCTTCTCTACCAATCTCTTCTTTTGTAGTACCTTCCGCTAAAAGTTGTTTTTCTACAACATTTTGAGTAGCAATACCTGCATGGTCTGTTCCTGGTTGCCAAAGAGTTTTATACCCATCCATTCTCTTATAACGAGTTATAATATCTTGTAATGTAAATGTTAAGGCATGACCAATATGTAAAGAACCGGTTACATTTGGAGGAGGCATCATAATCGCAAAATTTTTACCATCTTCTTGGATAGGCTCATTTCCAGTTATCTCAAAATAACCCCTATCTTCCCAGATTTTATAATATTTGTCTTCTACTATTGAAGGTTCATACTTTTCACTCATCTAAATTCCTATGTTTTGATTGCATTGTTTTTAAAATATCCGCGATTATATCCAAAAAAGGTTTTATTTTAGGTAACACATCTAATTTGTAAATGTTTATTTTTATAAAGTAAGTACTAAAGTAAAGTGCTTTAGTACTTAGAAGTTATTTGTTTAAATCTTTTGTAAAGCTATTTAAATCAGCTCCATCAAGGTTTAATTCTTTTAGTAGTGAGTCTACTATAGGTGATTGAGCTCTATATTTTAAGGCACTATTTACAAGTTGGTCAGGTAAAGAATCTGATGCTGAACTATTTGATTGTTCCCCACTAGAGCTTTGTCCTTGTTGACTTAGTCCATCAACTTGCAATATTTTGATACTCTCTATTTGTTCCATTGGTTTTACACTTTGAGCAATTATTTCAGGTAATTGTTCTATGAGTTTTAGTTTTATTTGCATAGCAATTTGATCTACTGATAAGGTATTTGATGCATTATTAATAGCCTCTTTTCCTTCAGCTTCAACTTTATATTCAATCGCTTTTGCTTCTGCTTTTAATTTTTCTGCTTCATTATCACTTTTTGCTGTAATAATTGCTTTATCAGCTAAACCATGAGCTAAGATTCTTTGTGCTTCTGCTTGATCTTCTGCCGCTTGTTTCTCTGCTTCTGCACCAACTTTTATGCTAATAGCTACTTTTTCTGCTTCTTGTGAAGCTTCAACTAATTCAATAGATTTAGTTCTTTCTGCAACCTCTGTTTCCCTTACAGTTTTAACTTTTTCTTCTGCTTTTACAGCCTCTGCTCTTGCTTCATCTGCTTGTGCTTTTGCAATAGATTGCATTTTTGATTTTTCTGCAACTGCAATCTCTCTATCTTGGTTTGATAGTTCTATTGATTTATTTTTTTCAATATTCTTTTCTTCTAATAATTGTTCTTTTAAAATTCTTGCTTGTTCAGTCTCTTTTTCTGAGGCAATTCTTTTTTGTTCAATCTCTTGATCAGCAAAGATTTTTGAATTTTCTGCTTCTTTTCTTTGTTCTGCTTCCTCTTTAGCAATCTCAGTAACTTGAGAAGCTCTTCTTACTGCTACTTCTCTTTCTTGTTGTAAAACGGCATACTCTTCTTCTTTTTTAATCTCTAAAGATAATCTTCTTGTTTCTAAGTCTTTTTTCTCTATTTCTACAGCGGTATCTCTTTCTATATCATTTCTTATTTTTCTTCTTGCTTCAATCTCTTGAGTTAATCTTGTAAGACCCTCTGCATCAAAAGCATTATCTGGATTGAAATACTCTTTACTTGTTTGGTCAAGTCCTGTTAAAGAGACTGATTCTAATTCTAAACCATTTTTTAATAAGTCTTCAGATACAACTTGTTGTACTTTTTGAACAAAATCTACCCTTTGCTCATGTAATTCAACCATATGCATTTCAGCAGCAACTGCTCTTAGGGCATCTACAAATTTTCCCTCTATTAACTCTTTTAGCAAATCAGGTTGAGTAGTTCTTATACCCAACGTTTGAGCTGCAAAAGCAATTGATTCATTTATAGGTTTAACCCTTACATAAAATTCAGCTAAAACATCAACCCTCATTCTATCTTTGGTAATAAGTGCTTGTTCATTTGACCTTTGAACTGCAAGTCTTAAAGTATTCATATTTACAGGGATTATCTCGTGTAAAATTGGTAATACAATAGCACCACCATTCATAATAACTTTTTCACCACCTAATCCTGTTCGTACAAAAGAGATCTCTTTTGAAGCTCTTTTGTATAATCTTGTAAAAATCATTCCAAGTGTAATTAATGCAAGTATTATAGTTGCTGGAATAACTAATGCCATTGATGATAAATCTAATCCAAAATCCATATTTTCCCTTTATTTTAATTTTTCTGGTATATCTTTTATTGCAAAAAAAAGTTTTTCATTTTGCCCTGAGATTAAAACTTTTTCCCCTTGTAAAAAAACATCATTTTCATTTTCTGGTTCAATCATAAAATAATGAACCTGACCACTTTGATCTCTTACTTTTGCTTCTGCTGGTGAACCTTTTTTTGCTTTGCCTAAAGTTATAATTGCTATATGTCCTATTAGTTCATTTTTTGATATTGATGAAGTTTCATCTTTTGGTAAAATTTTTGCTACTATTCCACCAAAAATTCTTAAACTAATAATTGAACAAATAAAAGTGGGAATTAATACTATATATTGAAGCCACAAAATCCCCAAAAAACTATATAATACAGCTTGTATTAATAATCCAATAAGGGCAAATGAAGTTAAAAATATCACTAGCAACATCATAATAGGAACTTCTTTTAGCCTAATCCAACCAAAAAATTTAGTTAAAGAAAACTCTGTATCCACATCAAAATCCAAATCTGTATCAAAATCTGGAATTAGTGAATCAAGCATGTCAGATAAGCCTAAGCCTATTAAAACAAAAGCACCTTCTAACAAAGCAATAAATATCATCAATATAAGAGCACCAGTAAAGATAATATTATTACTGTTAAATAAGAAATCTATTAGACTCATTTTCTATTTGCTTTTAAACTTTGCAATCTTTCTGATACTCTATTATCTCTTGATAATTTATCAAGTTCTGCTAATTTCATATCATCATTATTTAAAAACTTAGAATCCACCCCTGTATTTACCCTATTAAAAGCCTCTTCAGCTTTTTGCATATTGTTATTTATATTTGAAGAGGTTTTTTCCTCTTTATTGATTTTAATAAACTCTTCAAGCTCCTTTTGCATCTCTCTTTTTTTTGCATTTAAAGCATCAATATAGTTTTCTAGCTTAGTTATGTTTTTTTGTATTTGTGAAACTGTTTCCTCTAAAATAGGAATTTGTGTTTCAATATCCATTTGTCTAGATATTGCAGATTTAGCCAAATCATCCCTTTGTTCTGAGATTGCTATCTCTATTTGCTCTGTAAGTTTTTCATATTTTGATTTTTCATTTTCCATTTGTTGTTTAGTTTTTCTAAACTCAATAGTCTCCTTACCCAATGAAACCTTTACCTCATCAATAGTTGAATCAATCTCTCTAATTGTCTCTTTCATTACAAGTTCAGGAGAAAGCGATTCAGCTTTATCAATCACAGCATTTATACTTCCAGAAATCAGCCTACTAACCCTCGATGTTATATTTTCATTCATTTACTTATCCTTCAAAGTTGAGATAAAATATAATAAATAAAAAACGTCACATTTCCGTCACAAATTAACTAAATTTTGAAATTTTTATCAAAAAAACCTATTTCTAAATCTTTCTAAAACTTTTTGGATTTTTATTTAAGCTTTAATTCTTATAATCCTTAGCTTGAAGAATGGAGAAAAGATGGATATAACAAAAACGATTGAGGATTTTTTATTTCATTGTATATATGAAAAAAATCTAAGTGAAAAGACAATTAAAGCATATAAAATAGATTTAAATCAATTTAAAAAATTTAATACTTGTAAAAACATAAAAGATATAGATAAATATACCTTAAAGGAGTATCTAAAACTATTATATGAAAAAAAACTAAAAGAGAAAACTATAAAAAGAAAGTTTGCAACGCTTAAAGCTATGTTTACTTACCTTGAGTTTGAAGAATATATTTTAGTAAGTCCATTTAGAAAAATGAAACTAAGTATAAAAGAACCTCAAAGACTTCCTAAAACAATAGAATTAAAAGAGATAAAAAAGCTTTTTATTTATGTATATAAATTAAAAAATCAGTTCAAAAATAAAAATACCTATACATACAAAAGTATCATAAGAGATATAGCTGTACTAGAACTGCTTTTTGCAACAGGTGTAAGAGTAGCAGAAGTTTGTGACATAAAAACAAAAGATTTCAGCTCAAACTTTAGTGAACTTAAAATCATAGGAAAAGGAGACAAGCAAAGAACAATACATATCTGTAACAATGAAGTAAAAAATGCCCTAAAAGAGTATCAACTTTTCTTCAAAGAAAAGATAAAAAAAGACGACAACTTTTTTATAAATAGATTCAATAAAAAATTATCAGAACAATCAGTTAGATTTATGATTAGAAAATATCAAGAACAAAGTAAAATAGAAAAACATCTAACCCCACATATGTTCCGCCATAGCTTCGCCACTCTACTTTTAGAAGAAGGAGTAGATATACGATATATCCAACATATGCTAGGACATAGTTCAATATCAACCACACAAATATATACAAAAGTAAGTCTGAAACATCAAAAGAAAATTTTAAATACCAAACATCCTAGACGAAGTTTTGAAGTAGATTAATACTAGATAATATTTTTAGTTTTTTATTGTCTTTTTTAATGAAGGATAATAGGATATTATGAATAATAGAGAAAATAATTTATTACTTTTAGTTGTAGGTTTAGGAGGTGCTATTGGTACAACTTTAGCATCAGGTTTTGCAATACCGAATAGTGAATCAAAATTAGGTTTAATGACAGAGAATCCATTAATAAAGTCATTAGGTATAAAATTTATTACTTCAAAAAATATTACACTTAGTGGTTGGGATATTAATCAAAAAAATCTTTTTGATATTGCTAGCGAATTAAAAATTGTTCCTGCTGAAAGACTACTTCAATCAAAAAGATACTTATCTTCAATTAAACCGCGTCCAGGCATTACAAGAAAACATAATCTAAAAGAATGGTTTTATACAGAAATTGAACAATTAAACATATTAATAGAACAGACTCAATCTGATCAAGTTATAGTTTTAAATCTTCTTCCTACAGAACCAAATTATTTACAAGTAGATAAAGAGATAGATTGGGATAGTCTTGGTTCCATTTCATTAGAAACAGAGGAAGTGACTCTAAGTAGATTATATTTTAAATTAGCTATAGAGTTGGGAGCTCATTATATTAACTTCACTCCAAATAATGCAGAAACTACACAATTGCAAAAACAAGCAATTTCCAAAAATCTAATTTTTTGTGGTAGAGATGGAAAAAGTGGACAAACATTTTTAAAAACTGTATTAGCACCTGCATTTTATCAACGTAACTTTAAGATTAATGGTTGGTATAGTACAAATCTATTAGGGAATAAAGATGGCTTAGCACTTGCTGATCCTGTAATATTTGAAACAAAAAGACAATCTAAATCCAAATGTTTAGAAGATATAATAGGCTATGCACCAGGTGGAATAGAAGAAGCTTCATATGGACATCAGGTTCATATACACTATTATCCTCCAAGAAAAGATGCAAAAGAATCATGGGATAATATTGATTTTAGTGGTTATTTTGGTGAAGAGATGCAGTTAAAACTAAATTGGTTAGGAAAAGATTCTATTTTAGCTGCACCTATGGCATATGATCTTGTTAGAATAGTAGAGTTAAGTTCAAGGTTTAGTATAAAGGGTATTATCGAAGAAACAGGTGTATTTTTTAAAACACCTCTTTATAAATCAAAATATCCAATACACTCTTTTCCTACACAATTTGAAAATCTTTTAAAATACCTAAAAAAACTCAAATTAAATGACAATGCTTCTATTCATAATGATTGGCTGGATATATTAAAAATATCTCCGCTATCTTCTCAAACAGGAATATACTTACATGCTTCAGAAAATATGCTCCCATATTCAGCTCGTTTAGCTCAAGCTTTAGAAGCTATAGAGAGATACTCTTTAAAACCTCACGAGAAGTTTGAAGACAATGATATATATTTTGCAAATAATATCCCATTGCAAAAAGTCAAACAAAATTTGATAGATAAATTTCAAGAAGTTCTATCTAGCTCTTGGGTAAGTGTGTCTGCTTTATCTGGGTTACATGCCACAGAAATATGCTTTAATTCATTTGTGAAATTAGATGATGATGTATTTATTGTTTCTCCAAAACATGGTGGACATCCATCTATGGAACCTTTACTTAAAAGTATGAATGTAAATGTGCATTTTCTACCTTTTTTAGAAAATCAACTTATTGATGTAAATAAATTAAAAGATATGATATATAGTATAAAACCTGTTTTAATTGTATTTGATATTAGTGATTCTTTAAGAGAACAGGATTTAGATTTTATAAAAGATATTAAAGGTAAATCTATAATTTTATTTGATGTATCCCAAACTTTAGGATTAATTATTGGAAAATCATTAACTAACCCTTTAGATAAAGGAGTAGATATTATAATAGGTACTACTCACAAAACATTTCCAGGTCCCCACAAAGCTATAATCGCTTCAAATAATAAAAAAATAGCAGAAAAAATAGAAAATACAATCTCCATAAAAGTTAGTAGTGATCATACAGATCATATATTGAGTTTAAATGCTGCTTTAGATGAATTTCTACCCATAGCTGAAGAATTTGCAGAACAATGTAAAATAAATATTCAACTTTTTGCAAAGCTACTTAAAACATATAATATTAATGCTATTGATAGTGTTCCTTTAGATACTCATCAAATTTGGGTAATTTTTTTAGATCCTGAAGAAGCAAAAAAAGCTTATTTAGATTTAGAAAAAGCAGGTATATTTACAAATCTTAGAAAACTACCATTTAACTATGGATGGGGACTTAGAATAGGACTTCATGAAATAACACTAAGAGGTTTTAAAGAAGAAGATATAAAACAATTAGCAAAACTTTTTTCTAAAATTATCATAGAAAAAGTAGAACCATTAGAAGTCAGAGACCATGTAATTAAGTTAATAGAAAACCTTGTTCCATTATTAAAAACAAAGACTCCATTGAGTGAATTTTTACAAAAACATTTACTAGGAGAATAAAGTGGCGATGAAAAAAGATATAAAAGTATTTATTGCTTCAACAGGAACGCAAATTTATAGAGAAAAAGCTAAAGAATTAGCTGAAAGTTTAGCTAAGCATTTTACAATTTATTTTTGGGAAGATGTTTTTGAACCAGGAGATACAAATATAGAAGCATTAGAAAAAGCTGTAAAAAACTGTGATTATTCTGTAGCTTTTTTAAGTAGTGAAGATTTAACTGTGAAAAGTGGGATTGAAAACCTTCAACAAAGAGACAACCTTATCTTTGAATTTGGTTTATTTACTGGTGCTTTAGGTAGAAAAAGAAAATTTGGAGTAACCTTTGGTAGAGGTAGTGAAATAAGCTTACCTTCAGATTTAAATGGCTTAGTTTTAATAAAAGAAAATATCAACTCACATAATTTAATAAGTGATATTTCTAATAAAATTTTAGATTGTATTCAAGAGTTAGGATTCAAAGATAAAGATAATAAAGAAGTATATTTTTTATATGATTCATATAAAGTATTTGAACTCACTCCAAAGTGTATTGATATATTTGAAAAATTATTTAATAACTTTTTAAGTATTAGAACTTATATTGAGAGAATTATTAATATATATCTATTAAATAGTATACCTGAAATTATTATGGATAAAATGTTTGTAGGTTTCCTATATTATATAGGTGATGGCATTAAAATAACTCAAAATAATACTAATAACTCTCTTGTATATTTTTGTAAAGATAGTGCAATAGCATGAGAAAAGATAAATGAATATACCTAAGTGGCCAAGAACAGATAAAATGGGGGAAAAGTATATTTTAGATGTCTTAGCTTCTAATCAATGGGGAGCAACGGGAATAAGATGGAGAAAAAAATCATATGAAACAAAGTTCACCAATAAATTTGCAAGTTATAATAATAGTCCATATTGCCTAACTACGTTAAATGGATCTACAGCTATAGAGTTAGCTCTTTTAGCTTTAGGCATAAGAAAAGGAGATAAGGTTTTAGTCACTGCACTTACTTGGGTATCTTGTGCTACTGCTATATTATCAGTAGGTGCCATTCCTATATTTATTGATATAGATAAGTCAAATTTATGTATGGATATTGCTAAAACTAAATATGCATTAAAAAAATATAAAAAGTGTAAAGCAATTTTATTGGTTCATGCTTATTGTAGTATTGCTCCAATTGAAGAATTTATAAAACTTACAAAAAAATATAAAGTACATTTAATAGAAGATTGTTCCCAAAGTCATGGTGCTAAATATAAGAACCAATTGTGCGGTTCATTTGGAGTATGTGGTATATTTAGTATGCAAAGTTCAAAAGTATTATCAAGTGGTGAAGGAGGTGCAATAATATTTCAAAAACAAAAATATTATACTAAAGCTCAAAAACTTAGACTTGATGGAAGAGTTCCTTCAAATTTTCCTATCGGACAAACCCTTGTTAAAACTTATAATCCTATAAGTGGTAGAAATAGAACTATTACAGAGTTTCAACATGCATTACTACTTAGAGGGTTAGAGTTATTAGATAGTGAAAACAGTATAAGAACAAAAAATGCTTCATATTTAGGAGATATTTTATCACAATATAATATTTCATATTTTTTTCAAAAGAGTAAAAAAGTACTTCCATCATTTTATAGATTTATATATTTTTTTGATAAAGAAAAAATGTATGGAAATGATATTGATGAACATATTGAATATTTAGTAAAAAATGGTATACCAGCAGAAAGAGTTCATATACCTATACCTTTAAATCGTGCTATTCCAAAAAATTTACAAAAAAATAAAAAATTTGTAAAAGATAATTTTCCTATTTCATTAGAAATTTATAATAGTTGTGTGACATTAGCTCATCAATGTTTACTCATGGATGGAGTTAATATAACTGAACTATCAAAATACATAATAGAAGATAAAGTAGATAATTTTGAATAGAAATATAAATCTATCATGTATTGAAATAGAGATTAATACAAAATGTAATTTTAAATGTTCTTATTGTCCCTCATCATTTAACAATGTAAAAAATTCATATATGTCTTTTGAAAAATATAAGATTATAATTGATAAGTTAAAACAAGTTGACTTTAATGGTAGATTATCATTTCATTTTTACAATGAACCTACTTTGCACCCTGATCTTGAAAAATTTATAAAATTTTCCTCAAAAGAACTTCCTAAAGCATTATTGAGACTATATACAAATGGATCAAGATTAAACGATAAGCTTTATTGTAGATTATCAAATGCTGGTGTGGATCAATTCTATGTAACACTTCATAAACAAACCCCTAATCTACCTACAAGACCAAAGCAGGTAGTAAGAGAATTGAGTAACATAGATATTACAAATAGAGGAGGTTCATTGCATAGTATTAATAATCATTTAGAGATACCTTGTATGCTTCCTCAAGAGTTCTTATTATTTGATATAAATGGAAATGCACTAATGTGTTTTGAAGACTATTATAAAACTGAAATATTTGGAAATATTTTTATAGATTCTTTAGAAAAAATTTACTTCAATACTAGATTAGAAATATTTCGTAAACATCTATCTCTAGGAGATAGAACAATTTGTAATATTTGTAAAAAATGTGATAGCAAAGCTTATCAAAAACTAGGTCAGGTATATATAGAATGAATACAACTTTAGAAATATGGCCAGCAAAATGGTTACAAAATATTCATTGGACATTTTGGGAAGAAACAGTTAAAAACAATTTTGGCTTAAATAGTCCATTTTTTGATATTAATTTTTTTAAAAGTATTATATCTTATCAACCCTATAGTTATAGTATGGTATTTAAATCTAAAGGGGGTATTATTGCTATGTTACCTTTTGAAGTGGCTACAAAAAATAGAGCAAGACTTTTATCTCCAGATATAGTAGGACTACATGGACTTATAATTCATAAAGACAATTTAAATAAAATTGATTTAAAAACTGCCATAAAAAAAGCTGGATTAAGATATTTACTCTTTGATCAAGTTCCTGGATGGCAAAGTACTTTTAATCCTTTTACAAGAATAGAAGATAATGCACCAAATCTAATACTTTCAAAAAGTATTGAACGCACTAAAGTAAGTTGGAAAAACTCTGGGCAAAATACATTTGTAAATATAGATTTTAAGACTAGAAAACTTGAGAAAAAAGGTAGGCTTACTTATATATTTGATACAGTATCTCCTTTACTTTTTAGATATTTATCTTTAAATAAACAAAATCAATTTTATAAAACAGGTGAAGAGAATCTTTTTAGTACTAAAGAGTTTCAATCTATTTTAAATTATTTAAAAATAAATAAATCAAACAATTGTAAACTGGTCCTTTCAGCTCTTTATTTAGATAATATTCCAATAGCTGCACATTTAGGATTATCTTCTAAAAAGACTTTTTATTCTTGGTATCCTGTGATGGATAAAAAAATAGGAAATGATTCCCCTGAATTAGTGTTATTTGGATATATTATAAATACTCTCCATAAAAAAGGTTACAAAGTTTTAGATTTTGGCACTCAACCTATGCTTTATAAAACAAGATTGAGCAACTCCTCTTATAAAATAAAAAGAGGACTTATTCGCCCTTAGTTACTCTAAGAATTTCTCTTGCCATTTCTTCAAAATATGTGTCAAAGTCATAAGTTTTAAATATTTTTTCGTACCAATTAAAAAATAATTCTAAGTGTTTACATGAGTCATTTAGTAAAAAGTATTTTGCTATTTCATCATGATCCCATTCTTGACCTGAAATATCTAAGTCAAGTTTATTAGCTAATTTATCAATTTCAACATATAAATCATAATACTTTTCTTTATTTAAAACAAACTTTACTTTTTTAGGATAAATTTGAGCCATTCTAGCTAATGTCTCTTTTATCCAATATTCTGGAATTATATTTTCATCTTTTATTTTTAAAACTTCAAGTATAGCTTTAAGAGATGCATCTGGAAATATACGAATCATCTTTCTTATGGATAAAAAGTTTAGTTTTGTATATTTTACATCTATTGCTTTTGGGACTTTTTTTAATTCTTTTGCTTCCATAACATTTTTAATTCCTTTTGAAAATATTGGTATTTCATTATCATAATTATACAAAAGTCCCTCTATCATAGCAACTTGATTCATGGGATTATATGTTTCATTAAGCGGATTTTCACATGATAATGTTAAGAAAAAATTCTCTGGCTGAGTTTCTTCAAAATAATACATCCATTCTTCCATTTCATTTAATATTTTTTGACAACCATCTCTATCATTTTTATCAAGTTTAAATATGGCTATTCTTTGTGCTAAGCATAATGCAGCATCTATTGAAAAGTAAAAATTTGACTTAATAAAATGTCTTAATATCCCCATACCCACTTCAGAATCAAAATACGCAGATTTTAATATACAATATCTAGCTAATATGTGTTCTATTCTATATGAATATAAAGTTGGATTACTTTTTGTCATGTCCGCTGGTTCTTTAACATCTGAACAAAAGAACCTCAATATTTCAATTTCACTATTATTAAGTTCATCTTTATTACAAACTTTTTTATACATATTTCGTAGTTGTTTTGCATAATTCTCAACATCATCACTCATTTTCCATAGATATTCTAAATGGTTATGATTTGCATCTAATGAAAAGAAATTATCAGCATAGTTTTTAATAGACAATATAAAACTATTTATTAAATTATTTTCAAAATTAATTTTATTGGTTGAACTATTTATAACTCTATTTAGTGTATAAAGTATATTTTTTCCTATATCTCCATCTAATTTAATACTTTTATCAAAATAAATTGATAATACAAAAATCAAACCTACCAATTGTTCTGATGTTATCGATGAGTTTTTTGCAAAATAACTTTCAAATTTAGAAAGCAGTTTTCCTCTTCTACTTGGAGTTAAAAAGTTTAAATAGATACCATATCTTGACTTTTCATACCATTTTTTATTTCCGCTTAATATAGTTTCAATTAAAAAACTTACAGCATGTAAATTATCTGAACAATACTCAACTATAAATTCTAAGAACTGTTCTTTGTCGTTAAAAGCTTCTTCAATAAAATCAAAGCCTTCACCACCATTTTCAACTAGAATTTCTTGCAAAGTATCTTTTATTAGAAGTTTTACATCATTATTTTCAATATTTAAAAGCTCTCTTAGTCTTGATATATCTGTAAGTAATGAACTTCTATTTGGTGAGTCAATGTAATTACAGCTAATATTCACTAGTGCAGATTTTAAACCTTGTATTAAATGAAACTCTCCTTTTGACTCATTTAAAATATTAACGATTTTAGAAGTGTCAAACCCCTCATCTAATTCATAAAGTTCTATAATAGATAAACCCAAAATATACTCAAAAAATCTATCATATGTAAAACTATATCTATCATTATGAGAGCTGGTTTTATTGATTATTCTTTCATCATACAAAATATCATAAAAAGTTTTTTCTTGATCTTTTTGAGGAAATAATGATACTAAACTTTCATCAAAAGAAAATTGTTTTTTAGAAGTATTATACCCCATTGTTTGTTTTAAAAATCTACTACCTAATGATTTTAATATTCTTTCAAACATAAACTTCTTTGGTAGTTTTTCTAAATACATTTTAAAAATAGAAAAAGCAGGTGCATATTTTGGAATTGTATCATTATTATACGCTCTTGCCATAAGATTCATTAATAGTGGATCAGATAAATGTTCTTTAAAATGCTCATCAAGACTTTCCCACTCACCTAATAAATTATAGGCTCTTTTATATGATTTAAAAGCTAAAGGAGCCTCTTCTTTATTATATTTTTCTATTTTAAAAATTTTACTATGATGATAAAACTTAGTTATATTAGATGAATTATGCTCCATTTGATTCCAATATATCTCTCTGCATGAAAATAGAATTTTTATTCTATCTCTTAAAACACCATCTAAAGCTAGATTTTCTATCTCTTTTTTTAGATTGCTAGGTGTAATTGTAGTAAATTCATTTATTGCATCAATTTGTATTAAAAGATTTAAATTATTTAGCTCTAAATAAGCATTTAGTGCAGAAAACCAAGTATCTTTTAAGTAAGGTTTAAATGTAAATTTTTTACTTAAGTATTCTAATAAAGAATTGTTATTATCAAAACTCTCTGGCTCTATTGTTAACGTTAAAAAAGAACTACATTCATATCTTTTCATTGTATTATAATATATATATGTAGATTTACCCATCCCAGCTTCACCAACTAATGCAAAAATTTTAGAGTCATTTTTTAAAAAATCATTATAGGAGTTGTTTACAGATATTCTTTCTATCAAAGTATCCATACCACCATCTGGAATTTTAGATTCTAAATTTGATAAAGCAGAATTATTAATATTTTTTAACTTTTGTAATAAGTTTTCTTCTTCGGCATATAATCTAAATTCTTGATGGTTACTTATATACTTTAAATATTTCTCTTTAATAGGGTTATTATTGTTAATATGGGAAAAAGTTTCTTTCATAAATTCTGAAAAATAGTATCCTAAGGTTATATATTCTCTATTTAGAAAATGATTTGTTCTGTTTTTTTTAGACATGACATATACAGGGTTTTTAGTACTTTGATCTATAAACTCAAACAAAGGCTTATCTTGAAAAGAATAACCTATGGATAATATAGGATTTAAGAATATGTCAGTTAAAAACTCTTTAACTGATTCTTGAAAACTCATTTTTTCACTTCTAAATACAGCTTCAACATATGATAAATCACCCCATAAATGAGCAATAACTACTTTATTGTTATTTAGTTGTTCTTTGATTTTAGCTATATTTTCAGTATGATTATCATCTCTTGTAAAAGAAATAGATTTTATGCTTTCATCATTCATACAAACAGCTTTGTGTGCATCTTCAAGAAGATCGTCATAGTTTGTAGTAAGGATAATTGTAGAATAACCATTTCTTTCCCTTACTCTTGCTAGACAAAAAGATAAAAATTCAATATGCACTGAATTGGGGTGTCCGACTAATTTAGTTTCACATTCATTTTGAATATCTTTTTCATATTTATTTAAAAATTCATCAAATTTATTTTCTAATTCATCTTTTGTTAAATTATGATAACCATATCGATTTAGGATATCTTCTTTAATTTCAGTATATGATGGTATTTTCTCACCATTTTCTTTTATTCCTTCAGTTGATGCGCCCGCACCAACTAAAATTGTCAAAGTACCTTTATAGCTTATCAAGTTTTCAATAATTTCTTCTATATTATTCATAATATCCTATTATCCTTTATTTAATATATTATAAAATAATCTTAATTAATATAATAAATAATTCTATCATATTTACGTCACAAATTCGTCACATTAATATTATAAAAAAGATTATTTTTAAAATTTATATTGATTTGTTTATATATAATAGTTATAAAATTTACCAATGGAGATTTTTAAAAGAATAAAATTTATGATTGTACATACATAAAAGTATGCAAATAAATTTTATTTTTTAATATAGAGATTGTATAAGAATACTAATCTTCCTCTTTTTTTACAAGTCCTGCTTCTTTTAAAAAGGGGCTATTTACAAAGTCCATTTTTTTTATCTTATCGTATTTGGCGTAGCTTAGATATAAAACATCTTTTGCTCTGGTTACTGCTACATAAAAGAGTCTTCGCTCCTCTTCTAGACTTCCACCTTTGCTCATTAGTTTTCTATTTGGAAATCTTCCATCCATAAGGTCGATTACAAAAACCTCTTTAAACTCTAAACCTTTACTAGCATGAACAGATAGAAGGTTTACCCCCTCACCTTCACTCATCTCTCCACCACCTAGAATCATTGAGTTTACGAACTTTGAAAGGTCTGAGAAATTTCTTGCTAAATTTTTTAGAAGCATCACTTTTCTATTTATTTTTGCTAAACCTTTTGCTTTTTGGGTTGGATGTATTGTTCCATCTTTTTGAGTTGCTCTTTTTGTTGCTAAAAAATCTTTTATTTTTGAATACATCATAGATGAAGTTATTGAAGTAACTAAACTTTCTGGATTCTTTGTTCTTCTTAGTTGTTTTATAAGTAGATAAAAATCATAAATATATTTTGCTCCATCAACACCCAGTTTTGGATGTTTTAATATTGGATTTCCTAAAAATGCTTCCTCAAAACCACAATCTTTAAACTTAGAAACTGAACCTAACTCTAAAAAATCATCAAAAAGTCCAAGCTGAATATTTTTCACTTTATTGGTTTCAAAAGGATTGTTTATAGCTTCATCAGGGTGAAATAAACCTTTAAACATATCTCCACCACCTAATTTTATCAAAGCATCAAAGATATCCTTTGCAATTGACTTTCCTATCCCTTTACCATGCTCTAATACATGGATAAATGCCATCATATCATTATGACTTAATTGCATAACCAAAACATCTATTACAAACTTTACCTCAACAGAATCAAAAAATGACATTCCACCTCTTCTTTTAGCTGGAATCCCATACTCTCTTAGGTTTGATTCTATTCCATCTGCACTTGAATTATTTCTAAAGATTATTGCTATCTCTTCATGGGGTGTAGAACTTTTTGAGATAAGGTCTGAGATATAATGGTATTGGGAAAAAAGTTCATTAAACTCCAATAACTTGGGTTTTATATCAATATCAGTTCTCATAACTTGCAAATCTTTTTCATAGACTCTTTCGTTATGTTCAATAACTCTTGTAGCTAGATCAAGTATTGGTTTACTTGAACGATAGTTTTTTCTAAGTGTATAAACAGTTGCATCTTTATATCTAGTTGAAAATGTTGAGATAATCCCTATATCTGAACCATTAAAAGCATAAATACTTTGATCATAATCCCCTACACAAAAAAGGGATTTTGGCTTAAACCCATCTAATAGTCTACCTTGCAATGGATTAGTATCTTGGTATTCATCAACAAGAATCTCTTTAAAAGGAAATTCATTTTCTTTCAAAGTCTCTAGCATAATTGTTAATAAATCATCAAAATTAGCATATCCATATTTTATTTTTAACTCATTGAACTCTATAACCACATCTTCATAAATAGCCGTATATAGTTCATGATCTGAATTTTTATTTATTATCCATGTGGCAAAATCCTCGCCCTCGTTTGAGTTTAGGTATAAAGAGTACATATCATATAAATACCCTCCATCATAAGGATTTGCGTCATCACTTCTATCGTAAAAAACTCTTTTTTCATAAAGTGATTTAAAAAGTGTTTTTAATTCACTTGGTTGTTTTAGTGTTATATTTACATTTAACTGTTTTAATAGTTTATATGAAACAGAGTGAAAGGTTCCTGCCATTATTTTTTGGGCAATCTCTTTTCCAAAAAATTTAGCAACTCTTATTACCATCTCTGCTGCTGCTTTATTTGTAAAAGTTAAGAGAAGTATCTCTTCAGGTTTAACACCTTTATTTATCAAATTTGCTATTCTTCCAACAATTGTAGAGGTTTTTCCTGTACCTGCACTAGCAATAATTAGGTTGTAGCCTTCATTACATGTTGCTGCACTTAGTTGTTCTTGATTTAGATTTGATAATGGCATTAGTTAGTAAGTATTTTATATAGTTTTTTCATTTGCGAATATTATCATAAAGATTCTACGTTAATTATAAAAGTTCAAAAAATATAGCTAAAAAAAAAGCTCCTTAGGAGAGGAGCTTTTTTACACACAAGGAAACAAATTTCTGGAGAATTTAAAAAATTCGCAATTTTAAATTATTTAAGAAGATTCGCGTTTCTTCTTATCCATAAGAAAATTATAATAGATGGGGATTAACTAAAGCATAATAAAAAGTTAATGGTTAGTTAATTGAGATTTTTAGGCAAAAAAAAAGCTCCTTAGGAGAGGAGCTTTTTTACACACAAGGAAATAAATTTCTGGAAAATTTAAAAAATTCGCAATTTAAATTATTTAAGAAGATTCGCGTTTCTTCTTATCCATAAGAAAATTATAATAGATGGGGATTAACTAAAGCATAATAAAGAGTTAATGATTAGTTAATATTAGTGTATATTTATAAAATAAGCTATTTTATTGGCAAAATAATGTCAAATTTTGCACCCTTGTATTTTTTATCTTGATAAATAAAATTAGTGTTTTCTACACTTATAGTACCATTCATCCCAGCAACTATAAAATTATAAGTGATATTTAACCCCAATCCTGTTCCCATACTTTTGTGTTTAGTAGTTGTATAGGGTTCAAATATATTATCCATAATCTTTTTATCAATCCCTCCACCATTATCTTTTAATGACAAATAGACAAAGTTATCTCTTTTTTTCAATGTTATAAAAAACACTCTTTCATTTTCTGGTAAATTTATTAACACATCTTTAGCATTATTGTAAATATTTATAATAGATTGTATAAACTCATTTGGATAACCTTTTATAACTATACTTTCGTCACAATCTAATATAATATTTATATAATTATTTGAAATTGAAGCCTTTACCAAAGTTAATAGTTGTTGGATAGTATCAAAAATATTAAACTCAACTAGGATTCTTTCGCCTCTTATAAAATTTCTAAAATCATCTATAGTTTTAGATAAAAATTGTGCATTATTGTTAATCAAATCCATATTATCAAATAACTCTATATCCTGTAAACTTCCCATCTCTTTTTTAAGTTTTGTCCCTGTTGATACAGTTGATATTACACTTAAAGGTTGTCTCCATTGATGGGAAATATTTCCAATCATTTCCCCTAAAGATGCCATTTTTGATTGTTGTAGTACAATATTTTGTTGTTTTATATAATCAGTTATATCTGTTATATATCCTAAGATATCTGTTATTTTTCCATTTTCATCTTTTAAAGTTACTATATAATCTAAAACCCACTTTATTTCATCATCTTTTGTAATAACCCTGTAAGGTTCATGTTTAAAATATTCTATTCCTCTGTTGATATTTGTGAATAATTCATTCTTTACAATATTTACATCTTCAGGATGGATACAAGAAATATATGAAACCTTTTTATTAATAAATGCTTCTGATTCATACCCTAGTAGCTTATTTATAGATAAAGATACATATTGAGCATCTAAACTTAAGCTATCTTCCCAACTAAACTTAAATAAAACTACATCACTCTTATCAAATAGTGATAGCAAAGTTCTTTGGTATTGGCTTAAAGATTCAGCTATTTTTTTCTGTTCATTTAACTCGTCATATGCAATAGCTAGTTTTTGATTTATACTTTTTATTGACCTATTTTTATATATTACAATTAATACTATTAATGAAAAAATACCAATTACATAAAAAAGTTTTGAATAATCAAAAACCTCTTGTACTTTTATCTCTATCCATTTCCCTACAATGGTTCTAATTCTATCTTGGTCAATCGCATCTAAAGCTTTTTGCATAATAGTGTTTAATATAGGTTCATCATTTCTTGAAGCAATACTCAAATCAATAGTAAACTCTAACTTTCCAGCGATTTTAATATCATATAAGCCATATTTTTGAATATTATAACCAACAGCTTCCATAATATCTATGTATCCAAAAAGCTCTCCATTTTGAACTTTTTCTAAGCCCTCTTTTGCATTTTTCACTTCAACTATTTGTATATTGGGATTACGTAGTTTTAAAACCTCAATAAAAGCATAACTTTTAACAATGCCAATTTTTTTATTATCTAAATCTTTAGTATCTTTAATAAAAAACTTATCTAGTTTAGTAGCAATAACAAAGGGTTCTTTCCAGTATGCCTTAGTAAAATTCATATAATCTCTTCTACTTGGAACATCCATGGCAACAGGAAGAATATCACACTTTCTTTTTTTTATATTTTCCAATGAAACAGCCCAACTTTTAGTAGGTACTAAAACAATAGGGGTATTTATATACTCTGATACTAATTTGATTAAATCACTTCCTATACCATTGTGTTTATTGTTTTCATCTATTTGTTCAAAAGGCATCCAATCTGGTAAAACACACATTTTTATAGGACGATGATTATGTAACCATTGTTTTTCTTGGCTTGTAAGGTTTATATTAGAATTTGCAAAAAGTGTAGGTATAAATAAAATATTAAATATTAAGATAAACAAAAAAATTTTATACTTAGATTTTAACATATATGAACTTTTTTATTTAATTATATCATAGCTTTGTATTCTTAATACCTAAGTATTATTTAAACTCTATTTTTTCTTATTATTTGTTGAAGTAACTTACAATATGAAATTAGAAGAATTATTGATATATATACTAATTGTAAAATTGATAATGATTTTTGTGCCATTATAAAATGTATTGTGATTAAAACAAGTGCTAGATATACAAACTTATGATATTTATTATACTTTGCAAATAGTTTTTTTGTGGAAGTTAATGCCATAAATACTAAAATAAAAAAAGCTATCATACCAAGATATATAAATGGTTTATCTAAACTTTCACTAATAACAAAAGAAAAATCCAGCTCTGCATCTAAAATATAAAAATTTAAAAAGTGCAATAGGGCATAAAAAAATCCAAAAAGTCCTATCATTCTTCTATATTTCATTAGATTTAAATACTTTTTTATCATAGATATACAAATAGTAAAAAATAAAATAACAGTTGCACTAACCCCAGTAATTGTATATATATATTTTATAGGATCACTTACACTTTGTAAAATAAATAACTCTATAAGCAAATAAAAAAATGGGATTAAAAGAGTTAAAAATAGTGCAATATTTTTCATAATTTACTTCTAGAAGTATTTTCTTAAGTCCATCCCTTTATAAAGATGGGCAACTTCATTTTCATATCCATTAAACATTAACGTTTTTTGTTTAAAAAAACTTCCCAAAACTCTTTCCCTTTTTTGAGACCATCTAGGATGGTCAACATTTGGGTTTACATTTGCAAAAAAACCATATTCTCTTGGATTTTCTTTTTGCCATGAGTTTAAAGGTTCTTTATCTGTAAAAGATATTTTTGCAATAGATTTAACAGATTTAAATCCATATTTCCAAGGTACAACTAACCTTATAGGAGCACCATTTTGTTTTGGCATACTTGAACCATATAATCCTACAGCTAAGATTGTTAAATCATTCATTGCTTCATCCATACGCAAACCTTCCACATAAGGGTAAGATATGGTTGAAAAAATTCCTCTTGCTTGATCAGGGAACATCTCTTCATCAACAAGTGTCTCAAATCTTATATATTTTGCACTAGATAAAGGTTTTACATATTTTATAAAATCAGATAATTTAAAGCCAATCCAAGGGACAACCATAGACCAACCCTCAACACATCTAAATCTATAGATTCTCTCCTCAAGTTGAAAGTTTTTTATAAAATCTTCAAACCTTACTATTAAATCTTTTTCAACAAGTCCATCAATTACAATATCCCAATTGTTAGTATTCAAAGTATGAGCCATAGGTTTAACTCTCTCTTTACTTGTAGTAAATTCATAAAAGTTATTGTATGAAGTTATTTGATCATAGGTATTCAAAGTAAGATTATTTGGGTTTTTATCTTCTATATATTTTAGATTTTTTAAAGGTATATTCTCTTTTGCTAAAGCTTCAAATATCATCCCTGATGAAACTAACGAGGCAGCTCCAAGTTTTAAAAAATTTCTTCGTTTATCAAAAAGCTCTTTGGGTGTTATATCTTTTTCATCTAATTGCCATGTTGGTTTTTTTATAATATTCATAACACATCCTTTTCATATTCTTTTTAAATTCTATATAAATAGTGTTAAGAGTATGTGTAGATAGTTTAATAAAAAAAGGTAGAAGAAAAAATCTCCTACCTTTTAAAATATATTCAATTAATATAAATTATTAGTTAATAGCGCCTAAAGCAGCTTCGTAATTTGGCTCTTCAGTAATTTCTGGACAAATCTCTTTATATGTAACTACACCGTTTGCATCTGTTACAAAAATTGCTCTACAAGTAACACCTGCTAATGGTCCATCAGCAATTAAAACTCCATATGCATTTGCGAAATCTTTATTTCTAAAATCTGAACCAACTTTTAAGTTTTCGATACCTTCAGTTGTACAAAATCTTCCCATTGCGAATGGTAAGTCCATAGAAACTACTACAACTTCTGCATCAGATTTTGCTGCTTCTTCGTTGAATTTTCTAGTTTCTGCTGCGCATACAGGAGTATCTAAAGATGGTACTACCACGATAACTTGAGCTTTTCCACCAATTTCAACTTCAGATAAATCTTGAGCTACCACTTTTACTACAGGAGCTTTATCCCCTACATTTACTTCAGTTCCCGCTAAATTTACTAAATTACCTTTAAGGTTTGTTGTTGCCATTTTTTCCCTTTTTTTAAAAATTTACTGAGAATTATAATTAAAGATAATAAACATTTTCTTAATTATAAACTCTAATATTAATTATATCGTAAAAATTTATTTTATCAATAGTCCAAACATTATATTTAAAATTTATATTAACTTAATATTATCTTCATTTAATTGTATTTTTTTATCATTGATCAATTTTGTCAAACTTGCTTTAAAAGCTTTTTTACTCATAGCAAAAACATTTTTTATATCTTCTGCACTACTTTTATAAGTAAATGCTAGTTCTCCATCATTTTGTTTCAATATTTCTAAAACTTTATTTACAAAATCATCATCTTTTTTTGCACCAATTTTTTGTAAAGAGATATCTAGTTTACCATCATCCCTTACATATTTTATATAAGCTTTAGTTCTATGTCCAACTTGTATGTTTTCAAATATTTCATTGTGGTATATAAGCCCCTCATAGGTATTGTTTACTATAACTTTAAAACCTAAAGGGGTTTTAATATACAATAAAATATCAACCTCATCATTTTTTACAAGGTTTTTAGGTTCTTTACTTAAAGTAAATTTTTCACTTCCTATAAGTCTATTTGTTTTTTCATCTTCAATAATTTGTACAACTTTTATATCTCCTACCCTAAAAGTACTTTTTTGCTTGTTTTTAGGTACTAATAAATCCTTAGGTAAGCCCATATCTACAAAGGCTCCAAATTTTGCAGTGTCGACTACTTCTAAAGCTGCAAATTGATTTTTCATGGCATAAGGTTTAAGCGTTGTTGATACCAGTCTATCTTCACTATCAGTATAGATAAAAACATCTAAAGTGCTTCCAATTTCCATCTCTTTTTTTACATAACAATTTGGTAAAAGAACCTCCTGCTCATCTTCACTTATCAAATAAAGACCTGGCTCACTTACTCTGTTTATTTTTAGAGAATTTATCTCCCCTAATTCAATTTTTTTATTCATTTTTTTCCTAAAATTTTTACAAGAACTAAAGTTATAACACCAACTATAATTATACTAGCCCCTGAACTTATATCATAATAATATGAAATAACCAAACCACATAGTGTCAAAAATACTGCAACCAAAGAACTTATAATCATCATAGTAGATAATTTTTTTGAATAAAGCTCTGCTAAATATGTTGGTATGGTTAATAATGCAATCACTAAAATCAATCCTACTACTTTTATTGCAGCAACAACACTAAGTGCTGCTAATATTAAAATAAGTGTATAAAAGAAATTTACTGATATACCCCTAAGTTTTGCAAACTCACTATCATAAGAAACTGCTAATATTTGTTTATAAAATAGTAAAACCATCCCTATAATAAAAAAATCTAAGATACCTAAGTAAACTAAATCTTCATTTGAAACTGCAATAATTGAACCAAAAAGATAACTCATCAAATCAACATTATATCCAGGGGTTAAATCCACAAAAATAATACCTAAAGCCATCCCAAATGCCCACATTATTCCTATTATAGAGTCTATTCTTTTTTTATTGTTTATTGTAATTACTGCAATTATAAGAGCTGTTGTAATTGCAAAAACTGTTGCTCCAAATAATATAGGTAAACCTAAATATATAGCTAAACCAATCCCTCCATATGAACTATGGGCAATTCCCCCTGCTAAAAAAGTAATTCTATTTACAACTACTAAAGAACCAATGATTCCAGCTGCAATAGAAACCAATATACCTGCTATTAAGGCATTTTGTATAAAATCGTATTGTAAAGCTTCTAACATATAATATCCATTTTAAATATGTGTATGATTACAACAAACTTCAGTTTTACCCAAAGCTGATAAAAGTTCAACTTCACAAAGATGCTCATCACTTACAAACTCTTTTTTATCATTGTTTTTTAAATGATGATAAACCATATTTTTATTTATATGAACAACATTTTTTGCATAATTTAAAAGTACAGAGATATCATGACTAACAACAACTATAGTCATAGATTTATTCAAGTTTTTTAATAGTTCATATATATCTCTTTGACCTTTTACATCTATACTTGCAGTTGGTTCATCTAAAAGCATAAGTTTAGGATTTGCACATAAAGCACGAGCTATAAAAACTCTTTGCCTTTGACCTCCACTTAAATCTGAAATTTTATTTTCTGAAAACTCTTTCATACCAACTTGTTCAAGAGAATTCAATGCACAAGAGATCTCCTCCTTGCTATATCCAAAAAGCTGTCTTTTTCCACCTATATGTCCCATAAGTACAACCTCAAGTGCTGTTATAGGAAAATCGATATTTAAATTTGTATTTTGGGGAACATATCCTATGTTATCACTTTTTATATGTTTTATCATCTTGCCACTTTTTGGTTTCAAAAGCTTTAGTATGATTTTTAATAAAGTTGATTTTCCACCACCATTTGGACCTATAATAGCTAAAAAATCATTCTCTATAATATCTAAATTTATATCTTCTATCACATTTAGTCTATCGTATGCGTAGCAGATATTTTTAAGCTCTAATATTTTTTCCATTTCTATTTACTTCACCTTAAAAAGTGCGATTATACTTAAATAAAAGCAAGCTTGTCAATCTTTAGGTTTAGTTATGAAATTTAAAAAATTATTATATAAAATCCCTAAATATTCATGCATAGATACATCTGTTTTTCTTAAGTGACTAACCTTTGGTATAGAAAAAAAATCCCCATTTCCTTTTGAGAGATAATCAGTTGGTGCAGCGATTGGATTCATCTTTGCATTTTTAAATATTGCCATTGCTCTTGGCATATGGCTAGCAGAAGTAACCAAAATAAACTTATTATCTCCTATTACTTTTTTTGCATAAAGTGCTTCTTCAAAGGTATCTTTTGCTTTTTCTTGGGTTAAGATTTTACTTTTTGGAACTCCTAGAGAAATAGCAACATCTTTTGAGACAAAGGCATGAGGTACTTTATCAGGTCCAGCATATCCCGATACAATAAGTTTAGCATCATTGAGTTCTCTAAATATTCTAATACCTTCACCCAATCTCATCAAAGCAGTTTGAGATAGTTGAGATAAAGAGGAGATGTTTTTATTTGTTTCATGTCCACTTCCTAATACAAGTACATACTTTACAGATTTATCCACATTTATATATGCTGGATATTTTTGCTCTAAAGGTTTTGTAATATAATTTGCAAAGGGTGAATAAGAGACTATACACAACCATAAAAAAGAGAGGGTAAGATATATTTTGGCTTTCTTATAACTTTTGAAAAAAAGTGCAAACAATCCAAATAGAAACAATAAAAGTCCTATTGAAAGGGGCATAAAAAATGCAGAGATAATCTTTTTTAGAGTAAAAAGCATCTTAACTCTTTACAATTAAAGCTGAGGCATAGCCCACTACACTACTATTATCTTTAGTCCTATCAAAACTTGTACAGTAGTGTAAGAATTTAGTTTTAAACCCTTTTTTTAAAGCACTATTAACCATAGCTTTTACACCTATTTTTCCACAAGCCTCACACCCCTTATCAAAAAGTTCCAAATCCATATTCACTATTGCATTTAAACAGATATTATCAAGTTTTTTTGCTTTTTCAAGGGTGTAAAAATGACTTAAATCTGTACTAATTACCACAAAATTATCATCATCTTCAAGTAATTGATCAATCAAAGTTGATAAGGTTTTAAAATCTTGTCTACCATACACTATCTCAACTACAGAAGTTTTATCAAAATAGTTTTTAATAAAAGGCACTTGGGTTTCTGTTGAATGTTCGTGATGTGCTTCCTCAAAAAAGTTTAAAAACTCATATTTATCTTTTAATTTTTTTGAATACTCTAAATCTATTTTTATATCCCCATAAGGTGTTTCATAATTATCATATAAGGCTATTGAAGAACCTTCTAAGTATACCTTATGGCTTGGACCTATTACAATAACTCTTTTTATCTCACTTTTTAGATTTTGATTTAGACTTAAATTATAAGCTAAATTTGCAGTAAATCCACTATAAATATATCCCGCATGGGGTACTATAACTGCTTTTATATCAAGCTTGGTATCATTTTCAAGATTAAAACTATCATTAAAAGTTTTAATATATTTATCAATCTCATCTTTACTTTTTGGATAAAAAGTTCCCCTTACTGCTGCTTTTCTAATACTCATCTCTAACCTTTAAATACACCTGCTATTTTTTCACTACATTGAGGACAAGTAGAATTTATTATTTTATTATAGTTTACCGAAAAATGCTCTCTACTTATTAACTCAAAACCACACTTTGGACAAAAAGTATTATTTTTAAATCCAATATTTCCTATATAAACATAGTTTAAACCCTCATTTTTTGCTAAATCATATGCCATTTTAAGAGTTTCAAAAGGGGTTCTTGGAAGATCTTGTTCCTTATAATCTGGATGAAAGGCTGATATATGCCAGGGGGTGTTTACCCCTAAGTTTTCCTTAATCCATTTTACTATCTTTGTTAGCTCTTCTTTCGTGTCATTTTTACTTGGGATTACTAAAGTTGTAATTTCAGTATGTATACCATTTTTTTGTAAGTGGATTAGATTATCTAAAACTTGATTCAAATTTCCACCTAGACTTTTTTTATAATACTCTTCACTAAAAGATTTTAAATCAACATTTATTGCATCAATAATCCCTTTCATATCTTCAATCACCTCGGAACTTTCAAAGCCATTACTAACAAAAACCGATTTTAAACCATACTTTTTAGCCTCCAAAGCTATATCTTTTGCAAAGGGATAAAAAATTGTTGGTTCATTATAAGTATAAGAGATAGATTCACATCCCCTTTGTTTTGCTATAAGTGCCACATCTCTTGCACTTATATATTTTGATTTATCTATCTTTTTTTCTTGAGAAATACCATGATTTTGACAAAAACTACAATGGAAGTTACAACCAACTGTTCCTAAGGACAAAGATTTTGAGGTGGGTAAAAAGTGATATAAAGGTTTTTTTTCAATTGGGTCTATATTAAAAGCACTAATATGTCCATAAACCAAACACTCTATTTTATCTTCGACATTTTTATTTACACCACATATCCCTATTTGATTTGGTTTTAATTGACAATAATATGAACATAAAAGACAAGTTAACTTTCCATTTGCTGTGGCTTTAAAATAGTTCATTTTTACCCTTATTTAAACTTTTCAACCTCATAAACTTGTATCTTTGGATAGCCACTTAAATCTGATGGATTTAAACCAGCTTTTTTAACTAATTGAACCATAAAAGAATCAAAATCATTAAGTTGCTCCCAAACCTGAGGTAAAAAAGTTGCTCTTTTCCCATCAAGTTCAAGAATAACTCCATGTTTATTTGGAATAATTTTCTTTTTTAAATCCTCAAAATCTTTATACTCTAAATCCTGAGCAGGGCTTAGAATAGAAAGTTCAACTTGAACATTTTCAAACTCTTTTTTAGTAAGTTTAGGAAAACGAGGATCAGCAAATGCAGCAGCTTTTGCATTATGAATAATATCATCAAGTAGATTTCGATGAGCAACTAACGAACCAATACAACCTCTTAACTTTCCATCTAAGTTAAGTGTAACAAAACTAGCACCCAACTCTTTAAACTCAGAATACTTTTCAAACAATGAGTTTTTACTTATTAAAACTTTTTTTTCAAACTCTTCTTGAATAGATTTTTTTGCAACCTCAAGTAAGACCCAACTTTCCATAAAAACTCCCTCTAAACTAAAATTTTACTAATTTATCAACTACACAATTATTTACTCAATGCAAAATATCCTTTATAGCTTCAATAAACATTCTACTGTCATTAACACATTTACAAACCTTATAATCTAAAATCCCAATCTTATCAGCTAACTCTTTATACTCTAAACTAAGTTCAAAATCTGTTTCGGAATTATCAATAATAAAAGCAATAGGATAGATTAGAACCTTTTGGTTTCTATATTTTGTCAAAGTGTCATCTAAAGAGGGTGTTAACCATTTCATAGGCCCAACTTTTGATTGATATGCCAAGGAGATAGATTTGAACTCTATTTTATTTTTTGATAACTTTTGAGATAAAATTTCCACATGTTCATTAACTTGTTTTTCATATGGATCACCCTTATCTACTATTTTTTGAGGAAGACCATGGGCTGAAAAAATAAGATTATATTCCCCATAATTTTCTACAGTTGATTTTATAGTATCTATTATAGCATCATTAAATTTATCATTTTTATAAAAAGGTTCTATAACTTCAATATTAAACCCATTGCCAGCAACTTCAATAAAATCTTCAACAGACGATTTTGTAGTAGTAGTTGAGTATTGGGGATATAAAGGGAAAAGTATCACATCTTTTATCTTTTTTCTTTTTAACTCTTTTATACTTTCACTTGCAAAAGGGGGTGTATATCTCATAACTTGCATTACACAAACATCTGATAATATATCATTTAGTTTAGAAACTAACTTTTCTGTCAAGGGGTTTATAGGTGATCTACTACCTATTAGCTTATAGTTTTCCCAAGCTTTGTCTGTTCTCATTTTTACAATAAATGAAGCTAATAATGACCTAAAAAAATCACTTTTTATAGTCAATATATTTTTATCATTAAACATATTTGTTAAAAACATTCTCAATTCATCTTTATTTCTAGCTCCACCCATATTAAGTAAAATCAATGCTTTTTTACAATCTTTATCCATAATTAATCTAACCTTATTATTTTATCGCTACACCAACGTGCAAGTGTCATATCATGTGTGATTAAAACAATAGCACAACTATCTAAATATTTTATTAACATCTTCATCACATCAACTGCAATTATATTATCTAAAGCTGATGTTGGTTCATCAACCAAAAGTAAATCTGGTTTCATCATAAGTGCTCTTAATATAGAACATCTTTGAAGTTGTCCTCCACTTAGTTCATGGGGTTTTTTATTTAATAATTCAAAATTTAAACTAAGCTCTTGACAAAAACTTTTAACATCTTCCCTAAAATTGCTATTTTTTTCTAATACATCTTCAATTTGATTTATAATTGAAAAAGAGGGATGAAAAGAGGTATAAGGATCTTGATAAATAGAACTTATCTTTTTAGTTCTAATCTCTCCACTAAGTGGTTTTAAGTTTCCACATATCAACTCAAATAAAGTACTTTTTCCACTTCCACTTTTCCCAACAATAGAGAATAACTCCCCTTTTTTAAGCTCTAAATTAAAATCCTTATATATTAATTGATCTTTCTTATAAGCAAAATTTAGATTATCTATTTTTAAAATAGTCTCTTCTAAAGACATATAACTTCCTAAATTGTTTTTATTGCTAACTATAATCAAATTATACTAAATGGTTCATTATAACTCATGTTTATAATTTTCATACCAAAAAAATGTCAATTTATAAGTTAAATAAAAGGAAATAGTGCTAAAATTTAACTTTTAAAATCAAGGAGAGTATATGAAAAAGATTGTTTTAGGAACAATGATTGCTGCTGCATCTTTAATGGCTGCAAGTTTCGCACCATGTGCTGGATGTCATGGAGCAAAAGCTGAGAAAAAAGCTTTAGGGAAGTCTCATGTTATCGCTGGATGGCCAGTAGATAAAATTGAAGCTGCGCTACACGGATATAAAGATGGTTCTTATGGTGGAGCTATGAAAGGTGTTATGAAAGGTCAAGTTGCAAGACTTTCAGATGCAGACATTAAAGATTTAGCTGAACAAATTTCTAAATTCTAATTTTAAGTATTTAGTTTATATAAAGTGAATCACTCTTTTGGTGATTCACTTTTTTTATGCTCTTTTTTTGCATCATTTATTTTCTTTTCTTTATTTACAGCATCATTTAAATCATCTGTACTATCAAATAATAAACCATCCATCATTTTTCTACTATCATCAAACTGACCATTTTTTGCACCCCAGATAAATACACCCAAAACTGCAAAAGAGATTACAAGACCTACAACCAACATCATCAAAAGTGTATCGTTTATCATAATTTTCCTACTTTTTCATTTTTATTCGCATAGAGTTAGCAACAACAAGCAATGAGCTTAAACTCATAGATAAAGCTGCAACCAAAGGTATTACAAAACCAGCCATAGCAAGGGGAATTGTAACTGTATTATAGATCACAGACAATAAAAGATTTTGTTTTATAAACTTATATGTTCTTCTTGAGATAATAAAAGCTTGTTTTAAACTCTCCAAAGAGTTATTTAATAAAACAATATCAGACACACTAATAGTCACATCAGCTGAATTACCCATAGCAACAGATACATCACTAGAAGCTAAAGCAACAGAGTCGTTTATCCCATCTCCTGCCATTATAACTATTTTTCCATCTTCTCTTAATCTTTTTATATATTTAGCTTTTCCTATTGGGTCTATATTTGCAACAAACTTTTTAATACCAACTTTAGAGGCAACTTTAGAAGCAACTTGTTCATTGTCTCCTGTTAACATCACCAATTCTAAACCATTTTTTATAGCTTCATTTACTAAATCCTTAGCATCCTCTTTTAACTCATCTTCAAGTTCAAAGGTTGCAATAACTTTTCCATTTATAGCAAAAAGATATACAGAGTTTGTACTATCAAAGTTATAGTTTATTCTATTTTCTCTTAATAGTTCAATATTTCCACCAACTAGAAAAAACTCTTTACCTTCTATATTTTCATATTTTGCAAGCAATCCTTTTGCTTGTACATTTTTAACATCTTTTAATTTTTTTAAACTAAGATTATCAAAACTTTTATCCATATGTTTTTTTATAGATTTTGAGATAGGATGATTTGAACTATCTATTAGGGAATACAAAAGATTTAATTTATGAATATTTTTATCTAAAATTCTCATCTTTTTAACTTTTAGTTCCCCTTTTGTTAAAGTTCCGGTTTTATCTAAAACTAAAGTATTAGCTTTTGCCAAGGTTTCAATAAATCTTGCTTCTTTAAATAAAAGACCTTTTTTTGCTAACTCTGAGATACCTATTAAACTTGCTATTGGAGTAGCTAAGGCTAAGGCACAAGGGCAAGCTATAACAATAACAGAGATCGCAACAATAAATGACTTTTCAAAATGATTAGCCCCATCATAATCAAAACCTAAATCTATCCCAAAAAAATACCAAACAATAAAAGTTAAAATAGCAAGAGTTAAAATTGAGATGGTAAAACCTTTTGATATCTCATTTGCTGTAGTTTCTATTTTTGGTTTTGAACTTAAAGAGTCTTCAAGTAGTGTTACAATTGAGTTTAAAGTTGAATCTTTATAAGTTTTTGTTACTTCATATAAAATAACTGTATCATTGTTTATAGTCCCACTTAAAACAGTATCGCCCACTTTTTTAAAAATAGGCAAAGACTCCCCTGTCAAGCTTGATTCGTCAAAAGTTCCTTCTCCACTTACAATCTTTCCATCAACACAAACTTTTTGACCACTTCGTATCTCAACTATATCTCCAACTTTAATACTATCTAAAGAGATACTTTTTTTAATCCCATCTTCTAAAATAATAGCTTCTAAAGGGATAGTACTTTTTATCTTATCAAGAGTATCTACGGCACTTTTTTTACCTATAACTTCAAGGTATTTACCAACTAAAACAAAGGTGATAATCATAGTGACAGAATCAAAATAACTCTCCCCTTTCCCACCAAATAGTACATATAAAGAGTAAATATAACTTAAACTAGCTCCTGAACTTACCAAAAAGTCCATATTTAAAATTTTATTTTTTAAGCCATAATATGCCCCACGGAAAAATATCCATCCAGAATAAAATAAAACAGGAGTAGAAAGGATAAACTCTCCAAGATGGATATAATCTCTAATCTCTTGGTCAATCCCCATAAAAAAGCCACTGTATTTTGCAACAGATAACATCATAATATTTACAGTTGCAAAAACTGCCACCATCATACGAATAAAATAGTCTCTTTTATATTTTACAGCTTGTTCATCAGCTATTTTTGCATCATAAGCATATGCATTGTAACCGATATTTCTAATTTTTAATATTATTTCAGATAGTTTAATTTTTTCATCATCCCAAATAATTTTTGCTTTATTATTTGTGAAATTTATATCTGCACTTATTATGCCTTCTGTTTCATATAAAACTTTTTCATTTAGCCAAATACAAGCTGCACAATGAATCCCTTCAATAATCAAATCTACACTTTTAAAACCTTCTGATGTAGTGCTAATAAAGTTTTGTTCAAAACTTTGAGTATCAAATCTTTGAATATCATCATCCACCTCAATTGGCGGTGAAATGGACTTATTCCCCAATTTATCATAAAAAGAATCTAAACCATCACTTTTCAAAAGATGGTAAACACCTTGACAGCCTTTACAACAAAAATTCAAATCATTTTCTTTTATCATTACCTTTTCATCATATTCTAAATGGCAATGGTCACACCTAATTATAGACATTCTGTTCCTAAAATATTAATTATTATCTTTTCTAATGTTTTTCTCAAACCTATATTTAATCAATTGTATATTATTATATCGTAATAACTTTGGAGTAAGTCTTAATGATATCTAATGTCTCGATACTAAAAAACATTACAATTCTATATGCTGAAGATGAAGCAGCACTTAGAGAAATAACCTTAAATATCCTAAAAGGCTTTACAAAAAAACAATTTGTGGCGGAAAATGGTGCCCAGGGGTTAGAGCTTTTTAAAAATAATGAATCAGAAATAGATTTAATTATCACTGATGTAAATATGCCTATAATGAATGGTTTGGAGATGATTAGGCAAATAAAAAAAATAAACCCAAATATCCCTATTATTGTTGCAACTGCCTTTTCAAATACTGAATATCTACTTGAAGCTATTGATATTGGTGTTGATAAATATGTTCTAAAACCAATTGATATGAAAAAACTTTTACAACTTATGAGTCAATCACTACTTTATCATGAACTAAAAGATTTATATATTGATAACTTAACCCACTTACCAAATAGAAATAGATTAAAAAAAGATATAGAAGATTCTTCTGAAGGTTTAATGGCAATGATAAATATTGATAAGTTTTCTACTATCAATGACCTTTTTGGTGAATCAAATGGAGATAAAGTATTAGTTGAGTTTTCAGATAACTTAAAAGAGTTCTTTAATAAAGAGGAATATACAGTTTATAGAATTGAAGCAGATAAGTTTTTAGTTGTTTCAAAGGATTATACAAGAGATGTTCAAGAGCTTTATAATCTATGTAGAAAATTTGAAGAGTTTATTGAAGAGGATCCTGTTTATATTGATGAACATGAAATTGATTTAAATATCACTATTGGTATTGCTAAAAACTCTGATAACAATGCATATAAACACGTACAAAGGGTACTTTCATATGCAAGAAGAAAATTTGAACCAATCTTGATTTATAACGATTCTTTTAATATCCAAGAATCTTTTGAAGAGAATATCAAATGGATTAAAAAGATTAAAAATGGTGTAAAAAATGATAATTTTAAAGCATTTTTCCAACCAATTGTTGATACTCAAACAAAAGAGGTTTATAAATATGAGGCTTTAATTAGATATATAGAAGAGGATGGAACAGTAATAAGTCCTTTTGCTTTTTTAGATATTGCAAAAAAAGCAAAACTATATCCTAATATCATTAGAATAATGATTCATGAAGCCTTTAATCTAATTAAAAACAAAAGAAAAAGAGTTGCTGTAAATATCTCCTTTGAAGATATCGCAAGTGCTCATACTATGGAGTATGTTTACTCTATAATTGAAGAAAATAAAGATTATGCAGATCTATTAGAGTTTGAAATTTTAGAATCAGAAGAGATTTCAGACTTTAAAGAGGTTTTTAAATTTATCCAAAAAGTAAAAGATTATAAGATTAATGTTGGAGTTGATGACTTCGGTGCTGGTTACTCAAACTTTAATATGCTTATTAATTTAAATGTATCTTTTGTAAAAATAGATGGTTCTTTAATCAAAAATATAGATACCTCTGAAAATCAAAGAATTATTGTACAAACTATTACAGAGTTTGCTAAAAAGTTTAATTTTAAAACTGTAGCAGAATTTGTATCAAGTGAAGAGATTTATAACACCATCAAGGAGATTGGGGTAGACTACTCACAAGGATACTACTTTGATGCACCAATTAGTTATGATAAAATAGACTAATATAGTAGAATCTATCTACTATATTATATCTCTACGAAAAAAACTATTTTAATCTTCCCGTTATAAATCTAACTATTAAAAATACAACAACAGAAAATCCAATAATAACAGCTGCTACAGGTGCAGAGAAACTTAAGCCATAAGAGTTAAATCTATCGAAAATAAGAACCGGTGTTGTCATAGGATGATATACAAGTATAACCACAGCTCCAAACTCACCTAAACCTCTACTCCACATCATAAGGGCACCATTTATAATATCTTTTTTTGCATTAGGTATGGTGATTCTAAAAAATACAGATATAGGATTAGCCCCTAATGTTCTTGCAACTTTTTCTAGTTTTACATCTACTTTTCTAAAACCATCTTTTGCAGAATTTATTAAAAAAGGAGCTGATAAAAACATCATTGCAATCATAATTCCATATTCAGTTCCTACAAACTCTATACCAAAGAACTTAAAAAAATCCCCAAGCATAGTATCCCCAAAAGTTGTCAAAAGTGCAATACCAGCAGCAGTATGGGGAATCATAATAGGTATATCTACAATTGACTCCAAAAGACTTCTTCCATAAAAGTCATATCTAGCGATTATATATGCCAAAGGCAATCCCGTAAAAAGTACAAAAATCATAGCCCATGCTGATACCTTCATAGTAAGTAAAATAGAATCAATAACTTCACCATTTTGAATAGTCTCCATAAGTTTTGAACTTCCAACCCCAACAAACATCTTTAAAATGGGGATAGATAGAAAAAATATTATAATAAAACCTAAGCTTATTAAAGTGATAATAAATGATTTATTTTTCATATGAAACTTATATCCTTTCTATCAAATCCAATATTTATAATACTTCCATTATGGGCATAACACCCCTCATAATCCCTTTTAAGTATTTTTATAAAAAACTGGTGTTCATTTATATTTACAAAGAGTTTATAATGGTCTACTATTCCCATACACTCTTCAAGTTTTCCTTTAAAAATATAATCACAAAAAAGCTCATCTTCAACAGAAACTTTTATTACATTTGGATCAACAGAAAAAAACTCAGAACTTGAAGCTTTATCAATAAAAGAAGCTGGAAAAATATTTTTAAATCCCAAAAATCTTGCAACATCTATATTATTAGGTTGATTTAATACCTCTTCCGCAACTCCTACTTGTTGTATTTTTCCATCCATCAAAATAGCTATCTTATCGGCTAAATATGAGGCTTCTCTAAAGTTATGCGTAACATGTATAGTGGTTAAGTCATATCTTTTATGAATATCTTTTAAACTTTTCATAATAGAGTTTCTAAAAGTTGGGTCAATGGCACTTAAAGGTTCATCAAGAAGTAAAATCTTAGGTCTAGAAAACAAAGCTCTTGCTATAGCAACACGCTGTTTTTCTCCACCACTTAAGTTTTCAATCTCTCTTTTAAGTAATTTTTCAAGCTTTAAAAAACCTACTATATCATCAAATAACTCTTTTGATTTTTCTATTTTTTTATATCGTGATGAAAATCTTATATTCTCTTCTACATTTAGGTTAGGGAAAAGTGCAAACTCTTGATATACAAAACCAACATCTCTTTTTTCAGGTGCAAAACTTACAATATCAATATCATGATGATATATACTTCCAGAACTTTCATTTAAACCAGCAATAGTCTCTAAAAGTCTAGTCTTTCCACTACCACTTTGCCCCAAAAGTACAAAATATTCATTTTTATCTATGTTTAGGTTTATATTATCAAGCAAGAAATTATCAATCTTGCTTGTTAATTTTTCTATTCTTAAATAACTCATTATCTTCCTATAATTGAAGCATCACCAGTGATAATTGGTGGGTTGATTACACCTTGACCATTTTTAGTCATAATAGCTTGTCCTTCAGGTGATAATACAAAGTTTACAAACTTGATTGCACCATCTTTATTTTGAGGAGATTTTTTGTTTTGTGCAACTGTAATACCATAAACCATAGCTCCACCTTTTTTAGTGATAAGTTGTCCTGGTTTTTTTCCATCAATTTTAAATGATGCAGTTTTATAAAACTTAGCATTTTCATTATCTTTTAGTGAAACCTCTTTTGGAAGTGTAATATATTTTAAACCATGTTGTTCGGCAACTGATTTATAAATATATAAATAATCATAAGCATTAGCTTCAATAAGTCCGAGTAAATCAGTCTCTTTTGGTCTTACTATAACTTTTTGTTTATTCTCTTCACCAACTTTATATGACTCGCCATATCCAAATAATTTATCATAAAATCCTGGCATTTTATAATATGATTCTGCTAGTTTTGTAACAAGCATTGATCTATATCCACAAGGGTCCATATTTGGATTTGAATGTCCAACTTTTACACCATCTCTTAGGAAAATCTCTGGCCAGTTTTGAGCATTGATTTCATTTGCATATTTTGCTTTAGGTGTATACGCTATTGCCATCTCATTTGTTGCAAATTGTGCATTAAATTTTGCATCTTTTGGGATAAGTAAATTATCAATCACTTTATAATCTGCACTTGCCATAACATCAGCAGCTTTACCAATCTCAGAGATTTTTCTAGCAGCTGCTCTACTTCCTGATGCTTCTCTTTGTACATCATATTGTGGATACTTAGCTTCAAAAGCTTTTTCAACTTGTGAGAATGGAACTGCTAAACTCCCTGCGTGAAATACTACTATTTTCTCTTTTGCCATAAGGCTACTTGCAACAACTGCACTTAATCCTAGTGTTAATAAGGTTTTTTTAATCATTTTTTCTCCTAATTTTAAATTTAATTTTTTAATTGTAAACATCTGATTTAAAACTTTTTAGTTTTAAACCAAAAGGGATAACTTTTATAATCTCCCCCTCTTTAACAAAATCTTTATCATCTAAAGTTATCATTGCACAATTACTTTCGATAATTGGCATCAACATCCCTGAACCATATTTATTATTTCTTGTTACATTAAACTCCCCATTTATTAGATTTCCTAAAACTACATTTGCTCTTTTTGGTCTAACTTTATACTCTTTGACATTTTTAGCATAAATGAAATCATGATAAAACTCACTACTCCCACTTATTTTATAAATAATTGGAAGGGCTAAAAGATAAGTATTAACCAAAGCTGTAAGTGGATTTCCAGGCATAGCCATAACAAATGTTTTATCCATCTTACCCATCATTGTTGGACGACCAGGTTTTACTTTTACCCCATGAAATTCAACTTCTAAACCATTTTCAATAAAAGCTTGTGCTATAAAATCTGCATCTCCCATAGAGATACCACCTGTAGTTATAACAAGATCATAAGATTTTAAATTTGCAATGAATTCGATTGATTTTTCTAAGCTATCAGGAACAACTCCCACATAGGTTGCATCAAAATAATGCTCCTTTAACATAGAGATTATTGCATATGAGTTTGAGTTATAGATTTGATCCTCATTAGCACTTTCCCAAGGCTCTTTTAGCTCATTTCCAGTTGATAAAACAGCAATACTTGGTTTTGAAAAAACTTCAATCATTGTGATACCTTGAGCTGCTAAAATTGCAACCATAGAAGAGTTTATTCTATCCCCTTTATTAAAGATTATTTCACCATCTTTTTTCTCTTCACCCTTAGGTCTAAAATGGTTTCCTTTTTTTATATCATTTGGGAACTCAACATACTCTTCATCAAAACTAACAGTATCTTCAATAGGAACAATAGTATCCGCACCATTTGGAACTTTTGCCCCTGTCATAATTTTTACACACTCTCCATCTTCTACAACTCCAACATCACCCTCACCTGCAAATACAACTCTTTTTACTTTTAATTTTTTTCCTGCATCACTTGCTTTAAAGGCAAATCCATCCATAGCTGAGTTATCAAAAGATGGAAGATTTTTTTTACATATAATATCTTGTGAAAATACTCTTCCAATTGCATTTTCAATATTTATAAATTCAGTTCTTTTTATTACATTTGCAGCTTCCAAACCTATATTTACTGCACTTTTATAATCTAAATATGTAAGTTGTTTCATCCTAAAACCTTTATCTGTCTATATTTTTTATTGATTTTTTTTACTACATTTTTAATTGTTTCATCATCTAATTCTTCACTAAAATCCAAACTAAGTCCCCATCTAGCTTCATTCTCTTTATATCCCATCTCTTGCAATACTCTAGAGGGTTTTAAAAGCCCTAAAGAGCACCCCTCACCATTACTTAAAAAGATATTTTCTAAAGCTAGAGTTCTTATAATCTCTCTCATTTTTATACCTTTTAATCCTATATGTAAGGTATATTCTAAAGTTTTATTTTCATCTACGAATAGATATAAATCATCTTTAAATTGTTTTTTAAACTCATCTAAAAACTTATACTTTAAATCTAAATTAATACTTTGATTATTTAAAGCTTTTAAGCTTAGGTCCAAAGCTAAAAGATTGATTTGAGAGATTGACTGTTCTTCAAACTCATCTTCATATATAACAACACCCATACCACCTAAGCCACAAAGTTTATACGAATCTAAAAGATAAATATCACTATGTAAACTCATATTTGCACTTGCATTTGATATTAATTTTGCTTTTGTTTTCTCTTTGATTGATTTTATATCCACCTTTATATAGGTATCTATAATATATGAAGAGATAAAAATAAAATCATATTTATCCAAATCTTTTTCTTCTAAAGTTCCATCTTTATTTATATTGATAAAACTAATATCCAAACCAAACTCTTTTGCCATAAGTCCTGCTTGAACTATATATTCACTTTCACCTAAACTAATAGCAATCTTCCCTTTTAGTTTTCTTATTAGAGCAAATAAACCCTCCTTTGAAAAGGAGATATTTTTTACCTTATTTAAAGAAAATTTTGTTTTATACTCACCCAAAAGTGAGTCATATATACTATTAACACTTAAAGGTTCTAAGGCATATTTTGAAACTTCAATTTTTTTTATTAAAGGATTAAATTGCAAACAATTAAACTTCATTTTCATCTTTTTTTACTTCATTTAATAACATTTGACCATCTTTTATAAAAAGCTCATCAAATCTTTTTTTTGCAAATTGATTAATATCGTGTTGTAGTATTTTATATGCTTGGATTAGTTCTCGTGCCTTTGGTGTTAATTGTGTTCCACCATTACTTCCTTTATTAACCAACACTAAATCATCTGCAACATTTTCTTGTAAAATTTTTATATGATTCCAAGCTTTTTTATAATTCATACCAACTTTTTCTGCCGCGTCTTTTATTGAACCTGTTTGGTCTATATACTCTAAGACTTCTGTTTTTCCACCGCCAAAAATAAGATTTCTTAAATCATCTTCAATCCAAATTTTTACTTTTGCTTCCATTTTTTTCTCCCTTCTTCAAAACAACCAAGCTGACAATAAGTTACAAATAAATCAGTTTGATTTACCGTTGATCTAACTTTTTTCATACTACTTAGTTTTGCTTCTTCCCAGAGTTTAATACACTCAACTTTTTTATTATCATCCCCATAAGATACAATTTTTTTATAAAGCTCTTTATCAACTTCACCTAACTCTTTATCCCCAAAAACTCCCAACTCACATTGACCAATTTTTATCTTTAACTCATCTGTGATTTTTAACATACTTTTTGGGTCTATTTTTAATGATTTTGCTATTTGTAAAGCTTTGATACAAGGTAACTTTCCTTTTTCATTTACATTTTCTAAAATCATACTTTTTTCATGTTGCATTAAATTATTTTTCATTTATTCTTCCTTGATGAGTATAAATATTCATCTTTTTACCCCTTGCAAATCCAATTAATGTTAAGCCATGATTATGTGCTGTTTGTACTCCAAGAAAGGTTGGTGCTGTTCTTGATACAATTATAGGAACTCTATGCATAACAGCTTTTACAACCATTTCAGAACTTAGACGACCTGATACAAAAAGTACTGACTTTGTTGTATCTAAGCCTTGTAATTTACATTTTCCAACTACCTTATCAATAGCATTGTGTCTACCTATATCTTCAGAGGTTATAGTAGTTCCATCTTCTAAATAAATCATTGCTTTATGAACACAACCTGTTAAGGTATAAAGTTCACTTTGGTCATAAAATTTTTTTACTTCTTTACTTATTATTTCTGGTCTAATCACAAAACTTGTTTGGTTAAATGGAACTTCTACGCTTCCTGAAATATTTCCTGTAACTCCACCACCACAACCACTTACAAGTGTTTTTTCTTTATATAGATTTTCTAAAGAGTCTTCATCAACTGCTGCTTTAATATCAACTCTTAATCCATCTTCACTTAATATAATCTCTTCTACATCATCAAGAGATGATATTATATTTTCACTCATCAAAAAACCTAAAGCATGAGCTTCTTGATCTAAAGGGATACACATCATAGAGATTGCCTTATTCCCATTTAGATATACATTTAATCTAGCCTCTTCAATTGTTACATCTTCAACCTCAACAATCTCATCACCTAGAACTTTATCAATAATCACTTTTCTTAAATACTTTGTATTGTCCATTTTCCCTCTAATTCAAATATGCAAATTTTGCATATTTAAAAATATAAAAAAATTGCCTCCAAAAAGGAGACAAGTTTTATATTTCATTTTTCTTTTTTAATTTTTTATAAAAAGAACTGTGCAGGATTTCAACCTCTTCTTCCTCTTTATAACCAGTTATCATTGAATGTATTGCACCTTTTATGGCAAATACTGACATATATATATGTGTTAAAAACAAGGCTAATACCGCCATACCTAAAACATTATGTACTATTGCACTTGCTCTTAAAAAGTCAATTTGTGAGATACCATTTGAGGCCAATATTTCAAGTTTAAAATCTTGAAAATACATAGCTGCACCAGTAGCAATCATCACAAAACCACCTAAGGTAGCTAACCAAAACCAAGTTTTTTGTCCTGCATTAAATTTACCTGCTGGAACTGGTTGTTTACTTTTATTTAAATATCCACCAACAATCATTAACCACTTTATATCATCCCAATGAAGGAACATCCATCTAGCCCACATAGTAAACATAGGAAATACACTAATTACAAATAAAAGTGTAGATACTGCATGAATCTCTTTACAAGCTCTAACAAACTCTCCACCACCAAATGTAGAACCAAACATCATCACTAAACCTGTTGGTACAAGTAAAATAAAAGCTATTGCAGCTATTGAATGGATGATTCTATTAAACAGTGTAAAAACATAAATCTTTTTTCTATCATGGGAAAAAATCATTGGTCCAATTATTAGATAATGGATAAGAAAAACTGCCGGTACCCCTAAAAGTACTCCTAAAAATATAGGTTTAAAGTAAGTACTTTGTAAAAGTGTAAAGTAGTATCCTAAATGTAAAGAACCCTCTTTATCATAACCTGCTATATTCGGTATCAAATCCTTACCAAAAATTGCACTATCAGCATTAGCACCAAAGGCTAATGTTGATAGAATCAATAAAGTAAGAATTGCATATTTAGTTTTCATATCAATACCTTATTTATTTCCATACGCTGTACTCCAACCATATGGTTGGGTTTTTGGTCCATGGCCTGCTGATAAAACTCTTTGTCTATATATATTTGATATCTCCATAGAATCACCAACAAGTAAAGCTTTTGTTGAACACATTGCTGCACAAGCAGGAACTTTTCCTTCAGCAATTCTATTTTGACCATATAGTTCTCTTTCATGTTCACTATTAGTTTCTAATGGACCACCTGCACACATAGTACATTTATCCATTGCACCTTTAGTACCAAATGCTCCATCTTGTGGAAATTGTGGCGCTCCAAAGGGACAAGCATATAAACAATATCCACAACCAATACATTTATCTTTGTCGTGAAGAACAATCCCATCTTCTCTAATATAAAAACAATCTACTGGACAAACTTTTTCACAAGGTGCATCTGTACAATGCATACAAGCAATTGACAATGAATATTCTAGATTTTGAATACCTTCATTCATTGTAATAACTTTTCTTCTATTTATACCAGCTGGTAATTCATGTGCTTCTGCACAAGCAACAGAACATCCGTCACAAGAGATACATCTATTTTCATCACAATAAAATTTTAGTCTAGCATTTTCACTATTACTCATCTTTGACCCCTTACGCTAGTTCTACTCGGCATAATCCACCTTTAGTCTCAGGAATCTGAGTAATGATGTCATAACCATAGTTTGTTACTGTATTTGCACTTTCACCTACTGCATAAGGTTTAGTTCCCTTAGGATATTTGTGCGATAAATCTTCACCTTGAAAAACACCTGCAAAATGGAATGGTAAGAAGATTCTATCTTCACTTACACTATGAGAATATTTTGCTTTAACTTTAATTCTAGTTCCCTCAGGAGAATAAATCCACATCATAGCACCATCTCTAATACCATGTTTTCCTGCAAGATCTGGATTGATATTACAAAACATCTCAGGAGTTAAAGCAGCTAAATATTTACTTGCTCTATTTTCCATACCAGCACCATTTAAGTTTACAAGTCTTCCTGTTACTAAATTTATAGGAAAATCTTTTGACCAATCTTTTTCATTTTGTTTAGTTTTATATAAAGTATCAACTCTATAGTGATTCCCTTTATCTTCATAACTTGGATATTCTTTAACTAAATCTTCTCTTGGAGAATGAAGTGGTTCTCTATGCATTGGTATTTGATCAGGGAATGTCCATACTTTTGCTCGAGCTCTTGCATTTCCATAAGGAGCTATCCCTTTTTCCATACATTTTTCAGCAATTATATTAGATGTATCAACTTTCCAGTTTTTACCAATTCTTTTCTTTTCATCTTCTGTCAAAGTTATTCCAAGAACTGCTTCAATATTGTCTCTTGTAATTTCAGGATATCCATCTTTATTTGATGAATTTTTAGGAGCACTTCCCTCTCCTGCTAATAAAGAAACCCCATCATGTTCTAAACCAAATCTATTTCTAAATCCCATTCCACCATCTTCAACACTTCTATTAATATTGTAAAGAATTGGCGAACCACCATGTGTTTCTGTCCATACAGGCCAAGGTAAACCATAATATTCACCTTTCATTTCACCATAACCTCTTCCAGAGATTTGATCAAACATATGCCAATTTTGAGTATGCTTTTTAATTCTTTTTGCAGTCCAACCAGTAAGACCAATAGTCTTAATAATTCTTGCAATCTCATCAGTTGCATCTTCTGGCCAAGTAAAATCTTTTTTGTTTTCTTTTATTTTCATTCCAGCTGTAAACTGTTCATAAAAACCTAATCTTTTAGCTAGTTCAAACATAATTTCATGGTCAGTTTTTGATTCATACATTGGCTCAACTACTTTAGTTCTCCATTGTACTGATCTATTTGTTGCAGTAACAGAACCACTAGTCTCAAACTGAGTTGCAGCTGGTAAAATAAATACATCATCTTGTTTATCAGTTAAAATTGCAGCTTCATTTACAAATGGATCACAAAGAACTAACATCTCTAAATTGTCAAGTCCCTCTTTTACCTTTGCTTGTTGTGCAATAGAAGTAACACCATTACCCATTACAAAAAGAGCTTTTAGGTTTGTTCCTGCATTATCAATTTTGTCATTTCCATTTTTACCATCAAGAACACCTGCCCACCAACGTGCTAAGGTGAAACCTTTTTTACCCATCCATGATGGATCTTTAAATCTTCCTTGTAGCCAGTTGAAGTCTACACCCCATGATTTTGCAAAATATTTCCATGAACCTTCAGATAATCCATAATAACCTGGTAAAGTATGTGATAAACAGCACATATCTGTAGCACCTTGTACATTATCATGACCTCTTAAGATGTTTGTTCCACCACCTTCTTCACCCATGTTTCCAAGTGATAATTGTAAGATTGGCGCAAGTCTTGTATTAGATGAACCGATTGTATGTTGAGTTAAACCCATAGCCCAAATAAGAGTACCTGGAGTAGATTTAGCATAAAGTTTTGTTATTTGAATTAATTGTTCAGCTGGTACACCTGTAATATCTGCAACTTTTTCAGGATTCCATTTTTTAGCTTCTTGCTTAATATCTTCCATACCATAAACTCTGTCATTGATAAAACTTTCATTATGCCAATTATTTTTAAAAATCAGATGTAACATTCCATACATAAATGGAATATCAGTTCCTGGTCTTATTCTGCAATAATGATCCGCCTTAGCAGCAGTTTTAGTATATACTGGATCTACAACAATAATTTTTGCGTTATTTCTCTCTTTAGCTTTTAAAAAATGTCCAAAACCAACTGGATGATTTACAGCAGGATTTGCACCAAATATAATAATTGCTTTCGCATTTTGGATATCTCCAAGTGAGTTGGTCATAGCACCGTAACCCCATGTATTCGCCACACCGGCGACTGTAGCACTATGTCAAATTCTAGCTTGGTGATCTATATTATTAGTTCCATACATTGCTGCAAACTTTCTAAAATAATAAGCTTGCTCTGTACTCATTTTTGCTGATCCTAAAAACATTGCAGAATCAGGTCCAGATGTATTATGCATATTTGCCAACTTAGTTGCGATTCTATCTAAAGCATCGTCCCAAGATAATCTTTTCCATTTTCCACCCTCTTTTACCATTGGATGTTTAAGTCTAACCTCAGACCTAACCATATCAATCATATCAGCACCTTTACAACAATGACCACCAAGTGAAATTGGATGATCTTGTGCAACCTCTTGTCTTACCCAGACACCATTTTGAACCTCAGCAATAATACCACATCCAACAGAACATGCAGTACAGATAGTTTTAACATTTTTAGAACCAGGAAAAGGGTTTTTTATCTCTTCCTTAGTAGCAGGTCGTGTTACACCATCATTTGCCAAAGCACTTGTTACACCAGTAGCAGCAGCGACAGCAGCCATTTTTAAAAATGATCTTCTACCCACCTTTGCTTTGAGTGTCTCATATGCACTTTTTGACATATAACTACCCCTTTAATTTTATAAAGCTTGTTTGTAAAACTCTTCCCAAGCTTTAGTTTTTTTGTAAAGAATCTCTTTTTTATTTGATTTCCCCACAACAACTCCATTTGAATCCACTTCTAAAGAAGTAGAACTGTTAGCAGCAGCTAACGCAGTGGCACCTACAGCAGTAGCACCAACAACTATTGCAGTTTTCTTAGCAAAATCTCTTCTACTTTTTTGCATAGTTGTCTCCTTTTTTGTGATTAGCCCCATAAATGAGACTTAAATAAAACAAAAGTATTGTCTTATTTAAGTCTCAATAAATAAAACCTAAATATCATCCTCCACATCATATGCTATATGTACAGGGCAAGATTCATCTTCTTTGTTTTTTGGACCATTAGCTTTCATAGCTTTATTTCTAGCTCTTCTTGCTAATTCTTCTTCTGATATATTTTCTACTTCTTTTTTAGGTGAACTTTTTGTAACTATTGTAGGTTTTGAAACCTCTAAATAAACTCTTTCAAACTCTATAAAAGCATTTAAAATCACAATTACATTTTTAAAAATATTTGCACTCTCATGTTCATAAACCTCTTTTGAGAACTCATCTACAAATTCATTTAAAATTTGGGCAAAAATACAATGAACAGTATCTGAATATTGTACTTCCCCTTGGGCTTGTAAATTAGTCAATTCACTTAAAACTGAAAAAATAAACCCAATATGGTCTTCATAATCAGAATATTTTTTTTCATCTCTTCTAATTTTAGTTTTGGCTAAAAAGTTTTGCATCTCAACTCTTTTTTTACCACTTTCTATATTCTCATCATAATATGAAGCTGTAGTTCTAACTGTCCTAGTCTCAGGTGAGTGGAAAATATCATCAAACTCATTCATTAAAGCTATATTAGAATCACTTTTTACAAGCTCTTTTATATCTTCAAAGGCTTGTTTACTTGTAGAATCAAGAGGGTTTTCTTTTAAAATATCAATTAAATTAACTAGTTCTAAATATCTTTTATTATCTGTAGTAAAAACAAAGAATCTTGAAAAAAGACTGTAATATAAAGCTCTAGCTTTATTTATTTTTACATCATTCATCATAAGGCAACTCCTTGTTTATTGTTATATCCTGCACTATTTTTCATATAACTTTGCATCATAATTTTAGGTTTACAACTTTCACAACAGTAAAGTGTTTTCTCTTTAATTGGATCAGATTTAAATATTGGAGCCATAATTGAAGCTATTTTTTCTATAGCTTTTTTAGTGGCGAACTCATTTCCACACTCAACACAAGCAAAGAGCTCATCTTGGGCTAAAACTTCATCTTTGAACCATGAAGGTGTTAATTTAATCACATCATGTTGTATTGTTAAACAATCACTTTCTGGACATGAAACTTCACAATAACCACATGAAGTGCATAAAGAAGGATTGAGTCTTAGTGTATTATCACTTGGATTTGCAAAAATCGCATCCACATTACAAGCCCCTACACATGATAAACACAAGGTACAATTAGCTTCATTTACTTTTACATGTGCATAATGTACATTTGGTCCTGTTTGAACCTCTCCTAGTGTTTCATCTCCAACAAGGTTTTTTAATCTATAAGAGAAAATCTCTCTTTTTTTCATCCCCTCTTGATTGAAGTTAAAATAACTCTCAGCTATAAAATCAACCTTTGATATGGCAGCACTCAATTGTTTTTCATCTTTTGCAACTAATATTGCATCTTTTCCATATTTTTTTTGATATATTTCATTTAAAATATTTATTGAATCACTTGTACCTTTTGACAAAAAATCACTATAAAATATAAGTTGAGATGATGAAATTTGTGCCAAAGTCAAAAATGTTGCCTCATGGAAAAATTTTTCCCCTTCTATTTTAAAAGGTAAAATATTTTCTTTTAACTCTACATTTAAATTGTCCAATGACATCTTTTGTGGGATAATTAAAGGATGAGTGTTTTTAAAGTTTAAACTCATCTCATATAAAGAATCTTTGTTTGTAGGAGAATAATCTAACGCACCACTTGGACAAATAGAGATACAACCTCCACACCCATGACAATCAACTTGCGAAAAAACCAAATGTCTATTTGTTTCATCTTTTGTGATAGCAACAGTAGGGCATACCTCTTCACATCTTCCGCAGATATCTTCTCTTCTTTCATGGTATTGACAAATATTTTTATCATAAGTTGTAAAATTTCTATATTCAAAACTATTTATATTTTCTCTTATAGTTTTAAGGGTTTCTTCAACTCCCAATTTTTTAGGGTCATAGGTTCCACTTTGTTTCAAGCTCTCTTCTTTTGCATCAAACCAAATAATTTGGTGTACATTTATATTTACATCTTTTCCTTGATCATCAACTAAAACATTAAGCTCACCTATTTTTCCATCAATCGATTTAAGTATTGATTCATCAATATGAAACATATCAAACTCATTTGCTTTGACAAGTCTCATAACTTCACCTGCATTTTCTAAATTTGCTATTAGTAATACTCTATTTCCTATCTCTAAAGGGTAGGTAAAATCTTTTGCATTGTCATATTTTAATGAGGCAATATCATATAGTTTTTTTATATTTTCTATTTTTTTTGATACTAAATCTTTAGTATTTTTAATATAAAACTCAATTTCATTTGCTACAACTTCACTATTTACATCTTTTGAATTTGATATTAGAAAATTATTATTGTTTAGTTGTAAGATATCATTGCTAACTTGTATCTCTTCATGTAGGGGAAAATCTGGTAATTGTTTAGAATAATAAACATACTCCTGCATAACCTATGCCTTTTGGTAAATTTTATTTTACCTATTTTATATCTTTATTAATAAAATTACACTTAATTCATAAATTTTATTTTACCTTTTTGTATTTAAATATATTTTTGTTTACAAATGATATAATTGAAACCTAAAGAGATAGGAAAAATATGATATATAGAATGTTTATTGTAGTAGTAACTGTAATAGTTACACTAAGTTTATTTAATACTAATAAAAAATATAATGCAGAAACAATAATACTGGGCACTTCTTTACCAAAAAACGGAATTATAAAAGAGTGGGGAATTAGTGTATTAACTGGGGCTAATGCATATTTTCAATACGCAAATGAAAAAAAACTTTTAGATAAAAGAAGTATTCATCTTCTTAGTTATGATGATAAATATGAACCTGATTTAACATATGCAAATACTAAAAAATTGATTACTGAGGATAATATTTTTGCACTTTTTGGATTTGTAGGAACACCAACAGTAAAAAGAATTTTACCATTAATAGAAAATACAAATATCCCTTTTATAGCACCCTTTACAGGAGCTAGTTTTTTAAGAGATAAACGATATACAAATATTATCAATTTAAGAAGTAGTTATAAACAAGAGGTTTATAAAATTGTAAAATATCTAAAAAATAAAAAAAATATTAGTAATATTGCAGTATTTTATCAAAATGATGACTATGGAGAAGAGGTTTACTCTTCACTTTTAAATGTTTTAGATGAAAATCAACTAAAGCTAGTAAGTGAAGGGAGTTATAAAAGAAACACCCTTTCCATAAGCCATGCCTTACATACTATGAAAAATAAAAAAATTGGTGCAATTGTAATGGTTGGGGCATATAAGGCCAATGCTTTATTTATCAAAAAAGCTAGACAAATTGAGAGTCTAAAAGATACTATTTTTGCAACAGTATCATTTGGTGATGCAAATGCAATGATAAAAGAATTAGATTACAAAAGTAAAAACCTAATTTTTTCTCAAGTTATTCCAAGCTACAACAATATTTCACTAGATATTGTAAATGAATATCATAAAATATATTCAAAATATTATCCAAAAAGAGAGTATAGTTTTATCTCTTTTGAAGCCTTTATTGCAGCAAAGGCTGTTGTAAAATCTTTACAAAAAGTTGAAGATAATCTAAGTAGAGAGAATTTTATTGAAGCCTTAAAAAATCTTAATGGAAATGATATAAAAGATTTAAATATAAAATTTAAAAACCAACAATTATTAAATAAAACATATCTTTATAAGTATGAAGATTCAAAATTTAAAGAGATAAAATATGAACTTAGATAGATTAATCTCCTTTTTTGACAATCTTGCCTTTGGCAACAAAACCAACTTTCTTATTCTAATTATTGCAAGTGGAATGTTTTGTATTATAGTACTTTCTCAAATATCAACTTACTCTATAAAAAGTGATTATGAAAGATTATTTGAAAAAAGAACTAAGCCATTAATACTTTTGGAAAACCTAAAAGATGTATATGAGATAAATATCCAAGATACAATTTATGATATAAAAAACAATGCTATTTCATATAAAAATGGAAAAGAGGTATTAGACTTAGCTAAAAAGCTTTCTACTAGTTATTGGAGTAAATATAAAATTAACAGATTTGATGACTTTGAAAATAACTATTTTCTAAGATTTATAAAAAAGCTTTTTTTAAAAAAAGAAAAAAATGTAACAAAAGATATATTACTAAATGCACTTATCAATAATATTGACACTAAGTTTAAAAATATAAATAGCTATATTGATAAATTTGATTTAAATACTTATGATGAATTAAACTATGAAATAAATAGTGTAAAGGTATATATAACAAGTTTGATTAACCATGATTTAAAAGTTGCAATAGAAGAGAAAAGAGATACGGATATACTTTTTAACTATATCTCTTTATTTTCTATCATCTCAATTATTTTTGTATTTTTATTCTCAATTTTATTATCCGTATTGATTATAAATCACTTTAAGAAACTTCATAATCTTTTAGAATTAAAAGTTGAAAATAAAACAAAAGAGCTAGTTGAATTAAATGATAATCTTGAAAAAAGAATCAATAAAGAGGTAAAAAACAGTAGAAAAAAAGATATTATCATGTTTCAACAAGCAAAACTAGCTTCAATGGGAGAGATGCTAAATAACATAGCCCACCAATGGAGACAACCTTTAGGTTCCATTTCTATGATAATACAAAGTTTCCAAACAAAAATGCAATTTGGAAAATTAACTCAAGAGTTTGTTGATACAAAAGTGAAAGATGCCCTATTTTTAGCAGATAATATGTCAAATACCTTAGATGATTTTAAAAATTTTTTCTCTCCAAATAAAACAAAAAGTGAATTTAGTTTAAAAGATTGTATTGAACACTCTTTTGAATTATCTAAATATATTTTAGATAAATACAATATAGCCCATACAATTGATATAAAAAAAGATGTTATCATCAATGGTTTTTACAATGAATTATCCCATGTAATTTTAAATCTAATAAACAACTCAAAAGATGCATTAGTAGATAAAGAGTGTTGTGTTAGAAAAGAGATAAAAGTGATACTAAAACCTTATAACTCAAAAGTAGTGATAAATTTTATTGATAACGGTGGAGGGATTCCTGATGATATCTTGCCAAAAATATTTGAACCATACTATACTACAAAATATAAAAGTGCAGGAACAGGAATTGGTCTTTATATGTCAAAACAAATTATAGAAAAACACATGAATGGTTCAATAGAATGTAAAAATATTAAAAACACCCAACCTTTATGTGAGGATTGTAAATCAACTCTATTTATCATAGAGATTCCCCTAGACTAATTTAAAATAATCTTTGATATAATACAAGTTCAAGGATAAGCTATGGTTATAAAAGATTTAAATATTTTAAAAAATTTCAATGTACTTTATATAGAAGATGATGAAAATCTTTTGACACATACAAAAGATGTTTTAGAAGACTTTGTAAATAATATTTATGCAGTAAAAACAACAAAAGAGGCTTTAGATATCCTTTTCAATAAAAAAGTTGATATCATAATCTCAGACATTTTATTAAAAAATGAAAATGGTATAGAGTTTTTAAACTACCTAAAAAATGAAAAACAGCTAGAGATACCAGCTATTTTGACAACAGCACATACAGATACAAAATACCTATTAGATGCCATAAAATTAAAAGTTGAGAACTATATAGTAAAACCAATAAACATAAAAGAATTGCTTGATAGTTTGCATGATGTTCTTTTACCTATAATACAAGAAAAAGAGATTCAAAGAAACAATAATATCATAAAAATAATTGGAGCAGTTACAGATAGTAAACAAGTAGATGTTATAAAATATATTATAAACAATTTAGATACAGACAATCAAATAAACACTTCATATAGTGAGCTTATGGAGATAATCAATATTTCAAAACCAACACTTATAAAACTTTTTAAAGAACTTGCCCTAAAAGGAATATTAACAAAGGTACAACACAAAACTTATAGATTTGATGAGCAAGCACTTAAGAAGTTATAAGTTTACTGTTTATCTTTAGTAGATACTTCTATAGCTTTATAAGATGTTTTATCTACAGCTTCAATGATATCTTTTAAAGCTAAACTATCTTCATATACAACAGTAGCTTTTTTTGTATTTAATCTCACACTTACACTTTTTACTCCAGCAACACTTTTAATAGCTTTTTTAACAGCTGTAGTACACAAAGGGCAGTGCATTTTAGGGATACTTAAAACTGATATTTTATCAGCAAAACTAAAACTCAAAAATAAAACAAATAGTAAAAAAATCTTCATAATTCAATCCATAAAAAAAGGTATTATCTCAGGATAAAAAAGTAAAAAAAGTATAATAATACTTATAGAAAAAGCTAAAAATATTTTTCTTTTTTTTTCTTTTTTATCTACACACTCACATTTTAAAGGGCTTTTTTTATAAAAAGCGAAAAAAAGCAAAGCAATAGAAACTATTGCCATAGGGATTCTAATAAATCCCAAAGAGCTTAATGTAGAAAAATAAGCACTTGATACTCCTAAGAATAGAAATAAAAATGCTGGTAAACAACATAAGGTTGACAATAGTGCAGTAAAAACTGCCCCTATTATACTAAGCTTTTTTAGATTCATTTATGTTCTTGAGAGGTATAAGAATAAATAAATGTTTTTGGTGAATAATAATCTAATGGATCTTCTCCAACTTCTGCATAAGGGTATCCAAGCATATTTAATGGATATTGTGTTGGTTTAGGATTTAGAACAAAATCTCTTGCATAGTTAAAAGCAACCCAGTTCATCTCCCAATTTCCAAACATAAATTTTTTGGTTTGTTTTGTTTTTTGGCTCTCGTTAGTTAAATTTTCTCCAAGTCTTACTTTTGTAACATCAGCAGGATCAGCTGGAACCCAACCTAAACCATTTATATAAAACTCAGCACGGCAGTGTTGACCACCAGTTATTTTTGCAAAACCATTGTCATCAGCTTTCCCACAAACTTTTGAGATTTTTGATTTACCAGCTCTGATACCAAATACTTCCCTTGCAGGAATATTTGCATTTCTTAATAAACAAACAAAAACAGAACTAATATCTGTACATTTTCCACCATAAATTTTTTCCTCAAGGGCTTTATTAGCATCACCTAAACCACATCCGATTACACTATTGTCTCTATACATAGTTGTAACTGTCCAATCATATATAGCTTGTGCTTTTTCTAATGGTGTTTTTGCATCTTTTACTATATCTTTTACAAAAGCTTTAAGTTTATCATTTACAGGGATATGTGTTGTAGCTTCAAGAAAAACTTTTTCTTCTTTTTTATAATTCATATCATTTTTAGCTAAAGATAAATCAATAAATTTTTGGTGAGTTATTACATCAAAAGTTATATTCAACTCTTTTGTTTCTTTCCCTTTTGGCCAAAATACATATAAAACTTTTGTATTATAGTCATTTGTTACAATTTCTGCTTTTTTATAGTTACCATTATATGTTATATTTGCCAATTCTTGATACTTAGAATTTAATGGGATTGGAACCCAAATTTTTGTATCTTCATCACTTGCTTCAAGTTTATAACTATTTGTAATAGTAAACTTTCTATATCCCTCTTTGATACCAAAAGGATTTGTTTGAGTTTTTGCAAATGCAAAATTAGGGTTTACTAACATAGTAGTAGATAGTAGTACAGAACCTTTTAAAAATGTTCTTCTTTTCATAGATTACTCCAAAATTTATTTTGAAGCATATGTAGTCATAAATTTCATGCATAGGATTTATGTCTAACCTAAACCTTAGGTTAATGCTTATTTGTAATCGTAACTATAATAAAGAACTTATAAAAGTTTTCTTAAAGGTAAAAAAAATTTTACCTTTTTTTAATATAGATAGATGTAAAATATTTGAACAAAATTATAGCTATACTTAAAAAAAGGAAACAAATGGATACTTCAAAAAAAACTCTTTTTCTAAAATCTGATAAAGTGGGTGATGGTGAACTAGGTTCAATGCTAATAAAAGGTTTTTTAAATGCTATTTATGAACAAAAAGAAACTCCCAAAGCAATTGTTTGTGTTAATAGTGCAGTTTTATTAACAACGGCAAATATAGAAGATGAGATTGTTCAAATCTTAAAAAAAATAGAAGAGAAAGGGGTGGTTATATACTCTTGCGGAACCTGTTTAGATTATTATGAAAAAAGAGATGATTTAAAAGTTGGTATCGCTGGAAATGCTTTAGATACAGCTAAGATGCTCTTAACTGAAAATATAGTTTCACTATAATAAACAATAACAATAAAGAGCTTTTGTAAAAATAATTTAAATGTTAATTAAGACTTAAAGGGTAAAACAAACTTTACTTTTATAATTTTATTTTAACTAAATAGAGGGTAAAATGTTTATACATTAAACCTATGGAATAGGTATACATAAATGTTTTACTTCAATATAACTACTTATATACATATTCCATAACATATAATTCGAGGATAAAATGAGCGACGAATATAAATTAACCAAATTCGTATGTGCTGCTGGTTGAGCTGCTAAATTGGGTCCGGGTGATCTTAAACAAACGATTAGTAGTTTAGCAACATATGATGAAAAAGTACTTGTGGGATTTGAAAATAGTGATGATGCTTCTGTTTATCAAATAAATGATGATGAAGCAGTTGTACAAACACTTGATTTTATTACACCAGTTGTAGATGATCCATATATTTTTGGAAAAATTGCAGCTGCAAACTCTCTATCAGATGTATTCGCAATGGGTGCAGAGGTAAGGACTGCCCTAAATATTGTGGGCTTTGATAGAAAAAATTTTGAAAAAGATGCCTTAGGAGAGATACTTAAAGGTGGAAATGAAAAAATAAGAGAGTGTGGTGGATTATTAATGGGTGGACATACTATTGAATCACCTGAGATGTTTTATGGATTGTCTGTTATGGGGATGGTACACCCTAATAAAATCTATAGAAACAATAGTGCAAAAATTGGTCATGTGTTAGTGCTTACAAAACCTCTTGGAATGGGTATTTTAACCACAGCAATTAAAAATGATCTTATAGAAGAGAGTACTAAACAAGAGGCAATAAAAATTATGGAGACCCTAAATTATCTCCCATCAAAAATATTAAGACAATATGATGTAAGTGCTTGTACAGATATTACAGGCTTTGGTCTTTTAGGTCATGCTTTGGAGGCAACTACAGATTTTACCTCTTTTGCTATTCATTGTGGAATAGTACCAGTTATGCAAGATGCACAAGAGTTAGCTCTACAAGGGGTAGTTCCAGGTGGAACAAAAAGAAATATGAAATATATGGAAGATAAAACAACTATAATGTGCCCTACTTCAAAATGTTATCAAATGTATTGTGATGCACAAACCTCTGGTGGCTTGCTAATAGCTATGGATCCAAATGATGCAAAAGAGTATGTAAAAAAAGTTGAAGAGTTAACTTATGGTTATGCAGCTATTATTGGGGAAGTTATCCCAAGAGGTGTTACACCTATAATTATTCACTAAAATTTGGCGAGAAGGCGTAGGAATCGAACCTACCGCGGTGTTTGTCATCAAAACCGCCATCAGGGTTGAAGCCTGTGGTGTCCACCAGGATCACATGCCCCCCAAATTTTTTTATTGAGAAGGAATTCTACAATAAAAAGATTAAAAATTTCTAAAAGGGTAAAAATGATTTTACTAAAATCTATTCCAAAAGTGGATAAATTTGTTTTAAATGAGGCATTTAAACATATGTCACTCCACTTGATTACTTCTATTGCAAAAGAGATAATACAAGAGTTAAGAGAAGATATTTTAAATAAAAAAATTGAAAAAATAGATGAAAATGAGCTAATAAAAAAAGTTATACAAAGATATCAATATATTACAAACCCCTCTTTACAAAAAGTTATAAATGCAACAGGTGTGATTGTACATACAAACTTAGGAAGAAGCCTTATAGATGAAAAAACTTTTGATAAGGTAAAACAAATAGCTATCTCATACAACAATTTAGAATACAATTTACAAGAGGGAAAACGGGGAGAAAGATATACCCATATCTCAAAGGTAGTTTGTAAAGTTTTAGGATGTGAAGATGTTCTAATAGTAAATAACAATGCCAGTGCTGTTTTTTTAGTTCTTAATACCTTTGCTCAAAATAAAGAAGTTGCAGTAAGTAGAGGTGAATTAGTTGAGATAGGAGGAAGTTTTAGAGTACCTGATGTTATGCAAAGTAGCGGAGCAATACTAAAAGAGATTGGGACTACAAATAAAACCCATCTAAGAGATTATGAAAATATCATAAATGAAAACACAGCAATGCTTATGAAAGTACATAAATCAAACTATTCAATAGAAGGTTTTAGTAGTGAAGTTTCTTTTAAAGATATTGTTAAAGTTGCTCAAGAGAATAACTTAATAGACTACTATGATATGGGAAGTGGGCACTTAATTGATCTACCTTATAATCTAAGTGAAACTGAACCCTCTGTGATTGATTATATGAAATACAAGCCATCTTTACTTAGTTTTTCTGGGGATAAACTATTGGGTTCTGTACAAGCTGGTATTATAGTTGGAAAGAAAAAATATATTGAAAAACTAAAAAAGAATCCACTACTTAGAATGTTAAGGGTTGACAAATTAACTTTGGCTTTACTTGAAGAAAATATCAAATCAATTTTGCTTAAAAACTATGATGAGATACCTACATTAAAAATGCTATTTAAATCTATTGAAGAGTTAAAAAAAGATGCACAAACATTAAAAAATGGTATTAAAGATATTTGTGATTGTGAAGTGATAGAAACATCTACAGTTATAGGGGGAGGAACCACTCCAAATAAAAAAATACCAACTATTGCTTTAAGTATAGAGTTTAATAACTATAAGCCAAATAAAATAGAAAAACTTTTTAGGGCTAAGAATATCATAGGAAGAATTGAAAATGAAAAATTTTTATTAGATTTTAGAACAATTCAAAAAAATGATATAGAGTTTATAAAACAAACTATAAAAGAGCTTATAAATGAATAACTACATTATAGGAACAGCAGGACATATTGACCATGGTAAAACTGCTTTAATAAAAGCATTAAATGGTTATGAAGGTGATAGTACAAAAGAGGAAAAACAAAGGGGTATAACAATAGATTTAAGTTTTTCTAATCTATCAAATGGAAAACAAAATGTAGCTTTTATAGATGTACCTGGTCATGAAAAGTTAATTAAAAATATGATTGCAGGAGCCTTCTCTTTTGATTGCGTAATGATTGTAGTAAGTGCAACAGAAAAGATTATGCCCCAAACTATAGAACACTTGGAGATTTTAAATCTACTTGGGATTAAAAATGCCATATTAACAATAAGCAAAAAAGATTTAGTTGAGAAAGAAAAGCTTCCTAATATTATTGTAGAAATAGAAAACTATATAAAAGAGTTTGAGTTTAATATTTTATTTACAAGTGCTGTTTCAATTTATGATGAAAGCTCTATAGAGACCCTAAAACAAAAACTTTTTAGTCTTAATGCAAATACCAAACTAGAAGAAAACTTCTTTAGATATTATATTGATAGAGTTTTTTCAAGCTCAGGGGCAGGTACAATCGTAACAGGAACTGTTTTAGGAAAACCCATAGAACTAGATGAGAAACTTTTTATTTGTGATATAAAAAAAGAAGTAAAAGTTAAAAACCTTCAAGTTCATAACAAAAATGAACAGCAAGCTAATATCTCTAATAGAACTGCCATAAATCTAACTGGGGTAAAAACAAGTGATATTAAAAAAGGTTTCATAATCTCTAAAAAGGGTTTTTTAAGAGGTTTTAATACAGTTGATATCTCTTTTAAAACTTTACAAAATAAAGAACTAAAACATAATCAAACCTATTCTATTTTTATTGGTTCTAAAAAAGTTGAAGGAAAGGTTTTACTTTTCAATAGTGAAACTTCACTTAAAAAAGGTTTTGCAACATTAAATTTAGAGCAAGAAATCTATAGCATTTACAAGGAGAAACTAATCCTTAGACAAGGTACTGATACAATAGCAGGAGGTATTATCCTAAACCCAATTGCAGATCCAATGAAAAAAAACCAAAAACTTGAACTTCTAAAAGCATTAGAAAAAGAGGATATTATAAAAACCTATGAAATTCTTTTAACTGCCCATAAAAAAGGTTTAGGTTTGATATCTTCTGCCCAAAGATTTGCACTAAGCCATAAGGAGGCTTTAGAGTTTGCAAAATCTTTAAAAGATACCTTTATAGATGAAAACTCTTTAGTTTTATACCCTTTGGAAACAAAAAATCTAATCAAATCAACGATAAAAGATATCTATAAAAAAAATCAATATGCCCTACTTTCAAATGCATCTGTTTTACTTAGAATTAAATGGGCAAGTAAAAATTTTATTCAATTAGCACTTAATGAATTAGTAGAAGAAGATTTTCTCTTGCAAGAAGGCAATCTATATAAAAACATAAATATTAAAGAGAATTTTAAAACCTCCTTAGAAAAAACTATTTTAAATAGATTGTTAGAAGAATCATTTAGCCCTACAGCACCTTATAATATCTATGATGATATGGACTTAGATAGAATGATGGGAGATAATATCCTAAAATCTTTAACAGAAAGAAAACTTGTAGTTAGACTCCAACACAATATATTTATCCATCACGAAAACCTAGTAAAAGTGATAAAACTAATAAATAATCTAATAAAAACTATAACCTATGTAGATATTCAAGTTTTAAAAAAAGAGCTTCCTATTAGTAGAAAATATTTAATAGCATATTTAGAGTATATGGATAACTTTGAACATATAGAAAAAGTTGGAGATAAAAGAGTCTTTAAGGAGTCTTAATTAGTTCCTATCCACTCTTTTATAGTTTGTTCTTTATCAAATAACTTTGTTTTTTTTCTTGTTATGTTTGCAATACTAAGTAACTCTTTAGATGCTGTTTCTAAATCATCATTTATTATAAGGTAGTCATATTTTTGAAAAGATTTTATCTCATATTTTGCATTTGATATTCTTTTTTCAATAACCTCTTTTGAGTCTGTTTTTCTACTTGTTAGTCTTTGTTCTAATATTTCAAGTGAGGGGGTTGTTATAAATACAGAAGTTACTATATCATTTAGTTTTTTTCTTACTATATCATGCCCTTGAACATCTATATCAAAAACAACTAATTTACCTTCACTTACTGCTTTTTTGATTGGTTTTAAAGAGGTACCATAATAGTTTCCATGAACATCTGCATACTCTAAGAAGTGTCCATTTTTAATATCTTCTTCAAAATCCTCTTTTTTTACAAAAAAATAATCAACTCCATCTTGTTCACCAACTCTTGGTTCTCTTGTAGTTGTTGATATAGAGAAATAGTAGTTATCTATACTTTCGTAAACTTTTTTTAGTAGTGTTGATTTTCCACAACCACTAGGTCCAGATAGAATTAAAATCGCACCTTTTTTTTCCATTATTTATTTACCTTTAAAGATAGTCTAACATCTACATCTTCCCCATTTGACAATCTATCAATAACACCTTGATCAAATTTTTGTAAAAATGGTTTTAATTCATCAATATTATAATTGTTTAATAATAGATTGATTGGTTCTGTATTTGGTGCTTGTTTTTCCATATCAAACTCAAACTCCCTAACCTCACTTAAAGCTTCATCTATTATTTCACTTATATCTTTCCAATCAGATTTTTCAACCACATGGTTTTGAATATCATCATCATGTAAAATATCACTTATTTTGTGTAATTCTAAATTATCTAATACTCCACCATCATTCATTGATGCAAAGGTTACGATACTTTCATCATTTTCCTCTTCAATATCATAAGCTACATCATCTGCCAAAGACTCTACATAGTTAGTAATCACTTCCTCCTCATTAATATTATTTCTTATATCCTCATGAGTTGTAGAATCCTCTTTTATATAATCAACTTGTTCTTTTAAAATCTCAGTTAGTTTTGCAGGCAAGAATGGTCTATTTATTATAAAATCCCTAGATTTATCAAAAGATAACTCTTCGCTAGTGATTGCTCCAAGTTTTTTTGTATGAGCTTTTATTTTATTGAAATCATCATTTATAAACTCTTCATCAACTATAACTAAGTCAACATCCTCTTTAATATCTAAATTATCTTTTATAATTAGATTTAAATCAAGTTTTTTACACACTAAAGAGAATATTTTTCCGATTATTTCTGTATTTGTTATAAGTATCAAGTTCATCTATTTCAATTCCATAAGCCCTAAATTTTCAAGTTTATATACCTTGTCACATAGATTTGCCAAATCATTTTCATGTGTAACAAGTATCATTGCTGCATCATTTTCTTTTACATATTCATTTAGAGTTTCCATTACTACTAAAGCAGTTTCTTTGTCTAAATTTCCTGTTGGTTCATCCGCAAATATAACTTTTGGTTTTTTCATTAAAACCCTTGCAATAGACAATCTTTGTTGTTGTCCACCACTTAATTCACCAATACCTTGATTCATCACAAAACCAATATCAAGCTTTTCAAGTAAAGATTCATCTATACCATTTCCACTTAATAAAGTTGCAACTTTTAGGTTATCATTTGCAGTAAATCCCCTAAAGAGATAATGTGCTTGAAATATTATACCAAAATCTTCTCTTCTTATATTTAAAAGCTTTTTCTTTTTGATAGAATATATATTATTATTGTTATAGATAACTTCACCAAACTTCGGTTTTAAAAGAGATGATAAAATATTTAAAAGTGTTGATTTTCCACTTCCACTCATACCAATTATTGCAATTGTTTCTTTCTTGTGAAGTGATAGATTTATATTTTCAAAGAGTTTATAATCAAACTCATGAGAGAGATTTTTTACTTCTATTATAGAAGTGTCGTCAGGAGCAACAAGTGAGTTTTCTTTTAGTTGTTCACCCATTACTCAAGACTTCATTTTGTATTATTTACCCATTTGCGCTGCAACTTCAGCTGCGAAATCTTCTTCTTTTTTCTCGATACCTTCACCAAGTTCAAATCTTACATATTCAACAATTTGAATTGATTTGTCAACATCAGCGATAGCTTGTTCTACAGTTTTTTTATCATCCATTACATAGCTTTGAGAAAGAAGTGCTAATCTTCTATCTAACTCAGTATTATCTTGGATAAATCTTTCCATTTGACCAGGAATGATTTTGTCCCAAATTTTTTCTGGTTTACCTTGTGCTTGTAACTCTTTTTTGAACTCTTCTTCTGCTTTTTCTAAAGCATCCATTGTAAGTTGTGATTTAGAAACAAACTCTGGGATTTTTTTAAGAGGTTTTCCAAGTCTTACTAACTCATCATTCTCAGCTTCAATCTCAGCAACGATTGCTCTATTTTCAGCTTCAACAAACTCAGGGTCTAAGTTTTCGTATGAAATTACAACTGGTTTCATAGCTGATGCATGCATTGCAATATTTTTTAATAAATCTTTAGTTTTATCTTTAACAGCTTCATCACAAGTAGCAGCTAAAAGAACACCAACCTTACCAGTTGCATGAACATAACCATTGATTACACCAGTATCAGTTGAGATTGTAACCATTTTTCTAGCTACAATATTTTCACCGATTGTTGCGATTTTTTCATTTAAAAACTCTTCAAAGTTTTGACCATTGATAGTAGTTTTCTTTAACTCTTCAGTTTCACTTGCCCCTGTTGCTTGAACGTGAGCTGTGATATCTTTTGTTAATTTGATGAAATTATCATTTTTTGCAACAAAGTCTGTTTGTGAATTGATCTCAGTCATAGTTGCTTTTGTATTATCGTCACTAATTAAAATGTCGATTAAACCTTCAGCAGCAATATTCCCACTTTTTTTAGCAGCTTTACTTAAACCTGCTTCTCTTAAGTGTTGAATCGCTTTATCTATATCACCTTCAGTTTCATTAAGTGCATTTTTACAATCAAGCATTCCTGCACCAGTCATCTCTCTTAGTTGTTTTATAAGTTTTGGAGTTGCTCCAGCCATCTTATGCTTCCTCTGTAGTTTTTTCTTCAGTTTCAACTGCTTCAGCTTCACCTTCTGCTACTGCTTCAGCAACAACTTCACTAGTTTCTTCTTCAGATACTGGTTCAATATCTTCACCAGTTTCTTCAGCTAGCATTGCTTTACCTTCATTCATAGCTTCAGCCATCTCTTTACAAAATAATTGAATAGATCTAATTGCATCATCATTTCCAGGAATTGGTAAATCAACTACATCTGGGTCACAGTTAGTATCTAATGGTGCTACAACTTTAATACCTAATCTTCTTGCTTCTTGAATAGCGATTTTTTCTTTTACTGCATCTAAAACAAACATCATATCTGGTAATTTATTCATCTCTTTAATTCCACCAAGATATAACTCTAACTTTTCTTCTTTTCTAGTAAGCATTAATGCTTCTTTTTTAGTTAAAAGATCTAATTGACCTTCTTCTCTCATTTTTTTAATAACTTCTAATTTTCTAATTGATTTTTTTATTGTTCCGTAGTTTGTTAACATCCCACCTAACCATCTGTGGTTAACGTATGGCATACCACAAGAGATAGCCGCATCTTTTACAGCTTGGCTTGCTTGTTTTTTCGTACCAACGAAAATCATTGTTTCACCTTGAGCTGCTGCATCTCTAACTACATTATATGTATATCTGAAATATCTTAATGTCTTTTGTAAGTCAATAATATAGATATTTTTTCTAACACCGAAAATGAATTTTTTCATTTTTGGATTCCATCTTCTTGTTTGGTGTCCGAAGTGTACACCACATTCTAATAGGTCTTTCATTGTAACCATAGTTTTTCCTTGTTTTTTAATTTATTTGTCTTCTTTTTATAGCGCAAAAGTAAATTTTGCTAAAAAGAAGCAAAAACCTAAAGAGAACACACGAGTTGTTCTTAATTAAGTTCTTAATTTTTAGGGTTTAGCCTCTGTGCCCCTTAATGATTTTCATCACAACCCATACCAGGATTGACACATGTGAGGTTTCTATTTTGGAAATAGAGTCGTGATTTTATCTAAGTTAACTTTAATTTTACTTGAAATTAAAATATATTATAATTTAAAAAAAAGAAAAAAATATCTTTTTTATAGATTTTTTGATAAAATATCTAAAAGGAGTTACATGTTATTTCCTGATAATTTTAAAAAAGAAAATATCTTATATAAGGGTGTAAATTTTCATTTTGTTCATGGGGGACATTCAAGAGGAACTCCCCTACTTTTGCTTCATGGCTACCCTCAAACACATCTTATGTGGCATAAAATTGTAAAAGAATTATCACAAAAATATTATGTGATTTGTCCAGACTTAAAAGGGTATGGTGATAGTTCTAAACCTGCAGGTTTAAAAAATCATATAAACTACTCAAAAAAAGCTATGGCTGAAGATATGATAAATATTATGGATTATTTAGATTTTCAAGAGTTTTATGTAGCAGGTCATGATAGGGGCGCAAGAGTCACACACAGGATGTGTCTTGATTATCCAGATAGAGTTTTAAAAGCTTGTGTTATGGATATAGTTCCAACTTTATATATGTTTGATAATACGAATCAAAAATTTGCAACAGAATACTATCACTGGTTTTTCCTAATACAACCTGATAATCTACCAGAAACTTTAATTGGCTCAAACCCTGAATATTATTTAAAAGAAAAACTTAAAAGATGGAGTGATAAGGATGTTGAGTTTAGTGAAAAATTTGATGATGAAGTAGTTAAAGAATATGTAAGATGTTTTGATACGGATTCTATACACGCGACTTGTGAAGATTATAGAGCTGCAGCTTCTATTGATATGAATGATGATGAAGATGATAGAAAAAAGAAGATTCAGATGCAACTGCTTGTTTTATGGGGAAGATATGGCTTCATATACAAAACCTATGATGTCTTAGAAGTTTGGAAAAAATATGCACTAAAAGTACAAGGCAAAGCTTTAGATTGTGGACATTTTTTACCAGAAGAGAAACCAAAAGAGGTATTAGAAGAGATGATGAAATTTTTTAAATAAAAGGAGGTTTTCCTTTTATTTAGGCGCTTACTGGTTCTAATTTAATATCATCTTTCACACAATCTTTTATAATATTGTATCCATGATTAAGTGCAAGGGCTATTGAGCCTCCAATATCTCCTGCGATATCACCTGCTAGATAAACACCTTGTGAATTTAAATTCTTTTCATCCACTATTGGATGATTTTTTTCATCTAATATTACACAACAGCTTTGTAAAAACTCTTTAGGGGTAACACCACCTAAAGCATAGATGATTCTATCATATTTTGCAGTTTCACCATTGGTATAATAAACTTTAAATTTTCCATCTTCATCTTCTAACTTTTCTATATCTATTCCAAGTTTTAACTCTATCTCTTTATCTTCAACACAGTTCATAAGATTTTTTATGTTTTTAGGATTTGCTTTTGTGATTTCATCTCTTCTATAATTAAGGGTTACCCTATTGTCTTGATGGATAAAATAAGCATATTCACAGGCACTATCTCCACCACCTACAACTAAAACATCTTCATTTCCTTTACAATCTGCAATTGTATGATTTGCATGTGATTTTAAACTTGAAGGGATTTTATAATCAGGTTTATTTGGTTTACCCATCTTACCTATTGCAATCACAATATTTTTAGCATAATAAACCTCACCAGTAGTAGTTATAAGTTTAAATTTATTGATAAGTTTTTTTACACTTGCTATTTCTGTATTAAATTTTGCATCTAAAAGTTTCTTTTCTAAAGAATCTTCAAATAAATCTAATGTTGTCTCTTTTGTTCCATCTTCAAAATCAATGTGACCTTTTAAATCTACATGTATCCCTTTCCAATCTTTATCAACTGGTTTATTGTCATTGAAATATCTTCTTATAGTGTCACTATGATTGTTACTTTTTTCAAAAAGTAAAATATCTTTCATACCAAAGATTATTGCTTCACATGAAGTTGCAATACCAGCAGGACCAGCACCAATTATTGCTATATCGTAAACTCTACTCATATCAATCTCCTTTTGTTTTTTATAATCTATATTTTATATTATACTAACAAGAAAAACTTAATCGAAAAATTAACTGTTTACTTTTTAGGCAAAAAATTTTGAATATAACTTGAGTATTAATCTGCTGTTGTAACATCTAATTTAAGGAAACAATAAGCTTGGTATTTTTATTCTAAAATATGTGCATATCTCTATATTTGAAAGTAAAGGTTAGAGTATTTTGTGGAGAGTTATTTAAAAAGATTAAAAGTTTTTGATTTAACTGAGCTCTATTTTAAAGTTTGGATAAAAGACCATCTAAGATGATCTTTTTCCTATGAAAGATGCCAAAGTATATTTAAAAGCTTTCCCACTCATCATTATCTGAATCTACTGTAGTTTTTGCTTTTATTTCTACTTGCTCTACTTTTTTCTTTTCAGGTTTAACAGTATTTACTTTTCCCACTTTTTCTACTTTTTCTACTTTCTTTGCTTTTTCAAGTTTTGTTGCTTGAACAGTGTCTTTACCTATAAACTCTTTTTCATCGGCACTTTTTAAAATGATCTCTGCGATTTGTTGAGTTTGAATTGCGATATCATTTGTTTCATTTGCTACTGAAGCATTTTGCTGAGTTTGTTTATCTAAAGAGTTGATTGCATCATTGATTTGTACAATCCCTGTTTCTTGCTCTTTACTTGCATTTGTAACATTTGTAATTAATTCAATTGTTTCACTGATTTTATTAGTTAAATCACTATATCCACCTATCATATCAGCTGCAATTGTTTTACCTTCATTTGCTTTTATAGTGGCATTTTCTACTAAATCTTTGATCTCTTTAGCTGCCTCAGCTGAACGTGATGCAAGGTTTCTTACCTCTTGTGCAACAACTGCGAATCCTTTACCTGCTTCCCCAGCAGTAGCAGCTTCAACAGCAGCATTTAGTGAAAGAATATTTGTTTGAAAAGCTATTTGATCAATCACTGTGATTGAGTCATTAATAGCTTGAACTTGCGCATTAATATCTTCCATAGCTGTAGTTGTTTTTGTTGCTAAGTTCTCACCCTCTTGTGCAGAGCTATTTAAATTATTTGCAAGGGTAAACATTTTATTTATGTTTTCATTACTTGATTTAATAATAGATGTTATCTCTTCCACAGCAGCTGCTGTTTCTTCAAGGGAAGCTGCCGCTTGATTTGAAGAGTCATTTAGTGTTTTTACAGTTGAAGATAATGTGGTAGCACTATTTTGAATAACAAGTCCATTTTGCTTATCTTCTATTAAAATTTTAGTAATACCATCTGCTAATTTATTTAGGTTCTCGGCAGTTTGACCTTTAGAATCAACTTTTGTAGTAAAGTTATAATTTGTGAAGTTTTCCAATACACTTGAGATTTTATTAATATCATCTGCAATTTTATTTTCTAAATTATCCATCATATTATTTATAATCTCTTTTAATGACTTGATGTTCTCATCTGTAGTATCTGAGTGAACTCTTTTGGTTAGTTTCCCTTCATTAACACTATTTGCTACTTCAATAGTTTCATCTATTATACTTTTATTTAATAAAGTTTCTTTTTGTAACTTTTCAAATGAAGCTGTTGCTTCTAGTTGAAGTTTTTTAGCTTCAATAAACTGTTTTATTACTGAATAAACAATATAAATAAGAACTACTTCTTCAAAAACAAATACAATAATATGAATAAACGTAAATAGCCAACTACAGTTAGTACTCATCAATATAATTTCATGCCCCATAACAGTAGCACCATTTAATTGTAAATATGTAAATAACAAGTGGTGTACAGCTGTTACTACAGTCATTGCTAAAATTGCTGTAAGGTCTTTATACACTACAAGAGCTGCTACATAAACAAAAAAGAAAAAGTGCATCTCTATCATACCAAGCTGTTGAGCAATCATAATAGCTGGATAAACAGTAAATGCTGTACCAAAAATAATACGTGAAAGCACCGTTCCTTTAAACATTGTGTAGGCTATGATAGTAGATGTTAAAGTAATACCTCCACCTATAATACCAAGTTTATAAGTTTCATTAGCATATGAAGTTATAGCTGCCACAATTATAAAACTTACTATGGATACTACAAGCATCATTTTATCTGCACTTTCATACTCTTTAACCAAACTCTCTTGAATCTCTTTAGATAAACTTTTATCTAAAAATGGAAAAAGCATCTTAATCATTGTTACCCCTCTTTAATGTATTTAAATCATTTGATATATATTCAATATCAAATGGCCTTGCCGTGTATATAAATTTTTGTTTATACATATTACTCCCACTTTTTTCTAATAGATATAAAAAACCTGTATGGTCTATATCTATTTTATTTACTGGTGAATATTTTACTTGAAGTTTTGATGTAATGTCAAATAGTTTTTTATCATCTAAATATATCCCCTTGAAATCTTTATTAAAAGCCTTAGCAAATGGATCAACATCATCTTTAAATATATTAGGTTGTAGATTTATAAAATAGAAACTGAATTGCTCTTTATCTAACTTATTATATATTTGACTTATCTCACTTAATGCTGGAGGGCAAATATTATCACAACCCGCATAACCAAAAAATAATAGTACATACTCTTTGGTTTCATCTTTTAAAAAATCAAAATGGAGATTTTGAATCTCTTTATTTACCTTCCCTGCTTTATCATTAGAATAAAATACTGGTAAGGCTGTTGAAAAGATAGTTGCTATAAGAATAATAATAATTATTAAACCAAAAAACTTCTTTTTCTTTGACATTATCTACTCCCTTAAAACTTCTTATTAATACTTTATTAGTTAAATTCTTAAAAGATTCTTAATAGATTATTAAAAATATAAAGCTAATAAAATAAAGTTGTAATATATTTTAAGATTATAAAGTTTATTGATTTTAAACCTGAGTTAGGTAGCGACTGTTCCCTTTATCTCTTTCTTTTGATTAAAGACCATAAAATTAGTAATCCAAAAAGAATAAAAAATATTCCAATAGGATAATAAAGAAAAGGAGAATCTAAGTCAAAATAAATTCCTCTACCCATAATTTCTTTTGTAACTATTACTTTAACCCCCCAACATAATAAAAAGAATTCCAACTATAAATACTATCATTTAATTAGTCCTTAAAATAATTTACAATTGATCATTTAATAATTCTTCTGGAGAAAAAAGGTAGAAAAAAGGTACCTGTCACCTTTATTTTTATTTCAATTTAGTTCTTCCCATATCTCTTTTTTGTCATCTTTATTATAATATTTTTCCAAATTTATCGTTTTAATATTACATTTAGGACATATACCATCTTTTAAATTAGGGTAATTATATGTTTCTTTACATTTTGGACATTTTGAATATTCTATAGATTGAAATTTTCTTTTTCTTTTAATTGCATAAATATATATTATAAGTCCAAAAATCATTTCAATCGAACCAATTATTATTCCATTGCTAATATCATGATAATAAATAACACTTTTACCACCAATACCAGGAATATATTTGATATTAAAGAATATACCCAATAATCCTCCGATTATAAATAATATACCAATAAATTGAATCATTGTTTTGGAACACTTTTATCATTAGGATCATAACTAGGTAAAAAGGTGCCTGTCACCTTTATTTTTTTATTGTTATTTATATATGCATTCCCAAGCTGGAGCTTGGGAACGAGGAAAGATGGCGATTGTCCCAAAATATTCATAGAGAAATCCCAATTTTTTCGAATAAATCCTTAAAATCCATAGGTTTTAATTTGTGATATATGCTACCAAATAAAACAGTTATAAAAATTGTTGTACCTGGTCCCCCTCTGTCAAAATTAATCATGTTGAATAAAGATAATATAATTGCTACTATATATCCCCAAAGTATTAATAAGCTTATATATGCAAGAATATACTGTAAAAGTTTAAACATTATAATTTCCTTGTATTTATTCTAAAGGTGTAACTTTTGCCCAATTATTAAACAAATGCACAAAAGCCCCAGTAACAGCACCATTTGCAAACTTACCACCACTTATTTCTGAAACAGCACCTGATACTAAAGATGTAAACATAGTTCCCCTTTCCTACTCCCAACCTTATGGTGTTGCAAATCCTGATGATTCAAATCCATCCCAAAAAATGTGTCTGTCCCCTTTATTCTGTCCCCTTTATTCTTTATTTCTTTTTTATTTTCGTGCTTTATTATAATCATCGATTTCTTTCACAAATTTATAAAATTTAAATATAATAAAACCTATATATGGAATTAATAAAATTAAAATAATTTGTCCTACTTCAGTATAACCAAAGAAATCAAATATTATAGCTTGAATAAATGGGAAAAAAATAATAGTAACCACTTAAAAAAAGTTTTCATTTAAAATATTTTTTCTCCCCTCATTTTTTTTACTCCCATATATGTGAAAGGTATCCCAAATAGTTTATATACGGAATCAATATTAATATTTGGAATATAATAATTACAAGTAAATATAATAAATCCTAAAAATAGTAAAAAAACTCCTAAAACAAAATCTTTATTCTTCATATTATCGATCTCCTAAGGTGGATAATTTTTATCTTGCATATTTAAAATCTTCTTGTAAAATGCACCTGTCCCATTTATTATTCTAAAAAAACGTCACATTCTCGTCACAATGAGTTGTTTTTTTCCATAAATTTTGATATTTCTTTAAGATTGTTGCTTTTTTATGATTTAAAGCTGAGTTAATTTAAAAACAATAAAAGAATTTAAATTCCATATACAAAATAAAAAAATAAATTCAAGTGAGATTAAAAAAAAAATCTGATAAAATAACAAATTTAAAATAAATGTCTAAAGAAGAGTTATGTCAAATACAAAAATTTCAGAAGTAAAATCAGAATTATCAAAAATTATTGTTGGTCAAGAGGATATGATAAATGCCTTGCTAATTGGGCTTTTAACAAATGGTCACATACTTCTTGAGGGTGTGCCTGGTCTTGCTAAAACAACTACAGTTAAAACTTTAGCAAATGTTATTGATTTGAAATTCAAAAGGGTACAGTTTACCCCTGATTTATTGCCTAGTGATATAATTGGTGCGCAGATATATGATATGAAAAGTGGTGAATTCAAGATAAAAAAAGGTCCTGTATTTACCAACCTTTTACTTGCTGATGAGATAAATAGAGCTCCTGCAAAGGTACAATCAGCCCTATTGGAGGTTATGCAAGAGAGACAAGTAACAATTGCAGATGATTCTTTTATTATTGATTCACCTTTTTTAGTACTTGCAACACAAAATCCAATAGAACAAGAGGGTGCTTACTCTTTACCTGAAGCACAACTTGATAGATTTATGTTTAAAATCGTTGTTGGGTACAATACAAAAGAGCAAGAGTACGAAATAGCAAAAAGAGTTACCTCTAATCAGATTTTAGAACTAAATAAAATCATGAATAAAGATATTCTATCTACTTTGAGAAAAGAGGTTTCTAATATCCATATAGATAAAGAGTTAGAGGAATATATAGTTGACCTAGTTTGTGCAACTAGAGAGCCTGAAAATTATGGTTTAGAAGAGATAAAAGATTATATTCAATTTGGTGCAAGTCCAAGGGCAACTATTGATATGTTTAAAGCTGTAAAAGGTATGGCTTTTATAAGAGGGTTAAACCATGTAAGCCCAATAGATATCGCACTTGTTATAAAAAATGTTTTAAGACATAGGATAATTTTAAGTTATGAGGCCCAAGCTATGGATATAAATGTTGATGACTTAATCCAAAAAATTTTAGAGAAAGTTGATATCCCATAAGTTTATGAATAAAACTTTAAAAAAAATACTTATAAAAACCAAAAAACAAGTCTTTTCCGAAATCATAGGAAATAACTCATCTTTATTGAAGGGTGAAGGTTATGATTTCTTAGAGCTAAAAGAGTATGAATATGGAGAAGATGTTAAAAATATCGATTGGATTATAAGTGCCAAGTTTAAAAAACCTTATGTAAAAGTTTTCCATGCTCAAAAAGAGTTAAATATAAATATAGTTCCTATTTTAAATGGTTCTGCATATTTTGGAACAAAAAAATTTAAACAAGAACTTATAGGTGAGATTTGTTCACTTTTGGCTTATTCTTGCATAAAACAGCAAGACCCTTTTGCTTCATTTATTGCTAACTCATCCCTTGAACTTTGTACAAAAAAGTCTAAAAAAGATTTTGCAGTTCATCAGATGACAAAATCTCTTTTAGAATATAACTGTTTAGGGAAAATTACTGATTATAAGAAAATATCTGAAGAGCTTTTTAGATTTATTAAAAAGAAATCTATAATTTTTTTAGTTGGAGATTTTTTTGATATAGAAAATTTAGATTTAAGGCTTCTTAGTAGAAAACATGAAGTTATAGCAATAATCACAAGGGATAAGTTTGAAGAAAAACCGTTTGAGTTAGGGAATGTAAACCTAATAGATCCTTCTACTAAGCAAACCTTTGATGGGAATATTGATTCAAGTATTTTAAAAAAATATGAAAAGAGTGTACAAAAAAATGACCATAAACTTTATGAACATCTACAATCATGCAATATAAGTTTTTGTAAAATCTACACCCATGAAGAGCCCTTATCAAAACTATTGAGGTTGATGAGATAATGAATGATTTAAAACTGCACGATATAAAAGCTTTAGAGAGTATTCCTGATATCTCTTTTTATATTTTTATTCTACTTATTGCTTTAGGTGTTGCTTTTGTTTGTATAATTCTATTTTTTATATATAGATTTTTTAAAAATAGAAAACCAAATAAAAGAAAAGAGTATTTTCATATCTTAAAAACTTTAGATTTTAATAACTCAAAAAATGCAGCCTATATGATAACAAAATATTCAAGACTACTTGCTAGAAATGACAGAGAGATAAAAATAAGTCATGAGCTAATAGAGGATCTACAAAAATACAAATATAAAAAAGAAGTGGAACCTATAAGTGATGATATAAAAATAAAATTTGATAGATTTATGGATATGTTAGATGTTTGATATAAGTTTTGAGTACCCATATTTTTTACTTCTAATAGTAGTGTTTATTTTATGCTCTATATTTTGTAAGGCAAAATCCCCTTCATATATAATACCCCACTTAAATATATTTGAAAAAAACCAACATAAGTCTTCACTTTTACAAGCTATATTAAAGTACCTTGTAATAATAGGTTCTATTGTGGCTTTAAGTTCACCATACAAAGAGTTTAATACTCAACTTATAAAAAATGATGGTATAGATATGGTTTTAAGTCTTGATACAAGTGGTTCTATGAAAGAGAAGGGTTTCAATCCATATAGCCCAAATGAAAGCAGATTTAGTGTAGTAAAAACCATAGTGAAAGATTTTATCTCAAAAAGAATAAATGATAACATCTCTATAATAGTTTTTGGAAATTCTGTTATGATGGCAACACCTCTTAGTTTTGATAAAGAAGCACAAAAAACCATTTTAGACTATCTTGATGTTGGAGTTGTGGGAACCCAAACAGCGATGATTGACTCTTTGGCATATACTATAAATATCTTAAAAACCTCAAAAGCAAAATCTAAAATTGTAATTTTATTAAGTGATGGTCAAGATAACTATAGCACTACCCCTTTAGAGGTTGTTTTGAAACTTCTAAAAAAATACTCAATAAAAGTTTACACTATAGGAATTGGTAACTCAAACAAAATTGTTCTAAATAAAATCTCAAAAGAAACAAATGGAAAATCGTATATTGCCTATTCTAAAAATGATTTAGATGAGATTTATAAACAAATCGATACCCTAGAAAAAAGTAACATCGATAGCAATAAAATAACTCTTAGGGATTATTTATTTTTTTATCCATTGTTTTTAGCTATCATTTCACTAATACTTTTTGTATACTTCAAAAATAGACAATAGAGGTTTGATTTGATAAATAATAATAAAGAAGCATTGTTAAAAGATGCAGTAAATCTAACACTTACTCAAGAAGAGATAGAAAAAAAACTAAAAAGTAATTTTGCAAGAAGAAATGAAAACACTAAAGAGATTGAGATAGAAGTAACAGAGCCTTTATCAACTAAACTAAAAAAGGGTAATGGCTTAATCTATATTTTAGTAGCAATAATTATTTTACTAATAGGTGTTACTATTTATATCTGGTAATCAGATATGTTTTAAAACCTCATCTTTGTCAACTAGTGGGAATTTTTTATCATAAATTATTTGGTAAGGTTCATCCCCTTTACCAAGTATCAACACTACACTGTTGGGGTTTTGTTTACCTAAATCTATAGCTTTTTTAATAGCCGCTTTTCTATTTATCTCAACTATCAAATTATCTTTATTTTTAATACCTTTACAAATATCATTTATGATCAAATCAGGGTCTTCAAATCTTGGATTATCAGAAGTTATAATAATAGTTTTAGCAAAGTTTGAAGCTATTTGTCCCATAAGTGGTCGCTTCTCTTTATCCCTATCACCTCCTGCACCAAATACAGTTATGATATCTTTATCATTAAAACTTTCATAAACCTCTTTCATCCCATCGGGAGTGTGAGCAAAATCAACAATTACTAGTGGTTCATCTGATATTATCTCCATTCTTCCACTAACACCTGCAAAGTTTTCAACCGCATCACATATCTCATCTAAACTTTTGTTTGTAAGCATATTTACACTTGCGATTGCAGCAAGTAGATTATAGATATTAAAAATACCCATCATAGTAGATGAAAAAGAGTGCATAGAATCTATTTTTGAAAACATTACATGCATTCCATTTTTAAAAGAGTATGCACCAACTTTATATGTTGATGGATTTTCTAGTGAGTATGTAAAAGTATTTTTAGGGTTAAATTTAGCATGTTCATCATCTTTATTGATTAGTTTTTTACTCTCATCATCAAAAAAAGAATTTTTTACATTTATATACTCTTGGATAGTTTTGTGATAATCTAAATGATCTCTTGTAATATTTGTAAGAACTTTTAAATCAAAATCTAAGCCCTCTACCCTTTTTTGTTCAATTGCATGGGAACTAACTTCCATAACAAAAAAATCACAAGCATTATCAAGCGCTTTTAAAATATGGGCAAAGTTTCCTAACTGAACAGGAGTTGTTAGAGTATAATCTTCAACTTTCTCATCATTTATAAAAAAGCCTCTAGTTCCTTGTAAGGCAACTTTAAAACCCAAATCTAAAAGTATAGAATAAATAGCAGCAGCTGTTGTTGTTTTGCCATTTGTTCCTGTTATACCTATGATTTTTATAGAAGATATATCTATATGTTTTTTTAAATCTTTTGCATCAATAAACTCTTGGCAACCATTTTTTTTGGCATCTTCTACAAATCTCTCATTTTGTTTTGAGATTACAAAAATACTGTTTTTGTTTGCATCTTTTGAGTTATCTGTAAAAGTTTTATTGTTTGTGGTTAATTGCAACTTGTTTCTCTTCTAATTTTTTATATAACTCTTCAATTTTTTTATCATAAGAAAAATATTCATTAAAACCATCTAAATAAGAATAAGCTGTACTATTAAAATCATTATCAATCAATTTTGTAACAAAATCAAAAAAATCCTCTTTTGTTTCAATGGCAACTTTAGTTGAAAACATAATATCTTCAAAGGCAACTCTAAAAGAACCTCTTGATTTTATGAGCTCTTTAAAATCATCATATCTAATAGCATCAAGTGAATCAACAGTTGAAGTTGTCAAATCTTGTAAAATATCCATCATCTTTTCCATATCACCATCATATGCATTTACTATATTTTCTACATATGCTATTGCTTCTTCTATATTTTCATCTTTTGCAATAGAAAAATAATCAAAAAGTGATGTAGCTTTATCCACATCTTCACTTGCAATATCACAAAAAAGAGCAAATATTGCATACTCTTTTTTTTGAGGGAAATTGAATGATAGTTGTGAATATATAAATAAAGCTTTATCGAAATTTTTTTCTAAAAAGTTTTTATTTGCTTCATTTAATAGTCTATACTCATTTATCATTAAAGCTCCTGTAATCTATTTTCCATACCTTGTGGTACATTTATTATCATCAAATCTGGATGGATAGCTGTTTTTAACTCTTTTTCAACTATAAACTTTAGTGTACTACTACTTGCACTACATCCTACACATGAACCTTGTAGTTGTACATAAACTTTTCCATCAAGAATATCTATCAATTGAATTGCTCCACCATCTTTTGCTAACATTGGCGCAATTTTCTTTTCAATAATTGAACTAACTGGAGGTCTTAAATCCTCGTCGCTAAATGGCATCATTTTTTTTCAACCTTTTTCGCTTTTTTATTTACATAAACTATTCCAATAGCTATTAATACTAATATAACAGCTATGGTAGAAAAAATAAATGTTAGTGTAACTTCATTTTGAAACATATTATTTTAGCACACTCTCACATCTTGAACATAAACTATCTTCACTAGTAGAAGTAAACTTCCAACATCTTGGACATTTTGCTAGAGATGATTTATAAACTTCAAAGTTTTTACCATCTACTTCAAAAGATGCTAGTGGTGAATCCTCTTTTTTATCAGTAATACTACTTACTAAAAATAAATCCTCACCCTCAGTATTATCTAATGACAAAATATCTTCACAATCTGTATAGATACTAAGTTCTAGAGTAGATTTTATTATTTTCTCTTTTTTAAGTGTATCTATTGATTCACTAAACTTTTCTTTAGCATTTAATAAGACTTGTTCATTAAGATTATTTTCAACTATAGGTAACTCAACTTTCTTATAATCAAATATATCATTAGCTCCATCTTTAATAAATAAAGGAGCATATTCTAACAACTCATCCATAGTATAAGTTAAAATACAAGCTAAAGTTGAAATAAGTTTTTTAACTATTAAAGCCATTGCACTTTGTGAACTTCTTCTATGGATGTCATCTTTATTATCACAATATAATCTATCTTTACATACATCTAAATAGATACCTGACAAATCTACAACTAAAAAGTTATTTAACTTATTTAATCCCTTAGAGAACTCATAAACAGCAAAAGCAGCCTCAATCTCATCAAATACTTTTTTAGCTTTATTTAATATCCATTTATCAAGTTGTCCCATCTTGTCAATATCAACAATTGCATCCAAATCATCTACATTTGCAAGTAAAAATCTTGCAGTGTTTCTTATTTTTCTATATAGTTCAGCATTTTGTTTTAAGATATTATCTGAGATTTTTAAATCACTTTGATAATCACTCATTGCAACCCAAAGTCTTAAAATCTCACTTCCATATTGTTTCATAACTTTTTCAGGGGCAATTACATTACCCTTTGATTTACTCATCTTTTCACCCTTTTCATCAACAGTGAATCCATGAGTTAATATTGATTTATATGGAGAGATCTCTTGTGAAGCCAATGTTGTTAAAAGTGAAGACTGGAACCAACCTCTATGTTGGTCACTTCCTTCTAAATACATATCAGCAGGGAACGTTCCCGCATCATAGTTTCTAGATCTTAAAACTGCATTTTGAGTAGAACCTGAATCAAACCATACATCTAAAATATCCATAGTTTTTTCTAAATCTTCTGGATTTAAACCACTTCCAGGATATAAAAGCTCTTCAATACTTAAGTCATACCAAGCATCACAACCTTTTTGTTCAAAAATCATAGCTGTATAATTTAATACTTTTTCATCAAAGATTATCTCATCAGTTTTTTTATTTCTAAAAAATGCAATTGGAACACCCCAATCTCTTTGTCTTGATATACACCAATCAGGTCTACCATCAAGCATTGATTTAAGTCTGTTTCTTCCCCATTCTGGATAAAACTTAATCTCGTTTACAACTTTAAGGGCATTCTCTCTTAGGGTTTTATTCTCTTTTCCATATTTATCATCAATTGAGATAAACCATTGTTTTGTTGCTCTAAAGATAATAGGTTTATGAGTTCTCCAACAATGTGGATATGAGTGTCTAATATCAACTCTACTTAATAGAGCATCCCCTAACTCTTCTAAAATCATCTCATTTGCTTTAAATACATGAACCCCAAGATATTTATCAGTATCTTTAAATAGTTTTTCTCTAACTATTGTTTGGTCATATTTACCCTCAGCATCAACAGGCATAATAACATCAAGGTTATATCTTAAACCTACTTTGTAGTCATCTTCACCATGACCAGGAGCTGTATGAACTGCACCTGAACCTGATTCCATCTCTACATGATCACCTAAAATAACTTTTGATTTTCTACCATTTAAAGGGTTTATTGCAAAAGTATTTTCTAAATCATTAGGATTAAGAATTTCAACAATTGTTCCAGAGATTACTTCATTTTCTATAAGTGAGTTATACAGTTTTTTTGCAACAATAAATTTATCACTTGTAAGAACATACTCCTCTTCACCATTTAAAGCAATACCAGTATTAGCGGGAAGTGTCCATGGTGTTGTAGTCCAGATAATTAAACTTGCATCCATAGTTTCATGTTTAAATGCCACATATATAGATGGCGAAGTTTTATCTTCATATTCAACTTCTGCTTCAGCTAATGCTGTTTGTGCAGCCCAAGACCAATATACAGGTTTGCTTCTTTGTACTAGAAGTCCTTGATTTGCTATAGCACAAAGTTCTCTATAAATATTCGCTTCAAATTTAAAATCCATTGTTAAATAAGGTTTATCCCAATCCCCTATTACACCAAGTTTCTTAAACTCATCTCTTTGGATATCTATAAATCTACTTGCATGAGCTCTACATAACTCTCTAATTTTTGATTTAGGAAGCTCTTTTTTCTTTGTACTACCTATTTTCTCTTCAACTTTTTGCTCAATTGGTAAACCATGACAATCCCAACCTGGAACATATCTAACTGATTTACCTTCAAAATAGTGATACTTAACAATTAAATCTTTCAATATTTTATTTAATGCGTGTCCAATATGAATATGTCCATTTGCATATGGTGGTCCATCATGCAATGTAAAAGAGGGTGCACCCTCTCTATTTGTTTTCATTCTTTCATAAACATTTATCTCATCCCAAAGCTTATATCTCTTTGGCTCATTTTGAGGAAGATTTCCTCTCATTGGAAATTTTGTATTTGGTAGTAATAAACTATCTTTGTAATCCATATTATATACCTTAAATTGTATGTATTGTAATTATCTGTAAATCGCAGATTATATCTAATATTATAATTAATTTAACTTAAGTGGAATTTTTAACATTTTTTTGATATTTTTGTACACTTATTGTACATTATACAAAATTATAATCCTTTATACAAAAATAAGTGTTTCTTATGTACACAAATTGCACGCGTAGAATTTTGAACTTAAATCTATAAAGTGTTACCATTAAACATAATTTTGACAAAGATTGAAAGGATTGAATAAATCTTTAAATAATCTTAACTTTTATATGGTAATATCTTACCTATAATTTAAAACTATAATACAGGAAAGTTACAATATGGATACAAAACACTATGAAGTAGTAATTGTAGGTGGTGGTATTTCTGGTGCCGCACTTTTTTATGAATTAGCAAGATATACAGATGTAAAAAGCGTTTGTATGTTAGAAAAATATGAGAAATTAGCAACGCTAAACTCAAAAGGGACAAGTAACTCACAAACAATTCATGTTGGTGATATTGAGACTAACTATACATTAGATAAAGCAAAAATCACTAAAAGAACTGCAAAAATGATTGAGAAGTTCTGTTTACAATATGGTTTAGAAAATAAAATTATGTTTGCTCACCAAAAAATGGCTTTAGGTGTTGGTGAGAAAGAGGTTGAGTTTATTAAAAATAGATATAACGAATTTAAAGAACTTTTCCCTTATTTGGAGTTATGGGACAAAGAAACTTTAAGAGAGTTAGAACCAAAACTTGTTTATGCTGATAAAGAACAAACAAAAGATAGACCAGAGCCAATTATAGCTATGGGTGCAAAAAATGAGTACACAACTGTTGATTATGGTGCTATGACTGAAGAGTTAGCAAAAGCAGCACAAGCACAAGAAGATGTAAAAACTGATATTTTTTATAACGCAGAAGTTGAAGAGATTGAAAAAGTTGGTGAAAAATTTAAATTAACTACTACAAGTGGTTCAGTATTTACAGCAGATTTTGTTGTAGTTAATGCAGGAGCACACTCATTATACTTAGCACATAAAATGGGTTATGGTAAACATATGGGTTCACTTTCTGTTGCAGGAAGTTTTTATATCACCCCTGGTAAATTTTTAAATGGTAAAGTATATATGGTACAAAACCCAAAACTTCCATTTGCAGCACTTCATGGAGATCCAGATATTTTATGTGATGGAAAAACTAGATTTGGTCCAACTGCACTTGCACTTGCAGTTTTAGAAAGATATAAAGGTGGTAAATCATTTTTCCAATGTCTTAAAACAATGAACATAGATGGGAACATTATAAAAATTCTTTGGGATCTAATTAAAGACCATGAGATTAGAAACTATATCTTGAAAAACTTCTTATTTGAAGTTCCAGGTATCAATAAAGGTTTATTTGTAAAAGATGCTCAAAAAATCGTACCATCATTAAGTACAGATGATATTGAATATGCACATGAGTTTGGTGGAGTTAGACCACAAGTACTTAACAAAGAGGAACAAAAACTTATGCTTGGTGAAGCTTCAATAAATACAGGTAATGGAATCTTATTTAATATGACTCCAAGCCCAGGTGCTACATCATGTTTAGGTAATGCTGAAAGAGATATTAAAATCCTTGCAGAATATCTAAATCTAAAATTTGATGAAGAAAAATTCCTAGACGAATTAACAGAAAGATAATATATGTATGGGAAACTAAACCCATACGTAAAAAAGTTTTAATATGTATAATGAAGTTTTTTCTATAGAAGATATGCAAACTCTTCAAAACCTATTAAGAATACATAATAAGACTATAACAACAGCAGAGAGTTGCACAGGTGGATTAATCGCCTCAATGATTACACAACTCTCTGGCTCATCAGATATTTTTAATGGTGCTATAGTAACTTACTCAAATGAGATTAAACATCAAGAGTTAAATGTAAAACTACAAACACTAGAAAAGTATGGTGCAGTAAGTACTCAAGTTGTAGATGAGATGCTTCAAGGTGTAATCAAAAAGTTTAATGCCAATTTTGCAATTGCTGTTAGTGGAATAGCAGGTCCATCTGGGGGAACAAAAACTAAACCAGTTGGTACAGTTGTAATTGGAGTATTTGGTCAAGATATTGGGAAAGATATTGAAGTTTTTTACTTCAAAGGGGATAGAAAAGAGGTGCAAAATCAAGCCTCTAAATACTCTTTAAAAAAACTTTTGAATTTTTTTCAAAAAACCCTTGACAAAAAATAAATAAATGAGTATAATTCCACTCCATTTTGAAAAGAAGACCCGTTAGCTCAGCTGGTAGAGCATCTCCCTTTTAAGGAGGTGGCCGATGGTTCGAATCCATCACGGGTCACCAGTTATATAAATTTTATATTTTATAAGTTTATATTTTTTATTTTATTATTTAGTTTGGCCCCTTCATCTAGCGGTTAGGATTCATGGTTTTCATCCATGCCACAGGAGTTCAAGTCTCCTAGGGGTCACCAAACTATTTAGGTCGATTAGCTCAGTTGGTAGAGCGCTACCCTTACAAGGTAGATGTCATAAGTTCGAGTCTTATATCGACCACCATTAATACTTTGACAAGTATTTCTTATTATAATAAATGTGCGGTTGTAGTTTAGTTGGTTAGAATGCCTGCCTGTCACGCAGGAGGTCGCGAGTTCGAGTCTCGTCAACCGCGCCACTTTATTGTATTTTATTGTTGACCCGTTAGCTCAGCTGGTAGAGCATCTCCCTTTTAAGGAGGTGGCCGATGGTTCGAATCCATCACGGGTCACCAGTTACATAAGTTTAACTCAATGTAAAATTTATAATATATATTAGTTTGGCCCCTTCATCTAGCGGTTAGGATTCATGGTTTTCATCCATGCCACAGGAGTTCAAGTCTCCTAGGGGTCACCAAACTATTTAGGTCGATTAGCTCAGTTGGTAGAGCGCTACCCTTACAAGGTAGATGTCATAAGTTCGAGTCTTATATCGACCACCATTAATACTTTGACAAGTATTTCTTACAAAATAAATGTGCGGTTGTAGTTTAGTTGGTTAGAATGCCTGCCTGTCACGCAGGAGGTCGCGAGTTCGAGTCTCGTCAACCGCGCCACTTTATTTTTCTTATTTTCATAAACCTTTTATCAAAATTAAGTTATTCTTACTCTCATTTTTCTTAAGGTAACAATATGATTAAAGCTAAATCCCTATATCACTTGATTTTATATAGTATCTTTTTTATTATAATATTAACTTCATCATTTACATTTATAATTATTGAAAACACCTTTGATGAGTTTCAAGAAAAAATTAAAATCATAAAAACTGACTATTCAAATAAACAAAAAGAATTAATAAAAGCAGATATAGAAAAAACCCTTAAATTTATAAGCTATTATCATAAAAAATTTAAAGGGATAAAAAGTGAAAAAGAGATACAAAATGATCTTATAAACTCTATTGAACTTATGAGAGATAAAAAAGATTTAAATGATTATCTGTTTATATATGATTTTGATGGTACCTTACTTTATTATCCAGTTGAAACTAAAAATATTGGTAAAAACTTATACGAGGTTACAGACCCGTCTGGGAAACAAGTTATTAAAGAATTGATTAATATCTCCAAAAAAAAAGGTGGTGGATATGTTCAATATATCTGGTATAAACCTCAATTAAAAAAAGATGCCCTTAAAATCTCTTATGCCCTATCCTATAAACCTTGGAACTGGACAATTGGTAGAGGAATATATTTAGATGAGATTGACCAAGTAGTGCGTGCCAAAAAAGATGAATATGATGAAAAGATATCTAACTATATACTACAAATACTTTCACTAACAATTATGTTAGTTCTATATTCAATCTTTATATATAAAAATGCAACAATATTAATCGTAAATGATGTTAAAGAGATTGGTGCATATTTTAAAGAAACACAAAAAAGTGATACAAGGATCAATCAAAATAGACTTATATTTGGTGAGTTTAAAATTATTGCTAATTATGCCTATGATGCTATGCATAATATAAAAGACAAGACTTTAATGCTTGAAGGCTTAAATAAACACCTTGAAGATAAGGTTGAAGAGCAAACAAAAGAATTAAAAATCCTAATTGATTCACAAAAAAAGTTTATCAAAAACTCAGTACATGAAGTTAACACCCCTTTATCAATAATTAGAACAAATATAGATTTACTTAAAATGAATACTCCAACTAATAAATATATCTCAAATATAGAAAGTGGTGCAAAAATTATTCAATATATATATGATGACTTATCTTATTTAATAAAAAAAGACAGAGTTGATTATCCAAAAGAATATATAAACTTTACAGAATATTTAAATGAAAGAATATCTTTCTTTTATGGGATAGCTGTTTCAAATAAATTACATTTTATTGCTAATATCGAAGAAGATATATATATCAAGTTTAATAGAACTGAACTACAAAGAATAGTAGATAATAATATATCAAATGCAATCAAATATGCACATATAAACTCTCCTATATATTTAAGACTTACCTATTTCAATGATGACTATGTTGAGTTTAGTGTAAAAACAAACTCAGATAAAATACAAAGTCCAGAAAAAATATTTGGAGATTTTTATAGGGAAAATAACTCTAGAGGAGGCTTTGGCTTGGGACTTAAAATAGTAAAAGAGATTTGTGATAAAAATTTTGTTATAATTAAGCTTGACTCAAATGAAAAAGATACAAAATTCACTTATAGGTTTAAATTAAATGAAAATACTGCTTCTTGAAGATGAATTAATGCTAAATAGTGCCATTACTGAATATTTAAAAGGTATTGGTCATATGGTTCTAAGTTTTACTGATGGTGAACAGGTTCTAGAAAGTGTAGATGGAAGTTTTGATTTACTAATTTTAGATATTAATGTTCCAAAAAAAGATGGTTTTGAGATTTTAGAAGACTTAAATAAGAAAAAGATGTATATACCAACTATATATATCTCAGCGCTAATTGATATAGAAGATATAACAAAAGCGTATGATTTAGGTTGTAGAGAGTATATTAAGAAACCATTCCATTTAGAAGAGTTAGGTATTAAGATAAACCAAATTCTTAAAAAAGACCAAAATAATACTTCACATATGAGATTTTCAGAAAACTACTCATATTCTAAAGATAAGCAAACACTATATTTCAATGGTGAACCACAAACTTTAACAAAAAAACAACTAGAGATTATTCATATATTAGCTTTAAATATTAATATGATAGTTGACTTTGAAAGATTTAGAATTGACATCTGGAGAGGTGAAGATATAGACAATCCAACTATTAGAGCTGAAATTTCAAGACTAAAAAAAGCACTAAAAGAGGATTTTATTAAAAATATTAGAGGTCTAGGGTATAAAATTGACAGATTTTATTCTGTTTAATCCCTACCCATCAATTCGAGCCTACTAGCATTATTTGCTACGCTAATCCTACTCTTTTAAAAAACTTTAAAAAAAAAAAATTAATTGCTATCCTTTTGCTATCTACACTTATTATACTTTCAATGTTGAATTACTAAGTAGATTATCTATTTTAGTAAAACTTAAAAAGGAGTACGATTATGAGTCCAGAAAAAGCTCAAGCTTATTGGAAAGAGAACATCGCAACTATATTAAAACTATTAGTTGTGTGGTTTATAGTTTCATTTGGTTGTGGAATTTTATTCATAAATGAACTAAACAACATTGAAATCAGTGGTGTTAAGTTAGGATTTTGGTTTGCACAACAAGGTGCAATTTATGTATTCGTTTTACTAATTTTTGTATATGTGGCAAAAATGGGTGCTATTGACGAAAAATATGGCGTACACGAGTAGGAGAAACAGAGTATGGAATTACAATCATTAATTTACCTATTCGTAGGTGTGTCTTTCGCGATTTACATTGGTATTGCATTATGGGCAAAAGCAGGATCTACTAAAGATTTCTATGTTGCAGGTGGTGGAGTTCATCCAGTTGCTAACGGTATGGCTACAGCAGCAGACTGGATGTCAGCGGCATCTTTTATCTCATTAGCAGGTATCATCTCTTTCAAAGGTTCTGATGGTGGTGCATATTTAATGGGTTGGACAGGTGGATATGTTCTACTTGCAATGTTATTGGCTCCTTATTTAAGAAAATTTGGAAAATTTACAGTACCTGATTTCGTTGGTGACAGATATTATTCTGATGCGGCAAGACTTGTTGCTGTTATTGGTGTTATTTTTGTTTCATTTACATATGTTGCAGGACAAATGAGAGGTGTTGGTATCGTATTCTCAAGATTCTTACAAGTTGATGTAAATACTGGTGTTATTATTGGTATGGCAATTGTATTTTTCTACTCTGTACTTGGTGGTATGAAAGGTATTACATATACTCAAGTTGCACAATATGTTGTAATGATTTTTGCTTATATGATTCCAGCGATTTTCTTATCATTACAAGTAACTGATACATTTTTACCACAATTAGGTATCTTCTCAACTACTACATTTGCATTTGATGATGGGGTAAAAGTTATTCCTGAAGGAACCTTTTTACTACATGCACTTGATACTGCCGTTACTGACTTAGGTTTTAAAGCATATACTGAGCCAGGTAACTTATGGAATATGTTTATGTTAACTACAGCATTAATGCTTGGTACTGCAGGTTTACCACATGTAATTGTTAGATTCTTTACAGTTCCTACTGTAAAAGATGCTAGAAGTTCTGCTGGTTGGGCATTAGTATTTATTGCAATTATGTATACAACTATCTCTTCAGTTGCTGCATTCTCAAGAGTTAACTTAATTAAAAATGTTCAAAATGTTGAGTATAAAGCGTTTGTTGCTGGTGAAACTAAACATGCTGATGGAACACCAAACAGCGGTAAATGGTTCAAAACTTGGGAACAAGGTGGACTAATAGCTTGGACAGATAGAAATGGTGATGGTAAAATTCAATATGGACCTGGTGCTGCATTTGAAGGACCAAAAGGTAAACCTGTATTTGATGGAACTAATACTGGTGAATATGGTCAAAGAGCTACTACAAATGGTAAACCAGCTGCTAATAGCGGTAAAATTGAAAATGAGTTATATGTTGATAGAGATATTATGGTTCTTGCGAACCCTGAAATTGCAAACTTACCTAACTGGGTAATCGCATTTATTGCAGCTGGGGGTCTAGCAGCAGCATTATCAACTGCAGCTGGTCTATTACTTGTAATTGCTTCAGCTATTTCACATGACTTAATGGGTCAAGTTGTATTTAAAGATAAAGAAACTGGGAAATCTACATTAAACGAAAAAACTGAGTTAATGTGGGCAAGAGTTTCAGCTATCGTTGCAATTTGTATAGCTGGTTACTTAGGGATTCACCCTCCAGGTTTTGTTGCACAAGTTGTTGCCTTTGCATTTGGTCTTGCAGCAGCAGCATTCTTCCCTACAATTATCCTTGGGGTATTTGATAAGAGAATGAATAAAGAGGGTGCTATTGCTGGTATCTTAACTGGTCTTATCTTTACATTCGGATACATTATATACTTTGTATTCATGGGTGGAGACAAAGCGGATTATTTCTTAGGAATCGCTCCTACTGGTATTGGGACAATCGGAACAATTTTACACCTAATCGTGGCATTAGTTGTATCTAGAATGACTCCTGAACCACCTATTGAAATTCAAGAGTTAGTTGAGTCTATCAGACTTCCTAACAATGTTGGTGCAGCACACGATCACTAACAAAACTAAAGTCAACCTTCGGGTTGGCTTTTTTTATGCTATTTTTTTATATTATTAGACTTAATATAAAAAAATATCATAAAGGATTTTCTTAATGAGTTTAAGAGATCAAAAATCTTTCCTATCAAATATTCATCCTTTTGAAGTCTTAAATGAAGAACAAATGGATAAATGTATCCGTCACATGGATATAGCTTATTATCCAAAAGGTGAAGTTTTAATTAGTCCAGACAAAGTATCTAGTAACTTTTTTATTATCATAAAGGGTTGTGTACATGAGATAAAAGATGATGAGATTTTAGTTGATTATCATCAAGAAGACTCTTTTGATGCAAACTCACTAATATATGGCAAAACAAAAAATACTTTTAAAGTATATGAAGATTTAATATCTTATGAGTTAGAAAAAGAAACCTTTTTATACTTAGTAGAAAATAATGCCGAATTTAAAGACTTTTTTTTAAATAATTTAGTAAATAAATTTCAAGTTTTAAAACATAAAGAATACACCTCTGAGTTATCAACTTTTATGATTGCAAGAGTTTCTGAAGCAGTTTTACATGAACCTTGTATAGTTGAATCAAATACAAAACTAATTGATGCAATTGAAAAATCTACAGAATATAAAACTTCCACAATTATTGTAAAAAAAGAGAATACCTATGGAATTATCACAGACTCTTTACTTAAGGTAAAAGTTCTTTTAGAAAGAAGAGATTTAAATATTCCTGTATCAGAAATTGCTATATTTCCACTACAAACAGTTAACAAAGATGATTATTTGTTTGATGCTTTTTCTATGTTAATTAAAAGAAATATTAAAAGAATAGGTGTAATTAATACCCAAGGTGAAATTGTAGGTATTTTGGAACAAATAGATGTCCTATCACATTTTGCAAATCACACCTATGTTGTTGACTCAAAAATCAAAAAAGCAAAAAATGTCCAAGAGCTAAAAGAAGCTAGTATTGAACTAATTAACACAATTACAACCCTAAATGCAAAAGGTGTAAAAGTTCAACATATTTCAAACTTAATTGGTCAACTAAATACAAAAGTCTACCAAAAGCTTTATAAACTTATTGTTCCAGAAGATTTGCAAAATGATGCTTGTTTTATTGTTATGGGTAGTGAAGGAAGAAATGAACAAATTATTAAAACAGACCAAGATAATGCTTTAGTTGTTTGTGATGATAAAGATGTGGAACAATATAGACCATATATGGAAAAAATAACTGCAACTTTAATAGAGTTTGGTTATCCACCATGTCCAGGTAATATTATGGTTTCAAACCCGTTTTGGTGTAAGAATGTGAAAGACTATAAAACAGAAACAGCAAAATGGATAGAAGCCCCAGATATGCAAAACTATATGGATCTTGCTATATTTTTTGATTCTTTTGCAGTTGCAGGAAGAAAAGAGTTGCTGATAAATTTAAAAGATGACTTATTTGATAGACTTCATGACAAAGATGTTTTTATGGCATATTTTGCAAAGGCTACCTTAACCTTTGATACTCCTAGTATAGTTGCAAACTTTATGACTAAAACCCACCTTATTGATATTAAAAAAACTGGAATTTTTCCTATTGTACAAGGGGTTAGAAGTTTAGCTTTAAGGGAAAAGATTAGAGAAACAACTACAGTAAAAAGAATTAAAATCCTTGCAAGAAAAAAAGTACTTGAACAAGATATGGCAAATGAACTATTAGAAGCCTTTGAGGTATTAAATACCTTAAGATTAAAAGGGCATTTACAAAAAAAACAAGATAATAAAAAAATTGATAATGAAATAGATACCCACTCTTTAGGTAAAATAGAAAGAGATCTTTTAAAAGATAGTTTTAAAATTGTTATTAGTTTTAAAAAATTTATTACATATTCATTCAAAATAGATAAGTTATCATGATAAAAGAATTTTTTAATAATCTAAAAAAAAGAAAATTAAAAGATAAAAAATATGAGTATCTTTTTACTGAACCAAAAAAAGGTGAATATGTTTGTTTAGATTGTGAAACAACTGGCTTAAATCCAAAAAAAGATGAAATACTCTCAATTGGTGCAGTTTTAATAAAAGATAATAGAGTACTAATGAGAAAAACTCTTAATATCTTTGTAAAACCTTCAAGACATGTAACAGAAGAGTCTATAAAAATCCACCATATAAGACCTATTGATTTAGAAAATGCAGTTGAACCCAAAAAAGCTATTTTGGAACTTCTTGAATTTATTGGTAATAGACCAATAGTTGGTTATTACATTAAGTTTGATATTGCCATAATCTCAAAATACACTAAACAAATAATTGGTATACCCTTACCAAACGATTCAGTAGAAGTCTCTTCAATGTACTTTAGAACAAAAAAAAGAAGTAGTGATTATGAATTTGTAGATTTAAAATTTGACACTATTATGAAAGAGTTAGATATTCCAGAACTTGGTAAACATGATGCTCTCAATGATGCAATTATGACCTCAATGATATTTTTAAAACTAAAAGATAGAACAGCCGCTAAAACTACTTTTTATACTGGATAATCATAAAAAATATAATATTTTTGAAATGCTACTTTATTGCTATGTTTAATGTAACATTAAGTTACCAAACTTATTTAAGACCTTAATATAAACTTAATTTTATAGATTGATATCAATATATAATTATTTATAAGTATAATTTTATTTGCATATTAAATGATATATCAATGCCTATATAGCCATTTAAAATCTAAATAAAAGGACGTATCTATGAAAAATGATATGGTAGAGCGAATTAAAGCTAACCCTTCTTATAAAGAGTTAGTTAGTAAAAGAAGTAGTTTTGCAGTTAAACTTGGTATCTTTGTTCTTGTAATGTTTTATGCATTTATTTTAACAATTGCATTTGATCCAACATTACTAGCAGTAAAAACTGGAGATGGGGTTATGACTGTAGCATTTCCAATTGCAGCAGCAATTATTATTATCAGTTTCTTAACAACTTTAATCTATGTAAGAAGAGCAAATGGTGAGTTTGAAGATTTGATTGAAAAAGTAAGAGAAGATGTAAAGGATGATTTATAATGTTTAGAATTTTAGCACTTATTTCAGTTTTTGCAATTGCATTATTCGCTGAAAATATAGAAGTTCATGGTCAAAGAAGTATAAATATCCCAGCAATTATAATGTTTTTTATATTTGTTGGAGCAACTTTAGTTATCACATATTGGGCAGCAAAAAGAACAAAATCTGCAAGTGATTTTTATACTGCTGGTGGAGGAATCACAGGTTTTCAAAATGGTATGGCTATTGCTGGGGATTATATGTCAGCAGCATCATTCCTTGGACTTTCTGGTCTTGTATATTTAAAAGGTTATGATGGTCTTGTATATGCAGTTGGATTTTTAGTTGGTTGGCCTGTTATTTTATTCTTAATGGCTGAGAAGTTAAGAAATCTAGGTAAATATACATTTGCAGATATTGCAGCTTATAGACTAGGTCAAAAAGAGATAAGAACTCTTGCATCATTAGGTTCTTTAGCTGTTGTAACATTATATCTTATTGCACAAATGGTTGGTTCTGGTAAACTAATCCAAGTATTATTTGGTCTTCCATATGAATACGCAGTAATCTTAGTTGGTATCATGATGATTATTTATGTAACTTTTGGTGGTATGCTTGCAACTACTTGGGTTCAAATTATAAAAGCTATTCTACTTTTATCAGGGGTAACATTTATGGCATTTATGGTACTAAGTCAGTTTGGATTTTCTTTTGAAGCCTTAGCTGAAAAAGCTGTTGAAAGTCATAACTTAGGTCAAGCAATTATGGCACCTGGTGGATTTATATCAGACCCAGTTTCTGCTATCTCTTTAGGTATGGCACTTATGCTTGGTACTGCTGGTCTTCCTCATGTACTTATGAGATTCTTCACAGTTGGTAATGCAAAAGAAGCTAGAAAATCAGTTGTTTATGCAACAGGATTTATTGGTTATTTTTACTTAGTTATTGCTGTAATTGGTCTTGGAGCAATTGTTTTCTTAAATTCTCCAGAAGGTGCTCAATACTTTACAGATGGTAAACTATTTGGTGGAAATAATATGGCTGCAATTCACTTATCACATATGGTTGGTGGAAATATCTTTTTAGGATTTATTTCAGCTGTTGCTTTTGCTACAATTTTAGCAGTTGTATCTGGTTTAACTCTTGCAGGAGCATCTGCAATTTCACACGACCTTTATGCATCTGTTATCAATCCAGATTGTACAGAAGAGCAAGAGATGAAAATCTCTAAAATGTCAGTAATTGTAATTGGTATTGTTGGAGTTGTATTAGGTATTGCATTTGAACAACAAAATATTGCATTTATGGTTGGTCTTGCATTTGCTATTGCTGCATCTGCTAACTTCCCAATCTTGTTCTTATCAATTTACTGGTCTAAATTAACTACAAGAGGAGCGTTCCTTGGTGGTTTAGTTGGTCTTATAACTGCTGTTACTCTTGTAATCGTAGGTCCAATTGTTTGGGTTCAAATTTTAGGAAATGCAGAGCCATTATTCCCATATAAACACCCTGCACTATTCTCAGTAACTGCTGCATTTATTGCTATTTGGTTCTTTAGTATCACTGATAAATCTCAAAGAGCTAAAGATGAAGAGATAGCATTTGAAGCACAAAAAGTTAGAGCTGAAACTGGTTTTGGAGCTGATGGAGCTGTTGATCACTAATAATATAAATTGTACACTAAAGAGAGTTTAAAACTCTCTTTAGTATTTAAACTTTTCAAGCTCCTAAAACAACTTATCATTTTTTATATGATAATCTTTAAGAAGATAAAATAAATTATAAAGATAAAACATGAGTATACTAGAGCAATTAACTTTTATAAAGTCTATCCACCCCTTTGAAAACTTATCAAAAAATGAATTAGAAGAGTTTTCAAATTCACTTGATATTGTTTATTATAAAAAAGACCAAGTATTGCAAGAGGCAAAAAAAGAGCCTGAAAATCTATATTTTATAATAAAAGGATTGGTTCAAGAAAAACTAGATGAAGAGGTTTTATCAATTTTTTCAAAAAATGAGTTTTTTGACCCAATCTCTTTAATAGAAAACTTTTCTAAACACACTTTTATAACTGTCCAAGAGACTATTTGTTATGTTTTGCCAAAAAAGATTTTTATTAAAACTTTGCATAAAAATCCCCATATGGAAAAATACTTTTTCCAATCTATTTCACAAAAACTAAATGCAAATATAAATAATGAAAAAAATAAAGAATTAGCAAACCTAATGGTAGCAAAAGTAAAAGATGCAAGAGTTCATAGAGCGGTAATAGTACCATATGAAACCTCAATTTTTGAAGCAGTTAAAACAATCAAAAAAGAGAAGGTTCCAACTTTACTTTTAAGGGATAAACAAGAAAAGATTCATATAGTAACCGATTCTGATTTTAGAGAAAAAGTTATCTTAAATAGAATGGATTTTGATGATATTGTTGGTAAGATCTCAAACTCAGGATTAATCTATGTAAATGAAAACGATTTCTTATTTAATGCCCAACTACTTATGGCTAAGCATGGTTTAAAAAGAATGGTAGTTAAAAATGATCAAGATGAGATTGTAGGTATAATTGATCAAATCTCTTTATCTTCATTTTTTGCTACACATACCTTCTCCGTTTCAAATGAGATTGCAAAAGCGGAAACATTAGAGGAGTTAAAAGCTGCATGTCAATCATTTACCAAGATAATAAAATCACTAAATGCAAAAGGTGTAAAAGTTGATTTTATCTCAAAACTAATCAATCAACTAAATAGAAAAGTTATGGAAAAACTATTTAAAATCCTTGCCCCAGAAGGTTTAATAGAAAACTCATGTTTAGTTGTAATGGGAAGTGAAGGGAGAGGTGAACAAATCCTTAAAACAGATCAAGACAATGCACTAATCATTGGTGATGATTGTAACTTAAGTGATGAGTGTATAAAAGAGTTTGCTATAAAATACACTGAAACCTTAGTTGATTTTGGATTTCCAAGATGTGAAGGGAATATTATGGTTAGTAATCCCTACTGGCGAAGAAGACAAAGTTCATTTAAAGATTTGATTTATGAATTAATAACAAAACCTAGTGGTGATAACTTTATGAATTTAGCTATTTTTTATGATGCAATGTGTGCTGCTGGAAATAGAGAACTTCTAAAAGAGATTAAAGAGTATATGTTTAGTATCTGTTCAAATAGCAAAACCTTTTATATGCACTTTGCCAAAATTATTATGGATTTTGAAGTTCCATTAGGTTTTTTTGATGGCTTTGTATTTGATTCAAGTGACAAAGAGCATAAAGATGAAATAGATATAAAAAAAGGTGGTATTTTTATAATCGTACAAGGGATAAGAGCCTTATCTTTAGAAAATAGACTTTATAGAGCTAATACTTTAAAAAGAATTGAAGAGTTAAGTGCTCTTGGTAAACTTGAAGAAGAGTTTGCTTCAGAATTAACTGAGGCTTTTAATTTTTTATGTACTTTAAAACTAAAATCAAATCTTTCAAAACTTGATTCAGCACAAAAAGTTGATAATTATATAAATCCTGACAATTTAAATACAATGGAAAAGGATTTATTAAAAGATAGTTTTAAAATTGTTAATAAACTAAAGAAAAAACTAGAATATCATTATAAGTTGAATTATGTTTAAAAATATAAAAAACTATTTTAATAAAAAAAATCTAAAAGACGATAAATATCTTTATCTATTTGATGAAGCACCAAAAGATGAATATGTCTGCTTTGATTGTGAAACAACTGGACTTAGTGTAATAAAAGACGAAATTATCTCTATTGGTGCAGTATTGATTAAAAACAATACAATAGTTTCAAGTAAAAAATTTGTAAAATTTATTAAACCAAAAACAAAACTTCAAGAGGAGGCTATAAAAGTTCATCATATTAGAGAGTGTGACTTAGATGAAGCAGAAGATATAGATTTAGTTATGGATGAGTTCTTAAAGTTTATAGGTAGTAGGAAACTTGTGGGGTATTATTTGGAATTTGATATTGCTATGGTAAATAAACATATTAAGTCAAAGCTTGGTATCACCCTACCTAATAGATTATATGAAGTATCAGCTATCTATCATGATTGGAAAATAGAAAAAATTCCCCAAAGCCATATTGATTTAAGATTTGATACTATAATGAAAGATTTAGATATACCAAAACTTGGAAAACATGATGCATACAACGATGCAATCATGACCTCAATGATGTTTATAAAGCTAAAAAACCAGACAAAAGTAAAACTCAAATAAGTAGCTAAACTATTATTTTTATTACATTAGATATAATAAATCCCTTTTAGGAGGTTTAATTATGTTAATATTTGTTTTAAATGCAGGTTCATCTTCACTAAAATATCAATTAATAGATGTAACAACAGCCGAAGTTAAAGCTTCAGGTTTATGTGAAAGAATTGGTATAGATGGGGTGATGAAACATGTAATTGCAGAGCATAGAAAATTAGAAATAGACCAACCCATGCCTACTCATAAAGAAGCAATTGAGTTTGTTTTAGAGATTCTTACCCATGATGATACAAAAGTTATTTCTAATATAGATGAGATTAGTGCCATAGGACATAGAGTTGTACATGGGGGAGAATATTTCAAAAAATCAGTTTTGGTTGATGAAGATGTTATGCAAAGAATTGAAGAGTTAGTTCCCTTAGCTCCTTTACATAACCCTGCAAATATTTTAGGAATGAGAATTTGTCAAGAGATTTTATCAGGTAAACCAAATGTAGCAGTATTTGATACTGCATTTCACCAAACTATGCCAAAAGAAAACTATCTTTATGCAGTACCCCATGAGGATTATACTGAGCATCATTTAAGAAAATATGGATTTCATGGAACAAGTCATTATTATGTTTCAAATGAAGCTATTAAGATGTTAGAAAAAGATAAATCAAAAATTATTGTTTGCCATTTAGGAAACGGTTCATCTATTTGTGCAGTAAAAGATGGAAAATCAGTAGATACAACTATGGGTTTAACCCCATTAGAGGGTCTTATTATGGGAACAAGAAGTGGAGATATCGATGCAGGTGTTATCCCATATCTAATGGATAAAAAAGATATGGATAGTCATCAAATAATTGATTATCTAAATAAAAAATCGGGAATTTTAGGGATATCTGGTATAAGTTCAGATTTAAGAGAGGTTATCAAAGCCGCTGAAGATGGGGATAAAAGAGCAAGCATATGTATAGATATGCTGTGTAATAGAATCAAAAAGTATATTTGTTCATATGCTGGTGTATTAAATGGTGTTGATGCTATTTGTTTTACTGCTGGAATTGGTGAAAATGCTGATATCATTAGACAAAAAGTTTGTTCAAAACTTGAATTTTTAGGTATAGAAATAGATAAAATAAAAAACAAACAAAGATTATCAACGAGTAGAGAAATTCAATCAAAAAACTCTAAAGTAAAAGTTTTTGTAATCCCTACAAATGAAGAGTTTGTAATAGCAAATGATACATATACTTTAGTAAAGGGGTAATCACCTCTTTACTTCAAAACTCTTAGGAGTTTGTTTATAATATTTTTTATAAGCTCTAAAAAATGAACTTGCTTCACTATAACCTAAAAAAAATGCAATACTAGTAAAATCCATTTTTGTATTTTTTATATAATGATTTGCCAATTGCATCCTTACACTAAGGAGTGCATCCCTAAACTTTTTATTTTCATCTTTTAGATTATATTGCAAGGTTCTTGTACTAACACTCAATTTTTTAGCAATAAACTCTATTGTAATATCATTCTCACCTATAGTTTTTAATATCTCTTTTTTTACTTTACTATACCAAGAACTTATTTGCATATCTTCCAATATTTTATTGGCTTGTGCTTCAAAATATTCAAGCATAGCAGGATTTGAATCACTTACATTTATATCTAATCTATCTATTTGAAAAAATATAGCATTTTCATTTTTATTTAAATAGATATTTTTACCAAATATTGACTCATATTTTTCAAAATTATTTAAACTATCAATGGTAAAATATGTTTTATTTGGAACTATTTTATGCCCACTGATTTGAGTTAGTATGGCTAAAATAGCACTTAGGTGTACCTCTGCATGAAAACTTGGAACGGGTATCATTGGGTTTTCATTTATATAAATTGAGATTTTATAATAATCCTCACTCTTTGATAAATGAAATTTAATAAATCCACTTATTAGTTTTTGATAATAATCAAATTTCTCTATCACTTCTTTTAGATTTTTTGCATTTAACATCAAATAACCTAAAACTCCTAGTGAATGATAAGTGATAGAACTTCCTATTTTCAGTGCTAAGGTATAATCCCCACTTCTTTCCATACAATATACAAATATGTCAGATAACTTAGAACTCTCAATTTGACTACTTTGACTTAATAAAACCTTTTTAGATAAATCAACTTGTTCTAACATCTCATCAATACTAATTAAACTATTCTTTTCTAATGACTTTAATACATAATGAAAGGTGATAGAGGAAATCTTCGCCATAAAACTCCTATTTTTTCGTAAAATGTCAATAAACTTGCATATTATATCATAAAATAATATACAAATAATTGTATAATTTTTATCAAATTTAGGAGAAGAATATGTCGAAATATGAAATTAAGGTAGATGAAAGTTATGTAAGTTTTAAAAACATCAATTGTTTTGAAAATGCGTGTGTGGTTATAGATAATATGTTAAGGGTTTTAGAAAACCCAAAAAACATGAATATTTACTGGAAAAAAATAATTCCGATGATTCCAAAAGCTTATTATGATAGGGATGCAAAATCTGATACAAAAGAGGAACTTTTATATCTTGTTTGTTCAAATAGTTTTTATTTAGATGAACTGTTTGAAAAAGCAGAAGATGAAGAAGCTATTCAAGCATTAAATAAATGTGAACAGGAGTGTTGTTAATAAAAAAATCTACAAAATTTATACTTATGTAAAACTAATGTACTACTTTTATACACATTTATAAAAATTGCATATATTTTTTACTCAAATGCTATAGTAATGCTACTTTAATGCTACGCTTAAATATTATAATTTATTGATTTTACAATAAAGGAAGCGTGAATGGGTTTAATTAAAAGTATTAAAGAAAATGCTAAAAAAGAACTAAAAACTATAGTTCTTCCAGAATCAGAAGATGAAAGAGTTCTTAAAGCTGCTCAAATGGTTCTTGAGGAAAAAACTGCAAATGTGGTTTTAATTGGTAATGAAGATACAATTAAAGCTGACGCAAGTGCATGTGGCGCTAATATAGAGGGTGCTACTATTATTGATCCAAAATCTTATGATGGTATTGATAGATACATTGATGAGTTAGTAGAGTTAAGAAGATCAAAAAATCTTTCTAAAGAAGAAGCAACAGAAATCATGACTACAGAACCTAGATTTTTTGGTTGTATGATGGTTAGACTTGGTGACGCTCATGGTCTAGTTGCAGGTTCTAACTCTCCAACTGCTGATGTTTTAAGAGCTGCAATTCAAGTTATTAAAACAGCACCAGGAATTAAAACTGTATCTTCTGCTTTTGTAATGGAAACAGCGGATGGTAAATTTGGTGATAATGGATTATTACTATTTGCTGATTGTGCTGTATTACCAGAACCAACTGCAGAACAACTAGCTGACATAGCTGCTTCTACTGCTGCAACTGCCTCATCAGTTGTAGGTTTAGAGCCAAGAGTTGCGATGTTATCATTCTCTACAATGGGAAGTGCTTCTCACCCACTAGTTGATAAAGTACAAAATGCTGTACAAATTCTAAAAGATAGAAATGTTGATTTTGCTTTTGATGGTGAAATGCAAGCAGATGCTGCAATTGTTGAAGCTATTGGAGCTAAAAAAGCACCTGATTCAAAAGTAGCAGGTCGTGCAAATATTTTAGTATTCCCAGATTTACAATCTGGAAATATCGGATATAAACTAGTACAAAGATTTGCTGGAGCTGATGCTCATGGTCCAATTGTTCAAGGTTTAGCAAAACCTGTTAATGACCTTTCAAGAGGTTGTTCAGTAGAAGATATTGCTAACTTAGTTGCAATTACAGCTACACAATCATAAAAACTATAAATTAAATTCAAAAAAAGGGAAAAGATAATGTTAGTATTCATATTAAATGCAGGAAGTTCATCATTAAAATATCAATTAATGAACCCAATTATAAAAAAAGTTTTCGCATCAGGAATTTGTGAGAGAATTGGAATCGATGGTGTTTTAAAACACGAATTTGGAGATGATCAAGAGATTAAAAAAGATATCCCAATGCCTACACATAAAGAAGCGATTGAAGCTGTTTTATCAACTCTAACTGCAGGTGAAGGAAAAGTTATTGACTCTATTAATGATATTGAAGCTATTGGACATAGAGCAGTTCATGGTGGAGAAGAGTTTTCTGGTTCAGTTTTAGTAACTGAAAGAGTTATAGAAACAATGAAAAGATTAATCCCATTAGCACCTCTACATAATCCAGCAAATATCCTAGGTATGGAGATTTGTCAACAATTAATGCCAGGTAAACCAAATGTTGCTGTATTTGATACTGCATTTCACCAAACTATGCCTGATTATGCTTATATGTATGCTTTACCATATGACCAATACTCTAAACATGGTATTAGAAAATATGGTTTCCACGGAACTTCTCACTTCTTTGTATCTAATGAAGCTAGACAAATGTTAGATAAAAAACACAATACAAGAATCATTGTATGTCACTTAGGAAATGGTTCATCTGTTTCTGCTGTATTAGATGGTAAATGTATTGATACTTCTATGGGTCTTACACCTGTTCAAGGTCTTATGATGGGAACAAGAGCTGGTGATGTTGGTGCTGGTGCATTACAATATATGATGAGCCAAGAAGATATGACTATCGATGATGCATTAAATGTTATGAATAAAAAATCAGGTATCTTAGGAATTTCAGGGAAATCTTCTGATTTAAGAGAAGTACTTGAAGGTATGGAAAATGGGGAAGAAAGATGTAGATTAGCAGTTGATATGGTTGCTTATAACATCAAAAAATATGTTGGATCTTATGTTGCAGCACTTGATGGTGTTGATGCTTTATGTTTCACAGGTGGTATTGGTGAAAATGCTTCACTAATAAGAGAAAAAGTTTGTGCTGGTCTTGACTCTATGGGATTAGTATTAGACCCTGTTAAAAACAACAAAAGAGCAAAAACTGCAAGAGATATTGCAACAAATGGTTCAGCTTCAAGAATCTTTGTTATCCCTACAAATGAAGAGTATGTGATTGCAAATGATACTTATAAAGTAGTTACATCAACTGAAAAATAAAAATTTTCATAAAAATATTTAAAAGGTAAGAGTTAAAACTCTTACCTTTTTTTATTATTGGATTTTATCACAACTTAAAGTATCTGGATTATAAGAATACTCTTCTAAAAACTGTAGCCCTAAATCTTTTATATCTTTTGTAATAACCTCTTCTGTAGTAGATGAACTTGGTACATAATGTAAATATGATTTAAAAGTATTTGATGAAGAATCTGCAACATCAGTTGTTTTTGTGTATTCTAAAACTATATCTGCACCATTAAATGCTTCTGTTCTAGCTGATCCTAAATAATATCCCATATATGTATCATAAAAAACATAATACATATCATACTCATCACCTCTTTGGGAAGTTGCACCTAAATTTTCTATACCAACTTGTCTTGCACTAATTAATTTTTCTATGTTTTTAGCAGGATTTATATAATATGCTATTCTCCAATTATGATCAGCAATTAAATTTGATGGAACTTTGACTATTTTTCGATAAATAGGTTTCCCCATATAAACTTTATTAGTCATAACTTCTTCTTCAGAATAAATATCTTTCCCTACGCCATTTTGCTTAACTAAACTCTCCAAATTATTAGAAAAACTATAACTTTTAATACACTCTTGGGTTTGATTCCCATCAACATCTGTTAGTACTAACTTATAATCTGCATTTAAAGAGATGCAAGCAAAAGTACTAAAAGTAACTATTCCTAAAACTTTTTTAATATTCATATATTCTCCTTTTTTATAACCTTTTTATTATAAAAAAATAACGTCACATTTCCGTCACATACAAAAGAATTATGAAATATCTACTAAAAAATTTTCTAAGCTTTTAGACTCTAACTCTTTTTCTTTTATCAATAAAACCATCAACTTCTTTTTTAAAATCAAACTTATCTTGACTTTTTGATCTCTCATTTCTTGTATTAGGTCTATTTTTTCTACTTGTATTTCTGCTTTCACTTAAATCACTTGTTCTTGCAGGTTTTCTTCTTGAATTGTTATTAGTAGTAGATTTTTTATCAACTCTATTTAACTTAGAAACAGTAAACCCTTCTATAGTTTTTACAGGAATATTAGCTTTTGTAAGTCTTTCTATATCTTTTAAATATTGTAACTCTTCATCACAAACTAAAGAGATAGCTTCTCCAATATTTCCAGCTCTACCTGTTCTTCCTATTCTATGAACATAATCTTCAGGAACATTTGGTAGTTCAAAATTTATCACATGGGGAAGTAACTCAATATCAAGACCACGTGCCGCAATATCAGTTGCCACTAAAACTCTTATCTTTTTAGCCTTAAAATCTCTTAGGGCAGTAGTTCTTGCCCCTTGTGATTTTCCACCATGAATTGCAAGGGAAGAGATATTGCTTTTATTTAAAAACTCACATAGTTTGTTTGCTCCATGTTTTGTTCTTGTGAAAACTAAAACTTGATTCCAATTTTCTTTATGAAGCAAAGATGCTAATAGATCTCTTTTTATATCTTTTTTTACATAATGCACAACTTGCGAAACCTGCTTTGTTAAACTATTAGTTCTAGCAACTTCTACAAGTTTTGGATTACTTAAAAATGATTGTGATAACTTTTTAATTTCACTTGAAAAGGTTGCTGAAAATAAAAGTGTTTGTCTATGTTTTGGAATACAAGCAATAACTTTTTTGATATCGTGAATAAAACCCATATCAAGCATTCTATCAGCCTCATCAAGAACTAAAAAATCTACTTTTGATAAGTCTATTGTTTTTTGAGAAATATGATCTAACAATCTTCCAGGAGTTGCTATAACTATATCTACCCCTTTTCTTAGAACTGCTTTTTGAGGGTTGATTCCAACTCCACCAAAAATAACTGCTGTTTTAAATGGAAGATATTTACTATATGATTGAATATTTTCAGCAACTTGAGAAGCTAGTTCTCTTGTTGGTGTCAAAATAAGTGCTTTGATATGATGTTTATTATTTTTGTTGTTTTTACTACTCATTATCTCTAATAAAGGAAGTGTAAATGCAGCTGTTTTACCAGTACCAGTTTGAGCAGCTGCTAAAATATCGCTTTTTTCTAAAACGATTGGAATAGCTTGCTTTTGAATAGGAGTAGGAGTTGTATACCCCTGCTCTTTTATTGCTTTTAAAATATTAGGATTTAATCCTAAATGTGAAAATGACATTAATTACCTTTGAATAAATATTAGTAATTTAAAATGATATATGCTTGGTTTATTTGAAACTTTTTTAAAATTTAGATAAAAACGAAGATAACTTAGATTATTTACTATTGATTGGCGAAGTATATCATAATAAATGAAAAAAGGGTAAATTTTTTAAATTTACCCTTTTATAGATCAATATGCTTTTAAATTAGAAGTAAAAAGAACAGAAAACTGTGAAACTGTTTCTTGCATCAATTTATCAAGAAACTTATCAAATTTATCCTCTTTTTTCCAAACTGGGTTTTTTACTTTTGATAGTTTTTCAATCTCTTGTTTTGCATAAGTTAAAGTATTTACCTCATCTACAAGACCAACTTTTTTTGCTTGGTTTGAAGTAAAGATATGGGCATTGGCAAATTTTTCATGGTCTGCAACATTTAGCTTTCTTGCATTTGCCACATCAGTTATAAACATATTATATGTATCTTTTATAACCTTTTCTAACTCCTCTTTTTCGTAACTTGACCATTCTCTTGTTGGCGTACCCGCTTCTTTATATTTTCCAGCTTTTATAGTTTGGGTTTTTATTCCAATTTTATCCATAAGCTCTTCAAGATTTGTGCCTTGAAAAATAACCCCAATAGAACCTATCATACTCCCTGGATTTGCAATAATTTTGCTTGACCAAATAGAAGCATAATAACTTCCACTAGCCATCACTCCACTTGCATATGCAACAACTGGTTTGACAGTTTTCAGCTCTTTTATGGCATAAGCTAATTCAACAGAAGGAGCAACTGCTCCACCAGGTGAGTTTACATCAAGTAAAACACCTTTGATATTTTTATTATGTTTTGCTTCATTTATTTGAGTTAAAACCTTTTGTACATTTAGAATAGGTCCATAAAGCTCTATTTTTTGTAAATTTGCATTTTCGTTCATCCCTGAAGTTAAACTTGCCTCATTTGAACTTTGCACAAAAAAATAAACTATAGTTAAAAATACAATTGTCTTAAAATATTTAGTTATAAAATCTAATATCGCTATTATAGGATAAAACAATTTTTTTATAAATTCAAACATTATTACCTCCAATAATGGTTTTTTCTACTCTTTTAGTATGTAAAATTATATTCATACATAAATCATCACTACTTTTAATCTCATCAGGTAGATTGATAGCTATTATATCCGCATCCTTACCTTTTGTAAATTCACCTTTATTTAAGCCTAAAGCTAGACTCCCATTTTTTGTTGCTGCATTTATAAGTATTTTAGAAAACTCTAGAATATTTTTTTCTGTATGAATCAACAAGGCATTTCTAAGTTCATCAAACATACTAAGAGAGTTATTTGAACTTAAGCCATCAGTTCCCAAAGAAAAGGGTATTTTTTGTTCTAATACTCTATCAATATCTAATTTTGTATTATTTAAAAAACGGTTAGATGTGGGACAGTGATTTATAACTGCACCTAAGTGTTTTATAATCTCCAAATCATCATCACTTGCTTCAACACAATGGGTAAAAGATAAGTTTTTTATATTTGCAAATTGTTTTAAAAATTGTTTTGGTTTTGTTACAGCTTGTTCTTGACCTAAAAAGTTTTTAAAAAATTCTAAAAAACCACCCTCATCTTTATGCAACCACTCAAACTCTTGGGGTGATTCTAAAAAATGTGAACTAACTGTTAGATTTTCATCTTTTGCTAAAGTTAATGTTTCTCTTACTAAAAAGGGGTGAACTGAATATGGAGAATGTATAGCAATAGCTGGTATAAAATTTTTGCTTGTTTTTGATTTTGCACTATTGAGTCTACCCTTAAAATCAGAAAAAAGTGTATCTATCATATCAGGTTTACTTCCAATTACTTCACTAAAAAATACAGTATTTATAGGAGATTTAACACAAGCTTCTAAATCATAAGAATAAGATGAAATAGCCCCAATTGTAGTTGTACCAGTTTTTTTCATCTCTTCTAATTTATCAAAAATAAACTCTGTGGTAATATCTTTTATAAGCTCTTCTCTATTTACTATTACAGAATTTAACCAATCCATAAAATCCCCATATTTTAAAGTTGTAGAATTTGAACTAAACTCTAAATGAACATGGGAATTAATAAGTCCTGGCATTAAAACAGAATTTTTACCACAAAATTCTATTTTTTCATTTGGATATTTTTTTTGGATATTTGAAAGTGTATCAACTTCTAAGATTTTTTCATCATAAACAATAGCACCATCTTTTAAGATAGTACTATTATCATCACAAGTTATTATCCAAGTTGCACTAATGATTTTCATAAACTATATTATGCTTGTTTATTAGAAGCTTCTTGTGCTCTTTGATTTTCTAAAGCTTTCACTTCACTAATGATTTGAGTTAATGACATAAGACCTAAGTGGTAACCAAATGGACCAAAACCAGTTATAACACCAGTTGCTGCACCAGCTGTAATAGATTTTTGTCTATACTCTTCTCTTTTATATATATTTGAAATATGCACTTCAACCGTAGGTAAATTTACTGCACTTAGAGCATCTTTAATTGCAATTGATGTATGAGAAAATGCTGCTGGATTGATTAGAATACCATCAACTGTTCCTAAACACTCTTGGATTCTATCAACTATTTCACCCTCTAAGTTTGATTGGAAAAACTCAACTTCAACACCATTTTGAGAAGCTGAGGCTTTCATTTGTTCATGAATTTGATCTAAACTCATAGGACCATAAATATGTTGTTCTCTTACACCTAACATATTTAAATTTGGACCTTGGATAACTGCTATTTTCATTTTATTTCCTTTTAAATAATCCTATATAAAGTACCTAAAAAAACATTGTTTTTTTAATCCTTTAAAAGGATTTTGTATTATATAACTACTTTTTTGTAGCAAAATTTTAAACAAAACTATTAATTGTTCTTTTGTATAAATTTTGGGTAAGATTATATTCAAACTTTAGTTAATACTAAATCAAAAAAGAGTTACAATGAAAAATTATGTTTTATTAAATGAAAATGCAGTTTATTATGAGTGTGGATTCTCTTGTGATAATGTAATATATTTGAAATTGGGAAATGAAAGCTATTATATAACTGATGCGAGATATAGCACTGAGGCAAAAGAGTATGCAAAAGATTGTATAGTTGTTGAGAGTTCTGATTTAATTAAAAGTGCCCAAGAGATACTAAAAAAATCAAAAATCAAAAAACTAACTTTTGATCCAAACGATTTTAAACTCTCTTTTTATAAAAAGTTAAGTTCTGATTTAAAAATCGATTTTAAAGAGAAAGAAAACTTTTCAAAATTAAAAAGAATTATAAAAAGTGATGAAGAGATTAAAATACTAAAAAAAGCTTCACAAATAGGTAGAAGTGGATTTAAAGAACTTGCTAAATATATTAGTAAAAATGGTTTTAGGTTAAGTGAAAAAGAGCTTCATTTTAAAGCAATTGAAAAAATGAGTGCCATAGGTAAATACTCACTTAGTTTTGACCCAATTGTAGCAATAAATCAAAATGCTGCAAAACCCCATGCCCTACCAACAAACAAAAAATTAAAACTAAATGATTTAATCTTAGTTGATGCCGGGGTTAAATATAAAAGATATTGTTCTGATAGAACTTGTACTTCAAATGCAAACTTTGAAAAGTTTAGTTTTAAAAGGGAACAAAAATTTAAAAATAAAAAACATCAAAAGATATATGATATAGTTTACAAAGCACAACTAAATGCCATAGAAAAAGCAAGAGTTGGAATGAAGGCTTCTAAAGTTGACCAACTTACTCGTGATATAATAGTCAAAACTGGATATGGAAAATATTTTGTACACAGTACAGGTCATGGTGTTGGACTTGATATACATGAATTTCCAAATATCAATTCAAGATCTGATATTATTATAGAAGATAATATGGTTTTTACAATTGAACCTGGAATCTATTTACCAAATGAGTTTGGAATAAGAATAGAAGATACAGTAGTTATGAAAAATGGTAAAGCTCAAATACTATAATATTTGAATTTTTATCATTTATAAATCTTGACTTATTTAATAAGTTTATATTTTTTGGATAAATATGAAAAAAAAATTAACCGATGACTTAACACTTTTTTACAGTTCAAATTTTCCTCGTAAGTTTAAAAAACACTCAAATAAAAAATATCTTGTACATATAGGGATTGGGGGAAACATTGGAAATATTAAAAAAACTTTTAATAAGTTGCTCTTATGTTTAAAATCTGATGGAAGATTTGATATACTTATCACTTCACCTCTACTACTAAATCCCCCCTTTGGATTTTTGGAGCAAAATCATTTTTTAAATGGTATAATTGCCCTTAAAACTAATCTTGCACCTAATGAATTTTTAAAAAATATGCAGAGATTAGAAAAAAGATTTGGAAGAAAGCGGTCCTTTCAAGATGCGCCTAGAACCTTGGATATAGATATAATATTTTTTGCTAATAAAAAAATAGATACAGAAAAACTTATTATTCCTCATAAAGATTGGGCAAATAGAGAGTCAGTTATTATTCCTTTAAAACATTTATAATTTTAAAAAATTAAAAGATAAAATCTATAAATATCATTATATTATTCAATTATTTCGAGAAGGGTGAAATATGAAAAAAAAAGTAGTTGTAGGGATGTCAGGTGGTGTTGATTCTTCAGTTACTGCACTGTTATTAAAGAAACAAGGGTATGAAGTACAAGGCTTATTTATGCGTAACTGGGAATATGGGATTGAGGGTAGTCAATGCCCTAATCGTATAGAATTCGAAGATGCAAAAAAAGTGGGTAAATTATTAGGGATTGAAGTAAAAGGAAAAGATTTCGTAGAAGAGTATAGAACAAAAGTATTTGATGTATTTTTGGAAGGTTTAAAAAAAGGACTTACTCCAAATCCAGATATTCTGTGTAATCGTGAAATTAAATTCAATGTATTTTTAAATGAAGCAAAAAAAATGGGTGCTGATATGATTGCAACTGGTCATTATGCTAAAATAGCTAAATATAAAGACCACTATGTACTTGACACTCCAAAAGATAATACTAAAGACCAAACATATTTTTTACATGCTCTTTCAAGTGAACAACTTTCACAGGCTTTATTTCCCCTTGCCGATTTAACAAAAAAAGAAGTAAGAGAGATAGCTAAAAAACATAATCTTCCTGTAAGTGATAAAAAAGATAGTACTGGTATATGTTTTATTGGTGAACAAAAATTTGATGAATTTATCACACAATATTTAAAAGCAATTCCTGGAGATATTATAGATGAAAATGGAAAAGTAATAGGAAAACATAAAGGTCTTGTTTGTTATACACTAGGTCAGCGAAGAGGTATTGGTCTTGGTGGTATGAAAGAGACTGAATCAGCTAATCATATCCATAACCCATGGTATGTAGCTAAAAAAGATATGACAAATAACACCTTAACAATTGTACAAGATACAAACCATCCCCTACTTATGAGTAAAAAAGTAGAAGCTAGTAATATGCATTGGGTACTTGAAGTTGCCCCTAAAGTTGGAGATAAATTAATGGCACAAATTCGTTATCGTCAACAAAAGCGAGCTTGTACTGTAATAGAAGTTAGTGATGATAAAGTCATAGTTGAATTTGATGAACCTCAAAGAGCTGTTACCTTAGGACAAAGTCTTGTTTTATATGCTGGTAATTACTGCTTAGGTGGTGGATTTATTAGTGATTATAATTAATATGGTATAATCCCGCTTTTTACTAATCTTTACAAAAAACTTTCAAAAACTAAGTAAAGATTAGCAATTAGATATGGAAGAAAGCGATCCTTTCAAGATACGCCTAAAACCTTGGATATAGATATAATATTTTTTGCTAATAAAAAAATAGATACAAAAAAACTAATTATTCCTCATAAAAATTGGGCAAATAGAGAATCAGTGATTATTCCTTTAAAAAGGATGTAATATGAACAAAAAGAAAGTAATGGTAGGTATGAGTGGAGGAATTGACTCCTCAGTTACTGCTTATATGCTACAAAAAGAGGGTTATGAAGTAGAAGGTTGCTACTTAAAACTTCATAATCGAACAGATGGTTATCATGAGAAAAATCTAAAATATATAGAAGATGTTGCTAAGTATTTAAATATAAAATATCATGTTTTAGATTTGGCTGATAAATTTACAGCTGAAGTTTATGATTATTTTGTTGACTCATATTTAGAAGGTACTACCCCTAACCCATGTGTAAAATGTAATAGACAAATTAAATTTGGTGCCATGTTAGATTTTGCAAAAGAGCACAAGGCAAGTTATCTTGCGACTGGTCATTATGCAAAAACAGATGGAAAGTTTTTTTATGAAGCGGATGATAAAACAAAAGACCAAAGCTATTTCTTATCACAAGTTAATAAAGAAGCCTTACCATACATGATGTTTCCCCTTAGTACTTATAAAAAAGAGGATATTGTTAAATTTGGTGCTAAGTTGGATTCTGCATATAAAAGAATTACTCAAAAAAATGAATCACAAGAGATATGTTTTGTAGAAACTGTATATACTGATGTTGTAAAAAGACACGCAAATATTGATATGCCTGGAGATGTTTTAGATGAAAATGGGAATATTATAGGAAAGCATAAGGGATATATGCACTACACTATTGGAAAAAGAAGAGGCTTTACAGTTCATGGTGCCCATGTTCCACATTTTGTTACAAAATTAAATCCAAAAGACAATACTATAGTAGTTGGTAAAAAAGAAGCTTTAGAGATAAATAGTGTTGAAGTTGAGAATCTTAATATGTTTATTGATGAAAAAGATTTTGAGTGTACTGTAAAATTAAGATATCGTTCACGTGCAATACCATGTAAAGTTAAAATAGAAAATAATAAAGCAATAATATCTCTAAAAGAGCCAGCATTTGGGGTTGCTTCTGGACAACTTGCAGTATTTTATGAAAATGAAAAAGTTTTAGGAAGTGCTTGGATAAAGTGTGCTAATTAAGTTTATCTAACAACTGTATAAGATTTATTAAAGTATAATCCAAAAATAGTTGTACCAAATTATCTATTCTTTTATTTGGTAATAAACAATCACACAAGGAAAATCTAATGGCAAAATTTAAACTTTTTAGTGGTACTGCGAACCCAGAATTTGCTGCAAAAGTTGGTAAATATTTAAATATTGAAGTTGGGGAAGCAACAATTAATAAGTTTAGTGATGGAGAGATCTCTGTCCAAATAAAAGAGAGTGTAAGAGGACAGGATGTATTTATTATACAACCAACCTGTGCTCCTACAAATGATCATTTAATGGAACTACTTATTATGATTGATGCACTTAAAAGATCAAGTGCAAAATCAATCTCAGCAGTTATGCCTTATTTTGGTTATGCAAGACAAGATAGAAAAGCAGCACCAAGAGTTCCAATATCAGCAAAACTTGTTGCTGATATGTTAGAAAAAGTTGGTATTGATAGGATGATTACTATCGATTTACACGCAGCACAAATCCAAGGCTTCTTTGATATCCCAGTTGATAACCTTTATGGTTCTGTTCTTTTTATTGAACATTTAAAAAATAAAAATCTTAAAAATCCTATTATTGCAAGTCCAGATATTGGTGGTGTTGCAAGAGCTAGAAATTATGCTGAAAAACTAGGATATGATTTAGTTATTGTTGATAAAAGAAGAGAAAAAGCAAATGTTGCTGAAGTTATGAATATCATTGGAGATGTAAAAGACAAAGATGTTATTTTAGTTGATGATATGGTTGATACTGCAGGTACCTTAGTAAAAGCAGCAGAAGTTCTTAAAAAAAGAGGAGCAACATCTGTTATGGCATGTTGTACCCATGGTGTTTTAAGTGGTCCTGCTTTTGATAGAATCAACCAAGGTACACTTGATGAGCTTATCATTTCTGATACTATTCCTATGCATGGAGATAGTGAAAAAATTACAGTTTTAAGTGCAACAAGAATTATAGGTGAAACTATAAGAAGAATAACAAATAATGAATCTGTTAATTCTATTTTTATAGATTAATTTTATTATTAAATAAACTTTTAATTTATTTAATAGTATTATAATGTTATACACACAAAACAAGGAAAATTTAATGAAAAAGATATTAATTTCAAGTGCCCTATGCGCATCAATGCTATTTGCTGCAAGTAGCGATTATAAGTATGAAATTACGCCTTTAATTAGTTCTGCCCTAGTTGAGGGAAATCTAGACATGGAGAAAGGTTATTATAATGCTGGGTTAGCAGTAGGTTTTAACTTAGAAGATTCTATGTTCAATCAAGTTGAAGTTGGATTTTTAAGAACTATTGAAGATGTAGATTATATTTGGAGACCAACGCCTACATCTCCAAACTATGACACAGGAGTAACTAGAGTATTTACAAACTTAGTAAAAGAATACCCTATTTGGTCAGACATGTCTATCTATACACTTATTGGTGCTGGTGTTGAAATCTTTGATGATGAAAGATATGGAAATGAAAATGGTTTATTTGGTAACTATGGTGTAGGTTTTAAATTTGCATTACCAAATGATATGTCATTAAAAGTTGACTATAGACATTTAATTGAAACAGACCATGGTGATAATTCGCTAATCTCAACTATTGGTCTATCAATTCCATTTGGTAAAAAAGCTGTTGAAGCTCCTGTGGTAAAAGAGGAACCAAAAACTGTAGTGATAGTTGAAGAAGAAGAGATTGTAGCTATTGATAGTGATGGTGATGGTGTTGCAGATATGAATGACAAATGTCCAGATACTCCAAAAGGTGATATTGTTGATCAAAATGGTTGTTCATTAAAAGTTGATTTAAATATTAATTTTGCTTTTGATTCAGCAATAATTAATAACTCATACGATTCTAAAATCAAAAAATTCGCAGATTTTATGAAAGCATTCCCAGCAGTTAAAGCTAAAATCGAAGCATATACTGACTCTGTAGGTACTACTGAATATAATCAAGACCTATCAGAAAAAAGAGCTGCATCTACAGTTAAAGCTTTAGAAGCTTATGGAATTGAAAAATCTAGAGTTAAATCTATTGGTTATGGTGAAAGCAGACCAATAGCTACAAATGAAACAGCAGAAGGTAGAGCTGCTAACAGAAGAGTAGAAGGTTCTATTCAAAAATAACTTCTATATATTTTAAATAAGATTTTGATTTATTCAAAATCTTATTTACCCATTTTTTTCTTAACTCATAACTAACTTAAATTTAGATACAATCGCGATAAATTAAATATAGGATTTTACCTTGCAAGAAAATATTAGAAACTTTTCAATTATTGCTCATATAGACCATGGTAAATCAACACTTGCTGATAGAATTATTCAAGAGTGTGGTTCAGTGGCAGATAGAGATATGTCTGCACAGATGATGGATACTATGGATATTGAAAAAGAGCGTGGTATTACAATAAAAGCTCAAAGTGTAAGACTTGATTATGTAAAAGATGGACAAAATTATGTTTTAAACCTAATTGACACTCCAGGTCATGTTGATTTTTCATATGAAGTTAGCCGTTCTTTAGCTTCATCAGAAGGTGCTTTACTTATAGTAGATTCAACCCAAGGGGTAGAAGCTCAAACTATTGCAAATGTATATATTGCTATGGATAATGATTTGGAACTACTTCCAGTTGTAAATAAAATAGATTTACCATCTGCTGATCCAGATAGAGTACTTGAAGAGGTTGAAGATGCCATTGGACTAGATTGTACTGAACACAATCTAATCTCAGCAAAAACAGGTCTTGGGGTAAAAGATTTAATAGATGCAATAGTAGATAGAGTCCCTTGCCCTAAAGGTGATGAAAAAGCTCCAACAAAAGCTTTAATCTATGATTCGTGGTTTGACAATTATCTGGGTGCCCTAGCTCTTGTAAGAGTTTATGAAGGAAGTATCAAAAAAGGTCAACTGCTTAAAATGATGAATACTAAAGTAGAACATCCTGTTCTAAATCTTATGTATCCACACCCTTTAAAAAGACAAAATACAAACGAGATAAAAACTGGTGAAATTGGTATTGTTGTACTTGGACTTAAAACTTTAGATGGGATTGCTGTTGGTGATACAATGACTGATGCAAAAAATCCAACACCAGTAGCTATTGATGGTTTTGAACCTGCCAAACCTTTTGTGTTTGCTGGGATTTATCCAATAGAAACAGATAAATTTGAAGATTTAAGAGAGGCTTTAATTAAACTTCAACTAAATGATTCATCAATCTCTTTTGAACCAGAATCTTCAGCAGCACTAGGAAGTGGATTTAGAACAGGTTTTTTAGGTATGCTTCATATGGAAGTTATAAAAGAGAGACTTGAAAGAGAGTTCAATCTTGATTTAATAGCAACAGCACCCACTGTTATATATGAAGTGCTTAAAAATGATGGAGAAAAAATAACAATTCAAAATCCAAGTGAATTACCTGAGCCTAACTATATTGATACAATCTTTGAACCATATGTAAAAGCAACTATTTTAGTACCTGATGAATTTTTAGGAAATGTTATTAAACTGCTTAATGATAAAAGAGCTATACAAAATAAAATGGATTATTTAGGTAAAAGGGTTTTATTGGATTATGATATTCCAATGAATGAGATTGTAATGGACTTTTATGATAAACTAAAATCTACAACAAAAGGTTATGCATCTTTTGATTATGAACCAATAGGTTTTAGACCAGGTGTTTTACAAAAACTTGATATAAAAGTTGCAGGTGAAGTTGTAGATGCTTTATCAATAATAGTTCCAGAAAATAAAGCCCTAAGTAAAGGTAGAGAGTTTATTAAAGCACTTAAAGAGCTAATTCCAAGACAACTATTTGAAGTAGCAATACAAGCAAGTATTGGAAATAATATTATCGCAAGAGAGACTGTAAAGTCTACAGGTAAAAACGTAACTGCTAAATGTTATGGTGGAGATATTACGAGAAAAAGAAAACTACTTGAGAAGCAAAAAGCAGGTAAGAAAAGAATGAAGGCCATAGGAAAAGTGAATGTGCCACAAGAAGCTTTCATGGCCGTGTTGAAGATTTAATCTTCAGCACATCTTCTGCGTTGAAACTTCAATTTTAAATGCTCATTTACCTTTAGTAAACTCCGCTTTAAAATTAAAGCTCCGCCTTGAATCTATACTAAATATTAAACCTCAACAAAATTTGTATACTAACAATTAAATTTTTTAAACAACTTTATATTATTTAACATTTTCACAGAATATATAGTTAATATTGTTCCAATAATTATTGAAAAATTGATCTTTTCTTCTAAAAATATTACACCTAATATAATTGCAAAGAATGGAACTAAAAATAAAAATGAGCTAACATCCCTTGCTCCTAATTTTTCAATTCCTAAAAAATAAATTGTATAAGAAAATGTTGAAGCAAAAATAGATAAACACATCATATTTACCCAAAAAATTGAGTCAAAATTATTATATTTTACAGTACTTAAATCTACAAAAAATATTAAATTTAAAATACAAGTAAAAATATACAGATAAAAGGTAAATACAATAGGTGAAACATCAGTTGCTTTTGAACTTATTATTGTTACAAGTGGCCAAAAAATTGAGGCTAAAATAAAATAAATATTATGAAGTGCAAAGATATCATCAATGTTAAAACTCCAGACATTTAACATAGTTAATACTCCAATTGCTCCAATAATTAAAGCAATGGTATCTTTTTTTGAAATTTTTCTATTAGTAAATATTGCTAATATTATAAAAGTATTAATAGGAATAAGTGTCATTACAAAAGCTCCTCCAAGTCCAGCTGTACCAAACTTTGTACCTAAAAAATAGTATTTCATATAAGCTATAAATACTATAGATGATATAAGTATAAGTAAAAAGCTTTTTAGAGTAATTTTAAAAGATTTTTCAAATAGATAATTACAGGTAATAAAGTAATAGATGTTATGAAAAATCTAAAAAACATAGTTTCATATTCATTCATATAGTTTGCTAATACTTTTACATTTACCCAAGATGCTCCCCATCCAACCATACCTAAAACTAATAATAAATAAAAAATATTTTTATTTGTAGATGTCATAATATACTCTTTTTATTTGAAGTATATTTTCTTTGGTATTTTATCTATAGGAAGATATTGCTATTCTTTTGTAAATATGAAGGGGGATGATTGAAAAATTTTTTACAATTTTTGGAAAAATGAGATTGATCAGTAAATCCAACTGTATAACTAGCCTCACTAATAGATAAGCCTTTTTGAATAAGACTATTGGCACGATTTACTCTTTCATTAAGTATAAAATCATAAGGAGTTAAACCAAATTGTTTTTTAAAAATACGTAAAAAATGATATTTACTTAAATTAACATTTGAAGCTAAAATATCAAGGGAAAAATTCATTTCTATTGAATCATTTATAAAATCATATGTCTCTTTTATAATTTTTTTATTATCATATATATTCTTATATTTTTTAGTGGAAATTGTATGATTAGTAATCAAATATGAAGCAGCATCAATAAGATTTGATTCAATTATTAAACTATCTTCTTTTTTAAAATATGAATTAAAAAAGTTGTGAAGTTTAAAAAAAAGAACCTTGTCATTAATTATAAAGTTCTCAAAAAAAGGTACTTTCTTTTCACCATATATATCTTTGTATAAATCGCTAATTAATTCAACTGTTGGATAAAAATTTGAGTGAGACCATTGTTTAGCTTCTCCACCATGTACATCACCTGGGTTATTCACTCTTATTGAATATTTGTAAGACTCTATACTTCTTTTCATATAATGCAGTTTTATTACACCACTATAGGTTAAACCAATAGTATAAGTATCGTGGTAATGTTTATTAAACTCATTATTTGAAAGTTTAACATTTTCTATAAGTGTATTATTTAATAAGCTATTCATTTCATATTATATCAAATTAAAAGTTCTCAAAATAGTAAGATATTGCTCTTTTAGAAAAGAGGATATAAATTATAAGTTTTACGTAGAAGTTTTGGAAAGAACACTTGGTCTATTTAGCATAAAAAATCTAAATGCAAAAATAAAAGTTAATATCTCTGCACACGATAAGGCTATAAATATTCCTATATTTCCAAAAATAAGAGGCAATATAAAAATAAATATTATTGGGAAAATTAAACTTCTCATAATAGCTATTAGTCCTGAATAAAGGGGCCTTTGTATTGATGTTAAGTATGCACTTACCAACATATTTAAGCCTGAAAAAATAAATGCAGGCCACACATAAGAGATAAAATCTATAGTTATCTCTTTTGTTTTTATATCATTGTCATTGATAAATATATTTATCAATGACTCTGGTGTGATTATTACAAACAAGGTTAAAACTATCTCTACACATAAAATACTAACTACTCCTAGTTTTAAAAAACTTTTCATTCTATTAAAATATTGTGCACCAAAATTTTTACTAATAATAGCTTGCAAAGAATCAGAAACAGCAAAACTTGTCATGATACTAATGGTTATAAAATATCCTATAATAGTAAAGGAAGCAATACCTAAAGGACCAAAGGTTTTTAATAAAATATAATTAAAAACTAAGATAGTTATACCTACAGAAGATTCATTGACAAACTCTGAAGAACCGTTTTTCAAGGCATTTAATATACTTAAAAAACTCCCCCTTGGTTTTACTAGTCTTAGTGTTGTCTTTTTTAGAAAAAAATGGGGAAGTAATACCAGTAAAATAAAAACTTGTGAAATACCAGTTGCATATGCAGCACCACTTATCCCCCAATCAAATTTTACTATGAAAATATAATCTAAAACTATGTTAATAAGTGAGCTTATAAGTAAGGCTAGAAAAGACAAGTTTGGGTTTTCATCCACTTTTACAAAATAATCAACTGTAATTCCTATCATCAAAAATGGTAAAAAATTTAAGATAATAGGAAGATAATTTAAGGTTTCAATTCTTAGTTGATTTTTTACATTTATCAAGTCTAAAACATTGTCTATATTTAGATAAAGTAACAAATTTAAAGAGATTGAAAGTACAACAATAACATATATAGCTTTTGAAAAAACATTAGAGGCTTCTTCTTTATTGCCCTCCCCCATTAATTTGCCTGTAATAACTGAGCTTCCCACTGCAAACATCAAAGCAAAGCCAAATAAAATATTAAATAAAGGGAAAGAGACAGTAATAGCCGCTAAACTTACTGAGCCAATATAATTACCTACAAAATATCCATCAATAATACTTGCAGATGATATTGCTAAAAATCCCAACATGGAAGGGATTACATATTTGAAAAATAAAATAAAAGGTTTAGAATCAAGCATTTTTCATCTTTAAAAATTTTATTGGATATTATCATAAATATAATAAATTGATATCATCTTAAATTAAAAAAATTTTGATATAATATTTTTTATTATGAAATGTCTATCATGTGAATCACTATCTTTTCAAATCATTTGTAAAAAATGTCAAAATACTCTACTTAAGCCCTCTTTTTATAAAAGAGAACTTCAAAAAGATTTTTATAATTACTCCTTTTATTCATATTCTGAAATTGAGGATTTAATAACTTCAAAATATTACTTTCATGGGGATAGGATTTTTAATATTTTGGCTAAATTATCTTTTAAAAAATTTGCTGATAATTTTGTTTTTGATCAAATAGTTTATTCTATTGGTATTGATGAACATACTAGACATGAGTTTTCCCAAACTGCAATATTATCAAAGCACTTAAAATCTAATCATATCAAGCCTCTTTATAATCAGCTTCGTGCAACTAATATAGTTAAATATGCTGGTCATGATTTAGAGTATAGGTTGAAACATAAAAGGGGTTTTAAAAGTTCTTTAAAAAATAAAAATATAATTTTAGTAGATGATTTGATTACTACTGGTACAACTATCCTAGAAGCAAAAGAGATTTTAGAAAAAAATAATAATAAAATTCTCTTCTCTTTAACCCTAGCTGATGCAAAATTTTAGTATAATATTTTCTATTTAAAAATACTGATGCAGAACACCTCGTTTTACAAAGAAGTAAACCTAAGGTTCCTTTTTATAGTGGAACCATTTAAAAGGAAATATGTGATTGGAATTATAGATTACAATATGGGAAACTTAGCAAGTGTTTATAACGCTTGTCATTTATTAGATGCAAAAGCTTCATTTGTAACAAAACCCGAAGATTTAAAAAATTTTAATAGAGTTATTTTACCAGGAGTTGGTGCTTTTGGTGATGCTATGGAACATCTAAATAAAACTGGCATGAAAGAGGCAGTCTTGGAGTATGCCAAAAGTGGTAAGCCTATGCTTGGTATCTGCTTGGGGATGCAACTATTATTTGAAAACTCTGTTGAGTTTGGAAATAATAAAGGTTTAGGTTTGATTGATGGTCAAATTGTAAAATTTGATAAATCAAAAATGCATGAAGATACAAAGATTCCTCATATGGGTTGGAATGTTATCAAAACAAAAGATGATCATACTTTATTTAAGGGATTAAAAGACCCTTATCTTTATTTTGTACACTCATACCATGCTGTAACAGATGCAAAAAATGTGATTGGTACAACAGAATATGGATATGATTTTGCAAGTGCGGTGCATAAAGATAATATTTATGGCTTTCAGCCACACCCTGAGAAGTCCCATGATAATGGACTAAAAATACTAAAAAATTTTATGAATATATCTTAAAGAAGGACAAAGATAGATGGATATACTACCAGCAATTGATTTAAAAGATGGAAAAGCTGTGAGACTTAGTAAAGGGCTTATGGATAGTGCAAAAATCTATTCAGATGAGCCTTGGATGGTAGCGCATAGATTTGAAGAACTAGGAAGCAAATGGATTCACATTGTAGATTTAAATGGTGCCTTTGCAGGTGAACCAGCAAACTTAGAACAAATTAGAAAAATCAGAGAAAACTGTAACCTTAAAATGGAACTTGGTGGTGGAATTAGAGATGAAGAAACTATCAAAATGTATTTAGAACTTGGAGTTGATAGACTTATTCTTGGTTCAATTGCAGTAAAAGATCCTCAATTTGTAAAAGATATGGCAGCAAAATATCCAATTGCAGTTGGAATTGATGCTATGGATGGGATGGTTGCTGTTGAAGGTTGGGCAGAGGTTAGTACTATGGAAGCTACAACTTTAGCAAAAGAGTTTGCAAATGCTGGTGTTGAGGCTATCATTTGTACTGACATTTCAAAAGATGGAATGCTTTGTGGTGTAAATGTAGAATTCACCCAAGATATTGCATTAGCAAGTAAGGTTGATACTATTGCTAGTGGTGGAGTTAAAGATATCCAAGATATTATTAACTGTAAAGCTAATGGTAATATCTCAGGTGTGATAGTTGGAAAAGCCTTTTATGAAGGTAGTATTGATTTAGAAGAAGCATTTAAAATCTTATAAGCTAATTTGCTTAGGATATTTAGTTAATTTATAAATTTGCAAAAGGTAAAATATGAACTCTAACAAGAAAATTACTCTTATTATATTTTCAATGGTTACGCTATTAACCTTGATTATTGTTGCACTAGTTGCTATTGGTTCAAGGGAGAGTGGATATGATAGTGCTAAAAAAAGAGCCTATCTAACTGCTGATATCGTAAAAAATGCTCTAACATCCCACATGGTAAATGGAAATATGAACCAAAGAGATGTATTTTTAAGCTCTTTAGAAAGAATGGAAGAGTTAAATGAACTTTGGGTAGTAAGATCACCAAAAGTAAATGAACAATTTGGGGTTTCCCATGATGCCAATGAGATACCAAGAGATGAAATAGACAAAATGGTACTTCACTCAGGAAAAGAAAAAGTTGTAATTGATGAGACTATTCAAAAAGCTACTTTAAGAATTACTATTCCATATACTGCCTCTTCACTTGATAAACCTAACTGCCTAAGTTGTCATGATGCAAAAGAAGGAGAGGTGTTAGGTGCTATTTCCATAAAGTTTGATATTCAAGAAGATAGAATGTCAAGTATTGCAATTTTACTAAATATTATTGCTATTGTTATATTATTTTTAATCTTTATTCTTATTTTTATAAGTAGAAAAATCAAACCTTATACTAGCTCTTTTGACTCTATTATAGAGGTTTTAAAACAAGTACATGATGGTAATTATTCAGTTAGAGCTAAAGAGGGAACTCTAAAAGAGGATAAAGAAGCCTTTATGTGGCTTAATGAGATTATTGAAAAGCTAGAAACCGTATTAACTGGTATAGAAAAGAACCTAACCGCTTTTGTTCACAATAGGTCAACAAATGTAAACAACGATAAACTTCTTACAGCAAAAGAGATTATAGAAGATATCTCAGAAATCTACAATTATAAAAAAACCATAGAGACTGATTTGACAAAAGATGATATCTACTATAGATTGGTGCAAGTATTAAATGATAAACTAAAAATAAAAACTTTTTATATTTTTGAAAATGATTTACAAAAAGATGAAAGAAAAATTATATATGCACCAAAAGATAAACAAGCATGTTGTAATCTAAAAAAAGATGTAAAAGAGTTATGTAGAGCGGAAAGAACAGATAATATTATAGTTTCAGAAAATTTTCCAGAAATTTGTAGAGTTGCAGATTGTGAAAATTGTGGAGAATATACTTGTATCCCATTTAAAATAAATAACCATAAATCAATTACAATACATATTTTATGTAGTGATAAAAGTTGTTTAGATCATAACAAATACCAAATAGGTATAATCAAAAAATATCTAGAAGAGACAAAACCTATTTTAGAAAGTAGAATGTTAATGGATGTTCTAAGAGAAAGAAATCTAATAGATGGATTAACAGGTCTATACAATAGAAAATATCTAGATGAATTTGTAGATAGAACTATGCCAAATGAGTTAGCACAAGGTAGTACTTATGCAGTTATGTTCTTAGATATTGACTATTTTAAAATGGTAAATGATACTTATGGGCATGATGCAGGAGATGCAATCTTACAAAAATTATCTAAAACAATGCAAGAGTTTATCTCAAATAATGAATTTATAATTAGATTTGGTGGGGAAGAGTTCTTAATCATTATGAAAAATCCTACAGAAGAGAGTGCAAAAGAGTTAGCAGATAAGATAAATGCCGAATTTGCAAAAATTGTATTTAATTTCAATAATGAATCATTTAGTAAAACAGTTAGTATTGGTTATGCCTTCTTTCCTAAAGACACAGACCAATTCTGGAAATGTATCAAATACGCAGACCTTTGTTTATATGAGGCAAAAGAAACAGGAAGAAATAAAGTTATTAGATTTAGAAAAGATATTCTTAAAAATGGAGAGAAGTCAGACTACTAAAATGTGTCTTGTTCTATCTTTAGTCTCTCTAGCACTTGCATATAACCTACTTGAAGCTGGTAATATGCAAGGTGCTATCATCTCACTACTTATTGCTCTATTTTTTATTATCTTACTTATTAGAAATATTTTAAAAACAAAAACTCAAAAAAGAGGAAAAGACTCTGAAAAAAAGAATAAATAACTTATATGCAAAAATAGCAAACGAAGAAGATGCTAGAGTTTGTAAAGCAATAGATGAAAGTGCTTGTAAAGTTGTACCTGGAAACTTTTTTCTTACAATTATTAGTTACTTTTTTAATAAGCTAGCTGATAATGTAGCAAATGCAAAAGTGGTACTTCCATGGATAATGGAAAGCTTAAATGTGCCAATGTTTCTAATTAGTTTTTTAGTACCTATTAAAGAATCAGGATCACTTATCCCTCAACTTTTTATTGCATCTTATGTAAGAAAACTTCCTATTAGAAAATGGATTTGGTCACTTGGCACTTTCTTACAAGCGATTTGCATATTTGGTATAGCAATTGTTGCTTGGAATATGGAAGGTCTTAGTGCTGGTTTAATTATTGTCTCTATTTTAATTATTATGAGTTTATCTAGAGGTTTATGTTCAGTTGCCGCAAAAGATGTAGTAGGTAAAACTATTCCTAAAACAAGAAGAGGAACCTTAAATGGACTTTCAGCAATGCTTGCAGGATTGCTAGTAGTTGTCCTTGGGGTATATTTTTTAATAAATGGTGAGAAACCATTTTCAGCTCAAAACTTTGGTATATTATTATCAATTGCGGGAGTATTCTGGATATTGGCTTCTATTTTTTATTTAAATATCAAAGAGTTTCCAGGGGAAACAGATGGTGGCGGTAATGCCTTTACAGTTGCTATTAGTAAACTTGCTATACTAAAAACAGATAAACCCTTTAGATTATTTGTTATTACAAGAGCTTTATTTCTTTGTTCTGTTTTATCTGCACCATTTTTTATAATAATAGCACAACAAAATAGTGATTCAAGTACTTACTTACTTGGTCTTTTTATCCTTGCTAGTGGACTTGCAGATTTATTATCTGCGAACTTTTGGGGTAAATTTTCTGACATATCTAGTAAAAAGGTTATGATAATTGGTGCAACTATCTCTACAACAGTTGGTTTTATAGTATTTGTAATTGATTTTTTCTTCACTGAACTGTTTTCAATTATCTGGTTAATGCCTATAATCTACTTTATTTTAAGTATAGGATATCAAGGGATTAGAATAGGAAGAAAAACTTATATAATTGACTTAGCAGAAGGCAATAGAAGAACTGACTATGTAGCCGTAAGTAATACAATAATAGGATTTATACTGCTTCTAAGTGGTTTTGTAGGAACTCTTAGTACAATTGTAGGTACAGGTGGGATAATCTTAATACTTTCACTTACTGGTGTTTTAGCTTTAATATTTGCTAATAAACTTCCAGAAACTGAAGATTGATATTTTTATTTTTCAATATCAACTATGGTATAATGTAATTCTAAACCTTTTGAAGTAGCAATGAAACCATTTATATTAATAGTTCCCTCATGAACCATCTTATGATGCTCTTTGCAAAGTGGAATTAGATTATATTTGTGATTTGCATTTACATGACCTATAAATCCATCTTTATTTGCCCTTGCTTGCTCTTTTATGTGATGAACATCATCACAAGCCCTACCACAAATAACACATGTGTTTGCAAATAGTTCTTTATTGTATTTTGAAGTTTTTCTTTTGGTCAATCGCTCAATAGCACTATAATCATCGGTTAATTTTTTTCTAATATCATTAGCAACTGCTAAAAACTCTTTATCCATATGGAGGGATTTAGCATACTCCAAACCATACATAGAAGAACCACTTCCATATTTTAACTTCCTATCAAAGATAAGTTTATCTTCCTCATCTTGATACATAACAGATAGATGTAAAGGGATAATATTTTTAAGTTTTTGTATCTCCTCAATCTCTGGTAGTTGATGTAAGTGAGTAGCAAATAAAAATATTGATTCAAGTTTAGAAAGCTTAAGTATGGCACTAGCTACAATAGATAAGCCACTCATTGTTTCTGTACTATGAGATATCTCATCTCCTAAAATAAGTGATTGTTTAGTGGCACGATTAAAAATATTTTTAAGCTCTAACATCTCAACAGCAAAAGATGACAAGCCTTTTGCAATATTATCAGCTCCGCTAATTCTTGTAAATACAGAATCAAATATAGAAAACCTCATAGATTTACAAGGGACATAAAAACCAGCTTGAGCTAAAATAACTGCAATACCTATTGATTTCATTAAGGAAGATTTACCAGAAGAGTTAATCCCATACAATAAAACCCCATGCATCTTATTATTATAAATATTTATAGGATTTGAGTTTTTGATTATAACATTGTTTTTATACTCATCTTTTGCTAAAGACAACTCACCCAAAATAATATCATTTGGTACATAAATACCCTGCTCTTCATTTGCTTCAATTATTGGGTGTCTTAAATCAATAAGTTCTAAAAAGTTTTCATCATCTTTGGTTTTTACAATTTTTGGACAAACATAGTTGTATTTTTTGGCTGTTTTTATGTTTGAGATTGTTAAATCAACCTCAGCAATAAATTGAACCAAATCTTCTAAAAGTGTAGCAAACTTCTTTTCAAACTCACCTAGTTTTTCTTTAAATACAAGTTTATTTAACTCTATAATTTTTCTTAAATTATGTACATATTTATCTGAAATTGTATCTGTTAAATTAGCTGAAATTTTAACTGTGGTTGTTTGTATCTTTATATTGAAATCTTTTACCAATAATAAATCATCTTCGATTATCAAGTGGGAGTTTAATAACTGCTCTTTGATTGAATTAAATCTATTTTTTGTTAAAGATAAATAAAAACCCTCTTTATCTAATCTTTGTATTGAAACATAGTTACTATCTTTACTTCCTAAAAATGAAGAGATATGATCTTTAATTAAAACAAGTTTTTCAAAAAGTTTTTCATTCTCTTTATTTAACTCATCTATTTTATGATTTATCCCATCACAAACCATATTTGACTCAACATCTTTTAACATATATTTGCCACTTACACTTAAATCAAAAGTTGATTCAATTGAGTCAATAAACATTTGAAGTTGAGCTAAAGAACAAGGTGGTGTTATGAATTTATAGTTTTCCATAAAATTTACCACCTCTTTTATACTAAGAAGTGAATCATAAAGGTAGTTTAACTCAAAGGGATGAAGTCTACATAGTTTTATTCTTCTTGTAAGTCTTTCAATATCATAAATATTTGCCAATTCATTTTCTATTGGGGCATGATAATCAAAAAGCTCTTTTGATAAGGCAAATCTTCTTAATAACTCTTTACTCTCTTTTATAGGGTGAGTTAATCTCTCTTTTAAAAGTCTTTTCCCCATTGCAGTTGAAGTGTTATTTATAAGTTTTATTAAACTTGGATTATGGGTTGTTTCTATTATATTTAACTGCTCTAAGGCATTATTTCCCAAATATATATATTTGCTAACATCAAGTCTAATTGGAAAGGAAAGTTTTTGAACTATATTTGAATCATGTCCTATAACAAAATCTATTAATATCGCAAGAGATTGGGTACTTAAAGGAACTCTTTCCATATCAAGGTGTTCTATTGCAGTTAGAAGAGATTCTATATTGAATACATTTTTAAATAGTTCATTTTGATAAGAGATTTTTGGTATGAAACCCCCTATATGAAAAGTTTTTAGTTTTAGTTCTAGATATTCTATTACCTCTTTTTGGTTCATATTTTTATCTAAAAATGTTACAACTACCTCATTTGTTTTATGCATATTCATATAGTTAAACACTTCATCTAGGGCATAAAACTTATCTTCACTTGTACCATGTACTTCATTATAAAAGCACTTTCCTGTTGTAACATCTATTGCACTATAACCAACTAAATATATCCCTTTTATTTGCTCAATTACAAGGGATGTTATATTGTTTTCATCTTGGTCTATTACAAAATCAAAGTTTGTTCCAGGACTTACAACAGTATCTAAATATCTTGACACTTTTGGAGGAAGCCCTTTTTGTCTTATGATTACTATTGTATATTTTTGTTCATTTATTATACGAGCTAAATGTTTTTCCAATGATATTGCAGGAACACCTGCCATAATTGGATTTTCTTTTGAGTTTTCTAAAATAGATTTATTTTTTCTAGTTAATTGAATATTTAAAAGTTCTGCTATCTCTTTAGCTTTACCTATTTGTTCTTCATCATTATTTACTTCATAAACTTCAAAAAAAGTTCCTATTTCCATAAGAACTACAGTATTTTTTCCATACTTTTTTTCAAATAGTTTTTGAAGTTTAAAATATGTTACTGTTAGCAGTGTTTTTTTATCATCTAATAACTCTTGAACTTCTTCTCTCAACTTATTTCATCACTCCTGTCCAATCTCTTATCATACTTCTTTGCTCTTTTGTTAAATTTGCTTCATCATGCATCAATAAATAACTTTGTAGAGGCATTGCTGCATATACAGTTCTAAATATCCCTTTTAATTTTTTCTTTTTTTCTTTTTCCGTATAGTTTTCCCAAGTAGAAAAATTTAAAGCTGCTTTTCCATGTTTTACGTGTCTTGCTATCATCCATGAAAAAGGTGCTATATCTGAATACCATGGCCATTTAACTTCATTTGAATGACAATCATAACAAGAGGTTTTAAAAACACTCATAACCTCTTGTGGTGCTTTTATTTCTAACTCTTTAGAAGTTTGCTCATTGTTTTTATCTATTCTTATAAATTGTATTGCAATTAAAACTAATATGGTAAAAAAAATTGTTTTTTTCATAAAATTAATCCATTAATAAGGTATACGGTCTTTTTATCTCATCAATAAATTGATAAATAGATATGTTTCTTCCATATCTTTTAAACTCTTTTGAATCAAAAAAAACTAGTATTGTTGGAATAGAAAATACCGAAAAACTACTTGCTATCTCTTTATACAAGTCACATTTTACTTCATAAAGTTCTATTTTTGGAAAGTTTTGCTCTATTGCAGTTTTTATTTTAGGTTTTAAATCTTTACAAACTGAACAATTCTTTCCACTAAAATATACAAGTACCGCTTGTTTGGTACTTATATAGTCATTTAATTTTTCAACTTGGTTTATTTGATTCATTTGCTACTAAAACTGATTCAGAAATTTTTTCTTCAACTTTTTTCTCTTCCTCTTTAATTAGTTTTTCTGTATCATTTTCTGGATTTGTATGATCTTTTCTATTAACAAAAATATCATGTCTACTTAAACTAATCCCTTTCATATGAGTAAGAGGGAAGGCAAAAGCCATACCTTTTCCTGTTGTTGTTATATGTAAAGTGTGAATAATAGATCTAATTACAGGATTTACTAAACTTTGTGGAAGTAAAAATAAAAGTAATGCATCATTTGCTTCAAAAGATGTTCTATAGAAGTTATCCATTTTTCCTAAGCCCATACCATCAGCTCTAAGAACTGTAACTCCAGGAGCCCCTGCTTTATTTGCTGCTTGTATTGCATCTATTTTTTTATCTTTTGGTACAATAATAACTACTGCACTAAAATCCATAGGTAAAGAGTGTCGTCTATCACTTCCATCAATATTTACTGTAGCTAAATCCATATTCTCAGCATCAATAAGTGCATCTCTTAAGATATTAGCAGCTTCAATTTCAGTATCTGATTTAACTCCAAGTTTTTCTGTAATAATCCCATATAACATAACAGTAATCATAGGAAATAAAGAAGCAAAAGCAATTAATCCAAACCCATCAATTAAAGGACTTCTTCCAGGTATATTTGTGGCAAGTCCAATACCAAGGGCTGCAACTAATGGAACTGTTACAGTTGAAGTTGTAACCCCACCACTATCATATGCAATTGGAATAATATATTTTGGAGCAACAAAAGTTAAAACAATAACTAAAATATACCCAACTATAATATAGTAATGGATATGTCCCCCATCAACAATTCTAAAAGCACCAAGAGCAATACCAATTGCCACACCAAAAGCAACAAATATTCTTAAGGCAAAATCATTTATCTTACCATCACTAATCTCTCTAGCCTTCTTTGCAATAGCCATAAGTGCAGGTTCTGCCATAGTTGTAGAAAAACCAATAGCAAATGCAAAAGCATAAATTATTAGTACAGAATCACTCTTTGTGAGTTGATAAGCCATAGTCTCACCAAGAGAGAAAAGACCTAATTCTAAACCTAAAATAAATGCATATAAACCTAAAATTACTAAAATAAATCCAAGAAATACAGTTTTTAAATTTTGAATAGGTTTTTTTAGAACTCCATATTGAAAAAAGAATATAATTGCCAAGATAGGAACTACATCTTTTACAACTGATATGATTCCAGTGATTATTGAGTTTATAGAGATATCTGTTGGAACAGATGCATTTGCATCTAAAACTACACTTGCCACATCTTTAGCATCAACTAGAGAATAAACTGCAATTCCATAAATTTGTACAAAAATCATAGGAGTTAGTGAAGCAAAAGCTATAAGTCCAAAACCATCAATTACAGGATTTCGTCCCTTTATTGAAGAAGCAAGACCAATTCCTAATGCAGCAACTAAAGGAACTGTAACTGTTGAAGTTGTAACTCCACCTAAATCATAAGCAAGTCCTATAATCTCAGCAGGTGCAAAAAATGTAACACCTACAACCAATAAATATCCAACAATTATATAATAGTGTATTGGATGACCTTTAATGATTCTAAATACACCCAAAAGAATCGCAAAGCCAACTGAACCTGCAACAACCAATCTTAAAATAGTTGCATCAATTCTACCACTTGAGATAGAAGCTGCTTTATCAGCAATAACAGCAAGTGCAGGCTCAGCAATAGTTGTACCAAAGCCAATTAAAAAACCAAATATTAAAACCCATACTATGGAGCTGTGTTTTGCAAAATCCCTAGCTAGACCCTCTCCAACAGGGAAAATACCTATTTCTAGACCTTGTAAAAATATTGCTAAACCAACACCAACTATACATAATCCAATAGCTGTTGAAACCCAGCCTTCAGGAACTGCTTGAATAATTGCAAGTTGAAAAAATAAAATAACTAAAACAATAGGAAGCAAGTCTCTAAATGAGTCTTTTAAAAGCCTTAAAAAAAAGTTAAACTGCATCACTAATAGTCCCTTTTACCTGTTTATTAAACTTTTCTAAATCTGAGGTTTTCCCTATTACCACTAAAATATCTCCCTCATCAATTTTATGATTTATTCCTTTTGTATTAAAAATAAACTTATCTCCTAATTCTTTATCCATTATACCAATAATTAATATATTATATTGCTTATGTATTATTATATCTTTAAAAAAAGTTCCATTTAAAATAGATTCTTTTTCTATATATATCTCTGAAATATTTAAATCGGATTTACTAAAAAGTATCTCATCTAAAACCTCTAACATCAGCGGTTTTGTCATATGTCTATAGATTCTATGGGCACCTAATTCATTTGGATTAAGAACTTTTGTTGCACCTGCAATTGTAAGTTTTTTTGATTCTGCTTTTGTTTTAGAAGTTGTAATTATTTTTAAATCTTTATTTAAATTTCTAGCAGATAAAGTTACAAATAGATTATTTTTATTACTATTACTAACACAAAATAAAGAATCAATACCATTTTGTATCCCTAATGCTATTAATTCATTATCATTTAACAAGGTTGAATTATTTATATTAAAGCCATCTTTTTGTGCCATTTTTAATTCATCTTCGTCAAAACTAACTATAATAACCTTATACCCTTTATCATCAAGTATATTTGCTATTTTTGAACCAAGTGTTGTGTAGCCATAAATTATAATATTTTTTTTCATCATAAACTTTCTAAAACTTTTTTATCAAAAAATCAGTTTTTAACTCTTTTAAAGACTCTTTATACCCAATCACTATCAAAATATCTTTCTCTTTTATTATATAATTAAAATTTATAGGATTAAAAATAAATTGATGATTATTTGAAGTATTTATTACTCCAATTAGTGTTAAATTATAATCTTCAAAATTTATTATATTTAGATTTTTATCTATAATATTCATCCCATCTACAATCTCAACCTCATCAACTTGAGCTGAAACATCTTCATTTAGAAGTATCCCATCAACTGCCTCAAAAGCAACAGGCTGTCCTATATATTCCCCTGCAACATAGGCACTGATTTGATTTGAATTAATTATAAAATTAGCTCCTGCAAGTTTTAGTTTACCCTCAACTTCTTGGTCATTTACTAAAGTAATAATCTCTATATTTTCATTTAATGTTCTTGCACCTAAAACTATAGATAGATTTGTCGCATCATCTTCACTAAGTGTGATAATAGTTGTAGCACCATCTCCAACCCCAATTTTTTTAAGAAAATCCATATTTGTTGAATCCCCAGATATTGCAAGAAGATTATCATCTTTAGCATTTAAAACTTTTTGCTCATCATGGTCAACTATTAAAACTTTTGTTTTTTGTTTGACAAGCTCTTTTGCCAAATTTTTAGCCATAACATCATAACCACAAATCACTACAAATTTTTTTAGTTTTTGTACCTCATTTTCAACTCTTATTTTTTTAATAGATTCCATTCTCTCTGCTAAGGCAGTTGTAACAATAGAGGTACTAAAAGCGATTACTAAAAAACCATTTATTATTAAAACTAAGGTTACTAGTTTTCCCTCGGGAGTTATAGGCACAATATCTCCATAACCAACCGTTGAAATTGTAATTAAAGACCAATATACTGCATCAAAAAAATGATTAATATTATCATTAACTCCACTTGGTCCTTCATATACAAATATAATTGTTGAACCAAAAAATATAACAATACTACTTAAAATCATTAAAGTATATAATTCAAATTTTCTTTCAACGAAAATATTTAAAAACTCTTTTAATGAATTCGTATATCGTAATATTTTAAAAAGTCTAAAAAGCATAAAAATTCTTAATACTCTAAGTGGTCTATATGCTGGAAGTATTGCTAATAAGTCAATAATAGACATGGGAGAAAATATAAACTCAAACTTCTCTTTTATAGCTTTTTTTATGGATTTAGATAGTTTATATTTTTTTGCTAAAAACATAGCTTCTTCATAATCATTGATTATGGTTTTTCTTATATCACTACATACCCACAATCTTCCCAACCACTCCACTATAAAAACACCTATGGCTAAATACTCATATGTGATTAATAAAGACATTTTAGTATGATTAACTTCATAAATTAAGATTCCTATGGTACTTAAGACCAAGAATATCATAAAAAAATCAAAATATTTTTTGTATTTATATTGGGGGTTTTCTAATATATTTCTAGTAAATTCTTTAAAGTTTGTGTATATAAGTGAACTATCAAGATGGTAGGATATTGTTACAATTGGATTTTTCATTTTATTAACAAGGAAGTTTTATCCTCCTTGTTTTATACCTGATGCTCTTTATTTTTTTCAAGTCTTTCTTTTTGAGAAAGGTATGAATTTAAGGCACCTAAATAAGCTTTTGCCGTTGCAAGCATTGTATCTATACTTAAACCATGTCCAACAAAAGCTGGGCTTGTTTCATCAAAAGACACTCTTGTTGTAACTTTAGCTAAGGCATCTTTTCCTTCAGTTACTGATATAACTTTATAATCTTTTAACTCACCATTATATCCAGTAAGTCTATCAATTGTTTTAAAAATTGCATCCATAGTTCCATTTCCAATATTTGCATCTGTCATAACTTCATCTTTATATTTAATAGATACAGCTGCTGTTGGAACACCATTTGAACAATCTGATATTTGTAAACCAACTAACTCATAAGTTTTTATAGAATTTAAGGCTTCATCAGTGATTAACATTCTAATATCATCATCTGTAACCTCTTTTTTCTTATCAGCTAATATTTTAAATCTTTCAAAAGCAGAATTTAACTCATTTTCTGTAACCTTATCAAAACCTAAGTGCTCTATTTTATCTCTAAATGCTGCACGACCTGAGTGTTTACCTAAAATCAATGTTGAATCTTTAAATACACCAACATCTTCAGGTTTCATAATCTCATATGTTTCTTGATGTTTCAACACACCATCTTGGTGAATACCACTTTCATGGGCAAAGGCATTTTTACCAACAATTGCTTTGTTTTGTTGTGGTTCTACCCCAGTTATTGTTGAAACTAATTTAGAAGTTGCATAAATCTCCGGAGTATTAATATTTGTATATAAATCTCCAAAGGCATCTTTTCTTGTCTTTATAGCCATTACAGCCTCTTCTAAAGCTGAGTTTCCTGCTCTTTCACCTAAACCATTTATTGTAACTTCTATTTGTCTAGCACCATTTAAAACAGCACTTAATGTATTTGCTGTAGACAATCCTAAGTCATTATGATTATGTACAGAGATGATCGCTCTATCTCCTGCAAAATCACTTAATTCTTTAACCATTGCACCTAATTCTGTTGGTAATCTATATCCAACTGTATCTGGCAAGTTAATAGTTCTTGCTCCAGCAGAGATAACCGCATCCATAACCTCTTTCATAAAAGGTATTTCTGATCTTCCTGCATCTTCTAATGAGAACTCTACATCATCAACAAATGTTCTTGCATACTCAACTGCATGAACTGCTCTTTTAATAACTTCATCTGGACTCATTTTTAATTTATATTGCATATGAATCGGACTTGTTGCTATAAAGGTGTGAATTCTGTGTTTAGGAGCTTTTGAAACTGCTATACCAGATTGTTTAATATCATTTTCGATTGCTCTACTCAATGAACAAATACTAGAGTTTTTTACTACTTCAGCTATTCTACTTACTGCATCAAAGTCTCCTGGACTTGCTGCAGCAAAACCTGCTTCAATAATATCAACACCTAATTTTTCTAATTGTAAAGCGACTTTTATTTTTTCTTCTGTATTCATAGAACAACCAGGAGATTGTTCACCGTCTCTTAATGTAGTATCAAATACGTATATTCTATTCTTATCCATGTTTTGCCTTTGTAAATTGCATAATATTATATCTTTTTTTTAATATAAAAAAAGTAAAAATAAGTTTTTTTGTGATTGTGTATATTTAAAAAATTTAAATATTAGAGTGATTTTGAAAGCAGCAGAAGAGAGTTAACACTTTTTATAAAATGGTTATTATAAAAATTAAATATTTTCATTATTACTCTCCTTGTTTTATTTTGAATACGAAATTATATTAGTTTAAAATTTTTTTGTCAAGAGTTTTTGATATTTTTATCTTCTACTCTTCACCTTCTTTTGTAGGAAGTATTGCTAATGTTGTTTCCCCTGAGCTTACTTTATCTCCAATTTTTACTACAATATGATTTGTATTTTCAATAGTAACTGTAATTTGTCCTTGTAAAAAAATACCTATTTTTTCACATTTTCTTAAACTATTTGTTTGAGTAACATCAATTGCAATATTATACATTGAAGAGTATAGATTTAGTGTAGAGTTTGCAAATTTTATTATCGCTTTTTCATTTAGTTTTTTTGCTTTATATGAACTAAGATTTAAATTTAAACCTCTATTATATGTAACTTCATAATCCCCATCCTCTACAGCTCTTAGTATATGATTTGAACATAAAGATACATCAATAAAAATCTCTTTTTTATTATCTATTGTATCTATAGCAGTGATAACTCCTGAAATAGGAGCTACTATATCACTTGTATTATTATTAAAATTTATTTGTTTATTTCTAAAGATATAGATTAAAAATAGTGTTAAAACAAAAGTTATAAAAACTAGAAAACCACACTCAATTAGTATTGAGATTATCATTGCAATAAATGAAATACCTACTGCTTTTTGTCCCTCTTTTGCTATAACACTATCAAACATATTTACTCTTTTTTGTTTTTGTTTTCTTCTTCATTAGATGAAGAATTATCTTCACTAACATCAGTTTTAGAAGAATCTTCAACATCAACTTTATCTGTTGTTGTATCCTCTTCAGTTAAAGCTTCACTATGTAAGTCTTCATCTTCAAAAACTTCTCCACCATGTTCTTTAATAATTTCTCTTACTCTTTCACCACTTATAACTTCAATATCTAATAACTCTTTTGTCATATGCTCTATTGCATCTTTATTATCTTTTAAAGATTGCACTACAGATTCATATCTATCATTTAGTGATTTTCTAATAAAATCATCAAGACTTTTTGCCATATCATCAGAAAAATCTTTTTGTGTTTGTCCACCTAAGAATTGATTAGATCTTTTTTCTAAAACCATTAAACCTGCTACTTCACTCATACCATAAACAGATGCCATTGATTTAATAATATCAGTTGCTCTTTCTAAGTCATTTCCAGCACCAGTACTAATCTCACCGATAAATACCTCTTCTGCTGCTCGTCCACCAAGTAGCGTATCAACTTCAGCTATAAGTTCATGCTTTTGCATTAAGTATTTATTCTCTTCTGGTGTATTTAAGGTATATCCAAGTGCAGCCAAACCTCTTGGTACAATTGATACTTTATTTACTTTTTTAGCACCTTTAGTAATCTCTGCAATTAAAGCATGTCCACTTTCATGATAAGCAACAATTTTTCTCTCTTTTGGAGATATTCTTCTTGATTTTTTCTCTAAACCAGCTATTTGTCTCTCAACTGCTTCCTTAAAGTCATCATAAGTAACCTCTTCTTTGTTAACTCTACCAGCAAGTAATGCAGCCTCATTAATAATATTTGCTAAATCAGCACCTGCAAGTCCTGCTGTCATTCTAGCAACTTCAACTAAATCTACATCTTTACCAAGTTTAACACCTTTGATATGTACATTTAAAATCTCTTTTCTACCTTCAAAATCAGGTTTATCAACTAAAACTTGTCTATCAAATCTTCCAGGTCTTAATAGTGCTGGGTCTAATACTTCTGGTCTATTTGTAGCGGCAAGAACAATTACAGGAGCACTTTCTGTAGAGAAACCATCCATCTCAGCTAAAAGTTGATTTAGAGTTTGTTCCCTTTCATCATTTCCACCCATAGGTCCACCACTTGCTCTACTTTTACCAATAGCATCAATCTCATCAATAAAAATAATAGCAGGAGCAACTTTTTTTGCTTGTTCAAACAAGTCTCTAACTCTACTTGCTCCAACTCCAACAAACATCTCAATGAAAGCTGAACCAGAAACAGACAAGAACTCAACATCTGCTTCCCCTGCAACTGCTTTTGCTAGAAGAGTTTTACCAGTACCTGGAGGTCCCACAAGTAAAACACCTTTTGGAATTTGAGCTCCAAGTTTAATATATCTTTCAGGAGATGAAAGGAAATCAACTACCTCTTGAACTTCCTCTTTAGCCTCTTTATTTCCAGCCATATCTTCAAATTTTACTTTTGGTTTTTCAGAATTAATCATCTTTTTAGAGCTTCCAATTCCAAGGATTCCCCCTGAACCTCCACCCATTGATTTACTCATTCTCTTAGCTAAGAACATCCAAATTGCAAAAAAGATAAAAATAGGTAAAACCCAACCAAAAAGAATATCTGCTAATATATTCTCTTCATTTATACCACCATAATTAATTCCATTTTTTTCTAAAGTTGGAACTAATGTTTCATCAGGGATAACTCTTCTTGCTGTATATGTGGTTATCTGACCATTTGTTGGTTTTGATACAGCTTTAATTTGTGTATTTCCAATACCTACATACTCAATTTTTCCAGAACTAATCAATTTTTTTAACTCAGAATAAGCAACAGTTTGTTTTTTTGATTGTCCTGCACTCCCCATTATACCTTGGGTTCCCATTGTAGAACTTGTTCCTTCTGGGAACACTGCTTTAAAAACAATAATTGTAACAATTGAGAAAATAACAAATACTAATAGTGGATTATTATTAAAAAAATTGTTGTTATTATCCCCACCGTTGTTGTTATTGCCTTTTTTTCCATTTTTCATTAAATAAAACTCCTTTATTTTTTAAAAACTACAGTTATCCATTCATTTTTATGGATTAACTCTACTTGTACTAAATCAGTAAATTTTTTCAAAACCTTATCTATATGTTTGTCTAATATTCCTGATATTATTAAAATACCCTTATCATTTAAGCATTTTTTTAAATCTTTAGCTATAAAAACTAGCACATCAGCTACAATATTTGCAATAACAACATCATACTTTTTTCTTGCGTTGTTTGCTGAACCTAACCAAGAGTTCTCATAAGTGATACTATTTAATTCAAAATTAGAGCTTGTATCTTTTATACAAACTTCATCGGTATCACAAATATCAACTTTTGAACCAAGTTTAGCAGCTGCAATTGCAAGTATTCCACTTCCAGTTCCAACATCTAAAACCTTGTCATCTTTTTTGGCATATTTGCTTATTGCCTCTAGGCAACTTGATGTTGTTTCATGATGACCTGAGCCAAATGATAATGCTGGGTCTATAATTATATCAATTTTATCTTTACTTTTATTATCCCATGAAGGTCTAATAAAAAACTTTCCAACCTCTACTGATTTTACAGAGTTTTGATACTGCTTAATCCAATCTATATTCTCTTTTTTTGTTAAAATAGTTTCACACTCTACATCTAAGGCCTTAGCAAACTCTTTTATACCAAACTCTACATCACTTAAATCATCTTCACTTCTTGCTATCAAACTATCATTGTTTTCCTCAATTGCACCATTTGTCAAAGTTACTAACAAATCTGCAAAAGCTTCAAAATGTTTTTTGGGTTTGATAATTAATTCATAATAGTATTCAGACAAAAACATAACCTTTTTTATTTTTGGTTTGTATAAAATCTAATTAAAATTTATTCAAACCATATTTACTTAAAAGATTATATTTTAGCTAAAATGTTATTAAAAAAAGTTTTCTATCATATCTCTCATAACTTTTTCATCAGTTATGCGATTTATAATATCTCTAAACTCGGAAGCTCCTGTATAACCTTTCGAATAAGAGTGTAGAAGTTTTCTAAACATAACAGCTCCATGTATTCCATGAAACTTTAATACCTCATCATAGTGTTCTAAGATAATCTCTTTTTTTAACTGTTCACTTATATCTTCAACCCCATGTTTTAATTGATAAAATATCCAAGGTTTTCCAATTGCAGCACGACCAATCATTACACCATCTGCTTTTGTATATTCTAATACCTCTTTTGCTTTAGCATAATCTTTTATATCACCATTTGCAATAACAGGTATCGAAACAGCTTCTTTCATCATTTTTATAGCATCATAATCTACAGGTGCTTTATATTTTCCTGCTCTTGTTCGACCATGAACAGAGATAAAATCTACTCCACAAGCCTCAACAACTTTTGCTATCTCAACAGGTATCTTTTCATCTACGCCAATTCTAACTTTTGCAGTAGTATATTGTTTTTTATTATACTTTTTAACGGTACTTAATATCTCTTCAAGTTTTTTTAAATCCCCTAAAAGATTAGAGCCTGAACCATGGTTGAAAACTTTTGGCGCAGGGCAACCACAATTTAAATCGATACCATCAATCCCCTCGACATCATTTAGTAGTTGAACTGCATCTCTTACTAGTTCTGGTTTATTACCTGCTATTTGTACTATATAAGGGTCTTCACTTGGAGACTTTTCTATCATTTTTAATGTTTTTTGTGATTTATAAACTAAGGCATTTGAAGATATCATCTCTGATATGGTTAAGTCTGCTCCAAACTTTTTAACAACAGCTCTAAATGGTAAATCTGTATATCCTGCAAGTGGAGCCAACACCATAAGGGGTTGGCTAAAATCAATTTTTTTTATCATATTTTAAACTATTACTATATCATCTAAACTGTAATGTTTTCCTGCATCTTTTAAGTCTAATAAAGCTCTAAATACAATATGCTCTTCATCACCATAACCACTTAATAAATCTTTTAATTTTTCTATCATTTCAAGTTCTAATAAAACATAAAAATATGCATCCATTGCAACTTCTGTATCATTTGATAAAATTTCAAAAAGCTCTAATAATTTATCAGGACTTAAAACCTCTTTATAAAGTTTAGCTAAAGTTATATACTCCTCTTTAGAGTAATTAAGAGATTTAGTGATTTTCAAAATCTCCTCTTTTGATAATCCAAACTCAATATTATCTATATCTTTTAAAAACAGTTTTAATGCCATCTCTTTATCTAAAGTAACACCAGAATAAATTTTTTTAATTGTTGTCATAGATTTATTTTCTAATACATTAAAAAATGCTGCTCTTACTACCTCAGGTGAGTGTTGGTCAACTCTTTTTAAAATCTCAACAGCATAATCAACTTGCTCATTTACTTTGTTTATTAAGTTTTGCTGTGCAAGAGCTGAATCTGCTGGCAATTTCAATGATTTATCAACAACATGTTTACCAGCTTTGATATCTTTTACTTTAGAAACAGTATCATTTAAGGATTCACTCTTTGATGTAAAAGTATTATCTGTAACATCTAATTTAAATTGTTTTAATATAGATGATAAGTTTTTATAACTTGAAGTTTTAAATTTTCTATTATCACTTTTTTCTAAAAGAAGTGATTTTATAACCTCAATAATACTCTCTTCATCCTTTTTATAACCATTTAATTTACAATAGTTTAAAGTACCATAAAATATTAGATGCAGAACACTTAATACAAATAAAATAATTGCTGGCAACAGCACCCATATTGATATTAATAAAGTGATTGAAAAATCAAAAACTTTCAATTCATAATTTGCTGGTTCAATACTAAAGACAACTCCCCAAACAACAATTAGTAAGAGTAAAGAAGCCCCTATATATGTTTTTAGTCCCACATCTAATCCTTTTTATTTTTTTACTGGTTCAACCTCATAAATCTCTCTACAAGGTGTACAAAATTTTGCAAATGGTTTTGCTCTAAGTCTTCCTATTGCTATAGACTCATCACACATTTCACAAATGCCATACGTACCTTTTTCGATTCTTTTTAGTGCCTCTTCAATCTCATTTAATTCTTTAACTTGTTGATTTGCTATGATTCCCTCTTTGAAACTATCGCTTGATACTTCTGCATAATCATATTCATCATTGCATTCTGAATTCTTTAAAGAATCGATACTATCCCTACTACCCTGAATATTTTTGTTAATTGAGTCTCTTCTATCTAATAAGATTTGTTTTAACTCATCAATTTGTTTCGTATTAGCCACATTATACCTTTTCTAAAAAAATTTTGGTATTATACTTAAAATCATATAAATTATTTATGATACGGATGATTGTTCTTTATAGCCAATCCTCTAAACACTTGTTCAAGTAAAACTACAGTTACAACTTTATGTGCCATTGTCAAGGAGCTAAGGCTAATAATTTTGTCACATTTATCTAAAAAATCTTTATCAAAACCATAGGCACCACCTATAAAAAAATTTACTTCAGATTGATTTGTAATAAGCTTTGAAAATTCAAAACTATCAACTTTTTTACCTAAAACATCCAATGCTATACAAAAACCACTTAAATAATTCTCATAAGCTTTTGTATAAGATTGCCTTGCTTCTTTTTCACCAATTGTTTGAGCTTTTGCTATAGTTTTGTTAAATATAGAGTGAATTTCAACCTTTGCATACTTTGAACACATTTTAATAAAATCATTGGTAATCTTATCAAACTCATCATTTGTTGGTTTTACTATAGCATAAATATTAATTTTACTCATATAGTGCAGACCCTACAACATTAAAAGTAACATTTTCTATTTTTTCATCAATAAGTACTCCACCTATCGCACAAACAGGATGTTTTGATATTTTTGCTAAATATGGTAATTTATCTGCTAAAAGTGAATCCACAGCTTTTGTATTTGTAGTTCTATATGCTCCTAATCCAATCATATCAATATCATAGTTATTAGCATGTAAAATCTCTGTTTCATTGTGAGTTGATAAGCCAAAAAGTTTATTAGGGTATTTTTTTCTTAAAAGCTTAAACACTAACTCTTCATTTTTCACTTTTAACTTTTCATTTTTCATCTCTTCTAAGTCTTCTTGTCCTAAATGTAAACCATCAGCATATTTAAGTAACTCCAACTTGTCATTTATAATAATTGGAACATCCAAATGTTTTTTTAAATAAGTTAAATTTTCTATTTGGGATTCCAAGGAGTTTATTTTATCCCTATATTGTACAAGTTTTACATCTAAATTTTTAACAATTTTAACAAAATCAATTAAATAGATATCTTTTTTAAGTAAAGTGCCATAATCACAAAGTGCATATAGGCTATTTGCTTTAGGTTTAAACCCTAAAGCTATTTCTAATCTAGTCATTTAACTAGCGTTACTATCTTTTAAAAACATTATTAATAAATCAGATAAAGTCTTCTTCATATCATTTCTATTAACAACCATATCAATTGAGCCATTTTCCAATAAAAACTCTGCTCTTTGGAAACCTTCTGGTAAATCTGCACCAATAGTTTGTTTGATAACTCTTTGACCCGCAAATCCAACTAAAGCACCAGGCTCAGCCATAATTATATCTCCTAAAAATGCGAATGAAGCAGATACTCCACCCATAGTAGGATCTGTTAAAACAGAGATATAAGGTAATTTTGCTTTATCTAGTTTTTTAAGAGCCGCAGAGGTTTTAGCCATCTGCATTAAAGAAAAAGTTGATTCTTGCATTCTTGCACCACCTGAAGCAGACACTATAATTAACCCTTGGTGTTTTTCCATTGCACGATTTACAGCTCTTACAATCTTTTCACCCTCAACAGAACCTAAACTTCCACCCATAAAGGCAAAATCAAATACAACAATTTGTGCTGGCACACCATTTATTTTGCATTCTCCACTAATAACAGCAGAATTTCTTCCTGTTTTTTTAGTAGCTTCATCAACTCTTTTTTTATAAGATTTCTTATCAACAAATTTTAAAGGATCAACAGGTTTTATATCTGCATCATACTCAACAAATGAGTCCCTATCAGTTATAATCTCTAACCTTCTTTTAGCTCCAATTCTCATATGAAAATTACATTTAGGGCAAATATTATTTTGATTTTCAACCTCTTTAAAAAACATCAAAGATGCACACTCTGGACATTTCACCCAATGGGTTGGAGCATCTTGTTTACTTGGTTGTTCTTTATTACTATCAAATGTAATTTTACTAAATAGATTTTTTAAATCCATCGATTTCTCCTTAAAAATGGTTCCCATTTTTAAGGAACCGTTTATTTTTTTCTACTTTTTAACACAATTTATAAAAAATTGTTAAAAGTAGCAAAACTCTAAAGGGCTTTAAGAATAAAGCCTTATTATATTAAATGGTTCCCATTTTTAAGGAACCATTCATTTTTTCTACTTTTTATAAATTTTTTAATTTCTCAACTTCATCAAGTTTTTCCCATGGGTAATCACTTTGTCCCACTTGACCTCTTGATGCAACATCTGCATAAAGAAAGGTTTCACTTGATGGATTATCTAATCCAAACTTATCTGTAATCCATCTTGGTGTTAAGGCATACTCTTTTGTAATAAATGCTGATAACTCATCATCATTAAACTTTGTATATGTACCTAAGGTATCAACATTAACTGAAGTTGGTTTAGCAACACCAATTGCATATGAGATTTGTACAATAGCTTTTTTTGCAAGTCCAGCGGCAACAATGTTTTTTGCAATCCATCTTGCTGCATATAAACCTGATCTATCAACTTTTGTATAATCTTTAGATGATTGAGCTCCACCACCAATAGGTGAATATCCACCAAATGAATCAACAATTAATTTTCTTCCTGTTAATCCACTATCATGTAAACTTGAATGACTTACATATCTTCCAGTTGGATTGATATGGATAATTGTTTCATCTTTTTTATACATTTCTGTTGGTAAGCCTGTATCATCAATAAGTCCTTGAATCAACTCTCTTACCTCTTCAATTGGCATACCTTCAACAGAAGGTGCACTTACAACTATTGTATGGATTTTTTGAGGTTTACAATTTTCAAAATTCTCTTTTGTACCATAATCCATAGTAACTTGAGTTTTAATATCAACTCCTAGTTTATGATTATGTTTTAAGGCATAATTATACACCTTATCACATAACATTCTAGCATAAGTAATAGCAGCAGGCATTAAATCAGCAGTCTCATTTGAAGCAAAACCAAACATAATACCTTGATCCCCTGCACCAATTTCACCAGTTGTTTGATCAACTCCTTGAGAGATATCAGGAGATTGTTGATTTAATAAAACTTGCACTTTTACATCATCAGGGTGCAAGCACTGCTCTTTTGTAAAAGAGGATTTTCCATCATAACCAATTTTTGCCAAGGCGTCTTTTACAATTTGTTCATAATCTTCTTGACTTAATTGACATAGAGATTTAACCTCTCCACCAATAACAACATTTTTTCCAGCTACAAAAACCTCAGAAGCAACTCTACTATTTTTATCTTCTATAATTAATCTATCTACGATAGAATCTGCAATAATATCTGCACATTTATCTGGATGCCCTGGGCTTACAACTTCACTTGTAAATAAGTAATTTGTTTTGTTTTCCATTTTTGTTTTCCTATTTTGTTTTCCATTTTTGTTTTCCATCAAAATCATACTTATCTTTTATCTTAAACTACACGAAAAAAATAAAAAATTAATAATTATTCAACAGTTACAGACTTCGCCAAGTTTCTTGGCATGTCAACATCATTCCCTAATCGTATAGAAATCTCCATTGAAAAGACTTGCAATACAACTAACATTTCAAAAAACTCTAACATATAATGGTCAGTTTTTTGAAGTTTAATAAAATCATCTGCTAAATCAAAGTTACATGCAGAAATAGCGCAAATAGTACTATCCCTTGCACTTAACTCTTCAACATTTGATTTTATTTTATCATATAATAAATTTTGTGGCATTAAAGCTATCGTGAAAAGTTCAGGATCAGCCAATGCAATTGGTCCGTGTTTCATTTCACCTGCAGGATAACCCTCTGCATGCAAATATGAAATTTCTTTTAATTTTAAGGCTCCTTCTAAAGCCAATGGGAAAAAGACATCACGTCCTATAAAGAAAAAACCATGTCCATGAAGATATCTTTTTGATAATCTTCTACATTTTTCATGTATTTTATCACATACAATTAAAGATTTTGGAACCTCTCTTAAAGCTAAAATCTCTTTATTTAATTCATCTTTAGAAATAGAAGTTCTAATAGTGCTAATATATAAAGCCAACATCCATAACACAACTGTTTGTGTTGAAAAAGCTTTTGTTGAAGCAACACCTTTTTCTATACCTGCTCTTGTAAGTATAGTATAATCAGCACATCTTGTCATAGATGAATTATCCACATTACAAACAACCAAAGATTTTAATCCAGCTTTTTTTGCCATTTTTAAAGCTTCTAAAGTATCTGCTGTTTCACCACTTTGTGAGATTACAATAAAAAGAGTATCTTTTGTAAGTAAGGGTTGTTTATATCTAAATTCACTTGCAATTTCCACACTACACTTAACTTTTGCTAATCTTTCAAAAAGATATGAAGAGGTTAATCCTGCATGATATGAGGTACCACAAGCACAAATTTTAATCTCATTTATCCCTTCAAATAATGAAGAATCAATCTCATCAAAATTTATAGATTCATCTTTCAATCTACCAAGCATACAATCACTTACTACATCACTTTGCTCATAAATCTCTTTTTCCATAAAAAATCTAAAACCATCTTTTTGAGCAAACTGTTTTGATGTGGGAAGAGTTGACCAAGAATAATCATCACCAAAAAATTCAATCCCATCACAACTAGCTATTCCACCCACTCCATCTTCTAAATATACAACTTCGTTTGATAAACCAATTAATGGTGCATCTGAAGAAGCAAATAATACTTCACCTTCATTTTTCCCACGAGCAATAATTAAAGGACTTCCATGTTTAAAGAAAAATATTTTTGAAGGATCAGCTTTTGATATAAGTAAAATAGAAAAAGCTCCCTCTAATCTTGAAATAGTATTCTCAAAAGCTTTTTTTGTATCATTTAAACTATTATTGTAATTTTCAAAAAGATGTACTATAACCTCGGTATCAGTTTGAGAAACAAAGTTATGCCCCTTTGAACTAAGTTCCTCTTTAAGTTCTTTATAGTTTTCAATTATTCCATTATGTACTACATAAGAGTACTCACCTAAGTGGGGATGAGCATTTAATTCTGTAGGTTTTCCATGGGTTGCCCATCTAGTATGACCAATTCCCACAGGAGAATCTTCAACAGTTGTCGCATTTACTTTAGCTTCAAGGTTTGACAACTTTCCCAAAGCTTTAAAAACATCAATTTTTTCGTTGTTTAATAAAGCGATTCCAGCAGAATCGTATCCACGATATTCTAACTCTTTTAAGCCTTCTAATAAAAATTTAGTTGTATTCTCTTTTCCAATGTAACCAACAATTCCACACATTATTTAAAAACCTTTAGTAAAATTAGGATATATTATCAAAAAGGTACTAAATTATTACTTTAAACATTTAATGTAGATAATAGTTTTAAATGGATTTTAGTATTTGTTGCAACTATATATTTATCTCCAAATAAATCATACTCACCTCCATCTATATTTGTAACTTTTCCACCTGCCTCTGTTAGTATTAAAATACCCGCACTTACATCCCAAGCTTTTAAATTCATCTCGTAATACCCTTCATAAACTCCCTTTGCTACATAACATAAATCAAGGGCTGCTGAACCTAGTCTTCTAATATCTTGACACTTAGGTAATACACTCTCAATCTTTTTTAAAACATCTTTTAAATCCTCTTTTGAAGTTCCACTTGTATAAGGAAATCCTGTAGAGATAAGTGATTTTTGGAAATCATCTTCTGGTGATACTTTTAGTTGTTTACCATTTAAGAAACTACCCTCACCTATTTTTGCTGTATATAACTCATCTAGTATGGGATTAAGAACAACAGCAAAATATGGTTTTTTGTCTTTATAAACTCCAACTGAGATACAAGTATGGGGAACTTGATTTACAAAGTTTGTTGTTCCATCTATTGGGTCTATGATTATAGAGTTATTAAATTCTATATCGCTATTATCTGATTCTTCTGCTATTAGGGTAAAATTTTTAAACTCTTTGGCAAAGTTCTCCTTTAAAAAGTTTTCAACTGCCAAATCATATTTAGTTACCAAATCTTTTTTTGCTTTAAAATTTACACTTTTATCTGTATAGTAACCATCTAATAATATCTTTCCAGCTTCTTTTACAATCTCTATTAATTTTTTTTCCATAATTTTATCCATTTAATTTTTTAGAAATTTTAACTAAATTTAGTTACACTTCGATTAATTTGGAGAATATTAGAATATGAAAGATTTTATTTTAGCAGAGGATAAAGAGTTTTATTTTGGAGATTGCAACTACTGTCAAGCACAATGTTGTAGTGGCATATATGGTTCTATCTTTTCCCAAATCCTTTTAGAAGAGTTTGAAAAAGTTTATGAAAATTTTCCAATTCTATTTATCTTTGGAGATTTAAATTATGTTAAACCAGTCATAATATTAAGTGATGGCTTTAATTATTGTCCATATATAAAAGATAACAGATGTACAATTTATGATAAAAGACCAAATGTATGTAGAAACTATCCCTTAAGTCCCAATCTAGACAACAATATATATATCGATACCTGTTGCCCTCAAATTAATCCAGATGATGAGAATAAAACTTTAATTATAAAAAACAATAAATTATCAAATGAATATCAAAATGATATTTTTGAAACTTACCAAGAAAGATATTTAGAAACACATTTTGAATTTGACTCTTTAAAGAAAGAAGATTTTAAAGAGATACTAATAATCAAATCTATGAAGTTTTATATTTATGATGGTGAAAATAATAATAAATATCTTGAGTATCATAAACAATCCTTAGTAAACTTAAATAATATATTTTTAGAAAAATAAAATATTAATTTAATCTTCTTTTTAGGTTAAAAGGTGTTATAATTACACTATCTAAACAGTATGGAGGTGCAAATGACAAAGGATTTTCATTTTTAGTATTGTTAAAAAATAATCAAAAATAATCTATTACAAAATAGATATTAAATATGTGTATTATTTAAAAACCTTAAAGGTGAGTTTTTTTACAACTCACCTTTTTTTATATACTAAATTCCTCTTTCATATTTTTTATAAGCATTTTTTTGTCAACTTTCAATAATCGCCTTATATACAAAAATAGCACCTGATTTATCTCTACTATTTATATCAACTTGTGCGATTAAACTTTTTAGAGTATTTATACTATTTCAAAATCTGAAACTATTTTATTTCGTCCATGTTTTTTTGCTGAATATAGATTATTGTCAACTCTTTTGATAAAGGTTTCAATACTATCTGTTTCATTTACTTGAGATAAACCTATGCTTACTGTTAGATGTTTAATTGTATCAAATTCAAAATTTTCTATCTTGTCTTTTATTTTTTGAGCTAATTGCATCGCACCCTCAATGTGTGTATTTTGGCATATTATTAAAAACTCTTCACCACCCCACCTTCCAACTATATCAATATTTCTACAACTCTTTTTTAATATATTTGATACTTCAATTAACACCTTATCACCTACTTGATGTCCATATGTGTCATTTACCAATTTAAAATGGTCTACATCGATAAGTAAAATAGAAAATATAAATTTATTCCTTTTAAATCTCTTCATCTCCTCATCTAAACTTTTATCTATTTTGATTCTATTATAAACTTGAGTTAATTTATCCATTTGTGAAATTTTCTCAATAATTTTTTTATCATTTATATTTTCACCTATTGAGATATAACTATCGATTTTATTATCGTCAAAACTTGGTAGTATTGTAGTTTTTAACCAATAAAGCATGCCACTTTTTGTTTTGTTTTCTAACTCCCCTACCCAAACCTTTCCATTTGAAATTTTTTCCCATAAAGATTTATAAACTTTTGTATCTAAATTTCCACTTTTTAAAATTGATGGGTTTTCACCTAATAACTCATCTTTTGAATAACCACTTATATTACATAAAGCACTACTAACACCTGTGATTTTTTTGTTTAAATCTACAGTCATTGTAATTACATATTTATCAATAATATCCACATGTTTTTGATTCTCTTTATATACCTTAGTAAATTCCATATGAAGTTTTGAAGTGGGTATTGATATAATTAAACCTATAGGAATTGAGATTAAAAGTGTTAATAAGCCTATTGTGTATGCTAAACTTAAGTTGTTGTTTTTTATATTATTTAGATAATCAGCTTTAACTTTTAAAATAAGTTTTAGATTTTCACCATTATTAATATATTTATCTAATGGGAATATAAATCCATTAAGAGTATTTGATATATTTTTATCAAATTTAGGAAAGTCTGAATTTATAGTATATGCTTTATTTAAATATCTAGAAAAATCTTTTTTTCTATCTGGATTTACAATATAATAACCATCCTTATCTATTATATACATATCAAATTGATTATTAACTCTAAGCTTTTCAAACAAAGGTTTCATCTCTATATTAACAACTAATATTCCATAAAGTTTCCCCTTGTAAAACACTTTTTTAGAAACTCTAAATGTGGGTCTTAAAGGTTGTTCTAATTTTCCATGCTCAATATTTAAATCTATATTTGAATACCAAAATTTGTTTTCTTTTTCTTCAATAGTATCTTTAAAATAATACCTGTCTGATTTATCTTGTAGTTTATCATTAGGGACTATAAATACAGCATTACTATTTTTATCTTTATCTATTCTTATTTTTTCAAGTCCATTTTTATCTATAAATCTTAGTTGAAAAAAGTTTTTATTATTTTCCATACTATTTATAAATAAACTGTCAACTATCTCTTTTTTATCTTTATTATTAACTATTAAATAATTAGTAAAAAGTCTATTTGTTTCAAGAGAGTCTATGCAAAGTTCAACTTTACTTACATAGTCTTGTATTTGCATTTTGATATCAGAAGAAACTACTAAAGAATCATTATCAAGTTTTTTTTGTATCTCCTCATATTTTATATTGTATTGAATATAACTTGTTCCTGTAGCAATAATTAGACCAAATATTAAAAATAATATGATATTTTTTATATAAATAAATTTAATATTTTGTAATCTCACAATATAACCTTTTTTGATGGAAAAAGATTATACCTTTTTTAAATTTTAATTAAGATTAATAGTTTTTTAATTTTATATATTCTTAATGATAAAAGCATAATCACTATTTTATGGTATTTAATATTTTATGAAATAGAAATTTTAAATTTATATGATCTATATTTTGTCTAAACTATTATTAGATTTACTTATTTATATTGGTTTATATTTTTATATGTAAGCGATTAAATTTGAGAATAAAAATTTTGAATATATAAAGGAAAAAAAGAGTGAAGAAGTTCACCCTTTTTTTACGATATTCTCACGGACACGGTGGTGCTATCGCACATCACCTTAGTCTGCGAAACCTAAAAACGTGAAGCAGTTCACCTTTTTTTAACGGTATTCTCACGGACACGGTGGTGCTATCGCACATCACCTTAGTCTGCGAAACCTAAAAACGTGAAGCAGTTCACCTTTTTTTAACGGTTTCTTACATCATACCTGGCATTCCGCCCATTCCACCCATATCTGGCATAGCAGGTGTAGGTTTATCTTCTTTGATATCTGTAACTGTAGCTTCTGTTGTTAAAAGAAGTGAGGCAACTGATACTGCATTTTGCATTGCTACTCTTTCAACTTTTGCTGGATCTACAATTCCAGCTTCAAACATATCTACATATTGTCCAGTTGCAGCATTGAATCCATAAGTATCATTATCAGCTTTTTCAACTTCATTTGCAACAACACCAGCATCAAAACCAGCATTTAGTGCAATTTGTTTTAATGGTGCTTTAATAGCTCTTAGTACAATATCTGCACCGATTTGTTCATCACCATCTAACTCTAATTTTACTTTTGAAGCAGCTCTAATTAAAGCAGCTCCACCACCAATAACAATTCCCTCTTCAACAGCAGCTCTTGTTGCAGATAAGGCATCATCAACTCTATCTTTTTTCTCTTTCATTTCAGTTTCTGTTGCAGCACCAACTTTAATAACAGCAACTCCACCACTTAGTTTTGCAAGTCTTTCTTGAAGTTTTTCTCTATCATAATCAGAAGTTGTATTTTCAATTTCAGATCTAATTTGATTTACTCTACCTTTTACATCTTCAGCTGTTCCAGTTCCATCAACTATAGTTGTATTATCTTTATCTATAACAACTCTAGCAGCAGTTCCTAAACAAGAGAATTCAGCAGTTTCTAGTTTCATACCCATCTCTTCAGAGATTACTGTACCATTTGTAAGTACTGCAATATCTTGTAACATAGCTTTTCTTCTATCACCAAATCCTGGTGCTTTAACAGCAGCAATATTTAATGAACCTCTTAATCTATTTACAACTAATGTTGCTAGTGCTTCCCCATCAACATCTTCTGCAATTATTAATAAAGGTCTTCCAGATTGATTAACTGATTCTAAGATTGGTAACATCTCTTTTAAGTTAGAGATTTTTTTATCACATAATAAAATAAATGGGTTTTCTAATTCTGCAACCATTTTTTCAGTGTTTGTTACAAAGTATGGAGATAAATATCCTCTATCAAATTGCATCCCCTCAACAACTTCTAACTCATCAGAGATACCTTTAGCTTCTTCAACAGTAATAACACCATCTTTTCCAACTTTTTCCATAGCTTCTGCAATCATAGAACCAATAGCTTTATCTGAATTAGCAGATATAGTTGCAACTTGTTCAATCTCAGTTTTATTAGCAACAACTCTTGAAGAGTTTTTAAGTTCAACTAAAATAGATTCACAAGCTTTATCCATACCTCTTTTAAGTGTAATTGGATTTGCACCAGCTGTTACATTTCTAAGACCCTCTTTAAAGATTGAGTAAGCTAAAACTGTAGCTGTTGTAGTACCATCACCCGCTTCATCAGCAGTTTTTGAAGCAACCTCTTTTACAAGTTGAGCTCCCATATTTTCAATAGTATCAGCTAATTCAATCTCTCTTGCAACTGAAACACCATCTTTTGTGATTGCTGGTGCACCAAAAGATTTTTGTAAAAGTACGTTTCTTCCTCTAGGTCCCATTGTAACTTTAACAGCATCTGCTAACTTTTCTACCCCTGCAAATAATTGATTTCTTGCATTATCACTAAATTGTACTTCTTTTGCCATCTTACATAACTCCTATAATATTTTCAATATCTAATACTAAATAATCTTCACCATTTAAAGTGAACTCTGTACCTCTATATTGTTCAAATACAACAGTATCACCCTCTTTAAGTTCTGTCACTTCTGAACCAACTGCTTTTACAACTGCAGTATTTGGTTTCTCTTTTGCAGAATCAACAAGTATGATTCCACTTGCCGTTTTTTCTTCCACTTCTGTTCTTTCAACTAGAACCCTTTTTCCTAATGGTTTAAAATTCATTGTATTCTCCTATAAAATTTTTTTTAATAATTAATTTAGCACTCTATTTTTTTGAGTGCCAAATTTTATTAAATTTTTTGATTTTTGTCAAGTGTTTTAGATAAACTATGAGTAGTTTTGACTAAAGTTATAAATTTTGATGTCTATAGATGTACTTTAACAGCAATTGTTTAAGAGATTGATTAAGCTTTTCATCTAATTGATTTAAGGTAGTTTCACACTTTAAAGCTAATTTGTCAGCAGATTCAATGGTTTGTTCTAAACCTAAAAGGTTTACAAAAGAGTTTTTTGATTGATCATTTTGCGTAGTTTTACCAGCTTGTTCTTCACTACAGGTTTCATCTATAATATCATCTTGAATTTGAAAAAGTAAGCCAATATCTATACCAAAATCAAAAAGAATATTTTGAATATCTAAATCATATTCACTGATAATTGCACCCATTTTTAAACTTGCTGCTATTAGTTTTGCTGTTTTATGGATATGTAAAAACTCTAACTGACTTAACTCAAGTTTTTGATTCTCAAAAAAACAATCAATGGCTTGACCAATTATCATTCCATCTATTCCACCATTTGATGCTAAAGTTTTTATTAGATCTACTTTTATATCATTGTGTAAAGGTGCATTTGCTATTTGATTAAAAGCTTCGGTATTTAAGGCATCGCCAACAAGTATAGCAGTTACTTCATCATATTTTTTGTGTAGTGTTTCAAATCCTCTTCTTAAGTCTGCATTATCCATTGAGGGCAAATCATCATGGATTAAAGAGTATGTGTGTAACATCTCCAAACCTAAGGCTACAGGTAAAGAGTTTTCTACTAAAAGTGGTTTATTTGACTTTACCACATTTAATAAAAGCATAGGTCTAAATCTTTTACCACCAGCTTTAAGCATTTCGCCTAAAGCCTCTTGGAAATATGGATGGAATGTTTTTGATTGTGGTAAATTATTTAATAGATAATTTTCAAATAAAGTTAACAATTTTTTCATGATTGAGTATTTTGTCCAAATCCACCCATCATATTCATTGCCATCATTTTTTTATTTTCATCTGCTTGTTTAATTACATCATTCATAGCTGATATTAAAAGAATTTGTAAAGAATCTTTATCTTCAAGTAAAGAATCATCTATTTGTAAATCTACAACTTCCGAATTTCCATTAATAGATAATTCTACCATTCCTCCACCAGCTTTTGATGTAAAAACTTTACTAGAGTTTTCTTCTTTGGCTTTATCTGCCATCTCTTGTACTTGTCCCATAATCTCATTTAGGTTGATCTTACTTAAATCAATTCCCTCAAACATGATCACTTCCCACAAGTTCATTAGTAATTGTTTCAATATTGTTTTTATCATTAACAATAACAACTGTTGGTTTATAAACATCTAGTTCTGATTCAGTATATGAAGCATAGGCTATAACTATAATTTTATCACCTATTTCAACTTTTCTTGCTGCAGCTCCATTTAAGCACATATCTTTACTTCCTGCTCTACCTTTTATTACATAAGTAGCAAATCTTTCACCATTGTTAACATTTACAATTTCAACTTTTTGTCCAACCCTTAATTTTGCAGCAGTCATTAACTCTTCATCTATAGTTATCGATCCAACATAATTAAGATTAGCATCTGTAACAGTTGCTCTATGAATCTTACTATACAGCATATCAAATGTCATATATTAATTCCTCTATTTTGCTAAATTTATAGGTTCTCCCCAAAATTGCTCTGGTATTAAATACTCTTCAACTGGATTTCCACCTATTATGTGTTCTTCCACAATTTTATCTATTTTTTCCTTAGACAATTGACAGTACATATGATGACCTGGTTCTATTAACATAACTGGTCCCATTTGACATCTTCCAAGACATGATGTTCTAATTGCTTGAACAGGTCCCATTAAACCTTTTTGCATCATTGATTGTGCTAAATGATTAAATAAATCTCTACTTTGTTCTGTTACACATGAAGGTTTTGGCATCCCTGGAGGTGAACTTTGCTCACATTTGAAGATATAAAATGTAGGTTGTGGAATTGCTGGCATTTCCATTATTATGGTCCTTTTTATTTAAGATATTTTTTGTCTGAATTTTAACAAAGATTTTTTAAACTCTCATAAAAATTGATTTTTAATAAGTTTTTAAAACCTTAAGTTATATACTTTTGCAATTTTTATTCCATAATTAAGGGCTTATGATGAAAAAAATCATATTTTTTTTATTTTCACTAGTGTTACTTTTAGAAGCAGCAAACCCAATTGCTGTACTTAAAACATCAAAAGGGGATATAGAGATTGAGTTAAGACCTGATATTGCACCAAAGGCAGTTGAAAACTTTATAACTCACTCAAAAAACGGTTATTATAATGGACTTATTTTTCATAGAATTATAAAAAATTTTATGATACAAGGTGGTGATCCAACGGGGACTGGTAGAGGTGGAGAGTCGATTTGGGGAAAACCTTTTAAAGATGAATTTGCTTCAAATGCAGTTTTTGATAAAGCTGGTATTTTAGCAATGGCAAATGCAGGACCAAATACAAATGGAAGCCAATTTTTCATAACAACAGTTCCAGCTTATTGGCTAAATGGTAGACATACAATTTTTGGATATGTTACTAAAGGTTACGAAACTTTGAAAGCTTTAGAAAATGTACCAACAACTGGTCAATATAGAGGGAATAAACCTTTAACTGATCAAAAAATCATCTCTATAACTATAAAGTAGTCTTTAAAAGACTACTTTTTTTAGTCTTCCACTAAATTCTCTTTTAATTTACTAATATCCAAAATAGATATAAGTTTATCATTTTTTGAATTTTCTAAAGGGGTAACTATACTATTAATAAGTGTATATTTACCAAGCAAATGTTTATCTAGTTTTTTTATTCTACTTTTTGAAATCTCTGGAATATCTCCTAAAGAATTCACTAAAATTCCTATATAATTTTCACTCTGTTTATCATAGTTTTTAACGATTACAATCTCTTTATAATCCTCTGTATTTTTTTCATCAATATATTTTTTTATATCAATTACAGCAACTGCTTTATTGTTATAAATAACTGTTCCCTTAAAGTGATGTTCCTTATTTAATGTTGGTGATAAATCTATTTTTTTTATGCTAACAGTTTCATAAACATCATTTACATCTACACCTAAGCATTTCCCTCCAATGTAAAATGAAGCAATCTCAGCTGGATTATCAATCAAACCAATTTGAGTTTCACTAAAAAGTTTTTTATTTTTATTTATTTTTAAATTTGCAGAACTAATGTATGAGAAAAATATTGCATAGATATCATTGCTATACTTATCTACTGTTTTATATTCCCTATAACCTTGAGAACACTTTACACCTAAGGCGTAGTAATTATTGTTATAAATAACAATTTCGCTGTAACTTTCACCATTTATTAAATTGAAAAACTTATCATCTAAATCAAGTTTATCCCCTATATTCAATTCTGGATTTGTTGATGAGATTATTTTTTTATCTTTGTTTGTGTAAACACCAAAAACCTCTTTATTTTTTTTCTTATTATAGTTTGGAATTGATTCCTCGAGCATTGCTTTAAACTCTGGTTTTGAATCAAATACAACACCAATTCCACCTAAAAAGTCAGTATTTTGTTTTATAGCTGAATAATATATATAAGTATAATCTTTATTATAAAATTCTGTTTTCTCAAATTTTGATACAAAATAACTATTTGTACTTTTAAGCTCTTTTGTTTTTGTTACAAGATCTAAACTTAATTGTTTTCCAAGTAAATATTTTTCATTGGCATTTGAAACAGCAATTATAATGCCATTTTTATCATAAATAAATAGATTTGTATATACGGTATATAAAGAGTTGATATATTTTAAGATATTTTCTAATTTTTTTGATTCTTTTTTATCTATATTATCTATAGATAATACTTTTTTAAACTCTTCTGTTAATGCCCACCATCTACAATCATTTGCCCTTTCATAAAGATTTCTATCCATAATATCGACCATTAGAGATGCAATATAAGAACTATTATTTAGTACCATTGTTTTTGTAAGATTTGCTATTGAATGATCAAATATTTTTTTTGTTTCTTCCCCCGTTGAACTTATCTCATTTAATAATGCTCTTGAGAATCCTCTCATATTTTCTCGTCTATCATCTTTTGCTTTATTTATATTTCCATTCCAAACTAATCTATTTAAGTTTGATTGAATTGAATTTGCTTTTAAAGGTATTTTCTTTAGCTCCTCACTAAACCCCTTCCCTTCTTGTAAAATTGCCAATAATATATCTTGGTCTATTTCTATACTATTTTCATCTTCTAAAAAAGCATAATCAACTGCAACCATAATATGTCCATACCACTCTTGCCCAAAATAACCTTGATATCCATTCGTTGCACAAGATTTAGCTAGATAATCCCTTCCTCCATGGGAGATTAACTTAAATTTATCATCCAATATGTGATTAAATTTTGTTCCCAATGAGATATGATATTTATCACTACTCGCAATAACAACTCCATCACTATCTAAAACCATTAGACACTCTTTATTTTTTTCACTCTTTAGGTTATCAAAAATACTTGTCATCTCATCTTGAAATCTAAAACATAAAGATAAAACACCAATGTTTTTAGCATCTTTGCCATTTCCATCTTTTATAACTGAACTATAAACTAAACTTCTTTTTTTGTGTGGTAAAAAATCATGATATTTAAAAGTCTCTACATACTCTTCATTACCAACTAATACCCTTGAAATTATTTCATCTTCTGATTTTTTTATTTCTGTAGTTCTTTCATCTAATTTAACTAATACATTACCTTCTGTATCAAATAAAACTATGTCATAATAAACACTATATTTTTGAATATACTCTTTAAATCTTTTTTTTTTTTTTTGCTTCGATATTAAGACTTTCATTATCTAAATTTTTACTTTTAATTATAAAATCGATAATATCTTTGTCTGTTGATAAAAAACCTATATCTGCTGTTCTTTCAAATAGATTTCGAATTAAAATATCAATAGAGATTTGTGCTTTAAACTTCATTTCTCTAACTGTTTTTTCTAAAGTTTCATAACTTAAATGTTCTAATAATGAATGGGTTAAATCTGTAAAACTATTTTTCGTATCATTTATATTTGTATTACTATTTCCAAAATGACTAAGTAAAGCTAAGTTATCCCAACTTTTTGAAAGTGATAAAAGTTCTTGTTTGTACTCTTGAACTAATTCCATATGTTTTATAAACTTATTCATATATGATATTGATTGCATTTTGCTATGATTACTCATATTTTTTGTCATAATAAACCTTTATAATTGTATTCTTTTTTACAATTATAATTAATTTTTTTGTTTATTTTTATGATTATATGATTAAAATATATACAATATAAAAGGTTATAAAGGGGTTTTGTAGGACAGTTTTAAGTATTTAAATTAAATTATTTTATAAGTATCTTTTTATTAATAATTTTTTGGATTTTATCTATTACCAAAGAGTTTAGTCATAATAGTTTTATCACCATGGTTTATAATCTCTTTTTCCATTTTCTCTAATTTTTTTGCTTCTGATTTAGCTTTTTCTTTCCAGTATGCTAATTTTTGTGATATTGCTTCTGCATTTTCTATGCTATCAAATTTTGTTTTTAAACCATTTAACTCTTCTTCTAAATCATCAATTTTTACTTCATAATTTACTTTTATTTGTTTACACTCTTTTTCATGCTCATCTATTAAATTATTAAGTTTTGTGTTTAGCTGTTTTATCTCAATTTTTAAATCTGAATTCTCTTTTGTAAGTCTCATTGTATGAGTTCTTTTATCATCTACATATTCAGAATCTTTGATATATTTTTTTAGCTGCATCTTTAATCTTTTATTTTCTACAGTAAATTTTTCTGCTGTATAAATATATCTATCTTTATCTGCTTTTGCTTTTTGAACTTCATTTTTAAGTATTTCTATATCATCTTTTAAACGATTTATTGTTTGTTGTTGTTCAGCTACATTTGCTTTACTTTTAATAAAGATTTCACCCTTATCTTTTATAAGTGAGGTTTGAACTTCTCTTCTTTTTACAACCTCTTTAGTCTCATCTTTTTGTATCATCAAAGCCCCAGTTATCTGCCCATTATCATCTAAAGTAGAGATAACTGTAGTATCTGAAATATAATACCCACCATCTTTTGTTATATTTTTGATTCTATCATTGAAAAAATTATTCTTTGATATTGAATCATAAATCTTTTCATATATCTTTTTATCTAAATCGGGATGTTTTAAACTATTTAACTCTTTACCTATTAATTCATCTTTATCAAAACCTGTAATTTCACAAAAAAGATCATTTGTATAAGTTATATTCATATTCTTATCTATTTTTATAACTATATTATTATTATAAATAATATCTTTATACTTTTCTAACTCTTTGTTTTGTTGTTCAAGCATAAACTTATTATAATCTCTTAAAGCTATCTCAGCTAAAATTGTCATAAGTTTTTTTATATCAATGGGTTTTATAATATACTCAGAAACCTTCAATTTTATGGCTTCTACAAGCAATTTACTATCTGAGTAAGCTGTAGCAAATATAACAGGAATATCTTTATTGGATTTTCTAATTTGGGAAATCATCTCTATACCTGAGAGTTTAGGCATATTTATATCAGCAATGATTACATCTATTCTATCTTTTTTCTCTTTATATAGCTCTAATCCCTCTAAGCCATTACTTGCAGTATATACAGTTTTAAAGAAGTTTGAAAAAAGTGATGACAACTCATTTTTAATATTTTCATCATCTTCTACATATAATATTCTTAATCTTTTTAAAAGTTCCCTATCAATACTTGCCATTATTGACTAAACTTCCATTTGGGTAATCAAATCTATAAACTTTAAAAAATCAAATGGTTTTAAAAGATAATTATCAACTCCTAAATCTTTTGCTTTATTTATATAATCTGTTTCTGTATGAGCAGACATTATAATAACAGGAATATTGATATCTTTTTCATTCATCTTTTTTATCATATCTAAACCATTCATAACTGGCATATTGATATCAGTAACAACAACTGAAATATCATCATTGTTTTCCATAAGAGTTAATGCCTCTTCTCCATTTGTTGCTGTTAAAAAATCTGCTTGTAGTTTTGTCAAAGTATCAGTAATAATCTCTATTAAATCCTCTTCATCCTCTACAAAAAGCAGTTTTAATTTTCTAAGTTTATCAATTTTTTCTTGCATTAGGTCCTAATCTTTCAACTCGTCTTTATGAACTACCGATTCTATATCCATAATAACAAGCATTTGGTTATTATTTAATCTTACAAAACCTTTTAAATATTTTGATGGTATTGCCGACCCCATATCAGAAACAGGAGCAAGGGTTGAAGTATCTAATCTTTGTACATCATCAACTTTATCAACAATAATACCAACCATTCTTTTATCTTTTGTTATAACTGCAATTACTGCTGTATTTTCATCGTAAACAGGAGCTCCGGTTTTAAATTTAATTCTAATATCCAAGATAGGAACAACTTCACCTCTTAAATTTATTAAACCTTTTACCCATTGAGTAGTATTAGGTAAGGTAGTAATATTATCTGGATAAGTTAATATCTCTCTAATTTTAGGTAACTCAATAGCATACTTCATTTTTCCTAACTCAAAGGTCATAAACTCACTAGTATTAGCATAATCAATTACTTCATCATCATGATGACTATTTATATTTTTAGTTTCCATTAGCTTCCCTTCATCTTTAATTCTATTGACACAAAGTTTTAATTTTATCTATCTAATAAAATCAAATATACATGACAATAATTATTTATTCTATTATCATTCTTTATAGCCATTAAAACTTTTATATTTTATCTTTACTAAGCTTAAATTAATATTGTTTTTCTACACTTTTAACGGTACTGTATACTATAGTTTTGGGTGTTTGCAGTGTGATTGTATCATCAACTTTCACCTCATCTAATTCAATTATTTTATTATTCTGTGAGATTTGTACATAACCTTTTAAACTCTTTTTATTTGGATGGTTATTTGAGTATGACTCTTTTAGTGAGCTTAATCTATCTTGTTTTGTATTAAAAATTTGTGATAAATAGTTTTTATAATTAGATTTTAGTATAGATATTTGTTCATTTATAAATCTGAATTTTGCCTCTAAAGAGTTTTGTTCAAAGTGTTTAAGAATATTATTTAACTCAATCTCTTTATGTCGTAGGATATTTTTTACTCTATTTTGCAAATCAATTTGAAGATTATCCAAGTAGATTCTATGTTCATTGATATCGGGTAATGCTATCTCCATTGCATTTGAAGGGGTTGCAGCTCTAACATCAGCTACAAAATCTGAAATCAAAAAATCAACTTCATGTCCAACTGCTGAGATTATTGGTTTTTTTGCTTCATAAATTGCACTTGCTACAATCTCTTCATTAAAAGCCCATAAATCTTCAACACTTCCCCCACCTCTTCCAACAACTATAATATCAACATCTAATTTATCAGCAAATTTTATTGAATTTACTATACTAAATTTTGCATCTTCCCCTTGTACTAAAGTTGGAATTAAAATAAGTTCAACTAAGGGCCATCTATGATGTGCAACTTTTTTCATATCTTCAATTGCTGCACCTGTTGCAGAGCTTACTAAAGCTATTTTTTTAGGATACTTTGGAAGCTGTTTTTTAATACTTGAATCAAAATAACCTTTTTCTTGTAACTTTTTTTTCAATTGTTCATAAGCAAGGGCTAAAGAACCTTGTCCTAAAGGTTCAATTTTTGTACACATTAGTTGATAATTACCTCGGGGAGTATAAACTGTAATACTTCCACTTATAACAACTTTTTGCCCTAATTCAAGTTGAAATTTCAAAAATCTTGCATTTCCTTTAAACATAACACATGAGATTGTTGAGGATTCATCTTTTACTGAAAAATAGATATGTCCTGAGTTATGATAAGTTAAATTTGAAATCTCACCTTGTACATAAACACTAACAAAGGTTGTTTCTAAAATCGATTTAATTTGTGTATTTAAAGAAGATACAGTAATAGGAGAGTTCAAAATTTTCCTTTATTATCGCAAAAATTAAATTTTTCTTGCAATAATCAAAGTTGAAATCTTCATAGAAAAAGCTTTCGTATAAATAGGCTCTAAACCTGCTTGTTTTAACTCTTTACATAGATTGTCTGTAGTTAAAAACTCATCAATAGAGTTAGGCAAATAAGTATATGCCTCTTTATTTTTAGAAATAAGTCCCCCTAGTGTTGGTAAAATCTTATTCATATAAAAATCTGTAAGATAATCTATAGGTGAAGTCTTTTCGTTTTTTGTAAACTCTGAAATAACTACCAGACCATCTTTTTTTAGAACTCTTGCAAACTCATCAAAAGCCTCTTGTCTTTGTACAACATTTCTAATACCATATGAGATTGAGATAATATCAGCACTATCATTTTCTAAAGGCATTTGAGCAGCTCCTGCTTCTATAAACTCTACATCTGGAAGTTTTTTCTTAGCCACATCCATCATACCAACACTTGGATCTACCCCGATTACATTCTCTAAGCAAACACCATTTAATTGAGCTGTTTTCTTCCAAAACTCAATCATATCACCTGTTCCACAAGCAACATCTACAACCCTTTGGATTTTATCTTTTCCATAAAAGCTAAAGGTTTTATTACACGCTTTATTTCTCCAAGACTTATCAATTCCCATACTTAAAACTCTATTTGCTATATCATAAGTACCTGCTATTTCATTAAACATTGATACAATTTTTTCTTGTTTACTCATATATTAATTTTCCTAATTTTATACTAGATATTTTCCAACTAAAAGACCAATAATAAAACCTACATTTAACATAATTATTAAAAATAGATATGATATTTTTTTATCTTTTTGAGGAATCTCATTTAATACTTTTTTTTGTTCAATTATCGAATCATCTAAAGACCTTCTTGCAAAGTCAATATTATCAAAAGAGTTTCTTAAACTAAGCTCTGCTAACTCCATTCTCTCAACAATCTCTTTTGCTTGCTTAAAAGTCATATCACTCATCTTTATACACTTACTTCTTAATCTCTAGCCATTTATCTAGATCATAAAAAATTTTATTTAAAGTTCCCAAAACATAATCTTTAGCTTCTGTTTGGATTCTTCTAAAAAATAAAAACTTTCTTGCACTCTCTATATCACCTAACTCTTTTGCTTTCATAGCTTTAGCAGCAAAATCTGTGTTATTATATGCCATTTCCCAAACTGTACTTCCAAGATATCTACTCATAGTAATAACCTTGTCATTTTTTACAGGGAAATATTTTGGATTTTTTACAAAATCACAAATAACAGAATTACTATCTAAATACTTATGTCCAAAAAAGTTAATAAATTGTTCCTCTATATATTCTTGGTCCATTGAGATTGCTCTATTTAATGCAAATAAAACATTATCTTCTGGATTCTCTTCAATTTTTTTAATTTTTTTCATTGTTGCGATTGCATTTTTACCATCAAGCTCACCATCACCTAAAGGGATAATCCACTTGATATTTCCAAAAGAACCAACCTTTTTAATCTCTTCAAGAACTAAGGTAGAAGTTTTATTTCCCCCAACATCTACAATAATCTCATGCTTATCATCCATCAAAATCAATTCATCTAATTCTGTTAATTTATTTGTTCCAAGCATCCTTTTATCAACTATTTGAGTTCTTGTAAAAGATCTGCTATCATTATTTTCATCATCGATTTCGATATATGTTACTTTTTTACCATGTTTCTTATACAAATATGGTGCAATTACCTGCATTGCCACAGTAGATTTACCGACACCACCTTTTGTTTGCGGAATAATAATCATTGTTAACCTTTGTTAAACTAAAGCTTATGACTCTTCATAAATTGTACAATTTTACCATGAAACCTACAATAGAGCATATTTAGTGGAATTTCAAATCCATAAAGTTTGACAATTTTATCGTAATTTTTATTAATTCCATATTCACACCAAGATTGCAAATCTCTATAATTTTTAAACTCATAGGAAAAATGTTTTAATAGTTTTGCTGTATATTTATCCACAACCATAAACTCTTTGTGACAAGCATAACACATAATTGCATCTGCTGTTTCATCCCCAATGCCTTTTTGTTCTAAAAGCCACTCTTTGCTTACATTTTCTTTGAAGTTTTCAAAATCATTAAACTCTTGTAAAATATTTTTACATAGCTGTTTGATTCTATTAGCTTTTTGATTTTTAAAACCACTTGGGGTGATAGCTTCTATAAAAATATCTATTTGAATATTTGATAATTTTTCTATATCAAGAAGATTTGATTTTTTTAAATTTTCTAAAGATTTTTCTACATTTGTCCATTTTGTATTTTGGGTTAAAATTGCTCCAATTAAAACTTCAAAATCATTATCTGCAGGCCACCAATATTTTGAAGCTCCTTCAAGAAGATTTAAATTCTTTAAATATTTTAATAAATCATAACTATCACAGATTTGAATCTTTTTAATCAAATATAGCCTCTGTTTTTATTAACTCTTCTTTATTGCAATACTTTTTTAATTTAAAGCACTCTACTGTTTTACCCTCTACTATATCCATAACCATAAGTTGAAATATAGATTTACAACTATTAGGTACATCAAAATGACCACCTAAGCCAGTTGTTGCCTTTGCAATTGGAACATTATCATTCATACCTATTACATTGTCTCTACATCCAGTAAGTCCAATATCAGTTAAATAAGCAGTACCATCCACAACTTGTAAGTCATCTGTCCCCACATGGGTATGTGTTCCACAAATACCACTTACCTTACCTTTTAACATCATAAAAATAACTCTTTTTTCACTTGTAGCTTCTGCATGGAAATCTATAAAAATATTTTTAATATTCTCTTCTTCAAGTTTATTTACTAATTTTATTGCCCAATTGAAAGGATTTTCAACTGTAGGCATAGCAAACTGTCCCATAAGATTTATTATTGCAATTTTTTCTTCACCTAATTCGAAAATTTTAAAACCATCTCCTGGAATCCCTAGGGGATAATTATCAGGTCTTAAAACATTTTCACTTTCTAATAAAACAAACATCTCATTTTTTTTATCAAAAGAGTGATTTCCACCTGTTATGACATCAATACCAGAGTTTAAAAGTTCTTTACAATTTTTCACAGTTAAACCAAAACCATGACTTGCATTTTCACCATTTGCAATAACAAAATCTATATTAAACTCATTTTTAATTTTTTTTAAATTCTCTTTTATAATCTTACGACCAGGTCGTCCTACTATATCACCAATAAATGCAATTCTCAAAACTTTTCCTATATTTTTTATAAACTATATTTTAAACAGATCTTTTTAATCTTACTTCAAATACTGCTCCACTATCTTTATTGTATGCAACAATTTCACCATCTTGTTCATCAATAATTTTCTTTGCAATATTTAGACCAACTCCCATACCACTATGTTGTTTTGTACTTATAAAAGGATCAAAAATTTTATCAATAATTTCATCTTTTATTCCACCTGCATTATCAGTAAATTTTACAATAACTTCATCCTCTTGCTCATATACTAAAATATTTAATTCTCTTTTTTCATAATCTTCTATATTTTTTAAAGCATCTAATGCATTGTTTATTATAATAATCCAAACTTGTTCTATTCTTTGTTTTTGAATATCTGAATAAAATTCAAACTTTGTTTTATTTATGTTTGTTATTGAGAAAATTTCATTATTTAAATATATTTTTGAGATTTGTTTTGAAACATTATATGCCATAGTTAAAGAGGTGATTAAAGTTGCATAGATATTTGATTTTTCTTTAGCCACTGAAGAGCTTTGTGACATCTCTCTCATAGACTCAACAATAACTGCTATTCTATTTATAGCCTCTTCTATTTTACTACAGCCTTCTTCCATATCCTCTTTTATTTTTGTATGGGGCAAATCCTCAATATCCATTTGCAACATTTCAAAATTACCTTTTAGATATGTTAAAGGGGTATTTATTTCATGGGTAATTCCAGCAGCTAAAGTACCAATAGAAGTAAGTTTTGCATTTTTTATTTGTTGATCTTGATGTAGTCTATCTTTTTCAATATTTTTTTGAACCTCATCACTCACTCTTTGCTCCAAGGTTTGATTTAACTCTTGAAGTTTTCTTTTATCTTCTAATGAATTAATAACAAGCACAATATTCTTTTTATCTGGCAATATTCTTAAAGATACATCTAAATATATCTCTTCATTGTTTTTTGTTAAAAATACCAATTCAACATTTGAAATAGAATCAATCTCTTTTAACTCATTTGAAATATCTAAAAGTAAATTTTTACTTGTATCATCTGCTAATTCAAAAAAATTCTCTTCAAATAGTTCATCCTCACTATATTGAAAAATATTAAAAAATGCACTATTAAACTTCTTAAATTTCCCATCTATATTAATCAAAGCAATACCACTATTTGCATTTTGAAAAATCACATTCAACTGCTCTATTTGATAGTTTAAATCATTGTATAATTTTTCAATTCTCTTTTTATCATCAATATTAGTTCTAATCTCTGTATATGAGATTATCTCTTTATTCTGATTATAATTTGTTTCAATTTGAGAAGAAACCCAATACTCTAAACCAAGTTTTTTTACACTTAATAATTCCCCAGACCAAATATTTTTATCTTTTAAGTATTCAACCACTTCATCAAACTCTTCATAACTTTTTTGATCTAATAACTTTTTATAAGGGTGTCCTATTAACTCCTCTTTTTGATATCCAGATACCTTACAAAAGTATGAACTAATATCTACTATATTCCAACTAGGATCTACTTTTATATACATAACATATTGATTTATTAATTCTAAAGCATCACTCAATATAAGTTTGTTTTTTTCCATAGAATCGTTTAATAAATTTTTTTCACTTATTAATTTTTTATTTATATTTGATAAAGGAGAGGTAAATACTAAAGCTAATAATAAAGCAACAATAAAACTCATATACATAACTGCATAAATTGAAGACTCATACTTATCAAGAAACTCTTTAAAGGATATATCACTATTATTCAAAATAATATTTAGATATATTTTGCCATTTACTTTTATTTTTTTAAAATAATAATAATTACTTGAAATTGAAGAATTACTATTTAGAAGATAATCTCCATAAGCCTTTATTACATTTTTTAAATCTAAATCACTATAAAAATATCTTGACCAAGAGTAGATATTGTTTTTATCATAAATTATATTTTTATCTTCATCAATTATATAACTTACAAAACTTAAAGACTCTAAAAACTCACTAACATCAACTTTAGAGATTATTGTGTACTTATTATCTTTTATTGCAAAATAGATTATTGGCTCTAAAGGACTTATAATCTCTGCATCTTTTTTATTAAGTTTAATAGCAGAGTTATAAATTGAATTATTTTTTAATTTTAAGATATCTGAAAATATTTCAAAACTACTAAGTGTTTCAAAATAATCTTTTTCGATAACTATTTTTTGATTATCTTCACTTAAGTTTATTAACTCTTTTCCAGTATTATTTTTTAAAATTGATAATTCAATTAAAGAATCATCACTTAAAATTATTGTAGATAAACTTTTTTCTAAACTATGTTTATCAAAAGTTTTATACTCAACAGTATCATGTATTTGTTTAAGTAGAAACTTTTGATGATTTATTAGTTTTTGTAACTCATTTTCATGTCTATCAACTAATTCTAAATAAGTATTAATTTTATCTTTTTTAAATATCTTATTAAATATTGTATAACTTAAATAAAAGGAGCTAAAAAAAAGTATAAACCCAAATACTAAAAAAGCAAGAAATAGTTTTAATGAAAAAGTGGTTTTCATAATCTATCAATCTTTCTTCTATCTTTTGTAATTAACTTTATATAAAAGCTACAACCATTTTCTTCATTTTCAACCCACATATCTCCATCACTTTTTTTAATTAAAAGTTTTGCCATATGCAAAGTTATACCATTTCTACTAATATTTTCTTTTGTACTAAAATCTAAATCAAATATCTTTTTTATAAATTTTTCTGGTATCCCCAAAGCATTATCTTGACACTTAATTAAAATATCATTTCCAACTTTTGAAATATAGATATTGATTACTGGATTATTTATATTTTTTAATTTAAATTGTTCCATTGAATTATTTATCAAAGCAAAAACAACCTTTCTTAGATCAAAAGAAACCCCATAGGTTTCTAAATCTTTATTACCAGAGATGTCTATTTTTATACTACTATCTGATAAAGATGAAACAACACTATTAATTACCTCATAAACATTGTATCTATCATGTGCATTTTCATTACTAAATAAAGATTTAAAATCATTTAATTGTCTTGATAGCCTGTTTACTTCATCATTTATTTTAGCAAATACTTCTATCTCTTCTTCATTAATAAGATTTTTATTTTTTAACTTATCCTCAATATCCATTAGATTTAAAGAGATATTTGATATTGGTTTTTTCCATTCATTTGAAAAGGCATCTAATAATTTTCCCATTAGTTTTATTTTTGATTCGTCAAGTTTTAAATTATCTCTAGTTTTTATCTCATTTAATTTTAAAAATAAATCTCTTTTTAAAAGTTCATTAACTTTTTGTAACTGCTTCTCATCACTGATATCAACTCTAATTGATCTATATCCAATAATATTTTTATTTTCATTAAAAATAGGTGTAATATTTCCCCTAACCCAATAGGAGTTCCCATTTTTATCAATGTTTTTTATTTCACCTTCCCAAATATCACCTTTTGTAATTATCTTCCACATATTACTGAAAAATTTTTTAGAGATATCAGGATTTCGTAACATACTTATAGGGCGTCCTATAATCTCATCCTTTTTATAACCACTTATTTTACAAAAAGATTCAGATACATGAGTTACTAAACCATTTGTATCTGTTTCAGCTACAATCACATACTTATCAATACTTTTATATAGACTATTAAATTTTGAATTATCTATTTTAAATCTTCTATAAAAGTAATGAATAAGAAATATCATCACAACAAAAATTATTGATAAAAAAATAATTATAAAAAAATAAAAATCATATTTTTTTAAAATCGAACTATAGTTTTCATTGTCCCCTAAAGCAACCATATAACCTATTTTCTTATTGGAAACTTTATTTTTAAGTGGGAAAAAACTAATCATAGAATAGATATTTTCAGCTTGATAATTAATAGCAAACTTTTTATTTCTATTTATATTTTCTTTTATTATTTGAATTTTCTCTTTTGGTAACTCTTTCAATGTAGATTTATTGTATATAGAATCTTCATACATATAATTATCATCCAAAATACAATCTTTAAAATTTTTTAAGAACTTTTTATCAAGCCTTTGCTTTAAAATATTCTTTTTAAAAATAAAAAATGTTTCAAAATTAGTATTTTTACTTATTAAAAAACTTAGTTTTGGCATATTTGTGCTTATTTCTACTATTGCTAAAAGATTTAATTGCTTATCGAAAAGTGGTCTAACATATTTATAAGATGCAGAAGTGGATGAGATTTCAAAAGTTGAAACAGTTTTTAAACTTTCAAGACTCTTTTTAATAAGTCCCACATTTTTATTTTTTTCACTATTTTTATAACCTTTATATTCACTTTTTAATAAAGGCTTTAAAGAAGGCAGGTAAATGTTTACCTCTTTTAAATCATATTTCTTAAAATTATTAAGACTATCTTTAATATTTAAATAAAGCTTTTTTGCTTTTTTCTCATCTGATATATTCTCTTTTAAGGTAGCAATAATTTTATTATTCTCTAAAATATGATTATAAAAAATAATCTCTGAGAAGTTTTCACTTCTTAAAATATATGTTGAATAGGTTTTTTCAATAAGATTTAAATCATTTTTTAAATAAAACTCAATCTCACTTTTTTTATATTGATTTAATACCCATAAACTCAAAGTTAAAACTAAAAAGAACAATATTAAATAATTAAAAATTAAAACTTTATTTTTTTCCATAAACTATTTTTTTAAAATCTCTTCAATTTTGTTTTGTAATACAGATAATGAATCAAAAGGCTTCATAATATAGTAGGTTGCACCCTCTTTATGTGATTTCAATACTCTATCCAAAGTTGAATAAGCAGTCATCATACAAACTTTTTGTTTAGGTTTTATCTCCATGATTTTTTCTAAGGTTTCAATCCCATCCATTTGAGGCATCATTATATCCAATAAAACTATATCACAATGATGGTTTTGTATATGCTCTAATCCTAACTTAGGATTAGAATATGTAGTAACTTTAAATTTTCCAGTTTTTGATAAAAATTTATCAATCAATCTTAAAATCTCTATTTCATCATCAATAATAACTATCTCATATTTTATATCACTCATTTCGATTCTCCATTAATTAAAAAGTTTAATTGCTGCTTCTTTCATTATAGATTCATTTTTCTCTTCCAAAATTTTATCTAAATAAACAAATACTTTTTCACTTGCATTTTCAACTTGTTCAATTTTATCTTCAATTAGTTTTTTAGAACATGATACTTCATGCCCAGAGCACTCACTAGCCAAACTATTTGCTTGGTCATGTACAATTGAATGGCATCCTTCCAAATGTCTATAAGATGGTACAAAACTAAACTGCTCTTTTCCTAAACCTGTTTCATACCATTTTCCTAATCTACAATTATGGTGATCAACTGCATTGAAATTGTGTTCTCCACCAAAAATTAATTGATACAGATTATTTTTATAAATCACATGGTCAAGTTTAGCTAAATTTATAAAAATTTTATTTGAAACACTTTCCACTTGATAAACTGATCTATTGGCATTTCTTTGGAAGGTATTCATAAGTTCACTTAAAACTATCGTTCTATCTTTTGTTTTATTTACAACCTCTGAAACAACATCTGAACTATCTTTTATCTTATGGGTCTCAATTTGAATTGAATCAACCACATCTTTTATCTGTTTTGCAGCTTCTGCACTTCTATTTGCTAGATTTCTAACCTCTTGTGCAACAACAGCAAATCCTTTTCCAGCTTCTCCCGCAGTTGCAGCCTCCACAGCTGCATTAAGTGATAAAATATTTGTTTGAAATGCAATTTCTTGAATAATATTTATCACATTTGATATATCTTTACTTTTAGAAACCAATGAGTTTATTACCTGATGTTCTGTCTCAATCTGTTCATATAAATTTTCTGTATCATTGACAATATCATTAGTTAGTTTATCTCCTCTTGTTGAGCCTTTTGCAGTTTCTTTTGACTCTTTCATCATATTATCTAATTCATCTAAAAGTGAAAGATAAGCATTTTGTGTAGTGGTTAAAGAGTTTGTCATGTTTTTATTGTGTCTTTCTAATAAACCCCCATCTTTATTATCATGGATTGAAGTTTGTTTTAGACATACAATTGTAAAATCATTTATATTCTTTGTTTTAAGTGAAGCTTCACAATCATTTAATACAACTGTATCTGATCCCTTATTTAAAGCATTTAATACAATATTTGTATCTAAATCATGCTCTTTTGCCTTTTCATTTAAAAAATATGGCTCTTTCTCTTTTGAAAATATTACTAAACCCTCTTCTTGAGAAAAAGCTGCCGCTTGTTTATAAAGCTCTAATTGATCTTTTAATACCTCAAATTCTTCTTCTTGTTCTGAATTATTATTAATTAGATTTTCAAGTTTTAAAATCTTCTCATCTTTTTTAGTTAGTTCATCTGTTAATAAAGCTATTTGCTTTTCTAGATTTGTTATTTTATCATCTTTTATTTTTGAATTACAAAAAAACATTATGTAACTTCCTTTATGGATTTATTATAAAAAATAATTATAACTTATTTTTATTTTGATTGAGATTTATATATTAGTTATTATTTAAATTTTTTGCACAAGATACAGCCTGTGCAAAAACAATTTGAAAATTATAGCCACCAAGTTCTCCCGTGATATCTAAACATTCACCTATAAAAAAAAGATTTTTTTGAAGTTTACTCTCATAGGTATTTATCTCGATTTCATTTGTAAAAATTCCACCTTTTGTAACCTCAGCTTTTGTAAATCCAAAAGTTCCCGCTGGTGAAAACTCATAGTTTTTTAAAATTTTCAATTTTTGTTTTTCATCTTTAGTTAATGAACTAATTGATTTATCCTCTAGCTCAATTGAGTTTAAGAACTCTTGCATAAATCTTTTTGGTAAAGGTATTGCTGAACTGATTTTTTTATTCCCTTTTAGATATTTTTCTAAATTTTGCTTTTTTAAAAAATCAATTGAGATTTTTCCTTTTTGCCAATAAAGTGAACTATTTAAAATAACAGGACCAGAGCAGCCTTTGTGGGCAAAAAGTAAACTTCCCTCAAACTCTTTTTCATCAATACTAATATTTACATCACATGAAATTCCACTAAGATTTTTAAACCAAAATTGATCTTTTTGAACGGTAAATCCCACAAGTGCTGGGGAAGTTTTTATTATAGTATGTCCAAATTTTTTTGCAATATCATAAGCTATTGAAGAAGCCCCTAAACTTTCATAGGATAAACCACCACTTGCAACTACAACTTTTTTTGCTAGGATTATATTTTTATTTGTTGTGATTTTAAAAATCTCATCAAAACTTATATCAATCACTTTTGTATTTAGATATTTTTTTACTTTTGAAGTTAGTTTTTCAAACATCTTTATAACATCACTTGAACTATTACAAAAATATGTTCCTTTTATTATTTTAGGATTTATTTTTGGGAAAACTGTATTTGAATTTAAGAATGCTAATAAATCTTTATTTGAGAACTCATTTAAAGCAGTTTTTACAAACTCTTTATCTCCTAAATAATTTTTTTCACTAAGGTTTTCATTAGTGATATTACACTTTGCTCCACCACTAACTTTTATCTTTTCACCAACTTTAGAGTTTGAATCAATTAAACAAACATTATCACTTTTTATTTTAGAAGCAAACATCAAGCCACTTGCCCCTGCCCCTATTATGGCTATATCGTATACTATTTTTTTATCCTTTTACAAATAAAAATATTTGTTCTATCTTTATACATATACTCCAAGGTATAATCATTTGCTTTTAAAATATTATTTATAATATAAAATCCCAAGCCAAAAGAGTTTTCCCTTTTCTCTTCATTTGAAAAGAATGGTTCATAATACTCTTCCAATTTATATTTTAAGGGTTCTCCTATATTTTCAAAGATTATATCTTCATTTTCACTTTTTATAATAACCTTTTTATTGCTTGAGTATTTAATTGCATTATCAATTAGATTTTTAACAGCTACACAAAAAAGTTTAAAATTAACTTCTAGTTTTTTATTCTCATGATGCTCTTCAACCTCATCATCCTCAACCATCAAAATATCTTTTGCATTATCAATAATATCATTTAAAAAATAATAGTTTTTCTCTATATTTTTTGTTGATGAGATCAACTCCTCAATTGAAGCAAACTCATTTATAAGTTGTTCTAGTCTATTAAAAACCTCTTTTAATCTTTTGTCATTATCTTCACTTCTATCTAATTCAGCTAAAAACTTACCTTTTGTAATAGGAGTTTTAAGTTCATGCATAATATTTCGTATAAATATATTTCTTGCTTCTTTTATCTGTTTTAGTTTTTTTGCAGTTTTTTTAAACTCCATACCTAGTCTTGATACTTCATCTTTTCTATTAGTATCACAACACTCAAAATCAAAATTCTCATCACCTAAATTACTAACTTTATCTTTAAGTATTTTTAATGGCATTAGTTTTCGTAAAGTTACAATAAAAGATAAAATCAAAGTTATAAGAATAACAATAAATACTAAAATAATATAAATACTATCATTTTGAGTTAAACCATTTTTGTCTTCAATCAAAAATGTCATATTTTTTCTTTTTAAATACACATATTGTTTATCATTTAACTGCAAAACTCTAAATTTAATATCTCTTATATCTCTATCTACAATAACCTTTGTATTTATGTTATAAGTTATTGCATCAACTGCAGTTTTCTTATCTATTAAAATATAATTTAGTGTTTCTAAATTATCAATAAATCTAGTACTAAACTCATTGTGTTTATGGTATTGTTTAAATACAATCTTGGAAACAGGTCCATATTTTCTTAATAAATCATGCTCCAAACCCTCTTGGTTTGTTTTAAGAAGTATTGCAAAACTTATTAATACTAGTAACATTGATATAATAAAACTTACAGTTATTGTGAAAAATATTGATTCTCTATTCATTGTATAAATTTATATCCCATTCCTCTGATTGTGTGAAGATATTGTGGTTCTTTTGGATTATCTTCAATCTTTTGTCTTATTCTATTAATTATTACTGCTAAAGAACCTGAATTTTCATAATCTGAATTTAATAAATCTGAATTTTCAAAAATATCTTCTCTACTGATTACAAAACCTTCTCTTCTTATCATTAAAGATAAAACCTCATATTCAGCAGCAGTAAATTTAATATACTTTCCATTTTTTGTTATCTCTTTTTTATCACTATCAAGTTTAAAAGTAGCTTGTATGGTGCTATTCTGTTCATCATTTTGATGGTTAAATCTTCTAAGTATTGTTTTGATTCTTACTTCTAATTCTCTTGGATCATAAGGTTTAGGCAAATAATCATCAGCACCTAATTGTAAAGCAGTAACCTTATCAGTTATATCACTTCTTGCACTTGAAATAATAATAGGTATATCAAAGTTTTTTACTATCTCTTTACAAACATCAAGACCATCCATACCAGGAAGAGTCAAATCTAAGATAATTAGATCATATTTATTTATTTTTAAACTACTAAGAGCCAAAAAAGGCTCTTCGTAGTTAATAACTTCGATATTATATTTTTTTAGATATTGAGTTAAAACATCAGCAAGTTCTAAATCATCTTCTACCATTGCAATTTTTATCAAAGTTCATCCTTTTTTCCATCATTGCCATTTTTTTATCTTCTCTTAAATCCATCAACACTTTTAACTGCTCTTTTTGAGTTTGTGTTAATATAGCATAAACTTTTTCAATCATTTGTGCTTTTGATTCTACCATATTATCTCTTTTTTGTTTCATTATTTCAATAAACTTATCTTTATCAAATGAAGTTTTTGTAAATGCAACATTTAAACTCTTTTTATTTTTCATCATCTCTTTTTTTATTTCAAAGATTTTAGTTTTTTGCTCAGCTGTTAGATTAAGTTTATTTACCATTGATAAAAAAGGTGAACTTTTTTTATGGTATCTCATTTTAAAATCTTTTTTAAAACTTTTTTGTTGACTCATATCACCTGGATTCATTCCACTATATGCAAATGCTGAAGTTGATAATAAACCAACTAAAGCCAATGCCATTAAAGTTTTCTTTTTTTCTATTTGTTTAATCATTGTTTATCCTTTTTATTTTTTAACTATAGAATTATGACATTAAGATTTTAATGGTCTTTAAATCCTTTATTAATCCAATCTTAATGATATATATTTCTAAACTTAATCTATTTTATAATAAAATCTAATAATAAATATGCAAAAGGTTTATCATGATAAGAAGAGATTTTTTTAAATATACATTTTTAACCACTGCTACATTAACTTCTCTTAATGCTAATACAAAAAAAGATGACAACTCAACTGTAAAAACAGATATCGCTATTTTAGGTGGAGGTTTTGCAGGACTAAGTTGTGCAAAAGAGTTAAAAAGATTAAACCCAAATTTAGATGTAACAATTATAGAAAAAAAAGAGTCTTTTACCTCTTGCCCTTTTTCTAATCTTTGGTTAGGTGAGACTCAAGGTATAAGTTATGAAAACCTTAATTACCCTTATAATGATGCTATTATAAAATATAACTATAATTTTTTAAATGAAACAATTATTGATGTAAAAAAAGACAAAAAAATTGTAATCACAGATAAAAATTCTATTAAATATAAATATTTAGTTCTAGCTTTGGGAATAGATTACGACTATTCCTATCTATTTAAAGATAAAAAAAAGATAGAAAAAGCAAAACTTTTTGCGCCAGCTGGATTAAAACCAGGAAGTGAACATCTAAAAATAAAAGAATCCATAAAAAATTTTAAAACAGGTAATTTTATTATAACGGTACCCCCATTTTCATATAAATGTCCCCCTGCACCTTATGAAAGAGCTTGTATGATTGCAAACTATTTTAAAAAAAATAATATTAATGGGAAAGTTATAGTTTTAGACCCAAGAGAGAAACCTTTAGCTAAACCTAAAAAAATTTTAAAGGCTTTTAGTAACTTTTATAAAGAGTATATAACTTATATTCCAAACTCAAAAATTCTTGATGTGGAGTTTGAGAAAAAAAACTTAAGTTATGAGTTTTTTGACGAGCAGGAGTTAGAAAATAAAAAGCTAAAAATACAATATTCACAACTTTGTCTTATGCCTAAAAACAAAGCAAACTCACTTATAGAAAAAATTGGACTAGAACTAACTCCTGATGGTTGGGCAAAACTTAAAGAACCTACATTTAGGAGTACTGTTGATGAAAATATTTATGTAATTGGTGATGCCCAAGGTACTTACCCTTTCCCCAAGTCAGCTCAAATGGCAAACTCTTGCGCCTATATTGTTGCAAATGAGATTGTAAATACAATTGCAAAAATCCCTTTTGATTATAGAAAAAATCTTCCAGGAAATATTTGTTATTCTATGATAACAGATGATTTGGCAACTAGTGTTACCCACTCTTATTTATACACTAATAAGATGAATCTAAGTGTAAGTGTAAGCAATATAGACAAATATACTGCGCAGGCTGCATATGGTTGGTATTTTGGTTTAATAGAAGATATTTTAGCAATTAAATAAAGCTAAGATTCGATTAATTTTTAAAATAACTGCTTTAGTGTATAATATATGAAAATAACGAAGAGAACAAATGAAACTATCTAAATCTATTTTTAATTCAATCTTTTTAGTATCAATATTCTCTATTCTTTTAGTAAGTGCTTTTTTTATTTTATTTCAATTTAATAATTTTAATAAAGATAAGAAAAATCTAAAAGAAGATTATATAGAAAGAAAAAAGATTTTATTAAAAAAAGAGGTTTTGCTTGTTTATAATTATATACAATACCAAGAAAAAAGAAAAAACTTAGAATTAAGAAAAAAATTAAAACAACAAGTTGAACAAGCTTATACTACAATTTTAAATATATATGAAGAAAACAAAGATAAGTTAAGTGAAGATGAGATTAAATACCTTATAGTTCAAGTTTTAAAAAATATAACATTTAAAAATAAAAGACAATATTTTTTTATAAATACAAATTCGGGTCAAGCAATTCTTTATAATAAAAATTTATATTTAGATACAAATAAAAACTTATGGGATTTACAAGATTTAAAAGGACAATACTTTATAAGAAAACAAAGTAAAATAGCCCTATCAGAAGGTTCTGGTTTTATTAAAATCTATTTTGCTAAAGCTAATAATAAACAAGATCCCAAATTAAGTTACATCAAAAACTTTAAACCCTTTAATTGGCATATAGGAATGGGGGAGTATTTAGATGATTTTACATATGAACTTAAACAAGATATTTTAGAATATATTGCAAGTATTAGATTTGATAAAAATGGGTATATTTTTATCAATAGTATAGATAAAAAAGCATTGGTTTTTGATGGTAGAAAACTTGCCATTGCAAAAACTTATCCAAATGATAAATTATTTAAGAAGCAACTAAATGCAATAAAAAATAAAAATGGAGATTTTTTCTTTTATAAATTTAAAAAATTAAATGGTCAAAAAAAGTTTCCAAAACTAGCATATGTAAAGCTTTATGAAAATTGGGGTTGGATTATTGGAAGTGGCATCTACATAGATGAAATTGACACCCAATTGGCTAAAAAAGATAATCAACTAACAATGGTGATTAAAGAAGAACTTCTAATAATATTTATTTTTCTAATTTTTACTATTATTTTAATATATATCTTATCAAAAAGTTTAAGCTTAAAACTTATAAATAATCTAGAACTTCTTAGTGTTTCCTTTGATAAGGCATCAAAAAACTTTACAATTATTGATTCCTCTAAATTTAGTATCAAAGAGTTTAAATACTTTTCAAATAGTTTAAATAAAGTATTAGTTCAAAGAAATAATACACAGAAAAAATTAAAAAATTATTTGAATCTTGTAAATAACCATGTAATAACTTCTACAACGGATGAAAAAGGTATTATTACAAATGTTAGTGAAGCCTTTTGTAAAATTTCTGGATATTCAAAAAAAGAATTAATAGGTAAATCACATAATATTGTAAAACATGAAGATATGCCAGATGAATTATACAAAGATTTATGGCAAACAATTAAAAGTGGAAAGATATGGAAAGGTGAAATTAAAAATAAGAAAAAAAATGCAGACTCTTATTGGGTTGATGTTGTTATTGAACCAATTTTACAAGATTCAGTTATAGTTGGTTATACTGCCATAAGACATGATATTACAGATAAAAAAAAGGTTGAATACTTATCTATTACGGATGAATTAAGTGGTTTATACAATAGAAGGTTTTTCAATCAAAAGATTGAAAATGAGATTAATAGAGCAAAAAGAGAAGATAATTATCTATCACTAATGATAATTGATGTTGATTTTTTTAAAAAATACAATGACACATATGGACATATGTTAGGAGATAGTGCCATTAAAAATCTTTCAGATGTTTTGATATCTATGGTCAATAGGTCAAGTGATTTTGCCTTTAGGTTAGGTGGAGAAGAGTTTGGAATAATAATTTCACAAAAAGATAAAGATAGTGCTTTTTTATATGCAAATAAAATAAAAGAAAAAATAGAACAACTTCATATTGAACATAGATTAAATAAAAGTTCAAAATATCTAACTGTTTCAATTGGTATTATTACAAAAAAAGCAATTGAAATCAAAAGTAGCAGTGAGTTATATAGTTTAGCTGATGAGGCTTTATATCTATCAAAGAAAAATGGTAGAAACCAAGTAACAAGTATGAACTTATGAATATCTTATCAAAAAAATTCCTTCTTTTTATAATTGTTTTAGAAATAGTATTCTCTTCAATATTTGGTATGTATATCTACAATGAAGAGAGTAAAAATATCAAAAAAAAATTTGAAAAAGATGTAGATGATAAAATAGTTGCTTTAGATATGGAACTTTCACTTAATTTTGAGGTTCTTTACTCAGTAAAAGGTCTTTTTGATACCTCAGAGTTGGTTACATATAAAGAGTTTCAATCCCTAACAAAAGAAGCTTTAAAAAGGCATAGAAGTATTCAATCTTTGGAATGGGCTCCTAAAATCAAGCATAAAGATAGAGCTTTTTATGAATCATTGATGAAAAAACAGTTTCCATTCTTCCAAATAACACAAAAAGATAAATCAGGCAAACTAATAAGAAGTAAAAATAAAGACTATTACTATCCTACTTTATATTTAGAACCCTATTTAGGAAATGAATATTCACTAGGATTTGATTTGTCTTCTGAAGAGAAAAGGTTTAATACTTTAAAAAACTCTGCAAAATATAACAAGCTTCTTTCAACACCTATAATTAATTTATTACAAAATGGTATAGAAAGAAAAGGTTTTTTAACATTTTTACCCGTATATGAAAAAAAATCTTTTAATACAAAAAGCAGACTTAAAAATATCCAAGGCTTTGTTATAATAGTATTTAGAATTGATACCTTAATTGAAAATGCTTTAAATAAAACCCATATTGATGGAATCAATTTTACTATTTATGATATAACTAAACAAAAAAATAAACTAATCTACGCTTCAAGTAAAAATGATAACTTATTAAAACATAGTTTTAAATATGAAAAAACTATTATCAATATTGATGAAAAGAAGTGGGAAATTATTGCTACTCCTTCAAATCATTATATAGATGAGAGAAGGACTGTCCTTCCATCTATGATAGTCCTTATAAGCGTTATTTTTATAATATTTACAACTTTTTATATAAATCTTATCATTCAAAGAAATAAACAAATTGAATCAAAAGTAAAACAAAGAACAAAAGAATTAAATGAAGCAAATGAAAAACTAAAAGAGATTTCAAGAACCGATTCTTTAACAAAAATTGCAAATAGAAGATATTTCAATGAAGTTATACAAAGTGAATGGTATAGAGCCATAAGGGAACGGACAGCTATCTCTATTATGTTGATTGATGTGGATTACTTCAAACTCTATAATGATAAATATGGGCATATAGAAGGGGATTATTGCTTAAAAGATATAGCCTTTGCTTTAAGAAACTCTTTAAATAGAAGCTCTGATTTTTTGGCAAGATATGGGGGAGAAGAGTTTGTGATAATACTTCCAAATACAAATGATGCTAGTTTGGTTGCTAAAAACTGTCAAGAAAATATTCAAAAACTTGAAATAGAACATGAGGACTCAAAGATATCTAAATATGTGACAATAAGTATTGGTATCAATTCATTAAAGCCCAAAAAAAGTGATAGTTTAACAAGTTTTATAAACAAAGCAGATCAAGCTTTATATAAAGCAAAAGAAAATGGTAGAAATTGTATTTTTACCATCTAGACTCTATCTCTAAGCCAAAATTCAAGTAGATTTCTAGCAATAGCTAACTTTCCAGGCAAACTAAAGCTTAAGCCCTCTTTATTGTTTAAAGCATCTTTTACCTCGTCTTTGTGAAACCATTTTGCGTCTACTATCTCATTTGTATCTATATTAAGTTCTTGTGATATAGCCTCAATCTTCATACCAACCATTAAAGTTGAGGGAAAAGGCCATGGTTGAGAGGAGATATATGTAACATTTTTTCCTTTTACACCAGATTCTTCATAAAGTTCCCTTAAGGAAGCCGCTTCCAAAGTTTCACCTACTTCTACATAACCCGCTAAACATGAATATCTATCTGCTTTAAAATTAATACCCTTTCCTAAAAGACAATAATCACCAAAGGTAACAAGCATTATTACAACGGGATCAATTCTAGGGAAATGCTCTTTATTACAAATAAGACAATCCCTTCTACCTCCAAGTTTTGCAAAAACAGTTTTTGTACCACAAGAGGCACAAAACTTATGGGAATCATGCCAGTTTAATAAAGAACATCCTTGGGCTATTATTCCTAAACTCTGCTCTTCTACAAAATCTAAGTTGGTAAATTCCCTTAGAGGAATTTTAGATAAAAAAGTATTCGCTTTTAAAGTAATTGCGAAATAATACTTATCTTTATAAGCACCCAAAAAAATTGTTTCATCCAAAGAGATATTGTATTTTTCAATAATATCTTTTTTAAAAAAATACTCTTTTGTGTTCTCATTTATCATGATGTTTGTTCCATCAAAAAAAATAAATACACTCTTTGAACTATTTCGATATAAAAGAATTTCCTCTTCTGTCATTTTTAGAGAATCAAATCTTTCTAAAGGGTTTTGGGAAAAATATGGAACTATTTGTTTCATTATTCTAGATTTTACTTTTCATTTGAGTTAATCATCCAGATTGAAAATATATCTATATAGTTCCAAAATGATTGTTTTAACTCATCGGGCATATCTAGAGAACTTAAAATCATAATATAAGACTCTAACCAAATTCTTCTAGCCTCAACTGTTATTTCAAAAGGGGAATGTCTAGCAACCATTCTAGGAGCACCTCTACTTTGGTCAAAATATCTAGGTCCCCCACAAATTTGTATAAAAAAATCTGCTGAGTGTTTTTTTGCCAGTTCAAAACCCTCATCACTTGGAGGAAATAAACCTCTAATATTGCTTTGTTTTAATAAATCATAATGATCAGAAATCATCTTTCTCATCCCCTCTTCCCCAAGGTATTCTAAGATTTGAGGATTTGGTAAGGCTACTTCTGGTCTTTGCCCTATTTGGGCTGGTGTAATTATATATTGCATAAATTTCCTATAAATTATTTAATTTTTTTTATTTTAACGAATCTATTGTTTTTTATTTGTAAAGTTAAAACTGTAAAAAAAGTTTTAAGAAAAACAATATCTCAAAATAAAAACATTATTATAAGTAAAACTATCACTCTTTTAAAAGATACATTTCCATCTTTAGTTTGACTAAGTTCAAGAAAAATAAAAATATAAAAAGTACAAAAAACCAAATAGGTGTATTGGTTATAATTTCAGACATATTATTTTATTTCTTTTTATCATTTACTTATTTGTTGTTCTAAAATTTTAATAAGAGTTTCTTCTTTAATATTTGTTATCTCAGTTTTTGAATAGATTTTAAGTAAATAAATATTTTCATCTTCATCTATATAATAATATATAACTCTAAAACCACCACTTTTGCCACTCTTTGATGAACTATTTTCTAATCTCATTTTATAAAGTTTTGAAGATAACTCGATACCTACTTTTGGATTTTCATTAAGTAATTGATTTAAAGTTTTTAAATCTTGCGGAAGTTTTTTATTCTTCTTATATAACTTTTTAACATCTTTTTTAAATGATTCTAAACTAATTATTTTCAAGTTCATTAATCAAATCTTCTAAAGTATCATTCTTTTTCTTACTCTTTTTTGAAATAGTTTCATTCAACTCACCACAAGCCTCATCAAACTCACTATAAAAAATATTAGCCTTTTGTTCTTCTACATAAGATTTGATAGCTTCGATAATAACTTCACTACGATTGACAGAAAAACTCTTAGTAAATTCATCAATCTCATCAAGAAGATATTTTGGAACTCGTAGACCAACTTGTTGTTTTTCCAAGGATGATAAATTATTCATATAAACCCTTTTTGTTTTTCTATATTATATATTATTGTTTTACAGTTGTCAAATATTTATTGTTTTAGAAGTCATCAATGAAATCTCTCTTTTTCTCTTTTTTAATTTCTTCTTTCTTCCATTCTATTTTATTTTCAATAAATTTTCTATGCTCTAAATACTCTATTCCATTAAATAAATTTAAAAGTAATTCAAAAAACTCTAATCTTTTTTGATACATTGGGATAGCACTCCCACTCCAAGACATTGAAGTTTTTTCTAAAGACAATTCTTTAAAAATATTAACATCGCTATTTTGAGTAATGAACTGTTTTATAAAATCTATTCTCAAATCTTCCTCTATTTGTGAAATAACTTCTTTAAAAATTAATTTTATTTTTTTATTATTTGCAATATTTACAGAAATAAATCTTCTTAAAAAATCAATTTGTGTTTTTGTTAAACTTCCTTCTTCATTTCTATGGTCAGTTATATTGAAAAATAATCTAAGTTTATCATGTAACCTATAATCTGTTCTATTCTCATAAAAATGTTCAATTATCCTATTAAAAACCACTTCATAATCATCTCTTTTCCACAAAATGTGATACTCCCGTGCAAATGATTTTTCTTTTGTGTTATTTAAATATTCTGTAATAAAATTAATATCAATATTTAAAATTTCATTCATTGTTTTTGCATTATAATCAAAATGATTTGAATATATATCAGATTTTAGATATAAAGATTTTAATAATGAAATATTGCTTTTAAAATATATTATCAATTTACTATTAGCTTCGTTATATGGATTAAACAACAAATCTAAACCATGCAGAAAATTTTGATTAATCTCAGATTTGTCATACAGTATTTGCGCAATTTTAACAAAAATTTCATTATCAACTTCCCAATACTTAACTATAAAACCAGTATTATAAGGAATATTTTGGGGATTTTTTTCTTCCCTATAAAGAATTAATAAATTATCTACATCCTTCTTTAAAATATCTTCTTTTTTTATGTGAGCAGAAAAAGCAAAAGAAAACTTATTTTTATAGTTGTCATTTAAATTATTTACAAACTCTTCAACAAAAACTTTTGTTTTCAATTCTAGTAAACTTTTGATAATTATATGTTCATTAAATTTGAAAGTATATGTTACATTTACAATATGATTTATTAATTCATAATACATCTCATCAAATTTTGATGCTAAAACTACCAATAACCTATTAATATTACTAGTTAATTGATAAGGTTCTCTATTGTTAACATTTAAATGATTGAGTTCATTTAATACATCAAATAAGTTTTTAAATTCTTTTATTGAAAAATTCTCTATATAATTAAAAATCTCTTTTTTAATTAATTCTTCTGATTCAGATATATCAATATTTTTATCTTTATTATAAAAATCTCCATAATCTAAATAAAACACTTTTTCAATATTCATATAATCATGTTTGAATTTATTTCTCAAACTTTCATCATAAGGAATAGAATATTTTTCCCACAAATCACATAAATATATAACTGCTTTTACTTCTAAATAATTGTTCGTTGAAAAAAATTTGTAAATATATTCTGTAATTATTTCTTTATCCCAAATCTCAACATCTGAAGTTTTTGATTCCCATCCATAACGATAATCAAGAATAAATTCTATAAGCTTTTTATCATCTTTTTTATATAGAGTAAAAAGAATCTTCCAAATTGTTTTTCTCAATATTTTCAAAGCATCATTTTCTACTAATTTAAAAGTATAAATAATAATACTTCTTTCTTCTGACTCAGTAGATTGAAATTGTGTCTGTAAATAATATCTACCTAGGTCATATAAAAGATTTAAATATATAATTTCATTTTTATTTACTTTGTCTATTATCTTATCTACAATATATTGCTGAATAATATAGTCTTCTTTATAAGAATATCTATTAAATCCGAAACTATTTTTTAAAACTTCTAAAAACTTTTCATAGATTTTTTCATTTTTATCAAAATACATAAATAATAAATCGATGACCTCTTTGTAGTGTTCATAGTCATTACTAAATATTTTAATAAGTTCTAAAATCTTGTCATCAGCATATTTTTCGCTATTTATGTTTTCAATATCTTCTTCAGATAGATTTTCAATTAATACTTTTATATAAACTAAATTTCCCGTCCTATCTAAATACCAAAAAAATTTAACTAATTCATACTCTTTACTAAAATCACCTTGAGACTCTTTCTTTAATCTCTCAAATGGTATCTTCAATTTTTCTGATACAAAGGTAAAATCAAAGCTATTAAATATAGGATTTAATACATCATTTAGTTTTTTGTTTTGTAATAGAAAGAAACTATTTATAAAAATATCTATATCTAAAATATTTTCAAGAAAAACCACCTTATAAAAAAGATAGGTTGATAAAATTTGGTCAGATATTTTTACAACTTCATCTTCATATAAATCAACAATCTCTAATTCATTTAGTTGTTTAACCTTTTCCCAAAATAAATCTATTTTTATAGAAAATATTTCTTCAAGTTGTGTTATTTGTATTTCATTTGATTTATCAATACTTCTATAAAATGAAATAATAGCAATCACTTTCATTAATTCTATATCATTAAATAAATCTATTTCTTCGCTAACTGCTTTATAATAAATATCATATACTTTTGATATATCATTTATACTACTTAAATCATTAGTATCTCTTGCAATCTTAGAAATCATAACAGCCAGCCTAGGGTTACCTTTAGATAGATATTCAATTCTTTCAATATACATAGGATTTTTGATATTAAAATCATTTACTATAATAGATTTAATTGCTTCTTTTCCCAACTGGTTTACTTTTATCTCTACATAGCTAAAAATTCTATCAGATAAGAGTTTTATAATATTATCTTTTGCATAATCTCTTACAGTCATCACAATCTTTAACTTATTATCAACAATCTTCTCAGGATAAAGTTGTAACAAATAATCAAGTGCTAAATGAATACGATTTACATCATCAAGAAAAATCACATATTTTTTATTCCCATTAAAAAAGCTATTAATATCTTCAAAAAAATCAGCTCCTCTTCTAATTATACAAACTGACTCATAACTTGAGTCCTTGCAAAATTCTTTAATTGATTCTATTGCTAATCTACTTTTTCCAATACCAGATTTACCCGATATTATTAAGAAGTTATTCACTCTTAACTTATCAATAATATCAGCTTTTTCTTCTTTCCTTCCATACAAATTAATATCTAATGGAGTTGCAAATTTATTGTATTGATAATTATCAATAAACTCATTAAGTTTTAAAATTTGTCTAGTTGATATTTTACGTTGATAAGTTATTTCTAGAACTCTTAAAAAAATTATTGCAGTAGAAAATAAAAAAGCTATAACAACAATTAACCAACTCCCACCTGAAATAAAAATATCCACAATTTGTATTAATAATTTTTCTTTTGGAGGTATATAACTTTTTATTAATAAATTTAATTCTTCACTTATTGTTAATAATGTGATGTTAAATATAATTGTTAAAAAAAATCTCCAGACTAAAGTGAAATAAGACAAAGGCTTAATAAACCATTGAACTAATTTATTGTCAAAAACTATTTCGGTGAATTTATTAAAATTCTTTAGCTTTTCAATATAATGCATAAAGTATCCTATAAATAATTTATATACATATTATAGTAGTATTATTTTAAAATAAATAGAAAATTGTAGATTTTTTTAAAGCTCAAGGCGAAGAGTAAGATTTGTGAAGGAGCTTACATGAAAGTAAGTGACTAAATAAATCTTACTCTTCAACGCAGAGATTTAGAAAAAGATGCAGTTTTATATTTATTTTTTTCTCAAGTATTTTAATGCTGTCGCTATAATATCATCGTCATCTTTGCTTGGACTTTTTATTGTCTCTTTTGTATCATCTGCTTTAGTAAAGGTAACATTCATTTCGTATGAACTCACTGCTTTAATTGCTTTTTGGATACTTAAAATTTTTACCATAATTAATTCTAAAAACTGTTTTGTTGGAGTATCTGGTTTACCAAATCTATCCTCCATCTCTTCTTCTATTGCATACACCTCTTGCTTATCATGACATTTTGAAAGTCTTCTATATAGTTCCAATCTTACCCTATCTTCAACTATATAATCATTGCTAATATAAGCAGAAATAGCAAGTTTTAAATCAACAGTTTTTGACTCCTCTTTTGTATCACCATTTAGAGTTGCTAAAGCATCTTCTAACATCTTTAAGTAAAGCCCATAACCTATTTGTTTGATATGTCCACTTTGGGCTTCTCCTATGATATTTCCACCACCTCTTATCTCTAGATCTTGATGAGCTAGGGCTGTTCCACTTCCTAAATATGAATTTGTTTCTAAGGCAACTAATCTTTTTATAGCATCATTTGTAATTTGTTTTTTATCCTCAACCACATAATAACAAAATCCCTCTTTGTCACTTCGTCCAACTCTTCCTCTTAGTTGATGAAGGTCTGCTATACCAAACCTATCAGCTCCATCAATCACAATTGAGTTTGCATTTGGTAAATGAAGTCCTGATTCAACTATTGAAGTTGCAAGTAAGATATCAAACTCTTTAGTATCAAATCTTTCAATAATCTTTTCAGCCTCCAAAGGTTTTATTTTTGAGTGGATAACCTCTATTTTTATATTTGGAACAATTTGTTGTATATCCTCTTTTTTAGCCTCTATTGAAGCTATGTTATTGTGTACATAAAAAAGTTGTCCGCCCCTTCTTTTTTCTCTAAGGATTATCTCTTTTATAAGTTTATCACTATACTCTTTTACATAGGTTCTTACCCCTAATCTTTCCGTTGGTGGGGTTAATAAACTACTCATACCTTTTAGTTTACTAAGGGCTAGATTTAGTGTTCTTGGAATTGGGGTTGCACTCATAGAAAAAATATGTACATCTTCTCTAAGTGCTTTTAGTTTCTCTTTTTGTTTTACCCCAAACTTATGCTCTTCATCTATAATAACCAAAGCTAAATTGTGGGTTTTTACACTAAGAAGGGAGTGGGTTCCAATTACTAATTGTAAAGAGCCATCAGCTAATGCTTTTTTAACTTCTGTTTTCTCTTTTGCAGTAGATTGTCCATCTAGTTTTCCAATTTTTATACCAAAACCTTCAAACCTTTTTTTCATACTATGATAGTGTTGTGATGCCAAAAGTGTAGTTGGACAAACAAATACAGCCTGATAACCATCTAAAACTGTAGCAAGGATTGCATTCATGGCAACCTCTGTTTTCCCAAAACCAACATCTCCACTTAAAAGTCTATCCATCACTCGACCACTATTTAAATCTGTAAATATCTCTTTTACACTTCTTTTTTGATCTTTTGTATACTCAAATCCTGCACTATATTCGAACTCTTCAAGTAATTTTTTCTGAGTATTTATTTTTATACCATTTACAAGTTCCCTTGCAGCTGCCATTTTTATAATATCATTTGCAATAGCAAATAATCTATCTTTTACTTTCTCTTTTAGTTTGGCAAAACTTCCTTTACCTAACTTATCCACAACAGCATAGGAACTACCATCTGCAACATATCTATCTATTAAATCTATATTTTCAACAGGCAATAAAAGCTTATCATCTCCCGCATACATCACAACTACAAAGTCTCTTTTAGCACCCATTACAACAAAGGGTTCTATCCCTTTATATTGACCTATACCGTGGGTTTCATGAACTACAAAATCTCCACTTTGTAACTCATCAAGTACAAGTTTTACCTTTTTTTTACGCTTCTTTTTTATCTCTTTATTTAGTGAAATTATAACTTCATCATTTGTAAGAACATTTATAATATAGTTTTCAAAACAATAGTTTATATTTTTGTTTGTAAGGTCTAAATCAAAAGCTTTTACTTTTGCTTCAGTTGAAGAGATAATGGTTACTTTTTTACCCTCATGAAATGTTAAAAACTCTTTTATATTTGATGGGGCTATCTCTTTTGCATCTTTTGCATTATAGATTTGTGGTGTAGCTAAAAACTTATCTTTATTAAGTCTTTTTTCTTCAAAAACATAAGCTTCATCAAGTTCATCTAAAGCATCTTGGGTTATATATGAATTTAGATTTTGAGGAAGGTATTCTCCTAATTCGTCTAAATACCAAAATCCCAAAGAGTGAATATCTTTTATAAAAGCATCACTGTTTACTGCATCTATTTTTTCATTTATATCCTCTAAAGCACTCTCATCCAAAGCTAAAAATGCAGGAGATATTTTAAAACTTTCTATCTCCTCCTTTTCACTTTTTTGCTCTTCAATATCAAATTTTCTAATACTCTCAACTTCATCATCAAAAAGTGAAACCCTATATCCTATCTCACTTCCCAAAGGACAAATATCTACTATATCCCCACGAATTGAAACCTCCCCTTCACTTGTGACAATATCTACAAAGTAGTATCCCCAATTGAAAAGTTTGCTTTTAAACTCTTCAAGATTTAAGGTATCTGCAAAAGAGATTTCAAAAGAATCAAAACATTTCTCTTTTGGCATAGGAAAACTAATAGTTCTAATAGGAGCAATTAATATTTTGTCCTCTTTTTTATAAGAGTAATAATCATTTAAAGTTTTAGTTATCTCTTGAAGCTCACTAGAGAAAGAGAGTAAATCATCCCCAAAATTAGCTCTAAAATCTGCTAAAGCAAAAGCTTTAAATCCTAAAAAAGAGACTATATCTGAAGCTATTTGGGCTTGCCTATCATCATTTACAATTAAAAGCTGACATTTTTTTAAATTTTTGTCATCTTTTAAATTTTTTCTTGTGCTTTGCACTCTCTGTGAGAAAAATTCGTATATACTGTTCACTACTACTGTTTAACCTCTTCAAAATCGTTTGTATTTTTATCATAATAATAAGCGGGATAAGGTATCTCATTTAACAAAAAGATTATATTTGCCTTTTTAAAATTTGTTTTTTGTAAACCTTTTTTAAAAATTTCTAAAATATAAGCTTTTGTAGAAAATGTAGTTGTTGAAGAGCTTGCAGTATATACAAAGTTTTCCCCCTCTACTGGCGAAAAGCCTTCCCTTGAAACATGTTTTTCAAACTTTTGTTTATCCTCTAAACCCTCAACTTCTAATAATACTAATACTTCTATACTCATAATAATCCTAATTTGTAAGTAATGTAGATAAAAATCCAATCAGTCCACCAAATACCGCACCCCAAATAACAAGCCAACCTAAGTGTTCTTTTATCATCTCTTGAACTATCTCTTTTACCATTTTAGGTGTTAGTTCATCTAATCTTGCATTTACTATGCCACTTAATTTTTCATATATATCACTTGAAAAGTTATCAGATTTTACAGCTTCATTTAAAACCTTTTGAAAAGAATCTGTTTGTGATATTTTTATAATAGAAACTTGTAGTTTTTTTGTAAATGGTTCTTTTAATGGTTCAAGGGCAGCTTCTCCACCAAACATCCCTAACATTCCACCAAAAGGTGACTCAATCACTGCTTCTTTTAGAGAATCATAAGCAGGACTAAAATCTGTTTTATTTAAAATATGTTCAAAATCTATTGTATTTTTTGCACTATCAACCTCATCTTCAAAAAATCTTTTTAAATTCTCTTTTGTAAAAAATTGATTCATTAGAAGGTTATGAATAGATAGTTTAAATTGTTCAAACTTACTTTCAATCACACCACTTCCATATAAAAATGGAACTTTTTCAAATAACATATGAATAGCTAAAGTATTTGTAACTGCTCCACTTAGTGCAAATAGTCCTACCATAAATACCGTATGGTTATCATTTGAGTAACCAAATGCCATAACTAAAACTGTAAATATATTTGTAATATCTGATTTATTCATAGTAAAACCCTTTTTTTTTAAGGGATTTTACCATAAATTTTTAAAAGAAGTTTTAACTCTTATTTTGAAAGCTTTATAATTTTTTTCCATTGCTCCTCAGTGAAGATTTTTTTGAAAGTATTAAATGCATCAATTTTTATATCTATCGCATCTCTTTTTAATTTAGAAATTTTATCTAAATCCTCTTTTAACTCTTTTGGTGTTGAACCTTTTAAAACTTTTCTTTGAACCCTTTTTTCAATAGGGAAAGCTTTTCTAATTAAGCCTTGAAACTTAGGGGGATAAACTTGTTTTACCTCTTTTGATACTCTACTCATTTGCTCTTTAGTAATGGCCAGCTCTTTTTTATTCATCTTAATTATTTTTCCAATATGTGGAAGTAAAATCAACTCATTTATTTTAAACTTATTGCTTTTCCCTGCCTCTTTTGCATTAATATTGCTTGTGAATAAGCAAACAAACAAAACTATAAATATATTTTTCATTTTAATCCTTAAAAATTGTATTTTATACCTGCATATAGGTATGATTGAGGAATTATCCCAAGGTTTTCGTTAGTTTTCTTATCGAAAACATTATCAACTCCAGCAAAAAAATCTGTATTCTCACCAATATTTGTCATACTAAATTTTAAATTAGTTATTGTAAAGCCACCAAGTTTTTCATAATCTGTTGTATATTGTGTTCCTATGTACTTAGTGATTGTTTTAATATTTGTATTCTCAGTTGGAAAGTAGCTTAAAACCAACCCTACTGTTTTTTCAGGTATCTGGGTTAAATCTATATCATCATCTTTATTTTTTGCATCAATTATAGAATAAGTCATATCTACAAAAAAGCTATCTATAGGATTAAAAGACAAAGATGACTCAATCCCTTTAATTTCGCTATCACTTATATTTTCAAATGTATTATATGAACCATATGATACATCTGTAATTCTATCATCAATATCAGTTTTAAAGGCAACTAATTCTAGATTCATAATATCCAGATCTACTAAAAAACCAAGTTCAATTGTACTACTTGTTTCTGATTTCAACTCATAACTACTTGTTTTGCCATTTGCTACATCTACAACAGTTGCTCCTAATTTCTTCTTTCCTGTAGGTGTTGTTTGATCTACATAAAGCTCTCTATCATCAGGACTTCTAAATCCTTCTGAATAATTAGCTTTTAATGATAAAATATCACTTAAATCATATACCCCACCAAAGCTATATGAAACTTCACTCTCATCCTCTGAAGTCTTATCATACCTTGCCCCATAAATTAGTTTTAAATCTTCTAAAATATTATATTCATGTTGAGCAAAAAATGAACTATATGTTCTATCATCTACATTAAAGGCCGTTGATTTTGTATCATTTATCCTATATTCTGCACCTAAAATATACCTATTTGATTCATTTAATGTATGGGTAAATTGAAGTTCATTATCTAAGTGCTTTATTGTAGATTTATTTACACTAAAAGCTGACTCTTGTAAACTTGAATATCCTAATTGAGAATACAAAGGAGTATAACTTTTTCTATCTTTTTCATATTTTGAATAAGCAATATTATATTTAATATCCATATCCTCTGAAAACCTATAGTTTAATCCTGTACTAAAAGTTGTTCTTTCATTCTCATTATATTGATGTGCGGGAACATTTTTTGCCATAATACTCCCATTTGGTGAAGCATAATTAGTTGGATAACTTGTGCTAATATATAAGCCATCTTTATCTTCACTCATATAAGAAAAATCTATATATGCATCAAAACTATCACTAAACTCATATCCTAATTTACCACCAATTGTTTTTACTGTAAGATTATCAATATAATCATTTTCTATCGTGTAAGAATCATTAAGTGCAGAAGCTAACTTCCCAAAACTACCTTTATTTGGTAAAGTTGATGGAGATTTTGCTGTTCCACTTTGCATAATTTTTATTTTCGTAGTTTTGTCTTTATTATAACTTTGTCTATCTAAATAGTTTGAATAAAGACTAAATGAAGTTTTACCTACTTTATTAGAGACAAAAAAATCAACTGCTTTTTTATCTTCTGCCCCAATAATTTGTAAACTTCCTTTTAATGTATTTTGTGATTTTTTAGTTATTATATTAATGACACCTCCCATTGCATCACTTCCATAAAGTAAACTTGAAGCTCCTTTTAATATCTCAATTCTTTCAATCATACCTGCACTAATTCTTTCAAGTTCAAAGGTTTTTGAAAACTCTCCATTTACTCGTCTACCATCAATTAAAATCAAGGTATCAGAGTGTTGCATACCCCTTATAGAATAAGTTGTTCCCGAGGGTCTTATATAAATCCCAGCGGTACTATTTAAAATCTCTGTTAAATTACTTGCTCCTGAATTTTCAATCTCTTCAGGACCAATAACTTGTACACTTGTTGTTAAGTTTTTTACACTATTTTGCGTTTTTGTTGCAGTCACCACTACATCTTCTAATCTATTTATATCTTGTGCATATAAATAGATTGAACAAGCTAAACTACAAAGACATATTTTTTGTAAATCCATTCTATTTCCTATTATGATTATTATTATCAATATGATAATAGATAATAGTTTAGAAATTGCTTAATATAATTATAACTTATAGTAATATTATAAGTTATAGTAATCTAAATACAACAAAGTTCTTAATTAGATGATCTTCACTTGGATTTGATGAATTTTTAGTTTTTCCTATAATATTTATACCTATAACTCCAACTTTTTCACCAGCTATTTCTTTAATTACATTTGGTGTCCAATACCCCTCTAAGATATTTCCTGCTTGGGGGAGACTATATTTGTGGAGATTATAGAAATTGTATTATCTAATTTATTCATTTTGATAAAACCCTTTAAAATTAAAAAGGGTTCTATCATAACTTTAGTAAGAAAAGTTTTAGTGTTTTATTGCTGTAATACCTGTTGACTTACCAATTGTAATCTCTTTATATACAGTATCATCAAGGGGACCAACATGACCAGATTTGCCATATATATAACTTTGTTCATCAACTATAACTTTATAGGCTTTGTTTAATTGAATTGCTCTTTGTACTGATGGTAAAATTAAATATGTGATATCATCTGCTATTTTATCAACTTCACTTTGAATTAAAATGCCATTATTATCAAAAAACTTTGATTTAACCTCTTGATTTCCTCTAAATTCATCACCAGCATTATTTTGTTCTAAATAATATGCATATTCACCTTTTCCATTTGAAAGAACTCTATCTTTTATACCTGTTAAATCTTTTTGACTCCAGTGATACCATCCATTATTATAACTATTCTCTTTTCTAGGGAAAGCGAAAGTTGAGTCTGTAATAGCCCCAATACCTGAATGACACCCAATACAAGAAACTGTTTCTTCATAAGTTTGTGGTCTTAAATCACCTTGTGCATCTTCAATAAAACCTTGATAAACCCACCCCAGTCCAGTTTGAAGTCCATCTTCAATATTACCAGTAATTGTTTTTAGTCTATCGGGAAAATCATCTTTTTCTTTTATTTCTGAAAGTGCTGCATTGCTAAGTTGTGAATAATTATTCCAAGTAGTTTTTTTAGCATATCTTAACTCTTTCATTCTATTAGACATTTTTATAGAGCTCTTATCTTTTGTAACACCAACATATCTAACAGAGTGCAAAAATTCTGTTCCATCTGGATAAAGACCTGGAGATATATGTAACTCATTTGTTACTAGTTTTTCTTTTGCTAAACCAACATAATAATTCTTGTAAATCACCTTGGGATAATTTGTTATTGAATCAGGTTTATTCCATTTGAAAACTATTGTTGATGTTTTATCCATAGTATCATTATGATTTAAATCAACGCCATAATCATTTTCATCAACTTCAAAACCTAAATCAATATCTTCTTTTTTTATCATAGACTCAACTATTGCTAAATTTATTTTATAAACCTCTTTTGAAAATCTTCCATCTTTATCTTGCATCAGTGAAGGGCTTAATCTAATCATAACATCATCAGTACTTCCATTTGTAGGCCAAAATGTACCTAAAAATGGTGAATAAGCAAAAGCTCTCCATCCTGTATAATTTCCATTTTTATCTTTATCAAAACCCTCATCATCAAAATTAAAATAACAATCAGGAATAAAGCCATTCCATTTTCCATCTTTTGAACCATCATATGGGAAATCCCATTCTTCTGGAAATGCATATTTTAATCTATTTGCTAAAATAATCTTTCCATCTTTATTTAGATAATTATTTTCATCAATATAAGTTAATATATCTTCATCACTTATTGCTGAAATTTCAGAGCTTCTATCTTTAAATAGATTTGTAAATGGATTTGTTTTACTATTATTACTAAAATCATAACTCTCTTGTAAATCCTCATCATTTATATAGTTTGGAACTTCTGAGTTAATGTGACAAGAGTAACAAGGGTTATGAATTCTCCCCTTTGAATCTTCAGTTTTTGTATAACATTGAGCAGAGATATAAGTACTCTTTTGATTTATAATAGTTTTTGATGATAAATCACCCCCTTTATAAATAGGTAAATTTTCACTTAAAATCTTTTTTGATTTAATCTCTCTAATTGTCTCTTTTTCACTCTCTTCTAAAAACTCTTTTGGAGTTAAGTTTATATAATCATCTAGATTTACCGCTGTATATTTATTTAAAATATCAACATCATTATTTTTAATTTTATCTATTATCTGGGAACTACTAATATTTGGGTTAAGCTCTAATTCTTTATATATTAAATTAGTTAATAGTGCAACTTTTTTATTATCAGATGGTAAAAGCAACAAATCAGAAGAGTTTATTGAAAAAACTTTTTTAAGATTTTCTAAGTTTTCATCTCTTTTACTTCCAATAATTGTTGAAATTAAAGTTATAGTGTTCCCACTATAGGTTGATAATATCATATCTAAGTCGATATCATCTGTATTTTTTATTCCATTTCCATCAATATCAATAAAGCCACCTGATACACTTACAGGATATTTTACCTTATCATCAAAAACATATTGATTTGTATTAGGTATTTGTTTTGCTACTTGTCCATTATCATCTTTTACTGTTGCATTAACAATTGCACCTCTTTCAACAGTAAATGTTGTAGAAGATGAACCACTACCTCCACTACTGCTACCCCCACCACATCCAATTAGAAAAATTGAAATTATTACACCTAATAAAGCTTTTTTAAACATTTTCGTCCTTTAAAAAAATTTAAAAAAACTAAATAAAAAAGAAGAGGTTCCCCTCCTCTTTTATCTTTTATTTTATACTTATAGGAGCACCTTTTGTGCTATCCATCTCAATCTCATAAACAGCAGTTGAACCTGTTCCTTCATATGCTACTAGTAATAATGGTTTACCAGTTGAAGAATTACTTGAATCAACAAACTTCATACCTTCAGGAGAAATATCATAATTACTATCCATAATTAAATATTTAACAAATTTTGCAGAAGTAGGAGTTGTGATATCATAAACTACAATTGCACTTTGTCTTTCTAAACCAACAAAAGCATAAGTTTTTCCATCAATAGTACCTACAGTTAAAGCTTCTGGTTCTACCCCCTTATTACCACTTCTTTTATCCATTTCACCTTCATCTTGGTTAAATAAAGTTGGCATAAATTTTGCAGTTAATTTTGATAATTCGTTTTTAGAATCTAAAACTAAAACTCCATTTGAATCCCAAATAGAAAAACTTCTAGCTCCAAATGTATATAGTTTTTCATATTCTCCATCTAAATTTTTACCCATTTCATTATTAACTTTTAAATCATTATCATCTGCATAGTCTGCTGAAATAGATGGATCTAAAGTTAACTTTTTGATTTTTGTTTCATTTGCATAAGCACCATAGTCTCTACCATCACCCTCATTTGCAGTTACTAAATATGTATTACCATCAACAGTATATGAGGCAATTGAATCTGGCATATACATACCATATAATTGTGAAAATGTTTTAAGCTCAATCTTACCATTCTCTTGAATATCTATTGCGTTCTCTGGTTTAGAGTAATCTTTAAAGCCTAAAGCAACTACTGAATCTATTTTAGGAGTAGTTAAATCTACTATTGCAATTGCATTATTTTCTTGTAAAGTTACATAAGCTTTTGTCCCTGAAACTGTAATATATTCTGGTTCAATATCATTTGCTGCAACTGCTCCTGCTTTAATAACAACATCTTGCGGAATATCAATCCCATCAAATGTTAAATCAGTATAAGTTTTTGTTCCAACATTAATAACTCCAACTGAACCTTTTGGGTCATGAGAATAATCACTACTAGGTTCCCCCTCATTAGCAACAATTATTAAAGAACCATCTTTATTAAAAGTAACCATATCTGGTAGATATCCAGCATTAACTGTAGTTTGATGAGTTCCATTTGTATCAAAAATAACAACTACACCTTTTTGTTGAATACCATTTATAGCTTTATTATACATTGCAACTGCAACCATACCATTTTTTACAGCTACTGAATTAACCCCATCTGCATAAGTAGATAGATCAATAGCATTTGAAAAAGTTACACTTCCATCGCTATTTATAGTTGAGATATCTAAAGTATTATCTGCACCATTTGTTGTAAACATTTTTTTTGATGCCTTGTCATATGCAACAATTTCAGAACCTGCAGCTTTACTTGTATTATAACTACCAACTTTTTTTATAGATTTAATAGTTGATAAATTTTTAAATGGTCCAACATAACCAATTACAGATTCTCCTGCATCAGTAGTTGCTTGATCAGGGTGTTGTGTAACAACCGATAAGTACCCAAAACCATTAGCCAAGTTTGTATACCAATATGTAGATGTTGTTTCTGCTCCAACAGGACTTGTAAATAGTCTTGTTAATTCATTTGTTTTTGTATTATATGACCATACTACATTGTTTTTATGAGAACCTGTATCTTCACCAATTGTCAAAATATCAGAGTTTGGTAAATATGTAATATTATCTGGATTTGATATACCATTAACATCACAACTATTTCCTGCATATATTGAATCATCTGCATATTTCATTGGAGTTCCCTCAATGATTGAATACATATTTGAAACTACATAATTAGATGAGATATCATTTGTTGATGTATCTTTTACTGTAGATTCTGCAAGATCTAAAGCATAAACTGCCCCACATTTATTTGCAGTCAATTTAATATCATTGTTACCACCTAAATCGTATGAAGAATCATCTTCCATACCCTTTCTAACTTCACTCATAGATACATACAATCTTCCTGAGTTTTTATCAAAAGTAATACCCTCTTCTTTTCTAAACTCAGTTGTTGCACCTAAGTATGCAGCATATCTTCTTGCCTCTAATCTAGAAGCTGCTTTTTCCATACCAGTTTTTAGTTTTAGACACTCATGTCCTGCACTTGTATTAACTGATTTATATCCATCTGAACAAGTTCCATTAGTACCTGTTGCTATATCAAATATATCTGAAAACACAGGAGCATCATTAGTTGTTACATCATTATCTGGATCTAAAATTGTTTTAATCTCTGAATCAGTAGCATGCCCTAAATTAATCCATGTCAAATCAGCACTTCCTGCTTTTTCATTTGATGTTTGGTTCCATTTAGCAGCATATAAAGTACCAGCACTTAAATCTGTTGGATTATCTGCAATATACATAAATAGTCCGACATTCGTACCATCATCTGATAGATATACAGTTTTATTATCTGGCATTACATAAGAGATTTCATGAGAAAATCTACCCATTGAATAGTGTTTAGAATAGTTTGCATTACCTTGTGTATCAATTTTTACTTCAGGAGTCCATCCATAATAATATGGAGACATTTTTGTTGCATCCCCACCCCAAAATTTTGCAGTTTCATCGTAATACTTATTCCCAGTTATACCATTAGAATCTACGCTATTTTCTACTGTTTTTGCATCATTTTCATACTCTTCACTTCCTAGATGAGATTCCCAAGGAGTTTTCATACCTGCACAATGTACAAATCCACCAAATTCATCTTTTTGAGAGATATATTTTAATGTTCCACTTTTTGGTGTTAATGCACCAGTTGTTGAATCTTGTTCAAGTTCTGTCATATACATTGCACCAATTTGACACTCAAATTGAGATACCATATATAATTTATCATTTATATTTAAAAATGATGAATAATCAAGTCCAGAACCTACTCCTGAGTTTGTCCCATTACAAATATAATTACTTGAATCATCAAATTGAATTGGTTTATCTTGATAATCTTTTACTAAACCAAAAATCTCACTATTATCAGCATTACCTGTTTTCATAATAGTTGCATAACCAATTGTTTGTTCAGAACCATTTACATAAGCTTTAGGTGATGCTTGTTGAGTATTCATAGCAACTTCAGTTAATGGAGTTGCTATAGTTTTAAAGCTTATATCTAATCTGTTTGCAAACTCTATTTGTTTATCGAAGTTTGATTTAGCAATATTCTCTAAATATTCTTTCTTTTTTGTACTACTCATATTTGTATTAGAAGAGATTGCTGAGATAACTTTTTCACTAGTAGAAAAATCAACTATAGATTTTGTTTCTGCTTTATATGATGAAGGTATAGTAAGTACATCATTTACTACAGTACCACCTGATGCATAAAAATAATCATCCAATGCTTTTCTAGTTACACTACTGTTTGCATCAGCAAGTTTTTGTGTAGATATCTCATTAGAGTTTGGTGTAACTTTAAGTTCTAATCCCCCAACATAAAATTTACACTCATCTCCTGCGTTATAATTAAACTCACCAGTAGATGTAGTTTGTTTTAGCCCTTGACCACAATTATAATCAATATTTGCAAGATTTGGATTCATACTTAAAATACTAGTACTTGTTCCCGTTGATACAGAACTACTTCCACTACTTCCCCCACAACCACTCAATATAACAGTGGCTAACAATGAACATGCGCTTATGCTAAGATATTTCTTATTCATAAACTTACTCCTTTATCATTTTTTATCAAATTTTTATTTACGCACAAAACTGGACGATTGTGAATTATAGAAAATGAGAATTACAAGTTAATAACATTTATCAATATGGTTACTTACAATTTTGTATAAGTCTTATGTTATTTATTGCTATATAACTCTTCTAAAAAAAAAATAAATAAGTTTTTATTTTATCTGTGGTTACTCTATTCTTTTTTTTAATTTAAATTTTTTTTATTTGTAACTCATTTGTAATTTATTTTCCTTAATATTTTATATTCTAAGGAGTAATAATGATAGATGTGCAAAAAGAGATAGAAAAAAAGTTTCCAAAGGTAGCCAAAAATCCGAACTTTTTAAATCAATCTTTGATAAAACTTGCAAAAAAAGTAGTACACGAAAACTCTATAAATGATTTTTTAAATAAAAATTCTCACCTTAAAGGTTTTGAATTTGTTGATGCAGTACTTGATTATTTTAATTTTGATTACACTGTATCAAGTAATGACTTGCAAAATATACCAAGTTCTGGAAAAGTTGTAATAATAGCAAACCATCCACTAGGGGGACTTGATGCCTTATGTTTACTTAAACTTGTAAGTACAGTAAGAAGTGATGTTAGAATTGTAGCAAATGATTTTTTGGTTGGTATTGATGCCTTAAAATCATTATTTATACCAATAGACAATTATAAAATGAGACAATCAAAAAAAGATATAAAAGCTGTATATGAAGCCTTAAACAATGAAGAAGCAGTTATATTATTTCCAGCAGGGGAAGTTAGTCGCGCTAGTGCAAAAGGGGTTAAAGACCCAAACTGGAGCAAGGGTTTTTTAAATTTTGCTTTAAATTCAAACTCTCCAATACTACCTATATTTATTGGGGGCAAGAACTCAAGAACTTTTTATACAATCTCAGTTTTAAATAAAACCTTTTCAACTCTTTTATTATCCCATGAGATGTTTAAGAAAAAATCATCAAATATAAATATAAAAATAGGTGAGATAATCCCAAATGAAAATATCCTTCCAAGGGGTATTGATAAAAAATATTTAGTTAATCTATATAGAAAACACCTATACTCTTTGAAAAAAGGAAAAAAATCTTTTTTTGTTACGCAAAAAGCTATTGCTCACCCACAAAAAAAAGAGGATATTATAAAAGAGTTAAAAAAATCACAACTTATTGGAGAGACAACAGATGGTAAAAAAATATATCTTTATGATTATGTAGAAGACTCAGTTGTTTTAAAAGAGCTTGGAAGATTAAGGGAGCTAAGTTTTAGAAAAGTTGGTGAAGGTATAAATAAAAAAAGAGATACTGATAAGTATGATATCTACTATCAACATATAATTTTATGGGATGAAAATGATTTAGAGATTGTAGGTTCTTATAGGATAGGAAATGGGGATTATATAAATAAAAATATCGGAATAAAAGGTTTTTATTCCAATACTTTATTTAAATATTACGATGAATTTAATCCTTATTTAAAAAACTCAATTGAGCTTGGAAGAAGTTTTGTACAACCAAAATACTGGGGAACTAGAGCTTTAGATTATCTTTGGTATGGTATTGGTGCTTACTTAAAGAATCATCCAGAGATAAAATATATGTTTGGTCCTGTTTCTATCTCTGCTTCATTTCCTATTGTGGCAAAAGATATGATGATATATTATTATACACACTATTTTTCAAGCAATAAAAAAATGATAGAATCAAAAATTCCATACCAATACTCATCAAATGTGCAAGAGATAATAAATCTCTTTACCCTAGATGATAAGAAAAAAGATTTTAAAATCTTAAAATCAAGTTTAAATGGTATGGGAGTTACTGTGCCAACGCTATTTAAACAATACTCTGATATTTGTGAAGAGGGTGGTGTTAAATTTTTAAGCTTCAATGTAGACCCAGATTTTTCAGACTGTGTAGATGGATTTATCTTAGTTGAAGTTGAAAAAATAAAAAGTAGTGCTAGAAAAAGATATATAGATAAAGAATAATTTATGTAAAGTAAAGAAAAATCTTTACTTTACTACTCATACCTTAAAGCATCAATTGGGTTTAATCTTGCAGCTTTTCTAGCAGGAAAATATCCAAAGATTATCCCAATCAAGGTTGAAAATACAAAAGATATTATTATAATTTGAGTATTAATTATAAAAGCTAGTTCCATGAAATGCACGGCTGTATAGCCTATTAACAATCCAAATACAATTCCTACTAATCCACCAAGTGTTGATAATACAATTGATTCAACTAAAAACTGTAATAACACTTCACTCTCCATTGCTCCAATTGCTAATCTAATCCCTATTTCTCTGGTTCTTTCTGTAACAGATACAAGCATAATATTCATAATACCAATTCCACCAACAAGCAATGAGATAGCTGCTATTGAACCTAAAAGATAAGTTAACATCTTAGTTGTTGAAGTCATTGTAGATAATAAATCCTCCATATCTCTAATATAAAAATTATTATCCTCTCCTGGTTTTATTCCTCTTCTTTCTTGCATCAAAAGAGTTATATCTGTTTTTGCTTTTTCTATATTTTTACTCTTATTTATTGAAATCAAAATAGAATCAATATCTGTATCACCTTGGATTTTTCTTTGAAACATTTTAAGTGGAGTGATAATAATCTCATCTTGATCTCTACCAAAGGCTGCTGCTCCTTTTGATTCTAAAACACCAATAACTGTACAAGCAAAATTTTGAAGTCTTATTTTAGAACCAATGGGATCTTGTCCATCAAATAGCTGTTTTACAATAGTAGTTCCTAAAATACAAGAACTTTTACCAAAACTTTGTTCACTTTCATCAAACTCTCTACCACTTTTTAAAGGCCAATCTTTTATTATAAAATAATCATTACTAGTACCTATAATACTTGTAAAATAACTTTTATTTGAATAAATAGCATTTATACTACTAGCACTTTCTGCTGCCACTGCTTTTACATTTTGAATTTCACTTTTTATTGCATCTATATCTTCTTGTTTAAAAGCTCTAGCACTATTATCACTTCTTACTTTTCCTCTTCTTTCTTGACCAACTCTTAAAATTAACATATTTGTTCCAAGCTTTGAAATATCAGCTCTTACTTTTGCAGTTGTTCCATCTCCTATCATCACCATACCAATAACCGAAGCAACACCAATAACTATTCCAAGGATTGTCAAAAATGATCTTAATAAATTTCTTCTTATCTCTTTTATCGCTATTAAAAAGGCATTTAACAACATTATTTGTATCCTTTTTTCAAACTATTTTCAATATGTCCATCTCTAAAATATATAATTCTACTAGCATATTTTGCCATTTCATCTTCGTGGGTTACCATAATAATAGTAATACCTAACTCTTCATTTAACTTTTTTAGCAACTTCATAATCTCTATACTTTTTATACTGTCAAGGTTTCCGGTTGGTTCATCTGCAAGTAAAACTAAAGGATTTGTAACAATTGCCCTAGCTATTGCAACTCTTTGTTGTTGTCCTCCTGAAAGTTCAGCTGGTGTATTATAAATAACACTTTCTAAACCAACTTTTTTCAAAGCTTCAAAGGCTAAAAGTTTTCTTTGTTTTGAGGGAACTTTTCTATAAACTAAAGGCAACTCAACATTTTCTAAAGCACTTGTTCTTCCAAGTAAATTAAAGCCTTGAAAAACAAATCCCAAATAGTTCCTTCTTATCAAGGCCATTTGGTTTCTATTTAATTGTTCTACATTTACTCCATTAAACAAATACTCTCCACTACTTGCAGAATCCAAACATCCAATAAGATTCATAGATGTTGATTTCCCACTACCACTTGCACCCATTATAGCTACAAACTCAGCCTCTTTTATCGATAAATTAACTTTATTTAGAGCATATGTTTTAGCTTCACCTTTACCATAGGTTTTAACTATATTTTTAAACTCTATAATTGTTTTTGATTCATCCATTAGATACTCTTTTGTGAAACTACAATCTCATCACCAACTTTTAAATTTTTTGATTCTACACTAGAGTATTTCCCATCTGTATCTAAAACCTTAACATCAATTTTTTTTAATTGTTTATTTTCTAATAAATATATAGTTCTTATATTTTCACTTTCTAAACTCTTTGATTTTTTTTCTGCCATATCTCTTTTTGGAGGTCCTACAAAGTTTACCTTTCCATTTGATTTATTAGTTGGCTTAAATCTTAAAGCACTATTGGGAACTAAAAGTTTATCTTTTATATTTTTTGTAATAATTTTAGCAGACGCAGTCATCCCTGGTCTTAGGTGTAAATCTTTATTATTTACTAAAGCAACAGTTTCATAAGTTACTACACCACTTTGTTCAATGGGGTTATATCTTACTTGTTTTATTTTTCCTCTAAAGATTTGTGTTGGATAAGCATCAACTGTAAAGCTTACATCTAAACCTTTTTTTATATCTGCAACATCTGCTTCATCAATACTTATTACTAAATCCATTTTAGATAAATCTTTCGCAAGAGTAAATAACACAGGAGTAGACATAGAAGCTGCAACTGTTTGTCCAACCTCAACAGCTCTATTTAAAACTATCCCTTTTATGGAAGATTTAACAACTGCTTTATCAAGATTTTCCTCATCTGTTTTTAGGTTGTATTCTGATTGTTTAACTTGGGCTTTTGAAGCTTCATAAGAAGCTTTAGCACTCTCATATGAAAACCTAGAATCATCTACATCATTTTGAGAAGGATATTTTCTATTAGATTGTTTAAACATTTTCAATGTTCTTTCATAGTTTAGTTTTTTACTTTTTAGATTTACTTCATTCTCTTTCATATTTGCTTTTGTAACTGCTAAGGATGCTTTTGAACTATCAACTTTTGCTTTTAATTTTGTAGTATCAAGTTTAGCTAATACTTGTCCTACTTCAACCTTATCATTAAAATCTACAAGTATCTCTTTTATAGTACCTGAAACCTCAATACCAATATCAACACTATTTGTAGGATTTAGATTTCCTGTAGCCAATACAGTTACTTGTAAATCACCTTTTTTTATTTTTTGTGTATTGTATGAAATCTCTTGATTAGCATTTTTGTTTTTTAGAATAAAAAAGTAATAAGAACTTGCAAAAATTACCATCAAAGCAAGAATAATCCAAATATATTTTTTCTTTGAACTTGATTTTTTATATGAGTTTAATTGATCTTGTAAATTTGTATCCATTTAATTATTTACCTTTGTATTAAAATATAATTTCGCATATTCCAACTGAATATTTATATCATTTATTGATAAATCATATTGATTTATTTTTTTTGTATTTTTAAGTATCTCTAAATCATAACCTGAAGACATCCCTGCACTATTTGAAGCTTCATTCACTTGTATTAAGTCATCATATAATTTTATATTTTCATTTATGATTTTATTATAGTTTTCATAAGTGTCAATTCTTGTAATTGCTTCCTCATACTTATTTGATACTTGTGTTTTTATATCACTTAAATTTAGTTTTTGTTTTAAAACTTCAAGTTTTGATTTTTCCAAATTTGATTTTTTATTGATATCATAAATTGGTACAGATAAGTTTAAAGATATAGAACCATTACTATTATCACTTTGGATATTATTAACTAGATTATCATTATTTGAATAAGCTAGATTTGTACTTAGATTTACTTTTGGAAGATAATCTGTTTTATCTTTTTTATAATTTATGTTAGCTAAATCCACTAAAGATTTTTCATATAATAAATTTATATTTTTTTTCAAATAATCATCTTTTTTAATCTTTTCAAAATCTATTAGATTTATTTGTTCATATTTTAAGTTAGTATATTTTTCAAGATTTAGTTTTGCCTCTTTTATGGAGTTTTTTAAATCTACATTTGTTTTATATTGAATATTTTTTGCCATAATAGCATCATTTAATTCTGTTATGTCACTTTTTCCATTTTCATATTGAATTTTCTTTAAAACCAATTCAATATTTTTATTTTTTAATTGATATTCATTTTGTTCAAGTTGAATATTTAATTTTTTTATTTGTAATAAGGTTTCATAAATTTTTTCTAAAAGAGTTGAATTATCATTCTCCCAAGATAATAAATCTGATTTATATTTTTCATTGGCATATTCAATTGTAAATTCTATTCCACCTGATTCGTAAATACTTTGTGTAAAACCTATAGAAACACTTTTTGAAAACTGATCATTTTTATCACTAAAAGAGTGAGTTCTACTTAGCCCTGAGTTTAAATTTAATGGTGAAATCCAACTATTTTTTAAACTTTTATAATCTTCTTGTATAATCTTTTTTTCAACCTCTCTTAACTCTTTTTTATCTTTGTTTAATAGATTTAAATCATTGGCAAATATGAGGGAACATAAAAAGGGTAATATAATTAATTTTTTCAATACTACTTCTCCTTGACTAGTAATAATTCTACTTTGAAATTATAATAGAGTATTGTAAATAGTTTTTAAACATAAACTTAATAGTTGTTTAATAAAAGATTTTGATAATTGTTATTATAGAGTTTTTTATAAAAGAGTATAAACTACCCTTTTATCTACAAATAGATATAAGTTCTAAAAGTGTATCTTGGATCTCTTGTGCAAGCTCTAACATATCAGGATTTATATCATCAACAAGTTGAGTTAATGAGTTTATTGAAATATTTGTTTTCCCCTCTTGTGTATAAACTGCAATTTTACATGGTAAAATAACTGCTAATTTCATATCTTCGTCTAAAAGAGTTTTTGCATAATTTGGATTGCATACTTCCAATACTCTACACTCATTTTTAAACTCTAAACCTTTTGATTTAAGAATATTTGATATCTCATGAATATGCAAAATGCCAAACTTATATTCACTAATCTTTTCTTGAATTGCATCTACTACCTCATCAACACTTTTTTTACTCTCAACTATATATTGCATTAACTTTCCCTTTTTATAATTGTATCTTCTATAAAGTCTATCTTACACTCTTTTGTTTCATTTACTAAGGCTTTTGCTATAATATCATCCTCTACAATAATATGCTCTAAATGTAAGTTTTCCAACTCCTCTTTTTCACTAAATCTAGTAACCTTTACAATAGTTTTTGTATTGTGTGTCAAGTCATCAATAACCTCACAAATAAGATGTAGTTTTTCTGGGTTGTCAATAGCTACAATTACAGCACAAGCATTTTTTATATTTACAGCTTCAAGTATATGTTTACTTGCTGCATTTCCAAAAACTATTGGTTCCTTATCAGACATTCCCATCTCAAAAAACAATTGATTATGTTCAACTATTACATACTCATGTCCATCTTCTCTTAAGTTTTTAGTGATTTGTTGTCCTAAATGTCCATATCCAAGTACTACTATATGACCTTTTGTATCTTTGTCTACTAAATGGGTATTGCAAACTATTAACATATCTTCTGGTACTAAAGAAGCTGCCAAAGAGGATAAGTTTTTTAAAATAATTGGTGTAAGAATCATTGAAATTACAATTGTTACTATCAAAATCTGCGTATATGTTGAACTTAATAAATTGCCACTTCTAGCTAGTTCTAAAATTGCTAAAGAGAACTCTCCAATTTGAACTAAAGATAAGGCTGTTTTAAAAGCAACTCTTTTTGTATCATCAAGTTTTACTAGTGTATATATAATAAAATATTTTAAAACTAATAAAATAGGTAGAAGTAATAAAATTATTAAAATATAATCAGCAATAATCTTAAAACTAATTTGCATACCAACAGTGATAAAGAAAACCCCAAGTAAAAGATTTCTAAAAGGAGTAAGGTCAGCCTCAACTTGATGTTTAAATTTAGTTTCACTAATCATCATACCAGCTACAAAAGCCCCTAAAGAGTATGTAAAACCAAAATAATGTGCTAAATAAGATGCTCCAATTGCTACAAGTAAAACAGAAGCAACAAAAAGTTCTTCTGATTTTGATTTTGTAACATGTTCGAAAAATGGCTGAAGCAGATATTTTCCGGAAAAATAAAGAAGTGCTAAAAGTGCAATTGCAGCCAAGGTTGTTTTTAATACAAGAAAAAATATACTACCATTTTCATGGGAAGAAAATAAAGATATCATAAGCAAGATTGGAATAACTGCAATATCCTGCATAATCAAAATACCAAGTACCCTTTGCCCATGTCTTTTTTTGATATCATTATTTTCATTATATGTTTTTAAAACAATTGCAGTTGATGATAAGGATAAGGCAGCACCTATTACAAGTGAAGTTTTTAAATCAAAGCCTAAAACAAACATACAAATTAGAAAAACAAATAAAGTGGTTACAACAATTTGTAAGGTACCTGTAAAAAACACCTCTTTTTTCATTTTTTTTAAATGTTCAATTGAGAACTCTAAACCTATTGTAAACATAAGAAATACTACACCAAACTCAGCTATCTCTTTTAAATCATGATTATTTACAGCATTATGTAAATCAAAAGCATAGGCAATAATAGTTCCTGTAACTATATAACCAATAATTGTAGGTAAATGAAACCTTTTTAATATAAGATTAACTACTATTGATATTAGTAGTGTCCAAACGATTATTCCTAACATATTTTTCCTAATTAAATGTAATGCATCTGCTTGTAACCCTCAAGCCTTTTTTTATAAGTTGAGTTTAACATAGCATTTTTAAAATCTAAAAAATCAATAGCTAAACACTCTTGATTTCCTCTACCAATTCGTCCTAAATATTGAACCAACCTTCCATAATATGAAATTGGTGTTGCAAAAACTATTGTGTTTAAATGTGGAAAATCAATACCCTCTCCAAAATATGAACTTGTAGCTAAAATAAGATTTTTACTCTCAACAAGTGACATCTTTTCATTTTGTTCCTTCTTACTTAGACTTCCATGAATTGATACAAAACTAATATTCTTCTCTAAGAGTTTCTTTTCTAAAATATTTATATGTTCTATTCTATCAGTTAAAACTAAAATTTTTCTATCATTATACTCTATAAGTTGTTTTATTATTAAATTGTTTCTATCTTCATCTAAACAAACTTCATTTATTAGTGTAGAATAGTTATCACTAGTGCTTGTAAAATCTGTTTTTACAACTTTTAATTTATTATTAAAGGTTCTTTTCTTTTTATGTTCATATACAACTTTTCCTAATTGTTGAAATAAAATTGGTTCTAAACCATCTTTTCTATTTGGAGTTGCACTAAGTCCTAAAATATATTTTCCAAAAAACTGTTTAACTATTTGTTCAAAGGTTATTGCTGGGATATGATGGCACTCATCAACTATTACAAAAGAGTAGTCATTTATAACATCAGGTGAGTTTTTAAGACTTTGCATAGTTGCTACATCAATATTTCCATTTAAACTATTTTTACCTTTTCCTAAAAAACCTATATCTTTTTTGTTATATCCAAAATAGTCTACAAATCTTTGTCTCCACTGATCTAATAACATATTTTTATTTACTATTATAAGTGTAGTACAAGCCCTTTGTTCAAACATCTTAGCACCTATTAAAGTTTTACCAAAACCAGGTGGGGCAACACATATTCCAAAATTGCTTTTTGTTATATTTGATATGGCAATTTTTTGTTCATCTCTTAAATCATATTTAACTTTTTTTGTCTCAATTTTTTGGTAATATGTTTTGTCATCTATTAAATAATCTATCCTATTGTCATGAAAAAAACTTTTTAAAGTAAATATTAAACCCCTTGGAAGTTTTAGATATTTTTCATCCTCTTCAAAATTTTTTATCTGTCGTGGAGTATTATAAAGGGGTTTTCTAAGATTTAATAAAATCTTAATTTGTGGATTATCAAAGGTAGCAAAACCTTTAAGTTTATTTATAAATGATTTTGAAAGATTAAGAGTTGGAATATACAAATAATCATAAAGTTTTATATCCAATTTAAACATAGGGAATTCAATATCTTCAAAGGCTAAATTACTTGATACATTTTGAAAATCAAGATATTTATTTACAATACTTGTTGAAATAAAACTAATATTTTGTAAAACACTCCATTGATCTTCAATCACATTTGAGGACTCAATATCAAAAAACACTGTTTTTTGATACTCCCTAAACTTTAGATGAAGTGGTAACTCAATTGGCTCCTCAAAAGAAGCATTGGTACAAAAATCTCTATTTGGAAAAAGTTTTCCACTAGCGTTTGATTTTTTTAGTATATATTGAGCAAATTTTCGTGCATCTTTTGTTTCAATTTTTGTTTCAAAAAAAAGCCAAATAAGTATTGAACCATAAGAACTGTACTCATATAAGGCCTCTATTCCTAAAGTTTTCAAAGTTATATAGATTTTTTTTAAGTTATCATTTGAAACCTCTAAAACCAAAAACTTTGATTTGTTATCTTTATCTATTAAATAAGTAGCTAATTGAACATTTCCTCTTAAGTGTTCTTCTATATCCACATTTGTTATAGGGATATAGTCATTTCCTTTAAAGGTTTGAGTTACTGCAAAAAAGTTTTGTTTTTTTCCATCTTTACTTATCCATTTTTTAGCAAACCTATCAAGTCTAGCTAAAAATAAAGATTTAAATAATTCTATTTTTTCTTGTTTTGTTAGTTTTTTATTTTTTAAAGAGTGAGTTTGAAGTTGAGATTCCAAGTTTGAAATCTCAACTTCAATAGCTCTTTTTTGAGAGTAAAGTTCTTCTAATCTTGCATTGATTTTATTTTTCATGTTCTATTTGAGGAGATGAAGTTATAATATTATTGATTTTTTGTTCAATTTCATCATATCTACTTTTTAACTTAGAGCCTTTTCTAACTCCTTGTCCCTCAAACTTACCATCTTCTTCAATAATAAGTTCATTGTATTGCATTTTTCCAATCACTTTTCCAGTAGATAAGATTTGAACTTCATTGCAGTCAATTTTACCATCTAATAAGCCACTAACTATAAGATTATTGGCTTTTATATCCCCAATAACTTCACCTGTCATACCTATAGATATAACATCTGCTTCTAAGATAACACCTTCGAATTTCCCATCAATATGAACTGTACCCTCAGTAGAAATACCACCTATTATACAAGTTCCTTTTGCTATTACTGTAGCACCATTCTGGATTGATCTCTTATTAGATTTACCAAAGATTCCCATTTAACTCTCCTCTCTTTTTTGAAGATATCATTAAAGTTATCCATTTGCCATTTCATAAAGTTTATTGGATTTAGTATTCTTCCACCATACTTTACTTCATAGTGTAAATGGGGAGCAGTGCTTCTACCACTACTTCCACTTAATCCTATCTCTTGATTTTTCTTTATTATATCACCAGCCTTAACTTCTGTTTTATTTAAATGCGCATAAATTGTTTCAAAACCAAAATTGTGCTGTATCTTAATAACCCTTCCAAAATCTCCAATATTTCTAGGTTGAACATAGGTTACAATCCCATCTGCTGTTGCATAAACTTTTGTATTCCACCCAGCTTTTAAATCAATCCCTCTATGAAATTTTCTCTTTTTTGTTACAGGGTGGATTCTATATCCATAGTTTGAAGTAACTCTAGTCTCTTTTAATGGTGCCCCATTTGGTATAGAGATAAACATAAGTCTTTTATTTCTTACACTAATTGAATTTAAAGTTTCTGCAGAAAGCTCTTTTTCTTTTTGAGCCTTAATTCCAATCATCTCTTCTATCTCATCTAGTTTTGAACTAAGAGCCTCAATATCTTCAACTTTACCCTTTATCTGCATAGAGTAAAATTGATTTTGAGCTTGAAGTTTTTTCTCTTTTTCAGTCAAAACTTTTATCTCATTTTCTTTTTGTGTAATTGCTTCTTTTTTTTCTATTTTAACAGTTTGTATCTCCGTACTTAAACTATTTATAAATAAAAAAGCTATTCCTAATATAAGCAATACAGAAATAATTATAATTACACTCAACTTTTTTACTATTTGATGTACATTATATGCTTTTGTCCCATGTACATCAGATACAGTGATTATCAATCTATTCTTCATTAAACCTACCCATCTGTTTTAAAAACTTCTCCACTACTAAAAATGATCCGAAAATTAAATAATTTTTAGAATTTTCAATTTTTGAAAAACTGGTTACCATTATATTTAAATTATTACAAATTTCTAATAAATTATTTTTATCACACATCCTATCATCAATATCTATTATAGTTATTTCATCTATTATAGGTTTTAATATACTTAAAACACTTGCATAATCTTTATCTTTATATGAGTTATAGATTAGATGTACCTTTTTTTTATTTTTAAACTCATTTAAAATCGCCTTTGCTGCAAGGGGATTATGCCCAACATCAATGGTAACATTTGGTAAAACCTTTTGACATCTTCCAAAAAGTTCTGTTTTGCCAAAAAGGTTAGTATCCACTTCTATTTGTAAATCTTTTAAAAGTTCAATTACTAAACTTAAATTTTTATTTAAATAATTTGCAAAACTAGTTGGAAGTTTATAATCATCAAAATTTTCAACGCTCTTTATCTCTATATCTAAATTTTTTTCCTCTTTGAGTTCAAGTTTAACTTCATTTGCTACTTTAAAAACCTCATCAAACTCTTGATAACCTATAATCATCTTTTTATCAACTGATCTTAGTTTTGTTTTTGCAATCTCTTCTATAGTATTACCTAAAAAACTTTGATGGTCTAAACCGATGGTGGTCACTAAAGTCACATCACTTGGAACTACATTCGTAGCATCAAACTCTCCACCAAGCCCAGCTTCTAAAACTAAATAATCCATATGTGTAGAAAGTGTTAAAGCTAAGAGTGTTGTGTATTCAAAATATGTAAGTTTTTCTAAAAGCTTAATATCTAAAAGTTCTTGAAGATTTTTGTGTCCAATCTCTAACTCTAAATCACTACTATTTTTACCGTTTAACCAAATTCGTTCATTGAATTTTAATATATGTGGAGAGCTATAATGTAAAGTTTTGAATGATTTTTCAACTAAATATGAAGCTAGAAATCTACCTGTACTTCCCTTCCCATTTGTACCCACAATATGTATTACATATGGTAATTTTATTTTAGAAGAAAGTTTATCCCATGCTTTTTCAACAATAGAAAAATCTATTTTGTCATAATACATAGTTTTATGTTCTAAAAGCTTCACTAAGGAAGCTTTTTTAAAATCTAACATATATATTATTCTTTAAATGAGCTTACAGCAAGTTTTGAAATAACATCATCTAGGGCTCTTTTTGCAGCAACTTTTATAGCTTCGTATCTTTTTGTATCTGTAATAGTTGTACCATTATCAATAGAAAAATCATAATCAGAACTAACTTTAAAGCTGTTCTTTTTTGTACTTTTTTTATTTTTGTATTCAACCAAAATAGAAACAACAGCTTTGTATAATTTGTTATATCCCAAAGAGTCATATTGTAACTCTTGCATAGAAACAGAGTTTAGCTTTAGTTTTAAAACTGTATCAGCTAGCTCTTTACTATTTACAATCTGAGAATCAAGTCTGTTTACTATAAGTTTGTTCATTATATCTTTTATTATTACTGAATTTCTTGGGTCTTGCAAACTTACCTTTAAGTCCACAAAAATCTTTCCACTTAACTCTTTTTTAACATAATAACTAGATGGTTTATATCCACACCCTGTTAAGATAAAAAGTGACAAAAGACAAACTAATAAAAGACCTGCTCTCATGCTATCCCTTTACAACTAGATTTACTAACTTATTTGGAACTACAATCTCTTTGATAAGAGTTTTTTCTTCCAACCATTTGCTTGAAGCCTCTTTTGCTAAAGCCAAGATTTCATCTTTGCTTGTATCAGGAGCCACTTCTATTTCACACCTTTTTTTACCATTTATTGTAACAGCTAAAACGATTGAATCTAAAGCAAAAACTTCATCTTTTATCTTTATATCTGCTCCAAAATTTTTTCTATCAAATAGTACATCTGCAATTTCCCAAGTTAAGTGAGGGATAATTGGTTCTAAAATATTTGTTAAAATATAGTATCCCTCTGCCCATACAAGTTCATTATCTTGTGCTTGAAGTGCATTCATAGCTTCCATTGAAGCTGCAATTAGTGTATTAAAAGCATAAGTTTTATTAAATACATCACTAGACTTTTGTAAGGCTTCATATACTTTTCTTCTTGCCTCTTTTTCATCTTTTGACAAACTAGAATGATCAATATTTTGGAAGTTTTTAACACCCTCGCTTGTAACTTGTGCTGATCTTTCTGAGAACTTTCTTATAAATCTAAAAGCTCCATCAACTGCACTGTCATTCCACTCTAACTCTTTTGTAGGAGGAGCCGCAAACAACATAAATAATCTAGCTGTATCTGCTCCATATTTTTCTATAATCAAATCAGGGTCAACTACATTACCCTTAGATTTAGACATTTTAGCCCCATCTTTTAAAACCATACCTTGAGTAAGTAGTCTTTTAAATGGTTCCCTTGAATTTGTATAACCTAAATCATTTAATACTTTTGTAAAAAATCTTGCATAAAGTAGGTGTAAAATTGCATGTTCAATCCCACCAATATATTGGTCAACATCCATCCAATAGTCACTATCAGATTCTGATACACCTATTTTATTCCATTTTTTTGGATTTGTAGCATATCTTAAGAAGTACCATGATGATTGAACAAAAGTATCTAAGGTATCTGTTTCTCTTATAGCATCTTTTCCACATTTTGGACATTTACAATGTTTCCAAGTTGGATGAGTATCTAAAGGATTTCCTTCCCCTGTAATCTCAACATCTTCTGGAAGTGCAATAGGTAGATTTGATAGTTTTTCAGGGACTAAACCACAACTATCACAATGTACAAAAGGAATTGGTGCACCCCAATATCTTTGACGACTCACTCCCCAATCTCTAAGTTTGAAGTTTATTTTTTTTGTTCCAAGTGAATTTTGCTCAAAGAAATAAATTATCCCTTTTTTAGCTCTTGTATTTGGTTGTCCTGAGAAACCTTCAGAGTTTATAAGTTTACCCTCAGCTGTATAGGCTTCCGTCATTCTATCAATAACTCCAGCATCTCCAACAATTACTTGTTTTAAAGGTAATTCATACTCTTTTGCAAACTCAAAATCTCTTTGGTCATGGGCAGGCACTGCCATAACAGCTCCCCCACCATAAGAACTCAATACAAAGTTTGCAACCCATACAGGGATTCTTTCAGCTGTTAAAGGATGGATAACTTCTATCTCTAAAGATACACCCTCTTTTGGCATAGTTGCTCTATCTCTTTCACTAACCTTTTGCATAGCTTTTATTTTATTTAGCTTATTGTCATCTAAAAGTTTATTTTCAACTAGATATTGTACTATTGGATGTTCTGGCGCTAAGGCTGAGTAGGTAACCCCATAAATAGTATCTGGTCGTGTAGTAAATACATTATATGAAGAGAATTGTTTATCAAGTTTGTATCTAGCCTCTTTTGTAAGCTCAAAAGTAAACTCTAAACCTTCACTTCTACCTATCCAATTCTCTTGCATAGTAAGTACCTGAGATGGCCATTGCCCCTCTAGTGATGACAAATCATCAAGTAACTCTTGGGCATATTTAGTAATACCAATATAATATCCTGGCATCTCTTTTTGCTCAACAGGTGTTCCACATCTCCAACAACACCCCTCTTCTAACTGCTCATTAGCTAAAACAGTTAAATCATGCGGACACCAATTTACAGTTGTAGACTTTCTATATAAAAGCCCCTCTTCAAACATTTTGATAATAAACTCTTGTTCCCATTTAGTATATAACTCATCACTTGTAGCAAACTCTCTTGTAGTAGAAAAACTAAGACCTAAAGATTTAAGTTCATCTCTCATATAGTCTATATTTTCATAAGTCCATTTTTTAGGATGAAGTTTATGCTTAATCGCTGCATTTTCTGCTGGCATACCAAAACTATCCCAACCAATTGGGTGTAAAACATTAAAATTAGCTTTTCTAAAAAATCTAGCAAAAGCATCACCTAAACAGTAGTTTCTAACATGCCCCATATGAATACGTCCACTTGGGTATGGAAACATACTTAAAATATATTTTTTCTCTTTTTCTGTACTATCTTCTGGTTCAAAACTATTATTTTCAATCCAATATTTTTGCCATTTTGCTTCAATATCTTTTGGATTATATTCCATTAATACTCTTCCTTATCTTGACTTTTTGTACTCTCAATTAAAGCTAAAGCGATTGAGAATATATTTGCAACAACTGCACCAATTGCAAGTGAAGTTGCCATTGATTCATCTCCAATAAAAGTCAACACCATAAATGCAGGAATAAGATGTAAATCTGCAACTAACGAACTAGCTAATAACTCAGCCGCCAAAAGATTTTTAACTCCAATTTTAAGAATCGTAGAGATTACATTAACACCAGCTGCTAAAAAAAGAGCTACCGAATTTGGTTCATATAAAAACCCCGCTGTAGTTGTTAGAGACATAAGTGAAAAGAATATGTATGTTACCTTACCCCAATCCATGATTATCCTTCTATTATTGTATATTTAAGGGTAGATTTTATCTAAACTATAATAAAAAAGCTCTTTTGAAAGCTTTTATTATAACTTTAGGTTCTTTTTTTAATCGTAACTATCAATTGATATAAGAAATAAGTTAGTAAAAGTTTGAAAAATAGTTCAATAAAAAAAACAAATCCAAATTTTAAATCAAAGAAATGAAAAGGGTTTATATTTTGAAGTAAAAAATTAAGTGTAAAATCATTTGTAACAACAAAATAAAGACCAATAGCACTAAAAAACATAAACTTCATAATAGTTCTTTTAGTTCCTTGAATAATATTATAAATAAAAAACCAAACATAAGTTGTAACAAGAATAGCAACTAAAGCCTCAGTATAAATAGAATGGGGTATGTTTTCAATTATTTTTTCACTATTATCTATAAACAAATATTCAATTATAGAAGCTATCAACTCAACAACAATAAGCCAAAAAAGTAGTAGCTGCCAATTTGTAGTATTTTCAGATGTCACTTTGTCAAAATTATATTTTATTTTTTTTATATTATCTTTCATGCGTCCCTCATGTAAATATTTTTTAGTTATTATATATATTATAACATTAGAATAGTATCACATCAGTATCATTTTATGTTAATTTTTTATTTTTTTATTATATATCTTTATTTTCGTCTTGTATTTTGACGAATTGAGATAATTAGTTGGGAGACTAGGTAATTTTTTTTCTAAAATATATTTAGAAAGAATTGAACTAAGAATTATTTTTCTAATTTTATGTTCAATATAAATACCACACTTACAATTTATCATTGAAATGTTATAAAAACGATTCCATGTTTTACCATTATCTTGAGATATTTCTAGTTTGTTTTCATTTCCTTTTAAATGTATGTCCTTATATCTCATATTTAATTTTTCAATAATTAACTTACTTGGGGGTAAAATTTTTATTTTTAGAGAAATTTCTCTTAATTTTTCTCTAATTAAAATTACATTTCCTATACATTCTATATCCCAATTATCAATATATACATCCCATTTATTATTAATAATTTTTAACGATTTTTTTCCTAATGAATTATAAAAAACTCCTGAAATCAATATTCCATTCTCATCTTTTTGTATAGATAAAATTGGCTTCTCATTTATTTGAATTAAGTTTTTACAATTTTTATAATGTGTACCAGCTATGCTTATATCTAAATCATTATCTGAAAAATCAAAATATTCATGAGCAAATTTATCTGATAAACATTTTGGTTTTTCATTCGCTTTAATAACTTTTTCTAAAGATAAAACTCCTCTATTTCTTTTTTGATTACATTGCATACATAATAATGTAATTTCATCTTCACTATGTTCTAAAGCATCTTTAAATTCAGGATAGAAATGTTCATAATCATACCATGCAAATCCACATATTACACAGCCATAACCACATCTTTTTCTTACATTTCTTTTTATATCTGCTGGTATATTTCTAGATAAACCATGTTTGTTAATACTAGACATAACTTTCCTAAATAAAATTAATAAAATCATTATATTTAAAATATAATTTATTCTCTCTTGAAGAGTAAGCAGAGAAAAATTTTCTTATGTAAATTGAATATCACACCAACTAAAACAAAATGGTACTAAAAAATGCAAAGGTCAATTTTCCCTATTCCCGCATTTGAGAAGCCGAGTGTTTATTTATTGTTTCGGAGAAGTTTTGTAACTGTTTGAACAGAACAAATATGCTGGGAGCATATTTTTATGTGAGTTTTACAAAACAGAAACAATAAATAATAAGCGAGGGTAGTTTCACCTTCGAAACCCGCGGGATAATTCGTATAATAAAATATTGGAAATATGATAGTATATTTTCATAGAGTTCAATAGAAGATGATATATTGTGTGGGTGGTTGAAGCAATTAAAAATAATTTTAATTAGCTTGTAAAGAAGTTCAATAGTTATACTTCAAATTTGAGTGGCAACAAGAACAGTTTTATAACTAGTTCGTATTTACGAGTCTAAAGTTTGTATGACGAAATATCAGGTAGGAATTTTATTCCTACCCTAACGAACTCTTTATATTAATACAAAGGTTCTAGATATGTATTCTATCGGATTAGATATAAGTAAGTCAACAATTAATATTTATATCCCTATCAATGATTTAGATATTCAAATATCAAATAATTTGAAATCACTTAAAGGTTTTTATTCTAAGTTAAAAAAACTTTATAAAAAAGATATAGATAAACTTGTATTTGTTTTTGAACCTACAGCTAATTATTCCTTTTTAATTAAAAAGTTTTGTTCTGAAAAAAGTATACACTGTTTTATTGTTAATCCAAAGAAAAGTGCTAACTTTGCTAAAGCAATTGGTCAAAGAAATAAAACTGACCTTTTAGATGCTAGAATGTTATCTCAGATGATAGTTACTGCAAGAAAAAATCAGATTAAAATACCCATTATTAATCCTTATGCCGAGGAATTAAAAGAGCTTATTACATATTATAAATTTATATCAAAAATTAAAACTCAAAATAAAAATCATTTGGAAGCTTTAGTTTCAAAAGATGCTTCATCTATTATAATTAAATCATTAAGAAAAGATATAAAATCATTTGAAAAAAAAGAAAAAGATATTCTTATTGAGATAAAAAAAGTTATTGCAAAAGACAAAAATTTACATAATGCATTTTTAAATATCCAAACTATAAAAGGCATAGGAGAATTATCTTCAATTATATTATTACACCATTTTATACAATATCCTGATACAAATCAAAAGCAAATTGTTTCATTAGCTGGATTAGATCCAGTTAGTAGAGATTCTGGTTCATCAATAAAAGGAAAAACAAAAATATCAAAATCTGGTTCAAAATTATGTAGGGGTACATTATTTATGGCAGTAATGACAGCGATACAATACAATGAAGAATTAAAAATATTTTATAATAGATTAAAAGAGAATGGCAAACATACTACTGTAGCACAAATTGCTGTAATGCGAAAAATGATTGTAATTGCTCACTCATTATATAAAAATAATAATATATATGACCCTAATAAATTTAAAAGTATATCATAAATATTAGATTTAAATATTTTATATTTTATCATTTTTTAAGGTGGCAACTTCTTTGCTACTTTCTTTTTCACAAAAGAAAGTCGATAGAAATTAAGACGTATAGTAAAAGTTTATTTATACTCAAATATATTAATAATAGTTTTAAGTGTATGCAATTATCTTGTAGAACAAAGTTCTCCGCTTTCTTTACTTTTAGTGGTAAAAGTAAAACAAAAGCCACCAGACGGTTGTTGAAGCTAAAGTTCCCTACAGCTTTCTAATTATTTCCTGACCTGCGGGACGCCTTCCTAAAAGGTACATTCAGTACCTTTTATCCAGTTGAACGGTCCTCGGTCTTCTCCGAAAATAATTAAAAACCTTCCGGCTTCAACAAAGTCTGGACAAATACTCTAGCCACGAACTTTCTCTTAGTAATTGAGTATCACACCAGCTTAAATAAAATGGTAACAAAAAATGCAAAGGTCCTTATCCCACCTTCCCGCATTTGAGAAGCCGAGTGTTTATTTATCTCTTTTGAAAACAAGTGACTAAACTGTCTGAAGCGTAAAGAAATGTGCTGGGAGCACATTTTAGCAAGTTTTTAGGCACTCAAAAGGGATGAATAATAAACGAGGGAACCTTCGGCTTCGAAACCTGTGGGATGATTTTTTTGCTACTTTCTTTTTGCCTGCGAGCAGGATTGACATCACAAAAGAAAGTCGAGAAAGCCAAGACGTACATTAAAAGTTTATTTATACTCAAATATTTTGAAAATAGTTTTAATTGGTGAGATACCCAATATATATAAAATTTTAAATATAAAAAAAGGAGATAGCAAACTGCTATCTCCTTTGATAGATTAGATGATATTTAGAAACTATGTTTCTTATACAGTTCCCTGCTCATACATAGCTCTTAACTTATCTTTCTCTTTTTGCTTCTTAACTTTCTCAGCCTCTTTAGCTCTAAAATTTGCAATATTAAATTTTAATTGCACTAAAAATGAAGCTGCAATAAAGATAGATGAGTATGTACCAACGATGATACCTACAAGCATTGTAAAGGCAAAACCGTGGATTATCTCTCCACCGAAGGCAAATAGTGTTATAACAACAAAGAATGTTGTCAATGAAGTAAGTGTAGTTCTTGATAAAGTTCTACTTACTGATTCATTTGTTATAAGACTAAGTACTGTTTCTTTTGAGCTTTGTATCCCTTCTCTAATTCTATCAAATACGATAATTGTATCGTTTAGAGAGTACCCAAGGATAGTAAGGATTGCTGCTAGGATATCTAGGTTAACCTCTACACTAAATAAACTTATTGCACCCATAGCAATAGTAACATCATGTGCTAAAGCTAGGATCGATGCAATGGCAAATCTCCATTCAAACCTAAAAGATACATAAATTAGAATAACAATTAAAGAAAGTCCTAATGCCATTAGACCCTTTTCCCTTAACTCTCCACCAACTTTTGGTCCAACCATATCCACTCGTCTTACTTCAAAGTTTCCAGTTGTATCCAAAATCTTATGCATCTCATCACCAATATCAGTTGCAAGATTTGATGAAGTTCCTGTTACTCTAATAACAACCTCTTCAGGTGTTCCAAACTCTGTTATTGAAGAACCTTTATAATCTGTTTTATTTAATACTTCTCTTATCTTATCTATTGGTGCTTTTTTGTCATATTTTACTTGTACAATAGTACCTCCAGCAAAATCAATACCAAAGTTTAATCCCTTTGTTGTAAGTAAAATAATAGAGGCAATAACCAAAATAGCTGATAGACCTAAAAATGGGATTCTTTTTCCCATAAAATCATAAATTTTATCGCTTTTAAAAATTTCCATTGCTAAATCCCAAACCATTTTTTTGTATTTTTATCTTTTGATATTTTAGGTAATAGTGCCTCATACATTCCATGAGTTCCTAAAATAGCTGTTAACATTGAAGCTAAAATACCAATTGAGATAGTTACTGCAAAACCTTTTATTGGTCCTGTACCATATGCGTATAAAATAACTGCTACAAGAAGAGTTGTAATATTTGCATCCAAGATGGCTCTCATTGCATTTGAGTATCCATCTTCAATAGCTTTTGGTATACTCATACCGCCTCTTAGAAGCTCTCTTATTCTTTCACTAATAATTACATTGGCATCAACTGCCATACCAACAGTTAGAACAATACCTGCCATACCAGGAAGTGTTAAGGTTGCTCCAAACATAGCCATAACAGATATAATAATAAAAATATTTGTAACCAAAGCTACATTTGCAATAACACCTGCTCTTCTATAATAAACAATCATAAAAATAAATACAATTAAAAAACCAGATATCAGTGCAAACATTGAGGCTTTAATAGAATCAGCTCCCAAGCTAGGTCCAACACTTCTTTTTTCAAGTAGTGTAACAGAAGCAGGTAATGCCCCACTTCTTAAGGCAATTGCTACATTTCCAGCTTCAACTGTTGTAAAACCACCAGAGATTTGTCCAGAACCACCACCGATTCTCTCTCTAATATTTGGTGCAGAATAGACCTTCCCATCTAATACAATAGCAAGTCTTTTTCCTATATTCTTAGCTGTAAAATCTCCAAAAATTCTTGCTCCACTTGCATTAAGTGTAAAGTTAATAATTGCTTGATTTGACTTATCAAAGGCAACTTTTGCATCTATTACTTGACTCCCATTTAAAATGGGAATCTCTTTTACTAAATATTTTTTTTGAGAATTTTTAGTATCTTCTAAGATAATATCTCCATATTGTGCAACTTGAGCTTTACTCATAGTATATACTTGATCTGCTCTTTCCTCATCAATTGACATCAACTCTAAATTTGCAGGTTTAGAGATAAGTTCCCTTGCTGCCTTTTCATCTGCTTGAGTTTTAATACCAGGAAGTTCTACAACAATATCAGTATCACCCTGCCTTATAACAATAGGTTCAGCTAAACCAAATTGGTCAAGTCTATTTCTAATAGTCTCAACAGCTTGAGAAACTGCTAAATCTTTAGTTGTTAAAACTTCAGATTTTGTTAGTTCAACTTTTAAGTCTAAACCATCTTTTGTGATGTTTAAACCTTTTATCTTTTCTAACATCTTATCAACTTTTGGTATTTCGTCTTTATCCAAAACAGTAAAAACAACACTGTCATTTTTTATTGAAAGTCCATCTATTAAAATATCTTCATCATCAGCAAAATATTTTATAGATGTAGCTATTGATTTGATTTTTGATGTTACTGCTTCATCGGTTTTTACACCCAAAAGCATATGTAGCCCACCTTGTAGGTCAAGACCTAGTGAGATTTTCTTCCCTGAGTCCATTTGTAAGAAAGAGGGAATTGAAAAAACAACCCCAAATATTACACTCAGCATAAATATAATTAGTCTATAATTAAAGATTTTCAACTCTTTTCCTTAGAATTTAGAAATAAAATATGAGATTTAAAACATGTAAAAATTACATGTTTTAAAAAAATTAATCCACAAGTTTTGCTACGAATTCTCTAACAAGTTTCATTTCAGTATTATCATGATTTTTTACAATTAAGTATTCATCTTCAACTTTTGTAATTTCAACCATTAAGCCACCATTTGTTACAATCTTATCACCCTTTTTAAGTTCTGCAACCATAGACTTGTGCTGTTTAGCTTGTTTTTGTTGTGGTCTTATAATTAAGAAGTAGAATATTGCAAATAATGCAACAAGAGGTAGTAATGAGCTTATTAAATCTGTACTTTGACCGTCCATTAAATTTCCTTTGTAAAAGTATTTTTATATGTTTTTAGTAAAACGCGAATATTTTAACAAAACCTATATTATAAAAGGCTTGATAACTTCATGCTTTTTTAGTGCTTTTATATACTTAAGCTATTTTGGTTTTGAATATAAGCTTTTAAATACAATTTTAGGGCTTATTACAATATATCTTTTATTGAAAAATGAAAGATTATCTTTATTTTATAGTGGATTTTTTACAGCTATTTTTTGGTTTTATTGGGTTGGTATTAGTTTTCAATATTACGATTTAACATATCTAAGCCCCCTAATAATCATATTCTTTGGTATTGTTTATGGATTTTTATTTTTATTTATAGCTTTAATTGATAATTTGTTATTTAGAGTGATTATAATTTTTTTACTCTCATATATTCATCCTTTTGGATTTAATTGGTTTATTCCCGAACTTGTTTTTATAAATAGTTACATTCCTGTTACAAAAGAACACTTTGCACTTGTTTTGGCTTTAACTTATATGTTCATAAGTTTAAAAAAATGGAAATTTATTGCAATTATTCCACTTTTTTTCATAACATCTAATACAGGTTTATATATAGATAACCCCCATTTAAAAATTGCAATGCCACAACTAAATACTAAACAAGATTTAAAATGGATAAAAAATAACATCTCTACACAAATTCAAATAAATTTTGAATATATAAATAAAGCAATAAAAGATAAAAAAGAGTTAATAATACTTCCAGAAACTGCTTTTCCTATAGTTTTAAATAAAGACACCTTTGTTTATCATAATCTTCAAATGATGTCTGAAGATATAGATATTATTGTTGGTTCTATTTATTTACAAGAAGAACAATACTACAATGCCACGTACTATTTTTCTAAAGGTAAAGTAAAAATTGCAAAAAAAGTGGTATTAGTTCCTTTTGGAGAGAAGATTCCCCTTCCAAAGTTTTTTGTTGATTTGATAAATAATACCTTTTATAATGGTGCAAAAGATTATGAAAAAGCAAAAAAGCCAACTGATTTTGAGATAAAAGGTATAAAATTTAGAAATGCCATATGTTATGAAGCTACAAGTGATGAGATTTATCAAAATCTAAACACAGTAAGGTATATGATAGCAACTTCAAATAATGCTTGGTTTACCCCATCAATTGAACCCACTTTACAAAAACTACTTTTAAAGTATTATGCTAAGAAGTATGATATAACGATTTTTCACTCAATTAATGGTAGTTCAAACTATATCATAAGACCTTAAATTATTTTAAGCTACTATTCTAAAATTATTTATTAAAAAAAGGATTATTTAATGGAAGAATATGCATCTTTGTTTATAAATTTAACAATAGAATATGCACCAAAACTTGCATTGGCAATTGTTACTTTAGTTTTAGGTTTATGGGCTATTGGTATTGTTGCTACTATTTTAGAAAAAAGTTTAATTACTGCTAAAACAGATAAAACACTTATCCCGTTTTTAACAAGTCTTACTTCATGGATTTTAAAGATATTGTTATTTATCTCAGTGGCTTCCATGGTAGGTATAGCAACCACCTCTTTTGTTGCTGTCTTAGGTGCTGCTGGTTTAGCAGTTGGATTGGCGCTACAAGGTTCATTGTCTAACTTTGCTGGGGGAGTTTTACTTTTAATCTTTAGACCTTATAAGGTTGGAGATTTAATAGAATCTCAAGGGCATATTGGACGAGTAAAAGAGATACAAATATTTAATACTATTTTGACTACTTTTCAAAATAAAACTATTATTATTCCTAATTCTGTTGTTTCATCTAACTCAATTGTAAATATTTCTGGAAATGGAACAATAAGAGTAGATATGGAGATAGGTATCTCATATGGAAGTGATATAGACAAAGCAAGAGAAGTTATTTTAAGTACAGTTTCTAAAAATGAAAAGGTATTAAAAGATCCTGCATGTGCTGTTGGTGTTAATGCTTTAGCAGATAGTTCAGTAAATCTACTTGTTATGCCATGGTGTGAAGCAAAAGATTATTGGGATGTTTATTTTGGTGTTAGGGAAGATATCAAAAAAGCACTAGATGCAAACAAAATCGTTATCCCATTCCCTCAAAGAGATGTACATATTATCAACTCTTAAATTATATAAAGTAGTCAAAGTGACTACTTTATAAACTCTTTTTTTACCCTTTTTAGAATCTCTTCTTTTTGTAAGTTTTCATCAATTTGTAGATTTAAAGCAAACTCTAAAACCACTTTAAACTCTTTGCTAGGTTTCATGCCCAAGGTAATTAAATCCCTTCCTTGTACTAAAGGTTTCAAGCCCTTATTTGAGATATCCATTTCTCTTGCTTTTTCTAAAAGCCAAGTTATGGCTTTGTCACATTTATCTTTATCAGGTATTGTTCTACCTTTACAATCACAAAGGCAAACTATACATAAATCTTCAATATTACACTTTAAAGATAGTCTTTTTACAGCTTTTGTTGAAGAGTCTGCTTTATATAGTTGAAAAGGTGCTAAATGGTTTTTTACTAAAGGGATAATTTTTTCTATAAATTTTTTTTCATCACTTAATCTTGATAAAAAACTTATTGTTGGTTCAACTCCTAAACTCTCGTGTTTATGGGATGTAATTTTCCCCTCAATCTCTTTGGTACAAAAAGGTTTTCCTAAATCATGGCATAAAAGTGCATAGAATAGATATAAATCCCTATAATCATCACCTGTTTTATTTTTTGCCATCTCATCAAGGGTCATCAAAGTATGTATCCATACATCACCCTCAGGATGATACTCTTTATCTTGGATGCACCCAACAAGAGCTTTTAATTCTGGAAAATGTTTTAGTATCCCTAGTTCTTTTAAAAGATTTAAACCTTTTGAGGGTTTATTTGATTTTAAAAATAGTTTCTTAAACTCTTCAAAAATTCGTTCTTTTGCTAACTCATCAAGTAGATTTTGCTTAGCCATATTTTTACAAAGGTTAAAAGTGGTTTTATGAAGAGATAAATCAAATCTAGCACAAAATTGAACTGCTCGATATACTCTTAAACTATCTTCTACAAAAGTGTCATCTTTTATATGTTTTAAAATACCATTTTTTAAATCTTCTATGCCGTTATTTGGGTCTAAAAACTCTTTTTTAAAATAATCATAGCCTATTGAATTTATAGTGAAGTCTCTTCTTAAACTTGCAGTTTTAAAGTCCATATTTGGATTTATACTAACTTCAAAACCTTTATGACCTTGAGATACTTTTTTTTCAGTTCTTGCTAATGCAAAATCAAAATCATATCCATCTACACTTAGGATTAAAACCCCAAAGGATTTTCCAACTTGTTTTACATTACCAAATTTTTGTAAAGATTTTTCAACTATATTCAAAGAGTTTATTTTAAAAAGCTCAATATCATAGTCTTTTATAGGAAGATTTAAAAAGTGGTCTCTAACACAACCACCTACAAGTATAGGTAAGGCACCTATACTTCTAAGTTCATCTAAGATATATTCTAATATCTTAGGTATTTTAATCATTATTGTAGTGATGAACATCCTGTTGTGGGTAAGGAATACTAATCCCCTCTTTATCAAAAGTAGTTTTCACACTTTCAGTTAAAGCAAACTTCACATCCCAATAATCAGGAGTATCAACCCATGCTCTTACTACAAAATTTACAGAAGAATCAGCTAGTTCTGAAACTGCTACAGTAATCCCCTTATCTTGTAAAACTCTAGAATCAGCTTTTACAATCTCATTTAATAGATCTTTTGCCTTTTTAATATCATCATCATATGAGATACCAACCACTAAGTCAACTCTTCTTTGAGGTTTTGCATTTACATTTGTGATAGTACCACCAGTAACAGTACCATTAGGAATTATGATTTTTTGATTATCAGGTGTTCTTAAAATAGTATTGAAAATAGAAACCTCTTCAACAGTACCAGAAACACCTCCAGCATTAATATAATCACCTACATGAAAAGGTCTAAACATAATAATCATAACACCAGAAGCTAAGTTTCCTAAAGAATCTTTTAATGCTAAACCAATAGCAAGACCAGCTGCACCTAAGATGGCAAAGAATGATGTTGTATCCACACCTAACTGTTTTACAGAAGTTAAAATTACAACTATCATTAAAACATAATAAATGATATCATCTAAAAAGTTTGCCAATGTATCATCAATTCTTTCATTTCTCAACATTAACTTATGAGCAATATCAGTAACTTTTCTTGCTATCCATTTACCTATAAAAAATATTACAATTGCTGTTGCAATATTTAAAGCATAAAGTCCAATCATATCTGAAACAGTTTGTACACTATCCATCTTTTCTCCTAATAATTTTAGAAATTATAACAAAAATATATTTACAAAGTACTATTTTAATTTATCAAATAATACTTGTGTAACTCTTTTGATATCAACCTCTTGTTTTTCTAAGGTTTTTCTATCTACAAGTTCAACTAAACCATCGCTTAATTTTTTCCCTACAACTATCGCATAAGGGAAACCAATAAGTTCAAAATCACCCATTTTAAACCCAAATCTTGCATTTTTTCTATCATCAATTATCGAATCAACACCAAGGGCTTTTAAATCTTCATAAATTTTCATTCCAGCTGCTAACTCTTCATCTTTTTTTGCATTTGATACAATAATATCTACTACAAAGGGAGCTGTTTCTTTTGTCCAGATTGCACCTTTATCATCATGGTTTTGTTCAATTACAGCAGCAACAAGTCTTGAAACACCAATTCCATAAGTTCCCATAATAAATGGTTTTGATTTTCCATTTTCATCTAAAAAATTTGCTTCTAAAGGTTCAGAGTATTTTGTACCTAATTGAAAAATATGTCCAACTTCTATCCCTTTTGTATAAGATAAAGACTCTCCACAACAAGGGCATTTATCCCCTTCTTGCACTGCTATAAGATCAAAATATTTTGCATCTTTTAAAGAAGAAAGATCTGTACCAATAAAATGATAGTCTTCCTCATTTGCTCCACAAATAAGTCCTATCTCATTTTCTAATTCTAAATCAATAACAAAATTAATACCTTGAGGTAAACCAAATGGACCACAATATCCTGCAACCAATTCTGCATCTTTAATCTCAACTTCATTTGCATCTGCTAAAGCTAAAGCATTTACTGCATTACAAGCTTTAGTCTCTTCAAGTTCATCATTTCCTCTTATAAAGAAAACTACTATTTCCTCTTTTTCATCATATATTGCTTTTTTTATAACTGCTTTTATTGATTGTGATTGAGAAACACTTAAAAAATTTGAAACATCTTCAATAGTTTTCATCCCCTTAGTTTCAACTTTCTCTTTTACTATATGAGTATTAGTAGTCTCTTGCCAGTTTGGAATTTGTTTTTTTGCCCTTGTTGCAGCTTCTATATTCGCTCCATAATCACATTTTGAGCATACAACCAAAGTATCTTCTCCACTATTTGCCAAAACCATAAACTCTTTTGAACCACTTCCACCAATAGCGCCGCTATCAGCAGCAACTACTCTAAACTCTAATCCAAGTCTTGTGTAAATTTTTTTATAAGTCTCTTCCATAAGATTAAATTCTCTTATTAAATCTTCATGACTTGAATGAAAAGAGTAAGAATCTTTCATCAAAAACTCTCTTCCTCTCATAAGACCAAATCTAGGTCTTGCTTCATCTCTAAATTTTGTATTGATTTGGTATAGATGTACAGGTAAATTTTTATAAGATGTTACTCTATTTTTTACTAAATTTACCATTGCTTCTTCATTTGTAGGACTTAAAACAAAATCACCATTTTTTCTATCTTTTATTCTAAGCATCTCTAGTCCCATCTTAGAAGCTCTTCCACTCTCTTCCCATAGAGATAAAGGAGTTATAAAAGATAATTGAACCTCATTTAATCCTGCATCATCTAACTCTTCTTTCACTATTGTTCTAATCTTATCAAGAACAATTTTACCAAGGGGTAAAAAATTATATAAACCAGAACCCTCTTGGTTTATAAATCCACCTCTTACTAAAAATTGATGAGATGGTAAAGTTGCATCATTTGGTGTTTCTTTTGTTGTTGGTATAAACATTTGAGAAAATTTCATATTTAGCTATCCTGTTGATTGATTTTAAGTACATGATCGCACTTATATTTATTTACAAAGTTTGTTTCTGAGGTAAATCCAAATATTGATTGTATTGTTCCTACAACCACATCACACTCCATATCTTTAGAGATACCTTTTAGGGTAGTTGATGGTTTGTGTAGATATTCTGTTAAGACTGTTTGACAAAGCTTTTTTATATTTTTTTCATCACTTGCACTAATAAAACCTTTATTAATTGCATTTTTTAACTTTTTGTCAATAATATCTTCCCCTCTTAGATACATATTTTTTATAACTGGCTCAATCTCCAAAGATTTTAACCACTCAAAAAACTCCAATGACATTTTATTTACTATTGAATATGCCATCTTTGCTTGTTTTGCTCTTTGAGTCATATTACTATCAACAATATCTTGTAAATCATCAACCGAATATATCATTAGATTAGATGATTCAATATCATCAATATCTCTTGGTACTGCTATATCAAACCAATATCTATCGAAAGAACACTCATGGGTTAAATCTTTGGTTATTATTGGATATGGAGCTGCTGTTGCTGTTATCATCACTGGTATCTCATTTAAAAGTTTTTCCAAATTTGAATAATCTGAAACTTGAATATAGTCTTCAAAGGTATCAGCAAGAATTGTAGCTTTTTTCAAATCTCTACTTGTTAAAACTACATCAAAACCAGAAGACAAAAGATGTTTTATAGTAAGTTCACTCATCTCACCTGCACCAATCACAAGAGCTTTAACTCCTCTTGTATCTCCTATAATTTCTTTTGCTTTTGCAACTGCTGTACTTGCAACTGAAACTGAACCTGTACCTAAACTTGTTGCATTTCTAACTGCTGCCGCACATTTAAAAGAGTAGTGTAATGCCCGAGGAAGTTTTTGTTCACAATAGTTTTTAGCTAATGAAAATCTAAATGCATCTTTTAACTGCCCCACTATTTGTGTCTCTCCAATAACTAAAGAATCTAAAGCAGAGGCAACTGAAAAGAGATGGTGTATCGCCCCATCATCTTCGTATATATCTGCTCTATCATATAACTCTTCAAACTCTATTGTAGAATAAGCGGCTAATTTTTGAATAATCTCTCTTGCAGCTTTTTTTGTGTGAGGGGTTGTTGTAATAATCTCAACCCTATTACATGTAGATAAAAGTATAGCCTCTGTTACAAGCTTCTCTTCTAACATCTGTTTTAAAAACCTATCTTTATTCTCTTCGTTTGGAAATGCTAACTTTTCTCTTGTCTGAATATCTATATTTTTGTGAGAAAAACTTATTACTAAATAACTCATTAATTAAAACTCTCTATCAATCATAGCACTCATTATTTGCACAAGTGCTTCATTATTATTTGATGAACCTTCTTCTGAGTTTTTATCAGAAGAATCCTTCTGCTCTTTTACAGCTTCAATAGCTTCTAAACCTAATTTTTTTGCTTCATTTATAGAATCTTCCAATGCTTTTGTTTGAACCATCTGCTCTTTTATCCAAGATGAATCCTCATCACTTAAAGGCTTTTTATATAAAGACTCTAACCTTTGTTTATCTTCAATTCTTTGATGCAATAGTAGATATGGAATAGTAACTTTTCCTTCTACAAAATCTAAAAGTGCTGGCTTACCTAAGGTCTTACTATCTTGTGTAATATCTAAAATATCATCAATCATTTGAAAAGCAAGTCCTAGATTTTTACCATATAAAGCAAATTTATCCTTATCAAGTCCCGCTAAAATAGCTGCACTTTTAGCACTAGCTTCTATTAGTGATGCAGTTTTTTTATAAATCATATCTAGATATTTATCATATGAGGTATTGAACTCTTGGGTTAAATCAACATCCAACATCTCACCAATACTAAGTAGTGTTACTGCATTTGATACTATATATGCAACTTCTCTATGCATTTGTGATAATTCAGCAAAAGCTTTTGAATATAAAATATCCCCAAACATAATTGAGGTTTTATTATCAAAAATTGCATTTATAGAGGGTTTACCCCTTCTTGTATCTGCCTCATCTATAACATCATCATGTAAAAGTGAAGCTGCATGAATCATCTCAACTATAGCACAAAGCTTTATTGTCTGTTCATTTACTCCAGCAATTTTCAAAATAAGCTTACTTCTTAACATCTTACCTGTTGCTAGAAGATCAAGAAGTTTTAAACTCTTTTCATCATCACACTCTTTAACAAAACTTTTAATCTGTTCTTTTACTTGAACTAATTCTTCCATTTTCCACTTTTCATTTTTTATTTAACTATCTAATCTACAAACAATATCACCAGTCAACTCAATGTAAAGACCTTTTTTCATCTCTTCAACCTCTTCCATATTTTCAAAAACATATTGCTTGATAAGTTTATTGATATCAAAATCAACATCTTTGTCTTTTGATAAAAGTATCTCCATAACAGCTACTTTTTCTAAAAGTTTATCAAATTCATCTTCAACAATTTCATTATTTGCTTGTCTACTTATATCAAAATATTTTGATTTTGGGCTTCCTACAAAAATATCATCTTCATCTTCTAAAAACCAATCTTTAGCCATATTATTTACTCCTTTAAAATGCCCCATTTTAATATTTTATAACTTCTTTTAACAAATTAGCAAAGCTAATCTTAAAGAAACAAACTCTAACGAGTTGTTCTTAATCTTCTAATCTAACCCTAACCGATTTGGCATGGGCTGTTAAGCCCTCTGTATCAGCTAATAATGCACACGCTTCTCCCAACTCATCAATTGCTTGTTTTGAGAAGTTTATTATTGAACTTTTTTTCATAAAATTTTCAACATTTAAAGGACTATAAAATTTAGCAGTACTTCCTGTTGGTAAGGTATGGTTTGGACCAGCTATATAATCACCTATTGGTTCAGGTGTATTTTCCCCTAAGAAAATTGCCCCAGCGTGTTTTATTTTTGGTAAAAGTTCAAATGGATTTTGTGTCATCACCTCTAAGTGTTCAGGAGCTATTTCATTCATAAGCTCTATTGCTTCATCCATTGATTGGGCAACAATTATAGCTCCCCTATCATCTATAGATTTTCTTGCAATTGTTTCTCTACTTAATGTTTTAAGATAGTTTTCAACCTCATCACTTGTATATTTTGCTATCTCTTCGCAAGTTGTAATCATAATTGAACTTGCCATTTCATCATGTTCTGCTTGAGATAATAAATCAATAGCTAAATATTTTGCTTTTGCACTTCCATCAGCTAAAATCCCTATTTCAGAAGGTCCTGCAATCATATCAATATGAACCTCTCCAAAAACTAATTTTTTAGCTGTTGCTACAAAAATATTTCCAGGTCCCGTAATAACATCAACCTTAGGAATAGTTTGTGTTCCATAAGCCATAGCTGCAATTGCACTAGCTCCTCCTACTTTATATGCTTTGCTTATATTACAAATATAACAGGCTGCAAGTAGAAGTTCATTTATCTCATTATTTGGAGTAGGAGTACATACAACTATCTCTTCAACTCCTGCAACTATTGCTGGTATTGCATTCATAAGTAAACTACTTGGATATGCAGCTTTCCCCCCAGGGATATAAAGACCTGCTTTATCTACGGCAGTTACCTTTTGACCTAAAATTGTCCCATTTTTTTCAAAATCAACCCATGATTTCGGAAGTTGTTTTTCATGATAAGATTTAATTCTATCATATGCTGTATGTAGTGCAGTTCTTAAGTTCTCATCAATATTTTCATAAGCTGCTTTCATATCCTCTTTTGATATCATCAACTCATCATCACTTTTAACTTCCCATTTATCAAACTTTTCAATATGAGATTTTAAAGCTTCATTTCCATTTTCAACTATCTCATCAATTATAGTTGTAACAATTTTTGAAACATCTTTTATATCTGTTTTTGCTCTTGCTAAAATAGCTTCAAACTCCATATTAAAGTTTGCATCATTTGTATTTAAAATCTTCATCAAATCTTTCCTAATATCTCTTTTATAATATCTTCTATATCTTTTTTTTCAACATTTACAACACAATCAGCAACATCTTTGTAATCTTCAATTCTTTGATTATAAATCTTTAATGCTTCATTTAAGTTTTGTAATAAAGGTCTTTTTCTTAATTTTCCTTGTGCGTTTGGTGCGCTATGAATTCTATTTAAAATTCCTTGGAAGCTAGATTCTAGATATACTACTTTCCCAATTTCATGGATATTTTTTTGTTTAAAAAAACCTCCACCTGTTGAGATAATTGTATTATCAACATTTTTTTCCAACCATAAAGCGCACTTTTTTTCTAAGTTTCGAAAGTAGGTTTCACCCTCATCTTTAAAAATCTTTTTAATTTTTTTGTTTTCAACACTCTCTATTAAATCATCTGTGTCTATGGCAAAATAGTCAGTTGCTTTTACTAAAGCCCTAGCAACTGTTCCTTTACCAACACCCATAAAACCTATTAAAATAATATTATTTTTTTTACTCAAACTAGTTTCCTATTGTGATAAATCTAAGGATTATATCTAAATTTTGGTAAAACTTTTTATGAAATAAGATTTTATATACTTTTTAAGGGTAATTTAATAGTGAATTTTGCCCCTATATATTCAACACCATCATATAAAAACTTATCATTTTCCACTTCAATTTTTCCCTTCATATTGTTTTCAATAATTTGGTGGGTCATATATAAACCTATTCCTGTACCTTGTGCTTTATGCTTAGTAGTAAAATATGGATCAAATACTTGATTGATTGTATCTAGTGCTATCCCTTTTCCATTATCTTTAATACTTATAATTGCATACTCTTTATCTACAAAAATATTTATTATAACTATTCTCTTACCGTCAATTTTTTCCAATGCATCTTTTGCATTGTTAAAGATATTTATTAAAGCTTGTGTAAACTCATTTTCATAGTTATAAACTTTTACATCATCTTTCTTTTCAAAATTAACTTCAATATTGTACTTTTTAAACATTCCCTCTAAAAGTTTTAGATTTTTTTCAATTGCTGATACTATATAAAAATCAATTTTAATCTTGTCTGTTTTAAAAAAGTTTCTAAAATCATCAATTGTTTGTGATAGATATTGAGTTGTTCTATTTATTAATGCTAAAGATTTATCTTGATCATCTTTTTCTAAAATATCTAATTGACTTTTTAACTCCAAACTTGTGGCTGTTGTACTTATCACACTTAAAGGTTGTCTCCATTGATGGGCAATATTTTCTAACATCTGTCCCATTGAAGCCATTTTTGATTGTTGGAAAAGTATTTTATCTTTATATTTCATATCAGTTATATCTACAATCGATACTATTTTTACTTTTTTATTTTTATAAGTGTTAAAATTTACTTTTATTATTAAAGGAAATTCTACTCCACTTTTTTTTATTCCACTTGTTTCATAAGAATTATTTTCTGGAAATTTATTATCTTCTAATAATATAAATTCAGAAAATTTTCTATTTAAAACCTCTTTTTTGTCTTTATATTCAAACATATTTAATATCAAATTATTTACTTCAATACAAATATCATCTTCAAATATTATAATACCTTCAACTACAGAGTCTAAAAGGATTTGAAAATCTTTATTTGAATTTTGTAATCTTTTTTTTGTATTATTTAACTCATCTTGTTTTTTTCTTAGTGCTCTATTATATTTTAATAATTGAAAATGTCTTATAATACCTATAGCTATAACAATCAACATTACAGCAAGAATTTGAAAAAAAAGTTTATAATCAAATCCTTTTTCAAATGTAACAGAGATATATTTATTTAAAATCCCTTGCTTAGTATCTTCGTCTATTTTATCAACTGCCTTTTCAAAGAGTTCAAAAAGTATAGGGTCATCATTTCTCACTCCAATTCCCAATCGTGAATAATCATTAAGTTTACCTGCTATTTTTAGTTCACCAATATATTTATGTTGTAGTTCATATGCCACAGTAGGAAGTGCACCTAAAAAACCAAAAAGCTTTCCATCAGCTACCATTTCCATACCTGTTTTAACATCAGGGACATCAACTATTTTATTGTTTGGGTGTCTTTTTTTCATTAACTCCCCTATAGCATACCCCTTTACAATTCCTATTTTTTCTTTTGTCAATAAAGATTCAACATCAGCAATAAAAAGTTTATCTACTTTTGTTGCTAATACTAAAGGGAAAGAGATATATGGTTTTGTAAATTTCATATATTTTAATCTAGATGGAGTTGGCATAGCTAAAGAGAAAATATCACATTTTCTTTTTTTTGCAAACTCTATTGATTCATTCCAACTTCTTGTTTTAACTAATTTTATAGGGATACCTATTTTCTTCGAAATCAAAGGTATATAATCAGAAGTCATACCTATATATTTTCCATCTTCAAGTTTTTCATAAGGCATCCAATTTGGATCAATACACATCTTAATATTTTTTTTATTTGCAATATATTTTTTTTGCTCTTGTGTAAAATCAACTTCTAAATCATTTTTTAAATTTAAATCTAAAATTATCTTTTTAATATTAAAATCATCTTTTAACAATCCATCCTCATATAAATTATGAATATTCTTTTGTAACATTGTCTGATTTATCTCTCCAATGTTGTATATATTTGGCATTATAAGTTTTTCTATTTGTGAAGCTTCAAATCTTAAAGCTTCTTTTGTTTTTTTCTTTGAATAATTTTTATATATAATATCAATAATCTCATCTTTATTATTTAAAGCATACTTCCAACCCTTTGTTGTAGCTTGAACTATTTTTTGTACTCTCTCAAAATTATTTTTAGTTTCATCAATTGAAGTAAAAAGATTTAGACCTGAACCATATATTCCATAAGATGCTGGATCTATAATGGTATATGGCTTTTTTGACTTTCTTATATTATAAAGTTCATTTGATAAATATATACTCATCACATCAACATTACCATCAATAAAATCATTTGGATTAAATGTATGTTGAATAAATACATATTCATCTGATTTAATATTAAATTTATCCAGTAGAGTTTTTAATGTTGACTCTTCTAACTGTACCTTGTCTGCCATAATAATTTTACCCCTCAAATCATCAGGAGTAATAATATCTTGTGTAGCAACGAAGACTAGTGGAGATCTTTTAAAATAATTTGCTACAAGTTTTATCTTATCTCTAAGATCATACAATTTTACTAAAGATAAATCATAAACAATATAAGTTGAGTTTTTATTGGTAAGTTCATCAACTACATTCATACCCTCTTTAAACTCTTTAATATCTACATCCAATCCTAAATCTTTATAAAACCCTTTCTCTTTTGCAGCAATAAAACCTGCAAATTCAAATTGGTATTTCCAATTAAGCTGAATTGATACTTTTTCTAATTTTTTTTGTGAAGCAAAAAGTGAAGTAAGCAATAAAAAAAAGATTAATAAAATTTTTATATAAGAGAACACTTCTTACCCCTCCTAGTTCAGTTAATTCTATCTAAAGATAATTTAAATTTCCTATTATATCTAGAAAGCATACTTTCATTGCCTAAAACTCCACCTTGATGGATGTATAATATTGTTGGTAAGTTCGTAGTCTGGTAGCTTTGCAGGTATTCAAAGAGAGTTTTAAAACCTAGAGAATCATAAAGTAAATCAAACTCTATACCTGTTTGTTCTATAAGTTCTTCATATATTTCTATAAACTCTTTATATAATTTTCCAAAATGATATTTTTTTTCACTTTCTAAAATAATAGGATGATATTTTTCCTCTTTTTCTAAAGAAAAAAACTGTTTCTTTAAATACTCACTTCCACCAACACAAGATACAGTCAAAACCTCAAAAGGTAAATGCTTTTGTAAAAAAAGTGCTGTTGTACCTGTGCCACTTGGCAAAAACACTTTAATATCATCAAGTTTTTTCTCTTTGGCCCATGTTTTAATCTCATTTGCTAAAATCTCTACCCCAAACTCTGCTTCTTTTACTCTACCACCCTCCTCAATATATAAAATATCATCTTCAAGTAGATTTTTTCTTATAAAAAGATTTAGATCTTCAACATCTTTTTTTATAATATTAGCTCCATTTTTTAATGCTTCTTTATAGTTTCCATGGGGATTTTCTTCTAAGTAAGAACCTATATGCTTAACATAAAAGTCAAGCTCTAAACCCTTTAGTTTTGCTAAAACTGATAAAGAGTACAAGGAGTTTGCTTGGGCTGAGCCATAAGATATTATCTTTTTTATATTGGGAAAATCCTTTGCTAAAAAGTAATAAAATTTTCTAGCTTTATTGCCACTAAAATCTTTGTGTAATAAGTCATCTCTTTTTACATAAAGTTGTTTATTTCTAAATTTAATTTTGTTGATTGGGGAGTTTATATAATTCATTAAGGTAATTATACTAAAATTACACAAAATATTTTAAAAAAGAGTTATTAATGGATTTATTAGAAATTATAGATAAGGGTGGGATTATAGTATATATCTTGATATTTTTAAATATTATTGGATTTACTATTATAATTTGGAAATTTTTAACAATCCCAAGAAAAAGAGCAATGGTTGAAAAAATAAAATCTAAAGTTGATACAAGTAATCTAAAAAGCTTGGAGATACAAATAGAATATGAAGTGAAAAGATTAGAAGGTGGATTAACTTATATAAAAAATATAGCTTCTGTAGCTCCTTTACTTGGTTTATTAGGAACAGTATATGGAGTTTATAAATCTTTTGAAATCATTACACAAAAAGGTTTAGGGGATCCTACAATTTTCTCAGGTGGTATTTCAATTGCTCTTATAACAACAATTGCTGGGCTAATAGTAGCAATTCCACACCATATAGCATATAATCACTTTATATCAATGATTGACTCAATTGAACTAAAAGCAAAAAAAGAGCTAATAGGTAAACAATGAAAAGAAGAGAACAATTAGGGATAGACTTAACACCAGTAATTGATGTGGTGTTTATTTTACTAATCTTTTTTATAGTAACCTCTGTATTTAAAAAAGAGGAACTAGCTTTAATCCTTGATTTACCAAAAGCAGATGCAAAAGAGACTAAAATAGATAATGATCAAATCTATATAGAACTTAGTGAAAAAAAACTTGCTATAAAAGGTATTGAGGTTTCATTTATCTCCCTAGAAGACAATATCAAAGAGATTAAAGATAATAAAAAGCCTGTAATTATTAGAATTGATAAGAATACAACATATGAAAGAGTTACAAAAGTTTTAGATTTACTTCAAAAGTATAATTTAAACAATTTAGCTTTGGTTACCAATAAAGCGGAATAAAAACTAAGCTTAAAGCCTAGTTTTTATTTAATGCACACAAATCAGAAAAAGCTATTTCAAGTCTTGCTATCATAGATTCTTGACCTGATCTAATCACTTTTCTTGGGTCATAATAAGATTTATTTGGTTTATCTTCACCCTCAGGGTTTCCAATTTGAGTTTGTAAATAATCATGATATTTAGCCTCATAATCTTTTACTCCACTCCAAAATGCCCATTGAGTATCTGTGTCAATATTCATTTTAATAACCCCATAAGAGATAGCTTCTCTAATCTCTTCTAAAGCAGAACCTGAACCACCATGGAAAACAAAATCAACAGGTTGTGCTATTGTATTATGTTTTTCTTGAATATATTTTTGAGAGTTGTCTAAAATAACTGGACTTAATACTACATTTCCAGGTTTATAAACCCCATGTACATTACCAAATGAAGCAGCAATTGTAAAGTTTGGTCCAACCTTACTTAACTCTTCATAAGCAAAGCATACCTCTTCTGGTTGAGTATAAAGTAAGGCATTATCAACATCAGAGTTATCAACACCATCCTCTTCTCCACCTGTAATACCTAACTCAATCTCAATTAACATATCGATATTGTTCATTCTTTTAAAATAATCTACACAAGTTGAAACATTCTCTTCTAAAGAATCTTCACTTAAATCAAGCATATGAGAAGTAAATAAAGGTTTACCATGTTTTTCATAAAAAGTTTCACCTGCTTGAAGTAAAGCTTGAATCCAAGGTAATAGTTTTCTAGCTGCATGATCTGTATGTAAAATAACTGGAACACCATAAGCTTCAGCCAAAGCGTGAACATGCATAGCACCTGAAATTGCACCAAGTGCAGGAGCATTTGCAGCTTTTAAACCTTTTCCTGCAAAAAATTGTGCTCCACCATTTGAAAACTGAATAATAACTGGCGAATTAACCTTCGCAGCCACTTCTAATACAGCATTAACGGAATCAGTTCCCACAACATTTACAGCAGGAATAGCAAAATTATTCTCTTTTGCATATGCAAAAAGTTTTTTAGCCTCACTACCACTTAAAACACCTGGTTTTACAATATCTAATACAGCCAACTTAAACTCCTTATTTTATAACTATTTTTGCTTTTTTTCTTAAAGATTTTAATTCTGAATCAATTTTTTCTTTAAATTTAGTTTGCAACAACATACCATTAATATTTTTTGATACTTTATCATAGTCTAAAGTTTTTGATGGTTCTTTTCCATCTAAATATATAACATGGTAACCAAATTGAGTTTTAACAGGAGTTTTTGTATATGTTCCAACTTTTAAAGATTTTGCAGCTTTAGAAAACTCTGGTACCATTTTATCTTCTGAAAATTTACCTAAATAACCACCCTTTGGACCTGTAGGACCAACTGACTTTGTTTTTGCTAATTTTTCAAATTCCTCTTTTTTGTTTGAAGCTTTATCTAATGATTTGATTATATCTTTTGCCTCTTTTTCAGTTTTTACTAAAATATGTCTTGCTTCTAGCATAGTTGGAGTAATAAATTTTTCTTTGTTTTTATTGTAATAAGCTTTTGCCTCTTTTTCAGAAACTTTTATTTTTTTAAACTCTTCTTGCATCCAAATCTCTAAAGATAAATCCTCTTTTAGTTTTGCTAATGCTTCTTTAAAAGCTTTTCCTTTATCAACACCACTCTTAACTGCTTTTTGTGTTAAAAGTTTTCTTTCTACAATTTGGTCTAATACTTTCTCTTTTGATTTTTGTGGTAAAGCATTAAAATCAACTTTTGCATTTCTCAATGCAATGTTAACATCTTGTTGTGTAATCTTATCACCATTTACTGAACCATAACTATCAGCAGCATTTAATGCCCCAGTAGTTATTGCAATAGAAGCTATTAAACTTGTAACAATTTTTTTAGTTGTAATTTTAAACATTATATTCCTTCTTTGAGTTTACTTTATTAGTGATTTGTATTCTATCTTTATTTTATTAACAAAGAGTTAATTTAAAAAAAAATTATTAGAGAAAATATACACTAATTAGTAAATTTTAAAATTTAGCTTAAAAACCCTTTAAATTTTAAGGAATTTATGATATAATTCCGCTCAAAAATTAAGATTAACTTAAATTTAAGCTAATTTGAAAGCAAGGGAAGTCTAAATGAGAATACTTATTATTGAAGATGAAATTACACTAAACAGAACGTTACAAGAGGGGTTAACCGATTTTGGTTACCAAGTTGACACAGCAGAAAATTATAAAGATGCTGAATATTTCATCGACATTAGAAATTATGATTTAGTTTTAACTGATTGGATGTTACCAGATGGAGACGGTATTGAACTATGTAAAATTGTAAAAAATAGAAGTTCAAGAACTGCTGTTGTTATATTATCTGCAAGAGATGATAAAGATTCAGAAATTGAAGCACTTAAATCAGGTGCTGATGATTATATTAAAAAACCATTTGATTTTGATATTTTACTAGCAAGAATTGAAGCTAGATTAAGATTTGGTGGAACAAATGTAATTGAGATTGAAAATTTATCTATTAATCCAGATGAAGAAAAAATTGAATACAACGGTGAAGAGATAGAATTAAAAGGTAAACCTTTTGAAGTTCTAACTCACTTAGCTAGACATAGAGATCAAATTGTATCAAAAGAACAACTTTTAGATGCTATTTGGGAAGAACCAGAACTAGTTACTCCAAATGTTATTGAGGTTGCAATCAACCAAATTAGACAAAAAATGGATAAACCATTAAATATTTCTACTATCGAAACAATTAGAAGAAGAGGTTATAGATTCTGTTACCCAGATAATGGTGCAGAAAACAACTAATTTCTAAGATAAAATAATGCAAGCGAAGAGTATATATAGACAGTTTCATCAAAAACTTGTTATTGCTACTTCGCTGTTTATTACCGTACTATCTTTTATATTTTACGGCTTTACAAAATCAACTATTTTTGATGAACTCCAAGAATCTTTATATGCGGATGCAGAACTAATACTTAAAATTAGCCAAAGGTCAGATTTGACCAGTGAAAACTTTAATGTAATCACAAATGGTGGAACAAATATAGATATAGTAAAACTAGACGATATTCCAGCTGTAGCATACACAACATTTAAAATCAAAAATGATAATTTTATACAAATTTTATACCCTTTTGATACAACTAAAAAACTTTATATTAAAATAATAAAAAATATAAACTCATCTATAAATATGTTAAATAAAATATTTAATAATATTTTGCTTTTATCTTTAGGTGGTTTTATACTTGTAATATTATATGCATTTACAGTTTCCAAATCTTTACTTAGACCTATTATTCAAATCACTAGAAAACTTATAAATATGGATGAGAATTTTTTAACACAAATTGATAAAAAACATCTTCCTATTGAGTTTCATCCATTGGCAAACTCAATCAACTCTCTTACAGCTAGAATTGAGAGTAATATAAGGTTTAAAAAAGAGTTGTTTATTGGTGTTGCGCATGAACTTAAAACACCACTTGCTGTTATGAAACTAAAAAATGAAGTAACACTTATGAAAGAAAGAACTCCTGAAAAGTATCAAGAAACACTTAAACTTTCAGTTGATCAAATAAACGATATGAATAAAATGATTAGCTCAATTTTAGATATAGGAAGAGCTGAGGGTGCACAATTTGAAAAACCTGAAGAGATAGATTTAGTACAATATTTACAAAGAAAAACAAATGATTATAGAATGTTAAGTGCAAAAAAGAAAATTGTATTAACCTTTTTCTCAAATGTAAATCATCTTGAAATCTATTTACAAGCAACACTTCTAAATCAAATAATCCAAAACTTTGTACAAAATGCAATAAAATTTACTCCAGATGATAAAGCAATTGCAATAAGAATAAACAAACAAAAAGATATAGCAACAATAACTGTAACTGATGATGGTGCAGGGATTGATGAATCTATTGATTTATTTGCGCCATTTAAAAGAATGGGACAAGAAAGTGGTGCTGGATTAGGACTATTTTTGGCAAAAAATGCTGCTGATTCATTGGGAGCTGAGATAAGTTTAAAAAATAGAACTGACGGTAATAGCGGATGTGTTGCCTCACTTACTTTAACAAACACACCCACTTGTAAATTTAGTTAAAAATATTTCTATGTTCTATTTTGGTACATTTATTTTGTACCACTTTTAAGCCTGCTTCTTCTGCTTTTTTTGCCGCTTCATTATTTACAAGTCCTAGTTGAGTCCAAACTGTATCAACATCTCCTCGTTCAATAGCAGCATCAACAACTAGTCCAATTACATCAGGTTTTCTAAAAATATCAACCATATCAACTTTAAATGGGATCTCTTTTAGACTTCTATATACCTTTTCACCTAAAATCTCTTCCTCTTTTGGATAAACAGGTACCATTTTAAAACCAGCATTTTTTAAATAGTTTGCAACCATATTGCTTGCTTTACTTGGGTCTGGAGAACAACCGATTACTGCAATGGTTTTTGTATTTTCAAAAATCTCTTTTATCTCATCACTACTACTATTTACACTTGGAAATTCACACTCCATTAATAATCCTTTTAATTTTTCTTTTTATAATATCAAAATATTATTAAGCATACTTTTAAGCTTTATTATTAACACTTCATTATCAAAAATCTTAAATTATAATAAAAAACTACTAAGCACTTTATTCTTATTTTTTATCTCCTAAGATAAATTTTAGTATAGTACATTTTTTAAAAAGGATTTATCGTGTTAAAAGGTATTATTACTCTATTATTATTTCAATTTATGGGTGAATGTGTTACAAAATTTTTTGATTTATTAGTTCCAGGACCTGTCATTGGAATGATTTTTTTATTAATATTTTTATTGATTAGAAAAAGAAGTTTTATTAGTCTTGACAATGCAGTTACTCTACACTTAAGATATTTGCCACTACTTTTTATACCGGCTGCCATGGGTATTATCACCCAAATTGATATTATCAGCAAAGAGTTTTGGGCAATAACAATTGCACTTTTTGTTGGAACCATAGTTGCTCTTATATTTACAGCAAAATTTATAGATTATCTTACAAATAAGGCTCAAACAAATGAATAAAGAAGCTTTAATAACTTATATACATTCTACACCACTAACTTGGTTGATTGCCACATTAGCAGCTTTTAAATTAGGAATAATCATTTATGAAAAATGTAACAAACACACTTTATTGCAACCAATAATTATAGCTTATGTGATTCTTATAACTTTAATTATCTACACAAATACCTCTTATGAAGAGTATTTTAAAGGTGTTCAAATTATTCATTTCTTTTTAGGACCAGCAACTGTTGCTTTAGCCTTACCATTATATAAAAACTTAAAATATATAAAATCACTTTTTATACCCATAGTTTTTACCTTATTTATAGCTGGTGTTTTTTCAATTGTAATAGCTATTTCATTACTTTGGATTTTTGGAGCACAATTACCAACAATTTTATCTATGACAACAAAATCAATCACAGCACCAATTGCAATAATCACTTCTGAACAAATAGGTGGCATACCATCTTTAGCAGTTGGTTTTGTACTAATTACTGGAATTATTGGCGCTTTATTTGGTACAATTATTTTTAAACTTATAAAAATAAAACATGATACTTCAAAGGGTTTTGCTCTTGGTTTAGTTTCCCATGGAATTGGAACAGCAAGAGCTATAGAAATAAGTGAAAAAGCAGCTGCATTTTCTGCACTTGCAATGGGACTTAGTGGGATATTTACAGCTATTTTTCTTCCTATGATAATTACTTTTTTTAAGTAATTATCAGAAGTTAAACTATCACTATTAACACTTCATTATCAAACTATTAATTTTTTAACTATACAATTCTTTTTTTAAAGGAAAAATATGAAAAACATTACAACTAATAAACTTATATTATTTACATCAATTTATATGACGTTATTTTATAACTACACATTTTTTAAAAATATTATAAAGGTTTATGGTTTTGAAAATTACAATATTTTGTATATTGCATCAACAGCTTTAGTACTATTTGCTTTAATTGTATTTTTATTTAGTATAGTAAGTAGTAGATTTACAACAAAACCTTTGTTGATCTTAGTCTTATTTATCTCTTCATTTGCATCCTATTTCATGGATACCTACAATACCATAATAGATAGTGAGATGATAAGAAATGTTGTTCAAACCAATATAAATGAATCTATGGACTTAATTAGTATGAAGTTAGTTTTATATATTTTATTATTGGGTGTTTTACCTTCTATTTTTATTTATAAAACAAAAATAGAGTATGGAACTTTTAAACAAGAGTTATTTTCAAAACTAAAAATACTAAGTTTATCTTTGATTATTATAGTTATTATGCTTTTATCATTTAGCAGATTTTATTCTTCATTTTTTAGGGAACATAAACCTTTAAGATACCATGTAAATCCTATTTATTGGATTTATAGTATTAGTAAATATATAAACTCAAGTGTCAATTCTGGACCTATTGTAGTAAAACCTATAGGTAAAGATGCAAAAATTATTCCCGATAAGAATGGCAAAGAAGATGAAAAAACAGAACTAGTTATAATGGTTGTAGGTGAAGCAGCAAGAGCAGATAGATTCTCTTTAAATGGTTATGAAAAAGAGACAAACCCTCTTCTAAAAAAAGAAGATATTATTAACTTTCCAAATATGTATTCATGTGGTACTGCTACAGCTCAATCAGTTCCTTGCATGTTTTCTATTTATGATAGAAGTGATTATGATTATAAAAAAGGAATCTCAACAGAAAATGTTGTTGATGTTTTAAAGCATACAAATTTTATAAATATCTTATGGAGAGATAATAACTCTGATTCAAAAGGGGTTGCTTTAAGGGTTGAATTTGAAGATTATAGAACATCAAAAACTAATACTATATGTGATGATGTTGAGTGTAGAGATGAGGGAATGTTAGTTGGACTTGATGAGTATATAAAAAAACATAAGGGTGAAGATATTTTAATTGTGCTTCATCAAATGGGAAATCATGGTCCAGCCTATTACAAAAGATATCCAAAATCTTTTGAAAAATTTACCCCGGTATGTAAAACAAACCAATTAGAACAATGTACAAAAGAGGAAGTAAGCAATGCCTATGATAATGCTATTTTGTATACTGATTATTTTTTATCAAAGGTTATTAACTTTTTAAAACCCTATTCAAAAGATTATGAAACTGCAATGATTTATATGAGTGATCATGGGGAAAGTTTAGGTGAAAATGGTTTTTACCTTCATGGTATACCTTATATTATTGCACCAAATGAACAAAAACACATAGGCTCAATAATGTGGTTTGGAGAAGATATAAAAGAAGATATAGATACAAAAAAACTATCTACATATAAAAATAATGAGTTTTCACAAGATAATCTTTTCCATACTCTTTTAGGAATTTTTGAAGTTGATAGTAAAGTATATGACAAAGATAAGGATATATTATTTAATGCACAAAAGTAATATTTTTCAACTATCAATAACAATTGTTTTATTACTAATAACCTTAGCAATATTCCAGTTTACTCAACTTGATATCTATGTTCAAGAGTTTTTCTATGATTTTGAATCAAAAAGTTGGCTTATAGATAAAAAAGAGCCTATTTTAAAACTCTTTTTATATGATACAGTTAAAGTTTCACTTATCATTTTTGCTGTTTGTATACTAATATCCTTAATTTTCTTTAGAAAAAAAAGATTGATACAAGAATACAAAAAGGGTCTATTGGTAGTTTTGTTATCAGCTATTTTTGTTCCTTTGAGCATTGGAGCACTAAAGAAATATACTAACACTCCTTGCCCTTGTAATATACAACATTTTAATGGCTCTTATCCTGATATAAAGGTATTTGATTCATATCCAAAAGATTTTGTTCAAAAATCAAAGGCTAGATGTTGGCCTGCTGGTCATGCTAGTGCTGGATTTGCTCTTATGTCCTTGTTTTTTTTATTTAAAAAAGATAAAAATAAAAAAATAGCCCTAATAGCTGCAATAACTTTAGGGTGGATTACAGGTATTTATAAAATGGTTTTAGGGGATCATTTCCTAAGTCATACTATAATCACAATGTTGTTAAGTTGGATTATTATAATAAGTATTAATAATCTTGTAAACAAATCAAAAAAGGATAACTTTGAGAAACCAACCCAAATATAATTTTTTTAAAAATACAAACTATGCACTTAAAGGTTTATTAGATTTATTAAAAACAGAAAACTCTTTTAGACTAGAACTTTTAATTGTAATAATTTTAATACCTACACTTTTTTTTATTGATACTTCAATTACAAATAAACTACTTATGTTTGTAACACTTATGGGGATGCCACTTACTGAAGCTATAAACAGTGCCATTGAAAGAGCTGTGGACTTGGTAACTTTAGAACATCATCAAATGGCAGGAAGAGCTAAAGATGCAGGAAGTGCTGCTGTGTTTTTAAGTATCTCAATTTTTGTAATTACTTGGCTTGTTATACTTTATGATACTTTTATCTAAAACTTAATTGATACATAAAAACTTATATCAAACTCATTGTCATCACTTAAAAAATTGTTTTTATGGTAGATTATATATGATGGTTTAATTGTAGTTTCATATTCACTATTTATTAACCATTTATGATAAACCCAATTTATAAATTTCAAAATATCCCCTTGGTGCCCTTTTAAATCAAATTTTGCATATACACCTTTTGAGATTTTAAACTTAGGAACCCTTTGCAAAAGTGTTTGGGTTTTTTCATCTGTTTCTATACAAGCGATATATTGACACTCATTTAAAGGTGTTATAACTGGATTATCATGTAAAAGTGCTATTTGTTTATACTCTTTTATATCATTACTTAATATCAAAGTTTGTAGTTTTTGCCAAGTCTCTTGTATATTTATATTGTAACCTTTGTTTCTAATATAAAAAGCCTCAAGCTCTGGCATTTTGACTATTGTGGGTGTAAGATGTGAAAAATTTGCTTTTGATTGCATAGCTTTTTTTGATTGTCTCATAATCTTTTCACTATACTCTTTATAACCACCATTTCTCCAAAGTTTTGGAGAGATCTCAAATCTATTTGAAAAAGCTTTTATAAAAGAGGAATGGGAACTATATCCACAAGAATTTGCAATATCTGAAATAGTTGAGTATTTGTTTGTCAAAAGTAGATTTGCAGCTTTTTGAAGCCGTATTGATTTTATACTCTCATAAATATTTTTACCAAAGGCTTCTTTAAATATTCTATGCATATGAAATTTACTCACATCTAAATCGATACTTAACTCTTCAATATCTATATGCGTATCAATATGAGTATAAATATAATACATAATATCGTTTGCTATTTTCACTCTTTTTTGTAGTGTTTCTTTTTTCATATCTAAATGATATCAATAATAAACTAAAATTAAAGCACTAAAGAACAATTATTTTAGCAATATATAATCAAATAATTAGCACATAATATAAAGATTTTTTCTTTTTTTAATCATACAATAATAAACAAACAAAAAAAGGGTTAAAAATGGAAAAGATTTCAAAAGTATTGATAGCAAATAGAGGAGAGATAGCACTTAGAATTGTTAGGGCTTGTAAAGAGTTGGATATCACAAGTGTTGCGATTTTTTCTGAGATAGATGTTGAAGGTCTTTGGGTTAGAAAAGCTGATGAGTGTTATCCAATTATGGGTGATCTTATACAAGCATATTTAAATTATGATGTTATAATCTCAATTGCTAAAAAAGCAAACTGTGATGCAATACATCCAGGATATGGTTTTTTAAGTGAAAATGCTGACTTTGCAAAAGCTTGTGAAGATAATGGAATAATCTTTATTGGTCCAAAACCTGAACATATTGCTCTATTTGGAGATAAAATGGCTTCAAAAGTTGCCATGAAAAAAGTTGGAGTTCCTGTACTTGAAGGAACTGATGAACCAATAGAGGATAAAAGTGAAGCCAAAAAAATAGCTTCTGAAATTGGATTTCCAGTTATAATAAAAGCTGCCTTTGGTGGTGGCGGTAGAGGTATGAGAATTGTAAGGGAAGAAAAAGAGTTTGAAGCAATGTTTGATAGTGCTACAAATGAAGCCTTAAAATATTTTGGAAATGGTGAGGTTTTTATTGAAAAATATGTTGAAAACCCTAGACATATTGAAGTTCAAGTTATAGCAGACAAATATGGAAATGTTGTTCACCTAGGTGAAAGGGATTGCTCTATTCAAAGAAGACATCAAAAAGTTATTGAGATAGCTCCATCACCAAGACTTAATGAGGATGTAAGAAGAGAGCTTTATAGAATCTCAACAAAAGCTATGTTTAAACTAGGTTATGAAAGTGTTGGAACTGTCGAATTTTTGGTAGATGAAAATGATAATATCTATTTTATTGAGATGAATACAAGAGTACAAGTGGAGCACCCAGTAACAGAGATTATCAGTGGAGTTGATATTATCCAAAGAATGATAGAAATAGCTGAAGGTGATAAAATGAAATTTCTTCAAGAGGAGATAAACTTTAGAGGTTATGCCATTGAGTTTAGAATAAATGCGGAAAATCCTCAAAAAGGTTTTATGCCTTCAACTGGTACAATAGAAAAATATCTAACACCAAATGGACCTGGAGTTAGACTAGATTCAAGTGCTTATACGGGATATAAGGTTCCTGCAAATTATGATTCAATGATTGGTAAACTTATAGTTTGGGCATTGGATTGGGATGGTGCTGTTAGAAAAGCTAGGCGAGCATTAGATGAGTTTGTTCTAGAAGGTTTTCCAACAAACATCCAATTGCATAAAGAGATAGTTAGAGATGAGGATTTTAAAAAAGGAAATCTTACAACTAGTTATTTAGATAAAAAAATGGAGATGTTCACCTTAAGTGCGCAAAACCATTCTAAAGAGGAAGAGGAAAAAATAGCTTCAATAATGAAGTTTTTAGAAACCCTTAAAGCAAAAAATGTAAAAGTAAAACACTAAAGTAGGTTATATGACAATTGAAGAGTTAAAACAAGGTAATAAATCATTTAGACAAACAAAATTTAATGACTATAAAAACGATTTTGAAACCTTAGTTGAAAAGGGTCAAACACCCAATGTGCTATTTATTGGGTGTAGTGATAGTAGAGTTGTACCTGATTTGATTTTGGACTCAAAGCCAGGGGATTTGTTTATTGTTCGAAATGTGGGGAATTTTGTCCCTCCTTTTAAAGCAGACCAAGATTTTCATGGTAATGCAGCTGCAATTGAGTATGCTGTAAGTGTTTTAAATGTTGAACACATAATAGTTTGTGGACATTCCCATTGTGGAGCTTGTAGATCTTTATATATGGATTTAGAAAATAATATCTCTTTGATTCATATTAAAAAGTGGCTTCAACTTGGTAAAAAAGCAAAAGATTTTGTTTTTGAAAATTATGGAACTAGTATAGATGAAAACCAAAAATATACATTAACAGAAAAAAGCTCAATAGTGTTCCAATTAGAAAACCTTTTATCTTACCCAGAAGTTAGTAAAAAAATAAAAAATAAAAAGCTTAAAATACATGGTTGGTACTATAAGATAGAGGATGGTTCTATAGAATACTACAACTTTGAAAATAAAAGTTTTGAGTAGTATCTCTTAAGATAAAATATATTATGATTCATAAAAATAATAAATTATGGATGACAATAATGAATAAGTTCTTAGAAAATGCAAAAAAAATTGAAGTGGAAAATAGTAGTGTAGACTTTTTTGAGTTTGAAAAAGATGGACTCACATATTATTATTTTGATAGTTCTATAACTACTCCACCTCATCCAATGGTTAATGCAATGTTAGGATTAAAACTGCTTGATAATCCAAAAAAAAGACTTTTAATGAGAAATCATCAAAAACCAATGGGACTTTTCCCTAAAATAAAAGAAAATTTTGAATATGAAATTTTAGAAGAGGATGAAGATATTTTAATTGAATTTAAATATAAACAAGGAACAACTTTAAATGTAGATTTTAATGATAGCAATTGCCAAGGTTAATCCTTTAAGCTATCAAGTTTTTTTATAGATAATTTTTAGTATAATTTTTTAAAATTTGTGGTTTTTTAAGGTGGCAACTGACTCCTAATTTTTCTAATTTCCGCCCGTAATTTCCGCCCGGATTTTCTATTTTCTATTTTCTATTTTTTATTTTTCTATTTTTTCGATGTTTTTACATAATATACAATATTTAATATTTGTAATGTTGAGATACTTAGAATTATAAAATAATACTTATCTAAACTATAACTACATTCAACATTAACATATAAAAAAAATATATTCAATAATATAGCAATTACTAAAATCAATAATGAAATAACTATATATTTAGTATTTTTCACTAATTTATCCTCAAAAAAATAAGATGCGAAAAACATTCCACCACCAATAAAGGACAACTCTTTAATATTATTATCGTATAAAAAAACAAGAATAAAACAATTTATTGCTACAACTTTAAATAAGCATACTAAAACATAATTTAAAACTATTTTCATGGAGATATATACTCTTGAGTCTGCTTCATTGCTTCATTACTAAGATAGCCTGCAGTATCACTTATTTTATGAAAACCTATAGTTGTTGACACATCTCTTGTAAAATCAACCCAATTTGTCTCACCTATTGAGAATAATGTTAAATGTTTTAATCCTGTAAATACTGTTGATGCAGTGTAAGGAATAACACTAACTAATCTCATAAATTTATTACTACTCATCATCAAACCTAGCCTAGCACTTTTTTCAGCCATACTGTCAAGTCTATTAGCTGTAAATCGCATATCCTCTTTTACATTTCTGTATTTTCCATGTAGTGCATATTCTTGTAAAGATTCATTAGTATGCATCGCATGATTAAACAAATGCACAAAAGCCCCAGTAACAGTACCATTTGCAAACTTACCACCACTTATTTCTGAAACAGTACCACCAATTACTGCCATTATCATTGTTCTTCCTTCAACACCACCATAGTCTTTATTACCAACACTAAAACCACTTGAAGCAAACCCACTCCAAAATCCTGCGCTAAATCTTCCACCTTGTGCTTATATATAATTATATATATTACTTAGTTAAAAGCTATTGAAAGTGGAGATTCATCCTTAGGGGTGTTAGTTTGGTGTTAGTTTCTTGCCATCACCTATCCTTAGTTTTAATAAGGATAATTAAAGGTTTTTTAAGGTGGCGACTGTCCCCTTTATTTCAAGCTGGGGCTTGGGAACGAGGGAAACTTACTTAACTTTATTTAATGTCCATATTTCCTTTAAAAATAAACATTATTGTTACAATACATAATAAAACTAAGGAGAAATTTTGAATCTCATTTGCATATGGATAATTGTCAGAAAAAATATATATATAAAAAACTCCTCCTCCCCAAAAATTTCCATAAATAAATGCACTAAAAAGAACTAATCCTATAGTAGGAAGTCTATATAAAAACTTTTTATCTTTAAAATAAGATAAAAGTTTATAGTTTATTAAAAGAGAAAAAATACCTATTATGATATATATTAATAGCTTAGTCATTTAATGTTTTACCTGACAAACCTGTTTCTAATAATAAAGCACCTTTTCCAGCACTTGTTGAATATTTATAAGTTGGAATCGCTATTTCAGCTTTTCCTGGAAAATACTTTGAGATTGTTTTAATACCTGTTCTTAATAAGTTAGGTGCTGCTCCTATGGCAGAAACTCCTACTTCAATATATTTATAATAGCCTTTTCCAAATTTATCATCGTAAAATTCATGTAACAAACCTATTTTACCTGTGTAACCTTCATATATATTGTTACTTCCATGTGCAATTAATGCCAATCCAGCAGGAGCTCCCCAGCCAGTCAATGTAAGCCCTGTATCCGCAATAACCTGTAAACCTCCTGCAAACATATTAATAATACCTTCCGCATTAAACAAATGCACAAAAGCCCCAGTAACAGCACCATTAGCAAACTTTCCACCACTTATTTCTGAAACAGTACCTGATACAAAAGATGTAAACATAGTTCCCTTTCCTACTCCCCAACTACTTGATGCTACAAATCCAGAAACTGCAAATCCAGACCAAAATCCTGCACTCCATTGATAAAGGTGCCTGTCCCCTTTATTGTTATTTGTCCCCTTTATTCTAGTATTATCGTTCTTCTAGTATTTTTGTATTTATTCCACCTTTATAATTTCACTAGTTTTACAAAATTCTTTTATTGACTTTTTTTCTCTTTTTTTATTTAATTCATTAAATGAAATTAAATAAGGATACTTATATACATTTATTTTTTCAATAAATCCTTTTTTTAGAGTAATCTTTTCTTTTTTTATATAACAACTATCTATATTTATGTTTAATTTTAAATTTCTAATTCGAAATTTATATTCATCAATAGACTTAACTTTCTTGATAGTGTATAATATACTCTCTTGTTTAAAATTACTTAAAAATATAAAAGATTCAATGAAATTATTATTAAAATTTTGACTCAAGTTTGAATTTAAATTCCTAAATAAAAAAGGTTTTTCTATAGTAAAGTTATCTATTTTTACATTTTTACTATCAAAAAAACCAACCTTAAAAATAATAAAAATAATTATAAATATTAGAATAATTATATAAAAATACTTTCTCATATTACTTTTCCTTATATAAGAAATTTAATTCTATTTTTTTTCTTCTTGCGTATTCAGTTATTACACTATTCATTGCATTATCATAGTCATTCATCATCTTATCAATTATTACCCTCTCTTTATTCTAAAGATGAAAGTGATTAGATGTCACTTTTTCTATATTTTAATATTCACTTTTTTATTGAAAAAAGTAAAACAAAAAGGCATTCCTTTCAAAATTGTTTTTTAAGGTGGCGACTGACCCCTAATTTGAAGGTGAAAACTGACCCTATTTTTGTCTTCTTAAAAACTTAATAAATAATAATATCATAATCAACAAAAAGAATATAAAGGAATAAAAATATTCTCCTGTACTTATTTCATTTGATAAAATAAAAAATCCATAAATTTTTGAAAACATATTTATCCAATTTTTTATTGTCTATTTTTTCTATTATCATAATAATCAATTGCTCCTTTTATCATTCCATATCCTATTGCAGGAATTTTAAAAAACTTTGATGCTAAGTTAATATTATCAGTATAGACATCAACTGTTTCACCTATGTTTTTACCTGCGTTGAAACCATCATACCCACCCTTAACTACGGAACATACAAAGCTTTCAATACATGGAGCCTTAGGTCTCAAAATATAAGATGCATTATGTCCAGTATCTTTTAAACTTGCAGTATCAACTGTAGTAATATAATATCCATCTTTCCCTGTTCCGTCATTAACAACTGTCATATTTAATCCTTTAGCACGCAACTCTGCTACTTGCTGCTCCGCCTCATGCTTCAAATAATTAAACAAATGCACAAAAGTCCCAGTAACAGCACCATTTGGAAACTTACCACCACTTATTTCTGAAACAGTACCTGATACTAAAGATGTAAACATAGTTCCCTTTTCTACTCCCCAACTACTTGGTACATATATCTTATATCCACTTTTCCCATATATAATTTTTTTGATAATTATATCATATGTTTTATTTCTTTTATTGTTATATTTTTTTAAAAGGCGACTGTCCCCTTTATTTTATTTTAGGAATTTTTTATATATTAAATAGCATATATACAAAAAAAATCCAAATCCAAAAAGTATATTTGTAATAGCTGAACTTTCAGATAAAATAATCATTCCATCTGTTTTAGAAATTACTTTATTCCCAAAATATGCATAAATACCAAAATAAAAAAAATAACCTAATGCTAATAGTATTAATAATAAATACCCACCATATCTAAAGATAAAAAATGTAAAATTATTTTTCATCAAATGTTCCTTTTATTTTATCTATTAAATTAAATGCAGCACCATGTGGGGTAGATGGAGGCATACTACTATTAAATACATCATTACCTACTTCTGCAATATAAGGAATAGCAACATATTCATATTTTACTAACAATCTAGTCAAAGTATATGCTAATCCTCCTTGTGCTTATATATAATTATATATATTACTTAGTTAAAAGCTATTGAAAGTGGAGATTCATCCTCAGGGGTGTTAGTCTGTGGTTTTTTAAGGTGGCAACTGACCCTTAATTTCCTTAATTTCTTTATTTTAATTTTTAATTTTTCTTATATTGATCCTTGAAATAAATAAATAAAATTATTATTACTCCTATAATTATATTTGTAATTGCTGATTTTTCTGATAAATAAACCATTCCTTGACTTTTAAGAATTACTTTATTACCCATTAATGAATATATACCAAAATATCCTATAAAGATACCACCAAAGATACAACTTAATATAAAATTGGAATATTTATCTGATAATAGTAATTCTAAAAACCATTTTTTCATTTTTTTGAATTCCTTATATTATTTATAATATTTATTGCAGCACCATGTGGTGTAACAGGTGGCATACTTTCGTTAAAAATATCATTTACTACTTCAACTGTATAAAGTTTACCTGCAAATCCTTGCGTTTTGAAAATCATAATTACTCCTCTTGCAATCCTTACCGAAGGTAGTGCTAATGCAACATTAAGAGCTAAATATTTATCCTTAGAACCATGTACTCTTAATTCAGAGACATATCTATATCCACCACCAAGATCAACATAGTAACCATTCTCTCTTTCAATGGGATTTACAATTTTTCCTTTTCGACCTGTTGATTCAAGATACTTCAAATCTTTTTCAGCCTCATGCAACTTATAATTAAACAAATAAGTAAAAGCCCCCTTAACTGCACCATTAGCAAATTTGCCACCAGAAATAACAGAAACTGTTCCTGATAAAACTCCACTTACCATTGCTTGAATTGCTTCATGTGCTTTTCCTAAATATTTTCCAACTATAGGAGCAAAAAAGGAACTTGCAAAACCAGACCAAAAACCTGAACTCTATCGATAAAAGTGCCTGTCCCCTTTATTTTTATTATCTTTCATCAGGAAATTTTTCAAAATATTTTTCAAAATCAATTGTTTTTATATCACATTTAGGACACATACCTTTTTCTAAAGTAGAATAAGTATATGTCTCTTTACATTTTGGGCATTTTGAATATTCAATTTTTTGTTTTATTCTTTTTGCTAAAAAATAAATAAAAATGGCAGAAAATACCCATAGTAAAGACTCTATATTCGAAACCTTATGCCAATGTCGGACATAAACCTCTCCATAAAACAAACCTAGAATACCTTCAATAAAATTTACTATTGAAATTAAATATAAACTATTCTTTAAATTCATTATTCATTACTTTTTAAAAATTCTACTAATGACTTTCTATTATCATACATATTATAAATTTTTCCAAAACTAGTATCAGCAGGCATACTAGAATTTACAACATCATTAGTGAAATTAACTACAGCTATAGCTTCAAGTGGTCTAGTGTAAAATAATGTCTTCACAAAATTATATGCCTTTACTATAGGAACAAACAAAGTTATTACACCTATTGCAGTTAAATCTCCATGTGAATTTATTTTTCTTTCACCTACTGGATTTTCTGCGGCATATCCTATTGAATTATTTAAAACTTTCGCATCATTTGCTGTTTGAAGATATTTATAAGATGCATTAAACAAATGCACAAAAGCTCCCGTGACAGACACCTTTACTCCTACTCCCCACTAATTATACTTTGATTAATCACACCAACCATAGCTTTTATAAGCAAACTATTATCTTTTTTTATTGGTTCAAACTCTTTTTCTGTTATATTCTCGATATCATTAGGTACTTCAAATCCTACTTTTTCATTAATTGATGATAAACCTGAAAGATAAACCATATTGAATGTTGGAAAATTCTTATACTTTATTTCTCCTAAAGGATTTAACAAATACATTTTTGCATCAACACCCAAAACAGAAAAATATTTTTTAAATCCAATAAAATGATGAGATACCAAACCTGAACCCTTATTTGTATAGAGAAAAGGATGAAGATATAGGCTAACATTCGAATCATTTATTACTATAACCGCTTTTAATTTTAAATCATTTACAAGCTTATCATAAATATTTTGTTTGTTTATAATCCATTCTTTTTCATTTGCTATTATTAGATTATTTAATGACTCTAAGCTAATGTTTTCTTGATCTAAATTAACTAATTTAACATTTATTTGACTTTTTAGTTCTTCTTCAATTTGTTCTTTAATTTTCCAATCATAACTATAACTTTTTTCAAAATTATTAAATACTGTTGTTCCCAAATGATTATGTTCAATATTTTTATTTTTTATATCAACTAAATAACCAATTCTATCAGAATTTAGAACTTTATACTTTGGAATATCAGGTCTAGTTACCACACAACCAGTAAATATAATAAAACATAAAAACATTAGAAATATACTTCTTTTCATTCTCTTCCTTTATTTAATAGCTAAAATAAAAGGGGACATAAAAGGGGACAGGCACCTTTTTTATTTTTCTATTATCTAAAATTCAATATGAAACAAATTTAGTTTAATAATATATTAAATTATATAAATATACTATTATAATAAACTTTCTAAAGATTTATTATGCCAAGAATTGCTAGAAATTTAGCTGATGAACAAATTTATCATATTATAAATAGAGGTAATAGAAGAGATACTATATTTCATGATAGTTTTGATTATGAAAGATTTTTAAAACTTCTTTTAGATGCTAAGGTTAAATATCAAATCAAAATTTTTGCTTATTGTTTAATGCCTAATCATTATCATCTTGTTATATATACTCCCATTGGAGAAAATCTATCACTAGCTATGCATTTTATTAATTCTAGTTTTGTAAGGTATTATAATAAAAAGTACAAATTATCTGGTCATCTATGGCAAGGTAGATACAAAAGTTTTATTGTACAAAAGGAAGAGTATTTATTAACACTATTAAGATATGTAGAAGCAAATCCTCTAAGAGCTAAGATAGTTAAGGATTGTATAGATTATAAATATTCATCTGCAAATAAAAGGGTTAACAACATAAACAATCCAATACTTGATGATATACCAATTATACTACCTAATAATTGGCACAATTTTATTAATGACAATGAAAAAAAATTGATTTAGATTACATAAGAAATTCAATAGAAAGACAATCTCCTTTAGGAGATGAAAACTGGCAATACATGATATGTAAAAGGTATGGTTTAGAATTTACTATTAGACCAAGGGGAAGACCTAAAATAAAAGAAAATTTTGAATATGAAATTTTAGAAGAGGATGAAGATATTTTAATTGAATTTAAATATAAACAAGGAACAACTTTAAATGTAGATTTTAATGATAGCAATTGCCAAGGTTAATCCTTCAAGCTATCAAGTTTTCCTTGAATAAATTTTTTTACTACCTTATAATCAATAGTTTCTCTAAAATCTTCAAAATAACATCCACTAGCATTTGGATGTCCTCCACCATTTGCTAGTTTTTGGGCTATTAAAGATACATCAACTTTTCCATCTGCTCTAAAGGAAGTACTACCTTTTTTCCCAACATCGATAAAAAAATCATAATCCTTATTCTCTTGTAAAAAAGCATTTGCAGGGATAGAAATAGAACCTAAAGTATAAGTTAATAATCCCTTGTGACCTTTATAAATCACTGTTAAATCATCTTTTAATTTTTCCAAAGATTTCACTAGGTATTTAGCACTAAGATTATCAATTGTGTCGTCTACTCCATCTTGATTTAAAAACTCTTTTTTTAATCTATGGATATCGTTATCAAGTTTGATGTTTCCATTTTCCAAGTGTACATATAAAGATGCTTTTTTCAATAAATATAATCTAAAATCTCTATTTAAATCTGCAAATAAGATATTATTTACTTCCCTTACACGACTAACCATACTCAATAAAACTTTTCCAAATTCAAAGTTTTTGACTTGATCATCAAGCCATATATCAATGGCATTAACAGAGTCAATTAAAGGTTTCAACCAAGAGCTAGTTTGGCAATCAAAACCTTCATAATCCTCAAACATATAATCATATGTGATTTTAGCTGCACATCTTGTAGTATCTAAATAATACCAATCATACTTCAAAGCACTTTTTTCACCTGTAGCATGATGATCTAAAAGCTGAAGCTTAATATCATAACCCTCTTCTTTTAATTTATTAATATTGTTATTTAAATCTTTTGATTCATTTATAGTAAGGTTCAAGTCAGTAATTAAAAAAAATATCTCTTTACCCTTATACTCTTTTATAGACTCTAATATTTTTTTTAAGTTCTGTTTTACTTCAAGACCATAGTTTGCATTATAAAAAGATCCCTCTTTAAAAAACTCTTTTGTGATAAGTTGACAACTATATCCATCTAAATCAGTATGAGATAAATGAAAAAACTTCATGAAGAGATATCCTTAAGAGTTAAACCACTTAAGAACATATTTATTTTATTTTGAAGATTGTTTAATAAAGGCCAAATATTACAAGCACCAGCTAAGTCAGATGGACAAGATGATATAGAAGGTGAACATTCAAATACTGAAGGCATCTTCTCTTCTGCTACTGTAGTTATCTCTAAAATGGTAAGTTCATCGTAAGGTCTTTTTAAAACAAAGCCCCCATTAACTCCCCTATGAGAAACCACAATATCATGTTTTGCTAGGTTTTGCATAATTTTTGCTAAAAAAGACTTAGGTATATTTAATTCACGAGAAAGTACATCAACATTTTTTGGTGAATCACTTTTCGCTATTGATATCAATGACAACAGTGCGTATTCGCTTTTTTTTGTAAGTAACATCTATATCCCAATCTTAATTTCTTTTTATTCTACACAAAGAATTATTAATATTAATTATTATTTGCGATTAATTTTCTTTTTTTTAGTTTAATTTAAAAAAAAAGGTTGCAAGAATTAACTTGCAACCTTTTTACTGCAAAAATAAAACTAAAATTATTTAGCTCTAATTCCTAAATCTGCAACTAATGAAGTAAATTTAGTATAGTCAGTTTTTCTTAGGTATTTAAGAAGTCTTTTTCTTTTACCAACCATTTTTAAAAGACCTAATCTTGATGAGTGGTCTTTTTTATTTATTTTTAAGTGTTCAGTTAATACTTTTATTTGCTGTGTTAAAATAGCAATTTGTACCTCTGCTGAACCTGTATCACCTTCGCTTCTTCTGTATTTTGCAATAATATCTGCTTTTACGTCCTGATCTAAAGCCATAATGACCTCCTAATAGGTATATAATCTCACTTGTTAAAGTGGACGCGTATTATACTTGAAGTAAAATTAATATTTAATTAAGATAATTGATTATTTTTGATAAAATCAAAATAAAAAGAAAATATTTAGATGAAAATAATAAATTTTAAAAACATATATGTAAGTTATGATGTAAAACCTGTCTTAGAAAACATCAATTTAGAGATAAATACTGGCGAACATTGGGTCATTTTAGGTGCAAATGGTAGTGGTAAATCAACCCTAATGAAACTTTTTTCAAACGACTTATATCCAAATACTAAATATAAATTCCAAAAAGAGATTTTTGGACAATCTAGACATTCAATCTTTGAGCTAAAAAAGAATTTAGGAATAATTACAAACAATTTACACAACTACTTTGAGAACCATGGAAATTTCCTTACAACTTATGAAGTTATAATTAGTGGTTATTATAGCTCTATTGGTGTATTTAAGCATCAGGATTTTACAAAAGAACAACATGAAAAAACTTTAGAGGTTTTAGAATTTCTTGAATTATTAGATATAAAAGACAAAAAAGTTTGTCATATGAGTACAGGACAACTTAGAAAATCTATAATTGGACGTGCCCTCATTCATAACCCAAAAGCCTTTATACTTGATGAACCTACAGTGGGACTCGATATAAAAGCTCAAAATAACTTTTTAAATCTACTTAGAAAACTTTCAAAAAAAGCCTCAATTATTTTAGTAACACACCATATAGAAGAGATTTTTGATGAGATATCTCATGTAGCACTTATATATAATAATACAATCCATAAACAAGGTTTAAAAAAAGAGATTTTAAACTCAAAAAATCTTAGTGAGATTTTTGAACTTGATTTAACAATAAATGAAAGCAACTCTAGATACTTTATTAAAAGTATAAAATAAAATCTAACTTTTTTACAAAGACTTGATGTTTATAAAAAAATATGTTACAATTTATTTATTTTTAATCTAAATTAAAGAAAAGGAGTTTATTATGTCTATAGTTCCAGAAATTTTACGAAATCCTAATAATTCTATTTTTAATTTAGAAGAAGCAGAAATTTACTCTTTTAAAGAAGCTCATGAGTTAATAGCTCTAGGGAAATACTCATATTCACTTTTTGCATTATGGAATAGTGTAGTGATAAATATCCAAAGAAGAATTGAAAACTTTGGAATAGAAAACTTAAAAAATATTATAAAACAAAGTGAATACTACAATGCAGACGGTAATAGCTTAAAAGATAGATGGTTAAATATAAATGAGTTTAACCTAATAGATTATGCATTGAAACTTGCAATAATAAACCATTCAACCCATGATTTGATAAGCACTTTATATTGGATGAAATCAAATACCAATATAGAAGAGATTAAAGAGATTAATGAAGAAGAGATTTATTCTTTACTTTATTTAATAGAAAAAAATCTTTTTTTAAAAAAGTTTAAATCAGATAAAAGATTTAATACTATTTCAAAAGAGTCAGAAAAAGAATATAAAAGAAGAAAAGATGATAAAGAAAAAATAGTTTCAACTTTATCAAATACCCACCAAGAACTTTTACTTAAAAGTTCATCAAAACTATTTAATCAAGATAAAAACCTTGAAGAAGAACATCTTTTAAGCAAATATATCTAATAATTAATGGTTTTACTTATAAAATTTTGATATAAATAAACTTTTAAATAAAAAAGGCAATCAATGCAAACATATATTTTAGAAAAAGGGTTTATTTATAAACTTTTTATGCTTACAGCTTTTTCACTTTTTGCTCTTGTTATGTATCAAGGCTATGTAAAAGGTGAAACTATTTATTCAATTTTATTTTTTGGCTCAATCTCATTGTGTGCCTTTCAAATTGCATCTATTTTTTATGTAATTTTTGTACAAAGAAGAGTTGAATTAACAATAGATGATGAAAATATCTCATGGAAAATCTACGATAATAAAAAGCTCTATAAAGAAAATAGCATCCAAAAAAATAAAATAAAAGAGATAAAAACAGAGATAAACTACCTTATGGGAAATATATATTCAAACTTTACTGTTACTTTTATATTAGATGATGATAGTGAAGATATTTTAACAGATGGGCTTATTTATGATTTTACCCTCAAAAAAGCTGAAGATTTATGTAGGTTTCTTTTAAAAAATAAACTTGGTCATGAACAAGATGTTAAGTTTTCGACTTTAGTTGAAGAGCTTAATATTGATCTTACAAAGGAGCAAGTTTTTAGTAAAAAAGCTGGTAAATCTTATTTTGTTGGTCTTATCTCAAAAAATAAAAAAGAGTTCTTATCTTTAAGACTTCAAATTGAAAACCTATATCCTAACTATAAAGTAATAGAAAAAAATGCAAATAATGAATATCTAATAAAGTCAGATGAGATTAAAGATAGCTATATATACCTAAGGTCAAATGCTATTGGATATTTTGTAGAGTTTTACAATGTATCAAAAAAAGAGGAATTAAAAAGCTTAAAACAGATGGGGGAAAAAGAAAAAATAGGTTTTTAACCGAGACCGTTCAAAAATCTGTGTCAAGTCACCTAAAGTAACAAATCCATACTTGTTACAACTCTAAATAATTATCCAATCTCCCTTCGAAAAATATAGCAAGTTGGGAGATTGTTAAACTCCAATTATGCACTGGCTGAGTCCATTTTACTTTTGCATTTAATATTCCCATATACAACAATTTTAAAAGTGAATTCTCATTAGGGAAAGCTCCTTTTGTTTTGGTTAATTTTCTAAATTGCCTATGTACAGATTCAATAATATTTGTAGTGTACATAATCTTTCTTATCTCTTTTGGATATTTAAAATAATAAGATAAATTCTCCCATTTATTTTGCCAAGATTGAAGTACTATGGGATATCTTTTCCCCCATTTTTCATCTAGTTTTAAAAGCTCATCTTCTGCAAGTTCTTTTGTTGTTGCTTGATAAACAAGTTTTAAATCTCTCATAAACTCTTTTTGGTCTTTAGAAGCTACATACTTCAATGAATTACGAATTTGATGTACAACACAAAGTTGTACTTCGGTATTTGGATATATTGTTTTAATAGCTTCAGGAAAGCCTTTAAGACCATCTACTGATGCAATTAGTATATCTTCTAATCCTCTATTATTTAAATCAGTAAGAACACTAAGCCAGAAGTTTGCTCCTTCACTTTGGGATAAATATAATCCTAATATATCTTTTTTACCATCAATTCCCATCCCTAAAACTGTGTAAACTGCTTTACTCACATACTTCCCACCATCTTTTATTTTATAATGTATCGCATCAAGCCATACAAATGGATAAATAGCTTCTAAAGGTCTACTTTGCCAAGCTTTTACCTTATCTATAATTTTATCTGTAATAGTGCTTATTGTTGCACTTGATAATTGTATTTGATATATCTCTTCAATATGTTTTATAATATCTCTATAGCTTAATCCTAAGCCATACATAGATAATATCTTTTCTTCTATTTCATTAGACATTGTTGTTTGGTTTTTCTTTACAAGTTGTGGTTCAAAAGAACCTGTTCTATCTCTTGGAGTATTCAATTCAAAGGAACCACTTGTTGATTTTATTGTTTTAGAGCTTTTACCATTCTTTCTATTTTTATTTCCTGCAAATACATCTTGAGTTATATGAGAATCTAATTCTGCTTCTAAAGCAGCTTCAACTAATTGTTTTACTAATGGAGCAAGTACTCCATCTTTACCATTGATATTTTTACCTGCAAGTAAATCTTGTACAGCTTCATTAAAATCAAATTGTTTTTTCTTTTCCATCTATATCAATCCTTATAATATTTATTATATCAGACTGACACAGATTTTCTAACACTCCCTTTTAACCACCTGTTTCATAAAAAGCTCTATTTGAAACCTCATCTTCTGAAAGCTCAGACCATCTATTTTTTTCAGGTTTGTTTTTTAATACATCTTTCAAAATTAAAGAAGCTTTCTTAATATCTTGATTTTGAATAGCCTCTTTTATACTTTGAGAATCTTCATAATACAAACAAGGGATTAAAACCCCACTTGCAGTAAGTCTAATTCGGTTGCAACTAGCACAAAAATCATCTTTGTGTGGTTCAATTATTCCAAAAACATATCCATCATCTAATTTATAATCCTGAGAGGGTGAACTACCTACTCTTTCTTGTTTTGTAAAGTTATACTTTGATTTTATAACTTTTTGAATCTCTTGACTATCTAAACCCTTTGCCATATTTGATGCATGAGTGTTTTCCATTAGTTCAATAAATCTAATAGGGAACCCTTTTTCTTTACAAAACTCTAAAATCTCTATTAGTTCAGTATCATTTACACCTTTTATAGGAACACAATTTATTTTTATTTTAAGTCCAACCCTTGAAGCCTCTTCAATCCCCTTTAAAACTTGTTTTAAAACATCTTTTTGTGCAACTTTTTGTGCAACTTCTGGTTTAAGTGAATCAAGAGATACATTTATCCTTTTTAAGCCTGCATCTTTTAATTTTTGTGCACAAGAAGGAAGTAGATATCCATTTGTAGTTAAAGCTAAATCAATATCATCTTTATAGCTTGAAATCATTCTTATAAAATTATCTAAGCCCTCTCTTAAAAGTGGTTCACCACCTGTGACTCTAACTTTTTTAATACCCTCATCAATACAAACTTTTACAAACTCAAAAAGCTCTTCATATGTCAATAATTCCTCTTTTGGAACCCAAGAAAATGGTTTTTCCGGCATACAATATTGGCATCTAAAGTTACATCGTTCTGTAACAGAAACCCTTAAATAATCAACTTTTCTACCAAAACCATCTATTAACATAAATCCTACCTATAAAAAATTTTGTTAGCATATTATAAAAAAGCTTAAATAAAATAGAGTATTGATTTATAATTTAAAAGTTAAATTTTATTTACCAATTAATTTCCATCTTAAAATTTATAAATATTTATTTTGCTATACTTCCGTAAAAAAGATAATTTATGAAAAATGTATATTTAACAGGTGCAGGACCTGGAGATATTGAACTACTTACAATAAAAGCTTTAAAGGTTATACAAAAAGCTGACGTAATTATCTACGATAGACTTGCAAATCCAGAGATTCTAAATGAAGCAAAAAAAGATGTTGAACTTATCTTTGTAGGAAAAGAAAAAGGTAATCATAAAGTACCCCAAGATGAGATAAATGAGATAATCTACCAATCCTCTTTAAAATATAAAACAGTTGTAAGACTAAAAGGTGGTGATCCTTTTGTATTTGGTAGGGGTGGAGAAGAAGCCTTGTATCTGCAACAAAGAGGAATTAAGTTTGAGATTATTCCTGGTATCACCTCAGCTATTTCAGTTCCTGCATATGCAGGTATTCCCGTAACCCATAGGGATATTACACCCTCATTTAGAGTTGTAACTGGACATAGAAAGAGTAGTGATAATATTGCTAAAATCAATTGGCAATCGTTTATTGAAAATGAAACAATTATATTCTTAATGGGTCTTCATAATATTGAACTAATAGTAACTAATCTTTTAAAAATTGGTAAAACAAAAGAGTATCCTTGTGCCATAATCTCAAATGGAACTACAAAAAAACAAAAAATTATAGTTGGAACTCTTGAAAATATAATAGAAAAATCAAAGGAGATGACAAGTCCAGCAATCATCATTGTAGGTGAAGTTGTAAATTTAAGAGAAAAATTAAAATGGTTTTAAAACCTACATTATAAGTGGTTCAGGTTTCCCAAAATAAAAACCTTGAGAATAATCTATACCTACATCTTTTACATAGAGACCGTTCAAAAATCTGTGTCAAGTCACCTAAAGTAACAAATCCATACTTGTTACAACTCTAAATAATTATCCAATCTCCCTTCGAAAAATATAGCAAGTTGGGAGATTGTTAAACTCCAATTATGCACTGGCTGAGTCCATTTTACTTTTGCATTTAATATTCCCATATACAACAATTTTAAAAGTGAATTCTCATTAGGGAAAGCTCCTTTTGTTTTGGTTAATTTTCTAAATTGCCTATGTACAGATTCAATAATATTTGTAGTGTACATAATCTTTCTTATCTCTTTTGGATATTTAAAATAATAAGATAAATTCTCCCATTTATTTTGCCAAGATTGAAGTACTATGGGATATCTTTTCCCCATTTTTCATCTAGTTTTAAAAGCTCATCTTCTGCAAGTTCTTTTGTTGTTGCTTGATAAACAAGTTTTAAATCTCTCATAAACTCTTTTTGGTCTTTAGAAGCTACATACTTCAATGAATTACGAATTTGATGTACAACACAAAGTTGTACTTCGGTATTTGGATATATTGTTTTAATAGCTTCAGGAAAGCCTTTAAGACCATCTACTGATGCAATTAGTATATCTTCTAATCCTCTATTATTTAAATCAGTAAGAACACTAAGCCAGAAGTTTGCTCCTTCACTTTGGGATAAATATAATCCTAATATATCTTTTTTACCATCAATTCCCATCCCTAAAACTGTGTAAACTGCTTTACTCACATACTTCCCACCATCTTTTATTTTATAATGTATCGCATCAAGCCATACAAATGGATAAATAGCTTCTAAAGGTCTACTTTGCCAAGCTTTTACCTTATCTATAATTTTATCTGTAATAGTGCTTATTGTTGCACTTGATAATTGTATTTGATATATCTCTTCAATATGTTTTATAATATCTCTATAGCTTAATCCTAAGCCATACATAGATAATATCTTTTCTTCTATTTCATTAGACATTGTTGTTTGGTTTTTCTTTACAAGTTGTGGTTCAAAAGAACCTGTTCTATCTCTTGGAGTATTCAATTCAAAGGAACCACTTGTTGATTTTATTGTTTTAGAGCTTTTACCATTCTTTCTATTTTTATTTCCTGCAAATACATCTTGAGTTATATGAGAATCTAATTCTGCTTCTAAAGCAGCTTCAACTAATTGTTTTACTAATGGAGCAAGTACTCCATCTTTACCATTGATATTTTTACCTGCAAGTAAATCTTGTACAGCTTCATTAAAATCAAATTGTTTTTTCTTTTCCATCTATATCAATCCTTATAATATTTATTATATCAGACTGACACAGATTTTCTAACACTCCCTTTACATACTGGAATATTTTTTCATCAGAAACAAACTCTGCTATTGTTTGGATATTATTCTTTTTGGCAAAGATAACTATTGCTTCAACAATAGACCTAGAAAATTCACTCTCAATAACATTTTTTATCAAAGAACCATCAATTTTCACATAGTCTGGTTGAAAATCATTTATCCTCTCAAAATTTGAATATCCAGAACCAAAGTCATCAATTGCTATTTTAACATCTCCAACTTTTTTTGATAAGCTGATAAACTCTTTTACAGTAACCATATTATTTACATTTTCATCTTCTAATAACTCAAAGGTGATTCTACCTTTATTTTGTTTTTTACTTATCAATTCAAGAAGTAAGTCTCTTATTTTTTTTGTTTCTATATCAGAAGCTGAAAGGTTTATAGAGATATTACTTTTTGAGTACTTCAAGGTTTCAATTGCATTTTCTATAACTTTTAAAGTCATACTTTGATAATAACCAGTTTTTTTAGCCAAATCCAAGAAGTGATAAGGGGTTAAAACATTATCTTTTTTGTCAACTAATCTAATCAATGATTCATACTTTTCTATTTTCAAAGTTTTATTATCAATTATTGGTTGAAAAAATGAGATTATTTTTCCTTTTGTTTTTAAAGCCTCTTTGATTATCTTAATTGTTTTTAGTTTATTTCTAGATTCAAGTTGTGCAGCATTAAAAAAGTCTGTACTACAAACAATATCTTGCTTTTGATTTATAGCATACTCTATACCTAAATCAACATCATCATAAATATCTTTTTTTCTTCGTGAATAACTTATAACTACATCTATATCATAAATATTATCTTCAAATAACACTCCATTGTTTTCAAAGTTTATAAGTACCTCTTTTAGTGAAGACTTAATATCTTTTATATCAATAATATCATTTTTCAAATAAGCAAAAAGTCCATTTTCTAGTATATAAACCTTTTCCATTTTAAATTTTTCAGGGAAATATGATAAAGATATATTTGAAAACTCTTTTTGAAACTCTTGCATCATAGAAGAAGTATAAAACTCTTTTAAAATATCATAATTTGCAATTTTTATAAATACTAAAATAGGATTAACTACATGTTTCAAATCATCTAAAAGTTGCCTTTTAGGATTCATTACATCTGTAATATCGTGTCTTATCCCAATAATCTCAATAATATTACCATCTGTATCAAGTATTGGGGAGATTGTGGCATCCACATAATATGATGTACCATCTTTTTTTCTGTTTTTTATAATATTTTTATAAGTTTTCTTAGAATTTACTGTATCCCAAAGCTCTTTAAATATAGATTTTGGCATATCTGGATGTCTTACAATATTTTGTGGTCTACCTATTAACTCATCTCTAGAATAACCTGATATATCACAAAATTTATCATTTACATATTTTATCATCCCTTTTTCATCGGTGATACTTACAATATCACTTTCATTTAGGATTCTTTTGTATTCTTTTAATTCATTTAATACATTTTCCATAAAAAACTTTCATATTTATTTTATATTTTATCATCTTTTTTTATATAAAACAAATTGAGTAATTTATAGTATAGAAAAAATAATTTCAAGAAAACTTTTTTAGTAAGTTTAATTAGGTAAGATAATTTTTTAAAAGCTCTAAATTTATAGTTTTGTTTTTCATATTTATTATTCCTTCATCTTTAAAGATTCTTAAAACTCTTGAAAGTGTTTCGGGTGTCATATTTAGAACTTGAGCAATTTTTATATTTTTGGTATTGAAAAAATCATCGCTATTTTTATAAATATAATTTGCAACTCTTTGTTTAGTATCTAAAATCAAATTTGTAGACACTACATTCTCTAAGTTTCTAATTTTTTTAATCAATGATTTCATAATCATAAATGATAGTTTTGGATTATTTAAAACCTGTTCTTTAAAAGAAGCAAATTCTATTCTTAAAACTTTTATATCTGTTATTGCTTGAGCAGTTGCAGGATAGTCTATCCCTTCAAAATTTGCAACTTCTGCTATAAACTCATTTTTATAAAAATGTTTTAATACTAACTCCCTATCTTGGGACATCACTTTATAAAGCTTCACCTCCCCTTCTAAAAGAATATAAAGATATTTTGATTCATCTCCTTCATAAAAAAGAATATTGTCTTTGTTGAAATTTTTTATAGAAGCTATTTTTTCAATCTCTTTAATCTCTTTTTCTTCAAGATCTTCAAAAAGATATATCTTATTTAATTCCATCTCTTAATATACTCCTTTACTTTTTTTTCTAGTAGTTGCATTCTATCTTTTCCTTTAGGTAGCTCTTTTCTCAAAGCTCTCATTTGTTTTAAAAAAGTTGAAATATCTTCTGGAATTTTTTCTTTTATATATCTTTTAAATAGTTTTGCAAAAGCTGGAGATGAGCCACTTGTTGAAATCGCTACAGTTAAATCCCCCTCTTTTATATATGAAGGGAAAATAAAGTCACAACACCTTTGTAAATCTACACAATTGCATAAAATATTCTGTTTTTTACACTCTTTATATATCTGTTCTTGAAGTTTTATATCATCTATTGCAACAATTACAATATCAAAACCTTTGATATCACCTAGGCTATACTTTTTTTCTATAACTTTTATATTATATTTTCTAGCTTGGGTTTGTACATACTCACTTATAAAATCTGCAATAATTGTTATATCTTTAGTAAAGTCAAGTAACTTTTCTAATTTTTCAGAACCTATATATCCAGCTCCAATTAGTAAGATTTTTTTCCCATCCAATGAAAAAAACATTGGGAAATATGCCATTACAATCCCTTCTAGTTTTTATAAATAACTATTATTTAAATAATCTTTTGAAAAATCTTACAACACAACAAGAATCATCAGAAACTAACTCATAAGCTTTTTCTATTGAATCAACTCTTTTTGTAGCATATAAAAGTATTGCGACATTTAGTTTTGCTAACTGCATAATTTGTTTTGTTGGATTATTGATAATCTCTATTGCCTCTTCTAAACTAAGCTCTTCATACTCTTTGTCATATTTGATTTTTAAATCTTCAAATTTAATACTTTTTTCTACTATGCCTTCATTTTCAACATCCCAATATTTAAAACTATTAAATACTTCAGGTGTTCCTTCATTTCCTTTTATTATTAGAAGATTTTCATAGTTTTCACCAAATAGTTTTAAATACTTTTCCACATATGGTCTATGAAAAGCCGAGGTGATTGCATATTTTGAATTTGCTGGATTTAAAAGTTTTTCAACAGTGTTAAAAATAGTTCTCATATAAAGTTTTAGTCTTAAATCTGTTAAATCCGATAACTCTTTAAAATACTCTTGTCTATCAAAAAAGTGAATATTATCCTCTAAGGTTATATTGTTTACAATATCTTTTACAGTAATCCCTTTTTTTGCAGGTTGTAACTTATCTCCACTAATAACTATCTCAAAAGGTTCAATCTCTTTGTTTCTTTTAAAAAACTCTTTTAGGATTTTTCCATATAAAGGGAATAGATAGGGTTGTGTTGTTTTCCCATCATAAGAGAAACCAAGTTCAATTGATTCTGGTATATCATCTCTTTTTATATACTTTTCAAATGAATCTAAACATCCACTAAGCTCATCATCACTTTCAAGTTTCACCCTCAAAAGCATCAAAAATGCTGCTGCTTGTTCACTATCACATTTTTGTTCTAAGATACCCTGAATAGCTTCACCTATCTCCTCTTTTGTTAAATTTTTATTTGATTTTGGACCTGTTCCTACAGCTTTTATATATTTAAAAAAGTTCATAATATCCCCATTTAGTTTTTTATTTTAATAAAGATTATACAATCTTCCTAGTTAAAGTAAATATAGCAAATATTTTAGTTTCACATTGTTTATACAAAACAATGTTAAAATAAAATATGAAAAAAACAATAATTCTAGTAACTCTTTTTTTAAATAGTTTAGTTTTTGCTTATGGTTCTAAGATAAAAGGTATTTATGCAATAGGAGTATTTGATCAAAATAAAAATGGTGAAAATGTACAGCATGTTTTAAAAACAAAAAATGATTATAATGGAAGTTGTTATACAAAAATATTTATTTTAGGTGTACCTTCAAATATTACTCCCCAAGTTAAAATAGGCAAATCAAGAGGACATTATCAAAGTAGAATCTCCATTTTTAATAGGAAAAAAATAAAAATTGGAGAAGAACTACTTTATAAACACTACAAAGTCACAAAAGGCTATATTGAAGTTAAACTAAATGGAAAACTATACGATACAAAAGTTTTTGTAAAGTAAATAAAAATTAAATTTAACTTCTAAGCTAGAAAAATATCAATCCCAAAAAAAATAGTACTAAAAGTGTTGAACCAATAGGAAAAGCTTTTGCTAATGGATTATCTTTTCCAACTAAAGATACAGACACCTTACTTAAAAGATAAAAAAAGCCAACTAAACAGATTGCACCTATTATTTTTATAAGCATAATAGCCTCCTTATAGATTAGATAATATATTTTATTACTTAAATTTTATAACTTTATAATTAATGAAAAATAAAAATTTTAATTACTCTTATTATTTAATATCTTGAAGTTTTTTTAGTATAAAAAGAGGGAGAGTACTCCCTCTTTTAAGCTTATATAATAGTGTTTGTACCAACAAGTGTTTTTAAACTAGTCTGTCTTGCTGTATCCAAAGAATAAGTTGTTGAAGCATAATTATCAACATAATACCAAGTAGTACTTGCTTCACTTGAGGTAAATGTTATAACAAGAAATCCCCTTTGATTCAAGTTTGTATATTTTAAATCATCAATCAAAAATGTTAATGCAGCTTCAAAATTTTGTGCTGCTGTTAATGTAGTTAATCCTGCATAATCTTCCATTCCAGGTGAGCTTACAGAAGTAACTGCATATTCTACAGCTACAGAACTACCTCCTTGATCTTTAATTTCATTTGCCCAAGAATTATGTGTATCACCCGATAAAACCACTAAGTTTTTACTTAATGTTTTAGCAGTAGCAAAAATTACTTCTCTTTCATAAAAATATCCATCCCATGCATCTAAGTTATACGGTAAAGTTGTAGTTACTCTTGCTTTTTCAGCAGGAGTTAACGTGGTATCATTGTTAAGCATTCTAGTTTTTATAGTAATTAATTCACTAATTGATGTACTTAAGCTTGTTAAAAGAGCAGTTTTTTGATCACTAGTAATATTTCCATTCAATTGGGCAATTATTGTCAATAACTCAGCAGGTAAAAACATTTTTCCCATTAATACTTGTTGACCTAAAACATCCCATGTTGCGGTAGAATTTGTTAACTTATTTTGTAACCAAAGTAATTGTTCGCTTCCAATCATTGTTCTAGTATTATCAACTAAATCCATTGAAAAAGTTGCAGAATCAAAATTTCCTAAATTGTCAAAGTACTTAGAATAATCTAATTGTTTATCCCTAGCAATAACTCTTGTATCTAACATATAAAGATTCACAAGATTTCCAAACTCAAATGATCTATAGATAATCTCTGTATTGCCTTTTGTATAGGGTCGGATAGGAAGCCACTCAAAATAAGCTTGTAATGCTTGTATTTTTCTTGATTGAAAGTCACCCTCACTTGGGTCATGATTTTCTGCTCCATCTTTATATGTATCATTTGCAATTTCATGATCATCCCATATTGGTATAACAGGAATATTTTTATGTAAGGCTACACAACCTTCATCAGTTCTATATAAAGCATATCTTTTTCTATAATCTTCAAGTGTTAAAAGTTCTGTATCATTATCAGCAGGTAAAACCCTTCCAATAGTAGCAGCATTTGATGTAGCATAAGCAGGAGTTACGCCATCATCATTTTCATACATACCATATTCATAAATATAATCTCCTAAGAGCAAGGCAACATCCAAATCCATTTTAGAAGCCTCCATATATGCATTAAAATAACCATTAGGATAGTTTGCACATGAAAAAGCCGCCATCTTAACTTGACTAGGATTTGCTGCTATTGTTTTGGTTTTTCCAACAATTGATACTTTTTCATTAGATTTAAATCTATAAAAATATGTTGTATTTTCTACTAAATCTTGTAAATCAATTTTTACAGTGTAATCTTCATTTTGATTAGTTGTGATAATTGCAGATCTAAGTATTGTTGAAAAATCTGATGCTTCAGAAATTTCATAAGCTAAGTTTATAGTTGAAATAGTACTTTTAGGAGTAACTCTAGTCCAAAGAATTACACTAGTAGTTGTAGGATCTCCACTAGCAACTCCATGATTAAAATCTACATCTACAGTATTCCAAGTACTTAACTGAGATGATGTGCATCCAGTCATTGCTGTTGAAACTACAAGTGAACTTGCAGTTAAAGCCGATATTTTTAAAAAATCTCTTCTTGTAATCTTTACCATTTTTTGCCTTCATAATTTTATGAAAGTTTAATAGTAAATAATTACAAAAAGATGACAAATATATAATTACATGTATTTAGTAAGAACTTCTGGTATTTTTATACTACCATCAGCTTGTTGATAATTTTCCATAATAGCTAAAAGTGTTCTTCCCACTGCTAGTGAAGATCCATTTAAAGTATGCGCTAAAATATTTTTCTTATCCTTTTTATATCTAATTTTTGCTCGTCTTGCTTGAAAATCCCTAGTATTAGATATAGAAGAGATTTCTCTATATTTTCCTTGTCCAGGAAGCCAAACTTCAAGGTCTATTGTTTTTGCTGCACTAAAACCTAAATCACCAGTACAAAGCATAACTTTTTGATGAGCAAGACCTAAAGAAGTTAATAAATCACTTGCACAAGCAACCATTTTTTCAAATATCTCATCTGATTCCTCTTGTTTAGTAATAGCCACCATCTCAACTTTATCAAACTGATGTTGTCTTATAAGCCCTCTTGTATCTCTTCCTGCACTTCCTGCTTCTTTTCTAAAACATGGAGTGTATGATGTTAACATTAAAGGTAATTCATCAACTGATAATATCTCATCATTGTAAAGATTTGTTAATGAAACCTCTGCTGTAGGGATTAGATATAAATCTTCCCCTTCGATTTTAAATAAATCATCTTCAAACTTTGGTAACTGCCCAGTTCCTTGTAAAGTATTTGAGTTTGCCATAAAAGGTACATACCACTCTTCAAAACCTCTACTTCTATTAAAATCTAACATATAGTTTATAAGTGCTCGCTCTAATCTTGCCCCCTGCCCTTTAATAGCTGAGAACCTAGATTTTGCTAGTTTAACACCCCTTTCAAAATCTAACCAATTATTAGGTAAATCCCAGTGCTCTTTTGGTTCAAAATCAAAACTTGGTTTCTCTCCAATGGTTTCTAATAATTGATTTTCATCTTCATCTTTTCCATCTGGTACTATCTCATCTGGTATATTTGGTACACCAAGAAGTATTGATAATAGTTCATCTTCTAAGGTTTTTACCTCTTCTTCAAAAGCTTGTTTTATAGATTTTAGTTCATTGATCTCATTTTGTAAAGGGCTTATATCTAATCCCTCTTTTTTATATCTTCCAAACTCTTTTGATAATCTATTTTGTGAAGCTGTTGTATCTTCCATCTCTTGTCGTTTAATTTTTGCATCTTCAGATATTGCTTTTAATGAATCTAAAATATCTGAAGCAACCCCTTTTCTTTTAAGTGCTGTTGCAACATATTCAAAATCTCTTTGTAATAGTTTTATATCAATCATATCGCTCTTTCTCAAATTTTTTATAAGTTTACAAAGCAATTATAGCTTGTACTTGTTTATATTTTAAATGTGTATTGTACCTAAAGTTTCCTTTTTACTTTTTTTTTATAAAATATATTAAATCGTAAAATGGGATATTCAAATGAAATATAAATTTTTTACTGTAGTACTTCCAATAATTGCTTTAGTTGTTGCCTCTTTTTATATAACAATACAATTTATAAAACCTAGTCCAAAAAAAGAGATTACTATTGCAACAGGTAGTAAAAATGGAAACTATTATAAAACTGCCTTAGAGTATAAAGCCTTATTAGAAAAAGAGAATGTAAAAGTAAATTTAATAAATTCAGCTGGTTCAGTTGAGAATATTGAACTTCTTAAACAAAATAAAGCTGATATGGCTTTTGTACAAAATGGTACAATAACAAATGAGATTGCTCCAAATATAAAATCCCTAGCATCAATCTATTATGAACCTTTATGGGTCTTTTATAAAAATGATGGCTTTTCTGTTGATTATATTATTCAATTTATTACAAAAAAAATCTCTATTAATAAAATTGGCAGTGGCACTAGAGATTTAGCGATACAAATTTTAAAAGATAATGGTATAGATGAAACTAATTCTACAATTTTAGATTATGATACTGATAAATCAAAAGAAGCTTTATTAAAAGGTGAAATTGATGTAGTTTTTATAGTCTCTTCCCACAAATCTGAAGCAATAAAAGAGTTACTAGAAGACCCAAAAATAAACCTTTTTAGTTTTAAAAGAGCTAGAGCTTATAGTAGAAAATATCCCTATTTAGAAGCTTTAAATCTATATGAGGGAACTTTAGATTTATATAAAAATTTACCAGATGAAAATAAGAATCTATTAGCAACAACTGCAAATTTAGTAGTAAAGAAAGACTTTTCAGAAGAACTAAAAAGACTTGTACTAAAAAAAATCAAAGAAGTTCATAATAAAAAAGACCTTTTTGCAAAAGCAGGACAATTTCCAAATCCATACAATATGGTTTTAGATTTAGATGAAGAGGCTCAAAAATATTTTAAATATGGAGATACCTGGTTAGAAAAAATCTTTCCCTATTGGATAGCTTCAAATATAGATAGATTGAAAATACTTATTATTCCTCTCTTAACCCTACTTTTCCCTTTGTTTAAAGGATTTTACCCTTTATACAATTGGAGTATGAGATCAAAAATATATAGATGGTATGATGAAGTAAGACAGTTGGATGAAGAAGTGGATAATAAAGATAAAAACAAACTTCAAAATGAGCTAGAATCCTTAGAAAAGCTAAGACGTGAAATAAGTAAAGAAACAAAGGTTCCCCTAGCATATATGGGAGAGTATTACAACTTGCAACTCCATCTTGACCATATTATATTTAAAATAGAAAAGAAGCTTAAATAGCTATTATACTTACTTTTGATATAATTTTTCAAAAATTTCAAGGGAAATAAATTGAGAATACTATCGGGAATACAACCAAGTGGTACTATACATATAGGTAACTACTTTGGAATGATAAAAAAAATGATTGAATCACAAGATGATGGTGAACTTTTTGCCTTCATAGCTTCATATCATGCCTTAACATCGGTAAAAGAAAAAGAGGTTTTAGAAAAAAACATTTTTGAAGCAGCAGTAAACTTTTTAGCACTAGGGATGGACCCAGAGAAATCAACTTTTTGGGTACAACACCATGTAAAAGAGGTATTAGAACTATACTGGCTTTTATCAAATCACACATCTATGGGTTTACTAGAACGAGCACATTCATATAAAGATAAAACAGCTCGTGGTTTTCAAACAAACCATGGACTTTTTTCTTATCCTGTGCTAATGGCTGCTGATATTTTATTATATGATACAAATATTGTACCTGTTGGTAAAGATCAAATTCAACATGTTGAGATGACAAGAGATATTGCAAATAGCTTTAACAATCACTATAAAACTGATATCTTAGTATTGCCAGAAGCAAAAGTTGATGAGATAGTTGCTACAGTTCCTGGAACTGATGGGGCTAAAATGTCAAAATCTTATGGAAATACAATTGATATGTTTGGTAATGCAAAAACAATAAAAAAACAAGTTATGGGAGTAGTGACTGATTCAAAAGAGTTAGATGAGGCAAAAGATTATACCACTTGTAATGTATATAAACTTTGTGAATTGTTTATGTCACAAGATGAATTAAAAGAGCTTCAACAAAGATATGCAACTCCTGGGGAAGGTTATGGACACTTTAAACTAACACTTCTTGAGAAAATAAATGAACATTTTGAACCATATATCCAAAAAAGGGAACACCTTTTAAATAACCCAAATGAGGTGAAGGAAATTTTAGCTTTTGGTGCACAAAAAGCTAGTAAAATTGCTTCTGCTAAAATGGAACAAATAAGAGATATTGTGGGATTAAATTAAATAAAAGTAGTAAAATACTACTTTTATTTGAAACTATATTTTTTTACTAATATATATTAATTTATCAGGTTCATCACTACTATGAAGATTAAATGGTTTTATCTCTTCTATTTTAAAACCTGCTTTAGTAAGTAGTTTTTTGATTCTTTGTTTATCATGATAATATTGTGTAATGCTATCTTGTTCTTTTATAAATGAATTGTTTTTTTCATTTGTAAATAAGGTTAAATCTGTGATTAGTTTATTATCTTCATAGTTTGCATCAATAGCAATAAACTTATCTTCTAAATCGATTGTAATACAACCTTGTGCTATCTCTTCAAAACCAAATAAAGAGTTCACATCAAAAATAAAATATCCATCTTTATTTAAAACTTTTGCAGTATCTTCAAAAAACTTTTTTAATTGATCATTTGGGATATAATTGATTACATCAAAAATAGCTGTGGCACAATTAAATTTTTCTTTAACTTTTTCCAAGGCAATACAATCAACATTTGTAAACCCTTTTTCTTTACAAGCTTCAATTTGAAAACTACTTAAATCAATACCAAAAGCTTTTTTTGAATTAACTTGCATACACTCTAGAAAAAAACCTTGTCCACATCCAATATCTAAAATATTATCCAAATCATTACCTACAACAAAGGCAACAAATTCATTGTGTAAAGTATAAATCTCTTCTTGAAAGTCTAAATATGGTTCTATTTTAGAGTATAAATCTAGTCCCATTAAAGCTGTGCTTCAATTCTTTCTTTTAAATCAAAGATTAAATCTTTTTTTGCATAATATGAGTTTTTGTTTGCAATTAAGTGTGCACTACTTTCCATAATAGTAGGTCCAACCTCTAAACCATTTTGTTTCATGGTAGTTCCTGTTTCCACGATATCTACAATACAATCTGCCAGATTAACTAATGGTGCAAGTTCAATTGAACCATAAAGTTTGATAATCTTTACAGCCATAGCTTTTTCTTCAAAATATCTTTTTGCAATTTTTTCATGTTTAGTTGCAACTGTAATTTGGCTTTTTGTAAAATCTAATTCTTCCCCTTTTACAAGTCCAAAAGCTACTTTACACTTTCCCAACTGCAAATCAAGAAGTTTGATTAAATCATATTCTTTCTCTTCAAGAACATCAAGACCAACAACTCCCAAATCAGCTGCTCCATGCATAACATATGTTGGCACATCTTGATTTCTTACATTTAAAAATCTAAACCCAGCTTTTTCTAAAATAAGCTTTCTATCCTCAAAGATAAACTTTTCATTAAATGCACTTTCAAATTTTTCTAAAGTATCTTCGGCAATTCTACCTTTAGGCAATGCAATTGTTAGCATTTATAATCCCTTTCATATTTTCAAAAATCAAATCTTTTTTATATACACTATTTTTAATATATTGACTTAAAAATTCTCCATCTCCACCAGTAAAAACTACCTTTTGTTTCTTACTAACTTTTTTAATGGGTTCAATAATAGATTTTAATATTCCATAAGATATAGCATCTTGTGTACAAAGTGGGATTTTATCTAAATTTACCTTTGTATTAAAATCAAACTGTAAGATATGAGAAATTTCAGGATAAATTCGTTTAAAATGACTAAGTCCTGGCAAAATAAATCCACCTTTGTGTTTACCATTTTTCATCACATCAACAGTTATTGCACTACCTGCATCAATTACAACTCCATCCTTAAAAGAACAACATGCAATTTTTCTATCTAATCCCATCCCTTTATATTTCGTTTTAAAATCTATATAGGGTTCCAAATCAAATATTTCATTACTTGTAAGTTTTAATTTTGCTGTAGCATTCTCATTTACAGAGACATAATAAATACATTCTTCAAAAAATGGCAAATGGGCATTTAAATAATATTTTTCATCTTTTCCATCAATAAAAAAGTGAAAAGTTGTATTTCCAATATCACATAAAATCAACTCTTACACTCCACTTATTATCTTCTAAAAACTTCTTAGCTTTTGAACAAAGTGGGGAAGAGATCAATAACTCTTTTTTCTTAAAATTATGTTCCACTTTATCCACTAGAATAGAATATAACTGCAATAAATCTTCTGCATTTTTTCTTATAAATCTACTTTTAGAATCTACTATAAATATGGCATAAAACTCTTTTTTTGTAGATGTTCCTATAAAAATACCTATTTTTTTTCTACTTCCTAACTCTTTGGGAAAAACCTCTTTTATCTCTTTAAATAATATTTGCTTATCCAAATAATATTTTGTTAACTCTTTAATTTTATAAACCTTTCTTTTCAATAATTTTTTCAAGTAATTTTACTAGACTTGGCATATCTACTGGTTTAACCAATACAGCATCAAATAATTTTTTTAAATTATCATCTAAATCTAAGTTTCCTGTTAAAACTCCTATAAATATATCTTTGTTAGTTTCTTTTATAAGTTTAACCAACTTATCTCCAGATAATTTTGGCATTTGTATATCGGTAATTATTACATCATAATTACCTTGTTTATACTTTTCTAAAGCTTCTTCTCCATTTAAAGCAGTATCAACTACATTAAAGAATTTTTTCATAAATTTCTCTACACCATTTAATAAATCAGCCTCATCATCAACAATTAAAATACTCAAATCTTGAATTCTTTTTTGAAGCTCTTTAATATCAGTCATTTCAAATCTTTTTTAGTGGAATCTTAATAATAAAACATGCACCACCATTTATATTTTTAACACTTAAACTACCTAATAGATGTTTTTTTATAATTGTATCTGAAATGTATAAACCTAAACCTGTACCATTTTTTTCATTTTTTGTTGAAAAATATGGTTCAAATATTTTATCAAGTATATCTTCTTTTATTCCACCTGCATTGTCAGATATTGATATTAATAAATCTTCTTGAACTTTTTCTATAATTATTTTAATAAATCTATCATCTCTTCGATGTTCAAGTAATGCCTCTTTTGCATTATTTAAAATATTGATAATCACTTGAAGAAGTTGTGTTGAGTAAGTATAAAGTTCATAATTTTCATCACATTGTATATCAAAACTTATATTCTCATACACTAAAGTTTTACCCAAAATATTTTTTGCATTATTTAAGATTTTTTCTATAGTTACATGCTCTTTGCTTTTTTGAGGTTTAAAGAAACTCTTAAAATCTTCAATAGTTTGAGAGAGGTATGAAGTTTCATTGAGTATTCCATAACAATGGGTTTTAAATGACTCTAAATCAATATTTTCCATCTCTAAATCTATTAATAGATTGTTTATTTCCATACTAATTATTGTTATTGGTTGTCTCCATTGATGAGCTAACATACCTATCATCTCACCCATTGCAGCATGTCTTGATTGCACTATTAGTAACTCTTCTGCTGATTTTAATTTACTTATGTCATTAAATAAAACTATATATCCTTCACTTTTACCACTTATATCATGTAGTATTTTTGAAGATACTATAAATATTTTTTCTTTGAAATTCCATTCAAAAGTTTCATTATTCTTTAACTTTTCAATATCCATCAAAGTATCCATATTTATATTTTTTTCTGAAGAATAATAATATCCCCCAGCATTATCTTGATTGAAAAAAACCGTAGAAGCTATTTGATTACAATTTTCGATAATAAACTCTTTACTTAAAACAATTGCAGGACTATGCATAGAATCAAAGAGTGTTAAATATCTGTTTTTTTCATTTGCCAATTGACGATTTTTATTAGCTAATTCATGTATTTGTTTTTCTGCATTACTTCCTGACCAATGGGTTACATAAGCAGTTTCAACCCTATCAAAAAATCTATTTATATATTCATAAAAATAATTATGATCTTCAATACTCTCTTTTTTTTCATCCAACAAATCAAAATAAGTTTGTCTATAATATTTAAATAAAGAAAAAAACATTGACAAATTTACACCTCTGCTCCTGTGCAGATCTGCTTCTTTTAAACCAAAAGCAGAAGCTGGATCATCTTCAAAATTTTCATCAGGACCCATTTGTGGTATTTCATTTGATTGTTTCATTGCAAGTTCTAAAGAATCAGTTAAACCAACAATAGATAACCTCCAAGCCTCTGCAAGTGTTGAAGTATATTTAGTATAACCATATTTTTTTGCATAAAATAAAATTTTATCCATTAGCCATTCTTCATTGTTTTTAAGTAAAACAATAAATTGTTCATTTGTTTTAATATAAATATTATTTTTCATATAATTACCTAATAAATAAATTGTTATTTATAATAGTATCCTTAAACAAATAAAAATATAATATATTAGTAAAAATCTATTTTTTATTTATAGCTAATCTTTGTGGTCTTATTGTAAGTTCTGTTACAACACCTTTAAAATTTATGATATCTAAAACACTATTTGCAATAGTTTGAGGTAATAAATGGGCATTTTCATCTTCACTTGGTTCAAAATTTAAATCATCAAAGAAGTTTGTTTTTGTTAAGTCAGGATTTATAGTAGTTACTTTTACATCAGCTCTTCTTAACTCTTCAAATAGTGCCAAACTAAAACTTCTGATACCAGATTTACTAGCTGAATAAAGTGCTGAAAATTTTGAGTGTCTGGTTGATTCTATTGAGGAGATATTTATGATATGTCCCTTTGTTTTTTTTAAACTTCTAAGTAAAAGATTTGATAAAATAATTGGTGCAGTTAAATTTACATCAATCACCTCTTTTATTTTTTTTAGACTTATCTCTTCATGGGGTTTAAAAACCCCTATCCCTGCACAATTTACTAAAACACTGATCTCATCTTGTTTTAAAATCTCTTTTATCTCTTTTTCTAGATTCTTATGCTCTTCTAATCTTGTTTTTAATTTTATAATTTTATAAGCATTTTGTTCTAAAGTATCACAAATAGCTTTTCCAATTCCTGAGGAATAACCTGTTACTAGTGCTGTTTTTCCCATTTTTTTATTACACCTTTTTTTATTTTTATTCTAATATAAAAGAGTATAAAGATTGCAAGAAAAACCAATATAGTTATAATTATAATTTTTAAATACTCATCTATTAGGTTTTGATTAGAACCTATAAAATAACCCAAAAGTGTCAAAATCAAAACCCAAATCCCTGCACCCAAACTTGTGTATAAAGAAAACTTCCATAAATTCATTTTAGCAAGTCCCGCTGGCAAAGAGATATATTGTCTAACAGCAGGGATTAATCTTCCTGAAAAGGTTGAGATATGCCCATGTTTTGCAAAAAAATCTTCCATTTTTTCCAAGGTTTGCTCTTTTACTAAAACATATTTACCATATCTTTGTAAAAAGGCTCTTCCAAACTTCCTTGCCAAGAGATAGTTAAACACCGCACCAGCTAAACTCCCTGAAATACCAGCAAAGATTGCTAAAAAGATATTCATCTCCCCTTTATAAGCTAAAAAACCAGCAGGAACCATAACAATTTCACTAGGGAAAGGGAAAAAAGTGCTCTCTAAAAACATCATAAAAAATATCCCAAAATAACCTAAATCCCCAACAGTACTTACTATAAAATCAATTATCTCTTTTAACATCTAACTCTTTCTTATTATTTTTATAATCTCTTAATAGATTTAATTAAAAAAACACTATAATAATAAAATGTATTTAATTAAAATTCTACTAGTCCTATTATTTCTAGCTTTAAATCTATTCTCAAATGAAATTAATCTTTCAAATGGTTTTAAAAAAGAAAGTATACTACACCAAACAGAAATTTATCTTGATAAAACAAAAAAACTAACCATAGAAGATATAAAAAAACTTGATGACAAATTTTCAAAAGTTGATGTTGATATTAAAAGATATGGATACTCACCTAAATTTAATGTATGGATTAAATTTAAAATTAAAAATAATGAACAAACTCCAATCTCTGCTATTTTGGAATTTGAGTCTGCCCTTGCATCAAGTGTAGAATTTTATGATGAAACAGGTTTTCTAAAAAGAGATGGCTTAATGCACAAATCATCAAATAGAAAATCTATAAATCCAATATTTGATATAAAACTAGATTCAAAACAAAGTAAAACATACTACTTAAAAGCCTCTTCACATATAACCTCTTTAACTATAAAACTAAATCTTTATAACAATGAAGAGTTTTTTAATCATGAACTCATCCATCAATCACTCTTAAGTCTTTTCTTTGGAGCCATGATAGTATTAGCTCTTTACAATTTATCTATCTATTTTTTTACAAAAGATATAAGTTATTTATACTATGTTGGATATATTTTTACCATAGTGATTCACCATTTGCTTTATGTAGGTTTTGCAAATATTTATATACTAAATCACTACCAAATGGCTTTTGCAGTTAAAATTGCACCAATATTTATTGCTCTGCCTGTAATATTCTTAGCCCTATTTTCAAAAAATTTTTTAAATCTAAAAAGATTTTCATTGATAAATAAAATATTAAATTTATTTATTATTTTATTACCTATTTCAATACTAGTTTTTATTGTAAGCGATAGTTTTGGAAGATATAGAAATATCCTTGCAATAAGTTTAATGTGTTATTTGTTTTTTATTACTCTTTACTCATATTTCAAAGGAGAGAAACAGGCTAATTTAATACTTCTTGGGTGGGGTATAATCTTACTTTCTGGTTTAATAATGTATTTTGCTAGTGCAGGAGTATTTAATTTTAATTTGTATAACTCATATCTTGTAGAATTAGGATTTGTAACAGAAGCACTCATTTTTTCTATGGCATTAGCAAATAGAATTAAACAATTTCAAGAAGAGAAACAACAAGCTCAAGATAAATTAATAGAAACACAAAAAAATACCCAAAAGAAGCTTGAACTATTAGTTACAAGTAGAACCCAAGACTTGAAAAAAACATTAGAAGAGAAAGAGTTACTTCTAAAAGAGTTAAACCATAGAGTAAAAAATAATATGCAAACTATTATCTCATTGATTAGACTACAAAATGATGAAATAGATGATAAAAAGATAAACGATTTATTATCAACTATTCAAAATAGAATTGGTGCTATGAGCCATTTGCATGAACTTTTGTATAAAAAAGACAATACAACTTATGTTGATGCTTATGATTATTTTGAAAGAATTGTTTCAGAGATAAAGGATAGTTATTTAGATGAAACTGTTGAAATAATATTTGATATTAATTCAAACCTAAATCCAAACAATGCTGTTTATTGTGGTCTTATTTTAAATGAACTCATCTCAAATAGTTTTAAACATGCATTTAATAAAAAGCAAGGTAAAATTGAAATTTCCTTATCTAATGAAAAAGATACCTATACTTTAATTGTTAAAGATAATGGAAAAGGGTATGATAAAAATATTAAAACTAACTCTTTAGGCTTAATTCTTATTAATACCCTAGCTACAAAACAACTTGGTGCACAAATCGATATTGATTCTATAAATGGAGTTAGTGTAAAAATTATTTGGAGAGATAAAAATGACGAATATTAAAGTTTTAATAGTAGAAGATGAAACAATAGTTGCTTTGGATACCAAAAGTGCCCTAATTAAACTAGGATTTAAAATAACTGATACTGTTACAAACTATGATGAAGCAATTAGATCAATTCAAGAAACTTCACCAGATATCATACTTATGGATATCTATTTAAAAAATAGTAAAGATGGTATAGAAACTGCAAAAGATATAAAAAAAATAAAAAATATTCCAGTTATATATTTAAGTGCCTATTGTGATGATGAGACTATTGCTAGAGCAATTAAGACTGATCCAATTGCCTATTTAGTTAAACCTTTTAATAGAAATGAACTTAAATCAACTATAATGTTAGCAATATATAAACTCCAAGGGGAAAAAGAAAAAATAGATGAATTATTTTTTCATAAACTATCTAGTAATTATTACTATACTAAAGAACCCCATTTAAAATTGTATTATAAAGACCAAGAGATTCCTTTAACTCAAAAAGAGATTATGTTAATGGAGATTCTTATTCATGCAGATGGAGAATTGGTAACATTTTCTAATATTGAGCACTATATCTGGCGTGACAAAGCTGTATCAGACAGTACTTTAAGAACCTTGCTTTATAGACTTCGTACAAAATTAGACTATAAAGTAATAGAAACTATTCCTACTTTTGGATGTAAACTTATAAAAAATACTTAAATCATAAATATACTAATCTACAACCTTGAGTAGGTATAGTTTCAAGAATCTTAGAATCAAGCTTAAGTTTAAGTCTATAAATTAAAGTTCTTAAAGTACTATTACAGATACTTTTATTGGGCCAAATTTGCTTTTCCAAATCTTTAAAATCAACTATTTTTCCCTCTGCATCTAGTAATATCTTTAATAACATTAACTCTTTTTTAGTTAATCTTATATGCTCATTTTTATAAAAAAGTTTATCTTTATTATAATAATACTCATATCCTAAGCTTATAGAATCTTTCTTATTAGCCAATAACTTTTCATTTTTACTTTTATATAAACCTAAAAGAATATTAAATTTTAATTCCTCTTTATTAAAAGGTTTAGCTAAATAACTAATAGGATTTGTTGCAATTGCTCTATTAACTGTTTCAGCATCATTTTGACCACTTAAATATATTACCGGTATCTCATCTTTTATATTGATCTCTTTTACTATCTCAATTCCATCTTTACTATTTTTCAAGCAAATATCCATAAGAATTAAATCTGGTCTATTTTGTTTTATGCTATTTAATGCGCTATCATAATCTATAGCTGTATCAGTTATCTCAAAATCAAACTTTTCCAAAGTTCTTTTCATCTGCAAGGCGATTATACTTTCATCTTCTACAATTAATATTTTATCTTTTTCCATACTATCCCCTTATATTTTAATTTTTAATTTTAACTATATTATGTCACATTTACGTCACAAATGGAAAAAAGAGAAATTTTTTTTAATTTCTCTTTTTTATAGATTTTATTTTAAAAATGCTTTTTTAAAAAAATCTGACACTTCTGCAGGATTCCAAGATAAAATCAATGCCTTTAAATCAAGTTTCCCATAATTGTCCAGCTCTGCAAGAATATTATTTCCTCCAAATTTTGTGTACATTTTATAATGTTGCTTTTTTATTCCAAGAAGTGTTATATCTATATCATTATTCATAAAAAGTAAATATGCACCTTTCATTAAATACTTAAACTCTAAACTTAAACCTTTTGATTCATGTTTAACTATCAATCTTGAGAGCTCACCAATTGTTTTGTATTTTTTTCTTATCTCATCAAAACTATACTTCTCTTCTGAAGGCAACTTATACTTAGAATCAAATATCAATCTAGTGGTTCCAGTTATTTTAGAACCATTTTGATAATAGATAATTGCAGATTTTTCATCATATTTATCAAAATTTAAGCCCTCGATTATATCTGGAAATTCACTTTGATAATTTATACTTGTATATATATCACTTCTTAATTTAAACACCTCAACTAAATTTTCCACAGAGGAAACAAGTTTTAAGTTTTCCATAGAGTGATCCCAATTTATTTTTTTATTAAAAGAGGTACTCTCTTCAACCACTTTTTCCAAAAATATTCTCTTTTTAAGTCTATCTATTGAAATTTGTTGTTCAACATTGAAACTTTTAGGCATATATGCCAACTTTTTATTTAACTGCATTTTCATTAAATCTTCTAATTGATTTAATGCTTTGTTCTTGTTTATGTAAACCATAATTTATCCTTTTTTTAGTTTGGATAAATATTTTGCTAAGATTACGTCACAAATTTGTCACAAAAATTTAAAAATATATACAAGTGGGTCTTTTATATGTGAAGAAATTATTTTAGAGTAATTAAAGAGCTTAGTATTTTAAGCTCTTAGAGTTGATTTGAAATTATTTTATGATTTTTTTAAAATAAATAGAGATTTTATAAAAGAGTAGAGAAAAAATAGAAAAACTAAAGGCAATAATATTGTTTGAAATATAAAGACTATAATCAAATCAATAATATAATCACTAGAGTTGTCAACAGCATTTCTATACTCCTCAACTTTTTTTTCATAATAGCTTGAGTCAAACTTTTCAATAACCTTATTTATAAAAGAGTTATTACTTTTTTGATTTATAGTCTCTTTTGTTACCTTACTAACATCATCTTTTACTTTCACTATATTATTATTTAGCACTTCTATATTATATTCTGGCTTTACAAAATAGTTATAAGATAGATTATTAATATATGCTATTAGGGGAATAGAAAGCCTTAAAAAAAGAAGGATAAAAGTTACTTTAAAAAATATTCCCCTTAGTTTTTCATCTTTTTTAAACCTTTTAAATAACCAGATATTAAAAACTATTACAAAAAAAAGTAAAAGATAATTATATACCTCATTTGTAACAAAATTTAATAATATCTTTTGAATCCCCAAAGAGGTAATACAAGCTAGCATCACCAAAGAAAACTGTTCTACTAGATCATTTATAGGGTCAAGAACCTCACCAATTGCAATTATAATAAAGGGTAAATCAAGTTGTGTACCTTGAGCTAGTGAAATAACTGCATTTAAAGCCTTTGCACTTCCAAATACAATAACTGCTTGGGTAAAGGAGTCGTCAACTAAAGCCTTAGCACTATGATCAAAGCTAAAAAAATTTGATACAATTAAAGCAAATAGTGATAGAAACAGTAGTAAAAATTTATTCCAGTTTTCAATTAAAAAAGTTTTCATAAAAAATTATAGCTAATTTATTTGATGGTATAGATTTAATTATTAGAAAGAATTTTATCCATATAACTCATCTTCATAAACTCTTCCATTTGATTATTTGAAGAGTATTCATATCCAAATACCTCTTTCCATAAAGATTCATCTTCCATACAAAGATAAAAATATACATCTTTATGCCATGGTTTAAAAGTTTCATAAGCTGACTTAAACATCTCTTTTTTTATATCAAGTGGATAAGATTGTTTTCCATTTGCATCAATAAATGGCATTTGAAGAATTTTTGATTTAAAGTTTCTTGATCTTATTTTTTGAATAACGGGCTTAATAAAGGTTAATGTTCCAAAAGATACTAAGGCAACTTTTTTTGAATCAAAAGTATCAAGCAAAGTTTTATAAACCTCTTCATACTCCTTTAAATAATTATCATAATGAACAATTGGGTGAAAATGAAAACCTACTAAGACACCTTTATCACTCACTTTTTTTGCAGCTTCAATTCTTTGATTTAAAGATGCAGCTAGATGTTCTTCATTATCACAAATTGTTTGAGTATTTAAAGACCAAGTACAGATTATATTTTTAGGAACTTCATTTTCTAAAAAGTATTTTATATTATTTGATTTTGTTTTAAACTCTAAAATCACATTTGGATTTTCCCTTGCAAAATCAAATAAAGCATCTAAAATCCCCTCTTTATTTCCCCACATAAGTGAATCAGAACTTTGTCCTGTTCCTATATGGTAAGTTTCATTTGGGTCTAATTTTAGATTTTTTAGATTTTTTTTAAAGTTTTTATCAAAACCTATTTTATCTTGATTATAAAAAGATTGAATAGAACAATATGAACAATCAAAACCACAAGATTGCACTGCATCAAGAGTTAAAAGATTACAACATCTAGTATTAGGACTTGCAACAGGACATGAGCCTAGTGCTGTTTTATCTCCTTCAAAAGTATGAAAACTAAATTTTCGCACATCATCTTTATAAAGCTCTTTTGTAAATTTTGTATATGAGTTAGGTTTGTTTTTAAACTCTTGCCAAGTTTTTCTTATATCATTAAAAGCATTTTTCCTACTTGGATACTCTTCTTTAAAAAGCTCAGATATATCGTTTTCATGCCACATTTTAAAATCAATTGCAAAATCAATTATCTGTTTTAACTCTTGAAAAGAGAACTGATACTCTAAAGCTTTTTGTTTTATAAACTCTTGATTATCTAAAGATAGTTTTTTAAAATTTGTTTTTTCAATAGACTCTTGAAATTTTTGTAAATAACTCATAAATATTTTTTCCAAGAATTTAGTGAATTTTGAATCAACTCAATAACAAAGGCTTTTTTAGGGATAGTTGTATCTAAATAATCTGATACAACTTTAAAAACATAAATCTCATTACAATCTTTTTTACAAATCTCTAAAAAATATTTTGATTCCATATCTACTAAAAGTGTTTCTAGATTTTCATCACTTTCCAAAGGAGTATCAACTGTAGTTATAGGGGCAAAGTTTATCCTAGGAAGAAGTTTATTTGTACAAAATAGTGTACCAATTTTAACACTACTATCACAACAAGCTGCAATACCTATATTGATAGCTTTACCTATTTTATAATTTTCAAATACAAATTTTAAAGATTTTTTACAATTTTCTTTCCCAATACCTGAAACTAGTAAAATATATGAACTCTCTTCATTGGTAAAAAGTTTTGTATTTTTAGGTAAATTTTGAACAGAATTGTCCTGTTTTAGTTTTAAAAAGTTAATTAAAGGCTGTGCTTCTGAAAGTAGTGCTGTGTAGATTAATGTTTGAAACATGCAAGTAAAACTAAGGCCTTAGCCTTAGTTAGATTACTTTTTAAGTTCTTTAATTCTTGCAGCTTTTCCAGTAAGACCTCTAAGATAGTGAAGTTTAGCTCTTCTAACTTTACCTCTTCTAATCACTTCAAAAGATTTTAAAGACTCTGAATATAATGGGAAAATTCTCTCCACACCAACAGAGTTAGCTCCAATTTTTCTAACTGTAAAAGTAGAATCAATACCATTTCCACTTCTTGCTATAACAATACCTTCGAAAGTTTGAACTCTTTTTTTCTCACCCTCTTTAATCTCAACACCAAGTCTAACAGTATCACCTGCTCTAAATTGTGGAATCTCTTTTTCTGCAATTTGCGCTGCTTCAAAGCTCGCAATGTATCTATTTTTCATTATATTTCCCTTTGGTGAAAGTGCCCGCATTTGCAAGTTGCGGGGTATCACACTTCTATTTTGTTTTTTTATTTGTGACTAAACCTGGTCTATAATATCTTGTTTTGCAAATAGCCAGATTATTTTTCAAGTCGGCAATTTTACTATGATTTCCCTTTAAGAATTCTTTAACTACACTTAAATTTTGGAAATTTTCAGGTTTCGTAAAAGATGGAGCTTCTAAAAGATTATTTTCATAACTTTCCATCACTAAAGAATCAGCATTTCCAAGTACACCTTCAACATTTCTAGAAATAGCATCTGCCATGACTAAAGATGGCAACTCTCCACCTGTAAGTATAAATTCACCTATACTAAACACTTCATTTGCATATTTTTCTATAACTCTCTCATCAATTCCTTCATATCTTCCACTTACAAAAACAATATTTTTTTTCTTTGCCAATCTTTTTGCATCATTTTGTCTAAATGGTTTTGCAGCTGCTAAAGGAAATATAATATATGCATCTTTATTCTCTTTTTTTATTGTGTCTAAACAATCAAATAAGGGTTGTGGGGTCATTAACATTCCTGCACCTCCACCTATCATTTGTTTATCAACCTTATTGTGTTTATTTGTTGTAAAATCTCTTGGATTATAAAATTCATAATTTATAAATCCTGATTCAACTGCTCTTTTTAAAATTGAATCATGAAAATAATACTCTATTAAATTTGGGAATAATGTTACAAAACTAAATTTCAATTTCTTACCTATAATATTTTTTGAAAACTTATTATATTCATTTTTATTTAATATTAAGCATAGTTGATTTATATTTCATTTTATAAAGGTGTATTATTGAAGTATTTAAGAGGTTTTAGAAAAAACTATTTTTCATTGTCAGCAATTACTGCTTTTTCTACTGCAAAAAAATTGCAGGATAAATTGTTGCACTTTAAAAAATCAAACTTTTTCTCTTTTTCATATGATTCTAAGGAAGAGGAATCTCCCCCTGATGATGAGTTACTACTACAAACATCTTGCCTAACATTAAGCAATAAACCATGCCATTGTGATTGTGTATTTAGATTAAAAACAAAATTAGCAATTGTAAATTTCAAATTTATTCCAAGATGTCCTTTTTATACCACTTATTTTGCATTTAGAAGAACTGGTGTTCACCCTCCATTTAATTTATCCCAAAATCACATAAACAAATAAAAATAAATAAAGGATAAATAATGTCTACAAAAAGTTATGTTGTAGGTTTTCCAAGAATAGGAGAACAAAGAGAGTTAAAAAAAGCACTAGAAAGCTTTTGGTCAAAAAAATCTAGTTTTGAAGAACTAGAAAAAGTTGCTAGCAAGCTAAAAAAAAGACACTGGGAGTATCAAAAAAAAGCAGGTATTGAATATATAAGTTCAAATGACTTTTCTTTATATGACAATATATTAGATACTTGCATTATGTTAAATGCCATACCAAAAAGATTTCAAAATTTAAAAGCTGAGGAGCTTTATTTTTCTATGGCAAGAGGTAATAAAGATTGTGTAGCAATGGAGATGACAAAATGGTTTAATACAAACTACCATTATATAGTCCCAGAGCTTAGTTTAGAAGATCAATATAAACTAAATGCTTCAAAAATAATAAATGAATACAATGAAGCAAAACAACATGGTATAAAAACAAAAATCAATTTAATTGGTCCTATCACATTTTTAGGACTATCAAAAAGAGTTGATGGTGGAGATACGTTTGAGTTATTATCAAAAATTATTCCTGTTTATATTGAACTTTTAAAAAAGATTTCAAAACTTGATGAAATTGTAACAGTTCAGATTGATGAACCACTATTATCAAAAGATAATAAAGAAAAAGTGTTAAGTTTAATAAAACCAAGTTATGATAACTTAGGAACTGTTGCAAACAATATTAAACTAATTGTAACTACATACTTTGAACACTCAAATGAAGCTACAAAAATCTTAATCAATACTCCAATATGGGCACTTGGTTTAGACTTTTTATATGGAAAAAACAATTTCAAAGTATTAAAAGAGATTGCTTATAGTAATAAAAAACTTATTGCTGGTGTTGTTGATGGAAGAAATATTTGGAAAAATGATATTAAAAAGACACTAAAGCTTCTTGATCAAATCTCCAAATTTGTTCCTAAAGAGAATATTTATATCTCATCATCTTGTTCACTTTTACATACTCCATATACACTTAAATATGAAAACAATATGGATAAAAATATTAAAAACTGGCTAAGTTATGCAGTAGAAAAACTTGATGAGATAAATTTAATATCAAAAACCTTTTTTAAAGGTTCTGATAAGTTATCTTCAGATGAACAAAGAGCTTTTATTGAAAACGTAAAAATAAATGAGAGTAGAAAAACCTCTGAACTAATTCATAATAAAGAGGTTCAAAATAGAGTTGCTAATTTTAAAAAACTATCAAGAGATGGAGATTTTAATGAAAGAATTAAAATCCAAAAAGAACTTTTACAATATGAAGACTTAGCAACTACAACTATTGGTTCATTTCCCCAAACTCTAGAAGTTAGAAAATCAAGAAGGGATTATAAAAATAAAGAGATCTCTTATGAAAGCTATGAAAAAGATATGAAAAACTATATTGATGATTGCATTGCATTTCAAGAGGAGTGTGGACTTGAAGTTTTAGTTCATGGGGAACCAGAAAGAAATGATATGGTTGAATATTTTGGTGAACAATTAGATGGTTTTGCCTTTTCTCAAAATGCTTGGGTACAATCTTATGGTAGTAGATGTGTAAAGCCCCCATTTATTTTTGGAGATATTAGTAGACCTAAAGCTATGACAGTGGACTGGATTACCTATGCTCAAAGTAAAACTTCAAAAATTATGAAAGGGATGTTAACAGGTCCTGTTACAATTCTTAATTGGTCATTTGTAAGAGATGATATGCCAAGAAGCGAAGTTTCAAAACAAATTGCTATTGCACTTAGTGATGAGATTGATGATTTACAAAAAGCTGGAATAAAAATCATTCAAGTTGATGAAGCTGCTTTTAAAGAAGGATACCCTTTAAGAAAAGAAAATATAAAAGCTTATGAAGATTGGGCAGTTAGAGATTTTAAGATTTCAGTTAGTAGTGCTAAGAGACAAACACAAATACATACACATATGTGTTACAGTGAGTTTAATGATATTATAAAAACAATCGAAGCTATGGATGCAGATGTTATTTCAATTGAGACTGCAAGAAGTGGGAATGAACTACTTAAAATTTTTAAAGAAGTGGGATATAAACAAGAAGTTGGTCCAGGAATTTATGATATTCACTCTCCAAGAGTTCCAAGTGTTGATGAGATGGTAAAACAGATTAAACTATTATTAGAAGTATTACCAAAAGAACAATTATGGATAAATCCAGATTGTGGTTTGAAAACAAGAAAATGGGAAGAGGTAAACTTGAGTTTAAAAAATATGGTTGAAGCTGTAAAAATAATAAGAAAGGATTATAGATAGGGGTCTTTCCCCTCTATCTAAAAATAGTTTTTATGATATTAAAAACTATTTTTAGATATTATAAAAGGCAATAAAAAATGAGAAGAAAAAATATGATAACACTAAACAGTATAAAACAAGCGAAAAAAGCTTTAGAGAACATTGTTCAAAACACTCCGATAAATAAAGCTCCAATTTTAAGTAAAACATTCAATAGTGAAATATACTTAAAAAAAGAGAACTTACAATTAACAGGAAGTTTTAAATTAAGAGGAGCATTTAATAGAGTTGCAAACCTCAGTCAAGAGAAAAAAGATAAAGGTGTAGTTGCTGCAAGTGCAGGAAATCATGCACAAGGTTTAGCCTTCGCAGCTCAATATTTTAATTGTGAGGCAACTATTTTTATGCCAGAGGCAACACCTCTTACAAAAGTAAGTGGGGTAAAATCATATGGGGCGAATGTTGTACTTACAGGTGAAAATTTTGATGAAGCCTATGAAGCAGCTATGGAATTTACACAAAAACACAATAAGGAGTTTATCCACCCTTTTGCTGATGATGATGTTATAGCTGGGCAAGGAACAATAGCCTTAGAAATTTTAGAAAAAATTCCAGACTTAAAACAACTTGTCGTACCAATTGGTGGAGGTGGTCTTATCTCTGGAATTGCAATTGCTGCAAAAAGTATAAACCCAGATATAAAAATTATTGGAGTTGTTGCAAGTGGTGCTATAGGTATGAAAGAATCGTATAAGGCACAAATGCCTATTGACTCATCATATGTAAGAACCATTGCTGATGGGATTGCAGTTAGGGATGTAACTCCAAAACTACTTGATATTATTATCGATTATGTTGATCATATTGTAGATGTAAATGATAATGAGATAGCAAATGCAATTTTATTTTTACTAGAACGTCATAAATTAGTAGTTGAAGGGGCTGGTGCTGTAGCAACTGCTGCAATTATGCATGAAAAAATTGATATAGAAGATTCAAAAGTTTGTGCCTTAATTAGTGGAGGAAATATTGATGTTACAATGCTTTCACAAATTATCGAAAAAGGTTTGGTTAAATCAAATAGAAAAATGAATCTAATAGTAACACTTATGGATAAACCTGGTGCATTAATGAAACTAACTGATATTTTTGCCCAATGTTCTGCAAATATTGTACAAATAGATTACGATAGAGACTCGATAAAACTGGAGTTTGGAGAGGCTCATGTAACAATCGCCTTAGAAACAAAAGGGGAAGAACACCAAAAAGAGATAAGGGAAAAATTGAAACAAAATGGTTACAGATTTAAACAAATCTAAAAACTCTTAAGTACATTTATAATAAATTTAGTTAATAGAATATATAATGCCCCATATATTTAGTCAAAGTAACAAACACAAAAAAGGAAAAAGATGGAAGGAAGACTGTTTACATTCTTAGGTGCAATTGGTGGTCACGGACAAGAATGGATAATCTTATCGCACTATATTTTAGTGTTAGGTATCGTTTTCTTATTAGCTAGAGCTGCTACTAAGAAGATGCAATTAGTTCCAACTGGAGCTCAAAATGTAATGGAAACATTCATTGGTGGTGTTATTAGCATGGGTGCTGATACTATGGGAGAAGAAAATGCAAGAAGATATTTACCATTAATTGGTTCTTTAGCATTAGTAATTGTTATTGCTAACCTTATGGGTGTTGTACCAGGTTTTGAATCGCCAACTGCGAATATCAACTTTACATTATCTTTAGCGTTAATTGTATTTGTTTATTATAACTACTTAGGTATCAAGAAAAATGGTTTTGCTGGTTATTTTGGTCACTTTATGGGACCTATGCCTATATTAGCACCATTAATGTTCCCTATTGAAATTATCTCTCACTTATCAAGAATCATCTCATTGTCATTTAGACTTTTTGGTTCAATTAGAGGGGATGATATGTTTACTATGGTACTTCTAATGTTAGTACCTTGGTTAGTTCCAATCTCAGGATTCTTTTTATTAACAGCATTTGCTTTCTTACAAGCATTTATTTTCAGTATTTTAACATACGTTTATATTGCTGGTTCTATTATGATGGAAGAAGAGCACTAAGCTTACAGCAAATTATCTTTAGTGTAAAAGGAAGAGGTTTTACCTCTTCCTTTTTTTTTGCAATAAAAAAGGTAAAAAATGATTAGGTATTTAATAACTGACCCCAAATACTACTCAAATGATAAAAATATATTTGAACAAAAACTAAAGAAAGCATTAACAAAAAATATTGACATGGCTTGTTTTAGAGATAAAAGCTCCTCAAACTTTGAAGAGTTAGCAGAAGTTTTTATAAAAGTTTGTAAAGAAAAAAATATACAACAATACTTAATAAACTCAAATATCACCCTTGCAAAAAAACTAAATGCAACAGGGGTACACTTAAACTCAAAACAGTTTGATAAAATCAAAGAAGCAAAAAATTTAGAACTTTTTACAATAATCTCTTGTCATAATGAAGATGAGATTAAAAAAGCACTTGATAATAATATAGATGCAATAACATACTCACCTATTTTTTTCACCCCAAATAAAGGTAAAGCAAAAGGGATTGAAAATTTAGAATATATTATATCAAAGTACAAAGAGCTAAAAATCATCGCCCTTGGGGGAATTATTGATGAAAATCATATAAAACAGATAAAAGCTAGCAAAGCTTGCGGTTTTGCCTCAATTAGATATTTTATATAAACTTTAAATCCACCCCATCATCTTTTAAATATATTATGCAAGAGTTTACACTATTTATTTGGTAAATCTCTTTTATAGCTTTTTTATAATGGTTTACTTGAACCTCATGTTCAATTAACTGCTCTTTTGTTGTTTTATAATCAAAAATATAAATTTGATCCTCTTTTTCAACTAATAAATCTATGATTTTTAACTCATTTTCATATATTAAAGATTGCTCTTTTTTACAAATGCTATTTTTAACTATATTTTGAAACCTCTCATTTTCTATCAATTTTTTTATTGAACTTTCAATTATAGTAAAATCACTTTCATTTAAATATGTGGAATATCTATTTTGAACTAGTTTTAAAGATTTGTCTAAAGAAACTTTGTCAAAACTTGTCATCATCTCCAAACAATAATGGGTTGCTATTCCATAATATTTTGCATGTAGAGAGTAAGTGTTTTCCTCATCTTTATCCTCTTGTATTGGTTTATCTTGTTTACCTAAATCAACACCTTTGTATGTTACTTTTTTTACTTTTTCATATTTTTTATTACTATTTTCACTTTTTATTAAGTTACCAACTTTTGAAGGCTCTAAACCCAAAAGTTCAAAAACAGATTTTTCACTCTTTTTAAATATAATCATATTATTTTTAGCTCTTGTCAATCCCACATATAAAATATTTAGTTCATCTTCTAAGGCTAAGCTTTTCTCTTTTTCTAAAGCATTTTTGTAGTTTTCATCATAATTTTCTAAATTTGAAATTTTATAATAGATATTTTTCAACTCTATATTATCATACTCAAAAAGTAAGGGATCTTTATTTGCCATTTTTTGTTTTATTCTATCCATTAGAATAACTGTATGAAACTCCAAACCTTTTGATTTAAATACTGTTAATATCTGTAAACCAAATTGTTCTTGGTTTTGCATTGTAGCTTCAAGCTTATCTATTTCATATACAAAATCAACAATATTTTTAAAACCACTTAAATTTTCTATTAGTTTTATAACATTATCATCTAAAATATTTAATTGTTTTGCAATATTTAATACAACTTCATTTAGTTGTAGTTTTTTTATATCTACTTTTAAATCAATCTCACTTAAAGGTTCTCTTCCTAATATAGCATTTAAATTCTCTTTATAAATCTCTTCATCAAAATATAAATATTTAACAGCATTTATAACCCCATTTACATTCTCTTGATTTATAAGTTTAGAGGTCATCTCTGTTGTTATTTTCAAAGAGGGAAACATCACTTTCAAATATGAATATATTTCCAAAACATCATCATTTGTATAGGTAAGGATTGAAATATCATCACTATCAACCCCATCTTGTAAAAGTTGTGCAATCTTTTTTGCTAGATTTTTATATCTATCTTCACTTTCACTTATACTCTCATCTTCAAAAACCTCTACATATCCCCCATCTTTTATAGTTAGTTGATTATGATATTCATAGTTTGGTATTTTATTAAAAGATTCATTTACAAAATTTATAATATTTTCACATGACCTATAATTTGTGTTTAATACTTCTACACTAAGCTGTTCATATCTATTTGCCAAATAATCAAAGAGTTCCCTTTTCCCACCTCTAAATCTATATATGGATTGTTTAGTATCTCCCACGTAAAAAAAAGTTTGAAATTTATCATTTTTACTTGCTATTATCTCCTCTATTAAAGGTTCTAATATCTTATATTGTAAAAGTGAAGTATCTTGGAACTCATCCATTAATATATGAGAATACTTTGTATCTAATCTAAAATATAAAAAATCTTTATCAATTTTAGTGCTTAAAAGTTCATATGTTAAGTTAGATATATCACTAAAGGTTAGATAGTTTTTTGATTTATTATAATTAAATTTAAAATTTTTATACAAAGTATATAGGTGATTTAATCTACCAAGGGTAAATCCTTGTCTAAGTTTATAATATATGGCAATTTGTTCTTTTAAAAAAGAGAAATACTCTTCTAAAAGTTCATTTGAACACTTTTTAAAATACTTATGGGAACTCATAGTTTCATAATTTAACCAATTTTTAGAGATAAGCTCATCAAAATTATCAAACTCAACACTTTTTTTAACAGCATTTGAAGCAACAGGACAATTAAAAATAAACTCTTTTATTTTATATGCATTCTTTAAGACCTCATCTTTTTGAATAGCAATTAAACTTGCATCAATATTTAAAGGTTTTATCTCTTCATATTTTTCATAAAGATTAGAAAAAATCTCAAAAATAGAGTTATACTTTTTATTCTCATGGAGACTAAACTCTAAAAGTTTATCAAAATCATCAAGCTCTAATTTTTGTAAAAAATTTGAACTTAATTTTTCTATATCATCATTTTTAATCTCAAAATCATCAGAGAGACCAATATATCCACAAAATTCCCTTAAAATTTTATTTACAAATTTATCAATTGTAAAAATACTTAAATTTGAATCTATAAATTGTTCAAGTAAATACTCTTTTTTTTCTAATATTTTTTCACTACTAAAGTTTGTAAGTTCTGAAATTTGTTTTAAATAATTTTTATCTTCCCCTAAATGGATTAATGTATTATGTATTCTTTCACTCATCTCATTTGCTGCTTTATTAGTAAATGTTAGGGTCAATATCTCATTTGGTTTTGCACCAAATAAAAGTAAAGATATGTAACGTACCGTTAAAGCAAAGGTTTTTCCACTTCCTGCGCTTGCTTTTAATGCTAAATAATTTTCCATAGGCAATTGTACAATAAGCAAGATTAAGCTACATAAATGTAAATTTATCTTAAAATTAATTGAGAAAATAAATTAATTATAATAATTAAGAAAAATAATGATAAAATCTTTTTTAATATTATATGAAGGCAAAAAAAATGGGTTCAAAACGGAAAATTTCACTTTCACTGTTCTTAGTAATGGCTATTATGTTTATTATTCTTATTGCCAATATCTTAATGAATTTTCGTGATTATGGATTAAAGAGTGTTGAGAATAAGGCTAAGGCAATTGCACAAACTGTAAAACATAGTTTAACCTCTCATATGGTTAATGGAGTAATTGATAATAGGGAATTATTTTTAGAACAAATTTCAAATCTAGAAAATATAGATGAAATTTGGTTATCAAGAGCTCCTGCTATAATCGAACAGTTTGGAAAAGGGAATAATAATGAAGTTGCCAGAGATAAAATTGATGAAGAGGTTCTACACACGGGACATGAAAAAGCTGTAGTTGAAGAGAGAATCTTTGGTAAAAGTTCATATAGAATCACAATTCCATATATTGGTTCATCAGAAGGAACAATAGACTGTTTATCATGTCATACAACTGCTAAGCCTGGAGATACACTTGGAGCTATTACTATTACCATGTCAGTTGATGATATTAAAGAGGTTGGTATGGTTACAGTTGGTAATACAATTGTAATTGCTTTAGTTCTAATCATTTTCATACTACTTTTTGTAAATAAATTAATTTCACCATTTTTAGTACTATTTGAGTCAATCAATAGAGTTATGGAGAAAGCACAAAAAGGTGACTACTCTGATAGAATTGGTCAAACTGATGGGAAACATAGTGATGCTGTCGCAACATGGATTGATAGTCTATTGGAAAAACTTCAAACTACTCTTGATGATATTGAACAAAAAATTAGTGTATTTTTAGTACATCAAAAAAGTCAAAGAACTGATCCATTAATAGATGTTAAATCTACAGTAAATAGACTTGCTGATATTTACAGATTTAGAAAAACTATAGAACATGATGAGCATATAAATGAGGTTTATGAAAGACTAGCTTACATTTTAAGGGAAAAATTCCAACTAAAAGATTTTAATTTTATTGAAGCTGATACTACCCACAAAAATGTAAAAATTGTTTATAAAGAGAAAGAGATTCATTGTAATGCACAAGATGGATGTAGAGCAGATAGAACAAATACAATAGTAAACTCATGCCAATTTCATCATATGTGTGATAAATTTGAACATGATACAAATAAACTTTATCTTTGTATCCCTTACTCTATCTCTAATGATTTAGACTTTATTGTTTCTATTGTTAGTGATACAAAAGAGGATCATGAAAGAGTACTTACTTTATTGCCATCAGTTCAAGACTACATAGATACTGCAAAACCAGAGATTGTAAGTAAAAAGCTAATGCATATGTTAGAACTTACTGCAAGAACTGACCCTTTAACTGGTTTATTTAATAGAAAATATTTAGAAGAATCAGTTAAAACTATAGTATCTCAAGCAAAACGTTCTAAAACTACATATGGAATACTTATGGCAGATATTGATTATTTTAAAATGATTAATGATACCTATGGACATGATGTTGGTGATGAAGCTATTAAGATAATTTCACAAACACTTATTGAAAATGTTAGGGAATCTGATATAGTAGTAAGGTTTGGTGGAGAAGAGTTCATTGTCTTACTTTATAATTGTGATGAAGAGTATATTTTAGAAGTTGCAGAAAAAATTAGAATTGCCTTTTCTAAAAAAGAGATTCCAGCAGGAACTACAACTTTTAATAAAACGATTAGTATAGGTGCTTCTATTTTTCCAACACATACAGATAACTTCTGGCAATGTTTAAAATATGCTGACTTAGCACTATACCATGCTAAAGAAAATGGTAGAAATAAATCAGTAATATTTTCTAAAGATATTTTAAAAGAAAGTGATTTAGGTGATGAGTATTAATACTCCTCCCTACTTCATTTTAAGTTTTTCCTTTATATAAAATTTTCAAATCGAACTTCTTCTAATCTCTATTATTTAATAAATAAGCAATTTTTGAGTATAATGCACAACTTAATAAAAATTGAATACTTAAAAAAAGGTCAAAAAACCTATGCAAAAAAAACTACATAAAGTACAAACCCTCTTAGATGCTATACCATACATAAAAAAATTTTATGGGAAAACAATTGTTATAAAATATGGGGGTTCAGCACAAACTAGTCCTGAACTAAAAGAGAAATTTGCAGAAGATATAGTACTTCTTTCCCTTGTTGGAATTAAACCTGTAATTGTACATGGTGGAGGTTCTAGAATAACAGAACTTCTAAGTAAACTAAATATCCCTTCAAAGTTTGTAGATGGGCATAGAGTTACTTGTGAAGATAGTATGAGAGTTGTAGAAATGGTTCTTAGTGGTGAAATCAACAAAAATATAACTTCACTTTTAAATCATCATGGGGCAAAAGCGATTGGTATATCAGGAAAAGACTCAGCTATTATAAAAGCTATACCAAAAGATAATGGAAAGTTTGGATATACAGGTGTAATAACTGAAATTAATGGAGGGATGATTAATAACCTTATCAAAGAGGGATTTATTCCTGTTATAGCTCCAATAGCAGACAGTGCTGAACCTAATCATCCTGGCTTTAATATAAATGCAGATGTGGCAGCTTCAAAAATCGCAAGTGCAGTGGGAGCACAAAAAGTACTATTTTTAACTGATACTGTTGGGGTATTAGATAAAGAGGGAAATCTTCTAAATTCACTAGATAAAGAGGATGTAGAAAAATACAAAAATGATGAAACAATTGCAGGTGGAATGATACCAAAAGTTGATTCATGTATAGATGCAATTTATAATGGCGTAAACAAAGCACATATTATAGATGGTAGAGTTGAACACTCAATTTTATTAGAACTATTCACAAGTGATGGTGTTGGCACTCAATTTTTAAGAAAAGACAATCCAAACAATGGAATAGATTTTGAAAAGTTATTAAAAGATAATGTATAAAAAAAGATACATTTTAGTGTAATTGCTTCATTTTAAAGAGGCTAAATATAAACTCCCTTGAAAGGGATTATTTTTAAGGATATATATGAATTTTATTGAAACAAGAGGAAATGATGGAATAAAAAGTTCTGAAGTAACATTTAGTGAAGCTATACTAAACCCTAGTGCTTCATTTGGTGGTCTTTATGTTCCAAAACATCTACCTAAGCTAGAAGAGAACTTTATACAAAACCACATAGATAAAAACTACAAAGAGTTAGCTTTTGATATATTAAAAGCCTTTGAAATTGATATAAGCCAAGAGGAGATAAACAAAGCTTTATCTTTATATGATAATTTTGATAATCCACAAAACCCTTGTCCCGTTGTAAAAGTAAAAGAGGATTTATTTGTTCATGAACAATACCATGGACCTACACGTGCCTTTAAGGATATGGCACTTCAACCCTTTGGTTCAATATTAAGCTCTATTGCAAAAAAAAGAGATGAACACTATCTTATCTTAGCTGCAACTTCGGGAGACACAGGTCCTGCTGCACTTAATACTTTTAAAAATAAAGACAATATTCAAGTTGCTTGTTTATATCCAGATGGAGGGACAAGTGATGTGCAAAAACTACAAATGGTTTGTGAAGATGGGAAAAACTTAAAAGTATTAGGTATACATGGCAATTTTGATGATGCTCAATCAGCATTAAAAAACTTACTTTCATCTGAAACATTTAAAAAAGAATTAGAAAATGATGGAATAAAACTAAGTGCTGCAAACTCTGTAAACTTTGGTAGAATTATATTTCAAATCATCTACCATTTCTGGTCATATATTCAACTTCTAAAGCAAGAAGAAATTAAATATGGTGAAAAAATATACTTAGTTGTTCCTAGTGGAAACTTTGGTAATGTCTTAGGTGGTTTTTATGCAATGCAAATGGGAGTACCTATTGAAAAACTTCTTGTTGCATCAAATGAAAATGATATCTTAACTCAATGGATAAATACAGGTATATATGATATTAGAGATAAAGAACTTAAACTTACAAAATCTCCTGCAATGGATATTTTAAAATCTTCAAATATAGAAAGAGTTTTATACTCACTATATGGAGCAAGTAGAACAAAAGAGTTTATGGAAGATTTAAATGATAAAAAAATCTTCACTATGAATAAAGAGGAAACACTTAAACTTAAAAAATATTTTAGTGCAATTAATTCAGATGATGCGTATGGTGCAAAAACCATCAAGAACTTTTTAGATGCAGGATATTTGATGGATCCACATACTGCAACTTGCATAAAAGCCTATGAAAATTTAAAAGAAAAAAACTTAAAAACAGTTATCTACTCAACAGCAGAATGGACAAAATTTTCACCAACTGTATTAAATGCTTTAAATGAAGATAAGATAAAATATGCCGACAAAGAGGCACTTGAAGTGATTTCAAGTAAATATAATGTTACTCTTCCAGAAACAATTAAAGATCTATTTACATCACAAATCAATCACAATAGTATAATTAATAAAAAAGATATAGAATCTGAAATCGTAAAATTTATTAGAGGCTAAGCCTCTAATAATAAAACCTATACATAATATTGTCTATTTTATGTGTAGATTAATCACACCCTTGTTACAAATCGTCACAAAACCATAGCAAATTAATAGCATTTAAGTAAATTTAGACTATAATGTAAAGATTTAAATTTAAAATAAGGAAGCTAAATGTCTAACGATACAAATAGACGAGATTTTCTAGGTTATACATTTGCAGCTGTTGCAGCAGTTGGTGGAGCGGCCTCTCTTGTTGGGATGAAACAAGTTTGGGATCCATTACCAAGTGTATTAGCTGGGGGATTTACAACAATTGAACTTAGCGCAATTAAAGCTGGAGAACCGGAAACATTTTCATGGAGAGGTAAGCCGATTTTTATACTAAAGAAAACGGCAGAGATGAAAGATAACAAAAGAGACTTAATAGTTGATGGTGCTAGATTTACAGTTGCTATTGGTTTATGTACACACCTTGGTTGTATTCCTGCATGGAAAAAAACCAAATGGAAATGTGCATGTCACGGTGGGGAATTTAACCCAAGTGCAGAAAATATTTTTGGTCCTCCTCCAAGACCACTTGATTTACCTCCATTTAAAGTTCATGGAACTTCTATTGTATTAGGTGAAGAAGGTCCTGAATATAAAAAAATTGCTGCGGCAATGAAAGCATAAGGAGTAGAGTATGGCAAAAATTGAAAAAGCTAACTCTGTAGGAGAGTGGTTCGACCAAAGACTTAATATTACAGCTCTTAATAAAGTTATGATGACTGAATATTGGATTCCAAAAAATATCAACTTCTTATGGGCAATGGGGGTTTTACTAGCAGTAACTTTTACAATCTTAGTAATCTCTGGTATGTTCTTAATGATGTACTACAAACCAGATGTAAATTTAGCATTTGATTCTGTTAACTACACAATTATGCAAGAGGTTAGATTTGGTTGGTTGTTTAGACATATGCATGGAGTTGCAGCTTCAGTTGTATTCTTAATTATATATATCCATATGTTTACGGGAATCTATTATGGTTCTTACAAAAGAGGTAGAGAGATGATCTGGATCTCTGGGATGTTACTATTTATGACATTTAGTGCAGCTGGATTTTCTGGATATATGTTACCATGGGGACAAATGTCTTATTGGGCAGCAATGGTTATTACAAACCTTTTTGGTGGTATCCCATTTATTGGTGATTCTTTAGTTGTATGGATTAGAGGTGACTTTAATGTTGCTGATGCAACTTTAACAAGATTCTTTATGTTACATGTATTCTTATTACCTGTAGTTATTATGGGTCTTATTGGTTTACACTTCTATACTTTAAGAATCCCTCACGTAAATAATCAAGATTCAGATGAGATTGATTTTGATGTTGAAGCTGAAAAGTATTTAAGTGGAAATAAAAAAGAATCAAAAGTTATCCCTTTCTGGCCAATATTTATTTCAAAAGATTTAGCAGTTCTAGGTATTTTCTTAATATTCTATTTTTACTTAGTATTTTTCCATTATAACTTTGCTATGGACCCAGTTAACTTTGATCCTGCAGACAATATGGTTACACCTGCACATATTTATCCTGAGTGGTATTTCTTATGGTCATATGAAGTATTAAGAGGTTTCTTCTTTGATATTGCTGGAGTAAAAGCCTTTGATATTGGTTTAGCAGCATTTGGTTTTGCTAATGTAATTTTCTTATTATTACCATTTTTAGATAGAGATCCTGCAATTTTACCTGCTCATAAAAGACCAGTTTTCTTTGTATGGTTTTGGATTATGCTTATTGACTTAATTGTATTAACAGTTTATGGTAAATTACCTCCAACAGGAGCTAATGCATGGGTTGGATTCTTTGCTGCAGTAGCATTTATTTTAATCTTTGTATCATTACCAATAGTTTCTAAAATTGATGCAAAAAGAAGAGGTGTATAATGAAAGAATTAAAAATATTAGCAGTTGTAGTAGTATTTACATTAATTACATATATTGGTGTTGAACCTTATGCTCATATGAAAATGCATCCACATGTTGAAGCACCTGATTACACTTTTAAAGATGTTGATGGTTTAAATGGTTTAAAAGGAAATGCTGAAAATGGTGCTACCTTAGTACAAACAAATTGTACTGCTTGTCACTCAATTGAAAAAGCTGGTTTCCCACCTGTAATGGATGACGCAAGTGCAGCAGCAGCATACGGGGTTGTTCCACCTGATTTAAGTACAGCTGGAAAATTATACAATGCTGACTACTTAGCTGCATTCATTAAAGACCCTGCAACAGCATCAAATGTTTCACATAAATTTGTAGATGGTAGAGTTCATCCAATGCCTTCATATAACTGGATGCAACCTCAAGAGATTGCAGATATGGTTGCATATTTACAATCAATTGCTCCAAAAGAGATGACTGCAAAAGAAACATTTACTGATGCGTGTCAAAGATGTCACTCAATTAAATATGGAGATATGAAAGGTGGTTCAATGAACGCAAAAACACCTGTTGAAAATATCAAAGCATATATGGGAAAAATTCCACCAGATTTATCTCAATATATTAGATCAAGAGGTGAAGAATATCTTCATGAATTTATTAATAACCCACAAAAACACCTTGAAGGTACAGCAATGCCTAGAGTTGGTTTGACATTAGAAGCTGAAAATAAAGTGATTGAATATATGGAAGAAGTTGGTGATTCTAAAAAAGCTGAAAGAGAAGCCTTAGGACCTAAATTCTTAATTTATCTAGTTATTTTTGCTATCTTCGCATGGTTATGGAAAGCTAGTAAATGGAGAGATGTTCACTAAGAACATCTCTAATTTTAATTAATTAGATAATACTAATAAGGGGAATAAAATGAAACTATTAAATATTTTAACAGCAGCAGTGCTAACTATCTCTGTTGCATCAGCTCAAGATATCATGCAACAATCTATGGCAATCATGGAAAAGGGTATGACTCAAATTCAACAAGGTTTTTTAAATAACAATATTGAAATAATCAAAGAGGGAACAAAACTAGTAAAACATGGAAATAAACTATTTTCAGATAGAAAAGTTATCTCTGAATATCTTCCAAAAGATAAAAAACATATGATTAATGTTGCAGCTAATGCTTCAAAAAGAATTGAACTTGATGTAAGTGTTTTAGAACTAAATTTAGATGATAAAGCATACATCAATGCAGCAAATGCATACTCAGATGTTTTAAATGCATGTGCTAGATGCCACTCTATTGTTAGAAGTTGGTAATCTTTTATAAGATAGACTATTAAGTCTATCTTATATTAAAATCTTAGAAGCAACACTTATAGTTGCAGTTTCACTTCTTAATATCAAATTTGAATTAAATCCAACAACTTTAGAAGAGTTAAAACTGTCTCTTTCATTATTTGAAAATCCACCTTCACAACCTATAACAATTGTTTGAATCTCATCTTTTTTCGACTCAATAGAAGTTTCACTAAAATCCAAAATAAAACTATCTGGATTGTTTAAAAGAAATTTTTCTAAACTCTCTTGTTTTTCTAACTTAATAATAGAACTTCTTCCACATTGTGAGGATGAGTTTAAAAGTATTTTTTCAAGTTTCTCAAAATTTATTTTAAAATTCTTTTGGGAATAATCACAAGGTACAAAAGTGATTTTATCTACTCCAATTTCATTTAAAGAAGCAATATTTTTTTCTACAGTTTTAGGATCAACAATACACCAAACTATATGTAGCTTTTTAGCATTCTCTACTATCTTTTCACTTATCTCAATAAGTTCACAACTAGCTTTCCTTCTATCAATGCTTATAACTTTATACAAGTACAAGTTTTTGTCTACTAGATTTCTAAAATATATCTCATCATTAATTTTATGTCGTCGGGCTTTAAAAAGATAATTATAGGTTTCATTATCTATTTGTATAAATTGATTTTTGGCATCAGTATGATATGTAAATTGCATTAGAAAACTTTTGAAACAATATAAACAAAAACTAAAGTCATAATCTCAATTGTATAAATCTTTTTAGCATAAACCATAAACTCTTCTTGCAATTTAGTATCAGAACTTTTAATAACTCTCATCTTTTTATATCTTTTTATTTCAATTACCAGTAAAAAGATAGATGCTGCAATCATCAATATAACAGTTAAAGAAAACTCATGAGCATAAGCAGCAACAATTGCACCTGTGTATATAACAATTGCATTTGTCAAATGATATAAAGGGGTCATAAACTTCAATCTTTTTGCTAAACTTATAAAATCTTTTATACTATATACAGAATAAAAATTAAAAATCATAATTACTAAAAAAATATATATTGTATATATATGTGTTACAACTGCACCACTCATTAAATCCATGTTAATCTCACTTTTAAAAAATTTTGGTATTATATCTAACTTGTCATAATGTATTAGTAAAAGGAAATATATGGCCATTGAGATGATAGAGGCAATCAATATTATTTCAAATTTGCAACTAAATTTAAAATATGAAATCATACCTATAGAGTATGCAAACGGTAGAATATCTGCACAAGAGATTAAATCAGAAATCTCTTTACCTAGATTTAATAACTCTGCAATGGATGGATTTGCTATATTAGAAGAAAATAAAAATGAGTTATTAACTATTGTAGATACTATATTTGCAGGGGATAATAACAATAAACTTTTAAACAATAAAGAGTGTATAAAAATAATGACTGGTGCTAAAATACCAGATAATTGTACCGCCATAGTTCCAAAAGAAGATTGTAAGTACATTGATGAGAACACAATTAAAATAGAAAAAAATATAAAAAAATTTCAACATATTAGATATATTGGTGAAGATATAAATGCTAATGAAGTATTAATAAATATTGGTGAAGAGATAAATTTTTCAAAAATCACCCTACTTGCTAGTCAAGGGCTTTCACATATTAAAGTATATAAAAAACCCAAAATCAATGTTTTTTCTAGTGGTGAAGAGTTAAAATTACATTATCAAAAAAGTGAAAACTACCAAATCTATAACTCAAATACACCAACTTTGATAAGTAGATGTGATGAATTAGGATGTAATGTAACATTTATAGGTCAAGCAAGGGATTCTGTAGAATCAATCAAAAATTTAATTAAAAATTCACTAGATGCTGATTTGTTAATAACATCAGGTGGAGTATCAGTGGGGGATGCCGATTTTACAAAAGAGGCATTTTCACAATTAGATTTTAAAACAATCTTTGATGGAATAAAAATCAAACCAGGGAAACCAACAGTTTTTGGTAAAATAGATAATACATATATTTTAAATTTACCAGGGAACCCCCTTGCAGCTTCACTTATTTTTGAAATCTTTGGAAAACCACTTATTCAAAAACTTCTTGGTTCAAATGAGATTTATCACAATATTATAAAAGCTAAGATGGCAGAAGATTTAAAAAATAAAAAAGGAAGAGTTACTATAATACCTGGATTCTTTGATGGGGAGTATTTCACCCCTTCACAAAAAAGAAGCCCTGGAATGGTATCAACCCTTAGTGCTTGTAATTGTATGATTATTTTAAATGAAGAGCTTGAATTATTAAAAAAAGATTCAGCTGTAAATATCTTGCCAATCAATTGGAAATTTTTTACTAAAGAAAAAAAGGATTTTTTAACAAATGAGTAGCACCTTAAAAAAAAGAGCAGTTTGTATTTTAAGTGGGGGTATGGACTCAACCTTAGCCTCATATATAGCGAAAAATGATGGTTATGAGATTATTGCTGTACATTTTAACTATGGTCAAAGAACACAAAATAAAGAATTAGAAGCATTTAGAAATATTTGTAAAGATTTGGATATAAAAGAAAAATATGAAATAGATATTCCTTTTTTCACCCAAATTGGAGCAAGTGCTTTAACTGACAATTCAATAGATGTTCCAATCCAAGGGGTTCAACCAGGAGTTCCTATCACTTATGTTCCTTTTAGAAATGGAATTTTTATCTCTATAGCAACAGCAATTGCAGAAAAAGAGGATGCACAATGTTTATATATTGGAGTAGTTGAAGAGGATAGCAGTGGTTATCCAGATTGTACAGACACCTTTATAGATAAAATGACAGAGGCAATTAATCAAGGTACTAAAGAAACAACAAAATTGGAGATAAAAACTCCATTAGTTCATATGATGAAAAGTGAGATTGTAACAAAATCATTGCAATTAAATGTGCCATTAGAACACACTTGGTCTTGCTATAAAGAGGAAAAAGAAGCTTGTGGAGTTTGTGATTCATGTAGATTAAGATTAAATGGATTTAAAGAAGCAAATGCAACTGATCCAATAACTTATAAGGGATAAAATGATTTGGGAAATTTCAAAATCTTTTGATTTTTGTTATGGGCATAGAGTTTGGTCACAAGAGTTAAATAAAGAGTACTCAATCGACTCATGCTTAAAGTGTAGACATTTACATGGTCATCAAGGTAAGATTATAGTGTATCTTGAAGCAAGTAATCTTAAAAATGGCATGGTTACAGATTTCAAACATTTAAATTGGTTTAAAGCCTTTTTGGATGATGTATTAGACCATAAATTTATAATCGATTTAAATGACCCTTTATACCCTACTTTGCTACCCCATTTCAATAAAAAAGAATTGATAAAATTTGATGAAGAGTATTTTGTGCCAGATTTAACAAAACTTAAAGATGAGCCAATTCATATAAAAGAGATGTATGAAGGATATGTATTAGTAGATTTTGTACCAACTAGTGAAAACTTATCAGCTTGGTTTTTAAATATCACTTCAAAAAAAATGAAAAATCTTGGAGTTAGAGTATCAAAAGTTGAATTTTTAGAAACACCTAAAAGTAAAAGTACAGTTTATGATTCAAATTAATGAGATTTTTGGACCAACAATTCAAGGAGAGGGAAAACTTATAGGAACTCCTTCTATCTTTATTCGTGTTGGAAAATGCAATATGAAATGTGTAGGTTTTAATGTTGAATATGAAACCCCAAGTGGTATAAAAAACTTTTCATGTGACTCTTTCCACGCAGTTGATACAGCTTTTAAAGAGCAATGGAAAGCTATGGATTGTAAACAGATTTTGGAAGAGAGTTCTAAAATCATGCCAAAATACAAAGTAGATATTGTAATAACAGGTGGTGAACCCCTACTTTATTGGAAAGATGAAGAGTTTCAAAAACTTTTAAAATATTTTGTAGAAAATAATTACAAGGTGACAATTGAAACAAATGCTTCATTAAATATAGAGTTTGAATACCCATACCAAAAAGAGCTTCTTTTTTCAATGAGTGTAAAACTATCAAACTCTTTAGAACCTTTAAAAAAAAGGGTAAATATACCTACCTTAACAAAAATTTTAAAGAATACAAAAGATTCGTATCTAAAATTTGTAATAGATAAGCAGTTTTTACAAAAAGCCAGTGAGGAGATAAATTTCCTTCTTACACAAATACCTAAAGTGGAAGTTTATTTAATGCCAATGGGAGATACAGCTAAACAAATAAGTGAAAATAGTGAAGCTGTTATTGCTATGGCTATTGAGTATGGATTTAAATATTGTGACAGACTTCATATTAGAGTTTGGGACAATAAAAGAGGTGTTTAGATATAATATGCCCTCAATAAAACTATCTTAATAGAGAATTTATTTCTCTAATTGAAAGTAGTAATACAATATGGTACCTTATTTTAGGGACTAATTTAAAGGATTATAATGAAATTTAGTGGTACAAATGTACTTGTAACAGGTGCAAGTAGAGGTATTGGAGCTGAGATTGCTAAAACATTAGCGAGTTTTGGATTAAAAGTTTGGATAAATTATAGAAGTGGAGTTGAAGCAGCAGAAGCTGTAAAAGCAGAGATTGAATCTACTGGTGGGAAAGCTGCCGTTATAAAAGCAGATGTTACAAAAGAGGATGAGTTTAATGCAGTAATAAAAACTATAATTGATGCTGATGGAGAACTATCATACTTAGTAAACAATGCAGGAATAACAAAAGATAAACTTGCACTTAGAATGTCAGTTGAAGATTTTACAGATGTAATTACAGCAAATTTAACTTCAGCTTTTATTGGTTGTAAGGGTGCTTTAAAAGCTATGGGTAAAAAAAGATTTGGATCTATTGTAAATATCTCATCAATTGTTGGAGAGATGGGAAACCCTGGTCAAACTAACTACAGTGCATCAAAGGGTGGTTTAAATGCTATGACTAAATCTTTTGCAAAAGAAGCAGCTGCAAGAGGGATTAGATATAATGCAATTACACCAGGATTTATCCAAACTAATATGACAGATGAGTTAAAAGATGAAGTAAAAGCAGAATATGAAAAAAATATTCCCCTTAATAGATTTGGTCAGCCTAAAGAGGTTGCAGAGGCGGTTGCCTTCCTTTTAAGTGATCATTCATCATATATTACAGGTGAAATTTTGAAAGTAAATGGTGGATTATACGTTTAAAAAAGTTTAATTAAATTTTTAATTTGTTATAATTTGGCGATAAATTTATTAAAGGAAATGAATATGGCATTATTTGATGATGTAAAAGAAGTAGTAGTTGAGCAATTAGATTGCGATCCAGCTGAAGTTAAAGAGGATTCTAAATTCATTGAGGATTTAGGTGCAGATTCTTTAGATGTTGTTGAATTAGTTATGGCATTAGAAGAGAAATTTGATATCGAAATTCCAGATGAAGATGCTGAGGGTATTTTAACTGTAGCGGATGCTATTAAATACATCGAAGATAACGCGTAATTTCTACGCTTAACTAAAGAAAAGTCAGTATTTAATTATACTGACTTTTTTTAGTATTTGGATTATTGAGTTTTTGATAAAAAATTGAATTATCTAAATATACTATATAATGTGGAGCATTTTTAATGAGAAGAGTTGTAATTACAGGTCTAGGTACAATAAATTCAGTTGGACATAGCGTTGAAGAATCTTTTAAAGCAGTTGTTGCAGGAGAATGTGGAATTGATAAAATAACACTTTTTGATGCAAGTGCTTATTCTGTACAAATTGCAGGAGAAGTAAAAAATTTTGACCCAACTACTGTTATGGATAAAAAAGAGGTAAAAAAAGCAGATAGATTTATTCAACTTGGTATTAAAGCAGCAAATGAAGCAATGGTTGATGCAGGATTTATAGATGCAGAAAATAAAAGAGTAGATGATTCAATCTCTGAAAGATTTGGACTTATCTCAGCTTCAGGTATTGGTGGATTATCAACTATTGAAAAAAACTCTATAGTATGTGAGAATAGAGGTCCTAAAAGAATCTCTCCATTCTTTATCCCATCTTCATTAGTTAATATGTTAGGTGGTTTTATCTCAATTGAACACGGATTAAAAGGTCCAGGAATATCACATGTAACTGCATGTGCCGCTTCAACTCATGCTTTAGCTGATGCTGTTAAAACTATCAAGTTAAATGGTGCAGATAAAGTATTAGTAGTTGGTGCAGAAAGTGCTATTTGTGGTGCTGGTGTTGGTGGATTTGCTGCAATGAAAGCCCTATCTACTAGAAATGATGATCCTAAAACTGCTTCAAGACCATTTGATAAAGATAGAGATGGTTTTGTAATGGGTGAAGGTGCAGGTGCACTTGTACTTGAAGATTTAGATGATGCTCTTGCAAGAGGGGCTAAAATATATTGTGAGGTTATTGGTTTTGGTGAAAGTGCAGATGCAAATCATATCACTGCACCTGTAATGGATGGTCCACTAAGAGCTATGAAAGCAGCCTTAGCAATGGCAAAAGCAACTTTAGGTGAAGAGCCAAAAATTGATTATATCAATACTCATGGTACATCAACACCAGTTGGAGATCTAAATGAATCAAAAGCAATTGTAGAGTTATTTGATGGGGAACAAAACTGTCCTCCTGTTACTTCAACTAAGGGACAAGTTGGTCACTGTTTAGGAGCTGCTGGAGCTATTGAAGCAGTTTTTGCAATCAAATCATTAAATGAAGGAATAATTCCTCCAACTATAAATATAGAAAATCAAGATGAAGAGTGTACACTTGACTATGTTCCAGGTACAGCAAGAGAAGCAGAGCTTGAAACTGTTATGAGTAATAACTTTGGTTTTGGTGGAACAAATGCTTCAATAATATTTAAAAAATACAAAGCTTAATACAGAGTAAAAACTCTATAGAAGAAGGAAAATAAATTTGGCAACTTACTTAGATTTTGAAGATAAAATTAAAAAACTAGAAGATGATATCATAGTTGCAAAAACAAAAAATGACGAACCTGCTGTTAATATATTAGAAAAAAAATTAGAAAAAGAGGTTGAGAAAACATTTAAAAACTTAAATGATTATCAAAAACTTCAATTGGCAAGACACCCAGATAGACCATATGCCTTGGATTATATAAGAGGTTTATTAACAAATGCTTATGAGATACATGGTGATAGACACTATGTTGATGATCATGCTATAGTATGTTATATAGGTTATATTGGGCAAGAAAAAGTAATGGTGATTGGGGAACAAAAAGGTCGAGGTACTAAAAATAAACTAAAAAGAAATTTTGGTATGCCAAGTCCTGAAGGTTATAGAAAAGCTTTAAGAGCAGCCCAATTAGCTGAAAAGTTTAATATACCAATTTTGATGTTAGTAGACACCCCAGGTGCATATCCTGGAATTGGTGCGGAAGAGAGAAATCAAAGTGAAGCAATAGCTAGAAATCTTTATGAATTTTCAAATTTAACGACACCAACAATTTCAGTTGTAATTGGAGAAGGGGGTTCAGGCGGGGCCTTAGCTATCTCTGTTGCAGATAAATTGGCAATGATGAGATACTCTGTATATGCAGTTATATCTCCTGAGGGTTGTAGTGCTATTTTATGGAACGATCCAGCAAAAGTTGAAACTGCTGCAAATGCACTTAAAATAACAGCAGATGCACTAAAAGATTTAAACTTAGTTGATGATGTTGTAAATGAACCATTAATTGGAGCTCATAGAGATAAAGAAGAAGCTATCAAAGCTTTGGGGGATTATTTTTTAACTACTTTAGAGCAATTAAAGCAACTAACACCTGCACAAAGATACCAAATGAAATACGAAAAACTTATGAATTTAGGTAAATTTCAGGATGACAATAAATAGTAAGTTGTAAAACAACTTACTTATCTAACTAATTTTCCCACAGGTTCTCCACCTAGTAAATGAAAATGTAAATGGTGTACTTCTTGTCCACCTTCATCTCCAATATTTGTAATCAACCTGTAACCACTTTGTTTTACACCAACTTTTGATGCCACCTTTTGTATAAACTCTGTCATACTAGACATAACTTTTGGAGGCATAACATCAAATGAATCGTAGTGAACCTTAGGTATTATTAAAACATGAATCTTTCTTGCTGGATTGATATCATTAAAAGCTAAAAAATTTTCATCTTCTAAAACGGTTTGATTTGGTATCTCACCATTTACAATTTTACAGAATATACACATATTCACACCTTGTATTTAATTTAAAAATATTATAACCAAACTCTAATAAAATTTTAAGTACAATAGCTACCTTTTAGAAAATAAAATATTGGGAGAATTATAAAGTGAAAGAGTGGCTTGATAAAATAAATAATGCTGATTCACTTGAAGTTTTAGAGAATTTGAGAGTAGATACATTAGGTAAGAAAGGTGTTATTACATCAGAATTTGCAAAGATGAAATCTATTCCAAGTGAAGAAAAAAAAGCTTTTGCAGCAAACTTAAATAAACAAAAAGCAGAAATAACAAGTGCAATTGAAGAGAAAAGAGAAGTTTTAGAAAAAGAGGAACTTGAAAGAAAATTAATAGATGATAAGATAGATGTAACTAAATTCAACAATAATTTATCAAGTGCAGCTTTTCACCCAGTTTCTTTTACAATGGATAAGGTAATTACATATTTCCAAAATCTAAATTTTGCAGTTGAAGAGGGACCTTTAGTAGAAGATGATTTTCATAATTTTGAAGCATTAAACCTTCCTAAATTTCACCCTGCAAGAGATATGCAAGATACATTCTATAATAAAGATTATACATTATTACGAACACATACCTCTCCTGTGCAAATAAGAACTATGTTAAGACAAAAAACTCCAATAAGAATGATCGCACCAGGAACTGTGTTTAGAAGAGATTATGATTTAACCCATACTCCAATGTTCCATCAAATCGAAGGATTAGTAGTAGACAGTTTTGATAAAATTTCCTTTGCAAACTTAAAGCATGTAATGGAAGAGTTTTTAAAACATGTATTTGGCGATGTTGAAGTTAGATTTAGACCTTCATTTTTCCCATTTACAGAACCATCAGCAGAAGTTGATATCTCATGTGTATTTTGTAAAGGTGAGGGTTGTCGTGTTTGTTCACATACTGGTTGGATAGAGATTCTTGGTTGTGGAATAGTAGATCAAAATGTATTTAAAGCAGTTGGATATGAAGATGCATCTGGTTATGCCTTTGGAATGGGTATAGAAAGAATTGCCATGTTATTACATGATATTGGAGATTTAAGATCTCTATTTGAAAGTGATTTAAGATTATTAGGACAGTTTAAATGATAGTTACAAGATCGTGGTTACAAGAGTATATTGATATTTCAGATATCACAACAGATGATATTTGCAAAACTTTAAACTCTATTGGATTAGAAGTTGATAGTTTACAAAAAATAAGAATCCCATCAAAAGTTGTTGTAGGAAAAGTTTTAGAAAAAGTAAAACATCCTGATGCAGATAAATTAAATATTTGTCAAGTTGATATTGGGTCTGAAACTGTACAAATAGTTTGTGGAGCAAAAAATGTTGATGCGGGACAATTTGTACCAGTTGCAACTGTTGGTTGTCAATTAAGTAAAGATTTTAAAATCAAAAAAGCAAAACTAAGAGGTGCAGATTCAAATGGAATGATTTGTTCCACAACTGAGATTGGTTTGGCTAAACTAAATGATGGGATTTTAGAATTAGATGATTCTATTGGTAAATTAGTTATTGGTAAAGAGCTAAGTGAATACCCATTATTAAATGATGATATTATTGAGATTGAGCTTACTGCTAATAGAGGTGATTGTCTTAGTATTTATGGTATTGCAAGGGAAATTTCTGCTTTTTATAATAAACCCTTAATTGAAAAAGAAAAAATAATTGAAACAAACGATTTAGGTATTGGTCAAGTATTAGAGGTGGAAAGCTCAAATAACCTTGATAGCAGATTTATCTATATTGTTGCAAACTTAGAAGAGTATAAGCAGCCAATTATCCAAAAATTAAGAGTAGCTATTTTAGAAAAATACTCAGCATGTGAAATAGAAGATACTTTAACTTATATAACTCATACATGTGGTGTTATTTTAAATGCATATGCAAAAAAAGATGCAAAAGTTGTTAATAATCTTGCAACAATCTATATTGAAAAAGACCCACAAGGTTTTGATGAAGTAAAAGGAAATATGCACTTAAGTACCATGTGCATAGAACATCAAAAAGTAGAAGATGACAAAGAGAATGAATATATTATTGAAGCAAGTTATATCAATCCTGAAATCTTATCTAAAAAAGTTTTTGAAACAAAAAGAAAAACAGGAGATATTTATTATAAAAGTTCAAGGGGAAGTGAACCTGAAATTGAACTTGGAATAGAATGTTTCTGTACTTTAGTTTCACAATATGGAGCAAAAATCTATAATGGAATTGAAGCTTATGCTGATCATGCTGAAAAGTCTGTAATTGATGTAAATGTAGATAAAGTAAACTCTATAATTGGTCAAAAAATAGAAAAAGCAACCATTGAAAAAATATTAAGCTCATTAGGTTTTGAGGTTAAAGATGGAGTTAATGGACTTTTATCAGTACAAATTCCACTTTTTAGACATGATATAAAAAATATTGCTGATATAACAGAAGAGATTGTAAGAATAATTGGTATTGATAATATTCAATCTAAACCTTTAGAAATTGATGAAGTAAATAGAGTAAATAATACTTCAATTAACCTAATCAAGAAAAACAATTTAAGAAATAAAGCAGTAGCAAATGGTTTTTATGAAACTTTAACTTATGTTTTTGCAGATAAAGAGAAACTACAAAAATACTCTTTACCTACAGTACAAGAGTCTCTTGATATTTTAAATCCTATTATTAAAGAATTAGATACTTTTAGAACAACTATCACTTTAAACCTAATAGAAGCTTGCTCAAGTAATATGAAATTGGGATTTAAATCAACTTCATTTTTTGAAATTGGCAAAATATTTAATACTAAAAGGGAAGAAAAAACTGTTTTATCTTTAATCTTTTCAGGGGTAAAAGAGATTGAATCAGTTGAAAATGCAGGTAAGCCTGAAAATATTGATTTTTTTGGATTCTCAAAAAAAGTTTTAAATATAATTGGTAAATTTGATTTAGAGCCAATGAAAAAAATACCAAATGGTTTATTTCATCCCTATCAAAATGCCTCAATAATTGTTGATGGTAAAACCATAGGATATATTTCAAAACTTCACCCAAGTGTTGCTAGTGATTATGATTTAAGTGATACTTTTTTTGCTGAGATTGAGTTTGATAAAATTAAAAATGATTTAATCAAAACTAAACCTTACTCTAAATTTCAGTCATCAAGAAAAGATTTAAGTATCATAGTTCCAAAAGACTTAGAATTTAAAGAGATTAAAAAAGTGATATATTCTCTTGAAGATAAAAATATCAAACAATTTAATTTAATAGATATCTATAGTGATGAAAAACTAGAAGATAAAGAGAGTTTAACTATTAGATTTATCTTACAAAATGATACTAAAACATTAGAAGAAGAAGATATTACATCAACAATGACTAAAATTCTAGAAAATTTAAATTCAAAACTAGGTTTAGAGCTTAGAGTTTAAAAGGAAAAAAGTGAAAAGTTTTAATATTAAAAAATTAAGTAAATCATTTAATGTTGAGATTGATTCTATTGCAACTGATAAATCAATCTCACATAGATGTGCAATGTTTTCACTTTTTTCTAATGAGACCTCTTATATAAAAAACTATTTAACGGCAGAAGATACTCTAAACACTTTAAGTATAGTTGAACAACTTGGTGCAACAATAAAAAGAGAAGGCTCATATGTAGAGATAAGTCCTACAGCTAGACTTACAGAGCCTAATGATGTTTTAGATTGTGGAAACTCAGGAACTGCAATGAGACTTTTTTGTGGTCTTTTAGCTTCAGTTGATGGAGGTTTTGTTTTAAGTGGAGATAAATATCTAAGAGCAAGACCTATGAAAAGAGTTGCTAATCCTCTAAGAAGTATTGGGGCAAATATAGATGGTAGAGAAGATGGAAATAAGGCTCCTTTATTTATAAGAGGAGTTAAAGAGTTAAAACCATTTGAATATATCTCTCCAGTAGATTCAGCACAAGTTAAATCAGCTATGATTCTAGCAGCACTTAGAGCCACTGGAGTATCAAAATATAAAGAAAATGAACTCACCCGTGATCATACGGAGAGAATGTTAAAAGGTATGGGAGCAAATATAGAAACTGATAATGAAGGTTTTATAAATATTCACCCACTAACAACTTATTTAAAACCTCTAAATATCACTGTTCCTACAGATCCAAGTTCAGCTTTCTTTTTTGCTTTAGCTGCTGCAATTACACCTAATTCAAGAGTTCTTATAAAAAATGTAACCTTAAATCCTACAAGGATTGAAGCTTATATGGTTTTGAAAAGAATGGGTGCAATAGTTAATTTTATTGAAAAAGAGAATATCTATGAACCTATTGGGGATATTGAGATTTGCCATAAAGAATTAAATGGCGTTGAAGTTAGCGAGAATATCTCTTGGCTTATAGATGAACTACCTGCTCTTTCTGTTGCAATGAGTTTGGCAAAAGGTAAATCTATAGTAAAAAATGCAAAAGAGCTTAGGGTTAAAGAATCTGATAGAATCAAATCTGTTGTTACAAACCTAGAAAAATGTGGAGTTGAATATACAGAATATGAAGATGGATATGAGATAACTGGTGGAAAACTAAATGAAGCAACAATTGACTCACATGGAGATCATAGAATTGCAATGAGTTTTTCTATTGCAGGATTAGTATCAAATATGCATATAAATGATACTGATTGTATTTTAACTTCATTTCCAAACTTTAAAGAGATTTTGGACTCTTTATATAATTAAGGTTTATTAATATGAATGTAAAATTAGCCTCATCTTATGGTTTTTGTTTTGGTGTAAAAAGAGCAATAAATATTGCACAAAATTATAAAAATTCAGCAACAATGGGTCCACTCATCCATAATCAAAATGAGATAGACAGACTCAAAAAAGATTTTAATGTTGGACTATATAATAATCTAACAGATGTAAAGCCAAATGATACGGTTATAATTAGAACCCATGGTATTCCTAAAGATGAATTAAAACAGTTAAAACAAAAAAGTGATAAAGTTATAAATGCTACTTGTCCTTTCGTAACCACTCCTCAACAAATAGTGAAAAAAATGAGTGCAGAGGAGTATTCAATTGTTATTTTTGGAGATTATGAACACCCAGAGGTAAAAGGGGTTAAATCTTATGGAAAAGATTTAGATGATGTTCATGTTGTATTAACTGTTGAAGATTTAGATGCTATCAAATTTAAGTATGAAAAAATTGCTACTGTTGCACAAACTACTAGAAAAAAAGAGATTTATTTAGATATAGTAAATGCACTTATTTTAAAAAATAAAGAAGTACGAGTTTTTAATACTATTTGTGATGCAACTTTTGAAAACCAAGATGCAGCAAGGGAGTTATCTAAAGAAGTTGATATTATGGTTATTATTGGTGGGAAAAACTCTTCAAATACAAAACAATTACACCACATTTGTCTTGATAATTGTAAAGACTCATACCTTATAGAAAATGTAAATGAGCTTGAATCTTCTTGGTTTATAGAGAAAAAACTTTGTGGAATCACTGCTGGCGCATCAACCCCTGATTGGATAATTCAACAAGTAGTTAACAAAATAGAACAATACTAAATTTATCTCGTTTAAGTAAACTTTCGATATAATCTGCAACATTTAATAAAAAACGGATAATACGAAGGAATAAAATGGGTATCGATGATATTGAACTTGGTGAAGACTTTGATTTTGAGCAAATGCTTAATGAGTCTTTTGAGAATACTGAAAATAACTCTGTAGTTGATGGTGTAATTGTTGAAATTACTGATGATAGTGTGCTTGTTGATGTAGGTCAAAAAGTTGAAGGTAGATTATACCTTTCTGAAATCACTGTAAATGGTGAAGTACTATTCAAAGTTGGGGATACTATCCCTGTAATGTTAATGGGAAATAAAGGTGAAAGACCATCTATTTCTTATAAAAAAGTTTTACAAAAAGAAAAATTCGATGCTTTTGTTAAAGAGCATGGTGAAGATGTAGAAGATATCACTATTGAAGGTAAAATCATCTCTGTAAAAAATAGAGGTGGATTTATAATAGAAGATGATTCTGGATTAGAATATTTTATGCCAATGGCGCAATCATATTTAAAAACACATGGAGCAGTTGGTAAAAAAGTAAAAGCAAAAGTTTTAAAAGTAAATGCTACACAAAACTCTATAATAGTTTCAAGAAAAAAACTTATTGAAGAATCTAAATTACAAAAAGATACAAAAGTTAAAGAGATTTTAGAAAATAACGAACCAATTATTGGTACAGTTAAAAAAATCACATCTTATGGTATGTTTATTGATTTAGGTGGAATTGATGGTTTAGTAAACTATAATGAGATCTCTTATAAGGGACCTGTAAATCCAGCTAACTACTATAATGAAGGTGATGAAGTTTCTGTTATTGTACTATCTTATGATAAAGAAAAACAACACTTAAGCCTATCAATAAAAGCTGCACTTCCTAATCCATGGGAAGAGATTAAAGATGAATTAGAAGTTGGTGATACTATTACTGTTACTGTTTCTAACTTTGAATCTTATGGGGCATTTGTTGATTTAGGAAATGATATTGAAGGTTTATTACATATTTCTGAAATTTCATGGAATAAAAATGTAAAAAATCCAAAAGATTTATTAACTTTAGGTGATGAAATTAATGTTGAAGTTATTGAGCTTAATGTTGAACAAAAAAGATTAAGAGTTAGTTTAAAAAATCTTCAAGAAAAACCTTTTGCAAAATTTGTTAAAGAAAATAAAGTTGGTGATATTGTTAAAGGTAAAATTGCAACACTTACTGACTTTGGTGCTTTTGTTACAATTGGAGAAGTTGATGGACTACTTCATAATGAAGAAGCTTCATGGGAATCTAATGCAAAATGTAAATCACTTTACAAAAAAGGTGATGAAGTAGAAGTTAAAATTATTAAAATTGATAGAGAAAAAGAAAATATCTCTTTATCAGTTAAAGAGATTGCTGATTCTCCTGCTAAAACTTTCCAAGATAACCACAAAATTGGTGATATTGTAAAAGGAACTGTTAAAGATAAAAAAGACTTTGGTATCTTTATTAAACTTGTAGATAATTTAGATGGTCTTATTAGAAACGAAGATTTTGGTCCTTTAGATTTAGAAGAGATTAAAGTTGGAGATGAGCTTGAAGCTGTTGTTGTAAATATTGATGTTAAGAAAAATAGAGTTAGATTATCAATCAAAAGATTAGAGCAACAACAAGAAAGAGAGATGCTTAAAGCTGTTAATGATGATTCATCAATGACTTTAGGTGATTTATTAAAAGATCAAATGAAATAATTTAAGGAATTTTATAAATGAGTAAACATACTATTGTAGTTTGCGATCATATCCATGAAGATGGTTTAAATATCTTAAAAACTTGTGAAGATGTTAACTATGTTTATGCAGCAGATATTGACAAAACAGCCTTACTAGATGTAATAAAAGATGCAGATGTTGCAATTACAAGAAGTTCAACAGATGTAGATGAAAAATTTTTAAATGCAGCAACTAACCTAAAAGCAGTTATCAGAGCTGGAGTTGGTTATGATAATGTTAATATGGAAGGGTGTAGCAAAAGAGGAATTATTGCAATGAATGTTCCAACTGCAAACACAATTGCTGCAGTTGAACTTACTATGACACATATGTTATCTTGTATGAGAAAATTTCCTTATGCACATAACCAATTAAAACAAGATAGAATTTGGAAAAGAGAAGACTGGTATGGTAGAGAGCTTTTCGGGAAAAAACTTGGAGTTATTGGTTTTGGAAATATTGGACATAGAGTAGCACTAAGAGCCAAATCATTTGAAATGGATGTAGTAACATACGATCCATATATTCCTTCAACAAAAGCAACTGATTTAGGTGTTACATACACTACAAATTTTGACGATATTTTAGCTTGTGATATAATCACTATCCATACTCCAAAAAATCAAGAAACTATTGATATGATTGGTGAAGAAGAGATTTCTAAAATGAAAGATGGGGTTATCTTAATAAACTGTGCAAGAGGTGGTTTATATAATGAAGATGCCTTATATAACAATTTAAAATCTGGAAAAATTTCAATGGCAGGAATTGATGTATTTAAAAAAGAGCCAGCTATTGATAATAAACTTTTAGATTTACCAAATATCACAGTAACTGCTCACCTAGGAGCAAATACAAAAGAGTCTCAAAAGAAAATTGCGATACAAGCTGCACAAAATGCTATTGAATCTGCAAGGGGAATCTCATATCCTAATGCTCTTAACCTTCCAATTGATGAGAGTAAAATCCCATCATTTGTAAAACCGTATATTGAGTTAACTCAAAAAATGGCATTTTTAAGTGCACAATTAGATAAATCTCCAATTAGATCTATCTCGGTGTGTGCCCAAGGAGATATCACTGAATATCTTGATTCATTAACTACTTTTGCAACTGTTGGAGCATTGAGTGTTTCAGCAGGGGATGAAGTGAATTATGTAAATGCTAAATTCTTAGCAGAAGAGAAAGGTATCACTTTTGAAACTTCTGAAATGAAACATACTTCAGGGTATAGTAATAAAGTGACTCTAAAAATTACAACTGAAAAAAGAGTAAATACAATATCTGGTACAGTATTTGATGATAATGTACAAAGAATTGTAGACCTAGATGGATTTGATTTTGATATTGAACCTAAGGGTAAAATGATAATGATGAGAAACAATGATGTCCCTGGCGTTATTGGTGCAGTTGGTAAACTTTTAGGAGATAGAGAAATAAATATCTCTGACTTTAGACTTGCTCGTGGTAAAAATAATGATGCACTTGCAATTATCTTAGTTGATGGCATAGTAAATAACAAACTTTTAGATGAAATCAGCAATTTAGAAGCTGCAATTGCAGTTTCATATGCAGAAATTTAAGGAGTAATTGAAATGGCAAATATTTCAATGAGTGAACTAAAAAAAGGTCTTAAAATAGAACATGATGGTATTCCATATAAAATTGTAGAGTATCAACATGTAAAACCTGGTAAAGGTGCAGCATTTGTAAGATGTAAAATAAAATCATTTTTAAATGGAAAAGTTATCGAAAGAACTTTCCATGCAGGAGACAAATGTCAAACTCCAGACCTACAACAAAGAACTATGCAGTTTTTATATGATGATGGTGAGATGATGCAATTTATGGATAATGAAAATTATGAACAAATTGGATTAACTCATGATCAAGTTGGTGATGCTGCTAAATGGATTATAGATGGGATGAGTGTTGATATGATGTTTTATAATGGAAACGCTATTACAGTTGAACCCCCAGCAACTGTAGAACTTAAAATCATAGAAACTCCACCTAACTTCAAGGGTGACTCACAAGGTGGTAAAAAGCCTGCTACACTTGAATCTGGTGCAGTTATCCAAATCCCTTTTCACCTAGTTGAAGGTGATAGTATCAAAGTTGATACTAAAACGGGTGATTATTTAGAGAAGGTCAAGTAATCTGCCAAAAAGACAAAGCTTTGTCGTAATAACCTGCGATAAAGCTTTTTTTATTCACTCATTTACACTTGTAAACTCCCTCACAAAAAAAACTCTATCTTGGTTTTTACAACAAATCTTTATCTTTTTTCCTATTTATTAATTCTTTAATATATTTTTCCCAATTTGTTTTAGTTTAAGGACCATTTTCTTTTATATTTAAATAATAAGTAAATACTATATAACATTCAAATAATATAAAAAATATATATGTATGATTCTCAATAGTAATATCTATATCTAGTAACATATAATTAATTGCCAACCCAATTATTAAAGATATAATACTTAAAATGACAAATATATTAGTTTTGTATATTCTATCAAATATTTTATGTTGCAATATACTTACTAACAAGATTATAGGAACTGGTACTGTATAATCTTCAAAAAAAGAATTACTATAAAACAAAAAGGAAAGTAGATTCAAATTAATAATAAATAAAATAGAATGTATTAATAGATATAAATTATTCAAAAGATAATTTCTCTAAATATATAATTTTTTCATTTCCAATAAAATTTTCATGAACAATCTCAAAATCTATATCTATATTCTCATCTTCACAATTCATTCCAAATCTTATTTTAGGATTTACTATTAAAACTATATAATCTAATTTTTCTTTTAATAGATTTAGAAGTTTATAACCACCTTCTACCATTACAAATTTATAATCTAATAGGTCAAGTATATTATCACTTATTTTTACTTCTCTATTTGGTATTTTAAAAAGTGGGATTTGTTTATCAAATACTTTTTTTTGTGAGTAGATAAGTATATTTGGTGCCCTTCCTGCTATATATCTAGCATCTAGAGTTGGTCTATCAGTTCTTACTGTATTTCCACCTATTGCTAGTAAGTCTAGTTTATCTCTTATTGCATGTACATATGCTTGTGAAGGATTTGCTGAGATTTTTCCATTTATGCTACCATTTAGGGTTTGTGCCATTTTAAAGAAGATAAAACTTCCTTTTGTCCATTTTATAAATGGATATAAAAGCTCATATGCTTCTTTTTTCATACACCCTACTTCTACCTCTATCTTTGCATCTTTTAGGGTTTGTATTCCACCTGAAGCTTCTTTATTTATATCTTCATGGGCTACGATTACTTTTTGGGGTTTTAACTCTTTTAAAAGTGAAGCACATGCTGGGGTTTTTCCTACATGATTACACGGTTCTAAGCTTACATATATAGTACAATCATTGAAAAAATTATTATGGTTTTTAATCAAATATTCATGAATTTCATGGGAAGTTTTTTTTATTTTTAGTAAATCATTTGGGTTTTTTTTTAAATAAGCAGCTTTTAAAGCATTTACTTCTGCATGGGCATGACCTGCTTCTTTATGAGCTTCTATTGCTAAAATCTCACCATTTTTTACAACTACACAACCAACAGCAGGATTTGGATAGGTTAAAAGTTGATATTTCCAAGCTTCATCAATGGCTAACTTCATAAAGAAGTTATCATCAATTTTCATTTATGCTATCCCTACCACTCAAAATATGTTGATGCAGATGAGATTTCATCATATGTGATTATCTCTTCTCCATGTTCAGTTTTTACTTTTATTTCATTGTTATCAGCAAAAATAAGTTCACCTTTGATGATATTTTTATCAAAATCTTTTACTCTAATTTTTTCCCCAAGAGAGGATTTATAGTGTCTAGGGTTTTTTAGTTTTCTTTCAATACCAGGTGAGCTAACTTCTAGATTATAGTTACCATTCATTGGTTCATCTAAATCCAAAATTGGTGATATCATTCTACTAACTTCAGCACATTTATCTAAATTTACACCATCTTTTGAAGTGATATATACTCTATAAATATTTCTGTCATTCTCTTTAGTTGAAACAATATCATAAACTTGAGCACCACACCCTTCTACTGCTAATTCAATAGATTGTTCTAAATTCATGAGTCACTCTTTTTTGATTTCTCTATTTTTCTAAATAAATCTTCTATATTTTTTGAATTTTCTAGGGAATTATCATTTACAAATTTAAATGTTGGACACTTATACCATCCAGTTGCACTTAAAACATACGATTTTATTCTTCCATTTGCTTTTGTAAGTAATGAGATGATTTGAGGAATCTCTTTATTTGTAAAATCACTACCATCAAAATAAACAGTAGCATCATATTTACCATTTTTACAATTAACTCCTGTAATTGGTAAAGAGTTGATTCTACTGTCACTTAGAGTTGATAAAGCTTCTGGTACCAACTCCATAAGTAGTGATTCTGTTCTTTGTAGATTTACACTTTTCAATATAAACTCACTTAATTGTCGTCAATATGAACTTTTTCTTCTATTTGAATGAATGTTTCGATGTAATCTCCAACCTTGATATCATTGAATTTCTCAAATATAATACCACATTCATAACCATTTGCAACCTCTTTAACATCATCTTTAAATCTTTTTAGACTTGAGATTTTACCAGTATATGTTACAACACCATCTCTAATGATTCTTGCATGTCCACCTCTAATAACTTTACCATCAGTAACTAAACATCCTGCAACTGTTCCAACTTTTGGTACAACAAAAGTATCTCTAACTTCTGCTTGTCCTGTATTTTCTTCTCTAATAACTGCACTCATCATACCTGAAAGTGCATCTTTAACATCATCAATCAAATCATAGATAATAGTATAAGTATTAATAGCAACACCATCTGCTTTTGCTTTACTTTTAACAGCCCCTGTTGGTCTTACATTAAATCCAAGGATAATACACCCTTCACTAGCACTTGCAAGTACTAAGTCTGATTCTGTAATACCACCAACACCTGCATGGATAACTTTTACTTTTACTTCTTCATTTTGGATTTTTTCTAATGAACCTTTAATAGCTTCTAAAGAACCACCAACATCAGTTTTAATAATAACTGGAAGTTGTTTGATTTTTCCTTCTGCTATAAGTCCACTCATCTCTTCAAGTGATACTTTTGTAGATTTACTTAACTCTTTAGCTCTTGCATGTTCAGCTCTAGTTGTAGCAATCTCTCTTGCTTCTTTATCACTATCTTGAGTAACCATAACCGAACCAGCTGCAGGAACATCATTTAATCCTAGAATATTACCAGTTTCAGATAAACCAAGCTTTTTAACAGCTTGTCCCATATCATTTGTAATTGCTTTAACTCTACCATAAGTTGTATCACAAACAATATTATCTCCAACTTTTAACTCACCATTTTGAACAATAACAGTCGCAACTGGACCTCTACCTTTTTCAAGTGAAGACTCAACAACAGTAGCTTTTGCTTTTGCAGTTGGATCAGCTTCAAGCTCCAAAATTTCAGCTTGTAAAAGGATGTTTTCAAGTAAATCATCAATACCTTGACCAGTTAATGCAGAAACGCCAATAAACTCAACATCTCCACCCCAATCTACTGGTGTCATCTCTTTTTCAGCCATTTGTGCTTTTACCATATCAACATTAGCACTCTCTTTATCAATTTTGTTTACTGCAACAATAATTGGACATCCAGAAGCTTTTGCATGAGAGATAACCTCTTCAGTTTGTGGTTTAACTCCATCATCAGCAGCAACAACAATGATAATAATATCAGTAACACTAGCACCTCTTAATCTCATAGATGAAAATGCTTCGTGACCTGGAGTATCTACAAAAGTGATTTTCTCACCATTTTTTTCTATAGTATAAGATGAGATATGTTGTGTAATTCCACCAGCTTCACCTGATGCAATTTTTGAAGATCTAATTTTATCAAGAAGTGATGTTTTACCATGGTCAACATGTCCCATTATTGTAACCACTGGAGGTCTTTTTACAAAGTTAGTATGATCAATCTCTTCATCAAGATACTCTTCAACATAATTAACATCTTCTAAAGCATCTTTTACAGTTACTTCAATATCAAACTCTTCCCCAAGAATCTCTAATTCATCTTGTTTTAAGAAGTCATTTTTAGTAACCATCATACCAAGACCAAATAATACAGATATTACTTCAGATGGCGACTTACCACAAGCCTCAGCAAATTCATAAACTCTGATATCTTCAGGTATTGTTACCTCTGTAATTACTACATCTTCTTTTTGTTGTCTAACTCTTTTTTTCCTTTTACCTCTTTTTAAACCTTGTGGTCTATTTCCAAAAGCAGCAGGTTTTGAGCTTCGTGTTTGTTTATTATTGTTATTATTATTTGCAGGTTTTTGATCTTCAAATAGTTTTGATGTATCAGTTAATCCCATATCAAGTAAAACAACCTCTTCACCTAATAAAGACTCGTCACTATTATTTGAAAACTCTTTAGGATCTCTTTGTATCTCAATCACCTTGCCATGTTCATGAGCTTTTGCAATACTTTTCTTTTTTTCTTTTTTCTTAGCATTTGATACTTTTGCATCTTCAGATTTTTTTTCTTGAGTAGAATCTTGTGTATCATTGTTACCTAAAATCTCACTTAAAGATTTCATTGCTCTTTTTGATTGAGGTTCAGAATTTATTGTATTTTTATTTTCATTAATAGTTTCAGTAGGCTCAGGTCTAGGTTTTCTTTTTTTGATTATTTTTAAACCTCTTCTCTTAGGTATAATCTTAGAAGGTGAAACAGTTTTTAAAGGTTTTGGCTCTTTTGGTGCCTCTTTTTTAACTTCACTGTCTTTTTGAGTCTTCTCTTCAGTTTGTGTAGTTGTTTTTACAACTTCTTCTTTTTTAGAGTCAACACTTTTAGTCTCTTCTTTTATCTCTTTTTTCTCTTCAGCTTTTTTTATTTTTGCTACTGGTTTTTTAGTAAGTTTCTTACTTTTACCAGTCATTATATAGTTTGCTATCTCTTCTGCATCTTCAAATGAAACCGCGCTTTGAGGTGATTTAAGATCAATTCCTAAATCTTTAGCTTTCGCTATTACCTCATTACTATTAGCTCCCGCTTCTTCTGCAATTTCATATACTCTTACATTATCTGACATGCGTTAATATCTCCTTAAGTTGTCCTATGTAGTCATCTTTATTTTTACACTCTCTGAAAAGTGTTTTTTCTATCTTTTTGTAATCTTTTTGATTGCTTTGTGAATGCTCAATATTAGAAATACAATTACCACAGATATAAAAACTTCTACCATTACCATCAAATGATATAAGTTTTTTATCTTTACACATTAAACGTACCATCTCATTTTGCTCTAGTTTTGCTCTACAACAAATACACGTTCGTATAGGTTTTTTCAAAATAGTCAATATTATACCTAAATATAACTTAAATTAGTAAAGTTTAATCATCTACTCTAATTCCTTCATTATCAAAGTGAGATGACACAACTCTAAAATGAGGGAATTTTTTCTTTAATGCATTTTCAATTCTTTGACAATCTTCTTTGTAGCAGATTGAAAAAAGAGTTGAACCTGAACCTGAAAGTGTACTCATTAGCGAACCATTTTGCAATGATGTTTTTTGCACATCAAAAAGTTCTGGCATCTGTTTCATTCTATATTCTTGATGAAACCTATCCATTGAAGCAACTTTTAACATATCCCAGTTTTCACTCATAAATGCTGCTGCCAATAAAGAAGAGTGTGAAATATTATATACTGCATCTTCTTTTGAGTATTTATAAGGTAAGGCCTTTCTTGCCATATGTGTAGAGATTGGTCTATTTGGGATAACAACAACAGCTCTTAAACTGTTTGGCATACTTTTTTTTATATAATTTACTTCATTATCTTTTACTGTTGCTACATTAAATCCACCCATGACAGCTGGTGTAATATTATCTGGATGATGTTCATAAGCCAAAGCTAAATTAAGTAATTTATCTTTTGCTAACTTTATGCCTTCTATTGCGTATGCACTTGCAATCGCACTAACTATAACAGCAGATGAACTTCCTAAACCTCTTGAAAGTGGTATTTCATTTACAAATTCAAACCTAAAGTGTCTTTTTTTATGTGATAAATTAAAATAAAAATCATTAAAAATTGAGATAAACATATTATTATCTTTTAGTGCGGGATTATTTGCTCCCTCACCTTTTAATGAAACACTATGAAATTTTGATGGTTTAATTATTACTTGATTTTTAAGTCCAATTGCTAAACCTAAAGTATCAAATCCTGGTCCTAAATTTGCACTTGTCGCGGGAACACTTATTCTCACTATTTTCCTTTTACACTGCTGGCAGATTATATATTGGTAATGTTTCTAAAGAGTATTTTAAACTATTTAAAACATTAGGCAATTTAAAGTCGTGTATCTTACTGTTATTTTCTAAAAAATCTACTTTAACGTTTTCATCTTCATTGATAAAATATTTTTTTCCTAAAGCTTTTATAGGTGAGTTTTGATTAAATAAAAACCCACTACAGGCTCTTAGTTCAATTTTATTCACTATAGATATAGTTTTTAAAAAAACATATGAAACCTTTATAGACATATAAGAACCTGGAGTATTTACATAATATATTATATCTATTTTATACTCTTTTAATATCTCTTCAAATACAAGAGGCAATACCTCTGAGGTCATACCACTATTTTCATATGTTTTAATAAGATTTTTATTTTCATAAATACCTATTAATAATGGTTGTGAAATACTTATAACTAAAACTTCTATCAATAAAAAACCTTAACTTTCCACTTTAGAGTATGCCATTTCAAACACTTCAGCCTCTTTTGAAGCCTCTTCTAAATCTATTATTTCATAATTTTCTTCATTTTCATAAAGTTTTTTTGTAAGAAGATGATTTAGATGGTGGCTTCCTGCATGGGCACCATATTCACCAACTAAAGTATATCCCAATAAAGCCATATCACCTATGGCGTCTAAAATTTTATGCCTTACAAACTCATCATCATATCTAAGTCCTTCAGGATTTAAAACCTTGGTTTGGTCTAATACAATTGCATTTTCCATACTACCACCCAAAGCTAGTCCCATACTTCTTAAATATTGAACTTCATGCAAAAATCCAAAAGTTCTTGCCCGACTTATATTCTCTTTATATTCAGAGATTGAATAATCAAAATGAAAATTTTGTTTACCAATTGCTGGATGTTCAAAATCAATTGAGAAATCATAGATAATATGATTTGATGGTTTTAAAGCTACCCTTTTACCATCCACTAAAACCTCAACTTCTTTTTTCACTTTAATTGCTTTCTTAGAACTTTCTAACTCTTTTATTCCCGCTTCATCTATTAACATACAATAACCTGAAGAACTACCATCAAGTACGGGAACTTCGTCATTGTCTATAATAACTCTTAGATTATCAATTCCATAAGCATAAACAGCAGATAAAAGATGTTCAATAGTTGAAACCACCACTCCATCCTTGCCTATTACTGTAGCCATTTTTGTATCAACTACATTTTCTATTTTCAGCGGAATAGTTACCCCTGCATCACTTCTGTAAAAGATTATTCCCATATTAGAATCCAAAGGTTCTAATCTCATTTTTACAGGAACACCTTTATGAAGTCCAATTCCTACTATATCAACACTTTTTGCTATTGTTCTTTGTCTCATTTGCTATTAATAACCTTCTTAGCATCACTTAATATATCAGTAATTCTTGTTTTTATCCAGTTTCTATCCATCCACTCTACTGGATTTACTTCAATCCCTTGAACTAAAACTCCAAAATGTAAATGGTCTCCAAAAACAGCACCTGTACTACCTGTATGTGCTATTTTATCTCCCCTATTTATTTTTTCACCAACATTGGTTAAAAATCTACTTGTATGGGCATATAAAGTTTGCAAACCCCAACCGTGATCAACTATTAAAGTATTTCCATAAATACCTAGATAATCTGAAAATATAACCTCTCCACCATTTGATATAGTAATTGTAGCATGTTTTATACTTGCCCAATCCATACCTAGATGCCAAGCTTCATCTATTTTTTGATCATCATAGAAGTATTCTCTTCTTTCTGCAAACCCTGCAAAAGTTTTTGAGTTTCTTAATCTTTTAAAAGCTTTTATATTAAAATTATTAACTTTTTGTTTTGACATTTTTTCTAAAGAGACTTCTCTTATTTTATTAACATTTGCCTCTCTTAACTCTCTGTTTTGTTTAATAAAAATCTCTGCATTGTTTGAAGGGATATTTAGATTACTTTGTTGAAGTACAGGAACTGATACTTTATTTATAAAATTTTCTGAGATATTTATCTTGTCATTTTTTATTTTTAAATCTTTTATATATAAAGGTACCTTAGATATGGTAGTGTTTTTTGCCTTATCAATTGCTATTAAGTTAACTCGTTCAAAATCCTCAACTCCAACTGGCCAAGCAATAATTGCAACATAATAGCCATCTTTTAAATAAGGAATTAATTCAAATCTATATTTATCATTAAATGATATATAAAAATCTTGTAGATTTTTATCTTTTACTTCAACAACAACTGCTGCACTTCCACCTCTTCTTATATTGTATGAGTTTCTAATTACATTTGCAATAGGTCTTGTTCTATCTATAACTAAATCAAAACTCTTAACTGTTTTATTTCCATTGAAAAAATTCCAACTACTATTATCAACAACCTCAATAGTTAATTGGATTTTTTCAACACCTTTTGGTAAAGAAATACCATCTATATCAAAAACCAAATCTTGAAGTTTTGAGTTTATTTGTGCACTTTTTACAAGTTCATTTGTAGCACCATTTTTATAATAAACTCTATAAAACTTTATACCACTTTCATCATTTAGTTTTACTCTTAACTTATCTTTTAAATTCCAATATCCATTACTTTGTAATTCAACTTTTGGTGCATTTTTTTCAAATTTTGGTGAAAAATATACAAATACAACCGCTGCTGTTATCAATAATAAAAACATTATCACTAAAATATTTGTTATCTTATTCTTTTGTCGTCTCAAGAATCTCCTTTAATACTACTTCTTTTGCTTCATCTAAATCTAAAGTTTCTATGGAAAACCCAGCTGCATTTAGGTGTCCACCACCATCAAACCTCTTTGCAACTGCTGATACATCAATACTATCTTTTGAACGAATTGATACTCTAACTTTGCCATCTGATATTCTTAGAAAAAAAGCTATTTTAACTATACCTATACTTAATACCATATCTAACACAACTTCTGTGTCTCTTGCTTGTGCTCCACTCTCTTGTAACCATACTGGTCTAGCTAAGATTGAAGCTATGGCTCCTTCATTATAAAGCTCTAAACTATCCAAAACTTTTGGTATAGCTCTATATTTTGCTAAAGAATCCCTTCTAACCAGTTTATTTGCTATTGCCGATGGATTTGCCCCACATTTAACTAAAAAATTTACCTTTTCAAAAGTTAACTCATCACATCTATTTATAGTAAAAGCTAAAGAATCATCATATATACCTACATAAAGCGCTGTTGCTGTATGTTTTGTAATATACAAACCGTTAAATTTGAAAAAATCATACACAACTTCTGCCGTTGAACTTTTTTCATAATTTACTATATTTATAAGACCAAAATTGTTATTTGATTGATGATGATCTATATTTATTAATGGAACATTCCCATCTAACTCAAAACCAAATCTATTTACACTTCCACAATCAACACTAATAGCCAAATCAAAAAACTTTGGCATTACATTTGTTATTTTTTCATATCTTTGAATAAAATCTAAATTACGAGGTAAGTTATCACTTATATTAAAAACTTTATGTTTGATTTTATTCTCTGCTAAAAAATTAGAAAGTGCCAAAGCAGATGATATTGTATCCGCATCAGGATTCATATGAGTAATAATAAGTATATACCTACTCTTTTCTATCAAATCCAAGGCATCTTTGTATGAAGATAAATCAAGTTTATTATCCACTATAAAATCTTTTTTCATCTTTTAATTATGCCTTTGTTTCATTAACCAATAGTAAATACTTTCTAGTCAAATTTCATAGAAAAATCTAGCCATGTAGCTTGATGAATAATACTTCCACTACTTAAAGCATCAACCCCTGTCAAAGCAAACTCTCTAACAGTACTTAATGAGATATTCCCACTAGCTTCCAATAATACATGGGGATGATATTCATCCCTAAATTTAACCACATCTTTAATCTGTTCAGTAGTCATATTATCACACATTATAATATCAGCTCCCGATTCCATTGCTTCTTTTACTTGCTCAAAGGTTTCACTTTCTATTTCTATTTTTGTAACCCAAGAGATTCTTTTTCTTGCATCTTTGATAAACGCTTTTAAATCTGTTATTGTTCTAAGGTGTGTATCTTTTAACATCAAACAATCATCAAGTCCAAGTCTATGATTGATAGCTCCACCTATTCTACTTGCATATTTTTCAAAATCTCTAAGTTGTGGTCTAGTTTTTCTAGTATCCAATAAAGCTACATTTAAATCTTCAATTTGTGAAGCAAACTTATTTGCCATAGTTGCAATACCACTTGCATGTTGAAGCATATTTAAAAAAGTTCTTTCACTTGAAAGTAAAATAGAAGCTTTCCCCTCTAACTTTGCAATAACATCACCTTTTTGGAGCTTATCCCCATCATGCTTTAAAAACTTACATTCAAACTTTTCTGTTTTTGCCAAAGCTTTTGCATACAATTCACCTGCAAAAATTCCTGCGTCTTTAGAGATAACTTTTGCTGTATATTTTCCTTTTGGGGCTATATCAAAAAATAAATCACCCCTACCATTATCTTCTATAATAGCATTTTTTACAAACTTTTTAATATTTATCATACTTCTAGCATCCTCTCTAAAGCAATTTTTGCCCATTTTCTTACATTGTCATCAACTTTTATTAATGTTTCTTCATTGATAGTATTATCTTCAATTGATTTTAATGTTTTATATACATCTTCTAAAGTTGTTTCGTTCATAGTAGGACACTCTGGTTTTGTTGAACTTAAGATATATGTATTTTTTTCTCTTAATCTATTTACCATATTATATTCAGTTCCCACAACTACCTTTTGTTCTAATGGGAGTTTTTTAATATACTCTATTAATTGAGAAGTTGAACCAACAAAATCTGCCATATCACAAATAGCAGGATCACACTCAGGATGTACTGCAACTAAAATATCTGGATATTTATTTCTATAAAACTCCACATCTTCTGTAGTAAATAGTTGATGGACAGAACAAAAACCATTATAACAAATAATATCTGCTTCATTTAAATTAGTTCCATCACCCACTACTGCTGATTTTAGATTTAGTGATTTTGCAAAGTTTTGCCCTAAACACCTATCTGGTACAAAAAATATTTTTTTGCCAGACTCCAAACCTTTTTGGATAATTTTATAGGCATTTGAAGAGGTACAAACCATTCCACCAAGCTGTCCAACCTTTGCTTTAACAGCAGCACTTGAATTGATATAAGTTATTGGTAAAATATCTTCATTTTTAATCCCAGCTTCATTTATTTGCTTTAGATTTTGTTCAAAATATCCCTCATCTATCATCCTAGCCATTGCACAGCAAGCAATTTTTGGCATAAGAACAGTTTTTTCAGGACTCAATACCTTCACACTTTCACCCATAAATCCTACACCACAAAAAACAATATATTTTGAAGTGCTTTCCTTGGCTTTTCTTGCCAATTCTAAAGAGTCTCCCGTAATATCAGCTAAGTCAAACACTTCATCTCTTTGATAAAAGTGTGCAACAAGTGTAACATCAAGCTCTTTTTTTAATCGTAATATCTCTTCTTTTAAATTCAATGTAAACCTTTAGAATTAAATAAATCATCACTTATATAAATTAAAAGGGAATATAACAAAATTTTAGTTATAATCCATTTAATTAAAATTAACAAATTATTTCATAAGGTTTCAAATGGATTTTTTACTAAATTTCAATATCTTGTTTTATCTGATAGCATACTTAGCAGGTTCAATACCTTTTGGACTTTTATTGGCAAAAATATTTGCAAATGTAAACATAAAAGAGCAAGGTAGTAAAAGTATAGGTGCAACAAATGTTTTAAGAGTTGTAAAAGAAAAAGACCCAAAATTAGCAAAAAAACTAAGTGTTGCTACTGTTATTTTAGATGCACTTAAAGGTGCTATTATTTTACTAGTAGCCTTAGCTTTAGATGCTTCTGCTTCAACCCTTTGGGCTATTGCAGTTTTGAGTGTTTTAGGGCATTGTTACTCTATATTTTTAGGATTAGATGGTGGGAAAGGGGTTGCCACAGGACTTGGTGTATTTTTAGTTCTTATTCCAATACCTACTTTAATAGGAGCTGTTGTTTGGATATTTTGTGCTAAAGTTTTAAAAATATCATCTCTATCTTCACTTTTAGGATTAACAGCGGTTGTAATTGCAGCTATTCTACTTAACAATGGTTTAGATGTTGAAAGTAATGCACCTATGTATTTTATAGCATTTATTATCTATTATAAACATATACCAAATTTAGTAAGACTTGTAAAAGGGGAAGAGAAAAGAGTTGTATAAAACTCATTTCTCTTTATTAAAATTTAACAAGAATGAAAATTTGTATAGAAAACCTAAGTTTCAATACTATAATTGGAATACTTCCCTTTGAAAGGGAAAATCCCCAAGAAGTTATAATAAACCTTTCATTTAAATACAAATTCAAAACTGCTAATAGTTTTATAGATTATTCTATTATTGCAAATGAGATTGAAGCTATCTTTAAAAAAGAAAAATTTGAACTTTTAGAAGATTCTATTATCTATATAGAAAAATATCTTCAAAAAAAATATCCCATAAAAAAACTTAAAATAAAAGTATCTAAACCAAATATTTTAACAAATTGTATAGTTTCTTTAAAAAACAAATAAAAAGAAAAAAAGATAATTTAAAAATAAACTTAAATTTCCCATGAAATCCCTTTATTGAGGTTAATTTAAGAAAACTTTAATATTTACTCATGTAGAATTTGCATAACGGTCTACTGGAAAGTACCTAAGATAAATTCTTAGGTTGTTCGCGCGTCCAGTTCACTGATTATAAATTTCGAAATTTAGGAGAACAAATGAAAAAATTCGCAAAAATGAGTTTAGTAGCTGCTGTTGCAGTAGCTGGTTTTACTTCGGCTAACGCTAAAGATTTATCTGAAGCAATTAAAGGTGTAGATGTATCTGGTACAGTTGCATATAGATATGATGATAGAGATAAAAACAATTCAAATCTAACAACTAACTCTTACAAAATTGCAATCAATACTAAATCTGTGATTAATGATGATTTAGCATTTAATGCAAGAACTATTATTGGTAATGGTGCTGATAATATGGCTGTAGTTAGTAGTGCAGGTGCAGACGGTGCTGCTGCGTTCGGTTTAACTCAAGCAAACTTCTCATATACTGGATTTGCTAATACTACAATTATTGCTGGTAAACAAGCTGTTCCTTCACCATTTGCAGTAGCTGCTGATTATGCTGGTGATGAAGATACTGGTAATGGTTTAACTGTAGTTTCAAGTTTTGGAGCTGTTACTTTAGCTGGTACTTATTTACAAAATACTAACTTAGCTACTGCTGGTCAAGCAATTGCTGGTGTAGGTATCTTAGGAGCTCTTGGTCCTGTTAATTTAGATGGTTGGTACTTAAATGTAAAAGACGCAGCTGCTAATAACGGACACAAAGCTTATACTGTTGGTGCAAGTGCAAACATCGAAATGGTTAAAGTATATGGTAGATATTCTGCTGTTGATCATGATGGTGGTGATAAAGAATCATTATGGAAAATTGGAGCAAGCGCTAAACTTGGTATTGTTGGTTTAGGTATTGATTATGGTGAAACTAATGATCCTACTGGAGGAAGAGTAACTGGTGTTGAATTAACAGGTGATGCTGATGCTGATGTATCTTTACAAGGTTGGGGTGTTGCTTTAACTCAAGCAGATGCTTCTTTAGTAAAAGTTAATGCTAATGCTGATGTAGCTCCTGGATTAAACTTATCTGTAACTTATACTGATTTATCAGTTGATGCTATTGGTGGTACAGATGTAGATGAAGTATATGGTCAAGTATCATATAAAATGGGTAAAAACCTTTCAACTTATGTTAGATATGGACAAATTGACCCACAAGGTGCTCCTTCAGGAGACAGAGGTAGAATTCAAGTACTTTACACTTTCTAATCATCTGATTATTAGGTTACTAAACTTACTAAAGGTTAGAGGTTTTCCTCTAACCTTTTTTTATGCACTTTTTAATATTACTTATTACTAAATATAATTATGGTAAAATCTTCAAAACTTTTATAAGGAAAAATTTTGAATAAAAAACTACTTATTATAATATTTAGCTCGCTTTCACTTTTTGCACAAACAACTATGTGTTATAAAGAAAATGTTACTTCAATGTCAGGGATAGATGATATAAAACTTGATGGGGGAGATTGTCAAGGAGATAAATCATTAAATGATATGAAAGAATTGGGTTGGAGTGTAGATGATATAAATATCACAAAAGCTAACAAGGGTATGAATTATATCTACATACTAAAAAATGAGACTCAATATAGTAAAAATGATATAGACAAAATCGAACAAAAGATTGTAGAAAGGCTAGAAAAGAAAAAAGTCGAAGATAAAAAAAGAAGAATTAAAGAGATAAAAATAAAAATGTCCAGAGAAGGTAAAGTTAAATATGTTCAAAAATGTCAATCTTGTCATGGTGAAAAAGGTGAGGTGGAATATAGAACCTCAAGGGCAATTAATACCTTATCTCTTCAAGAATTTATTACAACAATAAGAGATTATGATTTAAGACAATATGATAGGGGGCAAGCTATAGTAATGTATCCTTATGCAAATGTTTTAGACTCTAGTGCCATAAAAAATGTTTACTTATATCTAGAATCTTTAAAACCTAAAAAAGAGGAAACTAAATAATATATGGATGCATATGAGTATAGTGAACTTTTAAAGCTATTAAATAAAAAGTTAGAGAATATAAAGGGTATTTTAAAACCTGAACTATTAAATAAAAGATTAAAAGAGATAGAAAATTTAGAATCAGATCAAGAATTTTGGCAAGATGTAGAAACTGCAACAAAAATTGGTATTGAAAAAAATAGACTTTTAAGTAAATTAGCAAAGTTTAACAAAGCTAATGATGCCTTAAAAGGGACAAATGAATTATTTGAACTAGCAAATGAAGAGAAAGATGAAGAGACTTTTGAATTATTACATGAAGAAGCTAGTGATTTAAATGAGCTTATAAAATCTACTGAAATCTCTGTTATGTTAAGCTCTCCTGATGATGCTTCAAATGCTATTGTATCAATTCATCCAGGAGCAGGTGGTACAGAATCCCAAGATTGGGCTAGCATTTTATATAGAATGTATCTAAGATGGGCAGAAAGAAAAAACTTCAAAGTGGAACTTCTTGATTATCAAGATGGAGAAGAAGCTGGAATAAAAGATGTTTCCTTTATAATAAAAGGTGAAAATGCATATGGATATCTAAAAGCTGAAAATGGTATCCATAGATTAGTTAGAATCTCTCCTTTTGATTCAAATGCGAAAAGACACACCTCTTTTGCATCTGTTATGATAAGTCCTGAGATTGACGACAATATAAATATAGAGATAGAAGAGAAAGATTTAAGAATAGATACCTATAGGGCAAGTGGTGCAGGTGGTCAACATGTAAATAAAACAGAATCTGCAATTAGAATTACACATATTCCAACAAATATAGTTGTACAATGTCAAAATGATAGATCACAACATAAAAATAAAGCAAGTGCAATGAAGATGCTTAAATCTAGACTATATGAACTAGAATTAGAAAAACAAAAAGCTACATCTGATGGTATTGAAAAAAGTGAAATTGGCTGGGGACATCAAATCAGATCTTATGTACTTCAACCATATCAGCAAGTAAAAGATACAAGAAGTGGTATAGGCTACTCAAATGTTGATGCTATTTTAGACGGAGATATTAGTAAAATTATTGAAGATGTCTTAATTGCTACTTCTAAATAGTTGTTAAGTTAAGTAAGTTTGTATATTTATACAAACTTACCAACTTAAAAACTTACTAAAAAGAATAAGTTAGATTTGCATATACTTTGTCAAAATCACCAGTTAGACCTTTATCATCATAATCTACATATGTGATTGCTCCTGATAATTGTTCTGAAAAGTTATATTCAGCAATCAAGTTTAATTCATCTGCATCACCACCTGCTGTTTCAGTAGTTCCATAAATCGCAGTTAATGCAATACCCGAAATCTCATAAGATAAGCTTCCATATACAGTTTCTTCATCAGCTCCATAAGCATATCCAGCTTCATCAAGTGGATTCATATTATCCCCATATGCAGGGATACTACCAGCACCAACTGTTTTATCAGTTCCAATATAACCTAATGCTGCACTAATTCCAGCAAATTTTGCTCTTGCTTCTAAATTGTAAACATCTCCATCAGGTCCAGTATCTTCACTTGAGGCTGCATAATGTGCTGTAAATCCAAACATATCATTATCATAACTAGCTTTCAAACCATAAAAATCTGCAACATCAGGTGCACTATAAAAGTATGGATTTAATTCAACATTTTCAATACCATTATATTTTACATCTAAAACATAAGCCCCATCTTTTGTGATTTCAGAAAAATCATCTACATGATCAAATCCAATCTCAGCTTGTCTGTCTGTATAACCTAAAACAATTGTAGTATCTGGAACTGCTGTAATACCTGCAACAACAGATTCATTATAATCACCTAGCCATTCTAAATCAATCTCTTGTCTACCAACAGATAAGAAAAAATTTTCATTTGCATATTTAATCACTGCTGTGTGAGCAATTGCATCATTTGCAATTTCACCTGCATAATCCCCATTGTTTTCTTCATCAAACTCATGTTGTGCTCTAAATCCTATTGCTGCACTAAAACCATTTACGGTATCTGTTTCAAATCCTAAACCAATAGAACCTACTGTAAAACCTGCATCTGCTGCTCCTGAATTATCTTGTGTTACAGTATAAACTGTAATATCACCAGAGGTTTTACCATTTGCAAAGGCATCTTTTATACTATTTGATTCAGCAAAGGCTGATGTTGAAACTAGCAATAAACTACTAGCTAGTAAACTTAATTTTATTTTCTTATTCATTTTATATTTCCTTGTGTTTATTAAATATTCTCGCGTAAAATATTTTTTTAGAAGAACATATGAAATGTTATCAATAATTAATATTAATATCTATAGATTTCTGTTTATAAATTAAACAAATACATATTATAAGCATTAATTTGATTAATAATGATATCCATTTTCAAAATTGATTCTAGCCAATTTAATCTAAAACTTTTCTTATTTGATTATTTTTTTATCTATTACAAATGGTTTTGTAGTTGCAATATTGGCAAGTTTGGAGCTTATCGCATTTATTGAAATTGACTTTTTGTGTATGTAGTTGTTTAAATATATCTTTTAATATGAGTAATTTTTCATCTAAAAGTGACTCTTTTATTAATTTCATATTGTATAAATCATAATAATATGCTTCAATATTTGTAGTTGAATATAAGTTTTCTAATGCAATATAATAAAACTCCAATTGAAAATCTACAGATTTTTCATATGTTCTCTTTGTACTTATAGTTAAGTTTTTTGATGTTTTATAATCTACTACCACATAAGTATTATCTAACTTATCTATCCTATCAATTGTACCTTTTATTTTTATACCCTCAAACTTAGTTAGAAAATTCTTTTCCAAGTCTAATACACTTAGTTTTTCTTTAAATCTTTCTTTTTCTAATTCAAAAAAACTCTTTAATCTTTTTTTCCAAATTTCTAATTCAAAATTAAGAAAACTGCAATCTACTCTATTTTCATTAAATATTTCTACTATTTTTTCATAAGTTCTATTATCTTGTTTATAATAATTTTCAAGAGTCTTGTGAACTATATTACCCAATTCATAAGCTTTTGGCATTATTGAGATATCATGCTCTTTTATTTTTAATATATGGTTTAAATAGTATTTTCTTTTGCACTCTAAAAACTCTTTTAAAGCACTTGCACTCCATGTAATAGTTGAAAGGTCTATATCAAGCTCTATTTCCTTGTCGAAGTGTTTTAAGCTCTTATTGGTGTATAATATCTCTTTATATTCATTGTCATAAACTTTTTCTTCAATATTAGTTCTAAGAAGTTTAGTTGCAAATCTTGATATTTGTTCTGTTTCATTTTTTACATATGAGATATATACATAATTTGAGTTTGATATTAGTCTATCATAATAATATTTTTGTAGGTTCTCCCTATCAAGCAATGTTGGTAGATTTACTTTTTCTTTAATTTTCGTTGAAAGAAACTTATCTTTTACACTACGCTTTGGAATTAAACTCTCATTAAAGTCACATATGATTACTGCTTGAAAGTTTAACATACGACTTTCTAATAAACCCATAACTGTAATTTTTCCTGAATTTACATCATCAAAACTAAGTTGTGAAATCTTTTGCAATAATATTCTAAAAAAATCTTTTATATAAACTCTTTCTTGGGTATAAAAAAATATCTTTTCTAACTTATATATTGTCTCATCAAACTTTTCTAATAACTCTTTATTTCTTTCCAAGTTTCTTAAAAAAGTTACAACTTTACTAAATAGATCTTTTGTTAGTGTACTTTTCCAATTTTTTTTAAATAATTCATCAATAGCTTTTTTATCACATTCTAAAAATACTAAGTTTTGCTTATTTTTTATCTCATCATCACTAATATATTCATATATAGCTTGGGATATTTTAAACAAATTACTATTATAAATATCCTTACCCATTGCAAAGTTAAAATACTTTTTATCATCAAATAAAGCTAAGACCTTAGCAAAATTTTCATCAGGTAATACGACAACTATATTTGAAGGGTCAATTCCATCATTTACCAAAACTTCAATTGATTTTTTAATATAGGCTATTTGATTTATTCTTGAGGAAAAAGCTTTTAGCTCAATATGATTGTTTGAGATTAATGGTTCTTTATTTAATATATTTTTATTATTTAAATCAATAAGATATCTATGGTCTAACTCTAAGTCAAAGCCTTCATTTATAAATTTTTCAATTGATTTGGTATTATATTTATTGTATATAAACTCTATTTCTATAGGTATTACTTTAGAAATCTTTTTTATAATTTCAAACTCAATAGTTGTAAAATAGCCTTCGAAATGTAGTTTTATAGAAGAGAATTGTTTTATATATTCATTATTTAGTAGATAAAACTTTGGCATGTTTATTCTATCTACTGCACTATTTTTTTCTAATATATCTAGATAGTTATATTTTATTTGTTTTAATAAGTCTAAATGTTCTGTATAAAATTCGTAGGTATCTTTACTTTGAATAGTTTCAACATCAATATTTTCACTAGATAGTTCTAAAAAAAATCTATATATATATTCACTTTGTTTTAAAAATTGTGTAAAACTCTTTGAGATTCCAAGTATATTTAAATCTATACTTTTTGTTGCTTCATTTAGATATAAAAATCTTTCATCTTCATCTATATATTTTTTATTTTCAAAATAGATTGATTTTTTAAAAAACTCATCAATTGTTATTATAGTTGGTAGTAGAGTATTTAACTCTTTTTTTGAGTTAATATACTCTCTAACTTTTCTAGAAGTAGGAAATACTAAAAGTTGGTTCTGCTTATATTGCATTTGATTTTATATAAAAATAACCTGTATCATCATCTATTTTAAAAGTCCCTGTGATATTCCAGTTTCCTTTAAATGGTAAATTAAATTCTAATATATATTTTCCATCTTTATAAATAAAATCTTTTTTAGTATATTCTAGCTCATCTTTATCGCTTGTAGGTCTAGATATATTTAATTCTATATTTGCATTTTTTATATTTTCATTATTTATTTTATCTTTAATTTCTATAAATACTCTATTTTTACCATGTAAAAAAGTATTTTTATGTATAGATTTCTCTTCAATAGCCCTTTGAGCTAAAAACATATCACTAAATGTTAAATCAAAACTTTTTTTATTAATATATATTTTAAAATCATATTTTGATAAAAATTGTTGATTTGATTTTACAATGTCATTAAAATCTTTATCCAATTCATGATATGACTTTAAAAAAGTTTTATCTTCATGTACAGGGGTATTAACAGCAGAATAAATTGTCCATACAATCATTCCGAAGGTAAATGAAAATATACCTATAAAAAAAAGTGGCCAGTAGTTTCTTTTCATCAAATTATTCCTATTTTTTTCTTCTTAAAACTGCAAAAGTATATAATAATAATCCAACAAAAATCATTGAGTACATTAGAACTTTCCATATTGTTCCAGCAACTTTTCCTGAGCTTCCTATACTACTTTTTAGTTCAACACCTTTAGAATCAGCGATATCATCTGCAATTGCAGCATAACCATTAAGTAAAGCAGCACTAATTTTTGCATAGGTACTATTTTTATCTTTTGAAGCTAATAAGGGTACTACATAACCGTTTAAAATATCATTTTTATCTACAACTTCTTTTAATCTTGAAGATACAATTAAATTTACATGAGTATCATCTACAGCTAGTGTTAATAACACATAGGGTTTAGTTAATGTATTAACAATTTCAGATTCGTAATTTTTAATATATTTAATTTTATCTTGTGTAGTTATGTCTGATTTTAAACCTAAAGATTCTTTTGCATAAACATAGATATTTACACCCAATTTACTTTTAACTTCGCTACCAATTTCATCTATTTTTGAAATAGTTCTTGGATCAATTAATCCATCATCACTAAGTACAAAACTGCTTGCATTTAAATTTGTAAGTAAAAAAAGTAGCAGTAAATATACTGCTACTTTAAAATTATTTAACGTAACCATTAACCTACGAAAACTCTAGATGAATCAAAAAAGGCTAAATATGCAGAAAGTGCTGCAGAAACCAATAATAAAAGTCCTATAATCTTATCCATTTTACTCTCTCCCTTATTTACCTGAACCAACTAGAATATACTGTTTATGGTTATCAGCACTGTTTGCTTTTAAACCATCTAGATCTTGGTTGATTTTATAGTAGTTTTGTGCTTCATTTTGTTGAACAAGCACAGAATTAAATACCAATACTGCTAGAATAGTTAGAAGTAAAACAGTAGCTATCAACATTCCTGTGATACCACTAAGAGAGAATAAACCTCTCTCGTTGTCGTTCATTTGTGAATTTAAAGCCATTTTACTCTCCTAAACTTTGAATATAAGCAGCTACTGCTTTTTCTTGTGTTGGATTTAGTCTACCTTTGAAACTTGGCATTGTACCAATGCTACCTTGTTTACCATTCTCTAATACAGCAGCAACTAAAGCATCATCATAATTTTTAATGTTTGGCCCAACATATGCAATACCTGCACCATCAGTACCATGACATCCTGCACAAACACCAAATGCTGCAGGTTGTTCACCTTTAAATCCACCTGCAACATAAGTTGCAACTGCATCTATATCAGCTTGTTCAGTTAACATCATAGGAGGCATTCCACCTGGATATACTGTTTTTAAGTTGTTTGAACCATTTTTAATCACGTATTCAACTTGATCTTTAGCCATTCTAGCTGTTAAGTTTTGAGCCTTACCATTGATACCTTCAGCATCAACACCATGACAAGGTGCACATTGAACTAAAAATACTGACTGACCCATTGAAACTAATGTATCTTTTGAAGGGTTTTCCCATTTTGAAGCAAATTTTGCATTATACTCATTTACTTCTTCATTATATTGTCCAATTTGTGAGAAACCATTTGTTGGATAACCAATAGTCCAGTACCAAAATAACCAGATAATAGTACCAATAAATGCTAATCCCCAACCTGATGGAATTGGATTTTTATACTCACCAATACCATCCCATTTTTCATCTGCTAAATCACCACTAGCAGTATCATTCTTAATTTGATTTATATACTTAAGTGCAACAAATACTGTTATAGTAATAATTGCTACAGCTCCAAGCATTGTTAAGCTATTAATATAATCATCACTGTTAAATGCATCACCTGCAACGATGTAAGTTCCTGCAATTAAAGCGATGATAAGAATAATTCCACCTATAATCATAGACTTCATATTATATCTCCTTCTCTTTTTTGTCGTTTTCTTCTTTTCTTTTTTCGAGAGGATCAGCTTCTATTGAATCATCATGCACAAGATTAGAATACTTTTCAAAATCTCTTTCACCCTTTTTATCCCTTTTATATATAGAATAAGCATAAGAATAAAAAAGTATAAATACTATCAAGATTAAGAAAAATTTAGCATAACCTTGTATTGTCAATAGAGTTTCTTGATCCATTTTAACCTCTTATTTTAAAGAATTTAAATATGCAATTAATGCAACTATTTCAGGAACTTGACCGTTTGCAACGGCATCTTTTACAGCTTGGTTCTTCATATTAGCTGCAATTGCTTTAGCATCTTCTTTAGCTTTTGCAATAGCAGTTTCATGATCACCTAGCTCAACGTCAATTTTTCCATCACCATTAATATCCACATCATATGGAGTATTGAATACTGTTTTTACTGTATATGCTTCTGCATATGCCGTATCTAAATCAGCAATATTACTGAAATGATGAGGATATGCTGGCATAATTGAACCTGGAACAACTGATGATGGGTTCATCATATGATTTTCATGCCAATCTGTTGTTCTATAGTTTCCAACTCTTAATAAATCTGGACCAGTTCTTTTTGAACCCCATAAGAAAGGTCTATCATAAGCATACTCACCAGATAATGAGTACATACCATATCTATCAGTCTCTGATTTAAATGGTCTAACTAATTGTGAATGACAAGCATTACATGAATCTTTAATATAAACTTGTCTACCTGCTAACTCTAATACACTGTAAGGTTTTGTACCTACAGTAGGTCTTGCTTGTTTTGCAAAATCAGGAATTGCTTCAATAATACCTGCAAAAGCAACAAATACGAATACTAATACCGCAAAGAAAAACGGTCTTTGTTCAAACCAATGAAACATAACTACCCTCCTTCTTACGCAGCTACTGGTGTAGCATTTATAGGTTCTTTATCAAGTACTCTACCTGCTGTTGCAGTTTTGTACATGTTGTATGCAAACATAAAGAATCCAACTAGGTATAATAACCCACCAACAGCTCTAATTGTATAATATGGATGTAATACTGTTACTGTATCAATGAAAGAGTAAACTAATGAACCATATTCATCATAAGCTCTCCACATCATACCTTGAGTAATACCTGCAATCCACATAGATGTAAAATATAAAACAATTGCAGTTGTTTGTAACCAGAATTGTGTATCCATTAATGATTTAGAATAAATCTCTCTACCATACATTCTTGGTGCCATATGGAATAATGCTGCCATTACCATAAATACAACCCATCCTAGTACACCATCATGTACGTGACCTGGAATCCAGTCTGTAAAGTGCGCAATTGCATTTACTGATTTAATAGATTGAATTGGTCCTTCGATTGTAGATAACATATAGAATGTTGAAGCTAAAATCATGAACTTGATTAATGTATTTGTTTGTAGTTGTTGCCACTCACCCTTCATAGTTAAAAGCATATTAATAGCAGATCCCCATGATGGTAAAATTAACACAATAGACATAACAGAACCCATAGTTTGCATCCAGTCAGGAACTGTAGAGTAAACTAAGTGGTGTCCACCAGCCCAAAGGTAAACAAATAATAATCCCCAGAAAGCTAAAATAGATAACTTATATGAGTAAACATTTTGACCTGATTCTTTTGGTAAGAAATAATAGATCATTGCAATAATCGGCACAGTAAATACGAAACCAACTGCATTATGTCCATACCACCATTGTACTAAAGCATCATTTGATCCAGAATACATAGAAACAGAGTGAATCCATGAACCATAACCAGATACTAAAGCTGTAGGTACTTCCATATTATTAAATAAGTATAACATTGCAACAGCTAAGAAACCAGCAATAAAATACCAAATTGAGATATATAAAGTTCTCTCTCTTCTAATCCCAATAAGACCGAAAATAGAAACACCATATAATACCCACCATACAACAACCAAAAGGTCTAAAGGCCACTCTAACTCTGCATATTCTTTAGAAGTAGTAATACCCATAAATAGTGTAACTACCGCTAATAATATCGTAATAAAATATATTGCAAAATGTAATTTTGCAACACCCATTAAAAATGGAGACTCTTTTAAAGAAACCTTTAAAACTCTTTGCCCAATGTAATACCATGTAGCAAAAATACCACTAAGAGTAAAACCAAAAGCCACACCATTTGTGTGTAAAGGTCTTAATCTACTGAAAGTACCATATTCCCCAGCTAAATTATTTAACTCAGGATATGCCAGTTGGAATGCTAAGACAACACCAACAGTCATACCAATGATACCAAACAGAATTGTTGCAAATGTAAACGCTTTTGCAATTGAGTAATCATACTCGATTTGTGCACCGTTTTGCATCAATCTCCTCCTACTAAATTTTTTTACAAGTCACTTTTTCATGTCACTTATCAACAAAATATTAGCTAATATGGTATAAATTTAAGCTTAATATCTTAATTTTTTTTTTAAGTTTAGTTTAATTTTGTAACTTATTTGTAATTAACTTTTTATAGAGTATTTATAAGAACTACTTATAGTTTTTTAAAGCTTGCTCACTCTCCCTTTTTAAGGTCTTTTGCTTTAAATCTTCCCTTTTATCGTGTAACTTCTTACCTCTTGCTGTTGCTATTTTTAATTTCAACATATTCTTAGAATTAAAATATAATTTAAGTGGTACAATTGTTATTCCATCTTTTGTAACTTTTAAAAATAATTTATCAATCTCTTTTCTATTTAATAAAAGTTTTCTATCTCTTCTTTCATTTGGTCTAAATGTCGAATGTGCAGTACTTAAATGTGTTATATGCATATTAAGTACAAAAATCTCATTTTTGATTATTCTAACAAAGGAATCTTTTAAATTTACTCTACCATCTCGTGCTGCTTTTACTTCACTACCTTCTAGTACAATTCCAGCATCAAATGTTTCTAATATCTCATAATCGTGGAACGCTTTTTTGTTCTTAAACTCTAAATTTTTTTTAATCTCTTTTTTAGCCATTAACTTCTCCATTTAGTCTAAAAAATGAACTACCACTTCCACTAAAATACCAGTCTTGTTTATTATATATATTTAACTGTTCATAGTTGTAAAGTGCAGGTTCATATAAATCATTTGCCTCATTTATGCTGAGTTTTCTTAAAATAACTTTAGAATCCAAATTTAATAATTCCTCTTTTTGTTTATAATCAATTTCTTTATAAAAAAAATTTCTAAAAGTTGAAAATATTTTTCCTGTATCACACTTAATTGGGGGTGTAATAACCTCAATATTCAAAATAGGTTCATCAAATTTTTCAACAATTTCACCAATACCTGTAACATTTGCACTATCATATTCATATATAAAAAATGGTACATCAGCACCTATGGTTGAGCCAATTGTTGCTAATTGATCTTTTGATAAATTAAGATTACAAACTATATTTACCATATTCATAAAAGTTGCACAATTTGAGCTACCACCCCCAAGTCCTGCAAACTCCGGGATATTTTTTTCAACTTTAACAAGATGTTCTTTAAAAAACTCTTCTACCTTAGGTGATAATACTTTTAACTTTTCATAAGCTTTATATATTGTGTTCTTTTTTAGTTCACAGCCAAATTCACCCTCTAAACTAAAATCTTTACACTCTTTATTTTCAAAAGATATTAAATCATATAAAGAATGAACTCTCACAAACCTAGATACCAATTCGTGGTAATTACCTCTTATTCCAGCAATTTTTAAAAATATATTTACTTTTGCATAAGATTTTTTTTTCAATTTAATGCAACCTTATTTAACAAATATTTTATTTCACCATTTTCAATTTGAATTATACTAAAGAAATCATCAAACTTTATTAGATATTTTCCCTCATCTTTATATTTAAAATAATCAATTGATAATTTTTTACCATCTTCAAAATATTTTTTTTCACCTAAATAAATATTTTGCTTTAAATCTAAATACTCTAAGGGGTTTAAATCTCTTTCATTTTCAAAAGTGAATTTTCCTTCATTTAATCTATTTAAATAAGAAAGTGTTCCTTTTTTATCTAATCTTTTTAATAAAATCTGTGTCAAACTTCTTATATAAGACCCCTCACTTACACTTGCTTCAAAGGTAATAAAAGGATGTTTATATGAGATAAATTTACTCTTAAAAACTTTCATTGTTGATTTTTTCATCTCAACATCTTTTCCTTGTCTTGCTAAATCATAAGCTCTTTTACCATCTATTTTTTTTGCTGAATATTTTGGAGGATAGTAATCATGACTTCCAACAAGACTTTCTATTTGCTGTTTTAAAATATCTTCATCAACACAAGTCTCTTCTTCTATATCAATAATATTTTCAATATCTAAAGAATTTGATGTAACTCCCAGCCAAATAACAGCTCTATAAGTTTTTGGTGTTTTTTCTAAATAATTAAAAAGTTTTGAGTATTGTCCAAATGCAACTATTAAACAACCGCAAGCAAAAGGGTCAAGAGTACCTGAAAAACCAGCTTTTTTATTTTTGTATTTTCTTTTTATCTCATTTAAATATGAATTAGAAGACCTAAAGATTGGTTTGTTTACTACAATTAGTTTATTTAAGGGTTTTTTATTATAAAGTTTTTTTTGCATTAAAAATTAAATCTTCTCAACAAATGAAGATAAGATATCCCTTCTAGTACCACCAAAATTTATAGTAAGTTTATAATCTTTGCCAGCTTTTGTAGCTTTTTGAACTCTTCCCATCCCAAAAATTTTATGCTGTACTAAATCACCCTTTTTAAATGCAGAGTTTTTTTCAATAGTTAAACTTCCTTTTATTAAGCCACTCTCACATAAAAATCTACTTTTTAATAAGCTTGCTCTTTTACCTTTATAAAATCTTGAATGTACAAAAGATAAGGTTAAGGTATCCATTGCCCTTGTAATAGCAACATATCCTAAACGTCTTTCCTCTTCGATATCACTTCCATCACCAATTATTGGGAAAAAACCCTCTTCCAAACCTATTATAAATAGATGTTTATATTCTAAACCTTTAGAAGAGTGTATACTCATCATAGATACAGCTTGATCAGTTAACTCACTTTGTTCTGATTCTAAAGCTATCTCATTTAAAAAATCCTCTAAACCTAAATGGGGATGTTGTATAAAATAATCCCTAATATATCCATTGAACTCATCGATATTTGCTTGTCTATCAAAACCATCGGGTACATTATCAAAAGATGCCCTATAATCAAAGGTTTCTTCAAATAGATCTAAAAACCTCATTTTTGATTCTTCTAAGGTATCTTTTAAGTCCATAATTGAAGCTATAAATACTTTTAATGTTCTTGAGTTCTTTTTCCCTACAATTGCCGATAACTCTTCGGCATCAAACTCTTCTAAAATTGTGAATATAGGTTTTTGTAACTCTATTGATTTAGCATCAAGCTTATCAATTGTTGTTTTTCCTATACCTCTTTTAGGTTTATTTATTATTCTTTTTAAAGAGAAATTATCTGTACTATTTGTTAGAATTCTAAAATATGCAATTAAATCTTTTATCTCAGCTCTTTCATAAAACTTCATACCACCTACAAGTTTATAGTTTAAGCCTGCTTTATTAAATCCCTCTTCAAGTGATCTTGAAAGGGCATTAACCCTAAATAAAATAGCAATATCTTTTGCACTTTCTCCTGTATTAATTAGTTTTTTTATATCTTCACATATCTTTCTGGTCTCTTCATTTTCATCATGGGACTCATAAACTTTTATGCTTTCACCTTTTGTTCTTGTTCCTATTAATTTTTTTCCAAGTCTATCTCTATTGTGTTCTATTAAATTGTTTGCATGTTCTAATATAGTATCAGTTGAACGGTAATTCTCTTCAAGTTTTACAACTTTTGTATTCTCAAAATGTTCTGTAAAATTTAATATGTTTTTAATAGTAGCTCCACGCCATCCATAAATTGACTGGTCATCATCACCAACAACACAAAGATTTGTATGGGTAGAGCAAAGTTTTCTAAGAAGTTTGTATTGTAGCTCATTTGTATCTTGATACTCATCAACCATAACATATTGATATCTATTACTAGTCTCTTTTGCTAATTGATCATTTTTTTCTAATATCTTATAAGGAAGTAGTAACAAGTCATCAAAATCTACAAGATTGTTTTTTAATAAGTATGCCTCATATTTTTCATAAACATCAGCAACTTGTTGATAAAGTTTTAGTTGTGCTCCTGCTTTTGCCTCAGCAGGTGTTAATAAGGTGTTCTTATATTTTGATATCTCACTTACTAATAAAGAGGTTGTTATCTCTTTATCAATTGATTTTAATATCCTTTTTTTATCATCATTATCTATAATTATAAAGTTATTCTTTCTTCCAAGTTCACTCATATTAAACTTCAAAAATAGTAAACCAAATTTATGAAAAGTGCATAGAAGAGGTGGAGTATTAACTATAGAGCTATCAATAAGGGAAAATGCCCTTTCTCTCATCTCAGTTGCTGCTTTATTTGTAAAGGTTAGAGTTAATATTGAGCTTGGGTCAATTCCTATTGAGATTAGATAAGCTAATCTTGTTGTAATAGTTTTTGTTTTACCCGAACCAGCACCTGCTAAAATCAGTAAAGATCCATCTATATGTTTTGCAGCTTCTTGTTGAGATTCATTTAAAGATGATAAAAAATTTTCGCTCATTTCTTCTCCATATTTAGTATAAATGCAACATTTTTATCTATAGTTATAGTTTTTATTCAAATCAGTATTATATAAATTATAACATAATTTTAATAAAATTCCTTCTACTTAATATTTTTATTTATAAATAAATGTTATTATTAACATTACAATTAATTAAAGGTCATAATCATATGTTAACAGATTTTGCAAAACTAGAAACATTTCTAACTGTAGTTAGAGAAAAGTCATTTTCAAAAGCATCTGCCAAACTTGGAATCTCACAACCAGCAGTAACTCAACAAATGAAATTTATCGAGGAATACCTCGATGTTCAGGTAGTTGATAGAAAGAAAAATGGTATTAGGCTTACAAAAGAAGGTCAAATGTTATTTGCTATTGCCCAAAAAATTGAAAGATGTGTTGGCAATGCAGAAAAAGAATTATTAAAGATAATGAACAAAGATGTTACCTTTGTATTTGGTGCATCATTTATAATTGGAAATTATATTTTACCAAGGTTTTTAAATAATTTAAAAGAGAATATAAATAACGAAGTTTCAATAAATGTTTCAGTATCCCATAAAGCTATTGAAGATTTATTAGATAAAAAGATTGACATGGCGTTAGTTGAAAACTATATTTCAGACGAAGATATTATTTATAGAGAATGGATGGATGATGAGATAGTGATTTTCTCAAATCAAAAACTCCCTGAAAAAGCTAGCGCAGCTGATTTATTATCTTATAAATGGGTTTGTAGAAATCCAGATTCAAACACAAGACATATATTTAAAGAATCTTTAGATAAAGCTAACTATCCAGATTGTGATACTTTTGATGTAACAAGTGAAGTTACAAGTGCAACAACTATAGTTCAAACAGTTTTACACTCTGATAAAAATAAAACTCCAACTGTTTCAATTGTATCAAGAAATGCTATTGAATCACTTCTAAAAGCGGGAGCTTTATATGAATCAAGAATTGGAACTCAAAAAATGATTAGAAAGCTTTATATTGCCTATAGAAAAGATAGAAAACATGATGCATTTATTGAAAATGTAGTTGATTATCTTTTAAAGATTTCATAAATTTATATTTTTTAGTTAGTAAGTTATATTCTAACTTACTAACATATCCAACTAATCAGTACTTCAAATTCTCTTTAAGTAAAGCTTTTCTAATTTTTTCAATCTGATTGTGCTTATTTTTACACCAAAGTGGAGCCAATAAAGTTTCATCTTCTATACCAGCAGTAACCCTTTGAACTGAAATATTTGTAGGTAGTCTTTTTATCGATTTCACTACCATATCTATATATAACTCTTCTGTAATAGGAGTAAATTTACCACTATTATACTCATTTGTTAAAAGTGTATTTTTTACAACATAAAGGGGATGAAACTTTATTGAGTCTACATTTAGTTTTATAGTCTCATCAAGAGTATTTAGCATCATCTCTTGGGTTTCATCTGGTAAACCATAAATCAAGTGGGCACAAACATTTAAACCTCTTTGTTTTGTTTTTCTAATCCACTTTCTCATTGTAAAGCTATCATCACCTCTATTTATCCTATTTAAAGTATCATCATAAAAAGATTGAACCCCATATTCAACCCAAACCTCTTTATCTTTTGCTAATTCTTCCAAAAAATCTAATATCTCATCAGTCATGCAATCAGTTCTTGTACCAATAGAAATACCAATTACATTATCAAAAGATAAGGCTTTTGTATATAATGCTTTTAAAGTATCTATTGGGGCATAAGTATTTGTAAAAGATTGAAAATATACCATATATTTTTTTGTAGCAAATTTATTTTTTAAAACATTTGAAGTTGCATTAAACTGCAGTTCTAACTGTTTTAGTTGATTTTCTAAAAGGGGGTTTTCCTTTACTTTAGGATTTAGTTTAAATCTTTGTTTTTTATTTTGTAGATTTGGAGAGAAGGAATCATTTTCACAAAATGAACACCCTCCTCTAGCAACTGTTCCATCAATATTTGGACAAGTAAAACCTGAAATACTAATTGGTACCTTATAAATAGTTTCACCAAATTTTTTTCTAAAGTATCTACCAATGGTTAGTACTTCTTTATTTTTGGTTTTAAATAGCTTTTTATTGTTTAACGAAATAGTCACCGTTAAAACTCTCTAATGCATAATTTCTATCATTTCCAATAGATTCTACTAAATCTTGGATACTTAAATATTCTAAAGTATCAGCTTCAATATATTCTCTTATCTCTTCTTTTGTCATTCTATGAGAAATGAGTTCATCTTTTGATGGCGTATCAATTCCATAATAACATGGATATTTAATCTCTGGACTAGCCACTCTAAAGTGTACCTCTTTTGCTCCAGCTTCTTTAAGCATTTTTACAATTCTTTTTGAAGTTGTTCCCCTAACAACCGAGTCATCAATCACTAGTAGGGATTTACCTTCTATTAAAGATTTCATTGGTGAAAGTTTCATCTTAACTTTCATATTTCTCATCTCTTGTGTTGGTTCAATAAAAGTTCTTCCAACATAATGATTTCTAATAATCCCATATTCAAAAGGAACATTACTTTCAGAAGAATATCCAAGAGCTGCTGGAACACCCGAATCTGGAACTGGAACGACCATATCAACAGTTATTCCATTATTTAAATCATTTCTAGCTAAAGTTTTACCCATATCTTGTCTTGTTCTATATACATTTTTCCCATCAATAACCGAATCAGGTCTTGCAAAATATACATATTCAAAAGCACAAGGTCTAAACTCTGGTTCAAATAGTTGTATAGATTCAGGCTCTTCTGTTTTGTCTGAAAATATCAACATCTCCCCTGGTCTAATATCTCTTACATATTCAGCATCAACCAAATCAAAAGCGCAAGTTTCACTTGCAACAATATATCCACCAGACTTGATTCTACCTAAAGACAATGGTCTAATCCCATATCTATCTCTAATAACAAATTGTTTATTTCTTGATTGAATAATAAAACAATAAGCTCCAATAGTTTTATTTAAAGCTTCAACTATTCTTTCTCTTAATCTATTTTTTGAGTTTTTAGCTATCAGGTGAATAAGGTTTTCTGTATCCATTCCTGTTTGAAATATTGCACCATTATCAATAAGTTCATTTCTAACCTCATCTTTATTTATAAGGTTACCATTATGTACTATAGATATTTCACCCAGCTTATATTTAGCAAATACAGGCTGCGCATCTAAGATTGAATCACTCCCTGCTGTTGAGTATCTATTATGACCAATTGCCATATTACCTTTTAAATATTTTAATGCCTCTTCATCAAAAACTTCAGATACTAAACCTCTGTTTTTAATTGTATGGATTTTACCATTACATGATGAAGATATACCAGTAGCCTCTTGTCCCCTATGTTGCATAGAAAAAAGAGCTAGTGAAGCCAATCTTGATGCATTATCATTTCCGTAAATACCTACTATTGCACACATATATTTTCCTTATAGACCTAAACAGTCATTTATAGAGTATAGACCAGCTTCTTGATTAACTAACCATTTAGCTGCTTTAATTGCACCTTTTGAAAAAGTGTTTCTTGAAGTTGCAGTATGGTGTAATTCAATAAACTCACCATCATTATATAGTCCAACAGTATGTCGTCCAACTATATCACCACCTCTAAGACTCATAACACCTATTTCATCTTTTGTTCGAGCACCAATAACTCCATCTCTACCAGAAATTCTAACACTATCTAAGTCTAAGTCTCTAGCACTTGCAGCATGTTCAGCTAAAGTTAAAGCTGTTCCAGAAGGGGCATCAACTTTATATCTATGGTGTTGCTCAACTATTTCACAATCAAAATCTCTTAAAGCTTTAGAAGCAAGGCTTACAAGTTTATTTAATACTGCAACCCCTAAACTCATATTTGTAGCATAAAGTACAGGTACTTTCTTACTAGCTTCTATTAGTAAATTTTGTTGATGTTTGTTAAATCCAGTTGTAGCGATAACTAATGGTTTATCACCACCATGTTCAACTATTTGAGTAAGTAAAGCTTCAGTTGCAACTGGAACTGAAAAATCTATAATAACATCAGAAGACTCTAACAATGTTTTCATATCATTTGTTACAATAGTACCATCAGGAACACTCTTTTTTAATTTATTAACAACATGACAAGCCGATAATTTTGCACCTTCGTCATTTTCTAAATCATCAATTAACAAAGAGCCAACTCTTCCCGTACTACCTACTATACCTACATTTAACATTCAATTCATCCTTTAAAAAAACTCCTCTTTAGAGGAACTAATTAATTTAATAACTAATTTCAAGGCAGAAATAAATTCTGCTTTGTTTGTAAAATCCTAAAAGGCTTTAAAAGTAAAGCCTTTTAAAAAAATATACTTTTATCCAACATACTCAATAATATCAACAGCAGCTGTTGCACCATCACCCGCTGCACACACTACTTGTTTTGCTGCTTCTATTCTAACATCACCTGCAGCATATAGTCCAGGTACTGATGTTTTCATTTTCAAATCAACAATAACTTCCCCTTGTTCATTTACATCACAAAGAAAAGTTCCATCTTCTTGTTTTAATGGATCATTTAATACATCTCTTCCAACAAATACAAAAACACCAGGTACATCAAGTTGTCTTGTTTCACCTGATTCTTTTGATTTAACTATTAGTCCAGTTACTCCTGAATTATCCCCAATTACCTCTTCTACAGTTACATTTGTAACCTCTTCAATATTTTCACAAGCTTTCATATGTTCTATTGTACTTGGTGCGGCTCTATAAGTGTCTCTTCTATGCACTAAATAAACTTTTGAACAAATTTTTGAAAGATAAACAGCTTCTTCTAAAGCAGAGTCTCCACCACCAACAAGAGCTACTTCTTTCCCTTTATAGAAAAATCCATCACAAGTTGCACAAGTAGAAATTCCTCTTCCAAAGAATTTATCTTCCCCTTTGAAACCTGCTCGCTTTGGTACTGATCCAGTTGCCAATAATACTGATTTTGATTCTTGAGTTTTTCCATCAGCTGTTTCAACTGTAAAGATATCACCATTTTTAGTTACTTTTGTAACTTGATTCATCTCATGTTTTAAACCAAACTTCATAGCTTGAGCTGGCCAATTATCCATAAGCTCCATACCAGTCATAACTTCACCTTGACCAGGATAATTTTCTATTTCAGAACTCCCTGTAATCTGTCCTCCTGGCATACCCATTTCAAACATAGTTACATTGTTAAGACCACCTCTTGTTGCGTATAGTCCTGCTGTTAAACCCGCAGGTCCACCACCTATAATAGCTAAATCTAACATCTCATTCCCCTTTATATGTTATACCAAATAAAAAAATAATCATTTATGCTCTAATTTAGTATAAGGGCATAATTTTACTAAATTTTTGTTAAGTTTAAGGTTAACTAAAAATCTACATAGGAAAATTTTTTTCCTTTGATTATTTTTATCGTATTTAACAATAGTATCAATAAAATTTTGCTTTTGTTTTAATTTGTATTAGAATATTTATTTATTTTTAAGATTTGTTTAGAAAAAAGTAGAGAGAACTCCACTTTTTTTAAAATTATAATAATGAGTTAATTTTATCTGTAAATGCTTGTTTAGAAGAAGCACCTACCATTTGATCAACAATTTCACCATCTTTCATGAAAATAATTGTTGGAATAGATCTAATTCCATATTTTACTGCTAGGTCTTGTTGCTCATCTGTATTTACTTTACAAATGTTTGCTTTCCCTTCAAACTCTTCTGCTAACTCTTCAATAACAGGAGCGATCATTCTACAAGGTCCACACCAAGGAGCCCAGAAATCCACTAATGAGACACCAGTTTTCGTAATTTCATCAAAATTTTCTGGAGTTAAATCTGTATATTTACCCATTTTTTCATCCTTTTTATATATAATGTTATATTGTAAAAATTATACTAATTTAACCTTAAATAAACTTCACTAATCTTTGATAAATATATATTTTGTTAAAATATTTAATTAAATTTATATATGGATAATTTTTATGGATATTAGAAAAGAATATTTAGAGTTTTTTAAAAGTAAAGGGCATGAAGTAATTTCATCAATGCCATTAGTTCCCGATGATCCTACGCTTATGTTTACAAACGCTGGGATGGTTCAATTTAAAGATATATTTACAGGGGCAGTTCCTAGACCTAGTAATCCTACAGCTACCTCTTGTCAATTATGTGTAAGAGCTGGTGGTAAGCACAATGACCTTGAAAATGTAGGTTATACAGCAAGACATCACACTTTATTTGAAATGTTAGGTAATTTCTCTTTTGGAGATTACTTTAAAAAAGATGCCATAGCTTATGCTTGGGAGTTTATCACTGTTAATTTAGAACTACCTATAGAAAAACTTTGGGTTACTATTCATGATAGTGATGATGAAGCTTATAATCTATGGAAAGAGCATATAAGTGAAGATAGAATCAAAAGATTTGGGGATAAAGACAACTTTTGGTCAATGGGAGATACAGGACCTTGTGGACCATGTAGTGAGATTTTTTATGACCAAGGGGAAGAGCACTTTAACTCAGATGAAGATTATTTAGGTGGAGATGGAGATAGATTTTTAGAGATTTGGAACCTTGTTTTTATGCAATATGAACAAAGTTCTGATGGGAAAAGAACACCTCTTCCAAAACCATCAATAGATACAGGAATGGGTCTTGAAAGAGTTATTGCAATAAAAGAGGGTGTATTTAATAACTTTGATTCATCAAATTTCCAACCAATTATTAAAAAACTTGAAAAATTATCTAATAAAAAAGCAACAAAAGAAACAATTGCTTCATATAGAGTAATCTCAGACCACTTAAGAGCAAATTCATTTATGTTATCTCAAGGGATTTTATTTGGGAATGAAGGAAGACCTTATGTAAATAGAAGAATCATGAGAAGAGCTGTAAGACATGGATATCTTTTAGGATTTAGAAAACCTTTCTTGGCAAATCTATATGATACTTTATGTGAAATAATGGGTGGACACTATAAAGAGCTAATTGAGCAAAAAGAGTATGTAAAAGAGCAATTAACCTTAGAAGAGGAGAGATTTCTAAAAACTATTGATTCGGGTATGAGTATATTTAACGATGAATTAAAAAATACAAAAGAGATTTTTTCAGGAGAAGTTGCCTTTAAACTTTATGATACTTATGGATTTCCTTTAGATTTAACAGAAGATATGTTAAGGGATAAGAATTTAAAAGTAGATATTGCTAAATTTGATGAACTAATGGATGCCCAAAAAGCAAAAGCAAAAGCTGCTTGGAAAGGTAGTGGAGATGTTGCTACTGAGGGAGATTTTAAAACCTTACTTGAAAAATATGGAGTAAATAAATTTGTTGGATATGAAAATACTGCTTACAAAAGTAAAATAGTAACAATCTTAGATGAAAAATTTAATGAGATTCCAAAACTTTCAAAAGGTCTTAGTGGTTGGGTTATGCTTGATCAAACTCCATTTTATGCTACAAGTGGTGGACAAGCAGGAGATATTGGGGCATTAGAAGATGATGGTCATATTGCAATAGTTGAAGAAACTTCTAAATTTCATGGAATCAATCTATCTAAAGTAAAAGTTGAAAGCTCAGACCTAGTTGTAGGTGAAACCTTAAGAGCTGTTGTTGTAAATAGATATGAAGTGGCAAAACATCATAGTGCAACACACCTATTACAAAGTGCTCTTAAAATGGTATTGGGAGATACAGTATCTCAAGCTGGTTCTTTAAATGATTCTTCAAGACTTAGATTTGATTTTACTTATCCTAAAGCCATGACTGCTGAACAAATCGAAGAGGTTGAAGACTTAGTTAATACTATGATTGTAAGAGGACTTCCTGGAAATGTTGAGGAGTTACCAATTGAAGAAGCCAAACAAAAAGGTGCAATTGCAATGTTTGGTGAAAAATATGGAGATATGGTTAGAGTAGTTACTTTTGGAGATGTGTCTGTGGAGTTTTGTGGTGGAACCCATGTAAAAAATACAGATGATATTGGAAGTTTTTATATTACAAAAGAATCAGGTGTTAGTGCAGGAGTTAGAAGAATAGAAGCCGTTTGTGGACTTGCAGCAATTAAATACACAAAAGGGATAATCTCAACAATGAATCAAGTTCAAAATGAGCTTAAAAACAATGATATTGTTCTTGGTATCAAAAAACTAAAAGATCAAATTAAAGATCTTAAAAAAGAGTTAGAACTTGCACAAAATTCTATCTCTACACCAATAGCTGAAGAACTTATAGGTGATACAAAAATTGTTGTTGATATAGTTGAGAATAGTGATATCAAAAAACTTGTTGATGATTATAAAAATGGAAATGAGAAAGTTGCTATTTTATTAATCCAAGCAAAAGGTGAAAAAGTTATGCTTGTTGCTGGAAGTAAAAATACAAAAATAAAAGCTGGTGACTGGATAAAAGCTATTGCTCCAATCGTTGGTGGAGGTGGAGGTGGAAGATCTGACTTCGCCCAAGCTGGTGGAAAAGATATCTCAAAAATAAAAGAAGCAAAAGAAGCAGCACTTAACTTTGCAAAGGAAAATATATAGATGGAATCTTTATTTAGTAATTTTTCAGCTCTAATTATCTTTTTGCATGTTTTATCTGCTGTTATTTGGGTAGGTGGGATGATTGCAATAAGATTTGCAGTTCACTACTCTATGCAAGATATAGATGACCCAAAGATTAAACTAGGAAGAACATTAGAGAGTTTAAGAAGATTTTTTAATATGGTTATCCCTTCAATTTTAATACTTTTAGCAACTGCAATTATAATGATAATTGCTTTAGGTTTAAAAGGTACACCTTTATATAGTTATGCTATAGCAAAAGAGATAATCTGGACTATAATGACAGTTGTTTTTATAGTAATCTTTATAAAAAGAAAACAAGCAGCAAAAGCTTTTGATGAAGGAGATTTTGCTCTTACAAAAGAAAAACTACTTCCTATCTCAAACTATTTAATACCCATAAATATTCTACTTGGATTGCTTGCAATTTTTTTAGGAGTTACATTAAGAGGATTATAATCCTCTTAATCACTCAAATAATACTCAACAATGGAAACAAACCTACTGTTTTTATACGAGGGATATTTTTATCCCTATCAAAAATTGAAAATTGACCTTGTCTAGCTTTTTTGTTAACTCTTCAATCATTTTTAGTTATGTGTTTGATTATAATTAATATATTAAAAAATTTAAGTGAGATTCAATTAAAATATAAAAAAAATCTAGGTATCAATATGAATCTAAAAAAAACTCTTTTTACTATATTTTTTATTCTTTTAACTTTTCAAGCTTGTAGTACAAAAAATTATTATAGAAGTGATAGTTTTAACTACAACAAATCTTTTCCACTTAAATCAAACTATGATTATCAAATCACCAAAAATTTAAACTATAGTAAACTATATGATGCCTTGTACAACCAATACAAGGAGTGGAAAGGTGTAAAATATAAATATGGGGGAAATAGCAAAAAGGGCATAGACTGTTCAGCTTTTGTACAAAGAACTTTTAGGGATAAATTACATATTAAAATCCCTAGAACTACAAAATATCAATCCTCATTTGGTAAAAATATTCCAATGGAACAATTAGAACTTGGGGATTTAATATTTTTTAAAACAGGTTTTAACACTAGACATGTAGGGATATATCTAGAAGCTGGTAAATTTTTACATGCATCAACTAAATATGGAGTAACAATCTCCCATATGGATAATGGATATTACCAAGATAGTTTTTGGAAGATACAAAGGGTTATCTACTAAAACCCTCCATATAAAGCTAATACTACTGGTATATAAACAATAGAAATCAAAGTTGAAAGAAGTACAGTAAAGGAAGCTTTTTCAGGTTTTGCTTTAAGTAAAACTGCCAAAGTTACAGTATTACCTGCAAGGGGTACAATAGAGAATAAAAACATAACCTTATATATCTCTTCATCTAAAAAGTTTATAAAGTTTTTATCCACAAAAATAATAGCAAGTACTGCAGCTGGCCAAAAGAAAAATTTAAAAAAGTATGAGATTTTGATATATTTTTTATCAAAATCTTCATGGATATTAAAACCTTTCATCCCCATTCCAAGCATCATCATACCCAATATTCCATATGCCCATTTTAAATTTTCAAAATAAGGTATTATAAAATCTGGTGTTCTAAATCCAACTAAATTAAAACAAAGGCCAGCAATAAAAGCATAAAGTAAAGGTAGTTTAATCACTTTTATTATTGATTGTCTTGCCGTAAAACTTCCCTTGGCTGTTACAAAAAAACCTGTTGTATTTTCATATAACAAAGAAGCCAAAGTTCCAAAAATAAAAATATTTGCACTATTTGGTTCAAGTAAAATCATAGCAAGTGGTATTCCAAAAAAACCAGTATTTCCTGTACCACAGGTAAATGCCAAAGTATTTACACTAGCATCTTTCCATTCATTTTTATATCTATAAAGTATAAAAAAAGCAATGGCACTTCCAAAAACAAAAATAAATATGGGTAAAAATACAAGTTGTAAATTTATCTCAATAGATAATACAGCAAAGAAAATAACAACTGGACCTAAAATATAAATAAGTAGTGTTGCAACATGCTCTCTTTTTACTTTTAAATATCTTGTTACAAGATAACCAATAATTATGTTTAAATACAAAGGAAAAATCTTTCCTAAAATGACCAAAAAAATATTCAATTAAATTCCTAAATAGTTTGATAATAAAAAAAGGATTATAACACAAACTATATACATCTTTAAGGTATATGGTATATTTATTTTAAAAATCTCAATAGCATTTAAATTATACCTTGCTTGCATGGTTAGGTTTAGCCCACTAAAAGGTGAGGTTGAGACTGCTATTGCCCAAGACATTAAAAAACTTACAGCTAATAAGGTATGATTTAATTCACTAACCCAATTACCAATAATAGCAATAGAGATTATAGGGTGGATACCAATAAAAGATAAAAAGATAAAAACAAAAAGTAAAATTGAGGCACTTAAACCATCAAATTTATCAAAGGGAAAGGAGATATCATATCCAATCAAAATTGAACTGATACTAACTCCAAACATACCTGCAACTAGAAATAGTGCTATCTCATTTTTCATTTTAGGTAACTCATCACTTATATGAAAGTTCACCTCACTTATAGCTTTTTTCATACCCACTTTTAAAGGTAAAATAAGAGATGTCAAAATTATAGAGAAAAAAGAGATTAGTAAAATTACCTTTAGTTGAGGATAATAGTGATTTGTAAGCAATACCATCAAAGCCAAAATAAAAGGCAAATATAAAGTTTGAAAATGTATAGGGTAACCTTCAAACTTGTCAATATCATATTTGGAACTGTTTAAATCTAAATAAGTAAAAGCAAAAGTACAAAAAGCTAAAAAAAGTCCCGTGAAAACTATTGTAATAGTTGATAGATTTGGGGCATAAGTTGAAGCTGCTGCAAAGGCAACAAAAAAAGGTGACCAATATGCATCTGAAGAGAAAGCTCTTGTTAGTACAATTATTTGCTCTTTTGTTAATCTAGAAAACTTATACATTTTATCTGCAACTAAAATCAAAGCTGATAGATTTATAACTGAACCAAAAAGGTGTATCCCAAAATATGTGTTTAAAAACGATTTTTTACCCTTAGGCAACACCTTTAGTTTTTCTACTTTTGGTGTTGTAATAAGTCTTAAAAAACCTACACCAATCAAAAGAGTAAGTAGATATTGATTTACTGAGATTGCCCTTTTATAATCTACATCAAACCCTTGGATAGAACTAAATATAAAACAAGCTAATGAAAATATAAATAAAACTATAAGCAACTTAATATTTGAGCACTTCTTAAACAATAATCCAAGTGCTAACCAAGCTAAGATCCCTGAGAAAATAGATAAAAAGCTAGGAAAGAAATAGCTATATATAGTTATAATAAATGATAAAAAGATTAATATTCCGGATATTTTTTGTAAAATCATGATGCAATTATACATAATTTAATTCGCTTTTTTCTCTCTTTTGCTAAAATAAAAGAAATTTAAATAAGGACAACTTTGCTAAGACTTGGTTCAAACTCTTCCACACGCGCAAAAATATTAAATGATAACAATATAGAATTTATACAAAATGGAGGAGATTTTGATGAAGATAAAATCAAAACTAAAAATCCAAAATCATTTGTATATGAAGCAACTATAGGCAAATATAATGAACTAATTAAAAAATATGGATGTGATGATATGCCCCTACTAGTAGCTGATTCAGTGGTAACAGCAAATAATCAACTTCTAAGAAAAGCAAAAGATGAAGAAGATGCAAGAAAAATGCTAGAGCTTCAAAGTGGAAACAAAACCTCTGTTATAACTTGTATGATATACCATAGCAAAGAAAAAAAAGTTATCGATATCTCAATCACAACATATAAATTTGAAGAGTTTGATAAAACGCATATGGAAAACTATATAAAATCAGGTGAATGTTTTGGAAAAGCAGGAGCAATTATGGTTGAGGGGTTTTGTAAGCCTTATATAAAAAGTGTTATAGGATATGAAAGTACTGCAATGGGACTTTGTGTTGAGAAGTTGAAGATTTATCTTTGAAAAATTAGAAATTTTCTAACAGAATAATTATAAAAAAAAAGTAAACCTGTTACTATGATTTTTGATACACCTACATCTATTTTCAATAAATCATGAAAACAGTATAATAGGAATAGATTTAAAACTAGACTTGTAGCACTCACAATGTATATTAGAAAAATCTCATGATGTTTTTTAAACTTTTTACCACTTTCAAATACAAACTTTATACTCAAATAATAATTCACAAAAGTTGCAATAATAAAAGTAAAAAATCCTACTACTAAATAATTATATGATAAAAATTTTGCAAAAATAAAAAATAAACCTACATCAACAACTGCTGCAGTCCCACCTACGAAAAAATATTTAATAATTTTCAATTATATAGCCTTTTAAATTACAAATTAATTGTATTAAAATAATACTTATTATAAAATTATCTATTTAAAGATTATTAAATGGAGCACTTATTAAAAAAATTATTTCAAGTAACTTTTTACCTTACATTATCTTTTTTATATTATCTTTTTTAATAATCATATCATTTGGCTATACTATGCATAGTGATGGTTGGCGCCATTTAGCTATGGCATTAAATAAAAATGAAATTGGCTCATGGGATAAAATTTTAATTCATTCTCTTTACAAGAATTATGACCCTTGGTTTATTTGGCATCAATTTTTAAAAATTATTATAATTTTATTTAATAAAGATAATGTACATATTGTTGTAAACCTTATTGTATATTTTTCACTATCTTCTTGGTATTTTTTAACTCTTAAACAATTTGCAAAAATCAATATCTATTTTATTATATTAATCTCAATTTTTACACCAATTCTAAATGAAAGATATTTTCAACTAAGACCCGATATTGTAATTGGATTACTTATGTTATATCTAATTATAAAAAAAAATATAATCACTTATACTATAACAATACTCTTAGCTCCATTATACTATCTCTTTTGGTTCTTTTTAGGATACCTTGCCTTAATTAAAATAGTTTTAAAAGATTATAAAAGTTTCTTTTATATTTCCATATCTATATTTATTGGATTTTTAATATATTTTCTTTATGATTATGAACAGTATATATATATTTTAAAGCTTGTATTTAGTAATGATCAATTAACTTCAAAATTTACGGTAAATGAAAGTTTACCTGTTTTTATACCCTTAGAATTAAAAAATTATATTGGCAGTGCTTCTTTACTCTTTATACTATTTTCAAGTTCAGTATTCTGCTTATATAAGTTAAAAATTAAAAACAAACTGCTTAAATATTTTATTCTCTTTCTACCTTTAATGCTCATTCAAAATAGATTTTTTGATTTGCTTCAACCTCTTTTTATCACTGCTTCAATTATAATAAGTATAAAAATCAAAAATTATGTAGATTCATATGGAATAAAAAAACCAATTAATCATATAAAAACTTTTATTGATGAGAAAACATATTTTAGTCTTATAAAGAAAAAACATTTCCCAATTTTATTATTTATATTTTTATTAGGCATTTTTATTTATATATTTATTTCATATAAAAATAAATATACTAATCAATATCAATATATCCTTTCACATAAATTTATTGCTGAAAAAGAATTCCACAATAAACGAATTTTTATAAACAAAATGTATACTCTAATGGATGTCTCATTCTTATTTAATCCAACAGCACAATACCTTCCTAACTTTTCTTTAGGTTGGGTTGACTATAATACACCAAACAAAAAAATCTATTTCAAAATATTAAGTAGTTATCAAAAAGTTTCACAAAAAGAACTTATTGGTTTTTTAAAACTAAATGAGATAGATTATTTTATTATTGATACTAAATTTAAAACTAATTTAACCGTTTCTAATAAAGAAATGAAGCATAATGGTTATAAATTTTATAAAATAATTGATGATTATATAATATTTAAGAGAGACAATTAAAAAATGAAGAAAAATGTGATTATTATCGGTGCTGGCCCTGCTGGCTTAACTGCTGCCTATGAATTGCTGAAAACAAAAAATTATAATATAACAATTTTAGAAGACTCTGAATATATAGGTGGTATTTCAAAAACCTTTAATCATAATGGAAATCGCATTGATATTGGAGGACATAGATTTTTTAGTAAAATCAAAAAAGTCAATTCTTGGTGGGATGAAGTTTTAGATGAGAATTTTTTGATAAGAAATAGAAAATCAAGAATCCTTTATGAAAGAGATTTTTATGATTATCCTGTAACTTTAAATAAAACAACCATTAAAAATTTAGGCTTAACTAGATTTATTAAAATTGGTTTTTCATATCTAAAAGCAGCTATTTTTAAAAGAGATGAAAAAACTTTAGAAGATTTTTTTATCAATAGATTTGGGTATGAACTTTATGCTACTTTTTTTAGAGATTATACTGAAAAAGTTTGGGGTGTTCCTTGTAATAAGATAGATGCACTATTTGGACATCAAAGGATAAAAGGCTTATCTATTAGTTCTGTATTACTACACATGTTAAAAAAATCTTTTGGTAGTTTAAACTCTAAAAATATAGAAACTTCTTTAATAGAAGAGTTTAAATACCCCAAATATGGTCCTGGTCAACTTTGGGAAAATGTTTCAAAAAAGATCGAAACTCTAGGTGGAAAGATAATATTTAATGAAAAAGTTGATACATTAAAAATCAAAAAAAACCATACAATAAAAATTAAAACCCAAAACAACTCTTATGAAGCTGATTTTATCTTCTCATCTATGCCAATCAAAGATTTAATAAACACAATTAAAAAAGCTCCGTCAGATATAAAAAACTTAGCAAATAATTTAGAATATAGAGACTTTATAACAGTAGGTCTATTACTTAAAAACTCTAAATTAGATACTTTAAAAGACAATTGGATTTATATTCAAGAATCTGATGTAAAAATAGGAAGACTTCAAATATTTAATAATTGGTCTCCTTTTTTAGTAAAAGATAAAAATACAACTTGGATAGGATTGGAATACTTTTGTAATGAAAATGATGAACTTTGGAATATGAAAGAAGAAGAGTTTATCAACTTTGCAATTTCAGAATTAGAAAAATTAGATTTAATAAAAAAAGAGTCTGTAATTGATTCTATTCAATTGAAAGTAAAAAAAGCCTATCCTTCTTATTTTGGTTCATATGATAGATTTGATGAAATCAAAAAGTATTTAAATACTATAGAAAATCTATTTTGTATAGGAAGAAATGGTCAACATAGATACAATAATATGGATCATTCTATGATGACAAGTTTTGAAGCAGTAAAAGCTTTAGAAACAAATAGTTCAAAACAGAACCTTTGGGATATAAATACAGAAAAAGAGTACCATGAATCAACTTCTAAATAATAAATATTTTAATATTTTAATATTCCCATTATTTTTTATTTTTGGTCAAGTAGTATCAAACTTGATGAATTATACCATGTTTGATGATGGATGGAGACATCTTGCTATGGCATTTTACAAAGATGAGATGGGTAGTTGGGGAGAACTTTTTATTCACTCTTTATATAAAGATTATGATCCTTGGTTTATGTGGCATAATCTTTTAAATCTTTTATCAACCATATCATCAAATGATAAAGTGCATATCTTAATAAATGGTTTTGTTTATGCAGCCTTATCAAGCTGGTTTTATATTGTATTTAAAAAATATTCTAAATTTGATATTTATTTAACAATATTTTTATCGTTAATGCTACCTATTTTAAACTATCGATATTTTTATCTCAGACCTGATTTATTAAGTGGTTTATTTTTATTATATTTTATGTTAATTCAAAAAAGATACCTTATAGTTTTAGTTTCTTTAATCTATATGCCATTTTATTATGTATTTTGGTTCTATTTTGGATATTTAGGAATATTAAAACTATTTTTAAAGAAATATAAAGACTTAATACTTTTGATTATTCTTTGTATTATTGGTTTTATTTTTCATCTCTCTTATGATTTTAATGGTTTTATTGATACCACAATGAACGTATTAAACAATGATACTCTATTGCAAGGTCAATCTGTAGGTGAAAGTAATCCAACTTTTTTCCCTCTATCAATAAAAAACTATTTTGGAACTACAATTTTATTAGTGTTTTTTCTAATGCTATCTTATCTTTTTTATATTGTATTTAAACCTAAAGATAGATTATTAGAACTTCTGATTTTTTTCGCCCCATTGATTTTATTGCAAGCTAGATTTTACGCACTTTTATATCCCTTAATCTTAGCCTATGCAGCTATTTTGACTCATAGGTTTTGCAAACTTATCTATGAAAATAGTTTAAGTTATACTATAGATTTAATTGTAAACTTTATAAAAAACAGATCATATCTTGGAAATATTCCCAAAAAATATTATAAAACAATTTTAATAATTCTAATCTCTTCAATTTTAATTTTTACATTTACTGATAAAATTTTCTCATATAGAAAGTTTAGTAATGATGTAAAAGATTTAAACTTTATTGCTAAAGAAGAGTTTAAAAATAAAAGGATTCTATTTACTACAATGAATATATCTTTATATATTAGTATATACAAAAATCCAACAGCAAAATATCTTCCTAGTTGTTCTTTAGGATGGGTTGATTACAAAGATAAAAAACTTAAAAATACTTATTTTAATTTAATAACTAATTCAGATAAACTAAATAACCAAGATTTTTTTAAGTTTTTAAAGTATAATAAAATTGATGTAATAATTGTAGATAAAGATACAAATAATCTTAAGTTTAATAATGTAGAAATAAGCGATTTTGGTTATAAGTTTTATAAATTATATAAAAATAATATAATTTTTATAAAAAATTAAAGTATATCTAAGCTATAATGAATAAATAGTTTAATTTAGGAGTTAAAAATGTTAGATTTCTTAAAAAGAAGATTAAAGTCAGAAAAAGGTGCTATGGATAAAATCCTTGTTACATTGTTATTAGTTGTTATTGGTGTTGGTCTAGTTGTTGGTCTACAATCGTGGGTTGGATCTCAAAAAAATGCTTTACAAAACTCAGCAAATAATGTTATAAACAGTGCTAAAAACAACGCAAATAATAGCTAATATTTTAGAAAATAAGTAGATAAAAATATTTTATCTACTTATACTAATAGTGAATATGAAACTTTATATAAAACTTAAATCACAAAAAGGTGCCATGGATAAAATCCTTGTTACTTTGTTACTTACTATTGTTGCTGTTGTTGCCATAATTGGTATTGAACAATGGTCAAGTAGTAAAAAAGATGAGTTAAAAAATCAATCAAACAATACAATAACAAAAATAAAGAATGAAATAAATCAATAAATGATCTTTTCTATATCATTTTATATTTTTTCACTTTTCATTTCATATATTGATTGTAAAAAACGACTTATTCCAAATACTCTTTTGCTTACATTAACTTTTTTTTTGTTAATTTTTGGTTACTTAGAAAATAAGCTACATATCTATTCTTTTCTTGTATTATTATTAATTTTACTTTTTTTTGTTATAATAGTATTGATAGTCCCAAAGATGATTTTAGGTGGTGGAGATATAAAGTACTTTATGGTTGTAGCAATATATTTGCAACCTCTTTATTTCCCATTATTTTTACTATTTTGTGGTATATTTCAATTTATTTTATTGATATATTTTCAAAACATAAAAAAAAGGCGTACAGCTCCAATGGCACCAGCTATAATTTTTGCTGTATTTATAACTGAAATAGTTAAAAGCTTAGAAATCTACCTTTAAATAGCTCCAAGGAGTCTCTTATGAAAAAAGCAATGATAGAACAGATAATGATAGGTGGTATCCTCTTTACCATGCTAACACTATTTGTTGCAACAGTATATGATGAAAAATCTGCAAGAGATAGAACTTATGAATTAAAAACAACAGCACAAGAAGTTTCAATAGGTCTTGCTAAATACTATGAAGATCAAATGGATATGTGTACAGCTGAAAGTATTGTAACAGAGATATTAAAAAAAACTACTACAGGTCAGTTTTTACTTGATAATAATTTGATCTCATTTCAATGGAAAAACTTAAAACCAGATAGTGATGGTGATGGTGTAGGAGATGATGGTGAACCTGATACTATTGTAACTACAATTGCACAACATGATTATGATACTTTTTGGTATAAACTTTTTGGTTTAAATAAATTTCAAATTGGTCCTTTTACTGAAACTAAAGAAGTTCAAACACCTAAAAATGTAAATATTACGTTTGGTGGGCAAAATGCTGGTTATACAAATATGATAGGTACTTATCAATTAGACCAAAACAATTGTGTTATAAATACTCAACTTATTTTAGCAAATTCAAAGGACAATAGTAAAGTTGGTTCAAAACTTGGGAGTACAATTCAATCACCACCAACTTTTATATTTATCATGCCAAATGGATACCAAGAATTTAAAGAAAAAGGTTATACTCCCAGTGAAACTGATGTAATTAATATATCAAATCATTGTTTTGGGGCAAACACACAACCTGACTTATCTATAGGTAACACATCATTAGGAAGCAATGGTAGAATTTATTTTGAACAAACAGAACTTAATAGTGACAAGTATGAACATATTCAAATTATTCCTGATAGTATTTGGAAAACATATAATGACTATGTAAATGGACAAGGAGATTTTTCGGGACAAGGAACTAAATCGTATGATGATTTTATGAGTTATTGTGAACAGATAAATTCTGACAGTGACCCAAGTAATGATATGAATTGTAAAGACGATCCAAATGATGAATACCAATATGCAATGGAAGATTTAGATGATGGTGGAGATGAAGATTTTAATGATATTTTCCTAAATACAACAAGAATAGCTATACCAAATAAACTTAATGATTTTGAAATAGATCCTCATAATGGGAATATATCATTAACATGTAATAATAATAATAATAATAAACCAACTATATCTATTGAAAATTGTCCTGATTCAATAGATGAAGATACAAGTTTTACTATAAATTGGACAGCTTCTGATAGTGATGGAAATGTTATAACAACTGATGCTGCTGCTGATAATGGTTCTGTGGCAATTAATGGTACTGCAGAAAATGGAACAGTCGGATATACTCCAAATACTAACTATTTTGGTCAAGATACAATTACTATGCAAACAACTGATAATAGTGATAATAGTACATTTGCATATTGTACTTTTAATGTAATAGAAGTAAATGACCTTCCTACAATATCTGGAACACCTATAACCACTGCAGATATTGGGAAAGTTTACTCATTTATTCCTACAGCATCAGATGTAGATGGAGATCCCCTAACATTTTCAATTGAAAATAAACCACAATGGGCTTCATTTAACTCTGCAACAGGCCAATTAATTGGTACACCTTACGATTCAGATGCAGGTACATATTCTAGTATTGTGATTAGTGTATCAGATGGAAGAGGTGGAACAGCATCTCTTGAACCATTTAATATTTTTGTACCACACTCTGATACAAACCCTAAACTTTTAAGTAATATTCCTGACCAAAGTGTAACAGAGAAAACTACATTTTCTTATAGTACAAGTCAACATTTTGAAGATCCTAATGGAGATATATTGACATACTCTATAGATCAGTCAGAATATGCAGGAAATATAAACTCAAATACAGGTTTAATAACTATCAATATACCTGATAATACAGCAGGAGATACAATAACATTAACAGTTAGAGCAACAGATCCAGGAGGATTAACTGTTGCTGATACATTTGTATTAACAGTTAGTGCTAATACAGAATGTACAATAGATGAAACTGATGACTTTAGTGATGATAATCACGCGTGGTCGGGTGGAAATAAAACACTTTTATATCACTATAAAATAGATAGAGATACTACTGCCTACAAAACATATGATTTTGGTTCTGGTTGTAAAAATACAAATGTGTCACTATCTTTTCAATATTATACACCATATTACTGGGAAAATGCTGATAAGTTAAAGTTATATATTAACGACTCATATTCTACAGAATATTCTAGATCAAATGGTAAATGGACATCAAAATCAATAAATCTACAAACAGATTCAAGCGGTAAACTAAAAGTCGGACTAATGCCTGATTCAAATAAAAATAATGAAATTGTATATATTGATAATATAAATATTAAAAATCAATAAATATATCGCTAAAGAGATATAAAGATTTATATCTCTTTAGTTAATTAAAATCAATTAAATGTAAATTTATTTTATTTTATTATAATATAAAATTAAGTTTGTACCCAAAGAAGGAACAAAATGGATTATAAAACGTACCAAACATATACAGATATACAAGGTGCCTTAGATATTAGACGAGAAAATGTTATAGAAATATTAAACTTATTTGTACTTATTTCAAATATTGGTAAACTAACTTTTTTAAAATACGATTTTAAATTTAATAACTTTGTGTATAACTTTACAATTGATGGACATAATACAATAGATGATGATATACATTTTATGAATAACAAGTTCTCTATTGTATTAAAAGAGGGTGATATTATCTATGGTAAAATAACCTTCAACAAAAGAATCTGGTATAGGCAAGTTTTAAAAGAGTTATTAAAAAAAGCAAAAGTATCATTAAGAAATATTTTTGAGATTGAAAAAGATCTACTTTCACAAAACACCCCATTAAACATCTATATAATAACAGATAAAAATACAATCAAATTTGCAAATAAATTACAAACAAACCTTGATATTCTACTAAATGCAGAAATAAGTATTTTGCATGATATCACAAGAATTACAGAAAAACTAAATGCAAAAAATTCTAAAAATATTATAATCTATACTATTCAAAATGCAGAATTAATAAATGATGATAAACAAATCATTGAAAACTTTAATGAGTTTGTAATAGTGATTGGTCCAAATGACCATAACCTTTCACTTATGTGTGGACAACTAAATATACACAGTTATGTTTCAATTAGTGAATTCTCACCTGAACATGTCAAAAACCTTATTTTAGACACAAAATATAAACTTATTAATAAAAATAAACAAGATAATAAAATTTTTGCAATAACTGGAATCTCTGGTGGTATTGGAACAACTACAGTGTCAATGAATACAGCAGATATAATTGCTAAAAACTCTCCAAATAAAAATGTTTTATATGTGGATTTGTCAACTACAAAAGCTATTAGTAATCTATTTTTATCACAAAATCCTGTACCAAACCATTCAATTATAGACTTAGTTAATTTTGGAGATTTTAATATCCAGAAAAATCTTGATTTGGGATTAGTTAAGGTTAGAGAAAATTTTTATGCTATCAATGGAATACAAAAACATATTGATAGAGACCTCTTAGAAAAAGATACTTTTATAGAAAAACTTTTAGATTATCTAATAAAAGCTAGTGAACATTTTAATGTAATAATTATAGATACTGGTGCTGCTGATGCCTCAGCTCTTAAAAGTACTATTTATGATTTGGTAAATGAAATCTGGATATTAACAGAAATGACCCTACCCCATGTATCAAAACTAAAAACCTTTTATTCACTTATGAAAAGAGCTGGACTAAAAGATAAAGTTAGTTTTATAGTAAATAGAGTTAACTCTTTAAATGAAATCTCATCTTCAGATTTTGATTCTATCATGAATACAAGTGCAAAAGATGAAAAACTTGTATATTTAAAGATACCAAATGATTATGAAACCCTAGGAAAATGTTGGAATTACTGTGAATTGGCAAATCAAGTTTCTAGTACTTCACCTTTTGTTAAAACCATTGAAGAGATAATCTTGCAAAAAGATTTGATTGGGGATAAGATTGAAAAAACAAAAGTAAAAAAAAGTTTATTTTCATTTTTAGCAAATAAGGACAAAAGTTGAGAAACTTAAGAAATCTAATAGCCGAAGAGGAACAGAAAAAAGAGATAAAAAAACAATCTTTTAGTGTGGAAAAAGCTCAAGAAGATGAGTCTTCAAATGATTTAGCCCCTATAAAAAAGATAGAACAGTTAAAACTAAAAAGTAGACATACAGGTCTAAAGTTTCCAGAAATATATTTGAATAAGAAACTTTTAGATTTAGCTTATGAGATAAACGACACTTTTATGTTAAATCTAAAATCTGATAAGAAAATCACCAGAGAATCTTTAGAAGAGGTTTTACCAGAGTTTATTTTATCATTTAAGCCAGCCAAAAACCTATCTAAAGAGTACTTAGATGATATAAAAGAGTTTATTATAAACAATGTTATTGGATATGGTCCAATTACAGCCTTATTTGATATTGCAAAAGATGGGTTGAATGATGTTATTGTAAATACAAGAGAATATATTGATATTATATATCAAGGTAAAACAATTGAGACTCCATTTACCTTTAGAAGTGAGGATGAATTAAGAAAAGTAATTGATAAGATGCTTGCTGAAAATAATAGGAAAATTGATGAAGCACACCCTATTATGTCAAGTAAATTAAAAGATGGTTCCAGAGTAGAGGTTCAAATACCACCTATTGCAGCTAATGATGGAAGCTGTGTAACCATAAGAAAGTTCAACGATTTACCATTGTTATTGGAGTTTTTAATAGATTCTGGTCAAATGGATTACAAAATGGCATATTTCTTATTAAAAGTTGCAAAAGGAAAATGTAATATTATCGTTTCTGGTGGTACTTCAAGTGGTAAAACTACATTTTTAAATGCCATGACTAGGTTTATTGATGAAAATGAACAACTAATGGTTATAGAAGATACAAAAGAGATGCAACCTCAAATGCCATGTCACTCTATTAGACAATATGAAGCTAGAATGGCAAATGAAGAGGGAAAAGGTGCTATTACCTTAGACTTTTTATTACGTTCAGCACTTAGATCATCTCCAAGAAGAATTGTAGTTGGTGAGTGTAGAGGTGGGGAAATAGTTGTTATGCTTAATGCCATGAATACAGGACATCCAGGTTCAATGACTACAGTGCATGCCGATAATACAAAAGAAGCCTTAGTAAGAATTGAAAATATGTATCTAGAAGCTAGACCAACAGCTAATATCAACTTTATTAGAGCTCAAGTTGTATCTGCTATTGATATAATTATACAACTAGTAAGATTTCCTGATGGTTCAAGAAAACTAATCACTATCTCAGAAGTTGAAAAAAGAATAGAAGACAATGCTGTAATATCTTTAAATAATATCTTTGAATTTAAAAGAGATACTAGTGATATGACAAAAACTAGAGGAAGTTTTGAGATTGTATCAACTCCTACTAGAACAGTGACTCAAATGAATATGTTTGGTGTAGATATAGATATGGGAATTTTTAATAAAGAGTTTGAGATGCCAAAATCTATGTTGATTGAAGAGTTAGAAAAAGATTTACCAACTAAAATGTGTGGTTGGAGACCTGATTATATGGATATTTTTCTAGAAAAAGATCCTCAACTATTCCATAAATGGCCACATTTCCAAAAAGTAGAGAATTAAAATATGGATAATACTATCATAATACTAATATTTGCAATCCCTATATTAACTATTTTAGTTATAGTTTTAGGGTATAAATATTATTATGAACTTGATAGAAGAAGTAAAATTATAACTTTACTAAAAAAAGATAATAATGAGATATTAGATGAAAAAAAAAGAAAAAGATTTACAAAAAAAGAGCGAAATTGGCTTGGAAAAAAACTTGCATATGCAGGTTTTCCCCATCCTATCGCAGAGATAATTTATATTCTAACCTCGATTATTTTTGGATTCTTAGCTGCAACTTTTATAAACTTTGTAATTCCGAATCCTATAGTGTTTGCTTTAAGCTTTTTAGCTTTTTGTTTTTTCCCTTTACTTGTGTTAAAAAAAATTATAGATGGTAGGCAAGAAGATTTTAACTTTGGATTAAAAGTTATCATTGATAAAGTAACTAGTATGATGAAAAGTGGTGTAGGTTTTGAACAAGCTTTAAAAAAAGCAGTTGCTACATCAAGGTCTAAACTTGCTAAAGAGACTTTTGAAATATATTTAAATGAAAAAGATATTATAGGTGAAGATAAAGCATTTCAAAAGATGTTTACAGTTGTAGAATCAAGGGAACTTAGAATTTTTTACCTAACAATTTCTATTGGTAGGCAATCTGGTGGTAAGTTTTCAAATACTTTAGATAAACTAAGAAAAGCTTTACATGCCCAAGGGGAAATAAAACAAGAGATAACTGCCTCAACAAAAGAGGTAAAGGTAGGAAGTTATATGATTATAGGTTTAGTTATATTTATCTATAAGATGTTAAATAGTTCTTTAGATGGAGTTTTAGATGAACACTTTTTTGGCACAAGTGAAGGGCAGATACAAATGTTTTTTATAATTTGTTGGGTTACCTTTGGGGTGTTTGTAAATAGTATGTTATCAAAAATAAAGGCATAAAATGAGTCCAATATTTTTCCTTCCAATTTTAATTGTAATTATAGGTATAATACTTTGGTATTTTTATGATACAAGAGGGACTAAAAAGAAAATCATTTTACTTTCAAAACTTGATGCCCTTGCAATTATTGACCAACAAAAAAATGTAAAAAGTAAAAAAGAGACTGAACAGAGTACTGATTTAAATCTACAGCTAATACAAGCTGGTCTTACAAAAAAAGAGTACAACGAAGGCAAGCTGGTATTTGCTTTAATAGGAATTATAATTGGAGTTTCTTTTCCTGTATTTTTTTCTACAAAAATTGGGATAATTGGTGTTGTTGTAGGGCTTATAGCAATAATATTTGGTGGGAAAATGTATCTTTCAATCTCTAAAACTGAAAGAACCGAAAAAATCAATAATGATTTAGGTGTATTTTTAGATTTGATTAATGTTATTTTAGAAGCTGGTGGCGGTTTAAAAAATGCTTTTTTTACTGTATCCACAAGAGCTCATAATATTTTAGACGAAGAGTTATTAAAAGAAGTAGCTATTTTAGAGTATGAGATGACAAACTACTCAACAAAAAAAGCCTATGAAAACTTAAAAAAAAGAGTTGATTCAGATGATGTTTCAAAAATAGTTGATTTTTTAATTTTAAGTGAAGAAGCTGGTATTGGTGTAAAAAATATCTTTTCAACTCAAAGTGATGAGATGAGACAAGAAAAATTTTATAAAATTAAAGGTAAAGTTAATACACTTAATATGTATTTAATGTTAGTAATATTTATCTTTGTAATTCCTGCATTAGGAGCATTTATTGTTTTTCCAATGCTTGCAGGAAAATTAGATTTTGGCATGTAAAGGAATAATATGAAGTTCGATAAACAGTTAGCTATAATTTTAGTTTTAATATCACTACTATTGTCAGCAATAGGTATCTCTATATATTTTTATAATAAAAATGAGCAAACAAAAAAAGAGAATAATCAATTAGTTAAAATATATGTAGCTAAAAATAATATTAAACAAAATACTCTTATAAAAGATAAAGATATAAAAGAAACAACAGTAGCTAAACAGTATGTATTGACAAAACCTTTACTAAAACAAGAGATTATAAATAAATATGCAATAGAAAATATCTATGCAAATGAGCAATTTTTAAAAGAAAAACTTTCAGTAACACCTCAAATAAAAAGACAATTAAGTAAAATATTAGACTATAACTACTCAAGTTACAATATGTCTTTTAAATTATTTAAAAATCCAAACTATTCTATACAACCAAATGATGTAATAAAAATTATTTCAGTATATCCTATGGATTCAGAAAAAAATAACTATAAAGTTAGATATGTAGCAAAAAATATTAAAGTCTTAGGTTTCTTAAGTGATGGGAAAGAGATAGAAAAAGCAATATACAAAAAAAAGGTAAAGAGGTTTGAAAAAAAACAACAAATTGAAGAGATTGTAGATATAAAATCAGATGAAATGATTTTAGATATTAAAGAGGATGTATTATTATCTTTGATTAGTGACTTCAACAAAGGTAACCAACTTTGGATGGTTAAATCAAAAATGGAAAATGATACAAAAGATGTTAAAAAAGTAACTAAAATTGATAAATCAAAACTAAATAAAACAAAAGTTAATAAAAGTTATAAACCTAAAAAAGTATATTACCCTATAACTTGGTATAAACCAGCTACTACTTATGAAACAAAAACAGCTATGATTACTTATGCAAATGACTCTAAGAAAACTGATATCAAAAAAGCAAAAGTTGCATCTGATTACCAAAAAGAGTGTAGTGAAACTAATAAGTTATTATTAGTAAAATCTAGAACTGTTTACCTAAGAGAAGCTCCATCAATAAGAGCAAAGATTGATAAAAAAATTGCTAAGAACTATATCTTACCTTATGTATCAATTTCTAAAATAAACCCAAATTGGTATATGATATGTGATGAGACTTATGTACAAAGAAAAGATGTAGAAGTTATAACATATGATGATTATAAAAGGTTAAAATAAAATATGGAAAAAAAACAGATGAAAAAAGCAGCCATAGAAAATATTCTAATATGGATGGTACTGTTTACAAGTTTTGCTACTTTCTTTTTTTTTATAATTAACTATGCAACCATATTAAGAGTACAGGATAATATGATTGCTATATCAGATTATGGAGCAAATTATGTTGCAGCAAATGGAATAGGTGATAATATATCTACAGATCTAAACAGAATAAAAGTAGATGGTATAAATACTATAAGTAGTGCAGATACTGGAGTTATTTGTAATGAAGTTTCAAATGTACCTTTAAACTTTACAGTAATATTCAAAACAGAAACAACAAATACTTCATATAAGTTTTATGGAGACAGTTTATCGGCAACTAAAGCAGTATTCAACCAACAAAGTGGTAATACAATAACATGTACACTAAAAATAACCTTGAAGTAGGAGAGAGTAATGAGATTTTTTAAACTGAAGTTAATTTTTTTATTTTTATCATTTATTACATTAAATGCTTATGATATTAATGATAAGGTAATTTACCAAAAAGATTTTGAAAATAAAACAATTTATTTACCATTAAATAACTATAGAACGTTAATATTTGAAGATAGAATTAAAAGTATTCAATTAACAAATAGTGAAAATATAACAGCTGAGTTTGTAGATAATAAAATCAGACCTCTGCAAATGTTAAAAATTCTAGGTAAAAATATTGGAAGTGAAAGTGCAGTAGTAATCTTAGAAAATGATAAACTAATACAAATAAACTTTAGTATCATGAAAAATTTAGACAATATTATCACCATAGTTAAAAATACTTACCCTAATTTAATTGTAGAACAAGCAAATGATACTTTAGTATTAAAAGGATATGTTAAAGATTATAAAGAAAAAGATTTAGTAATAGAGATATTCAAAAAAGCTGGTGTTGATATAGAAAAAAATTTAGTTAATATGATTGAAACCTCTAGTCCATCAAAAATGATAAAAATTAAAATGTATGCAGTTGAAATAAATAATGATAATGGTATAGATTTAAAGAATAATTGGACATTATCAAGCAAAAATTATATGAAAGTTAACGGAGATAATGGATATGTAAACTATCCATCAAGTTCTTATGGTAGGCCATATATAGAAAGAGATGTTTATTATGATGATGTAGTCAGTATGAGTGATCCAAACTATAATCCTGATTTAACAGGTACAATTATACGAAAAGAGATAGAATTTTTAGTTGATAATCAGAAGAATTATCAAAATGTAAATAACCAAAGGAATGAAGGTCTTGATGATGCTTTACAAAATATCATCTCTAGTGCAGTTACATTAACAGGAGGATTGACAGGAGTTGCTAACTATTTAGGTAAAAACTTTAATGCAGGCTTAATGCTAAACTATCTTTCAACGGAAGGAGTTGCAAATGTACTAGATGAGACTACATTGTTAACTTTAGAGAATAAAAATGCCACTTTTCACGCAGGTGGTACTATTATGATTAAAACCCAAACAACATCAGCTGAAGGACTCCCTAACTCTACTATTGAACCTATTGATTATGGTTTACAATTAGATTTCAAAGCAAAAAATATAATGAAAAACGAATATATTGATTTAGAGATAGATACCAAGTCTACACAAATAGATTGGACAAATCAAGTTGATGGAATACCAAGTTTTCTTGAAAAGAAAATAAAAACAAATGTATTAGCACAAAATGGGCATACTATTGTAATTGGTGGACTAGTAAATAATGAAAATTCAAATGACATAAGTAAGATTCCTCTTTTAGGTGATATTCCTATATTAGGATTTTTATTTAAAAGTAAATCGTTTAAAGAAGGGAAAAGTGAACTTGTATTTTTTGTAACTCCTGAAATAGTAAGTCCAGAAAATAATAATCAAGAAGAGTTATTAAAAAAGACTTCAAAAAAGATTTTAGATACTTCAAGATACAAAAAAAGTCTATTATTTGATAATGATGAAGATAAAAAAAGTGAAAAAAAGAAAAAAGAAAAAGTCTTGCCAGAAACTACGCCTAATACTGACACTTCAACAACAAAACCTCTAAATCACAAAGAGATTGTAGATAAAATTTATGGTAGATAAAATCTTAGATTTTATCTACTAATTGTTTAGGTAAAATACCTAAACTCTCCTCAACTAATTTTGTCTCACCATGTTGAATAAAGTCATCTTCATACTCAAAAGAGATAAGATTTACATTAGATATATTTTTTGAATTTAAAAACTCTAATATAGCACTTCCAACTCCACCTTGCTTTTGAGAATCTGAAAAAATATACCACTTATCATATTTTTTAGAAAGTTCTAAAAGTAATTTTTCATCTAGAGGTTTTACAAATCTTAAGTCAAGTACTGTTATATCTTCATCATGAAGCTTTTGGGTTTCTATAGCTCTACTAACCCCTGCTCCATACCCTATAAATAGCTTATTTGATGAACCTTCTCTTAATATTTCACTTTTACCCAACTCAAATGGTTTAGCTTCATATTCTAGTTCTGCAAAAGCTCCTCTTGGATATCTTATTGCACAAGGAGAACTTGCATGATATGCAAACTCTAGTACATCTTGTAAAGTTTTGTTATCTCTTGGAGCACAAAGAATCATATTTGGTATAAATCTTAAATATGAGATATCAAAAGCCCCTTGATGTGTTTCTCCATCATTTCCAACTATTCCAGCTCTATCAATAGCAAATACAACTGGCATGTTCATCAAACAAACATCATGAATAATTTGATCAAAGCCCCTTTGTAAAAAGGTTGAATAGATTGTAATAAAAGGTTTAAATCCCTCTTTTGCCATAGCAGCCATCGAAGTTACTGCATGCTGTTCAGCTATTGCAACATCCCAAAATCTTGTAGGAAACTCTGCCATTAGCTTATCGATCCCTGTTCCACTTGGCATAGCAGCAGTAACTCCAACTACATTATCATATTTTCTTGCAAGTTCAAGCAAAGCATCAGCAAATATAGAAGTAGCTGATTTTTTAGATGATTTTTTTTCAAATTCTCCATCATCAACATTAAATGGTCCAACCCCATGCCAATGTTCATGTTGACCTTCAGCTATCTTGTACCCTTTACCTTTAACCGTATGGGCATGGACGATTACTGGTTTTTTCATCCTTTTTGCCATCTCTAAAGTATCAATTATCTCTTCTAAATCGTGTCCATCAATTGGACCAATATAATCTATACCCATCTCTTCAAAAATAATTCCAGGGGTGATAAGCTTCATACTCTCTTCAATTTTTTTAGCTATATATGTTGCACCCTCTGGAAGATGTTGAATTATATTTTTATCAACTCGTTCTTTAAAACTTTGATAAAATTTACCAGCTAATATTTTACTTAAATATTTAGATATAGCTCCAATAGGTTTTGCTATAGACATCTCATTATCATTTAATACTATAACCATTGGGTATTTTCTATCACCTAACTCATTTAAAGCTTCATAAACCATCCCAGCAGTCATAGAACCATCACCAATCATTACAACAGGAACTCTATCTTCCCCCTTAAGTTTAATAGCCTTAGCTGCGCCCACAGCAAGTGAAATAGAGGTTGAGCTATGTCCAGCTACAAAATAATCAGCATCTGATTCTTTTGGTTTAGTAAACCCACTAAGCCCACCAAATTGTCTAATAGTTTCAAACTTATCCCATCTATCGTTTATAAGCTTATGTGGATAACATTGGTGTGATACATCATATATAAAGGGATCTTTACTAACATCAAATACTTTATGCATAGCAACTGTTAATTCAACTGCTCCTAAAGTAGATGAAAAGTGCCCACCTTTTCTTGAAACTACATCAATTATACGATCTCTAATATCTGAGCAAACTTGTTCTAATTCTTTTAAACTTTTAGTTTTTATTTCCATAATTACTTATAAATTCTCTTGTTTTTCAAGTTCAGCTAATACTTTATCTAAAACAGAAAAAACTTTCGTATTTTGTTCATTACTTCCAATTGTAATTCTAATAGCATTTACTCCATATCCTGTTAAGTCTCTAACAATTATCCCTTTTTCAAGGAGGTGTTGAGCTACTTCAGATGAGATATATTTATTATCAAATTTTAGTGTAATAAAATTTGTATAACTATCTATATATGAGAACCCTTTTTGTTTTGCATACTCTTCGTATCTTTTCATCTCTTTAAAATTAAGCTCAATACATTTTGTTACAAACTCTTCATCTTTTAAAGACTCAATGGCAGCTGCCAAACTTAAAGTTGTGATATTAAATGGTGGTCTTAATTTATACATAGTTTTAATAATATTTTCTTGTGCTATTCCATATCCAACTCTCATACCACCTAAAGCATATGCTTTAGAAAAAGTTCCAAGATAGATAGTATTTGGAAAATGTTCGATTAAATCTGCTGCATCAATATGTTTTTTATCATCTTTAAAAGAAGCATATTCTTGATATGCCCCATCAACAACTACAAGAGTATCTTTATCAACTTTTTTTATGAATTCATATACAGCTTCTTTATCTAAACACTCTCCCAATGGATTATTTGGTAAACATAAGAAAATTATATCTGCTCCATGCTCTTTATACATAGCTTCAAATTGTTCTAAATTGTGTTCATCATCTTTTGTTTTTAAAACTTCACACCCTGTTTGTCTACCATAAATTTCATACATTGCAAAAGTTACATTACTCATAAGTATTTTAGAGTTTTCATTACATTTTGCCTTAATAACAAAATCTATGATTTGATCACTTCCCTCACCAATTACAATATTTGAACTTGCAACCTTAAACTTAGATGCAAGTGATTCTTTCAATTCATACATAGAATCATCAGGGTACATAAACATATTTTTTGCTAACTCTTGTATCTTTTTAACAACTTTTGGTGATGTTCCATATGGATTCTCATTTGAGGCTAATTTTATTATATCTTTTGTATCAACACCATATTCTCTTACAACAAGTTCAATAGGCTTTCCAGCTTCATAAATCTTACAATTATCTAATACTTTATTAAACTCCATCTTTATACTCCTAAATATCTTCTACTTCTTTTACATACGAACCTAAAAATTTTATACTATCTTTATGTTTCTCAAATATAGTTTTCACATTATCATCTTCTCTATGACCATCAAAATCGATAAAGAAAACAGAAACCCCCTCTACTATATGAGATTTTATTTTTGTTAAATTTATACCAGCTTTATCAAAATCTATTAAAAAATCAACCAAAGCCCCAGGGGTATTTGGAAGTCTAGCTAATATAGAGGTTTTATCATATCCCGATTGGGCATTTTCAAAATCACTTACAATAAAAAATCTTGTTTTATTGTTATCTTTATCCTCAATATTTTCAAATAATATTGGAAGATTATGAAGTTTTGCTCCAACATGTGGGCAAATTGCAGCAGCACCCTCTTCCCCTAGAGCTAATCTCGCAGCTTTTGTTGTTGATTCAACAGGGATTTGTTCCACTTCATCTAAACCAAAATTTTCTAAAAATCTTCTACATTGTTCAAAGGCTATATCTTTTGAATAAATCTTTTTAATATCTGTAACTTTATCACATTTTGTTGCTAAAGTATGATGGATATTTAATATTACCTCAGCAATGATTTTCAAATCATAATTAGTTAAACAATTAATAGTATCACTTACAATTCCATTTGATGAATTTTCAATAGGGATAACTCCAAACTTAGCTTTTTGGGTACTAACTTCTCTAAAGATACCTTTTATTGAACCAATTGAGATATAAGAACTCATTGCTCCAAATCTAGCCTCAGCTGCTTGGTGAGTAAAACTTCCCTCCGGTCCTAGGTAAGCAATATTTTCAGGTAACTCATAATTTCTTGAGATTGCAAAAATCTCTAAAAACAGTGCTTCTATTGCACTCCTATTTAGTTTTCCTGTATTTAACTGTTCAAGTCTATCTATGATAGCTTTTTCCCTTTCAGGTCTATATATTGCTCCACCACTTTTTGCTTTCAAAACTCCAACTTGATGAACAATATCCATTCTTTCGTTAATAAGTTTTAATAACTCATTATCAATGGCATCTAATTTATCTCTTAACTCTTGTAAGCCTGATTCATTCATATTTTGTCCTCTTTTAAAAGCTTTAATACTTCACTCATATCTTTACATATAAAATTTGGCTTCTCATCTTGATTGAGTGAATTTTCTACTTCTTTTTCACTTTTTACTTTTCCACTTAAAACTAGGCAAGTTTTCATATTGAATTTTTGTGCCCCAAGTAAATCTCCAATCATATCATCACTTATAATAGTAATATCTTTAAAATCCACATTAATTAAGCCCTTTGCATTTTCAAAAAAATTAAGGCTTGGTTTACCAACTACCTTATAATCTTTATTTACTGCATATTTTATCATATTCATTATTGCACCAACGCCTGGGTACCTTTTCCCATCTTTGTTATATGTTGATGTTTCATGCATACCAATAAGTTCATTACACTTTAAAGCTGCTTCTATCATTTGGGCATAATCTTCATTTGTATACTCTTTTTTAACTGATACCACTAAAGCTTCAGGAGTATCAAAATCTATCTCATAACCTAATTTTTTAATAATCTTTAAAAATGAATCTTGTCCAAAGGCTGCAAGCTTTTTAGCCTTTAGTTCATCTTCTAAGATAAAAAAAGGATCTATATAGTTTTTTATATTAAATCCTTTATTTTTCAAATCCTCTTTGAAAGTATCACTTTCATGTTTTGTGTTATTTGTAATAACAACATAAGGAGTATTTGTATCATTTAAAAAATCTATAAATTCACAAGCACCTTTTATTGGCTCTTTACTTGCGTCATCTATTAGTGTACCTTGTACATCTATAAAAAAAGCCTTACTCATAAATTATTTTATAAACTCCTCTTCAAGTGCAATTATATCTTCAAAAACTTCTCTTTTTCTAATAAGTCTATCTTCCCCATCTTCAAGTGCTACTTCTGCTACTTTTCCTCTTGTATTATAGTTACTTGCCATGGTAAAACAATAAGCCCCTGCACTATAAATTGCTACTAGATCATTATGTGTAGTTTTTGGAAGCTCTATATTTTTTGCAAAAAAGTCTCCACTTTCACAAACAGGACCAACTAAATTACAATCACTAAACTCTTTATTATCATTTAGAACTTCTATTTTATGATATGCATCATATAAACTTGGTCTAATCAAATCATTCATAGCCCCATCAACAATAACAAATCTTTTTTCACCATTTATTTTCTCATATAATACTTTTGATAAAAATACTCCACAATTTCCAACTAAAAATCTTCCAGGCTCACAAACTACAGTAATATCAAGACCAAACATCGCTTCTAAAACTGATTGTGCATATTCATTTGTATCAATTAACTTTTCATCATCATAAACTATACCTAAACCACCACCAATATCCATAAATGATAACTCAATATTGATAGCTTTTAGGTTTCTAACTAAATCAGCAACTATTTTAACTGACTCTTTTATTGGTTCAAGTTGTGTTAACTGTGAACCGATATGACAATGAATACCAACAGGATCTAAATTTTCAGAGTTTTTACACTGAATATACATTCTCTTAGCAGTATCAATATCAACTCCAAATTTATTTTCATGTAAACCAGTTGAGATATATGGATGGGTTTGTGGATCAATATTTGGATTAACTCTAATAGATATTCTAGCAGTTTTTCCAAGCTGACGTGCAATTAGTTCAACTCTTTGTAATTCCGCATCTGATTCTACATTTATCATCAAAATATCAAGTTCTAAAGCTGTTTTTATCTCCTCATCAATTTTTCCAACACCAGAAAAAATTATCTTATAAGCAGGTATTCCAACTTTTATAGCTCTTTTAACCTCTCCAATACTAACACAATCAGCTCCAGCCCCAAGATTTGCTAAATGTTTTATAACACTTAAATTTGAGTTTGCCTTAACAGCATATGCAATTAAAGATTTTCTAGCTTTAAAAGCACCTTTTAACTCTTCATATTGTGTTGTTATGTGATTAAAATTGTACACATAAAGTGGTGTACCATATTTATTTGCTAACTCTTTAAAATTAATACTCATTTTATTCCTATACTTTTAAAATCTTAATTTAAAATTTCACCAAATTTTAAATCAAAATCTCCTATTTTATAAAATAAATAGTCAGAAAGTGTGAGATTTTGAGTGAAGTTCAAGGCGGAAAAATAGATTTAGACAGGAGCTTACTTGAGGTAAGTGAGTGTCTAAATCTATTTTTTCAACGCAGAAATTCGCCAAAAGCTTACGCTTTATGACTATTTATCTGTTCCATTCCAGGCTATACTTGGTCTTCCATTTTCATCGAAGTTTACTGCTGGCATCCCCATAATATTATAACCACAATCCACATAATGGATTTCACCTGTTACAGCAGAGCTTAAATCACTAAGTAGATACATACCTGAGTTTCCAACTTCATCTATTGAAACATTCTTTTTAAGTGGTGCATGGGCTTCATTCCATTTAAGCATAAATCTAAAGTCACCAATTCCAGCTGCTGCCAAAGTTTTAATTGGACCTGCACTAATAGCATTTACTCTACATCCATCTTGTCCTAAATCCTCTGCAAGATATTTAGTGGTCATCTCTAAAGCAGCTTTAGCTACACCCATTAGATTATAGTTTGGAATATATTTTACTCCACCATAATATGAAAGTGTTAAGATAGACGAGTTTTTAGATAATAAAGGTTTTAACTCCCTTGTAATCTCAATTAAAGAATATACTGAAATATCCATAGATATATCAAAAGCCTCTTTTGATATATCATAAAATCTTCCAGATAAACCCTCTTTTGGGGCAAAAGCAATAGAATGTACAATAAAATCAATTTCACCTAAATCTCTTTCTAAAGATTCTTTTAGTGCTTTAATCTCATCTGGATTGCTAACATCACAAGGATATACTAAATCTTCACTACCAAACTCTGTTGCGATTGGTACAACTCTTTTTTTCAAAGAATCATTTAAATATGTAAATGCTATTTTAGCACCTTGACTAGCACATTGTTTTGCTATACCATAAGCAATTGATTTATTATTTGCAACCCCTAAGATTACACCCTTTTTACCTTTCATCATCATCGTTATAAATCCTTTGTATTTTCTATAATTTGTTTAAAATCTTCAATATCCCATGAGGCAGTTCCAATAAGCGCTCCATCAACAGGTCCTAAAGAACAAATCTCTCTTACATTTTCAACTTTTACACTTCCACCATAAAGTAGTGGCTTATCAATTCTTTCTTTTATCGCTTTATGAACTGAAGTTATATCTTCAAGTGTAGCTGTAACTCCCGTACCAATAGCCCACACAGGTTCATAAGCTAAAATAAGATTTTCATAATTTGTATCAATTCCCTCAAACTGCTCATAAATATACTCTAAGGTTTTTTCTAAACCTTGTTCTTTTACCTCTAAAGGTTCTCCAATACAATAAACAATTTTATATCCAAGTTGTGAATAAAATTCATATTTTTTTGCAATACTCTCTTGAGTTTCACCTAAAACATGTCTTCTTTCACTATGACCTATTAAAATTGTTTTTATATCAAATTCATCTAATTGACAAGTACCTATTTCACCTGTAAATGAACCACTTTCTACTGCGTAAGCATTTTGTGCTCCAATTGAAAAATTTGAGATATCTTCAAACTTATCAAGTGCTGTTGCAGTTGGGAAAACTATTACTTCACTAGTAATAAAATTTAGTTTTAAAAATTCTATTACATCATTTACAAATGATGCAGTTGAAGCTCTTGTATGATTTGTTTTAAAGTTACTTGCAATTATTGGCATATTTATTCCTCAATAACCAAAGCTTTTACACCTGGTAATATTTTACCTTCAATTAACTCCAATGAAGCACCACCACCAGTTGAGATAAAAGTCATATCATCTTCATCTCCTGTTACTCTAACTAAATCAGCAGTATCACCACCACCAACTACAGTTGTTGCAAAAGATTGTGCAACTGTATTAGAGATTCGTGTACTCCCTTTTGCAAATTTTTCCATCTCATAAACACCCATTGGTCCATTCCACAAAATTGTATTTGCATCAGAAAGGGCTAATCTAAATAGTTGTGCCGTTGCTGGTCCTATATCTAAGCCCATCCACTCACTTGGTATCTCTTGAACTGTTACATGTTTGGCAATTGCTTCAGCATCAAAAGCCTCTGCAACAACAATATCTACAGGTAAATATAGTTTTACACCTAAATCCTTCGCCTCTTGCATAATTTTTAATGCTTCTGGGATTAAATCATCTTCAACTAAAGATTTACCAACCTCATAACCTAAAGCTTTTAAGAAAGTAAATGCCATACCTCCACCAATTAAAATCTTATCAACTTTTGTTATAAGATTATGTAAAACCTCTAGTTTACCAGAAACTTTTGAACCACCTACAATAGATACAAATGGTCTTTTAGGATTTTCAACAATTTTATGGAAAAACTTAATCTCTTTTGCTAGTAAAAATCCAGCTGCTTTATGTTTTATATCAAAATGTTTTGTAATAGCCTCTACAGACGAGTGGGCTCTATGTGAAACACCAAAAGCATCATTGATGTATATATCTGCCATTGAAGCTAATTTTGCCGCAAACTCTTCATCATTTTTTGTTTCACCAGAGTTATATCTTAGGTTTTCTAAAAGTAAAATCTCACCTGCTTGTAAATTTTTTGCTAATTCTATAGTATCATCTTGTGCAACATTTTTAGCCATTTTTATCTCTTGTTTTAAAAGAGTGTGAAGTCTTTTAGCTACAGGTTTAAGAGAATATTTTTCTTCACCAGGCTCAGTAGGTCTACCAAAATGAGAAGCTAAAATAATAGAACAATCCCTATCAATACAGTATCTAATAGTATTTAAAGCACTTCTAATTCTTCTATCATCACTAATATTATTGTATTCATCCATAGGAACATTAAAATCACATCTAATAAATACTTTTTTACCATCAATATCAATATTTTTAATCTCTTGTAATTTCATTTACTATCTTCCTCTTATTTATTTGCTACGTAAACTGCCATATCTACTAATCTTGATGAATATCCCCATTCATTATCGTACCAAGTCATGATTTTAATCATATCATCTCCAATAACTTGCGTTAAATCTGATGCAACAATTGTAGAGTTTGTATTTCCAATTAAATCACTTGAAACCATCATATTATTGTCTATTGCAACTATTCCTGCTAACTCTTTTGCTTTTTCTTCAAATAAAGCTGTTACTTCCTCTTTTGATGTTTTTTTATTTACAACAAAATTTACATCTACCATAGAAACATTTGGAGTTGGAACTCTTACACTTTGCCCATGTAATTTCCCATCAAGTTGAGGCATGATCAATCTCATTGCTTTTGCAGCACCTGTTGTTGTAGGGATCATATTTTGTGCCCCTGCTCTTGCTCTTCTTTTATCTTTATTATGTTTTACATCTAAAATATTTTGATCATTTGTATAAGAATGAATTGTAGTCATAAGACCCTTTTGTATCCCATATGCATCATCAATAATTTTTGCAACTGGTCCTAAGCAATTTGTTGTACAAGAAGCATTTGAAATAATCGCTTGCCCTGCATAATCTTTCTCATTTACACCCAGAACAAATGTTGGAGTATCATCTTTTGCAGGAGCTGACATCACTACTTTTTTAGCTCCATTATCAATATGAACTTGACATTTCTCTTGTGTTAAGTAAGCACCTGTACACTCTAGTACAATATCTGCTCCATACTCTTTAGAAAATGTTAACTCTGAGGCATCTCTTGTTGAGTATAATTTTGCATTAATTTTACCCATTTTTAAAAAACCATTTTCTACTTTTACTTCTCCATCAAAAGTACCATGCACTGTATCATATTTTGTAATATACTCTAACATCTCCGGGCTCGCTGTATCATTTATTGCTACTAATTCAACATCATCTCTTTTTGCAATTATTCTTGCAACGCATCTTCCTATTCTTCCAAAACCATTTATTGCAACTTTTACAGCCATTTCAACCCTTTTGTATATAATAATTTGGGGGATATTTTATCCAAAAGTTGCTATAATATAATTTAATCATAAGTTTAAAGGAAAAGATTAGGTGAAAATAGCTATTTTTGGTGGTAGTTTTGACCCTCCACATATAGGTCACCAAACAATTGCAAAAAAGATTGTAAAAAAGTTGGATATTGATTTATTGATTGTTGTTCCAGCATATTTAAATCCTTTAAAAGTTAAATCTTTTTTAGATGCAAAAACCCGTTTCAAACTTTTAAAAAAACTTTTTAAAAACAAGAGTTTAATAAAAGTTTCAAAGTATGAAATCAAGCAAGAAAGAGCTGTTTATTCAATAGAAACCATTGAGTATATTATAGAAAAATATAAACCCTCAAAACTCTATTTAGTAATTGGAGCTGATAATTATAAACATTTTAATCTTTGGCACGAACACGAAAGGATTAAAAAGTTAGTTGAACTTGTGGTTGTTTCAAGGGATGGGGTAAATGCTAAAAATGATAATGGTGTAAGAAGATTAAAAGTAGATATAAAAATAAGTTCTACAGAGCTTAGAAATACATTTAATCTTAAATTTATACCAAAAAAGATAAAAAAAGATATAGAAAAAATTTGGAAAAATAGAGGTAAAGTTTGAATAAAAGAATAGAAAAAATTGTTTCAGTTTTAAATGAAAAAAAAGCAGAAAAAGTAGAAGTTATTGATTTAACCACAAAAGAGTATATCGTTGATTATGTAGTTATTGCAACAACACTTAACTCAAAACATGCATTTTCACTTTTAAACTATTTAAGAACTGATTTAAAACCATTAGGTGAAGAGTTTTTAAGAGTTGATGATGATGAAAACTGGACAATTATTGATTTGGGTGATGTTTTTATTCACCTTATGAGTGAAAAATATAGAGATAAATATACTCTAGAAGATTTTTTAAGTCAACTTGATAGTAGAAAGTAAAAGTTTAACTTTTACTTATCTGCTACTGGTGGTCTTAGAACTTTGTTATAATTACTAGCGGCATCTTTTGCACCACCCATATTACCAGTCCAAATAGCTACACCTACGGCAATAACTAAAATAATAATTACCCACTTCATTACATAGTCTCCTTAACTTTAATCCCTAACAAATTTAAAGCAACTTTAATAGTTAAAGCACTTAAACTTAACACCTTTAGATACTCATCTTGTTCTTTAGAATCAACTATTTTATACTCATTATAAAATCTATGAATAGATGAAGCTAATGAATATAAATAATCTGTAATCTTTTGCATATCTCTTTTGTTAAATGCTTCATTTAAAATTGATGGTAAAAGTAGAGATTCAAAAACTAAATTTAATCCATCTTCATTTAAATTTTCATAGGGTACATTTATAACATCTTCAAAAGATTTTTCAGCTTTTTTAAATACTTGATTTATTCTAGCATAAGCATAATTAATATAAAAAACAGGATTTGAACTATCTTGATTTTTTAATTTATCAATATCAAAATCCAAATGAGTATCACTTTTTTTTGTTAAAAATACAAATCTTAAAGCATCAGCACCTATCTCCTCAACAATATCAGACATAAGTATAACATTTCCTGCTCTTTTACTCATCTTGTATGGCTCGCCACCTTTTAGCAGTTGTACCATTTGAGAAAGTAAAACTTCTAGTTTTTCAGGCTCATATCCCAAAAATTTTATAGCAGCTTTTACCCTTGCTATATATCCATGGTGATCTGCACCCCAGATATTAATATACTTATCATAAGCTCTATCATATTTATTTTTGTGATAGATAATATCACCTGCAAGGTATGTTGGTATTCCATTGTCTCTTACAACAACCCTATCAACATCATCTCCAAATTTAGAAGATTTTATCCAGATTTTCTCATCTTTTTCATACAAAGAGCCATTATCTTCAAGAACTTTTTTAGTATCTTCCCAATTTACATAAAGTGATTTTTCACTTACATAATTATCAAATACGATACCCAAATTGGACATATCTTTTTTGATTATCTCTAAAACTTTATCTTTGGCAAAAAGAGTCATCTCTTTTAATTTTGTTTCATCCTCAAAAATTTCTGTACCATATTTTGAAGCTAAATCTTGAGCAATATCTATTAAGTATTCACCTCGATAGTATTTTTCTGGATATTCAACATCTTTTTTAAGTACAAACTCTTGACCTGCTAAAGCTAAAGAGATAGCCAATAAATCCATTTGAGCACCTGCATCATTTACATAATACTCAGTTGTGATATTATAACCCAAATGTCTTCCAACTTTGCAAAGGGAGTCACCTTGTATTGCACCCCTTGCATGTCCAATATGTAAAGGTCCAGTAGGATTTGCACTTACAAACTCTAAAAGGATTTTTTCCTCTTTTTGTTCCTCTTTACCATATTGATCTTTTAAAATCAAAACCTCTTTTGATAAACTCTCTAAGAACTTTTTTGATAGTTTAAAATTGATAAAGCCTTTAACCGCTTCAACTTTTTCAAACATTTCACACTCATCAAACTTTGATACTAACTCATCTGCAATTATCATTGGAGATTTTCTAAACTCTTTTGCTAATGAAAAGGCAACAGGAGTTGCAAAATGCCCTAAAGAGATATCTTTTGGTTTTTCTAATACAATTTGTGTTTGTAATATATTTTCAATATAATCTTTTACTTGTTTTTGCAATCTTTTTGCTTCCTATACAGTTTTAGTTTCGTTTTTATCTTCAGTTTTTTGTTCTGTTTTCTTCTCTATTTCGTCATTTTTATCAGCAGAAGCAACTTCCTCTTCATCATCTTTTACAGCTTTTTTGAAGTTTTTAATACCGCTTCCTAATCCTTTAGCTAGTTCTGGAATCTTCTTTCCACCAAATAACAACAATACTACTAAAGCAATTAATACCCATTCCATACCACCAGGTAAACCCATATGAAATCCTTAATCTTAAATTTTTTAGGATTTATTATATCTTTTTGAAGCTTAAATAAATTTAGAAGTAATTGCAAGATACTTTATATCTAGGCTATTTAATTAAAAAATGAAGTAATTTATATCCACTAGCTGCTGCTAAAATTGTACCAAATAGATTTAGTGCCATATTTGTTAATCCCAATACAATTGATGTTTGAAGTAAAAAAAAGCTCTCAATAGCAAAAGTTGAATATGTGGTTAAGGCTCCTAAAAATCCTGTAGTTAAAAATGCTTTTAAATTATCTGGTAAATTGTAGTGTAAAAAAAGAGCAAAAAGTAAACCAATAATAAAACTTCCTAAGACATTAACTAAAAGTATTCCTACCGGGAATTCATATGGTATATATCTATTTACTAAATGCACTGTATAAGCCCTAGCAATTGCACCTAAAAAACCACCTAATCCTATAGCTACAAGTGTTTGCCAGGAGATACTCATGATTTTGATATCTCCTCTTTAAATACTCTATTCATATCTTCTTCAAGCTTCTCAAACCAATCAGTTTTTTTATCTGCTTGTACTGGGTCTAAATAGATAACTTTTACAATCCCAGGTTTTTGTTTAAGAGATTTAGAATCTAATATATCCCTTGTATTTAATATAATAGCTGGTTGAACTTTTAGATTAAATTTATTTGCTATCATTTTAGCACCAGACTTAAACTTTAACATCTTTTTTCCACTGCTTCTTGTTCCTTCAGGGAATACTGCTATTGGTCTACCCTTAGATAATCTATCTTTACAATCTCTTAAAAGTGATATGATTCCTGCTTTATCTTCTCTATCAACAGATATCATACTTGGTGCTTTTATAATATGTCCAAAAAACATAAGGTCTGTAATCTCTTTTTTTGCAATCCATGCTAAATTTCTTGGGTGAATATATTCCATTACTATGATATCTAATAAACTTTGATGGTTTAGTAGAACCATATCACAACTAGTATCAAGTTCTCCATGCTCTTCTAATTTTATTCCTAAAAGATACATTTGAATATTCATCCAAGTTTTAATAACTTTATGGGTATGGTTTCTAAATGCATACATAAAAATAATTACAATTCCCACAGTAATTGAAAATTGTATCAGTACAATAAAACCTCTAATTCTTGATAACATCTTCTTCTTTTACCCAACCAATATATTTATTTTCATTGCTTTTAAACATAATCTTAACAAAGCCATTTTTTCTTTTCATATCTTCTACGATAGTTTGTTTTGAACTCTTTTGAAATATTGTAGAGTTTTTAGTTGGCAAAATATATATAACACTATTTGCTTTTAATTTTACAGTTTTATTAGGCATAACAAAAATTATAAAAAATATTAGTGAAATTAAAAACAGTGTTAAATATAGATATTTTCTTTTCCAAATAAATAAAATCAAAAATATTAGAGCTATTACAGCTACTATGATTTTTTTATAAAACTCAAAATTTGAATTATTTGGGTTTAAATCTGTTTGTGTACTTACTAACTCTTCATCAAATTTTATTGGTATTATTACTTTTTCTAAACGATTTGTTTCAGTATTAAAATAGCTAAATATTATAGATTGTGTATGAATAGGTATAACAACATAATATATCATATGCTGTTTTGGATACTCATCTTCAATCAATGTTATCCCCTGCTCTTCAAATCCATTTATACTAAAATCTTCCAAGTTTGAATCAATAGCTTGTATATCAATAACTGTCAAAGCCTCTTTATTTGTGTATTGTTTACTTTTAGATTCAAAAATAGTTAAATCTTTTGCAATAACATTTGAGAAGACTTTATCCCCTTTTGCCACATCTAAAAAGTTTATTTCAGGAGATTTCAATACTCTTTGTTCTACAAGTTCCCCATTATTATACAAGCTAACTTGAATATCTGGCAATTTAAAGTTTTTTTCATAAGATTTAAAATAAAAACTATTTACATAAGTGTTTTTAACATTTTCCAATGGTTCCCACTTATTGTCTTTATTTAATGGTTCCATATTTAAACCATTTAAAAAATCAGTTTTAATTGTATCAAAATTGTTTCTTGTTATTAAAGCCTTGATTTTTACTTCAAATCTTTGATTTTTATATATATTTTTAGGATAATCAATATACGACAAGTACAAGTTTTTTGAGTCATAATATACTTGATTTTGCTCAACTTGTGTATTAGTATTACTTTGATCAAAAACCGAGCTCTCATCATTAGTAAATTCATTATTCGCTAATAATGTTGAAATAAGCAATAAAAATAATAATACTAATCTTTTCACTACTTTAAAAACCCTTTTAACATAGCTACACCATCAGAACAACCTAAAACATCCTCCATCGCTCTTTCTGGATGTGGCATAAGTCCAAATACATTTTTATCTTTATTACAAATACCTGCTATATTTGCAACAGAACCATTTAAATTTTGTGTTTCCCCATTCTCATCACAATATTTTAAAAGTATTTGCCCATTTGCTTCTAGCTCTTTTAAACTCTCTTGGTCTATAAAATAGTTACCATCATGGTGAGCTACTGGGATATTTACAACTTCATCTTTTTTAAGTCTTGATAAAAAGATATTATCGTTATTTATAACCTTTAGATGATTGAATTTAGAGATAAAATGTAAAGAATCATTTCTTTTCATAGCCCCAGGAAGAAGTCCTGCTTCTAAAAGGATTTGAAAGCCATTACAAATTCCTAAAACTTTTCCACCATTTGCAGCATATGCTTGAACAGATTCCATTATATTTGCAAATCTTGCAATTGCCCCACTTCTTAAATAATCCCCATAAGAGAACCCACCAGGTATTACTAATAAATCAATATTTTCTGGTAATTTACTCTCTTTATGCCAAACAATTGTTACATCACAACCAAGCATCTCAAAAGCATACTTAGTATCATATTCACAATTTGTACCTGGAAATTGTAATACAGCTACATTCATACTACTAACCTACAATTTCTATATCATAATCTTCAATAACAGTATTTGCTAAAAGTTTTTCACACATTTTAGTAACTTCTGCTCTTGCTTCCTCTTCATTAAGTGCATTAAGTTCCATAATGATTTGTTTCCCAACTCTTACATCTTTAATAATATCTTTAAATCCTAAAGTATCTAAAGCATGATGAGTTGCCTTACCTTGATCGTCTAATACACCCTTTTTTAATGCCACATTAACAATTGCTTTCATTTATTCCCTTCAATTTATATTTTCGCGATTATATCTAAAACCACCTTTAGCAGTTTCAAAGTAAATACTATTTGCTCAATCTATTATAGATTGTGCTATACCCTTTTAAAATCTCATTTTTAATAGAATCTGGAACTTCTACATCTAGTTTTTCACCAGCTTTTAAATCTTTTGCTTTCTCTTTCCAGTTATTTTCTTTTGCAAAATTACGAAGAATTTGTTTATCCATTGAGATATAATTTTTTGCATCAAAATCCTCTTTTGCAATAAATCTTGAACTCTCAGGGGTTAAAACTTCATCACCAAGAACCCATTCACCTTTTGAGTTAACAAATATTTCAAATTTTGTATCTACTACTATAATCCCATTATCTTCAGCATATTTAGTAAAATCTTTAAATAGTTTTTCCATACTTGAAATAATATCAGGAAATTTTTTTCTAACATTTGAAGAATTTAAAGGTTCATCTTTAATCCCTTTAGTTGTTGGAGTAAAAATTGGTGTATCAAATTTATGCCATTGTGATAAGTTATTAGCTAACTCTAAACCATAAGGATCATTTCCTTTTTGACAAGCTTCAAATAAAGACCCTGTTAGATAATTTCTAAAAATAAACTCAAATTGAACAAGATCTCCTTCAATTTCAGCTTCTAAGGGTTTGCATAATTCCATAACTTGACATCTAGGTGCTATACTCAAAGATTCATCTATAGTTTCAGATAAAATAGCAGTTCTAATACCAGCTTTTTTTGCAAATTCTGCACCACTATTAGAAATAGCTGTTTGCCATACACCTTTTCCTTCAATCTCAAGATTTAATGGAATATCAAAAACAGAACATCTATCACTTCTTACTAATAAAACTTTCGCTTCATCTCCTGAGCAAGTATAAAGGTCTGCATTTTTTCCAATATAAAATAGATTATATCCCAACTCTTCTAGTTGAGATATACCTTTTTGTGTTGTAGTTTTTTTTGATTGTGGCCAAAGTCCAAGTGCTACAATATCACTTATTTTCATCTAATCTCCTAGCTATTTATTAATTATAATTAATGATTTTAAAATACCAATTGCAGTATTTAATTGATTATCTTTTGCAATATCCTCTGCTTCTATAACTTTTTTATCTTTTACTTCAATCTTTTTCTTTTTCACTCCATTGTCTTTTTCAAGTTCAACCTTTAAGTGTTTTTTTAAGTCAGCTTCTTTTATCTTAAACACATTATCATCTGCTGTTACACTTTCACCTGGATAAGCAATAACATCAGGAGTTATTCCTGTAGCTTGGATTGTTCTTCCACTTGGAAGATAATACTTTGCAATAGTTAATTTAATATTTTCACTTCTATCTTGGGTTATAGGAAGTACTGCTTGTACTGAACCCTTACCAAAAGTTTTTTCACCAACTATAATTGCTCTTTTATGGTCTTGTAATGCCCCACTTACAATCTCAGAAGCTGAAGCAGAACCACCATTTACTAATACAACCATTGGTACTTTTGAGATTGTAGTTGTTGTTTTTGCATCAAACTTTTCTTCATCAGCAGCATCTCTTCCCTTTTGAGAAACAATCACTCCACTATCAACAAAAAGATCAACGGTTCCAATTGCTTGTGTTAATAATCCACCTGGATTATTTCTTAAGTCTAAAATTATTCCATCAATTTTAGGATTGTCTTTTAATGCTTTTCTTAAGTCTCTTGTAACTTTTCTATCAAAACTTGAAACTCTTAAATAAAGTAAGTTTTCATTTTCTATAATTTTTGCAAAAACCGAATCGATTTTGATTATATCTCTAATAATATCTATTTTAATAGGTTTATTTTCCCCTTTTCTTACAACTGTAAGTTCAATTGGAGTTTTAGGTTTACCTCTCATCAAAGATACTGCCTCATCAAGTGTCATATTTAATGTTGATACATTATCAATTTTTAAGATTATATCACCCGCTTTCATACCCGCTTTAAATGCAGGAGTACCATCAATTGGTGATATAACAGTGATAGCACCATCTCTCATACCAACAGTGATTCCAAGTCCACCAAATTCACCTTGAGTTTGTATACTCATCTCTTTTGTTGATTTTTTATCTAAGTAAGTTGAATGGGCATCAAGCTCTTGCATTAAACCCTTTAATGCTTTGTCTACTATTTGTTCTAAGTCGATATCATCAACATAATATTTTTCTACTGTACCAATAACCTGAGTTAACTTTGACAAAGATTCAAATCTACTTAGGTTTTTATCTTTTTCAGTCTCTTTTGCTGTAATTGATTGTGATAGAAATAAAACTAAAGTTGAAATTAGTAAAAATTTATTCATTATCTACCTTTATTTGTTTGTTTATTAAGAGCAAGTATTATATAAAAGTTTATATAAAAGTAAGATTTTATCATTTTTTTTGTATTATTTAACCTTAAATTTTAGGGAAGGTTTTATATGAGTCTTAAAGAGAACGTAGATTATGTAAAAGATGAATTAAGTAGTGAAGAGAAATTTTTAGAGAGTTTTGTAAAAGTTGAAAGATTTTATAAAAAAAATAAATTAATAGTATTGCTTGCAATTGTCATAATTGTTTCAATAGTTGCTGGAACTTATATTGCAAAAAGCATTCAAGCCAATCAAAAATATGAAGCTAACATTGCTTTTAATAAAGTTTTAGAAAATCCAAAAGATGCCCAGGCATTAAAAACATTAAAAGAAAATGATGAGAAACTATACGACTTAGCTAAATATATTCAAGATAAAAATTATAATACAAATATTAAATATCTAAAAGAATTAGTTGAGTATAAAAAAGCCTTAGAAAAAAACAATATAGAAAAACTAAATACACTATCTATGCAAAATGATTTTTTATTAAAAGATTTTGCCATATTTAACAAAGCCTTAATACTTACAAATGAGGGGAAATATGAGGATGCAAAAACTGCTCTTAGATTAATCCCTGAAAGTTCAAAAGTAAATGACTTGGCAAATGTACTAAAACACTATCTTGTTACTAAATAGTAAGGAAACCTTATGAAATATATATTAAATTTAATCTTAGCTATTTTTATTTTAGCTGGATGTGCTGGAAAAGAGTTTTATGAACCAGAAGATACAGTTGGAAGTTATGATAATACAACAGAATACTTAAATGGTGATATTGTTTCTATGAATAAAGATGGGGCAACCTTAGATAATGGAGAAATTATTACAAAAAGAGGTGTTTCAAAATTCACTATAGCAGAGGGATTTAACTTTTTAAATATTAGTGAAAATAAAGTTATAACATCTAACTATAAAGATAAAGTTATGATTGAGGATAAAGTTTTTGATGTAAATGGAGTTGTTGTAGCAGCAACACTTCAAAAAAATATGTTAGCTCTTCTTTTTTCAGATAACTCAATTCAACTTTTTAATACAGATACTAAAAAAATCTTATTAAAAGAGTATTTTTCCCACTCATTTGTAAATGATACAAGAATAGCAAATCCATATTTTATGAGTAATATTATTCTTTTCCCTACATTAGATGGTAAAATAGTTATTGTTTCACAAGCGAATAACCAAATCATAAAAAATATTGTTGTTGATGCAGATGGACAATTCAACAATATTATCTTTTTAGATGTTGTAGATGACACACTAATAGCTGCAACATCTAATAAAATTATCACTGTTGGTAATGATTCTTTAAATATAAAAGATTACAGTTTAAGAGATATAATTGTTCATAACAACACTATTTTTATAGCTACCATTGATGGTCAAATAATAAAACTTGATATTGCACTTAATGAACTAGCTAAGAGAAAATATAAGTTTGCAAAAATTTATGCCTTGGCATATGGAACCTCTTTGTATGCTTTAGAATCACAAGAGTATTTAATAAATTTGTCTGATGATTTTAAAACTGAAAAAATATATGATTTTAGTTTCGACAATGAAGAAAAAGTAATAGCTCTTGGAGATACAATATATTATAATGATGAGTATGTTATTTTAAAATAACACTCATCATAATAATACCCATTATAAAAATCAAGCTATATAAAAATAATAAAACAAATCCCATAAATAAATCTTTTTTTAGATAAAATACCTCTATGAATTTCAAAAGAATCTTAAAATATATTGCACTTGTCCTAATTTTATTTGTTCCCACTTTTTTTACAATAGACTATGTTTTAAGTTCAAAAATCGATTCTTTGAGAAATAATAAATATACAGCTGTTTCTAAAAACTTAAAAAATCTTACTCACCAACTTATTGATGTAAAAAGTTATGCAACACTCAATATTGCAATTGCTTTATCTGAAAATAATTCATATAAAAAATTCCTTTTAGGTGATAAAACAGAAGTTTTAAACCTAAAAGAGATCTCACTAAAAACCAAAAACAATAGTAACTTTAAAAATATTTGGATTCACCTTGTAGATGCAAATGGAATAAGCCAATATAGAAGCTGGACAAAAAAAAGGGGAGATTCTCTTTTAAAGGTAAGAAAGGAGTTGATTCCTTTACTTAAAAAACCAAAAATCACTTCTGTAATAAGTGTTGGTATTTTTGATCTAACATTTAAAAGTATTGTTCCTATTTACAATCAAGATAAGTTTTTAGGTTTTATTGAAGTGATTACAAAAATTAATTCTATTGCTAGAAAACTTAAAGAGGATGGGATAGATTTAGTTGTCTTAGTTGACAAAAAATATAAACAACAGATAAAAAAACCATTTACAAAACTCTTTATTGATAATTATTATGTGGCAAATACAAATACAAGATCTGACTTAAGAGATATCGTCAAAAAAGATATAGATAAATTTATATCTAAAAAAGAGTACCATATTATAAATGATAAGTATTTTACTACAACCTTATTTTTAAATGATTTCAACAACAAAGAGATGGCTTATATAATTATATTTAAAGATTATAAATCTTTATATTTGGATGGCATAAATGATTTTGAACAATTTATTAAAATTATTGGTATCTTAATTACAATAACTATAATAGCTTTATTTAGTACCTATTACTATTTTAATAAATCAAAATATACAAGAAAATTGGAAGAAAAAGTAAAACAAAGAACTAAAGAATTAGATATCTCCATCAAAAAATATAAACAAATATTTGAAGGTTCAAAGGCTATAAAAATATTAGTAGATCCTGATACACTTGAAATTTTTGATGCAAATAAAGCAGCCTTAGAGTTTTATGGTTACACAAAAGAACAAATGAAAAAACTAAAATCTACTGATATAAATATTTCAATAAACAAAGATAGTAAAGTTTTCTGCCAAATTTTAAATAATGAAAAAAATATTTTTATATTTAAACATAAATTATCAAATAAACAGATCAAAGATGTAGAGGTTTACTCTTCTGCAATTGATATAAACAATAAAAAGTATATTTATTCTATAATTAGAGATATAACAGAGAGCCTAAAAATAAAAAAAGATTATGAAGATAAACAAAAGTTATTTTACCAACAAGCAAAAATGGCTTCTATGGGAGAGATGCTTGAAAATATTGCCCACCAATGGAGACAGCCATTATCTACTATAACAACAGCTAGTTCTGGGATTAAAATAAAAAAAGAGTTTGACTCTTTAGATGATGTATTTTTTAATGATTCCTTAGACATTATTCTAAAATCTGCAAATTTTTTATCACAAACAATAGAAGATTTTAGAAACTTTTTTAAACATAGTGAGATTATTGAAGAATTTAGTACTATTGATGTTTTAGAAGATAGTTTAAATATTTTAAAACTAAAACTTCAATCTAATAATATCAAAGTAGATATACAAAATAAAACTCAAGAAAAACTACAAGGTTATAAAAATGAACTTATTCAAGTATTTCTAAATATTCTAAATAATAGTGTAGATGCCTTTAAAACAAGCGATGTAGAAAACAAATTGATTCAAATAATAATATATACAAAAAACAATTATATTTGTATTGATATTCAAGACAATGCAAGTGGAATTGATGAAGAAATTATTGAAAAAATATTTGAACCATATTTCACAACAAAACACAAATCTCAGGGGACAGGGATTGGCTTATATATGAGTGAACAAATTATTGAAAAGCATTTTGATGGCAAAATAATTGTAAAAAACTCTAATTTTCAATGTAACTCTAAAGAGTTTTATGGAGCTAATTTTAAAATCTTACTCCCTTTAAATGTCTAAAATTAAATATGCGTTTTTCTAATAACCTTATTTCTACCATTCTTTTTAGCTTCATACAATAATAAATCAGCATTATGTAGTATTCCATCTATTGTTTGATTGCTATTTTCTTTAAATGCAACTCCAACTGAAATTGTAAAATTAATGCTATTATCATCAACTTTAATAGTTGTTTGGGAACATTTTTTTCGTATTTGTTCAGCAAATTCATAAACAAAATCACTATCTTTGTCATATATTGTTATACAAAACTCCTCCCCACCTATTCTTCCAAAGACCATCTCTTCAGTAATAAAAGCATTTACAGTTTCTGCAAATTTTATTAAAACCTTATCCCCTACTGCATGGCTATACATATCATTTATTTTTTTAAAATGGTCTATATCTATAATTATTATTGCAAACTTTGAATAACTCTTATTTGATTCTTTTAAAAGATAAATACTTTTTGAAAAAAAGCTTGCTCTATTTTTTATATTGGTTAAAGAATCAATATTTGCTAATTTAAATAAAGCTCTATTTTTAGTTTTTAGAGTTTTATATGCTTTATTTAATTGTCTAGTTCTTTTTATAATTTTTCTATTTAAACTTCTATTCTGATTTATTATCAATTTTTGATTTTGATAAACTACAATAAAAATAAGCAAAAATATAAAGCTACCTATTATATTAAATAAAGTAATTGCACTTTTCCCTTTACTTACAATAAAATCTTTATTTGAAGCTTGAATAGTAAATAAAAACTTTTTATTGGAATCATATATACCAATATAGTTTATAATCTTATCTGATAAAATCTCATAAGATATCAAAATGTCAGTTAATTCTTGCAAAGGAGTTTTGATAATATTATTTTTTATTATCTTATTATTATTTATTTTAATTGTATTAAATAAAGTATTATGTTCTAAAAATAAATTCTCTTGGTTTAGAAACTTTATTGATATTAAATAACCATTTATATCACTTTTTGCATCACTTTTCATAATAGGATGTTTAACTAGATAAAAAGCTTGTTTTTTATATTTGAAGATGGTACTTATTTTTTTATTATTTTCAAATCTTTTTATAATAAATTTTTCAAACTCTTTTTTATTTTCAAAATGGGACAAGCTATTATATGTAGAAAAAACTACACTATTCTTCAGGTTTATAAATATAAGTGCATCTATTTGTAAATCCTCTAAGGTATTACTTCCATCCCTAAAGTTTTCATAAAGATACTCGCTGTTAGCATCTTTTATAAACTTATATGTATCATCCCAAACACTATAGTCTTTTGTTATATTATTAAGATTAATTAAGGTTTTATCTAAACTCTTAAGAAATGTGCTAATATTATTTTTATTTAATTTTTCCTCAAGATTTATAAAATCACTTATAAAAAACCTATAACTTAGAAAGGTAAATAGTATAATTGATAAAATATAAACTACCATAAAAAATAGTAGATTAACTCTTAAGCTATTGAGTTTCATAAAAATATAGACCTACTTATTCGAATTTATATATTGTAGCAGTTTTTTAAAATTTTTTCATTAAGATTAAAATTATATTAAGATTATTATATTTATGTAATTTAAACCTTTAAATTTCTATTTGCAATATTTTCTATTAATACAGTTGCATAAGAGCCCTTAGGTAAAGAGAATTTTAATTTACATTTTTTACTATTTTTATCATAATTTACATCTATATCTTTTGGATAAACTAAAGCATCTCGTCTAAACCCTTTTTCTTGTATATATGTATCATCATATTTTTTTTCGATTTCTCTTGCTTCATACATACTTCTAAATGCTTTTCTACCAGGAAGTAATCCTGTGGGTACTATTTTTTTATCTATAAAATCTTTTTCCATCTGTTGTGTTAAATTTTTTGGTGTAAAATATTTATCAGTTGAATAAACTTTAAATACATCTCCATTTAAAATATTAAAAGACTGCTTTGATAAATTTAGTCTTTCAACTAACCATTTATTAAAAAAATCACTTTGATATTGAGATATCAACATCTTTGAAACTTTTTTATCTTTGATAATCAAATCTTCATAGATATATTTTCTAGCCTTTTCTAGATTTTCTTTTCCATCATATCCAAATCTTTGAAAACCAAAATAGTTTGGCATCCCAATTTTTTCTATTTGTGATAATATTTTCTCTATTTTACCAACATCTTCAAAATTTACATCATGTAAATTTATCTCAAATCTATTTCCCTTTAGATCACCTATATTAAGTTTAGCTCCATGTAAAGTAGTATCAAGAATCTCTATTTTATTATGTTTAAAATTTTTTAAATCTTTTGAATATTTCTTTGGGATAGAGATATATTGTGTTGTTGTCGCATTTTTATCTTTTAATCCAGCATATCCTAACTCATTTTCATATATTCGTAAACCTTTAGAAAGTTTTTCTAATAAATCCCAAGTTCCAAGACCTTTTTTCCTAATCTTTGCAATTATGAAGTTTCCACGACCTGCAAACTTTAATGGTAATTCTTCAACTATAAAATCATCAATATTTTGATAAAACTTAAAGTTTAAAGTTTTATGTTTTTGTAAAAATTCTCTTTTTATCATATATATATCTTTTTTAAATTTTTTGTATTATATAATCTTTTATCACTTAAAAGGCTTTATCATGAATATGGAAAAAATACAAGATATTATAAAAGAGTTCTCAACCCAAAGGGATTGGGAGAAGTTCCACAACCCCAAAAATCTAGCAATGGCACTAAGCGTCGAAAGCTCTGAGCTTTTAGAGATTTTTCAATGGCTTACTTTAGAACAATCTGCAAATTTACAAGGGGAGAAAAAAGAGCATGCAAAACAAGAAATAGCTGATATTGCAGTTTATCTAATCCGTATATGTATGCATTTTGATATAGATTTAGAAGAAGCAATTGTAGAAAAAATGAAACTAAATGAAAAAAAATATCCCTTATTTGATGAAGATGGAATAAAAATAGAGTATGGAAAAAAGAAATAAAATGCAAAAAATATATATTGCAGGTCCTGATGTTTTTGAAAAAGACTCTATAGAGATAGGAAAAGAGTATTGTAAACTTTGTGAAAAGTATGGCTTCAAAGGTTTATACCCACTTGATAATGTAATTAATTTCAATCAAAACAAACAAAAAATAGCTCAAGATATATTTATAGCAAATAAAAACCTAATCGAAGAGTGTGATATAGTTATAGCAAATCTAAACTCCTTTAGGGGCAAAGAGAGTGATAGTGGTACAGTATGGGAATGTGGCTATGCACTTGCTTTAGGAAAAAAAGTTTATGCTTATCTATCAAGAGATGGTAATTATATAGATCAGTTTTCAAAAGATGAAATAGTTTTAGAAAATGGACTTGCCTATGATTTAGATGGTAAAGCTATTGAAGATTTTGATTACCCTTTAAATCTTATGTTATCTTGTTCAATTGAAAAAATAGTTGTTGGTGATTTTGAAGATGTTTTAAAAACCATCAAATTATAAATAAAAACATATATATAAATACGCCTAAGAAGGAACTTATAGTCATAGCCATAAAAACTAGTTTCCCAACTCTTTTATGATCAAACTCCCTATTAAACTCAAAAAAGTTTCCTTTTTTATACTCTTTATAACTTTTTATAAATAAAAAAATCCAAGCAGCTATTGAAATAATAGCTATAAAAATATGTAAGATTAAAAAAATAATTATAAAATAAAAAGGTAATGAACTTTCACTAGCATACTTAAACACTCCTCCATCAAGTCTCACCATAACTTCAAAATATACTATAAATAAAAGTGTTACAGATAGTAGTATACTTTGAGAAATTATATGTTTTTTTATCTGATTTTTTTTAACATAATTTATACTCAATAAAAGTAAAAAGGGCAAACATAATATATATATTGTAAATACTGTCATATAAATTGGTATTTCATTCATTAAAACTAGCCTTTTTTGTAAACTCTTCAAAAAGTTTATCACTTAATGGTTTTTGCAGTTTTAGTTGCAAATTTATTGGTTTGTTTCCCTCAAACTTATAGGTATCAACTAAGCCAAGATATATGAATCCTTGAACTTTTTTATCCACATGGGAAAACTTTCTAACAAAAACATGTAGTTTCACCTTATGTTTTTTATTGTTAATAAGTTTTAAACCATCACCTTTATCTTGGGACATACTTGGCTTACTACTATATGTAAAAAGCTCTTTTGATAAAAAAGTATTATCATAATTTGCACCCTTTGCAAACTTATGTTTATCTATAGTTATAAATAAAAAGAAATCATTTTTAAACTTTAAAAATCCACTTCCCCTAAAAGAACTATGTATTTTATCCAAATTACATAGCTGTGCAATGTTTAACATATTATATTTTTCATACAACTTTAAAAATGGCATACCATAATCTTCATTTGAGAAGTTATCTTCATATTCTAAAAGTGCATAATTTATAGACTCTTCAATAACTTGTTTTTTAAAACTATTTTCTAATATAGTTTCAAACTCTTTTGTACGAACTAAAATACCCTCTTTTAGCTCTACAAGTTTTAAAAATCTTTCTTTTTGTCCACTATCAAAAAACTCTTGATTTAAATACAAAAAACTATGTTTCAAACTTTGTTTATCTACAACTTTTAAATATTTTCCAAGCAAACTGAAAATCTTCTTTTGATCACAAGAACTATTTGATAAAAGATATTTTAAGATAACAAACTCATATACTCTTTTTATTGGCAAATGATAATCTATAAATCTAATAGCTTTTATAAAAACTTCATCTTTACATGTTTCTTTAAAAACCTCATCTTTTTCAACTTTTGCTAAAAACTCTATGTATGATTTTGAATAATTAATAAAATCTATAGGAGTTAATAAATCACTATAATAAAAATAATCATCAAGTTTTGGTATAGCTTTTAGTGTTGACTTAAAAGCAAAATATTGCTCTTTTAGATATTTGATTGAATTGAAGTTTTCCTTATCTAATTGTTCTAAGATTCTATTTTTTGATACCTCATCCATGGATATAAAAGCTTCATTTATATTTGCAAAATTGTTTAATAAAGAGAGTTTCACACTATCTTTATCTATAGCTTTTCCACCTAAAAGAGCAAGGGCTACTAAAAATGTCTTACTGTGGTTACCTATAAAATCTAGAATTGTTACAAACTCTTTACTTTTGTGCTTTCTTAGTCCTCTTCCAAGCTGTTGTATAAACACTATAGGTGAATTTGTAGGTCTTAAAAAAAGCACTTGATTTACAGAAGGGATATCAACACCTTCATTGAAAATATCCACACTAAAGATAACTTCTAAATCATTATCTTCATCTTCCAAAGAAGCTATAGTTTCTTCCCTTTTTAAAACAGAATCACTGCTTGTTAGAACTTGAGATTTGATTGCTCTTTTATTAAACTCTTTGCCCATAAATATTGCATGTTCTTTTGAAACACAAAAACCTAATACTTTTCTTTTTTTACCTGAAAAGCCATAAAAATTCATTTTATTGATAATATAATCAACCCTTTGATTTACCATCAAAACTCTTGCTACTAAATCAATTTTAGAGATATCTACATCTTTATAATCAATCCCTTCAAAATCACTAATACCATAATAATGGAAAGCAGATATAAGTTTATTTTCTAAAGCTTCACTAAGACTAATATCACAAGCAATATTCTCATCAAAAAATTCATAAATATTTATATCATCACTTCTATTTGGAGTAGCTGTTAAGCCCAATAAAAACCTAGGTTTAAAGTATTTAATAACATCTAGATAAGTTTTACTTGAAATATGATGGGCCTCATCAACTATAATATAATCAAACAAATCTTTTTTGAAACTCTCAAAGTTTGTACTCATGGTTTGAATAGTACTAAAAATATACTCTTTATCTAATTCTTTTTTGTTTCCAGTATATAAGCCACAAGTTTTATTTAATATGATTTTTTCAAAACTTTCTTTAGCTTTTATTAAAATATTTTCCCTATGAACTAAAAACAAAACCCTATTTGCCCTGAAGTTTTTCACATCAAAGGCTGCCAAATAAGTTTTACCTGTCCCTGTAGAGGCTATTGCTAGGGCTTTTGATTCTTTATTTTTTCTAAAAAAGTTTAATTTATCCAAAGCTTTTTCTTGCATATGGTTTACCTCTATACTTTTATTGAAACTAAAATTTTTTTGTATATTTTTATTTTGGTATTGTTCATATTCATTTAAAAACTGTGAACTTACTTCATTTGAAATATTCCAAAGTTTATCAAACTCAAAAATAATATCTTGTATAAAAAGCTCATCTTTTTTTGATACTGTTTTTATATTCCATTCAATATTTGTTTTAAAAGCACTTGCAGTTATATTTGAAGAACCCAATAAAACCTTATAACAATCATCAAATTCAAAAATATATGTTTTAGAGTGAAAACCCCTATTATTTTCATAACAATCAAAGATTTTCAACTGTAGATTATCAAACTCTTTTAGCCTCTTTAAAGCCTTAGCTTGGGTAAAATTTAAATATGTTGAGCTTAAGATTTTACCCTTAATACCTCTTTTTTTACAAGATTCTAAACTATCAAGTAATAGTTGAACTCCTGAATAATTAATAAACGCCACATTAAAGGTAAACCTATTGCAGCTATTTAAAAGTTTTTGTAACTCATTATAAAAGTTTGAAGTGGCATTATTTGTAATAAGTTCTTTCAATAAAACTCCTACAATTTATCCATTGCATATCTTGCAGTACCAAGTAATGCTGTTTTGTCATTTAGTGCAACTTTTATCTTCATCCCACGCATCAACTCTTCAAACCTACCCTTTGAAAAAAATGTATTTATAAAAACCTCATTTTCTAAAAATGGTAATATTTTTGGAGCAATTCCTCCACCTATCAAAACTCCTCCAACAGACATAGACTTTAAAGCTAAATTTCCAGCTTCAGCGGCATAAATCTCACAAAATAGTTTCATAGTCTCTTTGCACAGTTTATCATCAAACTCTAAAGCACCTTTACTTATCATTGCACTTTTATCACTATGCTTATTTAAGTTTGACATAAAATTAGCTTGTAAAGCAAAATTACTATCCACTAAAAAATCATAAATAGTAGATATTCCCATCCCAGAAACAATCCTCTCTACACTAACATGACCTTTAAACCTATCTCTTGCCCATTTTAAGAGTTCATCTTGTTGTGCAGTTAATGGAGCAAAATCACTATGACCACCCTCTGTTGCTATAGGAAAGTAATCTTTACCATCAAAATATAAAATCGCTTCACCAAGACCAGTTCCCGCTGCTATTACTGCTATATTTCCTTTTGTATCTCTTCCATATTCATTTAGATTTACAAACTCTTTCTCTTCTAAATATAACATTCCATAAGCTGTTGCTTCTAAATCATTTAAAAGTCTTACATTTTTTATGTTTAGTTGTTCTTGTAAATCACTTTGTTTTATATCCCAAGGGAGATTTGTTGTTTTACATCTTTGTTCTATTATGGGTCCAGCTATACCAAAACATGCTTTTTTTATCTTATATTCTTTATGTTTGGATAAAAATTGATTTATTAGTTTTTCAAAGCTACTAAAATCTTTACTTTTAAACTCTTCTAGTAAAACTACTTTAAGATTTTTTTCATCATATATTGCCAAATTTGTTTTTGTACCACCAATATCACCAGCTAAAATCATATTTTTTCCTTTATTGGTTTTCACTATTTTGTGTTTTTAAAAGAAACATAAAGGCTTCTATAAAAAATTTATGTGCATCTTTGGGTGAAAGCTCATACATATTTTGCCAAGCTTGTGTTTTAAACTCTTGATAATTTTGCTCACCATTTGATTTTTCCCAAGCTACTCTTACTGCATGACCTATTATAACATCAAGCATCAATTCCCCATCTATTTTTATCTCTGGATTATTTCTAAATAGTCTAATTAAGGATTCAAGAAGCTCTATATTTAATTGTCTATATTCAGGAGCTTCAATATTTTGTAAAAGTATTTCAACCTTTAAATCAAAGTTTCTCTCCCCTGGAGTACTTTCTAGTGTTACATCTGAAGAGATTCTATTTTCAAGATTATATTTATCCCCTATTACTAAGCCTTTACATTGTTGTAAAAGATACCAAACTCCTTTATAAAACTCCTTTGATAACCTAGCTAACATCCCTGATTCTTTTCTCCACTTCTCCCAACTATCAACCCTAATACAATCAGCTTGATTTTCTGTAAATTCAATGGAGGTTATACTACAAAGTCCTACTGCTTGAATATTTTCTTGATCTATCATATGATTAACTTCTACACTATATGATTTTAAGATATCTCTTAATCTCTCATAAATATCATGGGGTGCAAGGTTTACAAGGTATTCATAAGATTGAGCAATATTTAAAGATTCACTTTTTGCTATTTTGGATACTAAAAGTTGTACAAAATACCATGTTCTTAGAGTAATCATATTTTCAAAGAGTTCAGGCTCACTTCTAATTAGATGTCCTAAATGTAAAATCAACTCTTGAGTTAATACTGTTTCTGCATTATTATTTCCACAATATGCATTTATCTTTTTTAAAATCTCTTGGTTATCTACAGGTTTTAATAAAAGGGCATCTTGACTATATGCTCTTCCTACTGCAAGAATTTTTTGTCTAATTACTATTTCTAAAAGGGCATCCTCTAATCTCTCATCAGAAATATTTTGCTCTTGACAAGAGATTCTTACTTCTTTCCAATTATGTTTTGCTTTTGCATGCATATAATTATCTTCAAAATTAGAAAACTCAAACTCTCCTAACTCATATCCATGAAGATTATCTATCCTTTCAATTCCAGCTGTTGTCAAAAGTTGTTCTAAATTTCCAATTTTTATCTCAATATCCTCACAAGTTCCTGATTGTAACTCATTTAAAAGATTTAAAACCTCTTGTTGTTGACTTTTTTCTAGCATATCTTCTCTTACCAAAAACGGAACAATTGCTTGTCCCGGATAATCCCATTGGCTACTTAGAAATTTAATAGTTGATTTAAACTGTTCAACCAATAAATTACTATCATAACTAAAATAAAAACCTTTTGGATTGAAGTAATGTGGTAAAAAAACTATTCTCTCCCCTGCTAAGATATGTAATCTAGCAGTTGTAATAGAACGTGGTACCCAAGATGGTCTACCACTTAAACCTAATTTTTCATTTACTCCAAGTAGGGCATGTATCTGTGATAACTGGGAAGCATGAAGAATTTTTATAGGTTTTACCTCATCTATAGTTTGACTTTGAAAACCTAAATCTAAAAGTTTTTCCTGTACTTTTTTATCTTCTGAAAGTATGGTAACCATTGGATAAGAAACTCTTGTGTGACCTATTCTTTTTCTTCTATTTAATGGATCTATATCGCTAACTGATAATATCTTATCATCTATCATATCACTTAAGATATACAAACTTTGAGCCCAAACTAAAGGTATGTTTTCATTGGGAACTCTTTTTTGAGTATTGGGGTTTTGTTTCTCTTCTTCGATAAAATCTTTTGGAACATAATACAATTCAGGTAAAAGCTCTTGCCCCTCTTGTTCAATAAATAAAGGTTTTAACTTCTCTTTATAAAGCTTAACCTCATCATAATCATTCCTCATATAAGCATCAAGTAATAAATAGGTAAAAAATAGTGGCCATTGAGATTCTATATTTTCAAACTCTTTTAACTCATGGGGGTCATAATGTAGTCTGCTATTATCTTCAATAATACTTTGATGACCATCTAATAAAAATCTTTTACACCCATAATCTCCACCAAGTTTTTTTAAGATTTTTTCTTTTGTCTTTTTTAGTAATTCTTCATCTTCAACTGCATAGGCAGGATAGCCTATAATACTTAAAAGTGCCGCATCAGTCTCTTTTGAATTAGATTCCCGTGGAAGTAAGCCTTGCAAGGTTGACCTAGACCTTGCAATATCACTTGGGACCACATGGATCATAGCTTCTTTACCAGTAAAATTGCCAAATAGATTAAAATTTGACAAGGCTTCTAATGCCGCCTTTGCCATACCAACTGAACTACAATTTATTTCAGTATCTCCATGGTTTATTTTATTTCCCCTCTCCCAAATACCAAAATCAGGAGTGCAATAAGTTCTACTAATATAATGCACTAAATTTTGAACAAAATTCACCTCATCTATTGTAAAAATTATTCTAAGCCCTGAAGCTATCATTTGAGCTAACATTAAAAGAAAAAGAGAAGTGGCATCAAGCTGTAGATGTCCCCATTCATCGTCACCTACTACATTTAATCCAGTTGTAGTTGAATATTTTGCATGTAGTGCATCTATAGGATTTAGAGTCTTTTTAAACTTTTCTACCTTTGATGATTGTCTCATCATACAAAGTAATAATCCTCTCATTAGTTTCACTACACTTTGATTTAAAAGATATGTTCTATGACTGTTTGGTTTATATTTTTTATAACTTAAAGCTAAGCCCCAAACACAAAGTATACTATATACATTGTCTCTAACCCAAGCATCGGTATAATCACCATGACTAGTAATAGCTGTACTAGCAGGAAGCAGTCCTGTAATAGGGTTTTGCCTAGAAAGAATTGTTTTTTCAATTGTTATAAAATGTTTATTTAGTATATTGTCTAATTTATTGTGCATATCTGTTGCCTTCTAATAAAACAACGATTATACGACATTTTGGTTAAAGTTTAATAACTAAATCTCTTTTTATTGTAACTATAAACTGATTTTGATTTTGGAACAAATGTTTTACCTAAGAAACTTATCATAATTTTTAACATAGTTTTGCCTTTTTATGTTTTTAATCTAAATGCAACAAGTGTTCCTTTAGAAGTTTTTCTATCCTATTTAAAAGCTAAAGATATTGTGGTTAAAAACTATACTAATAGATAAAATAATTAACAATCATTTAGATATAATTCCCTTTTAAAATATATAAAATGAAAACTAATATGAAACATAAAACCAATGATATTATCTCTTATGAAGAGCAAACAAAAATCACCAAAGCAATAATAAAAGCAGCTGTATTGATGATGGAATTTGGAGCTGAAAGTAAACTTATTGAAAAAACTGCACAAAGGCTTGGAAGTGCTTTAGGTGTAGATTCTGTGGAGATTGCTTTAATCCCTTCTGCAATTGTATTAACTACACTTACAAATAAAAAAACCCAATCTGTTACAACAACAAGAAGATCTCATCATAAACCTATCAATATGTCCATTGTATGTGATGTGCAAAAGGTGTGTATAGATGCAGAAAAAAACAATTATGGAGTAGATTATATAATAGAAGGGTTAAGACAGATTGAACCAAACTATTATAATCCTTGGTTGATTGTATTTATGATTGCACTATCGTGTGCAGCTATCTCTATTTTGCAAGGTGGTGATACAGCAGCATTTTTTATCACCTTTTTAGCCTCAGGGATTGCAATGTATATTAGACAACAATTGGCTAGAAAAAAAATGATTTTATTTTTAGCTTTTTCAATAACTGCCTTTTTTGCTACTATTATTGCAAGTGGTGCATATATTTACTCCCTAACAACTACTCCCCAAATTGTATTAGCAGCATCTGTAGTATTACTATTTCCTGGTTTTCCCTTTGTAAACTCATTTTTAGATGCGGTAAAAGGTTATTTAAGTATGGGTTGGGGAAGATGGATGCAAGCTTCACTTTTAACATTTGCAACCTCAATGGGTATTATTTTAGCTATGAGTATTCTGGATATAAAGGGTTGGTAAATGTTATTTGAAGAGTTTGGTATATTTGCTTTTTTACTTGCTTCAATCCCTGCAATTGGCTTTGGAATGTTGTTTAATGTTCCTAAAAATGCTTTAGTATATTGTGGTTTTGGAGGGGTAATTACATTTTCGATTCAAAAAATACTAATTCAAACAGGTATAGCAATAGAACTTTCAACCTTTGTAGCAAGTTTAACAATAGCAATATTAACTGAACTTTATATAAGAAAAAACAAAATGCCAAGGTCAGTTTATACAGTTGCTGCTATTATCCCTTTGATTCCTGCTGGATATGCTATTACTGCTATGATAAGTTTAGTTGATATGCATACACATGGGGTAAGTTTAGAGTTGATTTTTCGTTTTCTTGATACAAGTATGAAAGCCTTGTCAATATTGGGTGCTATAAGTTTTGGATTAGCTTTACCATCTTTATATTTTACTAGATATAATAGAACAATAATTTAATTTATTTAAATATTAATAACTTGTATTAAATAAAAATAAAAGTTTATTTTCTACTTTTTTAAGTATAATACACTCCATAATGAATAAAAATAACTATTACAAACAGAATATAATTGCATTTTACTTTTTTATCTTTTCCATAGGCTTGATTTTATCTTTTATCCTCATTGATATAATCTATCTATCAAAAAATAATGATGATATAATTTTAAAAAATATTCAAAAAGAGACTTACGAAAAAGAGACTCTACTTAAAAATAAATTTATAGAATCTAAAAATTTACTTCAAACACTTAATCAGTCCAAATATTTTCAAGAGTATAAAACTACAAATAACACTAAATTGCTTGAAGATCTTTTTTTATTTATAGCAAAAACAAATAAAGATATAATGAGTATAAAATATATCAATAAAGATGGTTTAGAAAAAGTTAGAGTTAATAGAAAAAAACACTCTGAAGAAGTTTTTTTGGTAGAAAAAAACAAACTCCAAGACAAATCAAATAGATACTATTTCAAAGAATCTAAAAAATATCCAAATAATAAAATATGGTTTACAAATATTGATTTAGATGTGGAGAATAATACTATAAAAAAACCTTTTAGTCCAACTTTTAGAGCCATATTAACTATAAAAGATAAAGAGTTTAAATCAATTGTTGTGATCAATTATTTTATGGAAGATTTATTAAATACTTTAATGAATTCTCCCCTATATGATTTTATTTTAATAGATGAAGATGGTTATATATTAAAACATTATAAACAAAATAAAAATTGGAGTTTTTACAAGGACTCTAAACTTACAATTAAAAGTGAATTTCCTAATGATTATAAACAAATACTTAGTCAAAATTTACTAGAAACAAATAAATTTATCTCTATAAAAATAAACACACCCACACAAAAAAAACTTATATTATTGATTAAAACAAAAAACACCTTCTTTAATAAAGAGTATGAAGAGAGGATAAACAGATATTTAGTTGTATCAGTGCTTGTTTTACTTCTTTCCTTTATAATAAGTTTTCTATTTTCTAAACAACTAAAAAAGATTATCTTTACTTTAAAAAATACACAAAAAGAGAATCTAAATTTAGATGAAAAAGTAAAAGCTAAAACAAAAGAGCTAGAAGAATCTAAAAAACAATTAACTGATATTTTAGATAATGTTTCAGATTTTATTTGGCAAACAGATGAAAATGGTAAATATACCTATGTAAGTCCTCAAATAAAAGATATATTAGGTTTTGATGCTAAAGATATATTAGGGAAAACCCCTTTTGATTTTATGAGTGAAGAGGAAGAAAAAAAAATAAAAGCTATATTTTTTGATTTAAAAAATAAAAAACTATCTATAAAAAATTTAGAAAATATAAATATTGATATAAATGGAAAAGAGGTTTGGATTGAAACAAATGGTAACCCAATTTTAGATAGTACAGGGAAATTAATAGGATATAGAGGTACTGATAGAGATATTACAAAAAGAAAAGAGCAAGAAAAAGAGATTAGAAAAATCAATAATAAATTAAAAGAGTTAAATAAAACACTAGAATCAAAAGTACAAAAAGAGTTAGAAAAAAATAAACTTCATGAGGTTCAAATATTTAATCAAGCCAAAATGGCAGCCATGGGAGATATGTTAGGGAATATTGCCCATCAGTGGAGACAACCATTAAGTTACATTTCTACTACTGCTTCTGGTATAAAACTAAATCATGAGTTTAATATCTTAAACCATGAAGACCTACCCCATGCTATGGATGAAATAGTTGCTAAAACCCAATATCTATCACAAACAATTGATACTTTTAGAAACTTTTTAATGGAGAAAAAAGAGTACCAAAATATTATCTTACAGGATAGGGTTGAGATTGCACTAAATATAGTAAGTGCCTCACTAAAAGATAATCATATCTACTTAGAAAAAGTTATGGATTATACAAATCCTATTAATACTAAACTTGTTGTAGGTGAATTAAGTGAAGTTATAATCAACATAATTAATAATGCAAAAGATATATTGTTATCAAGACAAATTCCAAACCCTTGGATTGTAGTTGAATTAACGCAAGCTGAAAATACAGCCATCTTATCTATAGAAGATAATGCAGGAGGTATAGAACCAGAAGTTATCTCAAGAGTTTTTGAACCATATTTCACTACAAAAGACTTATCAGTTGGAACTGGGCTTGGGCTTTATATGAGTTATAAAATAGTTAAAGAGAGTTTAAAAGGGAAACTTAGTGTACAAAATAGTGAATTTGGTGCTAAATTTATAATAGAGATACCTTTAATAAAATAACTTAACATTTATATAATTAACTTTAATAAAATAATTTATTTTATATAATTTATTTTAATATAAGGACTTAACCTTTTTATAATTAATTTTAATATAAAATATTCACTAAATTATTATACTTAGGAATAAAGTGAAAACAAAAAAGAACCTTGGAGAGTATTATAAAAATCTGTTTGATAATGCATTTGAACCAATTTTGTTATTAAAAGAAAATCACTTTATTGATGGAAATCAAGCTGCAATTAATATGCTTAATATGAGTTCCAAAGAGGAACTTTTTAAAATTCACCCTTCACAAATATCACCACAATTTCAACCTGATGGCAAACCATCCAATGAAAAAGCAAATGAGATGATAGATATATGTATTAAAAACTCTTATCATCAATTTGAATGGCTTCATAAAACTATAGATGAAAAAAAGTTTTTAGTAGAAGTTACACTAAAAAAAATCTCAATAATTAATAATACTTTAATCCATGTTACCTGGAGAGATATCAAAAATGAAAAAGAATATAAGGAATCTTTAAAAGAGCAAAATAAAGAGCTAATTAAAAAAAACCACTATATAAATAAAATAAATAACTTAATTAGTAAAGACTCAAATAACGATTTATTAGCTTCTGTTCTTTTATTTGAAGAGTATAAAAAAGCGATTGATGAAAGTTCAATTGTTTCAAAAACTGATTTAGATGGTAAAATCACCTATGTTAATAAAAAGTTCTGTGAAATTTCTGGATATAAAGAGGAAGAACTACTAGGAAATAGTCATAATATAGTAAGACATCCAAATATGAAAAATAGTTTCTTTAAAAATCTTTGGGTAACCATTTCAAATAAACAAATTTTTCATGGAATAATCCAAAATAAAAAGAAAAATGGCGAATCTTATTATGTTGATTCTACAATAATTCCCATAATGGATAAAGAAAACAACATTATAGAATATCTTGGGATAAGACATGATATAAGTTCAATTTTTGAAAAAGATAAATTAATTTATGAACAATTTACAGATGAGCTAACAGCACTACCAAATAGACAAAAACTAATAGATGATATAAAAAAACAACCCTATCCTAAACTTGCAATAATAAATATAGATAGATTTAGAGATATAAATGACTCTTATGGGATAGAAATAGGTGATATAGTTTTACAAGAGATTGCAAAAAGATTATTAAGGTTTAAAAGTTTAAATTTGTCTATATACAGAGTTTCAGGAGATATCTTTGCCTTTTTAGCATATGGAAATTTTTCAGAAGTAGAACTATATAAAACATGTAGAAATTTTAATCTTTATATGGATCAAAAACCTATTTTAATAGAAGACAATATTTTTGATATAGCCACAACAATAGGTATAGCATCTGGAAAAGATAAACTTTTAAGTCATGCAGAGGTTGCACTGCTTCATGCCAAACAAAAAAATAAAAGTATTATTACCTTTGATGAACAAATGCCTCTATATAGAGACTTAAAAAAGAATATAAAACTAACAAAAGATATTAAATATGCACTAAATAATGATGGAATATTAGTGTATGCACAAAAAATTCTTGGAAATAAAAATCAAAAAGACAAATATGAAACTCTAATGAGAATGAGGTTAAATGATAATTCGATACTTTCACCATTTTTCTTTTTAGACCATGCAAAAAAAGCAAAACTTTATCCCTATATGACTAAAATAATGATTAATAAATCTTGTGAATATTTTAGTAATAAAGATTTAGAGTTTTTAATCAATCTTATGATAGAAGATATTTTAAATGAAAAAACTGTTAATTTTCTAATCAATAAACTTATCCAAACAAATACAGCAAAATATGTTACCCTAGAGATTGTTGAATCTGAGGGCATTGAAAAGTTCTCTGAAGTTGAAAGATTTATAAAAAGACTCAAAGCAATTGGATGTAAAATAGCCATTGATGACTTTGGTACAGGATATTCAAACTTTGAATATATAATAAAACTAAATGTAGATTATCTGAAAATTGATGGCTCTTTAATTAAAAATATCCATGTAAATGATAATATAAAACTAACCGTTGAGACCATCGCAAATTTTGCTAAGGTATTAAATATAAAAACTGTTGCTGAGTTTGTACATTGTCAAGAGGTTCAAGATATAGTAAAATCCTTGGCTATCGATTATAGCCAAGGGTTTTTATTTCATGAACCAGAATTTTTAATATAAACTAAAAGCTTTCCCACTCATCATCATTGGAGTTTGGAACTATTAGTTTTGTCTCACTTTTTTTAAGCACTGTTTTTTTTGGTGTTGTTTTTATTGTAGAAGATAAACTATTTTTTCTTATATCTTCCCTATGACCAATAACTTTTTTAGTCTCATTTACACAATCCTTTGCATGACTTACAGGATCTTTAGAATCAACTTTTTCCTTTAGCCCATCAGAAACAGCTTTTTCACATCCATGTGTTTTTATCTTATCAATATACTCAAATACTTTTACAGTATTATGTTCAATTTCATTTGCAATATCCATAAGTTTAGGACTATATTTATCTAAAGCATCTAAGTTAACATAATCTTGAACCCCATCATGTACTGCTTTATGAACCTCTAATAATAGATTCCAATCTTCATGTTTTGCATAATTTTCATTTTCATGTGCTTTTATCCACTTACCTAAGTCACAATCAACATCATTTTTTACACTCCACTTTTTATCTTGTCCTATTTTTGCAAAGTTTGCTTCCTTAAAGGAGATATGATCAAGTTTTAATTTTGTAGTATCAAATACTAAATTTACATCACAAACTGAATTTGCTTTGGATTGATCAAATTCAGTCCTATTAATAATAGCAATTAAATGTTCAGATATCTCATTTAAATTCATAGCTTTCGTTGATACTGTTTCACTTGCATTTGCATTCTCTTGTGTGGCTTTATCTAGCTCATTTATTGCATCATTGATTTGTTTCATACCTTGCATCTGTTCATTTGTTGCTATTGTTACTTCATCAACAATATTTGTAACCTCTAATACTTTATTATTTAAGAAATTAAAACTATCAACCATTCTATCTGCTGTAGTTTTACCCTCAACTGTTTTAGATTTGGCATCCTCAACTAAGGCTTTAATCTCTTTTGCAGCTTGGGCACTTCTACTTGCAAGGTTTCTAACCTCTTGAGCTACAACCGCAAACCCTTTTCCTGCTTCCCCTGCTGTTGCTGCTTCTACAGCTGCATTTAGTGATAAGATATTTGTTTGGAATGCAATTTGGTCAATAATCTCAATAGCATCAACAATATCATTTGTAGCTTTATTAATATGCTCCATAGCTTCACCTGTTTTATGTGCTAACTGATCATCTTCATCACTTGTCTTTTTTAAATCAACTGCAATTTTTGACATCTGTTTTGTTTTATTTGTAGTTGATTCAATAGCTGATGTTATCTCTTCAACAGCAGCTGCTGTTTCTTCTAAAGACGCCGCTTGTTGAACTGCTGAAGCTGATAATTGTTCTGAAGTTGCAGCTAAATCTGAGGCATTTGTCATTAATCTTTTTGCTGTATTATTTACCATACATAATACCTCTGATATAGAATCTCCTAAAGCTTTTGTTCCCCTTGACAGTGAACCTATACTTCCTGAGTATTCTGAATCAATTTTATGATTATATTTTGCATTACCAAAAGCGATTAAAGCTTGAGTTACAATATTTAAACTATTTTGTGTAATTGTAGTCATCTCATTTATTTTTGATTTCAATAACTCTATTTCTGGATTATTGGCAACTTGCATAATATCATAGTTATAAAACCCATTTTTTGCTTTATTTACTATCTCTATTGATTCTTTTATAACTGCATTATCTTTTTCAAAACCAATTTTTGTCATTTGTATATTTTCATTAACAACATTTGCCATTAACTCTATTTCATCTTTTGTATGGATTTCAATAGCTTCAACAGTATCTTGTTTTCTATTTAAATATCTAAAGAATCCCAAAAGTCCTTCTTGAAATTTTTCTATCGAACCTGCAATTGATTTACTAACAAAAAGACTAATTATAATTGCAGCAAGTAATGACAGAACAATTGTTACAAGCAAATATATTTTAATATTACTTTCAAAATTCTTTTCAATTTTACTTGCTTCTTTTAATTCACTCTCAATTAACTTTTTAGCTTTTGAGATATCCCCTTCTAATGTTTCTCCTGCACCATCAATCTCTTTATCAAGCTTTTTAAACTCTTCACTTGTAGCTTTTTCACTTATCAACTTAGGTAGTTCATCTTTTAAAATTGGTTCTAATTTTTTAAATGCACCTAAAATACTTTTAATTAACTTCTTTTCTTCATTAGTATCTGTAGCAGAAAGCAATTCCTCTTCATATTTAAATAAAGCTTCAAAATTATCATTTATATTTTTATTATAATCTGCTAATATATTAGATTGTTCTTTTTTTACAATAATATCCATTGCTTCAAGCAACAAAGATGTATTTATATTATTGACTACTTCCATATCAACTAATTGTTTATATTTAGTAGCTTTTTTATCGGCAATCTCATCTAATTTATTTATACTAAAATATACATAAGCTCCAAATGCCATTAAAATTAAAACAATAATACCAAATCCACTTAAAAGTTTTTTTTGTATATTCATAAGTTTACCTCTTTAACCATAAATTTTAGTATTCTAATAATATTATTCTTTTAAACATATTAGTTAAAATAACTAATATTAGGCAATAGGTAAAATTATTTTAAACTCAGCACCTTTATAAGTTTTATCTTCATATAAATACTCACTATTTTGAACCGTCACCTCTCCTAAAAGATGTCTAGTTACAATTTGATAGGTCATATATAAACCTATTCCTGTTCCTTGAGATTTATGTTTTGTTGTAAAATATGCTTCAAATACTTTATTTTTTATATCCTCAGGTATTCCACCTGCATTATCTTTTATTGTTATTATTAAACACTCATCTATCTCATTATTTATGCAATTATCAAATAGATTACAATCTGATAAATCACATTTATTTAGCTTTCTTATATTAAAAAAAATAAGTTTTTTTTCTACTTTTAAGTTTTCAAAAGCATCAACAGCATTATTTAAAATATTTATCAAACTTTGAATCAATTCATTTTCAAAACTAATTATTTTTATATCTTCTATATTTGAAATTATCTCTATCTCTTTTGAAGAAAATCTAGAAGAACTCAATTTGATACTTTTTTCATAAAGTTCTTTACTAGAGATCTCTTTTGCAACTTTTTCTGGATTGAAAAACTCCCTAAAGTCATCTATCGTTTGAGATAAGTATTTTGTAGATTTAATCAAAGTATCTAAAGAGCTATGTAATGACTCTTTAGTACCAACTCCTATCTCATCTTCAATTTTTATTTTACCAGCAATAGTACTTATTAGAGATAATGGTTGTCTCCATTGGTGAGCAATATTTCCTATCATCTCTCCCATTGAGGCCATCTTAGCTTGTTGATATAAAATAGAGTCTTTTTTTCTATTTAAATCAACTTCTTTTAATATTCTTTCATTATAGTTGTCAAAAAACTGTTTTAAAATTTTAGATATATATGTAGCAAGTAGTATTAAAATAACTGTCAAAAATAAACTTATTAAAATTATCTTTTTGAGAGTTTCTGAATTAACTTTTTTTAATTCCTCTTTTTTGTTTTTTAAAAAGATTTGAAGATCTTTATCATAAAAACCAGTGGCAATTGCCCATCTCCAATCATCTAGCCCTTTTGCATATGTGGTTTTACTTGCAGGTTTACCTGTTTGTGGCATAATTGTACTTATATAACGTATAAATCCCGAGCCTTCTTTTGCAGTTTTAATTATACCTTTTGTTATCTCATAACCATTTTTGTCTTTTAAATTTATTCTATTTACACCTATATATGCTTTTTTTACATGCTCTAAATATACTCCATCATAATTTACAACAAAAATATAACTATTTTTTCCAAAAGAAACTTTTCTTATATAATCTTCTAAAATAATTTTTTTGACTTTCAACTCAAAGTCATCTAAATATTCCCCCGTACCAATTATTAAACCCAAGGGTTTATACTTTTTATTTACAGTAATCTTTTTATAAAGCTCTGTTTTATTTGGTTTATACCAATAATAAGTAGAAAAATATTCATCTTTTTTATTTATATTTTCAATAATATCCTTTATAAAATAAAACCCTTTTTTATCTTTTAATCCTATTATGTTTGTACCTTCTAACCAGGGCTGTATTGGGTGCATTATATTCTTGCCATGTATATCATATATATAAAAATATCCTCGACCATTGTTGAATCTCAATTCCCTTAAAGACTCTTTTATAATAGCTAAGACCTTTTGTTTCCCTTCATTGGCAAACTTTTTATTTATATTATCCACTATATTATAAGCTTCATTTACTCTATTTAAAAGCTCTTTTTTTAACTCTTTATCAAGTTTTGATTTCTTTTCTAATATATTCTTATGTATAGTATCAATTTGTTCTTTTATTAAGTTTTTATTGGTTTCTATATAGTTTCTTTCATAAATCTTCAAATCTCGTTCATAACTAATTTTATTTTGAACATAGATTAAGATATTTACTAAAATTGCAATAGAAACAATTACAACTATAGGTGAGTATTTTACAAAATTTAAAAGCTGTTTTTCATTTTTTATTAACAATTAATTCTCTATTTGTTTTAATAATTTAGTTTCTGCATCTTTTGAAAGAAAATTATTTTCAAAAATTTTATTAACTTTAAAAAGTGTTTTAGCAGACTCTTGAATATATTTTAAAACCCCTTTTGAATCAACAACAATCTGAACAAAAAGGGTATTATCTTTACTTTTAAAACTATTTATTACCTTAACTTTTTGAGTAGACTTTAAAGCAATTTGCTTAGCATGTTCATTTATATCTTTTTCAAAAACTTTTGCTTGGGATTCTTTTTTGTAATAATCATTTAAAATTTTTCTACTTTTTATATATATTTTTTTAGCTAAGTTTTGGGATGCATTTATTAGTGCAAGTTCTCTATAAAAACTATACTTATCATTTTTTATATTTTTTGAAACTCCAACTTGAGAAATATTTCCCAATACTTTTGAGTTATATACCCATAAAGGTGCATCATCAGGAAGTTTAAACTGAGTTGACACCTTTTCTTTAAAAGAGTTATCAAACATAGAAAAACATCCTGAAAATAAAAACATCACAAAAAAACTAAGAAAATATATACTCTTTTTCATCTACTAAAAATCACTAAAGTTTTTAATAGCCTCTTTTGCTTTTTCTAAAGCTTTTTGGCTTGAATCTTTATCAAAAGAGAGTGCAACTGCCATTCTTCTTCCAATATGTGATTGGGGTTTCCCAAATACTCTTACATATGTATCTTTTGTAAAAGATTCATCTTTTATATTTACAATAGGAGTAAAGGTATCAGCTTTTGCCTTGTATGCCGCACTTGCTCCACAACCATAATCAATATAATCTAAGGGTAATCCCAATACTGCTCTAACATGTAAAGCAAATTCACTTTGAGATTGAGTTATCATAGTAACCATCCCAGTATCATGTGGTCTAGGACTTACTTCACTAAAAAATACCTCATCACCTTTTACAAACATCTCAACACCAAAAATACCACGACCACCTAAACCATCTGTAACAGTTTTTGCAATCTCTTGGGCACTATTTTTAGCTTTTTCGCTCATATCCATTGGTTGCCATGAGAAAATATAATCCCCATCTTGTTGTATATGACCAATTGGTTCACAAAAAACAGTTTGTTTTTCATTTCTAATTGTAAGTAAAGTAATCTCATAATCAAACTTTATAAACTCTTCAACAATCAATTCACTAGCATCTCCCCTAGCTTCCTTTGCCATTTCCCAAGATTTAGGTAAATCATCTTTTGATTTAGCAATACTTTGTCCATGACCAGAAGAGCTCATCACAGGTTTTATTACACACGGGAAGCCCATATTTTGTGCAGCTTTTTCTAAACCTTCAAATGTTGTTACAAACTCATAATTTCCTGTATTTACTTTTAACTCTTGGGCTGCAAACTCTCTAATATTTTTTCTATTCATAGTTTTATTAACAGCATCAGCATTTGGAATAACATGAAATCCCTCTTTTTCAGCCTCAAAAAGAGCTTGAATATTTATAGCTTCAACCTCAGGTAATATATAATTTGGCTTCTCTTTTCTAATTATTTCTAAAACCTCATCTTTATTTTTCATATTGATTGTATAGGCTTTATTTGCAACTAATTGAGCTGGAGCATTGTTATAACTATCAACAGCAATTGTTTCTATTCCTAATCTTTGTGCTTCAATAATCACCTCTTTACCTAACTCTCCACTACCCAATAACAATATTTTTACTGACTGAGATTTTAATGGTGCTGAAAATTCCATCTTTATATTCCTTTTACCTTTTTATAAAATATTTTATCATAATTTCTTAATTCATATTTTCCAATAATTTGAGATAAGATTTTAACATAATCGTGTCCAATTCCTGAATATTTATGCATTGTTGCACTTAGTTTTAAGCCATCAATAACTTTTTTATTTTTTCGCATCATTTCCCGCTTATCTCTAAATTCTTGATATGCACTTGTTCTATTTAAATTATTCATATATGCGGATATCGAATCTTGAAGAGTTTTGAAAACTCTAATTAGATGTTGCTTACCCTCTATTCTTTTTAATGGTACTATTCCTATTTTAGGGTTATAAGTCCAATGTCCAAAAATATTATTTGCAACTTTTGTAAATCTACTTTTACCCCATGCACTCTCAACAGCCGCTTGTGCTATTGCTAGTGAAGGTGGTATGATATCTATTCTTTTTAGAAAAGTATCATAATCATAAATATCTTGGACTTTATATTTTTTTTGTAAATTGATTAATCTTTTATACTCTTTTGAAGATTCATCAAAATCTTTTTTACTCTTGATTGATAAAATAAATTGTCTCTCTTTTAAAATATTCATATTCTCAATTCTTACTTTATTAGCAAAATAATTAAAGAAATAACTCTTTGCAACTACACCTCTAAGTTTATAATACTCAGGAGGCATACCATTTTGTGCTTGTACAAAACCAATACTTAAAAATAAAACAAAAAAAAGTTTAAAAATCAACTTCATTTAAGAACAGCTGTAAATACCTCTTTTACAGCCCCTTTAAAAAATATTTTATCATCAACTTTAGATAATGTTAATTGCTCTTTACTTTTTGGATACACAAAACATCTATCTTCCACAAGACCTAAGTTATTTGCCCTTAGGAAACATGCAGCCATTCCTGTACCACAAGCCAAGGTTTCACCCTCAACTCCCCTTTCATAGGTTCGTACATTGATAATACCATTTTCCACTTTTGCAAAATTTACATTTGCATTGTATTCATATCTCATTTTTGAGCATAAATCATGGTCATATTTTTCTAAATCATCTACAATAGTAACCAAATGAGGAACCCCAGTATCTACTAAATGCCAAGTTAATCCCTCTTGGCTAAATTCATCTTTTATAACTTTTGCTTCAGTAAGTTGTGTTGATACAATACTCTCTTCAACTTCTGATTCTATTATTCCAGCTCCTGTTAAAAACTTCATTTTAGAAGGTGCTAAGTGATTATTATAAGCATAATGGGCACAAGCTCGTGTACCATTTCCACACATAGCTGCATCGCTACCATCACTATTATAAAATAGCCACTCAAAATCAGCATCATCACTTGGAATAATTACAATTAATCCATCAGCACCAATCCCCTCTGTTCTATTGCAAAGTTTAATTGCTTCTTTGGAATAATCTTTTTTTACAAATGTATGAAAAATCACAAAATCATTTCCACTTGCACTATATTTTTTATAAGTCATAAAACCTCCTTTATAACTCTTTCAACCTCTTTTTGTAGAGTTTTTAAATTTGTTGAATTATCAATAACAAAATCTGCTAAAGCTTTTTTCTCTTCTATATCCATTTGATTAGATATTTTTAATTTAGCTTCACTCTCATCTATATTATCCCTTTGCATCAACCTCTTTATTTGTAACTCTTTTGGAGTATATACAACTAAAGATTTAGGTATTGGATAATGCATTTTCTCAAAAAATAGTGGAATATCTATGAAATAAGGTTTATTTTGCTTTTCAAATATTTCTGATTCTTTTATAATCTCTTGTTTTATCAAAGGATGAATAAAAGCCTCTAGTTTTAATTTTTCCTCTTCATTAGAGAAAATAAGAGGTGCTAACTTCTTTCTTAGAACCTTTCCATCTTCTACATACTCTTCACCAAACATAGTAGCAATTTTACTACTATACTTATCTAAAAGCATATGTGCAATTTTATCAGCATCTATAGTTAGAAATCCATGTAATTTAAATAAACTACAAACTGTACTTTTTCCTGTTGCTATACCACCTGTTAAGGCTATAGCATTTTTAAATAAATCATTACTCATAGTAAATATTTTACTATAAGAATGATTTAATTTTGATTATTTAATTATAAAATAGTTATCTTTTTGCAATACCAGTTAAAGCTCTGTGTTGTGCTGCAGGAAATACAAATGAAGCGTGGTGAATCTCAGTAGAGTAATATTCTAAATCATTCAATAAGTCAGATCTTTGTAAGATAATATCTGCTGTTGGATGATATTTTTTTGAAGCTAAAATTGCAGTATTGTGTCCAAATCTATAAGGCATAACTATCCAAAAGTTTTTGCCAACAAGCTCTAAATCAGCTTTTAATTTTTCTTGATCATTGTGAAAGCTCTCTGTAGAAAAAGCAATTACCCCATCATCTTTTAAAACTCTTTGAATATTTGCTAAAATCATATCATCTAGATTTCCATCAGTAAAAATTATTACATCTATGTTTTTTTCATTTTTTGAAGTTAAAATAGAGATATCTCCAAACTCTATATTTCCAGTATGCTTAGAAGCTTGTTCTTTAATTCCATCAGTTATATTTCCCACGATTAAAACATTTTGTGCTTCTTTGTGTGTACATAAAGGAGTATGTACAATCATCTCATTAAATGCTTGGTTTTCACTCATTTATACTAGTCCTTACTTTTTAATAAATTTTCGATATAATACCAAAAAAATTTTAAATAACACTAGTTTATAAAAAGGTGTAGATTTTTTACAGCTATATTTAATAGTCGTATCATAAAGTATCACTTTTTTATGCAAAAGCAATAATATAGAAGGAAAAGAATGTCAACAGTTAGTTATAAGGATGCTGGAGTAGATATTGATGCTGGTAACCAATTTGTAGAAAATATTAAACCATATGTTAAATCTACTCTAATCCCTGGAGTATTAGGTGGAATTGGTTCATTTGCAGGTGCATTTGAACTTCCAAGTGGTTACAAGAAACCAGTATTACTATCAGGAACTGACGGAGTTGGTACAAAACTAAAACTTGCAATTGATTCAAAAAAATTTGATACAGTTGGTATAGATTTAGTGGCAATGTGTACAAATGATTTATTATGTAATTTTGGAGAACCTTTATTTTTCCTTGATTATTATGCAACAGCAAAACTTGAAGTAGATGAAGCTACTGATGTGGTAAAAGGTATAGCTGAGGGTTGTATTAGAAGTGAATGTGCACTTGTTGGTGGTGAAACGGCTGAGATGCCAGGTATGTACAAAGAGGGGGATTTTGATTTAGCTGGTTTTTGTGTTGGTATTGCAGAAAAAGATGAGTTAAATAGAATTGATAAAATCAGTGCAGGTGATACTTTAATAGCACTACCAAGTTCTGGAATCCACTCAAATGGATTTAGCTTAGTAAGAAAACTTCTTTTAGAAAAACTTGGTATGACATTAGAAGATGATTTTGATGGGAAAATCCTAAAAGATGTTCTTTTAGAACCAACAAGAATCTATGTAAAAGAGTTCAAAGCAAATAAAGATAAAATCAATGCCTTAGCTCATATTACAGGTGGTGGTATCACTGAAAATTTACCAAGAGTACTTCCTGATAACTTAAAAGCAATTGTAGATAGAAGTAAAATAAAAGTTCTACCAATATTTGAATTTATGTCTCAATTTGTAGAAGTTGAAGAGATGTATAGAACTTTTAATATGGGTGTTGGTATGGTTTTAGTTGTAAATCCTGCAAATGTAGATGCTATTTTAGCTAATACTGATGGTTATGTTATTGGAGAAATTGCTGAGGGTGAGAAGGGTGTAGAGTTTATATAAAATTTTACTAAAAAAATTAATTAAAAGGTAAGTTCTTAAGAACTTGCCTTTTTTTATACCTCTTCCATCTCAATAAATAAAAAATGGGAATTTGTAAGGGCATTTATCGTTAATTTTTCCTCTTTTGTTATCTCTGCTGCATCACCACTTTTTAACTCAATCCCATTTACACTTGAACTACCTTCAATTTGTGCAAAATATACTTGTCTTTGTTTTTTTATTTCAAAATCTAAACTTTTAGATTGATCTAATTGGCTAACATAAAAGTTAACATCTTGATAGATTTTAATTTTTGCATCCCCTTCTTGTGATGATACAATATTTAAAATTTTATTTTTTCTTTCATCTTCTGTAAATCTATGTGAACCATAAAGTCTTGGCAAGCCTGCCTTTGGGGGTATAATCCAAATTTGAAGGAGTCTTAAATCTTTGCTTTCATGCAAATTATGTTCACTGTGATAGATACCATCACCTGCACTTAAGTATTGAACCTCACCTCTTTTTAAAGTTTCACTGTTTCCCATAGAATCTTTATGAGTTATTTCACCATCAATAACATATGAAACAATTTCCATATTTGCATGGGAGTGAGTATCAAAACCTGAGTTTGGATGGATAATATCATCATTTAAAACCCTTAATACTCCAAAATTTATATTATCATGATTTATATACTCTGCAAAAGAGAAGTGAAACCTACTTTCTAACCAACCAAGATTAGATTTACCCATATTGTTTTTATCTAATTTTTTTACCATTTTCAATCCTTTAATAATTGAACATATTGTTTTAAAATCCTTTTTGAACTATCTTTTCTTAGTTGTTTTTCATATGTTGTTATTATTTCCCTTGGCATAACAATAGCACCCAATCTTGTAAACTGTATTCTCATCGCATTTATACCATCACAACCATTGCTTCCAGAATGTGTTGCAAGTTGTATTTTTTTCATACTAAATAAGCTTCTAAAGTCATCCCCTATTCTTGATATCCAAGCTATCATATTTACTAAAACAGGAGCCAAAGAAAAATTATACTCGGGTGATACAAAAATATACCCATCAACTTTTTTCATTTTTTCTGTTAAATCTAAAGCTTTTTTTGGTATTCCATCATTTTGCTCTTTTAAACTATCATACATAGGTAGCTCTAAATCAACTAAATTTATTATTTCACTTTTTACATTTTCTTCATCTAATTGTTCTTGCAAAATATTTGCAAGTTTCATATTTTCGTTTAAACTTGATACAAATATAAGTATCATAACTACTCCTTAAATATTATTGTATCCATTGACTGGTTACTATACATATACACATCATTCAAAGATTTTCCAACCTTAGTTTTAGATGCACCTAAACTTACAAACAAAGGTAAGAAATGCTCCAATGTCGGATGATTTTGTACAAGATATGGAGCTTTTTTTCTATAATCTATTAGAGAATTTATATCTGCACTTTCTAACTTTTCAACTATCCAATTTCTAAACTCTTTTGCATAGGGTTTTACAAAACTATTATTATCCCAGTTTGAATCCCTAAGATTATGTGTCATAGTTCCACTAGATATAATTAGAGTATCATTTTTTAATTTTCCTAAAATCTCTCCCAGTCTAACTAATTCTTTTGAATCATAATTTACACTTAAAGATATTTGCAAAACAGGTATATCTGCATCTGGATACATTAGTTTTAAAATAGTCCAAACTCCATGATCATAGCCACCTCTCGTTTTGTCTTTTAAAATATCTATATTATTCTCTTTAAGCAACTCTACTATTTCATCACTTTTACTTTTACTACTTTTTGCTTCATAAGTTTGTTCATATAACTCTTTTGGGAAATTATAAAAATCATAAATTGTATAAGGTTTATCTTCATATAAAATCTTTAAGCCATTAGTTACCCAATGGGCAGATATTACCAAGATATATTTAGGTTTTTCAAATGTTGAGGGTAATTTTTTCAAAAATTCAGTAGTCCCATTATTCATCATTATCAAAGCAGGACTACCATGTGAAATAAATAAACTTGGTAACATTAAGATTCCTTTTAAGTGTCCCACTTAAAAGGGACCTTTCTTTCTTCTTTCTCTTCTTTTTAGCTAAGCTTATTTAGCCAAAATTCCCTCTAAAGTTACATCGATTTTTACATCTTCACCAACAACAACGCCACCTGTTTCAATAACCTTGTTCCAATTTACACCATAATCTTTTCTATTAATTTTTCCACTAATCTCTAATCCAACTCTTTTATTTCCCCAAGGGTCAGTAATAGCACCTGTTTTTTCAATATCAAAAGCAACATCTTTAGTTACCCCTCTCATTGTAAATTTACCATAAGCTTTTCCATCTTCTATCTTATTTACAACAAATAAAATATTTGGATATTTTTCTGCATTAAAAAAGTCTGCTGATTTTAAATGTCCATCCCTTTTTGCATTTTCAGTATTTATAGAAGCTACTTCAACAACACCATTTATACTTTGTAGTTTTCCAGTTTTTTCATCATATTCAAATGAACCACTAAATTTATCAAATTTACCTCTAACACTTGAAATCATCATATGTTTTACTTTAAAACCTATATTTGAATGAGACGCATCAACTTTATATGTTCCTGCATACAAAGCACCCACTGTTAAACCTATAACTAAACCTAACTTTACCACTTTACTCATAAATGAAACTGCACTATTCTTTACCATTTTCCGTCCTTTTTTATTTAAATTTGATGATTATTAAAATCATTGTGATTTATGTAATTTCCTTAATAAATCATACAAGGTTTCTATTTCCTCTTTTGATAAAGCTTTAAAATGCTCTTCAAAATTTTTCGCATGATTTGGAAACAACTCTTCAATTATCTTTTTTCCCTTTGAAGTGATAGATAATATTGATGCTCTTTTATCTTTTTGATCTGCTGAAGCACAAATAAGACCATCCCTTTTTAAATTTCGCACAACAACTGTAATATTACCCGGAGTACTCATAGTTAACTTAGTAATTGCTCCAATATTAAGATCTCCCCTATGATACAAAACTTCTAAAACCTGAAATTGAATCATAGTAAGATTAAAACCTAATATATATTGGGTCTCTTTAGTTCTTATTTTAGTATATGCCCTAAAAAGTTGTACCCAAGTTTGCATAGATAAATCACTTAGTTCTCCATAGCTTTTAACTTTTTCTAGTTTCATATTTAACTCCTAATGAAAGTATAGTACTAATTAGTACTAATTGTCAAGGGCTAAATCAAAAAATATTACTAATTAGTATCATATTTTCTCAAAAAAACCAGTTTTTATGGTAATTAAAAAATTTATAAATTTTTTTGAAATTTGTTTTAAGGAGTGGTTTTAGAGATAAAAGGGTAGAGAAACTACCCTTTTATTTTAAATTATGCAGCTTTTTTTGCAGCTTTTTTTGCAGCAGCTTTAGCTTTTTTTGGTTTAGTTAATTTTAGTTTAGAAACTTTTTTTGCAACTTTTTTTGCAACTTTTTTTACATCACTTTTTTTCTTTGCAACTTTTTTTGCAGCTTTAGTAGCTATCTTTTCAACTTTTTTATCTTTTAATGCTTTTGCCATATTGGCTCCTTTTTTATTATAGTATAAATCTATTACATATTGTAAATAGTAATATATTATAGAGAATTATAGTTGAATAAATAATTTTTGTCAAGTATATTTATTTGAAATTTTATTTAACCATTTAATAAACTAAATTTAGATACTATATCCCGTTTTACTAAAAGGTTATAAGGAATTAATATGTTATTGACACCAGGACCAACACCTGTACCAGAGTTTGTTAGAAAAGCTATGGCCGATGTAACTATTCATCATAGAACTCCTGAATTTGAAAAAATTTTTGAAGAAACTAGAGAACTATTATTTGAACTTTATGGAATGGATGAAGTTATAATGTTAGCATCAAGTGGTTCAGGGGCTATGGAAGCATGTGTTACAAATCTTACAATTAAAAAGGCACTAACAATAAACTCAGGAAAGTTTGGTGAAAGATTTGGAAAAATTTGCAAAGCGTTTAATATTGATTATCATGAAATAAAAAATGAATGGAACACTCCTGTAAGTGTAGAAGATATTTTAGAAGTAATAAAAAATGATAGTGATATAGATGCAATTTTTATCCAAATTTGTGAGAGTGCTGGAGGTCTAAGACACCCAGTTGAAAAGATTGCACAAGAGGTTAAAAAACTAAATAAAGATATTACAATAGTTGCAGATGGAATTACAGCAATTGGTGTTGAGAAAATAGATACTACAAATTTAGATGCTGTTATAACAGGAAGTCAAAAAGCACTAATGTTACCTCCTGGTCTTGCAATGATAGGTTTAAGTAATAAAGCAGTTGCAAAAATAGAAGAGAACCAAAAAGGTTTTTATTTTAATTTAGCAACAGAAATAAAAAAACAAAAAACAAATACAACAGCATGGACAGCAGCAACTACGCTAATCATAGGTTTAAAAGAGATATTATCTCATATCAAACAAAATGGTGGATTAGAGAGTTTATATAAAAATACAGCTGCTAGAGCAAATGCAAGTAGAGAAGCTTTAAAAGCAATTGGGTGTGAGATATATCCAAAATCTCCAGCAAATGCAATGACAACTGTTTATACTGAACATGCACCAGCAATAAGAAAAATTTTAAAAACAAAATATAATGTAAATATTGCAGGTGGACAAGACCATATAAAAGCACTTATTTTTAGAATCAATCATATGGGACTGGTTGAAGACTTTGAAGCTTCATGGGTTATAAATGCCGTAGAGCTTGCGATGGATGAATTGGGTTTAAGAGAGTTTGATGGTACAGCAAATAAAGTTTTTTTACAAAACTTATTTAAAGGAAACTAATGGTTTATGAACATGAGATTCCAAAAGGCAGTAGACTATACTTTGGGAAAAGTGCAAAAGCTAAAAGAGGTTTAGAAAATAAAATAAGCTCAATTTTAGATGAAAATGGATTTGAAGAGATTGTAACACCAAACTTTTCTTATTCACAACATCAATCGATTGCAAATGATAGAAAACTTATAAAATTTTCTGATGAAAAAAATGAGCAAGTATCATTAAGAGCTGATTCAACACTTGATGTTGTTAGAATTATTACCAAAAGACTTGGACGAACAACGGATCATAAAAAATGGTTTTATATTCAACCAATATTTATTTATCCATCAACAGAAGATTACCAAATTGGGTGTGAGTGGATAGATCATGATAATATAGTAGATATATTAAATCTAACTGGAAATATTTTAGATAGTTTAAATATAAACCCTATTTTACAATTATCAAATATAAACATACCAAGATTGGTATCAAAAGAGTTAGATATATCGATTGATTTATTTAAAAATGGTGAAATAGCAAAACTTTTTGATTTGAAAGTTGATTGGTTGGAGGAACTTATAAAAGTAAAAAATATAGAAGATTTAGAAAACGCTTTAAAAGTGGTTCCACAAAGTTTGAAAAATGAAGTAGAAAAACTTTTAAATAGTGCAAAAGAGCTTGAGTATAAAAATCTTGTTATTGCTCCACTTTATTATGGAAGTTTAAAATATTATGATGATGTATATTATAGAGTTATACAAGATAACTTTGTGATTTGCAAAGGTGGAAAATATAGTTCTGAGGGTATTAGCTCTTTAGGATTTGCACTTTATACAGATAGTTTATTAAAAATTTTAGAGGATTAGGAATGAGTAAAGCTGATTTAATTGTTGGTATCCAATGGGGAGATGAAGGAAAAGGCAAGATGGTTGACATGCTTGCCCAAAATTATGATGTAGTTTGTAGAAGCCAAGGTGGACACAATGCAGGTCACACTATCTGGGTTGATGGTGTAAGATATGCTTTACATTTAATCCCTTCAGGAGTACTAAATCCAAAGGCGATAAATATTATTGGAAATGGGGTTGTTCTTTCTCCTGAAGCAATTATAAAAGAGATGGAACAATTTAATAACTTGGAAGGTAGACTTTTTATCTCAGATAAAGCACATCTAAACTTGCCTTATCATGCTTTGATTGACCAAGCAAAAGAGAGATTAAAAGGTGACAAAGCTATTGGGACAACAGGAAAAGGTATTGGTCCAGCATATGCTGAAAAGATTAGTAGAACAGGATTTAGAGTAGGTGAATTATTAAACCCTTCAAAATTAGCAGATGGTATAATTGAATATTTTGCACAAAGCAAAGCTATATTTGATGTATTAGAGATCGATACACCAAATAAAGATGAGTTAGTTGAACTATTAACTTCATATAAAAATAAATTAGAACCATATATTGCAAACACTACAAATATGATTTGGGATGCAATTGATAAGGATAAAAAAATACTATTAGAGGGTGCTCAAGGTACACTTTTAGATATTGACCATGGTACTTATCCATATGTAACATCATCATCATGCGTTAGTGCAGGAGCTTGTACTGGTTTAGGTATCTCTCCAAAAGATATTGGTATTGTTACAGGTATTGTTAAGGCATATACCACTAGAGTTGGCAATGGACCATTTCCTTCTGAAGATTTTACAGATGAAGGTCAAAAAATAGCTGATATTGGTAAAGAGGTTGGAGTTACAACAGGAAGAGGAAGAAGATGTGGTTGGTTTGATGCAATTGCTGTAAAACATGCTGCAAGACTTAACGGTTGTGACCAATTATCACTGATGAAATTGGATGTTTTAGATGGTTTTCCAAGAATCAAAATCTGCGTTGCATATGATGTAGATGGGAAAAGAATTGATTATATGCCATCTAACTTGGATAATGTAAAACCTATCTATGAAGAGTTTGAAGGTTGGGATAGTGTAGTTGGATGTAGAGAGTTTGATGCACTTCCAGAGAATGCAAGAAAATATATTAATAAAATAGAAGAATTAACAAATGTGAAGGTAGGTATAGTTTCTACATCACCAGAGAGAGACGACACAATTATTAGAGGATAAGCCAATGAGAATGAAATTACACCATACACCATATATTGCAAGAAGAGTTTCAAGAGATTTGGTAACCTGCGAATTCGTTGAAATTAGAAAAACGAAAGATGAGATTACTGATGAGATTGAAAAGATTTTAGATATAGATATTGAAAATGAACATGATTTAGATGAAAAAGTTGGAGAGATTTTAGAGTCTCAAGAAGAAAACATAGAGTTTTACAATGCTGATTATAGACAATTATTTTGGCTAACTAAAAAAAGGTTGGCAAACGATTTTGGTGTTATTTTAAACAATGAAGATAGATTTTCAGATATAGCACATAAAATTTTAGACTATCTTTGGGAAGAGGATTATATCCATTATACTTGTTCAGATAATCAAGTAAAAAATGTGATTTTTTCTTCAATTGATGAGTTTTTAAAAGGTTTTGAAGATGCAGATAACGAAGTTATGGAAAAAATTAAACACTACAAAAGAAGATTAATACCAGGAACTGAGGAGTATGATATTGTATATCATAGATTATACGAAGAAGAACTAATAAAAAGAGGATTGATGTAATATGCAAAAAGCATGGATTTATTTAGAAAATGGAACTTTTTTAGAGGCTAATTCTTTTGGTGCAACTGGAACATCAGTTGGAGAAATAGTATTTAATACTTCATTAACAGGTTATCAAGAGATAATCACAGATCCAAGTTATGCTGGACAATTTGTAACATTTACAATGCCAGAGATTGGAAATGTTGGTGTAAATGAAAATGACATGGAAAGTTCTACTGCTCATTGTAAAGGTGTATTAGTTAGAAATTACCATCATGAATACTCAAATTTTAGAGCACAAGGTGATTTAGACTCACATTTAAAAGAGCATAATGTATTAGGTATTTGTAATATTGATACAAGATATCTAACAAAAATGCTAAGGGATGAAGGGGCTATGATGATGATAGCTTCAACAGAAATAAATGATAAAGATGAATTAGCTAAAAAACTAGCAGAATCTCCTAGAATCGAAGATATCAACTATATCAAAGAGGTATCTACAAAAGAGTCTTATATCCATAAATTTGGAGCATGGAACCATGATAATTTAGCTTACAATAAAGCAGTAATGAGTGATAAAAAAATCGTAGTAATCGATTTTGGTGTAAAAAGAAATATCTTAAATGAGTTAGTTGAATCTGGACTTGAAGTGGAAGTTATCCCTTCAACATTCCAAGCAGAAGATTTAATAGCAAGATTTGAAGCAGGTGAGATTGGTGGTGTTTTCTTATCAAATGGACCAGGTGACCCGCTAACACTTACAGAAGAGAAAGCACAAGTTCAAAAACTATTAGATAAAAACATCCCAATGTTCGCAATTTGTCTAGGGCACCAAATGTTATCAATAGCTCATGGTTATGATACATATAAACTAAAATTTGGACAACATGGTGGAAACCATCCAGTAGCAAATCCAGAAACAAAAGTTGTAGAGATAACAGCACAAAATCATAACTATAATGTTCCAGATAATATTATTGAAATAGCAGAAGTAACTCATATGAATCTATTTGATAATACTATTGAGGGTGTAAAGTATAAAGATAAACCAATTTTTTCAGTACAACATCACCCAGAAGCTAGTCCTGGACCACATGAGAGTAAATATATTTTTAAACAGTTTGCAGAAATAGTGAAATAATTAAAGTAAAGGAAAATCCTTTACTTTAATAAGCTTGCAAATCTTTCATCATTAATGATATCAGTTATTAACTGTTTAACTGACGGTTGAAATGTACTTCCCATATTATTACATGCAGTATATGCTAAAAATGATGAACTATAATCTTTTTTAGTAGTAACTGTAAACTCTTCTCCATTTGATGAAGAAACTTTAATTTTGAACTTCCAATAAGCATCTCCTAACATTGAACTACCAACAACTTCTTCTAAATAACCATTAATTTTAATTTTTGACTTTTCATCATATAATCCTGCCATCATAAGTTCTTCTTTTAATGCTTTTTCAATATAAGTTTCGTAAGATTCATCATTAGGAGTTGTAATAGTCTCAGCTAACCTACATAAAGTTGAATGTTGTCCAGGATTTTTTGCACTAAACGAAGAGACTCCTATTTTTGTATTTTTATATTTTTTTAAAGTTTGTACATTTTGTGCAGATGCACTATATTCGCTAGATTTTATACCACAACCTGTAAATAATATTGCTGATGAAGCAATTATTAATCCAAGATTTACATATTTTTTCATTTTATTCCTTTAGTATTATATTTTATTATTAATTATATAAAAATAATACTTAATACTCTACAACTACGCTATCATGAATATAAAGGTAATCCATCAGAAATAAGTTGTAATTACTTTTTATAAAACTCTTAGAATTTTATCTCATAAAGATTCTACTAACAGAATATGTATTAAAAAAATGTAATTTGAGTAAATTGTCTCTGAGATTTATAGATAGTTTTAATTGCATGCAATTGTCTTGTAGAACAAAGTTCTCCGCTTTCTTTACTTTTAGTGGTAAAAGTAAAACAAAAGCCACCAGACGCATTGTTGAAGGCAAAGCTACCTTCCACTTTTTATTTTTTTACTGCGTTGCGGGACTCGCTAAAAGAGTGAGTTAGTCACTCTTTTTTTACGCTCAAACATGTCCTCACTTTTCACCGTAAAAAAAGAAAAAGTTCCAGCTTCAACAAAGTCTGGACTAAAATTCCCTAGCTTTGAACTTTCAAAATATATATTGAGTATCACACCAACAAAAACAAAATGGTATAAAAAAATGCAAATGTCCTTATCCCACTTTCCCGCATTTGAGAAGCCGAGTGTTTATTTATCCTTTTTGAAAACAAGTGACTAAACTGTTTGAAGCGTAAAAAAATGTGCTGGGAGCACATTTTAGCAAGTTTTTAGGCACTCAAAAGGGATAAGTAATAAGCGAGGGAACCTTCGGCTTCGAAACCTGCGAGATGGTTTCTTTGCTACTTTCTTTTTCACAAAAGAAAGTCGAGAAAGCCAAGACGTACAGTAAAAGTTTAACTACACTCAAATATATTGATAATAGTTTTAATTGTATGCAATTGTCTTGAAGAACAAAGTTCTCCGCTTTCTTTACTTTTAGTGGTAAAAGTAAAACAAAAGCCACCAGACGGTTGTTAAAGCTAAAGTTCCCTCCAGCTTTCTAATTATTTCCTGACCTGCGGGACTTGATATAAAACGTGACGTTCAGTCACCTTTTATATCTTCGAACAAGTCCTCGGTCTTTTCCGAAAATAATTAGAAAACTTCCGGCTTCAACAAAGTCTGGACTAAAATACTCTAGCTTTGAACTTTTTCATACTATTTGAGTATTACACCAATTCAAATAAAATGGTACTAAAAAATGTAAAGGTCCTTATCCCCACCTTCCCGCATTTGAGAAGCCGAGTGTTTATTTTGCTTTTCGGAAAAGTTTTTCAACTGTTAGAGCGTAAAGAAACGTAACTAACTTACGTTTTAGCGAGTTTTGAAAAACAGAAAAGTGAAATAATAAGCGAGGGAACCTTCGGCTTCGAAACCTGTGGGATGATTTTTTTGCTACTTTTTTTTTCACAAAAAAAAGTCGAGAAAGCCAAGACGTACAGTAAAAGTTTATTTATACTCAAATATTTTGATAATAGTATTGATATAACACAACATAATATATTTATCATTTTGTTAAACTATCAAGATTTTCACCCAGTAGTCATACAAAATGATAAGATATTACGGATATACGTTAATAATCTAACATATAAAAGTACATATTTATTTACATTATTTTATATTTTATTGAATTTTAACTATTTAAGGCTTATTTGAGTTAATATCTTTACATTTTTAATGTTAAGATATTAGATGTTTTTATACATTATTTATATATAATGTATTACTAATAAGTAGTTATGACAACAGACAAAAAAGGTAAATAAAGTGTTCAAATATAAATATAATAAACTTTTTCAGCCAACAATAGATGCATTGCAGCAGTTAGGTGGTTCAGGATCAATAAGTGAAATTGAGGAAAAAGTTATTGAAATTTTAAATTTAACTGATGATGAAATCAATGATATTCATAAGGGGAATACAACAAAACTGACATATCGATTAGCTTGGGCTAGAACGTATTTGAAAAAATATGGATTGATTGAAAATTCATCAAGGGGCATTTGGGCTTTAACTGAAAAAGGATTAAAAGGTCAAAATATTGATGATGAAGAAATTAGAAAATTTGTTGTTAATGAAACCAAAAATAATGACGATAAAGACATGCCTGATGAAGAAGAAAATATAACTATTAACAATGAAATTTCAAAATTATCATGGAAGGAAGAATTACTTAATGTTGTCAAACAGATGGAACCACAAGCTTTTGAAAGATTATGTCAAAGATTGCTAAGAGAACTTGGTTTTATAAATGTAGAAGTTACTCAATATAGTAATGATGGTGGGATTGATGGGAAAGGTGTAATTAGACTTGGAGGTGTTATGTCATTCCATGTAGTGTTTCAAGCAAAAAGATATAAAGACAGTGTTAGTGCTCCTGTAGTTAGAGATTTTCGTGGAGCAATGATTGGCAGAGCAGATAAAGGACTTATTATTACGACGGGAACTTTTACCAGAGAAGCAAAAAAAGAAGCCCAAAGAGATGGTGCACCACCGATTGATTTAATTGATGGCAATGATTTTGCAGAAAAATTAAAAGATTTAAAATTAGGTATAAATATTGAATTTGTTGAGACGGTACATATCAAAAAAGAGTGGTTTGACAATTTTTAAGTCATAACAAATCAGAGGAGCCAATAAATTACCCTGCGGGCAATTCATCGGCTCATTTTAAACGTTATTCATAAAAAAACCTATCCTACAACCCCGGAGCCTTCCACATTGAAATAGTCAAACCCTCATCGACTAACTTCAATTGTTTTTGGTAAACCTCCTGCCACTTTTCCTTTATCCCATCATATATTTTCTTATTTTCCATATTTGGCAAATACTCTTTATCCCAAACTACAAGCTCACGTGCTGCTGTTTGCAAATCTTTGTAGATACCAGCTCCTACTCCTGCACTCATAGCTGCTCCTAGAGCTGTGGCTTCTGTTACTTTTGGAATTTTTATTTTACACCCTGTTACATCTGCTAGGGTTTGGCTCCAAAGTTTTCCTTTACTTGCACCTCCTGCAAATACTATTGTGTCAAATTGACAGTTTGTAAACTCTTTTACTTTTTCTAGATTTATTGAGCTAACTATACACGCATTCTCTTGCAGGGATTTGAACATGGAAGCTTTATTACATATATTTGAATCAATGCTTAGGTTTAAAAAACTTGGGGCTGCATGGTACCATTTACCATAATTCATACTATCACTAAATATTGGCATAATCCCATATGAGCCTACTGGTATATCTTTTGCTTTTTCTTCTAGGATTTCATAGGCATCTTTGTTTTGCTCTTTTGCTTCAAGTTTTTCCATTTCACAAAAAACATCCCTAAACCATCTCATTATAAGCCCACAAAAAAAAGTGATCCCTTCTGCTTGGGATTGCTTTGGTATTACATGGGGATTAACTCTAAGGCTCATATCTTTTGGTGGTAAAACCTCACTTGATATATTTACTATCTGTTGCCAAAAAGAGCCTCCTAGAATTGCTACTTGTCCAATATCTACTACTCCAAGCCCTGCACTTCCAAGCTGCACATCTCCACCACCTGTAACCACTTTTGTATTTATAGATAAGGAGGTTTCATCACTTGCTTTTTTTGTAACATTACCTATTACAGTTCCAACTTCATAACATGGGCAAAATATATTATCTTTTAATCCAACACTTGAAGCCATATTTTTATCCCAGGCTCTTTGTTTTAAAGAAAATATTCCTGTAGTTCCTGCATTACTAGGATCAGTAGCAATAACTCCTGATAGTTTTGCCAATATCCAATCCCCTATCATAGAGATATTTGCAACTTTTTCATAAACTTCAGGTTTATTATTTTTAAGCCACATTATCCTAGGCAGTGCACCCAAAGCAAAGGTTTGTCCAGAAGTTTCATAAAACTTTTCTTCAATATTTTCAAAAGAGTTTTTCAGATACTGAACCTCTTTATAAGCTCTTGCATCTACATTTGCTACACCCCAAAGTTCATTTCCATCCCTATCATATAAAGCTATAGCTTCTCTCATACTTGTAGCACTTACGGCTAATATATCTTCAGGATTTATTGATACATTATTTATGGCATTTTTTATACATTTTTTAGTTAATAGCCAGTTTGTTTCAAAATCAAAACTCATACTATTTGCTACACTCTGCTCTTCAAGATGTGTCCACTCCTCTTGACTAGCTGAGATTTGATTTCCTTTTAAATCAAAAAGTACAGCTCTAACACTACCAGTTCCTGCATCAATTGCCAATAAATACCCCATGAAAATCCCTTTAAATAATAACTATTTTTTTAGTTTAGCCTGCTCTAATTCCCAGTATTCCATCTCAAAACTATCTTTTAAACCTATACTTTCATAACCACCTAATTTATCTGCTTTTAAAACTGCATTCATAGTGTGAGTTACAATATCATCAATAATATTTGCCTCTTTTTCATTTTTGCCAAAACTAATCACACCAAAATCTCTTATAACTACATAATTAGGAGCAGGATTTAACATGATTTCATCTTTAGCAAATTTTTTAAAATACTCTTTATACTCCCTTTCAAACTCTAATAATGCAAGCTGTTCATTTTCATCTTCAAGAACTAAAGGAACTCTTTTTGTTCTAATAATATGCTCAGGGGTTAATACACCTCTTTTTTTGTTTTCATTACTCAACCTTGAATAGTTCAATGCCAATTTGCTTTGATTGATTTTAAATACAATATCAAAACCTTTTTTTTGTGATAAATAGTGTTCTAATTTAGATATATCAAACTCTCTTGCCTCAATCTCATCTAATTCAAGTGAAGCATTCTTCTCTAAAAATTTTTCAGCTAAGCTTACTGCTTCAATCATCTTATCATAAGATTTTTTTCCATCATCATCAAAGGTAAAAATCCCATGATTGTGTAAGATTATCCCCTCACAAGTTTCCCAATCTATACCTTTACTCATCTCATAGATTTTTTTTGCTAAGACAAATCCAGGCATCACATAAGGCACTATCAAAAAATTTGGAAATACTTTTTTAATATTTTCAATGCCTGTTTTACTATTAGAAATAGTTACAACTGCATCTGCATGGGTATGATCTACAAATTTAAAAGGAATTATTGCATGTAAAATTGCCTCAACAGATGGGTTCGGAGCACTTTTATCTATCATTGCAGCTTTTTGTTTATTTACCATATCAGAATCGCTAAGTTCTTCTAAGGTAGCCATCTTTTTTAAAGTATCAAGTTTAACAGGAGCAAATCCTTCCTCTTTGATTGAAACAAGATCCCAACCACTACCTTTTACATAAAGGATATCTTCACCATCAACTTTTGATTTTACAGAAGTGTTTCCTCCACCATGAAGAACCAGTTCATCACTTCGACCTAATAGATTTGATGTGTATACTCTTAAAGCTAAATCACCTTCAAATGATTTTGCTTCATTTTCATCCCAAAGATTTTCCATTTTTTAACCTAAAATCTCTAAATGTTCTGTGTACTTTTTTTCACAAAATGGTTCATAAGATGATTTATAAATTGCATAGTGATCTGTTTTTGCATGGGCAGCTAATGCCTCTTCTTCCCAAGATTCTACTGCATAAAATTTTCTTCTATTTTCAGTACATTGAAAAATATCGTAAAATATTACACCCTCTTCTTTTTTTGAAGGTTCAACCATAGCTGATAAAAGCTCTTTCATCTTATCTTCACAACCCTCTTTTGCTATAAATGTAACTCTTTTTGTAATAGTCATTTTAAAAATCCTTATAATTTAATATAGATATATTATAAGGAAATTTCTCTTATATCATTGTATATAAGTATAAAGAGTTTTAGTATTTGAAGATTATTAAAAAATGCGTAGTTTATAAAATGACTGAAAAACCAGTCATTTAAATTTTATGATAAAATAAATCTTTCTATTAAGTAATAAGTACCAGAAGTAGCAATACCAGCTGCAACACCAGCCAATAAATCATCTCCCATAACTCCCCAACCACCTTTAACTTTTTGGTCAATTCTTCCAATAACTGAAGGTTTCCAAATATCGAAAAGTCTAAAAAACACAAAGGCTAAGGGTACAATTATATAGATGTTTTCAGGAGTAATCACACAAATCGATAGGGTTAGCCACATACCTGCTAACTCATCTATAACTATCTCTTTGCCATCATGTGCTCCCACTTCTTCTTCATACAAATCTATTTGTTTTATAGCAATTGCTGTTATTAATAATGAGAGTAAAAAAAGTGTTGAAGGATGTACAACCTGAAGTAATAAAACCCCTAAAATAAGAGCAACAAAACTTCCAACTGTTCCAGGAGCTTTTGGACTTAATCCACTATAAAAAAGTGTTAAAAAAAGTTTTCTCAAATCTTTACCCTACTTCTTTTTTTCTATTCCAAGTTTTTTTCTCTTTTCCCAAAGAGATTTTCTTGAGATACCAAGTTTTTTACTAAGTTCTGTATCTGGATATTTTGTTTGAAATGATAAAACCATCATCTTAACATAATCATTTATAGTCATAATATTATTTGACATCATCAACATATCACTTTTTTGGAATTCAACTTTTGTATAAGGAAACTCTTCCTCTTTTTCTAAAGATACTAAAATACATTTTTTATCTTCAATATACTTAATCAAATTCTCTTTGGCACTCTTTTTCAAACTATGAAAATCTGTAAGATAAAGAATACCATTAAATTTTTCATTTATTTGTTTTTGCCAGTAATCTGAACTAAGAGAGATAAACTTCATTTGCAAATCTAATTTTCTTGCTAACTCAAAAGATAACTTATCTGCACTTATTTGTGAATTTGTTTCTATTAAAATTGGAAAAGTTGTTGGTAGTATACAACCACTTGTATCAACCTCATTAAATTGAAAATCTAAATACTCTCTTAGAGTTTGTAACTCTTTTCTAAGTGACTTACACTCCCTATAATGATAAATTTTTCTAACTAATTCATCCATAATAAAGGGTTTCATAATATAATCTTTTGCACCCTCTTTGATTGGATCTGTTACAGTTTCATCTGAAATATATGAAACTAATAAAAGAATAATAGAATCATTGTATCTTCTAATAATAGTCTTACAAAGTGCTGCAGGTAGTGAGGTTGATAGAAGTATTATGTCATAATCTTTTGTTAAGTTGTCAATATTTGGTGATTCAACAAAATCACAATTATGTCCATCATCAAGTAACCTTGATACAACCTTCTGCGCTAAATAAATTTCACTCTCAATAATCAATATATTCATTCATTTTCCCAATTATAATATTTTAAAGTTGCACTAGATTGTACGGCAACCCCTTCTTTTCTCCCTATAAAGCCCAACTTTTCTGCTGTAGTGGCTTTTATATTTACAAACTGTTTTTCCAAATTTAATAGATTTGCTATAGTTGATTTAATCTGCATTTTATATGGATTAATCTTTGGTTTTTGAGCTATTATTGTAACATCTACATTTACTATTTCATAACCCACATTGTATATAAAAGTAACAATCTTTTCTAAAAGTAGTTTAGAATCTACACCTTTATATTTTTCATCAGTATCTGGAAAAAACTCTCCAATATCTCCAGCTCCTGAAGCTCCAAGTATTGCATCAATCAGTGAGTGAATTAAAACATCCCCATCACTATGAGCTTTAAATCCAAAATCTATATTATCAATTTTTACTCCACCAAGATACATCTGTTTGTTTTCTTCAAAGGGATGTATATCAAATCCTGTACCAGTAAAATAATCATTCATAGGTTTTTTCAAACAATCTAAAGAAAATAGTTCTTCACCAAAAGTTAACTTTTTACTTTTGATAGAACCTTTTATGTATTTAATTGTTCCACCTATACTTTTAATAGCGCTACTATCATCTGTAAACTCTATATTAGTATTTAAAGCATTTTTTAAAACTTCACTATTTGATAGTTGAGGAGTTTGTATAAGCTTAACCTCATCTCTATTTATTGTCTCATTTTTAAATACAACCGTATCACTCACATCCAAAGTAGGTACTATACAATCTGCATTACTCTTATTGGCTACTAAATCCAAAACTACCTTTTTAGGGATACAAGCTCTTGCAACATCTGTAACCATTACATAATCACTTTTAACATACTCTAAAGCATTTTTCATTGATTGTTGTCTTGTATCAGCACCAAGTACAAAAGTAAACTCATCTGAAAAGTTTTTCATATAATTAATTTCATCTTTGTGCGCTGCAATAATGATATTATCAAAAGTGGTGATATTTTTTAATCGATTAGCAACAAAAAGCCATAGGGGATGATGACCAATCCTAAGCCACTGTTTCTTTACTTGTAGTTCAAATCTTGTAGAGTTTCCTGCACATAAAATTATTAATGTAACATTAGACACAAAGCCCCTTTGAGTAAAAAAGTTACATTATTATACTTTAATGTAACTTATGAAACCTTAAAGGTCATTTTCTATTTTGAATTTTATTGAGTCTATAGCCTGTTTTAAAAGCTTTGTATCAAATCCATACTCTGTTGCTTTGTTTAATGCTCTTCTCACATTATGATCAGCAAGTGGAGCTGTAATATCACATAAGATTTTAATTATTTCAAGTATTTGAGCACTTTCTACATACTCTTTTGGACAATTTTCTAAATCCTCTACAAATCCAATAGAGAAAATAAGATTATGACTTAGATTCCAATGTTTGAAGATATTTGCAGTGATTCTAGCACATGAATAAGTCATATAATCTTTTTCCACTTTTGAAGTGTTTTTAGTTACTTGTAGTTCATTTAAAAACTCTTCTTCTTTTTGTGCTTCTGTTACCACTTCTGCTATAACAAATTTACCTGTTTCTTGTAAAAATGCTGGTAAAAGTAGATCCTCTTTTAAATCAAATGATATTTTAGAAACCCAAGTATTTACAAGATTAGATGCTAAGTTTGCAGAAAATAAGAAATCATCTGTTCCTACACCATAAGGTTTAAGATTTGTTTGGATTAAGTTTTGAATCACAGAACCTAATGCTATTGAGATTGTAAAATTTACCCCAAGAAGAGATATAGCTCGACTAGGAGTTTCTACTTGACTTACAAAACCAAACATTGCTGAGTTTGCGACCCTTAACACTGTAGTGATTATTAGGGGGTCTTTTTCAATGATTTTTAAAAGTTCTAAAGGCTCTTTGTCTGACATCTTTCTAAACTCTTCAAGCTCCATTACAGAATTTGGTAATGGTGGCAGTGAGTCAATCTTATCAATTATAAGTTCTTTTATTTTACAAAATCCTACTTATTTCATCTTTTTGTGTTGATATAATATCAATTAATTGTTTATATTCATCTGTATTGATTTTAAGTAATTTTACTTTTTCATCTAACATATCATACTCCTTGTTTTCGTTAAGATATTTATTACTTTGTTGAAATTCCTCTACGAGGCTATCTTCAAAGCTTTTTGAAGTATAAAACTCCTTCTTTTTATTTAATTTTGAAATCTTTTTATAAAAATGTAAAATTTCTATAAATTTATCATTTTTAAAAAAAGTAATATTCTTGAAATCTGTATTTAAAATATTTAATAGTTTTAATAACAAAAAAGAACAGTTATTCATATATATCATATATTCACTTGTTTCATCAACAAACTCTTTGCCACCAAACTCTGAAAGTAAAGATAATTCATATCCATGAAACTGTTTTTCTAATGAATGATAAAAAAAATCTAAAACATAATCTATATCTTTATCTTCAAATGTTTTATGTTCTAAGTGTGTAAAATAGTAAAGTTGCTCCCCAATTAAATTATTTAATATTTTTATATGATTTTGCTCCAAAGGAATCATAAACTTAACCATATTATTTGATTCTTTTAAAAGTTGTAAAAATTCATATATATATACTCTTTTTTCATTAATAACAGAAATAACTAAACAAAGTTCAGTAAAAACTTTTACTAAAATAGTATAACATTTAAAGAACCATTCAAAGGAACATTTATCATTTTCAAAAAAATTAGCTAACTTTTCTTCATAATACCTAAATAGCCTACTTATCTCAACAACATCATAACTATCTTTATAAATACGAAACTCTTCATTAAAATAAAGCCTATTTAAAATCAATAATAAATTTTCTTCTGTGTGATTTTTCCCATAAAGGAAAGCATCTAAATCTTCTTTCACTTTAGTATAAATAATTTCCATATCTTCACAACTTTCCATCACAGACCTAATCTTAAAATAATTTATTATATAGAAATGAAACTTATATACTCTCATATACTTAATTAATTAAAATTAACTCTTATAATTAAGTTTATATAAACTAAATTTGATATAATCAAAAAAATATATATAATAGGGATAAGAAATGAGAGATTGGTTAGACAATCATAAAGATGATAAAGTAAGAACTCAAATGTATTACGCAAAACAGGGAATAACCACTCCTGACATGGAGTATGTTGCAAAAGTTGAAAAAATTGCCCCTGAATTAGTTAGAGACGAAGTTGCAAGGGGAAGATTAATTATCCCTGCAAATATAAAACACAAACATTTAAATCCAATGGCAATTGGTATGGCTTCGTCATGTAAAATCAATGCAAATATTGGTTCATCTGCACTAGCTTCAGATATCCAAGGTGAGATAGAAAAAGTTGATGTATCATTAAAATATGGTGCAGATACAATTATGGACTTAAGTACAGGTGGAGATTTAGATGCAATTAGAGCTGCTGTAATTGAACACTCAACTGTACCAATTGGAACAGTGCCTATTTATCAAATTATTCACGACTGTGGAAATGATATCAATAACTTAACAATTGAAGCGATGTTAGAAACCCTTGAAAAACAAGCAAAACAAGGTGTAAGTTACTTTACAATCCATGCAGGTTTTTTATTATCAATGATGCCACATGTTGCAAAAAGAAAAATGGGAATTGTTTCAAGAGGTGGATCACTTATGGCTTCTTGGATGATGCATTACCATAAAGAAAATCCATTTTATGAAGCTTATGATGATATTTTAGAAATTTGTAGAAAATATGATGTATCTTTATCTTTAGGGGATTCTTTAAGACCTGGTTGTTTATATGATGCATCTGACGAAGCACAATTAGGTGAACTAAAAATATTAGGTGAACTTACACTTAGAGCTTGGGAAAAAGATGTTCAAGTTATGATTGAAGGGCCAGGTCATGTTCCTTTAAATCAAATTGAAAGAAATATGAAACTAGAAAGAGAATATTGCCATGAGGCTCCTTTTTATATTTTAGGACCACTAACTACTGATATAGCAGCTGGTTATGATCATATCTCTTCAGCTATTGGTGCTGCAGTTGGTGGATGGCATGGGGCTTCAATGCTTTGTTATGTTACTCCAAAAGAGCATTTAGGTTTACCAAATGCAGATGATGTTAGAGAGGGAATTATTGCTTACAAAATTGCAGCTCACTCAGCAGATATTGCAAGGGGTAGAAAAGGTGCAAGGGATATTGATGATGAGATGAGTGATGCTAGATATGCTTTTGATTGGAATAAACAATTTGAACTTTGTTTAGACCCAGAAAGAGCAAAAGAGTATCATGATGAGACTCTTCCTCAAGATGTATTTAAAGAAGCAGAGTTTTGTTCTATGTGTGGACCAAAATTTTGTTCATATAAAATCACTCAAAAAATTGTTGATGAGCATGGTGCACAAATGGTTGAAGCTGGTTAATTCAACTAGCATATTTATTAAAAAGGGTCAAGATTTAGTTCTTGACCCTTTTTTTATTTAAATAAAAAACTTAAATATGTTTGTGTAAAAATCAATGATTTTTTAGATAGAATACCAAAAACTTTTATATTTAAAAAGATGAAAATTACAATTTCAATTTAAGAGTAAAATTATCCTATTTAAATATAATACGAAAAAATCATAATATATAAGGAAAATAGATGGCAAACATAGCTGAAATCAAAGAAGAATTATCAAAAGTTCTTTATCCAGGATTTCAAAAATCTATTGTGGATTTTGGATTTGTAAAAGATATTGAACTAAACTCAGATAATAGCTGTACTTTATCTTTAGATATTACATCAAGTGCACCTGAAGTTGAAGAGACTTTACGAAAAGATATAAATGAAACTTTAGGAAAAATTGGTGTTACAGCAACAATAAATGTAAAAAAACCAGAAGCTCCAAAACAACAAAGTAATAGTACAAGCGGAAATAATATTGCTCCACAAATTAAAAACTTTGTTATGGTAAGCTCAGGAAAAGGTGGAGTTGGAAAATCAACTACAACAGTAAACTTGGCAATAGCAGCAGCAATGCAAGGTAAAAAAGTTGGTGTCTTGGATGCAGATATTTATGGTCCTAACATTCCTCGTATGATGGGTCTATTAGGGCAAGAAGTTGAGATAGTTGGGAATAAAGCAAAACCATTTAGTGCCTATGGAATAGATGTTATGTCTATGGGTTCACTAATGGAAGAGGGACAAGCTCTTATTTGGAGAGGTGCTATGATTATGAAGGCTATTCAACAACTTCTAAGAGATATCTTATGGGAAGAGTTAGATATTCTTTTTATCGATATGCCTCCTGGAACTGGTGATGCCCAATTAACTTTAGCACAAAGTGTTCCTGTAACTTGTGGTGTAAATGTTACAACTCCACAACATGTTGCTTTAGATGATAGTAGAAGATCATTAGATATGTTTAAAAAACTTCATATTCCAATTGGTGGTATTGTTGAAAATATGAGTGGGTTTATCTGTCCAAAATGTGGTGAAGAATCAGATATCTTTGGAATGGGAACTTGTGAAGAGTTAGCAAAACAATACGATACACAAGTATTAGGAAATCTTCCAATTGAACCTGCTATTAGAGAAGGTGGAGATGCTGGAAAACCAGTTGTTTATTTCCAACCTGAATCAGAATCAGCAAAAAGATATATGAGTGCAGCTGCTAAACTTATAGCTTATGTGGATCAAGTAAGTGATAGTGCTGAAAATGCGTCTATCCAACCAACAACACCTCCTGGTGTATCTGCTTGCTCAACAGCAGGTGCTAGTTCAGCACAACAAAAACCTCAAGACAATGAAAGTTGTGGATGTGGACACTAAATAAAAAGAGCTTTTCTCTTTTTATTTAACTTTAAACCTTTAAAATAAAGTAGTTATTTTTTAACTACTTTATTCATTTTCCTCAACTTTCATATCTTTTGCTTTTACATCATTTTTACCAATAAACTCTTTTTCATCTGCACTTGTAACAATAAGTTTAGCAATACTATCTGTGGTAGATGCAATATTATGAGTTTGAGATGCAATCATTGCATTTTGTTGGGTTTGTTGATCAAGTTGATTTACTGCATCATTAATTTGTTCAATTCCTAGAAGTTGCTCTTTACTTGACATCTCAATATCAGAAATCAGGTTAATAGTTTGTTGAATATTTTCATTTAACTCTTTATACCCCTCAATCATATTTCCAGCTATATTTTTACCCTCATTTGCTTTTGAAGTAGCATTTTCAACTATAGTTTTTATCTCTTTTGCAGCTTCGGCACTTCTTGAGGCTAGATTTCTTACTTCTTGTGCAACTACGGCAAATCCTTTACCAGCTTCCCCTGCAGTTGCTGCTTCTACTGCTGCATTTAAGCTTAGTATATTTGTTTGAAATGCTATTTGATCAATTACACTAATTGCTTCATTTATTGATTTAACTTGCACATTAATTTCATCCATTGCAGAAGTAGTCTGATTTGCAAGATTTTCCCCACTAGAAGCAGAACTTGTAACATTACTTGAATAGTTTGCCATTTTTGCAATGTTTTGAGTATTATTTCTTATATTTGAAGTCATTTGTTCTAAAGCTGCAGCTGTTTCTTCCAAACTTGCCGCTGCTTCATTTGAACTTTGATTTAATTTATCTACATTTGATAAAAGTAAATCTGAACCTCTATCAAGAGTTAATCCATTTTCTTTATTTTCAACTAACATATCATTTACAACATTAGCAAGACCATTTAAACCTTTAGATACCTCTCCTAAATTATTCCCTGTAATTCTATGGGTAAAATCTAATTTTTGATAAGATGCTAAAGCATCTTCTATTTTATTTAGATTGCCATCAACTTTTGAAGTCACAACTTGAAATAATTCATTTATACCATCTTTAAGCTCTTCAATACTTTCATTTGTAGTTGTTTGGGTTATAGTTTGATCCATAATACCTGTTTTTGCCAAATCAACTGCATTTTTTACAGAATCAATTACTTTTTTAGCTTCAGTAATATCTTGAGCAAATTTAACAACACGAGTAACTTTTCCACTTTTATTTTTTACAGGTGTATATGAAGCTTGAATCCAAACAGAACTACCATCTTTTCTAATTCTTTCAAACTCATTTATTTGAGATACTCCATTGGCTAAATTATTCCAAAAATCTACATATTCGCTGGTGGTTATATATTTCTTATTACAAAACATTCTATGATGTTTACCAACTACCTCATTAAGCTTATAACCTAATACATTTAAAAAATTCTCATTTGCATGTATTATTGTCCCATCAGGATGGAATGATATAATTGCAAAATTTTCTTCCATTGCATTTAATCTTCCTATTTCCTCTTCTGTTTTCCCAAAATTAAACATAATCCTAATCCTTAAATATTGTTAAAATTGTTAATTTTAACTATTATATTTTATGTATAATATATTATTTTATTAAATTTTTTTACATAAAAACCACTTAGATTTTTAAAAAATTTGTTATTTTTATAAAAATCTTTTTAGCTATTACTATTATCCCCCATTTATTGGGATAAAATTATATTAATAAGAATTATATAAATAAAAAGTTAAGAAGTAGTCAAGATTTTATATCCTATTCCATAAATATTATGAATTAGGTCTTTATGCATTTTTTTTCTAAGATTAGTAATCATTGTTTTTAAAGTTTGTTTATTTGGTAATTCAAAATCTTCCCAAACCTCATAAAGAAGTTCGTCATAAGTAACAATAGATCCAAGATTAGAAAACATATAATTTAAGATTTTTTTCTCTTTTGGTGTTAAGATTATTGTTTCTCCAAATTTAATTAATTCTAAGGTTTTAAAATTCCATAAAAAATCTTCATCAATTTGAAGCAATGTATTTGATATTATTTTATAGTTTTCTAATTCAGCAAATGCATTTTTTACTGCATCTAGAAGCTCTTGTTTATCTATTGGTTTTAAAATATATCTTGTAAGTTTTAAAGATGAGGCTTTTAATAAGTATTCTAAATCTGTATGGGATGTAATAAAAATTATTTTGGTATTAAAATCATTTTCTCTAACCTTGGATGCTAATTTTATACCATCCATAATAGGCATATTTATATCTGTTACAATCACACTAGGATTGTATTTTTCATATATTTCATAGGCATTTCTACCATTTTTTGCTATTTTTATATTATATTCAGTAGATAATATTTCAGAAACTATTTCAATGTTTATAGATTCATCATCTACAACTAAAACAGTTTTATCATCCATCCCTTACTCCTTCTGTACTATTTCTTTTTTTATCTTACTTAAAGAATCTATAAGTTCACTATAATCATAATTTGAAAAATAAGTTTCAATATTTTTTATAATATCTTCATCAACTAAAGAGTTTAACACTTCAACAAGTTGTTCTATTCTTGAACTTCTTATAAAATTATCTTCTTTTAAGTCCTTTATTATCTCATTAATAATCTTTAAAATTTCTTTATCATTATACCTCAAATTATCTATTTTAGGCTTATTAATAATATTTGTTTTAATTGATTGAAGAATCATTCTCATCTCAACTTTTAATTTTGCCAATAACTGCTCTTTTATCAAAATAATCTTAGTATTTTCAATAGAATTACAAATATCATAAATCTTCATTGCTTGAATATTTCCACTAACCCCTTTTAATTTATGTAAATATCTATTAAAATCTTCACTACTTAAATCTATATCATCTAATATGGTTTCAATATTATTATAATTTTTATAATATTTTATGACTAAGGACAAGGCTTGATTAGAATCAAAAGATAAATTTTGCATCAATTCTTTAAAATTTATGCCATAAATATTTACCTCATATTCAGTTTTGTGCTTTCCTATCTTAGTATAACTCACATCAAAATATTTTGATATTAAAGTTTCAAATTCTTCTTTTATAATAGGTTTAGATATATGTCCATCCATACCAACTTGTTTTGTCATAACTTTATCTTTTTCCATAACAGCTGCACTTAGGGCAATTATTGGTATGGAAGAGTTAAACTCTCTTATTCTTTGGGTTGCACCAAAACCATCTAAGTTTGGCATTTGTAAATCCATAAAGATAATATCATAGGTATTATTCTTAACTTTTTCTACTGCTTCTAAGCCATCATTTGCTATATCTACTTTAAAACCAATTTTTTCTAATATTGCTTTTGCAACTATTTGATTTGTTTCATTATCTTCAACCACTAAAACACTTTTTTCAACATTTAAGCTTAAATAGCTACTTTTAGTTTCTATCTTTTGTTCATTTTGGAAATCAAATATTATATTGTATAAAGATGATGGAGTAAAAGGTTTTTCTAAAACTTTAGTAATTTTTATATTTTTTTCTAAAAGGATATCTTCCATTTTTTTCTTATTATAAGAGTTTACCAATAATATATATTTTATATCTGTTTGTTTATTTTTAAATTCATTTAATAGTTGTAAATCATTAGTAGTTAGCATATTACAAGCAATCATAGCACAATCAATTTTTTGTTTTTCTAATATCTCAAGAGCTTTTTTCCCATCTTGCGCAACAATAATCTCAACACCCCAAGACTTCAAAATATTACTTAGGTATTCACTTTCTATTTTATTACAACTTACTATTAAATATTTTTTTCTACAATTTACTACTTTTTTGACTTCTAAATCATTCTTTTTAAAATATTTTAACTCAAGTTCAAAATAAAACTTACTTCCTTTTTTCTCTTCACTTTCTAAGTAAATCTTACCATTCATCAAGTTTATAATTCGTTTTGAAATAACTAAACCTAAACCTGAACCACCATATTTCCTTTCACTTGATGTATCTAATTGTTCAAACGATTTAAAAAGTCTTTTTTGATTCTCTTCGCTAATTCCAATACCAGAATCTTCTACACAAAAAATAAAAGTAGCTTTATTTTTGTTAAACTCTTTTGCTTTTACTTTTATAACAATATAACCCTCATGTGTGAATTTTATTGCATTGCCTACAAGATTATTTAAAACTTGTGTTAATCTTAATGAATCCCCAAGTAGTAAAGAAGGAGTATCTTTTTCAATCAAAAAAATCAAATCTAACTGTTTCTCATATGCTCTATAAGCAAATAAATTTGATATATTTTTAAAGATATCTTCTAAATTAAACTTATGATTTATAATATCTAGCTTCCCTGCTTCAATTTTTGAGTAATCCAAAATATCATTAATAATATTTAATAATGCACTTGATGAATGTTCAGCTTTTTTAAGATACTCTTTTTGCAAATCCCCCATAGGCATATCTAAAACTAAATTTATCAATCCAATTATTCCATTTAAAGGAGTTCTAACCTCATGGGACATATTTGCCAAAAATTCAGATTTTGAATTGTTTGCTTTTTCAGCATTTGTTTTTGCAACTATTGCCTCTTCAAATAGCCTGATATTTTCTGTTATATCTCTTGATGAAGCATAAATCAACTCTTTTCCATCAATCTCAATAAGTTTTGCATTTATTTGTACAGGGATAATTGTTTCATCTTTTCTTTTATAACTTGTGTTAAAGATTTTTCCCTCTTTAGAGATAGAAGAAAGATATTTTTTATTGTTTGTTAAAACATTTATATCCCATTGTTTTAAATTTAGTTTCATCACCTCTTCATAACTATACCCCAACATATTTGCAAAAGCGATACTTGATTCAACAATATTTCCATTTAGATCAATAACATGCAAACCATCAGTTGCTGAACTTAAAAGGTATTGATATTTTAGTTTTTGATTTACTATTTGATTTTGTATCTTATCTCTTTCTGTTATATCAATTCCAATAGTAGCTATATAATCCATACTACTATCATCTTTTTGAACTAGTGTATTTGACCATTCAAATATTCTTTCTTCTTTATCTTTTGATAACCAACTGCTTTTATAAGATCTTACAATCTTACCTTGTTTTGCTTTTTCAATAATGCTTTTTACATTATCCCTTATCTCTTCAGGTAAAAATCTATTCCAAAAAAATGGTTCACTTGCTATCTCATCTTGTGTATATCCTGTAAACTGCTCCGCGTATTTATTTACCTTTATCATTACACCTTGATTATCAATTACTGCAATAATTGCATTTGCACTATTTATAATATTAGATACAAAATCTTTTTCTTTTATGAGTTGCTCTTCTAATTCTTTCTCTTTTGTAATATCTCGTACTGAAGCATATACATATTTTTCATTTGATATCTCAATTATTGTAGATGTTATTGCTGCTATATAAGTTGTATTATCTTTTCTTGTATGTTTTCTTTGAATATATACAGGTTCATTTGATAATTGCGCTCTTAATCTACGGTATTCATCTTTGCTAATATTTTTATCCCAATCAAATACACGAAGAGTTTTCATCTCCTCATTATTATAACCAAGCATTTTTTTTGCATTTTCACTAAAATGTATAAGATTCCCATTTTTATCTATAATAAAAATACCATCTGAAGATAGTTCCATTAAAGTTTGATATTTATTTTTTTCTTTATTTATTCTCTCTTCATTATCTTGTAAAATTTTATTACGATATAGAATAAAAGCAATAATAACTAGTGCAAGTGATAAAATCCAATAAGCTAAAGTATAATCTAGTTTTTCTATACTTTTGTTATGTAACCATCTATTTATAATCTCTTGTTTTTTCTTTTTATCCATATTATCAATAAGTTTATTTAAAATAGTTACTAATTGACTATTTTGTTTATTGACAATAAAACGAACATCAATATTAAACTTAGTAGTACCAGAAATTTTTAAGTTAGTATAAGATAGCCTATTTAACTCATAATTGATAACAGGCAAGATATCTGCTGCTGCAAAAACCTTCCCATTTGCAAGTAAATCTAATGCATCTCGAATATTTTTTACTGGAACAAATTTTATCTTTGGATAGTGCTTTTGTAAAAGTTTATGGGCAGAATACTTATCTCCAACAGCTATAGTTTTCCCTTCTAGCTCACTTATATCTATTAAAAACTTCTCTTTAATATTTGTCGCAATTGCCAAGGGAAATGATGCATAAGGTTTAGTAAATGAAGCATACTTTTCTTTATCATTTGTTTTTGAAGATGCTATTATAACTCCATAAGGATTTTTTTTAAAAACTTTTAATATTTTAGTAAAACTTTCTATACTTATATACTTAAATTTAATATTTGAATTTTTTATTAGCTCATCCCACATATCTATGGAGATACCTTTTATAATACCATTTTCTGCAAAACTAAAAGGTGGCCATCCTTTTTTATTATAATAGATATCGAAAACTTTATTTTCTAAATATTTTTTTTCTTTTTCATCTATTTGTAGTTTAGTTTCTACAGGTTTTAAATCCTCTGAGAATAGATTTGTAATAAATAATATAGATAAAACTATTAAAAAAAATTTCATGATATGGTAAGTCTCTTTTTATATAATCTCTTCTATTCTACTTAAATATATCTTATATAAATAAAAATTACTTACTTAAAATACTCTTTATGAAGAACTATTTTTTTATAATATAATTATATTTTATTAACTTATTATAAGGCATACTTATTATATTTTATATGTAAATTAAGTGTAGAAGTTTTATAATTAGTTATGAAAACAAAGGGGGATACTATGTTTTTACAAGAAATTTTTTTATTTGTTGTTGGAGGGTTGTTGGTTTTTATGGTTTTAAGTTTTATTGTTAAAAACTTTATTAGAAGAAGTAATAAAAAAAAGGGTATATAAAATACCCTTCTTATTTATCAGTTCTTGAATTTTTCTCTTCAATTCCTGATAAACCAAATCTTCTAGCTAATTCTTGTTTCACTCTATCTGGATTTATATTTTTACTTGATAAAGCAACTAACATATGATATACAATATCAGCAGCTTCATAGATAATCTCTTCTTCATCATTGTCTTTAATAGCAAAAGTAAACTCTCCTGCTTCTTCTACAATCTTCTTAAGCATAGAGTTCTCTTTACCCTTTAAAAGTTTAGCAGTATATGATTTTGTTGGATCATCATTTTTTCTTGATTCTATTACATGGTATAGATTATCTATTACTCCATAAGAACTGCTAGCATCTACTTCAATATCTTGAATAATATCATTTGTCTCTAAATCGGTAAAAAAACAAGATTTTCTACCCGTATGACATGCAACACCTATCTGTTCTACTTTTAACAAAACAGTATCATTGTCACAATCTAACATAATATTTTTTACATTTTGTAGGTGCCCTGAGCTTTCACCTTTTTTCCAGATTCTTTGTTTACTTCTTGAAAAATAGTGTGCTTGCTTTGTTTTTAAAGTTAAATCTAAAGCCTCTTTATCCATATAAGCCAACATCAACACTTCATTTGTACTAATGTCTTGGGTAATTACAGGAATCATTCCATCCATCTTTTCCCAATCTATCATCTCTAAACTATCCATTTTTTACCTTAAAAATTTGTTCCCATATTTATCTTCACACTATCTATAGGTTTTTCTAAATTATTTTTATCAATACCCACATCCCCATCTATCTTTATCTTTTTCTTAGTTTTTTTACTAATATGATTAGCATCTAAACTTGGGTCTTTTTCATATTTATTTTTTACTTGATAATCTTCTTTTGTTTTTTGTTCATCTGTTGGTTCAAGCTTTATATCCAAATTTTTATCATTTAAATTTATTTCTGAACTAAAAACTAATAACTGAAAAAAGATTAGTGTTATTAAAATTTTAAACATAAATCACCTCATCAAAGGTGAGAAAAACTCACCTTATTTATTTACTGAACTCATTGTAGATTTATCTTTTGTATCAACCCAAATATTTGGAGTAGAACCACCTGGTGTTAAGAAAATTTTAGCATCTTTATTTTCTCTAAGTGCTTCATTGAATTTACCTTGAACTTGAATTTGTTGCATTTGAAGTAGTTTTGGAGTTAAAGAGTTTGCAATCTCTTTGTTTGCTTTTGCTTGTGCTTCTGCTTCAATAGTTACAGCATCTGCTCTACCTTGTGCTTCAATTCTATTTTTGTCTGCTTCCCCTTTTGCTAGAGCAGCTTTTTTCTCAGCTTCTTGTTTTGCTCTTTGAACTTCATATCTAACTCTTTCTGCCTCTTGGTTAGCTATTTGAACTCTTTCAATTTGATCTTTTATTTTTGGTGGTAATACTATCTCTCTTAATTGAACTGATTCAACTGAAACAGGTTTATCTTTTAATGATTCAATTTGAGTTCTAATTCCATTTTCAATCTTTGTAGCTATTTCATTTCTTCTTGTTGGTAACTCTTCTGCATTAAATCCACCAACAACATTTCTTACTATATTTCTTACAACTGGGTTTACAATTTTATCTTCCCATCCTGGTCCCCAAGTAGCAATAGTAAGTGGAGCTCCACTTGCTGTAAGTCTGTATTGAACAGTAAGTTCAATAGAAACAGGTAAACCTCTTGCATCAAGAATATTAATAGCAGGGTTACTTCTAATACTTTGATCAAACCCTTGACTTGTTTCAACAGAAGCATAGTTCATAAGTCTAACTTTTGTATCAACTATTGTAACTTTTTGATATCCAGGAATAATAAAATGTAAACCTGGTCTTAAAGGTACATCCTCATATTTTCCTAATGTTTGTTTAATCCCCACATTACCTGATTCGATTGTTACAAATGGTTTAAATAAAAATAGTGCTCCAATAATAATAATTACTGCATACAATATACCCGCTTTTTTACCAAAGTTTTTGAAAAATTCTGGTGGTTCAAAAGGTGGTTGAAAGTTTCCACCACCTCCATTTGAATCTCCTCCACTTTTATTTTGTTGTTGTCTATTTTTAAAATAATCATTATCAATTGGCATATAATTTCCCTTTTTAGTTTATATATGTTAAATATTTCTGGTATTTCTCGTTTTTACCTTGTACCACATCAAAATATGCTTTTTGAAGTACTTCGGTGATAGGTCCTCTTTCACCTGCTCCAATGATTCTACAATCAACTTCTCTTATTGGAGTTACTTCAACAGCTGTTCCTGTAAAGAAAGCTTCATCAGATATATATATCTCTTCCCTTGTAATTCTTCTTCTTGTTACCTTATATCCTAAATCTAAAGCTATGTCAATCACTGTTGATTGAGTTATTGACTCTAACGAGTTATCATTAGGTGGAGTAATCACTTCGCCGTTTCTTACAATAAAAAAACAAGCTCCACTAGCTTCTGCTATATAACCTTGGTCATCTCTAAGTAAAGCTTCATCATAACCAGCTTCAACTGCTTCAAATTTTGCCATTTGAGAGTTTAAGTAGTTTGCAACAGCTTTTGCTTTACCCATACCTGAAGTGTTTGGAGTTCTTGTCATAGATGAAATTTTTACTCTAACACCTTTTTTCATCCCCTCTTCACCTAAGTATGCTCCCCATTCCCAAGCTGCAACAGATACATGTGCAGGAGCATCTTTATGATAAAGTCCCATAACTCCATAACCTAAATAAACTAATGGTCTTATATAAGCACCTTCAAATAGTTCATTTTTTTGTAATAATTCAATTTGAGCCTTATTTAACTCATCAACTGTAAATGGCACATCAATAAGTGTCATTTTAGCTGAATTAATCAATCTTTTTGTATGATCTTCAAGTTTAAATATAGCACATCTTCCATCATGCGTTTTATAAGCTTTTGTTCCCTCAATCGCACCATTTCCATAGTGTAGTGTATGGCTTAATACATGTACTTTTGCATCATGCCAATCAACAAATTTCCCATCCATCCAGATGTATTTTGCTTCTGTCATTTGTAATATCCTACAATAAAATTTTTAGCTGATATGTTATCTAAAGAATTATTAAAATAAAGTGAGATAAAAATTGTAGATTAAAATTATATAAATTTCACAAATAAAATCATAAATGCTATGTTAATCTTATTTTTTTTTGTTAAAATTTTTTAATTATAAAGAGGTGAGATAAAGATGAGTCAACAACAATTTTGGAATGAAAAATTTGCAAGGGATGGTTATCTATATGGGACACAAGCAAATAACTTTATAAAATCATGTGAAAGTAACTTTAAAAAATCACAAAGATTCTTATGTCTTGGTGAGGGCGAAGGAAGAAATGCCATATATTTTGCAAAAAAAGGTTTTGAGGTTGTTGCTTTAGATGCTTCTGATATAGGTCTTAACAAACTTGAACTTTTAGCAAATGAAAATAATCTAAAAATCAAAACAAGATGTATTGACTTAAATGAATGGGAACCAAGTAAAAAGTATGGAACCATAATAGCTTCATTTTTACATATGCATCAAAGTGATAGGAAAGCATTATTTGATAAAATTGAATCATGCCTAAAAGATAATGGTTTTTTTGTAGGTGAGTTTTTTTCAAAAAAACAAATAAATTACACAAGTGGTGGACCAAAAGATTTGGATTTGCTTTATAGTGTTGAAGATTTTACAAACAATTTTAACTCTTGTACTAAACATAAGATTGTTGAAATAGAAACCTATCTTGATGAAGGAAAAGGTCACCAAGGAAAAGCTAGTGTAATAAGAGTTATTATTCAAAAAAATTAAACAAAATATTAAGTATATGCAACTAAGTCGCAAATAAGATTTTTTTGCTAAAATAAATTAAAAAGAACACTTAATATGAATTTACAAATATCAAAATCAGCAAATCTCCCAACAAAATATGGGAATTTTAAAATAAAATCTTTTAAACAAAATGATAAAGAGCATTTGGTTGTTTATACAAAAAATATTCCAAATATCCCAACTGTTAGAATTCACTCAGAATGTATGACTGGAGATGTATTTAAAAGCATTAAATGTGATTGTGGTGAACAATTAGACTTTGCATTAAAACAGATATATAAAGACAAAGGTATGCTTATATATCTTAGACAAGAAGGCAGAGGAATTGGACTTTTCAATAAAGTAAATGCTTACTCTTTGCAAGATTTAGGTCATAATACTATGGAAGCAAATGAGCTTTTAGGATTTGAGCAGGATTATAGAAAATATGATATTGTTGATGAAATATTTAAATATTTTAAAATAAAAAAAATAAATCTGATGACAAATAATCCCCTTAAACTAAACTCATTAAAAGAGGTAAAAATAGAAAAAAGAATTCCAATTATCATAAATCATTGTGAATATAATCAAGAGTACTTGCATATAAAAAAAGAAAAAATGGGGCACCTATTATAAACAGTGTAAATTTAATTTTACACTGTTTTTTTTAATTCTTTTATCTTTTCTAAGACAATTACAATAAACATAAATATTGAACTAACAAGTATAATAGAAGGTCCTGAGCTTAGGTCAAAATTGTATGATAAGATCAATCCTAATATTGTAAATATCATAGAGAGTACTCCTGAAATGACCATCATTTTAAATAAAGTATTACAAAACCTTTGTGATATATATATTGGAATTGTTAATAATGCAATTACTAATATTAATCCAACAATTTTTATAGCAATTACAATAGATAAAGCTGCCAAAATTAAAATAAGTGTATAAAAAAACTTTGTATGAACTCCTCTTAAACTTGCATATTCACTATCATAAGAAACTGCTAAGATATCCCTATAAAAAAACAATAAAATAAATATTATAAGAGTAAGTAAACTTGACATAAATATAATATCTTCACTATTAACTGCCAATATCGAACCAAATAAATAACTCATCAAATCAGTATTATACCCTGGAGTTAAATCAACAAGCAAAATACCAAAAGACATACCAATTGCCCAAGTTAAACCAATGATAGTATCAAGATTTTCCCTTTTTTGGTATGTTAGTAAAGCAATTAAAATTGTAACAAATATAGAAAATACTGAAGTTGATAAAAGCATTGGCACTCCAAAATAAATAGATAAGCCAATCCCTCCATAAGCGCTATGGGCTATCCCTCCTGAAAGAAATACCATTTTGTTTACTACTATAAGTGAACCTATAATTCCTGTTATTATACTAACTAATATTCCAGCTATTATTGCATTTTGGATAAAAGTATATGAAAGGGTTTCTAGCATCTACATTTTCCTAACATCTCTAATAGTTCTACTTCACAAATATGAGATTCAATATTTTTAAACTCATCTTTCATTTTTGACAAATCATGGTAACTAAGTTTTTTATTTATATAAACAGCTTTCAAAGCATATTTTAGGACTACTGAAATATCATGACTGATTACAACAATTGTGATATCTTTATTCAACTCTTTGAGTGTTTGATATATTTGTTCGCAACCTTTTATATCAATATTCGATGTTGGTTCATCTAAAAGTAAGATTTTTGGATTACAAAATAAGGCTCTAGCTATTAAAACTCTTTGCCTTTGTCCACCTGAAAGGTTAGATATTTTTGAGTTGGCGAACTCTTTCATATTAACTTTTTCTAAAACTTCCATAGCTTTAATTTTTTCATCTTTTTTATAGCCAAAGAATCTTTTCTTTATCTCATTTTGTCCCATCATTACAACTTCTATAACACTAATTGGAAAATTAAGATTTATATTTGTATTTTGTGGTACATATCCAATATATGGAAGCTGATATAAAAAAGATTTTCCAAAAACTTTTATAGTTCCTTCTTTTAAAGGTTCAAGTCCTAAAATAAGCTTTAATAAAGTACTTTTTCCCCCACCATTTGGACCTATAATCGTAAGAAAATCTTTCTGTTTTATCTCTAAATTTATATCTTCTAAAACAAGCTCTTTTTCATATTTGAAAAAAAGCTTGTTAATTGATATTGCATTAGTTATTGTTTGCAATTGCATTTGCCATTTTTATTAAATTTTCAGACCAATTTTTAGCTAATGGTGTCTCTTTAATAACTTTGATATTTAGCTCACTTGCTATTGCCCTAGCACTTTTATCTGAAAATTCAGTTTGGGTAAAGATTGCTTTTACCTTCTCCTCTTTTGCCTCATCAATAATTTTTTTAAGTATTCTAGGTTTTGGTTCTTTTCCTTCAACTTCAATTACAAGCTGAACTAAACCATACTCTTTTGCAAAGTATCCCCAAGATGGATGAAAAACCATAAACTTAGAACCTTTTTCTAAACCAGAAAGAATATTTTTTATTTTTTTATCAGTATTATTGATTTGTTCTATAAATTTATCGTAATTAGCTTTATAATAATCCTTATTTTTAGAATCAAATTTAACTAAAGCTTCATAAATATTTTTTGCCATAATTTTTACATTTTTTGGGCTAGTCCAAGTATGTGGATCTTTTCCATGATGTGATTCCTCTTTAGGAAAACTAGCAATAGCTTCTATCTCTTTATTGTGCATATCTTTAAAATAATGCTCATCCCCTTCAAATTCACTTGGCATGTGTTCTGTAAAAAAGATATATTTACCCTCTTTTTCTATCTTAATTTTAAATATTGTTTTATTTTGCTTTTCATCAAAACTTAACTTATATAAAGAATTTTCACTTTTAAGAGAATCATCATTTTTTGCAAGAGTTATTTTATCTTTAGAAAAAATATTTTTTGCCTCTTTTTCATAACTTTCTATTAAGTCATCACTTTTTTTGTTTGCTTTTATTATAAGCATTTTCATAGACATCTCTGCATAATTACCATCTACTTTAGAGAAACTCCAAGTATAAGTTCCCTTTTTTAAATCAAAGACCCCTGCCCATTCATAAGGTAATTCTTCCTCTTCATGTGCTGAATCATGATCTTCATGATGGTGATGGTGATGTTTTGCCATCTCTATATATTCTATACCTTTTGTCATTTCAATAAATTTCATTTTTTTATTTTGTGATGCAAATTTATCAAGCCAAGTATTCTCGAACTCTAAACCTATTGGAAAATAGATATCTGCTTTTGATATCTCTCTCATTTGTGAAGGTTTTGGCTCATAAGAATGTGGGTCACTTCCAGGTTTTACCATAGTAGATACATTAACCTTGTCTCCACCAATCTTTTCTACAAAAGTTTGTTGGGGTAAAATACTTACAATAACATTTGTCTGTGCATAAACATAGTTTAACAATAAAATAAATGGGATAAGAAATCTCATAATATACTCCTTTTTATTTATGCAACTTGGTTGCATTTATGGAATATTAGTAAAATAAAAATTAAATGCAACTTAGTTGCATATAATCTTTCTAAAGATATAATTGCAAAAAAATTTACAGTTGAGATATTAAAAAAAGTTTGTATATTTATTGTACTTATTTAGAAAGCCTAACTTCTTTATTTAACAGCTTTTTAACAAAAATTTAAATACACTCTTAATAATAAATATCAATTATAATTAAAAATCAATAATCAAAATAGAGAATAGAATGGTAGAAGTAATTAAGAATTTAATCGAAAAACAAGTACTAATTATAGATGGTGCAATGGGAACACAGCTGCAAATTGCAAATATAGAAAATAAAGCTTGGCAATATGAAGGGAAAGATTTAGAAGGATGCAATGAACTTTTAAATGAAACAGCTCCACATATTTTAGAAAATATACATGATGCCTATGCAAAAGCTGGTGCAAACCTAATAACAACAAATACCTTTGGTACTATGCCTTGGGTTTTAGATGAATATGGGATTTCACAAAAGGCATACGAACTATCAAAACTAGGAGCACAATTAGCAAAAGAATCTTGCAAAAAGTTTGAAACTATAGATACCCCTAGATTTTGTTTAGGTTCAATAGGACCAGGAACAAAACTTCCTAGCCTAGGACATATTAAATATGATGAGATGTATGAAGGATATAAAGAGGTTGCAAATGGTTTAGCAGATGGGGGATGTGATATTTTCTTACTTGAAACTTGTCAAGATCCACTTCAAATCAAAGCTGCACTTCATGCTCTTAATGATACCCATCCAGAGATACCTGTAATGGTTTCTGTAACAATTGAACTTAGTGGAACTATGTTGATTGGTACAGATGCAATGACTATTGCAGCCATATTAAATCCTTTTAATATTTTATCACTTGGTTTTAACTGTGGTACAGGACCAAAACAAGTTCATAAACATGTAAAAACATTAAGTGAAGTTTGTAGATTTCCAATCTCAGTACATGCAAATGCAGGATTACCACAAAATAAAGGTGGAGTTACTTACTATCCTATGCAAGCAAAAGAGTTTACCCAACTTCAAAAATCTTTTTTAGATATAAATGGAGTTTCCTTTTTAGGTGGATGTTGTGGTACAACACCAGATCATATTGAAGCTTTAGCAAATGAAGTTAAAGATATTGTTCCTAAAAAACCTTCTGGTTTTTTGAAAGCTTCCCTTGCAAGTTTATTTAATACAGTACCTCTAAAACAAGATCCTGCTCCACTTTTAATTGGAGAGAGAAGTAATGCTACAGGTTCAAAAGCTTTTAGGGAACTTCTAAAAGCAAACGATTATGAGGGAACCTTAAGTGTTGGTCAACAACAAGTAAGAGCTGGTGCCCATGTGATTGATGTATCAGTTGGTTTTGCTGGACGGGATGAAAGGGAAGATATGGATAAGGTTGTTGAACTTTATTCACAAAAAGTATCCCTACCACTTATGCCTGATTCAACCCAAATTCTTGCCCTAGAAGCAGCACTTAAACAGATTGGTGGAAGACCTATAATAAACTCTGTTAACCTTGAAGATGGGGAAGAGAAGTTTGATGCAGTTTGTAAATTAGCAAAAAAATTTGGTGCCGCTTTAGTTTGTCTTGTAATTGATGAAGTTGGTATGGCAAAAACAAAAGAGGATAAACTTAGAATTGCTGAAAGAATCTTTGATTTATGTGTAAATAGACATGGTTTTGATCCTGCTGATTTAGTATTTGATATGTTAACTTTTACAATTGGTTCTGGGGATGATGAGTATAGAACTGCAGGTATTGAAACCCTTGAAGCTATAAGAGAGTTTCAAATACGACATCCAGAAGTTGGTACAACTTTAGGGCTATCAAATATCTCATTTGGACTTGATATAAAAGCTAGAGTTTATCTAAACTCTATCTATCTTGACCATTGTGTTAAAGCGGGACTTACAAGTGCTATTGTAAATGTAAAACATATCTTGCCACTAAATAAAATCAGTGATGAAGATAGAAAAGCTTGTGATGATTTAATATTCAATAATCAAGAAAATGGTGACCCTTTATTTAAATTTATAGAACACTTTTCAAATGTAGAAGCCCAAGAGGATACTAGTGATGAAGAGTTTCAAAAATTAGAACCAATAGAAAAAGTTAAAAAACTTTTACTTGATGGAGATAAAGAGAGAATGCTTCCACTAGTTGAAGAGTTAAGACATGAGGTAAATCCTGAAGTTATAGTAAATGAGTGGCTTATTGATGGGATGAAAATCATTGGGGAACTTTTTGGAAGTGGACAAATGCAATTACCTTTTGTCCTTCAAAGTGCAGAAACTATGAAAGCAACAGTTGATGCTCTAAACCCTTACTTACCAAAAAAAGAAAAAGCTACAGATACCGTATTGGTTATAGGTACAGTTAAGGGTGATGTTCATGATGTTGGTAAAAATTTAGTTGATATTATCCTAAGTAACAATGGCTTCAAGGTTATAAATATAGGGATTAAAGCTGATTTAAATGATTTTATAATAGCCGTTCAAGAACACAAAGCACAAGCAATTGGGATGAGTGGGTTACTAGTAAAATCAACTGCTGTTATGAAAGACAACCTTGAAGAGTTACAAAAACAAGGTATTGATATTCCTGTTCTTTTAGGTGGTGCTGCTTTAACTAAGAACTTTATAAATGAGTATTGTAGACCTATTTATGATGGACCTATTTTTTATTGTAGAGATGCCTTTGATGGAGTTGTTTCTATGCAAAGAATAGAAAAAGGTGAGATAGATAACACTGCATTACAAGCTGATTTGATAAATGATGAAGAGATAAAACCAAAAGAGGAAAAAGAAGTAATTATTAATAAAGAAGATATAGAACTTCCAGAACCAACCGAGTTTACATTTCCACCACTTTGGGGAAGAGTTACAAAAGATAGTAGTTCTATAGATAATGACTTAGTCTTTAAATGGATAAACCATAGGGTTTTATTTAGACAAAGATGGGGATATAAAAGAGCAAAACAATCAAGCGAAGAGTTTTTAAAACATGAACAAGAGGTTGTAGAACCACTTTATGAAAAACTAAAAGAGGAGTTTATCTCTAAACAATTGTTTCAACCAATAGGAATATACGCATATTATCCTTGTATCTCAAAAGATAACAAACTATATATTTTTAGTGAAGAATATGCTTTTCATTCCCTTGAAGAAGCGAAAAATATCCCTTCACTAGATAAAGCTATAAAAGTGTTTGAGTTTCCTAGACAAAAGAAAAAACCCCATAGATGTATAGCTGACTTTTTTGCAAATGATAGATTAGATGTGGTAGCCTTTACCCTTGCTAGTGCTGGTCTTAAAATAAGCCCTTATGAAGCAGAGCTTTATAAAGAGAGTAAGTTTAGTGAATATTATCAAGTTCATGGTTTAGGGGTTGAATTAGCAGAAGCCCTAGCAGAAGTTTTACACAAACAAGTTAGACTTGATTTGGATATAGTACCAAAAGAGGGGCATACCCTTTATGATGTACAAATGAAACAATATGTAGGGTGTAGATACTCTCCTGGATATGCTGCTTGCCCTGATTTAGAACAAAGTAGAGATATCTTTGATTTACTAAAACCAGAAGAGTTTGGAATAACTTTAAGTGAGACTTTTCAAATAGACCCAGAACAGTCAACTTGTGCCATAGTTGTGCCACACAAAAAAGCCAACTACTACAATATTTAGTAGAAATAGCCACTTTTGGCTGATTTCTGCGTTGGAGTTGTAAATTTATAAACTCACTTACTTATAGTAAGTTCCTTCATAAATTTACAACTCCGCCTTGAACTAAACCAAAATTGACTATTCCAAGTTATAATTATGACTGGTCTTTTTTAGTTTTTACAAAATTAGAATTTAAACAATCGAGAATATATGAACAACAATACAAAAGGTATATTAATAACCGCTTTAGGTGTTTTGCTAATGAGTTTTGAGTCTTTATTTATAAAGCTAACTTCCATTTCATCTTTCACTTTTTCTTTTTATCTTGGGATATTTATGTTTATTTCAATGCTTTTATTACTAATAATAAAACAAAAAAATATTATAAGAGAGGTCACCAAGACATCTTTTTATATTTTTCTTTTATGTGGAATATTAATGGGGAGTGCAAATATTTTCTTTATTTGGGCAATAAAGAGTACAACTGCTGCAAATGTAGTACTTATAATAGGAACAGGAGCTTTATTTACATCTTTTTTTGCATATTTATTTTATAGGGAAAAAATAAAATTGAATGTTCTTATTGCATCATTCTTTTTATTTATTGGTCTTTTTATAATCTTTAATGATAAGATAGGAGCAGGTAATTTAAAGGGTAACCTTTTAGCTCTTTTATGCACAATGACTTTTTCTTTATCTTTTGTTTTAATGTCAAAATATACTAGGATAAACCGTATAGCAATAACAGCGATGACTGGAATATCATTGGCTACAATGGCTTATTTTGTAAGTGACACAATTAATATTGACTTTTATAATTTATGTGTAGTAGGAGTAATGGGATTAATTATAACTCCATTTTCAAGGGTTTTAATATTTAATGGAACAAAATTTATAAATGCAAGTGAAGTAAGTCTTTTAATGATTATTGAAACAGTAATGGGACCTATTTGGGTTTGGATGTTTTTAAAAGAAGTGCCAAGTTCTTATACTTTTATTGGTGGAGCAATTATACTTCTTACACTAATAATAAACTCAATCTATTCTATAAGAAAAAATTAACTTGATATAATTTTCTGTTAATTTTTATAGGTTAAAATATAAAAAATAAATAGGAAACTAAAAGTGTTAACAAAAATAAAAGAAAAAACTACAGGTTTAGTAGATATAACAAAAGAACAATTTGACAAATCTTTTGATTTTGCAAAAATACAAAGTGACAAAGTAAAAAATAAAATCGACTTAAAAATACAAGAAAAAGCTCTTTTAAACTTAAAAGCTGAACTAGCTATGAGACATAAAACCTTTGATGATTATACTGATGAAGAGTTAGAGATAATGCTTTCAAATGAAAAAAGAAAAGTTATAGATGATTTAAAAACAAAAACCTTAGTTGGCGCCTTAGCTATTTTAGGTTTGGACTTTTTGGTATAAGATATGTTTAAACAAGTTAAATCAGCCATTTTTTGGACGCTACTTTATAAGTTTAGAAGAAGATTTACTATTGTTGTTGTATTACTCTCTATAGTTTTATTGTCACAATGGATTTATGCAGATATAGTTGAGTATCTACAACTAACTAATCAATTGCAATATCTTTCTTTTTTACTACCTATTAAATGGGCAATTATTTTATTTAATATTGCCTTTTCTGCCTATTTGATTATCACAATTTTTAAACCTCAAAAAGAGGATAAAAAAAAGGCTGAAAAAATCATAAAGGAACAAAGTAAAAAAAACAATGATAAAAAGATAAAAGAAAATGATTTAAGCCCAAAAGAAAAAGAGTTTTTAACAAAAAAACTAAGAAATAAATCTGAAATATTAATGGATAGATAAATTCAATCTATCCAACTGTTTATCATGATATTTACCTAAAACAACTAAGGCTACAATAGAGCCAATAAGTGCCAAGAACATGTCACTTTGAGTATCCCAAACATATCCTTGAGTTCCTAAAAAAGCTGTTGCATCAGTGCCACTTAGCATTGCTACCCACCACTCTATTAGTTCATAAAATGCTGAAAAGGCTAGGCAAAAGCACACTATGAAAAAATTTCTCCATTTAGAAAAAGGAATTATGTTTTTTCTTATAAGAATTTCTCTTGCAATAAGTGCAGGTACAAAACCTTGGGCAAAATGCCCCACTTTATCATAATTGTTTCTATCTTGATTTAGTAACTCTTTTATGGTGTCAAAAAGTGGAACTTCCGCATATGTATAATGTCCTCCCACCATCAAGATAAGACAGTGTATTAAAATAAGTGTATAAACTAAAGTTGTCAATTTAAAATTTTTATATGTAAGTGCAAGTATAAACAATCCAACAATTGCTGGCATTACTTCTAAAATCCATGTAAAATAATCTTTTGGGTTTATCCCTGAAAGAACTAAAGCAGTAAAAAATATTGTAAGCCATAAATATTTCATAATCTTATCCTTAAATTTTATTCTACTATTTATTATATAAAATAATGTTTTTTGGATTATTTATGAAAAACTATCTTTTGATTTATTCATATGTTAACTTCGTGTAAACTTATATTGGATAAAATAACTACAATTATAAACCATAGGATAGTTCATGCCCCACAAAAAAAGTTTTAAAGAGAAACTTTTAGATTATGTTTTTATCATATCTAAGCAGCCCTTGCTATTAAAAGATTTATTAGATGCAAATAGACAACACAATGAAGGTATGCATGTAAACCCCTCAAAGCTAGGATTTAGACTAAGACTAGCTAGAGCTTACCAAGTATATATTTTAATAGCCTTAATAATTCTAACTCCAATTTCTGCAGTAACCCATAAGATGTTAGCACATATCGATTCACATGTATCTATACTTGGTGCTATGGGTATGACAGCAATTGTATTTATAGGTTTTAATTTTTTTCAAGCAAAATTAAATGAAGAGATTACAAAAGCCCAAATAAAAAAATCATGGAAACTTAGATTTCCTTATTTTTCTTATGAAGAGTATCGATATAAAGTAGAAGATATATACCAAAGGGCTATTAAAGAAGAGGTTTCAAAAAAAGATTTAGAAAAATACATCTTAGATAATCTAGTTGAAGAGTAATATTTTTTAAACTTAAGTATTAAAGCAAAAAAAAAGTAAAATATTTAAATCAATATTAATTGGACTAATATGAACTTTGAAAATTTTACTGATGGTAACCACTTCTCAATTGGTATAGAATTAGAGCTAAGAATATTAAATAGATTTAGCCTAAATTTAGAAAATGAATACAATTTCATTGTTGAAAATATTGATAAAAAATATCAAAAAAATTTAGCTTCAGAATTTCTAAATTCTATGATTGAAATAAACACTCCAATCTTCCATTATGAAAAAGATTTAATTAAATATCTAAAAGATATTATCCATAAAATGAATCTGCTCTTAAAAGATAAATCTTTGTGTCTACAGACCAGTGGTTCCTATGCACAAGAGAATACTAATGTAAAAGTAAATAAAAATGAAAGATATGAAAAGCTGTTTTTAGAACATCAAATTTTACTTCAAAATTTCTCAATATGTGGAACTCATGTTCATATTGGTTTTGACAATTTCAACAAGGCACTAAAGGCATATAATTACTCAATATCTTACCTACCTTTATTTGTAGCTTTAAGTGCTTCATCAGTGTTTTTTAATAATAACAACTCTGGTATCCACTCATATAGAACAAAAATATTTGACAGGTTACCAAAAGCTTCTATTCCTGAATACTTTAATAGCTTTGAAGATATGAAAGAGTTATATGATTTACTTTATAACTCAAATGCTATTACAAGTGAAAAAGATATTTGGTGGGATGTAAGAATTCAACCAAAATTTAAAACAGTAGAGTTTAGAATTTGTGATGCGGTGCATGATTATGAAAGATTAGAAACTATTATCACCCTAACAAAAGGGGTTTGTCAACTTTCACAAATAAAAGATTTAGAAAAATTACCTATGCAAATATTGAAGCAAAATATGTGGAGTGCTACTAGATACTCTATGGATGGCAAAATGATTACAAAAACTGGTACAAAACCTATAAGAGAGGTTTTAAATAACTTAAACAAAGAGTTATTAGATAATAGATTTATCACAAAAGAGAGTTTTGAAAAAAATTCTAAAATCATAGAAAAAGATAGTATTGCATCTGAGATGTTAAAAGTTTATAATAGAACAAAAAGTTTAAAAGAAGTGGAAAGGTTAGGTGTATTTATATGAGGGGTGTTGTAACAGCTGGAGATAAAAACTCAGCACAAGCAGGAGCAGATATTTTAAAAGAGGGAGGAAATGCCTATGATGCAGCACTTGCAGTAATGCTTGCTGCTCCCATATGTGAACCTTTATTTACTTCTCTTGGTGGTGGTGGTTTTTTATTAGGTCTTGAAAAGGGTAAGAAACCAGAACTATATGATTTTTTTGTACAAGTACCAAAAAAAAGATTAGATGAACCAGAATTTTTCCCAATCTATGTAGACTTTGGGGCTGCTATTCAAGAGTTTCATATAGGTGCAGGTTCAGTTGCTATTCCAGGACTTGTTGAGGGTATATATCAAGTTCATAAAGATAAAGGAACCCTTCCTTTGTCAAAAATCATAGAACCAGCAGTAAAATATGCAAGAGAGGGTGTTTATTTATCTAAGATGCAAGCAAGTTTTGTAAAACTTTTAGAACCAATTTTTACCTCAACAAAATCTAGCTTGGACATTTATTCCATGCCAAATGGTAATCTCATAGATGAAAACCATCTTTTTAAAAACCCCAATTATGCTGAGTTTTTAGAAGAGTTTGCAAAAGAAGGCAGTAGACTTTTTTATGAGGGTGTTGTAGCAAGTGAAATAGAAAAAATCTCAAAAGATCATGATGGGCTTATTTTAAAAGAAGACTTAAAAGAGTATAGATGTATAAAAAGAACCCCTATAGATTTTAAGTATAAAGATTATGAGATAGTTACAAACCCACCCCCAAGTGGTGGAGGTATTCTTATAGCTTTTACCTTAAAACTTTTGGAAAACTACGATTTAAAAGATTTTAGAAGTGCTGAATATATAAAAGGTTTAATTGAAGCTTTTAATACCACAAGTGATTTTAGAAAAGAACATGTGGATGAATTTTTGCATGATGAAAAATTAAAAGAGATTTTATCAAATGATAGGCTTATTAGAAACTATTGTACAACAATGAATAGTAGACTAAATCTTTGGGGAAATACAACCCACCTATCTGTAATAGATGAATTAGGAAATGCCGTATCAGTTACCACTACAAATGGTGAAGGGTCTGGTCATGTAATACCAAGTTCTGGGATTATGCTAAATAATATGATGGGAGAAGAAGACTTAAATCCCCACGGATGGTTTGCATGGAAAGAAGGGATAAGACTTCCTTCAATGATGGCTCCAACAGCAGTATTAAAAAATGGTTTACCAAAACTTATTTTAGGAAGTGCGGGAAGTAACCGTATAAGAAGTGCCATTACTCAAACTATTATAAACAATCTTGAATATGGTATGAATCTACACGATAGTATAAATGCTCCAAGAACCCATTTTGAAAAAGGGATTGTTTGTATGGAACCATATTGTGAAGAGGCTATAAGAAAAGAGTTAGAAAAACACTACACTCTACAATACTTTGATGACCTAAACATCTTCTTTGGAGGAGTTCAAGCAGTTGATGGAGAATTAAATGGGGGATGTGATACAAGAAGGGGAGCAGCTGTTATAAAAGTGGATTAATCCACTTTATCATAAATAGCACGAGCTTCTTTATTTCTTTGTTGTTTTAGTTCCATATCAATATATTTTGCATCAAACTCTTTTTTTGCTTTTAGAGCTATTGTTTGTTTTTTCTTCCCAATTGGATTTATCTCATAAATCTCAAACCCAGCTTTATATAAAGATAGTCTTACATTTGTAGCAACTGAATAGGTGGTTAGTATGCAATCTTCATTTGTGGCTTTATAGATATCTTTAAAATATTCTACACTCCAAAGTTCACTGTTTACTTCACTTGAAAAAGCATCTTGATAAACTATATCAATACCATCTAATCTTTTTATATATTCCCTTGCATCACCTATAAAAAGCTCTATTTTTATATGTTCATCTTCATATTTTTTATCTTTAAGAAGTTTATTTATAATATCTTTTATCCCATCAAACTCTTTTGGATACTCAAAATCTTTTAAAGACTCAATAAGTTCTAAATCAAGCTCAGGACTAAAGATATTTAGCTTTTTATCTAATTTTTCTTTCTTTAGATAATAGATTGTGGTAAAGGTGTTATACCCTATTCCAAAACAGATATCTAAAATATTTAATTGATTTTTTTTATGATAGGAAAAAGCAGGAATAATATGTTTTATCAATGACTCATTTATAGCACCTGTTTTTATATCATGAAAGTGTTGATTGTATTTACTTGAATAAAGTGTTTTTGTGCCATCAAAGGTAGTTATGAGTTCCTTCACTAAAGTCCACTACCCCACATATGAAGTTTTTTGGCAGTTATTAGATTATACTCATCAAAAAGCTCTATATGATTTATTGCCACAAAAGAGCTTTTATCTAAAAGTTGTTTTACCTCATCCATATTATTATTTGATTTCTTTTCCAAAACTATAATATTTGCTGAGTTTTCCAAGGCTTTATACATAAGCTTCAAAATTTTATCTTTATTTGGGCAGTATGAAAGAATATCACTTAAAACTATATACTCATACTCCCTTGCAGTTGCTCTTATTTTAGCACTTGTTTCATCTTTGAACTCTTTATATTCTAAGTTCCCCTCTAAAGAGTCTACTACCTCTTTTATGGTGCTATTTATAAACTCAACTTCTTTATTTATATGCAAAACAGCTAAGTTTGGAAAAGGTTGAAATAAATCTTTAAAAAGCTCTAATTGTTTTTGCAACTAGTTTCCTAAACTATTTAGTTTTTCATCAGATAGATATAACTCTTTATTATTCATTACACCAATCTCATGACTTAAGATATCATTTGCTATTTTTTTAGCATTTTCTAATGAATGCATATTGCAAGTTCCACATTGATATTCATTTAACTCTGGAATATCTTTTTGTGAAGCCACTTTTGTTACATCTTCCATAGCTTCTTTCCATGCTTTTGCTACAGTTTTCTCGTCTGGGTTTCCAAGTAAACTCATATAAAAACCTGTTCTACATCCCATAGGTGACACATCAATAATCTCAACAGTATCAGAATTTAGATGTTCTCTAATAAATCCTGCAAAAAGGTGTTCTAAAGTATGAATCCCTTTTTCATCCATCATATCTTTGTTTGGAGCATAAAATCTCAAATCATATACAGTTATAACATCTCCTGATGGTGATTTCATAGTTTTTGCAACCCTAACAGCAGGCGCAGGCATAATAGTATGATCAACTCTAAATGAATCTAATAGTGGCATAATAATTCCTTAATTTTTATTTACTAATTATGGATTTTATCGCAAAAAACTTAAATGGTGTATTATAAAATAGATTTAAAAAATTGTTTGTTATTAAAACAACTTAGTAATCCATTTGTTATCATAATACTGTATAATTTATATATAGATAATACATCATTATAAAAAGGGATTACCATATGATAATTCAAACTGACGACAGATACAAAAGTGATGCTAGATATAAATTAGTTGAAAAAACTATGAAGAAGCTAAATTATGATAGAAGTGCACTTATAGAGAGCCTTCACACTGCCCAAGAAAGTTTTGGATACTTAGAAAATGAAACTTTAAAGTTTATTGCTAGACGATTAAAACTTCCTTATTCAAAGGTATATGGGGTTGCAACTTTTTACCATTTTTTTAGGCTTAAACCTAAAGGTAAACATACAGTTGTTGTTTGTATGGGAACGGCATGTTATATAAAAGGAGCAGATAAAATCTTGGCAAAGTTTGAAGAAAGATTTAATATAAAAGCAGGTGAAACCACAAAAGATGATTTGTTATCACTTGTAAGTGCTAGATGTGTAGGTTCATGTTCCCTTGCTCCAATTGCAATATATGATAATAAGTCTGTTGGAAACTTAAGTTTAGAACAATCACTTGAAGAGGTAAAGGAGTTACTAAATGATTAACTCACTAGAAGAGCTAAAACATACAGCTGATAAAAAAAGAGATTTAAATAAAAATGCCCACGAGGAATTAAGAATTTGTACAGGAAGTTCTTGTTCCTCATTGGGTTCAAATGAGCTATTAAAAGATTTAGCTAAAAAAGTAAAAGATACAGAACTAGATAAAAGATGTAGAGTTAAAGGTGTTGGTTGTAATGGTCTTTGTGCAGAAGCAATCATGGTTTCCCACTACCATAAAGTTGGAGAAAGAGAATCTATTTATAGTAAAGTAGATAAAACAAACTCAGATAAATTTATAGAAACTCTTCATACTAAAACCCCCTTAGAAGATAAAAAGTGTGACATAAGTCAGGCATTTTTTACTAAACAAAAAAAGATTGTTTTAGAAAATGCAGGAATAATTGATCCAAATGATATTGATGATTATATAGCACATGATGGTTATTTAGCCCTATATACTTGTTTAGAAGAACTAAGTCCTCAAGAGGTGATAAATGAGATAAAAATTAGTGGTCTAAGAGGTCGTGGTGGTGGGGGTTATCCAACTGGTCTTAAGTGGGAAACTGTATCAAAGGTTGAATCTTCACAAAAATATATAGTATGTAATGGTGATGAGGGAGATCCTGGAGCATTTATGGATAGAGCTGTTATGGAAGCAGATCCCCATAAAGTTATTGAGGGTATGGCAATAGCTGGTTATGCCTGTGGTGCTTCAAATGGCTATATTTATGTAAGAGCAGAGTATCCAATAGCAGTTGAAAAACTAAACAAAGCCATAAAACAAGCTAGAAAAAAAGGTATTTTGGGTACTCAAATAGCTAATAGTGGATTTAGCTTTGATTTAGAGATTAGACTGGGAGGTGGTGCTTTTGTATGTGGAGAAGCAACCGCTTTAATAGCTTCAGTTGAAGGAAATAGAGGGAATCCAAGACAAAAACCACCCCATCTAAGTGATTATGGTTTATGGAAAGAGCCAACAGTACTTAACAATGTAGAAACCTTTGCAAATATAGCTTCTATTATTAGAGAAGGTGGAGAATGGTTCAAAGCAATAGGCACAGATAAATCTCCAGGTACAAAAGTGTTTGCCCTAACAGGACATATAAAAAACACTGGATTGGTAGAGGTTCCAATGGGTATTAGTCTAAGGGAGCTTATTTATGATATTGGTGGAGGACCAACGGAAGGCAATAAAATAAAAGCTATTCAAACAGGTGGACCAAGTGGGGGATGTATCCCTGAACATTTACTTGATATTCCTGTAGATTATGACTCACTAAAAGAGATTGGCTCTATTATGGGTAGTGGTGGATTAATTGTGATGGGTGAAGACTCCAATATGGTTGAAGTTGCAAGATTTTTTATGGACTTTTGTAAAAGTGAATCATGTGGGAAATGTGTACCCTGTAGAGTTGGTACATCAGAGCTTACAAGTTTATTAGATAAATTCATAGCAAAAACAGCCACCCAAAGTGATTTTAATCTTTTAAAAGATTTATCTTATGTGGTGAAAGATAGCAGTCTTTGTGGTTTAGGACAAACTGCGCCAAACCCAGTATTAAGTACTATAAAATATTTTGAGAATGAATACCTAGAAGGGATTTGTAATGATTAAAGAAAAAGTTAGAGTAAAAACCTTTAAAATCAATGGTATTGATGTAACAGGAAAATCAGATTCATCAATCTTAGAAGTTGCAAATGAACATGGCATAAAAATACCAACCCTATGTTACCTTGAAGGACTAAGTTGTGTAGGTGCATGTAGAATGTGCCTTATTGAAGTTAGTGGAAGTAGTAAACTAATACCAGCATGTACTTCAAAAATCAAAGAAGGGATGGAGGTAATTACAAATTCACCAAGAATAGATTCCCATAGAAAAATGATTTTATCAATGATTTTTGCAGAAAGAACACACACTTGTAGTGTTTGTGTATCAAATGGAAATTGTGAACTTCAAAACCAAGCAATAGAACTAGGTCTTGAACATAGTCATGTTCCATATATCCATAAAAGATTTGAGCTTGATGCTTCCCATAAAGATTATATTTATGACCCAAATAGATGTATTTTATGTACTAGATGTGTTAGGGTTTGTGATGAAGTTGAAGGGGCTCATGCCTTAGATATCTTTGGAAGAGGAATTGATGCTAAGATAATTCATGATATGGATGAACCTTGGAGTGAAAGTCAAAGTTGTACTAGTTGTGGAAAATGTGTTCAAGTTTGTCCAACAGGAGCTCTTTTTGAAAAAGGGGTTAGTGCTACAGAGATGATTAAGAAAAAAACAATAGTAACAAACTTAATTCAAGCAAGGAAAAACAATGGATAAAATAAAAGTTGGAACAATTTGGCTTGATGGTTGTTCAGGATGCCATATGTCATTTTTAGATATGGATGAAAGATTGATTGAGTTAGCCCAATATATGGATGTGGTTTACTCTCCCTATGTGGATGCAAAAGAGATACCTGAAGATGTTGATTTATTTATAGTTGAGGGTGCATTAAGTACTGACCATGACATAAAAATCATAAAAAAAATAAGAAAGAATTCTAAAAAAATATTAGCTTTGGGAGATTGTGCTATTACTGGAAATATCTCTGCTATGAAAAATCTTGCAGGAACCGATGCAGTACTAGAAAAAGGATATTTTGATTTAGCAGATTTTAATAAAGGGAAATACCCAGATAAAATAGTACCAAAACTTCTTGATAAGGTTATCCCTTTAAATGAGGCTATTGATATAGATTATTTTGTTCCAGGATGCCCAACTCCAGCAGATGCAATTTATGAAGTTATAAAAGGGATTGTTACAGGAGTTGAAGTTGATGTTAGTAAATATACAAGATTTGGATTATAAGGAAAAAGCATGAGTAAACAAACAATTGTAATAGAACCAGTTACTAGAATAGAGGGTCATGCTAAAATCACTATAGATTTAGATGAAAACAAAAAAGTAGAAGATGCAAGAATCCATGTAACCCAATATAGAGGTTTTGAAAAAATGTGTGAAGGGCGACCTTATACAGAGATGCCCGCATTGACTGCTAGAACTTGTGGTATTTGTCCAGTAAGTCATGAGATATCTTCATCAAAAGCTTGTGATGGTCTATTAGCAGTTCGTCCACCAAAAGCAGCTAGAAATCTAAGAAGAATAATAAATTTAGCTCAAATAACCCAATCCCATGCTTTAAACTTTTTTCATTTAAGTAGTCCTGATTTTCTATATGGATTTGATGCAAAACCAGAAGATAGAAATATTTTCAAGATGATGAAAGATTATCCCGAACTTGCAAAAAATGGGATAGCTCTTAGAGCCTTTGGACAAAAGATTATTGAAACCCTAGGGGGAAAAAGAATCCACCCAACATGGATAGTTCCAGGGGGAGTTAGTCATGCAATTACAAGTGAAACAAAAGATGAAATCTTGGCACAAATTCCACAAGCAATGGATATTGCAAAACAAGCCCTAAAACTATTTACAAACTCCCTACATAAATTTGAAAAAGAGATAAAATCATTTGCAAATTTTGAGTCACTTTTTATGGGATTAGTGAACAAAAGTGGAAATCTTGAGCACTACGATGGACTACTAAGATTTGTGGATGCCCAAGGAAATATTTTAGAAGATAAGATTGATCCCAAAGATTATAAAGAATATATTGGGGAAGCCGTAGAAGAGGATAGTTATTTAAAATCACCATATTATAAACCTCTTGGTTACCCAAAAGGGATGTATAGAGTTGGACCTTTAGCTAGATTGAATATTGTTGATGGATGTGGAACAAGCTTAGCAGATGAAGAGTTTGAAAGATTCAAAAACCTAAACAATGGAAAACCTGTATTAAATTCATTTTATTATCATTATGCAAGACTTATTGAAATAATTTATTGTATAGAAAGAATAGAAGAGCTTTTAAAAGAGCCAGAAACTTTAGATACAAATATAAGAGCCCATGCCCAAATAAATAGAAGTAGAGCTGTAGGGTGTTCAGAAGCTCCAAGGGGTACTTTATTTCATGATTATGAGGTTTCAAATAGTGGTATAATTACAGGTGTTAACCTAATCATTGCAACAGGAAATAATAACCTAGCTATGAATGCAGGTGTAAAACAAGTTGCCCAAAGCTTTGTAGATGGAAATGATATAAAAGATGGAGCATTAAATAGAGTTGAAGCTGTTATTAGATGTTTTGACCCATGCTTAAGTTGTTCAACCCATGCTTTAGGTATAGTTTCATCAAATATTGAGATAAGAGATCACAATAAAAATATAATTGATACTATAAAAAGGAGTTAATATAACTTACATAATTGCTTATGGAAATGAATTAAGAGGGGAAGATGGTTTTGGAGTTGAAGTTATAAAACAACTTCAAAAAACCTCACTAGCTAATACAAAACTACTATGCCTACTTCAATTAACTCCAGAGCTTTGTTTACAACTACAAGATGCCACAAAAATCATCTTTGTTGATGCAACATATTCAGAACAAAATCCATATGCCTTAGCTTGTAGTTTAGAAAAATCTGTAAATAGTAATATAACTCACCATATAAGTGTTTTTACTATTATAGAGATTTTAAAAAATCTCTATGGAAAAAATCCAGACTTTGAAATATTTTCAATCTTAACTAAGAATTTTGATTCAATAATAAATAATGCTTACTATACCAATTGTATAAATGAAACTTCTAAACAAATAATTTTATCTATTCAAAAATATAATTAATCCATTATAAGTTGTCTATACAAGTTGTAATTTTCTTGTAACTAACTACTCTTATACTTTCACCATAAAATTTGGAGAAGTTAAAAGATGTCTAAAGTATTTGATTATGAATTAATCTACAATTATATATTAAAGCTAATCGAAACACAGCTACAAGAACATGAAAGAATACCCTCTGAGCATACACTAAGTAGAGATTTCAATCTTTCAAGAATGACTGTTAGACAAGGTATAAATAAACTTAAAAATGAGGGATATTTATATTCACGAAAAGGTAGTGGAAATTTTGTAAATCCAAATAAGATTATATACAATATTTCATCATATACAACCTTTACAAAAGAGATTTTAAAATCAAAAAAGACCCCTTCTATAAAACTATTAGAATCAAAGCTAATAAAAGCTGATGAATTTATTGCCAAGAAATTAAATATTAGAGAATCAGAACAAGTTTTATATGTAAAAAACATGAGATTTGTTGATAATGTGCCATTTTTATTTGCTGAGTATTATATGAATCTTTTAATCTTAAAAGATGTGGAAAATCTAATTGAAACTACACAATCCTTTTCAAAACTTTATACAGATATTTATAATCTAAGTCCTATAAGAGATAGCTCTGAAATAGATATCACCTCAACAAATTACGAATCAAAAAAACTATTCAAAGTGCAAAATGATTTACCAATTATAAAAATATCTACAAGAACAATTGATAAAAATACAAAAAATGCAATCGATTATTGTTACTCATATTTTAGAAGTGATATGGCAAAAATTGTAGTTAATTACAAGGAAAAATAATGATAAAAATGAAGAAACTAACCTTAGGCTATAAAAAAGAAAAAATTCTAAAAAATATAAATTTAAATATAAGCTCTGGTGAATTTGTAAGTATTATTGGACCATCTGGTGCAGGAAAATCAACTCTTTTAATGTCTATAGTTGGTGGAATAAAAGTGTTTGATGGAGATTTTGAAGTTCTTAGTTTCAATATGGAAAATATCAAAAAGAAAAATCTTGTAAACCTAAGAGAACAAATAGGAATTATCTTTCAAGGGTATAACTTAGTTGATAGGTTAACAGTTCTTGATAATGTAGTTAGTGGGATGTTAAAAGATATTCCAATGGCAAGGGCAATAATCAAATATTATAAAGATAAAGAGTTAAAAAAAGTAAATGAACTTATGAAAATAGTTGATATTCAAAAATACTCTTCTAAAAGATGTGATGAACTAAGTGGAGGTCAAAGACAAAGGGTTGCAATAGCAAGGGCATTAGCAAGTGAACCTAAAATAATACTAGCAGATGAACCAATTTCAGCTTTGGATCAAAAAAGTGCAAAAAAAGTTATGAAGATTTTAGAAAAAGTAAATAAAGAGTTAAATGTAACCATTGTAGCAAATCTTCACCACCTTGATATTGCACAAAAATATTGCTCAAGAATAATAGGTGTAAATAATGGGAAAATTGTATTTGATGGAAAAGCAGAAGATTTAAGTGAAGAGATTATTGAAAAAATTTATGAAGGGGAAAATAATAAAGAAGAAGAGGAGGAGTAGATTTTAGAGTAACTTTTACTTGAATATTTAATTCAAATAGTGAAGCAAGAGTTATCTTGTATCTTATCTAGTCTTTAGGTGAATCATTTTTGATGATTGAACAAATTTAATATAAAAGGAACATATATTATGAGAAGAGATTTTTTCAAAAAAGTTGGTCTTGCAGCACTAGCATTAACATTAGGGGCACAAACTTTAAGTGCAAACCCACAAGATTGGCCAAAAGAGGTTAATTTTGGTGTAATTCCAGTTGCTGGAACTTCAAGTGTAAAAGACACTTTTGGTGCACTTGCAAAATATTTAGAAAAAACTTTAGGTGTAAAAGTAAACTTACAATCAGCAGGGGACTATGCAGGTGTTATTACTGCTATGCAACACAAACATGTAGATATTGCATATTTTGGACCAAAATCTTATGTTGAAGCTGCAAAAAGAGCTGGGGCTGAGGCAGTTGCTACTGAAGTAGATGCAGAGTCTGGACTTCCTGGTTATAAGGGAATCATAATCTCAAAAAAAGAAAGTGGTCTTAAAACCTTAGAAGATATAAAAGGTAAGAAATGGGCGTTTACTGATTCTAACTCAACTTCTGGAACTTTAGTACCAACTGTAATGTTTTCTAAAAAAGGGATAGACCCACAAAAATACTTCTCAAAAGTTCTTTATTCAGGTGGTCATGAAGCTTCAATTCTTTCAGTAAAAGCAGGAAAAGTTGACGCAGCTTCTACAAATAATCTTGATTTTAACAGAGGTCTTGGAAAACACTGGGAAAAAGATGATTTTAATATTATCTGGACTTCTGATTTAATTCCTGGTTCTCCTATGACAGTAAGAGGTGATCTTCCAACTTCATTTAAAATGGCTGTAAAAGGTGCTTTCCTTTCTTTAAAAGATAAAGATATCTTAGCAAAAATGAAAATCAATGGTTATGTTGCAGGTGATGATTCTTTTTACAATCCAGTAAGAGAATTAATCGAATTAAAAAAAGCACTAAAAAACAAAAAATAATTACAATTTTTAGTTAAATTTGAAAAGCAAGGGCTTTGCCCTTTGCTTAGTTTAATATTTGATACTTTTAAAAAAGCTAATAGTTATCTATTGTTTTTTTAAATGTAATTAGGAGATATATTATGTCAATAGAAAATTTAAAAAAAGAATCAAGCCCTTTTAAGCTTTTTAATTTTGTTTTAATAGCTATATTTATTTATATTATTAGTAAAAGCTGGGTTGATACAGAGATGAGTTTTACAGGGCTTATAAATGGTTGGCAAGATATGGTTTCATATATAAAAGGAAACCCAGAGATAGAGGGTAGTTCATATTTCCCACCTATTTTAAATAAAAGTGATTTATACACATATTTTTGGGCTATGTTGGAAACTGTCCAAATGGCGGTTATTGCCTTACTTTTATCAATAATCATAGCAATTCCCTTATCATATATCACCTCAAGAAATATCTTGGAGATTTTGGTTCCGGGGAAAACCTTATTGCATACTTCAATTAGAAAAGCTCTTTATATGTTTGGAACCACCTTAGCTAATATCTTTAGGTCCGTAAATGAGCTTGTTTGGGCTTTAATATTTGTTAGTGCAGTTGGACTTGGACCAATGGCTGGTATTTTAGCACTTGGAATTCATACAGCAGGGGTTCTTAGTAAATTACTAAGTGAAGGGAATGAAGCCATAGACCCAGGACCAGTTGAAGCTTTGACAAACAGTGGGGCAGGTTTTATAAAAGTATTAGCCTATGCAGTTGTTCCTCAAACAATGCCTCACTTTATCTCTATGACACTATATAGATTTGAAAGTGATGTAAGAAGTGCTTCAATTTTAGGTTTTGTTGGGGCTGGTGGGATAGGATTTTATCTATTTGATAAATTAAGAGGATTTGAAAATGGTCATGTGTGTACTATCTTAATCTTTATTATCATAACTGTTTGGTTACTTGACAAATTAAGTGCAACTATTAGAAAAAGGTTTATATAAATGAAAAGAGAAGAATTAAATTATATTCTCCAAGAAGCGAAACTAGAAGATATTAAATATCTTCATAAAAAAATTGATAAAAAATATAAAGTAGTGGTTATAAACAAACCCACAAGTCAAACTCTACTTGTACCTGTTAAAGACCCTATAAGTGAAGGTAGTTTTTATGCGGGAGAAGCACTGGTCACCTCAACAATTGTAGAAGTAAATAAGCAAAAAGGTTGGTCGATGGTATTAGATGATAATGAAAAACTATCTTTATACATTGCAACTATTGATGCTGTTTTTGATTCAAAAGAGTTTAAGAATGAAATTGAAGAGATATATAAACAAACAACTATAAAACTTGATAAAAAAAGAAAACAATTAAATCAAAAAATAAACTCAACTAGAGTTAACTTTGATTTGATGTAAGGAAAAAAATGGACAAAATAGATATAGAACAATATAATAGAGAAAATTTTAGAACACTTTTAGATTCACTTTCAATGCCAGGTAAAACTACCAAGCTAAATAAAGTATTTGATTCTTATACCTTATCTCTAGCAAGTGTATTATTGTATTCAGAAGTTAGTTATTTAAATACTACCGATGAAGACTTTTCAATAATTGATGCCATAACAAATCCTAAAAAAGATAACACACAAAATGCAGATTATATTTTTTGTAATAATTTAAACTCCCTATTACAAAAAGTAAAAAAAGGAACATATCTTAGCCCTGAACACTCTGCAACTATAATTTGTAGTGTTGATAGTTTTGATGGCATAACTTTAAATCTAAAGGGTCCTGGAATAGATGTGCAAAAAAAACAGACTTATCCTGTAAATAAAGACTTTGTAAAAAGTTTTAATGAAAACAATAAAGAGTTTCCCCTTGGCAATGAGATAGTTTTTATCAACAAACAAAGTGGTGAATTAAAATCACTTTGTAGAACAACTAAATTGGAGCTAATATAATGGGTTATGTTGCAATAAAAGGTGGTGAAGAAGCTATTGATAACTCTTTAAATTTTTATAAAGACTCAATTAAAAAAAATAAAAAAATTGAAGATGAAGATATTCAAGAAGGTTTAAGATTTGCAGTTGATAAGGTGATTAGTGAAGGGTCATTATATAGTAAAAAACTAGCTTCCATAGCTATAAAAAGAAGTGCAGGAGACTTGCTAAATGCTGCATTTTTTCTAAGGGCTCATAGAAGTACCTGTCAAAGAATAGGAGTAGCTAAAACTATTGATGTGGATAAGATGAAACTAATTAGAAGAATCTCTTCTGCTTTTAAAGATATCCAAGGGGGACAAATCTTAGGTCCATCAAATGATTATGAAGTAAAACTTATCTTGAATCAGCAAACAAGAGATACTCATTGGGAAAAATTTGATCAAAAAGATTGTATTTTGCCTAGTGCCTTAACACCACTAAGAAAAAATAGATTAGTAAAAACTTTAAAAGCAGATCAAAATATATCAGATATAACAAGACTTTTTCCAGAACCTCCCTATACAAGAAGTGCTGTGTTGCAAGTTTTGAGTAGAGGTGAGTCTGGAAGTATGTTAGGTTTTGCTTATACTTCAATTAGAGGTTATGGGGATGTTCACCCTACAATAGCAGATTTAAGACTTGGAACTTGTGATTTGAACTTCACCCATCCATTTACACAAAATGAGGTAAAAATAGGAGAGTTAGAACTAAGTTCATGTGAAAGTGCAGGTACTTTTGAAAAAGATGAAAACAATGAAGTGAAACTAACAACAGGTTTTGGTTTTTGTTTTGGCTTTAATGAAACAAAAGCTATTAGTATGAGTATTTTAGATTTATCTTTATACAACACAAAATTTAGTGTGGGTGAAAAAGAGTTTGCAAGTGATTTTGAGATGATGGTTCATCATGTGGATGGAGTTGATTCTATGGGCTTTACAAACCACTTTAAACTACCACACTATGTGACTTTCCAATCTGATTTACAAATACTATCACGTGCTAATAAATTTGTAAAGGATAAAAAATGAGATACGCTTTTTTAGATGAAGATGCAAAAAAAGAGATAAGAAGAGCTATCTTAAAAGCTGTGGCAATACCAGGATATATCGTATCGTTTGCAAGTAGAGAGATGCCTATTGCTAGAGGTTGGGGAACAGGTGGACTTCAACTAACCCTATCCCTTATAAAAGAAAATGATGTTTTAAAAGTGATTGATCAAGGTTGTGATGGAAGTGTAAATGCTGTAAATATGAGAAACTTTATAAGCTCGGTTACAAAAAATAAAACAACCTTCGATACACAAAAAGCAACTTTAATCCAAACAAGACATAGAATACCAGAAGAGGATTTACAAGAGGGACAAACTCTTATTTTTCAAGTTCCTATGCCAGATATTTTAGAAACAGTTGAGGCAGATACTTATAAAGCAAAAGTTATGCATGCAAATGAAGACTATTCAAAACTGTGGGTTCTTCTATATGAAGATACCTCAATTTATGGAGATAGTAGAATCTCAAATAGATATCCAGTTCTTGTAGAAAATAGATATGCGATGGATCCAAGTCCAATACCAAAATATGATACTACAAAACTAGGTAATAGCAAAGCTTTACAACTTTTTGGTGCAGGTAGAGAAAAAAAAATCTATGCCATACCTCCATATAGTAAAGTTGAACCATTAAAATTTGAAGATAAAGAGTTTACTGTAGAAACTTTTGAAGATAAAACTTGTGAAAGATGTGGGAATAGTGCTGTTTTTCTGGATGAGATTTATGATGAAAACAATGAAAAACACTATTTTTGTAGTGACACATCATATTGTGATAAATCATTAGAGAAGAGGATGAAATGAAAGTTTTAGAGATTAAAAATATATCAAAAATATTTGGAAATGGATGTTCTAAGTGTTTGGAAGATACAGGTTCAATTACAAACTCTTCTATTTGTCCACACTGTAATAGTGTAGTTGGAGTCAACCAAATAAATTTAGAACTTAAAAAAGGTGAAATCTTAGGTATAGTTGGGGAAAGTGGTAGTGGAAAATCAACCCTACTTCAGCTCATATACCAAGATCAAAAAGCAACAAAAGGGGAAATCTTTGTTGATGGATATTTTGATGAGAATAAAGATAAAAAAAATATTATTGATGCAAACTTAAACGACTTAAATTATCTAAGAAATAAACTTATGTCTATGATATATCAAAACCCAAGATTGGGATTAAATTATAGATTTAGTGCTGGTGGGAATATTGCTGAAAAAGTTATAGGAAGTGGAAATAAATTTTACAATCAAATAAGAGAAAAAGCTAAGTATTTCCTAGAAAAAACTGAAATTCCAATTAGTAGAATAGATGATTATCCGGATATATTTAGTGGAGGGCAACAACAAAGAATCCAAATATCAAAAGCCCTATCAAGCAATCCAAAACTATTACTTCTAGATGAACCAACTACAGGTTTAGACCTTTCTGTTCAAGCTAAGATTTTAGATCTAATAAAGGTTTTACAAAATGAAATAGGATTTTCAATGGTTATAGTTTCTCATGATTTAGGGGTTATAAAACACCTAACTGATATTACAGTTGTGATGAAAAATGGACAAATAGTTGAAAAAGGGCTAACAGATCAAATCCTAGAAGATCCCCAACATCCCTATACTCAACTACTTGTTTCAAGTATATTGTAAGGTAAAAAATGAAAAAAATAGAGATAAAAAACATATCAAAAATGTTTACAGTACACACCAGAGGTGGTTTGCAAGTTCATGGTTATGAGAATATAAGTTTTGATGTAAATCAAGGAGAATTTATCTCACTATATGGACCAAGCGGAATGGGAAAATCTTCTGTTTTAAAAGCTATTTATAGAACATATACGACAACTAGTGGGGATATTATGTTTTATAAAAATGAAAATGAGAGCTTAAATATAGCTACTGCAAATGAAAGTGAAATACTAGAACTAAGAAAAGAACAACTAGGTTATGTATCACAATTTTTACAAGTTCTTCCAAGAATAAGTGCAGTTGATATAGTAGCTCAACCCCTTATAGAAAAAGGTGAATTTCAAGAAAATGCTATACAAAAAGCAAAAGAGATGTTGGATTTCTTAAATATAAAAGAGGAACTTTTTTATATCTCACCTCTGACTTTTAGTGGTGGAGAACAACAAAGAGTCAATATAGCAAAAGGGATAATTGCTCCAAAATCTGTATTACTTTTAGATGAGCCAACAGCCTCTTTAGATAAAAACAATACCCAAAAGGTAATTGATAAACTTTTAGAGATAAAAAAAGATGGAATAAGTATGATTGGGATTTTTCACGATTTAGATTGTATGAAAAGAATAAGTGACAGAATATATGATATGAAGGAAAAAAAGTATGCAGACAATCATTAGAAGTACAAATATACTAATTGATGGTAAATTTCAAGGTGCTGATATTGTTATTCAAGGAGATAAAATAACTGCTGTCTGCCCTTACAAAAGTATTGACGTGGCTATTGATTTAGGGGAAAGAAGAGTTGTACCTGGTTTTGTTGACTTACATGGGGATGCCATAGAAAAAGAGATTGAACCAAGACCAGGAGCTAGGTTTCCAACTGCTATGGCGGTAGTTGAATTTGATAAAAAATTGTCAATTGCTGGGGTTACAACTATGTACCATGCAGTTGGTTTTAATGATGAAGAATTAAGCAAAGGTAGAGGAACAGAACAATCAAAAGAACTAATAGAAAATATCTATGAAGCAAATAAAAACCACCTTGGAGTTGATAACTTAGTTCATGCAAGATTTGAAATCACAAGTCATAGTTCACTTAAAAGTATTAAACAACTTATAGAAGATAAAAAAGTAAATATGTTATCACTTATGGACCATAGTCCCGGACAAGGTCAATTCAAAACCTTAGAGTCATGGAAAAAATACCATCTATCAGCCTATTCCATTGAAGATGAGGATGTAGAAGAGTACTTAAAAAACAAAACTTCAAAAGACAAAACTGGTATAGTTGAAGATTTAGTAGCATTTGGATTAGAACATAATATTCCAATACTAAGCCATGATGATGATTGTGAAAATAAACTAAATACCCTTAAACAACTGGGTGTTACTTTTTCAGAGTTTCCTTTAAGTGTAGAGGTAGCAAAAAAAGCAAAACAGATGAATATAAGTACAGGAATGGGTGCTCCAAATGTAGTAAGAGGAGGCAGTCAAAGTGGGAATATAGCAGCAAAAGAATTAGTAAAAGTTGGTGTTTGTGATTACTTATGTAGTGATTATCACCCAGCTTCACTTTTAATGAGCCCTTATAGATTAAAAGAGGATGTAAACTTAAACCTCGAAGAGGGATTTGCCATGATTAGTACCACCCCTGCAAAATTGGCAAAACTAGAAGATAGAGGAGAGATAAAAGAGGGAAAACTAGCTGATATTATTGTTATAGATGAGTCTCATTTTCCAAAAGTTGTTTTAACTTTAAAAAATGGTGAAGTTGTTTACAATGGGATTAGAGGATTTAAAATATAATGTATAAGATAAATAGTTTAAATAAACCACCAAAAAAACTCTTGGAGAAAAAGCCCCAGTTTGATACCTCTAGTATAATTATTGATTCTGAATTTGGTGAGTTTGTGGAGATTGGTTCTTTTAATAATATACAAGAATCTACAATAGATAAGTATAGTTATACTTGTGAAAATTGCCAAATCATATATAGTTATATAGGAAAATTTGTAAATATAGCTTCATATGTAAGACTAAATCCAAGCCCCCATCCTATGGAAAAAGTGACGCAACACCATATGCTTTATAGAAAAGAGATGTTTGGTTTTGGAGAAGATGATAACTCTTTTTTTGATTTTAGAAGGTCAAGAAGAGTTCATGTAGGTCATGATGTTTGGTTAGGGCATAATGTAGTTATTATGGGTGGAGTAACTATTGGAAATGGTGCAGTTATAGGCAGTGGCTCAATTGTTACAAAAGATATTCCACCCTATGCAATTGCAGTGGGAAATCCCGCACGAGTTATAAAATATAGATTTGATGAAAAATCAAGAGAAGCCTTAGAAAAAATCTCTTGGTGGGATTGGAGCCATGAAAAAATAAAAACCTCTTTAGAGGATTTTCATGATACAAGTCTATTTATTGAAAAATATTTAAAAGGTTAAGTCTATGATAAAAATAGTTTTAATAGTAGGAGCAAGTGGAGTTGGCAAGGATAGTTTACTAAAGTCGATTAAAAATCAAGCAAATATAAATTTTGTAAAAAGATATATCACTAGAGAACCTGATAATAATGAATCAAACTATTATGTAGACAAAGAAGCCTTTAACTTATTAAAAGAGAAACAATTTTTTGTATCAACTTGGCAAGCCCATGGGAACTCTTATGGTATCGCAAGGTTTGATATAAAAGAGGGATTAAATATTATCTCTATTTCAAGAGATGCCATAAAAGATTTTGAAAACCAATATGAAAAGGTTAAAACTATAAATATAACTGTGCCTTTAGATATTTTGAAACAAAGATTAGAAAATAGAGCACGGGAATCACAAGAACAAATTGAAAAAAGATTAAATAGAACATATGAGAAACTTGAGGCAACAAATCTTATAAAGTTCGATAACTCGGAATCTTTAGAGTTTTCATCAAAAAAGTTTTTAAATCTTATTGAAAGAATTGAAAATGAGTTCTAATTTTAATATAGCTACATTCAACTTATGGAAAAACTGTGGAGATTTTCCAAATAGAATTCACGAAATACCAAAACTACTCAAGGACTTAGATTGTATCTGTTTTCAAGAAGATTTTAACTCAAAAGATTTTTCAAGTAGCAATACAATAAACAAAAAACTAAACTTCCATCAAGTAAGCTTACCAATAAGAAAAAAGCAAAGAGATGGAGTGATAAGCACTTCAAATCTGACAATCCTTACAAAATATAAACCAATAAAAATAAAAGAGGTTTATTTTGATGAAAAAGGGGAAGATGAAAGGGGTGCTTTATTTATCCAACTAGAATATAAACAGAAAAAAATAAGTATTTTAAATACACACTTAACCAATATAAATCAACAATCAAGAGTAAAACAAATAGTAAAACTTATCAACACAATAAATTGCAAAAAAAGTGACCTATTTATAATTTGCGGAGATATGAATGCAACTCCTCCCTCAAAGGAGATTAAGCTTATAAAAAATTGTGGCTTTAGTACAATAAATGAAGATATTACCTATAATGAAGGTTTAATACTAGATTACATATTCTTTAAAACAAATTTTAGAGTTGAAAACAAAAGTGAAATCATAATAAAAAAATTAAGTGACCATTATTGTTTAAAAAACAGTTTCAAATGGTAAAGGATAAAAATTGCAAATAAAGTTTTTAGGTACAGCAAATGCAAGTGGAATTCCTGTATATAATTGTCAATGTGAAATTTGTAAAAAATATAGGGAAGAAAAAAAGTTCAACAATAGTACTTGTGCCTATTTAGAGTGTGACAATAAAGAGATAATCCTACTTGATGCAGGTGTAGATGAGATTAGCAAGCTTTTTGATGGCAAAAAAATCAAAGCTGTGTTTATTACCCATTTTCATGCAGATCATGCTCTAGCACTTTTAAAACTAAGGTATGGGAAAGATAAAATAACTTGCTACCATCCAAAAGATGAAAAAGGTTTTGCAGATTTATTTAAACATAAACTATCAATAAACTATATAGAGAACAAAGCCTTTGAACAAATAGTTGTAAATAATATAGAGTTTATACCCATCCCACTAAAGCATTCAAAAAATACAACAGGATATTTAATAAAAGATAAAGATAAAACAATAGCATACCTAACAGATTGTGCCGCAATAGATGAAAAATCACTTAATTTTTTATGCAAAGAGAAAATAGATGAGTGTTATATAGATGCCTGCCATGCACCAAGTTATCCAGACAAAAACCATCTAAATTACGAACAAGCCACTAAGATATTAGATAAAATAAAAGCTAAGAACTCTTTTTTAATTCATGGTTCCCATGAAACCTTAGAGTATATAAAAACAAATAAAATAAAACTCAAATATAGATATATATAAATTAGATTTTTTTAGAAAGATTAAGAGGTTCAAAAGAACCCCTTAAATTTTTTTGTTTATTTTTTTCTTGAAAGTTTTTGTTTTATTCTAACTACTCCGTAGAAAAATAGTGGAATAAATAGTACACCAATAGCAACAGCAGCTAACATACCACCAACAACAGTTGTACCAATAATATGTCTACTTGCACTTCCTGCACCTGAACTTAAGGCAAGGGGTAATGTACCAACAATAAATGCTAAAGAGGTCATTACAATTGGTCTAAACCTTAATCTTGCAGCCTCAATAGTAGCATCAAATAAACTTAATCCTGAACTTAATTTATCCATTGCAAACTCAACAATCAAAATTGCATTTTTTGCAGATAAACCAACAAGGGTAATAAGACCTACTTGGAAATATATATCCGCTTCTAAACCTCTTAAATAAATAGCTAAAGCTGCACCAAAGATTGAGAATGGAATTGAAATAATTACAGCCATTGGAATACTCCAACTCTCATATAATGCTGCAAGAATCAAAAATACAAATAAAGCAGCGTATAAAGATGTGTAATTACCTTTTTTTTCAAGTTTTTTCTCTTGAAATGTAGTTCCTGACCAAGCTATTGTATACCCTTCAGGTAGTACTGAACTTGCAATCTCTTCGATAGCCTTAGTTGCATCACTTGAAGCAAATCCAACAGCTGGATTACCTGTGATTTTTGAAGCATTAAACATATTAAATCTTTCAATAATACTAGCACTCACTTCTCTTTTTAAAGTAATTAGTTCACTAATTGGAACTAGATTATCATTACTTGATCGTACATAAATATTTTTAAAATCATCTCTATTTTCTCTATATTTAGATTCTGATTGTATATTTACATGGAATGTTCTACTATATAAGTTGAAGTCATTAATATAACCTTTTCCAAATGTTTGTTGAATCACATTAAATATAGATTGTACATCTACATTCATAGATTTTGCTTTCTCTCTATCAACCGTTAACATATATTGTGGAACATTTGTATTTAATGTTGTTCTTACTGATGTTAATCTAGGATCAGCAGATGCTTTTGAAACAATCTCGTCGGTATATTTACTTAAAGTACTTATATCTCCACCTGTTCTGTCTTGAATCCACATCTCAAAACCACCTGTTGTACTCATCCCCATAATTGGAGGAGGATTTACAGGAATAACAAAGGCTTCTTTACTAGTCATCATAAATTGTCCCATTAATTGACCTGCAATTGCTTGAGACTTTTGATTTGGTAAAGGTCTTTCATCCCAAGGTTTAAGCATAGCAAACATTAATGCAGCATCTGTTTTATAAGCAAATGATGAAATATCTAAACCAGTAATTGCCCCTACAGAAAGAATATCAGGATGTGCTAATAATTGTTTTTCAATTCCATTTGTAATTTTTTTAGACTCCCCTAAAGAAGTAGATGGCATCATGTTTACAATTACAAGCAATACCCCTTTATCTTCTGCTGGAACTAATCCAGAAGGTGTACTTTTCATAATAGAATATGTTGCACCCATCAATATTGCAAATAATGCTAATGAAAAAAACCATAATCTAATAGTCTGTTTTGTAATACCAATAAAAACTGTAGTTGACCAATCAAAAAAACCATTAAATTTTCTAATTAACCAAATTGGTTCTGGCTCATGTTTTCTTAAAAAGATTGCACAAAGGGCAGGAGTTAAAGTAAGGGCAACTAAACCAGAGATTACAACTGCCATTACAATAGTAATAGCAAACTGTTTATACATAACTCCACTAAAACCACCTGTAAGTGCAGCAGGAATAAATACTGCTGATAATACAAGAATAATAGCTACAAGTGGAGTTGTTAACTCTTTCATAGCTTCAATAGTTGCTTCTTTTACATTAAGATCTTTTGTCCTTAGATTTCTTTCAACATTTTCAATTACAATAATAGCATCATCAACAACCAATCCAATGGCTAGAATCATACCAAATAAAGTAAGTAAGTTTATGGAAAATCCAGCAGCATAAAGACCTGCAAAAGTACCAATAACCGAAACAGGAATAGCCAATACAGGGATAATTGTTGCTCTAAAGTTACCTAAAAATAGATAAATTAGAATTACAACGAAAACAATTGCTTCAAGCAATGTTTTAACAACTTCTTTAATTGATTCATCAACAAAAAGTGTTGCATCATAAGGAACTCTATACTCTAAATCTTCAGGAAATTTATGAGAAATCTCTTTTAGTTTTGCATCAAGTGCAGCTGAAACTTCAAGTGCATTTGCACCTGGTGCCAAGAAAATACCAACAGGAATCATTGGTTCTTCATTATAATTTGCAGATGTATGATGAGAATCTGCACCCAATTCAACTCTTGCAATATCTTTTAATCTTAATGTTGAACCATCTGGATTCGATCGTACTATAATATTCTCAAACTCTTTTACATTTTTTAATCTACCTTCAGTTGAGATAGAATAAGTAAATGCTTGAATATTTTTAATTGGTTCAGCACCAACTGAACCTGTAGAGTATTGATTATTTTGACTATCAATAACCTCTCTTACATTTTTAGGAGTTAAATTATAAAATGCAAGTTTTTCTGGATCAATCCAAATTCTAATTGAGTAGTCTTTAGCACCAAAAACTGTTGCATCACCAATACCTTTAATTCTTTTTATATCATCAATAACATTTACGGTTAAATAGTTTGAAATATAAGTTGTATCATGTACTTGACCTTTTGATTTAAAAGCCAATACTTTAAGCATATCAGGAGATCTTTCTCTTACAGATATACCTTGTCTTTGAACCTCTTCGGGTAATTTATTAAGAGCTAGTTGTACTCTGTTATTTACATCAACCTTTGCTTGTGCAACATCAGTACCTACATTAAAAATAATACTTAAAGACAATACCCCACTTGGAGATGCTGTTGATGACATATATGTCATATTATCAACACCATTTATGGCATTTTCTAATGTTGTTGCTACAGTTGAAGAGAGTGTCTGAGCATTTGCCCCAGGATATGTAGCTGTTACATTAATCTGAGGAGGAGTTACGGCGGGGTACTCTTTTACAGGTAAAATATTTATAGAAATCAACCCTGCTAATATAACTAAAATAGACAATACTGTTGCGAAGATTGGTCTATTTATAAAAAAACGTGAAAACATCTATTTTCCTTACTTGTTAATTATTTTGTCAACAGTTACAGGTTTACCAGGTTTAACTCTAAAGAAGTTGTTAACAATAACTTTATCACCACTTTGAAGTGGTCCACCAACAACAATATATTTATCACCACTTTCATTTCCAATAATAACTGGTTTTACTGCTGCTACACCTTTGTTTTCAACAAAAACAACTGTTCCTAATGGATTTTGCAATAATGCTTTTTGAGGAATTGTAATTACATTTTTTTGAACAATTCCATTTAAAGTTACTCTTACAAAATTTCCAGCCATCAATTGATTATTTTCATTATCAACTAAAGCCCTCATTTTCACTGTAGAAGTATCTTTATCAATATTTACATCTATAAAATCCACATAACCCTTTGCTGATATAGGTTTATCATTTACATTTAACTTTACATCAATTTTCCCATCAGCAGGGATTGTCCATAAACCTGTTTTAATATTTTTATAATCACTTAATGGCATTGAAAAATCAATATACACTTTTTCATTTTGTGTAATTGTTACTAATTCCATTGGTGGATTTGCTGTTACAAGATCACCTAAATCAACTTTTTTCAAACCAGCGATACCAGAGATTGGCGCTTTTACCTTTGTATAGTCCAAATCAATTTGTGATTGTCTTAATTCTGCTTTTGCTAATGCTAAAGAAGCTAAAGCCTCCTCATAGGTTGATAAAGCATTATCTCTTTTTTCAGTAGTAACTGCTTTACTTTTATAAAGTTTTTTTATCCTATTCCAACTTCTAGTTGCATTATCAAGTGTTGCTTTACTCATTTGCACAGTAGCTTGTGAAGCCTCAACTTTTGCTCTGTATAAATCATCTTCTATCTTAAATAAAGAATCACCTTTTTTTACTTTTGATCCCTCTTTAAATCTTTTTTCTTCCAATACTCCAAGAACCCTTGAATAAACTTTTACCTTATTTAATGCTTTTATTTGTCCAGGATATTTCAAATCGATTTTTAAATCTTTAGCTTCAGGTACAATATAAACATCTGCTTTTGGTGCAGGCATTTTTTTTGCTGCAGGAGCAGCATCTGCTGCTAAAAGATTTGTTGAAATTGTAGTTAAAGCTAAAGCCGATACTACTAATAGACCTTTAAATTTTTTCATTTTACAAACTCCTCTAAATTTTCACCACTATAGTAAATTATATTTGCTTTTTTTATTTCTAAATCATAAAGTGCAACTTTTAATACACTTTGGGCATCATACTTTTCACTTAAAGCTTCAAGATATGATACATTATCCACTAAACCACTTTCATATTTTGCTTTTATTGCATCATATGCACTATTTGCTGCTTTTAATCCAGCTTTTGCTGACTTAATTTTTAATTTTCCAATATCAAAAGATTCTTTAGCTAATTTTAAATCAACTGAAGCTTTATTTTTTTCATATTCATATTGAGATTTTAAAGCTAAATATTGTTTATATGCTGCTTGATACTCTCTACTTGTTGCCCCAAAATCAAATATCTTCCATGAAAGATTTACTGAAGCAATATTTTGAGTATATTCATCATCATTACTAGCAAATGTACTTGAATTAAAATTTGCGTCATTTCTTGTATATGTATCATTTATATTAATAGTAGGAAGTGTTCCACTTTTTGTTGCTTTTGCTGTTGCTAGTAATGCTTCTAATTTATATTCTAAAGCTTTAATATCTGCTCTTAACTGTTTTTTATCTGAGCTATATTCAGATACAACAGAACCTTTTTCTATAGATACAGATTTTCCCACTACATATTCTAAGTTGTGAGTTATAGTTAAAATATTTAATTCAATCTCATGTAAATCAACTTTTGCATTTTCAACTCTTGAAATGATTTTTTGTACTTCATCTTCTGTTGTAGTACCTGCATCCAAAAACCTTTTTAGTCTCACATATTGTGATTCTAATTGTTCTATCTCTTTTAGTTTTGCTTCTTTTTGTGCTTCTAATGATAAATAGTTAAAATAATAATTAATTACTTGAAGAGCAATCTCATTTTTTTGATTTACTAGATCATTTTTACCTTGTTTAATTGATGCTTCATAAGAATCAAAAACATTGTACTTTTTCCCTCCATCATAAATTACATAATCTACACTACCTTGTACTTTATTACTACTATGGGGAACTGAGGCTGTTTCCTTATTTGTTCTTTGATAACTTGCACCAACGCTAAATTGAGGCAAATATGAGTTTTGAACACTTTTATAAGAATCTTTTGTACTCTCAATACTAATTCTTGAAGAGTCAATCATCTTATTATTCTTAGATAATTCAATTAATTGAGTTAAACTTTCACCAAATAAGGCAAAAGGAACAATTAAAAGAATAGCCATGCTTTTTTTCATTTTAAATCCTTATTATCTATATTATTAACTTTATAATCTTATTTTTATTATATAAAATATTATACACTATTTAATTACATCTATTATTTTCTATTAAATCAAAGATTGTATCAATATAACTATCTATCTCTTTTTTTGAGTTTGTACTAACTTTACAAGTTAATTGAGAAATAAATACTCCTGTACCTAATAAAAAAAGCCCACTTACAAGTTTTTGAGCTTCTGGTTTTAACTCTTTTTTCTCTATTCCCTCATCAAATATAGATTTGAACCATAAATAGTATTCTTCATTATGCCTAGTATGATAATCAATAATATCCTTTGTTGGTTCAGACAAAGAGATTGACAAAAACTCTTTATATAAATTTCTTAATTCATCATCTTCTTCTTCGTAAAAAATTTCTAAAAAAACTTTTACTTTTTCACGAGATGATTTTACACTATTAAGTTTTCCCTCTTTTATCATATTGTGTTTTAGTATTGATAAATTTATTATTTCAAAAACTAAATCATTTTTATTAGTAAAATAATCATAGAAACTACCTTTACTAATCCCTGCAAACTTTGCAAGTTTTGATATAGAGATTTTATTTATCCCTTCTTCAATCAAGATTTGTTTACATGAGAGTGCTATATCTTTTCTTTTTTGTATTTTATCTACTATAATTGCCAATAAAAATCCTAATTTAAAAATGAACGACCGTCGGTCATTTATTTGAAATAATACTAAAATAATATTAACAGTAGCTTAATAAAAAAATTGTTTCTAACATATTACAGTGATTTAATATAAAAAAATTGTATAAATTAAGAGTGGATGGGGTAGCAGGATTCGAACCTGCGAATGACGATACCAAAAACCGTTGCCTTACCACTTGGCGATACCCCAGATTATTAATTGAAAATAAGTTTTAAATTTAAAAAATAGTGGAGCGGGAAACGAGACTCGAACTCGCGACAATCTGCTTGGAAGGCAGAGGCTCTAGCCAACTGAGCTATTCCCGCATTTATAATTAAAGATTTAGTTTTAAATCTTTAGAGGTGAAAATTATAGACAATTTTTTCTTATATTTCCCTAAATATTTATTAAAATAGATAAAGTGATATTCTTAATTTTTATTTTGTTAAATTTTACAAGAAGATAAAGATAACAAGAATTTCAAAATGAAATTTTCTTGTATCAGTATTAGGTTATTTACAGTTAATGTGAGTTTTTAAAGCATTTAATACTTTAGAAGATATTGTGATACCTGCTTTGCTACATGCATCAAATATGTTTTCATTGTTTTGAATAAGTCTAATAAAAACTTTTTCTTTTTCTGTTAATTTTATATCAGTTATTGACATGTTTTTCCTTTCAATTTTTGGGATTTACTATTGATAGTTTAAAGAAGTTTGTTAAATTCTTAATATTAGTAATTGGTTGCGGAAAGTGGATTTGAACCACTGACCTTCGGGTTATGAGCCCGACGAGCTACCGGACTGCTCTATTCCGCGTCCTGTTTAATTAGTACTGCTTTAACAGTAAAAATAGTTTAATTGATTTCTAAGTCTGAAAGAACTTCAATTTTTAAAAGTGGTGCGGATGAGAGGACTCGAACCTCCACACCGTGAGGCACCAGATCCTAAGTCTGGCGTGTCTACCAATTTCACCACATCCGCATATAAGCGTCTTAAAAAAGACAAAAAAAAAGATTTAGTTGATTGGCCAACTAAAATCTTAAATAAATGGTACGCCTGACACGATTCGAACGTGTGACCGATGCCTTAGAAGGGCATTGCTCTATCCAGCTGAGCTACAGACGCAATTATAAAAAATGGGGTAAGTAATGGGATTCGAACCCACGGCCCTCTGAACCACAACCAGATGCTCTAACCAACTGAGCTATACCTACCATATAAAAAATGGTCGGGGCGAGAGGATTCGAACCTCCGGCCCCCTGGTCCCAAACCAGGTGCGCTAACCAGACTGCGCTACGCCCCGAAACAGTCACTTCTTTTCAAAAAGTGGACGGAATTATACTATGTTTTTATACTATTGTCAAGAGCTTTTATATAAAAATAGAAATTTTATTTAAATTTCTATTTTTAAAATTGAATAAGCCCATCAACTGGCGAACTTGCAGTTGCATATGGTTTCTTAGGAATTCTTCCTGCTTTATATCCCATTCGACCAGCTATAACTGCATGTTTCATAGCTTCTGCCATCATAATTGGATCTTGTGCTTGAGCAATTGCAGTATTTGTAAGAACTGCTTCCGCTCCAAGTTCCATAGCAATAGCAGCATCACTTGCACATCCAACTCCTGCATCAACAATAACAGGAACCGATACTGCATCTTTTATAAATGCTACATTATATCTGTTTTGAATACCTAAACCACTTCCAATAGGTGCAGCAAGTGGCATAATCGCATCAGCTCCTGCATCTTCTAATCTTTTTGCAATAATTGGGTCATCATTTGTATATGCCATAATTGTGAAACCCTCTTTTTTTAGAATTTCACAAGCTTTAATAGTCTCAATAACATCAGGATATAAAGTTTTTTGAGCATCCCCAATAACTTCTAATTTAATTAAATCTATTCCAGTAGCTTCTCTCATAAGTCTAAAAGTAGTAATAGCTTCCTCTGCTGTAAAACACCCTGCACTATTTGGTAAAAGTTTTACATTTGTATCTTTAAAATAATCTAATAAATTCTCTTCATTTGGATTTGTAATATTAACTCTTCTAATTGCAACAGTGATTAGCTCACTTCCACTTACTAGTGTTGCATCTTTTGTAGTTTGAAAATCTTTATATTTTCCAGAACCAACTATTAGTCGACTGTTAAACTCATATTTCCCAATTTTTAGAGTATCACTCATTTTATATTTTCTCCCATAAATTTTTTATAATCATTACTTACATTTTTAATATCAATAGATATAATTTCCGGAACATCATAGCTATGTAATTCTTTAATTTTGCTTTTGATTTTTTTGAAATTTTCTTTTTTTGTTTTAATGCTAAGTAACACCTCATTATCTTCACAAAACTTCTCATCCCATTCATAAAAAGATAAGATTTTACTCATTTGAACACAAGCTGCAAGTTTTTTTTCAATAAGAGTTTTAGCTATCTTCTTAGCTTCCTGTTTATTGGCGCATGTTGTTTGTATAACTATTGGCTTCATAACTTCTTAACCTCCTCTACTAAATCAGAAGGGATTAAAGAGTAATTGTTTTTTTTATAATTATTAGCAGCAAGAGTATGGGCTAGACTAGCACTTATTGCCGCATCTAAAGGTTTATACCCTTGGGCTAATAAAGATGCCACTAGACCACTTAAAACATCTCCACTGCCACCTTTGCTTAAAACTGCTGTTCCAAAACTATTTATAAAAATCTTTGCACCTTTTCCTATTAAAACATTTGCACCTTTTAATAATAAAACCACATTTGGATATTTTTGACAAAACTGTTTTACATAAAGGAATCTATTGTTTTGTAGCTCTTGTACACTAATTTGTGCTATATCACAAAGATTTAAAAGAGCACAAAATTCTTTTGGGTGAGGAGTTAAAACAACCTGCTTATCTAAAGCTTCTAAAACAATATCTTCATAAAATAAATCTGCGTCAATTATTTTTGGTATATCATTTGCCAATATCTCTGAGATTTCATCTTTTTCATATTTTCCAAGTCCCATCCCAATAGCTATTGCAGTACAATTATCTGATATATTGTGAGTATGCATAATATGGTAAGGTAAATCAACACACTCATGGCAAATTACACTTACAAGTCCTGCCCCAAAACCAAAAGCAGCCTTGGCTGCTATTACCCCAGCACCTTTTTTACATCCAATTACCACATTTAGATGTCCAAAACTTCCCTTGTGTGCATTTTTTTTATCCCTTAAAGGTAGTTTCATATCTTCTTTATCTAATAAAAATATATTTGATGATATTTCATAAACTTCCCTTTGTACTCCAAGATTTGCTAATATTATCTCTCCTACAAAATCTTTTGCTATATCTGTATAGAGTGAGGTTTTTAAAGCACCCATTGTTATAGTTGTATCAGCAATAAAAGCGGTAGTTGTAATTTGACCTTCTGTATTTACACCACTTGGTATATCACAGGCTATTTTATAAGCATCTATCTCATTTAGTCTATTTATTAAATATTGCGTTAACTCATCTAAATCTTTATTTAATCCACTTCCAAAAAGGCAATCAACAACTAAACTACAACTATCAAACTCATCTTTTTCAAAAGAATCACTCTCTTCAAGTCCAATTAACCTTGCTCTTTTTAGTTGTAGTTGTGCCATTGGGGATTTAACTTCATTTGGTATAAAAAGTTTTACATCATATTGTGGGAAAAGTAGTCTTGCTAAGGTTATACCATCAGCTCCATTGTTACCAACACCACAAGCTATCAATATAGAGCTTCCTTTATCAAAATTCTTTTCAATAAAATTTGCCATCTCAAAACTTGCGTGTTCCATTAGAAGATCTTCACTTAATTCAAACTTCTCATAACACCTTTTATCTAAAGAGTTAACTTCATAAAAAACTTTTTGCATCTGACAAACTCCTATTTTTTAAACTTCCAAGCCTCTTTTTGTAAAATCTCTTTTATTTTATCTTTTACATCACCTTGTAATTCTATCCACTCTTCTTTTATGGCACCACCACAAGCTAATTTTTTCTTTAGTAGTTTAAGTATATCTTTTTTATCATTATCATTTAGATAAAATCTTCCAACTAAAGTGACAGGTTTACCTTTTCTTTTTTCATAAGTAAATACAAGTTGGTGTTGCTCTTTTGGTTTTATCTCAGTGTTTGTTTTTTTATTTTTTTTATCCTCTTTTGAGGTATCAAAATTATCTCCATCAAGTTTTGCACCCATTTCAAATATCATAAAAACTCCTTTTATCCTTATAACAAACCCTAAAGGTGTATTAAAATGCCTTTATTCTTGTTTGTATATCTATTTTATCTATTGTTATAAAATCTTTTTGTTTGTATTGTTCTACTGCAACTCTTCCAATCATCGCTGCGTTATCACTACAATATTTTAATTGGCTTAGATATAATTTAATATTGTTTTTATTACACAACTCTTCTAAGGCAGTTCTTAACCTAATATTTGCACTTGCTCCACCAACTATTGCAAAGTTTTTAGGTACCTTTTTTTTGAATAGTTTTTTTATCTTTTGCATTATATGAGCTACTGCAGTTTTCTCAAAAGACGCACACACATCACATATATCCTCTTGTGTTAGTCCATCTTTTTCTAACTTTTCTATTTGCATTCTAACTGCATTTTTAAGTCCAGAATAACTAAACTCTATATTTGGACTCTGTCTTAAAGGAATTGGAAAATCAAACCTATTTTCATCCCCTTTTAATGCTTTTTCTTGAACTATTGGACCACCAGGATATCCAAGATTCATCATCTTTGAAACCTTATCAAAACTTTCTCCAAAACTATCATCTAAAGTTGTTGCTAGCAAATTCATCTCTGTTAGAGAGTTTGCTTCTATTATCTGAGTATGTCCCCCTGATACAAGTAAAATTGTCATAGGAAACAGCTGCTCCTTTTCAATAAAAAGAGAATATATATGACCTTTTAGATGATTTACCGCAATCAAAGGTAGATTTAGGCTCAAAGATAAAGCTTTTGCCATAGTAACACCCTCCATAAGGGTAACCGAAAGTCCAGGAGAGTTTGTAACAGCTATTGCTTTTAATTTAGGAAAATACTCTTCACACTCTTGTAATATTTTAGGTAAGGCTTCCACATGAAGTCTTGCAGCAAGTTCAGGAACCACTCCCCCATAAACACTATGTTGAAGCTCCTGAGATATTTTTTTATGATAAATTAATTTCTTGCTTTTTATTTCAGTTATTGCAATTGAACTATCATCACAACTACTCTCAATACTTAATATCATCTATTGATTTTCCTCACACTCTTCTTCTTTGTTTATCCAATCTAAGGAACAATCAAGTTTACCATAGCCTGAGGATGCATTTATATGCCCTGCTTCTTCTAAAAGTTTCATACCAATATTTAATTTACTTTGTAATCTAATTGCTTCTTCTACATTCATATAAGGATCGTTTGTTGAAGCTGCCATAATTATCTCTTTGGATTTTAAATCTTTTGGAAGAGGATAAGGGAAGAACTCTTTTATTTCTTCAATTTTACAATCCATTCTAACTGGAGCAACTAACATGAGTTTATCTAATTTAATATCTATCTCTTCACATATATGAAACCATAAAATATTTGCCAAAGAGTGACAAACTATAACTGTTGGTTTAAAATGTTCAATCTCTTTTTTTACAAAAGTTTTCCACTCATCTAAATCTGGATTATCTCTATTAGGAAGAGAAGGGAAAGAAACTACACTATTTTGTTTTATCAAATCCCTTGCTAAATGTGCTTGCCAATGGGGATAGTCACTCCCACCTAATCCATGTAGTATTAAAACTCTCTTTTCTCTCATCTACTTCATACTCCTTACACATCTAAATAGTTTGTTTTTATGTCTGCTATCATAATATGGTGTACCACTTACAAAATACATATAATCAGCATAAAACCAAAAAGTTCTCCAGTGTGCTTTGCTAGCCCAATACCCATCTGGAAGATTAAATCTAAAGGCTTTATTTATATAGTTTATCTCATTTTTTTTATCAACAATCAAAGCATACTCTTCTATATCAGGAAGTCTCCAATTTGAATAACCAGCATGGGATAGCTCTTTACAATACTCTGTTGCTTTTTCATGGCTTAGTCTTAGTTTTAAATTTGTTACATCATCAACCCACATAAGATTATTTTTATTATCTATTACAACTTTTAGATTTGCATCTCTTCTTAGGTTTGATGAAAATAAAAAACTTACAAATATAATACTTAGGAATAAATATCGCATCATTTATCCTTTATGTCGAATTTTCCTCTTTGTAAACTATTTTTTACACTCTGTTTATCTTCTAATATCTCTACTGTTATATTATACTCTTCTTTAAAAACTAATCCAACTAATTGCTTATAATTTTTATCATTTTTTTCATTATGTGTAGAGTTGTCTTTCCAATGTTCAAACTTTTTTTCATATAACTCTATTATATTTTTTTCAAATTTATTTCTTGTATAAATTAAATATATAACTAAAAATAAAAGTATCAAAAAAGGGATAAGAATATCAAGACTCACAATAAGCCCTCACTTCTTTATCTATTTCAAAAATATCTTCAATATTTTTTGCACTTGTATTATGAAATCTATTTAAAGCATCCATTGTGATTTTTGATATATCCAAAAATCCAATTTTTGAATTTAAAAACTTCTCAACAGCAACTTCATTTGCTGCATTTAAGACAACTCCCAAATCAAGATTATTTAAAATCTCATCTTTTATTTCCCAAATTGGATATCGTGAGGTTTCAATTTTTCTAAACTCTAAACTTCCCGTTTCCAATAGATTTACAGGCTTTAAAATCTCCTCATCACATTTTCCTAAAATCGCATAAGCAATAGGTAATTGCATAGAAGCATTTGCAATATGTGCTGTTGTACTCCCATCAGTAAAATTTATCAAAGCATGGATTAGGGATTTTGTTTCTATTATTGCATCAAGTTTTTTAATATCAAACAACCATGCAGCCTCTACTAATTCAAACATCTTATTTGTCATAGTTGCACTATCTATTGTAATTTTATTTCCCATAGACCAATTAGGATGGTTTAAAGCCTCTTTGATAGATACATTTTTTAACTGCCCCATTGGATAATCTCTAAAGGAACCTCCACTTGCTGTTATTGTCATAGAATCTATTTTTTTATCTTGGAGTAGATACCATAATCCAAAGTGCTCACTATCTATTGGACTAAGTTTAGACTGGTCTAAAAATTTTCCTGCAACCACAAGGGACTCTTTATTTGCTAGGGCAATTTTTTTCCCACACTCTATAGCTTTTAAAGTTGGTTTTAAACCTAAAAATCCAACTAAAGAATTCACTACAGTTTTTGAATCTGATTGTTCAATCGCTTCTAAGATTGCTTCTTCTCCAAAACTTACATTTGAGTGATTTGTTTTATTTATATCTTCACTATTTGCTATAACCACTTTTTTTGGATGGAATTCATTTATTTGTTCATTTAAAAGCTTAATATTTCTACCTGCTACTAAGACCTCAACATTTAAATTAAATTTTCTTGCAATATTTAGAGTATTTACCCCAATAGAACCTGTACTACCTAATACTATCACATCACTGCTCTTAAAATTACTAACATAATAACTCCACCAAAAAGATATCCATCTGTTCTATCCAAAATCCCACCATGTCCCGGCAAAATATTTCCACTATCTTTTACATTTGCTTCTCTTTTTAAATAGCTTTCAAATAAATCTCCAAAAACAGAAGCTAGTGATACTACAATAGAGATAACAATTGCCCCAAATAAAGAGATATTATCTATGGCAAAAATAATTCCTAGAATAGTAGCTACTACCACTCCACCTATTACACCCTCTATTGTTTTGTTTGGACTAGTTTCACAAAACTTGGTTTTACCAATTGCACGACCAGTAAAATATGCTCCCACATCAGCCCCTGCAACTATCATAAGTAACCAAAGTAAAGAATAAACTGTAAACTCATTATAAAGTGCTAGTAAAAATAGAAAAGATGCAGTTGGATATAAAAGCACCATAAAAACTTTTTTATTTAAAGTTTTAGTATAAGCTAATACTGAAGCATAAACCACTGCTAATACAAATATCAAGTCTTCGGGACTTGGATAAAAATAAGCACAAAACCAAAGTACTCCACTATATAAATAGACCACATCACTTTTCATTTGATATAGTTTCATTGATTCATTGATTGAGATAACCAATAGTGCTCCAAAAAGAAGCCACATAATAAAAAATGAGTCTACATAACCTATTAGTAAAACTGCTAATAGAAGTACTAAACCCGTTTTTATTCTTGTTGAACTTGATTTTATTATATCTGTCATATTAAATCCAATTTTTAGTATAAAGTTAGATTATACAAAAACTTGGCTTTTTTTATTATTTTATTAAATTTTTATACTTATTGTAGTGTAAGGGTTATATAAAACATTTGCACCATTTTGTATTCTTACATTTCTTCTTTGTGTATAATCAACCAAATAATTTCCACTACTATCTACAGAAAATTTAGCACATAAACTTGCAGCTTTTTCTATAACATTTTCTGGAATCGTTTTTTTACTATTTTGTACCACCACATGACAAGAGGGTCTATCTTTTAAGTGAAACCAAAAATCACTAGCTTTGGAGTTTTGTAAAATATAGATATTTTCTCTTTCACTTGTACCTAACATAATTTTATAACCACTAAAGAAAAAGCTTTCATAGTTTTGTGCTTTTTTTGTTTTGGTTTGATTTTTTTGTTTTTTAGGGTACAAAAATTCTATCTCATCAGTACTATTAGACTCTTCAATATTTTTTATAAGTCTTTTTAAAAACTCAATTTTTTCTTCTAAGTTATTCTTTTCAATGCTAATATTGCTTGCTTTATGTTTTGCTTTTTTTGCTTTTTTAAATAAAGAATTAGAAAAACTTGAAGCTGTCATTAGATAATCCAACTCTATCTCAACCTCTTCACCCTCATAATTAAAAGTTTTTAAAGTTTTTTGATATGGTTTTATTTGATGTAGATTTGCTAAAATCAAATTTGCTTTTTCATACAAAACAAATGATTCTTTTTCTAAATCCTCTTTTAATGGCAAGGATTCAAAAGTTTTTTGAAGTTTTTTTAGCTTTTTTGAGAGTTGAGTTATTTTTTGTTTTTTATAATTAGATAGATTTTTCTCTTCAATCTCTTCATACACTTTATATAAATACTCTTCTATATTATCTATCTTTTCTATTTTTGGTATAAAGTTTTGCTTAGGAACCTCATCAAGTTTTACTCCAACTTTTACAATTCTACTTGAAGACTCTTCATCTATATGACGTAAAGCTTCTAAAACAACTCTATTTTCATCAAGTATTATTATATTTGTATACTTTCCTGTAAACTCTAATTGTAAAATAGTAGTTAATTTTTTATAAGAAGATGAGGAGTTTACCTCTATATTTATAATTTTATCATCATTATATAGTTCAACCCTCATTACTTTTGAATTATAAAACCTTTTTTGTAAGACAACATCAAAGGGTGCATTAAAATCCCTTGTAGACTGTACATACTCTTTTCTTTTATAAACAAGACTATTACCCTTGGACATATCAAAATATATTTGATTTGAATTATTAAATTCAATTATAATTGTATTATTATCAATTCTCTTTGCAAGCTTTATATTATGGGCATTACTAGATAAATATTGTATAATTTCTTTTAGTAGATAGTATTTCACAATCAATTCACTTTTATTAATAAAATTTATAAGATGTTTTTTATATTCATTTGATATAATAAACTAATCATATCGAAATTTATATTAGGAGAAAGATAATGACTAAACTATTAAAGACAATATTAGCAGGTGCTTTAATATTAACTGTTGCAGGTACTACTGCATCAGCTGACGCAGTGAAAGGACAAAAACTTTTCATAAAAAAATTTAAATCATCGTGTGGTTTCAATGGAGCAAAATTTGCAGCAAAACATTCACAAGACGAGTGGGAAACTATTATGAATGATGGTAAATTCAAAGATGAATTAATCAAAATTTGCCCAAAAGTTAAACCAGAAGATGTAAAAGATAAATGGATTCAACATATTTATGATTTTTCATATGAATATGCAAATGATTCAGGAAATGTTCCATCTTGTTAAAAAATCAAGGGGTAAGAGTCACTCTTACCTCAAAACTATAAGCTAAACTTATATTAAAACTTACTAGTTATTATAACTAATTTTAAACTCAAATTATAAATATTTTTTATCTTACTCTAATCACAAATAGAATAAAATATCATAACACACACGCACACAAAGGACAAAATATGAAAAAGTCATTAATAGCTTTAATGGCACTTGCTTCTCTTAGTTCATCGGCATTTTCTGCAGATATATCAAACGCAGAAATGATGAAACAAATAGAGGCATTAAAAGCACAAATTGCAGCCCTTGAAAGTAAAATTTCAAATACTGAATCTGCAACAAAAAAAAATAAAGTATCATTAGAGAAAATGATAAAAGGAGAATCTGCAACAATAAATGATAAAAGATTCAAAAAGTTAGAAAAAAAAGTTGCTAAAAACTATAAAAAAATCAATGATGTTAAAACCCATGATGCAAATGATAACATAAAATGGGATGTTGATTTTAGAACACAGTTTGATAATATTCAATATGAACATGCTTCAGGTAAAAAATCTAAAAACAATGCCTTACTAACAAATAGATTATGGCTGGGCATGGGTTATTCTCCTGATGATAATACAATCTTTAAGGGATTATTATCGTATAACAAAGCTTTTGGAGATACTGCAAACCACTCACAATCAAATACAAATCCTGGATATGCAAATTTTGATTGGGTGACTAATGAAAATGCTCTTGATAACACTTTAAAAGTTAAAGAAGCATATTGGTTATATAAACAAGCTACTCTATTTGGAAGCAAAGTACCTTGGACAGTTTCTGTTGGTAGACGACCATCAACTGATGGTTTAGGAATAAACCTAAGAGCTGACCAACAAAGAAAATCTCCCCTCTCTCATACTGTAAATGTTGAATTTGATGGTGTAAGTGCAAGATTTGATTTAGATAAAATTACAGGTGTTACAGGTATGTGGTGGAAATTTTGTGGAGGTAGAGGTTTAACAAATGCTAAACCTAGATTTCAAAATGATGGCACTGATTATGCAAAAGATGATTCAAAAAATCCTGATGTAGATATGGCTGGATTTATCTTTGTACCATATGATAATGGTCAATACTCTATTCATACAAACTATGCTAGAGCATTTAATCTAATTGGATTTACAAATACTGCACTTGGTGCATATCAAGCTGCATATGGAGCTTATATGGGTTCTCAAAATGCAACAACTGCATATAATTTACAAGCTGCTACACCTGCATTTAATGATGTTGGAGATATGGATTTAGCAACTATTATGTTTAAAGCATATGGTATAGGAGATGGTATCTCTGATTTCTTAGATGATACAACCTTCTTTGCATCTGCTGCTATGTCAAAAACTCATCCTAACTCGAAAGGTATGTTAGGTTCTACAAGTTCTGAAACTGGATACTCTTTTTGGATTGGAGCTAATGCACCTTGTCCTATAAGTCCAGATGATGCAAGAATAGGAATAGAGTGGAATAAAGGTAGTAAATACTGGCGTTCTATGACTTATGGTGAAGATACTATGGCAGGAAGTAAGATATCAGCTCGTGGTAATGCTTGGGAAATTTATAGAAATGCTAAGATTACAGATTCATTAAGTTGGCATCTAAGTTATACTTATATCAAATATGACTATACAGGAAGTAATGCCTTCTTTGGTGCAGAAGGTGCACCTATGACAATGGCTCAAGCTGTTGGTGCAGGTCAAGACCCTGTTGAAAAAGCACAAGATATAAAAGCATATGTAAGATATAGATTCTAATAAAAAGAGGCTAAGCCCTCTTTTTATTTACTAAAAGAGTATCTATCTAGTTTATAGATTACTTTTTCTGCTATCTCTAACATAGAGATATTTAATTTCTTAAAATTCTCATCTTTTATATTTACTAATAACTTATCGTATACATTTCCATAAGGATATATTGTAAAATAGATATAGCTCTTTGATTTACTCTCTTTATCCAATTCTTTAAACCAAACTGCTAAAAGTGAGAAATACAACATAGCAGGATTGAAAGGTTTTCCATCTTTTAACTCTTTTGAAAGTTGAAAATTTAAAAAGTTATAAGCATCAATAATCGCTTTTATTCTATAGTGACTTGCATTTTTTATATAATATTCATTTGGAAAGGTACAAACACTCATTTGTTTATACATATCTTCTGATATTTTATTGATATATTGATTAATCTCTTTATCAATATCAAAAATATCCTCTTCTACATCCTTATACGAGGAGATTAAATCTTTGCAAAAAAGTAGTAAGGCTTCTGTTTTTATCTGTGATAAGTTTAAAATCATACACTATTTTAACGAAATTTTGATAAAAAATTCCACTTAAGAATAAATTTAAGTGCTTTTGCGATAAAATGTATAAATTTAATCAATTATTAATAAAATAAAGGAAATTATTGGAACCTATTGGTATTTTAAAAGATGGTCAAATCTATGACCTTCAAACTGCGGAAGCTTTAAACTTAAGTGGAGATGAGATTAAAGCTGATAATTCACCCGAATCTCTAGAGATATTAAGACACTCGTGCGCACACTTAATGGCTCAAGCAATAAAAGAGCTATATCCAGAGGCTAAATTCTTTGTTGGACCAGTTGTAAAAGAGGGATTCTATTACGACTTTAAAGTAGAAGAAAAAATCTCAGATGAAGATCTTCCTAAAATAGAAAAAAAGATGAAAGAGTTAGCAAATGCTAAACTTAAAATCGAAAGATATGAAACATCAAGAGAAGAGATCTTAGAAAAATTTGCAGATGATGAATTAAAACAAGCTGTGCTTAGTAAAATCAAAGATGATACACTAACCATATATAAACAAGGGGATTTTGAAGACCTATGTCGTGGACCACATCTACCTAATACAAGAATGATTAGAAGTTATAAACTTACACGTGTAGCAGGTGCTTACCTTGGTGGTGATGAAAAAAATGAGATGATCACAAGAATTTATGGTATTGCATTTTTTGATAAAAAAGAGTTAAATGACTATGTAAGGATGCATGAAGAAGCTAAAAAAAGGGATCATAGAAAACTTGGAACAGAACTTGAACTTTTCACATTTAGTGATGATGTGGGAGCAGGTCTTCCAATGTGGCTACCAAATGGAGCACGTCTAAGATCAAAACTAGAGCATATTTTATACCATGCACACAGAATTAGAGGTTATGAACCAGTACGTGGTCCTGAAATCTTAAAATCTAAGATGTGGGATATCTCAGGGCACAATGCAAACTATAGTCAAAATATGTACTATACTACTATTGATGAACAAGAATATGCAATGAAGCCAATGAACTGTGTTGGTCATATTCAAATTTTTAAGAACTCTTTAGTATCATATAAAGATTTGCCAAAAAAACTTTTTGAATATGGTGTTGTTCATAGACATGAGATGAGTGGAGCTATGCATGGATTATTTAGAGTAAGAGAGTTTACTCAAGATGATGCACATATATTCTGTACACAAGACCAAATGAAAGAAGTTATATTTGAAGTTTTAGAATTTGTTGATTCTTTACTAAAACTATTTGATTTTAAATATGAAATTGAAGTTTCTACAAAACCAGAAAAAGCAATTGGGGATGATGATTTTTGGGAAAAAACAACAAAAGGTATCATGGATGCACTTGATGAAAACAATATCTCTTATGGTATTGATGAGGGTGGAGGAGCATTTTATGGTCCAAAAATTGATATCAAAATTCTTGATGCTATTGGAAGAAAATGGCAATGTGGAACAGTACAAGTAGATATGAACTTGCCTTCTAGATTTGAAGCTGAATTTATTAATGATAAAGGTGAAAAAGAACAACCTGTTATGATTCACAGAGCTATATTAGGTTCTTTTGAAAGATTTATTGGAATATTAACAGAACACTGTGCTGGTGAGTTTCCATTTGCTATTGCACCAACACAAGTAATTTTTATACCAATTGCTGATACACATAATGAATATGCAAAAACTCTACAAAAAGAGCTTTTAGCAAATAATATGGATTCTAAAATTTTCAATATGAATGAAAGTTTAAATAAAAGAATTAGAATGGCAGAAAAACAAAGAGTTCCTATGATTGTAGTTATTGGGGATGAAGAGGTTGAAAACCAAACTATTGCATTAAGAGATAGAAGAAAAAGAGAACAGTCAAATATGAGTAAAAATGAATTTTTTACAATGTTAAATGAGTTAAATAAAGGGAGTAAAATTTGAGTAGAGATAAAAGAAAAGACGATGTTATAATGAATGAAGACATTACAGCAAGAGAAGTTAGGTGCACAGGTGATGATGGAACAAATTATGGAATTATTCCAACAAGCAATGCCCAACAAACTGCTGATGAATTAGGACTAGATTTAGTTTTAATTGCACCTGATGCTAAACCACCAGTTGCTAAAATCATGGATTATGGAAAATTTAAATATCAACAAGAAAAAAAGAAAAAAGACGCTAAGAAAAAACAAAAAGTTATTGTTGTAAAAGAGGTAAAATTTTCTGTAAAAATTGCAGATAATGATATCAACTATAAAGTAAAACATATTATAGAATTCCTTGAAAAAGGTTACCATGTAAAATGTAGAGTATTTTTAAAAGGTAGAGAGATGGCACACCCTGAAGCTGGTGCTGAAGTACTTGAAAGAGTATGGCCTATGATTGAAGAATATGCTGCAAGAGATATGGAACCAAAACAAGAGGGAAGATTTGTTAATATGAATGTTGTTCCTAAAAACGAGCATAAAAAATAAGCTAAGGTAAATTTAGGAAAAGAGCTCTCAACTCTTTTTCTCTCCCCTTTTTAATACTTCACTTAAACTTTATTAAAGCTAAATTTAAGTAAAATCTCAAACTTTTTCATAAGATAATTGGAAATGCAAATTTATTAGAAAGGAATCCACGATGCCAAAGATGAAATCTGTAAGTGGTGCTTTAAAAAGATTTAAAGTAAAAAAGAATGGTTCTATTAAAAGAGGATCAGCTTTTAGAAGCCACATCTTAACTAAAAAATCTCAAAAAAGAAAAAGAGATTTAAGAGGTCCTCAAACAGTTGCAGAAGTTGATGTAACTAGAGTAAAAAGAATGTTAAACAAAGCGTAATTAAGATTTAATTACATAGTCCCTCCACAAAATGTGGACAAGTTCGATTTTATAAAATCGACACCTATTAAAAAAATATGGTAAAGAAAGGAAAAATATGCCTAGAGTTAAAACTGGTGTAGTAAGAAGAAGAAGACATAAGAAAGTTTTAAAAGCTGCTAGAGGTTTTTATAGCGGTAGAAGTAAACACTTTAGAAAAGCTAAAGAGCAATTAGAACACTCGTTAGTATATGCTTATAGAGATAGAAAACAGAAAAAAAGAGATATCAGAAAGCTTTGGATCATCAGAATCAATGCTGCTTGTAGATTAAACGATATTAACTATTCAAGATTTATGAATGGTCTTAAATTAGCAAATATCGAATTAGATAGAAAAATCTTAGCTGATATGGCTATGAATGATGCGGAAGCATTTACTTCATTAGTAACTAAAGCAAAAGATGCATTAGCAGCATAATAATAAATTTGCAAAATAAAAAAGGGTTTGAAGTTTAGACTTCAAGCCCTTTTTTTTTGGTTTTTTTGAGGACATTGAGCTTTGATTTACTCAAATAGTTTTAGATAATTTCAATTGTATGCAGTTGTCTTGTAGAGCGAGGCTCTCCGCTTTCATACTTTTTAATTGTAAAAAGTATGGCAAAAAGCAACCAGACGGTTCTTGAAGCTAAAGTTCCCTCCAGTTTTATAATTATTTCCTGACCTGCGGGACTTGATATAAAACGTGACATTTAGTCACCTTTTATATCTTCGAACAAGTCCTCGGTCTTCTCCGAAAATAATTAGAAAACTTCCGGCTTCAACAAAGTCTGGACTAAATATACTAGCCACAAACTTCCTAATTTAAATTTAACATAACACCAGTTTAAATAAAATGGTACAAAAAAATGTAAAGGTCCTTATCCCACTTTCCCGCATTTGAGAAACCGAGTGTTTATTTATCTCTTTTGAAAACAAGTGACTAAACTGTTTGAAGCGTAAAGAAACGTTCTGGGAGAACGTTTTAGCAAGTTTTTAGGCACTCAAAAGGGATAAGTAATAAGCGAGGGAACCTTCGGCTTCGAAACCCGCGGGATAATTTCTTTGCTACTTTCTTTTTTACAAAAGAAAGTTGAGAAAGCCAAGACGTACAGTAGAAATTTAACTACACTCAAATATATTGATAATAGTTTTTATTGTCTGCAATTGTCTTGAAGAACAAGTTCTTCGCTTTCATACTTTTTAATTGTAAAAAGTATGACAAAAAGCAACCAGACGGTTGTCGAAGCTAAAGTTCCCTTCAGTTTTATAATTATTTCCTGACCTGCGGAACGCCTTCCTAAAAGGTACATTCAGTACCTTTTATCCAGTTGAACGGTCCTCGGTCTTCTCCGAAAATAATTAGAAAACTTCCGGCTTCAACAAAGTCTGGACTAAATACACTAGCCACGAACTTTCTTTTGCAAATTGAGTATTACACCAATCAAAATAAAATGGTAGTAAAAATGCAAAGGTCCTTATCCCCACCTTCCCGCATTTGAGAAGCCGAGCGTTTATTTTGCTTTTCGGAAAAGTTTTTCAACTGTCAGAGCGTAAAAAAACGTAACTAACTTACGTTTTAGCGAGTTTTGAAAAACAGAAAAGTGAAATAATAAGCGAGGGTAGTTTCACCTTTGAAACCTGTGGGATAATTTCTTTGCTACTTTCTTTTTTATAAAAGAAAGTCGAGAAAGCCAAGACGTGCAGTAAAAGTTTATTTATACTCAAATATATTGATAATAGTTTTAACCCTACATACAACATAATATATTTATCATTTTGTTAAACTATCAAAATTTTCATCCAATAGTCATACAAAATGATATGCTATTAAGGATATACCTTAATAATCTAACATAAAAAATGTTCTACTTTTTCTTATATTATTTTGTATTTCACTAAATTTAGACTATTTAAGGCTTATTTGAGTTAATATTTTTACATTTTAATTGTTAAGATATTAGATGTTTTTATACATTATTTATATATAATGTATAACTAATAAGTAGTTAGTCGAAAAATTAAAATAAGGAAGTCCTGTGAATTTATATGACTATTTGTATGTTGATTTAGATAAAGCAATTTCATTGTACAGTCAGCTCACGGGAGGCGTTGTTGAGCTTAAGGAAACTCAATCTGAGAAAAGCATCACCTCAGACAACAAAAGAAATTACGATTTCAAAGTGTTTAAACATGATGCAGGTGGAACCACTCAAGACAAAGATCAAGACAAAACAACAATCAAGCCTCATCATGCTCTGCTGCAAGAATTGGAAGCAGAATTATTGTCGTCAGGTTATCTCTTGGACTTAGACGGTCTTGATGGAGACAAAACCCTTAAAGACCTAGAGCTAAGAGCAACATTGAAAAATGCATTATGTATCAAATGCACAGGGTGAATTGTCATTGAAGACTATGAAAGAATGAAGAAAATTGGTAAAGACTTTCCTGATATCGTGAAACTTATCAATAGGAGTCATGCCGATTCATTAAAAGACAATCCTGAGTATCAGGCAATTGAACAGCAGATAGAAGAGCTTGAAAATACGACAGGTGATAGAAATAAGAAATCTAAGGCAAAACAAAAAGCAAAAGAATTAAGAGAAGTACTAGATAATTTAGTTTCCTCATCGACAGCGCTAGATGCTGTACCTCAGTGGATACTGGACGGGATGAGAACATGGATTGATGCTTTCTTGCCCAATATTACCAATATTCGAGTCTATCCCTTCAAAGATCAAAATGATGAGCATATCTTTGGGCATTTAGACTCAGAAAACTTCACAATTAATGACCCAACTGCGTTCCATTTCACATACGGGTCCTTTCCAACAGAAGAGTTTACCATACTTGGAATCGTAACCTCAGTACCACTGAATGAGGAGGAAAGCTTCTCCCCATTGGAAGAATTTGAAAAAGATGAACTAGAAGATTTCGAAAGTGTTGAAAGTGCTTTTCGCGGTATGTTTAGAGGGTTTGACGGTATGGAGGCAATGGTGAGAACTTGTCGATATCCAAGAGTGTTAGTGCATCCAATTTTAGTTTATCGTCACACATCACCTAACAAAGCATTGCAGCGGACAAGCCGCTGAATGCGGCGTTAGATAAACATAATAAGGAATATTAAATTGAGCATAGAATTTTTAAAAACAGATTATGAAAAAATAGATTATTTAAGTAATTTATTAAAATCTCGTGCCACAGGAAAGGAAGCTTCTGATAGTGAATACAAAGCACTAAGAGATGAACTATTATTGAATAGAAAATTAGAACAATATTTTCCTATATGGTTGAAAACCAATGGAGATTTAAATTCATTTTGGAGATTTATAAAAGAAAAGTTTAAAACATATGATGAAAGAACTAAATTTTTATCTGATGAATTTCTACCTTTGTTAAATTATCTAATGCCAACAGAATTAAAGCCGGTATCAATTCCAAAAGATATTTTACCATTAGGTCAAGATACTTTAAAACAAAAACTTAATGAATATCTAAAAATACATAATGAAATAATCAATATATATGGGAATTTTATATTATCTACAAAAGTTTTAGGGAATGGTGGAACTTCTGTTGTTAAAGGATTTAATTTTAGTGGTAAAGAATATGCTATTAAATTTTTACTTGAAAATATAAAACAAAAAGAAAGCACAACATTTAAACGATTTAAACAATCTCATTTAAATTTATTGTCCATTCAACATTCAGGAGTGGTATTACCACAAATACATTTTGATAGCATAAAGATTAATAATGAAACTCAAATCCCATATATAATAATGCCAAAAGCAGAAACTACTTTAAAAGTTTTTGTGGATGAGAAAAAAAGAAATGATGAATTTAACTTTATATTCTTTGAAAAATTATTTGATAATTTAATAAATATAGTTGATATAATTCATAGCCATAATATTATACATAGGGATATAAAACCTGAGAATCTTTTTATTTTGGATGGAAGATTAGTTTTGGGTGATTTTGACATTGCTAAATTTAACGATAATCATCACATTAAGCTTGTAGATACAAAAAAAGCCGATAGAATGGCAAATTTTTACTATTCTGCACCAGAACAATCAATAAAAAAATTTGATGAAATTACATTTTCTGCTGATTGGTATGCAATAGGACAAGTATTGTATTGGCTAATAACTGGCGATACATTAAGAGGTCAAGAGAATATATCTTTGGTTCAATATGATAAACAATATGAAAAATACGAAACATTAATAAGAAATTTATTGTCTAATGAACCAAGCCATAGATTAAGTTCAAAAAAAGATATTAAAGAATTTTTAAATAGCAAAAAACAAATTAGATGGGAAGACACCTTACATAATTTTGATGATATTATTGTTTATAAGTATATGTCTGATTTTGGAGTTTCAAGACAAGGTTTTAAAGAATTTAACGATGTAGAATCCATTCTTGAAATAATGACTGATTTATCTAATAATACTGATAAATTAGCACTTTGGATAAGTCAAGGTTATTCAGACAGAGATGTTAAGTATATTTCAAAAAATAAAGACTGCGATGCTTGTTTTTTAATTGACTATTTAGAAATAAAAATTAAAACTATTTGGATATATAAACATTTTAATAGTTTTGGTGGTAGTACAATTATTATTGAAACAGACAACTATGAAGCTATTAACACAGATGCTAACAATATTGACTATTATGGTCTTTTTGATGGTAATATTATAAAACCTGAAGAAGTTGATAGTGGCTGGGCAATAATAAATGGAAAAAGAACTAAACTTGATAAAACAGCAGAAGTGAGGGGAAGAGTTTTAAATAAAACTATCTATTTTTTAGCACCATTTAAAGGTCCATTAGTTAAAAATGCTAAAATAATTGATAACTTATATAAATCTTACAATGAGGAAATTGGTCTAAATGAAGATTTTTTAGCACCTCTTAAATCAATAAAAAGGAATGATGATATTATGATGATGTCATAATGATTATCTAACAAAACCTACAGACTGTGAATTTAGTCCCAAATAAACTAAATTTACAGTAAAAATTCAAATTAACTTCCTAAATATCTGATATTTTTTCTTAAAATTTTTTGATATAAAAATTTTTGTAAAAAATAAACCAAATAAAGTCCAAACACTAAGATATATTCCTCTATATCTTTGGTAATTTGGGTTAAATCTTTATTTTTTATGGCTAAGCATAACTTTTGAAACAGATTTATCCCTATAAGATTTAAAAGTCTTCTAAAATTATATGTAAACATAATAAGAGCATTTTCACCAAGTACTTTTTCTTTAGAACGAACTAAAAAATAATCCCATATAACGCCCCATAGAATGAATTTCCACTTTTATAATAATTGTTAAGTATCACACCGATTCAAATAAAATGGTATCAAAAAATGCAAAGGTCAATTTCCTACCTTTCCGCATTTGAGAAGCCGAGCGTTTATTTATCTCTTTTGAAAACAAGTGACTAAACTGTTTGAAGCCTAAAGAAACGTTCTGGGAGAACGTTTTAGCAAGTTTTTAGGCACTCAAAAGGGATGAATAATAAGCGAGAGTAGTTTCACCTTCGAAACCTGTGGGATGGTTCGTATAATAAAATATTGGAAATATGATAGTATATTTTCATAGAGTTCAATAGAAGATGATATATTGTGTGGGTGGTTGAAGCAATTAAAAATAATTTTAATTAGCTTGTAAAGAAGTTCAATAGTTATACTTCAAATTTGAGTGGCAACAAGAACAGTTTTATAACTAGTTCGTATTTACGAGTCTAAAGTTTGTATGACGAAATATCAGGTAGGAATTTTATTCCTACCCTAACGAACTCTTTATATTAATACAAAGGTTCTAGATATGTATTCTATCGGATTAGATATAAGTAAGTCAACAATTAATATTTATATCCCTATCAATGATTTAGATATTCAAATATCAAATAATTTGAAATCACTTAAAGGTTTTTATTCTAAGTTAAAAAAACTTTATAAAAAAGATATAGATAAACTTGTATTTGTTTTTGAACCTACAGCTAATTATTCCTTTTTAATTAAAAAGTTTTGTTCTGAAAAAAGTATACACTGTTTTATTGTTAATCCAAAGAAAAGTGCTAACTTTGCTAAAGCAATTGGTCAAAGAAATAAAACTGACCTTTTAGATGCTAGAATGTTATCTCAGATGATAGTTACTGCAAGAAAAAATCAGATTAAAATACCCATTATTAATCCTTATGCCGAGGAATTAAAAGAGCTTATTACATATTATAAATTTATATCAAAAATTAAAACTCAAAATAAAAATCATTTGGAAGCTTTAGTTTCAAAAGATGCTTCATCTATTATAATTAAATCATTAAGAAAAGATATAAAATCATTTGAAAAAAAAGAAAAAGATATTCTTATTGAGATAAAAAAAGTTATTGCAAAAGACAAAAATTTACATAATGCATTTTTAAATATCCAAACTATAAAAGGCATAGGAGAATTATCTTCAATTATATTATTACACCATTTTATACAATATCCTGATACAAATCAAAAGCAAATTGTTTCATTAGCTGGATTAGATCCAGTTAGTAGAGATTCTGGTTCATCAATAAAAGGAAAAACAAAAATATCAAAATCTGGTTCAAAATTATGTAGGGGTACATTATTTATGGCAGTAATGACAGCGATACAATACAATGAAGAATTAAAAATATTTTATAATAGATTAAAAGAGAATGGCAAACATACTACTGTAGCACAAATTGCTGTAATGCGAAAAATGATTGTAATTGCTCACTCATTATATAAAAATAATAATATATATGACCCTAATAAATTTAAAAGTATATCATAAATATTAGATTTAAATATTTTATATTTTATCATTTTTTAAGGTGGCAACTTCTTTGCTACTTTCTTTTTCAGAAAAGAAAGTCGAGAAAGCTAAGAGGTACAATAAAAGTTTATTCACATTCAAATATTTTGAAAATAGTTTTAATTGTATACACCCTCTTGTAGAGCAAAGCTCTCCGCTTTCTCACTTTTTAGTTGTAAAAAGTAAGACAAAAAGCAACCAGACGGTTGTCGAAGCTAAAGTCCCCTACAGCTTTCTAATTATTTCCTGACCTGCGGAACGCCTTCCTAAAAGGTACATTCAGTACCTTTTATCCAGTTGAACGGTCCTCGGTCTTTTCCGAAAATAATTAAAAACCTTCCGGCTTCAACAAAGTCTGGACTAAATACACTAGCCACAAACTTCCTAATTTAAATTTAACATAACACCAGTTTAAATAAAATGGTACAAAAAAATGCAAAGGTCAGTTTCCCACCTTCCCGCATTTGAGAAGCCGAGTGTTTATTTATCTCTTTTGAAAACAAGTGACTAAACTGTCTGAAGCGTAAAAAAATGTGCTGGGAGCACATTTTAGCAAGTTTTTAGGCACTCAAAAGGGATGAATGAAAAGCTCGGGGAGCTTCTGCCTTCGAAACCTGCAGGATGGTTTCTTTGCTACTTTCTTTTTCAGAAAAGAAAGTCGAGAAAGCCAAGAGGTACAGCAAAAGTTTATTTACACCTAAATATATTGATAATAGTTTTAGCCAATCACAATATAATATATTTATCATTTTGTTAAACTATCAAAATTTTCACCAAATAGTCATACAAAATGATAGGATATTACGGATATACGTTAATAATCTAACATATAAAAGTACATATTTATTTACTTTATTTTATATTTTATTGAATTTTGACTATTTAAGGCTTATTTGAGTTAATATCTTTATGTTAAGATATTAGATGTTTTTATACATTATTTATATATAATATATTACTAGTAAGTAGTTATGTTCAGAGGAGATAAATTTTGTTAGAAGTCATAATATTTGCATTAATAATAATCATTTTGGGTGTACTCCCAAGTATTTGGTACCTTAAAAGGAAAGAAAAACCTGCTGAAGTTAATCAAAAACCGAATATTATAATAGTAATTTTAGGTTCGATACTTTTAATTGTAAATACATATTTTACATATATTTTGAATAAAGGCTCTATAGCATATGTTTTTGGTGCGGTATATTTTATTCCAATTGTTTTAATCCTAATTTTCAATGAAAATTGGAATAAAAGATGGAAAATTATACTGTTTACACAGTTTATAATTTTCTTAAGTGTTTTGGGTAATTTGATGTCAGTAGCTCAAGAAGTTGCTAAAACTCAAGGAACATAACAAAACATTGGAGAGAAATATTTGACCCTGCGGCTCAAATATTTCTCAACTCAAACGTTATACTTTAAAACGAAAATATGATCATAATCTAAATAAGGAATATAAATATGTTTGATTATTCTCTTGTCCACTGACAACTTTATTTCACACTATTTATTGAAATTTTTACAACCACAGTTGTTCCAATATTTTCTTGACTTTCATAGTGAATTGTTGCTCCCAAAAGTTCTAAAATTCTTTTTACGATGGAAAGTCCAAGACCACTTCCTTGTTTTTTATGGGATTCATCACCTTGGTAAAACTTATCAAAAATCTTTGCAATTTTTTCACTCTTAATCCCAATACCTTCATCTTTAATCTTAACAATAAGTTCATTTCCATTTACGTATTCATCGATATAAATTGTACTATTGTTAGAAGAGTATTTCATGGCGTTATCAATGAGATTCATCCAAACATGCATCAAAAGTGATTTATCCGATTCTACAACTACATCGCAGAGGTTTAAATCAAATTTTTGATCATGATCACTCCACTTTTGGGACAGTACTATCACTGCACGCCTTATTTGTTCATCTACTCGGATCATATCTTTTTTTGAGATAATTTGTTGATTATCTAAGCGTGACATTTGGAGCATATCTTCACAAAGTAATGACAAGCGTCTAGATTCTTGATGTATGAGTTCCAAATACTCTTTTTGCTTTTGCATTTCAAGTGGCGTATCTAATAACAATTCAGCAAAACCTGTGATTGCCGTAACAGGTGTTTTTATTTCATGTGATACATTACTCATAAAATCTTTACGCATATAATCCATACCAGAGAGTTCTTCTACCATTTTATTTACATTTGAAGAGAGTTCATCAAGTTCATGGGCATAAAGATGATTTTTCATCTCTCTTTTTTTACGATAAACTCTTGCAGTAAAATCCCCTTGGGCAATTTTATTCACAGTTAAATTTAAAGCTTCAACAGGTTTCAATAAATGCCCTGAACCAATGTATAAGGCAATACCACCAATAATCATCGTTAAAGCACAAACCAGTAGACTCATAATGATCCCTGATAACATAGTAATTGGTCCGTGATAAAATAACCAAGTCCCAGTAATAACTATACCACACGCAATAAGACAAGCAACGAATAAGGTGGCAATAGAAACAAAAGAGATAAAAGAGCGAAGGCGTATTATATATTTCTTTTTCATGGTTTCCTTTTTTAATTTTATGGCATTACTTTTCATTTGGTATTATCTGTTAAATGATATTTTGCCTTATACCCAAGCCCTCTTATAGTCATAATCTCAAAATCCTGACATGATTCAAATCTACGACGAAGTTTTTTGATATGAGAATCAACAGTTCGTTCATCTGCTTCTGATTCTACACCCCAAATTTCATTCATAATTTCATATCTAGTAAAAATTCTATTGGGATAGCTGAGTAAAAGAAATAGTAGATAAAACTCTTTAGGGGGAAGATCGTATTCTTTAGAGTCAATATTTATTTTTAATGCCTTGTAGTCTAGAAAACTCTTTCCTATAACTAATCTATTTTCATTAGCTATTTTTGCTCTTCGTAAAAGTGCATTTACTCTAAGAACCATCTCTTTTAGTTGAATAGGTTTAACCATATAATCATCTGTTCCAAGTCTAAATCCCTTTTCAATATCTTCCATTTGATTTTTTGCCGTAATCATCAAAATAGGAAAAGAAGGTTCCATCTTTCTAATCTCTTGTATAAGTTCATAGCCATTTATTTTTGGCATCATAATATCTGAGATGACTAAATCAACATATGTTGTATCCATGATTTCTAAGGCTTCTTCTCCATCAAATGCCGAAATAGTCTTGAAGTTTTCTTGTTTTAATTTCGTACATATCATCTTATTTAATGTCTCATCATCTTCAGCAACTAATATAGAAAACATCTTTTTACCTCGTATCTAAGATATTACTTTTGGAAAATTATATCACAGTTCTTTCTCTTAAGACAAACCATATCTTTGTCTGGCATAGTACTATAGTTTATAATTACATCCACTCAAAATGGATAAAGAGTTCAGGATACCCCTCAATTGGAAACCAATAAGAGATAATTTCTTTTTCCGTATATTCTGCATTTTTGTATGCCACTTGCTGCAAATGTAATGCTCTATTAGCCAAACAACCCCTATATTCTTCATTTGTACTTAAAGTAGAGTAATTCATTCCCTTCACAATTCCAAGCACTTCAGACAATGCATTTACAGCAATTACTTCTTTGTTTTTATGTACCAGTGTTACAGGCTCAGGAAAATTTCCCCACATCAGATGAAAAGCCTCAATTATTTTTGAATCAACCATAATTAGATATCCTTCCTTAAATATATTTCAAAAAGATCTCTTACACTATTTAACCAAAAATGTTACGGCACATAAAATAACTGCACTTGCTCCCATAATTAAATGGCATTTTCTAAGCCATGTTGCTTTTGAACCAAAAAACATGTAAGCTCCTGTAATTCCTGCTATTGCAATTGTTAAACGAAATAATAAATCTAGTATCATTTCTTCTCCTTTTATTTATTATGTCAATAGAATAATAATAACCTTCATTCACTTATCCATCTGAAAGTTCATTTCCTTTTGACAATAGGAATTATACATTTCGAATATGGTCTGAATGTGTCCAAAATAAAGAATTCTATGATTTTGTACTTTTATGAAATATAGATTGTGTATGAGTGTACTGTTTTACCCGTTAGAGCTCTTCTAAAAATCCCTACCTCCTTTACAATTCCTATCGTATAAATAAAGACAAGTTTCTTTATCTTTCTCTTTCTAAATTCTTTATATGTAAAAGATTTATTGCTTAATTTCGTTAAAATATTCTTATATCTATATGATATAATAAAACCTAGAGAGTTTAAAAAGTTAATACATTGCGAAGAATTAAAAGCCGCAGATTTTTCTTTCTACATAAAAGAAAATCAAAAGAAATAAAGGAGTGCAAAATAAAAATGCACTTCCTTTTATCAAATCTATTCTAAAGGTTCATTAACTGTAATATTACAGTTAGTTCCTTTACACTTTATATTTGCATCAAAATAATAGATTTCACTGATATCATATTTTGCATTTTTTAGTTTCATCCAGGCATCAATAGATCTACCACCTGCTGTACAGTTAAATACTACTGTTTTGCCTTTTGGTAGTTTTGCATAGAAGTCTTTTGCACTTAGCTTTTCTGCTTCTATATTTATAGCACCTTTGATATGTCCTGTTTTATACTCTTCTGGACTTGTTACATCAACAATTTGGATAAATGAAGGTACTTTATCCCCTTTTATATATTTTAAAAGCCATTCACCATCTACACTTCCCTCATCTGAACCTAGTTTTAAACCATTTTTACTCATAGTTGGTTTTGATGATTTTTTCACTTTTTTTATTTTTGAAGCTGATTTTGTAGTTGCTAAACCTGCTTTTTTCCATTGGGGAACTCCACCTGCAAAAACTGAAACATTTTTATAAGCCATTGAAACCATTTTTTTTGCGACATTATGTGATTTTGCACATGCATATCCTCCACAAAAAATAATAACTCTTTGCATTTGATGAACAGGAAATCTTCCTTTTAGCTTTTCAACTTCTGTATCAGGAATAGCAAGTGCTCCAGGAATTGTTTCTTGTAAAAACTTAGTATATGGTCTTGCATCAATTAATAGTGCTGAATTATATTTATATGCAGCTTTGACTACTGCTAGACCAACTTCTATATAACTTTTTTTTCTCCACTCTGGCTCGCCAGCTTGGTATAATTTTACATTTGTAAAACCATCTTTTTTAAGCATATTTGCAACTTTTGGAGATTTTCCACAAGCCCATCCTCCACAAAATACAATTATCTCTTTGTTTTTAGGAGTATCTTTTAACTGTCCCACATATTTTGCATAGTCTGTATCTGGGATATTTATAGCACTTGGAATAGTCCCTTTTACATATTTTGTCTTTGGTCTTGCATCTATTAAAACTGCTTTTGCACTTTTTCTAGTCCCTTTTCCAATTATATTTTTAACATAATTGTAATCTACAACTTGCAGTTTAAACTTATCTATCATAGTTTGTACTTTTGCACTTGGTTTATTTAAAACTTCAGTACTATTTGCATACGCACCAGTTGATAAAAGTGTAGCTAATACTAAACTTTTAATGATTAATTTTGCATTCATGACATATCCTTTTTAATTGTGATCTAAATTAAATAACTTATCAGCTATATAATACAGTACAAAACATACCCCTATACCACCTATTGAAACAGCAATTTCTGCATATGATGGAAAATATTCTATAAAGCTTGGTGGTAACTGGTATTCTCTTATTTTAAGTAATTGAAGAGGCATTAATTGAGTATCATGAACCAAATCATATCTCATAAAGAAAATACCTACCATACCTAAAATAGATGCCCAAACCATCCCTTTTATATTTTTCCCTTTACTTACTAAAATTACAATAAATGGAATCAACATACCTAATAAAACTTCTCCTATCAAAAAGTTACTACTTCCTAAAATATGCCAAGCAACTTCAGCTCGTCCTGGCATTCCACCATAAATGGAAGTAAACATTCTCCAAATCTCAAAGAACATCAAAATAGCTAATAAAAGCCCTAAAATTTTAGCAAGTTTTATAAGCATAGTTTCCACTTCTTTTGGAAAATCCATTTTATATCTAAAACCATACATCAAAAATAGTAAATAAGAACCTGTTATCATAGCTGAAAGTATAAAATATATAGGAAAGAAAACTCCATTTGATATAGGTCTTGCAATCAAAAACCCAAAAACTGCACCAAGATTACTATGGGCTGCAAGTCCTACTAAAAGTCCCCCTAATCCAAATATTTTTGACCACTTATGGTTCTCTCTAACTAAAAATATAAATTCAATTATAATAAATCCTAAATATGCTCCATATAATGTTCCCATCCACCAAATTGCAGAAGTAAACCCAGGAGTCAATATATTGTATATTATCATCGTAACAGGATGCCCTATCTCAAGAGCTATTACTATAAACCCCGTTGATATAGTTATTATTGCTCCTAAGATTGCACGTTTTCCTATTATCTCAAACTCTTTTACACCAAATACATGTCCAATTGATGACATTATACAAAGCCCTGTACTTGAAACAACAAAAAATACATACATAGCAATAATCAATCCCCACGGGTGGGTTCTTGATACATTATAAGCATGATGCCCTTCAATAAAATACATCACTGCACCAGATATAAATAATGCCACTAAAGCAAGGGTTAATATAGCCATTGTAACATTACTAAAACTCTTTTTAAAGGTAAACAACTCTTTTAAAGAGATGTCTTTTATGGGTATAATAGTTCTTAAAGTCATAACATCTCTCCTTATGTTAGATAAAACAATCTAGGGTCAGTACCTAAATGTGATTTTAAAGTAAAATGATCTCTTGTTCTTAAAACTTCTGATATCTCACTATTTGGATCATCCAAATCTCCAAAAATTCTAACCTTTGTTGGACAAGTTGCTTGGCAAGCTGTTGTTGTCTCACCCCTAGCTATTCTTGTATCAGCACAAAAGTTACACTTATCAACTGTATTTGTTCTGTCATCTACATATCTTGCGTCGTAAGGACATGCGGTTATACAATATGAACATAAAATACATTTTTCAGGATCTACTCTTACCACTCCATTCTCATCATAATAAGTTGCATGGGTAGGGCAAACTTCTTGACAAGGTGCATTTGCACATTGTTGACATTGGCTTGGTTCAAAATTATTTGAAGCAATATGTAAAAGTGGAAACTCCCCTTCTATCTCCTTTGTTCCAACCCATATTCTATGATTTTCAGCACCCAATAAAATTCCATTTTCTTCTTTGCAAGCTGTTTCACAAGCTTTACAGTTAATACAATTTTTATAATCTAGTACCATTGCGTATCTAGCCATCTTACACCTTCCTTACATCAACAATTGTTTCGTGCATTGCAGCACTTCCAAATACTGGTTCAATTACATCATCAATAATCATATTATCAGCTGCTCCATTGCCCACACCTAAAGTTAAGCTATCAGAAGTTGCGCCAAAGCCATGGATAAAAAATAGTGTATTAGTACCTATTTTTTCAGTAGGATATGCTTTTATTTGAATTTTACCTACTCCACTTTCAACCTCTACAGTATCTCCAAACTCTATCCCTTTGTCTTTTGCAACTCTTTTATTAATCCATAAATAATTCTCAGGCATTAAATCCAATAACATTGCATTATTACAAGTAGCATTTTGAGTAAATTGCCCATGTCGTCCTGTTATGAATTTAAATTTTCCATTTGGTGTTGGAGTATATAATTCATCTCTCCATTTTGGCATCGAATCAACACCTTTACTAGTTAGATTTCCCAATACACACTCAACTTTTCCAGAAGGAGTTTTAAATTGTTTTTTAAGAACTGCAATCTCTTTTTCATTTACACAGGTATCATGGAAAACATCAGATTTAAATTCCCCTTTTACAATTGAATAAAATCTTCTAGCTTTTGGATACCATTCATACTCATTAGCAGATATTTTTTTGAAGTATTTATCCATATTTAAATAATAAACACCTTTTTCTCTAAGTGTCTCCCAAGCCTCTTTTCCATAAACTTTTTCAACCATATGTTTATTTATCTCTTCTTGACTAGATCCATATGCATCACTTAAATCAAAACCGTTCTCTTTATAATATGTTTCAATCTCAGCTTCAGTTTTACCATCAATTTCATCTTGTACATCTTCATCATATTTTTTAGTAATTTCCCATAAAGGTTTTGACATTTTTTTACCTAAGCCATACATGATTTCAATTACTGGTTTTGTTTCATACATTGGTTTAACTACTCTTTGTCTTAGTGCAATAGAAGGTTGTGCCCCACCAAATGATTTGATTGGGTCTTCCCTTTCTAAATAAGTACACTCTGGTAAGATAACATCTGCCATCATAGCAGTATCGCTTGGCATTGTATCAATTACAACTACTAAATCCATTTTTTCAAACATCTGTCTTGTTTTTTTAATATTTGGAATACTTAACATTGGATTTTGTTTATAAACAAACATACTTCTTATTGGATAAGCAGATGTTCCTTCTATAATTTTATTTCTCCAAGCTATCCAAGAACCACTTCCACCTATAATTGCTGCTGAATCTTTTTCTATTCTACCTTCAGCATTTGCATATAAAGGGGCATTTACTGTATGAGAGCCCAAAGGCAATACTTTTCCAAAAACAATACCACCCTCTTTGTCTATTCCACCACCAAGGGCTGTAAAAATAGCTTGGGCACGTCTTAGTTGAAAATCTTGTTTACTCCAAGTTGTTCTTCTTCCTTGATAATAGATAGATTTAGGTGCATGGTGCATAAAATCCCTTGCAACTTTTTTTATCTTTGCAACTTTTATCCCTGTGATTTTTTCTGCCCATTCTGGGGTATATCCACTACTTAAAATATGTTCTTTATACTCTTCAAAACCATTAAAGTTCAAATCTACAAACTTCTTATTATATAACTCTTCTGTTAATACAACATGTGTCATTGCAAGAACTAAAGCTAAATCAGTACCCACTTCTATTGGTAACCACTCATCACTATGAGCAGCAGTATTTGTAAACCTTGGATCTACCACAACCAATTTGGCACCTCTTCTTTTTGTTCTTTTAAACAAGTCCATAGTATCAGGAGTTACAATAGCTTCTGCCCTATTTGCACCAGCCATTATAATATAATCTGCATTTTCTAAATCTGCTTGCCCATACCCACCAATAGTAAGAGCATATCCTGAAACTGTTGTTTGTAAACAAATCGATGAATGGTTAACAAAATTAGATGAACCAAGCTTATCTTGCATAAATGTTTTATATGTATGCTCAGCCATCCCTTCACCTGCACAGTACCCTATACATGATCTATTATCTTTCTCTTCATCCAAAATCTTTGTCATCTTTTCAGTTATATATGTATAAGCTTCATCCCAAGTTACTCTTTTATATTTACCATCACCTCTTTTTCCTACTCTTATAAGTGGATATTTAAGTCTATCTGGATCATATAAAGCCTGAATTCCTGCATTTCCCCTTGCACAAAGCATATTCTTTGATTTTGGAAAGTGTGGATTTGGGTCTAACTTAGTTACTACATTATTTTCAACCCTTGCATATGCTGCACATTTATTAACACACATCTCACATAAAGTTGGAACTATTTTTATCTCATTTTTATTATTTGATGTTTTAGTTGTACCAAATGTTTTCTTATCATCCTGCGATTTACTATTTGATAGTGCAGAAGTTGATGCTGCGATTACTGATAAAGCAACAGTACCTTGTAAAAATTTTCTTCTTGAAATTTCAACTTCCATTTCAGCTCCTTCGTATATTAATATACTCTTATTATTATATATTAATATTATAATTTTAGCATCTTATATGATAAATAAAACTTATCTATGAATAATTGTTTATGATTTTATAAATATTAATATCTTTTATGATTAATTATAAGAATTTGTAATTATATTGTAATCATTGTGGAGGGTATTTTATATTGATATCAGAGAGTAAACCTTGTTCAAAACCTTTATGACAAGCAACACAGTTTACTTTTGTTTCAACTAAATCACTATCAAAAACTTTTTTAGGTATTTTTGAATGTATTTTTTTCCAATAATTTGTTTTTGTTATAGTATAGGCTTTCGATTTTTTTATCTCTTTTGTTAAATAATATGATGACTCTCTTGTGGATTTTTCAGAAGAATTTACCACAATATAATTTTCTATAGTTTTAGCTAAACTTGCATCTAATTCTAAATCTTCATTATAATGATTGTGTTGATCTTTCATCAACTGTACCCAAGATTCTTTTGGTAATAAAAAGGGTGGAATTAGATTGTGGCAATCTGAACACTCAAAATAAAAATCATAGTTTTCTGCTTTATAGTTTATTTTTTCAAAAATAGATTTAGTAAAAACATTATTTGATGAATAATATGAATAGTATGCAATAGCTATCACAACAACAATATATAAGGAACCTAAAAACTTCATTCTAAAAGTTGTTGAGATATCCTCACCTTTAGCTTTTTTAAAGCCACTAACCATTGCCATAACCATATTTGTTTTATGATAGAATTGTTCTATTAACACCCCTGTAATATGAGCTGCAATCATAAACAATAAGATATAAACTAATATATAATGTACATTATTTATAATATCAACTTTTGATATAAGAGATGCATTTAAAAAGGAAAATAATCCATTACCCTCTTGAACTCCATAAAGTATAAAACCACTTAGACAACAAAAAATTCCAAACCAAGTTACTAAAAAGGCAAACCATGATGAGGCAGGATTATGCCCAGCAGGTATATCTCTATATCTGTATTTAATCTTTTCAATAAAATAGTATTTTAAATGTTTTATTTTAAAATCAAAATCACTCCACCTAGCATATTTAGGTCCTATAACTCCCCAAACTATTTTCATCAATAACATACCAAATACAACAATTCCTATTGAGATATGCAAGGTAAGTAGATTTTCATAAAAAGAGCTTATATAACATGCAAAAAAAGACCCCACCAACATCCAGTGACTTAATCTACCTAAAAAAGACCATACATAAGTTTTGTATTTATAGTTGTTCATATTTTCCTAACAAATGAATATTCATTTATAATTAAATATTTTAAAAAAATTATTTTTTGCTAAATACCTTTTTAATAAAATGAAATATAACCCTTAAAACCAAAATTATTAAATAGATTACAAAAACATACAAAAGGGGATGATACGGTAACGATTGTGAGAATAATCCCTTAATATGTTCTATAGGATGACTAAGCCATGCAGAGTAGTGCATTAGAATAGAAGTTACAATAAAAAGTATAAAAAAAATCAATAATTCTTTTTTTATTTTAAACAATACATTTCCCAGCTTATAAGGTAAAGATCTATTCTTTACCCTATAATATTTTTAATTTTTATAAAGATAAGTCTCTATATATTTTGCCATATCTTTAGGGTCATATTTCATACCCTTTTCTTCTATCTTATTTTGGTTATGTTCCATAATTTCGTGTTCTGTTCCAGAAGATTGATTTAATCCCCCATCTCTTATATCAATTAACTCAACTTCAATTTCATGTGCAGTTTTATCATTTAGGGCAGGTCCTTTCTTTTTAGGATTCCCTTCACCATTTATCCCATGACATTTTGAACACATTTTTGCATATATTTCAGATACACTATAATCTTTTTTTTCATTTATATCTTTATAATATTTTGCTTCTGGATTATATGTTGTAAAAATAAAGTTTGCCATTGATTTAGGTTCATAATTCATACCCTTTTCAATAATCTTCTTCATATTATGTTCCATAACTTCATGCTCAGTTCCAGAAGATTGATTTAAGCCTCCACTTTTCAAATCATACAAACTGATTTCAAGTTCATGTGCAGTTTGATCATTAAGTGCAGGTCCTTTTTTTGCTGGATTCCCCTCTGCGCTTTGTCCATGACATTTTGAACACATTTTTAAGTATATTTCAGCATCAGTATAACCATTATCTATCGCATTAGCTCCAACTGCAAAAATAGATACCAGAAAACCTAATAAAATTGCTTTCTTAGCTTGCATTTTGATTCCTTTTCTCATTTTTTGTTAGAGATAGTTACTACAACAGCACCTCTAACTTCTCCACTTTTATAGCCATATCCTCTATCGTTTTTATAAACTTCTGAGAATCTTTTTTTTGACTCTTTATCAACTTTTTTTTCTAAACCATGACATTTTTTGCAGTCTCTACTTTTCATCTGTATAGGGGCATATACTTTATATACACCCTCCTTTACAATTTGTACTATCTGTTCTGGTTCGTATGCATCAGATTTTTCTATTAAATCAAAAGCTTTTAAAATCTTAAGCTCATTATCTTGCGGTTTGGCATTTTTATTCCTATTATTAAGACTCACCCTTTTTATAAAAACCTTAGGAGCATATTTTTTATTTAGCTTCTCTAAAACCTTTTTAGACTCATCAATACAATAGCTAGTCATTGCCTTTGTTCCACCTGATCGTTTTGCATCTTTTAGCTCTTTTTTCAATGTGGACTCAAACTCTTTTGTAGCTTTCGCCGCAATTTTTTTCACATCTTTCAAGGCTAAATCATTTGCACCCAAAACACTTACAAATATAAATGTTAGTAAAACACTACTACTTATAAATCTCATTTTCAAACTATGCTCTACCTGAAAGCATCCCGTAAACTGTCATTGGTTTAAGAAGATAAACTTTTAATAGCCACCAGATATATCTCTCTTGAGTTGGATCTAAAGGAAATGATGGAGTTGGTTTTTTAGTCCAGTTAAACTCCGCTAACATAACTTTTCCAATATCTGTAATAAGTGGGCATACTGTATATCCTGCATATTTAGCAGTTAAATCTTTACCTTCCATTGCAGAGATAAGGTTTTCAGCTAATACTTTATATTGTTTTCTTGCACTTCCACCTGTTTTACCCATAGGTATACCAGCAACATCCCCTAGTCCAAATATATTTGGATATCTAGTATGTTGAAGTGTTTCTTTATCTAACTCTACCCATCCACCTTTTGATGCACTACCTTTTTGCCAAGCTAAACTTGAGTTTTTAACTGCATCAGGTGCTCTCATTGGTGGTGTAACATGGATAAAATCATATTCTCTATCTACTGCTTTACTCATAGGAACCATAGTATACTCTTCTAAATCCTCATCCCAAGGACCTTTTTCGAACCATCTTTTTTCAAAGGTTGCGATTTTTTTATCTGTATCTATTCCTATTAAGTTATTTCTATATTCCCATTTCATATCTCTTGCTTCAAACTGCTTTACAATTGCATCATGATATTCAGGTACACCAAACATTTTTGAACCATTTGGATAGAAAGTCATTTCAACATTGTCTCTTACTCCAGCTTCCACTAGTCTTGCATTAGTAAGGTACATGATTTTTTTTGGAGCTCCACCACATTTGATTGGAGTATTTGGGTGAGTATAAAGTGCTTTTAGTTTTTTACCACTTTTAGCTTCAGAAATCAGTTCTTGCATACCTTGCCAAGTGCTAACAGCACCATCTGCATAATAGATTGAATGTACTCCATTTTTACCTATTTTCTTAGATACTTCAGGATTAGCTTCTGCTGAGTGTCCAACTCCTTCAAGTCCTTTGATTTGTCCATAATCTAAAACTAATCCTGTAGCAACTATTAAGAAGTCATAAGAGATTGTATCTCCACCTTCTAATAAAATTTGATTTGACTCTGGATTAAACTCTGATACCTTATCTTTTATCATCTTAACGCCGTCTGGGATAAAATCTTTTGTATTATAAACAATATCTGACTTTTCCCAAATACCACCTGCAACTAAGGTCTGACCTGGTTGGTACGAAACCGAAATAGGATTTGGTTCTATTACAGTTATATCTGGATTAGACAAACTATTTGATAATCTAGCAGCAGTTGACATACCTGATAAACCACCACCTACAATAACTATTTTTGCTTTTGAATCACTTACTGTTGTTTCAGCCTCAGCTTCAGTTGCATTACCCATTAAAAATGACGCAGAACCTATACCAGCTATTTTAAGAGCATCTCTTCTTGAGATACCTTTTGCTTTAAGTTCTCCATTTATAATATCTAATGCTTTTTTTATCTCATCATTTTTCATTATAAATATCTTCCCCTTTATTTATGTTGGTAAAGGATAGCAAAAAAGAGATAAGACAAGTCTTAAGTTTTTCTTAATTTTTTAATATTAATTATAAATATAACTTATAATATATTTTGCTAGTTCATAATCTTCTTTTCTATTTAAGTTTAAAAACTCCATATCATCGGCAAATCTTATAATATTAACTTTACAATTTTTTTGAAGATATCCAACTTTATGAATATTATTTTCTAACATTTGTGAAATCGAAAATAAGTTGGACTTATCAAATACTCCACATAAGTTTTGGATTCTAAAAGTTTTTGCAACTGTAATATCAAAATTTTTAGATTCTTTTATTAGCTTAGATATTGATTCTATTTTTACAAAAGGGGAATCAACAGTGATTATAAAAACTTTTTGACTCTCAATTGATTCTAAGATTTTTTTTAAGGCAACTATAGGGGAATAGATATCACTATCATCATAAATAATATTAGATTCTTCATCTTTATCACTATTTTTTAGAAAATCAAATTTATCAATTTTTGAAGAGATATAAGTTTTTTTAAAGTAAGGTTTTAGTCTATCATATTGGTATTGAATGAGGGTTTTATGATTCCCAAAGGGAAGAAGTGCTTTATCTTCTCCCATTCGTGAACTTCTACCACCTGATAATATTACACATGGAATATCAAAAGGTTTTTGAAGCATTATAAACTTCTAGGGTCAGTTATATATCCAGAAATTGCACTTGCTGCGGCAACTGCACTATTTGCTAAGTAGATTTTAGATGACCTACTTCCCATTCTTCCTACGAAGTTTCTATTTGTAGTAGAGATACAAACCTCATCATCTCCTAAAATCCCCATATATCCTCCTAAACATGCTCCACATGTTGGATTTGATACAACTGCACCTGCATCTACTAAAGTATCAATATAGCCAGCTTTAGTAGCATCCCTTAAGATTTTTTGAGTACCTGGAGTTATGATAAGTCTTACATGACGTGCAACTTTTTTATCTTTTAAAATCTCAGCTGCAACTTTAAAGTCACTCAGTCTTCCATTTGTACATGAACCTATAAATACTTGATCAACTTTAATATTCTCTTTAACTGCTTCATTTACTGAGTGTCCATTTGATGGCAAGAAAGGATAAGCAATAACTGGATCTAGTTTTTCAACATCTATTTCAATCACTTGACAATATGTTGCATCCTCATCACTGTAATGAATTTTTGGTTCTGCTCTTAATGAATCTCTACTATCTAAAAACTCTTTTGTTACTTCATCATATGCAACTATACCGTTTTTAGCTCCAGCTTCAATCGCCATATTACATAAAGAGAATCTATCATCCATACTTAAATATCCAATTGTATCCCCTGTAAACTCTAAAGTTTTGTATAAGGCTCCATCAACACCTAAAATTCTAATAATCTCTAAAATTAAGTCTTTCCCTGTTACAAATGGTGCTGGTTTACCTTTAAAAATTACTTTAATTGACTCTGGAACTTTAAACCAGTTACCACCTGTGATCATACCAAAAGATATATCTGTACTTCCCATACCTGTTGAAAATGCACCTAATGCACCATGTGTACATGTATGTGAATCAGCTCCAATAATAACATCACCTGGTAATACTAAACCTTTTTCTGGTAAAAGTGCATGCTCAATACCCATATCTTTTTCATCAAAGAAGTATTTTAAATTGTGTTTCATTGCAAAATCTCTTGATATTTTTGCTTGATTTGCACTTGCAATATCTTTTGCAGGAATAAAATGATCTAATACAATTGCAAAACCTTCAGGATTTGCTAGTTTTTCAAAACCACCCTCTTCAAATGCTCTAATAGATATAGGAGTTGTAATATCATTTCCAATTACCATATCAATTGGGCTTCTTATAATCTCCCCTGCAAAAACCTCTTTTCCTACATGTTCACTAAATATTTTTTCTGTTATTGTTTGACCCATTATTTTAGTTGGCAATAGTTAGTATTCTACTAACTAAAACCCCCTCCTTATAAATTTTTTTTTTGGATTATAGCTAAATTTCTTTTTAACTACAAAATTTAAAACTATATCTCTTTTCTTTTCTTTTCTTCTTTGTAGATTTGATACTGTTTATATAAAATTAAAACAACAGCTAAATCTATGATTACATCTGCAAAGTTAAATATTGCAAACTCAAAACCATAATGCCAATAAACATAATCTACCACTCCACCATAAGTAAATCTATCTAATATATTAGATAAACCACCTGCAAAAAGCAATCCAATCTCTATATTGTATTGTTTAAAAACAGCAGGATTTTTATATAAATATCCTATGGCTACAACAACTAATAAAAGTTGTAAATACTTTAAATACTCTTGCAAAAATGAAAACATTGAAAAGGCAACACCTTTATTATATACCAAATGCAATGAGATAATACTCCCATCAACATTCCAATCATAATTTACAAAACAAAACTTTATTATTTGATCAAGTATAAATACAAAAACAAATATAAATAAAGTGACTTTTAACTTCTCTTTCATAGAACTTTTTTAATAAAAGAGACTAACTCATCCATAGATTTTTCAACCTCTTTTTTATCTTTACCCTCTAAGAGTAATCTTATTTTATTTTCTGTTCCAGAGTATCTAATCAAATCTCTAATACCTTTTTTTCTAAATGATTCCAATAAAGGTTCTAAGCCTTCAATTTTATTCAATGGTTTTTTTTCAGATACAATTAGATTAGTTAAAATTTGTGGATATAGTTTAAAAGGATTTAAAACTTCACTTGCTTTTTTACCACTTCTTAATACTAATGCCAATACTTGTAAAGCAGATGCTAAACCATCTCCCGTTTTTGCCACATCAGAAAATATAATATGCCCACTTTGCTCTCCACCAAAATTGATATTATGTTTTTTCATTTCTACTAAAACATTTTTATCTCCAACATTAGACCTAATAAGTTTTAATTGGTGGGAATTTAAATAGTCTTCTAAAGCTTTATTACTCATAACAGTAGCAACACAACCTTTACCCTCTAATGTACCTTCATTTTTCAAAAATAGACAAAGTGCACCTATGAGTTTATCCCCATCAATCACTTCCCCATTTTCATCAACTATAACTAATCTATCCGCATCACCATCAAGTGCAATACCTATGTCTGCTCTATACTCTTTTACTATTTTTCCAAGATGTTTTGGATATAAAGCTCCACACTCTTCATTTATATTATAACCATTTGGTTTATTGTTCATTATAATTATATCGGCACCAAGTTCTTCTAAAATAGTTGGAGCAACTTTATATGCCGCCCCATTTGCACAATCTAAAACTATTCTCATACCATGTAAAGATAAATCTTTTGGAAAAGAGCTTTTAATAGAAACAATATATCTTCCTATAACATCATCTATTCTTTTTGAAGAACCTATATCTTTTCCTATAGTTGAACCCTCTTTTAATAACTCTTCATTATTAAAAATATTTTCAATATCCTCTTCACTTTTTGCACTTAGTTTATCTCCATGATTATTGAAAAATTTTATTCCATTATCTTCATATGGATTGTGTGAAGCACTTATCATAATTCCAGCATCACATCTCATCGATTCTGTTAAATATGCAATAGCTGGAGTTGGCATTGGACCTATTTGAATTACATCATATCCAACAGAAGTTAGACCACTTACAAGTGCATTTTCTATCATATATCCACTTCTTCTAGTGTCTTTTCCAACTAAAATCTTCTTTGTAGTTGAGTATTGTTTAAAATATATCCCTGCTGCTTTTGCTAATTTCAAAACTGTTATTGCATCTAAATATTCTCCAGCAAGTCCACGCACACCATCTGTTCCAAACAATTTCATTGATATCCTTTTATAAAGAAATGTAGATTTTAAATTAAATTAAACTTATTTTAAACTAACTTTAAAGTTATTTAGATACTATTCTATCCTTAAAAATTTTACAAAGAGGTTAAACAACAATGGCAAATCATAAATCTGCTGAAAAAAGAGCAAGACAAACGAAAATTAGAACAGAAAGAAATAGATTTTATAAAACTAGAATTAAAAATGTAATTAAAGATGTATTATCATCAGTTGAAGCTGCTGATAAAGATAAAGCAAGCGAAGCTATGAAAACTGCTAACAAATATATTCACCACTGTGTTTCAAAGGGAATCCTTAAAAAAGGAAATGCAGCAAGAAAAGTTAGTAGATTACAAGTTAAAATCAACGCTTTATAATTCATATTTTTTCTATTATATTTAATTAATAATTTTATAAATACAAACAATTATGCTACAGAATAAACTACAGCCTTTTATAGATAGATATGAAGAGATTAACAATATGTTAATCTCTCCAGATATCACATCAGATATTAAAAGAATGACTAATCTATCTAAAGAACAATCAAGTATAGAACCTATTGTTACTAAAGCTAGAGAGTATATAAAACTTCTAAATGATATAGAAGACAATAAACTAATGCTTGAAGATAATGAGTTAGGGGAACTTGCTAAAGAGGAATTAAGAGAGTTAGAACCTTTAAAGCCTAAGCTTGAGGAAGAGATTAAATTCTTGATGATTCCAAAAGATCCAAACGATGAAAAAAATATCTATTTAGAACTTAGAGCAGGAACTGGTGGTGATGAAGCAGCAATATTTGTAGGTGATCTTTTTAGAGGTTACTTAAGATATGCAGAAAACAATGCTTGGAAAGTTGAAATCATGAACCAAAGTGAGAGTGAATCTGGTGGATATAAAGAGATTGTAGCTTTATTTAAAGGTGACCATGTATATTCAAAATTAAAATTTGAAGGTGGTACCCACAGAGTTCAAAGAGTTCCAGCAACAGAATCTCAAGGAAGAGTTCATACTTCTGCAATTACAGTAGCTGTTATGCCAGAGGTTGATGATGTAGAGATTGAAATCAATCCAAACGATTTAAAGATTGATGTTATGAGATCAAGTGGTTGTGGTGGACAATCAGTAAATACTACAGACTCAGCAGTTAGAATTACCCACCTGCCAAGTGGATTAGTTGTAACAAACCAAGACCAAAAATCACAACATAAAAATAAAGAAAAAGCTATGAAAGTCTTAAAAGCTAGACTTTATGATTTGCAAATGCAAGAACAAATGCAAAGTGAAGGTGCTAATAGAAAAGAGCAAGTTGGTACTGGAGATAGAAGTGGTAGAATTAGAACATATAACTACCCACAAAACAGAGTAACAGACCATAGAATTAACCTAACCTTATACAGACTTGAAAACATAATGAATGATGGGTACTTTGACGAAATTATTGACCCACTTATAACAGACTATCAAACAAAACTTATGGAAGTAAACGGACTTTAATCTTTTAAAGTTTGTTTGCTTTTTTTAAACACACACTAAACCTTTTCCCCTAAACTTTACCCTTAACATATAAGTAACCAAAATGTAATCAATACTTTATATACTTTCATATCAAAAATAGATAAAGGTGAACATATGACAATCAAAAAAACAACAATTGCATTACTAGCAAGTGCAGCTCTTACTGTATCTTTAAGTGCAAGAGATCAAATCAAAATCGTTGGATCTTCAACGGTATATCCATTCTCTTCATCAGTTGCTGAAGAACTTGGTGCTACAACTAAATACCCAACTCCAGTAGTTGAATCAACTGGTTCAGGTGGTGGTATGAAACTATTTTGTGCTGGAAATGATTTAAATACTCCAGATATCACAAATGCTTCAAGAAGAATGAAAACTAAAGAGTTTACATTGTGTGAAAAAAATGGTGTAACTGATATCACAGAAGCAGTAGTTGGTTATGATGGTATTGCATTTGCACAATCAAAAGTTAACCCAGCGTTTAATATTTCAAGAGAAAACTTAGCTTTAGCAGTTGCAGCTGAAGTTCCTTCAAAAGATGGTAAATCATTAATAGCAAACCCATATAAAAAATGGTCTGAAATTGATGCTTCATTACCAGATAGAGAAATCATCGTTTATGGTCCTCCAAAATCTTCTGGAACAAGAGATGCATTTGAAGAATTAGTAATGCAACACACTTTCAAAAAAATGCCTGTATATACTGACCTTTATAAAGCAGACAAAAAAGCTAACAAAAAATATAAAAAATATTCAATCATTAGAACTGACGGTGTTTATGTTCCATCAGGGGAAAATGACAACATTATTGTTCAAAAATTAAATAAAAATACTGATGCATTTGGTATTTTTGGTTTCTCTTTCTTAGTTGAAAATGATGATAAATTACAAGGTGCTACAATCAATGGTGTTAAACCAACTCCTGAAAATATCTCTTCAGCTAAATACCCAGTATCTAGATCATTATATTTCTATGTTAAAAACTCTCACAAAAAAGATGTTCCTGCTATGAACAAATATATTGAGATGTTTATGTCTGAGAATATGATTGGTACAGAAGGTATCCTTTCAGAAATCGGTCTTATTCCATTACCAGATGCTCAAAGAACTGCTATTAGAAAATCTGTAATGAGTGCTAAAAAAATCACAATGGATGATTTAAAACACAAATAAATCTATAAAAAAGAGGTTAATCCCTCTTTTTTTAGTAGATTTATCTATAGCTTTTTATCTGTCAGAGCGAACATGAGAGGTAAAAAGCTATAGACAAATCTATCTACAAGAGGACTGCCAAATGTCAACAAAACTTGAGGTTGACAAAATCGACTTTGCATTCCAACCCATAGTAAATATCTATACAGGTAAAACACTTGGAGTTGAAGCACTTTTAAGAAATAGTGAAGAGCTTGGTTTCAATACTATATTATCATTATTTGACTCATACTTTAAACAAAAAAAACTCTTAGATATTGATTTAAAATATATAGAAAAAGTTATAAAAAAATTTAAAAAGATAGATTCTATAGATAATCTAAAACTATTTTACAATCTAGATAATAGAGTTATAAATGATAAAAACTTCGATATTGAAAGATATGATGCCCTACTAAAAGAGTTAAATATAAAACACTCCACAATATATCTTGAGGTTACAAAACAAAACAATATGGAAGATGAGAGTCTTACAAAAGTTTTAATACCAACTTTTAGTGAAAATAACTACTATTTGACAATTGATAACTTTGGTAGCCAAACTACAGACTTAAGCCTTCTTTATATAGCCCAAACAGATTATGTAAAAATTGATAGATATTTTATACATGATATTAGAACCAATGCAAAAAAAAGAATTTTTTGTTCATCTGTTGTTGATTTAGCCCATACTATGAATAAAAAAGTGATTGCTTTAGGTATAGAAACAACTGAAGAGTATTATATTTGTAAAGAGTTAAGATTTGATTTTATTCAAGGTTATTTAGTATCTAAACCAACTTTAGATGTTGAAAATATAAAAAAAAGATATCCCCATATAAAAGATTTAGCAAAATCTGACAAAAGGGGTTTATACGATAATTTAATTGATAAGAGTTATATAGATAAAGTTGAACCTTTAAATGAAAATACAACTCTACATGATTTATTTATCTACTTTAAAAAAAATAGATACAACACTTTTGTTCCCATTGTTGATGATAATAAAAAGATCTTAGGTGCTATATATGAAGTAGATATTAAAGGTATTTCATATTCACAATATGGCTTATCTTTAGCACAAAACAGCTCTTATAGATCTAAGCTAAAAAGCTTTATAGAACCTGTAATTCAAATCGATATTACCTGGGGGATAGATAAAGCTTTGGAACTATTTAGTATGCAAAGTGATTCAAAAGGTTTATTTGTAACTAAAAATGATAAATATTATGGCTTTATTAATCTTAACAATCTTCTTTCACTTTCATACAAAAGAAACTTAGAGATTGCAGAAAATAAAAACCCCCTTACTAAACTTCCAGGTAACAATCAAATAGAAAAATATATAGATAATATATTTGAAAGTCAAATTGAAGCCCAAGTAGTATATTTTGATTTTAATGATTTCAAACCCTTTAATGACAAATATGGATTTAGACAAGGGGATAGAGCTATTTTAATGTTTTCTGAAATATTACAAAAAATCATCTCAAAAGATGGATTTATAGCCCATGTTGGAGGAGATGATTTTGTATCAATTTTTATAAAAAAAGATTATATTGAAACCTATAATTTAGTTAAAGCAATACAAGATGAATTTAAAAACTCTGCAGTAAGTCTTTACAATGATGAGGATATAAAAAATAACTATATGGTTGCAAAAGATAGATTTGGAATAAGTAGACAATTTAAACTTTTATCTGTTAGTTGTGCCATCATACACTTAATACCTTCTAGTACCCTAAACGGATTCAACTCTAAATTAGGTGAGATAAAAAAGGGTTCTAAACAAATACCCTTTCCACTAGGTGCAACAATAATATTGTAACTAAGTTGTAACCATATTAAACTAGAATTTCATAAAATTTAGTTAGGGGTATTATTTTGCATTCATTTGAACCTAAAAACAAAAGTGTAGTTTTTAAAGAAAAACTGATAAAACTAATGTTAATTACCGCTTCAACTATCTCAATTCTGACCACCTTTGGTATATTATTCTCAATTTTATTCGAAGCAATTGCCTTTTTTGAATTAAGAAGTTTTTGGTACTTCTTAACAGGTACTGAATGGTCTCCAGGAGTTATTGGTAGTAAATTTGGAGCAGTTCCTATTTTTGCAGGAACATTTATGATTACTTTAATCGCCATGATTGTTGCAGTTCCTGTTGGTTTAGGAAGTGCTATATATATGAGTGAGTATGCAGGTCATAAAACTAGAGATTATTTAAAACCTATTTTAGAAATACTTGCTGGTATTCCAACAGTTGTTTATGGTTTCTTTGCAGCTATTACAGTTGCTCCTGCTATAGTAAAAGGTGCAGCTTTTTTTGGTTTAGAAGCAACCTTTAACTCTGCCCTTGCTTCTGGTGTTGTTATGGGTATTATGATTATTCCCGTGATATCTTCACTTAGTGATGATGTAATTAGAGCAGTACCAGATTCTCAAAGAAAAGCTTCTTTAGGACTTGGATTAACACAAGGTGAAACTATTAAGAATATTGTTATCCCATCTGCTATGCCTGGTATAATATCAGCTGTATTGTTAGGTTTTTCAAAAGCAGTTGGTGAAACTATGATTGTTGTTATGGCAGCAGGTTTACGACCAAATTTATCTATTAATCCACTAGAAGATATGACAACTGTTACAGTTAGAATAGTTGATGCCTTAGTTGGTGACCAAGCATTTAATTCTCCTGATACATTGGTTGCATTTGCCTTGGGACTTGCCCTATTTGTAGTAACATTGATTCTTAACATTATCTCATTGATGATGATTAGAAAATTTAAAGAAAAATACAAAGTGAATACATTATGATTAGTAAAAAAAATAAAAAACTAGAAAACAATCCATTTTATGATCCAAGTTTAAACAGCAGACATAGAAGTTCAAAAAGATTTAAAAAGTTTACTTTAGCTTCACTAATCTTTTCAATTGCATTCTTAGCCTTCTTTTTATTTGATATTACATCAAAAGGAACACCTGCATTTAAGCAAGCGTATTTATATATTCCAGTTTCTTATAATGAAAAAAGTATAAAAATCACAAGAACTGCAATTGAAAGAAAATACAGAAGAATTGTATCAAGAGCATGGTTAAGAGAGATTCCAAACGATGTAAAAAATGATCCATCACTAATGGGAAAAACAGTTTTTAAATGGGTATTAGCAGATGATCAAGTTGACCAATACTTAAAAGGTCATTATTATAAACTAAAAAGAAAAGATAGAGCATTAGTTGATGATATGAAAGCTCATAAGGAGGTTGAACTAAAATTTAATACAATATTTTTTACAAATGGAGATTCAAAAATTCCAGAGTTTGCAGGTTTAAATTCAGCAATAACAGGTTCAATATTTACACTTATAATAACTATGCTTTTTGCTTTTCCTATTGGGGTTATGACAGCAATTTATCTTGAAGAGTTTGCAGATGATAATAAGTTTACTCAAACAATCGAAGTAAATATTAATAACCTTGCTGCTATACCATCTATTTTATTTGGTCTTTTAGGTTTAGCAATATTTATTAACCTATTTGGTTTACCTAGGTCTTCCCCTCTTGTTGGTGGTTTAACCCTTGCCCTTATGACCTTGCCAATTATTATAGTAAGTTCAAGAGCAGCCTTAAGAGCAGTTCCAGATTCAATTAGACAAGCTGGATATGGTTTAGGACTTACAAAAATAGAAGTTACAAGAGACCATGTATTACCTTTAGCCTTTCCAGGTATCTTAACTGGTTCTATTATTGGTTTAGCACAAGCTATGGGTGAAACTGCACCATTAATTATTATTGGTATGATTGCATTTATTCCAGATGCACCAAATTCAGTTTTCCAAGCAGCAACAGTTATGCCTGCACAATTATTTACTTGGGCTGGAATGCCAGAAAGAATGTATATAGAAAAAACAGCAGCTGGTATTATGGTGTTATTATCAATCTTAATTTCACTAAATGCATTAGCGATTTATCTTAGAAAAAAATATGAAGTAAAATGGTAAAAGGAAAATAGATGTCAAATAAAAATAATATAAAAGTAGATGTTAGTGAACTAAATTTATGGTATGGAGATAACCATGCCTTACACAATATCACTGTTCCACTATATGAAAATAAAATCACAGCCCTTATTGGACCATCAGGATGTGGAAAATCTACATTTTTAAGATGTTTAAATAGAATGAATGATTTAATCTCAATTGTAAAAATTGACGGTGAAGTTGTAATTGATAAAAAAAATATTTATGACAAAGATGTAGATGAAGTAAGTGTTAGAAAAAAGATTGGAATGGTTTTTCAACAACCTAATCCTTTTCCAAAATCAATCTATGATAATGTATCTTATGCCCCACTAAAACATGGGCAAGTAAAAAAAGGAAAAGCTTGTGATGAATTGGTTGAAAAATCTTTAATAGATGCTGGTCTTTGGGATGAAGTTAAAGATAAATTAACTGATCCTGGAACTTCATTATCAGGTGGTCAACAACAAAGACTTTGTATAGCAAGAACAATTGCAGTTAAACCTGAGGTTATCTTAATGGATGAGCCAACTTCTGCCCTTGACCCTATTTCAACTGAAAAAATTGAAGCCCTTATGTTAGAGTTAAAAAAGAAATATACTATTATAACAGTTACTCATAATATGCAACAAGCAGCAAGAGTTGCAGATTATACAGCATTTTTCCATTTAGGAAAACTTATTGAATATGATGAAACAGAAGTTATTTTTGTTAACCCATCAAATAAGAAAACAGAAGACTATATTACAGGAAGGTTCGGATAATGTTAAAACCATATGAAGAGAATATCAACAAAATAAAAGAGGATGTGTTTGAAATAGGTCAAGACCTGATTCAAGCAAATAAGATTGCCCTATCAGCTCTAAAAGAGAATGATTTAAACATGATGAAAGATATCTCTATATCTATCTCAAAATTATCTGCTAAATCGAATGAGATTGATAATATCATAGTTAAAACACTTGCTTTATATTCTCCTGAAGCTAGAGATTTAAGAGCTATGGTATCTTATTTAAAAATTACAAATGAGTTAGTAAGAGCTGGAGCAAATGTTAAAACATTTGTAAAACAATTTAAAAAATCTTTCTCTGATGATTTAAATAAAAAAACCATTTTAGAATACGCTATTCCTTTACTAAAATCTTCAAATCTAGCCTTACAAATAGCAATAGATATGGTTAAAGAACCAAATGACGAACTTTTAGAAGAGCTTTATCATAAGGTATCTGTAGAAGAGAGCAAGACAGATGATTTATATGCAATGGTTGAAAAAAATATTTTAAAACTTATTACAAAAAACCAATCTCTTTCTAGGGACTATTTTGATGTTTTAAGTAGTTTAAGAAGACTAGAAAAAACTGCTGATAGAGCAGCTTCAATTGCAAACCTACTACTTTTTGCTGAAGTTGGTGGGGAGATAGAACAATCATAATTATGCTATAATAATTTTTATGAAAAGAGCACTTGTTAACATAAAAAAATATTTCAGTACAAATTACGAAGTTTTAGCCGCAGCTGTTATCTTCGTAATTGTTTTAAGTTCTGGATACGAATTCCCTCAAGTAATAATTTTGATGTTAGAATTTATTGTTGTGATGGAAGTTGTTAAGATGATTTCTGACTTTATCAAAAAAGAAAAGTTAAGACTTCGTTTTGTAATAGATATCTTTATAATTTTTTTAATTAGAGATGTAATAATAAACGCATCCCATACAAATAAAGACTATTTTACTATATTGTTTTTACTTTTTGTAATTTTTATATTCTTTATTTTTAGAATTTTAGCCATAAAATTCTCACCTGGGGTAATTAAAATCTCTAAAGATACAGTAATTGAATATGAAGATGAAAGAAGTGAAAAAAAAGTTACTGAAAATAAAAATGAAATAGAAAAGAAGTTACATAATGAATGAGAAGCTAATATTAATTGTTGAAGATGAAGAGGATATTTTAGAACTATTAGAATATACCCTACAAAAAAATGGTTATGAAACAATTGGTTTTTTAAGTGTCAATGATAAATTAAAAAAAATTTTTGATGAAGAGAAAATTGATTTAATTTTAATGGATAGAAATCTACCTGGGTTAGATGGTACTTCTTTTATAAATGATATTAAAGAGCAAGGTTATAATATACCTGTAATATATTTAACAGCTAAAGATAAAGATGAGGATATTTTAGAAGGTTTTAACTCATATGCTGATGATTATATAACCAAACCATTCAATATTAAAGAGTTATTAGCAAGAGTTAATGCCGTTATAAAAAGAACTAGCAAAGAAGTTGATGTTTTAAAAGTGCGCGATATTACATACAAATCTATAAATAAAAAGTTTTTTATAGGTTCAGAAAATATTGATTTAACACACCTTGAACACGATTTACTTTTAGAATTTATGAAAAACAAAGATATCCTTATGACAAGAGAACACCTTTTAGAAGCTGTTTGGGAAGATTCTTATGATAAAAAATTAAAAACAGTTAATGTCGCAATAAAAAGATTAAAAGCAAAAATTGACCCAAATAATAAAAAAGACTATATAAAATCAGTAAGGGGTGAAGGTTATCTATTTTGTTAAAGATTCACCAACTTTTTTTAAGAACTTTCTCACTTATATTTTTTATAATTTTAATTGCACTAAGTGCTACAACATATTTTTGGTCTAAAAATATATATCTTGACCAAATAGAAAAAAATCTATCTCAAAATATCGATTCTCTATCTATCTCACTCACCTCCTTTGATAATTTAGCATATATTATAAAAACATTCAAAGCTAAAACAGGACTTAGAATAACTATTATTGATGAAGATGGTACAGTAATAGCTGATAGTGATAAAGATGTAAAACTTATGGAAAACCATTTAAATAGATATGAGATTGTGCATGCAAAGTATGAAGGTTATGGGAAAAGTGTAAGATACTCTAAAACACTCAAAGAAGAGTTACTTTATGTGGCAAAAAAAATAGTTGTTGATGATCATATTTATTTCTTAAGACTAGCAGACTATACAGCAAAAATCAAAGAAAATTTTACAAAGCTTATTTACCAAATCTTCATTTTTATTGCAGTGTTTTTGATTGGTGCCTTAATTATTGCCTATTATTTAAGTATAAAAATCAAATACGAGACAAACGCTATCTTAGAATATTTAGTTAAGCTAAGTGATAAAAGACCAGATTATGAGATATATTCAGACTTCTCTGATGAATTCAATAAAATCACAAGATTGTTAAATAAAGTTGCTTTGAAACTATCAAAAAGGGATAAACAAAAATCAAAACAAACAGCAAAACTAAAAATTGCCAATAAACAAAAAGATGAGATTATTTCTGCCATTTCCCATGAATTTAAAAATCCTATTGCTGTTATTTTAGGATATAGTGAAACAATTTTAAATGATAAAGATTTACCAAATAGTATGAAAACCAAGTTTTTAATGAAAATATTTTCAAATGGTAATAAAATGTCACAGATTATTGATAAGTTAAGACTGACTTTAAAACTTGAAGAGGGGAAACAACAAATCATGACCCAGGAGTGTTGCTTAAAAACACTTTGTGAGCATGTTATCTCTGATTTAAAGGATAAATATACAGATAGAGAGATAATACTAAAAGGGGAAGATAAAAAGATATCAGTGGATGAAACTCTTTTTTCTATGGCTCTTACAAACCTAATTGAAAATGGTTTGAAATACTCAGACAACGAAATTATAGTTGAACTTCATAAGGATTCAATCTCTATTTTAGACAAGGGAATTGGTATTGCACCAAAAGATTTAAAAAAAATAAATAAAAAGTTTTATAGGGTATCAAGAAACGGTTGGAATAACTCACTTGGACTTGGACTTTTTATTGTACATTCTATTTTAAAACTGCATGGATTTGAGCTTGAAATTAAAAGTGAAATCAAGATTGGTTCTGAATTTATTATAAAATATTAAATTCTACTTAATTTAAGTATTTTTTAAGTATTACTACACTATTATTCCACCTCATTAATTAAATCGGAGAAAATAAATGAAATTTACTCAAATGGCAAAAGCTAACGAAATCGAAAGAGATTGGATAGTAGTAGATGCAACAGATAAAGTATTTGGTAGAATTATTACTGAAGTTGCAACACTATTAAGAGGTAAACATAAGCCTTCTTATACTCCTCATGTAGACTGTGGAGACAATGTAATTATCATCAATGCATCTAAAGCTAGATTCACTGGTGCAAAATTAGAAGATAAAAACTATTTTACACACTCAGGATATTTTGGTAGTACAAAAACTCATAAAATGTCTGACATGTTAGAAAAGAACCCTGAAAAGCTTTATAAATTGGCAACAAGAGGTATGCTTCCAAAAACTAAACTTGGAAAAGTAATGTTAAAAAAATTAAAAGTATACGCAGGTAGCGAGCACCCACACACTGCGCAAATTAAAGGATAAGACTAATGGCAAAAATATATGCAACAGGAAGAAGAAAAACTTCTATCGCAAAAGTATGGTTAGAAAATGGTAATGGACAACTAACAATCAACGGTCAAACTTTAGATGCATGGTTAGGTGGTCACGAAGCTATTAAAAAAAGAGTTATGCAACCTTTAGAAGTATCTAAACAAGAAACTTCTGTAAATATTGTTATTAAAACTTTAGGTGGTGGTTACTCTGCACAAGCTGATGCAGCTAGACATGGTATTTCTAGAGCATTAGTAGCTTTTGATGAACAATTCAGAACTATCTTAAAACCTTATGGTTTATTAACAAGAGATGCAAGATCTGTTGAGAGAAAAAAATACGGAAGAAAAAAAGCAAGAAAGTCTACTCAATTTTCAAAACGTTAATAGTTTTATTTTTCGTAGAATCATTGAACGTTTCTGTGAAAAAGATAATTGGTATTTTCAAGATTTATTTCTTACATCAAAGGAGCAACAATGTTGCTCCTTTTTTTATGCACTTTTTTATAAAAACATATTACAATATACCCATGAAAAAATTTCTTTTACTATTTATTATTCACTTTTCATTTTTCATTTCTCTAAACGCAAGTACCTTAGAACTATCTATGAGTTCAAGCCCAAGTAAACTAAACCCTATAATTGCAGCAGATAGTGCCAGCTCAAATATAACCCAATGGCTATTTAATGGTTTATTAAAATATGATAAAGATGGAAATATCACCACTGATTTAGCATCTTCTTATAAATTTGAATCCAATACAAAATTAATAATCCATATTAAAAAAAATATTAGATGGCATGACGGAAAAAAACTAACTGCCGATGATATTATATTTACTTATAAAAAAATTATTGACAAGAGTGTTTATACTTCAATAAAATCCAATTATAATGAAGTTAAAAGTGTAAAAAAACTTGATGATTATACAATTGAAATAATATATAAAAAACCTTATTTTAAAGCCTTGGTTATTTGGATGGTTAGTATTGTACCTAAACATATACTTGAAAATGAAGAAGACTTTATGACCTCCTCTTTTAATAGAAAACCCATAGGAACAGGACCTTATAAACTAAAAGAGTTTGAAAATAATAAAGATATTCAACTTTTGGCAAATGATGATTATTTTGAAGGTAGACCTAAAATTGATAAAATTGATTATAAATTTATGCCCGATACAAATACAACTTTTTTAATGTTAAAACAAAAAAAACTAGATTTAGGTGGCTTAACACCACTTCAAATCGATAGACAAATAGATAAATCATTTAGAGAAAATTATAAGATTATTGAACGTCCAAGTTTTTCTTATGATTATTTGGGTTTTAATCTTCATAATAAAAAATTCAAAAACCCAAAAGTAAGAGAAGCCTTATCCTTAGGTATAGATAGACAAGAGATAATAGATATACTCTTTTTTGGTCATGGTAAAGTATGTAATGGCCCTGCCCTACCAGGAAGTTTTGCATATAATGAAAAAGTAAAACAGATAGTTCCAAATAAACAAAAGGCAAAGAGATTATTAAAAGAGGCTGGATATGATGAGAAAAATCCTTTTAGCTTTGAAATAGTAACAAATACAGGAAATGAAACAAGAATAAATGCAGCACAAATCATCCAATATCAACTCTCAAAAATTGGAGTTAATGTAAAAATAAAAGTTATGGAGTGGCAAGCTTTTTTAAATACTGTTGTTCATCCTCGAAAATTTGAAACTATACTTTTAGGATGGAACTTAGCTTTAATGCCAGATGCTTACCCCCTTTGGCATACTAATTCAGCTAAACTTGGTGGTTTTAATTTAACAGGATATAGTAATAAAGAGGTGGATAAACTAATTGAAAAAGGTTCTTCAACTGTGGATATGAATAAACTTTCAAAAATATACAAAAAGATATTTAAATTAATCACAGATGATAATCCTTATCTTTTTTTATATATTCCTAACTCTATTACAGTTGTAAACTCTCAGATAAAGAATATTAAACCAGCCTTTATAGGTATCACTTACAACCAAAAAGATTGGATAAAACCTTAATACTAAAAAAACTAATTGTTAGAGTATATCTACTTGTAAACAAATTTATATTAAACTAAACAATATAATGAATGGACGGTAATCAATGGATAAAATTATACTTTTTGATTTAGATGGGACTTTAATAGACTCAACAGATGCAATTATATCAACCTTTAATCACACCTTTGAGAAAATGGAATTTGATTTCAAGGGAAATGATGATGATATAAAATCTTTAATAGGATACCCTTTAGATATTATGTATTTAGATTTAGGGGTAGAAAAAGAAGTTGTTTGGGATTATGTAAAAGCATATAAAGAAAGATATAGAAAAATTTCAAAACAACAAACTGAACTATTAGAGTTTGCAAAAGAAGCCATTGAATATGCAAAATCTTTTGCAAGACTTTCAATAGTTACAACAAAAACAGGACTTTATAGTAAAGAGCTTTTAGAGCATATGGATGTGATGCACCATTTTGAACATATTACAGGAAGAGAACATGTGCAAAACCCTAAACCCCATCCAGAACCAATCCACAAAACATTAGATTTGATGAATGTTAAAAATACTTGTGATATATGGATGATTGGAGATACAGAACTTGATTTAATAGCTGCAAATAGTGCAGGAATCAACTCTGTTGGAGTATTGTGTGGTTATGGAAAAGAGGAAACTTTAAAAGAACACACTTCTTTTATTGCCAAAAATTCTCTTGATGCTGTGAAACTTATTAAAACTCTATCTCAAGTCTAATAAAATTATAAACCTATGTTATCATAATAGCTTATTATTAAGTTGACATATGTTTAAAATTTATACTTATTATTGACATATGTTTACCACAACTGGGGGCACTAAACTTAAATGCAACAAAATTTGTACCTTTAATTAGAAATATTAATTAATATTAACTTATTTAAGAATTTTTCATGTTTTTATAAGTTTAGTTTAATTACTATTTAAACTAATAGACTTATATTTGTAATGAAGGGAAAGACATGACAAAAAAATTTGCTACTATGGATGGAAATGAAGCTGCAGCATATGTATCATATGCATTTACGGAGGTAGCTGGAGTTTATCCAATTACTCCATCTTCTCAGATGGGTGACAACACTGAAAAATGGGCAACACAAGGGAAAAAGAATCTATTTGGTTCAACTGTAAAGGTTATTGAGATGCAATCTGAAGCTGGAGCTGCAGGTACATTTCATGGTTCACTACAAGCGGGTGCTCTTACTACTACTTATACTGCTTCACAAGGTTTATTATTAAAAATACCAAACATGTATAAAGTTGCAGGACAACTTCTACCTGGAGTTATCCATGTATCAGCTCGTTCTTTAGCTGCACATGCCTTATCTATTTTTGGAGACCATCAAGATGTTATGAGTGCAAGAGCAACTGGATTTGCTATGCTTGCTACTGGTTCAGTTCAAGAGGTAATGGACTTAGGTGGAGTTGCTCACCTTGCTGCAATTAAAGGTAGAGTTCCATTTTTACACTTCTTTGATGGATTTAGAACTTCACATGAGATTAATAAAGTTGAAGTTATGGATTATGATGTATTTGACAAACTTATTGATTATGAAGCAGTACAAAAATTTAGAGACACTTCATTAAATCCAGAATCTCCAATTACAAGAGGTACTGCACAAAATGATGATATCTACTTCCAAGGAAGAGAAGCTTCAAACAAATTTTATAATGCAGTTCCAGATATTGTAAATGAATATATGAAAGAGATTTCAAAAGTTACAGGAAGAGATTATGCACCATTTACATATTATGGAGCAGAAGATGCAACTGATATACTAGTTGCAATGGGTTCTGTAACTGAAACTATAAAAGAAACTATTGATTATTTACAAAATGAGGGTAGAAAAGTTGGTTTATTAACAGTTCATTTATATAGACCATTTTCTGCAAAATATTTTATGGATGCTTTACCTGATTCTGTTGAAAATATTTGTGTAATTGATAGAACAAAAGAACCAGGAAGTTTAGGTGAACCATTATATTTAGATATCAAATCGGTATTTTATGGGCAAGAGAAACAACCTAAGATTATTGGTGGTAGATATGGACTATCTTCAAAAGATGTTCCACCTTCACAAATTATTGCTTTATATGATAATTTAGCTAGTGAATCTTCAAAAGATAATTTTACTGTTGGTATCAATGATGATGTTACTTTTACTTCTATTGAAGTTGGAGAAAATGTATCAGTTGTTGAAGATGTTAATGAATGCTTATTCTACGGACTTGGAGCTGATGGTACTGTTGGAGCAAATAAAAACTCAGTAAAAATTATTGGTGATAAAACAGACCTATATGCCCAAGCATATTTTGCATATGATTCTAAGAAATCAGGTGGATACACAAGATCACACTTAAGATTTAGCAAAAACCCTATTAGATCAACATACCTTGTATCAAATCCAGGATTTGTTGCCTGTTCAAAAGAGGTTTATTTAGAGCAATATGAGGTTATTGATAGAATCAAAGATGGTGGTACTTTCTTACTAAACTCTATTCATAGTGCAGAAGAGATTATAAATAAAATTCCAAAAAGAGTTCTAAAAATACTTGCTGATAAAAAAGTTAATTTCTATATCATAAATGCTACAAAACTAGCAAGAGAGATTGGTTTAGGAACAAGAACAAATACAATTATGCAAGCAGCATTTTTTAAACTTGCAGATATTATCCCTTATGAACAAGCAAAAGATTATATGAAAGAGTATGCAGAAAAAGCATATGGAAACAAAGGTGATGAGATTGTAAAAATGAACTATGCAGCTATTGATGCAGGTGCAGGTGGTTTAATGCAAGTTACAGTAGATCCTGCTTGGTCAGATTTTGATGGGGGAGCACTTGTAGTTAATTCTCAATACCAAGGTACTACTTATGTTGAAAACTTTGCAAAAGTTGTGAATGCAGCTAAAGGTGATGAGTTACCTGTTTCTTCTATTGTTAACCTTGGAATGGAAGGTGGAACTTTTGAAAATGGTTCTACAAAATATGAAAAAAGAGCAATTGCAACTATGGTTCCTCAATGGAATGAAGATACCTGTATTCAATGTAATCAATGTGCTTTTGAGTGTCCACATGCAGTTATTAGACCATTTTTAATGGATGAAGATGAATTTGCAAATGCACCTGAAACAGTAAAAGAGCACTCTTTAGATGCAAAAGCTAAGGGTACTAAAAACCAAGGTTTAAAATATAAACTTCAAGTTTCAATTATGGATTGTACAGGTTGTAATGTTTGTGTTGATATCTGTCCTACAAAAGAAAAATCTCTTAAAATGGTACCATATGAGGTTGAGGAAGAAAACAATGAACAAGAAAATGCAGATTTCCTATTTAATGATGTAACATATAAAGATTATCTTGTAGATAAATCTTCAGTTCAAGGTTCACAATTTTCTCAACCATTATTTGAGTTCCATTCTGCTTGTCCAGGATGTGGAGAAACTCCATATATCACTTTAGCAACACAAATGTTTGGTGATAGAATGATGATTGCAAATGCTACAGGATGTACTTCAATTTATTCTGCATCTGCTCCATCAACTCCATATACAAAAAATGCTAAAGGGGAAGGTCCAGCATGGGCTAACTCATTATTTGAAGATACTGCAGAGTTTGGTTATGGTATGCATGCAGCTAATGAAACCCTTAGAAATAGAATCGGTAATATTATGAACGATACTATGGAAGAGGTAACAAATCCACTTAAAGGTTTATATAAAGAGTGGTTAGAGAATAGATCTAATGGTGCCAAAACCCAAGAGATAAGAGATAAATTGGTTCCTCAATTAGAGGCAAATCAAGATCTACCTGGAGTAAAAGAGTTATTAACACTTAAAAAATATATTGTTAGAAAATCTCAATGGGTAATCGGTGGAGATGGATGGGCTTATGACATCGGTTATGGTGGAGTTGATCATGTTCTATCTACTGGAGAAAACATTAACATGTTAGTTGTTGATACAGAAGTTTACTCAAATACTGGTGGTCAATCTTCAAAATCAGCTAGAACAGGTTCTATTGCAGATTTTACAAATGATGGTAAACCAAATAAGAAAAAAGATTTAGGTTATATCTCTATGACATATGGAAATATCTATGTGGCACAAATCAACTCAAGAGCAAACCAAAAACAAACTGCACAAGCACTTAAAGAAGCAGAAGAGTATGATGGTCCATCATTAGTTATTGCATATTCTCCATGTATTGCACACGGTATCCAAGGTGGACTTATGAAATCAGTTGACCAAGGTGAGTTAGCAACTAACTGCGGATATTGGCCAATTTATACCTTTGACCCAAGAAAAATAGAAAAAGGTCAAAACCCAATTAAAATATTTGGTAAAAAACCAGATTGGGATAGATATGAAGAGTTCTTAATGAATGAAAACAGATATAGATCTCTTAAAAAACTAAATCCAGAGCACGCTGAATTTTTACTTGAAGAGAATAAAAAAGAAGCACAATATAGATTTAGACAACTTTATAGAATGGCAGCAGCTGACTATTCTGATGAACTAGAATAATAAGCTAAACTTATTGAACATTTGTTCATTTTATCCTTCTTTGATGGTCATATGACCATCAAAGAAGGCCTAGAAATAGGACATATGTTCACAACTTACATAATTGTTACATAACTTCACAAGCAGTAAAATTTACCTACCCATATTTAAGTAAAATATAGAAAAATTAGCTAAACTTATCCTCAGACAATTTAAGTGTCCAATGAGCTAAAAAAATTTTAGGAGCGAAAATGCTAGAAATTAGATGGCACAGCCGTGCAGGTCAAGGTGCTGTAACAGGTGCTAAAGGACTTGGTTCTGTTGTTGCTGAAACAGGAAAAGAAGTACAAGCTTTTGCATTCTATGGTTCAGCTAAAAGAGGTGCATCAATGACTGCTTATAATAGAATTGATGATAAACAAATTATCAATCACGAAAAGTTTATGCACCCAGATTATGTGTTTATATTAGACCCAGCGTTAGTATTTACAGATGATTTTACAGCTAATGAAACAGAGAAAACACAATATATAATAACTACTCACTTAACAAAAGATGAGTTAGTACAACTTGTTCCTGTATTAAAAGGAAGAGAAGATAGAACTTTTATATTAGACTGTTTAGAGATTGCTCAACAGACTATTGGAAGACCGATTCCTAATACTCCAATGTTAGGTGCATTTATGAAAATAAGTGGCATGTTCGAACTAGAATATTTCCAAAATGCAATGAAGTCAGTACTTAAAAAGTTACCTCAAAAAGTTATCGATGCAAATATGATTGCTATCGAAAGAGCTTACAACGAAGTACACTAAGGAGAATCAAATGAGTAAATCAATTAAAGAGATGGGATGGGATGAATTAGTACCTGGTGCTGCTTTATTCTCATTTGATGCAAATGTAGATTATACAATGGCAGAGGTTCAACCAGAAGATAGAACATATGCTGAGACTAACTCAAAAAATGCCTATGTTGGAGATTGGAGAGTTATAAAGCCAGTATGGAATAGTGAATTATGTATTGACTGTCAAAACTGCTGGATTTTTTGTCCTGATTCATCAATTATTTCAAGAAATAAAGAGATGAAAGGTGTGGATTATGACCACTGTAAAGGTTGCGGAATTTGTGTGGAAGTTTGTCCAACAAATCCAAAATCACTATTGATGTTTAATGAAACAGAAAAAAATGAAGAAGCACTTACAAAGTGGCCTGAGAAAAAAGAAAAGGGTAAGAAGTAATGAATACTAAACTTATGGAACTAAAAGAAGTAGAAGTTTGGGATGGGAATATGTGTAATGCACAAGCTATGAGACAAGCTGGTGTTGATGTTGTTGCTGCATATCCTATTACACCTTCTACTAATACAGTTGAAAACTACGCAACTTTCCATGCAAATGGGTATGTTGATGGTGAGTTTGTAATGGTAGAATCTGAACATGCTGCAATGTCTGCATGTGTTGGTGCAGGTGCAGCTGGTGGTAGAGTAGCAACTGCAACTTCATCTCAAGGTTGTGCTCTTATGGTTGAAGTTTTATATCAATGTTCTGGTATGAGAATTCCTGCTGTTTTATGTTTAGTAAATAGAGCCTTAGCTGCTCCACTTAATGTAAATGGTGACCACTCAGATATGTATTTAACAAGAGACTCAGGATGGATTCAACTTGATTCTTTTAATGCTCAAGAAGCTTATGATATGACATTATGTTCATTTAGAATTGGAGAGCATAAAGATGTAAGACTTCCTGTTATTTCAAACCAAGATGGGTTCTTAACTTCACATACTGCTCAAACAATTAGACCTTTACAAGATAAGGTTGCACAAGAGTTTGTTGGTGAATACCTACAAGTAAATGCGATGTTAGATTTTTCTAAACCTGTAACTCATGGTGTTCAAACAGAACATGACTGGCATTTTGAACATAAAGCAAAACAACATGCAGCCTTACAAGGTTCATTTCCTGTAGTTGAAGAGGTATTTGCTGATTTTGAAAAAGTTAGTGGAAGAAAATACAATATAGTAGAATCATATATGGTTGAGGATGCAGATGTAGTAATTGTTTGTATGGGAACAACTTATGAAACAACTATGTGTGCAGTTGATGAGATGAGAAAAGAGGGAATAAAAGCTGGTGTTGTTGCACCAAGACTTTTTAGACCATTTCCACTAACTCAACTAGCTTCAAAATTACAAAATGCAAAAGCAATTGCATGTATGGATAGAAGTGCACCAGGTGGTACTGTTGGAGCTTTATATAATGAAGTTGCTGGAGCTCTAATCAATACACCTGCTAGACCTGTATTAAGAAACTTAATCTATGGTTTAGGTGGAAGAGATATTATTATCAATGAATTAAAAGATATCTTCACAAATTTAAATGAAGATGCAAAAAATGGAAAACTTACTGGAAAAATTCAAACACTACATGGTGTTAGAGGTCCAGAATTAAGTTTTTATGAACTGTAAGGAAAAAATATGAGTACTCAAAAAGTAATTAAAAACTTAAAAACTTTTTCAACTGCGGCTGAAAGATTTGAAGGTTCACATGTATTGTGTCCAGGTTGTGCCCACTCAATTATCGTAAGAGAAGTTTTAAATGCAACTAATGATAACTTAGTAGTTGCAGCATCAACTGGGTGTTTAGAGGTATGTACAGCTATCTATCCTCACACTTCGTGGGATTGTTCTTGGATTCATATTGGATTTGAAAATGGTTCTACTGCTGTTGCTGGGGCTGAAGCTATGAACAAAGCTTTAAGAAAAAAAGGTAAAATTAGTGCAGATACGCCAGAGCCAAAATTTGTTGCTTTTGGTGGAGATGGAGCTACATATGATATTGGTTTCCAATGGATCTCTGGATGTTTTGAAAGGGGTCACGATATGATGTATGTTTGCTTAGACAATGAAGTTTATGCAAATACAGGTGGTCAAAGATCATCTTCAACACCTATTGGAGCAAGTACAACAACTGCACCAGCAGGTTCTACATCTTATGGGGAAACAAAAAATAAAAAAGATATGCTATCAATTATGGCAGCACATGGTTCTCCATATGTAGCACAAGTTGCTCCAAATAAATGGAAAGATATGGTTAAAAAAATCCAAACAGGATTTGCAACAAAAGGACCTGTTTTTATCAATGCTATGTCAGCTTGTACAACAGAATGGAAATTCCAACCACATGAGACAATTGAAGCATCTGATTTAGCAGTTGATTCACTTGTTTTTCCATTATATGAGATAATTGATGGAACTGAATTAAACATCACTTACAGACCAAAAAATATTATACCTGTAAAAGATTATTTAGCATTTCAACCAAGATTTAAACATCTATTTACTCCAGGTAATGAACATATCCTAGAAGAATGGCAAAAAAGAGTAGATGCTAAGTGGGAGTATCTACAAAGAAGAGAAGAAGCAAGAGTTTAAAACAAAACCTCTTTTATATTCTAAATTAAAGGGATTATATCCCTTTAATTTTTATTTTCTATAATTAAACTTTCATATTAAAAATAATAAAAAATCAACTAAATGATTTAAATTCATTTAAATCTCTAACTTACACTAATTCAAGGCATTTCTATTAATTAATAATGTAATTCTAATACAAGAATTATAAAGATATAATTTGATAATAATTATTTTAGCAGGTATAAAATGCAATATAAAAATGAAAATACTATTTTAAAAATCATAAAATACACCCCACCTATTTTTATTATAAGCATCTCCATTCTAATTACATTTTTTTTATATTACGATTATAAAACAACATATATCAAAGAGAGTGCTGTTATTGAAAAAGAGTTTATAAAAGAAAATAAAAATTTAATTAAAAACAATGTAGATATAGTTTATAACAATATATTAAGAGTACAAAAGAGTACAGAGAAGAAACTAAAAGAATCACTAAAACAAAGGGTATATGAAGCATATGATATAGCTACAAATATATATAATGAAAACAAAGATAAAGATAAAAAAATTATTACAAAAATGATTAAAGATGCTCTTGCAAATATTAGATTTAATAAAGGCAGAGGATATTATTATATTTATTCATTTGATTATAAGTGTATTTTATTTCCACTCAATAGAAGTGTTGAGGGTAAAAATTTTTATAATTTCAAAGATGGTAAAGGAGATTATCTAACAAGAGATATTATAAATCAATTGAAAAAACAAAAAGAGGGGTTTAAAACTTGGTATTTTTATAAACCTTCAGACAAAACTCACAACTATAAAAAAGTAGGTTTTAATAAATATTTTGAGCCTTTAGATTGGTTTATAGGAACAGGTGAATATTTAGATGAATTTGAAGAAAGTGTTAAAAAACAGATTTTATCAAATATTAGTTCTTTAAGATATGTCAACAATAACTATATTTTTGTTTTAGATTATAAGGGCACTTATTTAAGTCATATTAAACCCTCTGTTGTTGGAAAAAGTGCTTTTAAAGCAAAAGATGTACAAAACACTCAACATATTATAAATAAAGCCATTGATATGGCAAAAAATAAAGGTCAAGGTTTTTTAAGTTATGTTCAGGACAAAAAACCTGATACCAATCTAGCCACACATAAAACTAGTTACGTAAGGGGTATAAATAAGTGGGAGTGGATTATAGGTCAAGGTTTTTATGATGATGATTATAAAATAAAACTGCAAGAAAAAAAACAAGAACTTGAAGAAAAGTTTAAATCATATATCTCGAATATACTAACAATTAGTGCTCTATTGATGGTAATTCTTCTAATGGTTTCAATATATATCTCAAAAGTTTTACAAAAAAAGTTTGATAAATATAAAAATGAGATAAACGAACATCTAAAAAATAATATTAAACAACAAGAGGTCTTAGCACACCAAAGTAAAATGGCTGCTATGGGTGAAATGATAGGAAATATTGCCCACCAATGGAGACAACCTTTATCTGTTATAACAACAGCAGCAAGTGGTGTAAAATTAAACAAAGAACTAGATTTATTAAATGATGATGATTTAATGAATTCAATGGATACTATAAATACCCAAGCAATCTATCTATCTAAAACTATTGAGGATTTTAGAAACTTCTTAAAAGTAAGCCATGATAAAAGTGACTTTAGTATAACTGAGGCTGTAGATGATGCAATAAACCTTACAAGTGTACAATTCAAATCAAAAGATATAATTGTAGTAAAAGAGATTGAAGAGTTTAAAATTTATGGAATAAAAAATCAATTTATTCAAGTAATAATAAATATTCTAAATAATGCAAAAGATGAATTAATAAAACTTGAAAATAAAAAAAGAATAATATTAATTAGAAGTAAAATGTTAGATAATAAGGTTATTTTTACTATTCAAGATAGTGCAGGAGGTATTCCTGAAAATATTATTGATAGAGTATTTGAACCATACTTTAGTACAAAACACCAATTTCAAGGTACAGGTATTGGACTTTATATGTCTCAAGAGATTATTGTAAAAGTACTTAATGGTGAAATCAAAGCTGAAAACGATACCTTTATTTATGAAAAAGAGGAATACTACGGGGCTAAGTTTATAGTAAATCTTTAAAATTAAAGAGTTATATAAACTTATAAGAAATTTTAGTTTAAAAAACTATCTTCTACTCTTTGCATCTCTTTTTTAGAGCCAAAATAAAAAGGTGTTTTTTGATCTATTGATACATTTGTCATATCAAGGATTCGCCCCTTAGGACTTATAGCTCTTCCCCCTGCTTCTTCTATAATATATGAAATAGGAAAGGCTTCAAAAATAACCTCATGTTTTCCATCAGGAAAAGATTTTGTAGCTGGACTTGAATACAGCCCACCTTTTTTAAATAAAATTTGATGTGTGTCTAAAGCTAAAGAATCAGAAAATCTAAGTCTATAACCCTCATTAAAAAATGTATCAATTAACTCTTTATGCTCTTTAGTCCATTCACTTGCTAATCCACCAGTTGAATTGATTTTTCCACTGTTATCTAATTTTAATGGGTCTTGTTCTATAAATTCTCCATCTTCATATGAAAAATAAATAACCCCTTCTGATTTTGAAGCAAATACTAACTGAAAAGTTGGACCATAAGTTATATACATGGCTGCTTTTAAGTGAAAAGCATCCATTTGTTTTTCATAGATACCAAAAATAGTACCTAAAGAGAAATCAACATCAATTAAATCTAAATTATCAATGGCAACATAACTAATTTTATATCTACCATTTTCATTTATTGTTGAATATTTCTTTGAATATTTACCAATAAATCCATGTACTGATTTAACTTTGTTAAACTCTCTTCTAATAACCTTCGAACAATATTCATTTACACTTTTATGCATCTGCTCGTCAGTTAAACCACTTGAGATAAACTTATCACAATCTACGAATACATTTTTTTCAATATCTTCGGCAATATTTGTAATTGCGTTGAAAACTGCTATCATTTATATAAACCCTAACTTGTTATAAATATTTTAAAATCGATAAAATTAAATATTGAGTTTTTATATTCACAATATTGTAATTTGTCAAAATCGATATTATTGTCTTCAATCATACCAAGTAATTCATTAAAGTTCGATATATGCTCTTTTGTTCTATTTACGCTATATTCAGTTGCAGTGGCTGTTGTCATTAAAAATGCCCAGTCACTACTTTGTGCTAATAGAAGCTCCCTTAACATTTGATTCAGAACTCTAGTGGTATTAAAATCTGTTGTATGAAAATACTCTAAAGCTTTCTCTTCCATATTTATAGCCATTTCATGAAGATGTCTATATATCCAAGAGTTTGTATTATTTAACCAAACATCATAATACCCTTTATCTCCCCAAGATGATGGGTTTGGTTTTACCATTTGATTTTGTGGATTCATATTTAGATACTCTATTGGGGTTATCGCTTTTATATTTTCATTTTCATTTAACTGTTTAAAAATATTATATAAAAACTCTGGACCTTCAAACCACCAATGACCAAACAATTCTGCATCATAAGGTGAAACTATCATAGGAGACTTGCTCATTAGGTTTTTTAATCCAAAAATTTGCTCTTCTCTTTTTGCTATAAAATCTTTCGCATGACCTATAGTTTTCTCTTTTGCAATTTTTGGATTATAAGCTTCCTTATAATCACTTGCACCTGTAATTTTATGATATTTAAATCCTGTAAATACTCTAATCCCATCTGGATTAATATAAGGTCTGATATATTCGAAATCTAAGTCATAACCAATATCTCTATAAAAATCTCTATAAGCAAAATCTCCAGGATAGCCCTCTTTTGAACTCCAAACTTGCTTAGAAGAGTGTGCATCTCTTGCAAATGCTGCAACACTATTTGGTGTATAACAAGGAGCATAAACTCCATTTACAGCTGTTGGTCTTCCATATGTTAAAGCATGAGAATCCACAATAAAAAACTTTACTCCTTTTTCATTTAAGATTTTATCAAGCCCATCATAATATGCACATTCAGGAAGCCAAATCCCTTTAGGAGCTTTATTAAAATGTTTTTTATGAGATTGTACAGCTATTTCTATTTGTGTTCTAACAGCTTGCTCATTTACACTTAGAAGTGGTAAAAATCCATGGGTGGCACCACAAGTAATCACCTCTAAAGAACCTTTATCATAAAAATATCTATATCCATTTAAAACATTCTCTTCTAAAAATCCTTTAAAAAACTCTTCACTTTGTTCAAATATATCCCTATAAAAAATTGCAAGTTCATGGAACTCTTCATCCCCAACAGTTCTTTTAACCTCTTTATTTCCTAACTCAATAAGTTTTTCTAAATATTTTTTATATTTTTCCATTAGGTGGGCATCATCTAACATCTCTGCTAATGGGGGAGTAATAGATACTGTAAGTTTAAAATCAATCCCCTCTTCTTCTAGAAGTCTAAGTCTTCTAAGAAGTGGAATATAACACTCTGTGATAGCTTCAAAAAGCCAATGTTCTTCTAAAAAGTTGTCATATTCTGGATGTTTCACAAAGGGTAGATGTGAGTGTAATACGGGTACCCAATAGCCATTAATCATTTTCATTTCCTTTGTGTAAGTTATATGAGCTTTGATTTTGTTTATCATATCCATCAAACTCTCTTAATTGTTCAATCTCTTCAACATATTTTGCAGATGACATACCTAAAGTAAAGTGTTGCATAGAAGATCGTATAATCTCTGTCCAACCTTTTGTTCTTTTTATCCAAATCTCATCTTCTTCATCAGGTATTTTTATAGTTGTTGAAAAAGTATGAATTGTATTTGAGGTAAGCAATTCAACAAGCTTATCATCTTTTAGAATATAAAGTTTAACATAGATATCTAAATCCTCAAATTGCTCTTTTATAAAGTGTTCACCTAATGCAAAAGATGATTCAAAAGTATTTAACAATTCACCATTTATATCATATAACTTAAAATATAGTTTATCTTTATTTAAATCTATATTATTAACCTCTATTGTATTATCATCAACTTCCCAATATATATAGTAACTTGTAGTGTTTACAAGTAGAATTACAAGACGATTTTTATTGTACCGTACTGGGATATCATAGGAGTTTTGCATAGGTATAATATCACTTGCAATTGAGTTTATTATATGAGATGAAGATGAGAAATCATCTTCAATTTCCAGACTTTCGTTTATTAATTTTTTTGCATTTTCATTCATTTTTATATCCTAATTATGAAATATTTATATTCTATCATATTATACTAATATTAGATTGTATAAAATCTATATAAATATTATTTGCCAATTTTATCTAAATTTTCTACCCCAGGTAGAAATTTACCCTCAAGTAACTCTAAACTAGCTCCACCACCAGTTGAAATAAAAGAAAAATTCTCTTTTTCTCCTGCTTTATCTGCAGCATTAGCCGTATCTCCACCACCAACAATACTATAAGCATAAGTATCTGCTATAGCATGAGCTATTCTATATGTTCCTTTTGAGAACATATCTATCTCAAATATCCCCATAGGTCCATTCCAGATAATTGTATTTGACAATCCTATAGCTTCTTCAAAAAGTTTTACACTTGCTGGACCTATATCAACTGCTTTAAACCCTTCTAGGATATCTTGTACAGGGACAATTTTAACATCAATAGGATGTTCTATATTATCAGTTATAACTAAATCCACAGGCAAATAAACCTTTACCCCTTTTTGTTTTGCTTCATCTAAAATAGCTAAGGCTTCAAGTAAAAACTCATCTTCGTATAAAGACTCTTTCATATCATGCCCTAAGGCCTTCAAAAAAGTATTACTCATAGCCCCACCAATTATAATCTTATCAACCTTTGGTAAAATATTTTTAAGTAAGGTGATTTTTGATGAAACCTTTGCTCCACCAATTACTAAATTTATAGGTTTTAATGGCTTAAATAAAGCCTTTGCAAAAGCATCAATCTCCTTTTTTAATAAAAATCCAGCTACATTTACCTTACAAAAATTAGCTAAGCCATAAGTTGAACTATGTTTTCTATGGCTTGCACCAAAAGCATCATTTACATAAATATCACAAAGTTTTGATAAGTTTTCAGCTAAAAGCTGATCATTTTTTGTTTCCCCTTCATAAAATCTAATATTTTCTAAAAGGATAATTTTATTTGATTTTTCAGAGTTTATATAATCTATTTGCTCTTCAAAGTTTTCAATAAGTTCAATCTCCTCATCTAAAACCCTTTTTAATCTTTTTATAATAAATCTTAGAGAAAATCTATCTTTATCCTCCCCTTTGGGTCTACCAAGATGGCTTACAAGAACGATTTTTTTTGCTTTATTATCAATACAATAGTTTATAGTTGGCAATGCTGCTTTTATTCTACTATCATCTGTTATATTGTGATGTGAATCCATAGGTACATTAAAATCTACTCGTATCAAGACTCTTTTTTCATATACATCAATATCTTTTAAGCTCTTAACCTCTTGCATTTTCTCTAAATTTGTATGCATGAAAAACCTTTATTTATTGTACATTCGCGAATAATACTCATGAACCATTCTACCTGAATCAAAGGCAGGAATAACATCAGTTATAGAGTTTTTCATAATCTCTAACCAAGCTTTATTATCATTGTAATACAAAGGGATAATTTTATTTTCTAATAAATCCATCATATTTGTACTATCAAGTCTATCTTGCTCTTCTAAAGGTAAGTCTTGGGCTAAGGTTGGAATTGTAAAACTATTAACTCCCTCTTTACAAAACTCTGGATGCCAACCATCAGCTATTGATAGATTTACTGCTCCATTCATTGCAGCACTCATACCACTTGTACCACTAGCTTCTCTAGTAACTCTTGGAGTATTTAGCCAAATATCAGATCCCTTTTTAAGTTTCATTGATAAATCAAGTTCATACCCTATAAGTACTGCTATATTTTTATAATTTCTAGCCATATAAATCAAATCATTGAAAATATTTATAGCTTGGGTATCAAAAGGATAAGGTTTTCCTGCCCATATTATTTGAACAGGATATTTTGTATTTGTAATCAAGTCTATAAATCTTTGTAAATCATATTTTAATAAGCCAGGTCTTTTATATTCTGCAAATCTTCTTGCCCAAACAATTGTTAATATATTTGGATCCATCATTTTACCTGTTTGATTAGCTACAGTTACAAATAACTCCCTTTTTAGGTGTTTTTTTCTTGCATCAAGTTGAAAATCTTCATGTTCATCTAAAGCACGAATAAGACCATTGTCTGTCCAATATCTTCTATTTTGGGCATTTGTTATAGATATTATTTCACATTTATCTTCTACCTTTGCCCACATTTTATTTGCAACTTCTCCATGTATTTTAGATACACCATTTGCAATTTTTGATAGTTTTAAAGCCCCCACTGTTAAACTAAAACTTTCACTTTGACTCCCCATTATGCTTTTTACCTCATCAAGGCTCAAACCTGCAAAAAATCCCATTTTGTGTAACATATTGATATTGTGTTCTTCATTTCCTGCAGCTTCAGGAGTATGGGTTGTAAAAACAACTCTTTTTTTAATCTCATCTTTATTTTGATATTTTTTATATAATTCAAAAGCCATAGGTAAAGAATGACCTTCATTCATATGAAAGATTTCAGTTTGATGATTTAAGGCTTCAAGTATTTTTGTTCCACCAATACCTAAAACAATCTCCTGAGCAATTCTTGTTTCACTATTTGAATCATAAAGTTTATGGGTAATTGTTCTTGATAGATAATCATTTTCATCCACATCTGTTGACAATAAAATTAATGGTGCAGTTGAAAAAAGATTACAAGGAACCAAGTATGCTTTCACTACTACTGGTTTACCATTTATATCAACAGTTACACTAATATTCAAATCTTCTAAAAAATAGTATCTTTTTCTTCTAAATGCAACCTTTAAATATCTATTCTCTTCTCTTTCTTGGTCATAATAACCATAACTCCATAAAATTCCAATACCAACAAGGTTTTGTTTCAAATCAAAGGCACTTCTCATATGAGAGCCAGCTAAAAATCCCAATCCCCCTGAATATATTTTAAGCGCTTGGTGAATTGCAAACTCCATAGAAAAGTAAGCAACAGATTTTGTATATTTTTCATCAATTTCATAAGTATGTAAGCTACCCATTAATTTTCCCTTTTATAAAGTTTTTTATATTCATTTGCCGAATTTTTCCAAGAGTTATCAACTCCCATATTATGTTTAGAGATTTTTTCAAATTTAGATTTATTTCCATATAAAGAAAAAGCCTTTGTTAGGGCATGATTAAACCAAAAAATATTGTGTTCATCAAAAGTTATACCAATACCTAGATTAGTGTTCATATCTTTTGTATCTGTAAAATCTATAACCGTATCTTTCAAACCACCAGTTTTTGCAACAATTGGCAAAGAACCATATCTCATACAAATCATTTGATTTAAACCACAAGGTTCAAAAATAGAAGGCATTAAAAGGAAATCAGAACTTGCATAAAGTCTTCTTGATAAAGCTTCATCATAACCAACTTTTATATGTATATTTTCATATTTGCCAATCAATTTACTAAAAGCTTTATTATAAAACTCTTCCCCATTTCCTAAAAAAACAAAGTTTGCTTCGTAGGTTCTAAAAAGCTCTATTGCTTCAAATAATAAATCAATCCCTTTTTGTGATGTAAATCTTCCAATAAATACAAAAAGTGCACGATCTTCATCATTTAGATTTAATTCTTTAAGTAAAAGTTTTTTATTCTCTTTTTTTAATTTATAACTATCTTTGTCAAAGTTTTTAGCAATATTTTTATCGGTTTTAGGATTAAAAACCTCATTACTTATACCATTTACTATCCCTTGGAGTTTAAAACTATTTGTTCTTAAAGTTTCATCTAAACCACTCCCAAAAATAGGTGTTTGAATCTCATTAGCATAAGATTTGCTAACAGTAGTTACCTTATCACTGTAAAATATTCCTGCTTTTAGTAGATTTACCTTATCAAAGTACTCTAAAGCTTGTGGTTTAAAACACTCAACCCAATCTATCTCAAGCTCACCCATTAGCTTTTTATCAAAAATACCTTGGTATGCTAAATTATGTATTGTTAATATAATCTTTTGCTTTAGTTTGTATCTAGTTTTAGCCAATAAAGCTATCAATGAGCTTTGCCAGTCATTTATATGTATAGCTTCAATATCTAGCTTTTGTCTAATCATAACCTCTAATGCAGCGTATGAAAAGAGTCCAAACCTTAAGCCATTGTCTCCAAAGTCTCCAAAATCATCATTATATAAACCTAATCTATCACATAAAATTGGATTATATACAAATAAATCATCTGGATTATCTTTTTTATGAAAAATATCAAACTGATGCCTAACTCCACACAACCAATACTCAAAAGTTAAACCACTATATACTATATTGAATTTATCCCTGTCTATTTGGTTATAAAGGGGCATTATTGTATATACTTTTGTATCTTCTCTTAATGCTTCAGGAAGAGCATATGCAACATCCGCTAAGCCTCCACTTTTGGCATAAGGAAAAATCTCACTTGATGCAAATAAAATTGCCATTAACTCTCCTTGTATATTGTTGCAGCTGTTTCTGGCATAACTACATTTATAGCCATATCACTGCCCAATTCAAAACCAGCTTGTTTATAGATTCTTGGTTTTAACTCAATATTAAATCTAAAGTAATCTTTTGTATGTTCATCATACCCTTTATAAGGTGCATTATTAATAATCATATTAAAAGGGATTTCACCTAAGGCGCTATAAAATTTTGAAAAAAACTCTTTTATAATATCACTTAAAGAGGAGATATCACTTTTATTGAATTCATATAAAGATGACAATCTTTTTTTAGCAACAATCTTAACTTCAAAAGCAAAAGAAGAGGCATAAGGGCAATACAAAATAAACTCTTGATTTTGCGTAATAATATTCTTTTTATAAGCTAACTCTTCATATACCAAATCATCAAATAATGCTCTTTTGTGTTTATTAAAATACTCTTTTTTATACTCTATTTCCTCTTTTGTTTTTTTAGGTAAAAAAGGCATAGCAATTATTTGACTATGGGAGTGGGTCATTGAAGCACCTGCATGTTCACCATGATTTTTAAATACAGAGATATACTCTAATCTATTATCATTTTTAAGTGCACAAACTCTATTTTGTATAATTGTAAAATAGTTAACTAGATCATTAAAACTATAATCCCAAATTTGTTTATCATGAATTGGAGTTTCTATTACAATCTCATGGGCTCCAAAACCATTTTGTTTTTCAAAAAAACTATCCCTTTTTGAAGTTAAAGGAACATCTATTGATAAAGCATTATAAAGATTTGGAACCACCCTACATTGCCAAACATTATTTTGCGTAATTCTTGTTATTTCATTTGGTGTAAATTGCTCTTTTCCTAAATCAAAAGGACACTCATTATCTATAATCTCTTTAGGTTTTGGTTCTTTTTTATTGTGGAGATTATTAGGTCGTTTTAACCTCTCAGGAGCAAAAAGTGTCCACTCTCTTTTTAGTTTACAATATCTAAATTCTGACAAAATTTCTCCTAATCATATATACCAACTTCTTAAATTAAAATCTTCAAAATCCAAAACAATATCATCATATAAAGGAAACTGTTGTACTCTTTTATCATCAACTAAAAGTTCAAACATGAAATTTATCTTTTCATCCTTTATATCATACAGCTTTATCTCAACAGCTTTATCATATGCTATATCAAACTCTATATTATTTAAAACTATTAAATCTTTACCTTTTTTAATATCTATACTAAACTCTTGATTATTTAATTGCAATTTTAAGACTAGCTTTTGTTTTATTGTATTTAGTTTATCTGCTTTAAAATATAAATAAAGATTTCCTAATTTGTCTTTTCCATAATATAATGCTTCCACTAAAGAGGAAGAGGAATCCATTGTACTAAACTCTTTTTTAATATCAATAAAACCACTATTTAACCACTCAAAAAAGTTACTCATATTTCCATCAACAAAAGGAGTAATAAAATCAGTTGGTTTTATATGTCCACTATCTTTTTTAACTTTTTTTACTATTGGCATAAAAATCTCTGATGGTATCTCCAAGTCAAGAAGTTTATAAATATTTTTTAAATGAGCTCTAAACTGTTCATCAAATTGATGATTTAATTCCGTAAAATGATCATCTCCATACCACCAAAACCAATCACTTCCTAAAGCTATTAAAAACTCTCGTTCAACTTTCTTTATAACACTTTCATCAAGTTGATCTTTTAACTCTTCAAAATTTTGTTTTGTTAAATCAAGAAGTTCCCAAGCTTTGTTTTTTTCACTTGAACCTATCCAAATATCAAAATTCCCATTTATCCAACTACCTGTTGCTAGTTTTGGTAATTCAACTTGTTGTATTGGCAACTTTGAAACCTCATCAAATAAAACTGTTTCACACCACTCTTGTTCATTTATAAGTCTATATAGATTTTCAAAGAAATCTTGTGCATTGTTTGGGTAAAACTCCCAAGCGTTTTCACCATCTAAAATAACCGATACCAAAGTAGAATCATTTGCATTTAGATAGATATTTTTAAGATGAGAAATAAAATCCTGAGCAGCCTGTAAAGATTCTTTTTTACTATATTCAAACCCTATTAAATCACTAAGATATTTATCCCTAAAAAAAAGGTTTATATCTTGTCTTTCACCCTTTAAAAAATAGGGTTTGTATAAATCCTCTTTATTGTGAGTATTTATAGATTTAAATAAAATCTCCTCATCAGTTGCTACCCATTTTATATTATTTGATTGCAATAGTTCTAAGGTTTTCATACTAACACTCCCCTCTGATGGCCAAAAACCAACTGGGGCATAATCAAACTTTTCTTTAAAAAAATCTACTGCCTTACTAACTTGTAGTTTTGCATACTCTTCATAGTTCTCAAAACTATTTGGCAATACAACGCCACTTTTAGCCTCTTTTGCACTGTTTCTATCAAGCAATAAAGGTAAAATAGGATGATAAAAAGGTGTTGTTGAGATAGCTATTTGATTTGTTTGGGCTAACTTTTTATAATAAGGAACTATTTTTGATAAAAAATCATATAGTTCATCTAAGAGTTCTATCTTTTGTTCATGGGAATAATTAGACCCTTGGGTGATTAAACTTTTGATTAGATATGAGTTTTCCCTTAAATAGTTTCCACACCAACTAAGCAAAAACAAAACTTGCAATTCATTTAATTCTTGATAGCTAAATTGGTCTAAAGAGTTTGAGTTTGACTTATATTTCAATAATAGTTCATGATACCTATTAAGGGGTTTTATCATATTTTTTTCATTTGATAAAAATAAAAACTCTTCTAAAAACTGAAGCTCTTCAATCTTTAGACTTCCCACATCTTTTTTTATTATATTTATAAGTTTATCGTTTGCTTTTCTATCAATATATTCATCAATTTGTAACATTAAAGAGGGAACTAAGTTAAATGTAGCCTTTATATTTGGAAATTTTTCCAAATACCAAGGCATATCATAATAATCTTTTATTGCATGCAAAAATACCCAAGGCATTAAAGTAGTATTTGAAAGATTATCCTTATAGTATGGTTGGTGCATATGCCATAAAAATGACAGATATAATTTTTTACTCACTTATCCACTTTTCTATTTTATCTTGATATCTATAAAAAATCTTTCCAGCTTTTTTTTCATCTTCTGCTTGAACATAAAGATTTAAAAATTCATTATACTGATCAGGAACCATCAATACCCACTCATCATCACTGAAAATTATTTTAACTCCATCTACTGAAGATGTTTTATAGTTTTTACCATCTTCTAAAAACTTCCTCATCATTTTCCCTTTTAGTGCACTAGGACAAGGTATGTTTTCACCTTTATAACAAAATTCTGGAATCTTTGAGATGATTTTTGAAAGATTTTTATCAGATTTTTTAATAAGTTCCAAAATCTTGAAACTTGCAAAAATAGAATCTCTATTTAATCCAAATTCACTAAAAGCAAAATGTCCATCACTATCAGCTATCAAATCATACTCTTTTAATTGTTCCGATTTAAAGTTATCGAGTTTTGCCCTTGTAACCTCAATATTTTTATACTCTATATAATCAGGAGACCAAGCAGGAAGTAGAACTTTTAACTTTTTGTCTGTTGTATTATCTAAAAGCCATAAAACAACTAAAAGTAATTTATAATCATAAATCAACTCACCCTCATCATCAATAACTTGAAGTTTATGTCCATTTGGATAAATCAAAAATCCACAATTAAGATTCATACATCTTACAATATTTTTCATATCTTGTTGAGTTTTGACTATATCATTTGGTTTTATATGTTCACTTTGATGAGCATTTAAAATGATATTATCAACTGCTAATTTATTTATAATAACAGGATATATTTCAGAGGTTGAACCATTCATAATATCAATTGCGACCTTTATATCACAATTGATAAATGGTTTTTTATCAAAAGAGCTAAGAATTTGTTCTATATACTTATCTTTCATCTCTAAATCATCATGAAGATCTCCAATCTCTGTATATTTTACTCTTCTAAAGTTTTCTCTAAAAAAGATTCTTTCTATAGATTGGGATACTTTAGTATCTATTATCAACCCTTCACTTGTATAAAAGATTATCTCTGTTTGAGTTGGTTCAAAAATAGATTGTCTAAAGTGAACTCCTGCTGCAACATTATCATCTCTACTAAGTTCATGTCTCATTACATTTGAAGGTACATTTCCCGGATCGATTACATTAACCCCTGTTGATAATATACCACTTAAAAAAGCTCTTTTTAACATAAAAGTAGATTTGTGATAATCCCTTGAGATATAAATATTACTTCCAACTGGTAAAATAGACCCAAAAGCTTCGGCTAGTTTTGTACTCATTTGGCAAGATAGTTCTATATTTGTTCTTCCAATAACTGCTCCATCTTCAAAAATCGAAGATTTGTATTTATTTCCCCAAACAATATTTGTACTAACAACAGAAGATTCTTCTACAATCTTATCTGGCCAAATCACAATATCTTTTTCAAATGATACTTTTTTGTTTATCTCACACTCTTCTGCGATAATAACTCCAAAAGAGGCTTTAACTTCATCTCTTATAATGTTGTTATTACAAATCACACTATTATTTATCTTTGTTCTAGTACCAATTGATACATCATTCCAAATTACAGTATCCGTTATTTCACTATGTTTTTTTACTTTTACATTATTTCCAATAGAACAATCTTTTAAGGTTACCCCTTCAGCAATTGAAACATTTTCACCTAAAACAACAGTACCTGTTACTCTTATCTTTTCTGGAAGATTTAATTTACCTTCATGGAAAATCACTCCATTATCAACTTTTGTCTCTTTCCCTTTTATATTTAAAATTATCTCTTTATTGAAAATATCTTTATATACATCTCTATAACTTTCAGGGTTTCCAACATCTCTCCAATAACCTTTTAGTGGGCATCCCCATAGGGCAATATCTTCACTCATTAGTTTTGGAAATAAATCTTTTGCAAAATCAAAATTCTTTTTATATGGGATATATTCTAAGATTTCTGGTTCTATTATATATATACCTGTATTTATGGTATCACTAAAAACCTCTCCCCAACTTGGTTTTTCTAAAAATCTTTCGATTCTATCATCCTCATTTGCAATAACAACCCCAAATTGTAAAGGGTTTTCCACAGGAGTTAAAGTGATAGTTAGTTTTGATTTTTTCTTCTCATGAAACTTTTTAATCTCAGTTAAATTGAAATTAGTAACTAAATCTCCACTTACTATTATAAAAGTATCATTTAAAAATTCCCTTGCAAAAGCAACAGCTCCAGCAGTTCCATAATCATCATCTGGTTGAAAATATGAAATTTTCACTCCAAGGTCTGAACCATCTTTAAAATAATCTTTTATAATATCAGGCTTAAAGTATAAAAGCACTGCAATCTCAGTGATTTTTAGTTCATCCCTCAATTTTAAAATAATATGCTCCATCATTGGTCTATTTAAAATAGGCAACATAGGCTTAGGTATTGAGTTTGTTAATGGTTGTATTCTTGTTCCAAATCCACCAGCTAAAACAATTGCTTTCATCTTCTCCCTTTTTGTAGGTTTATTAGTTAATTAATCTTTTTGCTAAATCTAATAACTCATTTTCTATTGTATATTTTTGTGAGTTTACATACTCAATTGTTACAAAGTCAAAGGTACTATTTTTATAAACAATAACACTAGTACAAGTATCATCTTCTGCAAGTTTATCCACGGCATAAGTTACAAATCTTGATGCCATAAGTCTATCAAATACAGTTGGGTTTCCTCCCCTTTGAACATGTCCCAAAATAGTTGCCCTTGTTTCTATCCCTATATCATGTTCAAGCCAGCTAACAAGTTGATTTGTATTTGTACATTTATCATGATTGCAGCCTTCAGCTACCACACATACAATATACTTTCTACCATTTTCTAGCTCTTTTTTTAATCTTTTTCCAATAACATCTAAATCATAATCAAGCTCAGGAATAATGCAAACCTCTGCCCCACAGGTGATTGCTGAAACCAAAGCTAAATAACCGCAGTCTCTTCCCATTGTTTCTATTACACAAGCTCTTTTAAATGATGATGAAGTATCCCTAACAGCATCTGTTGCCTGTCTTATAATGTTTAAAGCTGTATCAACACCTAAACAATAATCTGTTCCAAATATATCATTGTCAATAGTTGCAGGAACCCCTACAAAGTTAACTCCAAAATCTTTATGGAACTGATTTAATGCTCTAAATGAACCATCTCCACCTAATATAACTATCTTATTTATATTATGTTTCTTTAGATTTTCAAAGGCTTGCTTTCTATACTCATACTCAAAAAATCTTTTTGACCTAGATGAACGGATCATAGTTCCACCTTCATGCATAATCCCTGCAACATCATCATATGTTGCGGGACTTATCAAATCATCTATAAGACCTTCTAATCCATCATAAATTAAATATGGTTTAATACCTTTATGAAAGCAGTAATCAACAAACTGCTTTATGGCAGGGTTCATCCCTGCACAATCTCCACCAGAGGTCATTATTGCTATAGCCATAAACTAAAACCTTTTTTAATATTCACCAACAAAAACTGTCATATCAACAAGTCTACTAGTATATCCCCACTCATTGTCATACCAAGCTAGAACTTTTACTGTTGTGTCATCAACAACAGAAGTCATATCTGGTACAAAAGTAGCTGAATATGCACTTCCTATAAAATCACTTGATACTCTTTTATCTTCATCGATCTCAATAAGTCCATCAAATTCCGATTCACTAGCTAGTTTCATAGCAAGATTAACATCCTCTTTTGTAACTTTTTGTTTTAGGTTTACTGTTAAGTCTACAACTGAAACATCAGCAGTTGGAACTCTCATAGCATATCCATTAAGCTTACCTTTTAGGTGTGGAAGCACAAGTGCAATCGCTTTTGCAGCACCAGTTGTAGTTGGTATCATATTCATAGCAGCAGCTCTTGCTCTTCTTTTATCTTTTGCATGTTTTACATCTAAAATATTTTGATCATTTGTATATGAATGGATTGTAGTCATAAGTCCATTTTCAATTCCAAACTTATCATCTAATACTTTACAAATAGGAGCTAAACAATTTGTTGTACAACTTGCATTTGAAATAATAGATTCACCCTTATATTCATCTGTATTGATATTAAGAACAAAGGTTGGAGTATCATCTTTTGCAGGGGCACTCATAACAACTTTTTCAATACCACCTTTTAAATAAGCTTGACATTTTTCCGTAGTTAAAAATGCTCCAGTACACTCAATAACTACAGTTGCACCTGTTGAACCAAAATCGATATTTTTTGGATCTCTATCACTAAAGATTTTTACATCACATCCATTTATGCTAATGGTATTTTCATCAATAATCTCTGCATCAACACCCATATGAACTGTATCATATCTTAATAGATAAATTAACATATCCAAGTCACAAGTTGTGTTCATTGCTACTAGTTCAATATCATTTCTAAGAGCAATAATTTTTGCTGCAATTAGACCAATTCTTCCTGTTCCATTTATAGCTACTTTTAGAGACATATAAATTCCTTCTTTAATGTTTTATTTTATATATATTAAAATGATTTAGTTACATTTTAATTTCAAAAATATTGTAATCAATTTGTAAATATATAAGATTATTATATCAGGATTTTCAAATAAGTTATATAATACATGATATAATTTTCAAAAAAGGATTTTTTTATGAAGACCAGCCTTCTTTTCGGGATTCATTGTCATCAACCAATTGATAACTTCGATAGAGTAGTATATGAAATAATTGAAAAATCATATAAACCTTTTTTTAATATACTAAAACTTTATCCTAAGTTTAAATGTTCAGTTCACTTTAGTGGTTGGCTTTTTGAGTTTATTGAAAAAAATGATACTGAACTATTTAATTTAATTAAAGAACTTTCGCCTCAAATTGAGTTTTTCACAGGGGGATACTATGAACCAATACTTGCTTCAATTCCAAGTAAAAGTAGAGTTGAACAGATAAACAAACTTTCAAGTTTTATTCAAAAGAATTTTAATCAAAAACCAAGAGGATTATGGCTTACGGAGAGAATTTGGGATGATTCTATTATTGATGATTTAAATCATTGTAATATTGATTATGTAATTGTTGATGATTATCACCTAATAGCAGCAGGATTTGATAAAAATAGTCTAAAAGGTTATTTTATAACTGAAAATAGTAATAATAACTTGGCACTATTTCCTATAAATAAAGATTTACGATATATTATCCCCTTTGCACCTATTAATGAAACTATGGAAAAACTAAATAGTTTTGCCAATGAAGATGGTAAAAATGCTGCAATAATTTTTGATGATGGGGAAAAATTTGGAGTATGGCCTAAAACATATGAAAAAGTTTATGAAAAAGAGTGGCTAAAGAATTTTTTTCAAAAGTGTATTGATGATGAATCTATTGAGGTTTCAACTTTTAGTGAATATTACAATAAAAATAAAGCTTTGGGATTATCTTATCTTCCAACTGTTTCTTATCATGAGATGGGGGAATGGTCTGCACTTCCAAGTATTTCAAAAGAGTATCATGAACTAGTTGAAAAAAATATGCAACATGAACACTTGATTCGTGGGGGAATCTGGAAAAACTTTTTTTTGAAATATGATGAAAGCAATTGGATACATAAACGATCTTTAGAGCTATCAAAAATGGAAAATCAAAATATCGCTTTTAAGGAGTCTTTGTATAAAACCCAATGCAATGATGTTTTATGGCATGGGGTATTTGGTGGTATTTACCTTCCAAATTTAAGAGATAATGCTTTTAAGTATATAATAAATTGTGAAAATATTCTTTCCCAAGAAAGTGGTTACCAAAAAAAGGATATTAATTTTGATACTTATTTCGAATATAAATACTATACAAAAGAGTTGATAACTATTATAGACACAAGAAAAGGTGCTCAAATAGTGGAGTTAGACTTAAGGGATTGTTGTTTTAACCTTCAAAATACTTTAACAAGATATCATGAAACATATCATGATAAAATTGTAAAGATGACTGAAACAACAGATGAGATAAAAGAGCAAGAAGATGAGACCATAGAAACCATACATAATAGTGTCCTTAGTACAGATGAGGATATAGAACTTTATGTTGATTGGTATTCTAAAAAATCAGCAATAGATCATATTTGTGATAATAGTTTAAGTATAGATGCCTTTAAAACTTGTGGCTTTCAAGAGTATGGGGATTTTGCAAATCAAGAATTTGAACTAGTAGAATCAACAAATAATAAACTTGTTTTAAAAAGAGAAGGTGGAATATACAAAGATAGAAAATATGATACCACTTTAGAAAAATCTTATGAATTTAATGGTAACCAAATTGATGCAGTTGTTTCTTTACAAACACAAGATGAAAGCCTACAAAAATATTTATTGGAATGGAACTTACATTTTGAAGATTATAAAGCTTTAAATATAAATGGACATGATATTGAAGAGGATTTAATTTTAGAAAACTCAAGATTAACTATCATGGATAGGAGTTTAGATAAAACAATAGAGTTTCAATTTGACCAATGTATGCAAATATATATATCAAAAGTTAAAAGTGTAAGTCAAAGTGAAGAGGGAGTGGATTATACAACCCAAGGTTTAGCCTTTGGTTTTATAGGTAAGTTCAGTGGTAAGTATGATTTAAAATATAGTATTAATATTATCTAATAAAGGAGACTTTTATGAGAGTTTATGGAATAAAAAATTGTGCAAGTGTAAAAAAAGCCAAGGAGTTTTTTGATAAAAACAGTATTAACTATGAGTTTATTGATATAAATAAAAATTCAATAGATAGTTCTAAAGTAGAGTATTGGAAAAACTTTATATCACCTTTTTCAATGATAAATACAAGAAGTAAAAAGTATAAAGAGTTAGATATAAAAAATAAAAAACTTAGTGACAAAAAAGTAATTGAGCTTTTATCAAAAGAAAACTTATTATTAAAAAGACCAATTATAGAGCATGGACTAAATGGGGAAGAAAAGTTTACGATAGGGTTTGACCAGAATGAATATAACTCAATATTTTTGAAGTAGAAATACTTCAAAAATATTATTCATCTATTTTCTTATAATAAATTTTGCTCCATCTTTTATATTTTCTGCACCTATTACTATATGATTTTTTTGTGCTATTAATGAACTCATATATAAACCTATTCCTGATTCATTTGAATCTTTTATTGATACATTGGCTTTAAATATATCATCTAGAAGTTCCTCATCAATCCCTCCTGCATTATCACTTATTTCAACAATTTGTTCTTTTTTTTCTTCATAAGCTTTTATATTAATAACTCTATTACTAATATTATTTCTATTAAAAGCATCTTTTGAGTTGTTTATTATATTTAAAAGAATATGTTTAAACTCATTTTCTATGGCATCAATCATAAAATCATTTGGAATATCAATTTTAATAGTAATTTTCTCTTTTATAAATTCATCTTTTATAAAAAGTAGTACCTTGTCAATCATATTTTTAATACTAAACTCTTTTTGCTCTTTGTTAGTTCTAAAAAAAGTTCTAAATTCAATTAGCGTAGTATTCATATGTTTTGTTACATTCTCTAATTTTTTTTGAAAATCTTCTATATATTGTTTGTCAACTTTTCCATTTTCAAAATCAAACTCCAATGAACTTAGGTGCATGTTTATTATACCAAGGGGTTGAGACCATTGATGAGCTATGGAGTCAATCATCTCTCCCATAGCCGCAAATCTCGATTGAGCTAAAAGCATTAACTCTTTTTCTTTTCTTTTTTTTATCTCTTCATCAACTTTTTTTTCTAGATTATTTTTATACTCGTCTAACTGCTCATTGGCTTTTAGCAGTTGAAGTTGCATCTTATCACTTTGTTTAATTATCTTATCTAATCTTTGACTTTTTCTTTTATAATCATCTAATAATTCTAGTAAGCCATCTCTAAATTGATTATAATCCTTTTCTAAAAACTTTCCTATATAATGCGAATTGTCTTGATTTTTCATATTTTAAACCCTACAATAGTAATATCATCATTTCTTTCATAAGAACCTTGGTAGTCCATCATCTCATACAATAGAATCTCTTGTTGATCAGCAAATGGCAATTGGTAATTCTTTTTCATCAGTTCAAGAAATCTTCTTTTTCCAAAAGGGAACCCTTTTTTACCACCATTTTGATCTAAATAGCCATCAGTAGTGATATAAAACTGCATCCCCTCTTGCACTTTTAAGGTATGTTCTTTAAACTCATAATCTCTATTACTTTTTTTATATCCAATAGAATGACGGCTACCTTTTATTGTTTTAAATTCTCCATTATGTTCATAAAACAAAGGAACCTGCGCTCCTGCAAACTTAATAATACTATCTTTTTTATTATAATAAAGAACTGCCCCATCAAAACCAGCATTGGACATAGAGGTTTCATCATCTTGTTTTAAAAGGTGTTTCATACTTCTATTAAATATAGATAATACTTTTGAAGGACTTACCACCTCCTCTTTATTTTTAATATTTGCATTAATTTGTCTCTCAATGGCTTTTACAAGCATTGTAACAAAGGCACCAGGAACTCCATGACCAGTACAATCTATAACCATAAGAAGACATTCACCTTCCCTTAACTCTTCAAACAAATAGATATCACCCCCTACAATATCTTTTGGTTCCCAGATTGTTAAATAATCACTAAAATACTCTTTTAGTATCTCATTTGAAGGTATTAAAGCATATTGAATTAAAGAAGCATACTCTATACTATCTTTTGTATGTTTATGTACTAGTCTTAGTTCCTCTTCAATATCTTTTTGTCTAGTAATATCAACAACCATGCCAATAAATGCATCTTCATCATTATAAGAGATTGGTTTAACAGAAAGTAATGCTATAAACTCTTTTCCACTATTGGTTCTAAATCTTTGTTCTAAGTTTTCAACATAACCTTGCTTTTTCATCTGTAAAAGAATTTCATCCTTTTGATTCAAAGTTGTATACACAGTCTCTATAGATTTTCCTATTAACTCAGATACAGGTATTTCATATTGTATTGAAGCATATTCATTAGCATAAAGAATAGTTCTATCTTTTTGTGATGTTATAAGTACAGGAAGCATGATATTAGATAAAATTGTTTCAATATTTTTTCTTATAAATTCAAGTTCAGTAATATCTGTAAAAACTGCAGATTTAATATCTCCATCTCCTATAGATAAAGAAGCTGCTGTAACACTAAAAATTTTATCCTCTCCATCTTTATTTATCATAACTTTATGGTAGTTACTTTTATTTTCTATAATATAATCTATCCATTTTTTATCTTTTATATATTTTTGTAGATATGTATTTGTATCATCATTTTTAAATCTATCACTAATACATTTATACTCTTTTTTATATTCTTGAAGATCTTTTATATTAAAAAACTCTAAAAATTTTTTATTTGCACTTCTTATATTTTTCCCATCTGTTGTTATTACAATCTGCTCTTGGGAATCCAATAGTGTTTGAACAAAACTTTTTTGTTCTAATAATTCAAAAGTTCTCTCTTGAACTTTTAGCTCTAAGTTTTTACTTAAATCCTCTACAATTTTTCTATTTGTAATATCTTGACTTATAGATTTATAGCCAATTATTTCATTGTGGGTATTATATTCTGCTTCAATTTTTGAATATAACCAATAATATTTGCCATCTTTACTTCTATTTTTAATCTCCCCTTCCCATTTTTTATTTTTATTTAATGAATCCCACAATTGTGTAAAAGTACTCTTTGAAGTATCAGAACTTTTTACAATACTAATAGGTTTCCCCACTAACTCTTTTTTTGTATATCCTGAAATATTACAAAAAGATTCACTAGGGTGAGTTGTTATACCTTTTAAGTCTGTTTGAACAAAGATTACATTTCTATCAAAAGAATCAACTAGTTTTTGTAATTGCTCTTTTTGTTTATTTATATCAAAAGTTTTTTTATTTACTAAACTTCTTAATTTTTTATTCCAATAAACAATTATAAAAATAATTATAAGTACCACAAAAAATATGGGTAATACATATGATAAGATCTTTTTGATAGAGAAACCAGTATTTTGTTCAACTTTTATCTGTACCCAGTCATTATAAATCTTTTCACGCTCTTTTTCTGTAATAGTATCAATCACTTTATTTACAATAGAATATAATTTATCAAGATTTTTATTTATTAGAAAATGGTGTTTGAAATCATTGCCTGTATCTCCTGCAATTTTGAGATTATCTTTACCTATTCTAGTCATATAATATATTGCCGGAGCCATATGTCCTATAAAAACATCTGCTTTGCCATTTGATACATTTAATAAAGCTTCAAAAATATTATCAGTTTCAATAATTTTAACATTAGGATAAAACTGTTTTATATAGTTATAACTTGTATAATGTTTTGGAATAGAAAAAACTTTATCTTTTATATCTTCCATTAAAGAAACATAGTCCATCTTCTCATTTGTAACAATCACCATAGGGAAACTTGCATACTCTTTGGAAACCAAACCTAGGGAAGTTTCCTCTTTTGTATTTCCAATTCCTGGTACTAAATCTATTTCACCTCTTTTAAATTTTTCAAGAACCTCAGACCAAGAGTGTGAGGGAACAAATTTAAATTTAATACCTGTTGATTCTGATACTATATTTAAATAATCTCCCATAATACCAGTCATTGTATTATTTTCAATAATTGAAAGTGGACGCCAATTTATCTCACTATACTTTACAACTATTCTTTTATCAAGCCAATTATACTCCTCTTTAGTAAATCTAATTTTTCTTCTTTCACTAAACCATTTTAATTTTATTTTATCGAGATCTTCAATTGAAACTTTTTTCATAGCTTTTTTTAGTATAGATTGCAAAATTGGAGCGTCATTTCTAACTGCAATATATAGATTTTCCATCTCAGGGTCATCTGCTTTTACATCAGAAGTGTATTTCAAACCTTTTATTACATTTTCATCCATAAGATAGCTTAAGATAGCAGTTTTCCCCAAAGTTGCATCAACTTCCCCATAAACTATAGCTTTTATACTATCCAAAGTATTTTTATATGTTATAACCTTTATTTCTGGATATTTTTCTGCTAAAAGGCTCTCATAAACAAAACCTTTTACAACAGATACTTTTTTCCCAAACAAGGATTTTATATCTGAGATATCCTCTCTATTGCTAGTTGTTAATATTGAAGTAACATTTTTAGCAAAAATGTCTACATATAAAAGATGTTTTTCCCTTTCTTTTGTTTTTGCAATATTCATAATTACATCGATTTTTTTATCATAAACTCTTTGTAAAGATTCATTCCAAGTTCCAGTTACAAACTTGACTTTAAAACCTACAAGCTTTGCAAGAAGTTTTATATAATCTACAGAGTATCCTTTTGGTACTCCATTTTTATTGTAGTTAAATGGTGCCCAATCATACTCATTGTGTACTTTTATGAGAGGATTGTTTTTTAACCACTCTTTTTCTTTTTTACTCAAATTTAATATTTTTGCTTTATCTTTAAAACATATGATTAGTGAACCTATTTGTTCTTTGTTATATATTACCTTTGTAGTAACTTTTTCGCACTGTTTTGTAAAAGTTTTTTCATCAAATTTTTTTTCAATTAGATGGTTGTTTTTATCTTTATAATAAGAGAGTAGTTTTTTGTTTACTAAAGTATCGTATATCACTAGATAATTTATATTTTCATTCTTTTCTATAAAATCTTTTGAAATATTTTTTAACTCAAGTTCATTTAATTCAAAAAGGGGATTTGCTAACATACTTGAAAGACTTTCTAACTGCCCTTTTGTAATACTAAAAGCAAAATTGAAAAGACAGATGAAAATTAAAAATAGCCGTAACATCACTCTTCCAATGACTCATTAATTTGTTTAATAATCAAATCAGATACCTTTTTTGAACAGATTAAGTATCTTTTATTTCCTTTAGGAATCCCTTTGATTTTATAAAATGAAATATCTTTAAAAGCTAAATCTTTTAGTAATAACTTGGCTTCCTCTGGAGATATAAACATAAAGTCAGCTCTATTATTTTTTATTAGAGTTACCATTTTTTCATTATCTATATATACACTATTTGTTCTTACCTTATATAGTTTTAACTTTTTATCTAAAAACTCTCCATAAGAGTAAGATTCCTTTGTAAGAATACTTATTGGTTTTTTTAATAAAGTATCAATATCAATACCTAAAAATTCACTTTTTCTGTCACTCTTAGCTATTATTCCCAAAGGGTTATCTTGATACAAAGATAATGTATATTTAGCAAATTTTTCTCTATGTTTATTTTTAAACCAACCTAAGGCACATATTCTTTTTGTATTTGCTTCTATCTCATAAAGGTGACGTTTAGAGGGTTTTTCTTTTAAAATATAATCTATTTTTGCTTTATTTAATGCTTTTATTGCAGGTGTTGCTACAAGTCCACTTATAGAGTTTTGAGTTTTTTCCACATAAGGTATTCTTTGTTCATATACAATTTCTAAAGGTTGTGCTAGTAAATAAAAAGATGATAATAGAAGTAAGAATAGATATCTCACAATTAACCTTTATAATTTATTAACTATAATATCACAACATAGTTTACATATTACATATTATATACAATTATAGTAATTAATAAAGATATATTTATGTTATTTTTTTATATTATTTAATAAAGGTTTAAAAATGAAGTTTCTTATCGCTGATGATTCTAAAGTTGCTAGAAAAAGAGTTTTAACTATTTTAGATGAACTTAACTACGCAGTTGTTGGTGAAGCAACTAATGGACTTGATGCGGTAGAAAAATTTAAAGAGCTAAACCCAACTGTAGTTATTATTGATTTGGAGATGCCTAATTTAAAAGGAAATGAAGCCTCAAAAATGATTTTAGAAATAGATCCAAATGTAGATATTATACTAATTACATCAAGTAATGACAAAAAAGAGATATTAAATGCTTTTAATATAGGTATAAAAAAAGTTATTAGAAAACCATTTACAAAAGAGTTATTAGAACAAACAATCAATGAACTAAAAGGCTAAATATGAATACAAGCTTAATACAAGAATTGGTAGAAGATGATGGAATTGTGTTTTTAACTTATGGAGGCTTTCTAACCCAAGCCCTAATCTCAGCCATGACAGAAGCCTTAGAAAAAGAAGCAGAAAAAAATAACCTAAGTCTAGGGGTTTCCAATAATATCTTTACTATTTTTATTGAACTTACTCAAAATATGATGAACTATTCAAAAAATAAATATGTAAATTCTTCAGAAGTTAACTCCGAAGGTTTGATTTTTGTTACAAAAGATAGGGATTTAAACTATTATATACATAGTCAAAATATTATTGCCTTAGTTGACAAAGAAAAAATCGAACCAAAACTTGAAGAGATACAAAAACTAAATTATGAAGAGATAAAATTACGATATAGAGAACTAAGAAGAAGTGGTAGGGATTGCCATGGGAAAGGTGGAGGAATAGGCTTTTATGAAATTGCAAAAAGAAGTAATGGCATAAATTTTGAATTCAAAAAAATCAACGAAGATAAATACTATTTTCATTTTACATCAAAAATTATAACAAGAAGAGGAAATTAGATTATGGAAAACTTAATAATAAAAGAAACCAAATATACACCATCTATTAGATTAGATGCACAGAAAGGCTTAATTGAATTAACTGGAAAATCATATCCAGAAAATACCTTTGAGTTTTACAAACCTATGATGGATTGGATAGAGAAATATTTTTCGGGAAATGAACAAGAGAAAACTACTCTAAACCTTGAGATAATATATTTTAATTCAAGTAGCTCAAAACTATTTTTTGATTTATTTGATTTAATTGAAGAGGCTCATAAAAACCATAAAAATATAGAGATAAATTGGATATATGATAAAGAAAACGAAAGTGCTTTGGAAGCTGGTGAAGATTTCAAAGAAGATTTTATAGAACTAAATTTTAATTTAGTAAAAAAATAAGCAAAGAAAAATAATCATGTCTGAGATTACAGAAAACAAACTTATTGCAGAGTTAGAAGACTTACAAAATAATTTTAAAACTACCACGGATAAACTCATAAAAGATATAAGACGACATGATAAAATTATGGCAAGAAGTGATAAAAGACAGCAACAAGAGTATGACCAACTTCAAATCAAACTACAAGAGGTTGAAGCTTTAAGTGAAGAGATAGAGCAAACCCAAAAAGAAGTAGTGTTTACAATGGGAGCTATAGGAGAGAGTAGAAGTAAAGAGACAGGGAACCATGTAAAAAGAGTGGCAGAATACTCAAAACTTTTAGCCTTGTATTATGGTTTAGATGAAAAAGAAGCAGAGATGCTAAAACAAGCAAGCCCAATGCATGATATAGGAAAGGTTGCTATTCCAGATGCGGTTTTAAATAAGCCAGGAAGATTTGATGAAAAAGAAAGAGAGATAATGAATACCCATGCTAAATTGGGATTTGATATGTTAAAACATTCAAATAGAGAACTTCTAAAATGTGCAGCAACAGTAGCGTATGAACATCATGAGAAATGGGATGGAACAGGTTACCCAAATAAACTAAAAGGTGAAGATATACATATCTATGGAAGAATAACAGCCTTGGCAGATGTATTTGATGCCTTAGGGAGTGATAGATGTTATAAAAAAGCTTGGGATGATGAGAGAATATTTAAGCTTTTTAAAGAGGAAAGAGCTAAACACTTTGACCCTAAGTTAGTAGATATCTTTTTTGAACACCTTGATGAATTCTTAGCTATAAGAGATGAGTTTAAAGATACCTAATATCTAAAATCTTACACCAAACCTAAATTTTTTCTAACCATTTTCTTATAAGCCTTCATATGAACTTTTAACATATTTGGTATAACTTCCAATCTACAAGCATGAACAATATCAGCTAACTCTGGTTTTGAATATATTGTGTTTTTATCTCTAGCAAGTTGGATAAGCTTGTTCATATCATCATCTAAAATCACATCTTCTCTATCTGCAAGTGCATCATATACATAAAAAAACATCTTTCTATCTTCACTTGTCATTTGACATGAATCATCCAACATCTTAAGAGCAAGCTTCGCAGCATACTCTATCTCTATAGGTTCAAAATTATGTGTATATGCCCAATCATAGGCTTTTTGACAAATATCCAAAATCACATCCTTTTTAGATAAAAGATGCAATTTTTATACCAATGAAGTATTATAAAGTAAGTTTATCTAAAATAGAGTTGATAAACTTTGTAGTTGATTGTTTTTGTAAGTAAGCAAAACCTACAATAAAGATAATACCAATACCAAAGGTAAATAAAATACCAACTATAATAAGTGCAAATAAAATAAGTACAAAAAACTGTTGTATCTCACCATCTATAGCTAAACTATACCCTTGATTTGATTTTTGTAAAGTAACAATTAGATTGTATTTTATAATAGAACTTTTGAAGCCATCTAAAGTAACAGAATTCCCCTCAACCTTAGCCAAATCCTCCGAATAGGGTGAAATAGCATCTTTAATAGAAACTAAAACCTCATCAACACTTTTTTGAGTCTTTAACTCTTTTCGTATACCAACATCAAACAACCCCATAAATATCCTTATTTATTTTTTATAGTATAACAAAATAGTTAATGTTTTTTAATATAAGAGATATACATAGACCCTGATAATAGAAAAGAGTTTGTAAATTTTATGCTTAAAATAAACAGATGATATGCTTACACATATCATCTAAGAGTTTCTATATAGATTAAAGCCCTTTTAATAAAACTTTGTAAATATTTATTTATCTATTTTTTTCTAAAAAGTTAAATATGGATTCATAGACAATTTCGGGCTGTTCTTCTGGAACAAAATGCCCACAATCCTCCACTGCAAATCCACTTACATTTGAAGCAAATTTTTTCCAACCATCCAAAACATTCCAGAGATTTCCAACTACTCCATTTTTTCCCCATAAAACTAAAAGTGGTGTATTTATTGTTCTTTTTCTATCCTCTTCATCATGAACTAAATCAATTGTATTGGAAGCTCTATAATCTTCTGAAATAGCATGTACACAAGATGGATTAGAATAATATCTAATATATTCTTGAAGAACATCTTCTGGAAACATCCGCTTAACCGAATCTCCTGTTGCTTTATTTAGAAGGTTTCGTCTAATAAAATAATCAGGGTCAGAACCCAAAAAAGTTTCAGGGAATGGCTTTGGTTGAATATAGAAAAACCAATGCCAATATTTAGTTGCAAACTCTCTATTTGTTTGTTCGTACATGTCATAAGTTGGTAAAATATCCATTAGAGTACATGTTTTTACTTTTTCTTCGTGGTCTAACATAAGTCTATGAGCAACTCTTGCACCTCTATCATGGGAAACGACATGAAATTTTTCAATACCAAGTTTTTCCATTACTTTTACTTGATCATTTGCCATAACTCTTTTGGAATAGTTTGAATGATCTTCTAAACCTTCAGGTTTTGAACTATCTCCATATCCTCTTAAGTCAGTTATAACTACCTTATAGTTTTTAGCTAATTTTGAAGCGATACCTCTCCAAATAAGATAACTTTCTGGATGACCATGAAGAAGTAGGATTGATTCTCCTTGTCCTGCTACTAGAGTATTGATTTTTATCTCTTTTTCTACCTTAATAAAGCTTTGTTCAAACTCGGGAAAATACTTTTTAGCTACTTCATTCATCACTTCTCCTTTAGTTGTTTTTTAATTAGTTCTTTAATACCACCATACTCTAAAATATTTAGAACATATTCACTAAAAGGCTCAATTGATGCAATTTTACCATTTTCATTTGATACTATCCCTTTTTCTAAATCAACAGTTATATTTTCTTTGTCTTTTACTAAAGATGAAATTTTAGGACAAATGACAACTGGAAGTCCAAGGTTTATGGCATTTCTATAAAAGATTCTTCCAAATGACTCAGCAAGAATAACTCCTATTCCAACTTCTTTTAGAGTAATTGCTGCATGTTCTCTACTTGAACCACAACCAAAGTTAGTTCCAGCAATAATAATATCTCCATCATTTACTTTTTCAACAAACTTTTCATCTGCTCCATACATTGCATATTTTTTTATATCTTTAACATCTGTATACTCAACAAATCTTCCTGGGTAGATTTGATCTGTATCAACATTTTTACCAAACAAAAAAACTTTTCCACTTACTTTCTTTTCCATAACCATATCCTTAATTCGTATAATCTGTTGGATCAACAATTTTACCCTCTAAAGCTGCACAAGCAACAGCCGCAGGCGAACCTAAAAATATTTTCGCACTAACCTCTCCCATACGCCCTGGAAAATTTCTGTTTGTTGTTGTAATACACCTCTCACCTGAAGTTAACATTCCCTGATGTGTTCCTAAACATGCAGCACAACCTGGTGTCACAAACGTTGCTCCCGCAGCAACTAAAGTTTGTACATCTCCATTTTTCATAGCTTCTAAGAAAACCTCTTTTGAAGCAGGAACTATCACAAATCTGGTTTTTTTGGCTATCTTTTTATTCCTTAAAATTTTAGCAGCAATTGCAATATCATCTGCACGACCTCCAGTACAAGAGCCTAAATAGGCTTGATCTATCTCTTGTCCTAGGTATTCTTTTATGTTAAAAACATTATCCACACTAAATGGTGCTGCAATTTGTGGTTTTAAATTAGAAATATCAAATGTAACTTCCTCATCATATTTAAAATCCTCGTCAGTATAAAAGATTTCATATTCTTTTGAAACTTTTTTCTCTAAAAACTCCATTGTTATTTCATCAGGCTGTATATATGAAGTTTTAGCGCCCATTTCAGTACTCATATTACACATAGCCATTCTTTCAGAAATACTTAAATGCTTTAAGGCACTTCCTGAAAATTCAACAGCTTTATATACTGCAAAATCTGCTCCTAGCTCTCCAATAGCATGAAGTATCATATCTTTTGCATAGACACCTTTTTGGGGAACTCCTTCAAAATTAATTTTTACAATTTCAGGAACTCTAAACCACAATTTACCAGTTACAAGTATTATTGCTAAATCAGTTGCTCCAACTCCCGTACCAAATGCCCCAAATGCTCCATGTGTAGTTGTATGAGAATCAGTTATTACTACTATTTCTCCAGGATAGGCTAATCCTTTATCTGCTAAAACTTGATGACAAACTCCTTGGTCTATATCCATAAGAAGTTCAATACCTTGATCCCAACAAAACTCTCTAAACTCTTTTTGGTTTTGTGCTTGTTGTATGGTTGAAGCAGGTGCATAGTGATCTAAAAACATAATCACTTTTGATGGGTCATAAACTTTTTTAGCACCCATTTCAAAAAATGACCTAATAGTTTGGAGATAAAGGTCATTTATTCCTGCCATATCAATATCACAATTTACAATTTCTCCCGTTTTTACACTTTGTTTAGCTGCTTTTTTTGCTAATAGTTTTTCAATAGCATGCATTATAAACTCCTAATGTTTTTTGAATTATAAACCTTTTTTTTGTATTATGTCAAATAATGTATAGTCATATTTAACATTAGGATTAGTAATATGGAATCATCACTTTTAAAAGTATTTGTTGCAGTTGCAAATGAAAAATCTATATCATTAGGTGCACAAAAATTAGGTGTTACGCAGTCAAATGTGACCCATAGAATCAAGCAGTTAGAAAAAGTTGTTGGATATGAATTGTTTCATAGAATACCTAAAGGTGTTATTCTTACAAAAGAAGGGAAAAAACTTTATCCTTATGCCCTAGAAATAGTAAAAAAAACAAAAGAAGCAGAACTTCAAATGAAGAATATCTCCCATCAAGAGTTACTAAGAATTGGAACCTCCCAAGCAAATGCAGCAATTAGACTACTTAATTTTTGTAAAAAATTAAACAAAAAATATCCTGATATGCAAATAGAAATATCTACAAATGGAACACCTAAAGTTATTGAAGATTTACTTGATTATAAAATTGATATTGGTTTTGTTGCAGGAAATCCAAATAATAAAGATATTGTTATATTAAACAGATTTGATGATGATTTATATTTTATAGAATCAAAGACAAAAAAAGCACCAAATTGTTTGATTGGTTATAGAGAAAATAGTACCCATTTTCAATACTTACAAGAATATATGAGAAGTAGAGGAAATGAAGATTTTAAAACAATGGTTATTCAAAACTATGATGTAATGCAAGGTTTTGTAAAAGAGGGCTTTGGCAAAGCTTTTTTATCAAAAGCACTAATTGATAAATATGGATATTCGAATGATTTTATATTAAGAAAAATAGATAAAGCGGATGAAGATTTAGCAACATGCTTAGTTTGTAGAAAAGATTATATGCCTATGATTTGTGATTATTTAAAAAGGATAAAGCTAAAATAACCATATTTTGTGTTTTATAATAAGTTGATATGCCTTTAAAATAGGACTTATAGATGGTATGTCTGGTAGGATTTTAATTAAAATAATCTTATTAACATACAATACTATTAAATAAGAGCTATATAAAATCATATAGTTTATAAATTTGGCTAGACATACTACAAAACTTACAGGTGTTCTTTATCGTGATTCCATAACAAATGGAAAGCCTGATAAAACGTATTATATCAGATACAAAATATAAACAATCAAACAAAAGAACTTAAAATTGGTAAGTACTCAGAGGGAGTAAGAGAAGTTTATTGTAATCAAAAAAGAAATGAAATTATCACAAAACAAAGACTTGGAGAAGAGCCACCTGCAATCGCTTCAAAAAAGAAAAAATCATTTTATCTTTTGAAATCCTACTTAATAAATATTTTGAACAGAGAAAAGAGGGGAAAGGTAAGCAAAGTGATATTTCATCTGCAAATAAACATATTCTCCCTTTTTTCATTAATAAAAATATTGAGATACAGACAAAAGAAGATGTAAGAGCCTTTAAAAAGCTCATAAAGGCAAAAACTACTCAAAGTGGTACCCCCACAAATAAAACAATTAACAACATTTTAACCCTATTCTCTTCAATTATAAACTATGGTTTGAAAGAAGAACTAATAAAAAATGATTTAACCAAATATATTGAAAAAGATAGAGTTGACAATGAAAGGGAAAGATATCTTACTGTTGATGAAATAAATAAGCTATATGAAGCTATAGAAGATGATAAACAACTATTTTTATTTTGTAAACTTGCATTAACAACTGGTGGAAGATTAGCAACTATTCTAAATATATCAAAAAAAGATATTGACTTTAGTAACCAATTAATTAACATATATGACTTAAAGAGGGATCAAGAAAGGCGAATTTCATATACAAGTTTCTTAACTGATGAAGTAGCATTACTACTCAAAGAGTAGTCAAAAAAATTAAAACCTAATGATAAAATATTTTATGAAAATCCAACTTCTATCCAAAGGTAAATGTTAACAATCCTTAATAAGCTATTTAATAATGGAATAGAATCAGACGATAGAAAAATAAAGTTGTAGTTCATTCATTAAGACATACTTTTGCCTCTCATTTAGCAATAAATACACTCCAATATTTACAATTCAGAAATTAATGAACCATAGTGATATTAAAATGACTTTACGGTATGCAAAACTCTCACCAAATAGTGGTAAGAGTTCTGTTCTTAGTCTATACGTTTAAAATAATTAAAAAAAATATAATTTAGTTATAATTTAAATTAAATTATGTTAAAATATATGGGAGGTAGAAAAAATTGCAAAAAGTAACTATATTTAAAAAAGAAAAAAATTTAACTAATTACAATTCAAGAACTCCTACACTTGGTCCAGAATTAGAATTAACAAATAAATTTATCTCTTCAGTAGAAAAAAAGTATAAAAGTAAGAATAACAATCTTGCTATTTTTATAGAGCCAAAAATTCAAAGTCTTTACCCAGATATTGTTTTGGTAGAATACTCACCAAAACTTATGGATACATGGACTGAACAAAGAAAAAATTTAACTCAAAAAGAACTAATGATTTTAGCAATACTTTCTAAACAGAAGCTTTTATCATTTGAAAAACTTGTTGATTCAACATATTTAAATCAAAGAGAAATGGTTCAATCAATTGAAAGATTATTAGATTCTAACATGATTCAAAGGAAGCAAGGAAGTTGGTCATTAAAAAATAAACGTAATTTATTTGCAATAAAAAAAATATCTGCTGTTGAAGCTAAAATAAATAACTGGCAGACAGCATTAAAACAAGCAACACTTAATATAGGATATGCAAATGAGTCATTTATTTTATCAAACATTAAAAAACCTCAATCTAAAACTATTCAGTTGGTTGATAGATATGGTATAGGTATTTATAATATAGAGAATGACTCAGCAAATATCGTTACTAAACCAAAAAATTATCCAATGAATAATAATCAAACAGTTTGGCAAATTAATGAATGGATTGGACAAAAACTATCCGAAGGATATCATTGTGCCTAAACCCTATTTAAATATTGAAAATATAAAAGGTAAATTTCCCCAAATTGAAAATCTGGAACTATTTGATATAGGTGGACAAAAAATAGTATATAAGGGGATTCACCCTGAGTTTGGTGAAATTATGTTAAAATTTTTTAAAACAAATAAACAAAATCCACGTATAACAAGAGAAATTGAAATAGCAAAAGAACTTGTACATCCAAATATTCCTAAACTACATCTTGCAGATACTATAAACTTTAATGATTCTGATGATAATACTGTTTTTTTAATTGAAGAATATATTAAGGGAAATACTCTTAGGAATTATATTATTGAAAATAATATTGAAATAAAAGAAGTGAGAGAATTTATAGAAACAACATTTTCAATATTAGATTTACTAAAATCTAAAAACATGGTGCATAGAGATTTAAAACCAGAAAATATAATGATAAAAGGTAATCAATTTTATATTTTAGATTTTGGAATTGCTAGAGTTTTAGGGGAAGAATCAATAACAAATAGCTCCGCTGCTATAGGTCCTCATACCCTGGGTTATGCCCCTTGGGAACAAATTAATAATGAAAAAGAAATGATTACAGAAAAGACGGATTTGTTTTCAATGGCTGTAATATGTCAGGAAATGCTTACAAAAGAGCATCCATTCTTTCATGATACATCATCAACTAATGCAAGTGCTTTAACACAAACGCTAGAAATGCAAATAAAACCATTAAATATTGAAGCTAGCTGTAAAACATCCTTAGAAGAGTTTTTACATACTATTATGTCGAAAGCTCCATCTTCTAGGCCTTCATTAAAATTAGCAAAAGAATGGTTTACAGAATTTAAAGAGGAAATGATATGAAACTTTATTTACAATTTGGGTATGGAATGATGGCTCATGTAAAACACATGTTTAAAGAATGGAAAGAAGGAACAGTAATTCTTAGTCCGAGAGATATGTCAGAAGATCAAATTTCTAAATTTTCTAAAGATTTAAAGTCTACTAATGCAAAAACTCTTTTAGATCCTCAATTATATGTTCCTCGTTCAGATCATCATGGATTACTAAAACATGATTATTATAATGATTTTGGAGGGGATAACTACTCTACAAGTATCATATCAGACGATAATTCAATGAGTGAACTTTTTGAAGAGTTAAAACGTCTAAATGATTTAGGGGATACTGATAAATATATTATCCCTGGACTACTTTGTGAAGATCCAAATGAATCATGGAATATGTTACAAAAATCTTTTCTGAGAATGGCTAAAAAGCATTTTACAGATAAAAAAATGATTGCCACACTATGTCTTTCTTCAAAGATTTTAAATAGTACTAAAATTGATAAAATAGAACAAGTTATGGCATATATCAGTAAATATAATGTAGATGGATTCTATATCCTTGCAGAAGGAAACTATCTTGAAACAAACCCCATATGGTTAGGGAATTTATTATCGCTAACTGCAGCCATTAAAATGTTAGATAAAGAAGTAATTGTAGGTTATGCAAACCATCAAATGATGGCATTAGCATGTAGTGGAACAGATGCCATAGCTACAGGGAACTGGTTAAATGTTAGACACTTTAATTTAAAAAGATTTATTGAACCAATAAGTACTGGTGGAAGAAAAGTAGCTTGGTACTATTGTCCTTGTACTCAAAGTGAATATCGGTATTCTACACTAGAGGCTACAAAAAGACTTGAAAAGTTGGATATAGAACTATTACGTCCTGATAAAAGTTTGAATTCTAACTATCTAGATTCATACTTTGACAATGACGTTGAATTTAAAGAACCAGCATCATTTAGACACTACTTTCAATGTTTATATAAACAAATAGAAATTATTTCTAAAAATACTTTCGAAGATACGTTAAATACTGTTATTAATATGCAAGATAATGCAGAAAAGATGATTGAAGAATTCAGTAATAAAGAATTAAGGGAAAGGGATAGAAGTTATTCGAATGTAGGAGATGCAACTATTACTGCACTTAAAATATTTGATAAAGAAAAAGGTATTTTAATGAAAAGATTATGGAAGAATTTTTAATTTATAAAAATAGTACAAAGACAAGTTAAATTATCTGTACTTCCATTTTTAATTGCTTTTGAAATTAATTTATTTACAATGGTTTTAGGAGATTTATATTGCCTTAAAATACTTTCTATTTCTCCTTCAGAAAGATAATCATGTACACCATCAGACGTCAATAAAAGAATGTCACTAGGTTCAATAGTAGTTTTAGAAACATCTATATTTATTAAATCTTCTGAAATACCCATAGCATTTAATAATATATTATTATCAGGTAAAAGACTCTTAACAGGATTAAAAAAAGGCAATTCATTTATCGTCTTTTGTAACTTTGTTTGATCCTCTGTTAATTGAACAAGTTTAGTTGGAGTTAGTTTATATGCTCTTGTATCTCCAATATGATAAATTGTAATAAATTCATTTAATGAAGTCATTAAAGTCAACGTAGATGAAGCTCCAGTAAAACTATTAATACTTGCCTCTTTTATAAGTTTCCTATTTAGTAAATTTATTTTTTCTAATACTGTAGGAATATGATCTACTTTATGAATATTCACTAATTCTTCAAGAATAAAGTTAGAAGCAAAATCGCCTCCCTTTCTTCCTCCTACGCCATCTGCAACAGCAAGAGTAAATTCTCTTCTATTCTTATCTGTGAATTTATTAATTCTTTTATGTAGACTTTTATTAGATACAATATTATTTATTAAAAAGCTATCATCGTTTTTTTTACGAAATGGTCCTGTTTCACTGCGAGCATAAAATTCATACATATTGAAATTATAACAAAATTAAATGATATTACTATAAAAAATTAAATTTGTAAAAGAATTTTTATTATTTAGTACAGTTTAAAAAAAACATCCTAAAAGCAAATTAGTTTATTCAGGGAAAAAAAAAAAAGGGGACAGGCACCTTTTTTATATTCTTTAATGGGAAATAAGTGGGGAAAGTTAAATTTTTAAAAAAGCCCGACATGAAAACTCCAAAGAGTCCATCATATCGAGCTTTGTATGGCACGCCTGGTAGGATTCGAACCCACAACCGCCGGGGCCGAAACCCAGTGCTCTATCCAGTTGAGCCACAGACGCGTTTAAAAGTTTGGAATATTAGCATAGTTATGCTTACAAGATTTTTATATGTTTTTATCTCTTTGTTTGTCTCTATACATTAGTTCATCTACTTCATTTAAAATATCCTCTGAGTAATTTCCCTTTGAGAAATGAGTAAATCCAAAAGAAAATGTAAAATGCAGTTCTTTTATTTTTGCTGATTTTAATCTTTGCTGAGATAATTTTTCTTGGATATCTCTAATTAGTTTTTCGGCATTTAGGATTGTTGATTTACTTTTATTAAATAAAATAAGAAATTCATCACCTGCAAATCTAACTAAATCGATACCTGAGTATGTTAATTCTTTTTCAAAAAACTTTACAAGATATTTTAGAACTTGATCACCAATTATATGCCCATATTTATCATTTATTTTTTTAAACTTATCCAAATCAATAAAAGCTATGAAACCATCATTTTGAAACCTATCATCTTTTAGATAATAGTCACTAAACCATTTTCTATTATAAGCTCCAGTTAAAGGATCAGAAAAAAGCTCTTTTTTCAAATAGTTTATCTGTTCTTTCATATGAACAAGCTCATTACTAATCATTTTCAAAGATTCTAAATCATTTATTTCAATAGCTTTTTGAGCGTGGCTTGTAGATTTGTGTAAAATATCTAAGTTATCATTTGTTTGTCTAACTATTTCATCAACTTGTTCATTATTTTGATTTATCTCTTTTAAAAGAACTTCAACATTATCAAAATCTACTTCAAGCTCAGTTGCAATCTTCTCAAAAGTTTGTGAGTATGTACTAGGGAGCACAATATCGTACTTTTTTAAAGTTTTCATTGTTAAATAACTTACTTCTCTTAATCTACTTGCCAATATTTTCCCTCTTTTATAAAAATGTTATACTATATATAAACATTTCTTAAATAAATTATTTAAAAGTTATTTAATTTTTTATTTTAAGTAAACTAAAAAGAATCTATTAAAATCAATATAAAAAATATAATCCCTAAATAGCCATTTACTGTAAAAAAAGCTTTGTCAATCTTTGTGAAGTCTCTATTTACAAGAATATGTTCGTAGGTTAACATAACAGCACTAACTAATACTGCAAGATATGCAAAAACTCCACCATTTGAACTTATTACAAATAGTAACCAGAAGACTACAGTTAAAAGGTGAAATACCTTTGAGATATTCATTGTTTTTTGTGCACCAAATTTACTTGGAATAGAGTGTAGACCCAACTCTTTATCCACATCAATATCCTGCAAAGAGTAAAGTAAGTCAAAACCAGCTACCCAAAACATAACTCCAATACTTAACAATACTGACCATAAAGTTATAGTCTCACTAACTGCAACTACCCCAGCTATTGGAGCTAATCCTAAAGAGATACCAAGTATTACATGGGCTAAATATGAAAATCTTTTAAAATATGAGTATGAACCAATTACAAACAAAATTGGAACAGATAGATAAAGAGCTAAATCATTTACGAAATATGCAACAACAATAAACCCTAAAGCATTTGCAATAACAAAAATCAACATCTGAGGAGCACTAACTCTACCATCTACATTTGGTCGATTTATTGTTCTTGGATTTAAAGCGTCTATATCCCTATCCATGTACCTATTAAATGCCATTGCAAAGTTTCTAGCTGTAAGTGCTGCTAAAATACCTAAAAAAAATAGTTTGAACCCAAACCACGCAGTTCCATTTATATGTACAGAGGCTACTACCATCGCTATAAAAATAAACGGCAGTGAAAAAATTGAATGTTTGAACATCACTAGTTCATTAAAGTCGTTAAGTTTTTTCAATATATTATTCATGGGCGTATTTTAACAAATAAATTATTTGAAAGATATTTTATATTTAATTGTTTTATGAGTAATAATCAAATAATATAATATAATCTTTACAAGATAAAGGATGGAATAATTATGGACCCAAAACATATAGATAAAATCGAATTAGTTTATTTAAAAAAAGAGGATCACAATAGTATTTGTACTCTAATGGAAAATGAATACCGACATCTTGATGATTCATCTTGGAGTAAAGAGGAATATGAAGCTTTAATTGATAAATTCCCAAATGGACAGGTTGCAATAAAAATTGATGGGGAGTTTGCTGGATTTGCACTATGCATTATAGTTGATTATACTAAATTTGATGATTCCCATACTTATAAACAAATAACAGGAAATTATACTTTTGATACCCATGATGATAATGGAAATATGCTTTATGGAGTAGATGTTTTTATAAATAAAAAATTTCGAGGATTAAGACTTGGGCGAAGATTGTATGATTTTAGAAAAGAGCTTTGTGAAGAACTAAATCTAAAAGGGATAATTTTTGGTGGTAGAATACCAAATTATTCTAAATACGCAGATAAGATTACACCAAAAGAGTATATACAAAAAGTAAAAGAAAGAGAGATTTATGACCCTGTACTTAACTTTCAGCTATCAAATGACTTTTATGTAAAAAGGGTTATAAAAGATTATCTTGAAGGTGATATTGATAGCAAAGAGTATGCTTGTTTGCTTTCTTGGAATAATATATACTATTCAAAACCAACTGTAAAACCTATGGCACAAAAAAAGGTTATTAGATTAGGACTTATTCAGTGGCAAATGAGACTTTATAAAAACTACGAAGAGGTTATAGAACAAGCTGAATATTTTATCGATGCAGTATCTGGATATAGAAGTGATTTTGCACTTTTCCCTGAATTTTTCAATGCCCCTTTGATGGCTGAATTCAATCACTTAAGTGAAGCAGATGCTATAAGGGAACTTGCTAAATATACCCAAAGATTTAAAGAAGATTTTTCAAGACTTGCAATTGCTTATAATATAAATATCATAACAGGAAGTATGCCAGAGCTTCATGATGGCAATCTAAACAATGTAGGTTTTGTTTGTAAAAGGGATGGGGAGATTGAAAAATATGCCAAAATTCATGTTACTCCAGATGAACAAAAAGTTTGGGGGCTTAAGGGCTCAAATAAGATAAAAGCCTTTGATACAGATTGTGGAAAAATTGGTGTTTTGATTTGTTATGATAGTGAGTTTCCAGAACTTGGTAGATTACTTGCAAAAGAAGGGGTGGATATACTTTTTGTACCATTTTTAACGGATACCCAAAATGGTTACTCAAGAGTTAAGATTTGTGCCCAAGCACGAGCTATAGAAAATGAGTGTTATGTTGCAATAGCAGGTTGCGTTGGGAACCTACCAAAAGTTGAAAATATGGATATCCAATATGCCCAATCAGCTGTATTTACCCCTTGTGATTTTGCTTTTCCAGCAAATGGTATAAAAGCAGAATCAACACCAAATACAGAGATGATACTAATAGCAGATGTTGATTTAGAGCTTTTAACGGAACTTCATAGTTTAGGGAGTGTAACCAACCTAAAAGATAGAAGAACAGATATTTATGATGTAATAAAAGTATAAATGTAAGGAGTTTTATTTTTATGAAAGAGATAGCAATCATAGGTGCAACAGCTTCTGGTAAAACAGGTTTATCAATAGATATTGCCCAAAAAACAAACTCTGTAATACTATCTTTGGATTCATTATCAGTTTATAAACAGATTGACATAGCCTCTGCAAAACCTACAAAAGAGGAAAGAGGTGATATCTTACATTTTGGCATAGATGAAGTTTTTCCAAATGAAAAGTTTGATGTTATTCAGTTTATGGAACTTTATAAAAAGACAAAAAACTATGCTATACAAAACAATAAAAACCTCATAATTGTTGGGGGAACTGGTTTTTATCTTAAAGCACTTATTGAAGGTCTTTCAAAAGGTTTAAAAGAGGATATAAAGTTAGATATCCCCCTACAAGAAGCCTATGAACTTCTACTAAGTGTAGATAAATCCTATATGGAAAAAATCGCCTCAGCAGATAGATATAGAATAGAAAAAGCCTACTCAATCTACAAACAAACTCAAATGGCTCCTAGTAAATATTTTGAACTAAACCCTAAAGAACCCCTTGCAAAAGATTTAAAAATCTTTGAGATAGTTTGGGATAGAGAGGAGTTAAGACAAAGAATAAACTTGCGAACAAAACAGATGATAAAAGATGGTGTTATTGATGAAGTTATCTTTTTAGAACAAAAGTATAGAAGAGTACCAAATTGTATGAGTGCCATAGGTATTATTGAAACCTTAGCTTATTTGGATGGAAAAATTAAAACAAAAGAGGAGTTAGAAGAGAAAATTGCCTTAAATACTGCAAAATTAGCAAAAAGACAAAACACTTTCAACAAGGGTCAATTTAAAAACAAAACTTCTAATATTATAAAAAACTTAAATTCAGATATTCTTAAGTTTTTTTAGTTATAATCACGATTCATTTTTGCAAAGAGTTTAATAAAGGGCGGCAAAGATTCGACCTTTTGTTAGACATTAGTTATATTAAGGAAAATCAAGTGAAAAAAGATATTCACCCAGATTACAAAGTATGTACAGTTTCTTGTGCTTGCGGTAATACATTTGAAACAAAATCAAATGTGGAAACTTTAAGAATTGACATTTGTTCTGCTTGTCACCCGTTCTTTACAGGTGAGCAAAAAATTGTTGATGCTGCAGGTAGAGTAGAGAAATTTAAAGCTAAATACGCTAAAAAATAATTTAGCTTTAAAATCAGTGCTTACGTTAGTTCCAACTCCAATAGGAAACTTAGAGGATATCTCTAAGCGTAGTATTACTGCCCTATTGGAAGCGGAACTAATTTTTTGTGAAGATACAAGAGTCACAAAAAAACTTCTTCAACTTCTAAGTTCAAGAGAGAATTTAGAGTTCAAATGTTCAAACTTCAAATCCTTACACTCACACAATGAAAATCAAGTTATAAACTCTCTTAGTATAGATGACTTTAATCAAAATATTGTATATGTTAGCGATGCAGGTATGCCTTGTGTATCTGATCCTGGTGCTAAACTTGTTCAATACTGCATAGAAAACTCTATAGAATATGATGTTATTCCTGGTGCAAATGCTGTTTTAACTGCCTTTGCTATGAGTGGATTTGAAAATACAGAGTTTACATTTTTTGGATTTTTACCCCATAAAGGGAAAGAAAGACAAATTAAACTTACAAAAGTTATGGAAAGTGATATCTTGCCGATACTTTACGAATCACCCCATAGACTTATAAAAACCCTAGAAGAGATTAAAAACATAGATGAGAATAGAACTATTTTTTTAGTAAAAGAGCTTACAAAACTTCATCAAAAATACTACAAAGATAGTTCTATAAATATCTACAATCAACTAAAAGACACCTCAATCAAAGGGGAATGGGTTATATTAATAGAACCTACAAATTTTGCAGGGGAGAATCTAACTTTAAAAGATATAGAAGATTTAGATTTAGCTCCTAAAATAAAAGCAAAACTTATTGCAAAACTTACAGGTAAAAATACAAAAGAGATATATCAACAACTTTTAGAAAAAAACTAATCTTCTAAAAGTTTTTTTCTAAAGTATCCAATTGCATTTGAATATTTTCAATTGCATTAATGCTATTTATCAGCTTATCAAAACTTACTCTTTTTTCTTTTATAAAATTATTACTTTGTTTGGAACTTGAGCTGATTTTCTCAATTGAATCATTAATAGTAACCATATTTTCAGAAACCCCTTCTAGTTTGGAACTTGCTTGAGTAATTGAAGATGAAACCTCGCTTATCCCTTTTATAGCTACTTCAACAGAGGCATTACTCTCTGAAAGACTTATTTGTGTTTTATTTGCAAGTTTTTTTACCTCATCGGCAACTACTTTAAATCCATTTCCATATTCCCCTGCCCTTGAAGCTTCTATTGCTGCATTTAGTGCTAAAAGATTTGTTTGAATTGCTATACCAGAGATAGAAGACATCACTTTTTTAATCTCTGATGCATTTTTTGTTAGTTTTTGCATATCTTCTACTAAATTACTATTTGATTCAACATTGTTCATTATTTCAGATGAAAAATTCTCAAATCTATTTGAGATATCTTCAATGATTTCATTACTCTCAATTGTATTTTCATATACAAAATTTAAAATATTTACCATATCTTGAATCAAAGGGAAAGTCTCTTTTAAATTTGCTAAAAGAGTTGTTCTAACCCTTGAAAGTAGTTGATATTGATGGATTTCTCTTTCTTTAAAATAAGTACAAAATGATGCATATTTATCAACAAAACCATCCACATATTCATCATAAAATCCACTATTATCTTCTACTTTATAAAAAAACAAAGCAGTTAAAGTTTGATTTATATTTAATCCTAAAAGTTCTCCAAAAGTTGAGCATCCTGCAAGGGGAATATCATTAAAAGTTTTTAGTGCATTTAATCTATCTGTATTAAAAAGCCTTCTTAAGATACAGTCATTAAATATAGCACCAAGTGGTTTTTCCTTTTTTTGTGATATAAAACTTCTATAGTCCCTATCTGTTTGAGATAAAAACTCTTTGTTTTTGACCAAATAAAGTATATCTCCAAAAGAGATATCACAGAAAAAAGAGATTTTTTTATTTTCGATATCTACATTGGAAACAGATCGTATATATAATTCATCACCCAACTTAACTGCAAAATTGTATTGGGTTAATACTTCTGGTAAATTTTTCAAAGTACAATTTAAATAGCTACATAGGGCATCTACAAAGTTTATTATCTTGTTATCTTTTGTACTTAAAACGCTACTTACACTTCTATCAAGCATATTTGATTGGGCAACTAAAAAAGATATATCAGTGAGATCACAACTTTGGGATTTAAATACACCATATTTGATATTTTCTTTTAACTTAACAAGAACAACAACAGCCTTATGTCGTACAGGTTCTTTGTCATTAAAGATAAATGTATCTTTAAAATCAAGTTTACCACCTGCTGAACCACCTATCAAAAGACAAGGCAATTTAGCACTTTTATAAACAGCTTCAGTAAAAAAACTTTCGCTATTTGATAAGCCATCAATAAAGCTCAAAGCAAAAGTATGTTCATGGTTTATCTTAAAAGGGATATTTAACTTATCTATCTCTTGGGTTATTTTACTTATTCTTTCTTTATGTGAAATTGTTTGAGAAGTTATATTTTCACTAAATAAAGGAACAGTCAAAACCTCAACTTGTTCAATTATTTTATCACTAAAACTTTGTAATACTATATTATCCCAAGTGGTACTTGCATCATGATATAAAGCATCTCTTTTTTCATTTAGATTAAAAGTGCAAAGCTCCCCTGCTGTTGTTAACAAAACTAGTTTTGTATTATCTGACAAGAAAGATTTAATCTTTCTTGATATTTGATCAAAATCTAAATGGGGAGAAATAAACCCTAAAATCAACTTTGGTGAATCCTCTTCAAAAAACAAGCTTTCTATAACAGTTTCATCCAAATTATTATAATTTGTATTTATTACTTTTATATAGTTACTATTGATATTTTCCATTCTATTCTCTCTTTTTTAATCTCGAAATATTATATCTGATATATATAGCCCCAATAGAGCGATAAATTTATATTCATAAAAGAGATTTATCAACAAATTTTAGATAAAATCCATCCATGATAATATATGGCAAACAAGTAGTACTTCATGTACTAGATAAACATCCCGATCTAATTGAAGAAGTTATGTTCTCAAAAGATATTGAACCTAAACTATTTAGAAGATTTACTAGTTTAAATACAAAGATAATTAAACTTGATAATAAAAAAGCTCAAAGTCTTGCACATGGAGGGAACCATCAAGGTTTCTTTCTAAAACTTAAAGAGTTTCAAACACAAAGTTTGAAAGATATAAAAGACTCAAACTTTATTGTTGTTCTAGATGGATTAACTGATGTGGGAAATATAGGTGCTATTTGTAGAAGTGCGTATTCACTTGGTGTTGATGCAATAATTGCGTGCAATGTAAATCAATTGAACTATGCAGCTATTGCTAGAACGAGTAGTGGTGCTTTGTTAGATTTGCCTTTTTGCAATTTTCCAAATATTTTAGATTTGACAAATGAATTAAAACACTCAGGATTTAAACTAGTTGGTGCTTCTATGGAAGGTACTAGTTTAAAAGAGTTTGAACTAAAAAATGAAAAAACTGCACTTTTCCTTGGAAGTGAAGGGGAAGGTTTATCAAATAAAGTGATTAAAAAACTAGACCATAAAGTTTCAATAGAGATGTCAAACAATTTTGACTCACTAAATGTTTCAGTTGCGGCTGGTATTTTAATCTATAATTTAAAAAACTAAGAGATAAATATGTTAAAAAACCTATTCTTAATATTAATTACAACATTAACACTAAATGCAACAAGTTTTACTCAAAGAATTGTGAATATTATTGGATATGATGAATACAGAGTAAATAAAGGTCTTATTGATTACCTTTTTTCAAATGAACAACAATACTATACTAATGGTATGATAAACTATATTGAAGTTATGGAAAAACTTCAAGAGAATGGTTTATTAAAAATATCTTTTAATACTCCAATGGATGTAAGCATAACATTTCATATCAACCAGGACCCTATCAAGTCATTAAAAATCATCTCTAATTCTTTGAAGTCTTTAGGGTATTACCATTATTTTACTAAAGAGCTAACATATGATGAAGAGCAAAATATAATTTGGACAATAAACCTAAAAACAGAAGCCGCCATCGACCCTCTTATGTTATCAAAAGAGCTATATGAAAATAGATGTTATATTTTTGATATCAAAAAAGAGGGTTTAACTAAGTGGTTGTATACAATTGATACAGCAAACTCAATACTATCAGATGCAAAAAAAATCACAACATCTGAAAAAGTAACGTTTAGAAAGCCATTGAAACCGTATTTACTAGAGATTGAAAATGGAAATAGATTAGATATTATATCAAAACCTGGTAACCAATGGTTTCCATATGTGGTCTTTTACGATGAACATCTAAATATCTTAGAGATAGTAAAAGAGAACAATGAAAAGAAAGGTATGAAATTAAGTATACCTTCATACACAAAATATATTAAAATTGAAGATATATACTCACTATCAAATATAAATCGTGGGTTAAGTGTAATAATCAAGGAGTAAAAAAAATGTTTCCAGAAATAGAGTTTGAGAGAATGAAGAGACTTCCAAACTACGTGTTTGCAGAAGTTAATAATATCAAAATGGAAGCTAGACGTGCAGGTGAAGATATCATAGATTTTTCTATGGGAAATCCTGATGGTCCTGCACCACAACATATTGTTGACAAATTAAAAGAAACAGCAGACAAACCAAAAAATCATGGTTATAGTGCAAGTGCAGGTATATATAAATTAAGACTTGCTATTTGTAACTGGTACAAAAGAAAATATGGTTTTGAAGGACTAGACCCAAATAAACATGCTGTTGCAACTATGGGTTCAAAAGAGGGTTATGTTCATCTAGTTCAAGCTATAGTAAATGTTGGAGATGTGGCAGTAGTTCCAGATCCAACTTATCCAATTCACTCATATGCTTTTATGTTAGCAGGTGCTGCTATTCATAACTTTGAGTTACCATTTGGGGAAGATTTTAGAGTTGATGAAGAGCTATTTTTTGAAAGATTAAATAAAACCCTAAGGGAATCAATTCCTAAAGTAAAATATGTTTTAGTTAACTTCCCACACAATCCAAGTTGTGCAACAGTAACACCAGAGTTTTACCAAAGATTAGTTGATTTAGCAAAACAAGAGAGATTTTATATCATCTCTGATATTGCATATGCAGATATCACTTTTGATGGATATAAAACCCCATCAATTTTCCAAGCAGAAGGTGCACTTGATGTTGCAGTAGAATCATTTACCCTATCAAAATCATACAATATGGCAGGATGGAGAGTTGGGTTTATGGTTGGAAATGAAAAACTAATTGGAGCATTAAAAAGAATCAAATCATGGCTTGACTATGGGATGTTTACACCTATTCAAGTTGCAGCAACTGTTGCGCTTGATGGACCACAAGATTGTGTTCAAACACATATAGAAAAATATCACTATAGAAGAGATGTGATGATTGAAGCTTTTAAAGATGCAGGTTGGGAGATGAATAAACCAAATGCCTCTATGTTTATCTGGGCTAAAATTCCAGAGTGTGCGCAACACTTAGGAAGTATGGAGTTCTCGAAACAATTACTTACAGAAGCAAAGGTTGCAGTAAGTCCAGGAATTGGTTTTGGATATTATGGTGACCAGTATGTGAGAATTGCCTTAATTGAAAACGAAAAAAGAATTAGACAAGCAGCAAAAAATATAAAGAAATATTTAAATACATTAAAGAAATAGGACTATAAATGAGAGTAGGAATAATTGGAGTTGGTACTGTTGGTACTAGTGTTGCAAACATCTTAAAAGACAATAAAGGTATTATTACTGCACGTTCAGGGGTTGATATTGAACCAGTAATAGGCGTAGTAAATGATTTAAGCAAAAAAAGAGATGTTACTATTGAACTAACTGATGATATTGACAAAGTTTTAAATGATGATTCAATAGATATTATTGTAGAGCTTATGGGTGGGATTGAAAAACCTTATGAGGTTGTAAAAAAGGCTTTAAAAAATGGTAAAGCAGTAGTTACTGCAAATAAGGCACTTTTAGCATACCATAGATATGAACTACAAGAGATAGCAGGAGATACAGCTTTTGAATATGAAGCAGCAGTTGCTGGTGGTATTCCAATTATTAATGCTCTAAGAGATGGATTAACAGCAAATCATATTAAATCAATCCGTGGGATTATGAACGGTACTTGTAACTATATGCTTACAAAAATGATAAATGAAGGTGTAGATTACGATACTATCTTAAAAGAATCTCAAGAGTTAGGATATGCAGAAGCTGATCCTACTTTTGATGTGGGTGGTTTTGATGCAGCGCATAAACTTTTGATTTTGGGTTCTATTGCATATGGAATTGATGCAAAACCTGAAGATATCTTAATAGAAGGTATTCAAGATATAGATACTCCTGATATTGATTTTGCAAATGAGTTTAACTATACAATCAAACTTTTAACAATTGCAAAAAAAATAGGTAGTGAAATTGAACTTAGAGTGCATCCTGTATTTATCTCAAAAGATGAGATGATTGCTAAAGTTGATGGAGTTATGAACGGTGTTTCTGTTATAGGTGATAAAGTTGGAGAAACTATGTATTATGGACCAGGAGCTGGTGGAGATGCAACTGCAAGTGCAGTTATTGCAAATATTATAGATATTGCTAGACGAGGTAAGGGTTCTCCAATGTTAGGATTTGAATCTCCACATACAGAAAAACTAACTTTGATGAAAAAAGAAAAAATAGAAACAAAATACTATTTAAGACTTAGAATAGAAGATAAAATTGGGGTATTAGCTAAGGTTGCTTCAATTTTAGGAGATAACAATATCTCAATAGAAAAAATGATTCAAAAGCCATTAAATAAAACTTGTGTGCATCTACTTCTTTCTACACATACATGTATTGAAGAGAATATTATAAAAGCACTTAAAAAAATAGAAGATACAAGTGTTGTTACTGCAAAACCTGTTATGATTAGAATTGAGGATTAATCCTCAACTCTAATCTTTTTAGAAACTTTTTACGGTACTATCTCACAACAAATACAACAATGGATAACTTGTGAAAACAGATACAAAACACCTTTTAAATGATAATATCCCTAGCCTATTAAGACAAATAGCAATACCAGCTAGTACTGGCATGTTTTTTAATACCATGTATAATGTTGTAGATACTTTTTATGCAGGACTTATCTCAACACAAGCTATATCTGCACTATCTTTATCTTTTATGATATTTTTTACTATTATTGGTTTAGGTTATGGTTTTTCATCTGCAATTACTGCACTAATAGGGAATGCTAATGGAAAAAACAAAAGATTTTTAGCTTCTTTATATGCCCATAAGGGTATATTTTTTATGCAAACTTTAGCTTTAGTTCTAACCCTTATTGGATTTTTAATATCTCCATTTCTTTTTAAACTCCTAGGAGCTAGTGGTGAGTATTTGGATATGTCATTAGATTATATGAATATAATACTTGCTGGTACAATCTTTTTTATGACAAATTTTGCCTTAAATGCAATATTAGTTTCTAGAGGAGATACAAAAACCTATAGAAATAGTTTGATTTTTGGTTTTTTTGCTAATTTGATTTTAAACCCTTTATTTATATATGGATTTTTATTCATCCCTGCAATGGGTATAAAAGGGATTGCCCTAGCAACTGTGGCTATACAATTTTTTAACAACCTTTATATGCTTTATAAGGTTATGGAAACAAAACTAGTGCATTTTAGAAATATAAGATATTTTCTACCACACAAAAAGATATATAAAGATTTATTTACCCAAGGTATTCCTTCAAGTATGAATATGCTTATTATGGCACTGGGTTCTATTATTTTAATGTATTTTGTTTCTTTATATGGAGTTAAAGCTGTTGCTGGATATGGGGTAGGATTTAGGGTTGAACAAATTATGCTCTTGCCTGCTCTTGGACTTAGTTCTGCGGTTTTATCAATAGTATCAAATAACTTTGGAGCAAAAAGATATGATAGAGTGCAAGAAACCCTAAATAAAGCTTTAAAATATGGTTTTTATATCGCAAGCTTTGGTATTGCTTTTTTATATATATTTGGAGATTTTATAATCTCACAATTTGATAATGATTTAGAAGTTATAAAATATGGCTTTAATTATTTAGTAGTTGAAGTTTGGATTTTTTATGCATATATTATACTTTTTATCTGTGTATCAACACTTCAAGCTATCAAAAGACCTAAAATGATATTTTATATAGCCCTTTATAGACAAATTATTGCAAAATTTCTAATAGCCTATATTTTGGTAAGTTTACTAGAACTAGACTATATCTATTTATGGGTTGGGGTATTAGTTATGATATACAGCGCAGCTATTTTTGCATTTTTCTATACACAAAAGTTATTAAAAGAATACAATATACTATAATTTTTGATTAGGAGTTGTTTATTATGAAAATAGATACTTTAAAATTATTAAATAAATTAAATCTTATCTACTATAGATATGATAAACAAAAAAACAGTTTAGTTCTTGATGAAGAACCAAATGAACACTCTTATAAAGAGTTAATAAAAATCACCTTTATGTTAAGTAAATATAAGGTCACTTTTAACGTAAATAATGATAAATCAATCTCACTATTTGCATCTTCTTCTATATTTTTCACTCTTAGTAAATATTTTAATGAACTAATTGAAAATTTTAGAAATAGAAATTCAAATATTTATATCCTAAGTGACAAAAAAGTTAAGTGGGCAAAAAATCTACCCTTGTTCAAAATAGAGCTTATTCCACAAGATATAGATTTCTCAAGTTATGATGCTATAATTTTCACTTCTAAAAATGGGGTTCATTCACTAAATAAATTTAATTCAAAATGGAAAAATATACCTGCATATGTAATAGCACCACAAACCGCAAAGGTGCTAAAGCAATTAAAAGGAACTCTAGCCTTTGTGGGGAAAACAAACCATGGAGATGAGTTTGCATATGAACTAATCAAAGAGCTAAAAAATAAAAAAGTATTATATATAAGAGCAGAAGAGATTGTTTCTAATTTTACAAAAATATTAAATGACAATGGTGTAGTATGTGAAGAAAAAATAGTTTATAGAACTGTTCATAAAAACTTCAAAGAGAAGATTGACTTGCCTAAAAACTCAACTATTATATTCTCTTCACCCTCAACAATAAAATGTTTTTTCAAAAATATCAAGTGGCAAGAAAGCTTTAAAATAATCTCAATAGGAAAAACAACGGCAAAATATCTTCCAAGTTATGTATCATATGATATTGCTGATACCACATCCCTAGAAGCTTGCGTAAGAAAGGCAATAGAGATAAAAAAATAAGATTTTATTAGTGCAAAGGTATTAAAAACCTTTACACTCTTATCTTAAAGAAACCATTTCAGAAACAATACCTTTATTAGCATTTTCTAATACCTCTAAAGTTGCGGCTTTGTATTTTATTGGGTCTGCATTATAGATATAGGTTTCCAACTCCCTTTCACCTCCACCTAGTAGTACAGTTAAACCAGCAGAAATAACACTTCCAACTTTATTCATAGTTGATTTTTCCTCTTTTACTACATTTGCAAATTGTTTTGAAGAAACCACCTCTTTTGATAAGCTAATTGATCCAATATTTGTACTAAATGTTCCACCTTGACCACTTGTAATTTGTGTTCTACTACCTCTATGTACTTGTATAGATTGTCCAACGCTGATGTTAGCCATATCTCTCCCATTATACTTTTGCGAATATGCAAAAGTTACTACATAATGAACATCAAGTATTGGTATACCTAACTCTTCAGCAGCTTTTGAGAATCCAGACTCTGGACTTGTCCATCCATAAGCTTGCAAACCATCCCCTTGATTTGCAAAAAGTCTTAACTTTTCTCCACTTGGTGCAAAAACCAGAGCATTACCTTTAAATGAAGGCATAGATTCATCTGTACTCAAAGGTGAATCTTTTGTAACTACTTCACTAAATGTTTTATTTTTCAAAAGCTTATCTTTACTAACGATACTATAACCATTACTCTTCAAATTATTAATAAAGTTTTTATACGCTTGATCTGTTATTGTTTGCATCAACTCTTTAGAAATACCATTTAACTTCACGTGAGCAGTAGCTCTAGCCATGCCACCTCCGCCACCTAAAAAACTACCTCTATTTTTTGCAGTCATTTTTTGTTCAATTAAAAATGATACTTTGAAACCTCCAATTGCTACTTGTTGTTTAGCCTTAAAAGCTTTTGGTGTTTTAACATCATATAATGATTGTGTAGTAGAATTACCATTATTTGATGCTCCCATATTTGTACCAGCACAACCACTTAATACAACCAAAAGAATTAGACTAACAAAACCTAAACTAAAAAGTTTTATCTCTGTTAATTTTACATGCATATTATATCTCCTCCTTAAAATCTATAGATTTTAATAATATAATAATATTTTAAGTAAGTCAATAAGTTTCTTTTATTTAGCTTAAATATTTAGATAAAAACTTTATTTATATACAGTTCATTAAATGCTGGTTTTAAAATTGCCTTAGCTTCCTTAGCATCTATGTCATTAGTTATGCAGATATTTTTTAGAATCTTTTCAATTGAATTGTTTTTATCTAAACTTTTTAATACTTCATATATTAATTGGTTTAGCTCTCTATAAACAACTTCATTTGAATCAAAATTATAATAAATAACTAAAAAAATTTCTTTTTTTAAATCAAAATTGTGATTAATGATATCATATTTAAATCTTTTAACTCTTGCACTTGGTGATAATTTATAGCTATTTTTATATGAAAAGTTTTTAGGTTTTTTTATTTTATACTCTTTCATATAGATTTCTATCTCAATCCAATCATAATATAAAACCTCATAGAGGTGTTTTCTTGAATCAAATATTTTATTCTTTTTTAGAAACTTTCTATAGTCATTTGCCATTTGCCAAATAAAAGCAGTCGTAGGGGTATCTTTCATAAAAGCTTTTATAGTCTCTTCTAACTCTTCTTGTGATATTTGTTCTACAAAAAGTGGAAAACTATTTTTAATAAGCTCAAAATATCTTAAAAAAACCAACTTTTGATATACCTTTACAGCACTATTATCAAATTTATTCTCTTGATTTATTAGATTTGAGAAAAATCTATTTTCTATTTGCTTTTCTAAGATTTTTTTAGCCATTTTTAGCTCTTCTTACTATATCACTCATTTGGATATACTCTTTTTCTAACTCTTCTAAAGGTGGGATATTATTGTCCCTTTCAATCATTACAGGGGCATCTATTTGTTTTAAAGTATAATCTAAAAGTTTCCAAACACCAGAGCATATAGGCATACCATGGGAGTCTATTCTCATATTTGATTCCTCATCAAAATAGTGTCCAGCCATATGCATATAGGCTACTTTACTTTTATCAATCCCATCTATAAACTTTTTTGCTTTAAAGGTATGATTAACAGAGTTTACAAAAACATTGTTTACATCAAGGAGCATTTTAGCACCTGACTTTTCTAAAACCTCATTTATAAAATCTACCTCAGCCATTTCAGCATAAGGAATATAATAATATGTAGCATTTTCCAAAATAAGATTTCTTTGAATAATATCCTCAACCTCTTTTACCCTATCACTTACAATATTAACCATCTTTTTAGTCATGGGAATAGGAAGTAACTCATAGGATTGTTTCCCCTCAAGTGATGAAAAAGAAAGATGCTCAGAATAATACTCAATACCATATCTATCCAAAAAGGTTTTGATCTGTTTGACAAACTTTTTATTTAGTTTGTCAACAGAACCAATGGATAAAGATAAACCATGGGCAACTGTAGGTCTTGAAAATACTGCCCCTTCAAAAGCTTTTTCATAGATTTTTGGCATAAACATCCAGTTTTCAGGAGTTACCTCCCACCAATCTGGTTGAAAATCACTTGAATTGATATCAAGTAAAAAATCACTTCTAAGACCTAAGCCACACCCTTTTAAATTTATCATCTATTAACCTTTAATCAACCACATTTACCAGCGCCACAAGAACCTTCAACTTTTTTGCTAGCTTTTTTCTCCATCATCTCATCTTTTTTTTCATGACCTTTTTTGTAATTCATATTTTTCTCTTTAGCCACATTTGCACCACATTTAGAAGAGCCACATGAAGCTTTTTTCTGCATTTTTTTAGTTTCTCCACCACATTTAGAAGAACCACAAGAACCACTTCCTGCATAAGCTCCAGTACTTGATAAAGCTGCACCTAAAAGAACACCTGCCAATTTAATTTTTGTATTTTTTTTCATTTTTTTTACCTTTTAATCTATATATTTATTTTTCTACTGCTGAGATATCCACGATTATTTTAACCTCTTCTCCCACTGCAATACCACCAAACTCTAAGGCTTTATTCCATTTAAGTCCAAAATCTGTTCTGTTGATTTTACCCTCTAAAGTAAATCCAACCCTATTATTTCCTTTTAAATCTTTCACTGTTCCAATATCTTTCACCTCTAATTCAATTGGTTTAGTAACTCCTCTTATTGTGATATCTCCTAACATTTTACCTTCACTAGGACTCTCTTGTTTGTAAGTTTTCATTTCAAATTTGATTTGTGGATACTTTTCAGCATAAAAGAAATCTGCACTTCTTAAGTGATTATCTCTTTTTTCTATTCCAGTATTTACTGAGTTAGCTTCAATAATTCCAACTAACTTATTAAACTTTTTGGTTTTATAGTCAAAGTCTATTTCACCATCAAATTTTTTAAATTCACCCTTAACATTTGTAATCATAAGGTGTTTAACTGAAAATCCCACCTCACTATGTACAGTGTCCACAACATGCGGTGTTGCATTTGCAAAGGTAAGAGATAATAATCCCACACATATTATTTTTAGTATTGACTTCATTTAATCCTCCTTTTGATATTAACGAATTTGATATTAATGAATTTTATTGAACTTTTGTGTAGTCAGTGTGTAGATATATTTTTTTATTATATGCTATACTATTTTTATGAAAATACTATTATTAGAAGATGATTTAATATTAAATGAGATTATTGAAGAGTTTTTACAATCTCTTGATTATGATGTGTCTATTGCCTATGATGGCAATAAAGCTTGTGAACTTGTGTATGAACAACACTTTGATTTACTCTTATTAGATGTAAATGTTCCCAACCTAAATGGTTTTGAATTTTTAAAAAATCTTAGAAAAGAGCATATTACAACTCCTGCTATTTTTTTAACCTCTTTAGATAGTATTGAAGATTTAGAAGAGGGGTTTAGTAGTGGTTGTGATGATTATTTGAAAAAACCTTTTGAACTAAAAGAGTTAGAGCTTAGAATAAACAATATAAAAAGACTTCTACATTTAGAAGATGATGAACTTATAATTGATGATAATATCAAATTTAATTCTAAACTTAACTATATAATCTACGATTCTTTAAAAACAAAACTTCCCTTAAAAGAAGCCCAGATTTTAAAATATCTACTTCAAAATAAAAATAGATGTATCTCCCAAGATGAGTTATCATCTAATATTTGGTCATATGAAAGTGTCCCAACTTCATCAACTATTAGAACTTATATTAAAAATATTAGAAGAATAATAGGGGATGAGTATATAGAAACCATTAAAGGAGTTGGTTATAGATTTAACAAGAAGTGAGAAGGTAACTTTTCTTAGATTTTTGGCCCTTTACTTAGGATCATCATTTATTTTATTGCTAATTATATTTTATCTTTTTTTTAAAATAGAATCTAAATTACATTATGATTTAGTTACCTCGAATATGCAAAATGTAGCTTCAAAGATATCTGCAAGTATTATCTATGCTCATCTTTCTGGTCAAACTATTGATACTACAAATATTGCAAAAACCATTGAGTATGATTATGGACTTTATGATATAAACCATGTAAAACTAGCAGGAACTATAAACCATAGCTTTACTTTAAGCCAAAGAATCCAAAAAGTAAAAGATAGTTATATACTAGTTGATAGCTCCCCTAGAGGTCATTTAGGTGTTTATTATATTGCAATAAAAGAAAATATCTTAAGTGCTAAAATCGATAAGTTAATTGAAAACCTTATTTTTTATTTTATAATTATATATTCAATTATCACTTTAGTTGGTTACTACTTAGCAAACCTATTTATAAATCCAATCATAAGCGAAAGAAAAAAACTAAACAACTTTATAAAAGATACAACCCATGAGTTAAATACTCCAATTAGTGCTATTTTGATGAGTACAGGGAAAAACGCACCACTAACAGAAAAAAATATGCAACGTATAAACTTAAGTGCAAAAAGGGTATCTGAAATATATAAAGATTTAGTTTATATCTTTTTACAAGATACAAAAAAACAACCCCTCATAAATAACAGCTCTTTAGATGATATTATAAAAGAACAATTAGAATATTTTGATGCCTTTGCAAATAAAAAAAAGTTAAAAATCACTTGCCAACTTGAGACCACTTCTTTTCCAATAGAAAAAGAGAATTTTATTAGATTGTTTAATAACCTCTTTTCAAATGCAATCAAATATAACAAGATAGAAGGGGAAATTGATATTATTTTAAAAGATTCTAGATTAACTATAAGGGATACTGGTATTGGAATAAAAAAAGAGTATCTAAATGATATCTTTAATAGATATTTTAGAGGAACAAAAGAGCAAGGTGGCTTTGGTTTGGGACTTAATATTGTCTACCATATTTGTAAAACCTATGGAATAAAAATAGAGGTGAAATCAGAAGAGAATAAAGGGAGTACTTTTATTTTGGATTTTAAAAGATAGAAGAGAATCTTCTATCTTATTTGACCATTTCCATACACTTTATATTTAAAAGTAGTTAAGTCATTTATACCCATAGGACCCCTTGAGTGAAGTTTATTTGTTGAGATACCAACCTCAGCACCAAGCCCAAAAGCTCCACCATCTGTAAACCTTGTACTTGCATTTGCATAAACACAAGCTGCATCAACCTCATTTAAAAATTTATTTACAGCTGAGTAGTTTTCACTAATAATTGCTTCAGAATGACCTGAACCATATTTACCTATATGAAAAATTGCTTCATTTATATTATCTACTACTTTTATATTTAAAGTATTTGCTAGATATTCTGTATCGTAGTCCTCATGACTTGCACACTGAATATCAATAATTTTTCTTGATTCGTTACACCCTTTTAGCTCTGTTCCATATCCAACAAAAGCTTCATGTAATGGTGGTAAAAGATATGTTGCCACATCTTTATGCAATAATAAAGTCTCCATTGCATTACATACACCTGGTCTTTGTACTTTTGCATTTATTGCAATCTTTATTGCTTTGTCTGGATTTGCATCTTTATCAATATATATATGGCATAAACCCTTATCATGTTTTACTACAGGAATAGTTGAGTTTTCACTTACATACCTAATTAAAGCTTCTCCACCTCTTGGAACAATCAAATCCACATATTTATCTTGTTTAATTAGATTTGCTACACCCTCTCTGCTTGAATCAGGAAGTAAAGATATAGCTTGTTCAGGAAGTTTATTTTTTGCTAATACATGTCTTAAAACGTTTGCAATAGCTTTATTTGAATGTTCAGCTTCTTTTCCACCTTTTAGTACACAAACATTTCCACTTTTAAAACATAAAGCTGCTGTATCACTTGTAACATTTGGTCTACTCTCATATATAATACCAATAACACCAATAGGTATAGATACTTTTTGAATATTTAAACCATTTTCAGTTACCCAACCATCGAGTGTTCTACCAACTGGTTCTTTCAATGATGCAATTTCTCTAATTGCATTTGCCATATCAACAATCCGATCACCGGTTAATAATAATCTATCTAATAAGGCTTCATCTAGATTACCTAGTCTTCCAACACTCATATCTTTTTCATTATTGCTTACAATAAAATCACAATGTTCTATAAGTGCATCAGCCATCTCATTTAAGACTCTGTTTTTAACTTCTCCACTTAAAGTTGCAATCTCTTTACTAATTTTTTTTGACTCTTCTAAAAACTGTTGCATTGATTATCCTATCAAAATTCAATATTGGGTAATTTTATCTAAAAAAATCTTTTTTTAACAAGATAGGAGGGTATATGTGTAGATTATTTTTAGTAGTAGAGAGTTCTACTACTATTTTTTATGCTAATGAATTTAATTTATCAGCTAGTGCTTGTTTTGATTGAGCACCAATAACTTGATCTACAACTTCTCCATCTTTCATAAATAAAATTGTTGGAACTGATCTAACACCATATTTTACTGCTAAATCTTGTTGTTCATCTGTGTTTACTTTACAAATATTTGCTTTACCATCAAAATCTCCTGCTAACTCGTCGATAACGGGAGCAATCATTCTACAAGGTCCACACCAAGGAGCCCAAAAGTCAACTAAAGATAATCCATTATTTACTGTTTCATCAAAATTTTCTGCTGTTAATTCTATATATTTTCCCATATTATTTTCCTTTTAAATTTTAAGTGGTTGAATAATAGCCTAATAGGATATTTTTGTCAAGTATGTACCAAAAAGTTATATAGGAACTTTAAGGTAACTATAAAACTCTCTGATGTACTATAAAAATAGAAAAGGATTATTATGGAAGTTAAATCTTATGGCTGTTTTTTTCAACTAGCAACTGATATTATTGGTGGTAAATGGAAAGGGATGGTTCTTTGGGCACTAAAAAAAGGTGTTAAAAGAAATGGTGAATTAAGAAAAATTATTCCTAAAATTAGTCAGAAAATGTTAACTCAACAACTTCGTGAACTAGAAGATGCAGGAATTGTGCAAAGAATAGTGTATCAAGAGATTCCTCCAAAGGTTGAGTATAAACTCACCTCTTTTGGAGAAAAATTGATCCCTATACTGCAAGAGTTGCATGACTGGGGTAAAGAGTATGCACTAAACTACAATATAGAGATTGTAAAAGATGCAAACTGTGAGATAGATTAGATTTTAACTAAATATCTCCCTGATGCTTTACCTTCTAATAAGTTGGTATAAGCATCTTTTATCTCTTCCATTGATATCTCATTTGTCAATGTCTCTAAAGTATCAATTTTAAAATCGCTTGCTATTTTTTCCCATGCTGCTATTTTTTTCTCAATTTTTGCTTCAACTGAGTCAATTCCAATAAGTCTTACACCTCTTAAAATAAATGGAAATACATTTGTAGGTAGTTCAAAAGATGAAGTTAAACCACAACAAGTTGCAACACCATCATATTTTACTATTTTTAATGCTTCTGCTAAAATATTTCCACCAACTGTGTCAATAACACCATCATACTTTTCACTACCCATTGGTCTTTTATTTTCAACATCAAAATCTTTTCGTAAAATAACCTCTTTTGCACCAAGCTCTTTTAAGAATGGAATTTTATTTTCTTTTCCAGATATTGCAGTAACATTAAATCCAAGTTTACTTAAAATAGATACAGCAATACTTCCAACTCCACCAGTAGCACCAGTTACCAATACATCTCCACTTGTTATACCATTGTTTAATAACTCATTTACACTTAATGCAGCCGTTAATCCAGCTGTTCCATAAGTCATAATCTCTTTATCACTAATACCATCTGGAAGTTTAACTACCCATGATGCAGGTACTTTTACATATTCACTATGACCACCATTTGTGTTCATCCCAAAATCATAACCAGTTACTAATACTTTTTCCCCTTTTGAAAAACTATCAGAATTACTCTCTTCAACGATTCCAGCTACATCAATTCCTGTTACATGAGGAAATACTTTTGTAACTCCTGGATTTCCAACTGAACTTAAAGCATCTTTGAAGTTAAGCGATGAATATGTTGCTTTTATTAAAACTTCATTTTCTTCTATTGTTGGGATATCAATCTCTTTTAAACCTGATTCAAATTTTTTATCTTCTATTTTTTCTACTATATATGCTTTCATTTTAATCCTTTTATTTACTTTATTGAAACTTTAGCTGAAATTATACAAAAATGCAAGAACTTACAAAAAAGAAATGTACTATCTAAAAAGATACCACTACCATTTTGTATGTGTTAATTCACATTGAATCATCTCACCTCTTTTAGCAGGTGTTTGAGGATTTTTTGCTGATTCACACAATAATGTTGTTCCATAATCGTTTCTTTTATCATTTGCATTACTTCTTGCCCAAACCGATACTATAGCTCGCTCTTCTGGTTTTGCTTCACACTTTCCATCAACTTCAAAAGCATGGATTGTATTTTGGTGAAAATACATAAGTGGATCTTTTTTGTAACTACTATCTAGCCACATATCATGCTCATGTGCTTGTCCTGAATCAAATTGAACTTTTCTCATTTTGTCAGTTACTTCTACAGTTTTTAATAAAGGTGAGTCTTCTCTTATAGCAAAGCTTTTAAAACCTTTACATATCTCATATTCACTCCTTTTAAAGTTAACATTTGGAAAGTTTAGTTAAAATGTTTCAAAAGGTCAAGAACTTACTAAAAGTAAATGTACTTGCTAAAATGATACTATGGAGTGTACAATGACTAAAAGAATCGAAAAAGATTTTCAAGAAAATATTGAAAAATGTCCTGTAGAAACAGCACTTGATGCCTTAGCTGGTAAATGGAAAATACTAATTTTGTGGTATTTAAGAGCTGAGACAAAAAGATTTAGTGAATTACAAAAACTTCTTCCAAGAACAACACAAAAGATGTTAATACAAAAGTTAAGAGAGTTAGAAGATGATGGAATAGTTCATCGTGAAGTTTATCCAGTGGTTCCACCTAAGGTTGAATATTCCCTAACAGAATATGGAAAAACACTAAAACCTATATTAAAACAGATGTATTTATGGGGTGAGATTCATAAAGATAAGTTTGATAAATAATCAAAGCTCTTTTTGTTTTAAAAAGAAATATACAATGGCACTAAGTCCTGCACTTGATAAAACCATAGTCATAATCATGATTTGATACCTAACAGCTATTAGTGGATCAACACCTGATAGTATTTGTCCTGTCATCATACCAGGCAGAGAAACTAAACCAACAGCTAAAAGGGCATTTACTTGAGGTATAAGACAAGCTTTAAAAGCCATTTTTCTTGACTCTACAAAATTTTCAGTTCGATTATACTCTTTTTCATATCTCTCAATTGCCAAAGATAAAGCAGTCATAGTATTTGCAAATATCATCCCAGCTATTGGGATTACAAATCTTGGTTCATATAGTTCTTCTAATGGCAAGACAAAACCTACAATTATAATTAGATTAATCCCACCAGAAACTGTAATTGAAAAGAATATTTGAAAGTAATGTGACAAAGTTTTATTTATAGTATTTCTTAAACTTATCCAAGAAGAAACACTTATCATAAAGATTAAAATTCCTATTCCAACAAAGATATTTTTCTCTTCAAATATATAAAGAAGTAAATAACCTATTAAAACTAATTGTAGAACCATTCTAAAAGTTGAGATTAGAACCTCATACTTGTCATCTGTCCACTTTTTATAAAAATACCAAACTAAAATTAATGGAATAAAGGTGATTAATAAGTTTATAAAAGGTATTGTTTTCATTAATTTTTTAATAAATCTTTTAAACTATCTTGTGGATTTTTCCCATCAAGTACAAGTTTAACCTCTTTTGCAATAGGAGTATAAATATTTTGCTCTGTTGACAACTTATATATAGCTTCAGCAGTTTTAACCCCCTCTGCTACTTCTCCCAACTCTATTAAAATATCTTCTAAAGTTTTATTTTGTGCTAACCATAAACCAACTCTATAGTTTCTACTTAAAGTTGAACTTGCAGTCAAAAAAAGATCCCCTGCTCCACTAAGCCCCACAAAAGATGATTTCTTTGCTCCAAAATGTTTACCAAATCTTTGCATCTCAACTAATCCTCTTGAGATTAAAGATGCCCTTGCATTATTTCCTAAGTTCAAACCATCACAAATTCCACTTGCGATTGCAAGTACATTTTTATATGCTCCTGCAACTTCTGCTCCAATTACATCTTTTGAGTAGTAGGTTTTTAAAAAATCTGGGAAAAATGGTGCAAACTCATTATAAAGTTTTTTTGATTTTGAGTTTATTACTATCGCTGCAGGTAAGGCTTTCATAACCTCTGTTGCAAAAGAAGGTCCTGATATAAAACCTATATTTTTATTTGGAACATATTCTCCATATATCTCATTTAAAAACTCCCCTGTTGTTGCTTCTATCCCTTTTGCTGCCACTAAAATCTTTTGGTTTTTAAATTTAAAATTGTTTTTTAGCCAATCTCTTACCTCTTGAGCTGGAATAGCTATTATTAAATATTCACAATTTAAAGCGGTATCTAAATCTGTAAAGTTTTTTATATCTCTAATTGTTCTAGAAGTTATTAAGACCTCTTGCTTTTGTGATAAAGCAAAATGTAATGCTTGCCCCCATTTCCCTGCACCAATTACTGCAATTTTAGCCATAAACAACCTTTTCATTATCTAATTATTAAATGATATTATCAAAAAAATCCTTTCTTGATAATATATTTCATGCCATTATTATAAATATTTTATCTATATTTTTCTTTATTTAAGTGCTTTTTTAAGTTGTGTATGCAACTATTACACTCTTATTTATCTTTCTAGCAAGAAATATATTACACTTTATAAAATTGGATACAAAATGAAAAATAAAAAATTAGGTAGAAATATAACTATTTTGGCAGTATTTTTGGCATTTATGGGGATGGGTGTTGTAGATCCCATATTACCAGATATAGCTAAAAAGCTGGGAGCAAACCATTGGCAGATTGAAATGTTGTTTAGTTCTTATATCTTGATGATGGCATTTATGATGTTACCAGCAGGAATACTTGCAACAAAATTTGGAGATAAAAATATAATGGTTATAGGTTTAGGTTCAGTTGCTCTTTTTTCAACTCTTTGTGCTTTTTCAGGTTCTATACTTGACTTATCTCTATTTCGTGCAGGTTGGGGATTTTCAAATGCATTATTCTTCTCTACTGCTTTAATTATCTTAATAGTTTTATCGGATGAATATCATGAAGCTGTTGGATATTTTGAGGGCTCTATTGGTATAGGGATATCAGCTGGTCCCCTACTTGGTGGTTTTTTAGGAGAGCACTCATGGAGATACCCATTTTTAGCAACGGGTTTACTTGCACTTTGTGCTTTCTTTGCTGTATTATTTTTTGTAAAAGTGCCTAAAAGTAAAGACAAAAGAAAGACCGTTAGCTTTAGTGATTTAAAACAATTATTTACAAATAAGAAATTTATAATCATATCAATATCTGCCATGTTATATTTTTATGGTTTTATTGTAATCTTAGCTTACTCACCCTTGGTTGTAAACTTAAATCCAATAGAGATGGGCCTACTGTTTTTTGCCTGGGGCTTGGCATTAGCTGCTGGGTCAATAATCATCAGTACAAAATTAGAACAGTTTTACAAAGTTAAAAATATTGTTCCTGTTACCATATTTATTTTTGCTCTTATTCAATTAATAATACTGAATGTAGAATCTAAAGCCTTGATGAGTATGTTGATAATATTTTCTGGACTCTTATCTGGTATAAACAACTCCTTACTTACCTCTTATGTTATGGAAGTACAATTTGAAAAAAATATAATATCTGGGGGATTTAATTTTCTAAGATGGACTGGGGCAGCTACGGCACCAGTTTTATCTGGGTTTATAGCTCAAAGCTTTAATAATATGCACCTACCATTTTTAGTTGCTGCAATATTATCTATAATCTCTTTTGTTCTATTATTTAATCTAAGAAAAGCCTAAAAGGCTTCTCTTTTATGATAATCTTTGTTTTAAAAGTTCATTTACTTTTTGTGGGTTAGCAGTACCCTTAGATGCTTTCATAGTTTGTCCTACAAAGAATCCAATTAGTTTCTCTTTTCCTGCTTTATACTGTTCAACTTTGTCTTGGTTTGCAGCCAAGATTCCATCTATGATTTCAAGTAAAGCTCCATCATCAGAAACTTGTTTTAAACCAAGTTTCTCAATAACAGTATCAACTTCATCATTTTCATTTTCCATTAAGAAATCTAATACCTCTTTTGCAGCTTTTCCTGAGATTGTGTTATCTTCAATTCTTTTAACTATAATTGCCAATTTTTTTGCTTGTACAGGAGATGTTTCTAAAGTAACACCCTCTTTTAATCTTCCTTGTAGTTCAACTGTTAACCACGTTGCAGCATTTTTACCAGTGATTCCCTCTTCTAACATCTCTTCAAAAAAGTGTGCCATCTCTAAAGAAGCAGTGATAACAGAAGCATCATACTCTTTGATATCATACTCTTTTACAAACCTTTCTTTCTTTTCATCTGGAAGTTCTGGAATTTGTGAATATTTTTCCATCATATCATCTGTAATAATTACAGGTAAAAGGTCTGGATCTGGGAAATATCTATAATCCGCTGCATCTTCTTTACCTCTCATAGATCTAGTTTCACCACGTTCAGGATCAAATAATCTTGTTTCTTGAACAATCTCTGTACTATGGATACCATCTTCCCAAGCTTCAATATGTCTATTTACTTCATAAGCTATAGCTTTTTCAATAAACTTAAATGAGTTCATATTTTTTATTTCACATCTTGTGTATAACTTGTCATCACCCTTTGGTCTAATAGAAACATTAACATCACATCTGAAGCTTCCCTCTTGCATATTAGCATCACTAATTCCAAGGTATCTTACTATTGAATGAAGTTTCTTAAGATATAAAATAGCCTCTTGTGCAGTTCTCATATCTGGTTCAGAAACTATCTCAAGCAAAGGTGTTCCCGCTCTATTTAAATCCACATGGGAAACTGCTCCTGCATGGATATTTTTACCCGCATCATTTTCTAAATGTGCTCTTGTTACCCCAATAGTTTTTTGACCTCCATCTGGAAAATCAATAACTAACTCTCCAAGTCCAACAACTGGAACTTCAAATTGTGAGATTTGGTAGCCATTTGGTAAATCTGGATAAAAATAGTTTTTTCTATTAAATATTGACTTTTGATTAATTTTTGATTTAAGTGCTGTTCCTAACATAATAGCTTTATGAACTGCCTCTTTATTTAGTACTGGCAATGCTCCTGGAAGACCTAAACATGTAGGACATACATTTGTATTTGGTTCCTCTCCAAAGCTTGTTGCACATGAACAAAAAAGTTTGCTATTTGTATTTAACTGAACGTGTACTTCTAATCCTATAATTACTTCAAACATCTATTTCCTTTTATCTTACTATTTTTATATCTGCTGATAATTTTAATTTTTCAAAATAATCTTTTAAATATTTTTGTTGTCTATCTTGCATTACAATATTAAAAATTCTGTCCCTAACATCAGCATAAGCAATAGTTTGTAGATTTTCTTTTTTTGTAATTAAAAGAGTTACAAAATCTTTATTTGCGTTAAAAATTGGTGTAAAATGATTTATTTTTGTTCCATTGATTACATATCTTAATTGTGGATTTAACTTTGCTTGTTCTAAGTTTACTGGTGTTTTAGTTACATCATCAACTTCCATCATTGGGTTTTTAGTTATAGAAATTAAAGATTCTCTATTTGGTGACACATATTGTATTGCTTTTACATTTGCTGCTGCTTCAAACATACTTTTATTGTTTTCATAATAGATTTTCAAATCCTCTTCAGTAGCAATTTTTATATTACCTCTAACTAACTTTTCAGTTAATTTTTCTTTGATTATTGTATTTCTAACTTCCTCTTCATATCTATCATAGTTTTTATACTTTTGTCTTAATACCGATTTAAAAGTATATAAATCCATCCCATTTGAAGCTGCTATCTTTTCCAAATAACTGTTAATGTCAAAAATATCTGCTGTAATATTATATTTTTCTACAAGTTGTTCATATAACACCTCATCAATTAATTGGCTTACTGCTTTTTCTTTTGATATTTTCTTTTGATATTTTCTCTTTTCAATATCAAAAAGTGTGATTGGTTCATCATTTACCACTAAAGCTACCGCATCAATTAAATTTGAGCCGTGTGAAAATGTAAGTACTGTTAAAAGTATAAATAAAAGTCTTGTACCTTTTTGTAGGATTCCAACTTGTTTCATCATTATGTTCCTTTCAGATAATATCAAAACAAAATATATTGTTTTGATATAAAAACAGACATTTTACCAAAAAAATGGTAAATATCTGTTTTGTTGGGAAAAGATTGCTAGTTTTTTGATTTTGTAACTTTATCTATTAGATAAAAAATTGAGTTATAATCTAGTTCTGAGTGTTCACTTAGACCTATTTCGCATGTTTTAGATGTGCTAAAAGCATATTTTGCCTCTTTTGTATCATCTTTTAAAAATCTAAGTGCAGATTGATTTAGTTCTGGAAAACTAAAGCCCCTATCACCTGCAAAACCACAACATTTCACATTTTGTGGCACTATTACATTAGAAGAGCATAGATTTGCTAACTCTATAAACTTTTCATGTAGACCCATTTTTCTTGAACTACAAGTTGTGTGTATAGTAATAGCTTCATCTATTTGTTCAAACTCTAATTGATCCACTAAAAATTTTAATGTAAACTCTATTGGTTCATAAACCTTGATTCTATCTTCAAAGGAATCTATCATCTTTTTTGTACATGGACTTGTATCACATAACACAGGTATTTCTCCAAAATTACTTAGCTCTTGAAGAACGAACTCTAATTCATCAGATTTTATCTTACCTTGCTCTTTAAAGCCTTTTGAGGAAAAAGGCATTCCACAACATAAATTATCTAAATTTTCAGGAAACAATATTTGATAACCTGCTTTTTTTAATAAAGAAATTGTAACATCAACTAAATCTTTATCTTCACTTGTATCCTTACATCTTCCCATTGTTCTATTTATACAAGACGGGAAATAAACAACTTTTTTTTCACTTGCTTGTTGTTCAAATCTATAGTTTACTTTTGCTGGTTTTGGTAAAGTTGATATCCATTTAGGCATTTTATTATTTGATATTGCCCTTAGGGATGAAGTTACACTACTCATACTAGCAGTACCTAAAATTGAGTGGGCAATATTTGCACTACCTAATCCAAACTTCATAAGAGATAGGGTTGTTGAAAAGTTATTTGCTATAGTACTTGCAACTTTTAATGCGCCATTACTTATTTGCTCAGCTCTTAAGTGTTTAGTTAAACTTCCTGTATCTATTTTAACTGGACATACAGTAGAGCATAAACTACAAGCAGCACAGGTTTCTATCCCATCATACTGATAAAGCTCCTCATACTCTTTTGCCTCTTTTTCATCCCCTAATTGTCTTAATCTTGATATCTCTCTATTTATAACAATTCTTTGTCTTGGTGTTAGAGTTATATCATTTGAAGGGCAAGTTGGTTCACAAAAACCACACTCAATACACTTATCAACTATCTCATTTGATGAAGGCATCTCTTTTAGATTTTTTAAGTGTGCTTCATGGTCATCATTTATTATTACCCCTGGATTTAAAAGAGATTTTGGATCAAAAAGAGTTTTTATGCTTTTCATTATCTCATAAGCTTTATTACCCCACTCAACCTCTACAAAAGATGCCATGTTTCTTCCCGTACCATGTTCCGCTTTTAAACTTCCTTGATACTTTAATGCAACTGATGAGACCACATCATTCATAAACTCATCATATCTTTTTACCTCTTTTTCATCAGAGAAATCTTGGGTAAAAACAAAGTGAAAGTTCCCCTCTAAAGCGTGACCAAAAATTAAAGCTTCATGGTAAGCATGTTTTTTAAATAGTTCTTGAAGCTCTAGTGTTGCCTCAGCTAAACTTTCTATTGGGTAAGCCACATCTTCTATAATAACAGTTGTACCCATCTGTCTTACTGCACCAACTGCTGGGAAAAGTCCTTTTCTAATCTTCCAATATAAGGTATACTCTTTTTCATCACAGGTAAAATATATATCCCTTACAACATCAAAATCACTTAAAAGCTCTTCAATTTTAGAAATTTGTACTTGTAAAGTCTCTTGGTTTACAGCTCTTGTTTCAATTAAAAGTGCAGTAACATCTTTGTCAAAATCTTTTATAAATTCTGGCATTGCAGGATCATTCTCAATACTAGCTAGTCCTGCTCTATCCATAAGTTCAACTGCATCTACGCTGATTTTATTTGATTCTTTTGCTAATTTTAATTTTGTAACTGCATTACATGCTTCTTTTACATTTTTAAAATATATTAAAGCACTAGCTTTATCTTTTAAGTCCTCCACTGTATAGTAAGTAATCTCTTCAATAAAGGCTAAAGTTCCTTCACTTCCAATGATTAGATGTTCTAGTATCTCAAACTCATCTTCAAAATCAATTAAAGCATTTATAGAATACCCACAGGTGTTTTTTATTTTATATTTTTTTTCAATTTTTGCTCTTAGCTCTTCATCACTTTTTGTATCAAGAGATAATTGTTTTAAATCAGCTAATAACTTCTTATGAGTTTTTCTAAACTCATTTTTACTATTTTCATCGGCTGTATCAAGTTTTGTTCCATCTGCAAAAATAAGTTTCATAGATTTTAAAGTCTTATATGAGTTTTGAGAGATACCACAACACATCCCTGAAGCATTATTTGCTGCAATTCCACCAATCATTGCTGCATTTATAGATGCTGGATCTGGACCTATTTTTTTAGCAAATGGTGCTAAGATATTGTTTACCTCTTGTCCTGTTAAAGCAGGCTGCAATGAGATAGTACTTTTATCTTCTGCAACTTTAAAATCCCTAAAATTTCTTGAAGTAACAATTAAAATAGAATCACTAATAGCTTGACCTGACAATGAGGTACCAGCAGCCCTAAAGGTTACACTTAACTCTAAATCATGTGATATCTTTATAATATCTTGAACCTCTTTTGCATTATCAGTTTTGATAACTATTTTAGGAATAAGTCTATAAAAAGAGGCATCTGTACCATAAGCCAAAGTGTGTAACTTATCTGTAAATATTTTTTCTTTATTTATATATTTGATTATTTGATTATAAAAATCTTGATATTTTCCTTCTAACATTTAAATCCTTTATTATATTTTATATTGTGAATTTAAAATTACCTATTATTCAAGGCGAGGAACGGTGTATATTCTTTGTTGAGGGTCATTTATAAATGAATACATTTTATCACACTGCTTAAGGATAATATTTAAAACTAAAATTAAACAGTGTGACATCTTAAGCCTTACATATCAGCAGATAATCCAAAAACTTCTGGATATACAGCAACAATTGCAAGAACAATTATTTGTATTATAATAAAAGGTAAAACACCTCTATATATTTGTCCAGTTGTAACGGAAGCTGGGGCACACCCTTTTAAATAAAAGAGAGAAAAACCAAATGGTGGGGTTAAAAATGAGGTTTGTAAATTCATTGCGATTAAAACTGCAAACCATACTGGATTTATATCCAAAGCTTGTGAAACAGGAATTAATATAGGAATAATAATATATGAAATTTCAATAAAATCAATAAAAAATCCTAATACTAATATTGCTAACATTGTTAAGATAATAAAAGTCCATTTACTATCCCCAGGAAGACTTGTCATAAAGTGTTCAACTAAAGTATCTCCACCTGTATATGTAAATACCATAGAGAATGCGGTTGCCCCTATTAGAATACCAAATACCATTGATGTAATTTTAACAGACTCTAAAGATGCTTCTTTTACCATATCATTTGTATAAGATCTGTACATAAAAGCAAGTAGTATTGCTCCTATACAACCAACAGCTGCTGATTCAGTTGGAGTTGCCACACCTGCGAAAATTGAACCTAATACTAAAACAATTAAAGTTAATGATGGAATAATATCAATCAAAGCTTTTCCAACTTGTTTTTTCTTAGAACCTCTACTTGGGTCAGCTGGTATTGCTGGTGCCATATCTTTTTTTATGAACGAAACAACTAAAATAAATAAAATATATGCAACTACTAAAGTGATACCAGGCCAAACAGCTGCTGAGAATAAATCCCCAACAGGAACTTGAAACACATCCCCTAAGATAATCAATACAATAGATGGGGGAATAATCTGCCCCAAGGTTCCAGATGCACAAATGGTTCCTGCTGCAAGTTCTGTATTATATTTATACTTTAACATAACAGGAAGAGATATAACCCCCATTGCTACAACTGAAGCACCTACAACGCCAGTAGAAGCTGCCAATAAAGTACCAACTAAAACAGTAGAAATAGCAACTCCACCTCTAACCTCTCCAAATAAAAATCCCATAGATTCAAGAAGTTTTTCTGCAAGTCCAGTTTTTTGTAAAACTATACCCATAAAAATAAACATTGGAATTGCCATCAAAATGGTATTTTGTTGAATAGAATAGATTCTAAAAGGCATAAAATCAAACATAGCTATACCCTCTACTACACCTTCACTTAAAATAGATGTTATTCCCATACTAGCATCTGCATAAGTATATATCTCTACAATACCTGCAATTAGTCCAAAAAATACCGATACTGCTGCAAAAGTAAAGGCCACAGGAAATCCAATTAACAGCATACATAATGCTGTAAAAAACATGATAATACCAATCATTTAGAATCCCCTTTTTCATCAATATCTACAACATGGAATTTATGCTCATTTAAGTCACATTTTAAATTCTCAATTTCACCTTTTAAATTATATTCATCTAGGTCATGATTACCTTTATATACATTTAAATTTTTAATAAAAAAACCAACTGTAGTGATAATCAAAAGGAAAAAAGCAAGAGGGATAAGTGATTTTACTATCCATCTATAAGGAAGCCCTCCCGGATCACCACTTTGCTCCATTGAGTGAAATGCTTCAACTGCATTATCAATAGAACTAATACCAACTAAAAGTGCAATTGGTAAAATAAATAAAACTGCACCTATCATATTAACCATAGCTTTTTTTCTAGGTGACCATCTATCATAAAGAAGGTCAACTCTTACATGTCCGTCTTCTTTTAAGGTATAAGAAACCCCAAGCAAAATAATTACAGAAAATAGATGCCACTCCATCTCCTGCATAGCAATACTTCCTGATTTGAAAAAGTATCTCATGATTACATCATAAAATACATTTAAAATCATCAAAACCATTGCAGCAGAAGTAATCACTCCAATTACATCTGCAAATTTATTAAAAAATTGTTCAAGTTTTAACAGCATTAAACATCCTTCGGAAAAAATCAAATAGATTAGATAAATCTATAAGCTAAATTTATCTAATTTATTATTATATAAAATCCCCCATAAGAGGGGGATTAGTTAGTCTTATAAATTATCTTTTAAGTATAGGTAATCAGACATCTCTGTCCAAGCTCTAGCTTTCTTTTGATAAGCTTTTTGAGAATCTAAAACCTCTTTTAATAAAGGATGACCTTTTGCCATCTCTACTAACAATTCTTCGTTTGCTTTTTTCATAGCATCCATAACCTCTTTTGGAAAAGTTTTAATTTTAATATTTGGATACTCTTTAGCAATCTCAGACCATGCAGTAGCACTCATATCATAATTTTGAATATACATATCATATGAACTAAGTTTCATAGCTGTTATTAAAATCTCTTGCAAATCTGCTGGAAGTTTTTTAAATGCTCTTTCATTTACTAAAAATTGTAGTTCAGTTGCTGGTTCATGCCAACCTGTGTAGTAATAAGGTGCGATTTTATGAAATCCCATTTTAATATCCATTCCAGGTCCAACCCACTCTAATGCATCAATAGTTCCTCTTTCAAGTGAAGTATAAAGTTCACCTGGAGCAATATTAGTAACAGTAAGACCTAGTTTTGCCATAATCTCACCAGCAAAACCTGGAATTCTCATTTTAAGACCTTTTAAATCATCAAGTGAGTTAATCTCTTTTCTAAACCAACCACCCATTTGATTTCCTGTGTTTCCACCAGGATACGATAATACTTTATGTTTAGCATACGCTTTTTGCATAAGCTCTAGTCCACCACCATAATAGAACCAAGCATATTGTTCAGGAGCAGTCATACCAAAAGGCATTGTTGTAAATGGTAGAAGATTGATATCTTTTCCCTTCCAGTAATATGAAGCTGAATGACCCATCTCATATTGTCCACCTTTTACCATATCTAAAACACCAAATGCTGACTTATGTTTATTTGAAGCATCAACTCTAATAATTAATCTTCCATTTGACATCTTTTCAACCATCTCTGCCATTTTTGTTGGGGCATCAATAAATGGGTGTAAAGTTGGTCCCCAAGTTGTTGCTAATTTCCATTTGTAAACTCTATCTTTAGCCATAGAAACTGTAGTAAGTCCTGCAACTAATGCAGTGGCAACAAGTAGTTTAGTAGTTTTTCCAAACATTTTCATGCGATCTCCTTTTTTAATGTAGTTTAAATTTTAACTACACTAAATGAAATTTGTATGATATTTTTTTCATATTTATTAAAAAAAGTGCCTAAAATAGGTCATTGTGGACATATGTTCATCAAAAAGGAAGGAATGCTATGTTCATGCTATTTTAGTCTGTTTTAAAAATATATCCTGTATCTACAACAGTTTGTATATACTCTTTTTGTAAAATTTTTCTAAGTCTTCTTACTAAACTTCTAATTGAGTCAATGGAAGCAAAGGTACCTTCCCAAACATAATTTTCAATAGCTTCATAACTTACCACTTGATTTTTATTTGTTAAAAATAGATTTAAAAGCAATCTTTCTTTTTTTGTTAATCTAAACTCCTCTTTATCTATAGATACTACAGAAGATTTGTAATCAAAATAAACATCTTTATCAAAGTTTATTAAATCATTTTTAATCTGACATAGTTTTTCTATTTTTATCTCCAACTCATCAATAAAAAAAGGTTTTTTAAGATAATCATTACAACCAAAATCGTACGATTGTTTTATAATATCAAGTTCCACAGTTGAACTAATTATAATAACTGGTACCTCAGCATAATACTCTCTAATCTTTTTTAATATCTTTACACCATCAACATTTGGTACATTTATATCTAAGATAAAACAAGAATAACCATCTGTTATTGAATCATAAGCTTCTTTACCATCTACAAAAGCTGATACCTTATAGTTTTTTAGTTCTAATCTTTTTTTTATTGTACTATTTAATTTTTCATTATCTTCAAGTAGTAGTACTTTCATCTTCACTTCCTCTATTTAGTGGTAGTTTAACTGTAAAAACAACATCATGATCCCTATTTTTAACACTAATGTTTCCATCCATTTTATCTTCTATTATAACCTTCGCCATATAAAGACCAAACCCTGTACCATCTTTTTTTGTAGTAAAATATGGTTCAAAAATTTTATCAATTATATTTAAATCAATATTTCCACCATCATCGATTATCTCTATAATATTGTATTTTGTACTTTGTGAAACATTAATAGTAATATTGTATTTTCTATCACCATTTTTTTCAATAATTTTATTTTTGGCATTATTGATTAAATTTAATAAAACCTGCTTAAATTCATTTTCATAACCATAGATAAGTAACTCTTTATCCCCATGATCATAGTTTAGATGTACATTTATATTTGAATAAAATATCTGCTTTGCAATAATTTCAAAAATATCTTCAAATGACTTTCTAATAGAAAAAAGACTCTTTTTTGTTGAGGGTTTTAAAAAGTTTCTAAAATCACTTAAGGTTTTTGACATATATTTTATTTGTACCATTGAATCATTTACAAACTCTTTTACATGGATATCTTTTAACTCATTTAATAAAAATGAGGTTTGTATATCTTGAACTTGTGCTGATAGTTCCACTAAAGGTTCATTCCATTGATGTGCAATTGCTGCTACCATATCTCCCATCTCTGCTAATTTACCTTGTTGGATTAAAAACTGCTTTTGTTGGATTCTTTCTGTAATATCATCCATAATACAAACTATCCCACCAATACTTCCATCATTGTCAAGATATACTGCTTTATTTATAATAATATGTTTCATACTATTATCACTTAGGTGTAAGGTTATCTCAGAAGTATTAGTACCCTTTGTTTGTAATAACTCTTTATCTATTTTTGAATTACTTAAGGCTATATCTTCTGGGAAGAAATCCCAAGCAGTTTTACCTATAACCTCTTTTTTCGATACAGCAACAAGTTCGCTAAAAGATTTATTACATCCCAAGAATTTTCCATCTATATTTTTATAGTATATTGGATTAGGGAGGGTGTCTAAGAGTACTTTGTCAAATTTAATTCTATTTTGTAAAGCTTTTTCAACAACCTTTCTTCTATTGATATTTGATTTCATTGAAAATACCATTATCAATAAAACCCCAATAATAACAAAGGTAACTACTACAAGTTTAGTATATTTTCTAAAAAATGAACTTGGTTCATTTATAACCTCATAATCATCTAATAGATTCTCAACTTTTAAATTAAATCTTTTTAATTCATTATAATCAAAAAGGTATCTATTTGGAGATTTTTCTAAAATCGGTATATCTGTAACCTTTGTACCATTTAAAACTTTTAATGCCATTTTAGCAACAGCTTCCCCTTGTGCCTTTGCAGAGGTTAATAGTCCACCAACTAAACCATAATCTAAATAGAAATCCCAAAGCCCATAAATAGGAACATTACTCACATTTCTTATTCTTTGAAAACTTCTTTTATAGGTAAAATATTTCCCTGTTTTATCTTTAAACAATAACAAAAATAAAATTGCAGTGTCATCTTTTAGATTTTTCACTTTTTTTTCAAGAAGACCAATATCCATATTATCAACATATTCGATATTGAATCTATTTTTATATTTTTTTATTATTGGATTTAAGTCCCTTTTTACTGCATATCCTGTTTTTGATTGGTCATTTAAGATAAGAAGATTTTTCACTTTTGGTTGAAGTTGGGATATAAGTTTAAAGTTTTTTTCTATATCAACTTGCTCAACTACCCCACTTGTATAAAACTTCATATTGTTTTCATCAAGTAGAGATTTATCGAAGTTGTTTATACCACAAAAAAGAACTGGTACATCTTTAAAAAGTGTTTCATGATACCTAACCATAAAATCAAAGGCATTATTATCACTTACAATTATTAAATCAAATTTTCTTTCAGCAAACTGCTCTTCATACAAATTTGCAAGTTTTTTAAAATATACTGGACCAACAACCCTTTTTGTATCCATATATAAAGTTGTTAGGTCAATATAATTATGTTTATCAAAAACCTTTTCTATAGCATTTGATATTTCTGAGGTCCATTTATACTCTTTATGATATGAATGGATTAATAAAACATCTTTACTCTCTATAGCATGTAGGTTATTGATAAAAAAAAGTAATATTATACATATTGAGAATTTTTTCATTCAAAAGTATAACATTATTCAACAAAAATAACATATCCAGATTTTGGACCATGTGCCCCTATAACTAAAGATTGTTCTATATCTGCAGTTTTAGATGGACCACTTATAAACACGCCATATGTACTATTTTCGAAAGATATCTTTTCATATGCTTCATGCATATTGTTTACTATATCTGCTTTATTTACTACTATAATAATATTATGAGCTATAAAATATAAACTTCTATGTCTATTTTGACTATTTTGAACCCATACAGCACCATTTTCAGCAACTGCAAATTCACCTTTTACAACAGCTAGTTCTAAATCTTTTAGAGTATGTGGTAACTCTTGCTCATTTGCATCTAAGTTTGATAAAGTAAAACCTTCAACATTTGAAGCTATTACTTTTAATTGGGGATATAAACCCTTTATTGTTTCGTCTAATTGCTCTTTTTTTATACAAATAGCTTCTCCACCAACACTTTTTACCATCTCTTTAAATTTTTCAATCTTGTTTTCATATGTTATACCAAAGTTCAGAAAATCTGGCAATGAAGTATTTTTTACAACATTATTATTTTTAATACTACTTAAAATTTCATCTCTACTACTCATTTTTTCTCCTCTTTATATAACTCTTTAAAACTTTTTGATGGCATGTTTGGAATATCTCTTTGTTTTCCCCATACATTCATACTGTTATAAATCATCCCTTTAGGAAGTATTGGTACAAGTTTCCTTGCAATTTTTCCTACCATGCTAAATAGACTTGGATTTTTCATAAGCCATACAGCAAATTGCATCGATAATCTTTTTTTATTGCTTATAATATTTTTTTCTCTTAGGTCTTGTCTATGGGTATATAGTTGTGAATCTAAATCTATTTTTACAGGACAAACATTTGAACATGAACCACATAAACTACAAGCAAAACTTAGAGTTTTGTACTTTTTAGGGTCTCTAAAAGTTGCTAAACTTGAACCAATTGGTCCAGGGATAACATATTCATATGAGTGACCTCCACTTCTTCTATAGATAGGACAAGTATTCATACAAGCTCCACATCTAATACAATTTAAAGCTTTTTGGTATGAGTTTGATTGTAAAAATGGGGTTCTTTTATTGTCAACTATCACTATATGCATTTGTCCATCTTCAACTGGTCCATGAAAATGAGAAGTGTATGAAGTTATAGGTTGACCTGTAGCACTTCTAGCTAGTAGTCTTGTAAATACACTCAAATCATTCATTCTTGGAATAATCTTTTCAATCCCCATACAAGCGATATGAAGTTTTGGTAAAGAGGAACCCATATCTGCATTTCCTTCATTTGTACAAACTACAACCCCGCCTGTTTGGGCTATGGCAAAGTTTACCCCTGTGATTCCTGCTTGGGCATTTAAAAACTTTTCTCTTAGATGGTCTCTTGCAGCTCTAGTTAAATATGTTGGATCGCTATTATCTTTATCTGTATTTAATTCTTTATGGAAAGTTTGAGCTACATCCTCTTTTTTTAGATGAATTGCTGGTAATACAATATGAGATGGAGTCTCTTTTCTAAATTGAACAATTCTTTCTCCTAAGTCTGTATCAACGACTTCTAAACCCTTGCTTTCTAAAAATGGATTTAGATGACACTCTTCTGTTAACATAGATTTTGATTTAACAACTTGTTTTACACTGTTTTCTTTTAGAATATTATATACAATCTCATTGTGCTCTTGTGCATCTTTTGCAAAATGAACTTTTATTCCTCTTTTATTTGCATTGGCTTCAAACTCAAGTAGGTATTTATCTAAATTTGCCATAGTGTGGGTTTTGATTTGATTAGCATATTCTCTTAAAGTTTCCCATTCAGGGATACCTTTACTTGCATTGTCTCTTTTTTCCCTTACAAACCATAAAGCTTTATCATGCCAATGCATTCTCTCATCATTTGCTACAAACTCTTTTGCTTTTTGTGGATGGTCAAAATTACTCATTTTAAAACTCCCCTGCAAGAATTTCAGTTATATGCATAACCTTTATCTCTTGTTGATTTCTATTTATTAAGCCTTCCATATGCATCAAACAAGACATATCAGCTCCTGTTATTATCTGTGCTTGAGCATCTAGGTGATCTTTGATTCTGTCTTTTCCCATAGCAACAGAGACATCCTCTTCTGTTACACAAAAAGTACCTCCAAAACCACAACACTCATCATCTCTTTTTAATTCAACAATCTCAATATCTTTTACCAATGATAGTAGATTTTTTAATTTATTATTTTGAGGGATATTTAGTTCACTAGCACTCCCTAAACCTAAAGCTCTATGTCCATGACAAGAGTTATGAATACCAACTTTATATGGAAAGCTTACATCTAGTTTTTCTATTTTTAGTATATCGTGTAAAAATTCACACACTTCATATATAGAGGTTTTAACCTTATTATAATCAGTATTATCATCCTCAAAAAAAGGCTCATAATGTTCTTTAACCATAGTTACACAAGAACCACTTGGAGCAACTATATAATCATATGATTTAAAATTTTCAACAAACTGGTACGCTAAATCCTTCATATCTTTAGAACACCCTGAGTTTGCCATAGGTTGTCCACAACAGGTTTGCTCCATTGGATATTCAACATCTAATCCAATGTTTTCAAGAAGTTTTAGTGTTGCCATACAACTTTTTGGGTATAACTCATTCATAAAACATGGGATAAAAAGACCTACTTTCATTCCTTCTCCTTAGAAGATTTTTCTAATTTTAAAAGTATATATTTTTTGTATGAGATAAATATGATATTTATTTTTTTATAAAGATTGTGCAGTCATTTTCTAAATAATCATCTTTTATATAAAAATCACTTGATAATTTTTTACATAAGTTTTGTACTTCATTTTTTGATATTAGATTAAAAGAATCTTCCCTTAAGAAATTAAAAATAAACCCTTTTTTTGAGGCCTTGTAACAGTTTTCTATTGCTCTTTTAAAATCATCTTTTACTAGTATATTTAATGCGCCACTACATATTAAGTAATCTGCTTGGGGTATTTCATCTTCTAGTACATCAACTTTTCTAAAAAATTCCCTAGAAAATCTTTTTTGGCAGATATTTATCATAAAACCTTCACAATCTATCCCTAAATATGATTTAAAAGCTTTATTTTCATTTTTTAGATAATTAAGATATTCCCCATATCCACAGCCAACATCAATTAAGCTTGAATCTTTTAATTGATCTTTTATAAAACTTGTTAATACTTCAAATCTAATATATTGTCTGCTTTTTGAACTCCAATGAACCCCTTTTGCACTAATTCCATATTTTTCATAAGCTTTTTTATAAAACTTTTTATTATCTACTTTTTTCATATATTAATTTAATTTCTCTATTATTACACCATTATCTTTAATGAATTTAGAGATTATATCAGAGTTGTTATGTTCATATGATTTATCGTAAACTATCCTTTTAATACCTGCTGCAATTAGATTCTTTGAACATTCACTACAAGGTTCAAGGGTTACGTAAATAGTTGCATCTTCTATAGATATACCTTTTCTTGCAGCCCAAATAAGAGCATTCATCTCTGCATGGATTTCATAGGTTTTTGACCATTCATGATGATCTTTTGTATACTCTCCATTCCAATGTGTACTACAATTTGTATAACCAGCAGGAGTTCCATTGTAACCGGTTGATAGAATTCTTCCATCTTTTACTATCACTGCTCCAACTTGTTTTGAAACACATTTGGAAGCACTTGCTATCTCATGTGCAATATTTATAAAATTTTTATCAGTTATCATCTATCTACCTCTTAAGTTACATATTAATTGCATGTTAATTGCATAAAAAATGTAATTTTAATTTTATTCAATTTTTTTAAAATTTTTAATGATTTTACTCTAATTTGATATAGTTTTAACTAAAAAAAGTGCAAAAATTTAAATTTGTAAAAGATTTTGTAACTATAATTATGCTATTATTTCCAAAATTTTAATTATAAAAGGTTTGATATGGATTTTAAAGAGATAAAAGAACTAATCAGAGTATTCGATAAAAGTGAATTAAATAAACTAAAAGTAAAAGAGGGTGAATTTGAAGTTTCAATGCAAAAAGGTTTTGAAGGTTCTACTGTAGTTACAAGTACACCAGCTTATAATGCACCAGCTCCAGTTGCACAAGTTGCAGCTCCTGCTCCTGTTGCTCAAGCTGCAAGTGAAGCACCATCTACTGCTATTCAAGGTGAAACTATCAACTCTCCAATGGTAGGTACATATTATTCATCTCCATCACCAGGTGCTGCTGCATTTATTAAAGAGGGAGATACAGTTAAAAAAGGTCAAACTTTATGTATTTTAGAAGCAATGAAGATAATGAATGAAGTTGAAGCTGAATTTGATTGTAAGATTGTAAGTATGCTAGTTGAAAACGGGAACCCAGTAGAGTACGATATGCCTCTATTCGTAATTGAAAAATTATAATAAAGATTAATAAATGGCAGAAATAAAAAAAATATTAATAGCAAATAGAGGGGAAATAGTTCAAAGAGCTATTAGAACTATTCGAGAAATGGGAAAAAAATCTGTTGCTATTTATAGTGCAGGTGATAAAGAGGCTTCATACCTAAAACATGCAGATGAGGCAATCTGTATTGGTGATGTTAAATCAATAGATTCATACTTAAATATTCCTGCAATTATTACAGCAGCAGAGATAACAGGTTGTGATGCAATTTTCCCAGGATATGGATTTTTATCAGAAAATCAAGACTTTGTTGAGATTTGTAGATTACATAATGTAAAGTTCATTGGTCCATCTGTAGAAGTTATGGAAAAAATGGCTGATAAATCAAAAGCAAAAGAAGAGATGATAAGAGCTGGCGTTCCTGTAGTACCAGGAAGTGATGGAGCTGTTCATTCTGTTGAAGAGGGTAAAAAAGTTGCAGCTGAGATTGGCTATCCTATTATGGCAAAAGCATCTGCTGGTGGCGGTGGTAGAGGTATGAGACTAATTGAAAGTGAAGAGAAGTTTGAACAACTTTTTACTGCAGCATCCTCAGAAGCCCTTGCCGCATTTGGTGATGGAACTATGTATTTAGAAAGATTTATCAATAAACCAAGACATATTGAGGTTCAAGTTATTGGTGACTCACATGGAAATGCTATTCATATTGGGGAAAGAGATTGTTCTTTACAAAGAAGACATCAAAAAGTTATTGAAGAATCTCCTGCAATTCTATTAAATGATGAAACAAGAGCCCATCTGCATGATGTTGCGGTTAAAGCAACTAAATATCTTAAATATGAAGGTGCAGGTACATTTGAATTTTTAGCTGATGATAGTCAAAATATCTATTTCATGGAGATGAATACAAGACTTCAAGTTGAACATCCTGTTTCTGAAATGGTTTCAGGTCTTGATATTATAGAATGGATGATAAAAGTAGCAGAAGGGGATGAGTTACCACCTCAAGAGGCTATCAAATTTAGAGGCCATGCGATAGAGTGTAGAATCACAGCAGAAGACCCAAACTCTTTTTTACCAAGTCCAGGAAAAGTAACTCAATGGATGGTTCCAGGGGGAAGAAACGTTAGAGTTGACTCACATGTTTATACAAACTATGTGGTACCTCCATATTATGATTCAATGATTGGTAAATTGATTGTTTGGGGAAGAAGTAGAGAAAAAGCAATCAACATTATGAAAAGAGCTCTAAATGAGTTTGAAGTTGAGGGTATTAGAACTACTATTCCTTTTCATCAAAAAATGATGGAAAATGAAGATTTCATTAACAATACATACGATACTAAATATTTAGAAAACTATAAAAATTTAGATCAACTATAATAATTGAAAAGTAGGAGAAGAGCTCTCTTTTCCTACTACATCTACCACAAAAGCATATATTTATAATTATTTAGATACAATGGGCGAAATTATACACATATATTTACTATTTGTTACTTTGAGTTTCGTTTTCAAAGCCTAGCTTTCACTCTAAGCATTCAGTTTTTTAAGAAAATTCTATAATAGAATCTAAAGTTTATATTCGTGTATCAATTTTATATTATACACAAAAAGGCAATAGATGACTTTTAAAGATTTTAACTTTAAAGATAGCTTACAAAAAGCTATAAATGATGCTGGTTTTAAAGAACCAAGTCCAATACAAGCAGATGCAATACCAGTAGTATTACAGGGTAAAGATATGGTTGGACAAGCACAAACTGGTACTGGTAAAACAGCCGCTTTTGGTTTACCAATTATAAATATGATGAAAGGTAACGCTGGTGTTGAAGCTGTAGTTATCGTTCCAACAAGAGAACTTGCAATGCAAGTATCTGATGAACTGTTTAGATTCGGTAAGATTTCTGGAATGAATACAGCCACAGTTTATGGTGGTCAATCATATAATATGCAATTAAGAAATATTGATAGAGCATCAATTATTGTTGCAACTCCTGGAAGATTAATTGACTTATTAAAAGGTAAGAAGATTGAAATAAAACCATCTTTTGTAGTTTTAGATGAAGCTGATGAGATGTTAGATATGGGATTTCTTGATGACATTAAAGAGATTTTTACATATTTGCCAAAAGATAGACAAACACTACTATTCTCTGCAACAATGCCACAAGCTATTAAAAAACTTGCACAAAATATTTTAAAAGAGCCAGAGTTTATTACAGTTACAAAAGCTGAAATGACAAACTCTAAAATTACTCAAAGCTTTTATGTTGTTGATGAATATGAGAGAGATGATGCTTTAATTAGACTTTATGATTTCAAAAATCCTGAAAAATCTATCATTTTCTGTAGAACTAAAAAAGAAGTTGATAGATTATCAACATTTTTAGTTTCTCAAGGACATATGGCAAAAGGTCTTCATGGTGACATGGAACAAAGACAAAGAGAAGAGGTAATCAAATCGTTTAAAAAAGGTGCCTTAGATGTACTAATTGCTACGGATGTTGCAGCAAGAGGACTTGATGTAAATGATGTTTCTCATGTATTTAATTACCATTTACCATTTGATACTGAATCTTATGTACATAGAATTGGTAGAACAGGAAGAGCTGGAAAAGAAGGTGTTGCTGTATCAATTGTAACTCCACATGAATTTAGAATGATTCAAAAAATCCAAAGTTCAACTGGTGGAAAACTTGAAGCAAAAGTTATACCTAATATTAGTTCAGTAAAAGAGAAAAAAACTGATAGTTTAAAATCAAAAATTGATGAACAAAAAGTTTATGATTCGGGGATTGCTTTAGTTGAATCTTTAAAAGAAACATATGACTTATCTACTATAGCTCATAAATTAGCTTCAATGCTAACTAACTCTACATATGTAAAAGGTAGTAACTATATTGGTAAATCAGAAATTGATATCCAAAGACTTTTTGATAGACTAAAAAATGACAACTCATCAGATAGAAATAGTAGAGGTGGTAGAAGAAACTCAAGAGGTGGAGGAAGTTCTGGAAGAGGAAACTTTAGAAATAGACGTAACTCTTCATCTAGAAATAGAAATAGTTCCCCAAAAAGATAAAAAGAGATTTTCTCTTTTTATCTATAATGTTTTTTTAAAACCCTTCTAGCTTTTTTAAACGCAGCCTTAGTATCTCTACCAAAGCCTCTAAAGGCACCATCTTTATTAAAAAATTCAACCATTTCTAGTTTACCTTTTTTTATAATCACAGCTCTGAAGATATTAAATTCTTTTTTTACTTTAGAAACTTCTGGATAACTCTCTTTTGTAAGTATACTTATACTCATTTTGTCTCCTTTTATATATTTTCTCTATATTTTATGGGTATTCTATACAAATTTATGAATTTTGTCAAGTCTAATTAAAAAAATATAAAATAAGTAATTGAATTTTGACTTAAATTTCGAAAAAAATATGGAATAATTTATAGAGAATACAAATAATATACATAGCTTAGTAATATTAAATTTAAGTTTAATTAAAGATTATATAAAGAAATATCCATTACAATCCTACAAAACTTTAATTACAAATTGGTTACAAAGGATTATTTTGGATATAAAAACAATAGATACCTTCGACAGAGCTACTGATAAAACACTCCCAACATTTGCTAAATTATCACTAAGTTTACTTTTTGTTTTAGTTGTATTTTTATGGAGTTACACATCTCATGGGGATATGCATAATAATACATTTTTAATTATTGGTGCAGTATTTGGTGCATATATGGCAATGAATATTGGGGCAAATGATGTGGCAAATAATGTGGGTCCAGCAGTTGGTTCAAAAGCTATGACTATGATGTGGGCAATAGTTTTAGCAGCTGTTTTTGAAACAGCTGGAGCTTTTATAGCTGGAGGTGATGTTGTTAAAACAATTAAAAAAGGGATTATAGACCCAGCTTTAATTGAAAATCCTGATGTTTTTATTTGGGCTATGACAGCTGCGTTGTTAGCAGCAGCTATGTGGCTTAACTTTGCAACTTCTGTTGGAGCACCAGTATCAACTACACACTCAATTGTTGGTGGTGTTATGGGAGCAGGAATCGCAGCAGCGGGATTTGATATTGTTTCATGGGAAACAATGGGTAAAATTGCTGCTTCTTGGGTTATATCCCCTATTCTTGGTGGAATTATAGCCGCCGCATTTTTATACTTTATTAAAATGAAAATTATATACCAAAAAGATTTATTGGCATCCGCAAGAAAATTTGTACCTATATTAGTAGCCTTCATGTCTTGGGCTTTTTCTACCTATCTAATACTAAAAGGTATTAAAAAATTAATCAAACTTGACTTTTTTTCTGCTGCTGCCATTGCAATTGTAATAGCAGTCTTAATTTATGTTTTGATTAAACCAATGATAATAAAAGTTTCAAAAAAGATTAAAAATGATAGAGAAGGGGTAAATTCACTTTTTACTATCCCTTTAATTTTTGCTGCTGCCTTACTTTCATTTGCCCATGGAGCAAATGATGTTGCAAATGCAATTGGACCACTTGCTGCTATAAATGATGCAGTTATAAATGCTGGAATCTCTTCAAAAGTTGGTATACCTTTTTGGGTTATGGCTGTTGGTGCTATTGGAATCTCATTGGGGCTTGTATTATATGGTCCAAGATTGATTAAAACTGTTGGTAGTGAGATTACTGAGCTTGATCAAATTAGAGCTTTCTGTATTGCTATGGCTGCTGCTATCACTGTTATTATAGCTTCTCAACTAGGTCTTCCTGTATCTTCAACACATATTGCTGTGGGAGGGGTATTTGGAGTAGGTTTTTTAAGAGAATGGTTAGATTCAAGTGAAGAGAAATTTTTAAAAGATGTAAGAACAAAATTTAAAAAAGATAAAAAAACACTTGATGATTATCAAGATGAGCTTATAAAATTAGAAAAACTTGATAAAAAAAGTAAATCTGATTATATAAGAATTGCTGAGCTTTACAAGAAAATTGAAGAAAAAGAGGAACTTGTAAAAGAGGAAAAAAGAGAATTTAAATCTGCTAAAAGAGTTAAATATGTAAAAAGAGATGCGGTAAAAAAAATAATTGCTGCTTGGATTATTACAGTACCAGCAGCTGCTGTTTTATCTGCTGCTATTTTCTTTATGATAAAAGGTATCATGGGATAAAAGCTTTTAAACTACTTTTTTTTGGTAAAATTCCTTTTTTAAAAAAGGAATTTTTATCGACGCACTATTATCTGTAGCAACAATTTATCTATTTATTATTATTGGCTTTATTTATAAAAGGGTTTTTAAAGAGCAAGTACAAGAAAGAAGTTTTGTACTTTTAAACTTATACTTTCTACAGCCTATACTTATTTTTTGGGGATTAAATAGATCTTCTATAACAAATGATTTTATTCTTTCACCTTTTATATATTTTATAGCAATTTTTATTACATTGGCAATTGCTTATTTTTATGCAAAAACTATTTTTAGGGATTACCGAGACAAATCTATTTTTATGGCATCTTCCCTTGTTGGAAATACAGGGAACTTAGGAATTCCACTTGGTATTGCTCTTTTGGGAGAAGCTAGTGTTCCATACACCTCTATTTTAAATATTGCTAATGTTTTCTTTATTTATATCTTTTCAGTCTATTTTTTTGCAGGAAACAAGTTTAGTTTTAAAAAAGCGATAATAGAGGTATTTAAAATACCCGCTATTTGGTTTGCCATCTTAGCAATCACCTATAACTACAATGGCTTTAAACTAAATGAGGATTTTGATAAACTATTTACCATGGGAGCATATGCAGCTATTGTTATGCAACTTGTTATTTTTGGGATTTTTATGTCTCAAGTTAAAATAAAAACGGCAAATTGGAAACTTTCACTTAATATCTCTTTGTTTAAACATATAATTTTACCATTGGTTGGTTTGTATGTGATTTTATATTTCAATATAAGCCCTTTTGTGGGTGCTATTATCTTTTTGGAACTAATTGTACCTCTTGCAGTAAATAACGTTAATTTGGCATCCCTATATAACTGTAAACCTATAGATACAACTTTTTCTGTACTTATTAGTTCCATACTATTTATTGGTCTAATCTTTTTATACCTTTTAGTTATGCATAGTTTTTTTAGGATTTAGATATGTGTGGAATATTAGGAACAAATTTTATAAGTGATAACTTCAAATTAGCCTTAGAGAACTTAAATAATAGAGGTCCAGATTTTAACTCTTTTTTAAAAATAGATTCTAAACAATTTGGTCATACTAGATTAGCTATTATTGATTTAGACAAAGAAGCCAATCAACCTATGGTTTTTGATGATATCTTAATTGTATTTAATGGGGAAATCTACAATTATAAACAACTAATCAAGGATGAAAATCTTATTTGTAAAACCTCATCAGATACAGAAGTTTTAATTAGACTCTATCAAAAATATCAATTAAATTTTTTAAATAAATTAAATGGGATGTTCTCTTTTTGTATTTATGATATGAAAAAAGAAAAATATTTTTGTGCTAGGGATAGGTATGGCAAAAAACCATTTTTTTACTATTTCAAAGATAATAAGTTTATCTTTTCAAGCTCAATAAAATCTATAATAAAGATACTTGGAACTACACCACCTTTAAATAAAATTGCCCTTAGTCAATATGTGCAATATTTTGTTCCCTTATCTGCGAACACTTTTTATAAAGATATAGATTCCCTTGAGGCAGCATCTTATTTAACTTTTCAAAACAATACCATAGAGAAAAAGAAGTTTTATAAGATAAATACCTATAAGGCTATAAAAGATGAAAAAACAGCCTTAGATAAAATAGAAGAGACTTTAATAAAAAGTGTTGAAAGTAGACTTGTGGCTGATGTGGAAGTTGGTTCTTTATTAAGTGGTGGAGTTGATAGTTCCCTAATCTCTGCTATTTATTCTAAAATAAGTTCAAAAAAAATACACACCTTTTCTATTGGTTATGATGAGTATAAAAACTATTGTGAGTTGGAATATGCAAATATCACTGCAAAACATATAAACTCAAATCATACTGCTGTAAGCATAGGAAAAAAAGATTTTATAGAGTATTTAGAAGATAGCTTAGATACTTTAGAACAACCCCATGCGGATAGCGCTGCCATACCATTAAATATTCTTACAAAAAAGATTAAAGATTCTAATATAAAAACTGTATTAAGTGGGGAAGGTAGTGACGAGATCTTCTTAGGTTATGATAACTATAAAAAGTTTTTAGGATATTATGAATTTGAAAAATCTTTAAACTCTTCACAAAATCAATTTTTAAACTCAATTATCTCTGCTTTGCAAAACAATACAAAAGAGAGTGAATATTTAAGAAGAATCATAAAAAAAGAGCCTTTATATAACTCTTTTGGTGAAATTTTTTCTGATATTCAAAAACGCAAACTTTTTAAAAAGGTACCCACCTTTAAGAGTGAGACTGCAAAAAAAGACCCAGTAGATTGGATGAGTTATATTGATTTAAAAATTTGGTTAGGAGAAGCTCTTTTAAGTAAGGTTGATAGAATCTCAATGGGGAATTCAATTGAAGTTAGAACACCCTTTTTAGATTACAATTTAGTAAACCTTCTTTTTAGTATAGATTCAAAGCTAAAAGTGGGAAATACAAATAAATATTTACTAAAAAAAATCGCTTCAAAGTATATCCCTGATACTATTATAAATAGACCAAAGAAAGGTTTTAACTCCCCTTTTAATGAATGGCTTTTACAAGAGTATGGAAACAGTGTTTTGGAACTAATTTTGCAAGTAAATAAAAATAGTAAGATATTTAATGAAGATTATCTTATTAAAATATTTGAATTAGCAAAGAATAGAAAGTTTAAACAGCACTTATGGACGCTGTTTGTATTTTCTAAATGGTATAAAAAAAATTATATGTAATATTTTAATAAGTTTGAACAATATATAATACAACTACTAAAGGATATAAATGAACTTATTAATTCCCGTTGATTGTAATAAAAGACATGAAGCTCTTATTACTACATTAGATACTACAAAATATTGGGTCTTTATTGAATTAGAAGAGGGTCAAATTGTAGAGTGTAAATTTTATAAAAATAGAGAAGATATTGAAGCTTGGATTGAAACAGTAGTTGTAATTAATGACCAAGAATATATTTGGCAATTCCAAGAAGAAGGTATAGCAGTTCTTGTAGCCCCTACTCAAAGAAGTATAGATGAGATTGTTGAAGCATTTTTATTTAAAGAACTTCATGATTTAAATATCTAAATTAATTTATGTGATCGTGTAGCTCAGTTGGTAGAGCACTACGTTGACATCGTAGTTGTCGTTGGTTCAAGCCCAATCATGGTCACCATAACTATATATTTTACTTAAGAAATTAATATTTTAAGCTACTAATATATTTTTTAGTTACCACTTTTATAAAAACATAATCCTTATTTCAATAAAATATTCATCTTAATTATCTATCCAAAAAAAAGGAATACAATGAAAGTTTTTTTTAAACTGTTATTATTAGCTTTGCTTTTATCAACAAGTGCTAATGCGGCGCAAAGAGTATATAAACTTAGATTGGCAACAACATGGGGTCCAACTTTACACCCACTTATTGATGCTGCAAGGAATATGGCTAGTTTAGCCGAAGAGTTATCAGATGGTAAACTTAAAATAAAAGTTGATCCAGCAAATATCCATAAATCTCCTTTGGGAATTTTAGATATGGTAAAAGGTGGTCAATATGATTTAGGACACACTGCTTCTTATTATTGGAAAGGTAAAGATATAGCAACTTTACCATTTACTTCTATGCCTTTTGGTTTAACTGCTCCTGAACAATACTCATGGTTTTATCATGGTGGTGGTTTAGAACTTATGCAAAAAGTTTATGCTAAGCACAATGTTCTTTCATTTCCAGGGGGAAGTACTGGTGTTCAAATGGGTGGTTGGTTTAAAAAAGAGATTAAAACTCTAGATGACCTAAAGGGTCTTAAGATGAGAATTCCAGGTTTTGCTGGTGAGATTATGGCTAAACTAGGTGTTCAAGTTACAAATATTGCTCCAAGTGAGTTATTTATGGCTTTAGAAAGAAATAGTATTGATGCCTTAGAGTGGGTAGGTCCATCTATGGATATTAAAATGGGATTTCATAAAATTGCTCCATATTATTATACAGGTTGGCATGAACCAGCTTCAGAAATGCAATTTTTAGTAAATAAAAAAGTTTACAATAAACTTCCAGAACATTTACAAAAGATTTTAGTAACTGCTATGAGACTTGCGGCATACGATATGTATATTCAAAACTATGATATGAATGCCTTTGCTTGGAAAAAAATGAAAGAGGATTATCCAAATATTCAAGTTAAAACTTTTCCAAAAAAGATTATGGATGCAATGAAAAAAGCTAATAAAGAATTAAGAACTGAATTATCTAAGAAATCACCTGAACTAAAAGAGGTTTTAGATAGTCAAGATAAGTATATGAAAACAATTAGAGAATGGTCTAAGATGTCAGATTACTTATATCTTAAAGATAATATTTAAGAGGTTTACAAAACCTCTTAAAACGAGACCGTTCAAAAATCTGTGTCAAGTCACCTAAAGTAACAAATCCATACTTGTTACAACTCTAAATAATTATCCAATCTCCCTTCGAAAAATATAGCAAGTTGGGAGATTGTTAAACTCCAATTATGCACTGGCTGAGTCCATTTTACTTTTGCATTTAATATTCCCATATACAACAATTTTAAAAGTGAATTCTCATTAGGGAAAGCTCCTTTTGTTTTGGTTAATTTTCTAAATTGCCTATGTACAGATTCAATAATATTTGTAGTGTACATAATCTTTCTTATCTCTTTTGGATATTTAAAATAATAAGATAAATTCTCCCATTTATTTTGCCAAGATTGAAGTACTATGGGATATCTTTTCCCCATTTTTCATCTAGTTTTAAAAGCTCATCTTCTGCAAGTTCTTTTGTTGTTGCTTGATAAACAAGTTTTAAATCTCTCATAAACTCTTTTTGGTCTTTAGAAGCTACATACTTCAATGAATTACGAATTTGATGTACAACACAAAGTTGTACTTCGGTATTTGGATATATTGTTTTAATAGCTTCAGGAAAGCCTTTAAGACCATCTACTGATGCAATTAGTATATCTTCTAATCCTCTATTATTTAAATCAGTAAGAACACTAAGCCAGAAGTTTGCTCCTTCACTTTGGGATAAATATAATCCTAATATATCTTTTTTACCATCAATTCCCATCCCTAAAACTGTGTAAACTGCTTTACTCACATACTTCCCACCATCTTTTATTTTATAATGTATCGCATCAAGCCATACAAATGGATAAATAGCTTCTAAAGGTCTACTTTGCCAAGCTTTTACCTTATCTATAATTTTATCTGTAATAGTGCTTATTGTTGCACTTGATAATTGTATTTGATATATCTCTTCAATATGTTTTATAATATCTCTATAGCTTAATCCTAAGCCATACATAGATAATATCTTTTCTTCTATTTCATTAGACATTGTTGTTTGGTTTTTCTTTACAAGTTGTGGTTCAAAAGAACCTGTTCTATCTCTTGGAGTATTCAATTCAAAGGAACCACTTGTTGATTTTATTGTTTTAGAGCTTTTACCATTCTTTCTATTTTTATTTCCTGCAAATACATCTTGAGTTATATGAGAATCTAATTCTGCTTCTAAAGCAGCTTCAACTAATTGTTTTACTAATGGAGCAAGTACTCCATCTTTACCATTGATATTTTTACCTGCAAGTAAATCTTGTACAGCTTCATTAAAATCAAATTGTTTTTTCTTTTCCATCTATATCAATCCTTATAATATTTATTATATCAGACTGACACAGATTTTCTAACACTCCCCTTAAAACCCATTTGGATTAAATCCTCCACTTGGGTCAAAGCCACTATCAAAACCACCTGAAAAATTTTGAAAAGATTTATCTTCATATCCCACTTGTACCGACTTCATTCTTAAATTCATAATATCAGTTTTTGGGTCTATAAATTGAGGACATACAATAGTACAGTTACCACATAAGGTGCAATCCCATATTCCATTTGTTTGAATAGAATTTAAAATATCATCTACCCTTGCCTCTTTTTTGTCATTTGTATATCTTAAAGCTCGTGTCAAAGCATAAGGACCTAAGAAGTCAGCATTTACTTCATATACAGGGCACGAGCTAAAACAACTTTGACACAATATACAATTACTTTGTACATCAATCAATTTTTCATCTTCTATAGTAACCATACTAGTACTTAATTGATGTATATATGTTTTGCTACTTTCAAGGAGTTTACTCTCATGGGATAAATCAACAAGCAAGTCTTTTATCACTTTACAATTTTTTATTGGTTCTATTAAATCACCTTCATTTAGGTGAGTTTTACAAGCAAGCTTTTCAACTGAATTTACTCTAATAGCACAGCTACCACAAACACCAGTTTTACAACCACATCTATATGTTAAGGTATTGTCTTGGGTCTCTTTTATCTCTATTAGTGAGTTTAATATAGTTTCCTCATGACTTACTTCATACTCTTCAATATAAGGCTCTTTTTCACCTTTTGAGTTATATCTTTTTATGTTTATTTTCATAAAATCTCCTCAAAATAGTGTTTATGGGAATCATCTTCTAAGATACAAATACTATTTTTATCAAAAACAGCATTTTCTTCTTGAAAATCTGTTCTATAGTGGGCACCTCTACTCTCTTTTCTATTTAGAGCTGATTGTACGATTAGTTGAGATATAAGTAGCATATTTTCTAATTCCAAGAAGTCTGTTAAGTTTTTATTATACTCTTTACTTTTATCTACAATACCAATATCTTTTAACTCTTCTTTATACTCTTTTATTTTTTCTAGTGCTATAGATAATCTCTGCTCATCTCTAAATAGTCCTACATTTTCAAAAAGTAGTTTTCCCAAATCATTTTTAATTTTATAAATATTAATATAGTTTTCACTTACAAATAATTTTTCAATTTTTTTATTGGTTTTATTTAGTATCTCTTCACTAAACTTTTCATTTGAAATATCATTTGCACTATTGCTAGCTTCAGCCCCTGCAATTTTACCAAATAAGACTATCTCTAGAAGTGAATTTCCACCTAATCTATTTGCTCCATGAATTCCACTTTGGGAACACTCACCACAAGCATATAAGTTTGTTATTGAGGTTTTTGCTTTTATATCTGTCAATATTCCACCCATGCTATAATGGGCTGAGGGATTGATTGGTATGAGGTCATCTACCATATCAAGTTTTAAAAACTCTTGGGCAAGTCTTCTCTCTTGTGGCATTGTTTCATTTATTTTTTCTAAACCTAAATGGGTTAAATCCAAATAAACTTTTTTGCCCTCTTTATTTTTCGTAAATATCGCCCTGGCAACTTCATCCCTAGGTTTTAATTCGTCAATAAACCTTTTTCCATCTTCATCAACTAAATATCCACCTTCACCCCTAGCACTTTCACTTATTAGTATATTTTTATCTTCTAAAGCTGTTGGATGAAATTGTACAAACTCCATATTTGATATTTTTGCACCAGCTTTGTAAGCTAAAGCTATACAATCTCCTGTTGTAGAATAAGAATTAGTAGTAAACCCACTATATACACCAGCATAACCACCACCTGCTAAGATAACAGTTTTTGCTTCTATTTGCTCTATTTTTCCACTTAATAGATTATATATTACTACACCCTTTACACAATTGTTTTCAACAATCAACTCTAAAAGCATAGACTCATTTAAAAACTCGATTTTTTCTTTTATACATTGATCATACAATGTATGTAATACTTTCAATCCAGTATAATCTGAACTATAACAGGTTCTTTTTGCTTTTGTTCCACCAAACTTTCTTTGAGAGATTTCATTTTCACTATTTCTACTAAAAGGAACTCCAATCTCATCAAGCCAGTTAATTATCTCTTTAGATTTGGAACAAAACAACTCAATATGGTTTTTATTTGCTAACTTATGTGCTGCTTTATAAGTATCATTAATATAGTTTTCAATACTATCTTTGGAATCTTCTTTTAATACACCATTTATTCCACCTTGGGCTTGACAAGTTTGGGAGTGTGTTGGATATGTTTTTGATATGATTAACACATCAGCTTTATTTTTCTTTGCACTCAAGGCAGCACTTAAACCTGCTCCACCTGATCCTATTATAATCACATCTTTCATTTTATTCCCAAAACTCTTTTAAAGGTTTATCATCTTTTATCTCTTGATCAAATGAGTCCAAATCTAGTTCTTCAATATCTTTTAAAGCACCTTCAATATCCTCATCACTTAACTCATCTATTTGAGTTAGCTCATTATCTATATTTTTATCATTATCAAATGATACCTTTTTTTCTTCATTGTTATTTGAAACTTTAGAACTATCTTTTTTATCTAATAACTCTTTTAATGAAAGATATTCACTCATCAACTCTTCATATGTTTCAAAATCTAATAACATAAATCCAGGTTTTCCATCCCTTAGAATTATTGCTTTTTCAATCTTCTTTTTATGTAATTTTTCAAATATCATCTTACTTTTTCTAATTAGGTCTGTAGATGAGTACATCTCTTCTGAAGTATATTGTAGTGGATTCATGTCAATTCCTATATGTATTTTAATACATATTATAATATGTATTATAGTATGTTTATTTAAACACCAGTATAGAATCAATTTATTAATTCTATTGAAATAAAGACATAATAGTATTTTATTATAAGTCTTATTCTATTTCTAATTATAATAAAATAAAAACTATAATATTTAAATTAGTATTTAAAAGAAATAGCCATATATATAACTTTATAGAGCAATTTATTAATCTTAGCAATACTAAATTTGATTCTATTATGACCAAATTAACTAAATTTTTGTTCCAACTCTTATACATTTTTAATTTGTATTATATTACAAATTTAAAGTCTTATTTATAAGTTGTACATTTACTAATATTATATCAAAATATTAAATAATAATTCAATCATTAATTAATATATTTACATATTTTTATTCATATTATATATCATATTGTATTTCTAATATAATTCTAGATATATTACTACTAGTGTGTACTTATTTATATAGTATAATTTATAATGTATTCTTTTTAAATTTGCAAAAATATTAGTTTATATTTTTGATTTAAAGATGTGTCTTATTTATTATCAATCATAACTTGCTTCACTATATACTACTTTTTCTGGTATCTATAGCTTTTTTATTTGTTAATTCATTTTTTTACTAATAATTGATTGAAAATATATAATTGTTATTTAATTTTAATTATCTTGTAGTACCTTTACATATTTGAATATGTAAAGGTATCAACAAATATCTAATATATTTTTTATTTTTTAGAAAATACTTGCTCAGCCCATTCTGTAATTGGACCTCTTAGAACTTTTTGAAGTTTAATAGCAAATACATTTACTAATGAATTAATATTTTTAGTAGATTTAAGTAGTGTAGTTAGTGAGTTTGTATGTTTATTTACATAGAAGTTGTCTATTTGTTTATTACTTCCTAATATAACAACTTTACAAGTATTATCTATTCTTGATAAAACCATTTGCATAGTTTTATTTGACATATTTTGTGCTTCATCGATAATAACAAAGGCATTTGATAAAGTACGTCCTCTCATCTCTCCAACCCACATAGTTTCTATTGAATAGTTCTCAATAAGTTGTTCAACTCTTAGGTTTACCTCTTTATCATCTAATTCTGAATACCCTTCAGTATTTTTCTTATTAGATTGTTTTCTTTTATATTCACTTCTAATAATATAGTCTAAACTATCCATTAGTGGATGATTATATATTCTAAATTTTTCTTCAAGCCCTGGTAGATACCCAACATCTTCACCCTTATCTAGTGACTCAATTGAGTTTCTAATATATATAATTCTTTGAAAATATTTTTGTCTTACAAGTTTTAGTGCTCCACTTAAGGCTAAAAGAGTTTTACCACTACCTGCCTTTGCTTCAACTATTAAAACATTATAATAGTGTGCTAATATTGCTTGAGAAAAGAATAGTTGCTCTTTATTTAAAGGTATAATCACTTGATTTCTAATTTCACCTTCATCTAATAGTACTATTCTATTGTTTTGCACTGTTGCAAGTATTATTTGATCAGAACTAATAACTTTAAAACAATAAGAAAAATTATATGGATGATAATCATCATCAAAATCAGTAATTACTCCATTATCTAAAAACTCTGTATCTTCAAACTTAACTTCTATTGTTTTTATAAACTCAAAATTAAAATCATCTTTATTTGAACCAACTAAAGAATCTGTTTTTATATCTAAGGATACAGCCCTTGTTCTTGCCATAATATCCAAAGATAAGAAGGTGGTATCACTATTATAATACCCTTTTACAAATCTTGCGATTTCTAATATTTTTCTGTCATTGATTATATTTAATGGAACATTTTTTACATTTGTTTCATAATCATCTTTTGATATGATATCTACTATTACACTATTTTTGCCAAATACTTCAAGGGTAATTATCTTATAGTTTTTCTCTTTTTTAGAGTTAACAATATTTGAATTTTCTAGTATTCTTGCAAACTCTCTTGCTTGAAAATTAATCTCATCAAAACCACTTTTTTTTGTGTCGATTTCATCAAGTACAGTTTCTGGCAATACTATTAGATTTTTCCCATCATCACTTAACTTAAAGATGTTTGTGGCATCTTCAAGTAAGATATTAGTATCTAATACATAAATTTTTTCAAAACTCATGAGCTAATCTCTTTTTTACTTTTTTTATTCATTATTTTATAGACAATAAATCCCCCAATTGCTAGGCTTATTACTGTAAAAAGAAGTGAAAAGGTTTTAGTTATGGCGTAAGCTACTATTAACAATGCCAAAATAGTTGGTATCTCGTTATAAGCTCTAAAAAAACTACCATCTCTTTTAAAATTACCTTTTTTTAACTCTTTTCTAAAGTATCCCAATGAAAAAGTATAAGCAATAAGCAATATTACTACAAATATTTTCGCATGTATCCAACCATCTCCCATAATCTCAGGCTGTAAATAAAGCATAACAATTCCGCTAAGAATCGTAGCCCACATGGCAGGAACACCAATATATTTGTACATCTTCTCTTCTTGTATCTCTACAACTTCAACAAACTCTTTTTTATCTTTATGTTCAGTATGATATACATAAAGTCTTGGTTGATAAAATAGCATTGCCATCCATGACAACACTGCCATAATATGGAAAACCAATACCCATAAATAGTACTCCATTAAACTCCCTTTATTTTGTTTAACCATTCATTTAATGTTTTTTCAAATGCAACATTTTTTGAATTGTATAAATCTAATTTCTCTTTTAAATACTCTTGTTCTACCCAACCACCATAATCATGTGGATATTTATATCCAATATGTTGGCTATCTAAATGTTTTGGAATATTTAAGATTTTACCATTTTTAACTTCATTTAGTGCTTTATTTATCGCTTCATAAGAACTATTTGATTTAGGACATGAGGCTAAAAATACAACACACTGGGCTAAAATTATCCTACTTTCTGGATATCCAATCTTTGAAGTAGCTTGCATTGTGCTTACTGCAAGATTAAGTGCATTTGGATTTGCATTACCTATATCTTCACTTGCAAAGATTACCAATCTTCTAGTTATAAACTCAACACTTTCTCCGCCCTCAATCAATCTTGCTAGATAATATAGTGCTGCATCCACATCTGAGCCCCTTAAGGACTTAATCATTGCACTAGCAAGGTCATAGTGAGAATCCTTTGAACTAACTCCATCAGCTATTGCATTTGTCCTTAAACCCTTTAGTATATCTAAAGTCACAAGATCATCTATTTTAATAGCAAAATTTAAAAGATTTAACATAGCCCTAGCATCTCCACCACTTGATGTTATAAGATACTCTTTTGCATCCTCTTGTACATTTAAGTTTTCATTTACAATGGCTCTATTTAATATTTGTTGCATATCATTTTTAGTAAATGGCAAAAATTCATAAAGAAATGATCTTGATCTAATAGCATTAGTTAGAGTAAAAAATGGATTTTCAGTACTTGCCCCAATAATTATTGCATCATAGTTTTCCATTATTGGCAGTAATACTTCTTGTTGATTTTTTGATAATCTGTGAACTTCATCAATAAAAAGTATAGGCTTTATAAGTGAGTCTTTATATCTTGTAAAAACTTTTCTTAACTCCTCTACTTTAATAGAGGTAGCATTAAAATAAAAGTAATCAGTGCCTATCTCTTTTGCAATTATTTTAGCTAAAGAGGTTTTCCCAGTTCCAGGTTTACCATAAAAAAAGAGATGGGGAATCTCTTTTTTTATAATAAGTTTATATAGTGGTTTATTTTTTGATATTATATGAGATTGACCTATAAACTCTTCCAAGTTTTTAGGTCTTAAATAGTTTGATAAATCATTCATCATATTGATTATTTACATAATGTCTTAAATCTCTATATTCATCTCTTGTAAGGTATCTACTTTTCCCTGTAGGTAGATTGTTTAAAGATATACCTCCAAACTCAAATCTTTTTAAATCTAAAACATTTAATCCAAAGTGTCCAAAAAATCTTCTAAGTTCTCTATTTTTACCCTCACTAATTGCAACTTTCAATTTAGAAAAGTTCTTACCTACTGACAATACTTGATATGCAACAAAGGGTTCAAAAGTCATAGATTTTATTTTAGAATTTTTATATGCTCCATTAGTAGCATCTTCTAATTCAATACCATTTAACATAGCTTCTTCTACTTTGCTAGTTATAGGTCCATCAACTTTTATTTTATATATTCTCTCTAGTTTTGAATGCATTAGCTTATTTGCAACATCTACACTATCTGTTAATAAAATTAAACCTTCACTTGAATAGTCTAATCTTCCAATAGGCATAAAGTGTTTGTATTTACTATCTAAACTATCAAAGATAACTTTTCTTCCTTGGGGGTCATTTTTACTAACAATCTCCCCCTTTGGTTTATTGTACACTATTACTGTATACATTCTATTTTTATCTTCTTTGATGATTTTTTTATTAATCTTAACTATATCATTTGTAGATACTTTTGTTGCAAGATCTGTTACAGGCTTTCCATTAATAGTAACTTTACCCTCTTCAATAACCTTATCAGCTTCTCGTCTAGAGAAATTACTATTATGAGATATAAACTTATTAAGTCTAATCAACTCATCACTATTTTCATTCATTTTATACCAGCTTCGATTAAATCATGTATGTGTAATACCCCAACTAATTTATCATCTTTATCAGTAACAATTAGTAGTTGTATTTTGTAATCCTCTATTATCTTTAGAGCATCACTTGCCAAAAGATTTTTATCATCTATTCTTTTAGGATTTTTTGTTGATATATCTTCAACATTACACTCCAATGAAAACTCTTCACTCATTAAAGCTCTTCTCAAATCCCCATCACTCAATACTGAAGATATTTTACCATTATTATCCAAAATTATTACATTTCCAAGTCTACCTTCACTCATCGTAACAATGGCATCTTTTAGTTTCGTTTCACGTGAAACAATTGGAAGATTTTCTTTTCTTAATAGATCATCAACCTTTACAAAAAGCTTCTTACCTAGACTTCCTCCAGGATGAAAAGAGGCAAAATCTTCTTTTTTGAAGTCTCTTTTTTTCATTAAACAAACAGCAAGGGCATCACCTACTGCCATAGTTAAAGTTGTAGATGAAGTTGGTGCGGTATCTAAAGGGCAAGCCTCCTTACTAACAGCGATATCTAAGAAATTATCAGAATATTTTCCTAGAGTTGATTCTTTTTTACTTGCCATAGCAATCATAGGTATGTCAAATCTTTTTAGATGGGGAAGTAGTTGAATAAGCTCTTCACTCTCTCCACTATAAGATATAGCCAAAACTATATCATCTTTGCCAATCATACCCAAATCACCATGCATTGCTTCAGTAGGATGAATAAAAAAAGATGATGTTCCAGTACTGGCAAGAGTTGCTGCTATTTTACCACCAACTAATCCAGATTTACCTACACCTGTTACAATAAGTTTACCTTTTGAATTGATAATTAAATCAACGGCTGACTCAAAATCGTAAGAGCTTATATTATTAGCTGCAGCAGTTAACTCTGCAGCTTCTATTAATAAAACTTCTTTTGCAATACTATTAAAATCCATAACAAACCTTTACTGAACAAATATAGTTGGAACTATCATAGGATACTTTTTGTATTTTCTAATACAGTGTTTTCTCACAACTTTTCTAATTTCATCTTCAATAATTCTATTGTTTTTAAAAATAGAATCTTTTGCATTCTTTAGAAATGTTTCTAATAAATCTTCAATCTCATTTGCGAAAAATTTATCTTGTTTATCTGGAACTAGACCAAAAGACATAACCCTAGCTCTTTGCTCCATTTTTCTATCATTTTCATTAATTTGACCAACTATCATAACGACACCTTCATTTGCCATAGTTTGTCTATCAATTACAATGTCATCTGCAATTTTATTATTCAGCTGATTATCAATATAAACTTTACCAGTTTTTACACTCTTAACTTTTTTAAGATATTTAGGTGTTACTTCTATTTGTTCACCATCACTCATAATATAAGTATTTCTTTCTAAAACACCACAGTCAATTCCTGTTTTTGCATGTTTAACAGCATGATTATATTCACCATGAATAGGCATAAAAAACTTAGGCTTAACAAGTCTAATCATAAGTTTTTGCTCTTCTTGCGCAGCATGTCCAGATACATGAATCTCGCTAAAGTCTTGATATGCTACTTGTGCACCAGCTTTAAGAATATGGTTTATAATTCCAGAGACACTCGCCTCATTTCCAGGGATTGCCTTAGCAGATAATATAATTTGATCACCTGGTTTTATCTTTATATGTCTGTGTTCATGTATAGACATTCTATATAAAGCACTCATTGACTCACCTTGGCTTCCTGTTGTTACAATTAAAACTTCATTATCATTATATTTGTTTACTTCATGAGCATCAATGAACTTATCTCTTGGAAATTTAATATACCCTAAACTCATTGCAAGTTCTAAGTTTTTTTCCATAGATCTTCCAATAACACAGATTTTTCTACCATATTTTAAACCATGTTCAATAGCTTGAGAAACTCTGTGAATATTTGAAGAGAAAGTAGACATTATAACTCTACCTTTTGCACTAGAAAAAAGTCTATCAAAGGTAGGACCTACTGTTCTTTCAGATTTTGTAAACCCTGGCGAGTGAGAGTTTGTAGAATCAGACATCAAAAGTAAAACACCCTCTTCTCCATAATGTGCAAATCTATGTAAATCTGTTGGGAAACCATCAATTGGAGTGTGGTCTATTTTAAAATCTCCTGTATGGATTATAGTTCCAGCTTCTGTTTTAATAGCTAAAGATGATGCATCAATTATTGAGTGAGTAATATGTATCCATTCAACTTCAAAATCCCCTATTGCTATAGGAATTCTTTTTTCAATTGGTCTAAATAGTTTTCTATGTTCTCTCATTTTATGTTCATCGAATTTAGAACCAATCATTTCTAATGGTAAAGAAGTACCATAAATTGGGAATTGTAACTCTTTAAATAGATAAGCCATTGCACCAATGTGATCTTCATGTCCATGGGTAATAACAACACCAGCAATTTTATCTTTTATCTCTCTAATATATGTAAAATCAGGGATTAAGATATCAACTCCATGCATATCTTCATCAGGGAAACTCATACCAACGTCAACTATTATGGCACTTTTTTCAGTTTCAATAACCATCATATTTCCACCAATTTCACCTAAACCACCTAAAGGTGTAATTCTAACTTTTGCATTAGTAGATAGATTTAGTTTATTGTGAGGATTTAATCTATTTTTATGAGATCTTTCATTTATACTATGAGCTTTTTTTAAATCAGCTATCCAACTTGAATTAGTGTTTGAATTTCTTGAAGAATTGTTTTTTTGTCTTGCTGGAGTTTTTTTTCTTCTATTATTATAAGGTTTTTTTTCACCAGTTGGGTTCTCTTTTGGAGTGTCAGTTGTCTTTTTTGTAGTTTCAGTATTTTCAGTTGAAACTGTTTCTTTTACTTGATTGTCAACTTTATCAGTTTGACCTATCTCTTTGTTTTCCATTCTTTACCTTTGTATACAATTGGCTATACAAAGATGCGCTAACTTCGTGCGGTCGTAAAGTCTCTTTCAAATTAAGTTCACTGTAGATATTAGATAAAAACTCTTTATCTGTAAGAGATAATAAGTTTTTAAAAAGTTTCTTTCTAGGTTGTACAAAACAACTCTTTAAGAACTTTAAAAAATCTTTATCTAATCTTACATCCATCTTTTTTGAAATATATAGAACAGAAGATGTAACTTTTGGAGGAGGGTCAAAAGACTCAGGAGGTACATCAAAAAGTAACCCAGATTCTTTTGAAACTAACTCAGTAATAATAGATAAAGAGGAGTATTCTTTTTGGTTTACTTTTGCAGTAAACTTTTGAGCAACCTCTTTTTGTATCATTACAATAATATTCTCGCAATTATTATCTTCAAATGCTCTTAATATAATATTTGTTGCAATATAGTAAGGTAAGTTTGCTATCAGATCAAATTTTTGATCATATAAACTACCTTTTTTGTCCCAAGCTTCTAAAACATCAGTGTGGATCAGTTCAAAATGCTTGTTATGTATCTCTATTGCAAATTTTGACTTTAATATACTGATTAAATCAGTATCGACTTCATAAGCAGTCGTATCTTTGTACTTGACTAATTTTTGAGTCAAATCACCTAATCCAGGCCCGATTTCTACAATATGGTTATTGTTATGGGGCATCGATTGGATGATTTTATCTAGTACTGAACTATCTTTTAAAAAGTTTTGACCAAATTTCTTTTTGGCTTTAATTACATTATTATTCATAGAACGAAGAGTATATCTGCTTTTAACTTACAATTAGATAATATAACTACTATTAAATAGAAGGATTAGTATTGAGTTATTTTGCAAAAAGAATTATTCCATGTCTAGATGTAAAAGATGGTAGAGTTGTAAAAGGTGTTAACTTTGTAGGACTTCGTGATGCAGGTGATCCTGTAGAAGTTGCCAAAAGGTACAATAATGAAGGTGCAGATGAGATTACTTTTTTAGATATTACAGCTAGCCATGAAAATAGAGATACTATAGTTGATATAGTTAAAGATGTAGCAAAAGAGGTTTTTATACCCCTTACAGTTGGTGGTGGGATAAGAAAACTTGATGATATATATAAACTTTTAAATGTAGGTTGTGATAAAGTTTCTGTTAACTCTTCAGCTGTAGTAAATCCAAATTTTATTGACGAAGGTGCCAAAAGATTTGGTAGTCAATGTATAGTTGTTGCTATTGATGTTAAAAAAGTTCAAGATGGTTCTTACCATGTTTTTGTAAAAGGTGGAAGAGAAGATACAGGACTTGATGCACTAAAGTGGGCACAAGAAGTGTATGATAGAGGTGCTGGAGAGATACTATTAACTTCTATGGATACAGATGGAGCAAAATCTGGATTTGAACTTAATATTACTGAACAAATATCAAAACTTGTTGATATTCCTGTTATAGCAAGTGGTGGAGCAGGAACAATGGCTCATATGAAAGAAGCCTTTGAACATGGTGCAAGTGCTGCACTAGCTGCATCGATTTTTCACTTTAAAGAGATTGATATTATGGAATTAAAACACTACCTAAGAGAGAATAACATTCCTGTAAGGATATAAAATGAAACCCCTAAGCCTTTTAGTTTTTTTGCCAATATTATTGTTTTCTTTTGAATTAGAATTTAATAAAAAGTTTAACCATCAATTACCCCATGATATATTAAAAACAAGTTTGATTATAACTATTACAGATGATAGTGAAAAAGAAGTAGATAATAGACTTAATAAATTTAATGATTTGATAAAAAACTATAATAAAGTAGATAAGAAACTTGGTATATTTAATATAAGACCAAAGTTTAGGCACTCTAATAATACTCCAACTATAATTGGATATATAGGTGAGCTAATATATAAAATTGAATCAGATAAAGCACTTTATATGGATGATTTTATATCAAAAGTTACTGATTTAAAAAAATTTAGAGATACTACAGTATCAATTTCAAGTTTGTCATGGACAGTACAAGAAACTACTTACAATGTTGCTTTAGATTTATTAAGATTAGAGGCAATAAATTGGGCTAAAACCTATGCACATAATCTATCTAATGATTTAAAAGAGAATTGTAAGATAAAGTCTATTTCAATAGATACATCTAATACATCTGCAAATAGTGATTTATATAAGGATATTGATGTAAAATCAACTTCAATTACAATACCTAAAGCAAATCAGCAAATTGTTCAAATAAATCCTAAATTTAAATTGGAGTGTAAATGATAATTTGTGCAGGAAGAGAAGAGGTATTTTCATTTGCAGAAGCAATGGGTGTTGGACTAATTGAGAGTTCAATTAATCTAACAAGAAGATGTTTGTTTGATAAACCAGATTTTATTTTGTTTATTGGAACAGCTGGAAGTTATGGAGAGTATAATATTTTTGATATTGTTGAATCAAAAAGAGCAGCTAATTTAGAACTTTCATTTTTAACAAAAGACTCTTTTACTCCCCTTGATAATGTTTTAGAATCTGAGAATAAAATGGTTAGAAATGACACTATAGTAAATAGTTCAAACTATATTTCAACTAATTCAGAATTGACAAAAGAGTATAACAAATATGGTATAGGAATTGAGAATATGGAATACTTTTCAATCCTTAGTGTTGCTAAAGAGTTTGAAATACCAGTTGCTGGAATATTTATTATTACTAACTATACAAATGAAAATGCACATAATGATTTTTTAACTAATCATAAAGAAGCTATGGCTAAATTAACTCAATATTTATTAGATAAAAAAATCATTAAATAGAAGTTTACCTTTTGTGTTTCACGTGAAACACAATCAAATTTTATATTAAAAACTAAAGATTAATCAATAAAATATTTTTGTTTAATTATGCTATAAAAGGAAAATAGGAAGGAAAAAGATGAATTCAATATATGACTACACTCTAGATGAATTAAAAGAAGAATTAAAACCAGCATTTAGAGCAAAACAAATATATAACTGGATATATAAAAAATATGTTTCTTCATATGATGAGATGAAAAATATACCAAACGATTTAAAAGAAACTCTTAAAAACAATTATGCAATTGATATTTTAGAAATAGTAAAAAAAGAGATAAGTCTTGATGGTAGTATAAAGTATCTTTTTAAATTACATGATGAACATACAATAGAAGCTGTTTTACTTTTGATGAAAAAGAAAAAAACAAATGAAGATGGAACAATAGAAAAAAGTGAGAAATATACTGTATGTATTTCAACACAAGTTGGATGTAAAGTTGGGTGTACTTTTTGTTTAACAGCAAAAGGTGGTTTTGTTAGAAATCTTAGTGTGGGAGAGATAATCAATCAGATTGTTCAAATCAAGAGGGATAATGAGATTGCAGAAAACAAATCTTTAAATATTGTCTTTATGGGTATGGGTGAACCACTTGATAATTATGATAATTTTATTAAATCTGTAAAAATATTTTCAGAACTTGATGGACTTGCAATAAGTAGAAGAAGACAAACAGTTTCAACATCTGGGATATCATCAAAAATAGAAAAATTAGGAAATGAAGATTTAGGTATACAACTTGCTATATCTTTACATGCAGTTGATGATGAATTAAGAACCGAATTAATACCAATGAATAAAGCTTATAATATAAAATCAATAATTGATGCTGTAAAAAAATTCCCAGTTGATGCAAGAAAAAAAGTTATGTTTGAATACTTAGTGATAAAAGATAAAAATGATGATTTAGCAAGTGCTAAAAAACTATTAAAACTTTTAGATGGAATTAAAGCAAAAGTAAATTTAATATACTTTAATCCATATCCTGGAACTTCATATCAAAGACCACAAAGGGAGGATATGATAAAATTTCAAGAATTTTTAACAAGCAAAGGTTTACTTTGCACAATAAGAGAATCGAAAGGTTTGGATATCTCAGCAGCATGTGGACAACTAAAAGAAAAGGAATCTAATGGACGCACTTGATTTAGCAATGGTAATTTTCCTTTTAGCAGTTGTAATTATTACTGCAATTGGTTTTTTTATAAGCAACAAAAATAAAGATGATAATAAATAAGGATTAATATGGCAATTACAAGATTTGCTCCTAGCCCAACTGGTTATTTACATATAGGTGGTTTAAGAACTGCTTTATATAGTTATTTATGGGCAAGAAAAACAAAAGGTGAGTTTAAACTAAGAGTTGAAGATACAGACACCCAAAGAAACAATGAAAAAGCTATGGAAGCTATAATTGAAGCTTTTGAATGGGTTGGATTAAATTATGATGGTAAAGTTGAATACCAATCAAAAAGACTTGATATCTATAAAAAATATATAAATCAACTTTTAGATGAAGGTAAAGCATACCGTTGTTATATGAGTAAGGAAGAATTAAACGCTTTAAGAGAGAGCCAAATGGCAGCAAAACAAACTGCAAAATACGATGAAACATGGAGACCAGAAGAGGGAAAAACTCTTCCTGATATTCCAGAAGGTATTGAACCAGTTATTAGAATTAAAGCTCCCCAAGATGGAAAAATTACTTTTATCGACGGAATCAGATCTATAATGAATTTTGATTGTAGTGAAGTTGATGATTTTGTTATTGCAAGAAGTAATGGAATCCCAACTTATAATTTTGTTGTAGCAATTGATGATGCCCTAATGGGAATTACTGATGTAATTAGAGGGGATGATCATCTTTCAAACACTCCAAAACAAATAGTAATTTATGAAGCCTTAGGATTTGATGTACCAAAGTTTTACCATGTTCCAATGATAAATAATCCACAAGGAAAGAAACTATCAAAAAGAGATGGGGCTATGGATGTAATGCAATATAAAAGAGATGGTTTTCTTCCAGAAGCATTATTAAACTTCTTAGTAAGACTTGGTTGGTCTAATAAAGACCAAGAGATATTCTCAATAGAAGAGATGCTAGAGTTATTTAATCCTGAAAATATCAATAAATCAGCATCTGCTTATAATCAAGAAAAACTATTATGGCTAAATTCACACTATATAAAAAATGTTTCAAATGAAAGATTAGCAAAAGAGTTAAAGTTTTTTGATTGCAATTTAGAAGGACATGACAAAAAAGAGATTATCTTAGACTTATGTAAAGAGAGAGCCCAAACTTTAATTGAATTAAAAGAATCTATCAATAATATCTTAGATATCCCAACAGAATATGATAAAAAAGGTGTTAAAAAATTTATAAAAGAAGATACAATCAAGATCTTAAAGTTTTATTTAAATACCCTTGAAGAACAAAAAAATACCCTAAGACTTAGTTGTGATTACGAAATAGTTACAAAGCCATTTATTGAACAATTTGAATTAAAATTTCCTCAATTATTTCAGCCAATTAGAATCGCACTTACAGGAGGTACGCAAGCACCATCTGTATATGACATCATGGCAATTCTAGGTTTTGAAGAAGTTAAGACTAGAATAAATAGCGCAATTAATAAAAATTTTAATAAAGAAAGTTAAAATAAACTTGCTTATTATGAAATAATTAGGCATAATGTTGTTACATATTATAAAGGAAGAAACGGAATGAATATTTATGTTGGAAATCTATCATACAGAATGAATGATAGCGATTTAGAGGCAGTATTTGCTCAATATGGTGAAGTTAAAAGTGCTAAAATAATAATGGATAGAGAAACTGGAAGATCAAAAGGTTTTGGATTCGTTGAAATGGAAACTTCATTAGGTGGTGAGAAAGCTATTGAAGCTTTAAATGGAAATGAACATGAAGGAAGAACTTTAAGAGTTAATGAAGCTAAACCTAGAGAGCCAAGACCAAGAAGATCTTACTAATTAAACATAATTTATAAAAAAGGCTTTGCGCCTTTTTTAATGTTTTAATTCTCCCACATCAAACTCCCCTTTTTTTAATAAAATCAAAGAATAAAATATTGCTGGTATAATTATCAATGTTAGGAAAGCAGATGATATCATTCCTCCAATCATTGGTGCAGCTATCCTTTGCATAACTTCACTTCCAACCCCATCAATATACATAATAGGAATAAGTCCACCAAGTATTGCAAATAGTGTCATAAGTTTAGGTCTAAGTCTTAAAACAGCTCCCTTATAAATTGCATGGAAAATATGGGATTTATTTAGTTCTAAAGATTTTGATTTTAAATCAACCATTGCTTCATGAAGATACACAAGCATAACAATAGAGGTCTCAGCTGCAACCCCCAATAAAGCTAAAAAACCAACAATAACAGCAATAGATATATTAAAGTTTAAATACTCCAAATAAAATATTCCACCTGTTAAAGCAAAGGGCAGAGTAAAAAATATTATACAAGTATAAGTGATATTTTTTAGGGCAAAATAGATTAATATAAATATTATTACAAAAGTTAAAGGAATAATATATATCAATCTTTCCAGTGCTGATTCTAAGTATTCACTTTGTCCTGCCCATTCATAATAAAAGCCTGCAGGTAGCTTTAAATCTTTTAAAATATCTTTTGCCTTGTCTTTATACTCTTTTGCAGAAACTTCACTTTTAGGAGTGATATATATAAAGTTAACATTTAAAGCTTTTTCAGATTTTATAACTGAAGGACCTTCATTATATTCTAAGTGAGCAAAACTACTTAAAGGTTGAAATCCCAGCTTTGTTTTGATTTGAAGATTGCTTAAAGCTGTTATATCTTCCCTTTGAGACATATCATATCTAATAGAGATAGGATATCTTTCAAGACCTGTTAAAAAAGTATCTACCCTACTTCCAGCAACTGCTGTAGATATAGTTGATAAAATATCATTTTTTGAGATTCCATATCTTGAAATCATTTCATCATCTATTTTAATATTTAGATAATACCCTGAGTTTATTTTATCTGTAGATACAGAAAGTGTTTTATCAAATTTTTTCAACTTTTGTTCTATTTTACCAGCTATCTCTTCTAACTTTTGATGATTGTTTCCATATAGTTTTATACCAAGTGGTGTTCTAATACCTGTCAAAAGCATATCAATTCTACCTCTGATAGGATATGTCCAAGAGTTAATTAGTCCAGCAACCTTTAGTTTATGGTCCATCTCTTCCATAAGTTTTTTATAGGTCATCCCCTCACGCCATTGATTTTCTGGTTTAAAAGTAACTATAGTTTCAATCATAGCAAGGGGAGCTGGATCTGTTGCACTATCAGCTCTACCAGCTTTTCCAAATACAGTATCAACTTCAGGGAAAGATTTTAGTATTTTATCTGTCTTATGGGTTAATTCTTTTGCTAAATCAATACCAATTCCATATGAAGTTACAGGCATATACATAAAAGTTTGTTCATTCATCATTGGCATAAACTCCCAATTTAATTTTTTATAAACTGGATAAGCCGCAATCAAAGTTAATAAAAAAATACCTATTATTAAATATCTAACTCTTAATGCCCCTTTTAATAAAGGAGAATAAAGTTTTATGAAGAATTTATTTAATAAATTTTTCTCTTCTCTTAATATTTTTCCTCTAATAAAAAAGACCATTAAAATAGGAACTAAGGTGATAGATAAAATAGCTCCAGAAACCATAGCAAAAGATTTTGTAAAAGCTAAAGGGGAAAACAATCTACCCTCTTGACCTGTTAAAGCAAAAATTGGCAAGAAAGATACAACAACAAGAATAAGAGCAAAAAATATTGGTCGCCCTACTTGCTTAGCTGACCTGATGATTATATCCACCCGCTCTTTATTTGAGATGTTCTCTTTTCCTTGCAAATATTTGTGAGCATTTTCAACCATAACAATTGTGGCATCAACCATTGCTCCAATTGCAATAGCAATACCACCTAAACTCATAATATTTGACCCCAAACCAAAAAATTTCATAAGTAAAAAAGTAAATAAGACTGTAATAGGTAAAGTAATGATTATAATCAAAGCACTTCTAAAGTGAAATAAAAACAAAGAGCTTACAATCATAACGATAATAGACTCTTCTATCAAGGTATGTTTTAATGTGTAAATAGCTTTGTCAATTAAAGAGCTTCTATCATAGGTTTCAACAACTTCTACATCATCTACATTCAAAGTTTTTAGTTTCTCTTTAACCCTTTTGATTACTGCATATGGATTTTCTCCAAACCTAACAACCACTATACCACCAACAGTTTCCCCTTGACCATTTAAATCAGCCATTCCTCTTCTATTTGCAGATGTAACATTTACTTCTGCTACATCTTTTATTTTAAGTGGTGTTAGTCCATTTGTTTTGATAGTAATATTTTCAATATCATTAAGGTTTTTTAGATAAGCCTTTGCTTGAATCATCTGCTCAAAACCATTTTCTAAAATTATTCTACCACCAACTTCTTTATTGTTTTTTATAAGTGCTTTTTTTATATTCTCAATACTTAGATTGTATTGTACAAGCCTATCTTGGTCAACTGTAATCTCATAGTTTTTAATAAACCCTCCAATAGAAGCAATCTCACTTACACCATCAACTCCCAATAAAGCATATTTATAATAATAATCTTGCAGAGTTCTTAACTCTTCTAGGGATTTAGTATCAGATTTCAAAGCATATTCATAAGCCCATCCTACACCTGTAGCATCTGGACCAATTGCAACATCAACCCCGCTTGGAAAACTTCCTTGAAGTTGAGATAATTGCTCTAAAATTCTATTTCTTGAATCATATAAATCAGTTCCATCTTTAAAAATGATATATATAAGTGCATTTTGAAAAGAACTCATTGCCCTTACTGTTTCTATATTTGGAAGACTCATTAGATTTGAAATAAGAGGATATGAAACTTGCTCCTCTATTGTTTTTGGACTTTGCCCTGGCCACTTAACTTGAACAATAACTTGAGGAGGTGACAAATCCGGCAAAGCATCCAAACTTGTATTTTTAACTGCCCAATAAGAAGCAAAAGTTAAAACTAAAATAGAAAAAATAATTAAGAATTTATTTCTAATGCTATATGAGATTATACTTTCAACCATAACTTTTCCTACCAGTCTTCATCATCATTGCTATATAAACCATTTGTAATGGCATCCGAATCAAGCAAGAAAAGTGCATTATTTATAACCGTTTGCCCCTCTTCTAATCCATCTAGTATCTCGTACTTATTTGAAGAGATTCTTTTTGCTGTAATCTCTATAGGTTCATATTCTGATTTTGATAGGTATTGAAAAACATAGTGTTTTTTCCCTTTTGTTAAAACTGAACTTTTTGGAAGAGTTAATACAGTTTTTGTATCAGTTTTAATTTGTACCTTTGCAAACATATTTGGATAAAGTTTTAACTCTTTATTCTTAATAGTAAATCTTACATCAACTGTTTTGGTTTTTAAATCAACCTGGGGATAAACTAAATCAACTTTTGTTTTAATGGGAGAACTTACTCCATCAATAACAACTTGAGCTTCCATCCCTTTTTTTATAAAAGCTAAATCTTTTTGATAAACTTGAGCTATAAACCAAAGCTCATCCAAAGATGCAAGTTGTAATAAAAGTTTCCCTTTCTTTACAAAACTTCCTTTATTTATATTTTTTTCTAAAACAATAGAATCCATAGGTGAATAAAAAGGGATATCTTTTATAAGTTTATCTGAAGAGTTAATTCTCTTAATTACAGAAGAACTTATATCCAAAGATTTTAATTTTTCAATATTACTAGAGATTAATGAAGGCATAAATTTTTTTGCAATACTAATCTCTTGTTGAATTGAACTTAATTCATCAGAATATATTGTAAAAAGTAAATCACCTTTTTTTAAAGTTTTATATTGTTCATTTGCTTCCAAGTTAGTAATATAACCATCAAATCTACTAACAATATCATAAATTTTTGTCTCATTTAAGGCAGTATAGCCATAAAAGCTTTTTAAGGTACCTATTTGCTCTTTTTGTACTTTGGTAAGCTTTCTATTAAATAACTGCTCAACTTCAAGAATTTGGGCATTTGTGATTGTAAGTACCATAAAAAGGGCGATTAAAATAGCTCTCATCTGATTCCCTTAGTAAAATAGATAGATTTTGCTAATGAATTAAAATAAATCTCTTTTTCATCAACAACTTTTAATTTATATTTTATTATTTCATTAAAATTTTTTATTAACGATTTTGAATCAATATTTTTATAAGAGTTAAAATTGTTATAAGACTCTAATACTTTTTGTAATTGTTCAAATCTTGAAAGAATATCTTTATTTATAATATTTACAGTTTCACATGAAACATTTAAATTTTCTTGCAAAATATTAATTTGATTTTTAAAACTATTTTTCATATCTTTAACATTATTATCAAGTTCAAGAGTTTTGAACTTCGCTTTTCTTGATTTGATATCTTCACTTCCATAAATAGATAAAGGGATTGCAACAGCAAAATTTACATAGTCGTCATATTTATTATCTCTTTGAAAATATGTAAGGGTAAAATTAATATCAGAATTTTTTTTCTCTTTTTCTAATTTTGAGATATTTTCAAACTTTTTTGAACTCTCTTTCAGTGATAAGATTTTTGGATGTTTATCTATTTGGGGGAAAAGATTGATTTTTTTGATTTCCATATCTATATCTATATTTTTATACTTTTCGTAACTAATCTCTTCTAGCTTTATTTTTTCTATATTTAACATAGATTTCAATTTTTGAGTTTTTAGATTTAACTCATGGTAAATAATTTGTGTATTCAAAATCTCTTTTTGCGAGGCTTTATTATATTTATAAAGCTGTGTAAATAAATCTTCTAATTTTTTTGTATTTACTTTAAATTTCTCAAATAAAGATAATCTCTCTTCAAGTAGTTTTATATTGTAAATATATTCATAAATTTTAGATTTATATAGAAGTTTTTTATCCTCAACAATATATTTTGAAATCTCATAATCATTTAGAGCTATATCTTTTTCAACTTCTAGTTTATCTCCTAAGGGTACAACTTGTGAAAAGCCGATAAATTGAGCTTGCATAGGTTCTTTATCCCTAGACAAGCTATCATTAAACTGAACATCAGTTGCACCAAAACTAAGAGTTGGGTTTTTCCACTTTGAGCTTAAACTAATTTGCTGTTTTATATCATTAATAGATTCCTCTAAAGCTTTTAGACTATAATTTTTTTTAAAACTATTTTCTACAATTTCATCTATGTTTTTTGCACTTAAAAAAGTAGATATAAAAAACAGTAGAAGAAAAGATCTTTTTAACATGGGTTTTCCTATAGATTTATACTAGATCTAATAGTATGAACTTTCCCATCTTGGGTTTTAAACTTTAAATGGTATTGCCATGTACCACCCATTGGAAAATTGATTGAGGTTTTAAATTTACCATCTACAAATTTTGCTTTTTGGGTTTGTTCCATATATGGCATTCCTGGCATCTCTGGCATAAAGAATTTTATTTTTACCTTTGCATTAGTAACAGCAACAGTATCTTTAGCTAAAGTAATAAAAAAAGTATTATTACCAACTACAAGTGATTTCTCAGACTTCAGTGTAATCTCATATCCATCTTTCTTTCCACTTAAATCAATAGGATCTGCATTTAGCAAACCAAAAGTTAATAATAGTGCTCCAATAAATTTCACTAGTTTCATAAAGACTCCTTAAAAAATTTATGGAATTCTATTATTTTTATGAGGAGGGTGTGTGGAAAAAAATTTTAGTTAAATTTGAAAGAAAAAGTTGTACCCTCTTTTAGTTTTGATTCTACATGAAATTTTATATTATATTTATAACAGATATTTTGAACAATATTAAGCCCTATCCCAAAACCACCCTGTTCTTTTGTAGCTCTATAGTATCTATTGAAAATATCCTTTATTTTATCTTTTGGTATACCAACTCCACTATCATCAATAACTAAAACATTTGATTTTAATTTTATGTTTATATTCCCTTGTTTTTTATTATATTTAATAGCATTTGATAAAATATTGTTAAAGAGTCTAATAAAATCATCCCTTTGTATTTTATACTCAAACTCTTTTAGTTCACAAGATATTGTAACTCTTTTTTTATGGGCTAAAATCTTAAAATAAGGCAATTGTTCCTCAATCAATTGGTCTAATCTATGATTTTCTAATTGGGGGTTTTTTTCATGTTCTTCTAAAAAAACAAAGGTTAAATCCTGATATACTTCTGATATTCTTTTTGCAGCAAGTTTAATTCTGTCTATTTGTTTTTTCGATAACTCTGTATCTTCTGTAGACATCAAAATAGCACTGACTGGAGTATTTAACTCATGGGTACTATCTTTTATAAAGGTGTTTAATTTTTCCCTTTCATCTTTTATAGGTTTTATAAAAAGTTTTGCTAAATAAAAACCAATCAAAGATATAAATGTGAAAATTAGTATAAAAATAAAAATAGTATTGCTTTTTAGCTTATCTATTGTTTTTGCATATAAGTTCTCTTCAATAGCTATATAATAAATCCCTAAATGACCATATGTTGAGTTATTTATAAGGGTAAAATTTCTATCTTGAACTATTATTTTTTTGCTAAAATCTATATTCCCATCCAAATTTCCAAAAAGTTTTTTTCTATTTTTATCATAAAAAGAAATTTTATATTCACTCTTATTCATAAATGAGGAGCTATCAAGTTTTGTTCCACTCATATGTGAATAGATAACTTGTGATGAGATATTTGATACTACATTTTCCATTTTTGTTTTAGTTAAATCAAAATATAGTTTTTTTTCATTTTCATAATAAAGCAGTGCAATTATCATCAAAAGAACGAATGAACCACCAAAATATAAGCCAAAAAATCTTAGAAAAGTTATCTTTTCACTTCTTGTTAAATCTATAATTATCTCCTTAAATGTTTCAGGATTATATCATAAAATATTTTTCCATGTACATTACACAAAAAATCAACTATAATTTTACTATGAAAATATTACTACTAGAAGATGATACTTTATTAAATGAGATTATAGAAGAATTTTTGGAAAAACTAAACCATAAAGTAGTATCCACTTATGATGGGCAAGAGGCTATTGAAGCTGTATTTGAAGAAAATTTTGATTTACTTATTTTAGATGTAAATGTACCTTTGATAAATGGTTTTGAAGTTTTAAAAGAGCTTAAAAGAAATAGCATAAATACTCCAACCATATATATAACCTCTCTTCATACCTTAAAAGATATGGAGATAGGATTTAAAGCTGGAGCTGATGATTATATGAAAAAACCTTTTCATCTTAGTGAACTAAAACTTAGAATTGAAAATATTGTAAGATTAAGACATATTGAAAATAGTGGTGATAATAAAATAAACGACACAATAAGCTATAACTATGATACAAAAACAATAAAAGTATCACAACAAAAGCATACTCTATCTAAAACAGAAGCAAAAGTATTTGAATACTTTTTGAAAAATAGAAATAGATCCATCTCAATTGAAGAGATTAGCTTAAACAATTGGTCCTATGAAGAGGCTCCTACGGCAACTACAATAAGAACATATATAAAAAATCTTAGAAAAATTTTAGGTAAAGATATGATTGATACTTTTAAAGGAATCGGTTACAAATTAAAATAAACTATCCTATACTAAAAAGTAATATATCTTTTGTTATAATCTTTTTTTAAAGGGATAAAATGGTTAATAAAAGTATATTTAGAGAATATGATATTAGAGGAATAGTTGGAGCTGATTTAAATAAAGAGTCGGTGAAATTAATTGGTTTTTTCTTAGGGAAAAGAGTTTATGAAAAGTTCAAAGAGAACTCTTATATCTCAATTGGCTACGATGCAAGAACCCACTCACCTGAACTTTTTTCATATTTGGCAAGTGGTTTTAATAAAGCTGGATGTACTGTATTAAATATGGGTATGGTTGCAACTGGTGTAAACTATTTTTCAAACTACCAAGAGTTTGAAATAGAGGGTAAAAAGATTCAAGCAAATTGCTCTGTTATGATAACAGGAAGTCACAATCCAAGTGAATATAATGGCTTTAAAATCACCCTTGACAAAAAACCATTCTTTGGAGAAGATATCTATACTTTGGGGGATGAGATTATTGCAAGTGATGTACAAATTGAAGACAATGATAAAAACTATCCAATAGATGTAAAATCACTATATATAAACTATATAGTAAATGAATTTTCATTTTTAAAAGGGATGAAAGAAAGATTTATTATAGATTGTGGAAATGGAGTTGCTGATACAGTTCTTACAACTATATTAGATAAATTAGAATTAAACTATGATGGTCTATATTGTGAACCAGATGGAAGTTTTCCTAACCATCATCCAGATCCAAGTGAAGAGAAAAATCTAAAAGATATAATGGCTGCTTTAAAGGGTAATTATGAGTTTGGTTTTGCCTATGATGGAGATGCAGATAGAATCGCATTTTTAACAAAAAAGTATAATGTAAAAGGTGATATCATGGCACTTTTATTTGCAAAAACCATGACAAATCCTACAATAATTGGTGAAGTTAAATGTACTCAAGTTATGTATGATATTATAAATAAAACAGGTAAAGCTGTTATGTACAAAACAGGTCACTCAAACTTGAAAGTAAAACTAAAAGAGCTTAATGCAGACCTAGCAGCAGAAGTTTCTGGACATATATTTTTCAATGATAGATATTTTGGTTTTGATGATGCCATTTATGCTACATTTAGACTACTAGAACTAATTTATAATAAAATGGATATTGATGCCCAAATTGATGCCCTACCTAAGACTTATTCAACAGAAGAGATAAAAGTAAAAACAAGTGAAGAGGAAAAGTTTTTACTAATTGACAAGGTAAAAGAACATCTTAAAAACCCACCAGCTAATTTTCCTGCGATAAAAGATATTATTGATGTGGATGGGGTTAGAGTTATCTTTGATAAGGGCTGGGGGCTTGTAAGAGCTTCAAATACAACACCTGTTCTTGTTACTAGATTTGAATCTACAGATGAAGCTATGGCAAAAATATATGAAGAGAAACTGAACAATTTAATTCAAATGGCAAAAGATGAACTTAATAGCACTTCAAACTAAAACTTTAGATGATTTCCAAAAAAATCTAAAACACTTAAAAGAGTTGATTTTACAATGTGAAGACAACTCTTTTATCCTTGCTCCTGAGGTTTGTCTAACAGGTTTTTGTTATGATAAGATGGAAGAAGCTTGTAGTTTTAATCTAAAAGCGATAAAAGAGATTGAAGTTTTGAGTAAAAATAAAACTATAGCCTTAACTTTTATTACAAAAAAACAGAACTCTTACTTTAATACCTTATATATATTTCATAAGGGCAAAACTATTCACACCCAATCTAAACATCGTTTATTTCCCCTAGGAGATGAACATGATCATTTTATGAGTGGTGATTTAGAAGATATGAAAATAATTGATATTGATGGAGTTAAAGTAGCAACTCTAATCTGCTTTGAGATTAGATTCCCACAATATTGGCTGAAGGTTTTAGGGGCTGATTTAATTTTAAATCCATCAATGTGGGGATTAAAAAGAAAAGCCCATTATGAAACCATGACAAAAGCTTTAGCTGTTGCAAACCAATGTTTTGTACTTACTGCAAATAGTGCGGATGAAAATATGGCAAAAGGAAGCGGTATTATAAACCCTTGGGCAGATGAGTTTAGAGATGATGAAAAAGAGCTAATAAAACAAAAAATAGATCTAAACGAAGTATTAAAGATTAGAAAATATATAGATATAGGATTGAAAAATAGTGAATGAAGTTAAATCAATAATTTTTGTGTGTTTAGGAAATATTTGTCGTTCCCCTTTAGCAGAAGGTATTGCAAAAGAGTATGCTAAAAAGAACAATTTGGATATAAAAATAGCAAGTGCTGGTACAGGAAGTTGGCATATAGGTGATGCTCCTTGTGAGAACTCTATAAAAGTAGCAAAACAAAATGGGATAGATATCTCAAAACAAAAAGCTCAACAGATAAAAAAAGAGCACTTTAAAGAGTATGATTTAGTTGTTGCACTTGATAGTAAAAATCTTGCCGATTTAAAAAAGCTAGGTGCAAAGCCACTTAAACTTGGAGATTATGGTTATGAAGGTCAAGATGTACCAGACCCCTACTTTTTCCCAGGATTTGAAGGATTTGATAAGGTTTATAAAATGATAGAAACTTGTGTAAAAAACCTAATTAAACAGAAGATCTCACACTAATTTTTGTTTCAAAGTTTTTAGCCTGCCCTACCCAGTCTTGTTCTATTACTTGATTGTCTTCTAAAATAAAATACTCTTCAACCCAATGACAGTTTCGTGCATTCCATTTAGTAATTTGGTCAAAGTGAAAAATACCTAACTCGTTTAGTTTTCCTTCAAGCTCTATATCAATCCCCTCAATCTCTTTTAAATCATCTTTTCCACCAGGTCTTGGAGCACTTCTAATTAAAGGTTTATTATATACATTTGCTTGTACTTTATTGTGCATATTGGAAGGAATACTACTATATACTTTTGTTCTACCTCCACCAAAAGCTTTTCCAATTATAAATCCAATTAAAAATCCAATAAATGCTGCAAGTACTAAACATAAAACTATTTGAGATGCTATTTCAATCACTTTTTATTCCTCAATTATATTAAATTCTACTCTTCTATTTATTAAAGAATACCCATTTTTATTGTTTTCAACCAATGGTATATCCTCTCCATATCCCCTAGCTATAAGTTTATTTTCTGGAATGCCATAAGAGGCTATTAATTCTTTTATTTTTTCTGCTCTTTGCATAGAAACTCTTTTATTCAAATCATCTGCACCTGCTGCATCTGTATGACCTGCTATTTCTATACTTATATTATTGTGTTTCTTTAAAAGTCTAGCTATTGTGTCAACTGTTTTTTCACTTTTTCTAAGAATATCAGCACTTGCTCTTTTAAATATTATTGGATTTTTTGCAACGATTTCATTTATCTTAAGCTGTAATTCTTGGGCTTGAATTGACATATCTTGAATATATTTTTCATTGCCAACTCTAACATACTTTTCTTTATCTAGTTTTACTAAAGGTTCAATCTCTTTTATATCGGGTTTTTTTGACTCTTGAATTATGGTATCAGATGATTCTGTACCAATACTCTCTTCTTTTGTATCAAACTCTTCTTGAGTCTCTTGTGCATTTTCCTCTTGATTATTCTTCAAAGCTTCATCAATGGGTTCAGTTGTAAGTTCTGCCTCATGTTTAGCAATATCTTTAACACCAACTTCAGTATTTTGTGTTTCAATTCTTGTTTCATCAACTATATTTTCTTTTGTATTTGTTGTTGCTACTTGTTTATCGTATATATCTTGTGCATTAAAATACACGCATGAGATAACTAAAAGAATTAATAATAAAAATAAAAAGATAACTTTTTTTTCTGCATCCATTTTGAAATATACTTTATATAAAATTTATTTACTATAAGGATACCAAAAAAAGATTAACTTTTAGTTAATAGAAAGACAAAAATAAACTAATTTATTACATTAAAATAGTATATAATAGAATAAATAGGCATTTAAATAATATAATAAAGATATACTGATTAACAATTTTGAATTTTCACCTATAGTTATCATGCTATCCCTTATTAAGAAGTATAATAAAATTATATTTATTTCTAATTTCAAAATAGTTACATTTATAACAAAAAAAATTTATAAAAAATAGATAGATTAATAGAAGAATAAATTAAAGGAGATGAGTTTTATCCCATCTGCTTACGAATAGCTTTTTTATATTCTTGTAATCAAGTAAGTAAAAAAAGAAGAAAAAAAGTACCCAACTGAAACTACGAAAAAAAGTATTTGACTCTCAAATCTTGCTAACATAAGAAACTCCTTATTTAAATAAAAGCTTTTAACATACACATGCCCATATCAAAGATATATTAAATTATACATTTTTTTTTACAATAATGTAAAATCCCATATTGTTTCTTAAATAAAACTTTTAAATATCTAAAATCAGGGATTAAAGAGCTTAAACTAGTAAATATCTAGATATTTATCTTAAAGTTTAATATTAATATATTTATATTATCAAATCCAATTTTTATAAGGGTTTTTCATAAGTTGATTATTGTAATATTTTATATCCCCTGTCACATCTTTTTTTATCCATGGTGGTAAAATAATTGTTTCATTTTCATCTTTTAACTCCACCTCTGCGATAATTAAACCTTCATTATCCCCATAAAATATGTCAACTTCCCATAAATGGCTCTCATATGAAATTTCATATCTTGTTTTTTCAATTATAGGTTTTGAACAAAGTTTTTCAAGCATCTCGTTTGCCTCTTCTAGAGGTATTTCATATTCAAACTCCAACCTTGTTGCACCTTTATTTTCACCTTTTATTGTAAGGAAACCTTTAGCACCTTTAATTCTAAGCCTTACTACAGTATTGTCAGTAGTATTTATATATCCTTGTTTTATATTAATACCATTTTTTAAGTTTATTAATTTTTGTTTATCTATTAAGTATTTTCTTTCTATCTCAATACCCATAAGGAATATCCTTTTTCTATCTTTTTTAAACTATGCAATAATATCAGTATTTTTATCTTTTTCTTGTGAAGTACTATTCTCTTCATACTTACTTTTTGCATTTTGAGAATACTCATTTGAGTTTGACCTTTTTTCTTGAATCTCTTGGGCAAATTCCTGTTGGGCTTTCATCATAAGTACTCTAGCCTTCGATGCAACAGAGACATCTTGAGGACTAGGATCTGCAGGAGCTAAGGCAGTTGAGATAACCCCTTGAAGATTTGATATTGACTCTTGGGGAGTTGAACCTGTTTCAATCCGAACAGGAACCTCACCAGCAACAGCATACATAACTCCATCGGGACCTTTTTCATAAGTAAAAGAAGCCCCACCAGAAGCTGCAGATCCACTTTGATGTGCTGCTTCATGAGCTCTTACCTTAGCATCAGTAACTTGAAGTTTATTAAGTTCAATTCTTTCTTGCTGTGTTAATTGGGTACTATTTTCATCTTTTTGTTCTTGATTATTCTTAGATTTTGAAGAGGCTTCATCTTTTTCAATACCTCTTGTATCTTGCTCTCGCCCCTCTTGATTGGACACAGCTTGTTGTTGAGTACTTGCTCTTGAAAAATAATCGACATTGTAGCCGAAGGTAGAAGTGTAATTTCCTATTTCCATAATATAAATTTTATAACAACTTGAAAAAAATGTAAATTAATGAAGATCTATTTATTACTATGTCTATTTTAATTTGATATTGTGGCTTTTACCTTTAATAAATGATGTCGTATCATATATCTCTCTTAAAAACAAAAGCAAAGCAACAATTAATGAAATCATAGAAAAAATAAATAAAACTGATATAACAAAATGTGAGTCAAAATTCATCAATGAAGTTGCAAAAATGCTTAGGATAACCAAAGCAATCATAAAACCTGTAGTTGTACCAAAAAAGATTGCTCTATTAATATTTTGCATACGTCTAACTAGAAACTTTCTTCTTTTTTCTTGGGCAACGCTTATCTTAAAATTTGGATTATCTTGCTCTGCTTTAACTAATGAGTTATCTAACTTCTCTAATCTGTCTATAATCCTTGCTAACCTTCCTGTAAAAACATTTAAAAGTCCCGCAACACCAGCAATTAAAAATACCGGCGCAACTGAAACTTGTATAAGTTGTGTGATTGTATCTATTGTAGTTTGTTCTTGTATCATTGTTTTCCTTTTGCTTTTTTCTTCTTTTTTAATAAGAAGATACAAGAAAATAAGTAGCCAAAGTTTTAAAAGTCTTTGTCTTTTTTCGTATTTTAGCATAATTTTCTATACGGTAAGACTCATAAAAAGATTGAATTTTATTCTTTTCAAGAATATATCTTGGAACCTTTAGTTTAGGTTTTAATGCTCTGTAATTAAACTTTAAACCCCATGACTTTTTCTTCTGTTTTTTTTGTATCTTCTAATATTTGTTGTAAATATTCTAATGCAAGTTTGATATTTTTTGTGTTTTCATATGTTTGTTCTTTATGAACTTTGTTACCTTCTTTTATTTCATTTATCTCTTTTACTAAATTTTCATAAGATAAAGCAAATTCTCTAATTTTTGTAAATGTTCTCATAATTGCTTTTGTAGTTTCAATTGCAATACCACTATTAACTACTGTAGCTAACATATACACACCTTGTTCAGTAAATACAAAAGGTAAAGTTCTAGCTCCTCCCCAACTTGAAGTGCCAATTTGACACCTCAAGATTTCAAACTCTTCCTTTGTCAGTTGAAACATAAAATCATCATCAAACCGCTCAATATTTCTTTTAACTTGTCGATTTAAATATTTTGTTTCTACACTTTTTATTTTGCAAGTACCTTTATTATTCTCAATTTTTTCAAAAATATTTATATGACTTAAGCAGAAGAACACAAAATCAATATTGAACTTATCCGTATTATAGGGATTATACACTATATTTTAAGTTTTATTTAAGGGAAAATGACGAAAGACATACATAAGATTAATCTCGTGTATAATAAGGCACATATTTAATATGTTTTGTAGATTTGTTACTTGGATCTGCTGGTTTTATAAAACCTTCTTCAATTGCATCTTTTATAATTTTTGACACTTTTGAATGTTGTCCATCTTTCATACCAAATCTTTTTCTCAACGTTGAGTTTGTCATATACTCCTGCTTCATATACTGCAAACAACAATGTTGATAAGCGGCTCTTATTCTATCTTTTCTATCCATATCTTCAAATTCTAATGGTGCAAATAAAACAACTTTGAAAAAATCACTTTCCTCAATAAATTTTGGTGCAGGCAATTGATATAATTCAATATATTCAATGACTTTATCTATACCAGAGCCTCTTTCCTCACATATCCCCATCATTCTCATTAAGTATGATAATTTTTCATTTCTAGATTTTGGCTGATAATCAATCAATCTTTTAATATCAATTAGTGGTTTACCTGAGTTTGAAATTTCTATTCTATTATCATAAATTTCAATCATAGGATTAACCCCTGATATTGTTAAATCTTGATGGATAAGAGCATTCGCTATTAATTCACGTATTGCAATTTCTGGATAGAGAGGAACATCTTTTCTTATTGCATCTTTTATAACCTCATTACGAGGTAATTTATCCATTATATATTTTATTAATCCTTTAAATCCTGAAGCATAACCTTTTTGTCCCTCTATTTCAAATTCTGTCTGGATTTTACTAGTACCCTTATATTTAATCATTCTAATGGGTTTTCTAGATAAAGAATGAAAATCAAGAATTTTACGAGCGAATAATAAAGCTCCTAAATTTGTTATATCCAAAAAATCAAAATTCTCTTTTATTAAATTATGTTCTTTTAACTTTTCTAAAATATAATTATCATCATTAATAGTTTCATTATAAGGAATATTCATTAGTTTAAAGAAATTTTCATAATCAAGTAAATCAAATATTTGAGTGTTAGTTGCATGCTTTAATGCAATATCTTCTTCAAAACAATAAGTAGAAAATTTTTGCCATAACTTTCTTTCTTTTTCTGGGTAATCGTGTAACTTTTTCTTATAACTTCCTACACGTATATATTCAGTCCCTTCAAATTTTACTGGTTCTCTTTGTGCACAATCTATTTCAATCACAGATACGTTTAGACCTTCACAATCAAAATCTATAAAATTAAAATCTATTTTTGGCTCTAAAAGTCTATGTAGCCAATTCTCTAATTCTTCATTTCCTGTTTTTTGCAATTTTAAATTAACTTTTGTTCCAATAATTTCCAGACTCTCATCATCTACTCCAAATATTAAATAAGCTTTTTTCATATCATGTAACATAGCAGAATTTGCAAGAGAAGAAATGTATTGACCTATCATTTTAGGCTTCTCATTATTTACTTTAAATTCCATCCATTCAGTTTCTTTTCCATAATATGAAATTAGTTCTTTTAATATTTTACAATTCATAGATTCTCCATTTATAATCAACATCATATCAAAATAATAATTTGATAAAAATTTATTATTTATATTTATAATTAAATAAATTATACTTTATTGAGTATATATTTACTTTTAAAAAAGTGAAATTATTCACTTCTTTCTTCAATCTCTTTTCTTGATAGTTCTAATTCCTTATTAAACAATTCCAATTATTTTAATCGTATATATTATTGCAAATAAACTGAATAATGCAAAAATGGGGTTTAAAGTCCCCTAATGCTCTCAAATCCAATTTCTTCGTACTCTCCAAATCAAAAATATTAAAATACTATATTAAAAGCAAGCCAAAAAATAGCATAATTGCTAAAGCTAATATCCAATTAAAAAATTTAATTTGTTTGAGTTTTTCTTTTCTGAAGCCATTTAATTTCTTTCCTATTTTTAATAGGTATTTTAGTCAAGGTCAAGGCGGAGGAGTTCTTTAGCGATGGAGCCTACTAGAGTAGGTGACTGAGTTAAAAAACTCCTCCAACGCAGAGATTGGTCTAAAAGACCTATTAAAAATCGTCGAAGTCGATACTTCCTTTCGAGTAGTTAACCACATTTCCTTCGAAGAAATTCGTTCTCTGATCATTAAACGACGCATATCCATCTACCCAAGGTATTGGGTGCTTCACATTATACATTGGAGCGTATCCAACTGCATCTAACCTTTTATCTGCAAGATATTGAATATATTGAGTGATAATAGCGTCTGTAAACCCTAGAATTTGTCCTTGAGTGATATATCCACCCCATGAAGCTTCTAGTTCAACTGCTTTTCTAAACATCTCTCTAACTTTTAGTTCTAACTCTTTTGTAAATAAATCAGGTCTTTCTTTTCTTGTTGAGTTAATCATATTTTGAAAAAGTAACAAGTGTGTAACTTCATCTCTTTGGATAAATCTAATCATTTGTGATGAACCTAACATTTTCCCTGATTTTCCAAGGGCATACATAGCAGCAAATCCTGCATAAAAGTAGATCCCCTCCAAGATTTGGTTAGCAAACATTGCTAATACAATCTTTTCATCAGTTATACCACCTGCAAGGTTTTTATAAACACCTGCTATGTAGTCATTTTTTTCTCTTAGCTTATCATCTGTTTTCCACATATCATAAATAAGGTCTGTATTATCAGAGATTGACTCAACCATAACCGCATAAGATTTCGAGTGGTTAGCCTCTTCGTATGATTGTCTTGATAAACAAGCATTTATCTCAGGTACTGTTATATATGGGTTAATATTATCCATAAGATTATTTGTTTGTAAAGAATCCATAAAAATCAATTGAGATAAAACTAAATCATACATCCTTTTTTCAGCTGGAGATAGATATTTATAGTCTTTTGCATCTCCAGTCATCTGAACCTCTTTTGGAAACCATGTATTTGCTTCCATAGTATCCCACAGGTTTAATGCCCATTGGTACTTCATTCTTGTGAAGTTAATCATACCATCAGGATTACCACCAAATATTCTTCTATCGTTTAAGTTCTCTTTTGACTCTGGATTGTAAATTAATTTTCTTGACATAGAAACCCTCTATTATTATTTTTTTAACTATTGTTTATGGAAAGGAGGGTGTCAAATTATTGACAACCTGAACACTCCATACTTCTATCTTCAACATCATTTGAAGCTTCAGGAGACTGACTTCTTAAATAGTAAGTTGATTTAAGTCCTAGTTTCCAAGCAGTTACATAGATTTCATGAAGATACTTACCACTTGCTTTATCTAAACTCATAAAGATATTTGTACTTTGTCCTTGGTCTATCCACTTTTGTCTTACTGCTGCTGCTTTTATGATATCTAGTTGATTTACTTCATATGCAGGAGTATAATATGCCCAAGTTTCAGGAGAAAGATTAGGTACCACTACAGGGATAAGTCCAGATAAGTTTTCCTCATACCATTTTCTCTTATATACAGGCTCAATAGCTTGCGTTGTACCAACTAAGATAGAGATTGATGAAGTTGGAGCAATAGCCATTAAGTAACCATTTCTCATACCATCTTTTTTAACTTTTTCTCTTAATTCATCCCAATCATAGCCTGTATCAAATAAGTCTTTATCTACAAGAGCATTTACAGCTTGAGGTGCATGATCATGAGGCATAATACCATTTGACCAGTTTGAGCCTTCAAAAGTAGGATAAATACCCTTCTCTACAGCCAAATCAGAGCTTGATTTGATTGCATTATATGAGATAGCTTCCATTATAGAATCTATCTTTTTAAGGTGGTCTGTACTACCCCAAACAAGTTTACTCTCTGCTACCATTTGTGATTCACCCATAACACCAAGACCTATAGATCTTGATTTTAGATTTGTAGCTTTTACTTTTCTAAGAGGATAAAAGTTTAAATCAATAACATTATCAAGCATTCTAACTGCTGTAGGAACAACTCTTTCTATATCCTCTTTTGTATTTATTCTAGATAGGTTAATAGATGCTAGGTTACAAACGGCTGTATCTCCATCTATTTTCTCTTTTTCTACTATAAATACTCTTTTCCCATTGATAGAATCAAGGGCAGTAACTTTATTTGCTCTTTTACCTTGACTACCATCAACTAAGATAATATCATCTTCTTCATGGGTTTCTATTGTTCCATCTTCAAACTCTAATTTGATTAGATAATGATTTGGATTTGTATTTTGGAAAATCTCCGTACATAGGTTTGAAGATCTGATGTGACCCACATGACCATTTGGATTTGCTCTATTTGCATTATCTTTAAAGCAAAGGAAAGGTGATCCTGATTCAAAATATGAAGTTAAAACTTTTCTCCATAAATCTTTTGCTTTAATTCTCTCTTTTGTTATAGTTTCATCATTTTCATATTCGATATATCTAGCTTTAAACTCATCCCCATGAAGCTCACTTAAATCTTTTACTTCATATGGGTCAAAAAGTGTCCAGTGGCTATCTTCTATGATTCTTTCCATAAAAAGGTCAGTTATCCAAAGTGCAGGGAATAAATCGTGTGCTCTTCTTCTTTCTTCACCTGAGTTCTTTTTTAAATCAATAAAATCAGAGATATCCATATGCCAAGGTTCTAAATAAACTGCGATTGCACCTTTTCTAGTACCAAGTTGATCAACTGCAATAGCAATATCATTTGTGATTTTAAGAAAAGGTACTGTACCACCAGCTGCACTTTTATGGTCATCAATAACACCACCTAAAGCTCTAATCTGATTCCAGTCCCAACCAATACCACCACCATATTTAGATAATAGTGCCATCTCTTTATACCCATCAAAAATACCTTCAATATTATCAGGACTTGAACCAATATAACAAGATGATAACTGGTGTCTGTTTGTTCTAGCATTTGATAAGGTTGGAGTTGCAAGCATAACTTCAAATTTTGAAACTACATCATAAAACTCTTTTGCTTTTTGTTGACAATTATCTTCATCTTTCGCTAAAAACATTGCTATTGCCATAAACATTTGTTGAGGAAGCTCTATTGGTACCCCATTTCTGTTTTTTATTAGATATCTATCATAAAGAGTTTTGATTCCGAGATAATTAAACAAATAATCTCTTTTTGGATCAAGATAATCATTTAGTTCATCTAAATCATATCCCTCTCCAAGGTTAGGGATTAGTCTTCCTGCTTCCTTACCATATTTTAAATAGTCTTTTAGATGACAATATGGTTCCCCTTTTATACCATGGGTAACTTTCCCTACTCTATGATACAAATCAAATAAGAAAAGTCTTGCAGCTGCAAAGGTCCAATTTGGAACATCAATATCTATCTTTTCAACTGCTGTTTTAATAAGCGCATCTTGAATATCTGATGAACTCATTCCATCAACAAATTTGATTTGAGCATCTAGTTCTAGCTCACTTTGAGACACACCATCCAAATCTTTAGTAGCTTCAATGGTCATCTTTTGGATTTTAGTTATATCTAAAACCTCTTTTCTACCGTTTCTCTTCTCAATCATTATTGCCATAATATTGCCTTGTGATTAATTTTTTATTATTTATTGAATACTCTGTTAAAAATAGCATCTACATTTTTTGTGTAATAATCGAAATTAAAACACTCTCTAATTTGTTCTTCACTTAATTTTGCTCTTAAATCCTCATCTGATAATAGATGTCCTAAATATAAAGACTCCCCTTTATCATTTGTAGTAGGTTTCCCTTGTTGGATCTCTTCCCAAACTTTCATTGCATTTCTTTGTACAATTTTATAAGCATCTTCTCTACTTACACCAGCTTTTGGAAGTTCTAATAAAACCCTTTGAGAAAATACCAAACCACCAGTTTGGTTTAGATTTTTCATCATATTTTCTGGCATAACTGTTAAGTTTGCAATTACACTGTTCATTCTATGAAGCATAAAGTCTGCTGTGATAAAGGCATCAGGTAACCAAAATCTTTCAGTAGAAGAGTGAGAGATATCTCTTTCATGCCACAATGCTACATTTTCCATTGCAGGTGTTGCATAAGCTCTAATCATTCTAGCAAGACCTGTAATATTTTCTGTTAAAACAGGATTTCTTTTATGTGGCATTGCAGAAGATCCTTTTTGACCTTTAGCAAAAAACTCTTCAGCTTCATAAACTTCTGTTCTTTGTAGGTGTCTAACTTGTACTGCAAACTTCTCAATTGAAGAAGCCATTGTTGCTAATGCTGTTGCAAGTCTCGCATATCTATCCCTATGAACTACTTGATTTGAACAAGGCTCAGGTTTTAATCCTAATTCAGCCATTGCAAACTCTTCAAGTTCTAAAGGAGCGTGAGCAAAGTTACCCATAGCACCAGAAATTTGTCCCACAGCAATAACATCCATAGTTTGTTCTAAATTTAATAAATGTCTTGACATCTCATCATACCAAACAGCTAATGTTAAACCAAAAGTGATAGGCTCACCATGAATACCATGGCTTCTTCCTACCATAAGGGTCGTTTTATGTTCATTTGCTCTTTTTTTGATAGATTCCATTAACATTTTTACATCATCTATAATAATCTTAAGGGAATCTCTCATTTGTAGTGCAACACCTGTATCAACAGCATCTGAACTTGTCATACCATAATGAAACCATCTTGATTCTTCACCAAGTGATTCTGATACACTTGTGTTAAATGCAATCAAATCGTGTTTTGTAATCGCTTCTATCTCTTCTATTCTTTCAACTGAAAAAGTTGCATTTTTAACAATCTTCTCACAATCTTCATCAGGGATAAGCCCTAGCTTATTCCATGCTTTTACAGCTGCTTTTTCAACCTCAAGCCACGCAGCATATCTTGCATGTTGTGTCCAATGTTGTGTCATCTCTTCTCTGGCATATCTCTCAACCATTTAAAAATCCCTTATAATCGTTTTTCTTTAAAATTTATGCAAATATTTACTATTTTTTTGTATGATATGCTATCTAATTTAGACAAAAACTATGTTTAAATTTTTGTAACTTTTGTATTGTTTTTAGGAAATAAATTGCCATTCATATTAAAAAAATTTTCAGCCCCAAAAGGGAAAAAAATTCAACTTTTTTTACTTCAAGACTTAGGCTATAAGCCCGCTGTAGCGCATCGTTTAATAAGTAGAGGAAGGGTTTTTGATTCCTTACAAATTTCATATGAAATATCACAAGAAATAAAAGATGATTTCATCTATATAGGTCTATTTGAAGGGCATACAAGAGGTTTAAAACCTTTGCTTATTTTTGAAGATTTTGCTATTTTTGATAAGCCTTCAAATCTAATGATTCATCCAAATTCAAAGTCAACTGAATATTCACTTTTAGATGAAATAAGATATCACCTAGGTGAAACAGCAAATCAAGCTCATAGAATAGATGCCGAGACATCAGGACTTGTTTTAGTAGGGAAAAATGAGAAAGTTACTAAAGCTTTAGCAACTATGTTTGAAAAAAAAGAATATAAAAAATCTTATTTAGCAATAGTTGAAGGAAAAATTGAAAATACTACTCAAATAGATAAAAACCTAAAAAAAGAGGGAAAAGCAATAGGTGTTAGGATGTGTGTATGTGATAACAATGAAGGGAAACAATCAACTACAATAATAAAACCTATAAAATACAATAAACAAAAAGACCTAAGTCTTGTTGAACTAATCCCAATCACAGGAAGACAACACCAACTAAGAGTACATATGTACTTCTTAGGGCATAAAATACTAGGGGATCCTATATATGGGGTAGATGATATAGAAGCAGAAGCCTACCTTAATAAGACACAATCTAAAGAGAATAGAGAATTAGCAAGTAACTCTTATAGATTGTGGCTTCATGCTAACTATTTAGAGTTTAGCTATCAAAATGTAATATATAAGATATATTCAAAGAATAAAGCTCTTTATGAAGAGTTTTATTCTTAAGATGCTAAATCACACTGAAAACAGTTTGTGATGTCTCTACACGTTGAACAAGCAGGTGCAGTCTTCCCTATACAATCATAAAGATATTTTTTCCATCTAATACTATCTGGTTTTAATTTAGCTAAAGAAGAGAAGTTATTTGTCATAAATCTACTCATCTCTTTTCTACTAATTAAACCTAAATCTGAATACAAGTGTCCCATTCGTAATGATGTTTTAGCAATCCATGGGGCAAGTGTGCCTTTGGCATAATCATCATTTGCATGGTTTTGCAATAAATCTAATACTTCTGTTTCCATAATTTCAAAATTACTCATAATTCTCTCCTTTATTCCACATCACAAAATTCAAGTGACAATGTTTTTGGTTTTTCAACTGAATTGTTATTTAAAATATAAAGATTTTTCAAACTCTTTAGATTTTCTATAGAGTCTGGTAAAGAATCCAAACTATTATCCTCAACATCTAATTCTTCTAATTTTTGCAACTGACCAATGTTTTCAGGCAAAGATTCTAAACAATTAGCACTTACACTTAGGCTTGTTAAGTTTTTAAGTTTACAAATCTCTTCTGGTAGAGTTTTTAGCTCATTATTATCCAAAATCAATATTTTTAAATCTTCCAATTTACTGACATTAAAGTCCAATGAGGTCAAAGAGTTATCACTCAAATCAAGTTTTATCAACATATCATGAGACTCTAATGACGGTAAATTTTGTAGATGATTACCCTCTAGCAACAGTGTTTCAAGCTCTTCAATCGCAGAGATTGATTTAGGCAAATATTTCAAATTATTAAATGAAAAATCTACATAATATAAAGTATTCATCTTAGAAAATGCATCAGGTAACTCATTTAATTCATTTGTATCAAAAGATAAATACAATAATTTATTTAGCTTTTCCAAGCCCATAGACAAAGATTCAATTTTATTTGCAGCAACGGTAAGTCTAGTTAAGTTTGTCAGATTATAAATCTCTTCAGGAAGGGTTTTTAATCTATTTCCATTTAGATTTAAAATCATCAACTTTGATAGATTACCAATAGTTGAGGGAATCTCTTCTAAAAGATTATTTTCACATTGAAGATTTTTTAAATTTTTAAGTTCCCCAATAGCTTTTGGCAAAATTTTTAGTCTATTATTTGATAATTTTAGAACTGAAAGGTTTTTTAATACCCCAAAAGATTCAGGTAACTCCCTAATCTTCTTTTTTGATAAATCTAAATGGGTCATCATATTAATATCATCTATATGTGTTGAAATTGTGGAAGTTAATCCAGCTGATTTAACCCATCTAATAAAATTCTCAATATCATTACTCATATTAACCCTTTAACCTATCATTCATTGCATCTATTAAAAAAGATATCTCTTCATAATCAACAAAACCAAAATCAACCATATTGTACAATGCCATTAAAGGCTTTCTACAACAAGTCTTATTACATCCTGTAACTAATTTTTTAGCTTTCTTATAAGGAAGATCTGTTTGTTGAAATATTTCAACAGCATCTTGAATGGTTTTTTCTCCACATTCACATATTTGCTTATTTTTAAAATCTTCCATTATATTGTGCTTATTTTAAGTAAGGGTGTTTTTCTTTAAATGCTGTAACATCTTCCATAGCAAGTGCAATTTTTTCACTTAATTCTGGAAGTTTAACATAATCAGTCCAGATTGTATCTTCAACAATATCATGAACAGTACCTGCTAATTCAACAACCTTTCTTTTATATTTTGCTAATTCTTTTTTAGCTTCTTTTTGCTCTTCTGTTAATCCAGCCATATATTTCTCCTTTTTTTTAAATTGCGTATAGATTTTCCAACTTTAAATGGGGTTTTTCTCCCAAATACAAAAGTTTGAAATTTGATTCTTTTTTAAACTTATAGCTCTCATAAAGTTCTGTTATTTCATTTACACCTTTTGGAGCATAGGCAAATATCTTTTTTAATCCTCTATAATACAAAACACCTCTTAAAAGCTTCTCAGCATCCAGATAAGATTCACTTTGCATAAGCCAAGGAGATATTCGTATATATCTTTTATTTACAACATAAGAGTGTAAAAATCCTGTTTGAGTAGATAGTTTTAAAGAGTTAGAAAAGGTACAATCTTTTTTTATGTAATCCTCTCTATTATCTAAGAAAACCTCTTTATCAATTCTTTTAGAAACATTTTCATAATCTTCCCCACTTACCTGCTTTGCAATAGAGTTAGAAAAATTAAAAGCAACCGCTTCTCCACTATGCAAAAACCTAATAAAAGATGAGTGCTCTTTAAAATTAAATGGTTCAAAATATGAAACTAAAGAGTTTTCCACAACTACATAGATATTCATTGTTCTTGAGTTTTGTATTAAAAGTTTTATCAATCTAATCAAAACATCTTTATGTGCTTTCATAGCACTAAGTACATTTATAAAAATATGTTTTTCGAATTCATAAGCACTAATAACTCCAACCACTTTCCCACTTTCATATGCAGCAAAACAGTATTGAGGATAGATTTCATAGGTCTTCTTTAATAGTTCAAGCTCAAAAAGCGTATCACTTTCAAGAAGATCTGAAATCTCTTCTTCGAAATTATTTCTTAAATATCCAACGAACATAAGTATAACTCTTTTAATTCAGTACTATTTAGCACTTTTTTTCTTTTTGTTACAATCTCTCTAACCAATGGCAAAAGTTTTTGTAAGATATCTTTATCAGGTGTTATTCCCATTGCTTGTAAATGAAAAAGTAAAGTAGATGTTCCCGAATGTTTCCCTATAGGAAATTGTCGTTTCAATCCAACCTCAGCAGGAGTAAATGGTTCATATGAAGATTTTGATTTCATCATACCATTTACATGAATTCCAGATTCATGAGAAAAAATATACTCTCCTACTATTGGAAGATTTGTATCTATTCTTCTATTTGATGCTTGACTAACCAGCTTGATTAGTTTTTTAAGCTTTTTAGAATCTAAATCAACTTTTTTGCCAAACAATCTTGTTAAGCTCATTAAAACCTGCTCAAATGATGCATTGCCCGCGCGCTCACCCAATCCAATTACTGTTGTATTTGCACTAACTGCTCCAGCTTCATATCCTGAAATTGCATTTGCAGTAGCCATTCCGAAATCGTTATGTGTATGCATCTCAATATCTAGCAGGTTTAATGAACTTAATTTTTTAATATTTTCATATGTTTTATGTGGTGTTAAAATACCAACTGTATCACAGTATCTAAATCTATCAGCACCTAAACTTTTCCCAAGACTCATAACCTCTTGTAAAAAACCTAAATCTGCTCTAGATGAATCTTCTCCTCCAATGCAAACAAAAAGATTCTCTTTTTTAGCTTGGGTTACTACAGTTTCAAGCTGTTTTAAAAGTCTATGTTTATCACCTTTAAATTTTACATCTATTAAAATATCAGATACGGGAATTGATAAGTCAACTGCTTTTAATCCACAGTTCATAGAGGCTTCTAAGTCATTTAAAGTAGCCCTATTCCAACTCATAATTCTAATTGGTAAATTAAGTGCTAAAATCTCTTTTAAATCATCCTGCTCTTTTTTACCCATAGCAGGAATTCCAACTTCAAGTTCATCTGCACCAACTTCATAAAGTTTTTGTGCAATTTTAAGTTTCTCTTTTGTGTTAAAAGCAACATATGGAGCTTGCTCCCCATCTCTTAAAGTTGTGTCGTTTATAAGAAACATCTTAATTACCTTTTAATTAGATTATATATATCTAAGATGCAAAATTTATTCCGTTGATTGTTTTAGGTTCTAAATAAACTCAATTTCAGGGCAATGAATATTTTTCATATCCTCTTGAACTAAAGATTCATAGGCATATAAAAAGCAACATGGCCTATCTTTTATTGTTTTTTCTACTTGCCAGAAATATTCTAAATCTTTTATGATATATATTTTATCTGCTCTTAAAGATTTAAGTGGAAAACCAATAGCCCCATGGCAAGTTGTAACGGGATACAGTTCCAATAACTCATTATTGATAGAGATTGGACCATTACCTTTTAGTAGTATTATTGTAGGTTTAGTTTTCATAATTGTACAAAAAGTTAGGGTTTACCCTAACTCTTGTTCAGTTTTTTCTTCTTTTGCGAAGAAATATTTTTGAGCTGCTGCAAAAACTGATTTTTCGATTGGTTGAAGTGCATAAGAATCATCTGAAATCAGATTGATTTGTGCCAATTCATCTTGAGGACATCCTCCAATTTTTTCTGTTAAAAGAATATCAACATCTTTTAAAGTGTTTTTAATCTCTTCAATAGGATAAGAACCATCACAATCCTCAGGTCCTTTACAATATGCATTTTCAACTTTTCTATGCATTACAAATTTAAGAGCTTGATCACCAACCTCATAGATTAGGAATTCAGTTGCATTACCAAAGTGTAAGTTAACAGTTCCCTCACCAGCAGTGGTAACAGCAACAAGTTTTGTTTCACCAGTTGAACTTAATTGTTCTTTAGTAGCTTGTTCAATCTTAATTCTATCATTTGCTTTTTCTAAAGCAGCTCTCCAGTTTTCAATAACTTCATGTTTTTGCTTTCTTGCTTCAATATTGTATTGATCTTCTAAAGCTTCCCAAGTCATATCTTGGAATACATCAGGAGAAAACTCTTCCCCTCTATCTTCACCAATAAGTCCTACAGCATCAGCACGACATTGTCTACAGTGACTCATTAGTTTCATATCCATACCACAGGCTTCTTGCGCAGCCATAACCTCTTGGTCAGTTGCACTTCTTTGTCCATTTAATCCATAATATGTACCATATTCTTCTTTTGAAAGTAGTGGCATAATATTATGTAAAAATACACCTAACTCTTTTAGTTTTTTTGCAACATTAGGTAGTTCTTGGTCATTTACACCAGGGATAAGTACTGAGTTAGCTTTTACTAAGATTCCTCTTTCAACTAACATCTTAATACCTTTTAGTTGTTGTTCTAAAAGAATTTTTGCACCTTCGGCTCCAAATACTTTTTTGTGATTCCAGTGTATCCATGGATAAATTTTAGCTCCAATTTCACCACTTTCATCAACTGAATTAATTGTAACAGTAACGTGGTCAACATTATATTTAACCATCTCATCAACATAATCTGGAAGTCTTAATCCATTTGTTGATAAACAAAGTTTTTGATCAGGTGCTTTTTCATGTAACATTCTAAAGGTATCAAATGTTTTTTTAGGATTTGCAAGGGCATCACCAGGACCTGCAATACCTACAACTGATAGTTGTTGAATATCTCCACCTACATATAATACTTTTTTAACAGCATCTTCTGGACTTAACTTATTTGAAGTAACACCAGGTCTTGACTCATTTGAACAGTCAAATTTTCTGTTACAATAGTTACATTGAATATTACATGCAGGAGCAACAGCAACATGAATTCTAGCGTAGTGTTGGTGTGCACCTTCACTATAACATGGATGGTTATTGATTTTATCCATCACCTCTTGTTGTAATTCCTCTTGTGTACTACTTGATGTACAAGAACAGCTCATAGTATCTCCTTTTTTTTCTTTTATACCCAAGCTTTATGCATATAGTGTTCCACAGAAATTTTGTTAATATATTAGGAATAGAAAATGCATAGAATAGGAAAATATAGGAGAGATTAAAATGAATATTCAAGAAGAGATTAAAGCACAGTTACTTAAAGAACTATTTTCAAACATAGATAATATATACGATTTTATGGATGCTAGATATAATTTAGATAAACCCTGTGAAGATGCAATTGTTAAAAAACTAAATGAGCTTAAAGATGTAGTTTACAAGGTTTCAGGTCTTAGTGAGTTGTCTTAAAATTAACTGGTGATGAGTATAAACATTTAGTTTTAGTCAAAGTACTGTAGTTAAATATACCCATCACCACTTAATTCATATCACAATCAATTCATTGTCATCTCAATCATTTTACCATTTAAAATTTCTGAAAATTCAACCCCATAGTTATAACACTCTTTTAACTCATTTTTTGTAGGAATTAGTTTTATCTTCATTGGATCTAATGGGGGAACTCTAAAGTTTAGAGATTTTAATCTATGAATAATCATATCCACAGCTTCGCCACTCCAACCATAACTTCCAAAGGCACCACCTGTTTTACCCCTTTTTTCTAAGTACATCATACAAGATAGTAAATCCCAAACCGGTTTTGGTGCATCAGCGTTAATTGTAGGAGTACCTATTAGCACCCCATGACTCTCTTCAAGGATATTTATCATATTTTGTTCATCAATTGAAGCCAAATCATACACATTTGCAATAATACCATCTACACTTTCAGCACCTTCAAAAATAGCTTCTGCCATATCTTTTGTGTTTTTGTAACTAGTTAAATAAAAAATAGATAAAACTTTGTTACCATGGGAAGTGTCTTGATAATCACTTTGACTCCATTTACGATAATATTCAAGATATTTATAAGGTTTTTGTCTTAAAATTGGACCATGAAGTGGTGCAATTATCTCAATATCCAATTTATCATAGAGTTTTAAAGCATTTAAAACATAAGATTTAAAAGGTCTCATAATATGGTCATAATAGTATTTAAAAGCATAAAAGAAATCACTAACTTGATCATCAAATAATCTTCTATCGTGATAATGACTTCCAAAAACATCTCCAGAAAATAAAAGACTATCTTCAACTATATATGAACTCATTGTTTCAGGCCAATGTAAATAAGGAGTTGTTAAAAACTTGATTGTTTTATTTCCCAAAGTTATACTTTTATTTGTCCATACAGTTTCAAACTCAATATTATCTCTTTGGGTAATTGCTTTTAACATAGCACTTGCTTGTGGAGAGATTAAAACTTTTACATCACTAGGAACTCTATTCATAAGCTCAGGAATTGCTCCTGCATGGTCTGGTTCTAGATGATGCAATACCACATACTTAATCTCATCATAAGAACATAAAGCTTCAATTTTTTTAAAAAACTCTTCTTGAAACTCTATTTTAACAGTATCAACGATTATGACACCCTCATCAGTCTTTATCAAATAAGCATTATATGAAGATCCATTTGCAGTCTTCATAATGATATCAAAAGTTCTAATATCAGGGTCAAAGGCACCTATAAAATAAATATCAGGTGCTATCTCTATAGGTTTGTTTGTGTCCATTTTATTTTGCTATTAACCTTCTCATCCAAATTGGAGGATTATCTTGCATCTTTATTAGAGAGTTTAAAACATCCTCTATTTTTTCATTTTCTTTGCTAGCTTGCATTGGAAATATCTTACAAGACTTAACCATCATCGATGCTTTTGGTCCTATTTGTTGCACATATAAAATATCAGCATCTTCAATACACTCTATTTTATATGTTAATTTATCAATCTCATCTTCTATCTCTATAGAGGAATCAACCGACTTTACAAATTTGTAAGAATCACCTATTATCTCATATATATAAAACTCTTTACACCAACCAAAGTGTTGATTAACATAAATATTATCTTGAGATGCAAATGCAATTTTCATAGTATAAATAACCTAACTTTTGGGTCTATAACTTTTTGCATAGTATCTGCAATCATAGAGTAAGTTCCAGTTGAAGCAATAGAACATCCAACACAGGCACCTTGATATGCCAGTCTTATCTCTATTTCTGGTTCATTTAAATAATCAATTAAAATCACATTTCCACCATCTTTTACCAAAATAGGTCGAATAAATCTATCTAAGGTATCATTTATAATCTCTAATTGTTTTTCTCTATCTTGTGCTCTAAAATGATCATTAAGTTCACATTGACTTGGTAACTCTTTGTCCATTCCTGTTAATTGAATATTTGCCATAGCATGACCATTTTTTGCAGCTTTTAACATACAATCAAAACCTTCTCTTACCCCATCAATATTTGTTCTATCTTGAAGTTGCAATAAGGCCAATCTAAAAGCAGCTTGTGTATGATTTTTTCTTACTGCTCTTCTAAAATAATCTTTTGCTTTGTCCAAATCCTCTTCAACACCAATTTTAGTTTGATACATAAGTGCTAAATTGAAATTTGCTGAATCATTATCATACTCACTTGCTTTTTCAAACCAAGTTCTTGCAGTTTCAAAATCTTTTTCAACACCCTCACCTTTTAGATACATCAATCCAAGGTTTGCCATAGCTTGATCATTTTTAAACTTTACTTCTTCTTCCCAGATTTTTAATGCAGTTTCAAAATCTTTACTCTTATATGCTGCAAGTGCTTCTCTATGTCTCATAAATCTTCTTCCTTCTCCTGGTTTTGGTAATTCTCTTCCAGCTTTTAATTCTTTTTGTATATGCTCATACAAATATTCATAGGCTAACTCTATAGCTTCTTCATAATCCTCACTAGCAGCTTTAATATCAAAATCTAAAAACTCCACTAAAAAGGCATCTCCAACTTCGTGTTCTCCACTATAACACTCAAATGGATAATCTAAAGACTGGTAATAAGCTAAACTTTTTTCCATCTTAAAACTCTAAAGGCTTATAATCTAATCTATCTTGCATATCAATAGATTCCCTAAAAGGTCTAGGTTGATTTGCAGGTGAAAAAATCCCTTTTTTCTTGTGTACTCTAATTTTATATATACCTTCACTATTTCTATTTAGATAATATTCATCAAATTCTGAAGTATAAGGCATATCCCAAGCTATTGCTCCAGGTGTTGGACAAACATCAAAACACTTTGGTACTGAACAATCAACACACTCGATACACTTTTCAGGCTTTACATAAGTAAATTCTGGTTCATCTAAAGGTGAATCATCAGCACTAACTATTGCCATCGCTGGACACTCATCTACACATGCATCACAATTGATACACTCTTCTGTGATTATAATTGCCATAGTGTTTTAACCTAGTTTGAACTACACTCACAACTACCAGTTGGAGTACCTGGGTCTAATAAAGACTCATAATTTGTTAAAGTAACCTCTTTACAACTATTTGATTTAACATCATTGTAAATATCTTCAAGAGTTAAAAACACTTTTGAAGAACTATATACTTTTATTTTGTTCTCATTTAAATGTTTATACACACCTTCACCCATATGGTAAAATATTGTACTCTTTGCTCCTGCTTCAATTACATATTTCGCAGTATCAAGGCCATTTCCACACCCTTTATTTTCAATAACTGAGAAACTTCCTGATTGAGAATCTAATAGGGCAAAAAAAGATGCATTCCCATATAAATCCGAAATTGTTGTTGATGTACTATCGCTTAATGGTATCGCTATCATTTTCATCTCCTTATTTAATATAATAAATACATATGCATAAATTATTCCATTGATGGATTCTCTTTTATACAAAATATTCAAATATTCAGATTTTAATAAATATAAATAATTAATTATTTAATTTAAATCTATTATAAGTATGATAAATGTAATTTGTTTAATTAAAAACAATAATAGTTATTTATTTATTATCTTTTTCAAAAAATTTTGTGATAGGGATTTCCAGCGCCTTTGATATTTTGTAAATATGTTCCAAATTAAAATGTTTATTATTAGTACTATTTTCTGCATAATTTAAAAATGCACTTCCTCTTTGCCCAATTATTAAGGCTAGTTCAAGCTGACTCATATTTCTTATTTTTCTATATTTTTTTACATTTCTAGAAATCAATTTATAAAATTTTTCAATTTCAGAGTCATCAACATTTGATGTGAACATGGTTATTATCCTATAGGTTAAGTTTTATATAATAATATATAATGTAGAATGATATTTCAATTTCCTATGGGACAATAACCCATAGAGATATATCCTAATATTAGTGATTTATTTTTTCACGAAAAATACTATTTTAAACTTAAAAATTTTATTTAATTATAATTTTAGCTAAGTATTTAGCTGATTTAATAAACATAAGAACCTAAGATTCTTATATTTATTAAATCACAATGAAGGACAATTCATGTTAAATAACATCACAATGAAAAAAAAGTTGCTAATATTTCCAATTTTATATGTAATAATAGTGGCAATATCTAGTATGGTCTATATCCACTATAGTGGCATATCTGAAATAAGAAACAATGCAGCAATTGAAACAGATGGTTTTGTTCAAGATGTATTAGAAGCAAGAATTACAGTATATCAGTATCTAAGAACCCCCTCTATTGAAACAAAAGAGAAAGTGATAAAAAGTTTTTCTTTATTGAAAGAGGAAATTAATAGTTTTAAAGAACACCTAACTGTAAAAGAAAATCAAGAAAAATGTTCAAATATAATCAATCTTATTGATCAATATCTTACTAGTTTTAATAGTTTCTCTTCAATTAGAATAGAAAATTATAAAAAAGGTATTATTAAAGAGTCTGCTGATATTGGGGAAAATATAACAAAAATGTCAAAAATAGGAATAATAATTCATGATGAACTACACACAATCAATGATAGTGCAAAAGAGCTTAAGCATGATGCAATAAAAACTCTACAAACATCACTACTAATTTTATCAACTGTAGCAATAGTTATATTTTTATTAATCACAGCTTTGATTTCAAAAAATATAATAAATTCATTGGATAACTTTAAAGAAGGGCTAATCTCATTTTTTAACTATATAAATAAAAAAACTGAAAATGTAACTTTATTGGAAGAAAAAGGAAAAGATGAATTTGCTCATATGTCAAAGATAGTAAATGAAAATATAGTTCAAACTGAAAAAGCATTAAAAGAGGATGCAATTTTAATTGAAAATGTAAAAAGTATAGTTGAAGAGGTAAAAGCTGGTTATCTTTACAAAAAAATAGAACATGACACAAGTAATGAAAATCTACACGAATTAAAGGTAATATTTAACCAAATGTTAGAAATCATGGCTGAAAATATTTGTGGAGATATGAATAAAATTCAAAATGCTCTAGTAACATTTTCTCAATTAGATTTTAGACATAGAGTACCAAACCCAACTGGAAAAACTTCACAAGGTTTAAATCAATTAGCAAATATCATCAATGATATGTTATTGGAAAACAAAAAAAATGGACTAATTCTACAAAGAAGTGCCAATGAACTATTAACAAATGTAGACTCTTTGAGTAGTGCTTCACATCAAGCAGCAGCATCTTTAGAGGAAACCTCAGCAGCACTAGAAGAGATTACAAGTAATATCTCAAGTAATACAGAAAATATTGTACAAATGTCAAATTTTGCCAATGATTTACAAAAATCAGCAAATTTAGGACAAAAACTTGCTAGTGAAACTACAGGTGCAATGGATGATATAAATGGACAAGTTACAGCTATCAATGAGGCTATCTCTGTTATTGATCAAATTGCATTTCAAACAAATATTTTAAGTTTAAATGCAGCTGTAGAAGCAGCAACAGCAGGTGAAGCAGGAAAAGGTTTTGCGGTTGTTGCCCAAGAAGTACGTAATCTAGCTTCAAGAAGTGCAGAAGCTGCAAAAGAGATTAAATCATTAGTAGAAAATGCAACTTTAAAAGCAAATCTAGGTAAAAATATCTCAAATGATATGATAGAGGGGTATCACACCTTAAATGATAACATAAGCAAAACTTTAGAGTTAATAATAAATGTTGAAGGTACATCAAAAGAGCAATTATTGGGTATAGAACAAATAAACAATGCAGTTGCTCAACTTGATCAACAAACACAATTAAATGCAAGTGTAGCAACAAAAGCAAAAGATATAGCAACCAATACACTAAATATTGCAAATATTGTTGTAAAAAATGCAGATGATAAAGAGTTTAATGGAAAAGATACAATTGTATTAAATGATGATATCTTAAATAATACAACTTCAAATGATACTAAAGCTATTAAAGAAACCTCAAAAGAGGATAATCAACAATGGGAAGACTTTTGATTTTCCCAAAGGATTTTAAATGAAAATAGATGAAAATAGATTATTATTTCTTATCAAATATGCACCAGCAGTTGTAACTTTAATTTTTTATATATTAATTTTAATTTTTTTATATTTTAATTATATAGTTTTTTATAATAAGTACTCATTTAATTTATCTATAATAGCAATAGGCATAACATTAATCTCACTACTTATCTCTTTTTCAATTACAAAATATTTAGAAAATGCATATTTTTCCTATAAAAAAGATTTATACAATGAGATTGAGATAAATAAGAAAAAAGATTTAATTTTATTTCAACAATCAAAACTAGCAACAATTGGAGAACTTTTAGGAAATATTGCACACCAATGGAGACAACCTTTAAGTGTAATAACTACAGCAGCAACAGCTATAATGATTCAAAGGGATTTAGGGCAAGAAGACAAAGCAGAAGAGAAAAAATACTTAGAAGGTATTATTACTAGTGCAAATTATTTGTCACAAACCATAGATGATTTTAGAAATTTTTATAATCCAAATGTACCAAATAAAGATTTTTATATAAGTAATACAATAGATAGCTCATTGAGAATTGTTAACTCTCAATTAAAAAATAAAGGTATTATAATAGATAAAGTGATAACAAATTTTTCAATAAATGGCGTGGAAAATGAGCTTATGCAAGTGATTATAAACATTATAAATAATGCAAGAGACCAATTAGAAAAATCAATTCATAAAATAAAGATAATAAAAATAAAAACAATAATAGAAGAAAACTACTATCTTTTACATATAATTGACAATGCAGGAGGTATCTTGCCAGAACATATCAAAAAAGTATTTGAACCATATTTTACTACCAAAGAACACATTAAAGGGACAGGAATAGGTCTTTTTATGGCATCTGAAATCATAACAAAACATTTTAATGGTGAGATATTTGTAAAAAATATTAACTATATTCACAATGATATAGAATATAATGGAGCAAAATTCACAATAAAATTTCCTATTTGTTAATAGTTTTTTTATTAAATTTCTAAAGGAACATATTTTGCATTATCATTAAAATAATTAGAAAAAGGCTCTAAAATGGTAAATAAAAAATTAATTAGAGATTTATTAAATGAAAGTGCATGTTCTCACAACAAGGTAAAAAAAGCTTCATGTGATAAACCAAAACCAGGAGCTACATCTGGAGGATGTGCCTTTGAGGGATCTCAAATTGCTCTATTTCCTTATGCAGATGCTGTTCACCTAGTACACTCGCCTGCAACTTGTATAGGGGCTTCTTGGGAAACAAGAGCAACTTTAACTTCACATGAGGGACAAGATAATACTATGACTGGATATACAACAGATGTTAATACAAATGATGTAATATTTGGTGGAGATAAAAAATTAGAAGAATCTATTGATTATATAGTTGAACATAAAAACCCAAAAGCTATTTTTGTATATGAAACTTGTGTTACTGCCATGATTGGTGATGATATGGATAATACCTGTGGAAGAATGGAAAAAAAACATAGAATTCCGATTGTGGTAGTTCATTCTCCAGGATTTGTAGGTGGTAAAAACTTAGGATCAAGACTTGGCGCAGAATCTGTACTTCATCAACTAATAGGTACAAGAGAGCCAAAAGAGATTCACCCATATGGAATAAACTTAATTGGGGAATACAATGTTACCGGTGATATGTGGCAATATACTCCAATATTAGAGAAAATTGGTATAAAAGTTGTCTCAACATTAGCAGGTGATGGAAGAATTGAAAATATTCAAACTGCACACAGAGCAAAACTAAATGTAATAGTTTGTGCAAAATCGCTTATTACACTATGTAGAAAAATGCAAGAGCAATATCAAATCCCTTATATCTCAATCTCATTTTACGGGAAAAGAGATACCTCAAATGCAATTAGAAGTATAGTAAATGCCTTTGGAGACGAAGAGTTAAAAGCAAGAGCTGAAATAATTATTGCCCAAGAAGAAGCGAAACTTGAAGAGGCTTTAATCCCTTATAAAAAGATTTTAGAGGGTAAAAAAGCTATTTTGAATACAGGTGGTAACAAATCTTGGTCAATTGCAAGTGCTTTACAAGATATAGGGATAGAAGTGGTTGCAACCTCTGTTAGAAAAGCAACTTTAGAGGATAAAGAGATAGCTGCTCAATATGTTGATATACTTATGACAGATCCAGGAAGTGAACAAGCAAAACTAATAGATGAACATAATGTGGATATTTTACTAGCAGGGGGAAGAAGTTTATATACGGCAATTAAGAAAAAAGTAGCCTTTGTGGATGTAAACCAAGAGAAAAAAGTAAGTTATGGGGCATATGGTGGTCTTGTAAACTTAGCAAAAGATGTATGTGATGCAGTAAATAATAGAGTATTTAAAGTTGTTGGAACTCCAGAACCTTGGGCTATGGACTAAAATATTTATTGAAGATAGATTATATTAGTATAATCTAATATTAAGAGTTGGTTTGTTATGATTAAGTAATCTTTTGGAGTTTAATATGAACATTAATTCAAACCAAAACTTACTATTTTCTTCAATTAATACATATTTTAAAGATAAAGAACCAAAAAGCACACTTAACATTAAATCTGAAGAAGTAGAAACTTCTACAAATAAATTTACAGTAAAAAAACAAGGAGATTATAGTACTTATAGTGCTACTGATTTACGAAACCTCTCCTATGAAGAGGTAAAAGAAAACTATGATGAACTAAAAGAAATCATTGAGAATAGACTAAAAAATAGTCCTTCTAGTGATGAAGAGATGAAAAAATTTCAAGAAGAGAAAAGTAAAGAAGCATTAAAAGATGTTTCACCTTTTGATATTGATAAACGTTCAGAGATACTAATAAACTTGGGAAAAGAGTATTTAAACAAAAATAAAAATTTAGATAATGAAAATCTTAATTTAATGGCATTCAAAAAACAACTAGAAAAAATAGATTATTTAGATAACGAAAGCTATAATAAAACACTCTATGATGAAATTAAACAAATAACAAATCCCTTTTTAGCGATACTACATAGTGATATAACAAAAAATAATATCGAAGCTGTTTATAATGATAAAAATAAAGATTCAAAAGCAGCTGATTCTTTAGCTTTTGGAATATATATAGGTAGTACTTATGTAAAAGCATCTGATATAAATTTTATGGACACTACTAAAGAAAAGAAAGAAGAAACACTCAACAAAGATTACTCTACTAACTCAATTAAAGAGTTAAAACTACTTTCAAATGAAGAACTAAAACAAAACTATGATGAATTAAAAGAAATAGTAAAAGAATCTTTAAAAAATAAAGAAAAATTAAGCCAAAAAGATAAAGAAGAGTTACTTGATTTTAATACTCTACTTGAAAAGGTCAATATTTCATCTAATAAAAACTTTTCTATATATATTTAAAAAATTATAATATTAGTATTAAAATTTTATAAAAAACCGTTATAATTACTTTTTTATATTAAAGGAAAAATATGGATGAAGAGAAGATAAGAAACTATTTTTTTTATTTTGCTAGTTTTATAATTATTATTGCGGGAGTAAAGGCTTCAAGTGAGATAGTAATTATACTTTTTTTAGCTATTTTCATATCTTCAATTTTCTCAACTCTAATAAATATATTACAAGATAAACATATACCTAAGGTGATATCTTACCTAATAGTTCTTGGTATTTTTGTTTTAATTTCGCTACTTCTATCATATATTGTAAATATCTCCCTAAAAGATTTTTTATCAAATCTTCCCCAATATGAAAAACAATTACAAAAACTTGTTGTAGATACCATTGCACTTGGGGAACATTATGGCTATAAAATAGATAAACAAACTATTTTAGACCTTTTAAATTTTAGTTCTTTTTTTGGAATAACTACAAATCTAATAGGAAGTATAGGTACATTTTTATCTAAATTCTTGCTTGTTATTATAGGTGTTGGTTTTATCTTAGCAGAATCAAAATCTTTTGAAAAAAAACTCAAAATCATTTTTCAAAAAAATTCAAAAAAAATTGAACACTTCAATCTTTTCACAAGCAATATTCAAAAATATTTTTTAGTAAAAACAACAACAAGTTTTTTAACAGGTATGCTAATAGCTATTGCTTTATTGATTCTTAATATAGATTATCCCATTCTTTGGGGTGTAATCGCAATGCTTTTTAATTTTATACCTGTTGTTGGATCAATTATTGCGGCAATTCCCGCTATTTTGCTCTCACTTGTAAGTGCAGATTTAAATATAACTATCATTTTGATGATTGTTTATGTAGTAATAAACATAAGTATAAGCAATATAATAGAACCTAAATTTATGGGAAAAGAGCTTGGATTATCTCCATTAGTTATTTTCTTCTCATTGATTTTATGGGGCTGGGTTTTGGGAATTGTAGGGATGTTTTTAGCAGTACCAATCACAATGACTTTAAAAATTGCTTTCGAATCAAATGATACTACAAAATGGATATCTTTACTTATGTCAAATGTAGGGGATAAAAAAGTCAAATAGAATAAACAGGAATTATCCTACTTTTTCCAATAAAGCTTTCATTAGTATAGCCTTATTTTCTAAATCATAACCCATCTCTTTAATCCAATCTGATATCACTTCTTCTTTATAAGCATCTTCCTTTTCTTTATAATACAAAGATTCTGCTTCTTGATCCCAATTTCCATTCTCATCTAAAAATTGCTTTTGAAAATGACCAGTAATTGGAATTTGATAAGGTACAGCATGTTTGGAATCTACTTGATAAAACCCATCAAGATACTTAGTTTCAAGAGGTGGTTCAGGAAGAGCAGTAGTTTTTACCACGTTAAGTCTTTTTTCAAAATCACTAGGTTCTGTTAAATCTTCATTATTAAAATTCATATGATTTTGAGCATTAAGAGTTGTAGAGAAGAAACCAATATTAAAACTATTAACAGCATCATCAATTATAGACATTATAAACTCCTTCTTACATTATAACTTAATACATACATAAATTATAAAAATATTTATCTAAAAGTTTTATTAATTATTATAATTTTGTATTTACCATAGCTTTTGATAAAAAAGCTGAGCTATCCACATCTGAATTTATTTTTTCTTTTTGATATAATACTTCATCATAATTTTTATCAAACTGATCTTTAAAAGTTCTAAAAAGATTCAATAACTCTTCACTTCGATATTCCCCTGGTAAGGGGTTTAATATCCTATCAAACCTAGCCATAATAGATTCATAATTATACACTTCTTCATTGTTAGATTTTGTAGTAATTCCTTCTATATTTATCTTAAGGGAAAAACTCATAGCCATAGCCATAAATCTACTTTTTTCATCCATTTGATTTAAAGTATTTATAAAAGCTTTTTTCTCTTCATATGGTATATTTTTAGGGATTAATTCGCCCATTTTTCCTTCACCATTTTGAACAAAACCATCATTATCAAAATCGTATTTTTCATAATGGTGCAATAAAAGATTATAAGCCCCTTCATCACTTAAAGAGTTTACATCTATATCATTTACTAATAAGGTGTAATGTTGAAGTGTTGATAATTCATCTTTTGATAAAGAGTTTAAAAAATCTTTTGCTGTAGACATAGAGACTTTTTCATCTTTTGCTTTTGTATAAATCTCTTCAAAAGCATCTTTATATGGTTCTCTTGCCTCATAAAAACTATCTGACATTTTTAAATTTTTTACAAGCTTGACGTGCTCCGAGTAGTTTGTTGATATTGGATTCATAAGCTAAGCCTCCAATTTATATTGATTCCTAATATACTACAAAATTATTTATAAAACCATTATTTAAAAAAAATATTAAACCTTTGAAAAATATTTAGGAACAGTTTTTGCATGCCTTTAAAAAAACTATCTAGGAAAAACTATGGAAGCACTTAGTCCCAAACCATTACAAATGAATCCTATTAAACTTTCTCAACCAATGGGAGCTATGTTATGCTTTTTAGGTATAAAAAATTGTATGCCACTTATGCATGGTGCCCAAGGGTGTGCCTCATTTTCAAAAGTATTTTTCACAAGACATTTTAATGATCCCATTGCAGTACAAACAACAGCTGTAAATGATATAACAGCAGTTATTGATGGGGGAGATTATGCTATTAGTGAGAGTATTAAAAATATTACTAAAAAAGTTAAACCAGATTTAGTAGGACTTTTTACTACAGGTCTTACTGAAACAAAGGGTGATGATATTAGAGGTGCATGTTTGCTTATGAAAGATATTCAAGAGATGGCATATGTAAACACTCCAGATTTTGAAGGCTCTATTGAGAGTGGATTTGCCCTTTCAATTGAAGCTGTTATTAGTCAAATAGTTGAAAGTTCTACTGAAACTGATTCAAATAAGGCAGTAATAATCCCAAATGTTAACCTAAAACCAATAGAGGTTGAAAAGCTAAAAGATACGGTTTCACTCTTTGGATATGAGGTTCATGCTTTACCTGATTTGAGTGACTCACTAGATGGACATCTTGGTTTAAAACAAGGAGCATTAAGTGCAGGTGGTATAACAGTTGAAGAGATTAAAAAACTTTCAACAGCTTCACTTGTTATCTCGGTTGGTTCAAGTGTAAAAAAAGCTGGGGAAAAACTTAAAGAGAAAAATCCAAATATAAACCTTCTTCACTTTAATTCCTTAGGTGGTTTAGAAAATTGTGATGAATTTTTTAAACAATTATGCAAAATCAAAAATATTTCTAAACCCCATCCAAGCATTGTTAGATGGAGAAAAAGACTTCAAGATGCTCTACTTGATACCCATTTTGCTATTGGGAGTGCTTCTGTTATTATAGCCTTAGAGCCAGATCAAGCTTTAAGTGTAGCAAATACTATTTATGAAGCAGGGGCTAATATAAAAGCCATAATAACAACCCACAAAAACGATTTACTTGATGAGATTGATTGTGAACATCTCCAGATTGGTGACTTTGAAGATGTGGAAAAATTTATGGATAAGAGTGATGTATTAATCACAAATTTTCATGGGGAAAGATATACAAAAAAATACAAAAAAGCGTTAATGTTAAGGGGCTTTCCTGATTATGAAGGAGTTGGTAATCAACTTAAAAATGATGTGCTTTATGAAGGAAGTGCATACATGTTGTTTGAACTTGCAAACTTAGTCAATCACCATAGATTTGGAGGTCATGATGAGCATTAAATTTGAAAGACCAATAGTACCAGCTATTGGACTTGGGATGTTAAATGGTAGAACAAGATTAATAGGAATTCCAAAAGATAAGGTTCAAGTTGTAATCACTCTACCTAATATTAGGGAATTTAATGAAGATTTAAAAGATGCAATTGATTTTTTTGAAGATAGAGCAGATGCTTTTATAATCACCTCAAGTACCCAAGAGGAGTGTGAAGCTATCTTAAAAGAGTTTAATTTAAGTGATAATCTTATCTCAAGAGAATACAAAGATTTTGGAAAAACCTTCTTAATGCTTGATGAAAATAGAGCTTTAAAAAAGTCACTAATGATAATAGATACAAATTGTCAAATTACACATAAGGATATATTATAATGGAAGTAACATATAAAAATGAAACATACACATTAGGAAAAAAAGAAAGAAAAATTGAAACTGAAGCACCTGCTGTTAGAGTAAAAATGCTTAGTGGTGAAACAAAAGTTATTGGTATGATGGCACCTAAAACTCAAGTTTTGATCACATTTCCATGTATCAAAGCTTATAATAATGGTTTACATAATATTTTAGAAGAGTATAAATCTAAAATCATCACATATATACTAACAAAAAGCAATGAAGAGAATATAGATAAAGTAAAAGAGGCTTACTCACTTGATGAAGGATTTATCTCAAATGAATTTAAAGATTTTTCACTTAAATTTGGAGTAAATATAAATGATGAACTTTTAGCAAAATCGATTTTTGTAGTGGATAAAGAGGGAGTTATTAAATATATTGAAATCCCATCAAATATAGAAACAAGTTTTGATTTAGATAAATTTAAAGAGCAACTTGATGAGGTTGTAAACTTTAAACAAAAAGGGCATACTCACGAAAATTGGATGGGTGTATAATGGCTATTTCAGATGAGCTAAGAGAATGGATTGTAGCCAATGATTATGATATTAATGATTTAAATGTTCAAGGTAAACATGGCAATTCTGCTGTTATGAAAGCAGCAAGAGAAGGTAATGTAAAACTAGTAAAAGAACTAATTGGCTTAGGAGCAGATCTTGATTTGAAAAATGTTGATGGAAACTCAGCACTTTGGAATTCATGTTTTGCAAACTCTTATGATTGTTTTCATGCACTTATAGATTCAGGTATAGATATTAACTCAGAAAATGTAAATGGAGTAACGGCACTTATGTACTGTGCAAGTGCAGGGAAAGAGGATTTTGTAAAACTACTAATCGATAATAAGGCAAAAACAGAAGTTGAAAATCTTGATGGATTTAAAGCAATAGATTTAGCAGTAACTCCTAAAATTTTTAAAATGCTAAAGAATGCAAGAGTTTCATAATAAAACAAATATAACTTTAAAAAATAGCTTCAGTCAAACTCAATTTATTGATTGGAGAACTCAACCTAAAGCTTATAAAGAATATCCAAAGTTTTTTAGAAGATTTAACCTTGATGACTATGAAGAGTTAAAATTTATAAAAAACTTTGGGAAAATCACTTTTACTAAAAAATATGCCCAAGAAGAGGTAAACTTAAGAACAAATCCAAGTGCTGGTGGACTATATCCTTGTGAAGTATATATACAGATTAGGGGAATAAAAGGGGTTTTATCTGGTATTTATCATTATGAACCTCTAACAAATCAACTTACTTTGATTCATGAGTTAAGTCTTGATGGACTTGAACCCTATTTTAAAGATTTAAAACAACAAAAATTTATTTTCTTACTTAGTTGTGCTTATTTTAGAAGCTCTTGGAAATATGAAAAAAGAGCTATAAGATATCTACTTTTAGATACAGGTCATCAAATTGCTTCTATTTATAGTGCCTTAAAACTTGCAAAAATAGAAAATACTTTATGTTTTAATTTTGATAAAAAGCTTTTAAACAAGGATTTTGGTTTTGAAGATAGTGAATTCTTTTTATCTTCCCTTCTTAGCAGTTCACATAAAGATTATGAATGTAAAAAAAGTTTAAGAGAAAAAATAGTTAGTGTTTCACCTTGCGATTATCAGATAAAAGAGCCTTTTATAGAAGAGTTTTATAGAAAATCTTTAGAAAAAAGTGCAGAAAATATAAACTTAGCAAACTTTCTTAATGATTTAGATGAGGATCAACTTCAAAAAGCTATTGACAATAGGCGCTCAATAAGAGCTTTTAAAAAAGAGTCTATAAAAAAAGAGGAATATGAGTTTATAATAAAAGATATATTCGAATATGCAAAATCTTTTAACATAGAGATATATCTAATAAACAACAATATAGAAACTATACAGAAAGGATGTTACAAAAATGTAACATTGCAAGAGAAGGGCGATTTTCAAGAGCTTGCAACAAAACTTGCATTTAATCAAAAGCTAGCAGGGAATAGTGCCTTTACCCTAATATATACCTCAAATGAGAAAGAAAACTATATAAGAAATTATATTTTATGTGGTTTTTTAGCACATATTATTCATCTTAAAGCGACTCATCTAAAGCTTGGGTGTAGTGGCATCGGGGCATATTTTGATGACGAATGTAAAAGATTTTGCAAAACACAGAATAATATACTTTACCTACAGGCGGTTGGAAAATGAGTAAGGAAACATATGTAAATCTATTTAAAAAATATAACTTATACAGAAGTGATATTTATATGTTAACCAAAATAAATACAGCAGATATATTTTTTCTCTTTGAAGATGTTTGTGAAGAGCTAGTTGAACAAAGAGCGATAAATAGACAGTTACCACCTGAGTTTATAAACAATGCAAAACTATTTGTAGGACAAAATACTTTTATAAATGTATATTTTGCAGATATTGATAATAGAGCTTTCTTTTTAAGTGACCTTATTGATTTTTTAGCCTTGATAAGAAGTAAACAAAAATAGTATTTGTTTATGGAACAACATTTGCATATATATAAGGAAATTTATGAGGATAATGCCATGAGTAATATAAAAATAACATCGAATGATTCTACTGAAGGGTCAATCAAAGTAGCATTTGCAACTAAAGAATTAGAGATGATAGATTCTCACTTTGGAAGTGCAAAACAGTTTGCTGTTTACGACGTAAGCAAAGACTCAATTAGTTTAAGTGAAATCAGAAAAGTGGAAGAAAAAGACACTGATAAAACTGTTGCTTTACTAAGTGGTGTGGATATAGTTTACTTCACAAACATTGGTGCTATTGCAGCAGCAAAACTTATTAACTCTGGAATATTTACTATCAAATATAAAGAAGAAGTGAGTATCAAAGAGGAGCTGGATAAATTAAAAGAGATGTTAAATACTAATCCTCCACCTTTTATCAAAAAAATAATTGCAAAAAAGGCTGCATAATGGAACACAATTTTAAAGAGATTTTTATGACTACACTTGTTGGTCAAGTAAGAGCACTAGACCAATTTGGTACTTGGGCAAATAAATCTGATGAAGATATTTTAAGTGAAAAATATGTTAAATCAAAAGAACAATTAAAAGAGATACCAATTATTGCAGATATTGATGAGATGCAAACACAAGATATTAGACTTATTTACCAAGCAGTAGCTTTAGCTTTTGAGAAGATTACAGGGATAATGTGCTCAGTAGTTATGGAGATGAGCCATGAAGGTTTTGGTAGAGTGGTTGTATATACTGATAAAATTGTATTATGCACAAAATCGTTTAAAGATGCCCATAGATTTTCATTTAGAAGTTTTGAAAAACTAGAGGAAGAGGGAGAGAAGAACCTCGCAAAAGCGATAGAGATTTATAACAAATATAAAAACGTATAAGGAGAAAATAAAAAATGGCAAGTGTAGGAATTTTTTGTGGAACAGCTGGTGGTACTTCTATGGTAGTTGCAGAAGCATTAGCAGAGGCATTTGAGGTAGAAGAGGATGCTTTAATAAATATGGAAGAAGATTTTGATGATATTGAACAATTTGAAGATTTTGATGTTCTATTCATCGGAAGTTCAACTTGGGGACAAGGAGATGTTCACTTTTCTTGGGTAGATGCTTTATTAGAAATGGAAGATGAAGAAGTTGATTTATCTGGAAAAACTGTTGCATTTTTTGGAGCAGGAGATTGTAAAAAACATGGAGAGCATTTTTGTTCAGCTTTAGGAAAACTTCATAAAACATTTACAGATCTTGGTGCAAAAGCTGTAGGTTTCGTAGATGCAAGTGGTTATAACTATGAATATTCATTAGCTGAAATGGATGGTAAACTTTGTGGTTTAGCAATAGACCAACACAATGAAGAAGAAAAAACAGAAGAGAGAGTAGAAAATTGGGTCAACCAATTAAAAAAGGAAATCTCTTTATAATAAAGGATTTATAATGAAATCTTTAAATGATTTTGAAGAGTGCAGAGATGCAGAAGATTTTTTCAAATTTTTTGATATTAAATTTGATCAAAGCTTAGTAAATGTAAAAAGATTCCATATGATGAAAGAGTATGGAAATCTTATTAAAAGAGGTATGAATAATATTGAAGGTGAAGATAAAAAACTTGAGTTTTTAAAATTTTCTCTTCTTAGAGTTTATGGAGACTATGTAAATGGTCATGCACCAAGTGCAGCAGATGTTTGGAACATGTACGAAACTGGTAAACTTGAAGGTTGTTCTTCATGTGCTCCAGCTACAGGAAGTTCTCAAGGGGGAAGCTGTGGGTGTTAATCATAAAGATATCGTTGATTCAGAAACTTTTTTACATGATAATGTAACGGCTGGTAGATCTGGAAAAGATGAAGATGAAGCAAAATTTGGTATAGGACAAAAAGTAAAACTTATCAAAGATGTTGTAAATGATGGAACATATCCACATGCAGCTATTGGTACCCTTATGATGCCTGCTGGCTCTATTGGGTATATCAAATCTGTTGGTGAGTTTTTACAAGTAATCAGAGTATATGAAGTTCATTTTTTTGGTGTAGTAGATACACCTGTAGAAATAGTTGGCTGTAGAGAACATGAACTAGAAGCTATGGAAGATTACAGAGATGAAGTTGAAGAAGAACTTGAATTTATGAGAAAACATAGAGAAAAGTACTACAACAAAGAAAATAAGTAGGATTGAATAAAACCAAGTCAAATGAAAGAATTCAGAAGAATTCTTTCGTATGGCTTGGTTTTGTTACCAATCTAAAAAAAAGGAGAAGAATATGGCAAGAGTTATTTTCATGCATTTTGATACTGCAACTGACGGTGTTTATGATGCAAAAATCGGTGAACCTATTGTTAGGTTAGCAAAAGAGAAAGGTGTTCCAGTACCTTCAGATACTACAGATTATTCTAAAAGTTTAATTTATGTTGAGAATCTTTCAGATGAAGAACCTACAAGTTATATGGAAGATGAAGAATTAGATGTATTAGTTGAACTTGGAGCTATTTCAAAAGAAGAGGCAGACCAATGTCAACAATTTACAATCAGCCCAAAAGTTAGAATTGCACCAATGATGTTAATCAAAGGTGATATCTTAGTTAAACCATATAAATTAAAAAAATAAGGAAAAAAAATGACAACTAGAGTAGAAATAATTAACGATTTTTTAGCAATTAATGTTAAACCAGGAAGTACAATTCAAGATGTAGTTGAAGCTTCAGGTTCAGCTTTACCATTTGGATGTAGAGATGGTGAATGTGGTACTTGTGTAGTTGAAGTTGAACAAGGTATGGAATTTTTATCTGAAATCAATGAAAAAGAAGTAAAAGTAATCAAAGAAGCATGCGCTGGAACTTGTACTGATAACACAAGACTTTCATGTCAAATGAAAATCGTTAAACCAAACGGTGTAGTTAGAATTAAGTACTAAAAAGTATACAGTTTTCACCCAAAATATACAATTATTTTGGGTAGAATACTGTTATGGCACCAACATTAACAACATCAGTTGCTCAAAAGCAAAATTTAAATTTATCACTAAAATTGTGGCTTCCAATGCTACAATCATCTTTACAAGACCTAGAGAAACATCTAAAAAATGTATCCTATGAGAATCCATTTTTAGAAATAAAAAAACCAAAAGAATTTTATAATAATTTTATGCCACAAGGAACAAGTGGAGAGTTCATTGAATCTATGGCTTTATATGCTGAATCATTAAATGATGTGATAACTGATCAAATCTGTGCACCAAACTTTCCAACACCAAATTCACAAAAAGTTGCATTTGAAATATTATGCGATTTAAATGAAGAGGGATATTTTGAAGGGGATATAGAAGAAATAGCCTATAATTGTGGAGTTTATAAAGAGTATGTGGAATCGATTAGACAAAGATTTTCAAGACTTGAACCAAGTGGAGTAGGGGCTATAAATTTAGCTGAATCATTTTTATTTCAACTTGATGCTTGTGATAAACAAATAGATGACGAACTATATAATTTTATTAAAAAAATCATAAAAGATATAGCTCATTTAGATAAATATGCAGCACATCATAGATTTGATGATGCAAAAGATGTAATAAAATACTTTAATAATCCCCCCGCAATAGATTATTTAAACACTAATATACAAGTAATCCCTGACTTCTTTGTGGAGATTGGTGAAGATATAAATATAAAAATCAATAATGCCTATTATCCAGATATAGAGGTAAAAGATCCATTTAATTCTAAAAATGAATCAATAAAAGAGAAACTAAAAGAAGCAAGGGATTTAGTAAACCTCTTAAATCTTAGAAAATCAACCCTATATAAGATAGTACTTTTAATTGTTGAAAAACAAATTGGATACTTTGTGGGTGGAGAGTTAAGACCTTATTCTATGCAAGAGTTAGCAGCAGAATTAGGTTTTGCAGAATCAACAATAAGTAGGGCAGTTGCAAATAAATATATTGAATGTAGTAACCTAGGTGTTCTTCCATTAAAACACTTCTTTACAAATGCAGTCAATAACAAAGACTTATCATCTTCACAAATAAAAAGTTATATTAAAAGTTTAGTAGATTATGAAAATAGGGAAGAGCCCTTAACAGACCAACATATATTAGATTCAATTCAAGATAAATTTGACTTAAAGATGGTTAGACGAACAATTACAAAATATAGAAAAATGCTAAATATCCCATCTTCAAAAGAGAGAAAAAAACTCTACAAAGTAGAAAATTTATAAAATAGATTCTCCCTAGAGGGAAAGAAAAATTATATTTCCCCTAGAGTTCCACCTATTCTTGCAAAAAGAATTAAATATGCCATATCAACTGATCTATCAGCAATTTTTTCATTTTTTCTTAATACATTTAAAATCTTAGTAAATTTACCAAAATCTTCAATTTTTTTATCTAAAGAGAAAATATGACTTTGGAAAATATTATATTGTTCATCAGTTCTTTTTTCTGCTTCAATAACTTTATCAAAATTTGTTTTTACCTCATCCTCTTCACACTCAATCATGGCAATAACACCTTCTAAACACTCTATTGTAGATTTATGTAAAGGCATTGCATATTTTTCCAAATCATCTTTGCTTATACAGTTGCAATAAACTTCAAAAGTTTTTATATAACTTCTTGTATTTGCAGCTGCTCTTTGAAGTTCATTTGAAACTTTAAAAAAAGATACAACATGTCTTAAGTCTGTAGCTTCGGGGGTAAAAAGTGCTAAGGTTTTTATAACAACATTATCCATAACAACTACTTTTTGAGAGATGTTATTTAGCTTCTCTTCTGCATTAGATAACATAGAAACATCACATTCTTTTAAGGCTTCTAAAATAATCTTATTAGAAGAGAGGATATTTTTAGCTATCTGTAGTACCACACTATTTATTATCTCTAAGTGTTCTTCATATTTTTTTAACATTAACCAAATCTCCCTGTAATGTAATCTTCTGTTTGTTTCATTTGAGGATTAATAAAAATCTCATCAGTTCTGTTATACTCAATAAGCTCTCCAAGATACATAAATGCTGTAAAATCACTTATTCTAGATGCTTGTTGCATATTGTGAGTAACAATTGCGATACTAACTTCTTTTCTTAGCTCAACAATCAACTCTTCAATAGCAGCAGTTGATATTGGGTCAAGGGCAGATGTTGGTTCATCAAACAATAACAAATCAGGTTTAACAGCAACAGCCCTTGCAATACACAGTCTTTGTTGTTGTCCACCACTTAGTCCCATTGCATTATTGTTTAATCTATCTGAGACTTCGTTCCATAAAGCACTACCTTTTAAGGCTTCTTCAACTTTATCCTTCAACTCTGTTTTATTCTTTACACCCGCTATTTTCAGACCATATGCTACATTATCAAAAATACTCATAGGGAAAGGAGTTGGTTTTTGAAATATCATCCCAACTCTTTGTCTAAGTTTAATAAAATGATTCTCTTTTTTTACATCTAAAATATTTTCCATTTTTTTTGTTTTAGAATTTAAAAGCATCAATTTACCCTCATATTTATTATTTGGATATAGATCATGAATTCTATTTAATGACCTAAGTAGGGTTGACTTACCACATCCACTAGGACCAATAAGTGCTGTTATTTTCCCCTTTTTAATTGGTAAATTAATATCCTTTAAAGATTTTTCAGCTGAACCAGCATAGGTAAAACTGAAATTTTCTACATTCATAATTGACATAAATATTATCCTTTATTTCTTGTTATATATCTTCCCATAAGATTAATTAGTAAAACTAAAACTGTTAAAATAAATGAAGCTGCCCATGCTAAATCCCTACTTGCTTGCACTGGGTCATTTGCTAAGTCATATATACTTACAGTTAAAGAGGGGAAAGATTCTGTTAAATCTAAAGTGAAATAGTTACTTGTTCCACTTGTAAAAAGTAAGGGTGCAGTTTCTCCGATGATTCTTGCAAAGGAGAGTAATAATCCTGTCATAATACCAACTTTTGCAGCTTTAATGATAATATCTAAAATAACTCTATATTTACTTGCACCAATTGCTATTCCAGCTTCTCTAAGTTCAGTTGGAACAAGACTTAGCATATTATCAGTAGTATTAATTACAATTGGTATCATCATTATTGCTAAAGCTATACTTCCAGCAAATCCACTTGAACCACCACTTGGAATAACAATAACAGCATAAACAAATGCACCAATTACAATTGATGGAGCACTAACCATAATGTCATTTAAGTCTCTAACTAAAACTGTAAACCTACTGTTATATCCATACTCTTGAAGAAAAATACCTGCTAAAACTCCTATTGGAATACCAATCAATGAAGCTAATCCAGCCATAATAAATTGACCAATAATCAAGTTTCTTAATCCATTTGAGATTAAATCATCAATAAATAAACCAAAATGAAAAGATGTAATACCTTTTAAAAATAAGGTTATTAATATCCATGCTAAAAAAGCAAGCCCAATAAGAGCTGACAATATTGCTAAAGATAATACAAATTTATTTATCAATAGTCTCATTTTTTAACCCTTTTTAGAAAATAAAATTTGGCAATAGAGATAACAATAAAACTAATAATAAATAGTAAAAATGCCAAATAAAATAAAGATGAAGCTCCAAGTCCCGAGGCTTCTCCAAAATTGTTAGCAAGTGCGACAGGTATAGAGATGGTAGGTGAGTTAATAGCTTTTGGAAGTTCAAATACAGAACCAATCAAAAAGGCTACTGCCATAGTTTCTCCTAAAGCTCTTCCTAATGCCAAAATAATTGAACCTATAATACCAACCTTTGAATAAGGGAATATTACATCTTTTATAACTTCAAACTTTGTTGCACCTAAAGCATAAGCAGATTCTTTTAATATATCAGGAGTAGTATTCATACTATCTCTGGTAATTGCAGCCATAAAAGGTAAAATCATAACTCCAAGAACCAATCCCGCTGTTAATAAGGAGACTTGATATCCACCCACAATATCTTGTATTATAGGAGCAAAGTAAAATAATCCCCACATACCAAATATAATACTTGGGATTGCTGCTAACAATTCTATTGCAATTCCTACAATATTTGAGATGTTTTTGGGAGCAATTTCTGCTAAGAATACAGCAATACCCATAGAGATAGGTAAAGCAAATATGATTGCAATTAATGTTGACAATAAGGTACCAATTATAGGGATTAAACCACCATAAATTGTTTTTGTAGGTTCTTGATCTGGGAAAAGACTATATTCACTTACACTTCCACGCGTAGCCATTTCCTCTTTTGTCAAAGGAACCTCTTGTTGCCATGAGGGGTCTGTAATAAAACCTAAACCAAATTCATTGATTGCATCTTTTGAAGATATAAAAAGAGTAATAAATATACCAATTAGTATTATTAGTACAATTGAGGCGCTTAATAAAGAGATGTTTTTAAAAAATTTTTCCATATTATACCCATAATTTAAGATTACATAAGCCCAAAAGGCTTATGTCTTAAAATTACATTACGCCTTTTTCAGACCAGTAATTTCTAATTTTTTTAGTTAAAGAATCTGGAAGAGGAACATATCCTAATTCACTAGCTAAGTTTGCACTATTTTTAAATGAATAATCATAAAAAGCAGTAACTTTTTTATCAACTGCAACTTTCTCTTTTGGTAAAAGGATAAATGTAGCAGCTACAATTGGATATGCATCTTTACCTGCAGGATCACCAATTACAGCAAAAAAATCTTTTTTAGGATCTAAATCTGCTTTAGCAGCAGCTGCTTGAAATGCTTTTAATTCAGGTTTAATATATGTACCCTCTTTGTTTTCAACAACAGCCATATCTAAACTATTATTTTTTGCATCTGCATAATCAATATATCCAATAGAGTATGGAGTTTGTTTAACTAAAGCAGCTACACCTGTATTTGTTTTACCACCAATATGATGATCTCCAGGCCAATTTAAAGATTTTTTAGTTCCAAAATCTTTTCTCCACTCTTTAGAGATTTTGCTTAGATAATAAGTAAAGTTAAAAGTTGTTCCTGAACCATCTGCTCTGTGAACAAAAGTTAATTTTTTATGAGGTAATTTAACATTTGGATTTGAAGAAGTGATTAATTTATTATCCCAATATTTAACTTTACCTAATGCAATTTGTGCTAATGCATCTCTACTTAAATTTAAAGTACTAACATTTGGTACATTATAACTAATAGCAATTGCTCCTACTACAGCTGGAAATTGATAAAGTTTAGCTTCTTTTAATTGATCAGGGTTTAAAGGAGCATCAGTTCCAGCAAAATCAACTGATCTTGCTTTCATATCTGCAATACCATGAGAACTACCTTTTTTAATATAATCAACTTCAACTTGTGTAGCCGTATGGTATGCCTTAATCCAAGATTGGTACACACTATATGGGAAAGAAGCCCCACTACCTTTGATATCTGCTGCAGAAGCAATTGAAGATGCCAATGCCAATGCCAGTAAAAGATTTATTTTTTTCATTTCTACGATCCTTTTTTTTTAATTTGTGAATAAAAGATTAGTAGCAAATGGTTATAAAATGGTTACAATTGATTTACAAATATCAAAATAATTTTTATTTACTCTAAGTAAACTGCTACGATATAGTAGTTCTGAAAAAGATATAAAAATTTTATCAAAATTTTAAATTATTTATTTATTAATCAATTTTATATATTCATATAGTTCCTTTCATCTATATATAATGTAAACAATAAATTAACTTCATATAAAAAAACATCTATATTAATAAAAAGCTACAACATATATATAGTAAAAATAAAAACTAAAATATATAGTTTAAATTAATAAAGCACAAAATAGAACAAACTTTCATGTTTTACACTACTTTACACAATTGTTAACAATAAAATTTACAAAAAAAGTAGTATAAAAACAAATATGAAAATGAGACATTTTTTATCCTATTTTATAGTATTAAATTTTTTTTCCTCAACAAAAGCCCTATTTTATGGGATTATTAAAAAATTTGAAAATTTTTTTCTCATATTTATTCTTTGTGGAACACTAAGTGCAATATGCTTATTTGTAAACATAACAATCAAAGGAGATAGAATGTCAGATTTAAGACAAATAGCGTTTTACGGAAAAGGTGGGATTGGTAAATCAACTACATCTCAAAATACTTTAGCGGCAATGTGTCATTACTATGGTAAAAAAATATTAATTGTTGGGTGTGACCCAAAAGCGGATTCAACAAGATTAATTTTACATGAAAAAGCACAATCAACTATTATGCAATTAGCTTCAGAAGCTGGTACTGTTGAAGATTTAGAATTAGAAGATGTATGTAAACCAGGTGCAGCAGAGTTTCACCCAGATAATACAGAAATTACTGAAGGTTATATTAACTGTACTGAGTCAGGTGGTCCTGAGCCAGGTGTTGGATGTGCAGGTAGAGGTGTTATTACTGCAATTAACTTCTTAGAAGAAGAGGGTGCATATGATGATGAGTTAGATTTCGTTTCTTATGACGTTCTTGGAGACGTTGTTTGTGGTGGATTTGCTATGCCAATTAGAGAAGGTAAAGCTCAAGAGATTTATATTGTAATGTCTGGTGAGATGATGGCTATGTATGCAGCTAACAACATTTCTAAAGGTATTTTAAAATATGCAAATACTGGTGGAGTTAGACTTGCTGGTTTAATTTGTAATGCGAGAATGACAGATAAAGAGTACGATCTTGCTAAACACTTAGCAATGCAAATTGGAACTCAAATGATTCACTTCGTACCAAGATCTAACCACGTTCAAAGAGCTGAGTTAAGAAGAATGACAGTTGTTGAATTTGCTCCATCTTCAGATCAAGCTATGGAATATAAAGAATTAGCTAGAAAAATTATTGAAAATGACTTAAAAGTTATTCCTGCTCCATTAGAAATGGATGATCTTGAAAACTTATTAATGGAATTTGGTTTAGAAGAAGAAGTTGATGAAGAAAACTTAGGTAAAAAAGCAGAAGACGCTTAAGCCTAAATAAAAAATAAAATAAAACATAAAATAAAAATAAAGAAGGAGATAATATGTTTGTATGTGGATACCACTTCCCAGCTGATATGGGTAATGATGTAAGTTTTGATAAAGTAATAGAAAAAGTTGAAGAAGGTATTGAAGCTGCAGGTAAAACTGTAACTATAACAAGTGAAACTAGAGAAGGTGTTAAACTAGAAGAGATCTCTATCCCTGAAGGTTCTTTCTTACACACTGCATTTGTTGATTATTATACTAACACTGAATGTGCAGAAAAAGATGGTTTCAAAATGGTTTATTACACAAATAAATACCAAATCTCAGAAATTTCTAAATCAGTTGATGGTGATGCAACTAAAGCTATTTGTAAAAAATTAGATGATATGAATCTATATAGAGTAAAAGTAGCGTAAGCTACCTTTACTACCCTAAGAAGGAGAAAATATGGGACCAGAGACATTAGAGAGTCTACAAAATGAAGCTATTGAGGAAGTACTAAGTGCTTATCCTGCAAAAGCTGCAAAAAACAGAGCAAAACACTTAGGTGTTGATGCACCAGAAGGTGTAAAAGGTGCTTGTGATAAAACTAGAAGTAATAAACAAACTGTACCAGGAGTAATGTCGCAAAGAGGTTGTGCTTATGCGGGTTCTAAAGGGGTTGTTTGGGGACCAATTAAAGATATGATTCATATCTCACATGGACCAATTGGATGTGGACAATATTCAAGAGGTGGGAGAAGAAACTATTATATCGGTACAACTGGTGTTGATACTTTTGTTACAATGAACTTCTCAACTGACTTTAACGAAAAAGACATCGTATTCGGTGGAGATAAAAAACTTAAAAAAGCTTTAGAAGAAATTGATGATTTATTCCCATTAAACAATGGTATCTCAATTCAATCTGAGTGTCCAATCGGTCTAATCGGTGATGATATTCAAGCGGTTGCTAAAGTACATAAAAAAGAAACTGGTCATCAAACAATTGCTGTTTCATGTGAAGGATTTAGAGGGGTTTCACAATCTCTTGGTCACCACATTGCAAATGACATGATTAGAGACCACGTTATGCCAGATACATCACACAGAAAAGATTTCGAATCAACTGAATATGATGTAGCTATTATTGGGGATTATAACATCGGTGGTGATGCTTGGGCAACAAGAATCATCTTAGAAGAAATGGGATTAAGAGTAATTGCTCAATGGTCTGGGGATGCAACTTATAAAGAGTTAGCAATCGCTCCAAAAGCAAAACTTAACTTACTTCACTGTTATAGATCTATGAACTATATTTCAAGACATATGGAACAAGAATTCGGTATACCTTGGATGGAATATAACTTCTTTGGACCAAGTAAAACAACTGAGTCTATTAGAAAAATCGCTTCATTCTTTGACGAAGCAATTCAAGAAAAAGCTGAAGCTGTTATTGCTAAATATACTGCTATGACTGATGCTGTTATTGCTAAATATAAACCTTTATTAGAGGGTAAAAAAGTTATGCTTTACGTTGGTGGATTAAGACCAAGACACGTTATTGGTGCATACGAAGATTTAGGAATGGAAGTAATCGGTACTGGTTATGAGTTCGCTCACGGTGATGATTATAAAAGAACTAAAGAAGATATTGAAAGATCTACTTTAATTTATGATGATGCTAATGAGTACGAATTAGAGCAATTCGTTAAGAAATTGAGACCAGATTTAGTTGCTGCTGGTGTTAAAGAGAAATATGTATTCCAAAAAATGGGTCTACCATTTAGACAAATGCACTCTTGGGACTACAGTGGTCCATACCATGGATACGATGCGTTTGCAGTTTTTGCAAAAGATATGGATTTAGCTATGAATTCTCCTGTATGGGATCATACTACAGCTCCATGGGATAAAGAAGTAGAGGGAGCGTAATATGCAAGACGTAGAAAACATAGTAAACGGACAAAAACTATTTTTAAAACCTGAATATCAAGAAGTTTTAAAAAACAAAAAACAATTCGAAGGTGCAATGGGTGCAATTGATACTGCCAAAGTTGATGAAATTCAAGAATGGACTAAATCTTGGGATTATAGAGAAAAGAATTTAGCAAGAGAAGCAATTACTGTTAATCCAGCTAAAGCTTGTCAACCTCTAGGTGCTGTAATGGTTGGTCTTGGTTTTGAAAACACTATGCCATATGTACATGGTTCACATGGTTGTGTTTCATACTTTAGAACTTACTTTACAAGACACTTTAAAGAACCAACTCCATGTGTTTCTGACTCAATGTCTGAATCTGCAGCGGTATTTGGTGGTTTAGCAAATATGAAGGATGGTTTAAGAAACTGTAACGCTTTATATAAGCCTGATATGATTGCAGTATCTACTACATGTATGGCAGAAGTTATCGGTGATGACTTAAATGCATTTATTTTAGGTGCAAGAGAAGAAGCTGAAGGTGAATTAGATAATATCGAAATCCCTTATGCTCATACTCCATCATTCGTAGGTTCTCATATTACTGGTTATGATAATATGATGAAATCTATCTTAGAGCAATTAAACCCAACTAGATCAGAAAGAGTTGAAGATGAGGAAAGAATCAATATCATTCCTGGTTTTGAACCATATTTAGGGTCTTTAAAAGAGATTAAAAATATTGCTAAAATGTTTGGTGACAAAATTGTTATGTTAGGTGACCATGAAGAGCAATGGGATACTGGAGCTGGTGAATATAAATTATATGCTGGTGGTACAACTATAGCTGATACAAAAACTGCTATCAATGCTAAAGCTACTATCTCATTACAAAAATATTCAACAATAGCAACTGCTAAAACTATTAAAAACAAATGGAAACAAACTTTTGAAACTTGTAATCCAATTGGTTTAAGTGGTACTGATGCTTTTGTTATGAAACTAGCTGAATTAACTGGTAAAGAAGTTCCTGCTGAACTTAAAAACCAAAGAGCTAGACTTGTTGATGCTATGCAAGATTCTTATCCATATATGCATGGTAAGAAAATTGCAATCTGGGGAGATCCTGACTTTTTATTAGGTATGGTTTCTTTCTTAGTTGAAATGGGAGCAATTCCAACTCATGTTGTATGTCATAATGCACCAAGAAAAGGTTGGGAAGCAGAGATGAGAGCAATCTTAGATAAATCAAACAGATCTGACGAGTGTAACATCTGGCCAGGTAAAGATTTATGGGCATTAAGATCATTATTATTCACAGAACCAGTTGATTTCATGATTGGTAACGTTTATGGTAAAGAACTTTACAGAGATACAAAAACTCCACTTATCAGAATTGGTTTCCCAATTTTTGATAGACATCACTTACATAGATACTCTATGAGTGGTTATGAGGGTGCAATTAACTTATTAACTTGGATTACTAATGGTGTTCTTGACCAATTAGATGAAGAGACTAAAGATATAGGTGAAACAGATTACTTCTTTGATTCAGTAAGATAATCTTTTAAAACTAGAGGAAAAACCTCTAGTTTTTTTTAAGTAAGCGTTATATACTAAGGAATATAATGATAGAATTTCCTTAGTTTTTTTTAATCTATCGTTATATATAAAAAGATATAACAAAAAAGGAAAGTGATGGAAATATCATCAAACTTAACATTAGAACTCCTAGACCAACCTTTTTTACTTGAAAAAAGGATTAATTTGCTTTTTGCTATACAAAAATGTGGCTCAATAAGTAAAGCAGCAAAAGAGGTTCCTATGAGTTATAAAAAAGCCTGGGAAGCAGTTGATACTATGAACAATCTATCTCCTACTGCAATAGTAACAACAGAAACAGGTGGTAAAGGTGGAGGGGGTACAGTTTTAACCCCCTATGGGGAAAACTTACTAAAAACATATCTTGTGTTAAAACATGAACACAAAAAATTTTTAGAGATTTTAAAAAATATGACTGACATAGACTCAGGAACTTTAAAAACAATTGGGAGACTTTCGATGCAAATAAGTGCTAGAAACCAAATAAGAGGAAAAGTAGAATTGATTGAGGAGGGTAAAGTAAATGCCCAAGTTTATGTAAAACTAAAAAGTGGTTACACTTTGGTCTCAACTATTACAAAAACAGCAGTTAATAATTTGAACTTAAAAATAGATGATGAAGTAACTGCTTTTTTTAAATCAAGTACAGTTCTAATCACTACAGATTTAACACTAAATATAAGTGCTAGAAATAAGTTCCAAGGTAAAATTGAAAATATTCACACAGGCGAAGTTAATAGCGAAGTGATTATTGATATTGGGAACATGGATAAAATAGCATCTATTGTAACCTCAGGATCGATTAGGTCTTTAGATTTAAAAGAGGGTGTGCAAGTAAGTGCTATTATAAAAGCAAGTGACATAATGATAGGAAAGTAAAAGGAATAAAATGAAAAATATAGTTTTAATAGTCTTGTTATTAGGTGCAAACCTATTTGCAGGGAGTATAAATATAGCAGTTGCAGCAAATGTTAGTTATGCAATAAATGACCTAATTTCTGAATTTAACAAAACAAATCCAGATACAAATGTAAATGTAACTTTAGGAAGTAGTGGAAAACTAACTGCACAAATAAAAAATGGTGCCCCATACAATCTATTTATGGCAGCAAATATGAAATACCCAAAAGCTTTATATAGTGACAAAATTGCTATAACTAAGCCAGTGATTTACGCACAAGGAAGTTTAGCTATCTTAAGTGCAAAACAGGTTGATTTTTCAAAAGGAATAATGCTTGCAAAGGATAGTTCTATAAAAAAAATAGCAATTGCAAACCCAAAAACTGCTCCATATGGAAAAGCAGCAGTAGAAGCTATGAAAAATGCAAAAATTTATAATGATGTAGTTGGTAAATATGTATATGCAGAATCTATTTCACAAACAGTTACCTATGCTTTAACTGCTACTGATATAGGTTTTATTGCAAAATCATCTTTATATAGTCCTAAAATGGCCATGTATAAAGAAGGAATTAATTGGACAGATGTTGACCCAAAACTTTATACACCAATAAACCAAGGGATTGTTATACTTAGCAATGCAAAAGATAATAAAGAGGTAAAAGCATTTTATGATTTTATCTTAGGTGAAAAAGCCAAAAAAATATTTAACGAATTCGGATATTTAGTACCATGAATGAGATAGTTGCAACTATTTCTCAAATTGACAATATTGATAACCTCAATATTGTCCAATTTGAGTTTAATAATCAAACTTTAAAAATGATGAGTTTAGACTTAAATGACAATATTGTAAAGAATCAAAAGGTTATACTAACAGTTAAACCAACACATATTGCCATAGGAAAAAACTTTAGTGGAGAATTAAGCTACTCAAATCAGATCAAAGCCACAATTGATGATATTGAAAAAGGGGAACTTCTTGTAAATGTAATCTCTAAAGTGGCAGGAATAAACTTGCAAAGTATTATAACAGCTAGTTCTGCAAATAGAATGAACTTAAAAAAAGAGGATGAGATTATTTTACTTATAAAAGCAAGTGATATATCAATATTGGATGTTATAAATGATTGAAATATTAAAAACAATGGAGTTTGGTCCATTTTTATTATCTTTTAAATTAGCAGGTTTGACCACTTTGATTTTGTTTGTTATATCTATGCCACTTAGTTGGTGGTTATCACAAACAAAATCAAAATATAAACCTTTACTCGAAGCAATAACTGCCTTACCTTTGGTATTACCTCCATCAGTACTAGGTTTTTATATCCTTTGGGCATTATCAATAAACTCACCAATTGGGCAGTTTTTTGAAGATATATTTGGAATAAAACTTGTTTTCAATTTTACAGGGCTTGTAGTAGCAAGTTGTTTTTACTCTTTGCCATTTATGGTACAACCCTTACAAAGTGGTTTTGAAAGTATAAATAAAAATATGTTAGAAGCTAGCTATATAGCTGGAAAAGGGAAAATTGAGACTATGAGTAAGGTGGCTCTTCCAAATATAAAACCAGCATTAATGACAGCAATAATAGTAACCTTTGCCCATACAGTAGGAGAGTTTGGAGTGGTTCTAATGGTAGGTGGAAGTATCCCAGGAGAAACAAAAGTAGCTTCTGTTGCTATATACGAATTTGTAGAGATTATGGATTATAAAGCAGCACATATCTATAGTGCTATTATGGTTATTATAAGTTTCTTGGTACTTTTAAGTGTTTATATTTTTAATCATAAACAAAATAAAAAATTTGGATTATAAAATGATAAAAATTGATATAAATAAAAACCTCCATGGTTCAAATGGACAAATGCAACTAAATGTAAATTTAGAGATAAAAAACAAAGACTTTATCGCTTTAGCAGGGGTTAGTGGTAGTGGGAAAACAACACTTTTAAGGATACTTGCGGGTCTTGAAGAGGCAAAGGGTCAAATCAAAATCGATGATGAGATTTGGCTTGATGAAAAGTTTTCTCTTCCGCCTCAAAAAAGAAAAATAGGTTTTGTATTTCAAGATTATGCCCTATTTCCAAATATGAGTGTCCTTGATAATCTTCTTTATGTAAAAAAAGATAAAGAGTTGGCAATGTATTTGCTTGAAATAACAGAATTAAAAGAGTTAGCAAAAAGATTACCTAAAAGCCTAAGTGGTGGGCAAAAACAACGTGTTAGTTTATGTCGTGCTATGATGAATAGACCAAAACTTCTTTTAATGGATGAGCCCTTATCTGCCCTTGATCCAAATATGAGAACAAAACTTCAAAACGAGATTTTGTCACTTCATAAAGAGTTTGAAACAACTACAATAATGGTAAGCCATGATCCAAGTGAAATCTATAGACTAAGCAATAGGGTTATTGTTTTAAACCAAGGTGAGATAATCAAAGATGGAAAAGCAAAAGATGTTTTACTAAAAACAAGTGGTAGTGCTAAATTCTCTTTTGAAGGGGAACTACTTGATATAAAAAAAGTGGATGTAATCTATATAGCTATTGTAGCTATTGGTCAACAATTAGTTGAAGTGGTTATAAGCTCCCAAGAAGCAAAAACTTTTGTTATTGGTCAATCAGTAACAGTAAGTACAAAAGCTTTCAGCCCAATGATAACACAAGCATAAGGAAAAATAATGAAAAAGATTTTAATTTTTGTAAGTTTAGTATTTGTTCCACTTTTTGCAAATGATTTAAAAGTTGCAGCGGGTGCAGGATATAAAAAAGTTGTTCTAAAAGTGATTAAAGCTTATGAAAAAAATGGCAAAAATGTAGATGGCTTTTTTGGTAATATGCGTCAAGTTACAAGCCAAGCCAAGCAGACAGATATAGGCTTAATTATAGGAGATAAAAACTTTTTACTAAAAAAAAGCAACTTAGATATTAAGGATTTTTCTACTATTGGAGAAGGGAAAGTTGTAATTGCCTATGGCAAAAACTCAACAATCATCAAATCCTCAAAAGATTTATTAAATCCACAAATAAAGAAAATAGCTATGCCCCAAGAGAAAAAGGCAATTTATGGGATTGCAGGAAAAGAGTTTTTAGAAAATGAAAACCTTTATAAAGCTATAAAAGATAAATTATACATGGTCGCAACAGTACCCCAATCATTAACTTATATAATAACAAATGAAGTGGATGCTGGAATTATAAATCTAACAGCAGCCTTGGAAAACAAAAATAAAATTGGCGGATATATACAAGTTAATGAAAATAGTTATTCCAAAATAGAAATAATTGCTGCAAAACTTCCAACTTGTAAAAAAGAGTGTGAAGATTTTCTTGAGTTTCTAAAAACTAAAGAATCTAAAGAGATTTTTAAATCTTACGGTTTATAAAATGGAAGCTATAATATTGGAACAAATAACCAATCCCTTATGGCTTAGCTTTAAAACTATTGTTGTAACCGCATTTTTATTCTTATTTTTAGGAATCCCTTTAGCCTATCTTCTTTCAAAAAAAGAGTTACCTTTTCGTTGGTTATTAGATACTCTTGTTACTCTACCTTTAGTTTTTCCACCAATTGCAATTGGATTTTTTCTTCTTTTTATTTTAGGAAAACAAAGTTTTATTGGTCAGCAATTATTAAAACTTAATATTGAGATAATTTTTAGTTTTACCGGTATTGTAATTGCAGCATTTATTGCAGGCTTGCCTTTGATGATTAAACCTTTGCAAGCAAGTATTGAACAGTTCCCAAAAGAGATAAAAGAGGCTTCATATATTAGTGGAAAATCAAAAATATATACCTTTATAACAATAATCTTACCAACAATCAAAAACACCTTGTTTGTTGCCCTATTAATAGCAACAGCAAGGGCTTTGGGAGAGGTAGGGATTAGCTTGATGTTAGGTGGAAATATTATAGGAAAAACTGATACAATATCTTTAGCAATTTATAATGCTGTATTTGATGGAGATTATGATTTAGCACTTATTTTAAGTGGTATATTGGTATTTATCTCTTTGCTTTTTTTTATAGTATTAAATTTGTTTGAAAAAAAGGAAAAATATGTTTAATCTATCAGATATTGAACTACAAAACTACATTCAAGATGATATACCTTATGATGATTTAACTACTAGTTTACAAAATTGTAACAATCAAAAAGCTAAGCTTGAAGTGTTTACAAGGGAAGATATAGTGGTATCTTGTAGTGAAGAAGCCGCAAGAATTGCCCAACTACTCAATTGTAAAGTTGAATCATTTTTAAAAAGTAAAAGCAAAGCTTCAAAAGGTGATACTATCTTAAGCTACACAGGAGACTATGAAAATATTCATAAAGCCTGGAGACTAACTCAAATCCTATTAGAATATAGTTGTAAGATATCAACATATGCCTATAAGATGAAAGAAGAGATTGATAAGGTAAATACAAACTGTGAACTTCTAACCACAAGGAAAACTTTTCCTTTTTCAAAAAGGTTTTGTATAAAAGCTGCACTTTGTGGAGGAGCAAATCCTCACAGACTTGGTTTATCAGAAACAATACTATTTTTTGATGGACATAGAATCTTATATAAAAGTAATGAAGAGTTTTATAAAGCAATAAGTGATATAAAAAAAAGTGCTAGTGAAAAGATGATTGCGGTGGAGAGTAACTCCATAGAAGATTGTATAAACCTCATGAATGTGGGAGTTGATACTCTACAACTAGATAAAATAGAGTTTGAAACTTTAGAAAAAATACTCACTTACAAAAATGTAAACTTCCCAAATATTAAAGTATTGCTTGCAGGTGGGATAAATCTAAACAATATAAAAGATTATGCAAAATTTGATATTGATGGTATTGTTACAAGTTCTGTATATCTAAGTGGAATGGCAAATATAAGTAGTAAGTTAAAGCTACTTTGACTAAAAAAAGGGGAATAGTAATTGCAATTTATCATCTCATACTAATAATAGGATTAAAAGATGGATTTTGAAAAATTTATTTTTCCACTTGTTCTAATAACATATATCTCTGCTATAATTATTTATGCAAATTATAAATACAGTAAAAATAAAAAATAACGGAACATAAATTGCATATACTTTAATACCTTTTGTAAATTAGATTTTAAAAGAGTAGGGAAGATGCCTCCTTACTCTTTTAATTTTTAAGAATATAAAAAAATAGGATTAGATTAATGTCATACGCAACACCAGAAGCAACTTTAAATTATGCAAAAAAATTTTCAACTTACAAAGACTTCTACATTCGTCACAACGACCTAATTTTTTCAAAACTTGGACTTGGTACTTTCAATAAAGAACCTTATAAAGAAGAGAATTACCTTTTTCATTATATTGAAGGTGTAAAAGAATCGATAAAAAATGGAATAAACTTAATAGATACTGCAAGTAATTATAGATATGGACAAAGTGAAAAAGAGATTGGGATTGCTTTAAAAGAGTTATTAGATGAAAAAGAGATAACAAGAGAAGAGTTAATTATCTGCTCAAAGGGTGGATTTATTCAATTAGAATACCCATTTCCTAAAAATCCTTATGAATGGATTGATGAAAATATACTAAAAACAAAACTAGCTACAACTGATGATATCGAACTAGATCAACACTGTTTAAGTGCAGACTTTATTGAATGGTCATGTAAAAAATCTTTAGAAAATGTTGGTATAGATTGTTTTGATATCTACTACCTACACAATCCAGAGATGCAAATAGAAAAATTTGGTTACAAAAAATTTCTAAAAAAAATTGAATCAATATTTAAAAGATTTGAAAAAATGGCAGATCAAGGATTGATAAAATACTATGGAATTGCTGTTTGGAATGGTTTTATAAACCAAGAGGGAATAAATGAACATATTAATTTAGAAGATTTAGTAGAAATTGCAAATAAAGTGGGTGGAGAAAACAATAGATTTAAATATATACAAACCCCATTCAATATTGGAAAAACTTCTATTTATACTATGCCTACACAAACTGTAAAAGGGGAAGAATGTACACTTTTACAAGCAGCACATAGACTAAAAATAGGTGTTATATCTAGCTCTTCCTTACTGCAAATGAATCTATTTAAAAAATCATTTAAACCAGAGACTGGTTACCTACTTGACCCAAAAATGATTCTAAAAAATGATATTCAACTAGCTCTTCAATTTGTAAGATCAACACCAGGGATTATAAGTTCCCTATTTGCTTCAAAAGCTCCAATCCATGTAAGAGAAAACTTGGAGATTACAAAAATAAAATCAACTCCTAGAGCAAACTACGATTTAATGTATAGAGTGTAATATATGATTTATGATGTTATTGTTGTAGGAGGTGGAGTAGCTGGACTAATGGCAGCTATTGAAGCTAAAACTGACACAAATAAAGTTGCAATCATAACAAAAGGAAATATCTTTAAATCCAACTCATCAATGGCAAGTGGTGGAATAAATGCTGTTTTAGATTTAGAAGATAAAGATGCAGTTCAATCACATATAGATGACACTTACAAATCAGCAAAAGGCTTAGGTGATATAAAAACTATTACATATATGTGTAAAAGGGCTTCAGATATCATCTCAAAGCTTATTTCACATGGGGTTGAATTTGACAGGGATGAAAAAGGAAATATTGCACAAAGACCATTTGGTGGTGCAGGCAAAACTAGAACCTGTTATGTAGGGGATAAAACTGGTGGGGCAATAACTCAAGCACTTATTAAAAAAGCTAGACAAATAGGGATTACTTTTTTAGTAAATACTTATGTGTTAAACCTTACTACCCATGAAAAAAAGATAAGTGGAGTAACCTGTCTTAGGAGGCTTGACTCTTCGGTATTGGTTTATCCAGCAAAATCAGTTGTCCTTGCTGGTGGGGGATATGCTGGAATTTTTAGAGGAAACTCTACAAATGCTCAAGATTATACAGGTGATTTATTGGCTGTATGTTTAAGAGCTGGACTTACTTTAAAAGATATGGAGTTTATCCAATTTCATCCAACAGGAATTGCAAAAACAAACTATTTAGTTACCGAAGCTGCACGGGGAGAAGGTGGATACCTAGTAAATAGCAATGGAGAAAGATTTGTTGATGAGCTTGATACTAGAGATAAGATTGCAAAAGCAATTTTAGAGCAACAAAATGAAGGTCAAGAGGTTTTTATAGATTTAAGGCACCTTGGATTAGAAAAGATACAGAAAAAACTTCCATCTCTTTATTCAGTATCTTTTAACCAAACTGGAATTGATATAAGTAGTGAACTTCTAAAAATAAAACCTGTTGCCCACTATAGTATGGGTGGGGTAGCTGTTGATATGGTTGATAGTGAGATTAAAGGTTTATATATTTGTGGAGAGATGGCTGCAAATGGTGTACATGGAGCAAATAGGCTAGGTGGCAACTCTTTATTAGAAGGTACTGTATTTGGGGAACTAGCAGGACAAAAAGCCTTAGAATACTCTAAAAAAACAGAGTTTTTGCCAATAGATTACAATTTTGTGATAAAAGATTTGCAAATGATAGATAAAATTTTTGCAGGGGAAACTTCTAAAAATTTCAATGCCATTAGAGTCTCAATGGGTAATGCAATGTTTGAAAATGTAGGGATATTAAGATCAAAAGATAGTTTAGTTAAGGCCTTTGATTATATAAAATACCTAAGAGGTCAATCTTATTCATTGCATTGCATAAATAAAGAGAAAAGAAATAATGTAGAACTAATCTCTATTTTAGAGTTAAGAAATGCCTTGGAAGTCTCAGAAGCTATGATTTTAGCTGCAAAAAAGAGAAAAGAAAGCAGAGGTGCTCATCATAGAATTGATTATACAAATACAGATGAAAAGTATTCAAAACATATCCTAATAAAAGAGGTAAAAAAAGGGTTTTTCAAAATAGAACTTGAAAATAAAGACCTATTATCTAGGTTTAGAAACCTCATACTAAATAAAGAATAAAACAAAAAATTTAACTTAAATAAAGGAGAAAAATATGGCAAAAGTGATGTTAAGAGAGAGTGAAGGGGTTATATACTTCTATTTCGCAAAAAAAGATATGGAAGAGACTATTGAGTCTTTAGAATTTGATACTCAAGAGAACTGGGGTGGAAATTGTGAATTATCAAATGGTGAAACATGGTGGATTAAACCAGGAGTTAAAAAGCTACCAAAAGAGGAAGTTTGTAAAAAGATTTCATAAATGAAGTGGCTGGATACTTTATAAACATATAATAATGTATATAAAGTGTCTTTCTTGTATATAATATAACTTTATTTTGAAAGGATACAAATGGCACTATTTGACAGACCAGAATGTGCAAGCTGTTTAACTGTAAAAGAACTTACAACTTTATATGAAATTGCATCAATTATCTCAAATCATTATGATTTAGATACATCATTAGAAAAATCTATAAAAATATTAAAAAATTCATTGCACTTAACAAACTGTACAGTGCATGTACTAGAAGATGAAGAATTAAAAGTATTTGCTTCTGTTGATTTAAGCAGAATACAAAAAAAACTTGCAACTTATAAAATTGGAGAAGGGGTAACAGGAATTGCTGCTCAATCAAAAGAACCTGTAGTTGTAGAAAATATCCATAGCGATTCATTATTTCTAAATAAATCTGGGAAAAGAGATTATACAAATCTATCATATGTAGCAGTACCTATGATAGTTGATAATGAAATGATAGGAGTTTTAGGAGCAACCTTAACTAAAACTACAGAGATTGGATTTGAGGACTGTGTTAGAATTTTGACTATTATTAGTTCTATTTTTGCACAAACAATTCACTCTTATCAACTTAATAAAAATGAGAAAGAAAGATTAAAAGAATTGAAACTTTATTATAAAATGGAATGGGATTCAAAAGTTCACAACTTTGGAGATATCATTGGTGATAGTCCAAAAATGCAACAAGTTTTCCAAGTAATACAAAGAATTGCCCAATCAGATGTTACAGTTTTAGTACGAGGGGAAACGGGTACGGGTAAAGAGTTAGTAGCCGCAGCAATTCACAAAAGAAGTAAAAGACAAGATGAACCTTTTATAAAATTAAACTGTGCAGCTATTACAGATACCCTTCTTGAAAGTGAACTTTTTGGTCATGAGAAAGGTGCTTTTACAGATGCAAGAGAGACTAGAAAAGGAAGATTTGAACTTGCAGATGGGGGAACTTTATTTTTAGATGAGATAGGTGATATCTCAGCTTCTGCACAAGTAAAACTTCTAAGGGTTTTACAAGAAAGGGAATTTGAAAGAGTTGGTGGAAGTAAAACTATAAAAGTAAATGTAAGATTAGTAGCAGCAACCAATAGAAATCTTGAAAAAATGGTTGAAGATGGGGAATTTAGAGAGGATTTATATTATAGATTAAATGTAATACCTATTGATTTACCACCAGTAAGAGAAAGGGGAGATGATATTAGACAACTAGTTGAATTCTTCTTAGAAAAAGCTATTAAAAACCATAAAAAGATGGTTAAAATAACAGATGAAGCTATGGATATACTTATGAACTACCCATGGCCTGGGAATGTAAGAGAGCTTGAAAATACTATTGAAAGAATAGTATTGATGGGGAATGAAGATGGAATCAACAAGTTTGATATGATTCTTTTATTGCCTGCACTAAATGATGAAAAATTTAAAAAAGAGTTCAAATCTATACCTTTAGAGAATAAAACCTTAGAGGAGTTAGAAAAAGAAGCAATTATAAATGCCCTTCATAATAATAACTTCAATCAATCCCATGCAGCCAAAGAGTTAGGTATAACCCTTAGACAAATTGGATACAAAATCAAAAAATATGGGATAGAAAATGATATATAAAAATGAAGAGTTTGAGCTAACTGATGAGTTTATAGATGTGGGTTATTCAGCAGAAGAGTTTGAAGCTACAACACTGAGTAAAGAGCCTATTGAGATAAAAAAAGCTAATTCAAATAGAATGATTCAAATCTTTTTATCATTTCCTAATTTTGAAGATTTTAAAGAAGAGATTATTGAATTTGATGATTTTATGAATGATGCAAAAGTTGAAATATTTACTTATGTTATTTTCGATAAAAATATAGAAATTCCATATGAGTTAAAGAAGATAATCCCAATTTTTGACTCAAATAATGAATTTGGTGAGATGTACGGAACGAAAATTGTAAGTGGGAGCTTAGAAGGTAAATTAACCAAAGCACTTTTTCTTATAGGAAAAGATGGCGCAATTTATCATATTGATATGCCAAAAGATTTACAAAACCCTCTTGATATGGAAAGGGTTAGAATAGAAGTAAATAAGGTTTATCAATCATACACTGGAGTTGGATGCCATGGATAATATTTTACAAGATTTAAAAGATGGTACAGTAATACCATTCTTAGGAATGGGTATTTTCGAGAATACCACAACAAAAGATGGCAGTAAATTGCCATATGATAGTGATTCTATGATTTTAGCACTAAATAATGGAAGAGCAATGAGCCCAAGATTGATGTATGAGTACAGTAGGGCAGCAATGAGTTTAGAGCAAAGAAAAGGTAGAGAGTTTATTGTACAAATGACTAATCACATCTACTCTTCAAAAGAGTATGAACTACCAAAAACTTACAAATGGCTAGAAAAGATTATGCCTAAATATGTAATTGATACTAATGTTGATGATAGTTTACAAAAAATATATAGCAATGTTGAACACTTTCTAATCACAGGGATTTCAAGAATTACTGCCGATTATGATAGATTTGTTATATATAAATATGATCCATCATCAAAAGAGTATACACAAGTTGAAGCTTCACAACTTACAACTGATTTACCAATTTTATTTAAACCTATGGGTAGTACAAAACCTGAGATGAATTTTATTATCTCAGATGCTGACTTTGTTGACTGGTTAACAGAAGCAATGGGCGGATATGCTGTGCCTCCAATCTTAAAAGAGTACAGAAAAAATAAAAAATACCTTTTTATGGGTGTAGATTTTTCTACTGATACTTTTAGGATGGTAGCAAATGAGATTACAATAGGTTTAGATGGTGGTTATACCCTAATTAATAAAGATGAATTAACAAAAAAAGAGGATAAATTTATCAAAACTCACAATTTGGAAAATATCAAAATTGGTGTTGATGAATTTATAAATAACAATGAGTAAAATAACAAATAGATGTGACTTCTGTGGTAAAGAGATAAAAGAAGTAAAAAAAATTTTTAGTAGTGAATCTTCTCATATTTGTGATGAGTGTATAACTATGTGTGCAAGTGTACTTGAAAAAGAGGTTATTCATGAAGCAAAAAAAGATTTTCAAAAAGGCTTAAGTGTTCCTATTAAGATAAAAGAACACTTAGATGATTATGTAATTGGTCAAACTGATGCAAAAAAAGTTTTAGCAGTTGCTTTATATAATCACTATAAAAGGATTGATAAACCAACTATCAAAAATGTAGAACTAGAAAAATCAAATATAATGTTAGTTGGTCCTACAGGTTCAGGTAAGACTTTACTTGCAAAATCATTAGCTAAGATTATGGATGTACCTTTTGCAGTTGCTGATGCAACAGCATTAACAGAAGCTGGATATGTGGGGGAAGATGTTGAATCTATCCTATCAAGACTTTTAGCTGCTGCTGATTTTGACATAGAAAAGGCAAAAAGAGGGATTGTTTACATAGATGAGATTGACAAAATTGCCAATAAAAGTGAAAGCTCAACAAGTGGTAGAGATGTTAGTGGAGAGGGAGTACAACAAGGTCTTCTAAAGATTTTAGAGGGTGCTGAGGTTTATGTACCTGTAAAGGGTAGTAGAAAAAACTCAACTGCTGAAACAGTACTTTTTGATACAACTCATGTTTTATTTATCTGTGGAGGAGCTTTTGTAGGCTTACGAAAAGATAAAGAGAAAGAAAAATCTGCTGTTATGGGTTTTGTAAACAAAGATGAAAAAACTAAAGAGAAAAAAGATATTGAAGCAAAAGAGCTAATCTCTTATGGATTAATCCCTGAATTTATAGGTAGAATTCCTGTAATTGCAGAACTTAATAAATTAACCAAAGAGGATTTAATAAGAGTTCTAAAAGAACCAAAAAATGCCATTACAAAACAGTATGAGATACTTTTTGAACTTGATGGTGTTACTTTATCATTTAGTGATGAAGCCCTTGAAGAGATTGCCACTATTGCTTATGAAAAAGATGTTGGGGCTAGGGGACTTAGAGGAATTATTGAAAAAATTATGTTACCTCTACAATACACTATTCCATCAGAAGAAAACTTAGCTAGTTGTATAATAACAAAAGAGTACATCAAAAAAGAAGAAGAGATAGAGTTGATTTATGAAAAACCACAATCAGCAGAGAAAAAAGCTAAAAAAGAAGTGATGTACGATGATATTAAAAAACAATCTTCAAATATGTGATGCCTCGAAAGAGGATATCCCATATTTAATAAAACTACTTAAAAACCTATTTTCAATAGAAAAAGATTTTATCTTTAATGAAGAAAAACATAAAGATGGTTTAGAACTACTTATTGAAAGTAAAAACTCCCATGTAATTTTAGTGAAATTTGAAAATGAAATTATCGCTATGATAACTATGCAAACTATTATATCTACAGTAACTGGCTCAAAAGTTGGCTTACTTGAAGATTTTATTGTAAAAGATGATTTTAGAGATTTAGGAGTAGGAACCCATCTTCTTGATTACACAAAACAATTAGCTACTAAAAATAACTTCAAAAGACTTCAACTTGTTTGTGATGAAAACAATGAAATTGCAAAAGAGTTTTATGCCAATAAAAATTTTAAAAAAAGCAATTTAACTGCTTGGTACTATCATATAGATAATTAATTCTGTGGAATAGTTTTTGCATCTTTTACTTATATTTTTAATGAAGGATGAATTATGGCAGTAAGAATTACTGAAGAATGTATTAGTTGTGAAGCATGTGCTCCTGAATGTCCAGTAGCAGCAATTTTAGAAGATGGTCATGAAAAGAACCCATTAGATGATATCTTTTATGTAAAACCAGAATCATGTGTTGAGTGTGTTGACCATGCAGATGCTCCAAGATGTGCAGAAGCATGTCCAACTGAAGGTGCTATTGTTTGGGATATGCCTTATACAGCAGACTTCAATGACTATTATGCAGAAAAAAATGAAGAGGGTGTTTATAAAATTAGAGAACACAAGAAAAAAGGTCTGATGTTACCAAGCGTTAAAGAACAAAAATTTATTGCAGATATTGCAATGTCTGCAAGAGAAAATGCAGAAAATGTTCAAGATTTCTAATCTTTTCTACAAAGCTGTGTAGTTTAAAAGGGTCTCTTTTTATAAAGAGACCCTTTTTTTATCTCTAAACCTGCTACCTTATTGCAACCTTATTATCATATTATAAGTTATTTAAAAATAAAGGATTTGGCATGGTTGCAAATAGAAATATAAATAATCCCCTATTAGATGAACTTCATATTGCCATGAATTCGTCAAATATCAAGGAACTTAAAAAATTAGTTAATGCAAAAAACTTAAATGTAAGAAGAGCTTTAGCTAAAAATAGTGCAATTGATTCAGAAATAGCAAATAAATTAGCCTCTGACCCAGTATTAAATGTATCTTACATCGCATCACAACATGAAAAATGTACTATTAAAAGACCTTTTGATGAGGAGAGTATAAACCATCAATGTATCCAATGTACCATAAATGAAAATCTATTAGATTGTATTGCTTGTGATAATCATATATATTAAGTTTCTGTAGGCAAGTTTATAATAAAACTTGCACCTAGATATTTTTTATCATTAAAGTTTACACTTTTATTTTTTACTTTTATTGTTGCATTAAACTTATTTAATATATTATAGGTCATATATAAACCTAATCCAGTCCCTTTATACTTATGTTTAGTGGTAAAATAAGGTTCAAAGATATTGGATAGATTTTCTTCATCAATACCACCTGCATTATCACTAATTATTATTATTACACTATCGTTTTTATCCTCTATTTCATAAAATATAACACCATCCATTTGATTATTTAACTTTATTGCATCAATTGAATTATTTATAATATTTATTAAAGATTGCAATAACTCATTAGGATTTCCAATAATTTGTTTTGAACTCGTAAGCTTCTTTTCTAAAGTAATTTGATTTGATTTAATTGATGAAGAGATTAATCTAAAAAGATTATCACTTACACTTTCCAAATCAAATTGTTTTGTACTTTTTTCCCCTTTTATAAAAAGTCTAAAGTCATCTATAGTTTGAGATAAATAGTTTGCATTTGATAAAATTACACTAGCTTCATCTAAAACTCTTTTTTTATCAAAGGTACCGTACTCATCATAAATACTCCAACTACTTGCTATAGTAGTTATTGCACTTAAAGGCTGTCTCCATTGGTGGGCAATATTTCCAATCATTTCCCCTATTGCAGCCATTTTTGATTGTTCAATTAAAAGTATCTCTTTATTTTTTATCTCAGAGATATCAATAATAGAGGTTATACGTATAGTTTTATTATTCATTTTAATATTTGTACCCTTTATAAGGGTTGGAAAAACTGTACCATCAAATTTTATACAATCTATCTCATATGGTTCAGTATATTCCTCTTTTATTTTCTCTTTTATAAGAGGTAAAGATTTCTCATCTATATAATCTAAGATAAATTTTCCTATTGCATCTTCTTTATTTTTTACTTTAAACATCTTTTGTGCAGAATCATTAAGATCAATACAGTAATTTTCATAAGAGAGTATAATTGCTTCTAAAGTACTATTTATAATACTTTGAATCTCACTATTAGTCTCTTCCAATTTTTTATTATATTTTTTTAATATATGTTGTCTATATAAAAAAGCTAAAACAACAATTGAAAAGATAAAAAGTATGATATAGATAAACTTTTTATTATTTGTTTCTTTAACAACTGATGTTTGAATCCATTTTGAATATATCTCTTTTCTTTCCTGATCTGTAATAGATGCAAAAGTTTTATTTATTATAGATAATAAAATGGGATTATCATTTTGTACTAAATAGTGGTGTTCAAAATCAAACTGCGTAACTCCTGATACCTTTAAATCTCTTAGGCTTAACTCTGATATATAATACAAAGAGCTTGCTATATGCCCAACAAAAGCATCTGCTTTTCCATTTTCTACCAATAAAAGTGCTTCTAAGATATTTTTAGTGGGGATTATTTTTATCTCTGGGAAATTCTTAACCAAAAAATTATAACTTGTATAATATTTAGGAACCGCAATCACACTGTCTCTTAAGTCATTTAAGCCATCAATATAAGTAAATTTATTGGTAGTTACAATAACTAATGGGTATTTTGCATATTTGTTAGATATTAAGCCCAAACTTCTTTCTTGTGGACTTGAACCAATACCAGGAACCAAATCAATCTTTTTTTGCTTAAATTTATCTAATACATCAGGCCAAGAGCTTGCTGGTATAAACTTAAAGTTTAATCCAGTTCTTTTAGATACTAACTCTAAATAATCCCCCATAATCCCTTTCATCTTATTATCTTCTATTATTGATAAGGGTTTCCAATTAACTTCACTATAAGTAATACTTGGGTTATCACTTATATAATCTAACTCCTCTTGTGTCAAACTTATAATATTTTTATTTTCTTGAGCATTAATAATCCATTTATTAGCTAAACGTTTCATTTGTCGAGAATTAATTTCATGTAAGGATTTTTTTATAATACTTTGCAAAATAGGTTTATCTATATTTATACCAAAATGTAAATCCTCTTTTTTGATACCCTCCAATTCATCCAAAGGTTTTAATGTTGTATATGCATTTTCATTAATGACCCTTACTCCAGAGGTATAAGAGGAGATAAAATAATCAGCTCTCCCAGTAATAACAGCTTTTGCTTTTTCAATACTATTACCCACTTCAATAATGTTATATCCCAACTGTTTTAAACTATCAATATAAAATAAGTTTTTACTCACAGCTAATGTTTTATTCTTTAAACTAGTATTATCAACATAAAGTTCATCACTTTTTAAACCAAAAATATATGTTGGAATCTCATAATAAACTTGAGAATATAAGGTAAAGGCTTCTCTTTTTTTAGTAAATGAGATATCAGCTATCATATCAACTTTGCCTGTTTTAAAACTATCTAAGGCTTTGCTCCATTTAGATAACTTATAGTCAAATCTTAATCCACTTATTCGTTCAATCTCTTTAGTAATATCAACACTAAAACCTTCATGTTTACCATTATTTGTATAAGTAAATGGGGGAAAGTTATCAATCATAGCAATAGTAACAATAGGATTATTTTTTATCCAAGTTAATTCTTTTTTCGTAAAAATACTTTTTTGTTCTTTTGCAAATAATGAACTATAAAAAAAAGATAGAAAAAAGATAGAAAAAAAGATAAATAATTGTTTTTTCATTCATATCCTAATTGTTTTCATGTACATAATTAATAAACATATCTTAATAGATATATCTTAATAGATATATTTTAATAATTATATTTTATTACTAATTAGCTTATATCCCACACCTCTAATATTTACTATCATTGCACTTTTTAGTTTTTTTTGAAGCTTATGTATCATACTTCTCATACTAACAGCTTCTACCTCTTTGTTATCCCAAACATATTCATGTATCATCTGAGTAGTTACAGTTTTATCGATATTATTAATAAATAATGTTAATAAAAGTTTTTCTTTTGATGTAAGCTCTATTTCATGCTCATGCTTATAAAGATTTTGTTCACTCATTTTAAATCTAAAACCATTTCCAAGCTCTATTATATCTTTGTCTAAATCATTGTTTAATAGTGTTTTGATGTGATATTTTATATGTAAAATCAACTCTTCAAGCTCAAAGGGTTTTTTTAGGTAATCATTACATCCTAAATCATAAGCTTTTGAGATATTGTCCATATCAAGTTGGGCACTAACAATTATCACAGGTAAGTTTTCATTCTCTTTTCTAATTTGTTCTAATACCTCATGTCCATTAAAACCTGGAACATTGATATCAAGTATATATAAATCATATCTATTATTTAAAATATGAGTCATCGCCTCGTATCCATCTTTTACACTATGAATAAAAAAACCTCTCTCCTCTAAAGCATTAGTAATAAGTCTATTTAGTGAAAAGTCATCTTCTAACAAAAATATCTTCATATATCACTCTTTACAACAGAATCAATAAAAAAAGTAAAACAACTTCCCTCATTTTTTTTACTTTTTACATCTATTTTTATCTCATATTTATCACAAATCTCTTTTACAATATTTAAACCTAAGCCTAGTCCCATTTTTTTATTTGATTGCTGATAATAGGCATCAAAAATCTTATCAACATTTTCCATACCTATACCAAAATCTTCTATTGTAATAACTGCCTTTCCATCTTCCAGACCAAAATATATAATAATTTCAGATGACTCTTTACTATATTTTATTGCATTACTAATTGTATTATCAATAATTCTTTCAAACTCATAGGCATTTATAAAAATATTTAAATCATCACTATACTCTAAAATTATATGGATATCTTTTGTATTTGCCAACTCATCAAAAAACTGAACCCTAGAACTAATAAAATCCAATAGATTAATCTGCTTAATTTTATATTCTCTATTCTCTTTTTTAATCTTATATGAAAGATCCCCATAAATTGAAGATAGGGTTTTAGTTGAAGCTTTTATAGCATTTATCTCATTTGACATCCCATTACGTTTTTCTAAAATCTCACTATTTAAAGAGATTATTGTAACAGGGGTATTCATCTCATGCATAATCTTTTTTACAAACAAGTCTTGTTGTTCCAATAATTTGGCAATGGTGATTTTACTTTTATGTATCTCAAGTTGGGTTTTAACCCTAGCAATTATCTCTTTTGGCTCAAAGGGTTTGGTAATATAATCAACTCCACCCTCTTCAAAAGCCCTTACTTTATCTTCTATACTATCCAAAGCAGAGATAAATATAATAGGTATATCTTTTAATTCATCCTCTTTTTTTATAAGCCTACAAAGTTCATACCCATCCATTTTTGGCATTTTTATATCAAGAAGGATTAAATGGGGGATATCTAGTTTTGCAGCATTTAAAGCCATACTTGCATCGGGTGTTGCTCTTATATCATATTCATCACAACTTAATACCTCATCTAGATATTTAAGGTTTTCAATTTTGTCATCAACTACCAATATAGTATATTTTTTATCCATGTTTATCTTATCTTAGCCATTTATTTTAGTTATTATAACCTAAATTAATAGGAAAAAAATATATAGCTGTATGAAACTTAAACAACTTTTTATACTTTTACTAATTGCAAACTCAATTGCACTAACAAGCGTAGTATTTATTTTAAGTGAATATCAAAATGCCATAAAAAAACTAGAAGATGCCTATGCTATGCAACATAGGTCCCTAATCCTAGCAGACGAACTAAGACAAAGTAGCGATGATTTGACGAGAATGGCAAGAACCCATGTAATAACAGGCAAAGAGATGTTTAAAAAGCAGTTTCACACTGTACTTGATATTAGAAATGGGCTTAAACCTAGACCAAAAAACTATAATAGAATATATTGGGATTTTTACACCCTAAGCAACTCTAAACCTACACTAGATGGAAAGCAAATATCTCTTCGAAAACTTATGAAAAAAGCAGGCTTTCCCGAAGAGGAATTAGAACTTTTATATAAATCCCAACAGGAATCAGATGATTTAACAAATTTAGAAACAAAAGCTATGAATGCTATAAAAGGGATTTTTCAAGACAAAGATGGCAACTATACCATAAAAAAAGAGCCTGATTTTGCCCTAGCCAGACAGATTATGCATGGGGATGAGTACCATAAAGCAAAAATTGCCATAATGAAACCTTTAAATGAGTTTTATAAAGCCTTTGAAACAAGAACAAAAAAAAGAGTAGATGAAGCCCATGAAACAGTAAAAAAAATGGAATCATATCTTAGTGTTTCTGTTTTAGTACTCATTTTACTATTTATCTTTTCTTTCATCTTTGTTATTCTTTATAGAATCATCCATCCAATAGAAACTTTAAACAAAGGGATGTTAAGTTTAGCCAAAAACAATATGGATATAACCCTTCCCCCAAAGGTTTTTATGGATGAGGTTAGTGAAATGATAGGGGCTGTTGAGGTTTTTAAAAATAATGCTATTGAACTTATGGCATCACAACAACAAAATAAAAGGCTTCTTGATTTGGCAGGTGAAGGGATTTTTGGTTTGGATGCAAAGGGAAGATTTATCTTTGTAAATCCAACAGCTTCAAAACTTCTAGGATATAGTTCTGAGGAATTAATAGGTAAATATATAAATAAAACTATTGGCAAACACCTTTTTGAAAAAGGTTCACAACAAAAACAAAGACTAATGTTAGTTCATAAAGAGGAGCAAACTTTTATCTCAAAAGAGGGGAAAAAATTTCCTATTGATTATGTAAGTACTCCTATTTCTAATAATGAAAGTTCAGTATTAGAAGGTTCTGTAGTAGTATTTAGTGATATTACTAAAAGAAAACAAAATGAAAATGACCTAAAAAAAGCTACAATAGAAGCACAAAATGCCAATAGAACCAAATCTTTATTTCTAACAAATATGTCCCATGAGTTAAGAACACCTTTAAATGCAATCTTAGGTTTTACTTCCCTTCTGAAAAAATCTTCAAATATCTCAAGCTTGGAAAAAGAAAACCTACATACTATACACAATAGTGGAAACCACCTATTATCTCTTATAAATGAGATACTAGAATTTGCAAAAATTGAAGCAGGAAAAATCTCCATAAACAATCAAGAGATAAATCTTTATAAACTTTTAGAAGATATTGAATCTATGTTTAATAATAGATGCAAAGATAAAGGATTGGACTTTTCATTTAATATCGATGAAAATGTACCAAAATATGTTTTATGTGATGAAAAAAGAGTTAAACAAATCTTTATCAATATTTTAGGCAATGCTCTGAAATTTACACAAAAAGGGTCAATAAAAACTAATATACTCTATTTAAACAATAAACTTGATGTAACTATAACTGATAGTGGGATAGGGATGAGTGAAGAGGAACAAAAACTTATATTTAAACCCTTTGAGCAACTAAGTCAATCCAAAGATAAATTTGAAGGAACTGGACTTGGTTTATCCATTACAAAAGAGTTAGTTGAAAAGATGGATGGAGTTATAAGTGTTGAAAGCAATAAAAATTTTGGTTCAACTTTTAATTTCAAAATCAAACTTCAAAGTATAGATAAAATACAAGAAAATATACAACTTGAAAGTTTAAGCTTAAAAAAGATTGAGGGTTCAACAGAAAATATAAAAATCCTAGTAGCAGATGATACAAAAGTAAATAGAGATCTTTTAGTTCAAATACTAAATGGTTTTAATCTTAAGACATCAGAAGCAAATGATGGTGTAGAGGTTCTTCAAAAATGCAAAGATGAAAAGTTTGATTTGATTTTTATGGATATATTGATGCCAAATCTTGATGGACTTGAAACAACTAAAAAATTAAAAGGGGATGAAGATTATAAAGATATCCCTATAGTTGCAATTTCTGCCAATGTATTTGAGGATGATAAACAAAAAGCTTTTGCTGCAGGGGCTGATAAATTCTTAAGTAAACCCTTTGAGGAAAACGATATTATCCTAACATTAAAAGAGTTTTTAAGTTTAGAATTTGTTTATGAAAAATCTACTAAAGAGCAAGAGATTATCCTTGATAAAGAACTATCAAAACAAATAAATACTTATGCTTCAAGACTTGATGGAATAAATATATTAAAACTTCTAGAGGAAAATCCTATTGATAATTTTACAAAAGAAAAAATCTCTACTTTAATAAAAGAGTATAAATTTGATGAATTGATCTCTTTATGTTCTAAAACCTTATAATGTCTAGTTTCTATACAGTAAAAAAACTCTCTTAATAAAAAAGCAACACTAAAACAACACTTCTTTTTTATACTTCTTTAGTCTTAAATCTTACAAGGAGAAATTATGAAGAAAATGTTGGCAAAATCATTGTCAATCGCTGCTTTAGTTGCAATGGGTACACTTGCACAAGCTGCTGATACAATCAAAGTTGGTGTTTTACACTCACTATCTGGAACTATGGCTATTAGTGAAACAACACTAAAAGATACAGTTCTAATGCTTATTGATGAGCAAAATAAAAGAGGTGGTGTTTTAGGGAAAAAACTAGAACCTGTAGTTGTAGATCCTGCTTCAAACTGGCCTTTATTTGCTGAAAAAATGAGAGGTTTATTAACACAAGATAAAGTTGATGTAACTTTCGGTTGTTGGACTTCTGTATCAAGAAAATCTGTTTTACCAGTTGTTGAAGAGTTAAATGGTCTATTATTTTACCCTGTACAATATGAGGGTGAAGAATCTTCTAAAAATGTATTTTATACGGGTGCTGCACCAAACCAACAAGCAATTCCTGCTGTTGATTACCTAATGAATGAAGTTGGTGTTAAAAGATGGGTTCTTGCTGGAACTGATTATGTTTATCCAAGAACAACAAACAAAATCTTAGAGGCATACTTAAAAGCTAAAGGTGTAAAAGCAAAAGATATTATGATTAACTATACTCCATTTGGTCACTCAGATTGGCAATCAATTGTATCTGATATCAAAAAATTTGGTTCTGCTGGTAAAAAAACAGCTGTTGTTTCAACTATCAATGGAGATGCTAATGTTCCTTTTTATAAAGAGTTAGGGAACCAAGGTATTAGTGCTGAAGATATTCCTGTAATAGCTTTCTCAGTTGGGGAAGAGGAGTTATCAGGTATCGATACTAAACCACTTGTTGGTCACCTTGCAGCATGGAACTATTTCCAAAGTGCAGAATCTGATGCAAATGAAAAATTCATCGCTTCATGGAAAAAATTTATCAAAAATGATAAAAGAGTTACTAATGACCCAATGGAAGCTACATATATTGGATTTAACCTTTGGGTAAAAGCTGTTGAAAAAGCTGGAACTACAGATGTAGATAAAGTAAGAGAGGCAATCATTGGTTTATCTGTTCCAAACCTTACAGGTGGAACTGCAACAATGTTAAAAAACCACCATATCACAAAACCTGTTTTAATTGGAGAGATTCAAGAAAACGGTCAATTTGAAACAGTATGGTCAACAGAAGAAGAGGTTGCAGGTGATGCTTGGTCTGATTTCTTACCATCATCAAAAGATGTAATTTCTGATTGGACTGCACCAATTAATTGTGGTAACTACAATACTGTAACTAAACAATGTTCAGGACAAAACTACTAAATGTAAAAGAGAGTTAAACCTCTCTTTTATAAATACTCGATTGGAAACTAATATGAAATCTACAATTATAAAAATAATATTTCTTAATTTACTGCTTATAAGCTCTATTTTTGCAAATAGCCTTAAAGAAGATATAAACCAACTTAAAACAAATAGTTTAAAGAAAAAAGCACAAGTTGTAAAAAGTTTATATGAGAACTATCCCCAAGAAGATAAACTAAATCTTTTATTATCAAAAATGGTTACAAGTGACCTTTATTATAAAGAAAGTGATGGAACTTTTTTAATAATCACAAAAAAAGAGGGGGAAAACTACCATACAGTACAACTATTTGATGAAACAAAAGAGGAAGTTATAAATAAAAAAGAGCTAGACAAAGTAAAAACTAACAATAAATTAAGAAGTATTATCAAAGGTATATTAGCTCAAATGAATCTATTTTCAAAAAAATATGAGATTAGATTAAAATCAGCAAAAAATATTTTAGCTAATGTAACAAAAGATGATGAAGCACTCTTAGAAAAAGCCCTAAAACTTGAAACAAATGCGAAAATAAGAGAGGTCTTACTTGAAGCAAAAACGATTTTAGATGCAAAAACAAAAAGTGGATTTGAACAAATCAAAGCAGTATCTGCCCTAGGAGAGTTTATCTCATCTGATTCCCTAGCAACCCTAAAAAAAATAGAAACTACAACAGATAATAAAGAGTTAAAAGAGCTTGCAAAAAAATCTATTAGCCAAGTTGAGAGTTCTAGATCATTTTATTCATTTATTGAAACAGCATTTTTTGGTCTTAGTATGGGATCTGTTTTATTACTTGCGGCAATAGGACTTGCAATAACCTTTGGAGTTATGAAAGTTATCAATATGGCACATGGGGAGATGATGATGATTGGAGCATATACAACTTATACCTTGCAACAAGTTATGCCAAATCTAATTGAGTATTCAATCCTTATAGCAATCCCTGTTGCCTTTATAGTAAGTGGTATTGTAGGGATTATAATAGAAAGGTTAGTTATAAGACACCTATATGGAAGACCTTTAGAAACCTTACTTGCTACCTTTGGGATAAGTTTAATTTTACAACAATTAGTAAGAACAATCTATTCACCTTTAAATCAAGAGGTTAAAACTCCATCTTGGATGAGTGGAGCTTGGGAGATAAATAGTGCCTTGTCTTTAACATACAATAGGCTTTATATTATCATTTTTGCCATACTTGTTTTTGTGGGAATATTACTTATTTTAAATAAAACTTCACTGGGATTAAAGGTTCGTGCGGTAACACAAAATAGACAAATGGCACAAGCTATGGGGATAAAAACCTCTTTAATAGATGCTATGACTTTTGGTATTGGTTCAGGGATCGCTGGTATTGCAGGGGTTGCCTTATCACAACTTACAAATGTGGGACCAAATTTAGGACAGGCATATATTGTAGATAGTTTTATGGTTGTAGTATTTGGGGGAGTTGGTAACCTTTGGGGTACACTAATAGCAGCATTTACCCTTGGTGAAATAAATAAATTTATAGAGCCAGTTGCGGGTGCTGTATTAGCAAAAGTGATTATCTTAGTATTTATAATTTTATTTATTCAAAAAAGACCTAGAGGATTATTTCCTCAAAAAGGTCGAGATGCACAGGATTAAAAGATGACAAAAACAGAAAATACAAATAAAAGAAAACCTATACTTCTAAAAATTTTAGAAAATGATCGTGGAGGTAAAATAGTATTATCTATACTATTTGTTGTAGTACTTTATGTATCTATAGCAAATCTATTTTTCCCACCAGATTCTATTCTTTATGTTTCAACATATACAGTAACTCTACTTGGGAAGTATCTAGCCTTTGCTTTACTTGCCCTAGCACTTGATTTAGTTTGGGGATACATTGGGATACTAAGTCTGGGACATGGGGCATTTTTTGCCCTTGGTGGATATGCTTTTGCTATGTACCTTATGAGACAAATTGGAGATAGAGGAGTTTATGGAAACCCTGATTTGCCTGACTTTATGGTTTTTATGAACCTAAAAGAACTACCTTGGTTTTGGTATGGTTTTGATAACCCTTTATTTACTATGTTTATGGTGGCTTTAGTTCCTGCATTTTTAGCTTTTGTTTTTGGTTATTTAGCATTTAGATCTAGAGTTACAGGGGTTTACTTATCTATCATAACCCAAGCTATGACCTATGCTTTGATGTTAGCATTTTTTAGAAATGATATGGGTTTTGGTGGGAATAATGGCTTAACAGATTTTAAAGATGTTCTTGGTTTTGATTTACAAGCAGACTCAACAAGAATTGCCCTTTTGATTATCTCATTTTTAGCTTTATTTGCAGGGTATTTAATTGCAAGATTTATTATAAACTCTAGACTTGGTCGTGTTTGTATAGCTATTAGAGATGCAGAGAGTAGAACTAGATTTATAGGTTATAGGGTTGAACAATACAAACTATTTATTTTTGTGGTATCTGCTATATTAGCAGGAATTGCAGGGGCACTTTATGTTCCACAAGTGGGAATTATAAACCCAGGTGTTTTTTCACCACTATTTTCAATTGAGCTTGTTATTTGGGTAGCAATTGGAGGGCGAGGAACCTTATATGGAGCAATTGTTGGAGCTTTTATAGTAAATTATGCAAGTACTTATTTTACTTCCGCTCTTCCAGAAGTTTGGTTATATGCTTTAGGTGGATTATTTGTTGTGGTAACCCTATTTTTGCCACGTGGTGTAGTGGGATTAATCTCTAAAATAAAACTAACAAAACAAAACAAAGAGGTTCAAAATGCAGCTGCTTAAACATGAAAATGAAAAAAATATTGGAACACTTAAAAAAGGTGACCGAATACTTTATCTAGATGATGTTACTGTTAGTTTTGATGGGTTTAAAGCTTTAAACTCCCTATCTTTAACAATAGAATATGAAGAGTTAAGATGTATAATTGGTGCAAATGGTGCAGGGAAATCTACTATGATGGATGTTATTACAGGGAAAACAAAACCAGATACAGGTCATGTAGTTTTTGGTAAAGCTGTTAATTTACTTCAAATGGATGAACCAAGTATTGCCCAAATTGGTATTGGAAGAAAGTTTCAAAAACCAACAGTTTTTGAGGGTCATAGTGTGTTTGAAAACCTTGAACTAGCAATGAAGGATGATAAAAGATTTTTTAAAACCCTATTTGCAAACTTAAGAGGGGAACAAAAAGATAAAATAGAACAAACCATGGAATTAATCGGACTAAAAGACAGCTACAAAGCCCATGCAGGTATCTTATCCCATGGACAAAAACAATGGCTAGAAATAGGGATGCTTTTAATGCAAAGCCCAAAACTACTCCTTGTAGATGAACCAGTTGCAGGGATGACCCCAGGAGAAGTAGAAAAGACAGCAGAGATTTTAACTGATTTATCCAAATCACATAGTGTGGTTGTAGTTGAACACGATATGGAGTTTATTAGAAGTATTGCAAAAAAAGTAACTGTATTACATGAGGGTTCTGTTTTAGCAGAGGGATCTATGAAAGATGTTCAAGAAAACGAAAAAGTAAGAAAAGTTTACTTAGGAGAATAATATGTTAGAAATAAAAAATCTAAACCAATTTTATGGACAAAGTCATACTCTTTGGGATTTAAACCTTGAGATAAAACAAGGAAGATGTACTTGTCTTATGGGAAGAAATGGGGTTGGTAAAACAACTTTAGCAAAAGCTATTATGGGATTACTTCCAATAAAAGATGGTGAGATTCTTTTTGAAAATAAAAATATAGCTAAACTTGGAAGTGAAAAAAGAGCAGGCTTAGGTATAGGTTATGTACCTCAAGGAAGAGAGATTTTTTCACAACTAAGTGTAAAAGAGAATTTAGAGATAGGATTACTTGGAAATAGAAATGGTTTAAAGAAAGTTCCTGATAAAATATACGAACTATTTCCAGTTTTAAAAGATATGCTAAAAAGAAAAGGTGGTGACCTTTCAGGTGGTCAACAACAACAATTAGCAATAGGAAGAGCTTTATGTTTGGAGCCAAAACTTCTAATACTTGATGAACCAAGTGAAGGGATTCAGCCTAATATTGTTCAACAAATTGGTGGAGTAATAGATTATTTAACAAAAGAGGAGAAGATTACTGTAATACTAGTTGAACAAAAACTACCATTTGCAAAAAAACATGGAGATGATTTCTATTTATTAGAGAGGGGAAATGTTGTTGCAAAAGGTGAAATTGAAGATTTAAGTGATGAAATAGTAGAACAATATCTATCAGTATAAAATATCTTATTTAATCTTTTTAAGATAAAGGAGTTAATAAAAACCCCTTTATCAAAATGGTTTTAAACTAAAACCATTTTAATTCCTACACAACATAAAAAGATTGCAAAAGCAAGCTTTAGTTGTTTTACATTTAGTTTATATGCTAACTTCACCCCATAAGGTGCAAAAAACATTGTCATAGGTACAAGTACTATAAAAGCTAACCAGTTAACATATCCAGTTGAGGCTAAAGGAAGATTCTCTACATTCCACCCAACAATAATATAACTTATTGTTGCAGGTATACTAATAATAAGTCCAAACAATGAAGCTGTACTAACAGCTCTGTGAATTGGAAATGAAAATAGTGATAATAAAGGAACCATCAAAGTTCCTCCTCCAATTCCTAATAATGAAGCAAAACCACCAAGAAGTGTGGCAAAAATAGATTGCCCAAATCTTCCTGGAAGAGACTCAGCTATTACAAGTTTCTTAAAACTACTAATAATCATATTAAGAGATACAACTAGAAGTAAAATACCAAACATAAACTTTAAATTTGTTCCATCTATAAATTTAGATGAAAATGCTCCAATTAAAACTCCAAGAATCACAAAGGGGATCCATTTTTTTGATAAATCCCAATCTATTCCACCTTTTTTATGGTGAGACCTTGCAGACATTATTGAAGTTACAACAATAGTTGATAAAGATGTACCAATAGCTAAAGGCATTGCAATTGAGATATCAATATTCATATAGATAAATATATGATAAAGCATAGGGACAATTACAATTCCTCCACCAACACCAAGTAATCCTGCAAGCAAGCCAGCTACTACGCCACTTGCCAACAAAATTGGGACTAATACTAATAATTCATTCATAAAAATTTATCCTTATTTAAAAACTTGATGCCTTACCATCACTTCTTGGGTCAAATGCCCCTTTTATAGTTTTTGATGTATCATAAACTAGAGCTCCTGCATGACCAACGGCAGAATCTAATTCACCTAAAATTTCAACATCATGACCTTTTTCTTTTAATTCATTAATCAACTTATCATCAAACCTAGATTCTAGTTTTAAACTTTGAGAGGAATTACCCCAAGTTCTTCCTAGAAGCCATCTAGGATTATTTATACAAGTTTGCAAATCTTCATTGTAATAAGCATATCTAGAAAAAACTGCTGCTTGAGTTTGTGGCTGTCCATCTCCACCCATAGTTCCATAAGCCATCACTCTTCCATCATCAAACAATGCAATTGCAGGGTTTAAGGTATGGAAAGGTTTTTTGTGTGGTTCTAAAGCTTGAATATGAGATGAGTCTAAAGCAAAACTACAACCTCTATTTTGCCAAACAATACCAGTTTCAGGCAATGTTAATCCACTTCCAAACTCATGATAAATACTTTGAATAGCACTTACAACTCTACCTTCTAAATCTATTGCACCAAACCAAGTTGTATCACCAGGTGCTGCATTTTCTCCCCAAGGTAAAGCTTTTTCTAAATCTATCTCTTTACTTAATTCATCAAGATATTCAGGTTCAAGCCAAGCTTGAAGCTCTTCAAATGTGGCAGCAGTATTCATTTTATCTCTGTGTCTAAAGGCGATTTTAGTAGCCTCTACTAATAAATGAACATGATTTGTAGAATCTTTTTGTGGTAATTTTTCTACCCATCTATCAAATAAACCTAAAATCATAAGTGAAGTAACACCTTGAGTTGGGGCTGAAGCATTGAACAACTTTGCATTACTTGTTTTCATCTGCAAAGCTTTATTCCAAGAAGCGTGATGTTCATTTAAATCTTTATGTGATAATAAAGAATCCCTTTGCTTTAAATCATTTGAAATATCTTGGGATAAACTTCCTCTGTAAAAATCATCATATCCGTTAACTCCAAGAGTATTAAGTGTTTTTCCTAATTTTTCTTGAACAAGTGTTTCCCCTTTTTGAGGTACCTTTCCCTTTGGATAATAGATACTTGCAAAATATGAATCTTTTATTAATTCATCTTTTTTCTCTTCTAGTGTTTGAGATAAAGATTCTGTAACTATAATTCCATTTGTTGCTGAGTTTACTGCTTCATCTACAAGTTTTGAAGAGGAAAGTTTCCCATCCCAATCTTTTTTACTTTTATTATATGCTAAATCCCATGCAGAAACTGCTCCTGCGACACTATTGGCAGCTAATCTTCCCCTAAAAGGAATAGAATCTAAACCTTCATAAGCACTCATATTTACATCAAATCCAGAGAATCCAGAAGCTTCAATAAAACTAACACCCTCTTTAGGGTCATAAATCAACCAAAATGCATCTCCACCTATTCCCGTCATATGAGGATAGTGTACTGCTAAAGATGAGGCAACTGCAATTGAAGCTTCAATTGCATTTCCCCCTTGTTTTAAAATTTCAAGTCCTGCATCTGAGGCACAATGGTGTGGTGAAACTACCATACCATTTTTTGATACTTCTGTTTTAGGTAAGTTATTCATATTACATCCATCCTATTGCTTTTGGTAGCCAAAGGGCTATTTCTGGGAAAATCATCACCAATGCAATTACAATTATTTGAATTGCAATAAAAGGTAATACCCCCTTATAAATCTCCATAGTTTTTATCTCTTTAGGAGCAACCCCTTTTAAGAAAAAGAGTGACCAGCCAAAGGGTGGAGTTAAAAATGATGATTGAAGGTTTAAGGCTACTAAAATACCTAACCAAATCATATTTATATCAAGTGCATGGAATATTGGTAATACTAATGGTAAAACAATATATGATATCTCAATCCATTCTAAGAAAAATCCTAAAACAAATAAAACCAACATCATAAATAGAATTGATCCCCACATTCCCCCTGGTATTGCTGCAAAAAGATCTTCAACTAAATAATCCCCTTCTAAACCTCTAAAACTAAGTCCAAAAACTTGTGAGGCGATAAGAACGAACATAATCATACCAGTCACTTTCATAGTTTCATATAAAGTTTCTTTTAAAATTGCTAAATTTAATCTTTTACTTAAAAATACAATCACTAATGCTCCAATAGCACCCATAGAAGCTGCTTCTGTAGGAGCTGCAAGGCCACCAATAATAGAACCTAATACGGCAAAAATCAATAAAAAAGGTGGTGCAACAGATTTAAAAAATTCAATCCATAACTCTTTTTTTGAGTAGGTATCTCTCTCCTCTTGATCAATTGGAGGAACATGATGGGGTGCAAATTTACTTAAAAGAATTATATAAACAATATAACAAGTAGCTAAAAGTAATCCCGGCATTAATGCAGCAGCAAATAAAGGACCAATAGCTTCTCCACTAATATCAGCAAGTAAGATTAAAACTAAACTTGGTGGTAAAATTTGTCCTAATGTTCCAGAAGCACAAATGGTACCGCAGGATACACTATGACTATAATTTCTTTTTAAAAGTGTTGGTAAAGCAATCATAGTTAAAGTAACAACTGTTGCACCAACAATACCTGTTGACGCACCCATTAAAATACCAACTACAATTATAGCAATTGCCATGCCACCAGGTTTTTTACCAGATAATAATCCTAAAACATCAAGCATCTTTTCTGCTAAGCGGGATTTTTCCAATAAAATACCCATAAAAACAAAAAGTGGTACTGCCAATAAAGTATAGTTTGTTAATACACCAAAAATTCTTGAAGGCAAAAGATTAAATAGATTTAAATCAACTCCTATAACCCCAAAAAATAAACCAGCCCCTGCAATTGCAAAAGCAACAGGAACTCCCAATAGTATAAGCGCAAAAAGGGATACAACCATCATAATTGCTAATATTTGTGGATCCATAGCCTACTTTTCCCCTTTTATATGTGATATAGCTCTAAATAGAACTGCTAACCCTTGTACTAAAATCAGTGTGAATCCTAAAGGGATAAGTGATTTTACTAAATATCGATATGGTAAACCTCCAGGGTCAGGAGAAACCTCACCAGTTACATAAGATTGCATTACATATTGACTTGATAGATAAATGATAAAAAGTGAAAATGGAATAATAATTAGTAATGGGATTAAAACATCCATCCAAACTTTTACATTTTTACTGTAATGGTGATAAAAAAGATCAACTCTTACATGTTCACCTTGTTGAAATGTAAATGCAGAACCAAACATTGCAATTGCTGCTAATATATGCCATTGAAGCTCTTGCTCAGCAATTGAACTTACATGAAAAAAATATCTAAAAAGAACATCCCCTGAAACCTGAAGAACCAAAATAAAAATCAACCAAGAACTTATTTGACCGATACGTTCTATGAACGTATCAAGTCTATTTGAAATATTTAATAAGTTTATCATGATGATAACTTAGTCATCACAACTTCTTCACTTTTATTTTGCCAATCATCGTGCATTGCTTTAAAAGCAAAGTAACTGTCGTGAACTTTTTTTACTAAAGGATCTTTTGCTGTAAGTTTGTCATATGTAGCAAATGTCACTTCTCTTAATTTTTCAATAACTGAATCTGGTAATGTTTTAGCAATTACCCCTTGATTTTTAACTAAATCTTCTAGTGCTTCTGAGTTATTTGCTTCAGACCATGAAAGTCCCATAAGATTACATTCAGCAGCAACTGTTTTTACGATTGCTTGTAAATCTTTTGGTAATGAATTCCAAGCATCTTTATTAATTAGACACTCACTTGTATTACTTGGTTCTCCCCAACCTGTAGTATAATAATATTTAGCAGCTTTTTGGAATCCCATTCTTCTATCTTGGAAAGGTCCAACAAATTCAGCCGCATCTATAACACCCCTTTCAAGTGCAGGGAAAATTTCACCACCTGGAAGAAGTTTAACACTAACTCCTAACTGCTCTAATACTTTACCTGCAAGCCCTGGAACTCTCATTCTAAGACCATTTAAATCTTCAACATTATTAATCTCTTTTTTGAACCATCCTGTCATTTGTACACCAGTATTTCCTGCTGCAAGACCTATAACATTAAATGGTTTATATACTTCATCCCATAACTCTTGTCCTCCACCAAATTGAAGCCAAGCATTTGTTCCTTGAAAATTCATACCAAATGGCACTGCTGTAAAGTATTGTGCTGCAAAAGTTTTACCTGCCCAAAAAAATGAGTTACCCCAGTTCATTTGAATAGTTCCTTTTGAAACTGCATCAAAACCTTCCATTGCAGGTATAAGTTCACCAGCAGGATAATGTTTAATTCTTAATCTTCCATCAGACAACTCTTCAATTCTTTTACAAAAATATTCTGCACTTCCTGGTCCTTTTGAATAAAAAGGAGCTCCTGCACCATAGCAGTTTGTCATCTTCCATCTAAATTTTTTATCAGAACTTGCATTTGCGATACTTGGACCAGCAACTGCTGTACCTAAACCTAATAACCCTGTTTTCTTTATGAAATTTCTTCTATTTTCAATCATGTTATTCCTTATTAATGTTTTATTTAAATTTAGAGTGAATCATCAAATGATATTAATCTAAACATGTTTGATAGGTGTATTCTATAACGTGGGTAGTTTTTTGTAAAGATATTTTTTAGCAATAACTATACATTCAAAATGTATATTATATATACAATAAATGTATATTTTTTATGCAAAATTAGGGCTCTAGCTTTACACTAATTATAATTGAACTTATGCTATCATCTAAATTCAAACCAGCTAATAAGAACCATAAATAAACTGATATAATAAAGTATTTTTTAGTTGGATTTAATTTTAATAAATAAGAAAATGAGTTTAAAATATAATATGAAAATAGAAATAAAACCAAAACCACTTACAAAAGAAGCATTCAAAAAATTTGGTGAAGTAATAGAAAAAGATGACATGGAATCTATGATTATAAATAGAGGATATGCAAAAAAATTTGAAACTTGTATTATGGATTCAAATGAGAAGAGTGGTAGCCTAAGTTTACATATATACATAGGCAAAAAAAGAGAATTCCCTTTGCATATAGATATGTTAGAAAAACATCCTTTTTTTTCACAAACATTTTTACCAAGAAGTAAGGAACCCTTTTATAGCGTAGTTGCCCTAGGGGGAAGAGAACCTGATTTATCAACCTTAGAAATATTTGAAACAGATGGTGAACAAGGGATACTTCTTAATAAAAGTACTTGGCATTTTTCACTACTTTGCATAAAAGATAAAGAAGAGTTCTTTGTAATAGATAAAGTAAGTACAAAGCAAAAAGGGAAAAACTTAGTTGAATGTATTGAACACAATATAAAAGATAAGCAAATTTATTTGGTTAGAGACTAACAATGAGTATATCAATTGAGTTTAAAAATAATACTTTTAATTTAAATAAACTAAATCTACCATCGCGGTATTTTTATTTTCAAAAACCAGAAAACTACATAAAACTTCTAAGTATTGGGGAGGGTATCTTCCCAAAAGATAGAATAAAAACAAAACTAAACTTGAGCAACTCTAACTTAGTTTTAACAACAGAATCAGCAACAAAAGTTTATGCAAGCGAAGAAGATTTTGGGATAAATAGTATAAATATCTCTTTAGAAAACTCCAATTTAGAGGTTCTAAATGATGAATTAATCTTATTTAAAAACTCAAAACTTTTACAATTTCTAAATATAAAAAGTGATGATAAGTCAACTTTTTTTTATAGTGATATCTTAACACAGGGTAGAAGTTATGAACACTTTGATTTTCAAGACTTAAAAGTTAGAAATAGATTCTACAACGAAGGAAGATTAGAGTATCTTGAAAATTTTGAAGTACAAGGTAATGATTTAAAAAAGTATATAAAAAGGCATGATGAAGCAAACTATATATATTTAAAGTGTTATATAAAACTTCATAAAAATGAAAACTTTTTAAATATTCTTCATGAAAAAGGGTTTAACTCTTTTGGATATACTAAAACAAAAAAGATTATAATAGGAACCTTCAGTTCTAAAAATATGAATGAGATAAAAAAATTACAAAAAAAGATTTGGTACCTTTATAGAGAAGCATTAGAAAAAAATCATTTCGATTTAGGGAAACAATAGATTATTTTATATTAATAAAAAGGTTAAAATGCAAAACTCAATAAATAAAACCTCCCTCGCACTTTTTTTTATAGTATCTGTAATCTTTTCTACCATCTATACCCCACAAGCAATATTACCAGTGTTAAAACAGACTTTTCAGATTAGCGTGTTAGAAACTAATCTATTGCTCTCTGGCATGTTGTTTGTTTTGATGATTTCAACACCTTTTTATATTCCCATATCAAATCGTTTTGGTAAGAAAAATATTATGATATTTTGTACTTTCTTCCTTTTTCTTTCTGTTTTATTATCATCTATAACTTCAAATTTTTATGTTCTTCTTTTTAGTAGATTTTTACAAGGAGTATTTGTACCTGGGATAACAGCAATTATGCTCTCTTATGTTCAAGAGATTTATCCAAAAAACCATCGAGGTTTAGGTATGGGTATTTATATGGCAGCAACTAGTTTTGGTGCTGTTATGGGAAGACTATTAGCTGGATGGATTACTTTTTTATACTCATGGAGAATTGCTTTTTTAGTATTTGCTATTCTTTTATTTATTGCCTTTTTATCAATGATTTTTGCTTTACCAGTTAACAAAACAGAAATAGCAAATAAAAGAGTGATTAATAAAGATGCATTATTTAATTTCCTTTCAAATATAAAAATATTATCAGTATTGATTATTCCCACTGTAGTATTTTTCTCATTTATGGCAATTTCAACTTTTGCCACATATCATTTAGCCCAAGAACCTTTTAATTTAGATGCTAGTCAATTGGGTAATATATTTTTAGTCTTACTATTAGGGGTGATTATAAGTCCCCTTGCTGGGAGATATTCAGATATTATTGGAAGATTAAGAATTATATATTTAGGTATTGCCATTTTAATCTTAGGTATATTTTTAACCCTATCCCAATCAATTAGTTTAGTAATAGCTGGACTTGGGCTTGTAACTATGGGAATGTTTTCTGTGCAATCAGTTACACCCACTTATCTTGGAGAATTAGTACCTGAAAATAAAGCTACAATATCTATTTTGTATCAAGGTTTCTTTTATCTTGGTGGTTGCTTAGGAACTTTCTTACCATCAATTTTTTGGGAATACTACAACTATAATGGGGTAGCATTCTTTTGTGTCTTTTTACTTTTTATTTTAATTGCCATTTTAACTTTTCAAAATTTCTTTACTATAAAAAAGGCTTGAGTTAATTCTTTAAAATTTATTAAATTTTTTAAGAATATTTAACTATTTTCTATAATAAGGACACAATTGCTTAATAAATATACAGATATGTCGTTAGATTACTAGACTTCATCTTTTTTTACCTTTATAATAAATTTGTTATTAATACGATATTTCTAAATAGTATTGAATAAAAGATGGAGGTAAATAACTAGTATGCAAAAAAGTGTTAGCTTAAATATTAATATAGGTAATATGCCTATAGATCTACATTTCATACCAAATTTAATCAATACCCAAAAGGAGGAGTAATGGATTCTTCTTATGTAGTTTTCAAAAATGTTAAGAAAACCTATGACAATAAAAAATTGGTTGTAAAAGATTTTAATGTAGATGTAAAAAAAGGTGAGTTTCTAACTATGCTTGGACCATCAGGAAGTGGTAAAACTACATGTTTAATGATGCTTGCAGGGTTTGAGAGTATTAGTAGTGGAGAGATTTTATTAAATGGAAAAACAATAAATGATATCCCTCCATATAAAAGAAATATCGGTGTAGTTTTTCAAAACTATGCATTGTTTCCACATATGACAATCTCAGAAAATCTAGCTTACCCATTGAAAATTAGAAAAATGGATAAAGCAACAATAAAACAGAAGGTTGAAAAAGCACTTTCTTTAGTTGAACTATTAGATTTTGAAAATAGATATCCAACTCAACTCTCAGGTGGTCAAAAACAGCGTGTTGCACTGGCAAGAGTTTTAATCTATGAACCAGAGATTATCTTGATGGATGAGCCTTTAGGTGCTTTAGATAAAAAACTAAGAGAACAGATGCAATATGAAATCAAAAGAATACATGATGAGCTAAAACTTACAATCATCTATATTACACACGATCAAACAGAAGCTCTTACTATGTCAGACAGGATAGTTATCTTTAATGATGGGGTAGCACAACAAATTGATGCTCCTAAAAAACTTTATGAAGAACCTGCTAATTCATTTGTTGCAAACTTTATGGGAGACAACAATCAGATTAAAGGTAAAGTTATAGGTGATTGTAGTGATGAAAAAGGGATTATAGATGTTGAAACAAAATTTGGTATTGTAAAAGCACTAAATGTAAACAACTATAAAACAGGAACTAAAACAATCATCTCGATCAGACCTGAAAATGTTCTAATTGATCCAGATTCAAGCTTAGGTATAAAAAATATCTTTGAAGCAACTATCAAAGATCTTTTATATATTGGGGATCACTTAAGGTTAATACTGACAATTGGCAATGATAACCATGAGGTAGTAAGTAGACATAATGTTTCAAGGGATTCAGAAACTTATAAAAAGGGTGATGTTGTAAAAGTGGGATGGCATAGAAGAGACTCTCGTGCACTTGATTTCAACATATAAATAAAAATATTTAAAAAGGAAAAATAATGAAAAAAATAGTATTAGCAGCAACTTTGACAGTAGCAAGTTTATTTGCAAGTAATAGTGTAACCGTAGTATCTTTTGGAGGAGCATATAGTGATGCACAAAAGAAACATATGTTTGATCCATTTGAAAAAGACAGTGGAATAAAAGTGTTATTTGATACTTATAAAGGTGGAACCGCAGAGATAAAAGCTCAAGTTGAATCAGGAACTGTAAAATGGGATGTGGTAGATATTGATTATGTAGACTTAGAAAAAGCATGTAGTGAGAACCTACTAGAAAAAATTGATCACTCTTTTTTACCAAAAGGTGCTAATGGTGTAGCTGCTAAAGATGACTTTTTTCCAGAGGCTTTAAAAAGTGAATGTGCTGTTGGAAATATTTTCTGGTCAGTTGTATTTGCATACAATGATAAGTTTATTGGGAAAAATAAACCAAAGACTATGGCTGATTTTTTTAATGTGAAAAAATTCCCAGGGAAAAGAGCCCTTAAAAAAAGACCTCAAATCAACCTAGAATGGGCACTTATTGCTGATGGTGTAGCACCAAAAGATGTATATGATGTACTTGAGACTGAAAAGGGTGTAAAAAGAGCATTTGCAAAATTAGATACTATTAAAGACTATATTGTTTGGTATGACTCATGGTCTCAAGCTCCTCAATTATTAAATGATGGATCAGCTGTTATGGCACAAGCAGCAAATGGTAGACTTACAGATTTTAATATCATTTGGGAAGGACAAGGATTCGACCTTGGTGGTTGGGCTATTGTAAAAGGTAGTAAAAATAAAGAAGAAGCAAAAAAATTTATTGCATTTGCTACAAGAACAAAACCATTATCAGGCATGAGTGATGTAAACTATGGTGGTACTAGAAAATCAGTAGAAGCACTTCTTTCAAAAGAAAAACTAAATAAACTACCAACTTCTCACTTAGATAAAGGGTTCAAAGTAGATAGTGAGTTCTGGACAGACTTTAGTACAGAATTAAATGAGAAATTCAATATTTGGCTATTAAAAAAATAAACAATTTAAGATTTGGGAGTATATAAACTATGAATGATATTTCTTTTAAAAAAACAAATAGAAAAGAGAAACTAAAAGCATTTGCTTTAGTTTCCCCTTTACTTATATTTGTCTTGATATTTTTTGTTACACCTATTTGTATAATTTTGGTTAAAGGAATATATAATCCTAAAATAAATACATTACTTCCAAAAACTGTTGTATCAATTCAAGCTTATAAATATACACAAGGATTTCCCAAAGAACAGACTTTAAAACTCTTTTTAGAAGAGCTTAAAACTCTATCTAAAGAGGGTAATAGTGGAGTATTAGCAGAAGAGTTAAATAGACAAGTAGCTGGTTTTGGAAGTACTATAAAAAGAACAGCAAGAAAACTAAAAAAAATAAAAATAGATGAGATATCATCTTATAAAGAGTATTTACTAAAAATCTCTAAAAGATGGAATAATCCCAAATACTGGCTTACACTAAAAAGAGCTGAACACAGTTTTACTTTAAGTTATATACTTGCAGCAGTTGATGCTGAATATAATCTTGAAGGTAAAATAGTAAAAAAAGATGAATCCTCTCGTATTTATCTACCAATATTGATAAAAACACTATATATGGCTTTTTTAATCACTATTATTACTATTATTTTAGCTTATCCCACATCATATTTTTTATCAACTTTATCTACAGCTAAAGCAAACTTATTAATGATTTTTGTTCTATTACCATTTTGGACATCTATTTTAGTAAGGATTGTTTCATGGATTACTCTACTCCAAGAAAAAGGTGTAGTAAATGATATTTTGCTACATCTAAATATAATAAATCAACCTTTAGAGATGATGTTTAACCAATTTGCAACCATAATTACAATGAGTCATATTCTTTTACCTTTTATGGTATTGCCACTATATGGATCGATGAGAGCAATGGATAAAGCTTATTTAAAAGCCTCTTCATCTTTAGGAGCTAATCCAACGACTACATTCTTTAAAATATATTTTCCACTGACAATCCCTGGACTTAGTGCAGGATCGATTTTAGTGTTTATTATCGCTATTGGATACTACATTACTCCAGCACTTGTAGGTGGAGTAGATGGTCAAATGATTAGTAATATGATTGAGTTTCATATGAGAAATTCAAACAACTGGGAACTAGCTTCAGCTATGGGTGGTATTTTGCTGTTTATTACAATAGTACTTTACTACACTTATAATAAGTTAGTTGGCGTTAATAGTTTAAAATTAGGATAAAAAAATGATAAATAGTTTTTTAGAAAAATTTATATATAAAAAATTCAACTTATTTACAAAGTTATTTAGTTATGGGGTGTTTTTATTTTTAGTTTTACCTATTATTATAGTTGTGCCACTCTCTTTTAACTCAGGTTCATTTTTTACATTCACACATGAAATGTTAAGTTTAAATCCAGATGGGTTTTCACTTAGATGGTATGAGGAGTTTTTAGGAAGTGAAGATTGGATGATAGCAATAAAAAATTCATTTTTTATTGCTATAGTTAGTAGTTTTTTAGCTATTGTTTTGGGAACTATTGCTGCCCTTGGATTAAACAATGAGAAAATGCCTTTTAAAGGTGCACTAATGATTCTTTTCATCTCACCAATGATTGTACCTCTTATTATCCTTGCAGCTGGAATGTACTTTTTTTACTCTTATACTGGATTATTAAATAGTTATACTGGAATCATCATAGCCCATGCAATATTAGGTTCACCTTTTGTTGTAATAAATGTTTTAACCTCTTTAAGTACTTATGATTTAAATCTTACTCGAGCATCATATAGTTTAGGAGCTAATCCTATAGCTACATTTTTTAATATCACATTTCCCTTAATTAGACCAGGGATTATTTCGGGTGGATTATTTGCTTTTGTTACATCTTTTGATGAAGTTGTAATTATTTTATTTTTAGCAAATCCAGAGCAAGGAACTATTCCTAAGCAGATGTTTACAGGATTAAGGGAACAAATAAGTCCAACTATATTAGCAGCATCAACTTTGTTATTACTTTTTTCTGTAATTTTACTTGTAAGTATTCAATATATTCAAAGAAGAAAAGAAAAACTAAGAATTGGTGGTGGTGAGTGATTTATTCACCACCCAGTTTAAATACAAACTTTCCCAATCTTTCAATTGGGTTAGCCTATAAAAATTTTTAAATATTAAAAGAGGAAAATATATATGCAAAATTATTTTAACCAACCACAAAATGGAAATGATATGCCAAGATTTGGAGGACGAGCTACTATGATGCGTCTTCCATTTGCAGAAAAATTAGATAATTTAGATGTTGCCTTTATTGGTATACCATTGGATGTTGGTACTTCTCAAAGAGCAGGTACTCGTTATGGTCCAAGACAGATTCGTACGGAATCTGTTATGATTAGACCTTATAACATGGCTACAGGTGCTGCTCCATTTGATTCATTAAATGTAGCAGATATAGGGGATGTACCTATAAACACATATAGTCTTCTAAAATCTGTTGATATTATAGAAGAGTATTATACTAACCTTAACCAATACACACTAAGCCCTTTAACTTTAGGGGGAGACCATACTTTAAGTCTACCTATTTTACGGGCTATTACTAAAAAACATGGTCCAGTTGGATTAATTCATGTTGATGCCCATACAGATACAAATGATAATATGTTTGGTGAAAAAATTGCCCATGGTACTACATTTAGAAGAGCTGTAGAAGAGGGTCTATTAGATTGTGATAGGGTAGTACAAATAGGTCAGCGTGCCCAAGGGTATGATGCCCAAGATTTTCAATGGGGAGTAGATCAAGGTTTTAAACTTTTTACAGCTGAAAAGTGTTGGCATAAATCTTTAGAAAACTTAATGTTAGAAGTTAGAAATATTATGGGGGATAAACCTGTTTATCTTTCCTTTGACATTGATGGAATTGATCCAGCATGGGCACCAGGAACTGGTACCCCTGAAGTTGGAGGATTGACTTCTATACAAGGGTTAGAGATTATTCGTGGATGTAAGGGATTAAATCTAATTGGAGCAGATCTAGTAGAAGTATCTCCCCCTTATGATATAAGTGGCAATACATCTCAATTAGGTGCGAACTATCTTTATGAGATGTTATGCGTATTACCAAAAGTAAAGTATTATAAAGGAAAATAAAATGAGTCAATCACATGATAATATAACAGCGGCAAAAGATAATGAGCGTACAGTAGGTTTATTTAAAACCATATTTATTTGGTTAGCAGCTTCTTTGGTAATCCCAACAGTTATGACAGGTCAAATGTTTATACCAGATCTAAGTCCAGCAACAGCAATGGAAGCAATACTAATAGCTTCTATACTTGGGTGCATAGCCCTAGGTGCAATTGCAGCAATTGGTACACAAACTGGTCTTACAACATTTGTATATGCTCGTAGAGTTTTTGGATTATCAGGTTCAAAAGCTTTTGCTGTATTAAATATAGTTTTACTTCTTGGATGGGGAGTTATTCAAGGTTATTTAGGTGGATTAGCACTAAATAAAGTATTATCTAATCTATTTGGTTTTGATAATATAGTATTAACAATTATCCTTACTCAAGGTGTTGTTTTATTAATAACATTACAAGGGCATAAAGGGATTGAAAAAGTTGAAAGTATAGCATCAAGTTTAATGTTAGTGATGGCACTTGCTGTAATTTATTATCTTCTAGATCAAAATGGTTTAACAGCAGTGAATAATATTCCATTATCTGATTCCCCAGCTCTTAATTATGCTATAGTATTTGATATTGTTTTAGCTACAGCTTTCTCGTGGATGGCACTACCATGTGATTATAATCGTTATTGTAAATCAGTTAAAATTAGTGTATCTGGTATTTCAATTGGATATATGGTAGGAACCTTAATTGCCATGGGACTTGGTATCTTAGTTGGTTCAATCTCTATAATAAATGGATTAGAACCTACTTATGATCCAGCAGCTGTATTAGATAGTAGTTTTGGTACTATTGCAGCATTAGTTATGTTTTTATCGGTAATGACTACAAATGTAATGGTGCTTTATAGTATCACAATGAGTACAATGTCTTTATCGTCTAAGTTTTCATTTGCTAAAGTAGCTCTTTTCTTTGGTTTAATTTCATCATTAGCTTCTCTTCTTCAAGAGCTACTTATGGTAGCTTTCTTTGATTGGATATTATTAGTTGGAGCATTTATGATTCCAGTATTTTCAATTATGCTAGTTGATTATTATATTTTAAAGAATCAAGATATGAAAGAGGATAAATTGATTAATATAAATATACCTGCTTTAATTACAGTTGTAATAAGTGTTTTATTTTCATTATATTTCACATATTCAAATCCATTAGAATTTGGTGCAACAGCTGCAACATTTTTATTTGCAGGAGTTTTATACTTTATTTTAGTAAAAATTTTTTCAAAAAAAGAACAACTAAGTTTAGAAATGGAGTAAAAAAATGATAGAACTAAAACATTTTATTAATGGGGAATATACTAAAAAAGAAGAAAACTTTAGAAATATATATAATCCATCAAAACAAGAGGATATTGGAACTACACCAATAGCCTCTGAAGAAGAGATTTTGGATACTATAAAATGTGCAAATGAAGCTTTAAAACAATGGTCAAATACTCCTAGTGAAAAAAGAGCCGAATATCTATATAAAATAGCTCAAGGTTTAGAAAAAAGAAAAGATGATATTGCAAAAAATATTACTCTTTGTATGGGGAAGCCGCTAAAAGAAGCCTTATTAGATGTTGAAGATGCCATTGCATGTTATTCTTATTATGCAGAATCTTCAAAAGATATAGATGCAGAAAATCAAAAAATTGTTTCACTTGAAGATACTGATTATAATATATCAAAGCGTTATGAACCAGTTGGTGTAGTGGGATTAATAGTACCATGGAATTTCCCAACAGTTACAACTGCTTGGAAAGTTGCTCCAGCATTAGCTGCTGGATGTACTGTAATACTTAAACCATCAGGAGTATCTCCTATTCCTGAACACATATTAGCAGAAATCTCTAAGGAGATAGATTTACCAAATGGGGTTTTAAATATACTTTATGGAGGTGCTAATCTAGCTCAAGAATTAACAAAAAGTGAGGATATTGCAAAAATATCTTTTACTGGAAGTACTAGAGTGGGTCAAGAGTTAACCTGCATAAGTGCACCATCTTTAAAAAACCTTAGTTTAGAATTAGGAGGGAAATCAGCGCTTATTGCATGTGAAGATGCTAATATAGATGAAGTTGCTACCCTTGCTTGCAATGGTATATTTTTCAATAATGGACAGATGTGTTCTGCAACTTCTAGAGTTTTAATCCACAAAAACATTTATACTAAAGTATTAGAAAAGTTAAAACAAAAGGTTGAAGAGCTTAAAATAGGGGACCCCTTAAGTATGGAAACAGATATAGGACCACTTAGTTCAAAAAAACAGTTTAATACTGTATGCAATTACTTTGAAATAGCAAAAGAAGAAAAACTTACTTGTTTAACAGGTGGGAAAAAATTAGATGGAAACTATGTATCTCCAACAATATATTATGATGTATTTAAGACTAGTAGATTATGGCAAGAAGAGATATTTGGTCCTATACTATGTGTGAACCCTTTTGATACAATAGAAGAGGCAATTATTATGGCAAATGATACGGAATATGGATTAGCAGCTAGTGTTATTTCAAAAGATCAAAATCAAGCTATTAGTATTGCCAATTCTCTTAAAGCAGGAATTATATGGATTAATACTGATCAAATAGTATTGCCACAACTAAGTTGGGGTGGATATAAAAAAAGTAGTATTGGTAGAGAATTAGGAGAAGAGGGTTTAAACTCTTTTAGAGAATTAAAACATATAATAATGCCAAAAGAAAAATATTAAGCTCTAAGATGGAACGAGTATCAGAAAATGAATGGTATGAAGTAAAGAAACCATAATTTACTTATAACTAGTGGGATGAGGGTAGCAAGTCATACCCACTCTGATAATATTAGCTGTAATTATGAGTTCCTAGAGCATTGTGTTCATAATGCAGAGTGAATTACTTAGTCATCCTAGCCATAAAAATACACTTGTTGAAGAGGCTGGTATGATTGATTTAGAAGATTCTCAATATAATCTATGAAGTCATTTTCCAAGCTTTGATGGGAAACGATATAAGGAACTTATCTACAATTATTTACGCTCAAAAAATATAAATTATTAAGTGGAACTTTAAACTTTAAATAAATCAAATAACAATAAACAAAAGTGTCGTTTTGTTCCTATACTTAAGATTAAAAGATATATATAATACGTTAAATTTATATAAGGATTCAATCAATGAATAAAAAGATAAAAATAACAAACAATAATGACCTTCAAGAAAGAAAAAATAAAGTTTTCGCAAGAGGTCAAGGTAATGCTTATCCTGTATATATTAAAGAGGCTAAAAACTCTGAAGTTTGGGATGTTGAAGGTAATAGATTAATTGACTTTGGGACAGGTATTGCTGTATGTAATACTGGACACAGCCATCCAAGAATTATTGAAGCAGTTAAAGCACAAATTGAAAATTTCAGTCACACATGTTTTACAGTTACTCCATATGAAGTAGGTGTTAAATTAGCTGAAAAATTAACTAAAGTAGCTCCAGGTAAAACTGAGAAAAAAGCTATGTTTGCAACAACAGGTGCTGAAGCTGTTGAAAACTGTATAAAAATCGCAAGAGCTCACACAGGAAGAAGAGGTATCATTGCATTTAATGGTGGTTTCCACGGAAGAACTAATATGACAATGGCTCTAACTGGAAAAACTATGCCTTATAAAAAAGGGTTTGGTCCATTTCCTGCTGAAATTTATCACTTACCATATCCAACTAGCTTTAATGGAACTAGTGTTAAAGATACTTTAACTGCATTAAAAAATCTATTTAAAGTAGATATTCTAGCTGAAGATGTTGCGGCAATTATCATTGAACCAATTCAAGGTGAAGGTGGTTTTTACCAAACTCCAGTTGAACTATTACAAGAACTAAGAAGAATTTGTGATGAGAATGGAATTGTATTAATCATAGATGAGATTCAAACTGGATTTGCTAGAACAGGTAAAATGTTCAATATTGAATATGCTGGTATTGAACCAGATTTAATGACAATGGCTAAAGGTATTGCTGGTGGTTACCCATTATCTGGTGTTGTTGGAAAAGCTGAAATTATGGATTCTGCTATTCCTGGTGGACTTGGTGGAACTTATGGTGGATCACCTGTTGGTTGTGCAGCAGGATTAGCTGTTTTAGAAATAATTGAGGAAGAAGACTTAATTAACAGAGCAAATCAAATTGGTGATATCTTCAATAAAAGATTAAATGAATTGAAAGCTCAATTCCCAGATTTAATTTGTGATGTAAGAAATAAAGGTGCAATGATTGCTTTAGAATTAATGAAAGATGGTGATTTTGAAAAACCAAATGCAGAATTAACTAAAGCACTTACTGCAAAAGCTACTGAATATGGATTAATTCTATTATCTTGTGGTTTTAACAGCAATGTAATTAGATTTTTACCTGCATTAACAATTAGTGACGAAGTTGTTAATGAAGGATTAGATAAATTTACTGAACTATTCACTAGTCTTAGTTAAAAATTTATTAGCTAAAATGTGAAATTTACATTTTAGCTATAAATATTTATGTTAACTCTTTCATTTGAAACTGTAAATATTTTGAACTATTATCTATGAAATCTTTTAAAGGTACTCCTGTAAAATATTTCAACTCTTTTAATAGATGGGATTGATCATAAAACTCTAAATCTTGGGAAATAAAAGCTAAACTTTTATAATTTTGCTCTTTTATACAATTTAATAATTTATAAAATCTTGATATTCTTTGAATTGTTCTAGCATTTAGTCCTGTGAACCTATTCATATCCCTTTGAACTTGTCTTATTGAAAGCTTTGAGTTATTATAAAACTCATCTAATTGACAATTGAAGTGTAGATTTCTAATATTGGAAAGAAATTCATTTTCACTAAAATTATAAAAGAGTTGGAAAAAATATCTATTTAAAATATTTTGTATCTCATGTTGGTTGTTCCTATTATCATATAATCTATCCAAAATAGATTTATCAATCTTAATAGATAACTCATCTATACTGTAAGCTCTATTATCTAACTTATTAAAAGGTACTTTAAAAAGTTCATGTAATACACCAGGATAAAAAGAGATGTCAACATAAAAAAATTCATCATTCATTTTCATGTCAAAAGATGGTGAAAAATACCATTCATGAGGTTTAACATTAGGTGGACATAAGTATATACCTGTAGAGTTTTTATTATTTGTGATAAGAAATATTAAGCAAGATTCACTATAAGGTAATAATATCTTTTTATGACTTGGTATTTTATAGTTTCCACTTATTACCCAATAATATTTTATAAAATTTAATAATGAGTATTCTGGTTTAAAAGATTGAATTTTCATTATTTTTAGCCCCATCTTTTACTTTAAGTATAATTATTAGCCTAATTCTTAAAATTTTTATTAAACCTACCATTATACTCTAATTAGCCTATGGAGGTATAATTAAAATGCTTAGTAATTATACAATATAATCTTATCTTTTTCTAAGATAAAAAGAGGAAATATTTAAATAGAAGCCCTAGAAGAACAAAACTTAAAAACTAAGATTTATATCCCTATAAAATAGTCAAAATTGACTATTTTATAATACAGCCGAAAGGAAACCTTGCAACTCTTTTGTTTGAGGATTTCCAAAAACCTCTTCACTCTCCCCTGTTTCCCAGATTTTACCATTATGCATAAAGATAACTCTATCACCTATATCTCTTGCAAAATTCATTTCATGGGTTACCAAAATAAGAGTTATTCCCTCTTTTGCTAACTCCTCAAGTACTTTTAAAACTTCTCCAACTAATTCAGGATCTAAAGCAGATGTAATCTCATCACATAATAATACTTTTGGAGACATAGCCAAAGACCTTGCAATTGCTACTCTTTGTTTTTGACCACCTGATAAACTCTCTGGATATTGGTCAAAGAATTGTTCCATACCAACTTTTTTTAAACATTGCATAGCTAATACTTTTGCTTCTTCTTTACTTTTGCCAAGTATTAACCTTGGAGATAACATAACATTTTCACCAGCAGTTTTGTGTGGGTATAGATTAAAACTTTGAAATATCATTCCACAAACTTTACTTATCTTTTGAAGTTGTAAATCATTTGTAGTAACTTCTAAATTACCAACTATAATATTACCCTCTTGGTGCTCTTCTAATCCATTTATACATCTTAAAAGGGTACTTTTCCCAGAACCTGATCTTCCAATTATAGAAAGAACCTCTCCTGCTTTAACTTTTAAATCAATACCTTTTAAAATATGTTTCTCTCCATAATACTTATGCACACCCTCTAAACTAACTAGCGACATTTAATTTCCTTTCTAAATATTTACTATATTTTGTAAGTGGGAAACAAATTACAAAATACAAAATAGCAACCATTGTAAAAACTTTAAAAGGCTCAAATGTTGCATTGTTTAACATAGTTCCAGCTTTTGTAAGTTCAACAAAACCAATTATTGAAGCTAAGGCTGTTCCTTTTACAACTTGCACTGAAAAACCTACAGTTGGAGCAGTTGCTAATCTAATTGATTGAGGGATTATCACATGAAACATTGTTTGATAATAGTTTAATCCCATTGTTTTACAAGCTTCCCATTGACCTTTGGGAACAGAATCTAAACACCCTCTCCAAATCTCGCATAAAAAAGCACTTGTAAATAGTGTCAAAGCTAAACTTGCAGCTGCCCAAGGTCCCATATCTATACCAATAAGTGAAAGACCAAAAAAAGCAAGAAAAAGTTGCATAAGTAGAGGTGTTCCTTGAAAAACCTCCACATATATATTTATTAAAACTGTTAATACTTTATTGTTTGTCATTCTAAGAACTAAAAGTATTCCAGCTACTATTCCTCCACCAACAAAGGCTATTAATGATAACAAAACTGTCCATCTTGCAGCAAGTACTAAGTTTTGGAATATTTCTAATGTAGTAAACTGTTCCATTCTTAACCTTTATTAAATAGTTTATTACTAGTTTTTCTTAATATAAATCTTAAAATCACAGCTAAAATCAGATACACAATTGTGATGATAAAATAAGACTCAAAACTCAAAAAAGTTCTTGATTGAATAAAGTTAGCAGTAAAAGTTAACTCTTCTACTGATATTTGAGACAATACAGATGAACCTAACATAACAATAATACATTGACTAATCAAAGCAGGTGAAACTTTTTTAAAAGCTTGTGGTAAAACAATATGGATAAAAATTTGAGACCATTTTAATCCCAAAGTTTTTCCAGCTTCCCATTGACCTTTAGAAGTTGATTCAACTCCTGCTCTAATAATTTCTGTAGAATATGCACCCAAGTTGATTATCATTGCAATCATCCCAGCTTCCAATGCAGTTAGTTTTATACCAATAGCAGGAAGTCCAAAAAATATAAAAAATAATTGAACAATAAAAGGTGTATTTCTAATAACTTCTACAAAAGCTCCTATAAGATTTTGTAAAAATCTATTTTTCCCCACTCTACATGCTGTTCCTATTATTCCTGCAACTACACCTAAAATAGTTGTAGCTGCAGTGATTTCAATAGTTAACAATATACCATTTAATATATTTTTATAGTATGGTAAGATACCTACAAAATCAAATTCATAACTCATACTAAATTCTTATAAATCTTTTGGTAAATCTATCTTTAACCATTTTTGAGAAGTTTTATTTAACTCTCCATTAGTTTTTAATTCACTAATTAAGCCATTTAAAAACGCTTTTAATTCTGGTTGTTTTTTATTTATACCAACATAACATGGTGAATTTTTAATTGAAAATTTTGTTTCAGGAGCTACATCTGGGTATTTATTTGCAATTTCACTAATGATTAGATTTCCTGTTGCTATAAGTTTAACTTGACCAGATACATATGCAGAGATTGTTGTATTATTATCTTCAAATCTTTTAATTGTAACATCTGAACCAACTAATTTACTCAACTCTAAATCCTCAACTGAACCTCTTGTAACACCGATAGTTTTACCACTTAAATCCTTTGCTGAACTTACTGCAACATCTTTAGAACCAAATACACCTAAAAAGAAAGGAGCATATGCATCAGTAAAATCAATAACTCTTTCCCTTTCAGGATTTTTACCTAAACTTGAGATAATCAAATCAGCTTTACCAGTTTTTAAATATGGGATTCTATTTGCACTTGTAACAGGAATAAGTTTTAACTTAACCCCTAATTTGTCAGCAATATATTTTGCCATATCAATATCATAACCTTGAACACTCATATCTTTTGAAGCTGAACCAAAAGGTGGAAAATCTTGAGGTACTGCAACTTTTATAACTTTTGCAGATTTAATATCCTCTAATTGATTTGCACTTAATAAACTTGTAGTTACCAATGCACCTAACGCTAAAACCTTTAATAGACTCTTTTTAAACATATCTAATCCTTTAAAATTGTTGACACTTTAAATATCTAAATCAATGATTGTAAACAATTAAAGCTAATCATGAAAGCATTTTAAACTATTGAAAATAAATTGTCAACACTATAATTGTATGTAAAATATACAATATTAAACAATTTTCAGCCTTAAACTACTATTTTATGGAAATATTTCCATTTTTAAATTTTAAATATGGATAATTTTTATACAATATTTTTATTGAATTATTGTAGACAATTAAGTATAATTGTAGAATATGTTTGAAGGAGAATAGATGAATGATTATTTAAATGATGAGGTTTCTGTAGAAGAAACACTTATCAATAGTATATATGATCAAATATTTGATAAGAAGTTACATCCTGGGGCTAAAATATCTGAAAGTGTTTATGCAAAAGAGTTTAGTGTTAGTAGAGATGTAGTTAGAAAAGCCTTTAGTCAACTTCAAAGTATAGGAATTTTAACACATAAAAAAAATCAAGGTTTCTTTCTAAGATGGTTAAGTGAAGAAGAGACTAGAGAACTATTTCTTGCAAGAATCACAATTGAAACTGGCATTGTTGCTTCAGTTACACAAAAATATGCATTAGGTGAGATTGATTTATCATCATTAAAAGAAGAGGTTGATGCAGAAAAATTCTATAAAGTATCACTTAGAAACGGAGAATATGTAAGAACTTCATGTAATTTTCATTTAAATTTAGCACTACTTTCTGGAAATGATTTTTTAATAGATGCTCTTAAACCTTTGATAACACTAAGTACACTAGCTGGACTTGTTTATGATGATGATACTTCACCTTTTTGTTCATATGATGAACATGATGAACTAATAAGAGCAATAAAAACAAAAGATATAGAGTCAGCAAAAAGTTTCATGAATTATCATTTGCATAATTGTGTAAAAGCCTTTGATTTTAACATTGATGATAAAAAAGAAAAAAAATGAAAGACTCATTTGAAAACTACCCAAGGGATATGATAGGTTATGCAAATAACCCAATAAATCCAAAATGGCCAAATAATGCAAAAGTAGCTTTACAATTTGTTTTAAACTACGAAGAGGGAGCAGAAAACTGCATCTTACATGGGGATGAAGCAAGTGAAATATTTTTATCAGAGATGAATAATCCCCAAGCTTTTTATAATCAAAGACACAAATCTATGGAATCATTGTATGAATATGGTTCTAGAGTTGGGGTTTGGAGAATCTTGGAACTTTTCAAAGATTTTGATATCCCTCTTACAATCTTTGCTGTTGCTATGGCTTTGCAAAGAAATCCTAAACTTGCTGAATACCTTGCCCTTAACAATTATGATATATGCTCCCATGGATATAGATGGATAAACTACCAAACAATTGAAGAATCTATTGAAAGGGATCACCTTTATAAAAGTATTGAAGTATTAGAGAAAATGATTGGAACTAGACCACTTGGTTGGTATACAGGACGGGATAGTGAAAATACAAGAAAACTAGTAGTTCAAGAGGGTGGTTTCTTATATGATAGTGATGCATATAATGATGATTTACCATATTTTGCACCAGAAATTACAACAAAAGAACATCTTGTAATTCCATATACAATGGATAATAATGATATGAGATTTGTTTTTGGAGGATTTTCTTATAGTGACCAGTTTTACAACTACCTAAAAGATAGTTTTGATACTTTATACCTTGAAGGAAGTAAAACTCCTAAAATGATGTCTATAGGGATGCATTGTAGAATTTTAGGGAAACCTGGAAGAATCATGGCTATGAGAAGATTTTTAGAGTATGTAAAAGGTTTTGATGATGTTTGGTTTGCAACAAGAGGTGATATTGCAAACCATTGGATAGATAATTTTAGTAATAAGGGAACAAAATGATAAATGTTGCAAGTTGTGAATTAGGTGCAGAAGTAATATACACAACAGATGAATTCTTTGCAAAGGCAAATAGAATTCTACAAGAAACAGAAGCTGTATTTAAAGATGAGTTTGATGATAACGGACATTGGATGGATGGCTGGGAGACTAGAAGAAGAAGAGAGCCTGGAAATGATCATTGTATTATCAAACTGGGGAACCTATCAAAAATCAACTCATTTTTAGTTGACACCTCACACTTTAGAGGGAACTATCCTTTAGCAATCTCAATCAAAGGATGTTGTGTAAGAAATAAAGATGATAAAACATTTTTAGATGATATCAATAGTGTTGAATGGATTGAACTTTTAACTCAAAGTGATTTAAAAGGGGATACAAAACACAATTTTAATTCCCTTTCTCAAACTGAATTAACTCATTTAAGAGTAGATATTTACCCAGATGGAGGAATAGCAAGATTTAAAGCCTTCGGTGAAATCTGTTTTGATGAAAAACTATATGAACAAGAAAATATCAATGTACTCTCTATGAGAAATGGAGCAAGGGCAGTTTATACAAACAATGAGTTTTTTGGGTCTTTAAGAAATATATTAAAAGATGAAGAAGCTATTAATATGGGTGATGGTTGGGAGACTAGAAGAAGAAGAAAACCAGGTTTTGATTGGGGTATCATAGAATTGCCTAAACCTGCAATTATTGAAAAAATAGTAGTTGATACAAAATTTTTTAAAGGTAATTATGCAGACTCATTTTCTATATGTTCATCTTATATGAAAGATTCAACTGATGATTCTATAATAACCCAAAGTATGTTTTGGGAAGAGTTAATCTCACAACAAAAACTGGATATGGATAAAAAGCATTATTTTGAAAAAGATATTTTAAAACACAATAAATCAATAACTCATATTAGAATTAATATCTTCCCTGATGGTGGATTATCAAGATTGAAACTATTTGGTAAGTTTATAAAAGAAGCTTAAAGAGTTTTTATGGAACTAAATTTAAAACCAAAACCATTAAATACAAAAGAGTTTAAAAAATTTGGAAAAATAATTAGCATAGAGAATAATCAATCAAAAACTATAAATAATGGCTATGCAAAAAAGTATTATGAATTAACAACTATAGATTCAAATGAAAAAAATGGACAAACTGCATTACATATCTATCTTGCAAAAAAAAGAGAATTTCCTTTAGAAATAGATATGTTAGAGAAACACCCATATTTTTCACAAACCTTTATCCCAAGGGGTACAAATCCTTTTCTTTTGGTAGTCGCACTAGGAGAGAATCAACCAGATTTATCCACAATCGAAGCCTTTGTAACAAATGGAAATGAAGGAGTTCACTACAATAGGGGAGTTTGGCATTTCCCACTAATAAGTATAGAAGATAATGAACAATTTATAGTTATAGATAGAACAGATAATCATATAAAAGAGAATTCAATAGAGGAGTGTATTGAGTTTTCTATAAAAAATAAAAAAATCAATTTACAAAAGGTATAAAATGTATAAAATAGTAGGCAAGTTACAAGTAGAAGAATCTCTTTATGAATTAATCAATGAAGAGATTTTACCAATAACAACAATCTCTAAAGAGCTTTTTTGGAAAAACTTTGAAAATATTATTGAGGAATTGACACCTGAAAATAAAGCCTTATTAAAAAAAAGAGATGCTTTTCAAACACTAATTGATTCATGGCATATAAATAATAAATATGATGAAAATAGTTTTAGTGAATATAAAAACTTTTTAAAGCAGATTGCTTATTTAGTTGAGGAAAAAAAGGATTTCAAAGTTGAAACTTCAAATGTAGATGAAGAGATAAAACTTCAAGCGGGACCACAACTTGTGGTACCTGTAAAAAATGCTAGATTTGCTTTAAATGCTGCAAATGCTAGATGGGGAAGTTTATACGATGCTTTATATGGAACAAATGTAATCCCTACAAATGGTGAATTAGCTATCACAAAAGAGTACAATAAAAAAAGAGGGGAAGCAGTTGTAAACTATGCAAAAGAGCATTTAGATACAGTTGCTCCTTTAAAAGAGGGAAGTCACAAAGATGCAAGATTTTATAAGATTGTAGATAACAAATTAGAAATTGTTCTTGAAAATATTACGACTACTTTAAAAGATGATTCAAAATTTGTTGCATACGAAGGGGAGAAAGAAAACCCTAGATCAATAGTTTTTAAAAACAACAACCTTCATGTAATAGTTGAGTTTGATAAAGATAGCTTTATTGGAAAACTTGATATTGCAGGGGTAAAAGATATAGTTGTAGAAGCTGCTGTTTCTACTATTATGGATTGTGAAGACTCTATTGCTGCAGTGGATGCCCAAGATAAAGTTGAAGTTTATAGAAACTGGTTCGGTCTTATGAAAGGTGACTTAGAAGATAGCTTTGAAAAGGGTGGAAAAACAGTTACTAGAAAACTAAATAGTGATAAAAAATATAAAACTTTGGATAACAAAGAGTTAACTTTGCATGGAAGAAGTCTTTTATTTATAAGAAATGTTGGTCACCTTATGACAAATCCAGCTATTTTGGATAAAGATGGAAATGAAGTATTTGAAGGGATTATGGATTGTATGCTTACAACTTTAGCTGCAATTCCTGATTTAACTAATAAAAATGAGAAAAAAAATAGTAGAACAAAATCTATGTATATAGTAAAACCAAAAATGCACGGACCAGAGGAGGTTGCCTTTGCCGTTAAACTATTTGATAAAGTTGAAAAAGCTCTAAATCTTCCCAAAAACACTATAAAAATTGGTATTATGGATGAGGAGAGAAGAACAACTATAAACCTAAAAGAGTGTATTAGACAAGCTACTAAAAGAGTTGTATTCATCAACACAGGATTCTTAGATAGAACAGGTGATGAGATTCATACTTCAATGTTAGCTGGTGCCATGACACCAAAAACAAAGATGAAAAGTGAAACTTGGATAAAAGCTTATGAAACTTGGAATGTTGATATTGGTTTGGAGTGTGGACTTCAAGGTTTCTCTCAAATTGGAAAAGGGATGTGGGCTATGCCAGATGAGATGGCTAAAATGATGGATGAAAAAATATCCCACCCAAAATCAGGAGCAAATACTGCTTGGGTTCCCTCTCCTACAGCTGCAACTTTACACTCTATTCACTACCATAAAGTTGATGTATTTAGTATCCAAAATAAACTTAAAGGGAAAAGAAGAGCAAGTGTAGATGAGCTTTTAACTATTCCATTACTAAAAGAGACTTTATCAAAAGAGACAATCAAAAATGAGATTGATAACAACTGCCAAAGTATCTTAGGATATGTTGTAAGATGGATTGATGCAGGGATTGGATGTTCAAAAGTTCCAGATATAAATAATGTAGCACTAATGGAAGATAGGGCAACACTTAGAATCTCTTCTCAACATTTAGCAAACTGGATTGAGCATAAAATCACTTCAAAAGAGGAAGTGTTGGAATCTTTAAAACAGATGGCAAAAGTTGTTGATAAACAAAATGAAAATGACTCAAGTTATATAAATATGGCACCTTCATATGATGGATATGCCTTTAAAGCAGCTTGTGCACTTATTTTTGAAGGCAAAGAGCAAGCATCAGGTTATACTGAACCTCTTTTACATAAATATAGAAGAGAATATAAAGAAAATATTTAAATAATCAGTGAATACTTTGTATACAATTGATAAAATTATTAAACTAGAAATTTTAGATAAACTATAAATAAAAAAAGGAGGCATTTAATGTTCTTAACCAATCGTGAACAAGAGAAGTTAATGATATATACTGCATCTAAACTTGCTTGGGAAAGAAAAGAAAGAGGATTGAAACTTAACTATCCTGAAGCTGTTGCAATTATCAGCTCTTTTATCCTTGAAGGTGCAAGAGATGGTAATAGTGTTGCCCAACTCATGGTTGATGCCACAAAAGTATTAGGTGAAGATGATGTTATGCCTGGAGTTGCTTCTATGATGCATATGGTGCAAACAGAAGCTACTTTCGATGATGGAACTAAACTTGTAACAGTTCATAATCCTATACCTGTAAAACAATCAAAAATAACTCCAGGTGAATATTTCATAGATGAGGGTGAAATTGAGTTAAATAAAGATAAAGAAGTAACTGAAATTGAAGTTGAAAATATTGGTGATAGACCTATTCAAGTTGGCTCACACTACCACTTCTTTGAGGTTAATGCCTTTTTAGAGTTTGACAGAAAAAAAGCTTATGGAAAAAGATTAAATATCCCAGCAGGAACCTCTGTTAGGTTTGAACCTGGTTCTTCAAAAACAATTAGTTTAGTTGAGTTTTCAGGGGAGCGATATATCAGTGGATTTAATGGTTTAGTTGAAGGATTCTTAGATAAGAAAAAAACTAAAGAGAAAGCAATGAAAAAGCTAGATAAATTTTTAGCAAATAGAAAATAACGCTTGTAAGGAATTATCATGTATAAAATATCAAAAGAAAAATATGCATCAATGTATGGACCAACAACTAATGATAGATTTAGATTAGCAGATACAAGTTTAATTGCAAAAATTGAAAAAGATTTTACTATTTATGGGGAAGAATCTAAGTTTGGTGGGGGAAAAACTGTAAGAGATGGTATGAGTCAATCACCAACAGCAGGCAAAGAGGTTGCTGATTTGATTATCACCAATGCCATAATTATCGATTATACAGGTATCGTAAAAGGCGATATTGGTATCAAAGATGGGAAAATCTCTGCAATAGGAAAATCTGGGAACCCTAATAACTGTGATGGGATAACAGCTGGGCTTGAAATAGGAGCAAATACAGAAATCCTTTCAGCTGAAGGTAAAATTATTACAGCAGGTGGAATTGATTCACATATTCATTTTATAAGTCCTGGTCAAATAGACGAAGCTCTAACAAGTGGAGTAACCACTATGATTGGTGGAGGAACAGGACCAAATACTGGAACAAATGCAACAACTTGTACTCCTGGGAAATGGAATATCACCAAGATGATTGAAGCAGTTGATGATTTACCTTTAAATTTTGGATTTATGGGAAAAGGAAACAGCTCAAACTATGATGCCCTTAAAATTCAAATTGAAGGTGGAGCTATGGGGCTTAAACTTCACGAAGATTGGGGAACTACACCAAAAGCTATTGATACTTGTCTAAAGGTTGCAGATGATTATGATGTGCAAGTTGCTATTCATACAGATACTTTAAATGAATCTGGATTTGTAGATAGTACAGTTGATGCCTTTGGTGGAAGAACTATTCACACTTTCCATAGTGAAGGAGCAGGTGGTGGTCATGCACCTGATATTATGAAAGTTGCAGGTTTAAAAAATATTTTACCATCAAGTACAAATCCAACCTTGCCTTATACAAAAAATACAATAGAAGAACACCTTGATATGCTTATGGTTTGTCACCATTTAAGTCCAAAAATTCCAGAAGATGTAAGTTTTGCAGAGAGTAGAATTAGAGGAAAAACTATTGCTGCTGAAGATGTACTTCATGATATGGGTGCTATATCTATAACAAGTTCAGATTCACAAGCTATGGGTAGAGTTGGTGAAGTTATTATTAGAACTTGGCAAGTTGCTGATTCTATGAAAAAACAAAGAGGTGCCTTAGAAGGTGATGATGAACTTTGTGATAATGAAAGAATCAAAAGATATATAGCAAAATATACAATAAATCCTGCAATTGCTTGTGGAATTGATACCCATGTGGGAAGTGTAGAGGTGGGGAAAATGGCTGATTTAGTTCTTTGGACACCTGCATTTTTTGGAGTAAAACCAGAGATCATTATAAAAGGTGGATTTATAGCACAAGCAATGATGGGTGATAGTAATGCCTCTATTCCAACACCTGAACCAAATATGTATAGACCAATGTTTGGAAGTCTTGGACGTGCAAGTGCCAATACAAGTGCTATCTTTGTTTCACACAAGGCAATTGACAATGGGATTGAAGAAAAACTAAATGTAAATAAGGTATTTTTACCAGTAGAAAACACAAGAAATATTGGTAAAAAAGATATGAAATTAAATAACTTTATAGGAAATATTGAAATTGACCCAGAAACCTATGATGTAAAAGTAGATGGAAAATTAATAGAATCAAATTATCAAACAAATCTACCTATGGCAAAAAGGTATTTCTTGTTTTAGAAGACAAACTCATTTGTCCCTTTAAAATGGGACATTTTAAAGGAACTAAAGATGATTAAAAAAGCAATAGAGATAAAAAGAGATATTAAAGCTGATGATGAAGTAAAACTTGATTGGTTTGATATGCAAAAACCAAATTTATGTGCTATTACAAATAAAGAGGTTGAGTTTATTGTAAAAGCAAAATATACACACCTTCATGAAGGGGATGTTTTAGTTTGTGAAGATGGTTATAGTATTAGTGTTCAAAAAAGTGAAGATGAGATTTATATTTTAAAATTCCAAGATCATATAACTTTTGCAAGAATTGCTTATGAGGTTGGTAACCGTCATCAGCCTGTTTGTATAGAAGATTTTAAAATTACTGTTTTAAATGATATTTCACTGCAAGATATTATAAAAGCTTGCGAATCTATAGATAAGGTTGAAGTTACTAAAACAAAAGCAATCTTTAAACCAAATGGGAATGCACACCATTCACACTAATGAAAAATATTAAAGGTTTAAGTAGATTTTTACAGATTTTAGACTCAGTATTTCCCTCTGGGGCTTTTGTTCACTCATTTGGCTTAGAACCCCATATAGTTTTACAAAAGGTGAAAGATGAACAAAGTCTAAAAAATTATTTAGAAAATCTAATAATCGATCAATATCAAAAAATGGAGTTTTGCGCTGTTGATAAAGTTTATAAATTTTTAGAAAGTAAAAACTTAGATTTTCTTATTAAAGAGGATGAAAAATACTCTTGCATGTTAAATTTTGAGTATGCAAAAGCTTCAAAAGATTTGGGTCAAAACTATTTAAAACAGTTAAACTTTGATATTAAAAATAGCTTGATAAAGGATTATTTTGAACTTGTAAAACAAAATAAATCTTTTGGAAATGAGATTTTTATTTTAAGTGCATATGCCTATGACTTAGGCTTAGATAAGCAAACTTTTTTACTTTTATGGACAAAAAAGAGTTTAATAAATATTGCAAGTAGTAGCTTGAAAATATCAAGAATCAAACCCTCAAGTATCCAAAAAATACTTTTTGAGTTTGATGAAAAGATTGAGAAACTTATTAAAAGTGATAGAAAAAGACTTAGCAACTTTAACCCACTTTTTGAAGAAGTGATTTTAAGCCATTTAAATCTAGAACCAAAGATGTTTGTTACTTAAATAAAAATTTTTATCAACTTAGATATATTTTATAGAATTTTAAAAGGAAAATAATGAGTATTAAAATTGGAATAGCAGGTCCTGTTGGAAGTGGCAAGACTTCTATAATTGAAAGCTTAACAAATTTGTTAAAAGACAAATATAGTTTGGGGATTGTTACAAATGATATATATACTACAGAAGATGCAAACTATTTAAAAAGTAAACTTGATATCAATAATGAACAAATTATTGGTGTAGAAACAGGTGGTTGCCCCCATACAGCTATTAGAGATGATATCTCTATGAATCAAAAAGCAGTAGAAGAGCTTGAAGAAAAATTTAATCCTGATATTATATTTGTAGAGAGTGGTGGGGATAATCTAAGTGCTACTTTTTCTTATGAATTAATAGATTATTATCTTTATGTTATTGATGTGGCACAAGGGGCAGATATACCTAGAAAAAAAGGTGCTGGCTTACTTTTTTGCGATTTATTAGTTGTAAATAAAATTGACCTTTGCCCATATGTAAATGTAAATTTGGATAATTATATTTTAGATGTAAAAAATAATAGAAAAAATAAACCTTCTGTGTTTATTTCCCATAAAAAACCAGAAACGATTGATAGCTTAATAGCTTGGATAGAGGCACTAAAATAGATTTAAAGTGATTTTTTTTAAAATCATTTTTAAATTATCTCTTTCCTCTTTTGTTAAATTATTTAACATCTCTTCCCTTAAAGAGGCGATTTCATCCAAGCAAGATATAAGTAGCTCTTCCCCTTTTGGTTCAAGTTGCACTAGGGTACTTCTTTTATCATCAGGGCTAGCAATCCTTGAAATATATTCTAATCCTTGAAGTTTTTTTAAAATCTTTGTCATACCTCCTGAGGAGAATACAATCCTATCATAAAGTTCTGTTGGGGATAAAACCTTACCATTAAAATACAAAGCTGCTAAGACATCTAAATCAGAATGTATTAAATCATACTTTTCTTTTAATAACTGCTCATTTAAATTAAAAAGCTTTTTATGTATCAATGTTATTGGTAATGTGATATTAAATATCTCATATTTATCAATATTGCCTGCATTTTCAAAGAAATGTTCTATATGTTTTTTTTCCATAGGCGAATCTTAACACAAATTTAATAAAAAGAAAATATCTTTCTTGCAAGATAGTTTTAAGTTCTTCTATGTTATCTTTCTTGCAAGATAAAAGGAATAAGATTGAAAACTTTTCTTATAGTTATAACCTTAGATATTTTTCTTTGGAGTCAAAACCTAAATGAGTACAAAAGTGTTTAATTTAGCTCTTGGTGCAAAATATACAATGACTAACAAAGAGACTCCAAGCTTTGTTTCAAAAAATCCTATTTTGAATATTGAATCTGCACAAAAAGCTGCAAAAACAACAAGAACAACTAAAGATAATGGCGAACATAATTAATAAAAGAATAAAACGGCGGTGCATAGCACTATCGTGCATAAATATTTTGACATCAAACTCTATAAAAGATTTGACTATATCTCAACTTGCAAAAGAGGCAAATATAGGCAAAGGAACTATCTATGAATACTTTTTAGATAAAGAGGATATAGTTTTAGAACTAAGCCAAGCTTTATATGAAGAGTACAAACAAATAAGCTCTAAAAAAATCGCCTCTTTTCAAAATGCAAAAGATAAGATATATTGTAGTTTTACATCTTTATATGATGAAGAGTTTTTAAACCATAGAAAGATTTTAAATATTTTTATGGGTATTTGTCACTATAGGGTTGATGATTCCTACAAAAGATTTAAAAAAAGACTATATAAAGATCATTTATCTCTATTCTTATCTTTAATAAAATATGGAATTAAAAAAGAGAATCCAAAAAACTTATCAAAGATTTTATTGAATTCATATACTGGATTTTTTATTATCTTTTTATTTTATAATGATTGTAAAAAAACAAAAAAAGAGATTAGAAAATTTTTAGAGTATGTGCTTTAACTTATAATATATAATGTTGTAAGGCTTAAAAATAAATATCTAGCAAATTTTGCTAATACAACCAAAAATAAAAACCTCTTAAAATCATATTTTAAAATACCCGCTATAAAAGTGATAGGATCCCCAATAATTGGAGCCCAAGACAAAAGTAAAGCAAATCCGCCAAACCTATCAAAGATATTTTTATACTTTAAAATTCTTTTTTCATTTAAAACTTTTTTTTCTACTAAATACTCTTCCCCTTTTAAACCAAAATAATAGTTTACTATTGAGCCTAAACTATTCCCTAAGGTAGCAAAAAATAAAAGAAAATAGATATTGTATCCTTGATTTATATCATAGATTAGTAAAGCTTCACTTCCCATAGGAAAAAGTGTAGCTGAGATAAAACTTGAAAAAAATAGAGTTAAATAGTGCATATGGAAAAAACTTTTATCAAAAAAAACCTTTTAAAAACTATCAAATTATGGCATAATTTTTATAATAAATAGCCTTTAAAAATATTTACATGAAATTTAAGCTTTCTAAAGATATAATTACACCCCTAAAAGAAAAGCACAAAGAGTATCTAGGTACTTTTTATGCTCTTCTTTAGACCCTTACAATCATTTTTAGAGACAACGCCCCAGGATGGGAACATAGCAAGGCACCTCTTCTTTTGGTGTGTTTGGGTATCTGGAGAAGAGTGCTAATAGCACTCTAATTCAATCTAACAAAGCCCATATATTTAATCATTATTTGGAATACTCATAATATACTCTAAGCCTAGATTATTTTTACATTCAACTTTGCCATTTAGTTGAAACTCAATTAGCGAGTTTATCAATCCAAAACCAAAACCTTTTTTTATCTTTGTGCTATCTATACCAATACCATTGTCTTTATAAACTAAAATTAGATGGTTTTTTTCTTTATATGCTTTTATATCTATTTGCCCATTTTGATTCTCAAATGCATATTTTATACTATTTGTTATAAGTTCATTGATAACTAAACCAATAGGTATAAGATAAGTTTGGTCAAGTAGAATTTTTTCTAGTTTTAGATTAAACTCTATATCAAAAGAACTAAAACTTTTTTTTGATTCAAAGATTATTTGTTGAAGATAGTTTTTTAAATCAAATTCATAAACATCATCACTTTCTAAAAAATTCTCATACAAAATAGAGATTGATTTTATTCTTTTAATATTTTTTTCTAAAATAGCTTTGTCTTTTATAGTTTCAATTTTTTCTTTATCCATTGAAAGTAGGGCACTTATGATTTGAAGATTGTTTTTAATACGATGTGATAACTCTTTTAAAAGTATAGATTTGTTTTTTATTTCTTTTGATAAATCTAGAGTTCGTACCTCTACTTGTTTCTCTAAATTTTCATTAAGTTCAAGAACTTCATTTTTTGTTTTTTCTAAAATAAGATTAAGTGAGGTATATCTATATGCTAGTGCAATTGAAAATAAAATAGAATCAATCATCATACCAATATCTACACCTTTAAACAAATACCAATCATAAGGTATAAGAGGAAGATTTGCAACTACCATTGTAAAAAATGCACCAGTAGATCCAAATATAGTTGCTAATATAAAAAATAGAGCTTTTTTATTTCCTTTTATATATGAATATACTCCTAGGAAAAATATATAAATACTAAAAAGTGGAGTGATAACATTTGCATAAAAAATATTGGCTTCATACCCTAATACAATTGTTATTATAATTATCAAAATATGTAGTTTTAAAATATTATTGGTAAGTTTATTTAATTTAGGAAGTTTCTCTTTTAGTTCTAAAAAGTATTTTGCAAAAAGTAAACTACATAACAAATACAAAGTTATAGGGATAGATTGCATCCAGTTTTGAAAATTTGGATAATCAAAATAAAGGTATTTGAAGGTGTAACTTTCATATCCTAAACTCATCACCAAATAACTCATCAAATATAAACAATAAAAAAAGTAACTACTGTATCTAGTGATAATAAAAATCAAAAGATTAAAAATTAAAAGAGCTGTAACAACACTATAGGTACTAATTTCAACTAAATTTTTTTCTATGATTTTTTCATATAATCCTTTTTCACTCATAATTGATAAGGGAATGATAAATGGATCACGAGTTTTGATTTGTAAATAAACTTTATGTTTACCATTTGAAAACTCATGAACTTGATTTAAAAGATTGATTTGCATAGAACGTTCTTTAAAGGGCAATAATGTACCTAGTTGATATTTAGTAAGTTTTTCATCTTTATCATAAATATAAATATTTATGCTATCTATCCAAGGAGCATCAAATACAAAATATCTTTTTAAACTATTCTGAGTATTGTTTATAAGGTTAAATTGTAACCAATATGTTGAGTTTGTAAAAAAACTAAGAAAAGCTTTTCTATTGTATTGTGTAAACTCAGAATCTTTTAATAATCTAATACTATCTATATCATAAGTTGAATCTACATCCTCAAAATATTGAATACTTTTGCCAATATATGGTAACTCTTTTTTTTCTATATTGATATCTTTAGCAAAGAGTGAGAATGTATTTAGAAAAAATATTATAAATAAAAAATGTAGTTTCAAGTTATCCCTTTATAAATCTCTAAGCATAATAATAGCGAAAAGTGTTTTAGTTATTTTAAGTTTTAAAAATATACAATCCTATAAAATAATAAATAGAGAGTAAAATGAATATAGTTATTTTAGAAGATGAAGCTATCGTGATGATGTTTTTAAAGTCATCTTTGGAATCAAATGGTCACAAAGTAATAGCCTCATTTAACAGTTTCGAAGGTTTTTTTGAGTTTTTTGAAAAAGAACAAGTAGATTTAGTTTTAATGGACATACAAGTTCAAGGTGCTTTAGATGGAACTCAAATAGCATCAAGATTGAGATTATTAGATAAAAATGTAAAAATTGTTTTTGTCACTTCTTTTAAAGATAGTCAAACAATTCAATTGGCAAAAGAATCAAAACCAAATGGATATTTAATCAAACCTATATCAAAAGAGGATTTAGAAGCGATACTTATGATATGTGAAATCAATCTTCCACAAAAAAAAGAACCTTGTAATATAAAAATAGCTAATTATGAATTTAATCCAAATAGTAAAACTATTCAAGAAAATAATAAGTTAATCAAACTAACGCAAAAAGAATTGCACTGCTTTGAACTTCTACTTAAAAACAAAAATAATCATATCTCCCATGAACATTTGGTTCAATCCCTTTGGAATGAAGATTTGTATTCAAGATCAAACTCTTTAAGAGAATTAGTTTATCGAATAAGAAAAAAACTACCGAATCTAATAATTGAGAACAGTGTAAATATAGGATATATCCTAAAAGATTAATAAAAAAACATTTTCTAACACCATTCTAATACTGATGATATATGATAATAGTAATGTAATCTATATCAAAAAATTGGAATCTTCAAATGAATAGTAACTATAAATATAAAAATGCCTTTAGAATACTAAAAGGTGGAAAAATAAGTTTAGTAGTAAGTGCCTTACTCACAACTACTTCACTTTTTTCTGCTCCAAGTGGAGGAGTTGTAACAAGTGGGTCAGCAACAATTAATCAAAGTGGTAGTGTAACTAATATTAATCAAAGTAGCCAAAAGGCTAGTATAAATTGGAATAAATTTAGTATTGATAAAAATGAAACAGTAAATTTCAATCAACCAAATGTAAACTCAATTACTCTAAATAGAGTAGTTGGTAATGAAAGAAGTGTTATCAATGGAGCACTTAATGCCAATGGTCAAGTTTGGATATTAAATTCAAATGGAGTTCTGTTTGGTAAAAATGCTTCAATAAATACTTCAGGATTATTAGCAACAACTAAAAACATCTCTGATTTAGACTTTCAAAAAGGAAACTATAACTTTAAAGGAGATTCTACAAGTTCTATTATAAACCAAGGAACAATAGATATTAATAACTCTGGATATGTAGTATTTGCTTCAAATGAGGTACAAAATAGTGGAGTTATAAAAGCAGTAAAAGGAAATGTTCATTTAGTTGGTGCAAAAGAGTATAGTATAAATCTAAATGGGAACTCATTAGTAAACCTAACAGTTGACAAGGGAGTATTAGATGCTTTAGTTAAAAACTCAGGAACTATCATAGCAGATGGTGGGGAAGTATATCTAACAACCAATGCAGTTGATGAATTACTAAAAGGAGTTGTAAACAACACAGGTGTTATTGAAGCTAACTCTATAGATGATGTTACTGGTAAAGTAGAACTCTTTGCCCATGGTGGAAAAGCAGAAGTTGGTGGAACTATAAGTGCTACTGATGGATTTGTGGAAACTTCTGGAAAAGATTTTAAGATATTAGACGATGCTATTATTAAAGCTGGAGAATGGCTAATTGACCCTGTTGATATTACTATTGATGATAGTTTAGCTAGTACTATTGAAACTGCTTTAGGAAGTGGTGATGTTACTATTGAAACTACAAGTGCAGGAGCGAGTTCTGTTAATACTTCATCTGGTGAAAGTGCAGGAGATGGAGATATTACTGTAAACAGTGGTATTACTTGGAGTACAAACAAAAAACTTACTTTAAAAGCTGATGATGAAATATATGTAAATGCAACAATAGAGAATACAAATAACACAAATGGTGGAGTATATTTCCAAGCAGCTAATACTTCTAACAAAGTTATCTTTGATACAAATGGAAAAGTAATAGTAAACAATGTATACCAACTTCAATGGATAAATCAAGCATTAAACGGTAAATATGAACTTGGTTCTAATATTGATGCTAGTGTTACTAAAAATTGGGATAGTGGAAAAGGATTTAATCCTATTGGAAATAATTTAGAATTCACAGGAAGTTTTGATGGTCTTGGACATACTATTGATTCTTTATATATAAATAGACCTAATCAAAATTATGTAGGTCTTTTTGGATATACACAAAATTCAACTATTAAAAATATTGGGCTTACAAATATTGATATAACTGGAAATTATTATGTAGGAGGATTGGTTGGATATAATGGTTATTCAACTATCTCTAACTCTTATGCCTCTGGTTCTGTTACTGGGAGTAGAGATTCTGTAGGAGGATTGGTTGGATATAATGATGATTCAACTATCTCTAACTCTTATGCCTCTGGTTCTGTTTCTGGAGATTATTATGTAGGAGGATTGATTGGATGTAATTATGATAATTCAAGTATTTCTAACTCATATGCCTCTGGTTCTGTTTCTGGATATTATTATGTAGGAGGATTGGTTGGATATAATGATACTTCAACCATCTCTAACTCTTATGCCTCTGGTTCTGTTTCTTCTGAAAGTGGAAGTTTTGTAGGAGGATTGGTTGGATATAATGATAATTTAAGTATCTCTAACTCTTATGCCTCTGGTTCTGTTTCTGGAAATTATTATGTAGGAGGATTGATTGGATATAATTATGATAATTCAAGTATCTCTAACTCTTATACCTCTGGTTCTGTTTCTGGAAATTATTATGTAGGAGGATTGGTTGGATATAATGGTTATTCAACTATCTCTAACTCTTATACCTCTGGTTCTGTTTCTTCTGAAAGTGGAAGTTATGTAGGAGGATTGGTTGGGGAGAATTATGGAACAATAACAAACTCTTTTTGGGACATAGACACAACAGGACAAACTAATTCTTCTGGTGGTGGAACTGGAATACATAGTTCAACAGATACAATAGATGCTTTCACTAAATCAACTTACAAAGATTTTGATTTTACAAATACTTGGTTTATGATAGATGGAGAAACAAGACCATTTTTAAGAATGGAATACTCTACAAATATTACAAATGACCACCAACTTCAACTTATGGCTATGGATTTAACTGCAAACTATACTTTAGCAAAAAATATTACATATACAGGTAGTATGTGGAGTAGTAGAGGTTTTAATCCTATTGGAGATGATTCAAATATGTTTACAGGAGGCTTTGATGGTCTTGGACATACTATTGATTCTTTATATATAAATAGACCTAATCAAAATTATGTAGGTCTTTTTGGATATACAAAAAATTCAACTATTAAAAATATTGGGCTTACAAAGGTTGAGATTAAAGGAAAAAATAATGTAGGAGGATTGGTTGGATATAATGAGTCTAATGGTGAAGCTTCAACTATCTTTAACTCTTATACTTCTGGTTCTGTTTCGGGAAGAGGAGAAAACCTTGGAGGTTTACTAGGTTATAACTATGGCGTTTACTCAGAAATTAATTATTCTTATTCCTCTGCAAATGTAATAGGAGAGGGTAGCACTAATCGAACAGGAGGGCTTGTTGGATGGAACCATAATGGAGCTTCTATAAAAAACTCTTATGCTACAGGTTCTGTAAATGCACAAGATGGAGTTGGAGGTTTGCTAGGTTCTAATGAAGAAGATGCTATAGTTGAAAATAGTTATTCAATAGGTAGTGTGCATGGTACAGAGGGTTCGATTGGAGGTTTGATTGGATGGAGTGATGCAAGAACAACTAATTCATACTGGGATACACAAAAATCAGGTCAAACAAATGGTATAGGAACTAATAAGAACAATCAAACTGCAACAGGTTTAACAACAGCTCAAATGAGTTATGGACAAATATTCAAAGATGCTTCTTGGGATATAGTTGTAGATAGTAGTGTAACTTCTTCAATTCCTATTTTAAAATATGATAGTGTAAATAATAAATATGTTTGGGCTATTGCTCCATTAGCTTTAAATTATACTTTAAGTGATAAAACAAGAACTTATAATGGAACACAAAGTTTAAGTAATCTTTATACAACAAGTTCAATCTTTGGAGAAAGTTATTCATTTTTAGATGGTGATTATAAATTCCAAGTATCAGGGAGTGATGTATCTGAATATAAAAATGCAGGAACATATAACAATATTAAAGTTGCTTCAGATAGTGATTTCTTGACTATTAAAGAAAGTGGAAATACAGCTGGAAAATTAACAATCACACCAAAAGCGATAACAGTATTAGCAGATAATCAAACAAAAGTATATGGAGATGCTAATCCAAACTTAACATACTCATTGGCAACAGGTTCTTCTTTAGTAGGAAGTGATACTTTAAGCTCATTAGTAGATGGAAGTTTAAGTACAAGTGCAACAAGTACAAGTGGAGTAGGGAATAATTATGTCATTTCAACTTCAAACTTAAGTGATGTAGCGAATGATAACTATACAGTTACCTTTAATGATGGAAAATTAACAATCACACCAAAAGCGATAACAGTATTAGCAGATAATCAAACAAAAGTATATGGAGATGCTAATCCAAACTTAACATACTCATTGGCAACAGGTTCTTCTTTAGTAGGAAGTGATACTTTAAGCTCATTAGTAGATGGAAGTTTAAGTACAAGTGCAACAAGTACAAGTGGAGTAGGGAATAATTATGTCATTTCAACTTCAAACTTAAGTGATGTAGCGAATGATAACTATACAGTTACCTTTAATGATGGAAAATTAACAATCACACCAAAAGCGATAACAGTATTAGCAGATAATCAAACAAAAGTATATGGAGATGCTAATCCAAACTTAACATACTCATTGGCAACAGGTTCTTCTTTAGTAGGAAGTGATACTTTAAGCTCATTAGTAGATGGAAGTTTAAGTACAAGTGCAACAAGTACAAGTGGAGTAGGGAATAATTATGTCATTTCAACTTCAAACTTAAGTGATGTAGCGAATGATAACTATACAGTTACCTTTAATGATGGAAAATTAACAATCACACCAAAAGCGATAACAGTATTAGCAGATAATCAAACAAAAGTATATGGAGATGCTAATCCAAACTTAACATACTCATTGGCAACAGGTTCTTCTTTAGTAGGAAGTGATACTTTAAGCTCATTAGTAGATGGAAGTTTAAGTACAAGTGCAACAAGTACAAGTGGAGTAGGGAATAATTATGTCATTTCAACTTCAAACTTAAGTGATGTAGCGAATGATAACTATACAGTTACCTTTAATGATGGAAAATTAACAATCACACCAAAAGCGATAACAGTATTAGCAGATAATCAAACAAAAGTATATGGAGATGCTAATCCAAACTTAACATACTCATTGGCAACAGGTTCTTCTTTAGTAGGAAGTGATACTTTAAGCTCATTAGTAGATGGAAGTTTAAGTACAAGTGCAACAAGTACAAGTGGAGTAGGGAATAATTATGTCATTTCAACTTCAAACTTAAGTGATGTAGCGAATGATAACTATACAGTTACCTTTAATGATGGAAAATTAACAATCACACCAAAAGCGATAACAGTATTAGCAGATAATCAAACAAAAGTATATGGAGATGCTAATCCAAACTTAACATACTCATTGGCAACAGGTTCTTCTTTAGTAGGAAGTGATACTTTAAGCTCATTAGTAGATGGAAGTTTAAGTACAAGTGCAACAAGTACAAGTGGAGTAGGGAATAATTATGTCATTTCAACTTCAAACTTAAGTGATGTAGCGAATGATAACTATACAGTTACCTTTAATGATGGAAAATTAACAATCACACCAAAAGCGATAACAGTATTAGCAGATAATCAAACAAAAGTATATGGAGATGCTAATCCAAACTTAACATACTCATTGGCAACAGGTTCTTCTTTAGTAGGAAGTGATACTTTAAGCTCATTAGTAGATGGAAGTTTAAGTACAAGTGCAACAAGTACAAGTGGAGTAGGGAATAATTATGTCATTTCAACTTCAAACTTAAGTGATGTAGCGAATGATAACTATACAGTTACCTTTAATGATGGAAAATTAACAATCACACCAAAAGCGATAACAGTATTAGCAGATAATCAAACAAAAGTATATGGAGATGCTAATCCAAACTTAACATACTCATTGGCAACAGGTTCTTCTTTAGTAGGAAGTGATACTTTAAGCTCATTAGTAGATGGAAGTTTAAGTACAAGTGCAACAAGTACAAGTGGAGTAGGGAATAATTATGTCATTTCAACTTCAAACTTAAGTGATGTAGCGAATGATAACTATACAGTTACCTTTAATGATGGAAAATTAACAATCACACCAAAAGCGATAACAGTATTAGCAGATAATCAAACAAAAGTATATGGAGATGCTAATCCAAACTTAACATACTCATTGGCAACAGGTTCTTCTTTAGTAGGAAGTGATACTTTAAGCTCATTAGTAGATGGAAGTTTAAGTACAAGTGCAACAAGTACAAGTGGAGTAGGGAATAATTATGTCATTTCAACTTCAAACTTAAGTGATGTAGCGAATGATAACTATACAGTTACCTTTAATGATGGAAAATTAACAATCACACCAAAAGCGATAACAGTATTAGCAGATAATCAAACAAAAGTATATGGAGATGCTAATCCAAACTTAACATACTCATTGGCAACAGGTTCTTCTTTAGTAGGAAGTGATACTTTAAGCTCATTAGTAGATGGAAGTTTAAGTACAAGTGCAACAAGTACAAGTGGAGTAGGGAATAATTATGTCATTTCAACTTCAAACTTAAGTGATGTAGCGAATGATAACTATACAGTTACCTTTAATGATGGAAAATTAACAATCACACCAAAAGCGATAACAGTATTAGCAGATAATCAAACAAAAGTATATGGAGATGCTAATCCAAACTTAACATACTCATTGGCAACAGGTTCTTCTTTAGTAGGAAGTGATACTTTAAGCTCATTAGTAGATGGAAGTTTAAGTACAAGTGCAACAAGTACAAGTGGAGTAGGGAATAATTATGTCATTTCAACTTCAAACTTAAGTGATGTAGCGAATGATAACTATACAGTTACCTTTAATGATGGAAAATTAACAATCACACCAAAAGCGATAACAGTATTAGCAGATAATCAAACAAAAGTATATGGAGATGCTAATCCAAACTTAACATACTCATTGGCAACAGGTTCTTCTTTAGTAGGAAGTGATACTTTAAGCTCATTAGTAGATGGAAGTTTAAGTACAAGTGCAACAAGTACAAGTGGAGTAGGGAATAATTATGTCATTTCAACTTCAAACTTAAGTGATGTAGCGAATGATAACTATACAGTTACCTTTAATGATGGAAAATTAACAATCACACCAAAAGCGATAACAGTATTAGCAGATAATCAAACAAAAGTATATGGAGATGCTAATCCAAACTTAACATACTCATTGGCAACAGGTTCTTCTTTAGTAGGAAGTGATACTTTAAGCTCATTAGTAGATGGAAGTTTAAGTACAAGTGCAACAAGTACAAGTGGAGTAGGGAATAATTATGTCATTTCAACTTCAAACTTAAGTGATGTAGCGAATGATAACTATACAGTTACCTTTAATGATGGAAAATTAACAATCACACCAAAAGCGATAACAGTATTAGCAGATAATCAAACAAAAGTATATGGAGATGCTAATCCAAACTTAACATACTCATTGGCAACAGGTTCTTCTTTAGTAGGAAGTGATACTTTAAGCTCATTAGTAGATGGAAGTTTAAGTACAAGTGCAACAAGTACAAGTGGAGTAGGGAATAATTATGTCATTTCAACTTCAAACTTAAGTGATGTAGCGAATGATAACTATACAGTTACCTTTAATGATGGAAAATTAACAATCACACCAAAAGCGATAACAGTATTAGCAGATAATCAAACAAAAGTATATGGAGATGCTAATCCAAACTTAACATACTCATTGGCAACAGGTTCTTCTTTAGTAGGAAGTGATACTTTAAGCTCATTAGTAGATGGAAGTTTAAGTACAAGTGCAACAAGTACAAGTGGAGTAGGGAATAATTATGTCATTTCAACTTCAAACTTAAGTGATGTAGCGAATGATAACTATACAGTTACCTTTAATGATGGAAAATTAACAATCACACCAAAAGCGATAACAGTATTAGCAGATAATCAAACAAAAGTATATGGAGATGCTAATCCAAACTTAACATACTCATTGGCAACAGGTTCTTCTTTAGTAGGAAGTGATACTTTAAGCTCATTAGTAGATGGAAGTTTAAGTACAAGTGCAACAAGTACAAGTGGAGTAGGGAATAATTATGTCATTTCAACTTCAAACTTAAGTGATGTAGCGAATGATAACTATACAGTTACCTTTAATGATGGAAAATTAACAATCACACCAAAAGCGATAACAGTATTAGCAGATAATCAAACAAAAGTATATGGAGATGCTAATCCAAACTTAACTTATGTAGCAACAGGCTTGATAAATGAAGATACATTAAGTGGAAGTTTAAGTACAGATGCAACAAGTACAAGTGAAGTCGGAATTTATGATATAACTCAAGGTAATTTAGCAAATACTAACTATGATGTTTCATTTACTAAAGGAGAATTAACAGTTTTAGCAAAAAATGAACCAATAAATAAGGTTATTGCACCAATCCAGAACCAAACAGCAGTTATAAATCAAACACTAGCAAATAATATAATAAACCCTATGACTTCAATATCATCACAATTTATAGTGCCACAACAAAATAGAAGTAATGTAACAGCAGTAGAAACAAACAATAATAAAATATTAGTTCCACTGTCACAAATAAAAGAACAAACTGGTTCTTCTGATGTTAGAATTAGACTAAGTGATAACTCTATGATTACTTTAGTTAATAATGCTATTAATCTACCGTCTGGTGTTGAACAAGAATTTTATGTAAATGAAAATAAATAAGGAAAAATAAATGAAACTTTTAAACAAACTAATAACAATATCTTTTCTTAGTTCATCACTGCTTTTTGCAGTGAATGTTCCAAATGCTGGAACTATCTCTAAAGACCTTCAACTACCTAAAAATATCAAGAAAAATGAAAAAGGTTTAATTGAAGTAAATGGAGTAAAAAAAATAATACCTCCTATGAAAGATAATAAATCTGGCAGAAAAGTTTTAGTAAATGATTTTAATATACAAGGTAATACAAAAATCTTAGAAGCAGAGTTATTAGATTTAATCAAACAGTATAAAAATAAGAAGTTATCATTTTATGATATGCAAGAAGTTGCACATATTATTACTAAACTTTATAGAACTAAAGGTTACTTTCTTGCAAGAGCATATATTCCAGTACAAGATATGAAAGATGGTATTTTAAAAATAATTGTTATTGAAGGTGAATTTGGTAAATTTAATCTTGAAAATAAATCAAGAGTTAAAGATAGTATAATCCAAAATATCTTTGATGAAGCAAAAAAAGATACCGTAATTTCAACATCTGCACTAGAGCGAAGTATGTTAATAGCAAATGATCTTTCAGGGGTATTTGTATCTAAAGCAGATGTAAAAGCAGGAAGTGAAGTAGGAAGTAGTGACTTTGATATAGAGACATCTCCTTTGTCAAATTATAACGGTTATATAATAGCAGATAACTATGGAAGTAGATATACGGGACATAATAGAGTAATGGGTGGATTAACAGTAAATTCTCCATTTAAAATAGGTGATAAACTTTCATTTGTGGGATTGTTAAGTGAAGATAGTGACCTAAAATATATAGATAGTTCATATGAAACAATTCTTCATCCAAATGGATTAAAAGGTGGAATTGCTTACTCATATACAGGATATGAATTAAGTGAAGAGTTTGAAGAGTTAAATGCAAGAGGTTACTTAAAAGATATAAATGTAAACCTCTCTTATCCAATTATTAGACAAAGAGATAAAAACCTTTATGTAAGATTTGACTTTGATAATAAAGATATAAAAGATGAGATAAGATCAACAGATACAAGTAGTAAAAAAGAGATAAATGTAGGAAGATTATCTTTGGATTATACAGATTCGTCAGTTGTTAATTATATTTCAACAGAAACATCATTGTCTGTATCTTTAACTTATGGTAACTTAACATTTAAAAATGATAGTGATTTAGCAGATGATAAAGCGGGAGCAGATACAAATGGGACTTATAAAAAGTTCAACCTAGAAGCATTTAAATCTATAGGTATTACTCCAAGATTATCATTAGAAGGTACATTTAAATACCAACACTCTTTTTCAAATAAAAACCTAGATGGAAGTGAAGACTTGTCAATAGGAGGAAGCCAAGGAGTAAAAGTATATCCAACAAGTGAAGTAAGTGCAGAAAATGGATATATTGCAACTGTAGAGGCAAAATATTTAATACCAACTTTCAATAATTATTCTCATAGTGTTGGAATCTTTTATGATAGAGCCAGAGCATATATGGCAAATAATACAAATGTAGATTTAGAAGATAGAAATTTACAAGATGTAGGTGTTTCATATTATGCTTCATATAAAGAGTTTTTCCTAAACTCTTATATGGCTTGGAAAGTTAATAGTAAAGATATAACAAGTGAACCAAACTATGGTTCTAAACTGTTAGTTCAAGTGGGTTGGATTTTTTAAAGTAAAGCTTTTTAAAGGCTTTACTTTTTAAATCAAATCTGAAAAATCTTCATTTAAAATCAATAGTTTTTTCTCTTTTTTATTATAAATAAATCGTGGGTCTCTTTTTTGTATTGCTTTTAAAATTATAAGTTTTATATCTTTTTCTGTTTTATTTTTGCTTTTTAAATAAACAGTCAAATCATGTATAGAAAGATATTTATCTTCTGGTTTTTCTTTAAAACTATCTTCTGTCTTTTGATTTTTTTGTTCTATTTGGGGTTTGTATATTGATCTCATTTCATTAAATGCACTTTGAAGTAAATCAATCTCTCTGTTAAAAACTCCAATAATTCTTTTTTGGTTTTTTTCTAGTCTTTTTATCTCAGAGATATATTGTTTTTTCATCCATTTTATTGAAGATTTTAAAAGTTCTATTTGCTCATCTTTCCCTTTTATTACATCTTTAAAAGTATCCACTTCCACAGGTGTAACTTCAACATTTTTATTGGATTGTGTTTTATCTTCAACATGTTCACTTATATAAACATAAGTTTTCCCAGACTTTTTAATTGATTTTAATTGATTGTTTTTTATTCTGTAGTGTACCCCTTGTAAGGATAGTCCTAATATTTGTGCAGCTTGAGTAGTAGTAACCAATCTCTCCAAGGGATTTCTCTTTTACATTTTTGAACTATCTATTTCTATAACTGTATGAACATTTCCACGGGGTTTAAAATCTGCAATAACCTTCATATATTTAGGTTGTAGTTTTTCATATAAAGTGTCAAATATCTCATTTGCAGAGTTTTCATGGGAAACTTCTCTGAACATAAATGTATTTATATAGATTTTCAATGCTTTTAATTCAATTACTAATTTATTAGGTATATATTCTAGTTTAATAGTAGCAAAATCAGGATATCCACTTCTAGGACATTTTGCCATAAACTCTGGTAGTTCAATATTTATTGTGTAATTTTTTTCATGTTTATTTGGCCAGAAATTATCTTCACTATTAATATCAAATTCAACTATCTCTTTTTCACCATATTTCATTATATTTAAACCTTTGTATTTTGTGATAAAGTAGTTATTTTATCAAATTTTTACTAAAAATATTACAATTACAACTAAAGCTATTTATAAGAGTCTATTATAGTACAATAGATTTATAATTTTTTATTATGGAGTGAACATGACAAGTGTATATGATATAGCAATTATTGGTGGAGGACCAGGAGGTATAGGAACAGCAATCGAAGCTGCCGTTCATGGAGTTGAGAATATCTTATTAATTGAAAAAGCAGATAATCACTCCAGTACTATAAGAAAATTTTATAAAGATAATAAGCGAGTTGACAAGGATTGGAAAGGACAAAGTATAAATATAGAAGGTAATATCCCTTTTATGGATGGCACAAAAGAAACCACATTAGACTTTTTTGACCAATTACTTGATGAAGAAAAAATTGATACAGCTTTTAATACAGAGGTTGAAAATATAATTAGAAATGAAGAAGAAAATCTATTTCTAATCACAACTGCATCTCAAAGTTTTAAGGCAAAGGCTGTTGTTATAACCATAGGAAAAATGGGTAAACCAAATAAACCAAAATACAAAATACCACCTTCAATCAAAGAGTATGTTAATTTCAATCTAGATAAATGTCATGAGGGGGAAAAAATACTTGTAGTAGGTGGTGGAAATAGTGCAGCTGAATATGCCTATGAATTAGCAGATGAAAACAATACAGTCACTTTAGTTTATAGAAAAGATAAGTTTTCAAGACTTAATCCAGAAAACGAAGAGATCTTAAAATCTTATGATGGTCAAGAGAAGTTAAGACTTCGACTAAATACAGATATTTTATCACTTGAAAATGAACACGGAAAAGTAAAAGTTACTTTTAATGATGGATATTACACAATTTATGATAGAATTATTTTCGCAATTGGGGGAACAACTCCAATTGATTTTCTTAATAAAGTTGGAATTGAATTGAACAGTGATGGTAAACCTATATATGATGAACACTATAGAACAAATATAGAAAATATGTATGTAGCAGGAGACATAGCCTTTAATACAGGTGGCTCTATAGCAGCTGCACTTAATCATGGTTACCATATTGTAAACTCTTACTTAAAAAGAAGTGGCAAGATATATGCCCATACAGACAAAGTTGAAGAATTTTTTAATAATAACCCAAGCTTTAAGCACTAAATAATAATGTTAGAAAAAAAGTCAAATCCTATACAACTTTTTATTCTAACAGTTGTTACACTTATTTTCCTATCAGCAAACTCTGTTTTTTGTAGAGCTGCATTGGTTGATTTTAATATTGATGCCTTCTCTTTTACTTTTTTTAGACTTTTTTTTGGTGCTCTTACTTTAATACTTATTTTATTTTTTGTAAATAAAAACTTTAAATTAGAGGTAAAACCTAAAGGCAATTGGCTTAGTTCCTTTATGCTCTTTTTGTATGCAATCGCTTTTTCTTACTCCTATTTAAATATGGAAGCAGGGATTGGGACTTTGATATTATTTGCTGTGGTTCAATTAACCATGATAATAATTGCCATAATAAAAAAAGAGACACTAACTTTGAAAAAAGCTCTTGGAATAGTTATAGCTTTTTCTGGACTTGTTTATCTACTTTATCCAAGTGAAAACTTTTCTTTGTCACTTTTTCATGTATTTTTAATGATTATCTCTGGTATAGCTTGGGCTTTTTATACTATTCTTGGTAAAAAATCAACAAATGCCTTAAAAGATACAACAATAAACTTTACAAAAACAATTCCTTATTTAGTTTTATTTTTTATATTATTTGCAAATAATATACATATGAGTTTTCAAGGAGTTTTTTTAGCCTTTTTATCGGGAAGTGTAACTTCTGCTATTGGTTATGTACTTTGGTATTTGATTTTAAGAAATATGGAAATTATCACTGCAAGTGTTATTCAACTAATAGTTCCTGTACTTGCAATAGTATTAAGTATAATCTTACTAGATGAGAAACTCACCCCAACTCTTATAATCTCAACAAGTATGATTCTTGGTGGTATATTTATCTCAATTTATAAAAAAAGTTCCAATTGATTTAATAAACTTTTCAAAAAATTATATAATAATATAAAAAAAGGATTGAAAAATGCCACACTTACAATTTGAAATTAATAAAAAAATTAACAATCAGACAAAAGATGAATTTGTAAATATCATTAGAAAAACCTTTTCCGAAATAATGGATACAGGAACTGATCATATCGCTATTTCTATTAGAGAATATGATAAATACAACCTAACAATTGGCAGAGCAAATCCAAAAGATGATATTTGTCTAATGAATTTAGATATTAGAGAGGGAAGAACTATAGAAAAAAGAAGAGAGTTAGCTTTGAGGTATATGTCAATTGTAAATGAACTCTTAGGTATTGATAATAGAAACCAATATATCACTTTTACTCAACATACAGGGGAAGATTTTCATCTTGTAGAGAGATATTTAGCATCTTGGGCTAGTGGGGAAGATCCACTTGCCTAAATAATAAAATTAAGTGAAAAGTGCCACTCAAATTTAAATAATCACCCAATACTTTTATAAGCTCTAACGTAAACTTTTTATAGTTTTTAATCGTTGACTTATCTTTTTTAAATAGGTCAATGCAAAATTATTTTTGGGTTCTTGCTGTAAAATTTTTATAAATATATTTTTAGCATTTTCAAAATCTTGATGATTATAATAATTTACACCTTTTTTTTGTAAGGTAACTATTGATTGATTTTCATCAAATTGTTTACAAATACTAATAATCTTTTTAGCCTCTTCATTATTTGAAGATTTACTTAATACATCCCTTGCAACTTTTGCTGCTTCACTATATCTTTTATATCGTATAAATGTTTTTGCTCTTTTTATATCATTTGATAAATCAATTGCTTTTAAATAACCATTTACCATAGAATTTTTAGGATAAATTTTATATAAAGCACGTAGTGATCTCTTTGCCTTTTCATATTTACCTAGATTGTATAATTTGATAGCTTCTAACAATAAACTATTATATCTATTTGCTAATACTCCTTTTGTCTCACTTATCAAAAAACTTTGACTGTCGTAGGCATATAAGTTATTATATGAATTTCTCAACTGAATGATATTTTCAATAGAACCATTAACATTTTTTAAATCTTCTTTTAATAGATTCTCTTTTTTAGACAAAAACTCTCTTATCTTAGGTTCGTTTTTTAATTTTTTAAAAATCTTTTTACTATTTTCATCAGGATTATTAATCATCACTCTATTTAATAAATGCAAAGCTTTTATCTTATCTTTTTTCAAATATTTTAAAGCTTTTTTATAATCAATTTTAGAAAAATATTTTGCTTTAGAATCCAGTTTCTCAAGATATTTTTTTGAATAAAAATCTCTATTTTCATAAAAATTTATTTTTTTATATGTTTCTAAAGCCTCTTTATAATACCCTTTTTTATAACAATATCCTGCATAATTTTTATAATAGTTAATTTGGCTTAATACATTTTGGTATACATTTCTATCTGTTGTAGAAAGATTATTCATATTTGTACAAGCACTGAAAAAAACAACTACTACAATAATAAAATATAAATTTTTCATAATAAAAACCTTAAAAAATAACTTGACTAACTTCAATAGGCTTACTAAAACCTTTTACTGTAATCAACTCTTTTTCTTCAATTTTAAAAATATCTTTAAGCTCATTTGCAATATTTTCTTCTACCAAAATCTCATTTTCTTTTGCCAAAGAGCATAATCTTGATGCTAAATTTACACTTGAACCTATAGAAGTAAAATCCATTCTATCTTTTGAACCAATATTTCCTACAATAACTTCACCTGTATTTATACCAATTCCTACCTCGCAAACTGACAATTTCAACCTTTCTCTTTTTTTATTTTCTATATTAAGCGCTTTTTGTATTTGTATTGCACAATTAATAGCCTTTTGAATACTATCTTCACTAGAAAATGATGCCATAATCTCATCTCCGACAAACTTATCAATATCTCCATCATTTTTTTCTATTATTTCTGCTTGTAAATTTAAATAAAAATTTACTATTTCAACAATTTCATCAGGTTTTTTTGTTTCACTCATTTTTGTAAAACCTCTAATATCAGAGAATAAAAAAGTCAACTTTCTATATTCACCACCTAATACCAAATCTGCTTTTCTATCTTTTTGTATCATATCAATAGTTGAATCAGAAACAAATTTTTCCATTTTTTCCCGCTCTCTTAGACCATTTATCATTCTATTAAAACTTTTTACTAATACACCTATTTCATCTTTCGATTCAACTTTTAAATCAATATCAAGATTTCCTTTAGCAACACTATTTACAGCTTCAGAGATAGATAAAATAGGTTTAGTCAATCTCAATCCAACAAAATATACTATTATAATAAGTATCGATACCATAATAATAGTAAATAATATAGTGGTCAATATTGTTTTATTAATAACTTTATTTATTGCATCTTTATCATAAAGTAAAACAATAGCTCCTAAAAGTAGATTTTGTTCTTTAAACTTATAAATAATTGGTCTTACAAACCGATAGGCTTCAATATCTTTACCATTCTCTTCATATTCAATCTCATCCACTAATAAATTATTATTTTTGATACTATCTAATTTATCAATTAATTCTTTGTTTTCTAAATATTTTATTTGTTTGTATTGTTTAAACCCTGCAAGATAAACAAACTTGTAAGATTGTTCTTTTTTTTCTCTTTCATATACTGAAATATCTAAAAAACCATCTATTTTAGCATCATTTAATTCTTTTATAATCTCACTTAGGTTTACTTGATTTTCATAACTACGTTCCAAAAGAGCTATTTTTGAAAAATCCCCTAAATGGTTTATAGAACTTGTTGTCACTTCAAAAGCTTTTTTTTCTATGGCATCACCCATTATATTAATAATTATTGTACTTAAAATAAAGACAGTAATTATTATTATACTTACTGAAAAGCCGATGAATTTTAATTTTAATCCACCCTTTTTTAAAAAACTATATAAATTTAATATGATTTTTTCTTTAATTTTCAATTTTTTTGCCTATTAATAATAATTCAATTATAACATTTAAAAGTAACATTATGGTAAAAAAATCTGTTTAAATAAAATAAATAATTTTATAATCAACTATAATACTGGTATTTTGTCAATGAAAATTTTAATAATAACTGAAAAGAGTATAATCTATGCCCATAAAAAATTTTAAATTAAATAAAAATGATTTTATTTAAATAAATAAAAACCTTAGTTATAATACAATATTATAATTAACTTTAATAAAGATTTTAATATTATTATAATACTAAATCTAAAGGATAGTAGTGGAAAATGATATCGAAGATAAACTCTTTTATAGTTTTGAAAAAAAAATAGAAAAATTCAAAAAAAATCCTAAACAATACCACTTTAAGATTGAAGATAGAATAATAAGGCAAGTTTACAATTCCGCGCAATCATTTTTTATCTATTTTCTTATAGCCTTAGTATTAAATATATTAGGATTTATCTTATTTAATCTAGCAGAAGACAAATCAGATATCACCAGTTTATTAGCTATATCTTGCCTTTTCTTAACAGTAGCAACTAGAAACTATAGTGTAAACTATTTTTTATTTCATACTCTAGGGAATCTTGTCAAAAACTACCTTTTAGATCAACTTGCAAACAAAATCGGATTTTTACATAGATTTATGGCTATCTCTACTCTTTTTTGGACTTATTTACACTTTAGCTTTACAGATACCAATAATCTTCTAAAAAACTCTCTAATCTTGATACTGATTTTTTTATTAATCATCATATTGACTGCTTTTGCAGGTTTTAGAAGAAAACATCATGATATATTTGAAAATATTCATAGATATTTAGGTTATACAACTATTTTTATATTGATTGTTTATTATTTTAAATTAAATAGCTTAAATGGTTTAGCAATAGCTGATATAGTTACGAAACCCCACTTTATTTTATTAACATTTATTGTAATAATGTTAATCACTCCATGGGTTGGTGTAAAAAAAATATATCCAAAACTATTACATAAAAATGAACATGTAATAGCCATACAAATAAAAGGTGCTCCAAGTTTTGGTACCTACTCAAAAATCTCCCTTGCAAATGGTCAATTTCATCCATTTGGTGATTCAATCTATGATTTTGATGATATGAAAAATCGTACCTTATATATAACTCCATCTGGAGATAGAACAACAAAGATTATAAACGAAACAAATAATGGTAATTTTTTATTAAATGAATGTACCATCAAAAAAGATAGATTTCATGGATTTATGTATCAATCTTCAAGATATAATCATATCTTAATAGTAGTTACAGGAGGAGGGATAGCACCGATTATTCCTTGTTTAGCGTTAAACAAAAAAACAAAATTTGACCTACTTTGGATAGGTCGATCACAAAAAAAAGTATTTGGAAAAAAACTTTTAAATAAAGTTAAAGATATGATTTCACAAAGAGACATAAGATTACATATTTTGGATACTACAGATGATGATTTGAAAAGATTAACAAATAAAAATTATGTCTCGTTGGCAATAAAAGCATACAAACACTACAATCCAGAAGCTGTATTTATTATGTCTAATCAGAACCTTACAGTTGATATGATTCATGCTTTCAATGAAAGAAGTATAAGAACATATGGAGCAACATTTGATTCATAATTAAAAACTTTACTAAAACTGTCTCATTTATTTTTTATAATATTTAACTATAATTAAAAAAAATAAAAGGATTACTATGGCTATTGGATTTATTGGATTAGGCAACTTAGGAAAAGCGATTGCTTCAAGACTAACAGATATGAATGAACAACTAATTGTTTATAATAGAACCAAATCAAAAATTGAAGACCTAGGATATAAAATAGTAAACTCTCCAAAAGAGCTACTAGAAAAATGTGATATAGTTTTTTTATGTCTATTTGAATCTAGTGCCGTTGAAAATATTCTAAATATGGAAAATGGTATTTTAAGTGCTGATTTAGAAGGTAAAACAATCATTGATTTGACAACAAATCATTATGAGTCTGTATTAACTTTTCATGAAAAAATATATGAAAAAGGTGGAGAATATTTAGAGTCTCCTATTTTTGGAAGTGTAGCACCAGCCTTACAAGGTCTTGTTACAATAGTAACTTCAGGAAAAAAAGAGACTTTTGACTCTTGTAAACCAATTTTGGAAAAAATAGGAAAAGAGATTTTTTATCTGAAAGAGCCAGGGAAAGCTTCTAAAATGAAACTAATCAACAATCTATGCTTAGGTTCATTTATGGCAACAATAGCAGAGTGTACAGCTTTAGGTGAAGCCTGTGATATAGAAAAAAGTAAGCTACTTGAAATATTGGGTGTAGGTGGTGGACAATCACTTGTATTGAAAGCAAAAACTCAAAAGTTAATTGATGAGGATTTTTCAGCACATTTTTCAAATAATGCTATTTATAAAGATCTTCATACCCTACAAGATTTAGCTTATAGTTTAAATCAACCACTATTTTCAGCAGCTGTACCAAAAGAGCTATTTGGACAAATGAAAAAAGATGGCAAAGGTGAAGAGGATTTTTGTTCTATTTACCAACTATTTAAATAAAAATCGATTTAAAATCGATTTTTATTTTCTATAAATTTACTACCATGAAAACATCCAATAAAACACGTATTTTTGCAGATTCTAAAATGCCTTATGTGGAACTTAGATATTCCAAAACAAATTTAGATTATAAAGAACATATTCATGATACTCTCTCAATAGGTGCAATTAGTAAAGGTTCTAGAATTTATCGTAATCAAAATAAAGATTATAATATTTCAAAAAATGATTTGGCCATTATTAACCCAAATACCCCTCACAGTTGCAATAGCATAGATAAAAATCAAACAGATTATTATATGCTTTATATCAATAAAGAGTGGCTTTTTAAAATTCAAAAAGAGATTAATCCTTCACAAACTCAATTTTGGAATTTTCAAGAAACATTGATTCACAATAAAAAAGATTACGAAACTTTTATTCACTTATGTGAAATACTCTTATCAAAAACATTTTATTTAGAAAAAGAAGCTATATTAACTGAGTTTATTACCAATTTATATTTACAATATTTACACCTAGAAGAGAAAACTTATATAAATCAAAATAGTAAAATCAATAGTATCATTGAGTTTTTAAAAGATAATATACAAGAAAATATTTCATTAGATGAATTATCACAACAATTTAACCTTTCAACATTTTACATTATCAAATTATTTAAAAAAGAGTTAGGCATAGCTGTTTATACCTATTTTATTAACTTAAAAGTTGAGTATGCTAAAACCCTCCTAAAAAAAGGTTATTCTATTGTAAACACAGCCTTGGAGTGTGGATTTTACGATCAAAGTCATTTTCATAGAAACTTTCTTAAGATATCAGCTTTAACACCCAAAGAGTACCAGGACAATTTCGTACAATAATTTATTTTTGTTTTTATATAAACTTCAAAAAAGGAGTTTTATGAATACAGAAATTTTTCTACAAGGATTTATACCCCTAGCATTGGCACATTTTTTAGCCCTATTAAGTCCTGGTGCTGACTTTTTTATTTTAATATCTACTTCTATAAAGCAGGGGAAATTATCAGGTTTATTAACAGCATTTGGTATTGCTTTAGGAAATGCAATATATATTTCTTTTGCACTTTTTGGAATGATTTTGATTCAAAATAACTCCATATTATTTTTTTCTATCAAAATAATAGGAGTCTTATATTTACTCTATTTATCTTATGGGTTAATAGCTTCAAAAAAAAGAGATTTATTTTCAAATATATCCTCAGATCTTCACAAGAAAGATATTATAAAATCTGTCTTAAAAGGCTTATTTAGCGCCCTATTAAATCCAAAAAATTCTCTTTTTTATTTTACTATGTTTTCTATTTCTAGTAGTGAGCATATCCCTTTTAATTATCAGTTATACTATGCTATTTGGATGTTTTCTGCTGTTTTAATATGGGATTGTTTTATTGTTTATCTTATCCATTCGAAACAAAATAGAATTCTTATTCAAACATATTCAAATAAAATTGAGAAATATTCAGGTTATATTCTTTTAATTCTAGCTTGTATTATCTTATTTGAAAGTATTAAATTCTAACAGACTAAATAGTCTGTTATATATCATAAATATAATTTGAGATCTCTATTAGATTTCCATCGGGATCTCTTAAATAAATAGAGTTTATCTGTCCTAAAGCACCTGTTCTTTTTACAGGACCTTCTATAACCTCAATAGAAAAACTCTCAATATGTTTTTTAAACTCTACAACACTTACATCACTAATAAAACACAAATCTGCTGAGCCCTCTTTCACATTTGTAGCTTTAGGCTCAAATTCACTGCCTAATTTATGCAAATTAATCTTTTGATGACCAAACTTCAAAGCAACTCTATTTTCTTTAAAAACCTCTTTTTTCATACCTAGAACAGCTGTATAAAATGCTACTGTTTCATCTATATCTTTAACTGTCAAAACAAGGTGATCTATAGTTTTTACTTTAAACATTTTTAGTTCCTCCTTTGCATTTTTTATATTATACTACAAATTATAAAGAACTTAAAAGGGTCAAAAAAGCTTGCTCTTGATATTTTTTTAAATCATTTGGGTATTGGATATCGTTTTTCTTTTCAAAGGCACTTATTGTTTGAGCAGATACCAATTCAACGCTACATAATGGGTTTAGTTGTATCAGTCCTTCCATTTTAAAAGTAACTGCTCCCCCTGAGAAATTACCCTTTTTTGCTCTTTTTTTTATATAAATCTTTTCTATTTGATTTTGTTCTAAAAACAGAAGAAACTCATTGCAAAAACCTCTAATACTCTCTTGGTTTTCATCATCTTCTATTGTTAGCTTTTTTATTTTTAAATCTATATATTCATTGTTTTTAAAAACAACTAAAACTGCATAATTACTTTTTAGTTCCATTGCACAAATATTCATGTTTTGCCTTTTTTAATATTTGTGATAGTATAGACAAATTTAAGAAGTGGTTTTAATTTTATTGCAAAATGTAAGACTTATTTATTTATTGGAATTCTTATCGTAAATTCTGCACCCCTATAGTAGGTATCTTCATAAGCAAAGTGATCATTTTTTACACTTATTTCACCATTCATATGTTTTTCAATCATCTCTTTAGACATATGAAGACCGATTCCAGTGCCATCTTCATCACCTTTTGTTGTAAAGTATGCATCAAATACTCTATTTAATATAGATTTAGGAATTCCTCCACCATTATCTTTTATAATTAAGTATGCTGCGTTGTCTTTTCTATAAATATTTATAAAAATAATTCTTTTTCCCTCTTGTTTTACTAAAACATCTTTTGCGTTATTAAGTATATTTATAATTACTTGTTTAAGTTCATTTTCCAGTGCCACAATATTTACATCGTCTATATTTTCAATAATCTCTATACCTAAAGATATAAATTTTGTTTTAATTAAATTTGCTACTTTTTGATAACAACATTTTAAATTAAACTTTTCTATTTTTTTATTTGATTTAAAAAATTCTCTAAAATCATCTATTGTATGAGCTAGATATTGAACAGTATCAGTGATGGTTGATAACTGTTTCATCTCTTCATCTTTATCAAAAGGTAAGCCCAAATCTTTTTTTAATACCATACCTGAAGTGGTAGTTGAGATAATAGATAAGGGTTGTTTCCATTGGTGGGCTATATTTTCAAGCATCTCACCCATGGCTGCCATTTTTGATTGTTGGATTAATTGATGCTCTTTTTCTCTTAACTCAGATTCCATATCTTTTTGTGTAGTAATATCTAAAAACGATCCCACATAATATAAAACCTCACCATCATCATCTAATACAACTTGAATAGTTAAATGCTCATTAACAATACTTCCATCTTTATGCTTATTATTTATCTCACCCATCCAAAATTGGTTCTCTCTTAGATATCTATTCATATCATCATAAAACTCTCTTGTATGAACTCCTGATTGTAAGATTCTTGGTGTTTGCCCTAATGCCTCTTCAGCTGAATAACCAGTGATAGTTGTAAAGGCTTTATTAACATGTAATATTTTTTGGTCTTTATCTGTAATTGTGATTCCATTTTGAGTATCAAAAGTTACAGCTGCTAGTTTAAGCATTTTATGAGAAGATTCCAATCTTTCAAGCATAGTATTTACGCCCTCATATAGTTTCCCATACTCATTTTGCTCATCTGTATGAATTCTACTTTTTAAGGAATCAGCTAATTCAATTTTATTTAAAAATGCTACCAAATCTAAAATAGGTAAGGTAAATTTTCTTGCAGAATAATTTGCTAAAACATAAGATATTATAAACATAAATCCCAATATAAAAAGTAGCATATTAATATTTTTTTCTATAACATCATAGATAGTATGTACATGTAGTTTTAATTGAACATAACCTAAATGTGTATCTTTATATTTAGCATCTACATATAGTTTTAAAATATTCCCCTCAACAACTAATTTTCGCAGTTCTTTAGGAGGTAAAGGATTAACCTTAAAACTAATATTATCTTTGCTATATTGTAAAATTGGTTTCCCATTTAGCATATATAAAACCATAGTATCTAAATCTGAAAATGATTTCAAAGAAGATGAGATATCAGCTGCTGCTGATACATCATTTAAAAGTATTAGTTTTGCAAAATCTTGTCCCAAAACTAAACTTACAGTTTTTGACAAATCTATAGCTCTTTTATATTGATTACCCATATACCAATATACAAATGTACTATAACCTATAAGTGCAGTTAATAAAGTAACTGACATGATTATTAATATAAGTTTTCTTTTTATTGAGTATTTACACAGCAAAATATTTATCCACTACTTTTCTATAATTTTTGAAGGATTATCAATGGGTACCTCGTTGTCATTTCCCCACTCTATCCAAGAGCCGTCATATACAGCTGCTTTATACCCAAGCTCTTTTAAAACTATATAGTTTAATGCAGCATCTGCTCCACCATCACAATATAGAATTATCTCTTTATTTTTTGGGATATTTTTATAAATCTTTTTTAATTCACTAAACTCTTTCATCACACTACCATCACTTGTAACTTGAAAGTTTTGTGTGCATGCATAGTTTTGAGCTGTTGGAATATGTCCATATCTTTTTGCTATTGATTCTTGCCCTTCATAATGTGACTCTTTTCTTCCATCAATTATGGTTTTTTTACCAATAGAAAGTAGGGTACTAAGTTTTGTTTCAATCTTTTCATTATCTATTCTTGGGACAAACTCTTTTCTAGTAACTTTTGGAATATAAGATGAAGTTGGCAACTGCTGTTTTAATAGATTTCCATAACTTACTTTTAAAATACCTACATTTTTATGTCCTAAAATATCAAGTATCCAAAAAAATCTTGCTGCCCAAGTAAAATCTCCATTGTCATAAGCTACAACAATACTATCACTATCTATACCTGCATTACTAAATAACTCTTTCAAAAAATCTAGCTTAGGCATTAAATATCTTTCATCAAATAAAGATTCCAATCCTGGAATATTAACAGCATTTTTTATATGCTCTTTTTTATATTCAGCTTTTTGTCTTAAATCCACAATTACTAACCTTGGATTGCTAAGATTACGTTTTAACCAAGATACAGGAACAATTGAAGGAACTATCTTTTTATTATCTACAGAAGGCTCACTAAAAAGGAATGTTGATGTTAATAATAAAATAAAAACTACTTTTAAAAATCTCATATAAAACTCTCTACTTATAAATAAATAAATATTATACTCAAAGCAGTGTTATATATTAATTAAAGTTTAATAATATATACTTATATATCATTTAATATTTTTTTAAGTATTACACTTTTTGCTTTGTTCTATAAACAATTCTATTTCGACCTAGCTCTTTTGCTTCATATAAATTATCATCAGCAAGTTTTAATAATAAGTCCAAATTTTTTGTTGTTATATCTTTTTTTGCTATCCCTGAACTAATAGTAAATTTTACTTCCTTGTTTTCATTTGTTAAAACTACATCTTCTTGTATTTCTTTCAATATTTTCTTTATTTTTTCTTCCATAGGTTTTATCGATATAATTGCAAACTCTTCCCCACCTAATCTTCCAAATATCTCATCCTCTTCTAAATAGCTATTTATTATATTTGTAACTTTAATAATAACCTTGTCACCAATATCATGACCATAAATATCGTTTATTTTTTTAAATCTATCAATATCTATCATAACAGCAAATAGTTCATCATTTTCAAAAAGTTTTTGTGATAATTCAAAAAATTTTCTTCTATTAAGAATACCTGTCATAGGATCTCTTGAAGCTAAAAATTCTAAATTCTCTATTAAAGATCGTATCTCAAGTTGCTGCTTAACCCTAGCTAATAACTCTTTTGGTTTAAAAGGTTTTGTAACATAATCTACCCCACCTATATCATAGGCTATCTCGATACTATTTTCATCTGTTTTTGCTGTTATAAAAATAATTGGAATATCTTTTGTATCCTCTTTTTGTTTCAATTGCTTACACACTTCATAACCATCAATACCTGGCATCATAATATCAAGGAGTATTAAATCTATTTTTTCCTCTTGTGCTATTTTAATAGCTGATATTCCATCAATTGCAACTACTAAATCATACCCTTCTAACAAACCCAATAAGATATCAATATTAGTTTCTGTATCATCAACTACAAGAATTGTTTTATTTTTATTCATGAAACATCCTTTAGAAGATCTAAGGCTTCTTTGAATTTATATTTATTTAAAAGTGCTTTTAGTTTATTTAAAAACTTTCTATTTTTACTACTTAAGTTTTCTAAATCTATATTATCCAAAGCCTCTTGAATATGTTTTGGTCTATTTGTTTTTAAAGCTTCCTTTAATTTGGAAAAAATTTGATTTGAATCATTATCTAAATCTATAAACTGGTAAGTTTCTACCTTCTCTTCATTAAGCCAAGGTTTTAATTCATCAATTATTTTATGTAACTCTTTTACAAATTGATTAATCATACTTATATCACTTTTTTCATCAATTGTTTTTATATACTTATGTAGATTTAAGGCCCCAATATTTTTTGATAAACCTTTTAAAGTATGAGTATATCTTTTAAAATCCTCTATATTATCCCTATGCATTTTCAATAATTTTTCTTCATCTATATCTAAATTAGCTTTACAAAAGTCATTTAATATTTTCTTATAAAGTTTACTGTTATCTGCCATATACTCTAAACCGAGTTTTGTATCTATATTTTTAAACTTAGGAATATCTATCTTATTTTCTAATGTAATTTCAGATATTTTATCTGTTTTCTTAGTTATATATTTTAAAAGTATTGCATAAAATTTTTCAACATCAATAGGTTTATTTAAATGGGAGTTCATACCTAACTCTTCTGTTTTTAAAACATCCTCTTTCATTACATTTGCAGTTAAAGCAACTATAGGTATTTGTTTATTTATATCTCTAATTATTTTAGTTGCTTCATAACCATCCATTATAGGCATTTGAATATCCATTAAGATGAGTTCATACTGGTTTTTATCAAATAACTCTATAGCTTCTTTACCATTAGTAGCTATATCTAATATTATTCCACTATCCTCTAATAAGCCAAAAATTATATCTTGATTTACAACACAATCTTCAACTAAAAGAATTCTACTACCTTTTAAAGTTGTAATAGTGTTTTTTAAACTTTTTATTTGTGTATGATGGTTTATTTTTGAATAGAGTTCATCTGTAAATAACTCTGTTAAAAGATCATTTAAAACAGATGGATTTATAGGCTTTTGTAAAAAAATATCTATACCAACCTCTTTTGCTGCATATACAATTGATTCTTGCCTAAAACTAGTAACCATAATAACTGTTGGTGGTATATCTGATTTTGATTGCTCTTTTATTATCCTTGTAGTCTCAATACCATCAATATATGGCATATTCCAATCCATCAAAATCAAATCGAAACTACTGTTTTCTTTCACTTTTTTTATCGCTTCTTCACCACTTGAGGCCAAATCTATTTTTATTTTAAAACTTTTTAATATATTTTCTAATATCTCTAACCATAATTTATTATCATCTACTATTAAAACTTTTTTATTTGAAAAATAGTTATATGTTTTTGGATTTTCGTCCAAAGCTTCAAGCTCCACTTCAAAAGTAAAACTACTTCCAATACCTTTTTCACTTTGCACATAAATAGAACCATTCATTAACTCAACAAGTTGTTTAGAGATGATTAAACCAAGTCCTGTACCACCATATCTTCTTGTAGTACTACCATCTGCTTGTGAAAAAGACTTAAAGAGTTTATTTTGCTCCTCTAAAGTTAAACCTATTCCCGTATCAGTAACTTCAAAAAGATATCTATCATCATTAATTCTTTTGATTATAAGTTGTATAGAACCTTCATTTGTAAATTTTACAGCATTACTAAGTAGGTTAATTAATACTTGAGAAATTCTTAAAGAATCTCCATAAAAATTCTTGCTCATTCCAATATCATAGTTAACAATAAGCTCAATATCTTTTTCATTTGCTTTTAACTCAATAAGATTTATAACTGAGTCTATCAAATCAAACATATTAAATTTTGTTTTTTCTATGGTTAATTTTCCAGCTTCAATTTTTGAAAAATCAAGAATATCATTGATAATATTTAAAAGAGTTTTTGCACTATTATCAATCTTTTGAATATATTTTTTTTGTTTCTCATTTAAATTACTTTGTAAGGCTAAATAAGCCATACCTATTATCCCATTCATAGGAGTTCTTATCTCATGGGACATATTTGCCAAAAACTCTGATTTTGCTTTTGTTGCTGATTCTGCTTTTATTTTTGCTACTTCTAACTCTTTCGTTCTCTCTTCAACTTTTTCTTCAAGATTTTTTCTATTGTTTTTAACTTCGTTTACCATTGAATCAAAATTGTTTAATAATTTATCAATTTCAGTGATATTAACTCGATTTTGTTTCTTATAGCTATCTAGTTGTTCTGTATTATTAGAAAGTCTCACAATTGGTTGTGATAACTTTCTTGATAGATATTTTGCTCTTTTATATAAGGCTAATAAAACCAATATTAAAATTGGAATTAATATCACTAAAACAAACATAGCAACTTTTGTTGCAAATTGATGAACAACCAAACTCTCTTCTATAACTTTATTTTTATCTATAAGAAAAAATACCTTCCAATTTGTTCCTTCTATATTACGATTTTCAACTAAAAAATTTCTATTTTTAAAATTAAACTCTCCTGTTTGAACACCTTTATTAAAATAATCACTAAACTGTTTTGAGACATTTTTATTTTGATGTTTTAGCAAATTATGTTCAATAGGTTTTAGTATTTCATGAATAACCAATTCATTTTTATCATTTTTTTTAAGTTTTACCAAATCTAAAAAAAGATTTAATTTATCTGAAATAGCGATTATCATCCCCTTATCATCTGTTAGAAAGACCTCTCCATTAAAAGGAATGTCACTAGCTAAAAGCTCTTTTGCTAGGGATTTTATAGGAACATCTACTCCAACAACTCCTCTAAAATTATCTTTTTTATCATAAATAGGCTGTATGTATGAAGTCATCCAGCCTTGCATTGCTGGGTCTAAATAAATAGAGCTCCATAAAGCTTTTTTTGAAGGGTTGTGGGTTAAGTCTGCTTCATAATAGAAACTCCAATCAAAAAAATTAGTTACATCTGACATATAATTATGTATCTGAATAAAAGGATAATATCGTATCATTGCATTACTATCAATAATCCATGAGGCAACTACAGCTTCATTGGCTTCAACTGCATTTTTTAAAGGTATATCTAGCCATTGAGTTTTTATTAGGTAATGTTCAATATCTTTTCTTGATAATTTTGTAAATAAAAAAGAGGTGGCATTTGCCCCACCAATATCATTTTTTTGGAAAACTAAACCATATTTATCTTTTTCAAATATCACATTTTTATTAAGTATTGTATATTTTTCACTATTTTTATAATAGTGTTCTGCCCTTGCAAAAATATTTTTATGGCTATCTGATATACTTTTCATTTTATTTTTTATGATATTAGATTCTCTGTTAACAGAATACTCTAAAGAGTCCCTTGCATTATTTATAATATTTTTCTCATTCTCTTTTGAGATATAATTTATCATAAAATAGTATGTCCCCAATAAAAATATGGAGATTACTAAAATAGGTATCCATGTGGCATATGATATATTTTCAACTAATAACTGGGATAGAGTTTTCTCTTTTTTTTCCATTCACATCTCACTCAAAATAATTTGATGCAGTTAAATCACTAATAAACTGTTTAATTAATTTTTTCGTAACATGACTCATAATATAAATATGTGCATATTCCCTTTTTTCACCATTAACATACAACTCTTCAGTAGATAATGAATATTTAAAAATCAATTTTTTATTTGGTTTTTTCATTCTAATAGTCAAAGAAAAAGGTGATCGTTGAATCCAGAGTTTATTTTTTTTATCAAGATTTTTCAGTTTTTCATAGGTATAGTGTGCCATATTTTCAACTTTTACAACCTCTTTTACATGACTTTTAAAAGAGTTATTAGACAAATACTCCCAAAGTATAAGGGGTGAAAAACCATTTCTTGAGCCTGCAAAAGTAGTATCAGGAGAACCAATATACATAGGATCATCCACAGGTTTAAGTTGATATTTAATACGCGACATATAAATCCCAGTAGGCCATGGGGAACCTATCCATTTATGACCACTCATTGATATGGAATGTATCTGTTTTAATCTAAAATCAAAAATAGGAAATTTATAATCTTTTGAAGGTTTTTTTATCAACTTTTGTTTTAATGCTTCTTCAATATATGGCATATAAGCAGCTCCTAATGCACCATCAACATGAAACCAAAAGCCATTTCTTTTATTTTTTTTATTATTGTTATACTCAATATCTCTTTTATATAAACCATATTTTTTTAAAATAGGAATTATCTTATCAACAGCTTCTTTCACATTATCATATGCCCCTTTAAAAGTGCTTCCATAATTAAAAGATACAAGTATTGGATGCCCTTTTGAAGCAAAAAACTCTACAAGTTTTACTAATGCTGGAATATATATGCTACCATCTTGATTTGATGGAACCTCTTTTGGCCATCCATTTTCTAAATACTTCAAGGAAAAGTCTTTTGGGTAGTCCTCTATTGTTAATGGACAATCATATTCTTTTTTCATTGCTTCATTAAAAAATGTTGATATTTTTAATACTTCCATAGCTTTAACTATAGAATAATGTGCATCTTGTGAATAAAATGATATAGGTATAAATTCGTTTTTATTATTATCTTTTGTTTTACCATATGCTGATATTAAATTTTGATTTATAAAACACTCTGTATTTTTTGAAAGTTTACTTAAGTGTTTTGTTTTAGTCTCTTTTTTTTCATCTATTAAAAGAAATTTACCCTCTAAATAATCTCTAGCGCTTAAAAGTCCAAAAATATTTGCTTCTGTACACCCCATTGAAACAACATATCCCCAAAACTCATCTTTTTTTAACTTTTTAGTTCTATCTTTATTATTCCAAAGCTTAGCAAAGTATCTTAATACTTCCCTTTCAACAGCTTTTGTATTTGTAGTTAAGTTACCATCAACAAAGGGGTCTCCAACATTATTTAAAGATATATTTAAATACTGCGAATAATTTTTTTGATAATCTATTTTTTCATTAACCTGGTAACCTAAAAAATTCTTTTTTTGAGTAAACTCATAATCATCCAATTTATTCAAAACTTTTGTTTTTTTGATTTTAGACATTTTTTGATTATCTATTTTAAAGATTTTATCATCCAAAGCTGACGTTGTATTATTCAAATAATTATTCATTTTAAACCCCTTTTTTTAATTTGTTAAAGTAAACTTATTATAACCTAAATAAATAAGTTTATTATTATAATCTAATTTATTTATAAAAAAAGAATTTTAAAAAATATTTAGTAGAGTTTTCCATATATATCAATATATGTAAGATATACTCTTAAATCGAACTCATATTGATGATAATTTGATTCCATAAAAGTGCAAAGCTTATAAAAAGATTTGTTGTGTTGTTTTTCTTTTAAATGAGCTAATTCGTGAATAACTATCATTCTAAGGAACTCTTCTGGTACATTTTTAAATAAAGTTCCTATTCGTATCTCATTTTTACTTTTTAGTTTTCCACCTTGAACTCGTGATATAAAAGTGTGTAAACCTAAAGCATCATTTATAACATTGATTTTCCCATCATAAAGAACCTTACTAAGTGGTAAGGATTTTTTTAGAAACTGATTTTTTATATCTATTGTGTACTCATATAAAGCTTTATCACTTTTGTATTCATGGGAAGTTTTATATTTGCTAAGAAGATATTTATCTAATTTTTTATCTTCAATTAATTTAGCAATTTGTAAAACTATGTTTTTTGGATAGTGTTCAAGATATTTTAGTTTTTTCATATAAATTTTATAAAGTTAAACCTCTTCTAACCTTTTGTCAAACTGAGCATTTAACTTATCAAGTTCATTTTGCAGTTGTTGTAATCTAGCTTGTTTTTTAGATTTTTCTGTTGGATTTAGCCCTTCAATCTCTTCTATCTCGGTTTTGATTGGTTTTGTTGCTTTGCTTTTTTCTGTAACAATTGCAGCTCTTAGTTTTTTTATCTCTTTTTTATTCCTTTTAGGTTTTACAACTTTCTTTTTTTCAGTTCCATCATCATCTTCCCAACCAATTTTTTCTAAAAACTCATCATAAGTTCCATTAAAATAATCAGCTCCCTCGTTTGTAAATACAATCAATCTATCACAAACAGCTCTTAATAACTCCTCACTGTGAGTTACAATCATACAAGAACCCTCAAAGGCTTTAATAGCATTTGTAAGTGCATCTATAGAATCAATATCCAAGTGGTTTGTTGGCTCATCTAGGAAAAGCAGATTTACATCTTGCGCTATTATTTTCCCTAGCATAACTCTTGATTTTTCTCCACCTGAAAGAAGAGAGATTTTTTTCTTAGCATTATCTCCACTAAACATCATAATTCCACAAATAGTTCTAATAACAGCTTCTGGGAGTTTATGATTTACACTATAAATCTCATCCATTATTGTATTGTTTTGATTTAGATGTGAAATATTTGTTTGTCCAAAATGTCCAAAAACACAAGATGGGTGAAAATCAACACCTCCACTTAAAGCTTCAAGTTCCCCTGCAATGGCATTTAATAAAGTTGATTTACCCTTACCATTTTTACCAATAATCCCAATAGTTTCACCTCTTGACAATGCAAAAGTTATATTTTTGAAAAGGATATTCTCTTTTGTGTAACCAAAAGATAAATCTTTTACTTCAACTAAAAATTTTGCCGCCGTATCTTTGTAGTTAAAATCAAATTTTAAATTTGCATCATATTCAATATCTTCTAAGATATCCATTTTTTCTAAGATTTTAACCTTTGATTGGGCTAAGGTTGCTGTTGCTGCTCTTGCTTTATTTTTAGCAATAAACTCTTCAAGATCTTTTATCTTTTTTTCTTGTGCAATTTTTTGTTTTTCGTGGTGCTCTTCATTTGCTAATATTTGCTCATAAAATTTTCGCGTACCACCTTGAATTAAAAGAGCATTACGTCTTACTATACCCAAAGTATGTGTACAAACACTATCCATAAAATCTCTATCATGGGTGATTAATATCACTTCCCCTTGAAATGATTTTAAAAAAGCTTTTAGCCAACGAATTGAAAGAATATCCAAGTAGTTTGTAGGCTCATCAAGTAAAAGCATATTTGGTTCAGTTAAAAGTAGTTTTGCTAGATTTATCCTAATTTGAAAACCACCAGAAAAAGCCTTTGGGTCTTTTTCTAAATCCTCTTGTGTAAAACCAAGACCAAAAAGTATCTTCTCAGCCTTGTAAATATCATACTTATCCTCTTCACTTAAAGCTAATGCAGTTTCATCGATAAGTTTTTTTTCTGTAAAATCAAAATATTGTTTTAAAGCACCAATCTTATAAGCCTTAGGAAATTTTATCTCCCCACTATCAGCATGCTCTTCCCCAAGAATAAGTTTAAAAAGCGTTGATTTACCAGTACCATTACGCCCCACAAGACCAACCTTATCCCCTGCATTTAGTCGCAAATTTAGATCACTATACAGTTGGCTTGTTGGATAACTTTTTGATATATTGATTAGTTCAATCATGAATCTTCTTTATATGTTTTGTTTTAATTTCGGGATTATAGGGTATAGTGGATTATAGGTTGGTAAAATGTTTTAATTTTTTTAAACTTTCATTAACTTGACTTTTAATCTCTTTGAAATCTAAATCAATTCTTTCTTTTTCATTTAAATAAACAGATTCATCATCAATAGGTACTTTTTTATATTTTATAAAATTGATAATATCATTTGTTGATTTTATTTTACTATCCATCTTTGAAAATAATTCAATTATTTCTTTTTCTGATAATACATTATGTTCTAATAGACTTCCAAAATCAAATAAATCTCTCGATTTATCTCTCATAACTAATGCAACTATTTTTAATTTTGCAATTGATTTTAAATCTAATATTTTAAGTTTGCTACTCTCAAAATTGGAAAAAGAAGCTTTTGATAATATTTCTTTTTGTATTAATCTATTTGCTTGAAAAAATTCTAATTTTACATCATCAAGTATAAATTTAATTATATACTCATCTGGAAATAATCCAGCCATTCTCAATGCAGTTACATTTTCATCTTGTATTTTAATTGCTCCAATTGCAGTAATACTAGGAATAATTTTTTTGTAAGGTAAAGCTTCTGCTGATACTATATCAATATCTTCTGAAATTCTATGGTTTAAATAATAAGCTAATGCTGTACCACCAGTAAAATAAAGTTTAGAATCAAATATTTTGTTATTGCAAATTTTATCCAATACCTTTTTTACATTAGTTGTCATTTATTATTCCAAGAAGTTGTTTATACATATCATTTTGTTCAAACTTTCCACTTAAAGGTATATCTATTCCATTTGTAGAGATGAAACCTTTTGCATACATTTTTCTATATTTATCTTTTAAAACACTTTTTACCATATTTTTTCCAAATTGATTACATAATGTTTTAATATCATTTTGGTTCATAGTTGATAAATAATTTGAAATAATAGAATAAACTTTTTGTTCACTATTTTCATTTGTTTGCCAAAAAAGATTATAGGAATATTTGTTTGGTTCAAATACAACCATATCATCAAGATCCACAGCATTTATTTTTTCTTTTGCTTCAGCATAATCTAATGATTCTAATAGATTATAAAGTCTAGACCTATTTTTTTTCCAATCTCTTAAAGTTCTATCTGGTACATCTAACAATTTACTAATTTGTTGTTGTGTCATAGCAAACCTTTAATAATTTTATTTATATTATAGGCGGTAATCGCCTATTTGTCAATAAAATTAATTTTTTTGGTCAATATTTTTTAATTTATTAATAATTTTAGCTACAAAAGAATATAAAAAAGTCATATTTTTTTCAAGGTCAAGGCGGAGTAAAATTTTTGCGAAGGAGCTTACTCTAGTTAAGTGACTGAGTAAAAATTTTGCTCCAACGCAGAGATTGTAAAAAAGATGGCTTTTAGACTATACGTCTAAGTGCTCAACATCCTTCGCATGTTCTTCAATATAATTTCTTCTTGGCTCTACTTCATCACCCATAAACAGTGTGAAGGTATCAGATGCTATTTCTGCATCTTCTATTTTTACTCTTAGAAGTCTTCTAGCTTCTGGTGTCATTGTTGTTTCCCAAAGTTGTTCTGGGTTCATTTCACCTAGACCTTTATATCTTTGTACATATGCACTTTTTTTTGCTAGTCCTTCAATCTCTTCTAAAATTTCGATTAAATCTCTACCTTCAAACATAGTGATATCTCTTTCCACTAGTCTATTGTAGATATATGTTGCTTCACTAAAATATGGTGATGCAAATAGTTCATCATCTATAATCAACTCTTCTAACCCCTCATTTGTTTGAACAAAAAGTTGAATTTTATCTTCAGTGATATTTTTAGAAAGGATATTATAACCTCTATCTTCAAGGAATCCTTTTACTTCTTCATATAAAGCACTTTGTTCCAATTTAACTAAATCTGAGTTCTCTATAAGGTGTTTTAAGACCTCTACTAAAGAATATCTCTTCTCAAGTTGAAGTAGCATACCTCTATATCTAGAAACTGTTCTAAATAGGTCTAAAAGATCATTATAACCCAATCCTTTAAATTCAAATGATTCTAAACCATTTTCAATTAGAAAATTTGATAAAGTTGTTTCATCTTTTAAATAAGTTTCATTTTTACCTTTTTTATATCTAAAAAGTGGTGGTTGAGCTATATATAAATAACCTTTTTCAATAACTGGTCTTAAAAATCTAAAGAAAAATGTTAAAAGAAGTGTTTGAATATGAGAACCATCAACATCCGCGTCGGTCATAATAATAACCTTGTGATATCTGATTTTTTCTTCATCAAAATCTTCACCAATACCACAACCAAGTGCTGTAATCATATTTCTAATTTCATCAGATTTTAAAATTTTATCAAGTCTTGATTTTTCAACATTTAAAATCTTACCTTTAAGTGGTAAAATTGCTTGATAAACTCTATCTCTACCTTGTTTAGCTGAACCCCCTGCTGAGTCCCCTTCCACCAAATAAAGTTCTCTAATAGCTGGATCTTTACTTTGACACTCTGCAAGTTTCCCTGGAAGTGTTCCAACTGTCATTGCATCTTTTTTTCTAGTTAAATCTCTTGCTTTTTTAGCTGCTTCTCGTCCCCTTGCTGCCATTAAAGCTTTATCCATAATAGCTTTAGCTTGAGTTGGATTCTCTTCAAAATATTTATCTAATACTTCAGAAGTTAATTTTTGACAAATAGGTTTTACATAAGAAGAACCAAGTTTTCCTTTTGTTTGACCTTCAAATTGTGGTTCAGGAACTTTTACTGAAACTACTGCAATAAGACCTTCTCTTACATCATCACCAGTGATTTTTGTATCTTTTTCCCTAGCTGCTGCATTGTTATTTACATATTTAACAATTGATCTTGTAAGTCCAGCTTTAAAACCAGCTTCATGGGTACCACCATCTATTGTTCTAATATTATTTACAAAAGATAGAGTTTTTTCTGTATAAGTAGAATTATACATAACAGCAATATCAACTTCTACATCATCAACTCTTTCTGAAAATGCAACTGCATCTGATACTGCAACATCTTTATTGATATCTTCAACAAATTGTTTAATACCACCTTCAAAATGGTAAACCTCTTCTGTTTTATGTATCTCATCTTTTAAAGTAATAGAGATAAAAGAGTTTAAATATGCAACTTCTCTAAATCTTTTTGCTAATGTTGCAAAATCAAAAGTAGTAACCTCAAAAATAGAATCATCAGCTAAAAATTCAATAGTAGTACCTGTTTTTCTAGGACTTTCACCAATAACTTCTAAAGGACCTTTTGGGATACCTTTTGAAAACTCTTGATAATGGATTTTACCCTCTCTGTAAATAGTCATCTTCAAATCTTTAGATAAAGCATTTACAACTGAAACACCAACCCCATGAAGACCACCAGATACCTTATAAGTATCTTTGTCAAATTTACCACCTGCATGAAGTATAGTAAGTACAACTGTAGCTGCACTCATATTTTCACCTTCATGCATAGCAGTAGGAATACCTCTACCATCATCTTCAACTTTTATCCAATGATCTTTTGTCATTGTGATTTTGATATTTTTACAATATCCAGCCATTGCCTCATCTATTGAGTTATCAACAACTTCATATACCATATGGTGAAGACCATTAATATTAGTATCACCTATGTACATTCCAGGTCTTTTTCTAACTGCTTCAAGACCTTTTAAAACTTTAATATTATTAGCGCCGTACTCTTGTTGACTCATTATTGGTTTCCTTTTTTTATTTTTCTAATACTATTGGCATTACAATTGTGAAGAATTTTTCATCTTCTAGATAAAATGGTAAATTTGATTCATTAAATCCAATAGTAATCTCTTCATTATTTGTTTGACTTAAAAAGTCTAATAGATATTTAGCATTTACAGCTAAATAAAACTCTGTATCTATATTTAATTCAATATCAATTTGTGTTTTTGATTCTGTATCTTCATCTAATGATTCAAATACAATTGAGCTTGGTTTAAATGTAATTTTAATATTTGAAAATAGTGAAGTTACAAGTTTGATTGATTCTACTAACATACTTTTTGGAATTTTTAAATTGTATTTTAAACTTTGAGGAATAATTCTTTCATAATCAGGAAATTTTCCATTTATAAGTTTTGTAAAAAATTTCATATTAGAGTTTGCAACTACTAAGTTATTTTCATCATAAGATAAAACTGCTTCATCCATAAATAGTTTTTGTATCTCAATAATAGCTTTTTTAGGGATAATAATTTGAGCTTGTTCATTTGAGATATTTTGAAGATGTGAAATTGCAAGTCTTCTAGTATCAGTTGAAACAAAATTAATTTTAGAACTTTTGATATCTATTAAGGCACCATTTAATTCAAACTTAGGATTGTTGTTATCTATTGCAGGTGTAATTTTTCTAATAGAATTGATTAAGTTGATAGTTGATATCTCTAAATTTTTTAAATTGTTGTTTAAAATTAAAGATGGATATTCATCAGCATCATACATGGGAAGTTTAAATGTTGATTTATTTTGTTTAATAATTAGATTATTATCAGTTGTTTCAATTATAATATCTGCATCTTTTAATCTTTTTATTATTCCTAATAGATTAGAACCATTAACTGTAGCTTTTCCATATATAGCTTCATTAATAGAATCAATAGTACACTCTAAACCAATTTCATAATCTGTTGCTTTTAGAATAAGCTTTGATTCATTTACTTCTAAATATATATGAGAAGTAATTGCACTTGCATCTTTTTTTTCTAGAAATGGTTGCATAGATGAAACTATATTTTCAAACACACTTTTGGTAATTATGAACTTCATTTTATTAGCTCCTATTTATTTATATTAATTAGTGGAAGTAGTAGACCATGTGAAAAGATGAAAACATTATTCAAGAAGCTAATATCAGGCATTTTAGCCAGTGAATAACTCTTGTTTAATAATTCACATCTTTTCACATATTTTTCTAAAACTTTTTTTCCACTCCTTAATTTATGATTTTATTTTTTAAATTTTGAATGATAAGTTTAAAGTTTTCATCATTCTCAATTAGTTCATTTGTTTTTTGAATATTTTTAGAGATTGAACTATGATCTTTCATTCCTAAAAACTTTGCAATATCAGGCATTGAGTTATGTGTTAACTCCCTTGATAAGTATATTACTATTCTTCTTGCATTTGCCACAGTTGCAGTTCTTTTTTTAGATTTTATATCACTTGGCTTAATATTTAGTTCATTTGCAACAAGTGAGATAATATCTGGCAGTTTTATATTCTCTTTTTTCTCTTTAATTTGTTCTTTTAAAAGATTTTTAGCAAACTCTAGGTTAATCTCTTGGTTAAGTAAAGAGGCACTAGCATTGATTCTAATCAAAACCCCCTCTATCTCCCTAATAGAATTATCTAAGTTTGTAGCAATATAGTTAATAATCTCTCTACTTAGATTGATCCCATTTAGTTCTGATTTTTTCTCAATAATAGCTATTTTAGTCTCTAATCCTGGGATTTGTATATCTGCTGTTAATCCCCATTCGAATCTTGATTTTAATCTATCAACAAGTCCAGCAATTTGAGATGGGAGTCTATCTGAGGTCATTACTATTTGTTTTTTTGCATTGTGCAATTCATTGAAGGTGTGAAAAAACTCCTCTTGAGTTTGTTCTTTTCCACTTAAAAACTGGATATCATCTATCAATAACACATCACATTTTCTGTATTTGTTTCTAAAGTGTTCCATATTTTTATTTTTGATTGAGAAGGTAAAATCATTCATAAACTGTTCAATTGTCACATATATAACAGTTCTTCCTTTTTCAATAGAGTCATTTCCTATTGCTTGTAAAAGGTGAGTTTTCCCTAAACCTGTACCACCATACAAAAATAAAGGATTATATTGCACACCTGGTTTATCAGATACTGCAAGTGAGGCATTATATGCCATTTGGTTAGAACTACCAACAACAAAAGAATCAAAAGTATATGAAGGGTTTAAGATAGTGCTCTCTGCTGTTTCATTTTTTGCTTTTTCAGAGATAATCTCTTTTTTACTCTTTTTTTCACCTGTTATTTTTATCTCAATATCAGGCTTAGTTCCATCAAAAATTTCAAAGCAGTGTTGAATTATAGGGGTATATTTACTTTTTATCCAAGAGGCTACATATTTGTTTGTTACTTCAAAAACTGCTATTTTATCATCCGAAGAGATTTTTTTATAGTTTAGTTGTTTTAAATATTTTTTATAATCAGCAGGATTTGCCTCTTTTTTGATAATAGTCAAAAAATCTTTGCTCGTCATTAATACACACTCTTTATATATAAATTGTAAAGATTATATCTAAATTTATATTAAAAGTTTTTCACAGGTGAATAAAATTTTTATATAGGGTGAAAAACTATTAGGTTTTAAGTGAATATTTATTTGTTATTTACCATATTTTAGATACTTTTCATATGTGAATAAAAAAAAATAGGAAATGTGAAAAGTTGAAAATATTAGGAATAGACCCAGGTACAAAAAATTGTGGATATGCAGTTATTGAAAAAAATGGAAGAGATATGAAACTGCTTGAAGCAGGCTTAGTGAAGATAAAAACAACTATACTTCAAGAGCAAATTGTAGAGATGACAGAGGGTCTTGATATGATATTTAAAAAATATGATTTAAATGAAGTGGCCATAGAAGATATGTTTTATGCTTTTAATCCAAAAACTGTAATAAAACTTGCTCAATTTAGGGGAGCTATTTCACTAAAAGTTTTACAAGAGTTTGGTAATTTTGCAGAGTATACACCTTTGCAAGTAAAAAAAGCAGTTACTGGAAATGGGAAAGCACAAAAAGAGCAAGTAGCTTTTATGGTAAAAAGACTTTTAGGAATAAAAAAAGAGATTAAACCCTTAGATATTACAGATGCTATTGCTATTGCTTTAACACATGCGCAAAGATTAAGATGAAAAATCTTCCAATAATTGCTTTTTGGGCTTTAGGACTTATTTGGGGAAGTAATTTCATTTATATGAAAATGGCAGCTGTTTATATAAGCCCTATGCAAGTTGTTTTTTTTAGAGTTTTATTTGGATTTATTCCAGTATTGTTATATGCTATTTATACAAAAAGTTTAAAAATAGAAGATTTAAAATATAGTTTTCATTTTATTATCATGTCTTTACTTGCAACGGTTATTTATTATTTTGGATTTGTAAAAGGTTGTGATTTGCTTTTATCAGGTGTTGCAGGGGCATTAAGTGGTTCCATCCCACTTTTTTCATTTTTATTAGCAGCTATTTTTTTAAAAGAAGAAAAAATTACAAAGTTAGCTTTTTTGGGTGTTTTTATCGGTTTTTTAGGAGTTATTCTAATAAGTGATGTTTTTAATGAAAACATTATGGCTTCAAGTATTGAAGGGATGTTTTCTATGATTTTAGGATCCTTAAGTGTAGGAGCATCTTTTATTTATGCCAAAAAATATGTTATGCCTTTAAAACTAAAAGCTCAAGCACTTACTACTTATCAATTGGGTTTTGGGGTAGTGATTTTATTATTTATTACAGATTTTAATGGGATAAATAATATTTGGCAAGATACTCATAGTGCTCTTGGTTTGGTAGTTGGTTTAGGATTGTTGGGTACTGGATTGGCTTATATTATTTATTATTATATGATCGAAAAATTAGGGGCTTTGAAGGCTTCATCTATTACATATATTCCACCTGTTGTTGCACTTATTATTGCAGTATTTATTGTGGGAGAAGATATTAAATTAATCGATATCATTGCAACGGGAATGATATTTTTTGGTGTTTTCTTAATAAATAATAGAAAAAAAATATAATAGGGCATTTTAAAAAAAAGTTGTTATAATTCCGCAGAAAAACTATAGGATACTTAATGAAACGAATTGGAATTTTATCATCCCACAATGGTAGTGGATTTGATACTATACAAAAAGCCTGTTTAGAGAGGATTTTAGATGCACAAATAGTATTAGTAATCTCAAATAATTTTGATGCAAAGGTTTTGCAAAAAGCTTCAAATGACAATATCCCAAACTTTGTAATAAACTCAAAAAAATTTCCACAAGAGAATTTAGATAAAAAAATAACTAAATTGATGTTGGAGTATAAAGTTGATTATATCTTTTTGTCTGGTTTTATGAAAAAACTAGAATCTAATTTAATCTCCACATATAAAAATAAAATCATAAATTCACACCCAGCACTTTTGCCAAAATTTGGTGGAAAAGGGATGTTTGGAGACAATGTTCACAAAGCAGTATTAGAAGCAAAAGAAAAAAATACAGGTTGTACTATTCATTTTGTAAATGAAAATTATGATGAGGGTGAATATATTTTGCAAAAATCTTTAGAAATCACTGATGGAGACGATGTATCAAGTCTTTCTAATAGGGTGAAAAATTTAGAAGCAATTACAATTGTTGAAGCATTTAAAAAATTATTAACTAGATAGATATAATTTATACTCTTTTAGGTATACTTTTTATAATAATTTTGTAGGATATGTTTATGGATAGCTTAAAAGAATTAAAAGAGATTGCAAAAAATTTAACTGTTCTATATGTAGAAGATGATGCTGATATTGCAAAAACAATGGTTAGTTATCTTTCTAAATTTTTTAAAGAGGTTGTTTATGCCGTAAATGGTCAAGATGGATTAGATCTATATAAACAAGCAAAATTCGATTTAGTTATAACAGATATTAAGATGCCAAAAATGAGTGGTCTTGAGATGACTTCTGAAATCAAAAATATGAAGATTGAACAAAGTGTAATAATAATCTCAGCTCATTCAGAAATAGAGAATTTTTTAACTTCAATTAAACTTGGTGTGGATGGATATATTCTTAAGCCAGTAGATTATGCAGATATGAATAATCTTTTATATAAAATATCAAAAAAAATATCATATGAAAATGATATTGCAAATTATAGATTAAATTTAAAAGAATTAGTTGCAGAAGTTACTAAAAAAAATAATGAATTAGAACAATATAGCAATGCCTTGGGAAAAGTAGCAATTGTTTCTAAAACAGATTTAAATGGAAATATTACTTTTGTAAACGATTTTTTTTGTGAAGTATCGGGATATACAAAAGATGAATTAATTGGAAGAAATCACAATATAGTAAGACATCCGGATGTGGCAAAAGATATTTTTAAATCCCTTTGGGAAACAATCCAGCAAGGAAAGGTTTGGGAAGGAAATTTTAAAAATAAAGCTAAAAATGGAGATGCTTTTTATATTCATGTTACAATGATACCACTTTTTGAAAATGATAATTCCACCATAAAAGAGTATATGGGAATAAGCTTTTTAACTACAAAAGAGGAGATGGAAAAAAGAGAGTTCAAAAAAAATGTAATTACAAACTATCAAGAGTTTAAAAAAGAGAATTACAATGCTAACAAAAAGATAAAAGCCTTAGAAAAAGAGTTAGAAGATTTGAAAAATAGTAGTAGTTATTTAGTTGACTCTTCTCAAGGAAATAAACAAAAACTTCAACAATTACAAGCTCAAGTAAACTATTATGAAAAAGAGATTTTAAAATCAAAGGCTAAACACGAAAAAATAGTTGAGGTATATAATTCAAATACAAGATCACTTACTGAAGTAAATAATAAATATCTATCTAAAATACAGAGTTTGAAAAAAGATGTAGAGTTTTACAAAAAAGAGCATGAAGTAAGTAAAAAAGAGTTACTTAGAGTGCAAGAAGAGCTAAATCATCAAAGAAAAGTGATAGCTGATTTAAGGGATACTATTAAAAATATTGCTGAAGAGGAAGAGGAGTTAAAAGGTGAACTTCTTAAAAAAAGTGGCTTAATGGATATACTAAAAAAAGATAGCTAATCAATATTTTTTGGAAGCTTTATTTCGAATACTGCTCCATTGTTTTTATTAAATACACGAATAGTACCTTTTAGATGTTTTTCAACTATCATTTTAGACATATAAAGCCCTAATCCTGTCCCATTATGTTCATTTTTTGTTGTAAAATAAGCTTCAAATACTTTTTCTATTATCTCATCCTTTATACCACCTGCATTATCAATAATTTGTATTTGTACTTGTGTTTCAAACTCTTTTAATTCAACTTTTATCTCTTTTGGTTCATTTGTACTTTCTACTAAAGCCTCTTTTGCATTTTTAATAATATTGATTAAAACTTGTACTAATTCCCTTCTATAGGTATTTATTACAAGATCTTCATGGAAATGCAATTTTAGCGTAATATCATTATTTTTAAGGGATGCTAAAATAATTGATGAGGTGTCATCAAATAGAGTTTTTATACTAACCTTTTCTAAATCTTTTTCTTGTTTAAAGAAGTTTCTAAAATCTTCAATTGTATTGGATAGATATTGGGTTTGGGTTGCAACTTCATTAGCAAACTTTCGTGCTTCTTGTGTATCTAGCATATCAAGTTCCACATCAGCTAATATATTATTTGCAGCCATTGAGATGGTAGTAATTGGTTGTCTCCATTGATGAGCAATCATACTTATCATCTCTCCCATTGCTGCATTTTTGGATTGATTTAATATTAACTCTTCTTTTTCTTCTAATGCTTTTTTAAGAAATATCTCTTTAGTAATTTCTGTTTTTATTGCTAAGAAGTTAATTATTTCATCTTTATCTATAATTGGTATTATAAGAGCTGTTTCCCAGTACTCTTCATTTTTTTTATTTAAATTTCTAAATACTCCTGCCCAAGTTTTTCTATTTGTAATGGTTTGCCATAAATCTTTATAAACACTCTCTTGTGTTAGTGGAGATTTTAAAACTCTTGGATTTTTTCCAATAATTTCTGTTTTTTCATATCCAGATACTTTAGTAAAATAAGGATTTACATATATTATTTCCCCTTTGGTATTTGTTATCATAATAGAAAGGGGAGAATTATTTATAATGGTACTAAATAAAGTTAAATCTTTTTCTAAATTTTTTAAATGGGTAATATTTTGTATAGAGCCTAAGTAGACTTTACTTTCATTATTATTCAAAGGAGATAAACAAGATATATACTCATTTATATCTATATACTCTTGGCTATTAAATTTTTTTAGTCTATATTGTAAGTTAGTTTTTTTACAGGAATATAAGGCTTTTTTATGAATTTGTATATAATGTTCTAAATCTTCTTCATGAATAAGTTTTTTTAAATCATCATAGCTAAAGTTATTGATACTATTATCTATACCTATAAGTTTTTTTAGAGTATCAGAGATTACAAACTTATCATCTTTTAAATAGTATTTCCAATGTCCCATATGGGCAATCTCTTGGGCATAAGTTAGATTTTGTTCTTTTTCTTGGATTTTTAGTTCTAGCTCTTTTATTTGAGTTATATTTGTATGGGAACCTACCATTCTTATTGGCTTGTTATTTTTATCAAAGTAGGTTTTCCCTTTATCCAAAATCCAAACCCAATCTCCATTTTTATGTTTTAGTCTATGGATATTTATATAAGAGTTTGTTTTACCACTTTGATTATTTTTGATATCTTCTATAGCTTTTTCTTTATCATCTGGATGAACTCTAATATCCCATTCATCTAAAGAGTTTTTTATCTCTTCTTGACTAAATCCAAGCATCTCTTTCCAGTTTTTATCAAAAAAGATTTCATCTTTTTCTAAATCCCAATCCCAGATGCCAATATCACTAGATTCTAATGCAAAGTCATATCTTTTTGCTAGAATCTCATTTTCATTTTTCAACTTTTTTAACTCTTTAAGATTTTTTATTAAAACATCTTTTTTATTAAAGTGGCTAAGAATCATAAACATGATAATTGAAAAAATAACTATGGAAATAATTGAGGTAAAGGTTATAAAATTATTATGACGATTTTCTATTGAGAGATATTTCTCTTTATAGTCTTTTATTGGAATATTTATACTTATACCACCAATGTTATCACCAATACTATAATTTTGAGAGTAGTGACACTTTAAACAACTCTTTTCAACTTTTAAAACACCCATAAATTCAAAATTATCAAAATTTTTAGAGAATTTAGAATAAAACTTTTTATTTGTATTATTGTCAAAATAGTGTAAAGCCTCTTTTTCAAAACTATTTGCTTTATTGTTTGGATTTAGTGGTTTTAGGCTAGTCATATTAAAAGAGTGTTTATTTTTATTATTACTAATTATTGAGATTTGTTTAGTCATTTGTGCTGGGTTTATTTCTACAAAATCCCCTTCTTTTTTTACAAAAATCCCTTTATGTTCTGTATTCCATTCTCTTATTACAATAATATTTTCAAAAAGTATTTTCGCCTCATTTTTTAACATATTACTTAAGTAACTGATGTGCTCTTTTTTTTCAGAATTTAAGTGGGTAAATATAATTGTATTAGATATAAAAAAAATTATAATAAAAATGAATATTGTTAATATTTTATTATTCATTATAATCCCTTTATTTATTTAGTTAAAGTATTATATTATAACAAAACTAAATTATTAGAGATATGAGCTTTAGAATAATAAAAAAGATTATCTATTGATTATTTATTATAATAAGGATATAATTTATTAAAATCAAAAATAGGTGCGTTGATGAAGTATTTGGTAGTAGATGATTCAAAAATGGCAAGAAGAATGTTACTAAAAGCTCTGAAAGAGCTTATTTCAGAAGATGCTCAACTTGTTGAGTGTACAAATGGGCAAGAAGCTATAAATGCCTATAAATCAGATAAATTTAATATGTGCTTTATGGATTTGACTATGCCTGTAATGGATGGCTTTGAAGCAATAAAACAAATATGTGAATATGACAAAAATGCAAAGGTAATTGTAATAAGTGCAGATATACAAGAAGGCTCTATGAAAAAAGCAAAAGAGAGTGGGGCCTTAGGTTTTATTAAAAAACCTGTAAATACAAAAAATCTATCATCTATGCTAAATACTTTAGGATTGAAATAATGTCTTTATCATTAAATGAAGATCAAGTAGATTGCCTACAAGAATTAATGAATATTGCATATGGTTCAGCAACTGCATCTTTAGCAGAAATTATTGGTAAAAATGCAAAATTAGGTATTCCTAATATTAAAACTTTTAATTCACAAGAGTTTCAAAATTATTGTGATAAGAAGTTTGATGATCATGGCTGTTATTTAGTAAATCAAAAAATAGATGGAACTTTAAGTGGTGAAAATCTATTTATAATGGATAAAAAATCAACTACAAATTTAGCAAAAGAGTTTGGTTTGAGTGATGAAGAGATAACTGACAGTGAGTTAAGGGATATTGTACTTGAAATTACTAATATAATATCTTCAACTACTTTAAGTAAGTTAGCTTCACTAATGGATGCCTCTATTATATTCTCCCCACCTTCAATAAAAAAAATAGAGTCTATTCTAAATTTTAGTGATAAATATAAGACACAATATAAGTTTATAATTGTTATTTCAACTGAGATAATTTTTGAACAACAAAACATTTATGGTGAATTGATTATTATGTCAAAAGATGAATCTGTTTTTTACATGAAGAATGCTTTAGATAGATTATTGAAAGAGTTTTAATGTTATCTATAAATAATGATATTATATTTAATACAATTGACAATGGGATAATAATTTTAGATGAAGAGCTAAATATTTTAGCTTGGAATAGATGGATGGAGTTAAAAACTAACTTTAAAAAAGAGAGTATGATAGGTGAAAAAATATCTAAAAAATTTCCATATATAAACGAAGAAAAATTAAAAAGAAAAATCAAATCTGTTTTAATTACTAAAAATCCCTCTTTTTATTCTGTTGATCCCCATAAATATCTAATAAAAATTGAATCAAATAGTATTGTTGATAAATTTTATGATCACATGAGACAAGATATAACATTGGTTGCATATGATTTGGAAAAAAGATATGTATGTTTATATATATATGATAATACAAAATTTTATGAAACAAGTACAAAACTAGAAGAGTTAAATGTGGAGTTAGTTGAGCTTTCAAATAGAGATCCCATGACCCACTCTTATAATAGAAGATATTTTACTGATGTTTCTGAAAAAATGTTAAATTTAGCAAGTAGGGCTAATCATAATATATCAGTTATTATTTTGGATATTGATAATTTTAAAGAGATAAATGATAATTATGGGCATTCTATAGGGGATAAAGTTATAATCTCTTTGGCAAGAAAACTTGAAGAATATGTAAGAAATAGTGATGTTATAGCAAGATTTGGTGGTGAAGAGTTTGTAATATTACTTTATAATGTTTCAGCTGAAGATTGTGGAAAAATAGCTCAAAAAATTAGAACTAATATCGAAAAATTAAAAATAGATACTAAATATGGTGAGATTAGTTATACTTTAAGTTTAGGTGTAGCCCAATATAATAAAGAGTTAGATAATAATATTGAGAATACTATTACAAGAGCGGATAAGGCTCTTTATGAAGCAAAAAGAGAGGGAAAAAATAGAGTTGTTCTTAGCTCTTAACTTGCCTTCTTCTATTTTGTTTATCTTGTAAAATAAGATTTTTTAGAGTTTGGGAAGACTCCATTTTTTATAAAAGGCTAATAATCTAAGTGTTACTCCTAAGGCAAAAAGAATGGTTAAGTTTATAATATTTGCTTCATGAAAGATATTTAAAAAATATGTAAAGGTACCAACTATAATTGCAACAGTTCCATAAAATTCTGAAACTAAAATTGAGGGAACTTTATTTATAAGAATATCTCTAATTGTACCACCTCCAACGGCTGTTAAAAAGGCCAACATTAAAACCCCCAAAAAGTTAAAATTTACTTCAATACCAACTAATGCTCCAGTTATGGCAAAAGAGGTCAAACCAACAGCATCAGATACTATAAACCAAGTTTTACCTTCTAAATCAGTTTTTTTATGAATATTAAATATAAAGGCTAAAAAAAGTGTAGCAAATACTAAGATTATGGGAAGATTGTTATTAAACACAAAAGGTGGTTTATTTGCTATAACATCTCTAATAATTCCCCCTCCAAGAGCAGTTAAAAAAGATGAAATAAATATACCTAAAATATCAAATTTATAATGTACTGCAATTAAGAAGCCACTTAGAGCAAAGGAGATAACTCCTATAATATCAGCAATTTGTAAGGCAGTCATTTATTTGTATTTATCAGGTGAATATTGATTGGTTTTTTATCTTTTTTTTCACCATAATCACTTTTATTATGTGATTGCCAAGAAGTTTTATTATCGTGGACACAAACTTCTAAGAAGCTATTATGTATAAGAGTTACGGTCATAGACAAGCCTTAATTTTTGATAATTATACTATATCAATACTATGTGAAAGCTTTTAATTAAGATATAAAATTTAATTAATTTTTTATTCATTTTTTATTCAAAAATAAAATTATTATTATATAATAGAAAAAAATGATAAAGAGAAAATGATGAATATAAAGAGATTAGTTAAGTTAAGCTTTTTTGTTATTATTGGATTAGTCTTATTTATTACATTGGTTAGCAATACATCTTTATATAAAATAAAAGAGAATAATACTTCTAAAAATAAAATATTTAAAGTGGTTGGTATTCAAGAACAAATGAATAAGTTAACTTTAGATGCAATACTAATTAATAGTTTAGATGAGTTGGAAACTATTAAAGGTAAATTTAAAATAGAAGAGAATAAATTTGAAAAAATAAAAGAAGATTTTTTTGTAAATGATACGGATGATATCTTAGATAAGTTGATTACTGATTTACACCTATATCCAATAATAAAAAATGATTTGAAAATACTTTTTGAGAATGAAAAAACCATAGAAAACTCTTTTGATAAGATTAGTGATCTTCAAGAAGAAAAAATTCAATTAAATCAAAAATTTCAAGAACATTATCCTTTAGAAAATGAAATTAGAAAAGATATACAAACTTATATTTGGAATACTGAAGATGTTTCTACTATAAAGAATTTTGCTGATTTAAAATATTATAGTAAAGAGGCTTTATATCAACATCGGGACGAAGTACGTTTTAAAAAATGGTTAGATAAAGCACAATATTTACAATATCACACGAAAATAAAAGAGTTTGATGAATATATAGATGTAGTTACAAATTTAAAAGAGCAGGTTTTAAAGATAAATGAGATTGAAATAACAGAAAAAAAATTGATTAAGTCTATTCAAGAGGTTCTAAAAGTCAATAATCAATTAAATCATAATATTGAAAAAAATAGTGAAAATATTTTAGATAGTTTTATAAATACAATTAATTCAATAATGATAATCTTGTCAATTTGTATAATTTTATTTATTCTTTTTGTTTCTTATAACGTTAACAAAAATGTAGGATTATCAATTGATGAGATTGAAAAAAGAGTTGATGATGGTTTAACAGAAATTAAAAACTTAAATGATGAGATAGAAGCTACCCAAAAAGAAGTAGTGTTTACAATGGGAGCTATAGGAGAGAGTAGGAGTAAAGAGACAGGGAACCATGTAAAAAGAGTGGCAGAATACTCAAAACTTTTAGCCTTGTATTATGGTTTAGATGAAAAAGAAGCAGAGATGCTAAAACAAGCAAGCCCAATGCATGATATAGGAAAAGTTGCTATTCCAGATGCGGTTTTAAATAAACCAGGAAGATTTGATGAAAAAGAAAGAGAGATAATGAATACCCATGCCAAATTGGGATTTGATATGTTAAAACATTCAAATAGAGAACTTCTAAAATGTGCAGCAACAGTAGCATATGAACATCATGAGAAATGGGATGGGACAGGTTACCCAAATAGAATAAAAGGTGAAGATATACATATCTATGGAAGGATAACAGCCTTGGCAGATGTATTTGATGCCTTAGGAAGTGATAGATGTTATAAAAAAGCTTGGGATGATGAGAGAATATTTAAGCTTTTTAAAGAGGAAAGAGCTAAACACTTTGACCCTAAGTTAGTAGATATCTTTTTTGAACACTTAGATGAATTCTTAGCCATAAGAGATAAGTTTAAAGATATCTAATACACCTACTTTTAAAGAGCCTGTAAAATAAATATATTGCAGTTATCTTTATAGGTATAAAGTAGCTTAAAATTATGTTTATGTATTATTTTATTTACTATGCTAAGACCTAAACCAAAACCGTCTCTTTGTATTAACTCTTGTGTAAAAGGTTTTAAGTAGTATTCTAACTCTTTTGAGAGTTTGTTACCTTTATTTATCACTTTTATTTCATTGTTAGAAGCTACAATTTTTATGGGTAAAACTGTACTATATTTTATAGCATTGTCTATTAGATTCTTAAGGGCAATACTTAGGTATTCTAAGTCTGCATTTATTTTAAAATTGTCTATTATTTCTAAATCAATTTTAGATTCATCTTCAATATAAAGTTTTCCCAACGATTGTACAATTAAGGTCTCTGCACTAAAATTGCTATAGTTTAGTTTTGAAGCATTTAATTTTTCAAGTTGTATTAACTCATTTGTTAATCTTTCCAAATCAAGAAAAACTTTATTTAATAGCTCTTTTTTTGAAAAATCTTCTATTTTTTCAATAGCAAATTTACCTTTAGCAATGGGAGTTCTAAGTTCATGTCCAATATCCCTTAATAACTCTTCTCTTGTTTTTATCAACTCTTCTAAATTATCAGCCATACTATTAAAGGTTTTAGCAAGTAAACCTATCTCATCTTTTGATTTAATATCTATTCTACTAGTTAAGTTTCCTTTTGAAAAGTTGTCAATTTGAGTTGTGATATTTTTCAAGGGGGCCAAAAGTTTTAATATATATAAAAAAATAAGAATAAGAAGAGATATATCTAAAAAAACCAAAGCATTTAATTTGATTTTATCATTGATATTTTCCACATCGGCAGTTTCAAATATATATTTATCGTCAAGGTATTCTATTTGGATTATAAATTCATCCTCAAAAGAGTTTTTGAGTATTTTTATATAACCAAAAGTTAGTTGTTTGAAATATAAGGTTTCACTGTTTTTTATTTTTATGGAATTTGTTTTTTTTAGCTTATATTTTGAGATTAGTGCGTTAAGATTCTCTTTGTTATCAATATTTTGAAAAATCTCATTTGATATTTTTTGGTACTTGTCTTTTATTAAATCATCAAGTCTTTTTGAATTTATTCTATCAGTCCATATACCTATTATTAGCATAGTTATTAGACTTAAAATAAAAAGAACTGATAGTTTTTTAAAAATAGACATATTTATCCAATGAACTTATACCCAATACCCCAAACTGATTTGATATATTTAGGCTCCTTACTATCATCTCCTATTTTATATCTTATATTTGAGATATGCATATCTATAGTTCTATTTTTAGTATTTTCATCTAAAGATGTTGCGTGGAGTATTTGCTCCCTTGATGAAACTTTATTTAGATTTTGACTTAAAAAAATAAATATCTCAAACTCAATTTTTGTAAAGTCAATACTATATCCATCAAGGCTTACACTTTTATTATCATAATCAATAATAAAATCACTCACTACTGTTTGGTTAGAGTTATGTTTTTTTAAAATATGTTCAAGTCTCAAAACCAATTCTCTAGGCTCATAAGGCTTTGCCAAATAATCATCAGCTCCTAAATCAAAACCTGCGATTTTATTACCTATATCTCCCCTTGCTGAAGAGATAATAACAGGTATCTCTTTTATGGTTTTTATTTTTTTAAGTACATCAAATCCATCCATAAAAGGTAACATCAAATCTAAGATTACTATGGAATAATCTATATCTTTCAAAGATTTAAGTGCCTCTTTTGGATTTGAAAAAGCTTTGCAATCTAGATTATAATCCCTTAGGTACTCTACAATCAAATCTTGCATTTGAATATCATCTTCTATTAGTAAAACCTTTTTATTCAACTTGCCACTCCTTTAGGTAGTGTGAAAACATCTCCCTTTGTTTTGGGTTTAATATTTTATGTAGTTTTTTAAGGGTGCGTGCTTCTAATTCAATGGCATCTTCAAAAATATCTTCTGAAATATCTTCATATTTTTCAGTATCAAATTTTTCTTGTTTTATTAGTTCTTCTAGTTTTTTCTCTTTCTTTTTTCTTTTTTTATAGTATTTATGATATCTTTTTTTATACTCAATTAAAACAGATCTTACCTTTTCATACTGTACTTTATTTAGGTTTAAAAAATCTAGGTTTTTGTATATATGAGTATCTTCATAATGCTTATCTGCATAACAAAGAGTAAAAATCAAACTACTTAAAACTACTAATACTTTTAATCTTATCATCCTCTATTAAACCTTTTTCAATATCTAAATGACATGCTTTACAGTTAGCCTTACTTCTTATATCTTTATGCTTAAATAAAGTTTTTGGTATCTGTTCATGTTCATGTTTCCAGAAGCTAGTTTGTGTCATGGCTATTATATCTTTATTTTTTATTGAGTTCAAAATTTTAAAACTAGCTTCCATTGTTGAATTCTGCGCACTATTAGCAATTAAAAATCTTAAAATATTTTTTCTATCTTTTTCATCCAAAGAGGCATCATCTCCAAAATGATTCTCTAAATCTGACATCAACTTTATCCAAGAGTGTTTAGGTAAAAGATTTGGAGGGATACAGAGTGTGGCACGATGCACACTCATCTACAAACAACTCATTTTGGCTTGTATAATCAATAGGCTTATACTTTGAAGCTACAAAAACATTTTTAGGTTCGGTGAGGTTGAAAACTAAAAATCCAATCAAAAGTAGAAAGAAAAATAAGGCAATTAATTTTTGAAAAAAAGTGAGTGAAATACTTACTTGATCGCTAGTTTTTTTATACCCAGTAACAATAGAGTTTAGTGTCTCATGTTTACTATGAAGTAGTTTATCTGTTAATACTCCTCCAATATGTGCAACAATAAGTACAATAACTAAATTAGCTAAAATTTCATGTAACTCTTCAAAAAGTTCCATTTTCTTAAAAAAGGAATCATTTAAAAATGAAAAAATACCTTTCCCTTCTTGTATTCCAAATGTTAATGCTCCTGTTATAATAACAAAGAAAATGACAACAAACATTCCAATCATTACATATGAAGCAGGAGGATTATGTCCAATATATTTTTGTTTTGGATTGAAAATATCGAACATAAAATCTTTTACTCTTGCAATACCTAAAGGGAAGTCTTTAAATTTTGAGTATTTAGGGCCTAAAAAACCCCAAAAAAAACGAAAAGCTAAAAGTATTAGAATAAGATAACCTACAACAGCATGGTATTGTAATAAGTTATCCTCATCGGTTAAAAATGCAACTAAAATCAAAAGTGCAAATAACCAGTGAAATACTCGTGTAGGTAAACTCCAAATATAAGATTTATGCATTATATTTCCTTAATCATCCCATCGACCATAGTTAGGTATACGAATATCTCTTTCACTATAAATCCCTCGATTGGCTGTTGTATGACATGCCATACAGTTGAAAAGTCCTTTAACCTCTTTTTGTTTGATTAAACTAGGACGTATCTCATTGTGTTTATCAATCATATATGGTGTTAGTGAAATTGAGTCAGGAATTGGTCTACCTCTTAAACTATTCACAATACGACTACTTCTTTTATACTGCATATTTTTTTCAGCACTATTTTCTGCTAAATAGTTTAATATAGTATTAAAATCTTCATCAAATAATGAGGCATCGGTATTAAAATGGTTTTCTAGATTGTTCATCATTTTTCTCCAAGCATTCTCTGGTAGAAGTCCTGGTTGGTAAGCAAAGTGACACGAACCACACTCTTTGAGATAGAGTGTATTATTTACTGGTGCTACTCCTTTTTTGCTTGAGTTACCATAGTTGATATATCTGTTGTCATCATCTGCAAAAGAAGCAGTCAATAAAAGTGCAATTAACAATAATAGTTTCATTATTTATCCTTTGATAAGATGTAGCTTATTACATCCCCTTTTTCTTGGGCAGTTCCTTCTCTTTTATAAACATCATTGAAGTTTCTTCTTAACCATTTTTTGATGGTTTTAACTTCGCTTAATCGCTCAGGATTTGCTTTTGGTGATAAAGGTTTGATGATTTTCCCTGTAAAAAAGTTTTGATGTGATTTTGTGAAGTCTGTACCATGACAAGAGGTACAAGATATCTCTTTACCTTTTTTACCCATATGTTTTGATGTAAAGATAACTTCTCCCCTTTTTGCATCAAAACCAACAAAACTCGAGTCATTTTTTTTAGCTTCAACTTTTAGATTATCCAAATAGTTTTCTACAACAGAAGCAAATGTGATATTTAAAAGTGCTAAAAATGTTAGTAGTAGTTTCATAATTCTCCTTTATATTTTCATAAGTATAAAGGAATAGTTTCAATTTTGTTTGTAAAACAAATTGACAATTTCTTGACAATTTAGAAGATAAATTTTATAGTTGCCCCCTGGTTTTCATCACTAGTGATTTCAATTTTTCCCTTATGCATATCAACTATTTTTTTACTAATGGATAAACCAAGTCCTGTACCACCTGATTCTTTGCTTCTACTTTTATCAGTTCTATAAAACTTTTCAAATATTTTTGATTGCTCTTGTTTTGAAATACCTATTCCAAAATCTTGTACACTTATTATTTTGTACTCTTTTTCTAGATAGTTTTTTATTATGATTTTTGAATCTTTATGACTAAAAGAGATTGCATTTTTGATTATGTTTTTTATTGCTATTTTAAGAAGTTTTGAGTAACCATGTAACTCTATAGCTTCATCTATACCCACTTGGATAGTTACATCTTTAGTTTTAGCAAAATTGTTTAACTCTTTTACTGACTCTAAAGTTATCTCATCAAGATAGATTAACTCTTCACTTAGTTTTTGTTGATTATCCATTTTTGATAAAAATAGTAAATCATCTACAGTTTGTTGTATAACTAGGATCTCATCAAGGCAGCTAGTTAAACTCTCTTTATACTCTTGGGCTGTTCTATCTTTTCTAAGGGCAATCTCTATTTCACCTCTAATAATTGTTAGGGGTGTTTTTAGTTCGTGGGAAGCATCACTTGTAAATTGTGAAACTTTTTCAAAGGATATTTCAAGTCTTTCAAGAAGGTTATTTATCTCTTTGCATAAAAATGCTATTTCATCTTTTGAACTATTTTGGGTAACTCTTTTTGATAACTCTTTGGCATTTATATTTTTAAGTTCATATAAAATCTTTTCAACTGGTAAAAAAGATTTATAGATAAGAAAGTGTCCTCCGATTGTTGAAAAGATTAGGATAATTGGAACTATAAAAAATAAAATATAAAGTAGGTTTTCTAGGGCTATATTTAGTCTTTGTTTATTTGTAGCCAATTCTAATACATAAGCTGAGCCATCCATATTAAACTTTAATCTACTTATTATATGGTTCTCTTGCAAATCAAAAACAATGGTATCAAGTTTTAAAGCTTTTAGTGTAGAGAATCTATCTTTTATATCTTTTGGAAAGTTTTGAGAAGCGATAACTCTTATATTTTTTTCTACACTTAGCAATCTTATAAATAAAGGTTCAAATTTATACTCTTTTTCCTCATCAAACATATTATCTTTCAAAGCTTGTTTATGGTCTAAAATATCATCAGCAACATCCAATATAATAACTTTTAGTGTACTTTGAAGTTTATCTAAGGTGGATATCTCTAAAGCTTTATATAAAGAAAAGCTAAATGCAAAAAGAACTAAACATTGGATTATAAAGTTATATAATAAAAGTTTCTTTTTTATTGAAAATCTAGTCATCGCTTATTTTAAATCCCATCCCTCTTACTGTTTTTATAAGTTTTTTTTCATAGGGTTTATCAATTTTATTTCTTAATCTATAGATATAAACATTTACCACATTACTTATATTATCATCTTCAAAATTATTTAAAGAGGAGCTTATCATCGTCTCTGATAATACTTTATTTTGGTTTTTGATTAAAAACTCCAAAAGATTAAACTCTTTGGCTGTTAAATCTATAGTACTTCCTGCTCTTTTTGCACTTTTACTTAATAAATCTAACTCTAAATCTGCTATTTTTAAAGTGGTTTCCACCTGGTTTGTAGAGCGTAGTTGTACTCTGATTCTAGCAAGTAATTCTGCAAATGAAAAGGGTTTTGCTAGGTAATCATTTGCCCCAACATCTAAACCTTTTATAGTATCATCAATACTATCTTTTGCGGTTAACATTATTATAGGAGTGCTTACTTTTGAAGCTCTTAAACTTTTGCATACCTCTATGCCATCTTTTATTGGTAGCATAATATCAAGTAAAATTAAATCATAGGTGTGTACACTAGCTAAATAAAGACCCTCATCTCCATTTAAAGAGTAATCAACACTATAAGCCTCTTCTTCAAGACCTTTTTTTAAAAAATTTATGATTTTCTCATCATCTTCTATAATTAATATCTTCATTTTATACCTTAAATTTATTCTACACTTTTTGATATTAATTTTAGTAAAGTTATTTCAGCATTTGCTTTATATCTAAAATCTATACCCCAAGTTCCTAAACCTTTATTTATATAAATTGCTGTTTTATTTACATAGTGGATTCCAGCTAAAAATGGTTGAAAAAGTTTCACAAAATAGTGGAAAGGAAAAATTTGTCCACCATGGGTATGTCCACATAAAAAAAGTTCGCAAGAGTCTAAAGCAAGTTTATAATCTTTTGGTTGATGAGCAATAAAAATAGTAGCATCTGAACTATTTAGATACTCTAAAACTTTTTTTTCATCTCTTTTTATATTGAAAAATTTGGAAAACCTATCTGAAATACCCACTAAATTGATTTGTTTATTATTAAACTTTATAAGGTTTTGTTTATTATCTAATAAGATAAAATCAGGCAAGCTTTTTTCTAAATCTTTTAACCCATATACTAAGTCATGGTTACCACTAATATAAAAAACTTTTTTATTTTTTGCTAATTTATTTAATAGATATAATTTATCTTTAATAAGATTGGTTTTACAATCAATTATATCTCCTGTTATAACAATAAAATCATATTTAAAACCCTTACAATAATCAACAAGAATTTTAATAGATAAAATATCAGTTTTTTTATTTATATGTAAATCACTTAGGTGCAAGATTTTTAAACCTTGCAAATCTTCGTGATTTACATAAACTTTTATTTTAGATAATTTTGGTATTTTCATCTAAAAAAGCTTCTCTAAATCCTCTTTATTTTTTATAAAATTAATACTTTTTATAATCCCATCTTTTAAGGTATAAACAGTAGATACTTCATCTTTTTTTAAAAATCTTTTATCATTTTCATCATAAATTAGAAGTATAGTATGTTTATAATCTCGCATTTTAGGTAAAGCGAATAATTTTGTAATAATAGAGGGCATTCCTGAGATATTAGCAATAAAAACAGCATTGTGTTTTTGTAAAAAATCTGCTTGTTTTGATTCTAGAAACTCATTTACCATTTTACCTGTATCTTTTTCAAAAGAGACAATAATCATTTGTACATTATCAGGAATAGTATGCATTTTATTAAACTGATCAGGTAAACTAAAATGTTCTATCTTTTCATTTAGATTAAAACCTTGTGAATACAAGGTGGTAAAAAAAAGTAAAAAAGAGAAGATCACTTTTCTACTTAAAAACCTAAGTTTAGTTTGTTTCATAATCTTAACCTTTGTTATAAATTAATGAGTATTTAATATCAATTAGGTCTCTAACTGTTAAAAAGAACATTGTTGGTGGTTCCATATTAAAATCTGTTAGCAAAATAGAAAAGTTACCTGAGAATGATATGGTATTGTTAGTATCATATATGCTTGCTAAGGTATCAATCTTTTTACTCACTCCATTTAAAGTTAATAAACCACTAAGTTTATATCCATCTTTTTGTTTTACGATAGAGGTTAACTTAAATGTGATTGTTGGATTAAGTTCACTATTTAAAACCTTATACATGTGTTCATCTCTATCTTTATTATCACTTACAAATGATAAAGCTTTTATAGAGATATTTCCTTTGATACTCTCTAAAGTATCTTCCATAGTCAAATCTGACTCTATATTTGTAGATGCAGGATTGATTGTGCTATCTCCAAAAACTTCTGTGTGTGCTTGGATTTTACCATCTTGTAAAACCAGACTATTTGCTAAAGCAAAACTTCCTAAAAGTAGTAAAAAAACTAAATTACGCATAGTGTAACTCCTTATTAAATTGTTGTTGTGTATTAATCACCTTAAACAGGCAAATTAAAAATATACCAGGTACGAAAAGAGTTAGACTCTCTAAGGCTGTAAAAAGACCAGCTCCAGAGGCTAACCAACCGATAAATATCATATAAATTGAAATTGTTTTTAAATCCTTTTTTATTAGAGTTTGTAGAATCACTACATTGTAATAGGAGATTACAAATGGATAAACTAGAGATAAAATAAAAGCCTCTTGTAAAAAGTAGAAAAGATAACTAAGGGCAAATAGCATTATGATAAAAAGCTCTTTTTGGTTTTTTTGCATTTGCCATCTTAAAGCGGAAAATACACCTATTATATGAAATAGGGCAATATTAAAACTATAACCATCTCTCCAAATAGAAAGGTTTGTATCCCTTGATAGGGTTTCAAAAAGTGCAGAGTCTAAAAATATCCATAAGACCATACTAAAAAGACCATATTCAAAAAGATTGTTTTTTAGAATAACTTTTTTGTTTGGAAGGAAAAATAGAGTTATTAGGGTTATTGTAGTTAAAATCAAAGCTAAATATAGCCTTCCTGAGGGGTCTGTATTAAATAAAGTAGTTCCAACTGTATATGAGATAGCTAAAGCAAAACCCATATGAATAGCACTAGCTTTTTTTAGTTCATTTATAAGAAGTGGGGCTAAACCACCAACACTAAGTCCTAAAATAAAGAGCATTAAACTATTGAAGTTAGGATAAAAAAGACTCATTAAAAATTGAAAAACTAAAAATATAAAAATCTTATTTCTACTTTTGATTTTTAAAAAGTAAGTTAAAAGTGAACCAATAACACCACCTATTGGTAGGGGTGCAATCACATAAATATTTGATGAAAAGTGTTCTATAATTCCAGTTTGTGCAATTAGTAAGTAATAACACAACTCTGAAGCTATAAACAGGATTAATGCAAGATTGTTTATTTTACTGTTTTGCATGGTAACTCCTTTTGATAGATAAATAGTAAAAAAAATAGCACAAATGACATATCTGACATAGCTATTAGTAAGGCTACAATCCCTAAACTTTTAGAGAAAAACAAAGCCAAAAAAACAGAGCTTATAAAAACTCTTGTTATAACGGTAATTGTGGTTATGATTTGTCTATGCTCTTTATATAAAAGAGCCAAAAAGTGGAAAACTCCAGTTAGACAAACAAAAGAAAATACCACATATTCATATTTCCCTTCAAATGAAAATCCTAATAAGGGGTATAAAAAACTTGCAAAGAAGAGTAAAAAAACTCCCCCAAAACCATCAGTTAATACTCCAAAAATATTATACTTTTCAATTAAACTAAACTCTTTTTTTATTTTTATAAAATATATTAAACTTGAAAGAGCTACAAAACCAAATATAGTTCTAAGAACCCACGTAGTTGATGTTTGGATATTAGTAAGTCCAGCTTGGGTTAAACCAGAGATTGAAAGAACAGTAAATATACCTAATAAACCAATTAAATAAAGTTTTGAAAATCTAAAATTATTTAAGGGTTTAATATATTTTGCAAACATGGCAATAACCATAAAAAATACTCCAATACCCATAGCAACATGAGCATGAGCTACTATTAAATCATTTCTATGAAAAAGCCATCTAAGAGTAGGGATAAATAATATATTTCCCTCAACATCCACAAATAAAAAAGCAGCAATAGAGATAAGAAGATATTTTTTTGAAAATCTATCTATATTTGCATCTTTATACCATCTGTATAAAATAGGGATATATAAAAATGTAAGCCATTGTAAAAACCACTCTTGGTTGTAACTTAAAGGACCTATTGCAATTCTATGAAATACAGAAGCAAAATAGAAAAAAGTAGGAATAATCCAAAGGATATTCCATCTTGCAACAAAAGATTCTTTTGCTAGTAGTTTTATAATTAGATAATATATAGGAATCAAAGCTAAACTCATCCCTAAGGTATTATCTCCGTGGGGACCACTTATTGTGCTTTCAACTTGTCCTATTATTGGATTCATCAAAATTAAAAGTGCAATTGGTGCAATAATAACTATCTTTAGACACACCTTTACCCACATTGGATACACTTTATACTCTTTTATAAAATGATAAATTGCAAGTATATAAAATACCCCAGCAAAGGCTAAGATAAAGTTTAGTTCATAGGGAAAATCATAAAAGGCTAAACCTCTAGTGTTTCCAAATACCAAAGCACTAATCATAAAGATTAGAAAGATATACCAAAAAATAGTATATAGATTTAGATAGTGTAAACCTTTTTTATTATATCCCACCTCTTTATTTATCAATAAAAATGGCAAATAAGAAAGCATCAAAGGAACAAAGCCATAAAGCATTACAGAGATATGTAAGCTTCTTATATTTGATGGAAGTAGGGTTTGTGAATCTACTGAAAACCCTAAAAGGTTGATTGAATATATTATTCCAAAAAATAATCCCAAGCCTAAAAATACTAAAGATATATAAAAATGTTTTTGTATAAAACTATTGAATTCTTCCATCTTTTACCTCATAAGTTTTGTTTGTTTTGTTTGCAAGGTTTAAATCATGCGTTGCAACAATAATTGTTGTTCCCTTTTGTGAAAAAGATTCTAAAATCTCAAATACATTTAAAGAGTTTTTTGAGTCTAAATTTCCTGTTGGTTCATCAGCAAAGATAACTTTAGGGGTGTTTATTAAAGCTCTTGCTATTGCTACTCTTTGTCTCTGACCTCCTGATATCTCATTTGGATATTTATCCATGAGGTTTTCAACCTTTAAAGATTCAAGAAGATCAAATATATCTTTATCCTTTGCCTTCTCATTTGCAATTTGAATATTTTCTTTTATTGTTAGATAGTTTATTAGATAATGAAACTGAAAAATAAAACCAATATTTTCTTGTCTAAATTTATCTATATTTTTTATATCTTTATAGTTTAAACCATCAAAATAAATATCCCCATTACTTGGAGTTAAAAGGGTAGACAATATAGATAGTAAAGTTGATTTTCCACTACCACTTTCCCCAATTATAGATACAAATTCACCTTTTTTTATCTCTAAATTGATATTCTCTAAGGCTAAATCTTTTTCATATTTATGTGAGATATTTGTTACTTTTATCATATTCTATTACCTTGGATTAGGATAACTGGGTCAGTTTTTGCGGCATTTAGTGCTGGAATTATTGAACCTAAAATTGACATGGCAATAGAGGTTACAAAGATATAAAGAGCTAAAATAGTTGATATTTCTCCATTTACATAGCCTTGCAGGTGAGTAGAGTTTTTTATAAAGTATAAAATAATATGTGAAAGAAAAAATGAGCTAATAAAACTAAAAAATCCCAAAATAAAACTTTCAGTAATTATTTGAAAAATAATCTTTCTCATAGGAATACCAAGTGCTCTTTTTATACCAAACTCATCTTTCCTTTGGTTTATAGTGATACTCATAATACTTACAATTGAGAGTAAACCCATGCAAAATGCGATAAATGAAATAGTATTTGATGAGGTTTTGATTATCTTAAATTGATTGTAGTTATCCACAAAGTTTTCAGTACTTTTTACCTCAATTTTAGAACTAAGCTTACTAATACTTTTTTTGATATCTTCCATATTTGTATTTAAATCTGTATTTACCATAAGCATCGAGGCACTTTTATTAAAAATCTCTCCCGCATCTTGGATATTTAAAACAACTCCTCCATTTTCAAAACCAATAGAGCTTTCAAAAACTCCTGAAATCTGAAAAGTTTTATTTGCTATATCTATTTGTTTTTTGTTTTTTAGTTGATTATATATAGTCTTACCAACCAAAGCTTGGTTTTTATTCGGATAAGAGTTTGAGATAAGTTTGTAGTTTTTAAACCTATTTTTACTAACCCCATAAATTGCAACTATAGGTAAAGACTCAACAGGTGAAGCACCTACAATAATAGCAGATGACTCTTTTACTCCATCTATTTGATTTATTTTTTTAAGTAAGTTTATATCTACATTTGAAAAGAATGTATCAGAGATTTTTGCTTGGGTTATTATCAAATCCCCATCACTTTTTAACATATTTGAATACATCCCAATAATTCCATTTGAGATAGAACTTATTAAAAATATTGAGCTTATAGAAAATATGATACTAAGATAGATAAGTGTTGTTTTTAATCTATTTGCATTTAATGCTTTTAAGGCGATTGAAACCAAAAAAATTCCTTATTATAATTTAAAGAATTTTATTTGGTTTTTATGAAACCTTTATGAATAAAATATGAATAAAAATTCATATTCAAAAATTATTCATCTTTTTTTAAATACCAAGCATTTAAATCTTCTGCTAAATGTTGAGTATTAGCACTTCTTATATAGAAGTTTTCATTTTTATAAGTTTTTATCAGAACAGCTTTTTTGAAAGATAGAAATGGATAACCATAGGCTTTAAAAAAGCTATTTAGTTTTAAGTCAATCTCTTTTATCTCACTAATATCTTTTTTATCAATACTAATAAAGTTTGAGCCCAATAGATTTATTTTGTCTTTTAAGACCTCAATCTTTGAAATAAATTTTCTAAAAAGTTTTGAAAAAACAATTAAAAAGATGGCTAGATATATTATAAAACTTACAAAATCAAATAAATAAACCCATATACCTTCAAGACTTAGAAAATAATTTTGATTATTTAAAATATATACAGATAAAAAGTATTGAAGCCATTGGGTAATAATTTCTGCAATAAAAAAACAGCATATAAAAATGATAAAAGAGATAAATCTATTTGATATACGTCTTGAGAATATAATCTCTCTTGGGGTATAAGAGATACCTTTACTTTTCTTAAGAAATTGTGCATATTTAAAATAAATTATAATAAATAAGATAGTATAAATTATATCAAATATGATTCTATCATATGGGAAAAAGTAGTAATCTTTATAAACATATAGATACATATTATTGTCAATAAAAGTACTATTAATAGTTTTTTTATAATCATCTATAGATATAGATTTAAAAATCTTATATGGGCTTTGTGTAAAATTTTTATTAAAATAATGGATATATTCTATATCATTTATCAAACCTAATAAGTTCTTGGTATCATGTTCTTGATTGAGAAAAAATAGTTCAAAATCACTTAATGCCTTTTCTATTTGAACTGTAGATATATTTTGTGTCTTTTTAAAAAACATATCTTTTACAAAAAGTATATTTTTTTCAAACTCTTTATGCAAAGAATCAAAACTCACACCAGCGATTGCAGCATCTTTTTTGCTAAAATAGAAATTATTTACAGTATAGGTTTCACCTTGAGTATTTCTAAGGACTCTTTGTATCTGCTTTTCTAGAAAACTTATATAGCTATCTAAAATAACATATTTTTTATAGTCTTTATCAATATACTTTACTCCAATATAAGCATAGTTTTTATCAGCTCCTCCTACTAAAATCGTTTTAAATGGTTTATTGTTTAATTTAGCTTCTTTTTGTAAAGCTTTTGTAGTTAATGAACCCTCTTTTTTTATTTTGCCAAAACTGTTTGCAATTGTTGATTTCATCTTTTCAAGCTTAAAATTCCCTGCAATCTTTAAAATGATATTTGAAGGGTAGTAATAGTTGTTGTAATATTTTAATACATCATCTAAGGTAAAAATTTGATTGTTTATTTGTTCATAATATCTATCTATGTCATCCTTTTCATTTTTTAAATTAAAGTCTTTTTCATAAAAGTTGTATTTTTTAGGGAATAAATCATCAATCTTTTTTAAGGACATAGTTAAGTGTGAGATAAAATTCACTTCACCAATCTCAATTTGTAAAGCATTTTTTTCTATATCTAGATCAGTGTCATCAACTTTTTTATCAAAAATCATTTTATTAAAAGTTTTTACAAGCCAATAACTTTTTTTAGAATCTATTGTTGCACTATATTCTGTAATATCTTCCATTGTTCTTCCATTAACAGAAGTGGCTCCTTCATCAATAATATAATCATAATAATCTCTATGGGGAACTCTTTTATCTCTAAACACTAAGTGTTCAACTAAGTGGGCAATTCCTGCATTTTTTTTATCTTCAATTTTACTTCCAAGTCCAACTTCAATTTTTATTGATACATTTTCACTTTTTTCATCTTCAAGTAAATAAACCTTTAGACCATTTTCTAGCGTATAAAATTTTATATTTTTATATGGGTCTATATCTTGGGTTGAATATAAAAATGTCATTAGTGTTAAAAAAAGAAAAAATTGCTTCAATTATACTCCTATAATAAAACTAGATTATATAATAAGTTAGATTATATACAAGAAAAGACAAAAATTTGTAATTATTTTCATATTCTGTTCACATATTATTCATATAAGTATTATAAATTTATAACACAATTGTAAGGAGGAGAAGATGTATAAACAGGTAAACAATAAAATACATGCTATTAGTAGTGTATTGTTTTTAAGTATCGTGTTTGTTGGTTGTGGGGGTGGTGGAGGCTCATCCTCTTTAGGAACAACTACATTATCGGGATTAGTTCCTGGTACACTGATTGAAGCATTTTGTAAAGATGGGAGTTATTACAAAGTCAATTCAAAAAATAATGGTACAAGTAATCACCCTTTTGAACTAGAGTTACCAAAAAATTTAGATTGTAAACTAGTTATGACAACGAATGAAAATGATCCAGATATAACAAAAAGAATAGTTACACCAATACAATTAAGTGATGGAACTACAACTTCTACTTATTTTAATCTTGAAGATAATGTAGATATTGGTTATGTTGGTTTGGCTACAACTGGGCAAGGGATTCAACCTTTAGTTACTATTGCTGTTCATGAAAATAAATTAAAAGTAAATAAATATACTTATGACCCAATGGATTCAGATAATGATGGAATACCAAATGTTTATGAAGATGATGATCATGATGGTAAATATAATAAAGATGACGATGATGATGACAATGATGGGATAAAAGATAAAGATGATAATCAACAAAAAGATGATATCGATGGTGATGGAATAAAAAATGAGTATGATAAAGATGCTTATAATGGAGATAAAGAATTAGAAGAAGAGTCGTCTCATGGAAATAATCCTAGCTCAAATAATACGGGAAGTATAACACTTCCAAGTACTTATAGTGAAAATGCGGGAAGATTATTAAGTTCTCAGTGTTATCAATGTCATGGTACAAATGGGGTTTCAACTAATAGTTGGGATAGCATAGCAGGTGAAAATGAGTTAGATGAGATGTTTGGGGAAGATGAAATAATGGATGCACAAGCACATGGATATACTAGCCCTGAGATAAATTTAATAGGTAGTTGGCTTAAAACACTTCCTAAAAATAAAAATTAAAAGGAAAGTTATGAATTCAATATTATCAAGAAGAGATTTTCTTAAATTTCTTGGAGTTGCAACTTTACTTTCTTTTTCAAGTAAAGAATTAAAAGCAGCTACAGTGCCACATATAGTGGTAGTAGGTGGAGGTTTCTCGGGAGCAACTTGTGCAAAATATTTAAAAATGTGGGGAGGGTCTAGTGTTGATGTAACTATCATCGAAACAAACTCCACTTATGTATCTCCAATCTTAAGTAATTTGGTGCTAAATGGTAAAAAAACCACAGCAGATTTATCTTTTACTTATGTTGATTATTCAAGTAAATATAAAATTAATATGATTCATAAAGAGGTGTCTAGTGTTGATAGTACAAATAAAACAGTAACCTTAAATGACAACTCTGTCGTTAATTATGATAAATTAGTTTTAGCTTCAGGAATCGATTTTATTAAAGTAAATGCTTATGATACGACTATTATTCCTCATGCTTGGAAAGCAGGGGAGCAAACAAATATCTTAAAAACACAAATTGATTCTATGCTTGATGGAGATACCTTTGTAATGTCAATACCAAAATCTCCATATAGATGTCCCCCTGGACCATATGAAAGAGCTTGTGTTGTATCTGATTATTTAAAGAATACAAAAGGGTATTCAAATTGTAAGGTTATTGTTTTAGATGAGAATTCAAAGATAATAGTTGAAGAGAATACTTTTAGCACAGTATTTACACAAAATGGGGTAGATTATCGACCAAATAGTGTAGTTACAAATGTAGATGATAGTGCAAAAAGTATAGCCTTTAGTGAAAATGGAACAGCAAAAACTCTAAATGCTGAGGTTATTAATGTGATACCAAATCAAAAAGCAGCTTCTATTGTTTTCACAGCAGGTGTGAACAGTGGTAATTGGGCTCCTGTAAATCCTCTAAGTTATGAATCAACTATTAAGAGTGATATTCATATTATAGGAGATTCACAAGGTACAGGACAGCCAAAAGCTGGACATATTGGTAATTCTGAAGCAAAAATTTGTGCAGATGCAATTTTAAGAGTTTTAAATGGTATTGCACCATATGACCAACCAAAAACAAATTCAGCTTGTTATAGTCCAACTTCTTCAAATCAAGCTTCGTGGTTAACAGCTGTTTATAAATATGATTCTGCAAGTAAATCTATGGTTTCAGCAAATAGAAAAGTGTATCCTGCAGCTGGAAGTCCAAGTTCATCAAACTATAATAAGATGTTTTTATGGGCTGGAAATCTTTTCTCTGATACCTTCTCTTAAGAAGGCTCAGAGTTAAAAAATAGAAAAACCTGTTTTTGTAGTAAATAGTTCTAGAGCTTTTGTTCCAACCAAAGAGTTGCCTTGTTTATTCAATTTTGGGGAATAAACACAAAGGGCCATTTTTTTTGGAACAACAGCTACTATCCCACCTCCAACTCCACTTTTACCAGGAAGTCCAACCTTAAAAGCAAAATCTCCAGAGGCATCATAGTGTCCACAAGTTAGCATAAGGGAATTTATCCTTTTTGCTTGGGGTGCACTTACTATCTCTTCATTAGTAAGGGGATTTACTCCATGGTTTGCAAGATATAACATAGAGTTTGCCAACTGTTTAGTATTCATCATAATTGAACATTGTTTAAAATAGCTTTGGATAACTAAGTCTATATCATTTTCAATATTGTTAAAGCTTTTCATCATATTTATAAGTGCAAAATTTCTATATCCATGGCTAAGTTCTGATTCAAAAATCTCTTCATCAAAGCTTAGATTAGGAGTATTTGAGATTTTTTTAATAAATTTAAATATTTCATTAAAGGTATCTTCTTTATATCTTGATACTAAAGAATCAGTTGTTACAATAGCACCTGCGTTGATAAAAGGGTTTCTTGGTATCCCTTTTTCATACTCCAATTGAACCAAAGAGTTAAAAGGATTTCCAGAAGGTTCATGACCAACTCTTTTATAAAGTTTTTTACTATAACTTAAAAGGGCAAGGGTAAAGGTAAATACTTTTGATATACTTTGTATAGAAAAAAGCTTATCGCTACAACCTATATGATACTCTTGTTTATCAAGTGTAATAATACTCATAGCAAAATCAGAACCATCAGCTAAAGCTAATTTAGGGATATAATTAGCCAATTGCCCTTTTTTGAAATATACTTGAATCTCTTCTTCAATCTCTTTTAAAATATTGTTAAAATCCATATTTATTCTTTTTTATTTTTTGTAGTATTCTAACGAAATTATAAGAAAAATAAAAAATTTGAAAGTGCTTTTTGTGAGATGGCTAATATTGCTAGTCAAAGATACTTAATATTATTGATGCCAAATTGAAACTTTCTATTATTTGTACCTTAAATTAAGCAAAGTTTTAGTATAATCCGCGAAATATAATGAAGCTTCTATTTTTAATAGAGTGTTTCAATCAAAATTAATACTTAAAGAGAATAAATGAGAGATATACGAAACATCGCCGTAATCGCACACGTTGACCACGGTAAAACAACACTTGTAGATGAGTTGTTAAAGCAATCAGGAACTTTTTCTGCTCACCAAGAAGTAGATGAAAGAGTAATGGATAGTAATGACATTGAAAAAGAAAGAGGTATTACAATCCTTTCTAAAAATACTGCTATTGATTACAATGATGTAAGAATTAATATTATCGACACTCCAGGCCATGCAGATTTTGGTGGAGAGGTTGAGAGGGTTTTAAAAATGGTTGATTCCGTTTTACTTCTTGTTGATGCACAAGAGGGTGTTATGCCTCAAACTAAATTTGTTGTGAAAAAAGCTTTACAATTAGGTCATAGACCAATTGTTGTTATCAACAAAATTGATAAACCAGGTGGAGACCCAGATAGAGTTGTTGATGAAGTATTTGACCTATTTGACCAAATGGGTGCAACTGAAGAACAACTTGAGTTCCCTGTTGTTTATGCAGCAGCAAGAGATGGATATGCGAAACTTGCTTTAGAAGATGAAAACAAAGATTTAATTCCATTATTTGAAACAATTTTAACAGAGGTTCCAAAGCCAGTTGGTGATGATGAAAATGGTCTTCAACTTCAAGTATTTACACTTGACTATGATAACTTTATTGGAAAGATTGGAATCGCAAGAATCTTTAACGGAACAATCTCTATGGGTGAAACTGTATTATTAGTTAAAGCAGATGGTGAAAAAATCAGAGGTAGAGTAACTAAACTTATTGGTTTTAAAGGTGTTGATAGATTTGATATTAAAATTGCAGGAACTGGTGATATTGTTGCTGTTGCTGGTTTTGAAACTATTGATGTAGGGGATTCACTTTGTGACCCAACAAACCCAATGCCACTTGATCCAATGCATATTGAAGAACCAACATTATCTGTAACATTTGCAGTAAATGATTCTCCATTAGCGGGAACTGAAGGTAAATTTGTAACTTCAAATAAGATTGACGAAAGACTAAGAGCTGAGATGAATACTAATATTGCTATGAATTATGAGCAAATTGGTGAGGGTAAATTTAAAGTAAACGGTAGGGGTGAACTTCAAATTTGTATTTTAGCAGAAAATATGAGAAGAGAAGGTTTTGAGTTTTCTATTGGTAGACCTGAGGTTATTACAAAAGAGGAAGATGGTATTAAGTTAGAGCCATTTGAGCATTTAGTAATAGATACACCAGATGATTATACCGGTGCTATTATTGAAAAACTTGGAAAAAGAAAAGCCAATATGACAAATATGGTACCAATGGGTTCAGGTTATACAAGACTTGAGTTTGAAATCCCAGCAAGGGGACTTATTGGTATTAGAACTGAGTTCTTAACTGAAACAAAAGGTGAGGGTGTTATGAACCACTCATTCTTAGAGTTTAGACCACATTCTGGGACAGTTGAGTCAAGAAAATATGGAGCTTTAGTTTCTATGGAAAATGGTGAAGCTGTAGGTTATTCTATTTTTAACTTACAAGATAGAGGTGTAATGTTTGTTAAACCTCAAGATAAGGTTTATAACGGAATGGTGATTGGACAACACTCTAAATCTAACGACTTAGATGTTAACCCAATTAAGGCTAAGCAACAATCTAACGTTAGATCTTCTGGGGCAGATGAGGCTATTAAGCTTGTTCCACCAAGAGTGATGTCCTTAGAGAATGCTTTAGAGTGGATTGAAGATGATGAGTTAGTTGAAGTTACACCTGTCTCGATTAGGGTAAGAAAAAGAGAACTTGATCCAACAGCAAGAAAAAGAACAGCAAAAAAGGCTAAATACGAATAAAATTTAATAAAATTAGATTTTATTTGAGGGGAAGAGCTTTTTTGCTCTTCCCCTTTTTTTATGCCAAAAATTTAGATTAAGGAAAATATTTGAAGTCCGATGTTTCTAAGAGGATAAACAAAAAAAGATTTAAAACAAAAAAATTAAAATAGGAGAATTTTTTCTCCTATTACAAGGGAGAAAAAAATGAATAATATAAATACAAATATAAATGATTATTTGATTGTAATTGCAATATATTTTATTACTATTGCAACTAGTTTCATAGTAATAACTAATTAATCTAATCTATTGCAATTTGACAAGTTTGTGTTATAATAAATAAAAAGCGTTTATTATGAAAAAAATATCTTTTCTTTTCTTTTTATTGTTTTTATTTTTTAGCTTTATAAAAGCAGAAAATATTATTGTAAAGAAAAAGATATTTTATATCAACTCCTATCATTCTGGGCTTTATTGGAGTGATGGGGTTGAAAAAAGTATAAAAAGTACACTTTTTAAATCTAACTTACCCATTGAGTTCAAAAGAGCCGAAATGGACTCTAAAAGAAATAATAATGATGCCTATAAAATAAAAATAGCTAAAAAAATCAAAAATCAAATTGAAAACTTTAAACCTGACGTGATTATTGCTTCTGATGATAATGCTATTAAATATGTTATTTTACCCTATTTTAGAGATTCAACTATTCCAATTATTTTTTGCGGTATAAATGGCACTATAAAGAAGTATGAACAACTACCTAGTAATATAACTGGTATGGAAGAGGTCCAGCTTGTCCCTCAACTAGTTGATACTTTAAAGAAATATACGAAGGGGACGAGAATAGGTAGTTTAGATGATGATTCATTTAGTGTCAAATCACAGAATCAATTTTTTGAAAAACAATTAAATCAAAAAATTACTAAAATGTATGCAAAAACAATAAAAGAATGGAAAAAGAATTTTATATATTTACAAAATAATGTAGATATTTTATTACTTGGGAATAGTGGAGCTTTAGTAAATTGGGATAAAAATAAAGAGGAGTTAAAAGATTTTGTCAAAAAGGAGACTAAAATACCATCTGCTGCTTGGGATATTACTTTAAATAATTTTGCTTTGCTAATTTTTGCTAATAAGCCTGAAGAGCAAGGTGAGTGGGTGGCAAATACAGCTCTTAGAGTTCTAAAGGGTGAAAATATAAAAAATATACCAATAGTTGTAAATAAAAAAGCAAATATTTATATAAATACAACTTTAGCAAAAAAGCTTAATATAGTTTTCCCTTTTGAATTAATAGATAATGGGGTATTAATAAAATGATAAAAAATAGCTCCTTAAAAACGGAACTTCTAATTTCAAGTCTTCTGGTTATAACCATTGGTATCGGTACAATTTTTTATTTTACATATCATTATTTAAAAAAAGAGATAGATATATCACAAGAGAAAATATATAATGAAAAGATTGATAATATAATCTATCTTATAAATCAAAAATATGAAACACTTTTAAAAACACAAATGGAAAAATCCTATGAGGAGTCATTTAAAAAAGGAACTTTAAATATTGTAGAAAAAGTTTTTGATAAAAATAAGAAAGATATTTTCCCTTTTATCATAGATGAAAATGGTTTTATAGTGTTACATAGAATATATAATAAACAAAATGCTCATTTATATAAAAATAAAGAAGAGTATAAAAAGGTATTAAAAAATAGAAATGGTAATTTTGATATTATAAGGGAAAATGATGGTAGATGGGTTATTTTTAAATATTATGAACCATGGGATTGGATTATAGGTTATAGGGTTAGTAAGGATGTTAAATATGAACAATTATATATATTTAGAGAGATATTTTTAACTGTATCCCTAATAATTGTTCTTCTGATTTCACTAATTATTATATTGATAGTTAGAAATGTGTTAAAACCTATTGATATGTTAACTACAGTTTCAAAAAGAATTGCATCTGGAAATTTAGATGCAGAGATTAAAGTGACAGGAGTAAAAGAGTTAAAAATTTTGTCATCAAATTTTGCAAAAATGAGGGACAAGATTGTTGAAGATATTTATCAATTAAAACAGCAAGAGGAAAAAATATTATCATTTAATAGTAAACTTCAAGAAGATGTAAAGTTAAGAACAAAAGAGTTAGAAGAAGAAAAAAAAGTTTTTGAAACACTCTTTAATGACTCCTCAGATGGAATAAGTTTAGCAATTAATGATAAATTTATTGATTGTAATCGAGCACTTTTAAAAATGTTAAAAATTGATGATAAAAAAGAGTTTTTGAGATTAACAATAGGTGATATATCAGCAAAATTTCAAGCAAATGGAGTAGATTCTAATACATTAGCAAATGAGTATATTAGAAATTGTATAGAAAAAGGTAGTCTAAGGTTTGAATGGCTTCATAAAAAGAAAAACAAAGAAGAGTTTTGGTGTGAAATTGTATTAACAAGAATTATTATAAATGGTGAGGTTTTAATACATGCAGTGTGGAGAGATATTCAAGATAAAAAGATGTTAGAAATAGAGCTAGAGAATAAAAATCTTGATTTGCAAGAATCGAACGATGAACTTGAAGTTTCTATTGAAAATCTAAAAGTAACTCAAAACAAACTTATAGAATCTGAAAAATTAGCTGGGCTTGGTAGTTTGGTCTCAGGAGTTGCTAATGAGATTAGTACCCCAATTACAGTAGGAGTTACAGGTTCCTCACATTTAGAATATATTTGTGAAGAGCTAAGTTTTAAATATAAAGAGAATTTAATCTCTTCTGAGGAGTTAGAAAACTACCTTAGAAGTTTAGATGAGCTTGTAAAAGTTATTGTGTCAAATCTGAAAAAAACAGAAAAGATTATAGAAAATTTTAAACAAGTTGCAGTGGATCAAACTAGTGAATTAAAAAGAGTTTTTAAAGTTAGTGATTATATACGAGGTATCCTAATTAGTATGGATAGTCAAATAAAAAAACGAAATATAGAGTTTAAAACAGAATGTGATGATATGTTAGAGATCAACTCTTATCCTGGCTTTTTTGCCCAAATACTTACCCAATTAATTTCAAACTCTTTAGAGCATGCCTATAATGAATCAGATAAAGCTATTATCACTTTTAGTGCAAGAATTGAAGGAAATATCTTTGTTTTAGAATATAGTGATGGTGGAAAGGGTATTTTACAAGAAAACTTATCCAAAATATTTGAACCTTTTTTTACAACAAATAGAAAAAATGGTTCAATAGGATTAGGTTTAAATATAGTTTATAATTTAGTTACAATAAATCTAAGTGGTAAGATTGATTGTAAAAGTGAAGAAAATAAAGGAACTACTTTTATAATAAAAATCCCACTTTAAATCTATAAATACTAATTATAATAATAAATTAATAATTTTTTTTTAGTTTATAAATATTTTTCTAAGTTACAATAAATAACTTTTTTAGTATTTTACACTGATAGCAAGTATTTTCAAAGATAATAATATATTATGAGTTTAATTGAAATATTATTTATTGATGGAATATAACTTGCATAAGCGTAAGCTGAGTTTGGTACTAATTTTTTGATATGGATGAAATTAAATGAATGATTATGTAAAGATGTCAAATAATTTACGAATACTCTATGCTGATAATAATTTATATATTCGCAATGATATAACTAAAATTTTAAATATGTTTTTTAAAGAAGTAATAATTGCAAGAGATGGAATAGAAGCATTAGAATATTTTAAAAAAGTTAAGATTGATATTGTATTAGCAGATTGCATTATTCCAATGGTAAGTGGAGAATGTTTTATAAGTGAGATTAGAAAAATAGATAAAGAGATACCTATTATAATTACAAGTTCAAATTTTGATAAGGAAAAACTTATCAAAGCGATAGACTTACAAGTTATAAAATATATTGAAAAACCAGTAAACTTAGATTTATTGAAAGAAGCAATTAGTAAATCAATTGATAAATTACAATTATTAAATAGGTTACAAGTAGATTTGGGTGATAAAGTTCAATATGACTATATTAGAAAAGTGATAATTAATCCTAATAATTTAGAGATAAAATTAACTAAACAAGAGATTAGTTTATTGGAGCTTTTTATAAAAAATAAGACTAATATTGTATATAAACATATGATTATCGAAGATATATTTAATAGTCATGTAGAAGAGAATACAATTAGAAATCTTATATATAGAATTAGAAAGAAATTATCTCCAAAAACAATTGAAACAGTTAAAGACTTGGGCTATAAGATGTCTTGATATTCCTATACTATGTAAAGGAATTCTTAGATAAGATAGATGTAAAAAATAAAAGAAGAATTGTATGAAAATTTTTTCACTGCCTTTTAGTCCTTATTTATCATATTCTGAATATAAGCTAAACTATTTACCTTTTGTTTTAAAAAACAAAGAGTTTATTTATGATATATATTCAACAATTAGAATTACTCCCTTTGATACAGATGCAATGGGAGGACTTTTTGATAATGATGAATTAATATATAAATCATTAGAGGTTCAGAAAGATACAGGAATACCAGTTAGTGCTACCTTTAATAACACAAAGGTAGTACCTACTTTGGATAACTTAAAAAAATTCATTTATCACTTCACTCCTTTATATGAGGTGGGGATAAGAAGTATAACTATGCCTATTTTTCATTGGATGATGACTAAAGAGATTCAAGATGCTTTTCCTAAACTTAATATTAAAAATACAATTATTAGTGAAGTTAGTAGTAGTAAAAACTTTTGGGATATGGCTAAAGTTGGTTATGATGTAGTTAACATTGATAGAAATTTAATTAGAGACTTTCATACATTAAAAGAGATTAAAAAAGCACAAAAGAGTTTCTTTGATCGTTATAATAAATATGTAAAGATTCAAATACTTGTAAATGAACAATGTACAGGATTTTGTCCAATTCGTAATGAACATTATGCTATAAATTTTTCAGGTGAACATTATTTTGGAAATGAGATTTCAAAATATTCATGTACTAGTTGGGAAAAAGAAGATTTACATTATGATTTTAGAAGGGCAGTATCTTCACCATTTAGAGAAGATATCGATGATTTATTAAAGTATGTTGATCTTTTTAAAATGTTTGGTAGAGATGGAAAAACAATGCTAAAAGGTTCTATGTTGTATATTGATGATTTTGTAGCAAATAAATCAATTGTTCCTGCTTTTGGGAAAGCTATACAAATAAAAGAAGAAGATTTTCCTAAATATGATAAGTGGAGAAAAGTTATTAAAACATGTAAATTTCAATGTTGGGATTGTAAAGTATGTGATGAATTGGAGCCTTTAGTTTGAGAGAAGAGATATTTAATATTGATATGCATATAAAAAATTGTGAGTATTTAAAAACTATATTTAATGATAATGAGGTTTCTATAGAGAAAATTGATGATGGGATGTTAAATAATATTTATAAAATTTTTTCATCTAGTAAATGTGTAATTATCAAGCAATATCCCGATTATATAATTAGAGATGACAAAAAGATTAAATTACCTTTAAATAGAGTAAATTTAGAATATTCTGCAATTAAAAAATTTAAAGAAAATACACCAAGAAATATCCTAAAAGTTCTATTTTTTGATGAAAAAAACTCTTTAATAATTTTACAGTATTTAGAAAACTATCTAACCTTAGAGTATCTAATACATAATTTTATTGCTTTTGATAATATAAGCTTTAGACTAAGTGATTCAATAGCTCGTAATCTTGTTTTTAATTCCTTTAAGTTTTCACAAGATAAAAAAGAGTTTTATAATAAGTTTATTAATTTGGATATGAAAAATTATTTACTGAATACCCTATTTTTTATTAATCCTTCAATAGTTGAGAAAAATAAAAAAATAAAAAAAAATCTAGATGAATTAGAATATAAATTTATTAATAAAAATGAGACTTTATTACATGGAAATTTAAAAACTAGTTCAATTATGATTAGAAAAGAAAACTTCTTTCTAATTGATTTTGATGCTTGCTTTTTAGGACCTTATGGTTTTGAATTATCTTATCTAATAGCATCATTTATAAAAGAGTATATATATTGTAAAAATATAATAAATAACTATGAATACGCAAAGTATTTATTAATTGAGTTCTCTAATATTATTGTAAAATTTGAAAAGAATTTTTCTAAGTATTATTTTGAAAAGAGTAAAAATAATTTAGATATAAAAGAGATAATGAGTGATAGTTTTGCATATGGTTCTTTACAATTACTACAAACTGTAACAAAATTACATGTTTTAAATAAAGAAGTTCTTAAAGAAAATGAACAAAATGAGTTATTAGAATTCACTAAACATATAAATAAAGTATCATTATTTATTTTAGAAAATTATAAAGATATAAAAAGAATAGAGGATCTATTAGTAATATTGTAAGTGAGTTTTTAATACTTTTACAGCTTGTTCTATAGAATTGAAACTTTTGTGATTGTTTACAAAAGTTTTAGCGATTAAACCCATTTTTGTATAGTAGATATCTTCGTTTTCTTTTTTTATATTATTACTATTAAAAGGGACTACATGTGGTATCATCATAGATAGCATTTGTACACCCATAAATCCAATCATATCTTTTAATAACATATCATAATATTTAGTGTCTATCTTTTTATTTAGGGAAATTTTTTCTTTAAATTTATACCAAATATCTTCAATAACAAATAATAACCAAGAGATATACTCTTTGTCACATCTTGCTAAATCATAATTAATAGTTAAAGCCACAAATACATAAATAATTGAGCTTAAATCGTATGATATAGGTCCAAAGTTTGAAAATTCATAATCAATTATAGAGATATCATCTTCATTTAAAAGTATAGAAGCTCCTTTTAAATCACCATGTAGTAAACAATCATTTTGTGAAATAAATTTATTTTTTAAACCTTCTATATTTTTAAATAATAAACTATTTTGTGAATCTAAATCTAAAAAAAGTGCATTTGTTTTTTTGTTTGAATTTGTTAGTTTTGTGTATCTATCTATTAAATCTGTAAAGATAAATTGTACACTTAAGTCTTCCATATGTTTATTGGCTTGAAAGGTATTTAGTAGTTTTTCCCTTTCTTCTGCATTTGTTCCAAAAGTAGAAGTTTTTAAAAAATTCGCACTTAAAAAATCACTTATTTGTTCTGAAAAGTTTTTATTGATTATTCCTCTTTGTAAAAATTGATTTAGAGATATTTTATTTTTAATATATTCAATTACTATTAAATTCTCTTTTTCATCAAAAAAATACAAGTTTGGTACAAAGTTTTGATTGCAACTTTTAAAGAACTTTAATGCTTTTGCTTCATATAGAATTCTATTCACATTTAAAGGGTGTTTAGGTCCATATTGTTTAAAATATGGCAAAGCTCTTTTTAGAATAATTTGAATATCTTTTTTTTTATTTTCAAGTAGAAAAACCTCATTTATACCATTTGTCAAATCTTTGATGTAAATCTCTTCAAATTTAAAAAATCGCTTTAAATAGTCACTACTTTCTATATATTCCTCTATATCCAAATTATTCCTTTTATTTATTTTTTGTAAAAGTTAGATTATTTAAAAAATCTTGTTCATTTATTAGGTTTAATATCCTTTTTTTTGAACTAATCTTTTCAACATATTGTTGCATAAAAATATATATATTAATAATCAATTTTTTTCCAAAAGGTAAAGATAAAATTTTTCCTAGGTGTGGATGGATAAAAGAAGGCATATATTTTTGTAAAAGTTCATCTTCGACACTTAAAAAAGTTTTTACACTCCCTTTTTGACCTTGTCTTCCTGCTCGTCCAAATAGTTGTAAATCAACTCTTCTTGACTCATTTCTTTCAGTTACAATTACATGGAGCCCACCTAAGGAGTTACTATTATTTAATAAGATTATATCTGTACCTCTACCTGCCATATTTGTAGCAATAGTTATGCTACCTTCTTCGCCTGCTTTTTCTATGATTTGAGCTTCTATTTCATGATTTAATGCATGTAAAACTGTACAGCTTAAACCTAAATTTTTAATTTTTCTTTCTAAAAGGTTTGCTTCTAAAATTGTTCTTGCTCCCACTAAAATTGGTCTTTTAAATGAGTGAATATATTCTATTTCTTTTGCAACTAAATCCCATTTTTCTTTTTTTGTAAAGGTGATTTCATCTTTATATATTTGAATTTGCTTTGAAACTCTTAATGGGATTTTTACTATTGTTAAGTAATAAATCTGCCATAACTCTTTTTCAATATTTTGTAATGTACCACTCATTCCACAAATTCTTTTGTACAATCTAAAAAACCTTTGAAAACTCATTTTGATATTTGTTTTTGTAGGTTTTGTAAGTGGAATTCCCTCTTTTGCTTCTACAGCTTGATGTAAACCACCACTCCAAGAACGACTATTCATAAGTCTTCCTGTTTTTTCATCAACTATTACAATTTTATCATCAACTATTACATACTGCTTGTTTAAATGGTAAAACTCTTTTGCTAAGATGGCTTGTTTCATAATATATTTTAATCTATAATCAACTCTCCAGGCTAAAGGGAAACTCTCTTTATATTTTTTTATTAAGTCAAATCCTGATTCATTTATCTCCACACTATTGTATATTTTATTTATTTCATAATGTTCATTTATCTCTAATCTATCTAAAACTTTTTTTGCTTCTATAGAAGCATCTAAAAGCTCTTTATCTTCTGTTTGTATTGATATAATAAGAGGAGTTATAGCTTCATCAGCTAATACACTATCAGCTTCGTCAATGATAACTGTGTGTAAGGGTCTTAATGTTCTTTGTACAGCTTTATCTTGTAGTTCGTACAATAATTCTTTAGAAGAGCCAAATTCATAATCTACTTTCATCTTATCTCTTAGGTAATCAGCTAATATATCATTGCTTGTTGCATATACTACATCTTTTTGGTAATGTAAAACTCTTTGTTCGTTTTCCATATCATTAGTGATATATCCAACCTCTACAAAGCACCTATTGTATAAAGGAGCTAGTAGTTGAGCATCTCTTGATGCTAAGTAATCATTTGAGGTTATTATATGGCAAGGTTCTCCCCTCCATGATAAAGCAATTGTAGCTATACATGCAGTGATTGTTTTACCTTCTCCTGTTGCCATCTCTATTATGTATCCATTATACATAGCAAGAGCACCCATTATTTGTACAGGGTAGGGTCTTTTTTGTATTTCTCTAAAGGAGGTCTCACTTATTAGGGCAAATGTTAATTTTAACTCCTCAAAGTTATCTTTTCTTAATAAAAATTTATCTTTTTGGTTTCTTAATTTTGATTCTAACTCTTCATCACTAACATCTTTAAATGTTAAAGATAGTGAATATATCTCTTGGGCCTGCTTTTTTATTTTTTTATAATTAAAAAATTTTCTTCTAAAAAAGCCTTTTATATTGTGAATGAATGAATCAGCATCTTTATATAATTTATTATTTTCCATTACAATTGATATCTTTTTTGTAATAATTGTCTAACAAATTTAACAGTTTGCGCAAATATGGTTTTTGGAGTTGTTTCTATTCTTAAGACTCCTGACCTATCTTCATATAATAGAGGATTCTTTTTATCTCTTTTTATTTTTGCAATAACTTTAAAAAATGATTCTTTTGACTTTGTTCCTTTTTCATCATTTTCTAATATAGGAATATCTCCTCCTCCTCTAAATCCTAGAACAGCAGAAGGAAGAGTATTTTGCTCATGGGGAATAACAGTTAAGTTTTCAACACTTATAGTTTTTGCTGCAATTCCTGTAAGTTTTATTTCAGATGTAAAAAGCTCTGAGTTAAAAAGTTCAGATGCTTTTTCTTGAGGTACTGCTGCAATAAATTGTGCATTGTCATTATCAATAATTTTCCCGATATATTCTCTTCTTTTAATAATCCTATTTTTTAGTTTTTCAATATTATTACTAACAAATAAACCATCTTTTGGGGCTTTTATTATTAGGTTTTCTTTTTTCTCTTTTAAAAATTTTAATTTTTCGTCAAGCAATACTAATCTTTTTTCTATTGGTTTTAGATTGGCTATATTTTCTTGAGATGCTTTTAGTCTTAAAGCTTTTGTTTCAATTATCATAGCCCTTGTTCGCTCTAAGTCAAAATTTAGTGATTCGTTTTCTAGTTTTAGAATCAAGTCCCCTTTTTTAACTTTTTTAACATTATCTATGTATATTTCAGTAACTAAACCATCACTAAAAGAGTATATATTAAGTAAACTAATTGGTTGTACTATTCCACTTGCTCTTATAGAATCTTTTATTGGTATAAACCCAATTAAAATTATTAAACTCAATGTAAAAAGTAAAGAGATTGTTACTGCATTAAATCTTTTTCCTCTCAATTCATTATCATGCAGTAGATACTTTATAAAAGAATAAAGGGGCTTTATTATCCATATAAAAATTGATATTGATATAACAATTAGACCAAATAAAAACCATTGATCTGCAACAAATATAGCAATTAAAATCGCAACCATAAATTTATATATTAAACTTAAAATAGCATATAATGCTAGCCAAAAACTCTCTTTTTTGGAGTTAGTTGGGGGATATATATCTTTTAATTTAAACAAATATTTTTTAACCCAAAAGAAACATTGTTCTCTTGCTCTTTGATAAAGATTTGGTATTTCTAATAAATCAGATAATATATAATAAGAATCGAATTTCAATAGGGGATTACCATTAAAAACTAAACTTGAGACGGAACCTATAATCATTATATTAAATGCTATTGAATTTAAAGCACCTTCTCCTGTATTTACCCAGATGATTACACAAATAAAAGCTATAAAAAGCTCAACCATCATCCCAGCAGCACCAACTAATGCTCTTTTATATTTATTTGTAAAAGCCCAGCTACTACTTGCATCCATAAAGGGTAGGGGAGTAAATACTATAAACATAAGACCCACTGTTGTTACATTGCCTCCAAACTTTTTGACCATCATTACATGGCCTAATTCATGAAATACTTTTAATATCACTAAAGAAATATATAAAAATACGATATTATCAGCTGCAAGTACCCCTTGGGTTTGGTCAAAAAAACTATCAAAATTTTCTGCAATCAATTTTAAAGCATATATGAAAAAAACAAGCCAAATAAGTAAAAGAGTTTTACTGAAAAAAACATCAATAAATGGTTTAATTCTTATTAGCCAATCATTAGGATTCCATAAAGGGATTTTAATAAATAAAAAACTAGCTAGTTTACCTCTAATCTCTTTATTTTTATTTTTAACAATTCTGTCAAACATATTTTCACTATCTGCTCTATGTTTAAAATATAAAAGGTTATTGCCATGTAGTTGAGATAATAAGTTTACTATTTCATCTTGTGTAGGAGCGATGTCAGGATTTGTTTTAATATATTCCTCCCATATATCTTCAACTGTTTTTTTTGTAGTTAATTTTGATAAAAACTTATAAGCTTCGGGAGTAACTTTAAAGAATTTATTACTGTACTTATCATTTAAAACATACCATGTCGTTCCTCTATAATATTGCTTATGTATGTTTATACTATAAAGTAAAGATACTTTTAATTCAGAGACAACATGCCATGATTCACTATAAAGAGTTTCCTTCATATACTACAACCAAAAATACATTCTAAGAAAATCAATTGTTTTATGGGTAGCTATCCAAATAACCCTTCTTTGTCCTATATTTATTTTAGCTACACCACTCATCCCTGGTCTCCACCAAGACTCAATAGGAGATAATGTTTTTGCTTTTAACATAAATACATTTCCATTTTTACCATCTACTTGTGCAGTTGGAACAATATTTGTAACTTTTATAGGGAAATATAACTCTGGTCTACTTAATAGTTTTAGTTCACCCTCATCATTTATCTTAATTTCATCAATATATTTTTCACTGATTTTAAATCTAATAAAGATATCTTTTGCATTTGCAATTTTAAGTAAAATATCTCCTTTTGAAACAGGTGCAGAAATTAACTCTTTTTTATCACCTTCAATAATAACTCCATCAAATGGTGATTTTATTTTTGATTGATTTAAATAGTATTCAACTTTTTTTAAAGATGCTTTAGCTTGAATAACCTTTGCTATTGCTATATTCATATCTGCTAACTCATCTCTTGCTCTTGCTTTTTCTGCCTCTCTTGTATATCTAATTACATCTGCTTCCATTTCAAGTTGTTTTAATAATAACTCTTCTTCATCTAATTCAATTAAAGTTTCATCTTTTTTTATATAATCACCAGGATAATAATTAACATTTTTTATATAACTATCATATGGAGCTTGTACATAGGCTATGTTATCAGTATCTAAAGTAGCAGTTACTTCTATCTTATATTCCCATTTGAAAAATATAGAATAAAGTAATACTAAAGAGATAAGAATACTAAAAAACTTCAATAATGTGTTATCGCTTCCTAAGAAATTTGCTAATTGTTTTTTTGTCCCATCTAATAGTTTTTTCCCAATCCATCTATCTTCTTGTTGTAAATCATATAACCAAATATTTAATTGTTCTAAAGACAATTCTAGTAGAATAATATCTTTTTTATCAAAACTATCATCTAATTTTTCAAGGGTAACTACACCTATAACTTTATCTTCAATTTTTATAGGTATAGATAAAATAGTATTTAAAAGATTTATACGAGAGTAGTCCTCATGGGCTTTTGTTACTAAATTCGTATTATCAGTAGGTAAGTAGACAGTTTTTTCTTGATCTGCACACTCTTCATATACATTTTGTAATTTTTTAACTATTTCACTTTTCTCGTCAAATTTTTCTAAGTGGGATATAGCAATTAAGTTTATGTATTCATTTGTTTTCCAACCAATACTCACCCTAGAACTGTCAAATTTTAATGAAAGTTCATTTACTAGCTTCATACATGCTAAGAGAAATTTCTTTTCATCTTTTATTAAGTTTAGTAATTCTAGTATCTCATAAATTCTATTATTTAATAAAGGGGTTTTCTCTTGAGTTTCTATGGGTAAATTTGTAGTTGATGACTTTCTATTAAAATATGCATAGTTTAAATAAACATCATTTATAAGTTGAGTTCTAACTACAGTTTCATTAAACTGCTGTGTATTTGCTCTGTCAATTATTATTGATGCGATAATAATTGTATTATCTAAATTTTCGATTTTAAAAGACAAGATGTATGCTTGTGAAAATTTATTTATTTTCAAATTAATAGGGGCATAAGAATATGAGTTTTTTAATGTTTTATCTCTATTCAATAAGATGGTTTTTGCAATCTCTTCAGAACTATCATCTACTCCAATATTATCAATCAAATACTTTTGTTTATAATTCTCTTCAAATAGTTCTAAAACTAAGATATAAGAAGATTTAGTAACTTGTAATGTATTTTCTAAATAGAAATTCCAAAACTCTTCTTTTGTGCCCTCAAATTCTCTTAATGCTTTTATATTATTTAATACAACTAATACATCTGTACTATTAGATACAATATTACTCATATATAATTACTTTTTTTCTATAGAATTAGTATCATCTAAAGGTTCCAATGATTCTAAAGTATAAGATATCTCAGAATTATTAATCTCTTTTCCTTTTTTATCAAAATATATAAAAGCTGATAAACCTGGAACAATTGATAAATCTTTATTTTCTAATTTTGCTTTTATTCTTACAAGTGAACTTGACTTATCTGCAATTGGAGAGATAAATACAATTTTACTATTTTTATCAATTAATTTTTCACCATTTTTTATCTTAATTGCTAAGGATTTCCCAAGGGTGAGTTCTTGTGCATATTTTTGTTCGATATTAAATTCTACAAAACATTCTTTGTAATTAACTACTTCAACTATTGATTCACCACTTTTAACCCATTCCCCTATATCAAAACGAATTTTTGTAATTACACCATCTATTGGGGAAGTTAGTTTATGACTTTCCAGAATATTTTTTGACATTTCATAGTCTATTCTTTCTATAAGCTTTTTTTGTTTTGTAGCAAGCATTTGACCTAATAGGTCATGGTATCTAATCTCTAAAGACATCAACTCATCTTTACTTACTGATTTACTTCTTTTATAAATCTCTTTTGTTGAATCTAACATCTCTTTTAATAATCGTTCATTCTTTTTTAATGAATTATATTGAGATGAATCTCTATAAATCATTTTCTTTCTTTTTGTGTCTAGCATTTGTAAAGAATCATCTAATGTTAAAATCTCTTGGTTTTTTTTAACACTATTGCCCTCTTTTAAAAATATATTTAATATCTTTCCATCTATTGGAAGAGTGAGTTCTAAATGATGTTTTGGTAAAACTATACCTGTTACTTCCAATGCTAGAAGACTTGATGAGTATAAACATAAAGCTATTATAAAATTAAAAACTATTTTCATCTAGTAGCCTTTTTTAAAATCAGTTACATTTGACATTGAGTCTATATAAACTTTATTTTCTAAGTTACTAAGATCAATATTAATATTATATGTTTTTAGTAAAGTTCCCATTGCTTTTTGTAGAGTGGCTTCTGCTGTTTTCCATTCAATTACTCTTTCATACATTTTTCTTTCATAGTCAATATACTGCTCTTCCTCTTCTAATAATTTTTTAACATTTGTTTTACCAAAAAGTAATTTTTCATTTTCAATATCTAAAAGTTCTTTTTTTATCCTTAAACCTTTTTTAAATAAATCCATTTGTTTTCTTGTACTTTTTAGTTTTTCAATTCTAGCATGTAAACTATTGTCTAAATTCTTTTCTAAAGCATTTAATTCAAGGGTTCCTTTTAGTACATTTAATTTAGAATTTTCTATATAACTTTTCATCTTTTCATTTCCAAAAATTGGTGTTGAAAACTCTAATCCAACATTCCAACTTTGATATTCACTTGAATCTAATTCTTGAAGTGCTTTGCTTTGGGTTGTTCCTAAAGATTGATTTGTAATATCTGCTTTTATTTTCAAGTCAGGTAGTATTTGATTATCAAGATATTTTCTAGTTACTATCTCTAATTGTAATTTCTTTTTTGCAATATTATATTCAGACCAATTTTTCAATGCTTGTTGTAGACTATCTTCTAAGGTTGGTATTTCACTTTGATTATAAATATCTTCTGTTAGTTTAAATTTAAGATTAGGGTTTTTTGATGCAGAAATATTTAATAGAGTAAATATTTGACTTCTTTTTTCTAATAGTTTATCTTCCTCTTCAATCTTTTGAAGTTGAAGTAAATATAATCTATTTTCAATATCTAAAACTTCTGTTTCAGGTACCTTTCCATTTGATGCCAAGTCTTTTATATTTTTTAAATTTTTCTTAGTAATTTTTATAAGATTATCCCAACTTTCTAAAGTTTTTTTCATACCATAAAATTGCCAGTAACTTTGAATAGTAACACCTACTAACTCAGTTAATATTTTGTTGTATTCATCTTCACTTATATTTTTATTTATTTGTGCTAGCTTATGTTTTATTGTTGTGATTTCATAACCTGCGTTTTTTAGTAGGGGTTGCTCAATAGATAGTTTCAGATAATCTCTATATTCTGTATCTAAAGGGGAATATTGTTTTCTTATTACATTACTTTCTAAATTATTTCTTATAAATTTAAATTCCCATGTTCCACCAGTTGGCATAAGTCCGCTAAAACCTGCTTCATAATTTTCAGTTCTAGATTCATAAACTCCACCTGAAGTCAATAAAGTACTATAATAAGAGTCTTCAGGACCTGTTCTAGTTTTTTGTTTTGAAAAAGTTATCCCTACAGAATATGTGGGTTCAAAGATTTTTTCCTCTGATATTAATTCATTCTCTTTTGTCTTAACGTTTATCAGCTCAACAAGACCTTTTGAATTTTTTCTTACTACTTCTTGCACTAAACTATTTAAGCTCAGTTCAATAACATCATTCTTTAAAACTAGAGTTTCCTCTTTTTTTGAAAGAGTATTTTCTAGTTTTTGTGCATTTAAGATACTTACACTAATTATAATCCCAAGTAAAAGTTTATTTAATACCATTATTTTATTTTACACCTTGTTTATTTAAAGTATAAGTTCCTGTACATTTATTTAATGTATCTTTCCAATCACCAGTAATTTGATTGTTTGATATTGTCCCCACAGACCATGTTGTATTATTTGTTGTGATATTATCTTTAAATGTAATTTTACTATCTACTACACTTAAGTTTGTACCATATGTTTGATTATTTGATTGAGCTTGCCATGAAGCAGTGTATTCATCTGATGTACTTAATGTCATTGTCGTTACTGCTTGAGTACAAGTACTAGTTAAGTTTCCACTCCATACACCCACTAAACTTGCAGGATATAAGGCATTAGTTTTTATAGGTTCTGTTTTTGTTTTTATTGTATATGTTGTTGTATTTTCTATTGTGTTATCATTTACATCAGAATTAAATGGAACAGCTGTAGTTGCTCCTTTTATAGTTACTTCACCATCTATATCTCCATAAAGAGGAGTATTCATAGCAAAAGTTCCATTAAGTAGATTCAAATTATAACCGTTATTTGCTTTTGATAATTCAATTACTCCACTAACACTATTCTTTTTAGCTAAATTGCTAGTTTGGGTATGTTCTTGAAGATAATTGGCACTTAAAAGAGTAGATACATTATTTGCTATTTTAAAGATAACTGTACCAATATATTTTGCATTTAGTGTTGAAGAACTAACTGTTTCTTCAAAAACTGCAGTTACAATATCTCCTTTTTTTATGTAGCTAATGGTTTTTTTAATTCCATTGGCATCTACAATTACTTCACTAGTGTTATTATAACTATCCATTATTTGAAAAGCAATTTTTGTATCAATTATTGGGCTTATACCTAAGATACTATCTAGTAGATTACCACTAATTAAAGATGTTTTCAATTTACTTAATTCTGCAACATTATCTGGAAGAGTATATATATATTTACTATTGTCTGCTGAATTTATATTATTTGTATTTTTTGTTGAAATAGTTCCAGAAACAGTATTTGATAAGCCATCACTTTGATTATCTAATATCCAACTTTGAAATATAAGAGTTTCATCTTTTGATGTTGTTCCTAAAATATTTTGAACATTAGCATCGTTAAAAATTGCTAATGTATTATCTTCAACTTCTAGTTTCTCTAAATAGTTTTTAAAACTAGTAGGTGAAATATTCTTTTTATATGTTTTACCAACAATAGCTGTATCATCTGTATTTCCACTAACTTCTATATTTAAAAACATTGAAAAGTTTAACAGACCTGTATTATCAGTTGTAGTATCTTCTGTTTGTAAAGCAGTACTTCCTTCAGCTATTAATATATACTCAATTCCAGGTTTAAGAATATATGATATTTCATATTTACCATTTGCATCAGTGATATCATAAGGTTCACCTTCATCATATACGCCATCATTATCTATATCCAAAAAGACTCTAACATTTTTAATTGGTCCATCAGAAACGATACCAGAAACTGTACTTAAGCTAGTTGTGACTCCACCGCCGCCACCGCCGCCACATCCAGTAAATAAAACTGTTGCACCTAATAAAACTTTTGCTAATAATAAACTTTTTCTCATAATCTTTTCCTTATAACGCGATATCTTCAATCCAATATTCAAATAACTCACTGTCAATTCTGTCTATAATTAAATTCTCATTAAAATTACTTGTATAGTTTGAATAATTCAATGATATTGGATTTAATACATCAGTAATTGATGTTTGTACTGTTTGAGTATTTACAACATTACTTGTATGATTTACATATGTTGGATTATTTATTGATTCAAACAATGAGGTTACTCTTGTTTGGATATTCTCTTGTGCTTGCACATGATGTGTTTTCATTACATATGACGAGTTTAATAACTCATAATCTATCTCTTTTGCGAAACTCCATTGCTCTACAGCACTATAACTATTAGTTAGATCCATAGTTGTTTCTATTTGACTTAACTTAGGAGTTACTATTGTTTTATTTACAACTTGTAAAGAATAGTTGTCTTTTTCTACTAAAAATACAGATGTTGAAGAACCTATTTTTGAGTCTATTTTAGCTTCTTGTTTATTTGCAATAAATAAATTTCTTACATCTGTATTTATTGCATTATTTGACAAGTTATTTAAGCTTGTACTATTTAATAGATACTCACCTTTTGTGAAGGCACCTTTACCTACCATATTTAAATTTTGAGCTGTTATATTCGTATTTTGATTATTATAATAATCAGTGATTCTACCATCTTGTGTTTTTAAAGTTACTGTATTCGCACTAATAGTACCTATTTTCATACTATCTTGAGTTTGTATAGTTACATTACTTGATGTTTGTACATCTTCTACTACTAAGTAATCCAATTCATTAATACTTACATCACCACTAGCAATTGCTTTTAATACTGCTATATCTGTATCTAACGAAGCTGTAGTTACATCTAAGCTTAGTTTATCAGCAACTAATGTGGTATTATTAGTAATATTATTTGCACTAATTGTTACATTCCCATCAGTTGTCATACTATCTAGAATTAAATCATCACTTTCATTAATAGTTACATCACCACTTGCAGTTGCTGTTAAAGTAGATACTTTTGTATTAATATCTGCACTTGTTACATCTAAACTTAATAAACTACTTGACAATAAAGAAGTAGCTGTATTTGTTAGATTAGAAGCTGTTATATCTACATTTCCTGATGTTGTAATACTATCTAGAATTAAATCATCACTTTCATTAATAGTTACATCACCACTTGCAGTTGCTGTTAAAGTAGATACTTTTGTATTAATATCTGCACTTGTTACATCTAAACTTAATAAACTACTTGACAATAAAGAAGTAGCTGTATTTGTTAGATTAGAAGCTGTTATATCTACATTTCCTGATGTTGTAATACTATCTAGAATTAAATCATCACTTTCATTAATAGTTACATCACCACTTGCAGTTGCTGTTAAAGTAGATACTTTTGTATTAATATCTGCACTTGTTACATCTAAACTTAATAAACTACTTGACAATAAAGAAGTAGCTGTATTTGTTAGATTAGAAGCTGTTATATCTACATTTCCTGATGTTGTAATACTATCTAGAATTAAATCATCACTTTCATTAATAGTTACATCACCACTTGCAGTTGCTGTTAAAGTAGATACTTTTGTATTAATATCTGCACTTGTTACATCTAAACTTAATAAACTACTTGACAATAAAGAAGTAGCTGTATTTGTTAGATTAGAAGCTGTTATATCTACATTTCCTGATGTTGTAATACTATCTAGAATTAAATCATCACTTTCATTAATAGTTACATCACCACTTGCAGTTGCTGTTAAAGTAGATACTTTTGTATTAATATCTGCACTTGTTACATCTAAACTTAATAAACTACTTGACAATAAAGAAGTAGCTGTATTTGTTAGATTAGAAGCTGTTATATCTACATTTCCTGATGTTGTAATACTATCTAGAATTAAATCATCACTTTCATTAATAGTTACATCACCACTTGCAGTTGCTGTTAAAGTAGATACTTTTGTATTAATATCTGCACTTGTTACATCTAAACTTAATAAACTACTTGACAATAAAGAAGTAGCTGTATTTGTTAGATTAGAAGCTGTTATATCTACATTTCCTGATGTTGTAATACTATCTAGAATTAAATCATCACTTTCATTAATAGTTACATCACCACTTGCAGTTGCTGTTAAAGTAGATACTTTTGTATTAATATCTGCACTTGTTACATCTAAACTTAATAAACTACTTGACAATAAAGAAGTAGCTGTATTTGTTAGATTAGAAGCTGTTATATCTACATTTCCTGATGTTGTAATACTATCTAGAATTAAATCATCACTTTCATTAATAGTTACATCACCACTTGCAGTTGCTGTTAAAGTAGATACTTTTGTATTAATATCTGCACTTGTTACATCTAAACTTAATAAACTACTTGACAATAAAGAAGTAGCTGTATTTGTTAGATTAGAAGCTGTTATATCTACATTTCCTGATGTTGTAATACTATCTAGAATTAAATCATCACTTTCATTAATAGTTACATCACCACTTGCAGTTGCTGTTAAAGTAGATACTTTTGTATTAATATCTGCACTTGTTACATCTAAACTTAATAAACTACTTGACAATAAAGAAGTAGCTGTATTTGTTAGATTAGAAGCTGTTATATCTACATTTCCTGATGTTGTAATACTATCTAGAATTAAATCATCACTTTCATTAATAGTTACATCACCACTTGCAGTTGCTGTTAAAGTAGATACTTTTGTATTAATATCTGCACTTGTTACATCTAAACTTAATAAACTACTTGACAATAAAGAAGTAGCTGTATTTGTTAGATTAGAAGCTGTTATATCTACATTTCCTGATGTTGTAATACTATCTAGAATTAAATCATCACTTTCTTGAATAAATATATCACCACTTGTTGTATTTGAAGCAGTAAGTGATGCTATTGTTGTATCTATATCTGCATCCCCATTTGCTCCTATACCTGTTGCTGCAACTAAACTAACTACTGTTGTAGTTCCTTTTATATTTGCATCTTCTGTATCTAGGTTATCACTAATATTTCCATTTGTTGCTGTTATATTTACATTTGAGCTTGTATCTATTACTGATAGTGCTACATTTGTATTTGCTGTATATGTTACAACTCCACTTGTACTTGTTGTATTTTTACCACTATTCATGATAATTGAACCAGCACTTGATACTACATCTATATTTCCAGCTACAGAACTAATAGCTCCATCTTGTGTGATATCTCCTAGGCTTGATACAATATTTACTACACCTAAGTTTGAACTTTGTGTTATTGCATCTATTGTTAAAGTATCTGTTTCTTTAACATATATATCTCCACTTGTTGCATTTGTGATATCTATATTTGATACTGTTGTATTAATATCATCTACACTTGTTCCAACCCCTGTATTAGAGTTTATTGTTAATACATCTGCTATTACATTTGCTGTTTCTGCACTTAGGTTATCACTAATATTTCCATTTGTTGCTGTTATATTTACATTTGAGCTTGTATCTATTACTGATAGTGCTACATTTGTATTTGCTGTATATGTTACAACTCCATTTGTACTTGTTGTATTTTTACCACTATTCATGATAATTGAACCAGCACTTGATACTACATCTATATTTCCAGCTACAGAACTAATAGCTCCATCTTGTGTGATATCTCCTAGAGTTGATACAATATTTACTACACCTAAGTTTGAACTTTGTGTTATTGCATCTATTGTTAAAGTATCTGTTTCTTTAACATATATATCTCCACTTGTTGCATTTGTGATATCTATATTTGATACTGTTGTATTAATATCATCTACACTTGTTCCAACCCCTGTATTAGAGTTTATTGTTAATACATCTGCTATTACATTTGCTGTTTCTGCACTTAGGTTATCACTAATATTTCCATTTGTTGCTGTTATATTTACATTTGAGCTTGTATCTATTACTGATAGTGCTACATTTGTATTTGCTGTATATGTTACAACTCCATTTGTACTTGTTGTATTTTTACCACTATTCATGATAATTGAACCAGCACTTGATACTACATCTATATTTCCAGCTACAGAACTAATAGCTCCATCTTGTGTGATATCTCCTAGAGTTGATACAATATTTACTACACCTAAGTTTGAACTTTGTGTTATTGCATCTATTGTTAAAGTATCTGTTTCTTTAACATATATATCTCCACTTGTTGCATTTGTGATATCTATATTTGATACTGTTGTATTAATATCATCTACACTTGTTCCAACCCCTGTATTAGAGTTTATTGTTAATACATCTGCTATTACATTTGCTGTTTCTGCACTTAGGTTATCACTAATATTTCCATTTGTTGCTGTTATATTTACATTTGAGCTTGTATCTATTACTGATAGTGCTACATTTGTATTTGCTGTATATGTTACAACTCCATTTGTACTTGTTGTATTTTTACCACTATTCATGATAATTGAACCAGCACTTGATACTACATCTATATTTCCAGCTACAGAACTAATAGCTCCATCTTGTGTGATATCTCCTAGAGTTGATACAATATTTACTACACCTAAGTTTGAACTTTGTGTTATTGCATCTATTGTTAAAGTATCTGTTTCTTTAACATATATATCTCCACTTGTTGCATTTGTGATATCTATATTTGATACTGTTGTATTAATATCATCTACACTTGTTCCAACCCCTGTATTAGAGTTTATTGTTAATACATCTGCTATTACATTTGCTGTTTCTGCACTTAGGTTATCACTAATATTTCCATTTGTTGCTGTTATATTTACATTTGAGCTTGTATCTATTACTGATAGTGCTACATTTGTATTTGCTGTATATGTTACAACTCCATTTGTACTTGTTGTATTTTTACCACTATTCATGATAATTGAACCAGCACTTGATACTACATCTATATTTCCAGCTACAGAACTAATAGCTCCATCTTGTGTGATATCTCCTAGAGTTGATACAATATTTACTACACCTAAGTTTGAACTTTGTGTTATTGCATCTATTGTTAAAGTATCTGTTTCTTTAACATATATATCTCCACTTGTTGCATTTGTGATATCTATATTTGATACTGTTGTATTAAGGTTATTTGCTTGTGTTCCTATACCGTTTGTTGCATCTAATATTAGCTTATCAGAAATAATACTTACACTATTATCTGCTCTATCTAAAATAGAACCATTTGCAATTAATGAAACTGTTCCTGTTGAGTTTATACTATCTTGTGCATCATCTGTTCTTGCTGTTGTTAATCCATTTGTTCCAACTTTATTAACACTTATTGCTTCAACATTATCTATTAAGATATCTTTACTATTATCTAAATATAAACCATTTTTATTTACAACAGCACTTAATACATTTATAGAAGTTTCAATATTTTGTGTATTTGCTCCTACTACTCCTGCTCCACTTAAATAAACTCTTAATTTATTTGCTGTTATATCTGTATTTGTATCACCTGAGTCACTAAATACTCCTGTTAGGAATAATGAAACATTTGCAGTTCCTGCGTTTAATGATGAGATAGAGAAATCTTTTGCTTTTACTCTAATATTTGAATCACTTGTACTTACTTGTGAAGCATCACTCATAATCACATTTCCTGCTGTACTAAAAATATCTATAGTTTTATTTGCAGTTTGAGTAGTTACATTGTCATTTATATTTATATTAGCACTTGCATCTAAAGTGATATTCCCACCGGTACTTAGTATTTGTGCATTTGAAGTGATATTAGTAGCAGATTTTACAAGAATATTTCCACTAGCTTCTATATTTCCTGTTATATCTAAGGTTGTTATTACACCACTTGCTTGTAATACTAAATTACCTAATGATGAAAGTTTTGTTTGTAGGGCATCTATTGTATTACTTGTAGATGCATCTGTACCTATTGTAGTAACAGTTATAGCTGATGTTTGACCTATATTTACAGCATTTGCTTCTTTAACAAATACATCTCCAGAAACATTCGCACTTAAAGTTGCAAGATCTGTTTTTAAATTACTTGCATTTGTACCTAAGGTGCTTGCAGTTATTTTTAATTCATCTGCTTTTACATTATTAAATGGTGCAGTTGATATTAAATTATTTGTAATAGTTGTTGCAAGTAAACTAACATCACTAGTAGTTACAATTTGTCCTAAGCTTAATGTTGTTGTTGAAGCATATCTTACATTTGCAGCTGTTGCATCTGTTTTTGAAGTACTTGCCATTGATATAGCATTTGCTTGTACATCCACTGTTCCTACGGTTGTGATATTCGCATTTTGCGCAAATGTCCCACCTGTGATTATTGATAAAGCACCTGATGTTGAACTTAAGGCACTACTTAATGTTATATTATCTGCTTTTAATAGTGTATCGCCATTTGAAGAAACTGTAGCATTAGAAGTTACATCTATATCTCCACTTGCACTTACTAAAATTAATTTATCTGTTGATACTAAATTCTCTTGGGCACTATTTGCTGTAGCTGTTATACTTCCATCACTATTCACCCCATTTACATCTACACTTACAGAGTCTATTGATAAACCATCACTTTCACTTACAAACAATCCAGCACCTTTAGCACTTAAAGTTGTAACTGTTGTCTCTATGTGATTTGTTGCTGTTCCTATAAAACCTGTTATATCTAACAATAAGCTTGATGCTTGAATATCCACATCACTATTTGTTGTATCTATTGCATCTGTATCTACTAAATTACCAAGTGCTGTAATTGATACACTTCCTGTTCCTGCATTGATACTCTCAATATTTACATCATTTCCTGCATCTAATAAAATATTTCCACTATTTGTTGTAGCTATTTGTGTACCATCTGCCATTGTAATATCATTTAATGCTATTACTTGAATTGTTTTTGTTGCAGTTGATGCTATGATATTTGCATTTACTAATACATCATTATCTGAAACTATTGAAATGTTTCCATTATTTGAAGTTACTATTCCATTTAATGTTATATCAAAGGCTTCATCATTAGCTACATCTTCTGTTGTTAATAGAATATTATTATTTGCTGTTATTGTTCCTGCTGTTATTGCTCCATTTATTGTTGAAACTACTGCATTACCTGTTGTTCCTAAAGCACTAAGTGAAGTTATACTTAAATCATCACTTTCTTGAATAAATATATCACCACTTGTTGTATTTGAAGCAGTAAGTGATGCTATTGTTGTATCTATATCTGCATCCCCACTTGCTCCTATACCTGTTGCTGCAACTAAACTAACTACTGTTGTAGTTCCTTTTATATTTGCATCTTCTGTATCTAGGTTATCACTAATATTTCCATTTGTTGCTGTTATATTTACATTTGAGCTTGTATCTATTACTGATAGTGCTACATTTGTATTTGCTGTATATGTTACAACTCCACTTGTACTTGTTGTATTTTTACCACTATTCATGATAATTGAACCAGCACTTGATACTACATCTATATTTCCAGCTACAGAACTAATAGCTCCATCTTGTGTGATATCTCCTAGGCTTGATACAATATTTACTACACCTAAGTTTGAACTTTGTGTTATTGCATCTATTGTTAAAGTATCTGTTTCTTTAACATATATATCTCCACTTGTTGCATTTGTGATATCTATATTTGATACTGTTGTATTAATATCATCTACACTTGTTCCAACCCCTGTATTAGAGTTTATTGTTAATACATCTGCTATTACATTTGCTGTTTCTGCACTTAGGTTATCACTTATATATCCATTTGTTGCACTTAAGTTTACATTTGCTGTTGTTGAAACCAACGATAGTTTTATATTATTAGCTGCATTTAGGGTTATATCATCTTGAGCTATTATGTTTTTACCATCAGTTATAGTAATAGAACCTGTTGTTGAAGTTATTGCTACTTCCCCACTTGAAGATATATTACTTTGAAGTGCATCTTCTGTATTTGTAGTACTTGCATCTGTATTTATTGTTGTAACACTTATTGCTGATGTTTCATTTATAGTAAGATTACCTGCTTGTGTTATAAATAAACTTCCACCATTTGAGCTTAATGTTGAAATATCTGTTTCAATGTAATCTAAAGTAGTTGCTGTTGAACCACTAACAGTTAATTTTAATTCATCTGCTGTGATATTATTTGTATTAGCATTTGCATCACTAATTGAACTTGCAAGTAAACTAACATCACTAGTAGTTACAATTTGTCCTAAGCTTAATGTTGTTGTTGAAGCATATCTTACATTTGCAGCTGTTGCATCTGTTTTTGAAGTACTTGCCATTGATATAGCATTTGCTTGTACATCCACTGTTCCTACGGTTGTGATATTCGCATTTTGCGCAAATGTCCCACCTGTGATTATTGATAAAGCACCTGATGTTGAACTTAAGGCACTACTTAATGTTATATTATCTGCTTTTAATAGTGTATCGCCATTTGAAGAAACTGTAGCATTAGAAGTTACATCTATATCTCCACTTGCACTTACTAAAATTAATTTATCTGTTGATACTAAATTCTCTTGGGCACTATTTGCTGTAGCTGTTATACTTCCATCACTATTCACCCCATTTACATCTACACTTACAGAGTCTATTGATAAACCATCACTTTCACTTACAAACAATCCAGCACCTTTAGCACTTAAAGTTGTAACTGTTGTCTCTATGTGATTTGTTGCTGTTCCTATAAAACCTGTTATATCTAACAATAAGCTTGATGCTTGAATATCCACATCACTATTTGTTGTATCTATTGCATCTGTATCTACTAAATTACCAAGTGCTGTAATTGATACACTTCCTGTTCCTGCATTGATACTCTCAATATTTACATCATTTCCTGCATCTAATAAAATATTTCCACTATTTGTTGTAGCTATTTGTGTACCATCTGCCATTGTAATATCATTTAATGCTATTACTTGAATTGTTTTTGTTGCAGTTGATGCTATGATATTTGCATTTACTAATACATCATTATCTGAAACTATTGAAATGTTTCCATTATTTGAAGTTACTATTCCATTTAATGTTATATCAAAGGCTTCATCATTAGCTACATCTTCTGTTGTTAATAGAATATTATTATTTGCTGTTATTGTTCCTGCTGTTATTGCTCCATTTATTGTTGAAACTACTGCATTACCTGTTGTTCCTAAAGCACTAAGTGAAGTTATACTTAAATCATCACTTTCTTGAATAAATATATCACCACTTGTTGTATTTGAAGCAGTAAGTGATGCTATTGTTGTATCTATATCTGCATCCCCACTTGCTCCTATACCTGTTGCTGCAACTAAACTAACTACTGTTGTAGTTCCTTTTATATTTGCATCTTCTGTATCTAGGTTATCACTAATATTTCCATTTGTTGCTGTTATATTTACATTTGAGCTTGTATCTATTACTGATAGTGCTACATTTGTATTTGCTGTATATGTTACAACTCCACTTGTACTTGTTGTATTTTTACCACTATTCATGATAATTGAACCAGCACTTGATACTACATCTATATTTCCAGCTACAGAACTAATAGCTCCATCTTGTGTGATATCTCCTAGGCTTGATACAATATTTACTACACCTAAGTTTGAACTTTGTGTTATTGCATCTATTGTTAAAGTATCTGTTTCTTTAACATATATATCTCCACTTGTTGCATTTGTGATATCTATATTTGATACTGTTGTATTAATATCATCTACACTTGTTCCAACCCCTGTATTAGAGTTTATTGTTAATACATCTGCTATTACATTTGCTGTTTCTGCACTTAGGTTATCACTTATATATCCATTTGTTGCACTTAAGTTTACATTTGCTGTTGTTGAAACCAACGATAGTTTTATATTATTAGCTGCATTTAGGGTTATATCTGCACTATTAGAACTTTTTGTTAGGGTGTCATTATTCATAATGATTGAACCAGCAATTGAACTTAAAGTTATAGTTCCACTTGTTGAGTTAATATCTCCATCTTGTGTTATATCTCCTAGAGTTGCTACAACACTTATATTACCTGCTAAGGTTTGTGTTATTGCATCTATTGTTAAAGTATCTGTTTCTTTAACATATATATCTCCACTTGTTGCATTTGTGATATCTATATTTGATACTGTTGTATTAATATCATCTACACTTGTTCCAACCCCTGTATTAGAGTTTATTGTTAATACATCTGCTATTACATTTGCTGTTTCTGCACTTAGGTTATCACTAATATTTCCACTTGTTGCACTTAGGTTTACATTTGCTGCTGTTGAAACTAATGATAATTTTATATTATCATTTGCAGTGTAATTTATAATACCATTTGTAGATGAAGCACTTGTTGCATCAGCCATAACAATAGAATCATTATATGAAGTGATATTTATTGCCCCTGCTGCATATGTATGTGTTATATTTGCATTTATATTTATATTTCCATCAGCTTTTAAATTAACATTCTCTCCCGCACTAGTAATCGTTTCATTTACATTAACTACTGTATCTATCCCTGTATCTTTTGCTTGGATAGTTAAGCTTCCACTTCCTGCATTACTAACCCCATTTTGTCCTGATGCTATTGTGATATTACCATTTTGAGTAGTTAAGCTTGTTGTTCCACCTGTTGCACTTTGAGATAATCTATTTACTACTATATCTCCTCCACTTGCTAGCTCATTTATTTTTATATTCCCTGTCCCTAAGTTTTGGGCATCTAATGTTGTAACTTTTGTAAACATTAAATCTATCCCTGTTTGTGAACTTACTGTAAGGGTATTTGAAACTAACTCTTCACTTGTTAATCCATCTGTAGAATCATTAATTTGTGAAATCTTACCTGATTGTGAATATAAAGTTATATCACTTGACTGGGCTTCTATATAGTTTGAAATAGTTATATTATTTATTGCATCTAAAGTGATATCTCCTGATGCTATTAATTTATTATATTCATTTGAATAATCTTCTATTTTTATACTTCCACCATATATCTCTACATTATCTTTAAACGTTAATTGATTTGATGCTATTACACCTACTCTTACTTCTCCAACTGCTGTTGATTTTGTATGGTTATCTATATCTTTATGTCCAAATATTATTTTAGAGAAACCATCTGTTAGTGTCCCCATTTCTGTTGCTGTTATATTTAGAGTATTTGCTGTTGTTTCTAGTGGTGGTGATGAAATTGACATATCATAACTTGTATTTGTTGGTCTTAATGTTAAGGTTCCTGCACCTGTACTTGTTATTGATTCTTCTCCACCTTTGAAGTTTATCTCATTACCTTCAATTAAAATATCTCCACCTGCAGAAACGCCATCTTCAAACACTACTAAGTCTGCACCTATTATTGTTAGGTTTCCACTTAGTGTAAGTTGTTGATTAAAGGTTACTGTTCCTGTAGCATAAATATAAATATCTCCATCTACATTTACTTCCCCTTTAAAGGTAACATTTTCGGCACCTTCACTATTATCACTTGTATCTAAAATACTTAGACCTTCTAATTGGTCTGTGTATCCCACTGTACTATTTACAACTATACTTCCACCATTTGCATTTAAGTTTAATGTATCTGTTGTTCCAGCATTACCATCTAATCTGTGAGTTGTTGATGCTCCTAGGGTAATATTACCTGTACCATCTGTTCCTGCTGTTATTGAGTCATTACTTGTAACTACAATTGAATCACTTATTAATACATCATCTGCCAATGATATTGCTGTATCTGATCCACCTGATCCAAAGTTTAAGGTATGTCCTGATCCATATATACTTAATGATGTACCTTCCCCTCCTATGAGATTATCATAGATGTACATCTCTCCTCCTAGGTTTGGATTGTTGATTGTTAAAGATACATCAATATTTATATCTCCTTGTTCAGAAGATTTATCTCCTATCTCAATAATGCTTCCACTATTTTCATCACCAATTACTAAACTATTAGCACTATCTTTTAGATTTTTTATTTGAGAAGAAGTAAGGTGTAGAGCATCTGATGATACACTTGTACTATCACCAATTACTAATGTTTGATTTTGATTTGTTTTGATGTTTGCAGATGGTTTGTCTTGATTGTTTTCTTGAACATAAACTATATTGTTGTTTTCTTCACTTAAATAATCTACAGTAGCACCAACAATTGGATTTGCAGATAGTAGCAATCTAGATTCTAAAGGATTAATAGTAAACCTATTTTTATTAAAACTAATACTTTTTTTTAATTCTTTTGCTTTTAATTTTTTTTGTGTTAACTCTTTAATTCTTTTAAAAAATCTAAAATCGCTAAATGATTTTGACATTATTATAGTTCCTTATGTGCCTTTAGCAAAAAAAAGTAAGATTTTCTTAACTAAAGGTAAATTTTATATATATAAATAAAAAAAGGTAGTGATATCATATCACTACCTTTTTTTTAAATTATTCTTTAATCTCTTCAAATCTATCTTCAATACTATCTGTTTGAGTTAAACTTTTATCTTTAAAACCTAAAAGTCTTTCTATTTGAGAAAGAGAACTTAAGTGTGAATATATAACTGATAAATATCTTTTATTTTTCATTTCTATAAATTTTTCATCAGAAAAATTATTTAGTCTTTCTTCATTAATAACAAAAGCACCTGCGATATTTTTCATTTCATTTTTAATATTTACTCTCATATTTAAAGGAGTAAATAGGTTATTTTCTTTTAGAAATTTTGAAAATTCAGTTGTAAACATATCCATCTGATGCAGTTCTGACAGATATTGTTTAACTTTATCCATTGTTTCAGATGGAGTATTATCTTCGTTGAAAAGGTTTTCTCCTTCTTCATCATTTAAAAATTCACTTGATTCATCTATACAAACAGTAAATTTATTTTCCTCATTACTTTTTGCTAAAGCGAAAGGATATCTTCTAATTATTGCTGGTATATACGAGGCATTCCATTTTTCATTATCATTACTTAAAAATAAGTTTTCTCCTGGTTCTAGTCCAAGCATTGCAACTGGTTTAAATTCATCATTTTCCTTATCCTCTATAAATACTATAGGATATATTGAAGAGGCTTTTGGGAATTCATGAGCCATAACAGTAGCTATATGTACATCTTTTGAAAAACTAAAATTATTAATAGGTTTAATTTTTTTATTTTTATGTCTTTCTAGCGTAATTGGTACAATTGTTTTAAACATTTATTTCTCCTTAAATATTAATGATTTTAATCTTGCTAATAATTAAGAGCTTGATATAAAATCAAAATCTAATTATTATAGCAAAACTATATCATATTTATATCACAAAATTATTACAAGGCAATATCTTCAATCCAATATTCAAATAACTCACTGTCAATTCTGTCTATAATTAAATTCTCATTAAAATTACTTGTATAGTTTGAATAATTCAATGATATTGGATTTAATACATCAGTAATTGATGTTTGTACTGTTTGAGTATTTACAACATTACTTGTATGATTTACATATGTTGGATTATTTATTGATTCAAACAATGAGGTTACTCTTGTTTGGATATTCTCTTGTGCTTGCACATGATGTGTTTTCATTACATATGACGAGTTTAATAACTCATAATCTATCTCTTTTGCGAAACTCCATTGCTCTACAGCACTATAACTATTAGTTAGATCCATAGTTGTTTCTATTTGACTTAACTTAGGAGTTACTATTGTTTTATTTACAACTTGTAAAGAATAGTTGTCTTTTTCTACTAAAAATACAGATGTTGAAGAACCTATTTTTGAGTCTATTTTAGCTTCTTGTTTATTTGCAATAAATAAATTTCTTACATCTGTATTTATTGCATTATTTGACAAGTTATTTAAGCTTGTACTATTTAATAGATACTCACCTTTTGTGAAGGCACCTTTACCTACCATATTTAAATTTTGAGCTGTTATATTCGTATTTTGATTATTATAATAATCAGTGATTCTACCATCTTGTGTTTTTAAAGTTACTGTATTCGCACTAATAGTACCTATTTTCATACTATCTTGAGTTTGTATAGTTACATTACTTGATGTTTGTACATCTTCTACTACTAAGTAATCCAATTCATTAATACTTACATCACCACTAGCAATTGCTTTTAATACTGCTATATCTGTATCTAACGAAGCTGTAGTTACATCTAAGCTTAGTTTATCAGCAACTAATGTGGTATTATTAGTAATATTATTTGCACTAATTGTTACATTCCCATCAGTTGTCATACTATCTAGAATTAAATCATCACTTTCATTAATAGTTACATCACCACTTGCAGTTGCTGTTAAAGTAGATACTTTTGTATTAATATCTGCACTTGTTACATCTAAACTTAATAAACTACTTGACAATAAAGAAGTAGCTGTATTTGTTAGATTAGAAGCTGTTATATCTACATTTCCTGATGTTGTAATACTATCTAGAATTAAATCATCACTTTCATTAATAGTTACATCACCACTTGCAGTTGCTGTTAAAGTAGATACTTTTGTATTAATATCTGCACTTGTTACATCTAAACTTAATAAACTACTTGACAATAAAGAAGTAGCTGTATTTGTTAGATTAGAAGCTGTTATATCTACATTTCCTGATGTTGTAATACTATCTAGAATTAAATCATCACTTTCATTAATAGTTACATCACCACTTGCAGTTGCTGTTAAAGTAGATACTTTTGTATTAATATCTGCACTTGTTACATCTAAACTTAATAAACTACTTGACAATAAAGAAGTAGCTGTATTTGTTAGATTAGAAGCTGTTATATCTACATTTCCTGATGTTGTAATACTATCTAGAATTAAATCATCACTTTCATTAATAGTTACATCACCACTTGCAGTTGCTGTTAAAGTAGATACTTTTGTATTAATATCTGCACTTGTTACATCTAAACTTAATAAACTACTTGACAATAAAGAAGTAGCTGTATTTGTTAGATTAGAAGCTGTTATATCTACATTTCCTGATGTTGTAATACTATCTAGAATTAAATCATCACTTTCATTAATAGTTACATCACCACTTGCAGTTGCTGTTAAAGTAGATACTTTTGTATTAATATCTGCACTTGTTACATCTAAACTTAATAAACTACTTGACAATAAAGAAGTAGCTGTATTTGTTAGATTAGAAGCTGTTATATCTACATTTCCTGATGTTGTAATACTATCTAGAATTAAATCATCACTTTCATTAATAGTTACATCACCACTTGCAGTTGCTGTTAAAGTAGATACTTTTGTATTAATATCTGCACTTGTTACATCTAAACTTAATAAACTACTTGACAATAAAGAAGTAGCTGTATTTGTTAGATTAGAAGCTGTTATATCTACATTTCCTGATGTTGTAATACTATCTAGAATTAAATCATCACTTTCATTAATAGTTACATCACCACTTGCAGTTGCTGTTAAAGTAGATACTTTTGTATTAATATCTGCACTTGTTACATCTAAACTTAATAAACTACTTGACAATAAAGAAGTAGCTGTATTTGTTAGATTAGAAGCTGTTATATCTACATTTCCTGATGTTGTAATACTATCTAGAATTAAATCATCACTTTCATTAATAGTTACATCACCACTTGCAGTTGCTGTTAAAGTAGATACTTTTGTATTAATATCTGCACTTGTTACATCTAAACTTAATAAACTACTTGACAATAAAGAAGTAGCTGTATTTGTTAGATTAGAAGCTGTTATATCTACATTTCCTGATGTTGTAATACTATCTAGAATTAAATCATCACTTTCATTAATAGTTACATCACCACTTGCAGTTGCTGTTAAAGTAGATACTTTTGTATTAATATCTGCACTTGTTACATCTAAACTTAATAAACTACTTGACAATAAAGAAGTAGCTGTATTTGTTAGATTAGAAGCTGTTATATCTACATTTCCTGATGTTGTAATACTATCTAGAATTAAATCATCACTTTCATTAATAGTTACATCACCACTTGCAGTTGCTGTTAAAGTAGATACTTTTGTATTAATATCTGCACTTGTTACATCTAAACTTAATAAACTACTTGACAATAAAGAAGTAGCTGTATTTGTTAGATTAGAAGCTGTTATATCTACATTTCCTGATGTTGTAATACTATCTAGAATTAAATCATCACTTTCATTAATAGTTACATCACCACTTGCAGTTGCTGTTAAAGTAGATACTTTTGTATTAATATCTGCACTTGTTACATCTAAACTTAATAAACTACTTGACAATAAAGAAGTAGCTGTATTTGTTAGATTAGAAGCTGTTATATCTACATTTCCTGATGTTGTAATACTATCTAGAATTAAATCATCACTTTCATTAATAGTTACATCACCACTTGCAGTTGCTGTTAAAGTAGATACTTTTGTATTAATATCTGCACTTGTTACATCTAAACTTAATAAACTACTTGACAATAAAGAAGTAGCTGTATTTGTTAGATTAGAAGCTGTTATATCTACATTTCCTGATGTTGTAATACTATCTAGAATTAAATCATCACTTTCTTGAATAAATATATCACCACTTGTTGTATTTGAAGCAGTAAGTGATGCTATTGTTGTATCTATATCTGCATCCCCATTTGCTCCTATACCTGTTGCTGCAACTAAACTAACTACTGTTGTAGTTCCTTTTATATTTGCATCTTCTGTATCTAGGTTATCACTAATATTTCCATTTGTTGCTGTTATATTTACATTTGAGCTTGTATCTATTACTGATAGTGCTACATTTGTATTTGCTGTATATGTTACAACTCCACTTGTACTTGTTGTATTTTTACCACTATTCATGATAATTGAACCAGCACTTGATACTACATCTATATTTCCAGCTACAGAACTAATAGCTCCATCTTGTGTGATATCTCCTAGGCTTGATACAATATTTACTACACCTAAGTTTGAACTTTGTGTTATTGCATCTATTGTTAAAGTATCTGTTTCTTTAACATATATATCTCCACTTGTTGCATTTGTGATATCTATATTTGATACTGTTGTATTAATATCATCTACACTTGTTCCAACCCCTGTATTAGAGTTTATTGTTAATACATCTGCTATTACATTTGCTGTTTCTGCACTTAGGTTATCACTAATATTTCCATTTGTTGCTGTTATATTTACATTTGAGCTTGTATCTATTACTGATAGTGCTACATTTGTATTTGCTGTATATGTTACAACTCCATTTGTACTTGTTGTATTTTTACCACTATTCATGATAATTGAACCAGCACTTGATACTACATCTATATTTCCAGCTACAGAACTAATAGCTCCATCTTGTGTGATATCTCCTAGAGTTGATACAATATTTACTACACCTAAGTTTGAACTTTGTGTTATTGCATCTATTGTTAAAGTATCTGTTTCTTTAACATATATATCTCCACTTGTTGCATTTGTGATATCTATATTTGATACTGTTGTATTAATATCATCTACACTTGTTCCAACCCCTGTATTAGAGTTTATTGTTAATACATCTGCTATTACATTTGCTGTTTCTGCACTTAGGTTATCACTAATATTTCCATTTGTTGCTGTTATATTTACATTTGAGCTTGTATCTATTACTGATAGTGCTACATTTGTATTTGCTGTATATGTTACAACTCCATTTGTACTTGTTGTATTTTTACCACTATTCATGATAATTGAACCAGCACTTGATACTACATCTATATTTCCAGCTACAGAACTAATAGCTCCATCTTGTGTGATATCTCCTAGAGTTGATACAATATTTACTACACCTAAGTTTGAACTTTGTGTTATTGCATCTATTGTTAAAGTATCTGTTTCTTTAACATATATATCTCCACTTGTTGCATTTGTGATATCTATATTTGATACTGTTGTATTAAGGTTATTTGCTTGTGTTCCTATACCGTTTGTTGCATCTAATATTAGCTTATCAGAAATAATACTTACACTATTATCTGCTCTATCTAAAATAGAACCATTTGCAATTAATGAAACTGTTCCTGTTGAGTTTATACTATCTTGTGCATCATCTGTTCTTGCTGTTGTTAATCCATTTGTTCCAACTTTATTAACACTTATTGCTTCAACATTATCTATTAAGATATCTTTACTATTATCTAAATATAAACCATTTTTATTTACAACAGCACTTAATACATTTATAGAAGTTTCAATATTTTGTGTATTTGCTCCTACTACTCCTGCTCCACTTAAATAAACTCTTAATTTATTTGCTGTTATATCTGTATTTGTATCACCTGAGTCACTAAATACTCCTGTTAGGAATAATGAAACATTTGCAGTTCCTGCGTTTAATGATGAGATAGAGAAATCTTTTGCTTTTACTCTAATATTTGAATCACTTGTACTTACTTGTGAAGCATCACTCATAATCACATTTCCTGCTGTACTAAAAATATCTATAGTTTTATTTGCAGTTTGAGTAGTTACATTGTCATTTATATTTATATTAGCACTTGCATCTAAAGTGATATTCCCACCGGTACTTAGTATTTGTGCATTTGAAGTGATATTAGTAGCAGATTTTACAAGAATATTTCCACTAGCTTCTATATTTCCTGTTATATCTAAGGTTGTTATTACACCACTTGCTTGTAATACTAAATTACCTAATGATGAAAGTTTTGTTTGTAGGGCATCTATTGTATTACTTGTAGATGCATCTGTACCTATTGTAGTAACAGTTATAGCTGATGTTTGACCTATATTTACAGCATTTGCTTCTTTAACAAATACATCTCCAGAAACATTCGCACTTAAAGTTGCAAGATCTGTTTTTAAATTACTTGCATTTGTACCTAAGGTGCTTGCAGTTATTTTTAATTCATCTGCTTTTACATTATTAAATGGTGCAGTTGATATTAAATTATTTGTAATAGTTGTTGCAAGTAAACTAACATCACTAGTAGTTACAATTTGTCCTAAGCTTAATGTTGTTGTTGAAGCATATCTTACATTTGCAGCTGTTGCATCTGTTTTTGAAGTACTTGCCATTGATATAGCATTTGCTTGTACATCCACTGTTCCTACGGTTGTGATATTCGCATTTTGCGCAAATGTCCCACCTGTGATTATTGATAAAGCACCTGATGTTGAACTTAAGGCACTACTTAATGTTATATTATCTGCTTTTAATAGTGTATCGCCATTTGAAGAAACTGTAGCATTAGAAGTTACATCTATATCTCCACTTGCACTTACTAAAATTAATTTATCTGTTGATACTAAATTCTCTTGGGCACTATTTGCTGTAGCTGTTATACTTCCATCACTATTCACCCCATTTACATCTACACTTACAGAGTCTATTGATAAACCATCACTTTCACTTACAAACAATCCAGCACCTTTAGCACTTAAAGTTGTAACTGTTGTCTCTATGTGATTTGTTGCTGTTCCTATAAAACCTGTTATATCTAACAATAAGCTTGATGCTTGAATATCCACATCACTATTTGTTGTATCTATTGCATCTGTATCTACTAAATTACCAAGTGCTGTAATTGATACACTTCCTGTTCCTGCATTGATACTCTCAATATTTACATCATTTCCTGCATCTAATAAAATATTTCCACTATTTGTTGTAGCTATTTGTGTACCATCTGCCATTGTAATATCATTTAATGCTATTACTTGAATTGTTTTTGTTGCAGTTGATGCTATGATATTTGCATTTACTAATACATCATTATCTGAAACTATTGAAATGTTTCCATTATTTGAAGTTACTATTCCATTTAATGTTATATCAAAGGCTTCATCATTAGCTACATCTTCTGTTGTTAATAGAATATTATTATTTGCTGTTATTGTTCCTGCTGTTATTGCTCCATTTATTGTTGAAACTACTGCATTACCTGTTGTTCCTAAAGCACTAAGTGAAGTTATACTTAAATCATCACTTTCTTGAATAAATATATCACCACTTGTTGTATTTGAAGCAGTAAGTGATGCTATTGTTGTATCTATATCTGCATCCCCACTTGCTCCTATACCTGTTGCTGCAACTAAACTAACTACTGTTGTAGTTCCTTTTATATTTGCATCTTCTGTATCTAGGTTATCACTAATATTTCCATTTGTTGCTGTTATATTTACATTTGAGCTTGTATCTATTACTGATAGTGCTACATTTGTATTTGCTGTATATGTTACAACTCCACTTGTACTTGTTGTATTTTTACCACTATTCATGATAATTGAACCAGCACTTGATACTACATCTATATTTCCAGCTACAGAACTAATAGCTCCATCTTGTGTGATATCTCCTAGGCTTGATACAATATTTACTACACCTAAGTTTGAACTTTGTGTTATTGCATCTATTGTTAAAGTATCTGTTTCTTTAACATATATATCTCCACTTGTTGCATTTGTGATATCTATATTTGATACTGTTGTATTAATATCATCTACACTTGTTCCAACCCCTGTATTAGAGTTTATTGTTAATACATCTGCTATTACATTTGCTGTTTCTGCACTTAGGTTATCACTTATATATCCATTTGTTGCACTTAAGTTTACATTTGCTGTTGTTGAAACCAACGATAGTTTTATATTATTAGCTGCATTTAGGGTTATATCATCTTGAGCTATTATGTTTTTACCATCAGTTATAGTAATAGAACCTGTTGTTGAAGTTATTGCTACTTCCCCACTTGAAGATATATTACTTTGAAGTGCATCTTCTGTATTTGTAGTACTTGCATCTGTATTTATTGTTGTAACACTTATTGCTGATGTTTCATTTATAGTAAGATTACCTGCTTGTGTTATAAATAAACTTCCACCATTTGAGCTTAATGTTGAAATATCTGTTTCAATGTAATCTAAAGTAGTTGCTGTTGAACCACTAACAGTTAATTTTAATTCATCTGCTGTGATATTATTTGTATTAGCATTTGCATCACTAATTGAACTTGCAAGTAAACTAACATCACTAGTAGTTACAATTTGTCCTAAGCTTAATGTTGTTGTTGAAGCATATCTTACATTTGCAGCTGTTGCATCTGTTTTTGAAGTACTTGCCATTGATATAGCATTTGCTTGTACATCCACTGTTCCTACGGTTGTGATATTCGCATTTTGCGCAAATGTCCCACCTGTGATTATTGATAAAGCACCTGATGTTGAACTTAAGGCACTACTTAATGTTATATTATCTGCTTTTAATAGTGTATCGCCATTTGAAGAAACTGTAGCATTAGAAGTTACATCTATATCTCCACTTGCACTTACTAAAATTAATTTATCTGTTGATACTAAATTCTCTTGGGCACTATTTGCTGTAGCTGTTATACTTCCATCACTATTCACCCCATTTACATCTACACTTACAGAGTCTATTGATAAACCATCACTTTCACTTACAAACAATCCAGCACCTTTAGCACTTAAAGTTGTAACTGTTGTCTCTATGTGATTTGTTGCTGTTCCTATAAAACCTGTTATATCTAACAATAAGCTTGATGCTTGAATATCCACATCACTATTTGTTGTATCTATTGCATCTGTATCTACTAAATTACCAAGTGCTGTAATTGATACACTTCCTGTTCCTGCATTGATACTCTCAATATTTACATCATTTCCTGCATCTAATAAAATATTTCCACTATTTGTTGTAGCTATTTGTGTACCATCTGCCATTGTAATATCATTTAATGCTATTACTTGAATTGTTTTTGTTGCAGTTGATGCTATGATATTTGCATTTACTAATACATCATTATCTGAAACTATTGAAATGTTTCCATTATTTGAAGTTACTATTCCATTTAATGTTATATCAAAGGCTTCATCATTAGCTACATCTTCTGTTGTTAATAGAATATTATTATTTGCTGTTATTGTTCCTGCTGTTATTGCTCCATTTATTGTTGAAACTACTGCATTACCTGTTGTTCCTAAAGCACTAAGTGAAGTTATACTTAAATCATCACTTTCTTGAATAAATATATCACCACTTGTTGTATTTGAAGCAGTAAGTGATGCTATTGTTGTATCTATATCTGCATCCCCACTTGCTCCTATACCTGTTGCTGCAACTAAACTAACTACTGTTGTAGTTCCTTTTATATTTGCATCTTCTGTATCTAGGTTATCACTAATATTTCCATTTGTTGCTGTTATATTTACATTTGAGCTTGTATCTATTACTGATAGTGCTACATTTGTATTTGCTGTATATGTTACAACTCCACTTGTACTTGTTGTATTTTTACCACTATTCATGATAATTGAACCAGCACTTGATACTACATCTATATTTCCAGCTACAGAACTAATAGCTCCATCTTGTGTGATATCTCCTAGGCTTGATACAATATTTACTACACCTAAGTTTGAACTTTGTGTTATTGCATCTATTGTTAAAGTATCTGTTTCTTTAACATATATATCTCCACTTGTTGCATTTGTGATATCTATATTTGATACTGTTGTATTAATATCATCTACACTTGTTCCAACCCCTGTATTAGAGTTTATTGTTAATACATCTGCTATTACATTTGCTGTTTCTGCACTTAGGTTATCACTTATATATCCATTTGTTGCACTTAAGTTTACATTTGCTGTTGTTGAAACCAACGATAGTTTTATATTATTAGCTGCATTTAGGGTTATATCTGCACTATTAGAACTTTTTGTTAGGGTGTCATTATTCATAATGATTGAACCAGCAATTGAACTTAAAGTTATAGTTCCACTTGTTGAGTTAATATCTCCATCTTGTGTTATATCTCCTAGAGTTGCTACAACACTTATATTACCTGCTAAGGTTTGTGTTATTGCATCTATTGTTAAAGTATCTGTTTCTTTAACATATATATCTCCACTTGTTGCATTTGTGATATCTATATTTGATACTGTTGTATTAATATCATCTACACTTGTTCCAACCCCTGTATTAGAGTTTATTGTTAATACATCTGCTATTACATTTGCTGTTTCTGCACTTAGGTTATCACTAATATTTCCACTTGTTGCACTTAGGTTTACATTTGCTGCTGTTGAAACTAATGATAATTTTATATTATCATTTGCAGTGTAATTTATAATACCATTTGTAGATGAAGCACTTGTTGCATCAGCCATAACAATAGAATCATTATATGAAGTGATATTTATTGCCCCTGCTGCATATGTATGTGTTATATTTGCATTTATATTTATATTTCCATCAGCTTTTAAATTAACATTCTCTCCCGCACTAGTAATCGTTTCATTTACATTAACTACTGTATCTATCCCTGTATCTTTTGCTTGGATAGTTAAGCTTCCACTTCCTGCATTACTAACCCCATTTTGTCCTGATGCTATTGTGATATTACCATTTTGAGTAGTTAAGCTTGTTGTTCCACCTGTTGCACTTTGAGATAATCTATTTACTACTATATCTCCTCCACTTGCTAGCTCATTTATTTTTATATTCCCTGTCCCTAAGTTTTGGGCATCTAATGTTGTAACTTTTGTAAACATTAAATCTATCCCTGTTTGTGAACTTACTGTAAGGGTATTTGAAACTAACTCTTCACTTGTTAATCCATCTGTAGAATCATTAATTTGTGAAATCTTACCTGATTGTGAATATAAAGTTATATCACTTGACTGGGCTTCTATATAGTTTGAAATAGTTATATTATTTATTGCATCTAAAGTGATATCTCCTGATGCTATTAATTTATTATATTCATTTGAATAATCTTCTATTTTTATACTTCCACCATATATCTCTACATTATCTTTAAACGTTAATTGATTTGATGCTATTACACCTACTCTTACTTCTCCAACTGCTGTTGATTTTGTATGGTTATCTATATCTTTATGTCCAAATATTATTTTAGAGAAACCATCTGTTAGTGTCCCCATTTCTGTTGCTGTTATATTTAGAGTATTTGCTGTTGTTTCTAGTGGTGGTGATGAAATTGACATATCATAACTTGTATTTGTTGGTCTTAATGTTAAGGTTCCTGCACCTGTACTTGTTATTGATTCTTCTCCACCTTTGAAGTTTATCTCATTACCTTCAATTAAAATATCTCCACCTGCAGAAACGCCATCTTCAAACACTACTAAGTCTGCACCTATTATTGTTAGGTTTCCACTTAGTGTAAGTTGTTGATTAAAGGTTACTGTTCCTGTAGCATAAATATAAATATCTCCATCTACATTTACTTCCCCTTTAAAGGTAACATTTTCGGCACCTTCACTATTATCACTTGTATCTAAAATACTTAGACCTTCTAATTGGTCTGTGTATCCCACTGTACTATTTACAACTATACTTCCACCATTTGCATTTAAGTTTAATGTATCTGTTGTTCCAGCATTACCATCTAATCTGTGAGTTGTTGATGCTCCTAGGGTAATATTACCTGTACCATCTGTTCCTGCTGTTATTGAGTCATTACTTGTAACTACAATTGAATCACTTATTAATACATCATCTGCCAATGATATTGCTGTATCTGATCCACCTGATCCAAAGTTTAAGGTATGTCCTGATCCATATATACTTAATGATGTACCTTCCCCTCCTATGAGATTATCATAGATGTACATCTCCCCTCCCAGGTTTGGATTATTAACCACTAGAGAATTTTTTAAGTTAATATCAACATTTGAAGAATCATCTTGATCTCCAAAGATAATTATATTTCTACTGGTTTCATCACCTAAAATAACAGAATTAAATCCCTCTTGAATAAAACCTAGTTCAGTTGAGTCTAAATACATAGAACCTGTAGTATCGTCAATTGTAGTACCAATGAAAACTTTTTTATTAGAAGTTGGATCAGATGCTTTAATATTTAAGTTTGCACCAACACTTCTAATTTCACTTGTAATAGTGATATCTTCTGAGGTAATATCTATATCTTCACCACTTGCATCTAGGGCATTTGTAATCTCTTGAGTACCGCCTAGACTGGTTACATTTGTAGCACCACCTTTTGAACCTGCTTTATCACTTCCTATAACTTCAACACCATCCATAGTTGTAATAAATACATTATCTTTATTTGCACTATACATGGTTAATTCACTAGCATCAATTACAATAGATAATGCAATTTTTTCTAAAGCTTCTCTTGCCTCTTTTTGATCAGCTGTTTCGCTTGTTGGGTCAACTGCATCTGAGCTAGGTCTACCACCAATACTATTTTTAGCTTCAAGGGTAAGTAATCCTTGAGTTTGAATATAACTACCACCAGCTTTTCTTAATATAGTGTCATTTGTTAATTCATCATAAGATTGTGCATTTACAACTTTTATCTCTCCTGTATTTACATCTGTTTGGAATTTGAAGTTTTTAAATGCCCAAACTAAACTGTCATCAAAGTCATATTTCCCACTTCCATCTTTAAGCCATAGTAGATTTTCAATATCATTCAAAATAGAACCAGAAGAGGCAATAAGAGTAACACCTCCTATTCCATCAACTTTTATCCCTTCTTTTAATATTAAGTTTCCTTGTTCTGTAATAACTTCAACACTTCCACCACTTGTATTGATATCAGAATTTAGAGTAAAGAAACTATTTGTCCCACCTGCATAGATACTAAGTGAACCATCTTGTGAAGTGATACCTGTACCTTGAACAATTATTTCCCCATTAATAGTTTCAAAATCAATATTACCAGAACCTCCTTGAACTATTGAATTGATTTTTAATCCATCAAGTTCAGTAAATGAGATATCTTTTGAAGTACTATTCGTGATATCTATAGTGTCAACTTTAGTTTCAATAGAACCAAATACACCAGTACCAATACCAGTTGCAGATTTTAAAGTTACTAGATTAGTTGTAGCTGTAATATCAGCTGCACCTTCACCCGCATCAAGTATAGCTCCACTAGTAGAGGTGATATTAACTGCACTTAAATTTCCTGTATATGTACTAATCAATTTACCTATAGTAATATGATCTTGAGAAGTTATAGTTATAATATCTGAGGTTTGTATGACTGTTTCTACACTCATTGTAAGTTTACCTGTACCTGCATCTATAGATATAGCTGAAGCAGAATTGATATCTGCTTGCTCATTCATAATAATACCACTACCTGCTGATAATGATATATCTGCATTTTCTGATGAGATAGGGCTATTTAAAGTAAGAGTACCAGTATTGTCTTTTCCAGCAGAAATATTTACAGTACTAGTTCCTGTTGCAATTATCTTATCATTTAACACCATATTTCCATTTGCATTTAGTGTTACATTTGCTGTAGTATCATTTCTAGTAAGGGTATTTATCGTTACATCATTTGTTTCATTTACAATTACTTCACCATTTGAGATTATTTTTAGAGTATCTGCATCTAATGTTAAAGTTACATTACTTCCAGAAGTGATAACAACATCTTTAGCATCACTTAGTCCTTTAATTGTAACAGAACCCGTCGCTGTTATATTTATATTTCCAACTATACCAGTAATAGAATCAAAAACTACATCTCCAATAACATCAAAGTCTATATCTCCACCATTCATAGCCAATGAAGTAACAGTTAAATCTCCATTTTGTTCAACATTTACATCTCCTGCACCTGTAACATCTAGTTCTAGATTATTAATTTCACTTTTTACTGAGAAGCTATCTTTTGCTGTAACATTTAAAGTATCAGCCGTAACTGTTCCCCCTAAACTAATGCCACCGTTTGCCGCATTTAAATTTATAGTTCCACCATCTGTTCCATTTCCAACATTAAGTTCTGATACGATTGCTAAATCTGTTCCAGCAGTAAAAGTAATGTTCTCACCATTACCTGATGATTTAAATTTTGCAACTGTTAAACTCCCTGTTGCTTCTATAGAAGAATCTGTCGTAACTATATAAGGAATAATTAAAACTTTATCTCCATCATAAGAGTTAACAAAACTATTTGTAACTGTAGTATCTGATACAACTGCATTTGTAGTTGAAGTGTTAGCAACTTCAATATCATTTAGTCCTTCCCCTACATCATCTGCTGTGTTCATCATTTTGATAGTTGCACCACTACCTTTTATATAAACTTGTTTTGCAAATACATCAACTTCATTTTGGTCATCATCAAGTTCTGTTAAACTTCCTGCAAAATCAAGAACTACAACAGTGTTCTCTTTTAGTGACCCAGCTAATGAACCAGATTCTACATAGTCTACCCTCATATCACCAACTGAGCTTAGGAATATATTATTTCCTGTAAAGCTTGATTTGTATCCTTCTTCATCCATTAGAGAATTTGCATTATTTTGTGCAGCTTGAGATGCACTTAATAGTGTATCATAACTACTTTGGGCATTGTCTTTTGTTGATTGTGCAGTAGTTAATGTATCGTTTAATGCACTTGCATCTGTTAAATCAGCTTTTGTTTGAGCAGCATCTTTAATAGATGTTAATTGATTTTGTAAAGTAATATAAGCAGTAGCAGCATTGTCATAGTTTATTTGAGCTGTTATTTTTAAATTTTTCTTTTCAGATAATATTGCATTTGCATCAGTATAAGCAGTTTTCTTAGTGTCACTTTCAGCTAAAGTTGTAGCTTTATTTGTATTTTTAGTATTTAAATCATAGTTTGTTGAAATGGTTGTTAAAACATTGGCTAAATCATAATTATTGTTATAGTTTGTTATTGCTGATGATAAGTTAGTATTAGCAGTTGTTAAAGCACTATTTGTATCGTTTGATAATGTTGAAATACTTCCTCTAAGTGTTCCTATATCTGTAACCATCTGAGCTGTAGTATTTTGTGTTGCATCAGATTTCGCTTTTGCAGCAGTTGCTTGAGATACTAAAGAATCTGCATAGGTTTTAGCACTTTGTGCTTTTGTTTTTGCATCCGTACCATCTGCAAGAGAAGATACTAAGTTCGCTACACTTGTTTGTATTGCTTTTGCATTGTTAAAAGCTGTTGTCATTGCATCTTTTAAAGTTGTAGTAACTGTACCACTTTGAAGGTTTGTTATAGCTGTTTTAACTTCATCTGCCACTGTTAATAGTTGAGTTGTAACAGTTTTAACAGAAGTTATATCTACAACTACTTGTGCATTAGATACTAGAGTAGAACTTCCATCAACTATTGCTTTTAATGAATTAGCCAAAGCTTGTAAGTCTGTTTTCGTTGTAGTATAATCAACCAATAAACGAGCATCATTATCCATTTTACTTGCTAAATCTATAGAACTAGCTTCTGTTACTAAACCATTTGTTGTAGCAGTTGCATTAGTTGATTTGTTAAGAATACTTGATGCATTTCCACTTGCTATAGCATCCTTAAAGTCACTTATATTGGTTTGTGCATTTGTTACATTAGGAACAATTAAGTTAAAGGCATAAGCAAGATCATATGCAGCAACAGCTGAATTATATGCATCTTTTGCAGTATTATATTCTGCAAGTTTTGTATCAACTGTTGCTTGTGCTGTTGCTACAGCAGCAGATGCATTAGTTAGGGCAGTTTGCGTAGTATTTTTATTTGCTGCTTCAGTACTGCTTGAGATATTGTCAAGATTAGTTTGAGCTGTTGTTAATGCTGCATCATCAGCTACTGCTTTATCATAAGCTGCTTGGGCACTTGCTAAAGAACTAATTGCTGCATCTAATGCAGTTTTTGCATTTATTAAGTCAGTATTATTTTCAGGACTTGAGGTGATAACTAAATTATCTGCTGTGTCTTTTGCAGTTATAACTTTATATGCGTCAAGTTTTCCACCGGCTGTAATATCTATTTTCCCATCATAAGCATATATATCTAAAAGTTTCACATCATCTGCTTCATTTATAATAATATTTCCAGTAGTAGTTGATTGAGCTGTTATAGTATCTACTAAAGTATTTAAAAGCATTCCCCCTTTTGTTGTAACAATTAAATCTTTACCTATAAAAATAGAACTATCATCACTGCTTATCTCTGAAGCATTCATTTTTAGTGTGTTATTAGAGGCAATAATACCTCCTGTTACAGTTAATTTTTCACTTGTATTAGTATCTCCATCATCTAAAGATATAGAGATGTTTTGTGCAGAATCAAAACCATCCAAACCACCTATAAAACCAGATAAATAAAAATTAGATTCTAGATTTATCGATATATCTTCTTTTGCTCTTATTTCAAAGTTTGTAGAGTCAATTCCTGTAGTATTTATTATGATATAACCTGTATTAAATTGAGCACCAGCATTATTTATCTTTTCAACTGTTTTTGTACCTTCTGCGATAATCTTAACTTGACCAATATATCCTCCAGTACTTGAAACTATATCTCCTGTAATATTTATATTTTGAGCAGAAACTAATTCCACATAGTTTTTAGCAGTAAGGGTCCCTGTAATAGATAAAGAGGAACCAGTTTCTAAAATAATAGAATCAGATGTGATATCAGCTGGTAATAATGCAGTCGTTTCACCTGGTGTATCTGTACCAAATTGGAATTTATCTCCAGCTCTATACTCAATAGAGCCACTTGCATTAAAGAATCTATAAAGATCAACAACTCCATCAGCCGCAAAACCAATACCTGTAGTATAGTGTAGAGAATCTCCACTTGTTGGTTTAGAAACAATTATATTTTTTTCTAAACTTTCTAATCTTATATTGTCAGCAGTTAAAGAAGAGTTTTCTTTAACAAAAATAGAATTTTGGGCAATAATATTTATATTTGAAGTAGTATTTAAAGCTGATGATACTTCTAATATAACTAAACCTTTAGTTACTTCTATGTCTCTATCACTTTCATATAACTCAATATTTCCTGATTCTGTAGTTATTTTAGTTAATTCATTTGCTATAAGTTCTAATCCAGTTATATCTGTTTTAGCTTCAAGGGTAATTTTATCTGCAACTATATCAGCATCTGTATCACTAAATGATTCATAAATTGCCCCTGCTGATTTAATTATTAGATCACCAGTTGAGTTTATTGATGTTAATTTAGTTGAAACTGTTACTTCATTTATTTCATCATATGTATCTGTAAAGTATTCACCATTGATTATTTCATAAGAACCAAATTTGATATTTTGGATTGAGATATCTTTTTGTGTTGCACTGGTTGTATTATTGATACTAATTACATTATCAACCCAAGTTGTTCCATTATTTGGACTATTTGTATCTGTTTTTGAAATAAGATTTTTTATATCTATAGCACCATCTGATACTAAAGTAAAGTCACCATTATACACAATAACATCTTCTAATGTAAGTGATTTAGCTCCACTTTGAGTAATATTAACATCACCAATAGCATTTGATTCTAGTGAAATTTTTGATGCTTTCGTAAGTAAGGTTACATTTGTAAAAACATCAATTACAATCTCATCGGAATTTATAACGCCAGTAGTTTGAGAGATATTACCTTGTATATCAAATATAGCATCACCTCTTAATCCTAATGTAATATTTTCTATTGTTACATTTGCTGTTGCAGAACCAATTTCATATGTATTTAATTTGAAATCATTTTTATCACTAGTTCCTAAAGTTTTTACATCTTTAACAATAGCATCACCAAATACATCTATTTTTATCTCACCATCCTGTGCCTGTGCTTTTGTGATTGTTAAATTTTTATCATTTTTGATTGAAATATCACCTTTATCTGTTAATGTTAAATCAACACTATTTACACTTGTATTTGCACTTATTTGAGATTCTGCTATAACATCTAAAGTATCACTTGTAACTAATCCTAAAGAGTGAAATAGTTTTCCACTTTCAATATTCATACTTATCGTATCTTTTGCTTCCAAGTTTGAACCTGTAAGTATTACATCTCCACCAATACTACCTGTAGTTAAAGTGATATCACTATTTGTATTTTCAACTTTAAGATTTGTTTCATAATCTCCAACTATAGAACCATCATTTATAGAACCAACAGTGCTATCACCTGCATTTAATGTGATACTATCTTGAGCAGTTAAATTAGCACTAATTGCAATATTAGTTCCAGATTTTACAGTGATATCTTTTGCAGAAATCTCTAAAGTACCATAAGTATATCCACCAACTGTATCATCTTCAACCACTTTTACTGTTTGATTAAATGCTGTTTCACTACCTAATGAGATATCATATTTTGAATTTATATTTGCACTTTCTGTTATAGTAAATGCTACAGAATCACTAATATCTATAGTATTTTTAGAATCTATTGAAATATTAGTTGCATTTATTTTACTTACTGTTTCAACTGTTGCACCATTTGCATTAACCCCTGTTATAGTTAAAGTGTCTTTTGAAACTATATTTATATCATCTGTTGCACTAATAATACCCGTTAGATTTGTTGTTCCGTTTGATACAAAATTTATATTTGAACCACTAATTGTTTCTCCGGCAAATTCTCCCCCAAGAATATCAATCTCTTCATAATTTGTTTCTGTATATGTTTCAGTTTGAGTGTCGTATACAGTTTCATAAGTCCATACAGTTTCATTTGAGTAAGATATATTCTCTTTTTCAATGGTTTTTGTCTCAAAAATAGGTCTATCATCATATATGTTATGGCTTTGAGTTACTAATTGATACTCAAGTTTTATTCTATTGTCATATATATTATGTGTATTAGAGGTCCATTTATATTCATAATCATATTGAGTCTCAGTAACAATTGTAGTGTACTCATCTCTTGTTCTTGCATACCAGTGCATTGAATCTATTCCAGAAGAGTTATACCACCCTCTAGTTTGGATTTGATGTCCATTACTACCATCACCAGTAAATGAATCCGCCCAGTTTTCATGCCATCCTCTTGTTCCATTCTCCCAATCAAAACTACTATAACTTGTACTTCCTGCCCAAGAGTAATATCTAACTTGTCCTCTATCATTCCAATCACCCCAGTACTTGAAACTACCAACTTTTACATTTGTTCTTGTTGATGAGTCGATTTGAGTTAAACTTGAAGTATCATTATCTAATACTGAATCATAAGTAGATAAGGCATAAATATTATCTGTATATCTTACAGTATTATAAGGATCGTTGGCATATGGATCACTAGAATTTGTCATTTCGGTTGATTCCCAAGTCCAATTTGGGTCTCTATTCGCACTTAGAACTCTAGTATCAGCATTACCTGCTATAACCTCGCCATCTAAATCATATACTCTATATCCTGTACCATCAGTATAAGTATTTTTTACTGTATCTATAGCATTAGTATTTGCTTTTGCTGAAGTATCATATTCTACTTTCCATCTAGCTGCACTACTATCATAATCTACTTCGCTATTTCTACCACTCCATTCAGAAGAGTTATTTTTATCAGTTGTATTATATGTTGTTGTAGTTCCATCAAATCTTGATTTATCTTGAGTATAAATAACTTCTGAATAATCAACATATGAACCTACATATTCTCCCACTCCTGAAGTATCTAAACTATAACCTAAAGTTCCTGCAACAGCCATTTTTTGGGAGAAGGTTAAGTCTGCCCATTCTTTAGTTTCATCAATTGATGCTGTGTATCCTAATTTTGTAGCTTCTTTTACTTTTGCTGCATATGTTAAGTTATCAAAATCAATTTTTTCAAGATAATAACCAAGAGATTGCATAACTGCTTGTTTTTGTACAGTTGATAAATTAGCATATTCTGTAGTCTCTGATGGAGCAGTTGCATTTAATAATCCCCAAGGGATATCTGCATTATTATAATCTGTTCCTAAGACTAAATTCTCTTTATAATAATCTAATTCAAATAATACAGCATATTGTTGAGTATAACTTAAGTCCTCAAAATCTGTATTTGAAGAAGGAGCTGTTGCTCCATAGGCTGACCAGTTTATAGTTTGTCCATTATATTGTGAACCTGAAACAGTTATTTCACTTATTAAGTCTTCAATTGATACATCTACAAAGATATTTTTACTTAAATCAGATAATGTTGTCGCACCTTTTTTGTAAACAATAGGTATCTCTGCCCCATAAGTTTCCCAAGAGATTGCTGCATTATTTGTATAATCAGTACCTTTTACAAAAGATGCTTTTTCATTACCATTAACATTAACAAATTTCACTCCAGCTTCACTTGCAGATTTCCATGTTCCTGTGTTTCCAATGTCTGTAGAATCACCTGTTAAGTATTTTGCTTCACCTTGAGAAACTACTCTTAATATATCTTCTTGAGCACCTTCTGGCATAAGAATATATTTATCTTTCCAGCCATCAATTTGGATATTATAAACTTTTTGGCCTGCATCTTTCCATTCAGGTACATAAACTTGTGGGTCTGAAATAGTTCCATTTCTAACTTGGTTTTTTAAGGCATTTGTATAAGAAAACTGATATACAGCTTTATAACCAGTTGCATTTAATACAGCTTGCTTTTGTGCGTCATTTAAACCTGTAAAAGTTTTATAATCACTTGATTTATAATCACTTGTAACTGATTCTGCTGTTCTGTTTGGAGTTGCTTCATTTCCCGCATTTGCCCAATCAATATTATCATTTAAATAATCAATTCCTTCAATTAGAATCTCTCTAAATTTATTTCCATCTGTTGCATTTGGATTATAATATCCTACCATTTCTAAAGAAACATCCATAGTGATATAATAGTTTCCAACTACAACTTTTTCTTCACCTACTTGCTCTGTTAATCTTGTAGAAACCCAAGTGATTTTAGGAACTTGTATTTGTTCTGCATGTGGAATACTTCCAGATACAACTGTATATTCTTTTGTATATGTAGTAACAACAGGTATTTCAACTTTAACATCACCAGATACAGAACTGTCTGCATTAACTGTAATATCATTTCCTGCTTGAGCAGTTATATCTCCATCAATTGCAGTTATAACACCTTGTTTTGAAATAAGTATATTGCCGTTTGTTAGACTTACAGATGATATTACACCTTCTAAAACAGCATTTGTGTTATCAGTATCTATCCCTGCATTTAAATCTATATCATTTTTAGATTTTACAGTTCCTGTTATAATTAGGTCTTTACCAACATTTATTAATAGTCGAGAGTTATTCCCTGTTGTTTCAACAATACCATAGATTCTTGCAGTTGATGCAATAATATGAACTAAATTATCTGCTCTAACATATCCCTCTTCAGGTAAAGCTGCTGTATAAAAAGTTTCTGATGCTCTTAGAGTAATAGATGAGTTAGCACTTCTTGCAAATATATGTCCATCTATAATATTTATATTTTTTGAAATCACTTCAATATTATTTTTAGCTTCAACATTACCCATAATAGTTACATCTGAAGCAAGAACCTCAATATAAATTGAATCAGTTAATGCTACATTTTCATTATTTACTTCTACTACTTCACCTAAATTCCCTTTTATTAAAATTGAATTTTGAGAATACAATTCTATGCTACCTGAATCAGATGTTTTAACACTTCCTCCTGAAATATAGTCATCATTATCATCTGTAATAAAACTATTTATAATAATACCAGCACCTGTTGTACTCGTACCACCTTTTAGAACTATCTTATCATCTGCATGTACAACACCATCAATTAGAAGAAGTGAATAACTTGTAATATTTAAATCAGCCCCATCATCAGTACTTTTAATATTTCCATATATTTGAATATCTCCATCACTTATGATGTTTATTACTCCATCTGCTGTATCTGCAAATTGTCCATTTGTTGTAACATCAACTGCAATTATACTTTCAGAAGAAACAGAAAGACCAACTCTATTTACATCTTCACCAGTAGTAATAGAGATACTTCCTGTTGATTCAATATTGGCACCCCACGTAATTAGATTATTATTCTCATCTAAACCATTACCACCTAATATTGTACTACCTTGTGTTGTAATACTTATTTTTCCTAATGATGCAAGCCATTTTGATTTGTTTGCATCTGTATCAAAACTTGCCCCAGCCCTAATAGTTCCTATTGCTACAAGATTATTAGCTGTAATTTTTATTTCGTTTTTACTTAAAATTTGTGCATCAAAGCCTACAAAAATATCTCCTTCAGCTCTTACATCTACATATCCATTTGCATCTAAGATAACAGCACCAGCACTTTCAACTCCATCTTGTGGTGTTGTATCTCCTAGATAAATATCTCCATCTGAATATAATTTTAAATGTTGGTTTGGATTATCAATTATTAATTTAAGGTTATTTAAAACTATATCTTCAGTTGTTTGAATTTTCATAGAACCATCAAGCTCTACAACCCCTTGTAGATTTACCCCTTTGTCAGCTATAAAACTTAATTCTTCATCATATAAAGAACTTGTATTTCTACTACTTAAAATTACCCCATGAACATCAATATTTCTACCACTTAGTATTATTTGAGCACCAGTTTCAATATAACCTGATTGTTTCTCAATAGATAAGTCACCTTTATATGCTAAGATAGTTAAGTTTTCAAGGTTTGTATTTACAATACCATCTTTATCTTTACCAATGGTACTATTTATTACAACATCATTGTACCCTTGAATTCTGATATTTCCACCAACATCTAAAGTGGTAATAGAACTTGTACCAAAGGTTTCAATACTTGTTTCACCTTCATTTAAAACTTGACCAGCAGTTATAAAAATATCATCTTGTGCAGTTATACTACCTTTTATCTCTAAAGTATTTTTAGATTCTAAAATAATATCAGCACCTGCACCTCTTGCAATCAAATCACCTAATAAAACACCATTGTCTCCTGGATTTAGATAAATACTTCCAGATAAAGTTTCAATTGTTCCAAATGCACCAAAATAGAAATCTTGATTACCACCATCTGTTGGTTTTTCTCCACTATAGAAATTAAGACCACTATGTGCTTTTATCCAGTTTGATAAATATATAGAACCATTTTCTAAACCATTTTTACCAAGGTTTACAACTGAACCTTTTTGTGAAGCATCAACAGCAATTGAACTTACAGAAGATAAGTCAACTCCTGTAGCAAAACCTAATTTATCTAAATTTATTGAATTCGATTTAATATCAAATGAATAATCTGAAGTAAGCATCAATCTTCCATCTACAACTCTTACTGTTACTTTATTTTCAATGGTTTGAGTTGAGTTTAAAGCAGGAGTTCCTGATAGTGATTGAGTAACTGTGAAAGCAGTTGAGTTTATAGCATTTTGGATATCTGCTTTTAAATCACTAATACTATTATTATCTAAAGTATCATTAGCACTTATTAGAACATCACCTTTTACTATGTGTGTACCTAAATCAATTTCTAAAGATAAAGTTACATCTTGGGTTAATTGCCCATTAGCATATTCTAAGAAAGTTGAAGCTAATAACTCATCATTCCATACAGGAGCAAGGATAGCTAAATCACCACTTGAACTTAATGTTATAGTACTATTTTCTTGTAATGTTTTGATATCAAGTCCAGCACCGATAACTAAACCTTGGTCTTTTAGATTAAAGAAATGTCCATCTTCTCCAAGTGTCTCATCAATATCTCTTTGTGTACCATTTCCACCTCTAATATCAACTAAAGCACCTGCAACAATATCTCTACCTATTTCAACTTGACTTTTTGATTCTATAATTACTTTTGAGTTTCCTCCATAATTATTTATCATATAACCTAGAGTTGTTCCTGTTGGATCATAATATGTATCAATAGAAGCACCTGCTGCTATTAAACCATATATTAAAGCATCATCATATGCTTTTAAAGTAATAACTCCATCAGCATCATGAGTTGCTAATTTTGCTCCTCCTGGTAAATATATACCGATATGATCATTGCTAACACCACCTATTATAGTTATTTCATTATTGGCTTGTATAATTCCACCAACCTCTACAATATCGCCACTTTGAGTTTCGGTATCTCCTGCAATTGATACCTTTCCTAAACTTTCAATAGTAACAGTTGAATATTCATCTGACCATGTAATATCTTCAGAAATTAAATTCCCCTGTGAATCAAAGGTTTGTTTAACTGTACCCCCTGAAAGTATCATCCCAATTGCTTCAATATCTCCAACAGTACTAATATTTATTGAACCACCTGAGTTGTCACTAGTCTCTCCCCCAACAGTTAAACCACCAGCACTTGTTATGATTAAACTTTTATTTAAATCGTCACTTGATGGAGCATTTAAGGTTTCAATTGTAATTGATTTTGAGGCTAAAATGGCAGTATTGATTAAAACTTGCTCTCCAGCTCCAATATAAACAGTTGAGTCATTACCTGCAAAGTTTATATTACCAATATCTAAGTTTACTCCTGAAGCAACCTGTCCATGAATCTCTACATCTTTACCACCAATAACAGTGATATTATTTCCGCTACTAGTATTGTTTAATTTAGAAGTTGCATGTATAAATACACTTGTTTCTTTTACAGTATTCGTTATATCAAAAGTGTTTAAATCAACACCACCTAATATTGATATATCTCCTGTAACTTCAGCTTCACCTTCCCAATATACCCATTTGTCAGATTGAACAACTAAACTTGAGTTTTCTCCATATAAGTTGATGTTCCCTCTAACAATTGTATCTTCAGCTCCTGATATAACCATATCAGTATTATCTTGTAGTGAAGTTAGTGTTCCTGTAAGTAAGAAGCCATAACCTCTTTGTCCAACTAGTTCATGTTTTTCTTGAACTCTAATTTTTTCTGCAACTCCATCTCCTGTGATATCTTCCGCATAAAGGATATAACTATTTTCACCGTCAGATACAATCCATCTATTAGTTGAAGAGAATGAGGTAGTCCCCCAATCCATATTTGAGTTTGAATAATCTATACCCTCTTCAAAAGAACTAAGTAGTTTTTTGTTTTCAGCAGCATCAGCTTTATAATAGAATTTATTAGAATATTCACTATATCCTGTTTGGTTTAATACATAATATTTTTGAGAAGCATTTAAGTCTTCAAATAAAACATCATCATCTGGAACTTCAACTTTACTCCATGTGATTGAATCATTTGTGTAATCTCCTCCATCACCCTCAACAAAAGTTAATTTAAAATCTTCTCCATTTGTATAAACTACACCTGTGAAAAGTCTATATCCTTTTTCATTTAATACTATCTCTTTTTGTAAAGCATTTAAGTCTTTAAATTTAGCATCATCAGCTGGTTTGTTAACATCTTTCCAATCAATTGAGCTATTTGAATAATCATCACCTTCAACTAGAGTTGTTAAAAGTTTTTTCCCATCTGCTGCATTGGTATTATAATAAATAGTATCATTGTATCTTGAATATTCAAGTGATGTTAATACAACTTCTTGTTGAGCTAAAGTTAAAGATTCAAAAGTTGTTCCATCTTCAGGAGCTTTTACTCCTCCCCAATTGATATTTCTAACTTGGAAATCTCCACCTGCTGTTGTAGATTTTACAATCTGTTTTCCATCTTCTAAATTAAGGTTTACATATACATCTTCATAAACTGCATATCCTAAACTTTGTGCAACAACTATTTTTTGTTCTTTTGTTAAAGAGCTAAATGTAGCTGAATCATTTGGCGCTGTTATATCTCCCCAATAGATATCTTCATTTTTATAATCTGTAAGTATCCCTTCAGTAAATGTTTTAAGATATTTTTTACCAGCATCTGCATTATAGTTATAAAATGAAACACCCTCATCATCTGTAGAGTATCCTAAACTTTGTGCAACAACTATTTTTTGAGCTGTTGTTAATTGTTCAAAGCTTGCATCTGCACTTGGAGCTCCTACACTCCCCCAATTTATTAAGTCATTGTCATAATCTGCTGAAACACCTTGTTTAAAAGAAGTTGCAAGGGTATTATTATCTAAATCAATAAATACCAAACCATCATAATATGTATAACCAGATTCAATATTTGGACCATCACCATTTATAAGTGTTGTTATAAGTTGTTTTGTACCAGTGAAATCTTCATTAAAATAATAAGACTTATCACTTGGGTTATAAATTGTATAACCTAATGCAAGAGCAACTTGATCTTTTTGTTCATCACTTAAAGATGAAAAAGGTGTATAGTTAGATATAGAAGTGATACTTGGATTAGAACCAAGTTTTATATTATTTGTATTTAGTGCATCTATGATTTCTTGAGGTAAAGTCCCACTATTTATACTATCTTCTAAAGCTTTTGTATAATCTACATAGGTTAGATTTTCCCCTGGAATTGTATCAAAATAATCTGCATGATCACTGTCTGAACCACCACCTATTAGATTCATTGCTCCTGATGATGTGATAGCTCCCGCTAGTTTCATCTCACCAGTTGTTTCTAAGGTAATAGATGAATCAGCACCAGTTTTTTCAAACTCTTTTGTATCTTGATTCCATTTAGCACCTGCAGTAATAGAACCACCACTATTAATATGTAAATAATCATCTGCACTTAAGTTAATAGAAGAGTTTGCTTCTCTTGCAGCTATAACTGCACCTTCTAATACTGTAAGACCTGTGTTTGATGACATAGTTATAGTTGAATTAGAACCAAAAGCCTTTATTGTAGTGGCACTATAAATTGAAGCTGCAGTATTTAAAGTGATTGTTGCTCCACTATTATATGTTGCAAAAACACTCCCTTGGTCTGCTGTGAAACTATTTGCTTCTGTCCCATAACCAACAATTGGGTTTGCACCAGTTGTTGAGTGGATATTAACATTTATACTGTCATCAGCTCTTAACCATCCTGTTAAAATTAATTGCTCATCTAATTTTATATCTATATCTTTTGCATAGATTCCAGAGTCTGGAGTCCCCAATGGAGCATGAGTATTTGTTTTTCTAACTTCCATATATCTTGCAACAATTTCAATTTTGTCAGTAGATTTTACATCTCCTACTACATTTATTCTTCCTGCAAAAATAGAAAGATAATCAGTTAATTTTGCGTTAAATGAAAAGTTACCAATAATGCTATCTTCTAAATCTCCAAGATAGGTAGTTGTAGATGTTGTTTCATCTCCAATTGTAATATGAGAGAAACCATTTTTAAATGCAGAGAAGTCTTGCATAGATAAATGCATAAAACCATTTGCTAAACTATCTGATTTATCAATACCATATGTAGTTTGTGCAGCAGAACCTAAGTTATAGTTTTGGCTTGAAGATTTTGCTTTGATTGTTAAGTTACCAGTACCTATAACTTTGTCATTACCTGACTCTAACTCTATATCATCTGCAATGATAGAAATATCTCCACCAGAAGTTGAGGTACTAATAGCACCAGAACTTAATGTTAATTGAGATTCATATGCATTTAATGTAATATCAATATTCCCATTTACTGTATAAATACCACCATTCGCTTTATTGTCATCAACAACTACTAAATCATTTTTTTCTATAATTGTGATATTCCCATTTGTATTACTTGTGTTAACTATATTTATCTCTTTAACATCAGTAACTATATCCCCAATTATTCCATTTGATACTAAGCTTAATCTTGCAGTTGGTGCTATAAATTCAAGATCACTTACATTGATAGTTCCGTTAGATAATACTGTTAGCCCAGTATTTCCCCAAGTATCACCTTGAGAATTATTTTTTATTGTTGTAGATGTTGAAGTGTCTCTTACTTGAATCATCTCTAATGAATCGGTAGTATTTATTGTAATTCCGCCATAATTAAATAGTCTATTTCCTACTATAAGATCTTTATCTGATAGAATATCAATAAAAACTTTATCATAACCACTTCCACCATCAATAGTTACAGTACCATTTTCAGTGATATTAATAATATCATCTCCACCTGCACTATTTACAGTATTGATTCCACCACCCATATCAATGATTTCACTTACATCTCCACCAATAAATTTGTCGTTTCCATCTTCACCGTAATATTTGATATTTGATGTTCCACCACCAACAAGTAGGTCATTTCCTGAACCACCTCTAATAATACTATTTGATGCTCCACCTGCAATAATAAAGGTATCTTTACCATCACCTCCATCAAAAATTAATGTTTTTGTTACACTAGGATCGACAATGATTACATCATTACCTTCTCCTCCTGAACCATAAATTGTTTTTACTCCTGAGTAGGTTTTCTCTACACCCATAGATTTTAATAAGATATTACCATTTTTATCTTCACTAATATTATAAGTTTCATGAATAACATCTTCATATAAATTACCTATTGCTCTATTTGCAGGAGTTTCTCTTTCTAGCCATCTATCACCCATATTTAAGTAAAGGGCATCACCTACTTGAGTTGCAATAATTGGTAAATCTCCCCAACTCCAAGTGATATCACCTGAGAAACTAATCCCTGCAACAGTTACTGAAGCTTGTAAATATGCACTAGCGGCTGTTAGTTCAATCTCACCTCTAAAACCAGCTAATGTTTCGTTTATTTCAAATAACCCAAGGTTTATATGTACATCAACACTTCCATATAACACTAATCCAACTATTGGACCTTTTTCAATGGTATTCCCAAAAGTCATCTCAACACCAGAAGTTATTTTAATAACCCCTAAGTCTATATTAAATCCAGCTTCACCTTCAATTAAGAAGTAACCATCACTTCTTAAGTAACCACTAATCCCTACATTTAAAATTCCAAAGAAGTCAACACTTGCATCATCAATTCTAAGTTCAAATACATTATCAACTATGCTAATTGAACCTTCAAAATTAGCTTTTAAGGCTAAAATATTTAGCTTACCATCTAATTCTAGATTAAATAATGTCCCTTTTTCTACTCCTGCATAAACATTATTTTTACTTGTGTTAATTTGCACTTTTGCATTTGCATCAATTCCAATAATACTTGCAAGTCCAAAAGAGATATCTGTTTCTAAACTCATCGCAAAAACAGCACCTTCATCTGCTGTATTTAATATAGATATAGCACCATCTACATTAAGCTCTCCAAATTCTGCCAAATCAAGTTTTAATGCAGCATCTGCTTCAAAACCTTCTTCATTTACCTTAAGTGATATCTCACCATAAAGTGAAATAGCACCAGCTATTTTTATATTTGCAGTACCTGCAATAAATAATGTGCTTGCTGCAATATCCTCATCTACAAATTTTCCTGTTAATTGACCATTAGCATCTATTTCTAGTGCTTTTACACTTTGTTTTGAAGATGTAGTATTTACTTGTAATAAAAAACCACCTGATAGAGTAAATGCAGTTGCATCAATTAATGGTGAGCCACCATTAAATGGATTCCCTAGCATCAATGAACCATAAAAACCACCCTCTGTTATACCTAATGTTCCAGTTACACCAATAGGCTCAATCACTGGTAAGTCTAAAATAGCTCCCACACTTAATACGATCCTAGTGTCCGTAAATAAAAAGTCAATATCACCTTTTAAGTCTAAGGCACTTAATAGATTTAATGTACCTTTAGCTTCAAGCATCACATAGAAACTCATATCATCATCTTGGTAAGCTTCAGGTTTTGCTAAAATTGTTAGAGTTTCATAATCTACTTTATCTAAGAATTTTTCAGGAACTACATAAGTTATATCTTTTCCTGTTGTATTTATTGTTAAATCCAATTGCTCTATATTTAAAGTCATAACTGGACCTAAGTCAATACCTGCATTTAATCTCGCTGTTAATGCCAACCCATCTTTGTCTATATATATAAGTGCAGATACAGCAGCTGTTATACTTATTGTACTATCATTTCCAATGATTCCATCACCATCAATAAATAGCGTTAATCCTTCTGTATCTACACTTAGCTGGAAAACTGCTTGTAAAGAGAATACTCCCATTGTTTGTAAAGAAAGTTCACCTGAAATATCTATAACAAATTCTTCATATTTTAAAACAATTGGATTTGCTTTATCTCCTGTTTCAATAGCATAACCTGTTTGTGTAGTACCATTTTCATCTATCCAAGTTGATTTTGAGAAATCAACAGTCACTACACCAATTCCTATTGATGAGATATTTGCATTAAATTCAAGTTGTTCTATCTCTACTTCAACAACATCTGATGTTCCAACTAAACCAACTCTATCAATGCTTGTTGCAACAGCAAAATAAACATTAGTTAAGGTACCAACTTCTCTCATAAGGGTGGCACCTAAATCCAAATCAGTAATTGCTAAACCTATTGCTGAAGAGTTAGTTGTATCTGCTTCTGTTATTCTTCCATCATTGTTTGTATCTTGATAATAATCTCCAACACCTATAAATCCATAGGCATTAACTACTCCTAGTGATAAAGATATAACTTGAACTTCTCTTTGATCTGTTAATCGTACTGTTTCACTTCTTTTCGTAAATGCTAAAGAACCAAAAACTTGCAGACTTCCTAAAATATCTAATTTTGCATACTCTACACTAGCTTGAATAATTTCAGTATCAAAATCAATTGTGATAAAATCTAGACCCTCTTTTGATTCTTGACCTGGTGCAAGTTGGTAGCCAGTAGATACTTGTAAACCATTTGTTTCTGCAAAACTTTGTGTATAATCTATATATGGCATTGCAGCTAATAATGTAGCTTGAGGTGGCAAACCTTTGATTAAACTTGTATTGATATTTATCTCCACACCTTCTAGTGACGCCTCAACATAATCTTCCATACCTATTAATGCAGCTTGATCAACGCTTGCTTTTGCAGTAACAAATTGGATTAGTCTACTTTGTATAATATCAGTTGGAGTCATAATTGCTGTTGCAAAATTAACATTATCTATAAGTATTCCAGTAGCATTTGGATTTATTATTTCATAATCATTGTATGGATTACCATCACCATCAGAATCATAATCTAAATAGATATCTTTCTTGTATGGACCACCAATACCAGCAAAACCAACCAAGTTTGCACCACCTAAAGTCATGATTGAAACCTCTTTTTCTCCACTAGGATAAAGTGTTTCAAAGTCTCCACTATCTACGAATACATTTGTTACTGTACCTTTTTCAAAAGAAAGAGAACCACTAAGATATAAGAATTCACTAACTTGAATAACTGCATTTCCTATTTCTGCACTTATTTTTTCATTCCCATCATAATCAATGGTCATTGATGTATCACCACCAGTTGGTATGACAAAGCCACCAGTAGAAGCAAAACTATTTTCCCAATCTATAACAGCAGGACCCATATCTAAAGGCCATGAAGGTCCTGTATTTATTTGAATATCAATATCTCTAACATCTATTGTTAATACATTTTCCAAGCCCATAAATGCAGCTTTATCTGCAGTTGCTCTTACTGCTATAAATTCATCTAGGATTGGATTAATTATAGGAGATGTTGTAGTCATTATTGCCATTGCAAAATCAAGATTATCTATTGTTAAACCAACTGCATCATTATTGATTACATAGTCATTGTAAGGATTTCCATCCCCATCAGTGTCTGTAGATAAATCTTCATCAGCTTTATATGGTCCATTAATACCTACAAATGCTTGAACATTTGAAGCCCCAATAGTCATAGAAGCTACTTCAACTCCTTTAAGTAAAGAGTATGTTGAACCTGTTGTTGCTGCATCAAATAATGGATCTATAATAGGTTCAAAGTAATCTTTTTGACTAGCAGGTAATCCTGTTGCTATGTCTACTAGGTATGTAGGGCCTTTTTCGAAACTCATCCCTCCCTGAATATAGAGGAACTCACTAACTTGAAGTTTAGCTTGACCTATATCTACTCCAATTCTTTGGTTCCCATCAAAGTTTATATCCATTGAAGTTCCACCACCAGTTGGTATACTAAATATACCATCACCAGCACCAGCACTTGTCTCAAAGCTAGATGACCAATCAATAACAGCTGGTCCATATCCACCTAGCCATTCTGGTCCATCATTTACATTTATTGTAATATCATAAGCTTCAAGTACTAAGTTATCTCCAAAACCTACTAGTCCACCCATTGCTGCTGTTGCTTTTACTGCTGTAAATCTATCTAATACTGGATTGATTATTGGTGATGTTGTATCCATAATCGCCATACCAAAATCTAAATCATCAATTGTTACACCCATAGCATCATTATTTATTACATAGTCATTATAATTATTGCCATCTGTATATATTGAAGATAAAGTTCCATCAGTATTATAGATTAAACCTTTATATTTACCATTTGAATCTTTAGCCCAAGTTGTTAAATCTATTTCAGAACCTAAATCTTCATCAGCTTTATATGGTCCATTTAATCCTACGAATGCTTGTATATTAGATGCTCCAATAGTCATTGAAGCTACTTCAACATCATTTAACATTGAGTATGTTGAACCTGTTGCTGCTGCATCAAATAATGGATTTACTAAAGGACTTAATGTACTTTCTAAGTTTGCTGGTAAGCCTGTTGCTACATCTACTAAATATGTAGGACCTTTCTCAAATGCAAAGCCACCTTGTAGATATACAAATTCACTAACTTGAAGTTTAGCTTGACCTATATCTACTCCAATTCTTTGGTTCCCATCAAAGTTTATATCCATTGAAGTTCCACCACCAGTTGGTATACTAAATATACCATCACCAGCACCAGCACTTGTCTCAAAGCTAGATGACCAATCAATAACAGCTGGTCCATATCCACCTAGCCATTCTGGTCCATCATTTACATTTATTGTAATATCATAAGCTTCAAGTACTAAGTTATCTCCAAAACCTACTAGTCCACCCATTGCTGCTGTTGCTTTTACTGCTGTAAATCTATCTAATACTGGATTGATTATTGGTGATGTTGTATCCATAATCGCCATACCAAAATCTAAATCATCAATTGTTACACCCATAGCATCATTATTTATTACATAGTCATTATAATTATTGCCATCTGTATATATTGAAGATAAAGTTCCATCAGTATTATAGATTAAACCTTTATATTTACCATTTGAATCTTTAGCCCAAGTTGTTAAATCTATTTCAGAACCTAAATCTTCATCAGCTTTATATGGTCCATTTAATCCTACGAATGCTTGTATATTAGATGCTCCAATAGTCATTGAAGCTACTTCAACATCATTTAACATTGAGTATGTTGAACCTGTTGCTGCTGCATCAAATAATGGATTTACTAAAGGACTTAATGTACTTTCTAAGTTTGCTGGTAAGCCTGTTGCTACATCTACTAAATATGTAGGACCTTTCTCAAATGCAAAGCCACCTTGTAGATATACAAATTCACTAACTTGAAGTTTAGCTTGACCTATATCTACTCCAATTCTTTGGTTCCCATCAAAGTTTATATCCATTGAAGTTCCACCACCAGTTGGTATACTAAATATACCATCACCAGCACCAGCACTTGTCTCAAAGCTAGATGACCAATCAATAACAGCTGGTCCATATCCACCTAGCCATTCTGGTCCATCATTTACATTTATTGTAATATCATAAGCTTCAAGTACTAAGTTATCTCCAAAACCTACTAGTCCACCCATTGCTGCTGTTGCTTTTACTGCTGTAAATCTATCTAATACTGGATTGATTATTGGTGATGTTGTATCCATAATCGCCATACCAAAATCTAAATCATCAATTGTTACACCCATAGCATCATTATTTATTACATAGTCATTATAATTATTGCCATCTGTATATATTGAAGATAAAGTTCCATCAGTATTATAGATTAAACCTTTATATTTACCATTTGAATCTTTAGCCCAAGTTGTTAAATCTATTTCAGAACCTAAATCTTCATCAGCTTTATATGGTCCATTTAATCCTACGAATGCTTGTATATTAGATGCTCCAATAGTCATTGAAGCTACTTCAACATCATTTAACATTGAGTATGTTGAACCTGTTGCTGCTGCATCAAATAATGGATTTACTAAAGGACTTAATGTACTTTCTAAGTTTGCTGGTAAGCCTGTTGCTACATCTACTAAATATGTAGGACCTTTCTCAAATGCAAAGCCACCTTGTAGATATACAAATTCACTAACTTGAAGTTTAGCTTGACCTATATCTACTCCAATTCTTTGGTTCCCATCAAAGTTTATATCCATTGAAGTTCCACCACCAGTTGGTATACTAAATATACCATCACCAGCACCAGCACTTGTCTCAAAGCTAGATGACCAATCAATAACAGCTGGTCCATATCCACCTAGCCATTCTGGTCCATCATTTACATTTATTGTAATATCATAAGCTTCAAGTACTAAGTTATCTCCAAAACCTACTAGTCCACCCATTGCTGCTGTTGCTTTTACTGCTGTAAATCTATCTAATACTGGATTGATTATTGGTGATGTTGTATCCATAATCGCCATACCAAAATCTAAATCATCAATTGTTACACCCATAGCATCATTATTTATTACATAGTCATTATAATTATTGCCATCTGTATATATTGAAGATAAAGTTCCATCAGTATTATAGATTAAACCTTTATATTTACCATTTGAATCTTTAGCCCAAGTTGTTAAATCTATTTCAGAACCTAAATCTTCATCAGCTTTATATGGTCCATTTAATCCTACGAATGCTTGTATATTAGATGCTCCAATAGTCATTGAAGCTACTTCAACATCATTTAACATTGAGTATGTTGAACCTGTTGCTGCTGCATCAAATAATGGATTTACTAAAGGACTTAATGTACTTTCTAAGTTTGCTGGTAAGCCTGTTGCTACATCTACTAAATATGTAGGACCTTTCTCAAATGCAAAGCCACCTTGTAGATATACAAATTCACTAACTTGAAGTTTAGCTTGACCTATATCTACTCCAATTCTTTGGTTCCCATCAAAGTTTATATCCATTGAAGTTCCACCACCAGTTGGTATACTAAATATACCATCACCAGCACCAGCACTTGTCTCAAAGCTAGATGACCAATCAATAACAGCTGGTCCATATCCACCTAGCCATTCTGGTCCATCATTTACATTTATTGTAATATCATAAGCTTCAAGTACTAAGTTATCTCCAAAACCTACTAGTCCACCCATTGCTGCTGTTGCTTTTACTGCTGTAAATCTATCTAATACTGGATTGATTATTGGTGATGTTGTATCCATAATCGCCATACCAAAATCTAAATCATCAATTGTTACACCCATAGCATCATTATTTATTACATAGTCATTATAATTATTGCCATCTGTATATATTGAAGATAAAGTTCCATCAGTATTATAGATTAAACCTTTATATTTACCATTTGAATCTTTAGCCCAAGTTGTTAAATCTATTTCAGAACCTAAATCTTCATCAGCTTTATATGGTCCATTTAATCCTACGAATGCTTGTATATTAGATGCTCCAATAGTCATTGAAGCTACTTCAACATCATTTAACATTGAGTATGTTGAACCTGTTGCTGCTGCATCAAATAATGGATTTACTAAAGGACTTAATGTACTTTCTAAGTTTGCTGGTAAGCCTGTTGCTACATCTACTAAATATGTAGGACCTTTCTCAAATGCAAAGCCACCTTGTAGATATACAAATTCACTAACTTGAAGTTTAGCTTGACCTATATCTACTCCAATTCTTTGGTTCCCATCAAAGTTTATATTTAAAATTTCAGAACCAGCTTTTACTTCATATCCATTAGTACCAAAAGAAGATTGAAAATCAACTGCAGGATCCCATAATTTATAAAGAAAAGTACTTAGAAAATCTAAATCTGGCACTGAGATATCTGGGATTGATAAGTTTGGAAGAGTAATATCAGGAATAGCAATATCTATATCAAATTCTGGAATTGAAATATTAGGCATACTAATTGTTGGCATAGATATGGTTGGTAAACTAATTGATGGCAAACTTAAACTTGGTAAACCAATATCAGGAAATTCAATATCAGGAAATTCAATATCAGGAAATTCAAAATCTGGAAGTTGAATAGTTGGAATAGAAATATCAGGTATAGTAATAGTTGGTATTTTTATTGCTGGAAAATCAATAGTTGGAAGTGTTATTTTGAATCCTAATTCAGGAATATCAATTTCTGGTAAAGTGATACTTGGGATTTGAATATCTGGCAAAGTGATACTTCCTAATGATAAATCAAAATCTGGTATAACAATATCAGGAATGGAGATGCTAGGAATAGTAATATCTGGTATATTGATATTAAACCCTAAGCCAGGAATTTTAATATCAGGAATAGTGATACTGGGAATTGTAATATCAGGAATACTTATCACTAAATCAGGGAAATCTACAGTTGGTACTTTAATTTCCGGAAAACTTATCTTTGGAATACTAATTGAAGGGATACTAATTGAAGGGATACTAAAGTTTTGTAAGCCTGCTATTACACTATTTTTAAAACTACTATTTATATTTATATCTATATCTTTAGCTTCAGTTTGAATACCCTCTTCAAAACCAATTAATTTACCACTATCTGCATGACCATTTAATGCATAAAAATTCATATTGTTTAAACCAGCATCAATATTTACATTAGAGCTAGAATCTGGGACATCATATGTGCTCATAAAGGTAAATGCCAAATCTAAGTTATCAATTAATAAACCTACGGCATCTTGGTCTAAATTAGCTTTATAGTCACCACCAACTCCCATAAAAATATTAGCATTAGATACTCCAATATCAAATACAGATACAATTACATCATTAACCATAGGTTCAATCCCATCGAATAAATCTGCAACATTTTTTGAAAGCCCTGTATTAATATCTACTTCTGCATACTTCCCATATGATAATGTTAAGGAACCATCAATATAAGCAAAATCTGCAATAGAGAATCCCCCATCAATATTGATAGTTTTTTCACTTATATTAAAATAGTCTTGGTTATAATAAAGACCTAAACTATTTTTTGTATCCCAATCATCAATGTCAAAAACAATATCCCCAACTTCTTTTGCAACTAGGGAGATTTTATTTTGGTATTGAATAACATCAAAATATAAACTTCCATCTCCAAAGCCATATAGTCCTTCTGCATTATCAAATTTACCAGAAATAGAATCGTAAGTCATAATGTCAAAAGTATCACCTGCTTTAACTTCATAATCTCCTAGTATTGAAACTGATAATGTACCATCTAAAGAAACAGCTCCAGAAGCATTTATTTGGTCAAAACCATTAAAAGTTCCAGCATTTCCAGTTCCAGCAATTTCTATTTCTAGAACTGCGTCATTTGTTTGAGTATAAGAATTTACATTTTGTACACCAGGAGAGTATCCAGGAGATACTTCACCTTGGTTTATTAAATCAACAACTAAAGAACCACTACCACCTAATGTTGTACCATCATCAACAATAAGTGAACTAAGAGATAATAAAGAAGAATCAAGGTTTGAGAAATCAACAAGGTTATTGTCATCTGCAAATGATTTTGTACTATATTCTATCTTTTGGGAATCTGTATTTGAATCAACTTGAACTATATTATTCTGGTCTTCATTTAAATATTCAATCATACTTGCAGATATTGGATCTGCTGATAGAAGAATCCTATCTTCTAGCGAATTGATTGTAAATTTGTTTTGTCCAGATGCTAATAATCTCTTTTGCTTTTTTTTCTCTAGTTTTCTATGCGCAATTTCTCTTGCTCTTCTAAATATTCTTAATTCTTTTATACTTGTTGACATTGTAAACCCTTTGATTTATACAAGATGGTATCTTATGATAATATTATACCATTTAGGTATCATATTAATATCACAAAAATTAGATTGCAATAGAATATATAAATTAATCAGTTTGTATATGTAAAATATTTATAATATTGTATATTTTATAAACTGTAAAATTCCAGTTATTTAGTACACTTTTATATAAATAATAATAAAATGAAAAACATTATCTTGGAGGTGTGTATTGGCAGAAAATAGAAATGCAGTGATTGAAACTTTTTGGGATATTTATTCAAATCAAGATAGACAAAAAGTTACAGAGTTTAAAAAGTATATGGATAAGTTTGCAGTAAACTTCAATCTATATAAGGATGGGAATTTTATTGAAAGGTCTTTACCTTTTGATGTGATACCAAGAATAATGACCTCAGAAGAATTTGATAAAATAAATAAGGGATTAAGTCAAAGAATAATCGCACTAAACCTTTTTTTAGAAGATTTATATACTGATAAAAAAATAGTAAAAGATAAGGTTGTTCCTGAAGAGTTTATTTATGAAGCAAAAGGTTATTTAAAAGAACTTCAAGGTTTTTCTCCTACAAAAAAACTTAGAACACACATAAATGGGATAGATTTAGTAAAAGATACAGTAACAGATGAATGGATAATATTAGAAGATAATTTAAGAGTTCCAAGTGGGGTTAGTTATCCTTTATCTATTAGAAATACTTTTAGAAAGATATATCCAGAATTTTTTGAGAAGATGAAAATTAAGCCAATAAAAAATTATGCTTCAATATTAACTGAAGCTATGGATTATGTAAATTGTGATGGAATAAATGTTGTATTAACTCCAGGGAGGTTTAATTCAGCATATTATGAACATGCATATTTAGCAGAAATCATAGGAGCAAAACTTGTTAGAAATAGTGAACTTGTTGTGGAAAATAAGATATTATATTTCAAAAACTACAATGGTAAAAAGATAAAAGTAGGTTCTATTTATAGAAGACTTGATGATGAGTTTTTAGATCCAAAATATTTCAATGAAGAGAGTTTAATCGGAGTTCCAGGTATCATGGAAGCATATTTAGCTGGAAATGTTTCAATTATGAATGCACCAGGTAATGGAGTAGCAGATGATAAAGGTATATACTATTTTGTTCCAAAAATGATTAAGTATTATCTAAATGAAGAGCCTATTTTAAAAAATGCACCAACATATTTACCATATTTTGAAAAAGACAAAAACTATATTTTTGATAATATAGAAAAACTAGTTATAAAAGATGTAGCAGAAGCTGGTGGGTATGGTGTGATGTTTGGACATGCTATGTCAGAGCTTCAACTTCAAGATATAAAAACAATTATTAAGGCAAATCCAAGAAGATTCATTGCACAAGAATTGGTTGAGTTTTATGATGAAGATTGTTATATAAATGATGAGATAGTAAAAAGAAAAGCAGACTTTAGAGCATATGTTGTTATGGCAGATGAGCCAAAAGTTTGGGCTTGTGGTTTGACGCGATATGCTTTGGATGCTGGGAATTATTTAGTTAATTCATCACAAGGTGGCGGTTTTAAAGATACTTGGGTTATGGAGGCATAAGATGGAGCAATTATTAACAGCAAATGTAGCAAGTAACCTTTATTGGTTGGGAAGATATTTAGAAAGAATGGAATCAACTCTTATGGAGATAATTCCAGCTTTTGATAATATAATTGATGTAGATAAAGCCTCAGGAAAAAAACTATATAAAAGATTTGAGATTGATATCAAATACAAAAATGCAAATAGTTTTTTAGATGCTGCTGTTTTTGGAGAACATGATGCAAATATTTATACTCTTATTAGTTATGTTAGAGAAAATGCGATTATTTCAAGATCATATATAGATGCAAATGCCTTTGGTTCTATTATAGAATTATCTGATACTTTAAAACAAGCAAATAATGATAACTTTGTTATTGATTGCTCCTTTGTTGAAAAAATCTCTTCAAGAGTTAGTGAAGTCTGGGGAGAATTAACAAGAAAACAAAAAAGAAATACAAGCGATTATTTTATTAGACTTGGAAAACTTGTTGAAAAAGTTGATTTTCATCTAAGATTAAAAAGAGACAAAACTTTTTCATTGGTGATTATGGATGAGATAGATAGTATTGTATTAAGATTAAATCCTGAAGCAGAATTTGTAGCTCATGATGAGAGAGAATCTTATGATACAATTCTAAACTCTATAAATGGGAAAATAAATAAAATTATAGTTGAAGACTAATGAAAACAACTGAAATCTTCACTTCACAACTTCCAGTTGGGGAAAAACTATCTATAAAAAGAACAAGGTTTCAAGCAAAAGGGAAAAAAAGTAAGAAGCTCAAAAGAATCTCTATAGTAAGTGGAATTCATGGGGATGAATTAGAGGGACAGTTGGTTATATATTTACTTGCTAAATGGTTAAATGAAAATATAGATAAACTAAATGCAATAGTTGATATTTATCCTGCTGTAAACCCTCTAGGAATAGATACCATAACAAGAAGTTTCCCAAATTATGATGTGGATTTAAATAGGGCTTTCCCTGGAAGTGACAATGAGTTTCTCCCGGGACAAGTTGTTCATGCTCTAGCACAAGATATAAAAGGTAGTGACATAGCTATTGATATCCATTCTAGTAATATATTTTTAAGAGAAATTCCTCAAATAAGAATAAACAAAGAGTTTTCTAAAAAAACTCTGCCCTTAGCACGAGAGTTAAATTGTGATTTTATTTGGATACACGATGCAGTGACAGTTTTAGAAGCAACCTTTTCTCATACCTTAAACTCATTAGGAACTAAAACTTTAGTTGTTGAGATGGGTGTTGGGATGAGACTTACAAAAGAGTATGGGCAACAGCTTTTAATTGGTATTTTAAATCTTATGAAAAAGCAAGGTATGATAACTTGTGAGGAAACTTTTAAAGTAAAAACACCATTTAGTTCTTTAAAAGGGGATGTGTCTTATATAAATGCACCTAAAAGTGGCTTATTTGTACCCTCTCTTGACCATTGTGATATTATAAAAAAAGGTGATAAAATAGGTGAAATAGTAAATCCTTTAACAGGGGAAGTTTTAAGTGAATTATTAGCACCAAATGGTGGGATTTTATTTACACTAAGAGAATATCCTGTAGTATATGAGGGTTCCTTACTTGCAAGAATTTTTGGAGATAAAAGTGAAGAGAATTGAGGTTTTAAGAATAGAATCTTTAAGTAGAGAACCTTTAGTTGTAGAAGGGTATTTATTTAAAGGTACAGTTAAAAATGCTCCTAAAGTTGCAATAGTAGGTGCAATGGAAGGGGAAGGAATTCTTGCTTTATATTGTGCTGCTAGACTTGTGGATTTTTTTAGAAATAGAATCGATAAAAAAAAGATAAAAGGTGATATCTTAATAATCCCTTCAATAAACCATTATGCTTTTAATACAGGAAAAAGGTTTTGGCCTTTAGACAATACAAATATCAATATGATGTTCCCAGGCTACGAGCTTGGAGAGACAACACAAAAGATTGCAAAAAGAGTTTTTGATGTATTGCAAGGGTATGATTATGGGATTATTTTAGAAAAAAGACATGATCCTGTTAACTGTATCCCATATATTAAACTTTTTCAAAGTAAGTTTGAGGATTTGAAGGCTGCAAAAAGATTTGGTTTTAAATTTATTCACCATAGAAAAATGAAATCTATAGATAGTGTGACTTTACAATATAATTGGCAATTATGGGGAACAAAAGCTTATTCTGTGATGTGCCCAACAACAAAACAAGTTGATAAAAAGATATCAAGTCAAATAAATCAAGCAATTCTTAGATTTATGAATAAATCTAAAATTATAGATTTTTCAATATTTAATGGATATGAATCTACAGTTGTAAAAACCGATGAGATAGATGTTATAAAAAGTCCCAAAAGCGGCATTTTTATTTCAAAAGAGAGTCCTGGAAATTATGTAAATAAAAACCAAGTAATAGGGGAGATTATAGATTCTTTAGAGGGGAATATATCCCATGAGTTCTTATCTCCATGTGATGGGATGATTACTTGTTTTTATAATGATTCTTTGATATACGAAAATGCAGTAGCTTTTAGGATTGCAAAGATTGGCTAAATAGTTTGGCTTTGTGTTTGAGCTTGTGCATATTGAACATTTTCAATACTTTGTACATTTACTCTTACACTAAGTTTACTTTTCCCACTACTTTGTACTACACCTTTAAGGGGAGATATATCAGAATAATCCCTTCCATATCCTAACAATATATACTCTTCATTTGGCATTTTGTTATTTGTTGGATCAAAATCAACCCAACCAAAACCAGGGATATATATAGAAAACCAGGCATGTGAAGCATCCGAACCAAATAGTTTTTTTTGTCCTTCTTTAGGGTAGGTTTGGATATATCCACTTACATATCGTGTTGGGACTCCTATACTTCTTAAAGCAGATATTGCAAATTGGGCAAAATCTTGACACACCCCTTTTTTTTGTTCAAAAACAAGCTCAATAGGGGTTGTTATATCTGTAAATCCTGATACAAATTTAAAATCATTAAAGATTCTTTGCATAAACTCATAAGTAGCTTCAAAAATAGGTCTATTTTCACTAAATGATTGAAGTACATACTCTTTTATATTTTTTGATGCCATTGGAATCGAATCGGTTTCAAATAAATAATGACAAGCTAGTACATCTGATGGATCTTTTCTAAGTCTTTGTTTAGCTTCTTGATAAGTTATTGTTAAAGCTTTCGCCTTGTTTATCTCTTCGTAGATATAATTTTCTAAAAGTTCAACCTTTGATTTTGAAGTAACAATTAAATCTTTATGGGCTTCACGTATTAGCATAAAGGTATTTTCATTTCCAAAATAGTCTGTAAACTCACTTGTCTCAAATGGAGTTGGAGATATCTCTAAGGTATGCTCTAAAAGTTTTTGTTTAGAACAGTTCTTTGGGGTTAACCTTGCTATATCGTGACTGAAAGTTACAAGTGATGGGTAGTTGAATTTTGTTTCGTGAAATATTTCGTATATCATTATTGCTCATTATAGTGTGAAAAATATGTTTTTGTTAGCTCTTCTGATGTTTGTGTCAGAAAATCTGAAATTTGTGCTAAAAAAGTGTCCAATTCTAGATATATAAAATCCTCTTCTTTGGTTTCTAATAGTTTTTTTGCATTGCTTAATCTTAACATAGAATATACTTTAAATACAGGTTCTTCAAAGCTATCAAGATAAAGACTTGTAGAGTTGTCTGGAAGCTCTTTTAGACTTTTTAAAAGTTCCTCAATAGTGTATATTAGTGATTTTGGATATTTATTATTAAGTAGCAAAAACTCTACTACACTTTCAAGTTCGAGTGTAGTTTTATAGTACCCTCTATAGGCATTATAACTCTCATATGAGTTTAACATAGAATCAAGTATATCATACTCTAATGTTTTATCATATTTAGTTGTAAGCAAAGAACGAATTTTTGATATCAAAAGTTGTGAAATTTCGATTTTACAACCAATATCATATAAAATCAAACCTTGGTCATTTGAGATACTCTCATCAATTAGCTCTTTATATGCTATTAGGTGTATCAAAAGGCTATCAAGTTCATTTATATGTTCTCTATTTGATAGTATAGATCTTTTATTGTATGCAAACCATTTTTTTCTCATCTTATCATAAACTCTCCAAGCATCCATGGTCAGAAGATTTTTGATATTTGCATTTATATTACTTAGCATTGAAAGGGTAAAAGATAAACTTCCTACTCTATTTTCATCTTGAATTATAGAAGTAATCTCTTGTATTGGTTTTATCTCTTCCTCCTCTTCTAAAAAGCCAGGATAGGTCATAGTAAGGTGAGTTAGACATACATTTAAAATCTGATTGCTAGTATTTGAGGTGTTTCTCTCCTCATATCTATTTAGGTGTAATAAGCTTTTTAGATTAAATCTTAACATCCTTGTAGTGATAATTGCTCTATTTAGATATCTTCCAAGCCAAAATAGGTTTTCAGCCCGTTTAGTAGATATATTTTCTAGTTTTGTATCTAAAAGACCTCTTTGTTTTATAATCCTACTTATTTTTTCCTCTTCATCTTTTCCAAGTATCCATAAATCTTTACTTGTTCCTCCTCTTTGGTTGGAAACCACTAAAGAGTCTTTTTTATTTGATACTCTTACTAATCCACTTGGCATAACTTCATATTCATCATCTTTCAAATATGAAAAGGCTCTAATCACTGCATTTCTAGGTTCAATATGGTTATTTGTATATGAAGGAGTTGTAGAAAAATCAATAATCTCTTGACCCACATAATAAATAGGAGAAGTTAGAATTTTCTCTTTTAAAGAGATTTGCTCCTCTTCACTTAATTTATTTCCAAAATAAACCTCTATGGTTTCAGTTCTGTCAATTTTTTTAATAATAAGATTATGAATATTTGCTAATACAAAATCTAATTCTTTTTTTTGACCACACCACCATGTTGCTATTTGTGGAAGAATTAAATCTTCATTTAGAAAAAATTTAGCAATATTTTTCATAAAAGGGTTTAATCCTACATTTTCAAGTACCCCTATACCTATCGGATTTATCATAGAGAGATTATCATTTCTAAGGGTATTTATTAATCCTGCAACTCCAAGGTGAGAACCACTTTCTAATTCTAATGGGTCACAAAATTTTGAATCAACTCTTCTTATCATAGAATCAACTTTTTTTAATCCACTTAGGGTTTTTAGCCAAAGTTGATTGTTTTTTGTAAGTAAGTCTTCCCCTTGAACCAAAGTTAGATTTAAAAAAGAGCTAAGATATGAGTGCTCAAAATAGGTTTCGTTGTGAGGACCAGGAGTTAAAAGTACTATTAGAGGTTCTTCATTTTTCCTATTTGCACTTTTTATTAGCATATCCTTATACCCTTCAATAAAGCCTGCAATTTTTTTTATATCTACACCTTGGTATAAATCAGACAAAATCGAGTTCATTGTGAGTCTATTCTCTATGGCATAACCAAGACCTGAAGGTGATTGAGTTCTATCATTTATAACCCAAAACTTCCCATCTGGACCCCTACTTATATCAGAGGCATAAAATTTCATTTTGTAGTAGTCTTGATTTTTGAAGTTAAAAACCTCAGGAAGAAAACTTTTATGGGCAAAGATAATCTCAGCTGGAACAATTTTCTCTTTTATCAATCTTTGTTCTGTATATAAGTCCTTAAAGGTTAAGCTTAAAAGTTTTGCTCTTTGTTTTAAGCCAGCACTTACTTCATCCCACTCTTTGGAACTTAATATAAAAGGTATAGGGTCTAAGTTCCATCTTCTATTTGTACCCTCTGGGTCATTATATACATTGTATGTAACCCCATTATCTTCAAGTCTCCAGTCTATCTCAGTTTGTTTTTGTTCAAGCATTTCAAGACCTGAATTTTCTAAAGATGCTTTAATATTTTGCCAATGTTCCCTTACATTGCAGTTTTTATCAAACATCTCATCAAAAGCTGAGTCTAATTTACAACTATCAAAAATATCCATTTAGTTTTTCATCCATCTTTGTCTTAAGTCTAAAGTATGAGGATACTCTTTATTTTTTGGCATCTCATGGAAATATAGTTTTTCAAGACCTTTTTTCTCCACAACAGCTCTTTTTGCTCCATTTGCAAATATTGTGTTTTTGCCTGATGTTACAATTGGGTCAAAAGTTTCAATTTCCCCTTGAGAATGGTTAAAGTCCCAATATCTATTGATTCTTCTTGATTCTGCTTCATATGAATTTACTGGAAATGAATCATAACTTCTACCACCTGGATGGGAAACAAAGTAGTTAAACCCTCCAATTGATCTATCATTCCATTTATCAATAATATCGAAAGTTAGAGGTGTATCAACCCCAATAGTGGGGTGCAATGATGACCAAGGTTGCCAAGCTTTATATCTAACACCACTTACATATACCCCTTCAATTGGTGTTTTGCTAAGGGGAATTTGAACTCCATTACAAGCTAGGGTATATCTATCTTCATTGAAGTTTTCAATTTTTATTTGAAGCCTTTCAACAGAAGAATCAACATATCTCGCAGTTCCTTGTGAACTAGATTCTTCCCCTAATACATTCCAAGGTTCAATTGCAGCTCTAATCTCAACATTCATTTTATCAATGGTTGTCATACCATATAATGGAAATCTAAATTCAAAAAATGGATCAAACCAATCAAGTTTAAACTCATAGCCATTTTCATTTAAAAAATCTACAACCTCTTTTATATCTTGTTTTACATAGTGCTCTAGTAAAAACTCATCATGAAGTCTTGTTCCCCAACGCACTAGTTTATGCTTATATGGATTTTTCCAAAAAGATGAAACCAAGGCTCTTACAAGTAACATTTGTAAAAGTGCCATTTGTGAGTGTGGTGGCATATCAAAAGCACGCAACTCTAAAATACCAAGTCTTCCCGAGCTACTGTCAGGAGAGTATAATTTATCTATACAAAACTCACTTCTATGGGTATTTCCTGTTATATCTGTTAACATATGTCTAAAAAGTCTATCAGTTAACCAAAATGGAACATCACCAGAATCAGGTATTTGTGAAAAGGCTATTTCTAATTCATATAGATTTTCCATTCTGCCTTCATCTACTCTTGGAGCTTGTGAAGTTGGTCCTATAAATGCCCCACTAAACAAATATGACAATCCTGGGTGGTGTTGCCAAAAGGTGATAAGGCTTCTAAGAAGATTTGGATTTCTTAAAAGTGGTGAATCACTAGGTTTTGCTGCACCTATTGTAACATGGTTACCACCACCTGTTCCTGTATGCCTTCCATCTATCATAAATTTCTCTGTTCCAAGTCTACATAATCTAGCATCCTCATATAGTTGGAGTAAGTTATCACTTAAATCTTTCCAAGTGCTTGTAGGTTGAATATTTACCTCTATTACACCTGGATCTGGAGTAACTTTTATTCTGTCTGTTCTAAGATCTTCAGGTGGCTCATACCCTTCAATAATAACAGCCAAATTAAGCATTTTTGCTGTTTCTTCTATCGAGGCAATAAGATCTAAAAATGGCTCAGTTTGCTCTACTGGTGGTAAAAATATGCAAATCTTTTCATCTCTTAGTTCTATAGAAATAGCAGTTCTAACAAAAGCACTATAAGTGTTTTGTTCTGTTGTTTTATCATCAATATCTTTTGCTCTTTGCTCAACTTGTGATATATAATCTCCAAGTTCTGGATAAGATGCAAATAAATCTGGCTCAAAGTTTTTTTCTATCTCAATATGTGGTTTTACAATAAGTGATTCTAATGGAAGTCTAAGTCCAAGTGGTGAGTTACCAGCACTTAGAAAAAGATAACCTCTTCTAAACTCCCATTTGGAAGTAATCCATTTCGTTCTTCCAAACCCTAAAGGTAAAACATAGCCAACCTCTTCGTTTAGTCCTTGTGATAATTTTTGGGCTATTGTTCTTCTTTCAAGTGGGTCTTTTAGATTATATTCCATAGGATCAATATCAAGTGGAAGTCCAGCTTCTTTCATAATATAATAAACAGGATCTTCAAAAGCAGGGATAATATTTTTATCACTTACTCCTAAAACTAAAGCTAAAGTTGATAAGAATTTTTTAGCATCTGCTGTTGTGTATGGATAGCTCTTGTTTTTGTCAGCTAAAAGATTTGGGTCTTTCCATACAGGTTTTCCATCTTTTCTCCAAAATACAGTTGTTTGCCATCGTGGAATAGGTTCCCCTGGATACCATTTTCCTTGGGCATGATGTAGAAAACCTCCTGTTGTAGTTGAGTCTAGAATTTTTCTTGCTAGATTGTTTGCAAGTTCTCTTTTGTGTTCCCCATCAGCTTTTGTATTCCATTGGTCTGATTCCATATCATCAATAGATACAAAAGTAGGCTCTCCACCCATAGTAAGTCTAACATCATTTGCAATTAGGTCTTCATCTACTTTAAAACCTAATTTATATATCTCATCCCATTGTTCTTGTCTATATGGTTTTGTAACTCTTGGTGATTCGAAAATTCTTGTTACTTTGTTTTCAAAACTAAATTCAGTTTCACATTTATCTGCTAAACCTTCTATAGCATGGGCGCTAGAATAGTTTGGCGTACATGCAAGAGGTATATGACCTTCTCCTGCAAATAAACCACTGGTACTATCAAGTCCAATCCATCCTGCACCTGGAACATAAACCTCTGTCCATGCATGAAGGTCTGTAAAATCCTCTTCTGGTCCACTTGGTCCATCAAGAGATTTAACATCTGCTGTTAATTGAACTAAATACCCAGATACAAAACGAGCAGCAAGTCCAAGATGTCTTAATACTTGAACAAAAAGCCAAGCAAAATCTCTACAACTACCAAGTTTCTTATCTAAAGTCTCTTTTGGAGTTTGAACTCCTGCTTCCATTCTTACTGTGTAGTTTAAAGTATTGTGGATTTTTTGATTTATCTCAACTAAAAAGTCGTTTATATTTTTTTCAGATTTATCAATAGTTTTTACAAAATCGTGAAGCTCTTGACAATCCTCTTCTATCTCTAAATAAGGACTGAGCTCCTTTTTTAAATCTTTTTTATATTCAAATGGGAAATTTTTTGCAGAATCTTCAACAAAGAAGTCAAAAGGGTTTATCGTAACCATATCGGCAATAATCTCAACATCCACACTAAAATGGTCAGTTTTTTCAGGGAAAACTATTCTAGCTAGGTAGTTTCCAAAAGGATCTTGTTGCCAATTTATAAAATGATTTTCAGGTTTTATTTTTAATGAATATGCTTCAATAGGAGTTCTACTATGGGGTGCTGGACGCAACCTAATGATATGTGGTGACATTGATATACTTCTATCATACTTGTATGCAGTTTTATGTGAGATTACAATTTTCAAAGCCATTTTTTATCCTAATATATAATATTAGAGAGATTATACAAAAATATTAAGTCTATCTAGTTGAAGCGAAAACTATAGTTTTTATTGTTTTGTTAGTAATCAAAAAATATGAAAGCAAAAAAAAGAAAAAAAGCATTTATAAGGCAAATTATTAGCACTCTATTATAATAATTGCTAAAAATATTAGCAGTTACTCTTGACAAGTGCTAAAAATATTTGTTATAATTCCATTAACTTGATAGGTGATACCTCAAGTAAATAAAATTTAAAAGGAGTTAATTATGTTACTAACAAGATTTGATCCATTTAAACAAATGAAAAACTTAGAAAAAAATTTTTATAACTATCCAACAAATGAAGGTGTAAATGCTTTTGTCCCTGTTGTAAATACAAGAGAGGGTGAGGCTGCATATCATATTGATGTGGATTTACCTGGTATAAAAAAAGAGGATATAAAAGTTGATATCAATAAAGATATCTTAACTATTTCAGGTGAAAGAAAAACAAAAGAGGAAGTAAAAGAAGAAGATTACTACAAAGTAGAAACTTCTTTTGGTAAGTTTTCTAGAAGTTTTACCTTGCCAGAAAATATTGATGGAGAAAACATCGAAGCAAGAAGTGATAATGGAGTTTTAGAGATTATTATTCCAAAACTTGATGAAGCAAAAAATAAAAAAACTATAGAGATAAAATAGAAGGAGCTTTTAATACTCCTTCTAAAAGGAGTTAAGTATTGAAAAACTTAAAACAGAAAGAAAATGACTATTTTGTCTCAATGACAATCTCACTTTTTACGATTATTATTTCCTTGTTTTTAATAAACAATACCCATTAGATACCACAACTTTCCCCTTAAAAAAAAGTAGCTTTTTAAAAGCTACTTTTAAAAAATCAAAAAAAATCAAATTTTTTATTAAATGTGACGTTAAAGTGACAACTTTTTTATATAATAGATTAATGATTTTATATAAGGTCTATCATTATGAAATATTTTGAACTAAAATGCTTGGCATATATTAAAAAAGAGATTGAACTAAATGAAAGCTTTGATGCTCTATCTAGCTATATAAACTATTGTTTTACAAAAGATGAAGTATTGAAAAAACTACATGAAGAAAAAGACTTCAAAAACTATTGTTTTGGGAATTTTTACCCAATAGAAAAAAACAAGGTATATAAAAAAGGAAACACTTATGAGTTTGTGATACGCTCATTAGATGAAGAGTTTATTTATAAATTACAAAAACTATTAAGAGAAAATGTAAACAATAGTTTTTTTCAAGTACTACAAGCAACAAAAAAAGTGGTAAAACAATTTTTTGTAAGTGAACTATATACAATAACCCCAACCATCACAACAGTAAAAGATGAAAATGACAAATCAATATTTTGGACTCTAGATAAAGATGGAGATATCTTAAAACTGCAAGAACAACTTCAAAAAAATCTTTTAAAAAAATACGAAAACTTTTATAATGAAAAACTAGAACCAACACAAAACTTTATCCAACTACTAAAAATCAAAAATCAAAAACCACAATCAATATATTTTATGAAAAAGATAAATGATAATAAAAGTATAAGAGTAAGACTCTTTGGAAATAAGTTTAAAATAGTACCAAATGAAGATGAAGTAAGTCAGAAGTTGGCGTTTGTTGCTTTAGCTTGTGGACTTGGGGAGAAACAAAGTTATGGTGGAGGGTTTTGTTTATGGAAGTAGTTCAAGAAAATTTATTTAATGTTACACAAAAAGATAAAATTGTTTCTAAAAAGTTTACGGTAAAAGATGTATTTTTTAATAACGGTTTAGTAAATTTATACCAGTTCTTACAAGAGTATGCTTTTGATATTGATATTAAATTAGAAAAAAGTTTTTTAGAACTTAAATACCAAGATGAAGAAATCTTTTTTAAGATTTTGAATAAATTCTTAGAAGAAAAAGAGATAGTTACTTTTAATAAAAAAAATACAAGAATATTTTTTGATACAAATACAAATGAATTTACTCAAGCTGCTAAAGTAAATATAAAAAACGGTGGGAGTAATGATTCTAAAAATGCTTTGATAAGAGTTCATATTAGTGATTTATCTATATCAAAAGAAGAACTATTAAAAAAAGAAGAAAAATATGTACAAGAAAATGAAAATCACACTAAAGATGAGTATAAGATAGAGAAGTGTTATTATGATAAATCAAAGCAGGAAATTTATGTATTATCATCTTTACAAGAACATATTGAAAAGTTTTCTTCATACTTAGTAAAAGATGATTTTTTGGCTTTAAATTCTTCTATTCATAATTTTGAAGATGGGCAAAAAAGTTTTCATGATATGATAAAAATATCTAAAAATTATAATATAGACAAATGGGAAGCTTTAATTTACTGGTTTGGTACAAAAATACAACACTATTTTAACTTTGCTTTTTTTATCTATCCAAACTCATCTAATATAGAAGCATTAAATATTTTTAAAAGAGATTTAAAAATAAAAGATGAAAAAAATAGTTTTAGAGATGAAAATGATACTTTAATAACGACAAATACAAATGTTAATTTTTATGACCAATTGAGAAAAGATAAGATATTTGGCAAAAAGTTTAAAAATTTTTATATCTCTAAAAGTGATGTTGAATTTGAATTAAAATTTTTTATGTATTTATTTTCAAAAATTTCTCATATAGAAAGTAGTTATGAAAAAGCTTTAGATAAAGATAAAATGACAAAAAGAAAAGAAAAAATTTTTAATGCCTTACAAGAGATTACTTTTGTTGTCTATGTTGAAGATGGGACTTTCAAAAAGTCTTTAAATGAATATACAAAAGCATATCAGTTTATACAGTTTTTAGAGAAACTTAAAAAAACAAAAATAAATGTTCAAAAAGAATATGAGAGTAATCTTTTTGTTTATCTTGCTGATATGATAGTGACATTTGGGTTATCTCAAAATTCAAAAGAAATAAATATAAATTTTCAGAAATGGTGTAAAGCTTTTTTAGAGTTTAAATCTCTTAGAAAGTATTATTATACAACTAGTTTTAATATTTTGAAAAATGAATCTAAATCTTTTGGTAAAGGTTTATATGAATTTGAAAAAATTTATTTAAAAAATATAATGAAAGGGAAAAATATGAACATTCTAGAAGAATCTAAAAAACTTGGTGAACAAATTGGTGATTTTGCATCTAAAAAATTTGATATGGTAGATAAAAAAGGGGATAAAGATTTATTATTTAAAATTAGAAATATTAAAAATAGTAAACAATTATTAAGTTTCTTAAAAGACGTAGAGTTTACATTTTTGAAAGATTATAAAAGTGAGTCTACTAATAATTATTATCTTGATACAACAAAATTATTAGTAGATGAATCATTTATTACAAATAATTGGGAAGCAATAAGGGATTATATTTCAATTTTTGCGATAGATAAATATAAAAGAGTAATGTATAGTAAATCAAATAATCAAAAATAAGGAGAAGAAATGTTTTTAAATATCGCATATATTACAAAAGTAAATTTAGCATCATTAAATGGTAGTGAAGGGACAGGTGGGAATATAACTGAAATGAAAAAAATTGCAAGTGCAAATGGTGAAGAGTATGCTTATGTTTCGGGACAAGCTTTAAGAAGATATTTTAAAGAAACACTACTTCAACTAGGACAAAGAATTACAGAAGTTAGTGAAAATGGTAATCCAACTTTTAGAGATGAAAATGGTAAATATATAGATCTTGATAAAAAATTAAAAGATGTAAAAGAATTGGCCTATAAAAAGTTTATAGATCTTGATCTTTTTGGATATATGTTCCCAAATGGTGGCAGAAGATGGTCTCCTGTAAAAGTTACCCCTCTTATATCAATACTTCCATATAAAGGTGAATATGATTACCTTACAAGAAAACAAAAACCAAAAAAAGAAAATGAAAAAAGTGGGAATATTGTACAAATAGAGATAGATACATTAAATTTTATGAGAGGGAATATTATGGTAAATACTTCTCATATAGGAAATGAAATCGATGAATATACTTATGATGTAAATGAAATTTTAGATAATGAAGAAAAAAATAGTAGATTAAATATTTTTTTAGATGCTATTAAAAACTTTAATGGTGGAGCAAAACAATCAAGAAACCTTGAAGATATTTCACCAAAATTTATAGTAATAGCTAAACAAAAAACTGGGAATCCATTTTTATTAAATAGCTTGGATGTGGATATTGAAGGTAATATAAATATTGAAAATATAAAAGAATCTATTGAAGACACAGATGTAGAATCTCTAACTATAGGCATATCAAAAGGGATATTCAAAAATGAAGAAGAGATAAAAAATAGCTTTGAAAATGTAGTTTCTGTAGCAAAGGCAATAGAAGAGTATAAAGATATATTAAAGAGTAAATAATGAAAGTTATAAGATTTGAGATACAAGGTCTTATGAATTCATATAGAATACCTTTTTTTAGAACTTATCATAAAAGTTTTTTAGCTCCACCAAAAACTACTATCATAGGAATGCTTTGTAATATCTCATTAAAATCTCAAAAAGAGTTTTTTGAGATTTTAGATAAAGAGGTATTTGAAGTATCAGTTGTAATAAATGAGATTAAAGGTAGAGCTAAAGATTTATGGTCATATAAAACTTTAGAGAAAAAAAATATGGGAAAAAGTGTAGTTAGAAGAGATAAACTTTTTTCTCCAAAATACACGATATATCTAAAAATAAAAGATAAAAAACTTTATAATGAAATTTTAGAAAATCTAAGATTGCCTAAAAATACTCCATCTTTAGGAATGGATGATGAGTTGATAGAGATAAAAAATATCAAAACCTTAGAGATGGAAGAACATGACACTAATAAAATAAATTCTATTTTTTTAGATAAAAATATTTCTTATAAGGCATATGTGAAAGATTTATCAAAAAGTATAGAGCTTCCAACTATAAATTTAGCTTCTACAAAGTTTATAGCTTTTGATAAAAAAAATAAAAGAATACCAAAAGAGTCAAATAAAGATTTTGAATTTAGTCAAGTTGAGTATTTAAATTGTGAAATAGAGTTTGCTAAAGATATAGAGAGTTTTGTGGATGTTGAACTTAATAATAAAGTGGTGTTTTACTAGTGAAAATATTAGCAAAAAAAATCGTAGAAGATGAGCAGATTAAAACTCAGACTTTACAAGAACATACAAATTGGGTTATGGAAGAAGCTTTGAAATTAATAGATGATAAGTCATTATCAAAAGTTTCTATAATAAGTGGTTGGAAAAAAGAAAAGATTTTAGATTTGATTTTTTTTAGCTGTTATTTTCATGATATTGGAAAAGCTACTATTGAATTTCAAAATACTATTAATAATGGAACTAATTCATATCATTCTTTATATAGTGTAAGTGTTTTAAACCAAATAAATGAATTTAATATTTCAGGTGAAGAAGATAGCACTATAAATTTATTACTAACTCTTTGTTTAACTCATCATACACTATTACCATATAATAGTAATAATGCATATTTTACTTTTTTAGATAGTGTAGAGAGTATTTTTTTTAATTATAAAGACTCTTATAAAAATTATTTAAATAAAGAGTGTTTATATGATTTTGATTTTGAGATAGAAGAAGATATAGAAGATATTTTATTTGATATTGAAGATGATTTAAAGTACATAAAAGAAAATCATAAATTAAGAACACTTTACACATATTGTAGTGGTATATTGAACCTTGCAGATTGGCTTGCAAGTGCTAGGTTTAGCAGAAGTTTACCAAAAACATATTTTGAAAAACTACCCACAAAAGAAAATTTTAAAGGAAAATTATCTTTCTTTCAATTAAGAGATTTTCAAAAAGATTTATCAATTTTAAGTAAGAGTGTACTTGTAGAAATACCAACAGGAGAAGGGAAAACAGAAGGTTCTCTCCTTTGGGCTATAAAAAATCTATATGATAAAAACTCTAAGGTTATATATACTCTTCCTACACAAGTAACTTCAAATAAATTATATGAAAGAGTGACTTCTCTTTTTGATAAAAATGAATGTGGACTTATACATTCATCTTCAAAGTTATATCTTGAGAAGGAGTATGAAAAAGAACATGGTTTAGTAGATGACTTCTTTAAAAGTGAAATAACTTTTAATAAAAACTTTTCAAAGCCTGTAACTGTTTCTACTATTGATTCTCTTTTAAAGTTTTTCATAAATATTGGTAGATTTAATATTGCAACAAAAAACTATTTAAATTCAGTTGTGATTATAGATGAAGTGCATTGTTATGATTTTAAACTAATGGGTTTTTTAAAAAAGTTTTTAGAACTTTGCAACGAATTTGATGTAAAAGTTTGTTTGATGAGTGCATCTATTCCTAAAAAGATAAAAGAATTATTAGGTATTGAAAACTATCCAATTATCACTGAGAAAAAATTATTTAAGAAAAAAGCAAATGAAATTATAAAAATAGATGAAGAACTTGATGAAAACTTTGATTTAATAATTAAAAAGTTCAAAGAAAATAAAAATATATTAATTATAAGAAATAGTGTAAAAAGTGCAACAGATACATATAAAAAGCTTAGAGATGATTATGGTATAGATGAAGATGATTTGATACTTTATCATTCTACATTTAAAAAAAGAGATAAAAATCAAAAAGAGAAGGATATTTTTGATAAGTTAGATGGTAATAAACCTTTTATTTTAATTGCAACTCAAATAGTAGAAATATCATTAGATATTGATTTTGACATAATGTTTACAGATAATGCTCCAATTGATTCTTTGATTCAAAGGTTTGGTAGAGTGAATCGTAAAAAAGATGAAACTAAAAAGGGAGTAATATATATTTTTAAATATGAAAAAGAGTTCCCTTATAAGTCAAAGTATCTAATACAAACAACTTTTGATACTATAGAAAATGGATATTTTGAACTTGGGGAATATGTAAAATGGCTAAATGTAGTTTATGATAAAGTATTTAAAAATGATATAAAGATAAATAATGAGATAGATAGCCTATTTAAACAAGGATATAAAAAATATGATGATGTTCTAAAAGAATTAGATGGAATAAAAAAATCTGAAGATAATTATGACTTAAGACATATAGAGCAATCTAAAGTAGACTATTTATTAGTAGATGATTTTTTAGATGATAATATAGATTCAAAAAAATTTCATGAATATACTATTTCATTACCAAATTATTATGGAAAAAAATATCTTTATATATCACAAAAAGAATCTTTTTATAAAGTTTTAGACTTAAAATATAATTATAGAGAGGGATTATTAATAGATGATGATAAGTCTTGCGAATTTATGTAAAAAGGTAGAATATGGACAAAATACAACTTTTTGAATCGAAACAGATAAGAAGTCATTGGGATGAAAATAGTGAATTGTGGTATTTTAGTATTGTAGATGTAGTGACAATATTAACTCAAAGTGCTAGTCCTAGAAAATATTGGAATAAACTAAAACAGAGATTAAAAGAGGAAGGAAATGAAACGGTGACAAATTGTCACCAGTTGAAAATGAAAGCATCTGATGGTAAGATGAGACTTACTGATGTAGCTACTACAGAACAACTTTTAAGGCTTATCCAGTCTATTCCCTCACCTCAAGCTGAACCTTTTAAAATGTGGCTAGCAAAGGTTGGCTATGAGAGAATAGAAGCTATACAAGATCCTGAAAAGTCTATTGATACTGCTTTGAGAGATTATATGAAACTTGGATACTCTGAAAAGTGGATAAACCAAAGACTTAAAAGTATTGAAGTAAGAAAAGAGCTAACTGATGAATGGAAACAAAGAGGAGTAGAAGAGGGTAAGGAGTTTGCTCTTCTTACTGATATTATTTCAAAAGCTTGGAGTGGGAATACTACAAAAGAGTATAAAAAACTCAAAAATCTCAAAAAAGAGAATCTAAGAGACAATATGACAAATCTTGAGCTAGTTCTTAATATGCTTGCAGAAGCAACCACAACAGAAATCTCAAAAGAAAAAAAGCCAGATGGACTAGATGAAAGTAAAAAAATAGCTAAAGAGGGTGGAACAATAGCAGGAGATACGAGAAAAGCGATAGAAGAAAAAACAGGTAAAAGAGTTGTAACAAATCAAAATGCAAAAGACTTATTAGAAAACAAATGAAAATAAACGGCACTTTAATCTCATACTTTTTTATATGTAAAACAAAACTCTGGCTTCACGCCAATCGCATAAACTTAGAAGACAATAGCGAAGATGTACGAATTGGTAAAATTTTACATGAGATAAATGAATCAAAGTCAAAAAAAGCTGAGATAAGTATTGACAATATCAAGATAGATAAACTCACCCGTGATTATTTGGTAGAGATTAAAAAAAGTGATAGTGATATAGAATCTGTACGATGGCAGGTTTTACTTTATCTTTATAAACTAAAACAAAAGGGTGTTGAAAGAAAAGGGAAAATAGAGTTTATTGAAAAAAATAAACAAGATAAAAAGATACATTATATTGACTTAGATGAGGTAAATGAAAAAGAGCTTTTAAAAATATGTGATGAGATAGAAACTCTTATAAATGCACCAGTACCACCAACAGCAAAATTTGAAAACAAGTGTAAAAAGTGTGCTTATTATGAGTATTGTTTTATATAAGGATTAAAATGGCAAAGAATCATACTAGATATATATTTTCAATGGGTGAGCTTAAACGCAAAGACAACTCCATAGCTTTTAGGAATGAAAAAGGAAATTTTTATATTCCTATTCAAGATACTAGGGAACTATATTGTATGAATGAAGTGAGTTTCAATACCAAGTTTTTGGATTTTATCTCAAAGGCTGGAATTACACTACATCTTTTTAATTATCATGGAAATTATAGCGGAAGTTTTTATCCTAAAGAGCAACTTGTAAGTGGGGATTTGACTATAAAACAATCTTTATGTTTTATTGAGCGAAGATTGCACATAGCAAAGGCTATTGTAAGGGCAATAGCTTTAAATATTCATGAAAGCTTATATCACTATTTTAGACATGGAAAAAAAGAGTTAAAGCAGGTGTTAGATTGGCTTAAAAATGATGTTGAAAAGCTTTTAAATAAAGAGCTAACTATAGAGCAAATACTCTTTGTAGAAGGGCAAGTTTGGAATAGGTTTTACGATAGTTTTAAATATTTTTTGCCAGAAGATTTTATCATGAACAAAAGGGTAAAAAGACCACCAGACAACCCTATAAATGCTCTTGTGAGTTTTGGAAATACTTTGCTTTATACAAAAACAATATCAAGTATATATGAAACACATCTAAATCAAACTATAAGTTTCTTGCACTCTCCAAGAGAGGGAAGGTTTTCTTTAAGTCTTGATATAAGTGAAGCTTTTAAACCTATCATTGTATTTAAAACTATTTTTGATTTAGTAGGTAAAAAAAGAATTCAAGTTGCAAAACACTTCGACAAAAGTTTAAATTATGCACTTTTAAATGAAGAGGGTAAAAAGATATTTATAGATGCCTTTGAAACAAGAATAAATGAAACTTTTATGCACAAAAAACTAAAAAGAAAAACAAGTTTTAAAAACTGTATCAAACTAGATGGATATAAACTTATAAAATATATAGTTGAAGAAAAAGAGTTTAGTCCTTTTTTATTAAAAGAGAAGATGTAATATGGCTAAAAAACAAAATATAAACTACAACTATGTATTTTTGTTTTATGATATCGCAGATGAGTTTAGTGATGTAGGTAAATATAGAGTTGCGAAAGTTTTTAAAATATGTAAACAATACCTAAAACACCATCAAAAATCAATTTTCAGAGGAAATATAACTCCTTCTGATCAAATAATGTTAGAAACAAAACTAAAAAAAGTAATAGATAAAGACTTGGATTTTATCTCCATCATAAAGGTACAAAACTCAGGAAGCTTTGCAGAAGTTGTTATAGGAAATGATAAAAAAGAATCAGAATCTATCTTTATATAATTTTTCCAAGCTACTTAAAAACAATATCATCTAAAAACAGCTATAATAAGGCACTTTTAAAAAGTTCTTTCACAACTTATTGTTTTAAAATAATCGTTTGAAAAAACTTCTTTAAAGAACCAATTAAAGGGAAAGTGTATTTTAGAAATGCCTAAATCATCTTCCTTGAACCAAGACATATAATGTATTGAAATGTTTTTACTTTATAAACTGGTATGGGACGAGACTACTTGAACCAAGACATATAATGTATTGAAATTTATAAATACTATCAATTAAAGCTTTTGGAAGTTGCTTGAACCAAGACATATAATGTATTGAAATTAGTTTTGTTTAAGTGGAATTAAATCGCCTTGATTGCCTTGAACCAAGACATATAATGTATTGAAATGCACTACCTCAAGAGTATTAAAATTTGTCAATGTCTTGAACCAAGACATATAATGTATTGAAATATATTTAAAAAAAGGTAGCAAGGTTTTACTTGAGGGTCTTGAACCAAGACATATAATGTATTGAAATCGTTATCAGGTCGTTAACTTTAGTAGCTTCGGTTACCTTGAACCAAGACATATAATGTATTGAAATTCTTTAAAGTATTGCATCTGAGTTTCAGTTAGTCTAACTTGAACCAAGACATATAATGTATTGAAATGAATTTGAATATATTAAAATAGAAGATAAAAGTAGCTTGAACCAAGACATATAATGTATTGAAATTCACTTTACCAAACAATACTAGCAGGTACTGGAAAAACTTGAACCAAGACATATAATGTATTGAAATTTCGTAATTTTAGATGTACCAGCGATATAGGGAGTCTTGAACCAAGACATATAATGTATTGAAATTAGTTAAACTTCTTTATTTATAGATGTTTTTGAACTCTTGAACCAAGACATATAATGTATTGAAATAACCCATAGTGAGTATGAGAACCTTGAAAAGTATTTCTTGAACCAAGACATATAATGTATTGAAATAATTTACCAATAGCTATTAATCTTAATCTATTGGACTTGAACCAAGACATATAATGTATTGAAATCCAGCTCAATTAGTTAGACCTTCAATAACTGTTTCTTGAACCAAGACATATAATGTATTGAAATAGGACTATCTAGTTCTATGATTTATGGAGCAGGAAGTCTTGAACCAAGACATATAATGTATTGAAATTAAATTGGTTTAGGCTCGTTGAAACAAAATATTTCAAACTTGAACCAAGACATATAATGTATTGAAATTTAGCAGTAACAGATGTACAAGGTACAAAATTATCTTGAACCAAGACATATAATGTATTGAAATACATCTACATTTTATTTGACTGGGTATGTAGTATCTTGAACCAAGACATATAATGTATTGAAATTTATATAGAACATCATTAAGTTATCCAAACGGTAACTTGAACCAAGACATATAATGTATTGAAATCATCAACCACCCCCAAATCTTTGGAGTGCAACTACTTGAACCAAGACATATAATGTATTGAAATTACTTAATAAAATATCATTCTCATTTGCTGATGTCTTGAACCAAGACATATAATGTATTGAAATTTGTATGCAGCCATTTTGCTATTTAATTGTTGTTCCTTGAACCAAGACATATAATGTATTGAAATATTGACTTTTCATCTATTTGTTTTCTTAGTATTTCCTTGAACCAAGACATATAATGTATTGAAATAAATTAGAAATTGTCCCTACTTTATTATTCCCCTCACTTGAACCAAGACATATAATGTATTGAAATCCCTTAGTACTAAACTTAGTACTATTACACCAAACACTTGAACCAAGACATATAATGTATTGAAATTAATAAGAACCTTTCTTAAATTAAAAATTAATTAACTTGAACCAAGACATATAATGTATTGAAATATTAATAAATATTCTAAGCTGCTAAATCAAGAGTGTCTTGAACCAAGACATATAATGTATTGAAATTTGATGAAAAACTAACAAAGGAAACTATATGAGAGCCTTGAACCAAGACATATAATGTATTGAAATTTGTTTGGTTGGATTTGGAGTAGAGAAAACAAAATACTTGAACCAAGACATATAATGTATTGAAATCGTAGAAAAATGGTAGAACAATGGAATAAAAGTGGACTTGAACCAAGACATATAATGTATTGAAATCCAAAGTTTTCAGTTTCCCAAGCGACTATTGGTGTACTTGAACCAAGACATATAATGTATTGAAATAAAGCTACAAATGTTGCTTATAAAGTATTTAATTTCTTGAACCAAGACATATAATGTATTGAAATTTTGAAGTTATTTTCAAATCATCAGGTCTAACCTTCTTGAACCAAGACATATAATGTATTGAAATGCATCAAAAGTAATCACAACTTCGTCGCTATCAACCTTGAACCAAGACATATAATGTATTGAAATCTATTTTGATATTCATCATCAGGATTTAATAAATCCTTGAACCAAGACATATAATGTATTGAAATAGGTATTGCAAATGGCGATTACTACATAATTCCTTACTTGAACCAAGACATATAATGTATTGAAATCAAGCTACAATATTTGTACAGTTTGCAGAAAAAGCCTTGAACCAAGACATATAATGTATTGAAATATGTATGCAAATCCAAACGGAGTATATTTCCCATTACCTTGAACCAAGACATATAATGTATTGAAATTGCACTTGATGCACTAAAATCATAGTCAGGCGAAACTTGAACCAAGACATATAATGTATTGAAATACTGGAACAACGCTATCTCTTGGAAATAAAACAGGCCTTGAACCAAGACATATAATGTATTGAAATACTAAAGTAATAACACTAAAACCATCATCATAAAGAGCTTGAACCAAGACATATAATGTATTGAAATCATGAAATTGCATTGACTGGGGGATATTTAATTTACCACTTGAACCAAGACATATAATGTATTGAAATCCGCTTATAGAAATTACAAACATAGTTTTATTTGTACTTGAACCAAGACATATAATGTATTGAAATATCTCTACCCCATCTTAGAAGATGAGATATCTTCCCCTTGAACCAAGACATATAATGTATTGAAATTCTGGTTTAAGCGTTAAGTAGCCGTTAGCATTGACTTGAACCAAGACATATAATGTATTGAAATTACATAGTTAAACCAATTGAAAGAGTTTGAATAACTTGAACCAAGACATATAATGTATTGAAATCGAAAATCCAGTTACTCTTTTATATTTACTATATTCTTGAACCAAGACATATAATGTATTGAAATCAGAATGGAATATCTGGATATTTCACATTAATGAATACCTTGAACCAAGACATATAATGTATTGAAATTAACTAAGTTAACGGCTGTCATAACTAGCACGAACTTGAACCAAGACATATAATGTATTGAAATCTCAATAGATTGATAATCATCCCCATGCACAATAACCTTGAACCAAGACATATAATGTATTGAAATGAAACAGAGGAATCAGAACCATAACACTCAGGACTACTTGAACCAAGACATATAATGTATTGAAATAAATGTATGAGGGGTTTCAAGGTTTAAAAAGATTCTTGAACCAAGACATATAATGTATTGAAATCACAGTTGCCATAATGTTCTTCAATTTCTAAATCACTTGAACCAAAACATATGATGTATTGAAATAGAACTTTCTATTTTTTTGTTATCACAACCTGCACTTGAACCAAAACATATGATATATTGAAATTTAACCGTACATTTTTGACTAATTTTCCAACCTTCTTGAATCAAGACATATGATGTATTGAAATATAATGCCTCTAAAAACACTAACAATACCAGTTTTCTTGAACCAAGACATATGATGTATTGAAATATCATTGCACCTTTTAATAAGTTGTTTGTTGTCATTCTTGAACCAAGACATATGATGTATTGAAATAAGCTCACTCATGCTGAATGGGCTAAAAAAAAGGTACTTGAACCAAGACGTATAATGTATTGAAATTTCTTTTTTATTTCTTAGTATAGCTACCATGCTTTCTTGAACCAAAACATATGATGTATTGAAATTTTGTATCTACATTGATATAATCAGGTTTTTCATACTTGAACCAAGACATATGATGTATTAAATAATAGTATATGCTTTTTTTTAAGATTTTATTGTTAATGATATATTTAGAAATATATCATCTCAAGCCTTATCTATTGGTGTATTCATTTTTTATTTTAATAAATCTTTTGGACCTTAAAATTATTAAAAATTTCTAATATTTTATTTTTTGTATTTAATTTTGTCATTTAAATTATCTTGTGTTATAATTTTTTTTAAAAGCATCTGAATGTGATTTTTCACCATGCGTCCCGTTCAAGCTAGCTTGAAGTGAGGGAGTAGACGACCTCTCCAGATGCTTCTTTACAAATCTTTTTAATTCATTTCATTTTGTATTTATTAAAAGTTTTGAACCAAAATATATGTATAAAAAAAGATTTTTAATTTTTTAATATAAAATCTATCCCAGTAAATCTTTCAATGACAAAAATTTTAGATTTATCCCACTATATCTCATGATTTTTGCTGTTTCTTTCCATTGTTTTTTTTCATAGCAAGGGGTGGGGCATTTTCTACATTTTGGTTTTATTTCGTGGGAACACTCTTGGAGACGTTGAAAGGAATAGTTTATTTTTTCTAAACACTCTTTACATAGCTTCAAGTTTAAAGATATGTTTGTATCTTTGTATATCAAAGTAAGTTTCGTATTTATTTGATTTGTATGTTTTCTATCACAATAAAACTCAAAAAACTTTTTTAAGGTAGTTATTTCTTCATTGAACTTTTTTATTTCCATAACAAAAGTTTATTATAATCTATTTATAAATTCCTTGATATAAATCAAAGTAAATAGTTCCTATCCTAGAATTAAGTCTATTTAATATAAAATTTAAAGTTGTAGTAAAGTTCTTCAATTCTCTAATATTATGAATATCTGAAGACTTTTTAGGAGATGGATAACAAGAAAAAAGTAAAGAATTTAGTTTTATTAAAGATAGATATATATTCTTATACTTAGTATATAAAAGAGTCAAGTTTTATGATTGAAAAATACGATAACATTAAAAATCAAATATATTCTCATCCTAAACTGGGACGGCGTATTGCAATTATTATCTTTGGGATACTTGCTTTTGTTAGTTATACAGTTCTTGTCTCTCTTAATCTAAATTATGCAAGAGAGCGAGAGTTGCAAACAGGTTATGCGCAACAATCAAGCTTATCGAAGATTCTTGTTAGTCATGCAGAAGCAACATTAAAAAAAATTGATACAGCTTTATTATCAGTACAATTACAATTATCCAATAAGTCAGAAGAATCTAGACCAAAACCTTCTGTTATAAATAATATATTAGCTTCTCATCTTGCGTTGATTGGGGAATCCCAAAGTTTACGTGTATCAAATGCATATGGACATTTTATTTATGATGCCAGTGGTATTTTACATTCTGCAACCATCAGTGATCGAGACTATTTTTTACGTAATCGTGATAATCCCTATGGTGGATTAGTGATATCAAAACCATTATATGCTCGTATTACCCATAATTGGGTAGTAACACTAAGTCGTGCAATAGTAAATGAAAAAGGACAGTTTGCTGGATTGATTCAGGCTGCTGTACGTGCTGAATATTTTCAAAGTATTTATGCTTCTTTAGATTTAAGTAAGCATCATAATATTACTTTATTTAATGATAAACTTCAAATTATAGCTACTAGTTCACCTCAAATGCAAAGTCAATTAGGGAAAACTATAGATAGTAGTATTTTGCGTGATTTTGTAAAAAGTAAAGATTTAGAGAAAAGTTATACTTCTAACTTAGAAGAAGATGGTACAGAACGCTATTATATCGCTCGAAAGGTGGGGCAATATCCCCTTTATATCATTGTATCTCATACTGTAAAAGATCAATTATTTGAATGGAATAGACAACTTATATGGAGTATTGTAGGTATATTTGTTTTGGCTTTTGTATTGATTGGCTGGATAGTTGTTTGGTTAAGAAGTTATGATTCTGCTTTAGCCCTTGCTAATCGTATGACCTCTGCTTATGAAAAAACATTACAAGAGATACAGTATTTAGCAGAACATGACTTTTTAACTGATTTGCCAAATCGTACTTTTTTGGAAGAGTATATGAATTCATTAACAAAAAATCAAGAAGAGAAGATTAAGATTGCCCTTCTTTTTCTTGATTTAGATCATTTCAAAGATGTTAATGATACCCTTGGGCATACAGTGGGAGATAAGCTTTTAATTCAAGTAGCAAAACGTTTAATAAAAATTCTTGATAATAAAAGTATTATATGTCGTCAAGGGGGTGATGAATTTGTTATTTTGTTAAAAGAGTATCCAAATTCTTTTTCCCTATCTGATACTGCTCAACGTTTAATTAAAGCTATTGAAAAACCTTTTTTGGTAGATGCACATGAATTTGTTATTTCAGCAAGTATTGGTATAAGTATATATCCCCAACATGGTACTGATGTTATAACTTTACTTAAAAATGCTGATACAGCAATGTATCAATCCAAAGCAGATGGAGGGGGTAAATATCATTTCTTTAATGAAGAGATGAATATTAAAGTTCTTAATCGTGTTGATATGATCTCTAACTTAAGACAAGCTATTATTAATAATGAATTTGTACTGCATTATCAACCTCAGGTTGATGGATTTAGTGGGCGGATAATTGGTGTTGAGGCATTGATTCGTTGGAACCATCCTAAGGAAGGAGAAATTTCCCCAGTTCAATTTATCCCAGCAGCTGAAGAGAGTGGTTTGATTAATCCTATTGGAGACTGGGTTCTAAAAGAAGCTTGTAAGCAAGCAAAAATATGGAAAGATAAAGGATTGCCTAGTTTAACTATGGCAGTTAATGTATCAGCAGTACAATTACGTCAAGCAGATTTTATCGATAAAGTTATGAGTATAGTAAAAAACTCTGGATTATCAGCAGATTGTATAGAGTTGGAAATCACTGAAAGTGCACTAATAAGAGATACCCAACGTATAGTTAAAATACTTGAAAAACTAAGAGAAGAGGGTATAAGACTCTCTGTTGATGATTTTGGAACAGGTTATTCAAGTTTAGGGTATTTGAAGCATTTACCATTTAATAAGATAAAGATAGATCAATCTTTTGTTCGAGGAGTTCCTCAAAATGAAGATGATGTTTCAATAACTCAAGCTATTATAGGACTTGCAAAGAGTTTAAAGATGGAACTAATCGCTGAGGGAGTAGAAACCCAAGAGCAATGTAAGTTTCTACTAAATCAAGATTGCCAAGAGATGCAGGGATATTATTTTGGCAAGCCAATGCCTGCAAGCAAAATAGAAGAGTTGTTATAAAGAAATTAATGACTATATAAAATTAAACCCTACTGCTGGGACATTTTTAGATAAATTGATGTTCTTTACGCAGGAAGTAAACTTATGTAAGTTATCTCACTACTTGCACCCAATCTCATAGGTGGTCCCCAAAATCCTGTGCCTTTATTTACATAGATTTGAGTATCTTCATTGTGTTGATGTAGACCTTTTATATAGGGTTGTTGAAGTCTTACAAGTAAATTGAAAGGGGCTATTTGTCCTCCATGGGTATGTCCACTTAAGATTAAGTCAACTTTTTTATCAATCTCATTTATAAATCTTGGTTGATGGGCTAAAAGAATTATTGGGTTATTTTGTGTATTTTTTAAGGCTTTATTCAAATCAGGTTTATAAGCCTCCATTCTATATCCCATCACATCATAAACACCTGCTAAAAAGAACCCTTCATTTTTTTCTCCAATATAGATATTTTCATTCTCTAAGGTTTTGATATTTAGTGTATTTACATATTTTATTATAGATTCTACTCCATGAAAATATTCATGGTTCCCAACTATAAAATAGCTTCCATAAGTAGATTTTAGATTTTTTAATTTATTTAAAGCATCTTTCGCATATTTTATATTTGTATCAACTAAATCTCCTGTGATAACAATAAGATCAGGATTTAGCTCATTTACTCTTTGTACTAGATTTTTTATAAACTTTTGGTCTATCAGTCCACCAATATGTACATCACTTAATTGGACTATAGAGTAAGGTTTTTTTAGTTTTTTGATTTTTACTTTTATTTTTTCTAGCTCCACATGTTTTGCATTGTACATAGCCTTTGCATTAACAGATGTGGCAACTAATACGGAACCAATATCAAAACTTTTTTTAAAGAAATCTCTTCTCTGTGAATTTATGGTAGTTTTTTCTAATATTCTTGAGGCAAGTTCATAAATAATAGTTGCTACAAACAGCAGAAAAATTATACCAATAGGAATAGAGAGCAAAAAATATGCCCAGTTTGGCATTATTGGATTATATCTTGCGTACATATATCCAACAATACCTAGAAGATTTACTACTAAAAATATATTGATATATAGTTTGATTTTATTAGAAAAGTGTAATTTTCTAACAAATCGTCTACTAATTAGTAAGGTAAGAAGTGTCATAACACTTAAAAATATAATTACAAAAAATTTCATAAGTGATTATATAGTAAGAGTTTTAACTAGATATTAATAGATTTTTTTAATGCATTAATTAAGTTATCAATATCTTCAATTGTTTGGGAATAGTGAACAGAAAGTCTAAGCCATCCAGGTTTTCCATCAAGTTCATCTTTATTTTTCATATTAAGCAAATCATGTCCATATGGTCCAGCACAAGAACAACCAGCTCTTGTTTGATAACCACCATTTTTTGATAGGTTTTCACAGATTTTATAAGGGCTGATGTTAGTTATATTAAAAGAGACTATACCTATATTTTTAGATATTTTATTTCCGTAAATAATGATATTATCAAGTTTTTCAAGCTCTTTTATTAAGTGTTCATATAATGACTCTTTTCTTTTTAAGATAAAATCAAAACCAAACTCATTTCTAAGTTGATAGGCAAGTGCTGCTCTGATTAGTTGCAATATACCAGGAGTTCCTGCTGTTTCCCTTGCTGTAATATTCTCTTCATATTCTTGAGAAGAGTTATTTACATAGGTTACAGTTCCTCCACCAGCAAAAGTTGGACTTAAACTAGTATCAACTAAATCTTTTTTTATAACTAAAAGTCCACAACTTCCAGGACCCCCTAAAAGTTTGTGGGGAGATAGAAATAAAGCATCATAATAGTTACAATCTACATTCATATATGGAGAACTAGCAGCAGCATCAAAACAAACTAAGGCTTTATATTTTCTAAGAAGATTTGATATCTCTTTATAACAAGTTATGATTCCTGTTACATTTGAAGCTATACAAAAACATCCTATTATCTCTCGATGACGATTCTCTTGTAGTAGCTCTTTTAGTTGTCTTAAGTCAATAAGTCCATCTGCTGTTAGTTTTATCCTTTGTACCTCACAAATAGCCTCTCTATAACTAACCTCATTTGAGTGGTGCTCATATGGACCAATGATTACTAAAGGTAGCTTTTTTTTAGCAACGCTTATTCCATATCTTTTAACAGTTGCAGGTGGAATATATACACCAATTAGTTCTTGAAATTTTTTTATAGCACCAGTTGCTCCACAACCAGTTGGTATAAGTGCAAAATCATCTGATATTTCTAAAGAGTTTTTTAAAGATTCAATTGATTCTTCATAATATGAGTTTGTTATATTTGCCATAGATGATTCTTTTGAGTGGGTATTAGCATAGGTTTCTAATACATCTCTCATTCTATTTTCTACTTGTCTAAATGCAAGTCCTGAAGCTGTATAGTCAAAATACTCTTTCTTTTTTTTACCAATAGTGTTATATCGTATAAAGTCAAGTTTATTTGTATTTTTATCAAAAAATGGTCTAAATATATCTTTTTTCATTTTATAATTTTAGCTTATTTTTATTATATATAATATTAATAAAAAGGGAAAATATATTTCCCTTTTATTTATTTTGCTTTTGTTAGTAAAAAATCCCTAAGATTTTCGAAATTAGAATCTTGATATTCAGAGATTAAATTCTCAATATTTTCATTTACATCTTCTTGGGCGAATTTTATTGAAGTTTTTTTATTGAATTGGGAATCAACTCCTTGTAAAAAACCACCAACAAGTAGCTCAAATGCTGGCACAGTCTCTCCATCTTTTTTAATCTTTGTACCAATAAGTCCTATATCAACAATATGTGGATGGGCACAAGAGTTAGGACAACCATTTACACTTATACTTACACGTTGGTCAAAATCTGGAAATTTTGCTTCAAGATGTTCAACTAAACTTTTTGCAGTTCCTTTTGTTTCACTTATTGCAAATTTACAAAAATTTAATCCAGTACAAGCTTGCGTTCTAGCTTTAAAATTTGATGGGAAAGCACTGATTCCAATATCTTCCAATTCCTCTGCTAGTTTTTGTGCCTTTGTTGTTGGTACATCAAGGATAATGATATTTTGTGTAACAGTTGCTTTTATCTTACTTGCTTCATATTTTTCTAATAGTGTTATTAGGTTTTTTAAGCCTTTAGCTCCTATACTCCCACTATTTAAGGCACAACCAATATAACTTTTGCCTTTTTCTTTACTCTCGTGGATACCAAAATGTTCCCTTTGTTTTGAGTTTGTGTATTCTAACTCTTTTGGTTCTTTGATTCTAAAGCTAAGGTTTGATTGTAGTGTTTCTACAAATTTTTCAATTCCCCAAGCATCGATTAGGTGTCCAAGTCTAGCTTTTCTTCTGTTTACTCTAAGACCATCTTCTTTATATATTTTTGTAACAGCTTTTGCCAATGGAACAACTTGTGATGGTGCAACATACCCAATATGTTTTGCGATTTGTTTATTTGAAGCTAAACCACCACCAACACTAACTGCGTATTGAATTCTTCCATTCTCTTGTTTTACTGCATTGAAACTTAAGTCTTGCATCTCATGGTTCATACAGTTTTTACAGCAACCATTTACCCCAACTTTATATTTTCTTGGAAGATTTGAGAAGTTTTTATTACCTTTAAAGACTGCATTTAGTTTCTCAACAATATCTGTAGTATCTGTAATTTCATCATGGTCTATTCCATTTACTGGACATGATACAACATTTCTAGGAACATCACCCGCTGCAAAGATTGAACATAGTTTTACTGTGTCTAAAAGTCTAAATATTTCAGGCAAATCTACAACTCTTATATAATGAAACTGTATATCTTGTCTTGTTGTAAAATCAGCTGTTCCCCTTGCATAGGTTTCACTGATTTGTTCTATAACTTTTAGTTGCTCTAAATTTAACAAGCCCCCTTCAAGTTTTACCCTAAGCATAAAATATAAAGTTGGGTCATTCTCATCTTGTAGATTTCTATTTTGAGTATACATTCCATACCATTTAAATCTATCTATATCTTCAGGGTCTACCTCTTCACCTGTTATTGCATATCGATAGATGTCTTGAAGTACATCAAGACCATCTTTTTCTATTTTTATACGCTCAACTCTTTGAGCATTTGTTTCTTTTGCCATATAAATTATCCTAAAATCTCTTTACAACCCCACTCAGGGAAGTTTTCTCTAATATAAGCATTTAATGCAATCTCAGCTTGTGTATATTCTTTTTGTGGAACAGTCTCTTCTGAACTCTGAACACTATCTATAATCATACCAGCACCAACAGTTGAGTTTGTATATCTATCTATGATAATAAAACTTCCTGTATGTCTATTTTCATTATAAGGATCAACTGCAATTTGTCTATCTAAAGATAAAGTACATTTTGCAATATCATTTAGCTCTAAAGAGTTAGTTGCTAGCTCTTCAAATGTATTTACTTCTTTTTTATACTCTATTGATTTAAATGTACCATTGATAACAGAGGTAGCTCTTTTAATAATATAGTTACTATTAAGTTCAAGTTTTTTCTCATCCATCCAAACAACCATCACTTCAAGCTTATTTGATACTTGTGGGATAGAGTTTGATTTTACAATCATATCACCTCTACTGATATCTATCTCATCTTTTAGTGTAATAGTTGTAGCCATTGGTGCAAAGGCTGTTTCTATAGTTTCAACTGTTTCATCTTTTCCTATTGGTCTTAAATCTTTAATCTCATTTGAAACAATAGATTTTACAACTGAAGTTTTACGTGAAGGTAAAATTGTAATCTCATCACCTACACTAATACTTCCACTTGCAATTGTTCCAGAAAATCCTCTAAAGTTTAGATGAGGTCTTGATACATATTGAACTGGTAATCTAAAATCATGATTTTCAGTTTTATGAATATCAATAGTATCTAATAATTCCATAAGTGGAAGACCTTTATACCAAGTTGATTTTGGTGAATTTGTAAGGATATTATCTCCATCTAATGCAGAGATTGGGATATACTCAAAATTGATATCTTCATTATGTGGAAGATTAGGAATAATTGTTTCATAATCTTTTTTTATCTCTTCAAATCTATCTTTGCTAAAATCAACCAAATCCATTTTATTTATAGCAACAATAAGATTTTTAATCCCAAGAAGAGAAGCTATAAAAGAGTGTCTTTTTGTTTGTGTTAAAACCCCTTGTCTTGCATCAATTAAGATAATAGCCACATCAGCTGTACTAGCACCCGTTGCCATATTTCTTGTGTATTGTTCATGTCCTGGAGTATCTGCTATGATAAATTTTCTTTTTTCAGTTGAAAAGAATCTATAAGCAACATCAATAGTAATACCTTGTTCTCTCTCACTAGCTAATCCATCAACTAAAAGTGCTAAGTCAATTTTATCTCCAGTGGTTCCACTTTTTTTACTATCTTTTTCAATTGCAGCTAATTGGTCTTCAAAAATCATTTTTGAATCATAAAGTAATCTTCCTATTAGAGTACTTTTCCCATCATCAACTGAACCACATGTTATAAATCTTAGTATCTCTTTATTTTCATGTTCTTTTAAATATGCTTCTATACCGATAGTCGATAGTCGATTGTCGATAGTCGATTGATTTACTGCCATTATTTCTTTTCCTCTTTATTTATACTATTAATTAATCCTGTTAACATTTTTCCTATTTCCTCTAGGTCTTTTATCCATTTATTACCAATGTTTGTATCTATATATTTTATCTTCATACCTATATAGATTTGGGTTTGTGCTTCAGCTAAAGAGCCTCTTGCTATATCTAAGAATCTAATTTTTTCTTTGTCTGAAATTCTTTCTAAGCCCTCAGCTATATTACTAGGAATTGACAATCCACTTCTAGTAATTTGATCTTTAAATCCATAATCTTTTAGACTAGCAAGTTCTAAATAGATTTCAGATGATAAAGCAGCTGATTTTTTCCAAACATCTAAATTTTTACATTTCATATTATTATTCCTTAGTTAATAACAATAGTCAATTGTCCATAGTATTTCTATTGACTATAGACCATCGACTATTGACTAAAAATACCCCTCTTGTTTTTTCTTCTCCATTGATGCTTCACCATCACTATCTATAAGTCTTCCTTGTCTCTCACTAGTTGTACAAATCAACATCTCTTGAATAATCTCAGGGAGTGTTGTTGCTTCACTATTTACTGCACCTGTTAAGGGATAACAACCAAGTGTTCTAAATCTCACTTTCTCTTTTTTAGCAGTTTTTCGTAATTCTTCAGGCATTCTATCATCATCAACCATGATTTTTGTACCCATATATTCTACTACTTCACGCTCTTTTGAGAAGTATAAATCAGGAATAGGAATCTTTTCTAAATAGATATATTGCCAAATATCAAGTTCTGTCCAGTTTGATATTGGAAAAACTCTAATAGATTCACCTTTTGTGTGTCTTCCATTATATATATTCCATAACTCTGGTCTTTGGTTTTTTGGATCCCATCTATGGTTTTCATCTCTAAAAGAGTAGATTCTCTCTTTTGCACGAGATTTCTCTTCATCCCTTCTTGCTCCACCAAATACTGCATCAAATTTTTGCATATCTAGCATCTGTTTTAGACCTTCTGTTTTCATAATATCAGTATGAACAGCACTTCCATGAGTAAAAGGGGAGATATTCATCTCTAAACCTTTTGGATTAGAATAAACAATAAGTTCCATTCCAACCTCTTTTGCCCGTCTATCACGAAACTCTATCATCTCTTTAAACTTCCAAGTTGTATCAACATGTACTAATGGAAGTGGTGGAGGTGCTGGATAAAAAGCTTTTTGTAAAATATGTAGCATTACAGAAGAATCTTTTCCTACTGAGTACAGCATTGCTGGGTTTTGAAACTCTGCTATTACTTCTCTCATTATATGTATTGATTCTGCTTCTAGCTGTTTTAAATGGGTAAGTCTTTCCTTACTTATCATAATCTCTCCATTAATTGTATTTAAATATTTTTTTAGATTCTTTCAAATTAAAAGTTTGATTCATCTATTTTGCGTGTAATCCACACTCTTTATGTTCTGGGTTCTCCCACCACCATCTTCCACTTCTAATATCTTCACCTTCTTTTACAGCCCTTGTACAGGGTGCACATCCAATACTTGGAAACCCAAGGTCATGAAGTTTATTGTATGGGACTTTGTTTTCTTTTATATATTTCCATACATCTTCTTCACTCCAATTAATTAAAGGGTTTACTTTTATTACATGGAAATTTTCATCGTATTCAATTACTGGCATATCAACTCTTGTTACACTTTGAGCTGCTCTTAGTCCTGTAATCCAAACCTTTAGAGGTTTTAATGCTCTTTTTAAAGGCTCAATTTTTCTAATATTACAACATCTTTTTCTATTATCAATACTTTCAAAGTGTCCATTTACCCCTTGAAGTTTATATAGTTTTTCTACATCTTCATTTAGTGGGAAAAATATCTCTAGTTTAATACCATATTTTAAATTTGTTGCATCCATAACATTATAGGTTTCTGGATGTAATCTTCCCGTATCTAGTGTAAATATGTTTGCATTTTTATCTATTTTCAAAATCATATCTGTCAAAACTTGATCTTCAGCACCCAAGCTACTTGAAAGTGCTGCTTCTTGTTTATACTCAGTTAAAAAATATTTTAAAATATCTTGAGCATTTGTATTTTTAAATTTTTTATTTAAATCTTCAATATCCATTATCTACCTTAAATCTGATAATCTGGTTCTTTTACTTTTCCAAAAGAGATTTTATTCCAAGCTCTTTCATGAAAATAATATAAAATCATTTTTGTAACAACTTCAATAGAACCAATTGAAGCAGCCATAATTAGGTTGCCTGTTACTAAATATGAGATTATCATTGTGTCTAAGGTTCCTACTGTTCTCCATGATACTGTTTTAGCAACAGATCTATATGCCTTTTCCGCCATTTTTGTCCCTCATTCTAATCATTTATACTAAGATGAGTATTCCTACTCATCGTCGTATAAACCAGAACTTAAGTATCTTTCCCCTGTATCACAAAGAATAGTAACTATAACTTTCCCTTTGTTTTCTGGTTTAGAAGCTATTTTTTCTGCAATAAACACATTTGCACCTGCTGAAACACCAACAAGTAGTCCCTCTTGATTTGCAAGTTTTCTTGAAGTTGCTATTGCGTCTTCATTTGATACTTGAACAACTTCATCATAAACTTCAGTATTTAAAATATCTGGAACAAATCCAGCTCCAATACCTTGAATTCTATGAGGTCCTGGTTTCCCACCACTCAATACAGGTGATGCTTCTGGTTCAACTGCAATCACTTGAATATCTGGATTGTGTGCTTTTAAAATTTCACCCGTACCTGTAATAGTTCCACCTGTTCCAATTGCTGCAACTAAGATGTCAATTTTTCCATCAGTATCAGCTAAAATCTCTTTTGCTGTTGTTTGTCTATGAATCTCTGGATTTGCTTCATTTGCAAATTGTTGAGGAACAAAAGAGTTAGGTGTTTGTTCTGCTAATTCATTTGCTTTATCAACTGCACCTTTCATACCTTTTTCTGGTTCTGTTAAAACAAGTTCAGCTCCAAGTGCTTTTAGAAGTTTTCTTCTTTCGATACTCATTGAAGAAGGCATTGTAAGTGTAAGTTTTATTCCAAGACCTGCACAAACAGAAGCTAAGGCAATCCCTGTATTACCACTTGTTGGCTCAAATACAACTGTATCTTCATTGATTAAACCTTTTTCTAAAGCTGATTTAATCATATTTGTCCCAATTCTATCTTTTACTGAATGAGTAGGGTTCATAAACTCACATTTTCCTAATATTGTTGCTCCTGCTCTTTCACTAGCTTTTTGAAGCTTAACTAATGGCGTATTTCCAATTAACTCTGTAACATTTTGTGCAAATTTCATTTTATTTCCTTTATATACTATAGTGTAAAAATTCGTTATATTTATCTTGATATTCATCTAGTTTTGATAGATTGATATCGAAGATATCCTTCATACCTCTTTTAGCATCATCAAAGAAGATATTCAAAATAGGATTTTCAGTTTTATTATCAATGATTTTCAAATCACCTTCTAATGCAACTAAAATATCTTTTACAGATATCTGCTCTGGTTTTTTTGCTAATATATACCCACCTTTTGCTCCTCTAATACTTTTAACTAAATCAGCTCGTCTTAGTTTACTCAGTAGTTGCTCAAGATAATTTTGAGGTATATTTGCATTTGAAGATATTTCCCTAATTTGCATGGGAGTATCTTCATCATGCTTACTTAATTCATACATGGCAGTTAAACCATATACACCTTTTGTTGATATCAAAGGCATAATAATACCTTAACTTAATGCTTGTTCTAAATCTTCAATCAAATCTTTTGAATCTTCTAATCCAATAGATAACCTAATAGTAGTTGGATTAACTCCAGCTTCTTTTAATCCCTCTTCACTTAATTGTGAGTGTGTTGTTGAAGCAGGGTGTACTATTAAAGATTTTGAATCTCCAATATTTACAACTACACTAAATAGTTTTGCTTTGTCAATAATCGCTTTTGCTGTATCGTAATCTTCTACTTCAAAAGAGATAAGTCCTGAAGCTTTACCATCTTTGAAATACTTTTGTGCTTTTTCATAGTTGTCATTTGACTTAAGACCTGGATAGTTAACTGATTTAACTTTTGGGTTTGATTCAAGATATTTTGCTACTTCTAAAGAAGTACTTGAGTGTTTTTCAACTCTAATAGATAAAGTTTCTAAACCTTGAATTAAAAGCCAAGAGTTTAATGGTGATTGAGTTGCTCCAATATCTCTTAAAAGATTTAGTCTAATTCTTAGACAAAAATTTGGTAAAGGAACATCTGTATAAACTAATCCATGGTATGATTCATCAGGTTCACAAAAGTGATAATATCTTTTTGAATTCTCTTTAAAGAATTCAGCTAAACCATCTCTTTCTATTACAATTCCACCTACAGCTGTACCTTGACCATTTGTGTATTTAGAAGTTGAGTGAACTACAATATCTACTCCCCATGAGATTGGATTAAATAAGGCTGCTGTTGCAACTGTATTATCACATATAGTCAATACACCATGTTTTTTTGCTATTTTAACTATAGCTTCCACATCTGCAATTGCAATTTGTGGATTTGATAATGATTCAAAGAAGATAGCTTTTGTATTTTCATCAATTTGCTCTTCTAAGTTTGAAGCATCTGCACTTTTAAATACTTTTGCTTTAATACCAAATCTTTTAATTGTATGTGTTAATAGGGTAATTGCACCACCATAAAGTTTATCTGAGATAATGATATTATCTCCAGCTTCTGCAACATTTGCGATTGCATAAAAAATTGCAGCTTGTCCACTTGCTGTACAAATACCAGCTGCTCCACCTTCAAGTTGAGCATATCTTTGCTCTAATACATCTGTTGTAGGATTAGTAAGTCTTGTATAGATTGGTCCTAACTCTTTTAATGCAAATAAGTTTGCAGCGTGCTCTGCATCTCTAAAAGCATAAGCAGTAGTTTGTGTAATAGGAACTGACATTGTTCCAAAACCCTCTTTTTTATCGTATCCTGCGTGAATTGCTATTGTATCTTTTTGCATATACATTCCTTATGTAAAATTAAATTATATGAAATTGTATAATATTTTTTTTACAATGTCAAGTATTTTAATAGTGATTATGTTAATATGCTTTAAAATAGTAGGTTATTGGAATGTTGATTAAATTAATTGACATTAATATTTTAATTAAGAAAACCTAAGTTATAATGCCCTTGAATAAACAATTTTAGGATAAATTAGATGATAGAAAAATTAAATATATTTGATTCTTTACCAATAGATAAAGAGAATGAAAAATTTTTTGAAATTTTTAAAAATGAGAATATAAGAATAGAAAAAATTGTTTCAAATGGTCAAAAATCTTTAGAAAATTTTTGGTATGACCAAAAAGAGAATGAATTTATTCTACTTTTACAAGGGGATGCTATTTTGGAAGTTATTGAAAATAATGATATCAAAGAGATAAAATTAAAAACAGGAGATTATTTAGATATAAAAGCCCATGTTAAACACAGAGTTGCATATACAAGTGAGAGTAAAACAACAATTTGGTTAGCTATTTTTTATTGATTTATTGGAATAACAACTTTAAATAATGCTCCCGTATAATTCTTTCCTTTATAGGTAAAGTTTACATTATCAACACTGATTGAACCTTTCATACTATTTACTATAAGATTATATGACATGTGAAGACCTAGTCCTGTTCCTTGACTTTGATGTTTGGTTGTGAAATATGGTTCGAAAATTTTATCTTTTATTTGTGGAGAGATTCCTCCTCCATTATCTTTAAACTCAATAATTGCAAAGCCATCTTCTTCTTTTTGTGTTATTTCTATATATCTTTCATCGTGGGGAAGATTTAATAAAACATCATTTGAATTATAAAATAGATTGATCATACATTGGATTAGTTGATTTGGATATCCTAAAATCTCTATATTATCTTCTGAGATAAGTTTAATATCTAAATTGTTCTTTTTTATAAAAGAATCAACTAAAGCTAAAAAACTTTTTGTATCTTTTTTTAGGTTGAATTTAATTTGACTGGTATCACCTTTGGCGTAGTTTTTAAAATCATCAATTGTTTTTGAGAGATATTGAGAGTAGTTATTTATGGTATTGCAAGCTTCAAAAAACTGCTCATCATTTAACATATCATGTTCTTTTTGTAGTTTCATTCCAGTTGAAGCAGCACTAATAGCTGCTAAAGGTTGTCTCCACTGGTGGGCGATATTTGAAAGCATCTCCCCTAAGGCCATCATTTTTGATTGTTCAACCAAGAGTTTTTCTTGATTTTTTAGTTTTGTTATATCAATAAAACTAGAGATTCTTACATTTCTTTTTTCTAAAATATAACCCCTTACTAAAGAGACAAATTTTGTACCGTCATTTTTCATTAAAACAACTTCGTATGGCTCAGAATTTTTATTATAAAGATTGTTTAATATGGTTTTTTTTGATTCTGTAGAAACAAAGTCAAATATAGACCTATTTATTATCTCATCTTTAGATTTCAAGCCCAAAAGTTCAAGACCACTTTTATTTGAATCTATACATATCCCATCTTTTGTTATTATTATACCCTCTAAAGTTGCATTAAATAATTCATTAAACTCTTTTAATGATTTTTTTAAAAGAAACTGTTTATAAAAAGCAAATAAAGCTAAAATAAAAACTATAATCAAGATTTGCATCACTAATGTGTAGTCAGTTACTTTTTGATAGTTTAGTGATTTCCAGTTTTCAACTATAGATTCACTTTGTTTATTATTTAAACTTTTAACTGTTTTTTCTAAGATATTAAATAGTATTGGGTCATCATTTCTAACAGCAATACCCAATTCCCAAATTTCATTTAGTTTTCCTGCTATTTTTAATTCATCAAAATACTCCTTTTGGAATATATACTCTATGGTTGCCAAACTACCTATATATGCAAAAAGTTCATTATCTTTAACTTTTTCTAAACCATCTTTATCATTTTCAACCTCTATTAGGTTTAAATAGGGGTATTTTGTTTTTAAAATTTGAGCAAAATTATAAGCTTTTGGAATACCAACTTTTTTATTTTTTAGATTTGAGATATCGTTGATAAAAGATACATCTAAATTTGTTACTACTACTAAAGGGGTTTTTATATAAGCAGAGGTAAATCCCAGATACTTCTTTCTTTCTTTTGTTGGTATTGCTAAAGAGATGATATCACACTCTCTTTGTTTTGCTTTTTGCAAGGATTCTTTCCAAGTTTTTGTTGGGATTACTTGAAAATTGATTCCTATCTCTTCACTAAAGAGTTTAAAGTATTCGGCAGTTAACCCTTCATGTTTACCTTTTTCAAACTTTTCAAAGGGCATCCATGCAGGGTCTATGCACATAGTAATATATTTTTTATTTTTTAAATATTTTAGTTCATCCTTTGTAAACTTCTTTTTGATATCTTTATATAAATACTCTTCAAGATTGATATTTTTTTGAACTAGACCTAATATTCTATAGATATCATAGATTCTTTCTAGTTTATTTAGTTCTAATTTGCCAATATTTTCTGTTTTATAAAATGAGAGTTTTTTTAATTCTTTTGCTTCGTAAAGTAGAGCTTCTTTAGTTTTGTGTTGTGTATTGTATTTTTCTAAAATGGTGTTTATAGATTCTTGTATATTTGAAAAAGCATACTCCCAACCTTTTAGCGTAGCTTCTTTAAATTTTTTCACTTCTAAACTATTTTTATCTAAATAATTTTTACTAGTGACTAAAATATCATTATAAAAATCAAATCCAAAATCCTTTGGATTGAAAATTATTGGTTCTCCACCAAGCTCTTTTAATAAATAGGGTTCGTTTGAGATATAAGCTGCTAGTAGGTCAGCTTTTCCATCTAATAAATCTTTTACATTAAAAGTTGGATCTGTCATTGTGACATTTTTTACATTTAGACCTTGTGACATCATCATTGCCATAAGTGAAACATCATTGCTTAAATCACCTGTGGTCATGAGTCTCTTATTTTCAAAATCTTTTATATTTTTTATCCCAGAATCTTTATTTGATAATATAATGAGTGGAGAGGATTGAAATATAGCAGATAGTAATATTATTTGTTTACCTTTTGAAATATCTATTAAGGCAGATGGTCTTACTATTGAGTATTGAGCTTTGCCACTTATAACATCATCTACCATATTAACATTTTTGTTCCACTCTTTTATGGTGACATCCAGACCTACGTCTTTGTAGAACCCTTTTTCTTTTGCCATAATATATCCAGCAAATTGAAATTGGTATTTCCATTGAAGTTGTAGGGTTACTTTTTTAAGAGGATTTGAGTAAGCATATACACTAAGAATTAGTATAAAAAATAACTTAATAAAAAAATTCATTTAATTAATCTTTTGATGAGTTTATTTGTGTAATATAATAGCTTTAAATGCTTGATAAAAAGATAAAATTAGAAGATAACTATAGACCTTCCAAAAGGAATTTTATTTTTATTTTGAGACAACGCCCATAATACTTCATAGGGTGGTGGAATTCTTGGAAATATTCCATCCCCATCTGTAAAATATAAAAGCATAGAACTCATAGGAAGATTTGATTCAACATATTCAAATACGGGACGATAATCAGTACCTCCTCCACCTTTTATGGGGAAATCCATTTTATCTCCCCCTTGAAAACTAAAGTGACCTTGTACCTTTGCATCAGCAGTTATTAGTTCAATTGCAACAGCTGGAAAGTTTTGCATGATAGTTTTAAACTCTTCAATAAAAGAGCCTAAGAGTTCATCATTTATACTTCCTGAGGTATCAATTACAACAACTAAACTTAGAGTATCACTAGTAAGACTTGGCAAAGCAATTCCTCTATAAATATGTTTTTTGTTTGGGGGCATAAAAGCATAGTTGTTTCTCATGTGACGGTTGATTGCATTATATAGTTCAAATTTCCAATCAATATCTTTAGCTTTTAGCTTTTTTGCAAGTCTTTCCAGTCCTAAGGGAACTGAACTTTTCCTTTGGGCTACCTCTTTTGCTAAAGAGGCTGCATATTCCCATTGGGATTCATCATCTTCATCTAAGCTTTCATCAATTTTATTTAAATTTGCAAATTTTTCACCACTCTTTTCTATTAAGCCATCTAACATTGAAGCATTATCTTCAAAGGCATCAGTTCCTTTTACCTCATATTGCTCTTTTAAGATATCGTATATCTCTTCTGCATACATATTTTTAAAATCTTTATTATAATTAGCACCCTTTGGTATTTTGAAACCACTTTTATGTAAAATTGCGTTTATGGCAAAATCAGTAGCCACTTGCCAAAGAAGACCTTTTCTTTTTAGTTTTCTTTGTTGATGTGATAGGATATGGTGCATAACACAATTTGTAAGGATAAAGATAAGTTCATCAATACTGCAAGATAAGATAAAATCAGGATTATATTTAAACCTAATTCCATTACTTGCATAAAACCTTATTTTCTCATCTTCTTCATGTTTTAATCTAGAAGCTAATATCCCAAAGTAGGGTTGCTTTGAAGTTAATTGACTTTTTGCTTTTATTAAAAGAGTATTTGCATCCATATTTTAGTGTAACAACTTATTGAAATTTTTCATCCATAAAGGCCAATTTTTTAGATAATCTAACTCAATATTTCTTTGTCTTAAATCTTGGATTATCATAACTGCAAATTCTCCTGGAAGATTAAGGGTATATCCTAGAAGATTGTTTATCTCAGCTCCTGAACTCTCACTTGTTATTCTCATAGTTAAAGCTGTACATAAAATATGTAATGATGAGGTTTCCCTTGGAACTTCTGTTGTTGTCCCCTCTAAAATATCATCTATTTTAGGTAATGACTTTTCAACAGCTTTAAATCCTAAAAATGAAGCTGCCAACTCCTCCCCAATAGCTCCACTAATCATAGTTAAAAGTAGATCTTCATCGGGTGTTGATAATAAAATCTCATTTACATATTGCCAGGTTCTTGGTGTTGCAAAAGATTTTTCCTCATTTTGAGTATTGAAATTAAATAATGCATCGGGTCTATAAGAGATAAAAGCAATAATACTTGTATCAATACCAGAACTTTTAGCCCACTCTTTCCAATCATCAACACTAACCTCCATAGATAAGTGAACAAATCTATTTGCAAGGGGTGAAGCCATTCTAAAAACTACACCTCTATCACTTTCCCTATTACCAGCTGCTACTATAGACCAACCATCAGGAAGGGTATATTCACCAATTTTTCTATCCAAAATAAGCTGGTAAGCTGAGGCTTGAACCATTGGAGCTGCTGTATTTAGTTCATCTAAAAATAAAATCCCTTTTTCTTCACTTCCATCTGGTAAAAATGAGGCAGGTGCCCAAACAGCTGAGTTATCTTTTGTATTAAAAAAAGGGATTCCCCTTAAGTCTGTGGGATCAAGAAGTGAAAGCCGTAAATCTATACAAGCTATCCCTTGCTCTTTTGCTATTTGTGCAACTATTGAAGACTTTCCAATCCCTGGAGGTCCCCACAAAAATATTGGTACTTTTCGTTTTGTTAGGTGTTCAATTGCTCTTTTTGTACTTTGAGGGTTCATACATTTCCTTAATAAGACATAATTACTCTTATTTGCAATATGTGTACCAAAATAAAAATATTGTATAATTAAATTACTTTTTAAGAAGGATTTATTTGAAGATAGCAATTATAGGAGCAGGGGCAGCTGGCATTATGTCGGCTATTAGTGCAAAAAGATTAAATAAAAGTTTAAATATTGATATTTATGATATCAACAATGGCATAGGTAAAAAAATCCTTGCAAGTGGAAATGGAAGATGTAATATCTCTAATACAAATTGCACCCAAGAAAACTTTATAGGTGAGAATCCCTCATTTGTAAAATATGCGCTAAATCAGTTTGATTTCAAGGCTTTTGAAAACTTTTGTAAATCTATAGGTTTATTGCTTGATATAAAAGAAGATGGAAAAGTTTATCCCCTTTCAAATGAGGCAAAATCAGTGGTAACACTACTTGAAAATACACTAAAAAGCTTAGAAATAAATCTAATACTTAATACAAAAATAAATGATATAGAAAAACAAAATGGGAAGTTTATATTAAAAAGTGAAAGTGATGAATACAAAGATTATGACAAGGTTGTAATAAGTTCAGGACTTAGTGCGGCACCCCAATTAGGAGCAAGCGAAGATGGGATGAGTATGGCTTGTAAATTTGAACATAGTTTTAATCTGACATATCCCTCTTTAGTAGGGCTTCACACAGATTTTGAACACAATAGTAAAATCCAAGGGGTGAAAAAAGAATCAGCTGTGTCACTTTTTATAGATGGGCAAAAAGAGTGTGAAATAAAAGGGGATGTGTTATTTACAAAATACGGAGTATCAGGTTTTGCAATACTTGATATCTCTCAATATGCAGTATACCCTTTATCTTTATATCAAGATGTACAAATATCAATAAATCTTTTCCCAACAAAAAGTAGAAATGAAGTATTAGGGATGTGCGAATCACAGTTTAAGACCCTACCTGAGCAAAAAGCTATTGAACTACTAGTTGGAATAGTATCCAATAAACTAGCACCAATACTTCTAGATATTTGTAAAATAGATAAACAAAGTAAAGCAAAAGATATAAATGCCAAACAAATAAGAGCTTTGGTAAATGTAATTACAAATTGGAGAATGAAAATCACAGATACCCAAGGTTTTAAACATGCAGAAGCTAGTGGTGGAGGTATTAGAACCGATGAGGTAGATAGTAAAACTTTTGAGAGTAAAAAGTGTAGAGGCTTGTATTTAGCCGGAGAGGTTTTGGATGTCGTTGGGAATAGGGGTGGTTATAATTTGCAGTTTGCGTGGGCATCAGGATTCCTAGCTGGACAAAGCCTTGCGAAGTAAAATAACTACTTTTATCCAATTTCTGCGTTCGATACGAATTTTTTAGTTGTCACATACTTCTAGTATGCTCCGCCCAAAAAATTCTATCTGCCTTGAACTTGAATAAAATTAGTTATTTAAAAAAAAGGAATTAAAATAATGTATCATCTAAAAGATAAAGTAAATGGATTAACTTGGGTTATTGACAAAATATACGATATATATTTTTATTTTAAAGTTGCATTATTTCATACACCAGCTGTATTTATTTTTTTAATTATGATTTGTTTTGGTTTGTATGTAGGTATTAAAGAACTTTTTTTTAAAGAAAAAATAGATATTAATGAAGAATCTTTACAAATAGAAAATAAAATTGATGTAAAAGAAAATTATGATTATAAGCGTTTGATTTTTTCTTTTTTCTTTATATTATTGGGGATAGTTTTCTTTCTTTATTCCCAAAAAAATTGAATTGAAATATTCTCTATAATTAAGAAATTAAGTTATTAAAATATGTTTTTAGATTTGCATATGATACTTTATATTAGAGACAAGTTTTTCAAAAACTAAAGGAAAGGAAACTTTGCCTTTAACAACTTTGTTGGTGTCTTCTTTTCAATGAAAGTGTAATCACAGGTCTTACTTTTACCTCTTACATTTATAGTTAGTTCATAACTTTCTCAAGAAGTTTTCCAAAAAGTTATACCTCTTTTGTTTTAACTTCATTGGCCTTTATTACCATACATAGTATCTTTAATAATACTTATATATAAATAAGTTCAAATTATCAAAGAATTTAATTCATCTTAAAATTTTTAATATAAGTATTAAACAACTCTCAACATAAGTTCAATTAGATACAATACGAAAAAATATTAGGAGAGTAGTGAACTTCAAACAAATAAGCATAGCTATTTATGCCACATACCTTACAAATAAATATGGATTCAAGCTAAAAAAAGTTAAAAATCCTCAAGAAGTATTTGATTTACGATTGGAATATGCCAAACTACTATTAAAAAAATTAAATATTAGTGTTGATATTACAAATAAAGAAAAATTACCCCAAGATGGGCAGTATTTATTAGTATCAAATCATAGAAGTATAATAGATCCTTTGATTATTGAACTTGCTTTAGAAAATAGTAAAATCAATGGTTTTTGGGTTGCAAAAAAAGAGTTGTATAACTCTTTTTTCTTTGGAACCTTTACTAAAAATGCTGGAACTGTTTTATTAGATAGAGATGCATCAAATATGGCACCATTTTTTAAAAATACGAAAGAGGTGGTAAAACAAGGAGATTCTTTATATATTTTTCCAGAAGGAACTAGAAATAAAGACAATACTGCTCTATCTGCTTTTAAAGAGGGTTCTAGACTTATTGCTTTAAAAAATAGATTGCCAATTTTGCCTGTATATATAAAATCAAATGCAAATGAGGTTTTAGAAGATGCTATTAAAAATAGAACTAAAGGTTTAAAAATAGAGATTGAAATTGGTGATATAATAGATTATAAAGATAAAACATCTTTAGAAGAAAACTATAAAAAGCAGTTTATAAAGAGTAAAAGAGATTAATTTTTTTTAATCATCTTTTACTACAACTTTATTTCTACCATCATTTTTAGCTTGATAAAGTGCTATATCTGCTCTTTGTAAAATTGATTCTATGTCATCACCTTTTTTTGAGATAGTTACCCCGAAACTTGCTGTTTTATTTTTTATTTTTGTAAAATCATAGTTTGCAATCTTTTTTCTAAAGGTTTCCATTAAAGAACTTACACTTTCTAAATCTGATTCTGGACAGATTATTACAAACTCTTCTCCTCCAAATCGACCAACAAAATCTGTTTTTCTTAGATTGTTTTTTAATATACTTGATATCTCTATTAGTATTTTATCTCCTATTTGGTGCCCATATGTGTCATTAACATCTTTAAAGTTATCAATATCAACAATTGCTAATCCAAAAGGGTGGTTAAATCTTTCACTTCTATTTATTTCAATTTCTAATAACTCTTCTATTTTTCGTCTATTATAAAGGTTTGTTAATTTATCAGTTATAGAGAGTTTTTTTAACTCTATATTTTTATCTTCAATATCTTTTTTTGCTTTTTTTAATAGGTTGTTTGCTTTTATTATCTTGATATTCCAATATAAAATAAGGATGATAAAAAATATTGTAGCTATTGCAATCTTCCAAACAAAAGTATAGTCTGTACCTTTTTGGTATTTTATAGGAACCCATTTATTGAAAATCTCTCTATGCATCTCATTTGTGATATTATTAATAGCTTTCTGTAAAATATTTAATAAACTCTTATCCTCTTTTATTACAGCAATTGATAGTTTTAAGTTTTCAGATATTTTCCCAGCAATTTTTAGTTCCCCAAAATATTTTTGCTGAAATTCATATCCTATACTAGCTAAGGTATCAATATATGCAAATAGTTTACCATCTTTGACTTTGTCTAGACCTTCATTGATATCTTCTACTTCTACAAGATCTAAAGAGGGGTATTTTTGTCTAAGTATTTTTACAAAAGCATCACCTTTGATAATACCTATCTTTTCCCCTTCTAAATCTAATATTTGGTTTATAAATGGCACATCAACCCTTGTTGCTACTACTAAAGGTACTTCTAAATAACTACTTGTGAAGTTTAGATATTTTCTTCTTTGTGGTGTTTCCATACCAAGAGCCAACATATCACATTTTTTCTCTTTTATATAAGTGATAGATTCGTTCCAATTTTTTGTTTTAACAAGCTTGAATTTTGCAGATAACATTTTTTCAAATAGATTATAATAGTCTGAACTCATACCTATATGTTCACTCTCTTCATTAAGTCCTTCAAAAGGTAAGCCATCTGGATTTATACAATATTTTATAATCTTTGTATCAAGATAGGCTATCTCATCTTTATTAAGTTCAATATGACCTCCTCTATACTCTTTTATGGAACCTATCCATTTATTGACTAAAGCCTCTTTTTGTTTATCTGTAATAGAGTTAAGGGCTTTTTGTAAAATAGAACTTAAAAGGGGTTTCTCAGGCTGTACCCCAAATCTTAGATCCTCTTTTTTTGTATTAGGAAGGATTAATTCACTAGCAAGTTTCAAATTTGAATATAGATTCTTTTTTATTAGATAGTTTATATTTGTAAGATTTTGAATCAAAGCATCAATTTTTCCAAAAACTAAATCTTTTGTCAAATCTGCATAGTTGTCATAGTATACTAAATTCATAGAACCTAATTTTTTAAGTTCATTGATATAAAATACATCTTTTAAAACCCCAACTTTTTTCCCTTTTAGACTTTTTAGTCCCTTGTATTCACCAAAATCATCTTTTACAAATATCATAATTGGTATATCATAATAAGAGCTTGTAAAAGTAGTAAAAGGTTCTCTATATCTTTTATATGAAATACTAGTTATCATATCAACTTCTTTATTTTTGAAAGCAGTATAGATATTGGTCCACTTACCAAAGGATTTTTCAAACTGTAAACCAGTTTTTTCAGATATTATTTTCAATAAATCATGTTCAAATCCAACGGGTGTATTTTTTATATAATATGAAAATGGCGTAAAATCAGGCATTAAGCCAACTTTTACTACAGGATTGGTTTTTATAAACTCCTTTTCCTCTTTTGTAAGAATAAGAGGCTTTGCAATTGCTTGAATAGAAAAAAATAATAAAAAAAGTAGCTGCATAAATAATATTTTCATTTTATTCCTTGAAAAATTATTATAGCAGTTAGTAGTTTGCAGAAAGGTTTATTTTTTTAGTATAAAGAGTTTATTTAATGTTAAAATTATTAACAAACTATCAAAATTTAAAATCTCTCTTTTGAAATAATAAGTTTTTTTATCTCATCTGTCTCAAAAGAGCTGTTGTTTGATTTTAATAGTTTTCCTAAAAGGCTTAGAGGTTTAACCCTATCAAAGCATTTACCTTTGTAAGAAAAACTAACATAGTTTTTATCCTCAATAGCCTTTTGTAAAAAGTGATATTCTATATTCATGCACTCAAATAGCAGTTTAATTGTTTCGTATCTTTCCCATTAAAAGCCAATACTCTATCTAATCTAATAAGTGTACCATCTTCAATTATCATAAACTCTTGTCTTTCAAAGCTTCTAAAGTTTACAATTTTTGTAGAAACAGTTTTCTCTTTATCCTCTTCTAGATATGTTAATTTACATTGCTTCTTTTTTGTAGCAGCTGCTTCAAACTCATCGTATAATGAACACGACACTGGTATATATTTCTTACTCATCTCTTTCCTTCTTATAATTCTAATTTATTTAATATATGAAAAAATATTTCATTCTCTTCTTTACTTAGTTTAGAGCTTAGATTTTCTCTAAACTCTGTAACCTTGTCAAAGGTTTTTTCTAATATCTCTTCCCCTTGTGAAGTTAGAATGATTTTATTACTTCTTTTATCATTATTTATATCATTTTTTCTTATTATCAAGCCTTTTTTTTCTAAAGAGTTTAAAGAACGGCTTATTGTTGTTTTATCTTTCCCTAAAAGTTTAGCTATGGTTGTTTGATTTACACTTGGTTCAAACTTTATAATCTCTAGGGTTGCTCTTTGTTCTATGGCAATATTATAAGGGTGCAAATTTTTATTTAATTTTTGGCTTGCGCTATTTGCGCCTTTTATGAATCTATAAGCTATTGAATCTTTTAAAGCATATTTCATATCATCCCTTTAGTTGCATATGCAATTATTGCATATGCAACCTTTTTTTTGGCTTACATATTGTTGTTTTGTTAAAGAAAATCTATTATAATAAAAAAAATTCTTTAGGAAATATGATGTTAATGCTTTTATATTTTTCAATTGCTATTGGAATCTCTTTTTTATGTTCAATTTTAGAAGCTGTAATACTTTCTATAAACCAATCCCATATTGAGTTAATAAAGCAAGAAAAACCAAAACTTGGTTCTTTGATGTATAAACAAAAAAGAAAGATTGATTATTCTATTGGAGCTATTCTTACTTTGAATACTTTTGCACATACCTTAGGTGCAGCAGGGGTTGGGGCAGAGGCTGCCAAAGCTTTTGGGGAGCAGTATATGTTTTTTGTATCTGCTATATTAACTCTTTTGATACTATTTTTTTCTGAAATAATTCCTAAAACAATAGGAGCACTTTATTGGAAATCTCTAAGTGAATTTACAACAAGAGTAATAGAATTCTTAGTTTTTATCACTTATCCTTTGTTATTTATTATGAATAAAGTTACAGCCTTATTTAAATCAAATAAACATGAGACTATTAGCAAAGATGAGATAAATGCCTTAGTTAATATTGCTAAAAATCATGGAGTGTTAAAAGAAAGAGAGAAAAAATTCATAGGTAATATATTGAGTTTAGGGGATCTTAGAGTAAAAGATATTTATACGCCAAGAAGTGTAATGTTTGCTATAAAAAAAGAGGATTTGATAAATAGTTTTTTACAAAAAGATAAGAGTTTTGATTTAGAGAAACTAAAGGTGTATTCTAGGATCCCTATTTATGATAAAAATATTGATGATATTGTTGGAATAATAATCTCAAAAGAGTTTTTTTATGAAACTATAGAGAATAATTTAGAAAATAAAGAAGATATCATCAATGAAGTAAATAGTATAAATGAAAATATTAGAGTTCCTAAATTGATTGATATGTTTATATCTAAAAATGAGCATATTTATATAGTAGAGGATAATTATGGACAAACAAAGGGAATAGTGACCTTAGAAGATGCTCTAGAGGCTATTTTAGGTATTGAAATAGTTGATGAACTTGATCAAAATATTGATATGAGAGAGCTTGCAAAAGAAAAAATGAAGTTACATAGAGCTAGATCTTGAGTATATGAAGAGAGATCTCTTCATATATTGATTATTTTTTGCAGTGTTCAGCGTAAAAATTACCAAACTTAAGACCAGTTCCTGCCTTGTCTTTTTTTACAGTATATTTAGTAACTACAGGATTACACTCATCAATCCAAGAGTATAAATCATATATTTTTACTGTTTTAAAACCCATTTTTTTAAAGTTTTCAGCCTCTATTGATGCTCTTGCTGCTGAATTACAAACAACAATGATATTATCTTTTATGAATTTGCCATTATCATCTAAAACAAAATTCCCTAAAGCCTTCTCTGGTGCTTGTCTTCCAACTCTTTGAGAACCTTTTATATGAGCACCTGACCATTCTTCAATAGTTCTAACATCTGCAACTATCCAATCTTTTGAAGCTAAAGCTTTTTTAACCTCTTGTGTGGTTGCAAAGTTACCACTTTTTTTGAACTCTGCTTTTAAACCTTTTGTTAATGTACTATAATCTACAAAATCAGATGCGAACATAGAACTTGTAAACAATAATGCACTTATACAAAGCATTTTAATTTTCATTACTTCCCCTTATGATAAAAATCTTTATATTATAATTATAACTTATTATTTTAATCTTAAAAAAATATATTAAAATCATAATATTTATTATTAATTTATATTATGATTCTTAAAGTGCCTGTTTTATTTTCCCTTTATACTTATATATTATAATATCGTCAATAATTTATTTTTTAGGATTCTAAAAATGGATAATACAAATTTAACACAAAAGCCCACAAGCTCTTTTGAAAAGAAACTAGTACAAGAAAAATATAATGTAAACATTGCTTTTTATGTTCATTTAAAAGAGTACAATAATACAGTAAGAGAAGAATTAGAAAAAAGACTTGCAGAAGTGTTTTTTTATTCAAAGGGAGTTGATTGGAAGTTTGACAGCTTTGGCATAGAAAAAAGTGGTTCAAGAAGTAAAAATTTATTAGGTTACTTTATCTTTAGAACTTCAAATATTAGTGAACTAAAAAAGTTATTTTTGGAATATTTTGAGGATTATAATAATGCTTTAAAAATAACTTGTTCAATTGCGGAATATGAGAAGATAAGTGAAACTTTTTTTGAATTAGAAGTATAATGTTTCAATATAAGGGAGAGTATTATGAGTATTAAAAAAATAACATCTTTAACTATGCTATTAACCATGGTTATAATGACATATACAGGAATAATGCTATTTATAGCACCTCCGGGAAGAGTTGCAAATTGGGCTGATTGGCAGATAATTGGTTTAAGTAAAGAACAATATGCTCAAGTTCATTCTACTTTTATGGTACTTTTTATTGTTTTTACACTTTTACATATATACTATAATTTCAAACCAATGCTTAGTTATATGAAAAACCAAGCTAAACAGCTAGTGGTTTTTACAAAAGATATGATTATATCTTTTTTATTGGTAGGTATATTTTTAATGGGAACTTTATACAATTTCTCTCCCTTTTCAGATTTCTTACGAATGGGAGATACAATAAAAAATTCTTGGGAAAAAGAGTATGGTACAGCACCTTATTCACATGCAGAACTTGATTCTTTAGATAAGTTTTCTAAGAAGTTAGGTTTTGATATGATAAAGGTAAATGAAGTTTTAAACTCAAATAATATAGAGTTTCTACCTTCCCAATCATTAATTCAAATTTCAAAAAACAATAAAATTAGTCCCCAGTTTATATATAATATTTTAAGAAAAAACTTGGATAAAGAAAATAAGCTTATCCCCCTAACAGGTTTAGGTAAAAAAACTGTAAAAGAGGTAGCTCAAACTTTAAATATCTCTTTTCAAGAATTTAAAAAACAGCTAAATCTTTTGGGTATAAAAAATATTGAAGAGGATAAAAAGTTTAAGGAATTACTTGAAGAGTATGATATGAGCCCAATGGCTGTTATGCAAAAGCTAGGTTATAAAAAACCTAACTAGATTTAGATATCAAATCAAAAATATCTAATGGGGTTTTGACAATATAGTCTGCCCCATTTTCTAATAGCTCAATCTCTTCCCTAAAACCCCACTTTACACCTACAGCTATCATATTTGCATTTTTTGCTGTTTGCATATCTACATCAGTATCCCCAATAAAATATATCTCCTCACAAGGGATATTAAACTTTTTGGCAATCTCTATTGCTGCAGTTGGATTTGGCTTTTTAGGAACTTGTAATTTTTGTCCGTGGGGTTCTTCAATTTTGTATGAGCTAAAGAATTTTTCAACATATTTTAGGGTAAATTCATGGGGCTTATTTGATAGAACTGCTAGTTTTATATTGTGTTTTTTTAACTTATCAAAAAGTTCATATACTCCCTCATAAGGCTTTGTATTTGAATGAAGATTTTGTTCATAAATAGTTTTAAACCTATCTAATAGTTTACTAATCATCTCTTCTTTTGTATCTTTGGGAGTACAATTTCTTATCAAAATCTCAGCTCCACCACCTACAAAAGATTTATATTGTTCAATTGTATGTGTGGGCAAACTAAACTCTTCTAGTACTTTATTTGCACATATTGCTATATCACTTAGAGAATCTATAAGTGTTCCATCCAAATCAAATATAATAGCTTTGTTTTTCATATAAATCCTAATGTTCTTTTATTATATGTCTTGAAAAAATTATTGATAAAATAATAGCAAAGAAAGTTAACGTGGAACTTATTAAAAAGACTAAATCATAACTTTTATTCAAATCATAAAGATAACCAGCTCCTACAGGAGCAATTGTTTGGCATAGGGCAAAAAGCAAAGTTACTAAAGCTAAAACTTGTGCATTTTTTTTCACATCAAAGTGGATAGAAGTAAGTAGTGTTATGAGTGAAGGCACACTCCAAACAGATATTCCAAAGGTGATAGCAGATATCCAAACAGCAATAAAATTTAAGTCAAGGGTTAATATAAAGTTGGAAATTGTTTGTAAAATAAAAACCAAAATCAAAGCTTTATAGGCGCTTGTTTTATCTGCAAGAATACCAAATATATAACCTGAAAAAATACTCAAAAATCCAACTAAAGCCCAAAAGTCTCCAGAGATAGAAGTACTAAAATCGTATTTGCTAATAACTGCACTTACAAAATATGTAACATAAACAGCATAGCTTAGTCCAAATATCATATATAATATCCCAACCTTCCAAAAGGAGCTTATAAAAAAGTATTCAAAAGCTTTTGATTTTAATTCACTCAAATGATGTGAGGTGTCTTTTTTTATCCCAATTTGTGAAACAAAAGCAAAAACAACCATTATACAACTAAATAAAATCCATGAAGTTTCCCAAGCATCTATTTTAACAATATTTTCAATATATGGAACAATTTGTCCAGAAATCACAATTGCAACTCCACTTGCACTAACTACTATTCCTATAGCTTTTCCCCTTATATCTTTTGGAATCTCATTTGATAAGTAAGACATAATTGAGATATTTGAAATACTTGCTAAAAATCCTGCAAGGCAATAGAAAAAAGAGATAAGTAGGTAGTTTGAAAAAACTGTCATAAGTACCATAAATAAAGCTTGTAAAATCATTGTTGCAAAGATAAGTTTATATGTTGGGTATTTTGTATATAAAGAGTTTACAAATAAAATACCAATGAAGTATCCTATAAAATTAGCTGTACCTATAAAACCAACTTGGGTTGTTGAGAGTTCTAAAGATGCTTGTAGATTTGGTAAAATCATACCAAAAGCAAATCTTCCAAATCCTAAACATGAAAATAGAATTAAAAAAGCTGATAAAATCTGTTTTATGTAAGGTTTCAATTTCTTAGTTCTATCACTTCATTTGATAATTCATTTTCATCATTTTCTTGAATAGGAAAATTTTTGATTAGAATCTCATTACATTGTTTTATTGCTTTTATATAACCATTTGAAATATTGTTATCTTTTACATCTTTGATAAATTCATCAACAATATTTTGCCAATAAGAGTCATCAATCTTCCCTTTTATGACACTATCTGTAATAATTTCCACATATTTTTCATCTAAACTAACAAAAAACATAATAGCCTGCTTTGTTTTTATTTTTTGTAAACCTAGATTAGCAAATTGTTTATTTGCATAAATAGATGCTTTTTCATATTTGTATGATTTTGGAAGTAAAGATAAAAGTGCTTTATTTGATTTATCAAAAATAAAATAAAAGAAGATAAAACTTAGTGTTTGTATTTCAAATAGTTTTATACTATTATTTTCAAAAACTAATGTTATAAGTGAAATAATAGTTGTGATAAATAGGCTTAAAGCTATGGTTTCAAACTTGTATAAAGATGATTTTTTAGTCATAACTGCAACAAGTTCAGCTGAACTTTGTTTCTCAAGGTTTTCAATCTCTTGTGAGATTTTTTGTTTTTCATTTTCGTTTAAATACATTACCATCCTCCACTAGCGCCACCGCCACCAAAACTTCCGCCACCTCCACCGAAGCCACCAGAACTACTAAACCCTCCACCTGAAGAGAAACCACCAAAACCTCCATTATATCCAGTACCATAAGAGGGGTGAGTACTAGAATAAGAATCAAAAGAAACTTTTTTTGTAGTTAAATAAACAATAATACCAATAACAAAGTATGCAATACCAGCAAATAATAAACTTTGGGTAAAGCCAATAGCAAAAGTACCTGCAAATCCCCCTAACATACTAGAATGAAATAGTTTACTAATTTTCATATTTTTAAATTTTCTAGTAGCTCCACCTAATATAGCAGATATAAATATTATTGCAAAAAATAGGAAAAACCAATTTTCGGAAGTTTTATTTAATACTCCATAATCACTTGGTTTATATTCACCCTTAATAGCTTTTATAATAGCATTTGTTGCCTCACTAATACCACCATAAAAATCACCTTGTCTAAACTTTGGTTTTAAAACATATTCTATAATCTCATGGGCTGTCTTATCTGTAAGTACTCCTTCAAGACCATATCCAACTTCTATTCTTAGCTTTTTTTCAGCCATTGAGATGATAAGTAAAACTCCATTGTTTTTATCTTTTTGACCAATTTGCCAATATCTTCCTAACTGATAACCATAATCTGCTATATCATAACCATCTAGGGAGTTTAGTGTTACTATTACTATTTGATTAGAAGTATTTTTTTCTTCATTTGCTAATATAGAAGATAGTTTTGCCTCCTCTTGTTTTGATAATATTTGAGCATTATCAACAACTCTTCCTGTAAGGGAAGGAAAAGTTGGAGCTGCTAATAGTATATTTTGTAAAAGAAGAAAAGATACTATTGTTAGAACTATTTTTTTCATATTAGAAATTTACTTTCGGAGCTTCTTGTTCTTGAGGTGATGCTGTAAAAGTTTGCTTTACTTGTGCTTCTGGATATATTATCGCTGCAACTATTTTACCAGGAAAAGTTCTTAATTCAAGATTATAAAGTCTTACTGTTTCTATGTAATCCCTTCTTGCAACAGAGATTCTATTTTCTGTTCCTTCTAGTTGAGATTGAAGTGCTAGAAAGTTTTTGTTTGCTTTCAAATTTGGATATCTTTCAACCACTAACATTAGTTTTGATAGGGCAGAACTTAGGGCTCCTTGTGCTTGTTGAAATTGTTTGAAAAGTTGTGGGTTAGATAACATCTCAGGAGTTAAGTTGATTTTCCCAACATTTGCTCTTGCTTGGGTAACTTCTGTTAAAGTTGATTTTTCATGTGCCGCATAAGCTTTTACTGTTGATACAAGATTTGGGATCAAATCTGCTCTTCTTTTGTATTGGTTTTGAACTTGAGACCAAGCTGCTTTAACATTTTCATCCAATTTTGGCACATTATTTATATTTGTTGCAATTAAGGCAATAATTGCAATAACAATTACACCTAGTCCTATTAAAAAAGCTTTCATTTTTTAAACCTTTCTTTGAAATTAAGGTATATTATTTAAATATTGATTAATAGATAATGAAAGATGTTTTATAATTTAGTATTAATTTGTAATAATACTACTTTAGAAGAAAGGTATTTATGAAAAAATGGGAAGAGATAATAAATAAAGAGAAATCTAAAGCTTACTATTCAAGCTTAAAAGAACAGATTGATTACAAATATAAAAATACAACAGTATTCCCTCCTAAGAGGATGATCTATAACGCTTTTTCAAAAACACCATTTGATGATTTAAAAGTTGTAATATTAGGGCAAGATCCTTATCATGGAAAAGACCAAGCTCAAGGCTTAGCTTTTTCAACACCAAAAGAGATTAAAAATCCACCCTCTATGAAAAATATATTAAAAGAGATTGAATCTGATCTTAAAAGGCCCTCATCTTGCATAGATGGAGATTTGAATACCTGGGCACAAGAGGGAGTATTATTGTTAAATACAATTTTAACTGTAGAAGAGGGGAAACCTAAATCTCATCACAATCTTGGTTGGGAAATTTTTACAGACAATATTATAAAATATATTTCTCATAATTGTGAAGATGTGATTTTTTTACTTTGGGGAGCACCAGCTATTTCTAAATCAAAGTTGATAGATAAAAGGAAACATTATATATTAACTGCTCCACATCCTAGTCCTTTATCTGCATACAGGGGATTTTTTGGATGTAAACATTTTAGTAAAACAAATGAAATTTTAGATTTAATAGATAAAAAACCAATTAATTGGTAAAAGGAAGAGAAATGGATGAAGAGAAATGGTATTTAGAAAATACTGGAAATCTAAACCAAATGTTAAGAGTAAGGGATGATATAGATTTACCTCAGACTATGAATGAGTTCCCAAATTTGGTTTTAATAAAACATGATTTTCATGCAGCTGATGATATTATGTTCCCTGATCCTGCTTGTATAGCTTTCTTTACAGTTTTTGAAAACAATTATTTAGAGGCTTTAGAAGAGGAAAATGAATTAGCCCTATTAGCAGTTGATATATGTGAAGGCTTAATGGAATTTTATGTTTATTGTAAAGACCCACAAAAGATAATATATGATTCAATTGAATTTTTAAAATCAAATTCATTGTATGAATGTGATTTTGAAGTTATTTTAAATGATAATGGAGATAGATTAAATAATTTAATCTAGAATCCACTATTTAACCAAAGATATACTTTATAATACCAATATCTATGACCTTTTGAAGGATATTTTTTTATATCACCAAAAACAAACTCTACAATCTCTTTATTTTTTGCATCAAGACTTGCACCTTTAGATAGAAATTGAGCAAATCCATTTTTTAGAAAAGTTTGAACTTGTTCCTCTTTTTCTTTAAACTCCATATAGCTCAAATCTTTTATTCTTTGTATCTCTCTATCCTCTAAAGTTTTTAGATATACTTGAAACTTAGTGTATGCACTAGATTTTTTTTCATTTTTACTATTGAAAAAAGCACTACTTGACTTCTCTACATCATGTTTTATATCCATTCCCATATCAATACATTGTTGAGTGTTATAGTCAATTTCTACACTTTTTTCATTTTCTTCCTCTTTTTTTTCTTCTTCTTGTGGAGTTTTATTTTCATATATTCTTTTTTCTTGTGGAGTTTCAATAAATGGATTTTTATTAATAACTTTAGTAGGAGTTTTCTTCTGAATCTCTTTTTGTTTCTCTACTTCATCATCTTTTTTTTCATTTTGTACAGGTTTTTTACTAAAAAAATTTAACATCCTTCGCCCTTCTTTCTTCGTATTCTATTTATTCATTAAGACCTTGCAAAAAATTTACAAAATTTTTGTTATGTATTTTACTAATTTGCATAAAAATAAATACAACAATTACCACATTAAAATGAATCATCGCTTCTCTAAATGGCAAAAAAGCCAATAAAACCCCTGCAATAAGTATAAAAATAGGATAAGATAGTTTTATCCTAGCTTCATCATTAAGCAAAGCAGTTTTGTAATCTCTTAGATTGTTTTTTATGAACTCTTTATCATTTGTAGTTAATTCATTATTTTGTTTTAACTCATTTAAACCTTTTAATACCTCTAGTTTTTTTCTATATTGATAATATTTAACAAATATTAAAATTAGTATCACAATAGAAAGCAAGTTTGATAATAGCTCTAAAGGAATTTGAACATTTTGCATTACACACCCTGAAATAAAATTTAATCTTATTATATATGAATTTATATTTATATAATATCAAAAAATAAAATAAAAAACACTTTTCTATTTAAATAAGTTTTAAGATTATTTATATAATAATCATTAATATTATTTAAAAGGAGTAAGTATGAAAAGAGTTTTATTGTTGTTAATCTTAGGATTTAGTTTTATTTGGGCACAAATAGATTTAAATAATGCATCAAAGGATGAGTTAATGGCTATTAAGGGGATTGGTGAAAAAAAAGCGCAACAAATAATAGAGTATAGGAAAACAAAAAAGATAGAAAATATTGAGGAGCTTGCTTCTTTAAAAGGTTTTGGTCCTGCACTTATTAGTAATATAAAAGAGGAAAATAAGAGTAAATAAATTTTTTAAATTTTAAAATAAGTATTGTACTTTATTAATTTTTTGCTAAAATATAGCAAAAAAGGCAAAAGCATTGAAAATATCAGTTAACTCATTTTGCCCTTGTGGCAGTACCAAAAAATATAAGAAGTGTTGTAAGATATTCCATGATGGCTCAAATCCAAAAAATGCCTTGGAACTAATGAAATCAAGATATACAGCTTTTGCCGCCAATGAGTATAAGTATATTATAAAAACTACACATAAGGAAAATAGCGATTATTCTTCTGATAAAGAGAGTTGGAAAAACTCGATTTTGGAGTTTTCTAAAATTAGTAAATTTGAGAAGTTAGATATTTTGGAGTTTATTGATGGTGAGAATGAAGCTTTCGTGACCTTTAAAGCTACAATTTTTCAAGGTGCCATTGATGTTTCTTTTATAGAAAAAAGTAGATTTTTAAAAGATGATGGAGTTTGGTATTATCATAGTGGCGAATTCCTAAATGAATAAAATTATTGAAAAGGCTTTTGAGGGAGTAGTTGGAAATATACTTCTACTCTCTTTATTTATAACTCTTTGTCTGATCACTTTTGTAATTGTTAGTTATCAAATCGATAATAATTTTGCAAAAAAAATTACTGCAATTGTATTTACTAATGTATTAGTTGGAAGGGTTCCTGCTTTATCTTTAGGATATGCAGCAAGTTTACCCCATTTTATTGTTATATTCATTAATATTCTTGTTGAGATGATTTTAGTAACTTTGTTTTATCCACTTTTTGTTTATAGTTTTAAAGGGATAGTAAAAATAAAATTATTGGAAGATTTTTTTAATGAAGTAAAAAATAAAAAAGAATCACATCAAAAAAAATTTGATAGATATGGAAAGTTTGGGCTTTTTATATTTGTTTTTATTCCTTTTTGGATGACAGGCCCAATAGTTGGGTCAATAATTGGATTTTTGATTGGAATGAAACACTATACAGTTATATTTATTGTATTTATTGCAACTGTAATTTCAATAACTCTATGGGGCTTGTTTTTACAAGAGATAATTAATTTTTTATTAAATTTTAATGCCCAGCTTGCATGGATTGTTTTATTTATAGTAGTGATATTTTTACTAATACTTAGGTTTAAAGATAAAATATTTAAAAAGGATAAAAATAAATGAAAATACTTTTAGCACCAGCAGAAACAAAAAATAGTGGTGGAACTCAAAACCCATTTTGTAAAAACAATTTTTGCTTTGAAGATTTATTTCCAAAAAGAGAAGAGATATTTGATATATATGAAGATTTTATAAATAATTCTACAATTGAAGAGTTATCTTCTTGGTTTGGTTTAAAAAAGTTAGAAGATGTAGCAAAATATAAGACTAGTTTAAAAGATAAACCAACAATGAAAGCTATAAACCGATATAGTGGAGTTGCTTTTGATGCTTTAGCTTATAATAGTTTAGATAAAAGAATACAGAATTATATTGATGAAAATGTAGTTATATTCTCAAATCTATTTGGACCACTTTTAGCAAAAGATTTAATCCCTGATTATAAGTATAAACAAGGGGCAAAATTACCTAATATAAATGTAGAAAAATTTTATATGGATAATTTCACAGAAAAATTGGATGATTTTGTAGCAGATGAGGTTATAGATTTAAGAGCTGGATTTTATGAAAAATTTTATAAAGTAAAAAAAGCAAATGTTTTAACTTTTAAGTTTATAAAAGATGGAAAAGTTGTATCCCATTGGGCTAAACATTATAGAGGAAAAGTTTTGCAAGAGATAGCTAAAAATGGGATAAAAAACCATAGTGAGTTTATGAATATGCAAATACCTGGGCTCAAACTAAAAGAGATACAAGAGAAAAACAATATAAGATTATTGATAATGGAAATTGTTTAATTTATAAAAAATTAATTAGTATTTGGAAGTCTTTTATTATATAAAAAAACTAATGCACAAAAAGAGAAAAATGAAGAGTATAAAAATAGATATTCTCCATAAAGCCATCCTGCAATTAGTGCACCTAAAAATCCTCCTAGACCATATGCAACTCCATACATAAATTGTTGTGCTAACTTTTTATTTTCATATAAAGTATATAAAAACATAATTGTAGCACTGTGATAAAGTCCAAATGAAAAGGCATGAATACTTTGAGTTAAGAAGGTAAGTGTTATATTATCAGGAAAGGCAAAAAGTAAAAACCATCTAAGAACTGTTATAGCAATTGAGAATTTGATTATACTTAAAAGATTTTTTTTCAAAAGTGGTGCTTGGAAATATAAAAGTATAATCTCACAAATAACACCAAATGACCACATATAAGAGGTTAACTCTAAACTTATACCATGTTCCGTCTCATATATAGTAAAAAAGTTATAAAATCCCCCAAAACTTAGTTGCATAAAAAATAAACTAACCCACAAAGGCCAATACTTAAAAAATGAAAATGGTTCTTTTGATTCTTTTTCATTATGACTAATATCATCATATTTAAGTAATGAAAAAGCAAAGCTTGTTGTAAGTACAATTACTGCTAAATAATAGTGTAGGGCAATAAACGGGTGGGTCAAAAAATGCCCTAAGACTAAAGATATGAGAGTAAAACCAATAGAACCATATAGTCGTGATTTACCATATCTATCTTTCCCTAGTATTTTTATTGCAGTTACTTCTAAGTAAGGAAGTATTAAAGACAAAGCAGCACCTAAAATGGCATTGTTTATCATAAAAGCGTAAAAATTTTCAATTGTCAAATAAAAGAATAGTGCACAAATAACTGAAAGCAATAGTGCAGATTTAAATACTCTTTGATTTAGTGTTATATGTTTTAAAAATAAAAAAGGAGTAGCAAACCTCATTAAAGGAGCTAAAGCGAATACTACCCCAATTTGCATGGCACTGTAGCCTAAATCATGTAATACTTTTGGCAAAAAGATAATATATACACCAACAGCAGCAAAGTAAAAAAAGTAAAATGCAGAGAGTTTAAAAAAGTGCATTATTCTTCATTGATAAGAATAGTATTTGAAAGTATATCTTGAAAAGTTTTTTTTTCTTTATTAAAAAAAGGTATAAATAGTAAAAATATAGATACCAAAGCAATTAAAGTTGTAATATATCTTATGAGGATATGAATAATAGTAACTTTTTCAAGTTTAGAAGTAACAAGTTTAAGCTTATATGCTTTCATCCCAGGCGTTTGTTGTTTTATTGCCCAAAATAAAATTATAATAATAGAATGTGTAGCTAAAATCATAGCCCATCCAGATAATCTATTTTCTGCAAATTCGGCTCCACTACCCATAATAAAATAGATAACAATATATAAAATTGGAGTTGTAATTAAAAATGAATCAGTTAAAAAGGCTTTTAGTCTAGATCCAAGAGATGCACAAGAGGTTTTATCTTCCTCTTGTAAAGGTTTGTTTTTTTGTTTTTTGTTTTTTACATCTCTCCATTTAGCCATTTATTTAATTTCCTCGGCTTCCCGGTTTATAAGCTATACTTCCCTCTTTACACATAGGACAATCTTCAGGAGAATACATTTCAAAAGTAAAATCATCTAAAGCAAAAAGTGGTTTATCTAAAGGAAGTTTACAATTATCTTTTGCTTTTATATCACTTCCCACTCTTGAGCAAAAACCTCTATTTGCCAAAGCTGCATATGCAACAATATTTCCACCATCATTTTCAACTTGATAAGCCGCTTCAAGCGCAGAACCACCAGTTGTTATGATATCTTCACATATTATATAGTTTTCACCCTCTTGTACTTCAAAACCTCTTCTAATAGTCATCTTTCCATCAACTCTTTCTGCAAAAATAAATCTTACATCAAGGGCAGTTGCTAGTGCAAAACCAGCAATCAATCCACCAAGAGCAGGTGAGCAGATAGCATCAACTTTTATTCCAGATTCTTTGATTTGTTTAGCTAACTCTTCTGCTAATAGTTTTGCAGTTTTTGGGTCTTCTAAAACCTTTGCAGATTGAAGATAAAATGATGAGTGGTTTCCACTACTTAGTTTAAAGTGTCCTTCTAATAGAGCACTTGCATCTTTATAAATTTGTTCTACGTTCATATTCTTCCAATTATACTTTTAAGATTTCAGCTTCTTTTGCTTTAAATGTTTCATCTGCTTTTGCTACATATTCATCAGTGATTTTTTGGATGTCATCTAATGCTTTTTTGTTTTCATCATCTGTAATCTCTTTATCTTTATGAAGTTTTTTTACTTTATCATTGGCATGTTTTCTTACATTTCTTATGGCAACTTTTGCATCGTCGGTCATACCTTTACCTTGTTTTGCACTTTCTTGTCTTTGTTCAACTGTCATTGGTGGAAAAAATAGTTTGATGAAATCACCATCATTATTTGGATTTACTCCAATGTTTGCTTCTTGAATAGCTTTTTCAATTGCTCCTAAAAGAGTTTTTTCCCATGGGTTTACAGCTATAGTTGTAGCATCAATTGCTGTTACTGATCCAACTTGATTAAGTGGAGTTTGAGTCCCATAATAATCAATAGAAACACCATCTAAAACAGCAGGACTAACTTTTCCTGTTCTTAATGTTTTATAATCTCTTTTTAAAGCCTCGATTGACTTTTCCATATGTTCTTTTGTTTCTGCATAAATCTCTTCTAACATTCTTTATTCTCCTTATTTAAATCTTTGTATTTTATAAAATTTGGTAAAGATTATACCATTATATACTTTATTGTATAGATTTAGATATAAAAATATATCAATTTTTGAAAAGCTTACCTTGGGTAGGCAAATTTTGCTACCCAAAGTGATATTTTGAAGTAGTGAATACTTCATTAGTGTTTAGTTTTTAGTTGGAACTGAAGGAACTGCTGGTGCACTAGTTGGCGCTGCAGGAGCACTTTGCTCATTTTTTTCAACTGGAGTTGAAGGGATTAAACTTTCTGTTTTTACACTGTCTACTGCACTTGATAATCTTTGTTGGTTAAAAAGATATCCAAGTGATACGGTGTTTATTACAAATATAAGCCCTAAACCCATAGTTAGTTTTGCTAAAAAGTTACCAGGTCCTTTTGCTCCAAACAGTGATTCATTACTCCCACTATAAGCTCCTAGACCCATACTAGCACTCTTTTGCAATAAAATTGTTATTGTTATTAGAATGGCTAAAATAAATTGTACTATTAAAAGTGTTGATGACATTATTTTTCCTTTTAAAAAAATGGTATGAATTTTACCTAAAACTAATTAAATTTAAGCTAAAATAAAATTTATGTCAATAAAAAATCAATTTTCTAAATATGCAAAAGATTATAACAATCACAATATTATTCAACAAATTGCTGCAAAGGCTTTAGTTCGAGATATAAAAAAACAACCTAAAAAAATCCTTGAAATTGGTTGTGGTTCAGGACAAGTATATAAATATATATCTTGGGAAACAAATAGTTACCATGCAATTGATTTTTCAGCTTCTATGTGTGAGCTTCACCCTAAAGGGGACAATATCAAGGTCGCTTGTTTTGATTTTGACTCTGAGGATTTTTTTAGTTTTTTAGAAAACAAAAGATTTGATATGGTTATCTCTTCATCTGCAATGCAATGGTCGAAAGATTTAAAAAAGCTTATTAAAAATATATCAAAAACTACAAATGAAATAAATGCTGTTTTATTTACCTCAAATACTTTTAAAACTATTCAAGATATAACAAAAATAAAATCACCAATACTTTCATTGGATGAGATAAAAGAAGCTTTTTCAAATAGTTTTAAATGTGATTTTGAAGTTCATAATTATAACTTAGAATTTGATAATAAAAAAGAGCTATTTGATTATATTAAAAAATCAGGAGTAAGTGGAGCTAATTCAAATCTTGATTTTAAAAATGCAAAAAAACTGTTTAAAGAGTATCCTTTAAACTATTTAGAGTTTGAAGTTGTATTTATTAAAACTGTTTCTAAATTATAAAGTTCATATCTTATATATTTAAAATTTTCACTTGATTCTATTGAGATTAGTTTGCAAAACTCTTCTAATACCCTTGAACTCTCTTGAGCTCTTTTGAAGTTTGCTATTAAAATAGATTGTAGGTTTGTTCTATTTTGTTCACTTTTTATTGATTGTCTTAGTACATCGTTTTGAACATCCCTAGAGTTTAGTAAATCATCATAGTTTTCTATTCTAGATAAGTGTCTTAGATTTTTTAGTTTTGTAGATGTATCTTTATCATTATAGATATATCTAAAAATATCCTCAACTACTCTTATACCTTCTCTTAAACGGTTTAAGTTAGCATCAATAAGTCTTAGATTGTTTTGGTTTATCATATTTATTTTGAAAAAGTAGCTTCATTAAGAAGCTACTTTGTTAATCATCACTACCTAAAATACCAAAGATTTGAAGTAATGAAACAAATAGATTAAAGAAATCTAAATATAAAGCAATTGCCGCTTCAATTGGTGTTGAAAAACCACCTTTTATAATTTGTTGCGTATCGTATAGTATAAACGCAGAAAATAGTATAGCACCAAATCCTGCAATACCTAATTGAAATAGTGGAGATTGAAAAAATATATTTGAAATAGAACCTACTATTAATATAATAAGAGCAATGAATAACATTTTACCCATACTTGAAAAATCTCTTTTAGTAGTCATTGCAAACATTGAAATTCCACCAAATGCTACAGAAGTCATTAAAAATGCTTGTGCAACTATTGATGCTCCTGATGGCATATTGAAAATACTACTTAATAAAGGAGTTAATGTTAACCCACTTACAAAAGTAAATCCAAATAGTACTGCTAAATTAACTCCTGGTTTATTTTTAACAGCAAATAATGAAAATAATAGAATAAACTCTAATATTACTAACCCCCAATACCAGCTTGCAATTGTTGAAACCATATCTAAACCAATATAAGCTCCTGCAGTCGCTGCAAGTAATGAACCAGCAAATAATTGATATGTTGCTTTCAAAAAGCTCATTAATTGAGCTCTAGACGAATCAACAGAACCATTATATTGAGATGTGTCTTGCGAAAGATAATCTCTATTGTACATTTTAATCCTTTCTCTTTTTTTTGTTATTTTATAATGTTAGTCTTAATATTTACTTTAAAATTATAAATTAGATGTAATGTGTAAATTTTTGTCTATATATAATATTGTTAAAAATAAGAAAAAGCTTATATTAAAAGCTTTTTTAAACAAATGAAATTTTTTCCAAAATTTAAGCCTATATTAAGAGTAAACCCTTGACAAGAGGAAAAAAATCTATTATAATTCCCGTCCAATTTCAGAGGAACGACATCAAAAGTAAATGATGAGAGAGCCTAGGGGATAGGATGATCTTTAACAATAAAAGGTTTGTAAAGAAGTAATCTTTATAAACCGAATATGATAATAACGAAGAACAAGAAGATATGGTAAAACATATCCTTGTCTATTAAAGTATTCTAAAAGAATTAATTTTTTTAGAGTACTACTTTAAGCTTTTAACTATGAGAGTAGTTAAAACACATGAGTGATAGTTTTGTAATGTAAATTATAAAAATGTCAGTTTCAAACACTTTTATGGAGAGTTTGATCCTGGCTCAGAGTGAACGCTGGCGGCGTGCTTAACACATGCAAGTCGAACGAGAACGGGTATTAGCTTGCTAATACTGTCAGCTAAGTGGCGCACGGGTGAGTAATATATAGGTAATGTGCCTTCAAGAAGGGGATAACAATTGGAAACGGTTGCTAAGACCCTATATGCCTTTAAGACAAAAGTCTGCAAGGGAAATATTTATAGCTTGAAGATCGGCCTGTACAGTATCAGCTAGTTGGTGAGGTAATGGCTCACCAAGGCAATGACGCTTAACTGGTTTGAGAGGATGATCAGTCACACTGGAACTGAGACACGGTCCAGACTCCTACGGGAGGCAGCAGTGGGGAATATTGCACAATGGGGGAAACCCTGATGCAGCAACGCCGCGTGGAGGATGACACATTTCGGTGCGTAAACTCCTTTTATATAGGAAGATAATGACGGTACTATATGAATAAGCACCGGCTAACTCCGTGCCAGCAGCCGCGGTAATACGGAGGGTGCAAGCGTTACTCGGAATCACTGGGCGTAAAGAGCGTGTAGGCGGGTTTGTAAGTTGGGAGTGAAATCCTATGGCTCAACCATAGAACTGCTTCCAAAACTGCTTACCTAGAATGAGGGAGAGGTAGATGGAATTTCTGGTGTAGGGGTAAAATCCGTAGAGATCAGAAGGAATACCGATTGCGAAGGCGATCTACTGGAACTTTATTGACGCTGAGACGCGAAAGCGTGGGGAGCAAACAGGATTAGATACCCTGGTAGTCCACGCCCTAAACGATGTACACTAGTTGTTGCGATGCTAGACATTGCAGTAATGCAGTTAACACATTAAGTGTACCGCCTGGGGAGTACGGTCGCAAGATTAAAACTCAAAGGAATAGACGGGGACCCGCACAAGCGGTGGAGCATGTGGTTTAATTCGACGATACGCGAAGAACCTTACCTGGCCTTGACATAGTAAGAACATTCTAGAGATAGATTGGTGTCTGCTTGCAGAAACTTATATACAGGTGCTGCACGGCTGTCGTCAGCTCGTGTCGTGAGATGTTGGGTTAAGTCCCGCAACGAGCGCAACCCACGTCATTAGTTGCTAACACTTCGGGTGAGAACTCTAATGAGACTGCCTACGCAAGTAGGAGGAAGGTGTGGACGACGTCAAGTCATCATGGCCCTTACGGCCAGGGCTACACACGTGCTACAATGGGGTATACAAAGAGCAGCAATACCGCGAGGTGGAGCAAATCTAAAAAATGCCTCCCAGTTCGGATAGTAGTCTGCAACTCGACTACTTGAAGTTGGAATCGCTAGTAATCGTAGATCAGCAATGCTACGGTGAATACGTTCCCGGGTCTTGTACTCACCGCCCGTCACACCATGGGAGTTGAACTCATTCGAAGCGGGGATGCTAAAGTAGCTACCCTCCACAGTGGATTCAGCGACTGGGGTGAAGTCGTAACAAGGTAACCGTAGGAGAACCTGCGGTTGGATCACCTCCTTTCAGAGAAAAGAAGAGTTATTCGATTAACTCTTCTAAAATATCTATTAAAAATAGATAGAGAAATGAAAAAAGTTATTATTGTGTTCGGTTTATAAAGATTATTTAAAAAATAGGTGACAAATGGGCCTATAGCTCAGCTGGCTAGAGCGCTCGACTGATAATCGTGAGGTCCCAGGTTCAAGTCCTGGTAGGCCCACCATTATTAAATAATCTGTAAAGATTTAGTTGTGGGGATATAGCTCAGCTGGGAGAGCGCCTGCCTTGCACGCAGGAGGTCAGCGGTTCGATCCCGCTTATCTCCACCATCTATTATAAATCTGGGTTTAAAATGAAAATTTAAAATTTAAAAATGAAATTTTTTTATCTTTGAATAATCATAATGTAAAACTAAATATAAGTCTTAAAGAATTAAGATTTATATTTGGTTTTTTAAAAACCAAAATGCTTTCAGACATTATTCTGAAAATGATATTTAAAAATTTAATGTTAAAGTCTTTAATTTTTTCGTTTAATTAAATTTCGTATGAATTTAATTAAAAAATAAAAATTTAATATCAAATTAACTTGAAAGAATTCAATTTTTTTAAGATAATAATGATAGACACAACTGTTTTGTTGAATATGTATGTATTCAATAAGATAGTAGCCAAGGAATAATTATTCAAAAAGGTGAAGTAATGAAAATTACTTTGTCAAATATAAGCTATAAAGGGCTAATGGTGGATGCCTAGACTGTAAGAGGCGATGAAGGACGTACTAGACTGCGATAAGCTTTGGGGAGCCGTCAAGAGGCATTGATCCAGAGATTTCCGAATGGGACAACCCAACATGTTATGCATGTTATCCTTTTTTAAGGAAGCGAACCCGGTGAAGTGAAACATCTCAGTAACCGGAGGAAAAGAAATCAACCGAGATTCCGTTAGTAGCGGCGAGCGAACGCGGATTAGGGCACTTAGTGATAATATTTCAGATAGTAGAATTACCTGGAAAGGTAAAGCATAGAAGGTGAAACTCCTGTATATAAAATCTTTAATATGGTACTAGACTAAGGAACGAGTAGGACGGAACACGTGATATTTTGTCTGAATATGGGGGGACCACCCTCCAACCCTAAATACTACTTACAGATCGATAGTGAACAAGTACCGTGAGGGAAAGGTGAAAAGAACCCCAGTGAGGGGAGTGAAATAGAACCTGAAACCATTAGCTTACAATCATTCGGAGCCCTATGATTTATCAGGGTGACGGACTGCCTTTTGCATAATGAGCCTGCGAGTTGTGGTATCTGGCAAGGTTAAGCCAAGTGCGAAGCCGTAGCGAAAGCGAGTCTTAATAGGGCGAATTAGTCAGATGCTGCAGACCCGAAACGAAGTGATCTATCCATGGGCAGGTTGAAGCTGGTGTAAGAACTAGTGGAGGACCGAACCGATGGGCGTTGAAAAGCCCCCGGATGACCTGTGGATAGGGGTGAAAGGCCAATCAAACTTCGTGATAGCTGGTTCTCTCCGAAATATATTTAGGTATAGCCTTATGTAGTAACATATAGGGGTAGAGCACTGAATGGGCTAGGGCTGCTTACCGCGGTACCAAACCCTATCAAACTTCGAATACTATATGCGTAATCATAGGAGTCAGGCGGTGGGTGATAAAATCCATCGTCGAGAGGGGAACAACCCAGACTAACAGCTAAGGTCCCAAAGTTACATCTAAGTGGAAAACGATGTGAAGTTACTGTGACAACCAGGAGGTTGGCTTAGAAGCAGCCACCCTTTAAAGAAAGCGTAACAGCTCACTGGTCTAGTGATTTTGCGCGGAAAATATAACGGGGCTAAGATGTACACCGAAGCTTTAGATTCATAATTTATTATGAGTGGTAGGAGAGCGTTCTATTCAGCGTTGAAGATGTACCGGCAAGGAGCGTTGGAGCGGATAGAAGTGAGCATGCAGGCATGAGTAGCGATAAAAGAGGTGAGAATCCTCTTCGCCGAAAACCCAAGGTTTCCTACGCGATGCTCGTCATCGTAGGGTTAGTCGGGTCCTAAGTCGAGTCCGAAAGGGGTAGACGATGGCAAATTGATTAATATTTCAATACCAATATATAAGCGCGATGTGGGGACGCATAGAGTTAATCGAGGTCACGGATGGAAGTGTGGCTCGAAGGATGTAGGTTGATACTTAGGCAAATCCGGGTATCGTTAGACCGAGATCTTACAGGCTCTTGACACTCTTCGGAGGAGATAGAGAATCGATGATACTGTCGTGCCAAGAAAAGCCACTAAGTATATTATATATTGCCCGTACCGTAAACCGACACAGGTGGGTGGGATGAGTATTCTAAGGCGCGTGGAAGAACCCTGGTTAAGGAACTCTGCAAACTAGCACCGTATCTTCGGTATAAGGTGTGCCTACTTTGGTATAGAGATTTACTCTCAAAAGCTAAAGAGGTTGCAACAAAGAGTCCCTCCCGACTGTTTACCAAAAACACAGCACTTTGCTAACACGTAAGTGGATGTATAAGGTGTGACGCCTGCCCGGTGCTCGAAGGTTAACTGATGATGTAAGCGTAAGCGAAGCATTTGATTGAAGCCCGAGTAAACGGCGGCCGTAACTATAACGGTCCTAAGGTAGCGAAATTCCTTGTCGGTTAAATACCGACCTGCATGAATGGCGTAACGAGATGGGAGCTGTCTCAACCAGGGATCCAGTGAAATTGTAGTGGAGGTGAAAATTCCTCCTACCCGCGGAAAGACGGAAAGACCCCGTGCACCTTTACTACAGCTTGACACTGTAGCTTGGATATTCATGTGCAGGATAGGTGGGAGGCTTTGAAACTAGGATGCTAATTCTAGTGGAGCCAACCTTGAGATACCACCCTTGAATATTTGAGTTACTAACTGCGAAGAGTTATCCTCTTTCAGGACAATGTCTGGTGGGTAGTTTGACTGGGGCGGTCGCCTCCTAAAAAGTAACGGAGGCTTACAAAGGTTAGTTCATGGCGGATGGAAATCGCCAGTTGAGTATAATGGCATAAACTAGCTTGACTGTGAGACGTACATGTCGAACAGAGACGAAAGTCGGTCATAGTGATCCGGTGGTTCTGTGTGGAAGGGCCATCGCTCAAAGGATAAAAGGTACGCCGGGGATAACAGGCTGATCTCCCCCAAGAGCTCACATCGACGGGGAGGTTTGGCACCTCGATGTCGGCTCATCGCATCCTGGGGCTGGAGCAGGTCCCAAGGGTATGGCTGTTCGCCATTTAAAGCGGTACGCGAGCTGGGTTCAGAACGTCGTGAGACAGTTCGGTCCCTATCTTCCGTGGGCGTAGGAAAGTTGAAGAGATTTGTCCCTAGTACGAGAGGACCGGGATGAACGTACCACTAGTGTACCAATTGTTCTGCCAAGGGCATCGTTGGGTAGCTACGTACGGATGTGATAAGAGCTGAAAGCATCTAAGCTCGAAGCCAACTCTAAGATGAACTTTCCCTGAAGATCCCAGCAAGACTAGCTGGTTGATAGGCTGGATGTGTAAGCGTTGTAAGACGTTTAGCTGACCAGTACTAATAGATCGTTTGGCTTTTATAATTAATATTTCTTGGTTTACTATCTTATTGAGTACACTCAATAAAGTAAATATTGTGTTTAAAGACTTTTAACATTAACATTTTAACTCATTCAATGTGAGTACAAAGCAAACTTTTTAAGTTTGTTTGATACTCATATTGCTGGTGGTTATTGCGAGGTGGAAATACCCAGCCCCATTCCGAACCTGGAAGTCAAGCACCTCTGCGCTGATAATACTGCAGGGTCCCCTTGTGGAAACGTAAGCCGCTGCCAGCTCTTGAGTATTCTATTTAGCTTCTGTCTAATCTATCCTTCCCGATAGCTTTGACAGAAGCTTTTTTTTTATCCTTTTTTATATTTAATCACTTTTATTTGCCAATCTCTTTCTTATCTCTTTGCTTAAAGCCTCTTTTTTTAATGCAATTATTAAAGAGTTTTTTACTTCCTCATATGTTGCCGCTCTTTTTGGTTTATAGTCTTCTACAAAAAGAATTTCCCAAGCTTTATTATCTAGGTTTACTTTTATAAAATCATATGCTATTTTATCTTTTAATTGCATTTGAATAGTTTTATTAACTAAGTTCATATTTACCCAACCCATATCTCCATCTTTATTAATAGTATTAAAATCTGTTGAGTATTGCTGTACATATTTAATGAACCTAGGTAATCTATCTTTTTTGTTTTTTATAGCTTTTAGTTTATTTATAATTTTATCTGCACTAGATTCATATTTGACAATTATATTTCTTAATTTATATTTTTCAATAGTCTGGGGTTTTGTTTTATTGTATAAAGATTTAATTTTCTCTTCACTTGGGGTATAGCCATTCATAAAATATTTAGACCACACTTCAAAAACAGTTATATTATCTATAGTTTTATAGATTGGTTTTTCTTCAATATCTTTTTTTACTAGAGAAGTTATTTTTTTAAGCTGTTCATATTCATTTGCTATTTGTTTTTGTTGTTCTAGAGTTAATTTGGTATAGTTTTGATTATATTGCTTATAGGTATAGAAATTTAACTCTTGATTGGCAAACAATGAGGCTGTTAGAAGTATAGAAAGATATATAGATTTTTTCTTCATATTATTCCTTTGAGATTAGTTATATAAAGTATCCCAAAATAATACTAAAATCAAGATAAACTATTTTAAAGACTCAATAATCTGCTTTGAGCATATTCTTTTTCTTTCACCTATTTTAAATAGATGTTTTATTTTTCCATCACTTATAAATATATCAAACTTCATTTGTTCCATTGTAAACACTTTACAATTAGAATTTTTGTATCTAAATATCATTTTTCCATTGCAGTATTTTTTGAAATCTTCTGGATTATCAAATCTTGTTAAACCTATATGTCTTTGTTTTGATTTTTCTACAACACAATAACCCTCTTTAGTAAAGGAGTCTGGCTGAATAAACTTATCGTTTGATAGAAGTAAAATTGGTAGCGTAAGAAGTAGTTTTTTTAACATAAAAAAAGGTGGGTGTACCCACCTTAAAATCTTTTGGATTTTACAGTCTAGACTCGTATCGTCTAAGCATGTATAATCTTTTAAGCATTTTCTTTCTAGCGTTAATTTTTTGTTTTTTTCTGATCTCTGTCATTGGTTCAAAAAATCTTCTAGCTCTAGTTTCAGTTACAATAAGATTTCTATCACATTGCTTCTTAAACCTTCTATATGCTTCGTCGAAAGATTCATTATCTTTAACTTTAATGCCTGGCACTAAAATCACCCACTTTCTTTTTAAATTTTAGGTGCACATTATATTTAAAGTTTACTTAATTCTTATTTAACTGAAAATATGGTAAAATTGATAATAAAAAAGAAAAAGGATTTTTGTGGATTTAACCCATTTAGACGAACAAAATAGACCTAAAATGGTTGATGTTTCTAATAAAAATGAGACCAAAAGAGTTGCTATTGCTTCTGGTATTATAAAGATGTCACAAGATGCTTTTGATGCGATTTTAGATAATAATACAAAAAAGGGTCCAGTTCTTCAAACAGCAGTTATTGCTGCAATAATGGGAGTGAAAAAAACCTCCGATTTAATACCTATGTGTCATCCTTTATTACTTAGTGGGATTAACTGTGATGTTGAGGAATTAAAAGATTTACCTGGATTTAAACTAATTGTTACTGCTAAGTTAAATGGACAAACAGGAGTTGAAATGGAAGCCTTAACAGGTGTTTCGGTAGGATTGCTTACAATATATGATATGGTAAAAGCAATAGATAAATCGATGGTTATTTCAAATATTCAATTAGAAGAAAAAAATGGTGGTAAAAGTGGTGACTTTAAAAGAATTTAGAGGTAAAATATAAAATGATTGATTTGAATAAAGAAAAATTGAAATTAGATTATCCATGTAGTTGGAAATATAAGGTTGTATTACTTGAAACAACTTGTGTTAAAACAGTTGCAAAAGAGGTTTTTTCTGAGAGAGAACATAAAATCAATGAGTCTAATACTAGTAAAAAAGGCAAGTTTAAAAGCTATACAATAGAGATGATAGTTCATAATGATGATGATAGAAAAGAGTTATATCAACTTTTGGGAAATCATGATGAAATTAAAATGGTTTTATAGAAATAACTTATGAAAAGAAGAGAGTTCTTAAAATATTCAACACTTCATACATTTCTTTTATCTCAATATCTTCATGCATCTACAAAAGAAGAAAAAAATTTATTTGACTTTTTTATAAGTCTTTTTGAAGAGAAAAAAAAGATAATAGAAGAGCATGAAGAGATTGAGCCAAAAGATGGCATTGAACCAATAAAAAAGATTAATGAAATCAGTTTAAATCAAGAAAATACGCAAAAAAATGTAAAAGAGTTAGTTCAAGAGATTAAAAAAACACAAGAGACTAATGATAGTAAAACCTTAGAAAATGAGTATATAGAAGAATCTGATGTTAAACCTGATAAAGAAGAGATAGCATTAGAAGAGAAAAAGATTATAGAAAATGTATATATTGAAGATAAATACTTAAATAGTTTTAAATCAGTTTCAAAAAAACTTACTGATATACAAAGGTATATAGGGTATGGAAACTTTAATCTAATAAGTTTTGATGAGATGTTAAAAGTTCCTGAATATAGTGGAATTAAAAAATTTACAAAAGAGGAAATAGAATTTTTAGAGTATATTTTTTATTATGATCCTAAATATCATGGCTTTTTTGGAAAAAGAGTTTCCCATAATATTACAGATAGTGTAGATAAAAATGAAGTTATAAAAATCCCCCATACTGGACACTATTTATATAAAGGAAACCCCTATGAAACATATTTAAGAATGTGTGATGATATTGGAGAAACTTTGGTTTTAACTTCGGGTATTAGAAGTATAGTAAAACAATCAAAATTGTTCTTAAATAAACTAGAAAAAGAGAATGGTAATCTTTCTATAACCTCAAAATCTCTTGCACCACCTGCCTTTACTTATCATGCTATATCTGATTTTGATGTGGGAAAAAAAGGTTTTGGATACGCAAATTTTACTTCAAGGTTTGCATTAACTGACGAGTTCTTTAAAATGAGAAGATTAGATTATATAGATATTAGATATACAATAAAAAATTTGGATGGAGTTAGGTATGAACCTTGGCATGTTAAAGTTATATAAACAATTTTTATTTTTGTTTATATTAACAACTATATTAAATGCAAATGATGTAATAAAGAGTGAAAAGCATTTAATGGATTTTGATTTTATTAAAAAAGGTATTGAGGATGATAATACTTTATTAGTTATTGGTGGTATTCAAGGTGATGAACCAGGTGGTTTTATGGCAGCTTCTCTTTTGGTAACTCATTATGATATAAATAAAGGTTCTGTCTGGATTGTACCAAATTTGAATTTTTATTCTATTATAAAAAGGTCTCGTGGACCATATGGAGATATGAATAGAAAATTTGCTTATATTGAAACCCATGATCCTGATTATAAGTCAATTATGAGAATAAAAAGTTATATTACAGCAGATGATGTTAAATTGATACTAAATCTACATGATGGAAGTGGATATTATAGACCTAAGTATAAAGATTGGTTGCACTCACCTAATAGATGGGGTCAAAGTTCTATTATTGATCAAATAAGTATTGATTTAGAAAAATATGGAAATTTAGAAGAGATATCTGCGCAAGTAGTAGATCATGTAAATAAAAATCTTATTAGAGAAAAAGATTATTATAGTATCAAAAATACAGAAACAAGACTTGGTGATAAGGAGATGGAAAAGAGTTTAACTTATTTTGCAATAAATAATGGAAAAGCGGCATTTGCAAATGAGACTAGCAAATCTTTGCCTTTACATGAAAGAGTTTATTATCATCTTTTAGCCATAGAAAAATATATGCAAATTATGGGAATAGAGTATAAACGTAAGTTTCTTCTTGAACCACAAGCTATAAAAGATGTGATTGATAATGATATCTATATATCTTTTTATGATAATAAAATACAATTGCCTTTAAGTAAGATTCGTTCAATCTTAAGATATTTTCCTATCAAAAAAGATGGGACTTTGCAATTTTCAGTATCAAATCCCTTAATGACTGTTTTAAAAGAAGGTGAGCACTATGTGATTCACTATGGAAATAGAGAAATTGCACGTTTAAGTCCTGATTATATGGATATAGTGGATAAACAAGACCCTGTTAAAATGGTAGTTGATGGAAAAGATGTAAGTATAGACTTAGGGTCTGTTGTAAATGTAAAAGATAGTTTTTTGGTAAATCCAATATCTGATATTCGAGTGAATGTAATTGGGTTTCTAAAAAAAGGTTATAAAGATGAAGCTGGATTAGAAGTATCTAAAAAAGATTTTCTAAAAAGGTATTCAGTGGATGAAAATGGAAATGTTTATAGGGTAGAATTTTATAAAAAGAATAAGTTTATTGGTATGGTTTTAGTAAATTTTGACAAAAATTTTGATTATGAAAATCTCTCTAAAATAATGTTTAAACAAGAAAGTAAAGAGTTTTCTATGTAGTTTTAAAGAGTTAGTTAAATATTAACTAACTCTTTTTTTATTTTTTCTTGATTTAGTTTTTTAATAGCTGCTTTATAAAGCTCATCTACCCTTTTTTCATCATCATGAATTAAACTTTTAATCTCTTCTATATCTTTTTTTGTTTCCATAGAAACAAAAACCTTAAACTCTTTTTTAGTAAATTTTCTTTTTAAAATCTCTTTTAATTCCTCTTCACTTTTCAATGTTCCAACTAATTTTTCTATATGATTTGTTAATGATTGTGTAAAATCCATTTTATTCCTCTATCCAGTTTTGTAAATTTTCTATATCGTTATATGCTGTTAAATCAAGCATAATAGGTGTAATTGAAACATAATTAGCCTTTATTGCTTCAAAATCACAATCCTTATTAATACTTTTTTGCCAAATTAATGGATGTAGCCCTATCCAATAATACTCTTCTCCCCTTGGATTTAAATGTCTATGGGTATCATTTCCATACTCTCTAAAGCCAGCTCTTGTTATCTTTATCCCTTTACACTCTTTTGGTTCTATAGGAGGGATATTGATATTTAAAAACCTTCTTTTTTCAAGTGGAAAACCACCTTCTAATATTTGTTTAGTTATCTTTACAATAGTTTCTTTTGCTAGGGCAAAATCCCAACTTGTATTAATATCTTGACATCTATCTTTACAAACTTGGGAAATGGCAATTGAAGGGATACCTTGCAAAACTGCTTCCATTGCTGCAGCTGCAGTTCCACTGTAAGTGATATCTTCACCCATATTCGCACCAATATTTATACCACTTATCACTAAGTCTGGTTTGAATCCCTCTTTAAAAAGATTATTTAATGAAATAAATACACAGTCCGAGGGAGTTCCATCGTCTATTTTATAATAATCATCATCAACATTTACAAATCTTAAAGGTCTATCTAAAGTCAAAGAGTGACCACAAGCAGATTTGTTTTTTGCAGGAGCAACAACTATTATTTTAGCTATAGGTTTCAAGGCATCAATTAAAGCTTTGATCCCTATAGCATCAAAGCCATCATCATTTGTTAGTAAAATTTGTTTCATGCTACTATATATGCTCCTTGTATTTGTTCAATTTTACTCTCCACATTATTTGATACTTTAAATCCTGTTTCCAGTTCAATATCTCCTAGCTTTGATTTAACTAAAATTTTAAGTTCTCTTTTTCCTTGATTGTTAGCTATGAGCTCAAAAAGTTGGTACATTAACTCATCATCTTTACTATAAGGTATAGCAATGGTTATTGGAGGTTCTTGTTTCTCAATATGTTTTGTTTTTATTTTATCTTTTTGTGCATCTTTTAAAGATTCAAACTTCATAAGACTCATTCTTGTAAAGTCACCATCTTTGGTAACCTTTACCTTAAAAGCAAGGGGCTCTTTAAGGTCATAATCTTCCCTAAGTTCTTTTAACTTATTTTCAAAAAGCATAAGCTCAATATTTCCATGTAGGTCTAAAATATTTGCAATACCAAATTTATTTCCTTTTTTAGAAATTTTTTCTGTTATCTCTTCAATTTTTCCTACAAAAAGTGCTTGTGAACCATCTGCAATATCATCTATCTCTGAACTTAGAGTACAGTTGATTTTTTCTATTTGTTCCCTATATCCATCAAGAGGATGCCCAGATACATAAAATCCTAATGAGGCCTTTTCAAATTCTAATATCTCTTTTGGTTCAAACTCTTCAAGGTGTTCAAGGTCTACTTCAACTCTCATCATCTCTTCATCTTCTCCAAAAAGTGAGGAGGTTGTTTGTTTTTTAAGTTGCATAGCTTTACCAACAGTATCTCCAATAGTCTCAATTTGTTCTAATAGAGCTTTTCTACTATATGCAAATTGATCCAATGCTCCTGCTTTAATTAGAGATTCGATAACCCTTTTATTTACTTTACTTCCATCAATTCTTGAGATAAAATCACTTAAGTCTTTGAAGTTCCCATTTTTTCTTCTTTCTGCTAAGATTGAATTAATTGCCACATCTCCAGCACCTTTAATGGCACCCATTCCAAACATAACAACCTCTTTGCCATCAATTTTTGTAGCAGAGAACACTATATCTGATTTGTTTATATCAGGTGGGAATAAATCGATTCCTAGTCTTTTTACTTCATCTACATATTTAACAACTTTATCTGTATTATCTTTTTCAAGAGTAAGTAAAGCTGCCATAAATTCAGTAGGGTAATATTTTTTTAAGTATGAAGTATAAAAGGTAACCATTGCATATGCTGCTGAGTGAGATTTATTAAATCCATATCCCGCAAATTTTACAATCAAATCGAACAGCTCTTCACAATGCTCTTTTACATATCCTTTTTTTACTCCACCAATTGCAAATTCACCTTTTAGTCTATCCATCTCCTCTTTGATCTTTTTACCCATTGCCCGTCTTACTAAGTCCGCACCACCAAGTGAGAAACCACCAATAGATTGTACGATTTGCATAACTTGCTCTTGGTAAACAATTACCCCATAAGTAGTTTCAAGAATAGGTCTTAAAGGTGCATCAAACTCATCATAAAAATAACTAATCTCTGCACGACCATGTTTTCTATCGATAAAGTCATCTAACATTCCTGATTCCATAGGACCTGGTCTATATAAGGCTAGGACGGCCACAATATCCTCAAAGTTTGATGGTTTAAGCTTTTTACACAGATCTTGCATACCTGCCGATTCTATTTGAAATAGTCCAATTGTATTTCCTGTTTGGATTAGATCATAAACACCTTTATCATTTACATCTGTGGTGATGAAATCTATTCTTTTCCCATGTCTTTTTTCAACTAGTTTATTTGCTTCTTCAATAACTGTTAGGGTCTTTAGACCTAAGAAGTCAAATTTAATTAAGTCAACATCTTCTACATATTTACCATTGTATTGGGTTGCTAGAGTATCTAAACCACTTGGTTTAAATAGGGGAGTTTTTTTCCATAGGGGTTCATTTGAGATAACAACACCTGCTGCATGGGTACCCGCATTTCTATTTAACCCTTCTAATGCTAGAGCAAATTCCCAAACTCTTTTTGCTTGAGGATCTGAATCACAAAGCTCTTTTATTTTTGGTTCTTTTTCATATGAACTAGTTAGATTGATTCCAAGTTCATCTGGGATAAGTTTTGCCATTGCATCGGCTTTTGCATATGGCATATCAAGTACTCTTGCTACATCTCGAATAACCCCTTTTGCAAGAAGTTTACCAAAGGTGATGATTTGTGCAACATTGGCACGACCGTATTGTTGAACAACATAATCGATAATCTCACCCCTTCTACTTTGACAGAAGTCCATATCGATATCAGGCATTGATATCCTTTCTGGATTTAGGAATCTCTCAAAAAGTAAACCATAAGGCATGGGGTCAATATCTGTAATAAAAAGTGAATAAGCTACTAAGCTTCCAGCCGCAGAACCCCTTCCTGGACCAACTGGAATTTTCATCTGTTTTGCAACGATAACGAAATCCCAAACGATTAACATATATCCTGGGAATTTCATATTATTGATAATATCTATCTCAACTTGCAACCTATCTTTATACTCTTGGTGTTTACTCTCATCTACTATTTTAAGTCGTTCTTCTAAACCTTTCCAACACTCATGGATAAATAATGCTTTATCATTTTCTAAAGAGTATTCTTCATCTGGGAATGGAATCTCTAAATTTTGTTCTTGAAGTTTTTGTCTTGTAAATTTGAAGTTTGGTGGAGTTGGATTTCCAAGTTTTATCTCCAAGTTACATTTATCTGCAATCTCTTGAGTAGCTGCAATTGCTTCTGGAATATCTGCATAGAGTTTTGCAATTTGTTCTGGGGTTTTTAGATAAAATTCATGTACTGAGTGTCTTAATCTATTTGGATCATCATAGAGTTTATTCATGGCAATACACATAAAAGCTTCGTGGGCTTGAGCATCTTTTTGTTGTAAATAGTGAGTATCATTTGTAGCAACTACTTTTATCCCCGTTTCTTGTGAGATTTTAAGTATTTGGTCATCTACAAAGAGTTGATCAGCAATCCCATGTCTCATTATCTCTAAATAAAAGTCATCACCGAAAATCTCTTTATACTCTAGGGCTATCTCTTTTGCTTTTTCATAACCCTTTGCTCCAAATTTAACATTTCTTGGATTGTTTGTATTTAAATGCCAGTTTACTTCCCCTTGTAAGCAAGCAGCTGAGCAAACAAGACCTTCACTGTTTTCTTTTAAAAGTTTTTTATTTATCCTTGGATAGTAGTAAAATCCATGCATATATGCTTGAGAGCTTAAAAACATCAAATTTTTATATCCAATATCATTTTTGGCATATAAGCACAGGTGATATCTTTGTTTTGTTGTTTTATCATCCAACTCATCAGAGTTATGAATATAAGCTTCCATCCCAATTATTGGTTTTACACCTTCATTTCTCATGGCATTGTAAAAGTCTATTGCTCCAAACATATTTCCGTGGTCTGTCATAGCAACACTTTTCATCCCCATCTCTTTTACTTTTTTTGCTAGGGGTTTGATTTTGTTTGCACCATCTAAAAGTGAGTACTCTGTATGTAAATGTAAATGTGTAAATTCTGGAATTTGTGACATGATATTATCTTTTTTTTTATTGAAATTTAAAGTGATTATATCCAATAGCATATAAAAGAAGATGAAAAATCAAAAGGGTAATCTTTATATTTAAAAATAGTTTTATTTAATAAATGAAAATTGCTTTTGGGCTTGTTTATATCCAAAATCAAAACATTCATTTAATTCTTTAAAGGTAAACATCTTAAAATTAAGTAGATTTTGGTGTGTAATATATAGGTCTGAGTGCAAAATAGAGAAGTTTACATTGTCAATCCACTGTGCAAATATCTTCTTCTTTAGCTTTTTTATTGGATTGAAATTTCTTTTTTTTGTTACTTGAACTCTTCTTGGTAATAGATCCACAGTACAGATTTTATGTTCCCCATCTAAAAGAGGTTTTATAGGGAGGTTATCAAAAAGTCCACCATCTATTAGGTTCATATGTTCATATTTTATGGGTTTAAATACTGGTATTAGGGCACTTGAAGCCATACAAAGTACATGACTGTCTCCCTTATCATAGTAATGAAGTTGTCTTTTTTTTGTATCGTAGGTATTGATAAAAACTTTTTTTGGTAAATCTTCAAGTTTAGCTATTGGTAAAAGCTCATTTAATATAGGATTATTTGAATCGATTTTTATGAGACCATTTTTAAAGTAGTTAAATTTTAGGGTATTTTTTATATCTTTTGATGAGAATATCTTAAGTTGTTCTTTTGCACTTATTCCACTTGCATGGGATACTGCAATAATAGCTCCTATTGAACTACCACTATATGTATCTATATTGAATTTTTGTTCTTCTAAAAAGTGAAGAAAACCTAAGTGAAAAGCACCCCGTGCAGCACCACCACCTAAAACTAAACCAAATTTCATTTATCTAACCAATTTATTATTTTAAAATCTCCATCATAAGTTTCAACTATTGCTGTACAAGACTCTACCCAATCCCCACAGTTTAAGTATTCAATTGAGTCAATATCTTTGACCTCTGCTTTATGAATATGTCCACATATTATGCCATCATATCCTTTATGTTTTGCATGATTTGCTAAGGTTGCCTCAAAATCTGTTATAAAAGATACGGATGACTTTACATTATCTTTTACATATTTGGAAAGTGACCACTTAGATTTTATCCCAAGCTTGATTCTAATGACATTTATCATTTGATTGATATTTAAAAGTAAATCATAACCATAATCTCCCAATACAGCTAGCCATCTTTTAGTCATAGTGATAGAATCAAAAAAATCTCCATGGGTTATTAGATATTTTTTTCCAGAAACTGAAGTGTACTCAATTTCATTTTTTATATCTAAAGAGTTACCAAGAACTAGAGGAACAAAAGGTCTTAAAAACTCATCATGGTTACCAGTAATTAATACAACACTACACCCTTTTCTTGCTTTTTTTAGAATTTTTTGAATAACATCAGAATGAGATTGTGGCCAGACAAATTTTCTTTTTATAGCCCAACCATCTATAATATCTCCTACTAAGAATAGATTTTCACTCTCATTGTTTTTAAAAAAGTCAAGAAGTTTTTTCGTATTTGAAAATTTTGTGCCAAGATGGACATCTGATATAAATATGCTTTTGTATTTCATAAAAAAATTTTATTTTATTATGATTACAACTTAATGACATGTAATACATCTGTAATCACATTTTAATAAAATCATGCATGAAAAATTTTAAAATATGTTTAGTAAGTGATACTGTATACGATGTCAATGGGGTTTCAAGGTTTATTCAAGATTATGCAAAAGAGGCTATAAAATTTGAAAAATCTTTTTATGTTTTAACTTCAACTCGTAAAAAACATTATGAAAAAATAAATAATATCATAAATTTATCTGCATTTTTTGCAGTATCAATGCCTTTTTACAAGTCTTTGGATCTAGTTTTTCCAAATTTTTTTAAGATATATTCAAAAATAAAAGAGATAAATCCTGATTTATTGCATATCTCAACTCCTGGTACAGTTGGTTTATGTGCCTTAATCTCTGCAAAAATACTAAAAATACCAATCGTAGGTATTTATCATACTGATTTTCCTTCATATATGTATAAAAATACAAAAAGTTCTTTTGTAAAAAATGGAACAATATGGTTTCTAAGACGGTTTTACAAAAATTATAAAGCTATTTTTCTTAGGTCTGATGAATATTCAAAAATAGTTCAAGAGCAATTAAATTTTAAAAAAGAGGATTTGTATTTAGTAAAGGCTGGAATAAATATACGTAGTTTTGATAAATCTTATAAAGATGAAACCATATGGAAAACTTATGGAGTATCAAAAGATAGTTTTAAAGTTCTATATGTGGGTAGATTATCTGTGGAAAAAGGTGTTGATAAACTTGTGGAATATTGGAATGAGTTTAATTTAGATAATAGTGAATTGATTTTAGTTGGAGATTTAGAGTTTACTTTGGATAGTGATTCACAAAAGAGTATAAAAGTTTTAGGAAGAAAACAAAAAGAGCAGTTATCAAAACTTTATGCCTCAAGTGATTGTTTTATATTCCCCTCAACTACAGATACTTTAGGACAAGTTGTAATGGAAGCTTTATCCTCAGCACTTCCTGTAATCGTAACAAATAAAGGTGGACCTAAAAGTTTTGTATCTAATGATTTTGCTTATATAGTAGATTTTGATAAAAAAGATGAGGTGAAAAATGCTATTTTGGAATTAAAGAATGATGAAATAATTTATAAAAATAAATCTTATAAAGCTTATAATTTTATGAGAGATAAATCTATCTCTCATAGTTTTTTAGATTTTTGGTTTGATAATGAAGAGATTTTAAAGAAGATTAGCAAGTAAACCGTTTTTTATTTTTGTGTAAACCTCTTCCCCTTTTAATACCTTTACTAATTCTAGTGCGAATGACATAGCAGTTGCTGGTCCTTTTGAGGTAATTACTTTTTCATCAACTACTACAATTTCATCAGCTAAATAGTTAGACGAATCAATTTTCTTTTCATAACTTGGATAACAAGTGTAGTTTTCATTTAGCACATTTGCACAATGTAAGGCATATGGAGCTGCACAAATAGCTGCAACAAATTTTCCATCACTTTTGAATTTTTTTAAGGTTTCTTTAGTTAGAGAATCATTTGCAAGATTTGTTGCATTTTCTGCTCCACCTGGAAGAACAACCATATTAAATTCATCTATGTTTATATCTTTCAATATACAATCAGCTTTTAATGTTATTCCATTTGCACCCTTTGTAAGAGTTTCATTTATTGTTGATATTGTAACTTTTATATCTGCTCTTCTTAATATATCTATTATAGAAACTGCCTCAATCTCTTCAAAACCAGAAGAGAGAATTATTAGTACTTTTGCCATATTTTTCACCTTTCTATTTTATTATTATGATATTATCAAATATATACTCTATTTAAGGCTAAAACACAGCAGGTTTTAAGAATTTATAAGTTATTTTTAAATAAAATTTAAGCAATTATAAAAAGGGGAATTATATGATGAAAAGAATCTCTAAGGTAATCTTTATTGGTGTATTAGCTTTAGCATATACAGGTTGTCAATTTAAACAAACTGTAACACCACAAGAAGATGGTTCATATAAAGTAAGTACATCATTATTTGGTTCTGATGAGTCAGGAACTAATGGGGGAGAAAAAACAAAAACTGATGGTAGTAAAACTCCTAATGGTTATATGACTGCTGATGTTAAAAAGTCAAATACAGATGTTCAAGTTACTAAAGAGTATATGAAGATTGCAAAGGATAAAGAGAGTCATATAACTACGCAAGCTACTTTAGAAGGTACAATAAACTCACTTGCTACACAAATGATGAGAAATAACAAGATGATTACTAAAAAGCCAGTACTTATCACTTCTTTTGTAAGACTAGACAACTTTAAAAAAACAACTGAGTTTGGAAGGGTTGTTAGTGAAAGTTTGATTAATGAGATGTCAAATAGAGGTTTTAATATTATTGAATATAGAGGTCAATTGGCTGTTTCAGTAAATGAGCAAGGTGAATATTTCATTACAAGAAACCCTTATAAATTAAAAGATGAGATTCCAAATACTTATGTTGTTGTTGGAACTTACTCAAGACAATATGGTAAAGTTATGTTAAATGCAAGAGTTATAGATAATGTAACAGGAAGAATTATTTCAACTGCAAGAGCTACATATCTACATAGTATGAGAAATGATTGTACACTATTTAGAGATTGTAAACCTGCAAGAACAATTAAAATCATACAAGAAAAATAATATATGAACCTTTTTAAATCAAAGGTATTGAAATATTTTTTTATTTCAATACTTTCGATACTTTTATTTACTTCATGTAGTGTAAGTCAATCTAATAATTACGATAGTATGGTAAAAACATTTTCAGGGTCAAATAACTTTGAAACTTTTGTTAATCACTTAGTTATAAATTCAAGTAAAAAACTTAAACAACATCTTCTTAAAGATGATGTTGTTTTGGTATCAGATTTTGTAAATTTAGATAAATTAAAAAATAGGTCAAAACTTGGGTTTTTATTATCTGATTATCTAAAAAATGCCTTATCAAATAATAATATTATTGTAAGACAAGTTGAACTAAGAGAGAATTTTGCTTTAAACAATAGTGGTTTTAATCTTTTAACAAGGGATGCAAACAAAATACAAAGATCTTATGTAGATGTGGCAAAATATGCTGTTGTTGGTACTTATACTATAACGACAGAGAGTTTAATTGTATTTATTAAGCTGATTGATTTAAATACAGGAAATATTCTTAGCTCTTCTAGTAATAGAACTGCTCTTGATGATGAGATAATAGATTTAGAGAGTGTAAAGAAAGAAAATAAAAGAGAGATAGTTCTACCTCCCCATGTTGTCTTATAAGATATCTTGAATTAAAAACTGGGGTGAAACTTCACCTCTAAATTCATTTTTGTTAACTGAAACTACCAAATCAATTTTATTGTTCATAATATTATCTTCTGCGTGAAATTTTAGAGCTTCAAATATAACTCCGTCGTTGTTTAATAGTAGTTTTAAATGGTTTTTATCTTTTCCAAAAAATTGAGATTTAACTATATTTGAGTTTGAGATTTTAAAAACTGGACGAGAATTTTGTAATCCATAAGGTTCAAACTTTTCAATAATATTTAAAAACTCTATATCAACACAAGAAATATCAAGTTCCCCTAATACATCCAATTCAATATGAAGTTCTTCTGGTTCAATATCAAGTAGTTTATTGATTCTTTGTTTAAACTCTTCCAGGTTTGAAGCTTTCATAGATAGTCCAGCTGCATTTTTATGTCCCCCAAAGCCAATCAATAAATCGGAAGTTTCTTCTATGATAGAGTGTAGATTTATATTTGCATTTGCTCTTGCACTCCCTTTTGCTATTCCATTATTTATTGAGAATATAAAAGCAGGTTTTTTATAAGCATTTGATAACTTAGAAGCAACAATCCCAATAACCCCTTCATGCCAGTTTTCTCCCCAGACAATTACTGCATTATCATTAGCATTTGAGGCATCATTAGCTTTTCTTGAAATCTCTTCTTGCAAAGTTTTTCTATAGCAGTTTAATTCCTCAAGAAGTTGTAATGTTTCATTTGCTTCATATTCATTTGAAGCTAGTAAAAATGAAAGTGCTATTGAAGCATCATCCATTCTTCCTGCACTATTTATCTTTGGTGCAATAGTAAAACCAACATCATCAGAAACAAAAATATCTTTTTGCATCATCTCATTTATTTTTCTAAAAGCGGGTCTATTTGAAGTTTTTATCATTTTTAATCCATGTCTAACCATGGTATAGTTTAGATTTGTCATAGGCATAATATCAGCGATAATAGCTATACATAAAAGATCAAAATAGCTTTGTAAATTTATATCAAGATTTAGTTCTTTTTTTATAGATGCACAAAAATACCATGCAACTTGAGCTCCACATATCTCTTTAAATGGAAAATTACAATCTTTTTGTTTAGGATTTATTATTGCTAATGCTTGGGGTATTTCATGACCAACAGTATGGTGATCAGTAATAATTAAATCAATCCCTTTTTGTTTTAGTCTATTGGCTGCTTCAACAGCTGAAATACCATTATCAACTGTGATTACAAGTCCAGAGTCTATCATATCTACAATCTTGGCAGATAAACCATAACCATGCTCAAATCTATTTGGGATTATATGATTAACTTCAATTCCAGCTTTTGAAAAAAAGTCAACGATAATAGCAGTTGATACAACTCCATCCACATCATAATCACCGACTATTGTGATAGTTTCTTTATTATTTATAGCTTCTTTAACTCTTTTAGAAGCTTTTTCTATATCTTTAAAACTATTTGGATTTGGTATATTTGAAAGACGAGTATATTTATTACTTTCTTGACGTTTTGAAAGTATATTATATAACTCTTCTTTCGTAATTTTTTTCATCTATTACTTATTTGCTAATTGTTTAACAAATTCTAAAATGATAGGATTTGGAGTTTCTAAGTGAGAAGTAAATTCTGGGTGGAATTGTACCCCAACAAACCATTGGTGCTCTTTTAATTCTACAGCTTCAATTAGACCATTTGATTCTCCAGAGACTATCAATCCTTGGGCTTCTAATCTATCTTTATATGCAGGGTTTGCTTCATATCTATGTCTATGTCTTTCATAATAAATCTCATCGTTACCATAAGCTTTTTGAAGTTTTGTTCCCTTTTTTGGCTCAAATGGGTATTCCCCTAGTCTCATAGTACCACCCATTGGTGACTCATGTGTTCTTAGTTGTTTATTTCCACTTTGGTCAATAAACTCATCAATTAGATAAATAACTGCTTCTTTACACTCTTCATCAAACTCAATAGAGTTTGCTTCTTCAATACCCAATACATTTCTAGCAAACTCTACAATAGCAAGTTGCATACCTAGACAGATACCAAGATAAGGGATATTGTTCTCTCTAGCATATTTTATAGCTGCAAGTTTACCCTCTACTCCTCTGTGTCCAAATCCACCTGCAACTAAAATTCCATCAGAGTTTCCTATAATATCATAGGCTCCTACATCTTCTATTCTTTCACTATCACACCAGTGTATATTTACTTTTATATTTAAGTGAGCACCAGCATGAATCAAAGCTTCAATTAGTGATTTATATGATTCTTTCAAATCCAAATACTTACCAACAAAAGCAATAGTAACTTCACCTTGAGGAATAAGAATGTTTTTAACTAAAGTATCCCATTTTTCCATACTTGGTTTAATTTTGATAAAGAAATGTTCTGATAAGGCATTTAAAATTCCCTCTTTTATAAAATGAAGTGGTACTTGATAAATCGATTGAGCATCACCAGCTTCAATAACTGCTTTTTTATCAATATCACATGATAGGGCAAGCTTATCTTTTAAATTTTTAGGAAGAGGTCTTTCTGTTCTACATACAAGCATATGAGGAGTAATACCAATTCTTCTTAACTCTTGAACTGAGTGTTGTGTAGGTTTTGTTTTAAGTTCACCTGCTGCTTTAATATAAGGCACTAAAGTAACATGGATATTCATAGTATTTGTTTTTGGAAGTTCATGTCGTATAGCTCTAATTGCTTCCATAAAAGGTAAGCCTTCAATATCACCAACAGTACCACCAAGTTCTATTATTAAAAACTCATTATCATCAGCTGCTGCGTAGATTCTATCTTTGATTTCGTCAACTACATGGGGAATAATTTGTATAGTTTTACCTAAATATCCACCCTCTCTTTCTCTTTTAATAACACTTTGGTAAACTTGTCCTGTAGTAAAAGAGTTTTTAGCTGTCAAAGTTTGGTCAATAAATCTTTCATAATTACCTAAATCAAGATCTGTTTCAGCACCATCTGCTGTTACAAATACTTCCCCATGCTCTAATGGGCTCATTGTCCCTGGGTCTACGTTTAAATATGGGTCAATTTTTAACATTGATACTTTAAACCCAGATTGTTTTAAAATTGTTGCAATAGATGCAGAAGTGATACCTTTACCAAGTGAGCTTAATACCCCACCAGTTACAAATATAAATTTAGTCATTATGAAAAACTCCGTATAATTGTGTAAATAGATTGTATATGATTTATTGGGGGATTATATCCAAAGGATGGTTAATATGTAGTTAAAGAAAGAAGAGAAATCTCTTCTTTCTTTATTTATTTAATTTATCTGCTCTTGGGAAGATAAATACAGCTTTTCTTAACACAGAAATTTTTTCTGGCTCATCTACTGCATAAGCTCTAATTGTAACAGTTATTGGTGTATCTTTTGTAACATCATTTACTAAAAGTTTATCAGTAGATAAAATTACAACTTTTTTTGCTAACTTTTTAGGACTTAATTTAAATGGTTTAAATCTTTTTATTTTAATATCGTTATGATCTATAATCTCTAAATTATAAGTATGTGGTTTTGAATCTGTATTTTGAAATAAAAATAAGAAGTTATTTGAAACAACATTACCCTCTTTAATTTTATAAAGTTGTGTGGTTTTATTTACATTTAGAAGCATATGCTCTTTTTCTCCACCCATTACAAAAAGTAAAGCTAAAATTACAACTAAAGCTACACTATACATTATTGTAGATTTTCTTATTATTTTAGTTGGTTCATTATTTTTGATTTGGTTTGTACTAGTCCATTGTACTAACGATTCTTTTCCTAATTTACCCATAACTGTAGTACAGGCATCAACACACTCTAAACAGTTGATACATTCAAGTTGTAAACCTTTTCTAATATCAATATGTGTAGGACATACAGTTACACAAGATTCACAGGTTGTACATTCATTTGTTGGGTCTGGTAAATCTTTTTGTTTGAAAATAATTTTTTCTCTCTTATCATTGTAAATATCCCCACCTCTATTTGTTGAATAGATTGCTTGATATGTATTATCATCATATAAAACTGATTGCACTCTAGAGTAAGGACATACATAAACACAAAAATCCTCTTTCATCCAAATAACATCATATACTAAGAAACCTGCTATTATTAAAACAAAGCCTATTAAAAAGTAGTGTTCCGTTGGGTTTTGTAAATATGCAAAAAAATCTTCAGGAGGAACAAAATACCACATAAAATCAGCAGCTGCTATAAGTGATAAGGCAGTCCAAATTAAAATTGCAAGAACTTTTTTTGATGCATTTTCTGGTTTTTTCCAATTAGGTTCTTTTTGTTTATTTTTAATTCTTCTAAGACCTAGAAGTTTACTCTCAATAAAATCTCGATAGATTACTCTAAATATTGTTTGTGGACATGCCCATCCACACCATGCTCTTCCTCCTATTGCAGTTACTGCAAATATACCTAAAAATAGCAGCATTAACAAAAATGGCATTAGATATAACTCTTGCATATCAAATGCTACTCCCATTAGATGTAATTGTTTTTTATCAAATGATAGTAAAAATAAGTGATTACCATCAATCCTAATAAATGGGATTACTAAAGCTACTATGGTTGCAAGTGCATATGCATAGTATCTTTTTATCCTATATGGGCTTTTTTTTACCGCTGTTGTAGTTCCTTCCATTTTCTAATCCTATATCTTTTTTGTAATTTTATATAAAGCAACCTTATAATAAGCATAAACTATTATAAGTATAGATTATAATAAACTATTTTGATAACTTTTTGTAAAGTTCTATTTTCTCAGCTATCTGGCTTTTTATACTAGATATATCAAATTTATTTATTTGATTTATTTTAGGATAATTCTTAGTTATATTGTCAAATAATTCAATTGCTTCAGTAATCGAATTGGTTTTTATTGTTGGTAGATTAAGTTTATTGATTATCTCTTCATCATAAACTTTATCATCTCTTTTTAATAAAACTGCCTTATTGCCACAAGCTATAGATTCAATACATCCATTTAAAGAGGCACTTAATAGAAATTTACTACTTTGTATTGAGTTAATATACTCCTCTTCTTCTAATATTGTGTTGAAACTATCTGCTAATAGTTTTTCATTACCTAAAAAAAAGTAGTGTCCCCAAAGTAAAGGAATATCTATATCTTTTACATCTTCACACATATCCAATAAGAGGTTATTATAATCATCATCTCCAAAAAATATCAACTTTTCTATTGTTTGATTTTTTTGTGGATAAAAAAACTCTTCATCTATTAAAGTATATGGTATATCTTCAGGGAATTTATAAAGTAAAGTACAAAACTCTTTCATATGTTCTTGCATAAACTCACTAGCTTCATCACTATCATAGATTAAAATATCTCCCCTTTGCATTATATTTGGAAGATTTGACAAAATATCAACAGATACATATTTTTTTATACCAAGCACCTCTTTTGCGTATGCTCCAGCTCTAAAATCACAAGTGCATAAAATAGGGTCATACTCTTTTATAAATTTTGAAAAAGCGGAGCATCTTCTAGTGGCATCAAGCCCAATAGCATGGCCACTCTTAGCATATAGATAAATTTTCATTATTTTCCTTTTGAAAGTGATACAATAAAAGTGATAAGAAGACTATTTATTGTAAGGTAGATTGATTTTTCGAGATTTTACAATATAGTTAGTTAAACTCCACAATTAGAGTATGATATAAAAATAATTTTAATGATATTAAATTTAATTTAAACTTTCTTATATAAAATAGATTTTTTAAAATAAGGTTCAAGATGAAATCTCAAACAGCTGCATATAAATATGCATTATTGGCAATTTTTTTATGGTCTACAGTAGCTTCTGCTTTTAAAGTAGCACTTATGTATCTAACACCTTATGAATTAGTTTTTTATGCAGTTTTAACATCAACTATTACACTTTTTATTATAGTACTTTATCAAAAAAAAATAAGTGTTGTAAAAGAACATATAAAAAGCAATTTTAAATCTACACTTTTATTAGGAGTAATTAATCCTTTTTTATACTATATTGTTTTATTTAAAGCTTATGATTTATTGCCAGCTCAAGAAGCACAGGCTATTAACTACACTTGGGCATTAATGTTAGCATTATTATCTGTTGTTTTTTTAAAGCAAAAACTTACTTTAAATGATATTGTTGCAGGAATTGTTTGTTACTTTGGAGTTTTGATAATATCAACAAAGGGTGAGCCTTTCTCTTTAAACTTCTCAAACCTTGATGGAGTAGGCTTAGCATTGTTTTCTACTATATTATGGTCTATGTATTGGATTTTTAATACTAAGTCAAAAGTTGAACCTATAGTGGGACTATTTTCGAACTTTTTAGTCTCTTTGCCTATCATCTTTATATTCTTGATTTTATCTCAACCTTTACAAATACCACATATAAATGGGATATTTGCTGGTATTTATGTTGGACTATTTGAGATGGGAATCACCTTTTTATTTTGGTTAAATGCAATGCAAAAAGCAATTTCAACTTCAAAAATTGCAAATTTGATTTTTATTTCACCTTTTTTATCTTTAGTTTTTATTCATCTAATAGTTGGTGAAGAGATATATATTTCTACTGTTTTTGGATTAACTACAATTATCTTTGGTTTGATAATTCAACAACTAAAAACAAAAAAAAATCAAGTTTAAGAATTAAAAAATAGCATTAGAATAGCAATTTAGCAAAAAATCATAAAAAAATCATATTTTGTATATTTTATATACAATAATTGTCTTATATTTATACATTGAGATAAAAATGTTTCAAAATTACACTAAAATCATCAGAATTTTTTAAGTTTTTATGTGAAATAATGATTAAGTTAAAATGGTAGTACAAAAAGTATTACTAATAAATCATTAGAAAGATTTAACAATGGCGAAGCAAAGAAATAAAAGAAGTGTAATCAAAAAAGTTATAAATAATCATTTAAATGGAAATAAAAAAGAGATATCTCAATTAACTATTAAAATAGATAAAAAACTTGATGAAGCATTAATAGTTTTAAGTCAGTCATTAAATATTTCAAAAAATAGATTGATTGAAGATATACTTTTTGAAAGTGGAATAATTCAAGAAGTAGATGAAAATTATGTTGGAGATGATAATGAATAACTTTCCTAAGAAAGATGATGTAATCAATGCAGTTTTAAAAGGCTTAAGTGCTGCAAAAAAGAATTACACTTTTTGGACATGTGATGAATTATATCTATCTTATGCTCCATCAAAATTTCTTTCTATTCATGTTGCACAAGAGATTGGAAAACTAAAAGATGCGCCAGAGATTTTTATAGACGCAACTGTTTCAGATATTCTTAGATGTTCACTACCAAATAGAACAGCTTTTAGAGAGTTTATGAAGAGTAAATATATAATGGATAGAACTTTATGTTTAACATTAGATGAAAGATTTGAACATAAAAGTGATAATGATTCAATCTCAAAAGTGATTATGTGTTTAAAAAATGGAGTACGAAATGTACAACAAGAGTATTTAGATGATATTGAAGTTATGTGTAAAATGCTTGAAAGAGATAATCATGAAGATACAACCTTAGATTATGGGGTATTTGGATTTTATCTAGATATTTCAAGTAGTGCAAGAAAAAAAGCTCAAGTTAGAGTTGATTCTATTATTGAATCATTTGATAATATAGTAAAAAAGTATAAAAATTTAAAATCTAGTTTCAAGGGGGAAAGCATAGTAAAAATTGAAAAAGTCGGTGAGTGGTGTATTGGATGCTATGTCATCGAACCAACACTATAAAATTAATTTAAAATAAATAAGGGGTAAAGCATGAAAAAAATAGTAAAAGCGTTAGCATTAAGTGGAATGGTAGCTTGTACATTAGCTGCAAGTGATACGGTTAAGATTGGAGTTCAAGCACCAATTACAGGAAAGTATGCAAATGAGGGGCAAAGTATTAATAACTTTGTAAAACTAATTGTTGCAGAAAAAAATGAAAAAGGTGGACTTTTAGGTAAAAAAATTGAAGTTGTAACTTGTGATGATGAAGCAAAAGCTCAAAAAGCTGCTGTTTGTGCTAAGAAATTAGTAAACGCAGGTGTCTTTGCTGTAATTGGTTCTTATACTTCTGGTGCAACTGAAGCTGCTCAAACAACATATTATAGAAATAAAGTTTTACAAACAAGTGATGGTACAAGTGATTCATTAATCTCTAAAAAATATTGGACATTCTTTAGAAACTCATTTCCAAACTCTGCACAAAGTGATTTTACAGCAGATTATTTTGTAAATACAAAAAAATATAAAAGAATAGTTATTTTATCTGATTACTCTTCATATTCAGATGGACTAGGTAATGCAACAGAAGAATCAATCAAAAAAATTGGTGGTAATGTAATTTTCAGAGGAAAAATCAAATCTGGAACTCAAAACTTTACAGCAGTACTTACTAAAATAAAATCAATGAACCCAGATGTTATTTATTATTCTGGATACTATACTGATGGTGGACTATTAAGAGCTCAACAAATTCAATTAGGTATTGATGCAGATTTTGTTGGTGGGGATTCAAATGATAACCCAGATTTTTATAAACTTGCAGGAAAAGCTTCAGCTGGTACAGTTATTATTAACTTCCCAACACCTGAATTATTACCTTATCCAAAAGCAAAAAAATATTTAGCTGCTTATCATAAAGAGTTTAAATCAAATCCTCCATCAATCTGGCCTGTTACAAATGCAGATGGTTTATTAGCAGTAATCGAAGGTGTTGAAAAAACAAACTCTTTTGATACTAAAAAAATCTCTGATTATATTAGAGATGATATGAAAGATTTCCCTGGTATTACAGGACCTTTTAATATTAGAGAAGATGGAGAAAGAGTTGGAGCTAAGTTTGTTGTATATAAACTTAACAACAATGGTACAAAAGACGTAGTTACTCAATAAGTAAAGAGGCAATATGGATATTTTTCTTCAACAATTAATAAATGGTTTAACTGTTGGAAGTCTATATGCATTAGTTGCTTTAGGTTATACAATGGTCTATGGGGTTATGAAGTTAATTAACTTCGCCCATGGAGACCTTGTAGCCTTCTCAGCTTATGTAGGACTTACAATTTTTACTCAATTTTTCGGATCAGGAGCAACCTCAATAGTAAGTATTGTAATAGTATTTACATTAACTGCAATTATTGTTGCTATAGTTGGTGTCCTTCTTGAGCGCCTAGCTTACAGACCTTTAAGAACGGCACCAAGACTAAGTGCGGTTGTTTCTGCATTAGGTGCATCGTTGGTGATTCAAAATGGAATCATGTTGATTTGGGGACCTAATATGAAAATTTTCCCAGCAGATATATTTCCAAATACATCATGGACATTTGGAACAGTTGTTATTTCATTTACACAAATGGTAATTTTACTTTTATCAGCAGTTGTAATGATAGCTCTTTATTTCTTTATCAATAAAACAAAAATTGGTACTGCAATTAGAGCTACAGCAATTGATCAAGATGCTGCAAAATTGATGGGTATAAATGTTAATAGAATTATTATGACTATTTTTATTATAGGTTCTATGTTAGGGGCAATTGGTGGTTTGTTTATTGGTATTTACTATAGAGGATTAACTTTTGATATGGGTTGGCTTTATGGTTTAAGTGCTTTTATTGCAGCAATTATTGGTGGAATTGGTTCAATTCCTGGAGCTATGCTTGGTGGACTTTTACTTGGATTATTTAATGCAATGATTGCAGGATATATTTCAACAGAGTGGGCAGAAGCATTTACCTATATTCTATTGATTATAATTTTAATTGTAAGACCAACAGGAATACTTGGTGAAAAAACAGCGGAGAAAGTATAATGAATAATAAAAATATTATATTAGCCTTTGTGGTAGTAATGGCAATTTTCCCGTTTGTTGTTGATTCGGCTTGGTTAAGTATTGGAATTACATTTTTAGTATTTTCAGCGGTTGCATTTTCCCAAGATATTATTTTAGGACGTGCAGGTATTTTTAATATGGGACATGCAATATTTTTTGGAATGGGAGCATATACAACGGCAATTTTAAATATCCATTTTGGATTTGAGATTATTGCTACTGTACCATTTGCTATTGTTATTCCAGCTATTTTTGCAGTCTTGTTAGCAGGACCTATTATCCACTTAAGAGGGGATTATTTATTAGTTGCCACAATTGGATTTAATATTATCTTTGAACAGGTATTAAAAAATGATGTATTTGGTTTAACTGGTGGTCCAAATGGTATTTTTGGAATTGATGTGGTAAGAATTTTTGGTTATGAGTTATTCTCTGATATGGCAATATATTATATTGCCTTTGGATTACTTCTAATCACTTTATTAATCATTAGAAATTTAGATACCTCTGCCTTTGGTAGAGCATTATATTATATAAATAAAGATGAAATTGCAGCAAAATCTATGGGTATAAATATCTCATATTATAAACTTTTTGCTTTTGCATTAGGTGCTGCTATTGCAGGTGCTGCTGGTTCTGTTTTTGCAATTCAATATTCAGCTGTATCTCCTGAGTCATTTAACTTTATGCAGTCAGTTATGTTCTTTGCAATTGTACTTGTTGGTGGCTCTGCTTCACTTCCTGGGGTTATTATAGGTACCTTTGTAATGTTTGTATTACCTGAACTTTTCACAGAGTTTAAAGAATCAAGATATCTAATATTTGGTGCAGCTATGATTTTAACCATGATTTTAAGACCAAATGGAATATTACCAGCTAAGTTTGGGATTGTTCCAAAGTTTATTAAAAAACTAGCAGCTAAAAAAGGGGAAGCAAAATGAAATATGTACTTGAAATAGAAAGTGTTTCTAAGTTTTTCCATGGTTTAGTTGCAATAGATGATTTAACTATCAAAGTTAAGCCAGGTCAAATTTATGGGATTATTGGTCCAAATGGGGCAGGTAAAACTACACTATTTAACTGTGTAACTGGTATTTATAATCCTGAAAAAGGAACTATTAAATATAAAGGTGAAGATATAACAGGTATGCAGCCTCATAAGATTGCCCAAAGGGGAGTTTTAAGAACATTCCAAAATATTAGACTTTTTAAAGAGATGAGTGTTGCTGAAAATATTATGGCAGGTTGTCACACAAAGTCAAATCAAAAGTGGTACCATGCGATAGTTCACACACCAGCTTATAGAAAAGATGAAATGAAACATTGGAAAAAAGTTGAAGAACTTATGGAGTTTTTTAATTTGACCAAGTTTGCTATGATTCCCACAGGTGACTTATCTTATGGGGTTCAAAGAAAAGTTGAGATGGCAAGAGCACTTGCAGCTGAACCTGAACTTCTAATCTTAGATGAACCAGCAGCTGGGCTTAATGAAAATGAGACTATTGAATTAACTGGTATTATCCAAAGAATTAAAGAGATGGGTCTTGGGATTATGATGATTGAGCATGATATGGATATGGTAATGAATCTTACTGATTATATTACTGTTATTAACTTTGGGAAAGAGATTTCTCAAGGTGAACCAAGTTTTGTTCAAAATGATCCAAATGTTATAGAAGCATATATTGGTTCAGATGATGATGAGGAGGATGCGTAATGGTTGATCATGAAATATTATTAGAGATAAAAGACCTCCATGTATCATATGGAGCAATTGCTGCTATAAAAGGGATTGATATTCAAGTTAAAAGGGGTGAAGTTGTTACAATTTTAGGAGCAAATGGTGCTGGTAAAACTACAACCTTAAGAACTATATCTGGATTATTACAATCAAAATCAGGAAGTATCATTTTTGATAAAAATGATATTACAAATACCCCAGCTCATGATATTGTATCTTTAGGAATGGCTCATTCTCCAGAAGGAAGAAGAGTTTTTGGAACTTTGAGCGTTGAAGAAAATCTTATGATGGGGGCATATACATTAAAAGATCATGATAAGGAGACATTAGACTGGATTTATGACATCTTACCAAGGTTAAAAGAAAGAAGAAAACAACTTGCTGGTACTTTAAGTGGTGGCGAGCAACAAATGCTTGCCATAGGTAGAGCAATTATGTCAAAACCAAAACTTTTGATTTTGGATGAGCCAAGTCTTGGATTAGCACCAATTTTGATTAAAGCAATTTTCAAAGCGGTTAAAGAGATATCTTTAAGTGGTGTTACTGTGTTGTTAGTTGAACAAAATGCAAAGGCAGCTTTAAAACTAGCTGATAGAGCATATGTTTTAGAAGTTGGGAAAGTTACCCATCAAGGTACTTCTGAAGAGTTGTTAAATTCAAAAACAATTCAAGAAGCATATTTAGGAAAAAAACACTGATATGAGACATAAGCGTAGATTACAATCAAAGGTACAAGATTTACATAAAGGCCAGGAAATCCTTAAATAAAGTAGCAAGATAACTTAGTATTTGAGCACATTTAAAATGTGCTCTTACGCTACTTAAAATTAATTTAAAAGAACAATAAATTTTTAAGGACAATACATGAAAAATGAAACAAAAATTATAGATTCAGCTATTGAATTAGCTGAAAAATGGCAAAATAGAGCAACACAACTGGTTAGTGACTTTGATAGAGAATTCTATGTAAAAATGAACAAAATGCTTGATCATCCAAAAGATAAAGCACTTTTAATTGAGTTGATGGATCAGTGTTTTAGATGTAAATCAAATGATAGAGTAGCCAACCAAATTATTTTCTTACTTGAAAAACATGGTATGGCACATTTCTTTACTACAAAAGATAAAACACTTCTATGGTTATTCCAAAACTTTGGTAAATTTTTACCAAATCTTTCTGTTCCTATGTTTGTAAATCAAATAAGAGAAGATACAAAAACAGTTGTTATTAAAGGAGAAGATGAGCCTTTTAATAAACACTTAGTGATGAGAAAAAAAGAGGGTACTAGAGTTAATATTAACCTTATTGGTGAAGTTGTTCTTGGAGAAGAAGAAGCAAATGAACGAATTGAAAAATATTTAAAAGCTTTATCTAACCCAAATATTGATTATATCTCTATCAAAATATCAACTATCTATTCTCAAATAAATCCTTTGAATTTTGAGCATACAGTTCAAGTACTTGTTGAAAAACTAACTAAAATTTATGAGCAAGCGATGAAATATCCTTATATCGCACCAGATGGAACAAAATCAAATAAATTTATTAATCTGGATATGGAAGAGTATAGAGACTTAGCTATTACTGTTGAGGTATTTAAAAGAACATTAGATAAACCACAGTTTAAAGATTTCTATGCTGGTATTGTATTACAAGCATATATTCCAGATTCATTTTTAGTACAAAAAGATTTATTAGCTTGGGCTAAAACAAGAGTTGAAAATGGTGGTTCTCCTATTAAGTTTAGACTTGTAAAAGGTGCTAATATGGAGATGGAAGAGACTGAAGCTAGTCAAAAACATTGGGAGATGGTTACTTACACTGATAAAAGTGATACAGACTCAAACTATAAAAGAATGGCAAGATTTGCTTTACAATCAGAAAATGCTCCATTTATGCATATAGGAACTGCTTCTCATAACTTATTTGAATTAGCATTTGCTACAACTCTAGCAAAAGAGTATGATACAAGTAAATATCACACTTTAGAGATGTTAGAGGGGATGAGTGAAGCTGCAAGACTTGCTATTAATGAGATATCAAAATCTGTAATTTTATATGCACCAACGGCAGCAAAAGAACAATTTACAAATGCTATTGCATACTTAGTGAGAAGACTTGATGAAAATACAGGTCCAGATAACTTTATTAGATACTCTTTTGGTTTGACTGTTGGTTCAAAAGATTGGATAATGCAAAAAGAGCTATTTTTAAAATCTTTTGAAAATGAAAAAACATCTTTTGTTGGTTCTAAAAGAACACAAAATAGATTTGAAGAGAAATGGGAAGATTTTTCTAATTCATCTTATGATACAAAACAATACCATGCAGAAGCTGATACGGATTTTATTCTTCCTCAAAATCACGAATGGGCAAAAAGTATTGTAAAAAAATGGAAATTTACTAAAGATACTGAACATAAAACCACTCCAATAGTTGTTGGTGGAGAAGATTTAATTGAAGGTAGAAAAGTTATTGAAGCAATTGATAAATCACAATTAAAAGATGGGGTACTAGCAGGTAAGTTTGCAAATGCAAGTGCTAAAGATTTACAAAAAGCAGTAGAAGTGGCTCGTGCTGATGTTGATGGATGGAGAGATTTATCCCATGAACAAAGACATGAAATTTTAAAACAAGTGTCTATAAAAGTTCGAGAAAGAAGAGCAGACTTAATAGGAGTTGCAGCAGCAGAAGTAGGTAAAGTTTTTACAGAAACTGATGTAGAAGTTTCTGAAGCAGTTGATTTCTTAGAGTTTTATCCATATAGTGCACACTATTTTGAAAAATATCAAAACTTAGAGTTTAGTGGAAAAGGTGTTGGTGTTGTAGTTCCACCTTGGAATTTCCCTGTTGCTATCCCATTGGGTGGTGTTGCTGCTTCATTAGCTGCTGGAAATACAGTAATAATCAAACCAGCATCAGCTGCAGCTTTAACAGCTTATGAGATGTGTAAATGTTTCTGGGATGGAGGTATTTCTAAAAATGTATTACAATTTGTTCCTTGTCCAGGAGCCCTTGCAGGTGAACATTTAATTGCAAATAAAGATGTTGATTTTGTGATTTTAACAGGTGGTGAAGATACAGCTGCAACTATGTTAAAAACAAGACCAGATCTATTATTAACAGCAGAAACTGGTGGAAAAGATGCAACTATTGTAACTAATATGGCAGATAGAGAACAAGCAATTAAAAATGTGTGTTTAAGTGCATTTAATAATTCTGGTCAAAAATGTTCTGCAACTTCACTTTTAGTTTTAGAAGAGGAAGTTTATAATGATGAGTCATTTAAAAAAGCTTTAGTTGATACAGCTCGTTCTATGAGTGTTGGTTCTGTTTGGGATTTTAAAAATAAAATAGGTACCTTAGCAAACCCAGTATCTGGAAACTTGAAAAAAGCTCTTGAAAGCTTAGAAAAAAATGAGAAGTGGTTACTAAAACCTGAGTATGCTGATGATAATGAATATATGTTAAAACCAGCAATTAAATGGGATGTAGATGAGGGTAACTTTATCCACAAAAATGAGCTTTTTGGTCCAGTACTTGCTGTAATGAAAGCAAAAAATTTAAAACATGCGGTTGATATTGTAAATTCAACTGGTTATGGGTTAACTTCTGGAATAGAATCATTAGATGAAAGAGAAGTTACATATTGGAAAGAAAACTTAAAAGCTGGTAACCTTTATGTAAACAGAGGAACTACTGGGGCGATTGTTATTAGACAACCATTTGGTGGAATGGGAAAATCAGCAATTGGTGCAGGTAGAAAAGTTGGTATATTTAATTATATCACTCAATTTGTTGAGTTTAAAGAAAAAGAGGCTCCAACAGTTTCAAGAAAATATAATAATGCATTAGTTCAATTTATTAATAAATGTAAAACAACACAAACTAATAAAGCAGAGTTTGAAAAATTAGAAAGTGCATTACAATCATATCTTGAAAATTATGCAAATGAATTTTCACAAGAAAAAGATTATGCAAAAGTTAGAGGTGAAGATAACCACTTTAGATATATCCCTTTAAAAAATGTATTAATTAGAGTATCAAAAGATGATTCGATTTTTGAAGCAGTTTCTAGAATCTTAGCAGCAAAAGTTGCAGGTGTTCATTTTAGAGTTTCTGTAGATGAAAATAATGAAATAAAAGCATTTTTAGAAAGTGCAAAAGGGGAACTATTTACTGCAAGAGATACTTTAGCTTATGAAGATGAAGCAGAGTTTATAAAAACAATAGCTTCTTATGAAAGGGTAATATATTCTGATATATCAAAAGTATCACCAGAAGTATTTGCTGTAGCTGCTAAATCTTTAACATTTATAGTTAGACAAAAACCAATGATGGAAGGAAGACTTGAACTTCTAAACTACTTTATGGAACAGTCTGTTTCTCACTCATTTCATAGATATGGGAATATTGGAGCAAGAGGTATTGAATAAGAAGGGATTCCTTCTTATTCAAACTGTGTACTCTAATCAACTATTAGTACCAACCCTTTTTGGTTAAATCGATAATCAATAATTTTATTAGGAAAAAACATGGAAATATGGATTATGATATTCATATGTTTATTTATTTTGATATTTGCTTGGTATATCCATGACAAATATGTTCAAAGAAAACACCAGATATTGGTTAATTATCCAATAATTGGAAGATTAAGATTTGTGTTTCAAGAGTTTAGAGAGCCCTTTAGACAATATTTTGGTGATGAAAAGTTTTATGAATCTATGGATAAGCTGGATTGGGTTTATAGTGCTGCTAGGGACAAGGTAAACTTTTCTTCTTTTTCACCATCTCAACCACTTCCTAAACCAAAGTTTATGCTAAGACATACAAATATAGTACTTAATGAGAATGAGGTAGATAGTGATTTCTCTGTTGTTTTTGGAGAGAAAAGGGAAAAACCTTTTGTAAGTTCTTCAATAATAGGAAGAGGTCCTATGAGTGATGGTTCAATATCACCAGAAGGTACAAGAGCTTTTGTAGGTGGTTCTTTTTTAGGGAATTTCCCTATAAACTCAGGGGAGGGTGGTTTAACATCAAACTTTTTTGTTACCCATAATAATTATGATTCAAAATATATAACAGAAGTTAGAGGAAACAATTTTGAACATAAGATTTTTAAATTAGCAAAAATATTTTTTAATGTACCCGTAGCAATTGACTTTTATAGAAAGATGGTATTTAGAAAAGATCTTTTAGCAGATACTTATGTATTTAACAAAGAAAAAGAGTGTTTTTATAGACCTAATTGGGAAGCTCCACTTGAAAACTTCCCAGAAGATGTTCCCTCAGATATGCCAGACATCATCTTACAAATTAGTTCGGGCTTGTATGGAGTTAGAACAAAAGAGGGTGAGTTTGATATTGAGCGTTACAAAAAACAGATGAGTTTTTGTCGTATGACAGAGATAAAAATAGCACAGGGTGCAAAACAAACTGGTGGAAAGCTCATAGCTGCAAAGGTAACACCTACAATTGCATATTATAGAAATATTGAAGCACATAAAGATGCCTTTTCCCCAAATAGATTCCCTTATGCTAATACAAATGAGGAACTATTTGATTTTATTGGAGAGTTGCAAAAAGCTTCTAAGAAACCAGTAGGGATAAAGATTGTAATTTCAGATTATGATAATATTGTTCCCATTGCAAAAGAGATTAAAAGAAGAGTTGAACTAAATCTTCCCTATCCAGATTATATCTCTATAGATGGTGGTAGTGGTGGAAGTGCAACAGCACCACTTGATATGATGGAAAGAATTGGTATGGATATTAGAGATGCTTTATATTTAGTTGACAAGGTGCTTAAAGATTATGGGGTTAGGGAACATGTAAAATTAAGTGCAAGTGGGAAAATCCTTACACCTGATGATATTGTGATAATTCTTTGTTTGGGTGCAGATTTTGTACAAATAGCTAGAGGATTTATGATGAGTGCTGGATGTATTAGAGCAAGGTATTGTTCAGGGGCAACAAAACATCAATGTCCAGTAGGACTTGCAACCCAAGATATCAAAAAAAGGAAACATTATTTTGTTAAAAAACATTCTGAGTATGTTAAAAACTATCATAATAATGTTTTAAAAAGTATGAAGAGTTTATTAGCAGTTATGGGACTAAAAAATGTTAAAGATTTAAGTAAAGAAAAATTGATTTTCTTAGATAAAGATTCGATTATACATGATGATATGGACTCTTTATTTGAAAGAAGAATCTTACTAAAAAAATAGATACAATTTTGTATCTATTTAAAAATAGTATGGTTTAACTTTACTTATAAACTTTTATAGTTATTATTCTGAAATAATTATAAGATAGATAAATTAAGTGATAAAAGGTAAAAAATGACAGATAAGTCAAAAAGTACAATCTTTGTACTTATATGTATAGCCCTATGGGCAATGATACCACCTGCTGCAAAGTTTGGGCAAACAAATCTAGATAATCACCAGTTTCTTTTTTATTCTAGTATTATCTCTTTTGGATGTTTGTTTTTAACAACTTTGCTAAAAGGAAAGTTCTCCCATATAAAAGAGTATAAACCTAAAGAGTGGTTTTATGTCATAGTTTTAGGATTGCTTGGAACTTATATTTATTATCTATTTTTATATTTAGGTTATAAAGAAGCAAAAGGTTTAGAGGTATTGGTTGTTCAGTATACTTGGCCTATTTTGATTGTGGCTTTCTCTATGATTTTTTTAAAAGAGAAATTAACCATAAGAAAAGTTATAGCCTTAGTTTTAGGTTTTTTAGGAGTGGTAATTGTACTTACAAAAGGGGATTTGTCAAATATTCATATTGATAATTTAAAGGTGATATTTTTAGTATTTTTAGGGGCTTCATCTTTTGCCTTATATAGTGTATTGAGTAAAAAGATACATTTAGAACCAATAGGTGTAGTTAGTATCTATTTTCTAAGTGCAACTGTAGCTTCATTTTTTTCAATGTTGTATTTTTCAAGTTTTGCAATACCTAGTTTAAATGAATGGTTTCCAATCATTCTAAATGGAGTTTTATTAAATGGGTTTTCATATCTATTATGGCTAAATGCATTAAAGATGACAGAAGCTTCATATTTAGCCCCTTTTATATTTATCACACCTATATTGTCTGCAATTTATTTGGTTTTGTTATTTGATGAACCTGTATTGTTTGCCTATGTTATCGGTTTGGTGTGTGTTGTTTTAGCAGGCTTGGTCAATAGTATAAAAGTATCTAGAAAAATCTAGATACTTTATATCAGATTTGATATTTTAAAGAATAAAAGCAAGAACTTTTTTTTTATTATTTGCAAGGTTTATGACAGACTATAAATCTATAATTCAATAAATCTTTCCATAAAGGATCATAAATGAATTATAAGAAGTTGTTTTTCCCTATAGGTGGGGGTGATGAATTAGTAGAAAGATTGTATGGAGCTTTTTTGGTAGCTAAATACTTTAATACTAATTTAGAAATATTAAAATGTAGTTTTAATGCTAATAAAAATCTGTATAAATTGTTACCTCTACCAAAAGATGTTCTAGATAATATTAATGATGTTATTGATTCAAATTATGAAGATGAAAATTCAGAGTTTAAATCTATAATTGAACAAATCTCTAAAGACTTGGATGTTAAGATTGTAAAAAAAGCTTTGCATAATGAAGCTTCTGTAACAGTAAATATTAAACAAGGAATTAGAAGTACTTTAGTTGAAAATGAATCAAAATATTGTGATTTGGTTGTTGTAGCCGCTCCTCCATCAGGTATAACAACTGCCACTTTTGAAACAGCAATACTTAAAAGTGGTAAATCAATTCTGATGATTCCTAGAATCATGAGACAGTTTAGTTTGGACACAGTAATTATTGGTTGGAATAATTCACCAGAATCTTCAAGAGCAATAACATCATCAATTGAGATATTAAAAAATGCACAAAAGGTACATATAGTATCATCTACAGAGTATTTAGAAGAAGAACACTCTATTGAAAAATTGATTGAGTATCTAAAAATTCATGAAATAAATGCGACTTATGAGATAGTAAAAACTACAAAAATCCCAGGTGAAGCTTTATTAAATGCTGCTTTAGATGGAGATTTTAATTTAATAGTTGCAGGTGCTTACGGACATAGAGGATTAAAAGAGCTTATGTTTGGTGGTGCTACTAGGTATTTACTTGAACATTCATCAATACCAGTTTTTATGTCACATTAATATTATGTTAAAATACCATTATGAAAATATTACTTTTAGAAGATAATGAAACATTAGCAAATGGTATTAATAGAAAACTCCAAGAGATTGGATATATAGTAGATTTTTTTTATAATGGAGAAGATGGTTTATATACATTAGAAACAGTAAAATATGATCTACTTATATTAGATTTAGGTCTTCCTGGAATTGATGGTATAGAAATTATAAAAAAATTAAGAAGTACAAAAAAAAATCTTCCAATACTTGTAATATCAGCAAGGGATAAATTAGATCAAAGAATATTGGGTTTAGATACAGGAGCTGACGATTATTTATGTAAACCCTTTGAATTAGATGAGGTTGTTGCTAGAGTTAATGCCTTATTAAGAAGAAGTAATAATCAAGTAAGTAATATTATCAAGTATAATGATCTTGTATTTGATACTCAATCTTTAATACTAAAAAAAGAGAATGAAATTATAGAATTAAGTAAAAGAGAACTAAGAATTTTTGAATATCTTTTATTAAATCTAAATGCTATTATAAGCAAAGAAAATATTGTTGAACAAGTAACAACAGTTGATGATGAGTTCAATCCTACAGCTGTTGAGACATATATCTCAAGATTAAGAAAAAAACTAGGAAACTCTATTAACCTAAAAACTGTAAGAGGTTTAGGTTATATGTTAAGTTAACTATGAATACTGATATTCCGTCAATTAGTTCCAGACTAATAACCTGGCTTACAATACCTTTACTAATCTTAACCACCATAGTGTTTGTTTATTTTTATATTTTTTCAATTGAAAAAATTACAAAGTTTTTTGATAACAGATTGCTTGCAAGTGCAAAAAGTATTGAACACAGTTTAGGTATAGAAGATGGTGAACTTTTTGTTGATATCCCAAGTTTTTCTATTGAATTATTATCAACTAACGATAGGGGTTTAATTTATTATTCTATAGTCGATGAAAAAAAGAATCTTTTAGTAGGTTATAATCTATTATTTAATAGAAATCTAAAAGATGAAGATGAACCAGAATTTTATTATACTACTTATGATGGCTCAAAATTAAGAGCTATCTCTTATAAAACTACACTTTATAGTTCAGGTAAAGCCTACAGTGCCTATATAACTATAGGGGAAACTACAGAAGAGAGAAATGAAAATATAAAACAAGTATTGATTTTACTATCAGCTATAATGGGAATAGTTGTTGTTTGTAGTATAGTAATCACCTTGCTTGCAGTGCGTCAAGGATTAAAACCCCTTAAAGATTTGAAGAAGATTATCAAAAAAAGAGATGAAAAAGATTTAGAAGTATTGGTTTTTGATGCTCCTAAAGAGATAGAAGATATTGTAAAAAGTATAAATATTTTATTGAAAAGAAGTAGAAATACTATAGAGTATATAGAACAGTTTAATTCAGATATTTCCCACCAGTTAAGAACACCATTAGCAGAGATGGCAGTTCAATTGGAAACCATATATGATAAAAAAGATAAAAACTACATAACCTTAAATTCTATCTTGAAAAATATGAAACATATCACTGAACAACTATTGTTATACGCTAAAACAAATCCAAATACAATAAACTTAAAACGATTTAAAAAAGAGAGTCTTAATAAGATTTGTAAAAACTATAGTCTTAAGGTGGCTCCAAAAATTTATAAAAAGGGCTTTGAGTTTGCTTTTGAAGATATGCAGGAGGAGTTTTTTATCAATTGTGATTCAATAATGATTGAAAGTATGCTTGACAATATAATTAATAATGCTTTACACTATGCAGTTGATAAAAATGGTAATCCTATTGGAACAATCACCTTATCTTTAAAGAGACATAATAATACTATTTGGCTTAGTGTTAAAGATGAGGGGAAAGGTGTAGGGAAAGAGTTCTTAGATAGTATTTTTAAAAGATACTTTAGAGTTGATGGTGCTAAACAAGGAACAGGTTTAGGTTTAAGTATAGTAAAACAAATTGCCTCTTTACACAAGGCAAAAGTTAGTGCAATAAATGAAAATGGTTTAAAAATCTCAATAATTTTTAAAAATGAAAATAAATAATCGAGACCGTTCAAAAATCTGTGTCAAGTCACCTAAAGTAACAAATCCATACTTGTTACAACTCTAAATAATTATCCAATCTCCCTTCGAAAAATATAGCAAGTTGGGAGATTGTTAAACTCCAATTATGCACTGGCTGAGTCCATTTTACTTTTGCATTTAATATTCCCATATACAACAATTTTAAAAGTGAATTCTCATTAGGGAAAGCTCCTTTTGTTTTGGTTAATTTTCTAAATTGCCTATGTACAGATTCAATAATATTTGTAGTGTACATAATCTTTCTTATCTCTTTTGGATATTTAAAATAATAAGATAAATTCTCCCATTTATTTTGCCAAGATTGAAGTACTATGGGATATCTTTTCCCCATTTTTCATCTAGTTTTAAAAGCTCATCTTCTGCAAGTTCTTTTGTTGTTGCTTGATAAACAAGTTTTAAATCTCTCATAAACTCTTTTTGGTCTTTAGAAGCTACATACTTCAATGAATTACGAATTTGATGTACAACACAAAGTTGTACTTCGGTATTTGGATATATTGTTTTAATAGCTTCAGGAAAGCCTTTAAGACCATCTACTGATGCAATTAGTATATCTTCTAATCCTCTATTATTTAAATCAGTAAGAACACTAAGCCAGAAGTTTGCTCCTTCACTTTGGGATAAATATAATCCTAATATATCTTTTTTACCATCAATTCCCATCCCTAAAACTGTGTAAACTGCTTTACTCACATACTTCCCACCATCTTTTATTTTATAATGTATCGCATCAAGCCATACAAATGGATAAATAGCTTCTAAAGGTCTACTTTGCCAAGCTTTTACCTTATCTATAATTTTATCTGTAATAGTGCTTATTGTTGCACTTGATAATTGTATTTGATATATCTCTTCAATATGTTTTATAATATCTCTATAGCTTAATCCTAAGCCATACATAGATAATATCTTTTCTTCTATTTCATTAGACATTGTTGTTTGGTTTTTCTTTACAAGTTGTGGTTCAAAAGAACCTGTTCTATCTCTTGGAGTATTCAATTCAAAGGAACCACTTGTTGATTTTATTGTTTTAGAGCTTTTACCATTCTTTCTATTTTTATTTCCTGCAAATACATCTTGAGTTATATGAGAATCTAATTCTGCTTCTAAAGCAGCTTCAACTAATTGTTTTACTAATGGAGCAAGTACTCCATCTTTACCATTGATATTTTTACCTGCAAGTAAATCTTGTACAGCTTCATTAAAATCAAATTGTTTTTTCTTTTCCATCTATATCAATCCTTATAATATTTATTATATCAGACTGACACAGATTTTCTAACACTCCCAAATAATCTAATCTTTAATCAAATAGTTATATTTTTTATATTCTTCAAGTAAATCTTCTAAAATTTTTTTAGAATTTTTAGGACCTATCCATAGATGCCCTATATTGTTTTTCTTTAAAATATTTTGTACTTTTCTTTTTGCTAAAACTTTTTTTATGGTATTTTTTAATAATTTATATCTTTGTGGGTATAACTCTTTAAATTTTTTTGAAACGGCCATTCCCCTTATGGAACCATTGATAATAGGCATCGTAATGCCTATTTCCTCAAGAACCTCATTTATAGTAGGAGCATCCCATCTTTTTGATCTTTTTTTAGAAATTATCGCTAAAGGGGTTACTTTTTTTCTATATTTTTCACTCCCTTGCCCTGCAATTACTAATAAATCAATTTTAGAATCAATTAAAGCTTTTCTAGCATTTCTGCCTCCACTAAAAAGTTTTAAATTTATGTTTTGAATAGGAAGGTTCAATTTTTCAAGAAGTAATTTAAATGTGATATGACTACTTGATTTATTCATTACTCCTACTTTTAATTTTTTTGGATATTTTTTTATATATTCTAGTATTTCTAACAAAGATTCAAATTTTGAATCCTTGTTAACCAAAAAAAGGTCAAATTCAAACCATTGTAAATTTATTATCTCAAAATCTTCTAATGAAAAATTTGTATCATCTCTTAAAATTACATTTAATAAATAGGGTGAAAATGCAGATGAGAAAAGTGTATAACCATCATTTTTTTGACTTAAGAAATATTTTGTAGCATCTAAAGAAGCGTTATCTTTTATATTTTTGACATCTAATTCTACACCTAACTCTTCTTGAAGAAGTGGTATCATGATTCTTGTCATTCTGTCTGCACTTCCCCCTTCTCCAAGACCAACAATTACCTCTATAGTCCTATTTGGATAATTGTTTGCTAAAATTATGTTAGTTAGTAAAATTAACAGAAATAATATTTTCATTAGATGCCTTATAAAGATACATATATATTAATTGAATCAAAAATTAATTTACTGCCAAGTATAAGTATAACAATTTTTAAAATCTTTTTAAATAAAACATCGTTAGATTTATCAAGTAATTTTTTTCCAATAATTGTTCCTAGGTATGAAACTAATATTAAAAGCACTATTAAAAATAACCATAAGGAGTAGTCAAAGCCTAAATTTCCAAATATTATAGCTTTTCCTAAATTTTGAAAAGAGACACACCATGCAAGTGTACCAACTATAAATTGTCGATTATTTATAAAGGCACTGAAAAAAAGTATCACTATTGGACCCATTGCTCCAATAAACATGGTTAAAAAACCAGTTATTGCACCAACTAATATTATCATATAGTTATTTACTTTTTTTATTTGAAATTTTGGTAAAAAATTTAATAAGATAATCCCTAAACCTAGTATAAATTTCATTATATATTCAGGTAGTGTAACTAAAAAATGTATTGATAGGGAATATCCCAATAAAGTTCCAAATAAAAAAAGGAGAAAGATTTTAAATATTACAGATTTTCTAAAAATAAAAGAACGAACGAAACCTGCACCAGCTTGGGTTAAAGCATGGACAGATAAAAGGGTAGTTGCAGGTAGAACCATACTCATACCTGCAATTACAAAAAGTCCTCCTCCTGCACCTACACTAGTTGTTATAAGTGAACCAAAAAAGCAACTAATTAATAAAATAATTAGATCTATGGTATCTATAGGAAGAGTAAAGAAGTCCATTTTTACACCAAAACTTCACCATTAAGAAGTAATCTAATTGTTCTTGTAGTTTTCCCTTCAACTTCCATAAAATCTTCACTAGGGAAATTAATCCCAACATCAATTACTCCAGAAGGTGTTTCAATTTTAACATTATGTTCGCCAATTTTAAACTCTTTATTATTTATTTGGTTTAATAGAGTTCCTTTTATAAAACATCCTGCACTTACACAAAATCCTGCACTTACAGCAAGCGCTGGGTGAGCTGTTTCGGGAGTAAAGTATCTTATATTTATATCTGCTTCATCTTGTGCTTTTGAAATAACTGCAAATTTTGGTATTACATTTCCTTTGCATGGACCTAAGCCCATTGCATGTGAGGCTAAATCTCTAATCTTTTCTAATTTTTCAAATAACTCTTTTTTTTCATCTAGTTTGGCAGGTGTCTCATAACCACTGATTCCCATATCTTGGGCTTTTACAAAAACAACTGGCATTGAGATATCAATACAAGTTGCTTTAACTCCATCAAATTCATCAATCACATTACCTGTGGGCAAATAAGAACCTGTTTTACCTCCAGCAATATTTTTGAAAAACATTTTTACAGGAGCTGCAGTTCCTGGAACTCCAGGAATTGAAAAATCTCCTTTATAAGTTATAGTTCTATTTGGAGTTTTAATAGTTTGAGAAATAGTTGCCCCTGTATTAACATCATATACATTTACAATAGTTTCTCCATCTTCAATATTTACCAAACCTCTTTCTAAACCAAAAGCACCTACTGCTGTCAAAACATTTCCACAAGTTGGTTTATCATCAACAATAGCTTCATTTAGACTAGGTTGCATAAATTTATAATCCAAATCTATCCCTTCTCTTTTTGAAACTGAGATAACAGCAACTTTTGTTGTTACTGTAGTTGCCCCACCAATTCCATCTATTTGTCTAATATCTGGACTACCCATAATTTTTAGTATTAAATCGTGTCTTTCTTTTGTATCTGCTGGTAAATCATTTTCTAAAAAATAAACACCTTTAGAGGTTCCAGATCTATAAATCATACAATTTATTTTATTTAAATCATTTTTCATTTTAGTTTCCTTTTAAATACATATCATAAATTAGTCCCGTAGGAAGATGTAATGTCATAGCATCAGAAACAAACAATAAGAAAGCTATAGCACAAGAGGTAATAATGGCTATTTTCAACCAAGAACTGTTCATTTTTATTCTTATAACTAGAATAAATAAAATTGCCAATGCTGGAATAAACCCTAAAATCCAAGTCCCAAGTAAGAAAACCGGTAATATTAAGAAGTTTATCCAGGTAGTTGTCCAAGCTGAAGATAGTTGTCCATTTTCAAGGATTTCTACTGATAATATATCTTTTTGTCTTTTTTTAGAAGTTATTTGTATTGATAAAATTACCCCAAATAGTAAAAGTAAGGAGCTGACAATTATAGGAAAAATACCACCTAAAAATCTTAAGTCAAAAGAATCAATTAGAGCAAATAGTGCAAATGCCATTAATCCCCAAATAAATATTAATTCTCCAGAAAAGAATGTGTATTTAAAATTGCTTTCTTGATTTTCTACAGGGTTATTCTCTTTATTCTTTTTATCGTCTCTTTTTTTGAAATATAGACTTAAAAGAATTGATGCAAGCATAAATACTATTAGGATAATTACACCTGGTCTTTCTAACATTCCCCATGAATAAAATTGTACAGCTTGATAGTAGTATGTCTCAATTGTTCCTGCCAAAACAAAACCGATTAATAGTGCAGGTCTTGGCCAATCAAAGTACTTAAATAGTGTCCCTAATGCACCAATAGCAATAAGTAAAATTAAATCTTCTAAACTTCTTGTTGCTTGTAATGCTGCAAAAAAGATAATCATTAACATAAAAGGTGCAACATATCCATAAGGGATAGTTGTGATTTTAGAAATTTTGTTTGATAATAGCATACAAGTTACTGTACCTACGATATTTGCAAGGGCAAGAGACCAAATAATAATATATGAAACTTCTAAGTTCTCTTTAACCATACCAGGACCTGGTTCAATTCCAAGTATTACTAAACCACCTAAAAAAACTGCCATTGAACCACTTCCTGGGATACCAAAAAGTAAAGTTGGAATTAATCCTCCACCTTCTTTTGCATTATTTGCAGATTCAGGAGCAATAACACCTCTAATATCACCTTTCCCAAATTTAGATTTATCTTTTGAAGTTTGAACAACATGACCATAAGCAATCCAGTCAACAACACTTCCACCTAAACCAGGAATTGCTCCAATCATAGCTCCTATTGGGGCACATCTAGCAACTATCCATTTATGTATCCATACATCTTTTATCCCTTGGACAAAACTACCTTTTAGTTTTTCTGATTTTGATATTTTTTTATTTTCAATTAATAAAGAGATGATTTCTGGAACTGCATAGATTCCAAGACCTAAAATAACAAGTTTGATTCCATCATATAAGTAGAAACTTCCAAATGTCATTCTAAATTCTCCTGTTGCAGGAGATGAACCAATACAACCTAAAAGTAATCCAATTGCTGCAGCGATAAAACCTTTATATAAAGATTTACCACTTAAAACACCAACCATACTAAGTCCAAATATCCCAAGAATAAATAGTTCCGCAGATCCTAACTTTAAAATAAGCTCCCTTGCAAAAACTATAAAAGCAGATAAGATAATAGCTCCCAATAATCCACCAATCAAAGATGCTGCAAAAGCTGCCCCTAGAGCCCTTGCCGCTTCACCCTTTTGGGATAGTGGATATCCATCTAAAACCGTTGCTTGTGATGCAGATGAACCAGGTATCCCCATAAGTACTGATGTGAAAGTATCTGAAGTTGGAACAACTGCAACCATTCCAATTAACATTGCTAAAGCAGATGTCGTATCCATCCCATAAAGAAAAGGTAACATTATTGAAAAACCTACAATTCCTCCAAGTCCAGGTAAGATACCTACTATAATACCTAATATTACGCCCCCAAAGAGGTATAACATGTGGTGAACTTGCATCAATTCTGTAAATGCATTCATTAAGGTATCAAATGCCATAATTTATCCTTTCTGTAGTTATTAACTACTAATTATTTAATTTATTGAAAAGATTAACATTATTGGCTGGCGTGAAACTTGCAGAAAAAATAAAAAAGCCACTATCAAAAAAGATAGTGGCTAAAAGAGTTATTAAAAGATTTTTTTAGTTATTTCTAACATATTTTGCATATTTAAGTAAGGCACCTAATCTATATAATAGGTGTACAAATTTACAATATGGCATAATCAAAAAGAAAGCTAAAACAAAACCTAAGTGAATACATAACAAAGATGGCATCCATGCCCCATCTCTAAGCACTAATAGCAATAAACCTGTTATATTAACCAAGGCTAACATTGCAATAAATGAATAATCCATACCAAGAAGTTTTTGTGACATTGGAATTGGATCTGCTTTGATTTTAATATATGTTAAACCAATACATCCTATTACCATTAAAATACCACCTAATGTTCCTGTTATAACAACTAATGAATTAAAATCATATGGAGCTTGTAGACCTAAAAAGTGGTGATAAATAGCTGCCAGCGTTGTAGAGATTAGTGTTAAGATAAATCCATACATAACTGCATGATGAAACCATTTTCTAGAGTGTCCAAATCTATCATCCATATGATTGCACCCATGACCATTATCTCCCCCATCAAGGTGTTTTAATGTAGCAGCTGCACCCATTGCATATTTCCAAAGAGATAAATCAGCTAATTCAGACATCTTATCCCCATTTTCAGTCCAAAATCTTCTAAAACCAACAATAAAAGCTACAATTACATGAAAGAAAATCAAAGCTGAAACTAAAGTCATTATTTCATATGGAATTACTTTAAAAAAAGATCCCTTCCCATCATAAGCTGTAAAAAGTGAATCTGCACTGTTAAAATATGCTCCTGCAATAAACAATAAACCTATACAAATTGCAATTAAAATACTTACAACTGTTCCATTTTTTGCAAATAATTTTCCTAAAATATTAGGAAATGCATATTGAATATATGAATCAACCCTTAACTCTGAAAATGTTTTTGGTATATTTAAATCAAATTCATGTGGGGGTGCATATTGACAACCATGGTAACAACCTTTACAGTTGTGACAAAGATTTGATAGATAATTTAATGTTGGCTTATCAAAGGTTCTATACTGTGTGATTTGGGGAAATACTGGACATAAAGTCTCACAATACCTACAGGCATTGCATATCTCCATAGCTCTACTAGCATCTTTTAATCTTAATATACTATTTTCATTACTAAACATTTGCTGCTCCTTTACCTGCAATTCTTCCAAAAACTCCACCAATAGTCATACCTATACCTGCAAGATATCCTTGGCTTAAAATATTTCCTGCAACCATTTCTCCTGTTGCAAATAAGTTTGTCATTGGTTTCCCATCTTCCAAATATACCCTTGCATCTTTATCTATTTTTACACCAAGATAAGTAAAAGTAACACCTGGTCTTAGGGTATAACCATAATATGGAGGAGTATCAATTCTTCTAGCCCAATGGGTTTTATTTACTTCTAATCCTTCTGTTTTACAATTATCAAGTTTAGCAAGATCAAACTCTCCATCAACAACTGCACTATTAAACTCATCTACTGTTTTGATAACTTGTTCTATTGGTAAATCTAGTTTTTTGGCTAATTCTTCTAATGTGTCTGCTTTAGTTGGCTCAAATACAGAAGGCATAAACAGATCAAAACTTTTACTATCAATAATTACATGTCCTACTTGATTTGGTTGAGATGCAACTAATCTTCCCCAAATTGCATATCTTTTAGGCCAAAAATCTTCACCCTCATCATAAAATCTATTTCCCTTTTCATTTAAAACAATACCAAAAGGAACACAGTCAAGTCTGGTTACAATCCCACCATCATATAATGGCGCTCTTCCATCAACAGCAACAGCATGACCTTGTTCCTCTTTTCCTACTCTTTGAACCCCTTGAGTCAAAAGTGATTTTAGAACTTTTCCTTGATTAAATTGAGTTCCTCTAATTAAAAAGTTTTTAGAGTGTTCTCCCCAAGCTTCTCTAAGCCATTCTCTATTTGACTCAAAACCACCACTTGCAGCTACATATGCATCTGCTTTAAATTTTTCTATTTCACCATTTGGTAGTTTTACTTCTAAAAACTCAACTTCATTATTAAGTAGTTTTACATTTAAAACTTCATGCTCATATAAAACTTTAACCCCTAAATCTTCCGCGATTTGATACTCTCTATTAACTAAAGTTTTTCCACCACCTAAAAAGAAAGCATTTGTTCTTGATAAACTTAGTGTTCCTTTTAAACTTGGTTGAAAATTGATACCAAGATTTTCCATCCAATAATATAAATCAACAGAACTTTTTATAGTCAAAGTTGCTAACTCTTCATTGGTTTCACCTTTTGTTACTTTAAGTAGATCTTCATAATATTCTTCAAAAGGGTAACTTTCAACTAGTGTTTTAGTTGGTTTAGGATGGTGAGTTCTCATATTTCTTGTATGTTGAGAATTCCCCCCTCTCCACTCTTTAGGTGAAGATTCAAGTATAGTTACCTTTGCTCCATGTTGGGCTGCTGATATGGCTGCACACAATGCAGCATTACCACCACCAATTACTATGACTTTTTTCATAGATATCTCCTTGAAAATTTTATAATGGAATTTTAGCCTAAAGCTATATATAAGTCAAATTCATATATATTATGGATTGATAACTTTTTTGCATAAATAAAAGAGGGGGTAAAAATGAAAATTACAATAGATGACTTGGAAGCTTTTATTACTATAGCAGATTTTGAGAGTTTTAATTTAGCAGCTAATGAGTTGGGAATTACTCAGCCAGCTTTATCAAGACGAATAAAAAAACTTGAAGATACTCTAGGTGCTAAACTTTTAGATAGAACAACAAGAAAAATAAGTGTTAGTATCGTTGGGGAAGAGTTTATTATAGAAGCTAGAAGAATGCTTGAAGAGTTTAACAAATCAATAGATGATGTACAAGAGTTGATAAAAACAAGAACAGGTTCTATTTCATTGACTACAAATATGACAGTTGCTACTTCTATCTTACCAGATATTGTTTGTGATTTTAAGAATACAAATCCAAATATTCGTTTAAGAATTAGTCAAGATTCTAGTCCAGAAGCTATAAAAAAAGTTTTAAGACGAGAGTGTGAATTTGCAATTGCACAATATAGTCAAGATGACCCTAATATAGAATTTGAGCCCTTGATTAATGATAGTTTTGTAATGATTTGTAACAAAAATCATAAATTAGCAAAAAAGAAAAAAATAAATTGGAAAGATTTTGATTCCCATAACTTTTTAAAATTGGGTTCAAATAGTAGAACAATGAATATTTTAAAAAGTGAATTAGGTGAAAAAATTGATTACTTAAAAGGGGATATTGAGGTTGATCAATTTAGTGCTCTAATAGGATTAGTAGAAAAAAACTTAGGAGTCTCTGCAATACCATCTTTAGCAAAATTTAAAAGACCTGAAAATGATATTATTACACGTGATATTGATAATCCAACTGTAACTAGAATGCTTGGAATAATTACCTACAAAGGTCGTTCTTTGTCCCCTGCTAGCAAAGTTTTTTGTGATTTAATAAAAGAAAAAATAAGAATTTTAGGACAATAAAATATAAGGTAAAGTCAAAATAGACTTTACCTATATTTATTAGAATCTTACATTATATTTTTTTGTAAGCCAATCTTTTACCCATTGTTTATCTTCTTTACGAATATTAGTTCCCATTTCTTTTAGTTTTTTAGCTTTTTCACCAACTGATTGAGCATATAAACCTAAATTTTTTGTTTTTAGTCTTCTAAAATTATCATTAGCTAAGACTTTTTTTACTGCATTTTGATATGTTTCTAATACATCTTTTGAAACACCTTTAGGAAGAAAGATCATTTTTTGAGCAGAAAAACCAGCTATAAAAAAACTTTTCCATGCTCTAAAAGCTTTATCTCCTGAAGGTTTTTTACCATAAAATGCTTCATATACTTCACCAAAATGTGGCAGTTGAGGGAAAGTTGGATCTCTTTGCAAGTTACCATTTTCATCAATAACTCCCCAAGAAAAAAGTGGAATAATATTTCCATTTTTTATGGTTGGTATTACATTTTTAATATATGAAGTACTAGTTTGATAATCTATTGTAGTTTCCCCTCTTAAAAATGCTAATCTACCTGATTTTCTCCCCTTCATACCAAAAATTGGTTCCACGTCTAAACCTAAAATATCAAAAGCTAAAAGTGGAATTAAATCTAAAGATGTTGCCCCTTGAGAACCAAACTTTAATGTTTTTTTCAAGTTTTTTAAATCTTCAATATTTTTAACTCCAAGGCTTGATGGAATATAAACCACTCCTCCCGTAGGTGAACCAAGAACAACTTCCCAATCATTATAATCATATCTTACTCTTTTATCATCAAGTAAATATGGAAATTGAGTAGAACCAGATGAACCAAAAATAGTTAAACCATCTTTAGTTGCTCTTTGTGCAAAAAAGTTAGCACCTTTTGTTGAACCACCCCCTGGCATATTTTTTATAACAACTACAGGCTTACCTGGTAAAGCTTGTGATAGTAAAGGAGCATAAAATCTTCCCCATTTATCTGTTCCACCACCTGCTTTAAATGGCATTATCCATTCAATAGTTTTCCCCTCAAAACTAACCTCTTTTGCACTAACTATATTTAGTAGCATCCCCACAGCTAATCCTGATTTTATTAATGATTTAATAAATTTCATTTCTCTCTCCTTATTTAGTTTCAAAAGAAGATTAACATTGAATTCTGTCATGAAACTTGCATTTGCATAATTATAAATTAATTCTATAACCTATACCTTGATAATTGGTTAAAATGTTTTGTGGAATCTTTTTCTTTAAATTTTTAATAAATAGTCTAACTGCATTGTTTGTTGTACTATCAGAGTCTTTCCATAAAAGATTAAGCATCTCATCATATGTGATTATATTCTTTTTCATAATTATATTTTTTAAAAATAGAGCTTCTCTATTAGTTAAGGTACGATTAGAGTTTTTACCTTTTATAACTGAATTGTTTTCATCAAAGTAAAAATCATTTGAAAGTTTATAAAGTTTTTTCTTGTTTAATAGTGAGATGAATATATCTAAATTATTTATTAGATCATCTTCATTTAATAGATTTTTTATCTCCACTTCAATTGAATCTGATTTATTATAGTCTTTTATACAGATATTATCATTATATTTTTCTTTTAAGAAAATGATTTTATCAATATCTACTTTTTTTACAATTATTTTCATCTATATTTCTCCTTATAATATTTAAAGAAAAATAGCATTATTAACTTTCTTGAACCTTGCAAAGATATAAAAAAATTGGCATTACATTTTTGTTAAGTTGCAAGTTTCATGCCAGAATCCAATGTTAGTATAAATTTGTCAAAATATAAGGAGAGTGAAATCATGACAAAGATAATTAAAAGAAGTCTAATTGCAACGCTTGCATTAGCATCGGTTTCTACATATTCTTTTGGAGCTGATTCTTTAGCTGAAGCTTTTACCAATGGTAAAATAAAAGGGGAAATTAAGTCATATTATTTTAATGAAGATTACGATTCTGCAAAATCTTCAAACAATGATATTTGGGTAAATGGTGCTAAGTTAAATTATGTAACAGATAGTTTTAATGGTTTTAAGTTAGGTTCTACATTTCAAACTTCTCATGTGGGAAGTATTGATGATCCTGCAAAAAAGCAAACTAAGACAATGGATGGATCTGGGTCTGTTTTATCTGAAGCTTATTTAGAGTATAAATTTAGTAATACTAAATTTAAAGGTGGTAGACAATTTATATCTTTGCCTTTAATTAAAGGTTCTGGTTCAAGACTTATTAAAGAGTCATTTGAAGGGTATTTCTTAACAAATACTGATATTCCTGATACTTTAGTATCTTTAGGGAAAGTTACAAAATATCAGACAAGAACAGATGGTGTTACAAAAACTACAAATGCAGCTTCTTTTACTAATACAAATGTAAATGCAGGTGATGTTGGTGGATTTAATAAAATTGGAACAGATGGAGCAGTTTCATTATATATTAAAAACAATTCAATAAAAAATTTACCAATTCAAGTTCATTATGTTGATTTTATTGATGAGGTAAAGGATTTATATCTTGATGCAACATATAAGTTTGGGGGAGAATATAAACCATTTATTGCAGCACAATATTATAATTCAAATTATGATTCATCATCTACTAATGATAGTTCAATGGTAGGATATAAAATAGGTGCAACACTTTTTGGTATTAATTTTCATACATCTTATACATCAACTGATGATAAAGGTAATGTAACAAGAGGTATAGGTGAAGCTGCAACTGCAGCATTTACATCTTCATCATCTACTACGGGTAACTATACAGCAGGAACAGATAGCTGGCAAATAGGAGCAAAAAAGAAATTTGGAAATCTTTCTACTAAATTAACCTATACTAATAGTAACGCTATATTAGAAAAAAATGATTTAAAACAAACATATCTTGGTTTAAAGTATAAATTTTCAGGTGCATTTAAAAACTTAGCAGTATCAGCAGAATATACAATATATGATTATGGTACGGGAAATAACTCTAAAGATAAAAATGAATTAAGAACAAAATTGATTTATTCATTTTAAAAATAGATTTACGAAATTAGCGCGAACTTACAAAGAGACTTTAATGTCTCTTTGGTACATTAATAGTATTTAATTTTTCAGAAGATATAAGAACTCCATCTTCATCAGCATATATAAAATCACCCTCTTTAAAACAAATATTACTAAAATTTAGCTCTATACCTTTTTGTGAAGAAGTTTCTTCAAAATTTCGTAAGGGGCAAGTTCCAATTGCATATAAGCCAATATTGATCTTTTTTGTTTCTGCAATATCTCTAACATAGCCATTTATAATTAATGCTTGATAGTTATTTTTCTCTGCATAAGAAGATAAGATATCTCCAACAATTCCAAAATAAGCTTTTTCCACATCAACTACTACTATTTTATTGTTTCCAGGAGTATTTTTTAACAAATCTATTAAAGCCCAATTGCTTTTTTCTAGTTTGATAGTAGTGATCTGTCCCCAAAAACCTTTTTTACCACCATAAGATTTGAAATCTGGAGGTAATACTTGGATTTTTTTGTCTGGATTCATATCACATAAATCAGCTGTTTTATAGTACACATCTAGTCCTTTAATTTTTTTGCAATAATACATAATGTGTCTGTCACTAAACTTGCATTTTTAATCTTGAGACCTAGATATAGTAGCTATTGGTTTAAAAAGTTTTTATGTAGTTTTAATATAAGGTAAAAGTATCTAGAAAAATCTAGATACTTTATATTAGATTTGATAATTTAGTGGATAAACTTAATAACTCCTCTTTTTCATTTAATCCATCAACAAATCTTTTTGGGATATTTTCAAAGCCAACTTGTGCACCTATAAGTGCTCCTGTTAAAATAGCTCTTGCTTGATTTTGCCCACCACCATTTATTGCATGTAAAATTCCACTTTCAAAATCATCTTTAAATCTAGCAGATAGATAATAACTAGCAGGTAGTATATGGTAAATAGCACATGGCATTCCATACACTAAAGAAACTTTCCATGCAGGTTCTATTTTAATATCAGGATCACTAGCTGCTTGTGCCATAAAAGAGGGTGAAAGTAGGGCATCAGGAGATGCAAAAAGCCCTATATTTGAAGGATCTTTGCTTCCTGGTTTTGGAGGATTTAATCCATCTGTGGTAACTGCATGAAAGGGTAACTCTTTATCTTTTACTAGTTTCATTAGTTTGTTTGAGATTCTCTTATCTAGCTTTTCACCTTGAATAAGTTGAGCTAAAACAGCTCCATATGCTACGGTCATGGAACCAATTATATCATCAACTTGAGTTAAAAAAGTATTATGAGAAATTGATTTTGCAAGATTTTTTGGCTCATACGCATATCTTACAGCTAATGCTAAAGTACGCTCTATAGCTTCTGTTGTATCTGCTCTACTTCCCACTTCATCCCAAGAAAGTTTTTGTTCTACTCTTTGTCTATAAACTTCTCTAATAGATTGGGAAGTATAACCTCCTGGTCCATTCATTGGATTCCCATCAATCTTTGTAAAAAGTTCTTCATCTAGTTTTTTACAAAAATCCTCTTGATTATATCCTTTGTTATCAAGAATCGAATTAATCATAAGTTTTAAAATAAACCCAGCTTGTGAAAGATTACCAGCTTTTTCATTTTCGTGGTATCTTCCTTCTTTTGGCGTTGTATAATCTGTAATCCATGTTCCATAATCTTTATGTTGTTGTTTAAGATCATAATACCAATGACATCCAAGAGCAAGTGCATCACCTATAAATGCCCCCATTATAGCTCCCCTAGCTCTATCTTGTTTTGAAATACTCATATGGACTCCTTTTTTTGATTGTATCACTCTTAATATTAATGTCAAGTCAAAAATTTAATTATTGTTTTTTTTCTTTTAGTTATAATACAAAAAAAATAAAGGCATTTTGTGGAAATTGAAATATCAACACCAGCACTATTATTCCCAGCTATTTCTCTACTTCTTTTAGCATATACAAATAGATTTTTAACAACAGGGCAACTTATTCGGTCCCTTAGTAGACAATCAAGAGAACATGCAGATCAAGAGCTTAGCGGACAGATTGCAAATCTAAAAAGAAGATTAGAGCTAACAAAATGGATGCAGTTTTTTGGAGTGGTATCTATGTTGTTGTGTACCATTTCTATGTTTTCACTTTTTTTAGGATTTTATGATGTTGGTAAAAAAATATTTGGATTGAGTTTACTTGCTATGTGTTTATCTTTATGTATCTCTTTATGGGAAGTTTATATCTCATCAAATGCATTAAACCTAGAATTAAAAGATTTAGATCAGAAGTTTAAATAAAAGTTTGTACCTGAACTTTTATTTAAAATATTTTTCCAAACGGTGAAAAAGTCCTTTCCAAGTTTTATCTTCTAAGTGATTTAAAACTTCATTAATATCATATTTTTTATCATCTAAAATTTCAAAACTTACTTCATCTATTTTTAGAGTTAATTCTTTTTCAAAAGCATCAATATCCTCAGGATATGGAGTATCTACATTTTTTAGTCTTGGCATTTTTATATATCTTATTGCCCCTAATTTTTTCAAATCTTCTCCCATAAACTCATCAAGTCCTGGTAAATCTGTACAGACAACCTTAACACCTGAGGCTATAGCTTCAATAACAACTAAAGGTAAACCTTCAAAAAATGAAGGAAGTATAAACATATCGCAAGTTCTTAAAAACACTGCTAATTTTTCTTGAGGTATGGCACCTAGATAATTGATTGTAGTTTTTCTTTTACTTAAACTTTTTATTATCTCTTCACTCTCTTTTACATTTCCATGACCTATTAAGTTTAGTTCAATATTTTCAAAGTTTTTAGTTCTATCAATAGCATTAAGCAGATTTGGAACACCTTTATAGTTGCAGATTTTACCCACATAAGCTATTTTGATTTTTTGATTCTTTTCTCTTTTTATGGGGAAAAACATATCAGGGTTATATCCACTTCCACTTGTAATTACTTGGCTGTTTTTTACATTGTGTAGTTGAAGTATCTCTTCTCTTTGTGCAGAGTTTAAAGCAAATAGATAGTCACATTTTGGTACAGCTTTTTTTACAATAGGAACCAATCTCGGCGAGCGTTCAAGCTGTCGCAAATCTGTTCCATGGCATAAAACCAAAACCTTTAAATTTGGAAATAAATCTTTTATATATCCACATAAAAGCCAAATATGATTACAAATAACAACATCAGGCTTGAACTCTTCCACAGCTTTTTTAATAACTTTTTTAAACTCTTGTTCATAAGAGATATACATATTTTCATCTAAATCGCTATATTTAGTACTATCATATGGCATAACATCACTCATACCCACAACTGGAAAATTAAGCTCTTTTGTCTCAAATAAGATGGGATAAAAGTTATCTTCTTTTAGATTGCCAATATTAGGGTTTTGTTCTTTTATTGGAACCCCTGCAATAACAGCTTGCTTGTGTTTTAGTTCATATCCTGTTTTAAATAGTTGTTGTAGAAAAACTCCACTTCCTGTTTTGCCAGGTCTTTGTGCTAAAGCGTGTAAAATTCTCATTTTTGCCTCTGTATTAATTTTATAAATGAAATAATAACAAATTTATACTTCTTTTAAAAAGTGTGCTAATGATGAGACACTCTTTGGATAAAATAGATTATAAGGATATTTACAATGAATCTAATGGTTAATTTAAATGATATTCCTTTAAAGAATAAAAAGATTGTTTTTTAAGCTCAACTCTATCAAACATATCAAGCATATTGGTATAGTTTGGATGTAGGGTTCTATCAATAAAAAGATCTCGTCCTTCTAAAATAGCTATAGCCTTATCAAGTTGAGTTTTACCATAGACATCATAAAGTGAAGTCTCATAATCATCCCAGTTTAGTTCAGCCTCATGCATTCTTATTAGTTCAGATATGATATCAGCTATTTTATTATTGCTAAACTGTAGTTGTTGCCGTGCTTCTTCCATCCAAGCTAAACTTAAAAAAAGTTGCGCTTTAAACTCACCCAAAGTAAAATTGTTTTTAAAAATAACACCAATATATGCTTCAATATCTAAAGAATCATCTAGGGTTTCTATTGCATCTAAAATATCATTTGTGTCATAGTTTTCAAAATTTAAAACCATATCACGAATCCATTTACCACTATTTTTATTATTGTAGGTTAAATCTTCTATAGGATAAACCTCTGAAACTTCGGGGACTATCATTTGGCAAGAGTAAAACCCTAAATAGTTATATTCTCTTAGATAAATCTCTTTATCCATTTTATTTAAAATATCTAATAAAAAATCATACTCTTGCACGCTACCTTTGCCTTTATATTTCCAAGGTGCAAATTCAAAACTCTTTTTTGCACTTAGAAACTTAAAGCCTAGTTTTCCAGTTGAGTCAATAAAGTGTGATTCTATATTGAAACTATCACTTACTATACTCATATCAAAAGTGGGAGCTGCAAAGTCATCAAGTTTGTCTATATCTCTTCCTTGCATAAGTTCTGTCATAGTTCGCTCTAAAGAAACCTCTAAAATAGGATGTGCTCCAAAAGAGACAAAAAGTGTTGAATTTTTGGGATTGATAAGTGAGATAGCTGTTACTGGAAATTGCCCATTAAGTGAAGCATCAAGCACTTCAACTATATAACCTAACTCTCTTAGTTTTTTCACATCCGCAAAAACTTTTGGAAATGTTTCTAAAATCTCTTGTGGAAATTTTGGTAGGGCATAACCTTTTTTGATGATTTGAATCTTTGTATATCGTTCAAATATCTCACTTAGTGCTTGAACTTTGGCTTCATGGGGCGTATTTCCTGTAGCTAAACCATTGCTAACATATAGATTACTTAAAATATTGATTGGAATATATATCTTTTCTTGATTTGACTGCTTAATAAAAGGTAGAGCTACAATCTTATCTGTATAATCACTATTATAATCAATCAAATCCTCTAGGTTTAATTCCCCATTTGGGTTATAAATAGCATTTAATTTTTTATTTAAATATGCCCCACCAAACTCAAATGCTACTTCATCTGGATAATATTTTCTTTGTGGAAGATAAAAGTCGATAAAAAAATTATTGGTTTGCAATCTTTCAATATATTCTCCATAAGCACTTGCTACTGAGGCTTGTGAGTAGATGCCTTTCCCATTTGAGTAGATATGTTTGGGTGCTTCAACTGAGGCTAGGTTGACTGAAAAACAGTTTTCAAGTGGATGTTTCTCTTGTGCAAAAGTAGTTTCACAGCCAACACTTTCTAAGGCAGTTTTCATTTTATTTATTGATTCTTCTAATGGAAGATTTTTTGATGCTAAATTCATAAGGGTATTCTCGATTCTGTAGCTATTTTTTTAATGAGAAGTATATCCAAAATAAAGATTTTATCGCTTACAAGCCCAAGTTTATTTGGATATAATGACAATAAATAAGAAAAAAATAAAGGATTCATTTGGCAAAGGGTAAAAAAGTTGCAATAAAAGAGATTAAGAGCTTAGAGGATAATGATATTTTAATCAATGGAAAAGAGTATATTCTCCTTGAAGAGTGTGAAGATATACAAAGTGCTAAATTTATGAAAATATCATCAAATGGAAATAGAATATTAAGATTTGAAGATGAAAATAAAATAGCAAAGATAGATGTGAAAAGAGATATTGATATTGTAAAATATACCTTCAAAGACCCTCAAAAAGCAGAAAAATTTGCCAAATCAAATGACAAAGGTTTTTTAGCTAAAGAAGCAAGTAAAGAGGTTATAGGTAATGCCAATTCATACACCAAAGCCAAAGAGATTTTAGCAAATTATAAAAATAAAAAAAGTGTAAACTATGATGCAAATCCAAATACTTTTTATCTAAGTGAAGAGATTGTTTAGCAAATATCTTAGCTTTTAGATTTATTGAAGCAAAGAAAAATTTTTTTGCTTCAATGAATATTTATTTTTTATCTTCTTTGATGCTCTCATATAGATTATATTATTTGTTAGATATAAAGTAAAATCTAGTTTTGAATTATCTTTGAAAAGATGACCTTTTTATGTAAATAGTATGATATATCATCTTTTTCAAAATTTCCCTTTTAACTTTTTAGATTTTATTGAATCAAATCATTTGGATTGAAATATATACCATTTTGGTATGAGAATTTATTGTATGAATTGATTCTCAAACAAAATAAGATAGGACGAGAGATTAGTGAAAAAGAAGTGATTGGAGCTATTAAATATTTAAAAAGCCAAGGTAAGATTGTAAATCAATTAAATATATCGGAAATTATTGGATGTCATTTTACTATACATAAAGGATTTGTACGGATTTATAAAAATCTAAAATCATAAATAACCACTTTCTTTAAGTGCTTGGAGACATATACGAGATAAGGACGAGTCAAGTTCTTCTGCCTTATTTTCTAAAATTTTTTTTTGACTTTCTGTAATGTTTACAAATATTTTTGCAGTTTTTTTTCTACTTTTAATAGTTTTCGGTCGTCCAACTTTAGGCTTTTTAATCATTATTAATTCCAAATTATTTTTTACAGTATTTAATTGTATTATAAAGTATATTAAAGTATAATATATTGAAAAAGAAACCATATTAGTGTGGATGTTTTTATTAGTTAAATTTAGCTAATATTGCGGTTTTAATTGAAAAGAAAAATAAACATTAAAACACGTCAATATGATTAAAATATTGCAAAATGTAATTAAATTTAAAGATTTCGATTTTTTAATTTACAATTAGCAAGAAAAATAAAAGGAGAAGTTATGACAATACCAATGAAAATCAAAACATCTGAAAAAACTTTGGGAGATTATTATTGGGCTTATTCTGATATTCTAAGAGATATAGGAATAAATGAGTCTACTTATGACCAAAGAATAATGGCTTTTATGGCTTTAAAACTTCTTATAGACAATGATAAAATACAATTTAATTTTGAATATAAAAATAAGTTTGGATTAACTACAAAATTATATAACCAATATAAAAAAGAGGATACTAAATCTACATTCTTAAATCTTATTCAAAATATTGAGCAGCTTGGACAAAAATTAAATTATTTTGAGCAAGATAGCAAATACAATCCAGATGATTCGACAAATATTTTAACTTATCTAAATCATTTTAAAACTTTTGAACTTGAAAGATATATTCAAGAGCTACCTAATAACCATCTTGAAAATGTACTTGATATATATACTTACAAAGCAAACTTTAGAGACTATCCAAAAGAGCAATATAAAGATTTATATGAAACCACTATTTCAAGAATGAAAAAACTTAGTGGTGATTTGACTGGTCAGCACTTTACACAAAAATCTATCATACATCTTATGTGTGAAGTCTCTTCTTTGGATGTGCGAACAAGGGATAAAATAGCTATCTATGATCCTGCTTGCGGGACCTCGAGTATGCTTATGGAGTCAGCTCATTACTTTTACAACAAAAATAAAAAACAAAATATAGAAGTATATGGGCAAGAACTTCATGGACAAACTTGGCTGCTAGCAAAAATATTTTTAGAGATAAGTTCACTTGATGGTAAAAAACAAGGGATCAAAAATACTATAGCTTATGGAAATACTTTAACAAACCCAGCTTTTGCGAATGGTATTAATGGAAGCGAGAGCTTCGATTTCATAATAGCCAACCCACCGTTCGGGGTGGATTGGAAACACAACTATGAAGAAGTAGTTCAAAATATGAGATTAGGTAAAAAGAGTGATTTCTTTATAGTAGAAGATGAAAAAGGAAAGATAGTAACTCCTAAAAAATCAGATGGACAATTTCTATTTATGCAACATATTATCAATCTTATGGAAGCTGAAAAGAACAGAGGCAAAAAAGCACAAGCTGCTATCATAAGCTCATCTACTCTTATAAGTACTGGTGGTGCTACAAGTAGTGAAGCAAAGATAAGAAAAGCTATTTTTAAGACAGGATTTGTAAGTGCCGTACTTGAACAACCAAATGCGATGTTTACTAACACTGACATAAGTTCTCATATATGGTTTTTAGATAGCGATGAAAGTGACAGCGTAAAAATAGTAAAAGCAGATACAAAAGAAGATGAACTTTGTAGTTCACATCCTATGCCAAACGATAAAATGAAAAATTGTTATAGTGAAAAAAATATAAAAGATATTGTCAAATATATTCAAAGAAAAAAAGATTATGAATACATATCTAAAACAATTAAATCAAAAGATAGATGTGAGATAAATATATCAAATGAGATAGGTTTTAAAGAGACAAATGAAGATGTGAGTTTTGATGAACTTACAAATGAGTTAAACTCACTTATGAAACAGATGTGTGAAGATTTTCAAGATAATCTACTTTTTGGGATAAAGTAAATGATAGGTACTTTAGATAGTCAGGTTATTGAAAAGTTTAAAGAGTTTCAGGATAAAACTGGGAATTATAAACAGTTAAAACTTGAAGATATTGAGTTTAAACAGGAAATATTAGATAAATTAATTGATATTTTTGACTCACAAAGAGTACCCTTGAGTACTATCGAAAGAAATAAAAGAAAAGGAAAGTATCCTTATTATGGTGCATCAGGTATTATTGACTATATAGATGATTTTATTTTTGATGGAAAATATTTAATAATCTCAGAAGATGGTGAAAATTTAAGATCACGAAAAACACCTATCGCATTTTGGGCAATTGGGCAATTCTGGGTCAATAACCATGCACATATTGTTTTAGGGAAAGAAAATATATTATACACTGACTATCTAAGATTATTTATATCAAGTAATAAACTGAGCAATTTTATTTCAAATTCATCGCAACCTAAATTATCGCAAGGAAATTTGCAAAAAATACCTATTCCTTTACCAAAAGATTATAATGAACAGTATAAATCAATAGATATTCAAAAAGCTATAGTTGAGTTTTTAGAATTTTGGAAAATAAATTATACAGATGTTTTTAGACAAACCGTTACACATCAAAAACCAATCTTAGAAAAAATCAAAAAAGCTTTAATTCCTGGAACTTTAAGATATGATAAAACTATTGTAAATAGTTTTAATGAGTTTGCAAAATCAAATAATTATAAAATCAAACTTGAAGAAGTTACATTCAAAAAAATAGATTTTTTTAATATTAAAAAAAATGACTTATTATCTCCTAAAAAACTAGAAAAAAATCAAAATTTAATTTTACTAAACTCTTCAAATAATGGTTATCCAGTCTATTCTGGTGCTATAGAACCATTGTGTAAAGTTGATGAGTCAAAGTATCCAAATAAAATATTTGTACCAAATCATCAAAATCTAGATATTTCATTTGCAAATAATGGTGATGGCTCTGCTGGTAGAAACTTTTTTGTACATACCGATAAATACTTTGTTAATCAAGAGAGAACAGTTATATCATTTAAAAATGATAATGACTTTTATAGTTTATATATTTTAAATCAAATCATTAACATGAGAGACAAATATAATATGAATCGTGAAAATCGACCAACGCCAAAAGATTTACCAAAATTTGGTATAGAAATAACTCTTCCATTTCATAATACAGTTTCTTCATTTGATATACAAAAAATATTAGTTCAATTTTGGGAAATGATTTTAAATAATATAGATGAAAGATTTACAAAATTTGATAATATAGAAAGATTAACAGATAAAATCGATGAAGCCTTTTTATATAGAACGTTTAGCAAAATAGAATGGAGAGAAGAATGATAAATCAAAATGTATATAATCAAATTGATTCTTTTGTTGAAAAAAGAGTAGGAAAATCAAAACTCCATGAAATTAAATTTTATGTTGATAGTGAAACAGCAAAAGACAAAGCCTCCTTTGTAAAATTTCTTGTAGATAATAATGAAATAATTGAAAAAGGGAAGGCATATAAAACCATAGATTTGTGCTATGGTAGTGGAAATTTAACAACACATATTTTAGGTGATTGTGATATTAAATTTTCTGAATTAGTTCTTAATGATGTGAATACAGACGATAGAAATAATGCAATCCTGATAGGCTCAAAGCAAGATGATGATTTTTTAGATGCTACAAAATTTACTACTAAATATGATTTAATTGTATTTAATCCCCAAATTGGTGGTAAAGATACCTATCCTAACGGTATAGTCGAATTTGAAAAAATAGAACCTATTATTTATAATAGCACTTTTGAAGATTATTTAATTTCTCAAGGAATTGATATAAATTTATTAGATATCTCAGTTGATGAAAATGAAAAAAGTATTTTAGTACACTCAGATGACATGACAAAATCTCAGATGAATGAGTTTTTTAAAAATATAAAAATATTTAATTATTACAATGTTTTTTATAAGTCTAAAACATCGAATACTGAAGGTAAATCAACAAAAATAGTTCAATTTAGAAAAACACTTGAAAATATTTCACATAAAAATAGTATTGTTATATTTTACGGAGAGATGAATTATTTTAAATATTTATTTGCTGATTATACAAATATAAGATTTTATCTGCAAGACTCAGGGAAACAACTATTTGTTCTTGCAAAAGGTGAAAGCTCTAAAAAGTGTTATGAAAAAATAGAAAACCAATTTATAGAAAATGAAAATTGTGAAATAGAAAAAAATTCTGATGATGAAGATTTAGATATTGTAAAACTTATGGAAAAATTAGAAGAAAATAAAACAGAAAATAATTCTAGTGGTCTTCTTCAATCAGAATCATTAACTGTAACTAGTGTACAAAATGATAATGAGGAAAAATTCAAACAATCTAAATTTTCAAATGAACCAAAAGGTAATTTAATTTTTGAGTATAAGAATATACTTTTAAAGGGAGTCCCTGGTACTGGGAAAAGTGAAACTATAAAAAATATAATTACTAATAAGTTAGATATGAAAGAGTTAGCTAATAATGTACTTCGTATTAATATTCATTCTGCTTCATCAAATAGTGACCTTATGCAGGGTATTTCAATCTCAACAACAAAAGATAATGAAAATGTACTTTATAGAGAAAAGCAAGGGGCTGTTTTAAATCATATCTTTAAAGCTATATATAAACCAAAGCAGCCTTTTGTATTAGTTCTTGAAGAGATACAAGAAAATAGTTTAAATGAGTTGATTGGAGATTTGATTTATCTTATTGAAGATAAAAAAAGAACGATTGTAGATTTGGATATCCCTAATAATACCGAAATAGTTTATGATGAACTATTTGAAAAGATTAATGAAAAATCTAAAGAAAATGGTAGCTCTTTAGATTATGTAGAATTACCAAGCTTAGTTGAAAATAGTCAAAACAATACAAAAATGATAGTGCCTGATAACCTTTTTATCTTTTGTACTTCAAATTATAGAGATGATAAAAAAGTGATAGAGGATAATCTTTTAAGAAGGTTTGATGTAATAGAGATATACCCTAAATATAACGGTATATATAAATCTGAAGATATACCAAAATTTTTAGAAAAACTAAATAATCAAATATTAGAACAGTTTAAAGATGAAATTCATCCTGATAGATATTTGATAGGTCATGCCAATTGGATTGACATACAAAAAGATAATGAAGATAGTCAAATTACATTTTACAAGGCACTACTAAAAGTCATTATTGAGTTTAAGGAGATAAGGGAAATAGACTTTGATAGTGAAGTAAAACCTATATTAGAAAAGGTCTTTAAAAATATAAAATCAATCTCTGATAGGCTGGATCAATACTTGAAAATATTTTATAATGATGACAAGTTAGAACTAAAATCTTATAAGCATATTGTAGATCTCTTACAAAAAGAAATTTATAAATCATTTTTATAAAAAATGAGTTGTTAAGATGATTCAAACAATCTTTTTGCAAGAGAGTGAAAAAGATATTTTTCGTTCTCTTCAAAATCAAGAGATCAATACCACCAAATTTGAACATCATTTTATTGATTTGTTCAATAAAATGTATAACAATGAAGTAGGCTATTACATCTTTGAGCAAGATGAACAAATTTATAAAATCATTATACTACCTAAAACGATAGATGAAAAAAGTCCAACAGTACAAAAGGAGTTTGTGGATTATTTACTTCATTATCATCGAGTAAACAATAAATACAATTTTGACAAAACCAAACAAATACCAAATTCACTTCTAAGTCTTGCATTTGAACAGAACAATCAAGATGAAAATAACTCACATAATCCAATTGAAGAGTTTGAGTATTATAAATATAAATCAATACTTGAATCTATAGAGGCATTTTTCAAACGACATAAAAACTATAAAAAAGTTCAAGTTGATTATAAATCACAAGATATAAAATATAAGCTTAACCTCTCAAAAAATATAAAAGAACTAGACAAAACAAAAATACATCAAACACAATCTATTGAGATGATGTATTCTCAAATAGCAACTATAGCTCAAGGTGCTTTAAAATTGTTTGCTAAAAGAAGAATTGATATTATCAAAGATGAAGAATATAAAAAACAACTTATTCAAGAAACAAAAAAAGTGATAAGTTTTATCGCTAAAAAATATCCAATAGATAAAAATTATAAATTTAGTTTATCAAAATTGAATAATTCTAAAACAACAAAAGTGTATAGTAAAAAGAGTGATACTAAACTGTTGCTAGTAGATATAAAATCGTTGTTTGGTTTTGAACAGATGTATGAAGATAAGAATTTGTATGTTAATAATAGATATGACTTAACAACTACATCGTTTTTTATTAACCCTATACTTTTTTATGAGTGGTATGTGTATGATATATTAAATGATTTTACAAGTACAAATAATTATAAAACTTTATTTGATAAAGATGAAGATAATAAAACAACTATCAAATATGAGTTGGTTTCACAAAAGTTTAAAAAAGATAAAGAGAGAAGTTCAAACCCTGATTATATCTTGATAGATGAAGAAAAGAAGATAAAAATAGTTCTCGATGCAAAATGGAAAAACATAGAAAAGCTTGGAGATATAAAATCAAGTGATTTTTTAAAACTTAAACATGATGCTTCATTACTTGAAAACTCTTATAAAACTGTTCCTTATTTAATCTACCCTAATTATTTAAGTGACGAGGATAAAATAAGTATTTCAAAAGATGATAATCAAGCTTTTAATTTTGGTATTTTACAAATTGATATGAATTTTGAGAAGGAAGACAATAATATAGATTTTAAATATGATTTTGAAGAAATAGAAAAGCAAATTGAGAAAGATCAAAAAGATACTAGTGTCAAAAAATTATCTGAACATTTTATAAATGAAATTGAAAATAAAAGAACAGAATTAATAACTAAACTTTTAAATAGTGAAGATTTAGAAGATAAAGAAGATGTCTTTAATAAACTTGATAATCAGTTAATAGAATCTTCCAAATTGTTAAGTAATCAACTAATTGGGGAAAAGTTACCAAATGAGATTGAACAAATATTAAAAGATTATGATAAAACACTCTCAGATATTAGTAAAGACTTTTTAAAATCATCTGGATTAATTTATAAGTACTATAAAAAGAAAAACTATAAATACTTTGACTATTCAATGCCTGCAAGTGGATTGTGGAAATTAGTTGAGAGAGAATTAAATACATCTTTTGTTTGGTATGTTAGAATTCAAAAAAGAGTTTGTGATTCAACTTGCCCTTGGACTTCATTGTTTACACGAAAAGATAAAATTACACATGAAATTGAAAAAGGTAAAACTGTAAAACTAAATCAATTTCATTATACAAAAGATGAATTACAAGGTGTAATGCTTGGTGGGATAAATTTATTGTTAAAAGATAATGATATTTTAAATTACTTTAATACTTTTATAAATATTGATGATTATATAACTAGTGATATAATAAAAAATATTTCTACTATTAGAAATGAAAATGCTCATATTAAAGCTATGAGTTTAGAAAAGTTTGAAGAATTATACAAATTATTATTTAAAGATGGAAATATTAATAAGCTATTAGATATGACGGGAATAATTAGAAATAAGATTGAATCTTTATAGCTACTATTTTACTTGATTTTATCAGATAGTCTCAACAATCACCTCTCAAGCACGTCATTATGCTCATTTTCATTGTTAATTTGAGCATGTCTATAAGTAAAGAATTTTAATTATTATAGGTGTCTTTAATAGTATCTCTTCTTCCTCTTTATGAAAATGACAAAAGTTACCTCTGTATTTAAAACTAGAAAATTGACCTTTTGAAGTTTGTATAAAGTCAAGAGATCAATTTTTTAGTTGAAGTTTTAAATTCTCATTAACTAAAGATTTGCTTTTACATATTTTGAAAGTATAAGTAAATATTCTTTTTTGTAATTTTCAGAGAAATTAGTCTTCGTTATTTAAATCATTGTGAAGTTTTCTTATTGTTTCATAATCATCTTTTCTAAAATAGGTTAATATCTCTATAACCTCTTCTCTTGTTCTTCCTAGATTTAGAAGAGTTTCTGCTCCCAATCTTAAACTTCCTTCCGATGATTCTGGCATAGCCCACGAAGCTCCATGACTTAGGAGTGCATCTCTTGTTTTCATATTTTTTGTTCTTGATAAGATTCTCATACTAGGAAATTGATTTCTTATATGTGAAACAATTTTTGAAGAAGTATAATGACTATCAACTGTAACAATAACAGCCTGAGCTTTTTCCAAACCTATTTGGGATAAAAAGTCAAGATTACTTAACTCTCCATAATAAACTGCTCTTCCCTCTTTTTGACCAAGTTCTACTCTTTGGGGATCTATATCAAAAGCTACAAATGGCACATTTGCATGGCTTAGCATAGTTGCAACAAGTCGTCCAACTCTTCCATATCCTGCTATTATAACACCTTCCCATTCATCACTTGGAACATAAGCAGATTTAATCTCAACAGGAGTTGTATCAAATTTTATTGATAGTTTTTCACTTATATTTACAACAATAGGAGTGATTAGCATACTAAATGAGATGATTGTAACAGCTGCAATAAACATCTCATCTGAGATAACACCTAAAGCTTTTGCTGCTCCAAAAACAACAAATCCAAACTCTCCACTTTGAGCTAATAAAAAAGAAACTGAGATTGCAGTAGAGCGTTTATATCCCATAAAAAGCATAATTGAAAATAAAACTACAATTTTTATACCCATAATCACAACTAGGTGTTGGACTAAAATTAAGGGATCATTTAACATAGCCTTTAAATCTATCGACATCCCCACAGCTACAAAAAACAAGGTCATCAAGATACCTTTATATGGCTCTACATGCGCTTGTATTTGATAATGATATCTTGAACTTGATAAAATCATACCCATAATAAATGCACCCAATGCCATAGATAAACCTGCATGTTCCATTGCCCAAGCTGCAAATACAACCGATAAGATTACAGAGAAAAAGAACGCATCTTTGTTTTTGTTTCTAGCTAAATAATCCAATACTTTAGGTATCACAAATTTTCCAAGAACAAGTAAAAGTAAAATAAGTGCTACAGCTATTAAGACCTGTTGCCATAGTGGGTGTCCATCTGTAAGATTTCCTTTTTCAGCTAAAATTGGAACAAGTGCTAGTAGGGGAACAACTGCTAAATCTTGCATCAATAAGATAGAAAAACTACTTTTACCCATAGGGGAATATAGCTCCCCTTTTTCTTGTAAAATCTGCATAACAAATGCAGTTGAAGAAAGAGCAAAAGTTAAACCAACCAATATGGCAACTTGCCATGAAGTAGAATAAAAAATTGAATATAAAAATATAAAAAATCCAGAAACTAAAATCTGTGCACTACCAAGACCAAAAACCTCTTTTCTCATACTCCAAAGCTTTTTAGGTTGCATCTCTAAACCGATAACAAAAAGTAGTAATACCACCCCAAACTCGGTAATATGTCGTACCGCTTCAACCTTCTGGGTTAGTATTGGTCCAGGAGAATAAGGTCCTACAATAACCCCAGCAACTAATAATCCCAAAATACTACCTAAGCCTAAATATTTCGATAGGGTGATTAAAACGGTAGCAACAACAATTAAATATAACGTTGAATTTAGAAGCTCTTCATTTGTCATTGTATTCCTTAAAAAAGTAATTTATAATTAATATCAATATTATATTTTACTCAATAATATTAAAGAAAGGATTAGAGATATTTGAATTTTGGAAAAGTTGGTGATATTGTATGATTTAAGGTTATAAAAATTTATATTTATAGTTTGTTTTATGTTTTAAAATTGAACTAAAAAGTTGTGACTATGTTTATTTTCGTGATTGCGTTTTAGTCCAAGAATAGCATTTAATTTAAAACTAGAAAATTGACCTTTTGAAGTTTGCATAAAATCAAGGGTCAAATTTCTAGTTGAAGTAGGCATTTAAATTCTCACTAACTAATGTATATTCTCATTAGTTAGTTTGTCTTACACCTCATGTCATAATCAAAATAAATTTAGTATATAAATATTACTTATTTACGAACTTTATTAAGTTAGATATGAAAATTTATTTTTTTATTTGTCAAGTAAAAAATGATAATCAGTTAAAAATATTTTTATTTGTAATTAATTGAAAATTATTTTACATTTAAGTGTTCAATGGTCACATCTACAGAACTATCTCTTAAATTTATATTTTTATTTAGTTGTAATAGTCTAAAATTTCTACCAAACACATCAAGTTTATTAAAGTTAATGTTTGTGTTTAATTTTTTCAATGAACTAGTATTGTTTATCTCAATTAAATTTATAGATTTTTTTGATTTAAGAGTTTGATTAGAGGTTATATATATGTTTACGATTTGCTTGTTAGCTAATTCTTCTTTGCCAAGAGAAAGAACAACTTTTTTATTTTTTTTATTTGCAACTTCAATCAAGTCTTTTATCTCATTACCTTTAAGATAAATGCTTTTAGTTGCTCCAATATCATTGTTATAAGATTTGTTTCTTATTTTAATGATTTTCATTTTATCTTCAATCGTTAAGTTTTTTTTATTAAAAGAACTATCTGCATTTAAAATATAGTGAGAAAATAGTATGCAAATTAAAAAGCTAATTGTTTTCATGATTGTACTCCACCATAGCTAATAAATTTAATGTTCCCTTGATTATCTCTGTATAATTTAAATTTTCTTTTAAGTGTTCTGCCTTCTCTTTTAATTTCAACATTAACGGTATATATTGATTTCTTAAAAGGTGGAATTAAAATTTTTAATGATTTAATGTCATAATTAGGTTTACCTCTTAGTTTAAAAGTTTTAAGGTTATTCCAGCTTGTTTTAAAAGTTTGTGGTAACCATATATATTCTAGTTGATATTTACAATCATTAACCTTTTTGTAGTTAGATTTTTTGTCATTCATGAATCTAAAAAAGTAGCTAATAATTTCTCTTTCATCTTTAAAATCATGGAATGTCTCATTATTCCCATAATAATCAGTCATTTGGTTTTTAATATCATTTAGTTTTTTGATTCCTTTTTCATCAAATTTTACAGGGATTAAATTATATAAAGAAAAAGCTGTTGATAAATCTGCTTTATCTCCTAATAAACTTAGGTTATGGTATCCATTCTTTAAATCAATAGTAGAGTATCTGTTGTAAGTACCTTTTTTCTTGAAATTTGTTGCATCAAAAATGTCATTAAGTTTTTTTAAAATATCTTGTTGACTTCTTGATGAAAGTGTGTCTATAAAGTGGTTTTTTAATAAAGTTTTATATTCTTCATTGTTAGTTCCTAAGATTCTATTATAATCTATAAAATTTATTGTTGAATATAATTGGACGAAGGCAACATCAAGTAAAGCGTAAATTGCATCTTGTTTTGATTCGTATATTATTTTATTGTCATTAATACCAAATCCTGTACCTGCAATATAAACATTAAATCCAAAACTATCAGTTTTAGACTTAATAGTGATTTTAGTACTTTGCGTTCCATACATTATATTTTCATTTCGATTGTAAATGTTAAGTGTAAGTGTCATTCTTATATCTTCTATAATATTTTCAATACCAGTATAGTTACTAGAAGAACCTCTTCCTTTTCCACCTTCAATTGTAAAATCTTTACCAATTGATATTGATTTTGTAGTTTCACAAAAAAGAATAGGTTCAATTGAAAAATCTTGAGAATTTAAACCTTCATTATATTTAATTGTTGAATCTTCAAATCGTGTAGCTCTTCCTTTTATCCAAGCTATAAATATAGAAGAATCAAATTTTTTAAAACAGTTTGAAAATGCACCTTCTGTAAATGCAATATTAAATCGGTTATTTTTGAAAACTTTATTATTTACTTTTGCAAGTTCATTGTATCGTTTGACATATTGATCAGTATAAACTTCAACATTTTCTACTTTTTGTTTGCCAAAAGGATTTGATAAATTAACACTTGAACAACCTGATAAAACGAAAATGCTAAATATAAACAGAGTGTAAATCTTTGAACTTTTCATTATCAATCCTTTTTCATTATTGGATAATAAAGGTGTAAAACCTTTATTATCTACTTATATTACCTATTATGGCACTTGCTTCTTTCCCAACTTTAATACTTCTACCTTTGTAATTAACACTATATTTTGAGTTACTAACATTGCCCCCTGTTTGATTTCCTATGAATAGAAGACCTTCTTTTTCAACTACTGCACTAGTTAGATTTACATCAGCTATCATTTTAATATTAGATACTTTTGTATAAGTACTGCCTGAGACTGAAGCAAGTTTTTTTAAAAAAGTTGCAGATAAATTTAGAGCAGATAAATTTAAAGCACAAACACACCCGATAACTGTTACTTTGATTACATTTTTCATGACTTTTCCTTCATATTTACTATATTAGATAATAAAGGTATTCACCTTTTTTATCTAATATATAAGTTGAAATGATTTCAACTTTGCTACTGATTAATATCATTTATAGATGATATAACAACGTCTTTTTACACCAATATTATCCATGTCTATGTTAGACTAATATTGTGTTAGAAACATTTTTTCAAGTACTTCTTGATGTAGAAGCAATTTCTTTATAAAATGTTCCAGACAGTCCAAAAGTCCAAGATACTTCTATTACAGACATATTGTATGCACAAAGACAGCTTATAAAAGTAAATGAAATTACTTTTTTCATTGTAAACTCCTTTAGTACATCAATAAATTGTTCAAATGAACACCACTCTTAGTAACCATAAATGAACTATAGCATAGAAAATTTAAATTTAAAAGAGCCTATATATTAGATTATTATGATACATTTTGGATATGCAAATTTAAATTTACTGCGGTATAATAATTTTAAGATATTTTCGCATATTTTTCGCATATTTTTCGCATATTTAAATTTAAGGATGATGTTATGGCTAGAGAACAAGTTTTTGATTCAAAGATGTTTAAAGATAAAATAGATTTTTTTTTAAAAGAGTTTTATAAAGGTAATAAAGATGATTTATGTCATGATTTTTTAGAGTTTAAAAAATTAGATTTTTTAAAAGTAAAAAAAATTCTGAATATTAAAGAGAACCATGGTGGAACTGAACCTAAAAGATTATTAAACAATATTTTAAAATATAAAAATGAAGATTTTTATAAAAACCTTGATTTGATATATGATTATAAAACAAATGAAAAAAGCATTAAAGGAATAAATTCAACATTATATAGATGGTTAAGTAAACAACGTAGTTTACCTAATTTTTTTAAAGAGGCGTATGAAACTTTATATTTTTACCATAAGTATCAAAATTCTGATAAATTTCTTGAAAAAGAATATTTTAATAATAAAACTGACATAGAAGATTTTAAAAAAAGGGTAATAGCTTTTAAAAAAAGTGTTGAAGAAAATGAAGAGGATAATATTTTTAAAGATTTTAAATACTTATATATTTTTAGTAATACAATAAAGGAAAAATATGAAAAGGGTAAATCAAAAACTAAATTTGGTATTTATGATATAAAAACTATTTCAGACAATGAATTAATATTTAGGTCACGAAATTTAAAAGAGAGATATGAAGTTTCTTATGCAATTAAAGATAGACAAATAATTCTAACAGCAGAAGCTGACTCAAGATATATTTTGATGTATATTTTTTATGATAATCCAAATTTTACAGTAACTAAGAAGATTGAAGATGATTATATTGTTGGTATATCAGTTTCATTAAGTACTTATAATAAAAAAGAACCTGATGTTGTTACAAAAAAAATTATACTTTCAAAACATTTATTTTCAACTAATAACAGTGCAACATTATTAAATGAAGAACATCTTCAAACTTTCATTAATGGTTATAATTTGTTAAAAATAGATAGTTTTGACCACACTATATTAAAATCTTTAAATGAAAATAGCAAAACCAAAGATATGAAGTTATCAGAATATAAAATAAGAAGAATAGAAGATAATTTTATTGAACGAACAAATGAAGTTATTTCTTCTATTCACAAAAATGCACAGTTAATGATTGACTATTTAGCAAATAAGAATACATTTTACCTTGAACCTATATTAAAACATTTAGAAAATAATCTGAGTCTTCTATCAAAAATTAAATATTCAAATCCTTCATTTACGATTGAAATGAGTGTTAAAAATACTTTTTTAGCAATTATCAATTCAAAACAATTTCAAAATAAAATTGAAAAAAATGAAATAAATAAGATTCGTTTTTTAATGAATATGGAGAGAAAAGTTTCAACTGCTTATTTTAAAAGTCAGTCTGAAATAATAGATTTTTTCACCCCACTTGAAAAACTTATTGAAAAAAATTTATTCGAATTGATAATTGTTCATAGTGAGCATCATAATGAAAAGATAAATGAGATTTTTAATACTTTGAGTGAAGTTAGAAAATGTACAAACCTAATTACCGTTACTGATTTAAATAAAGCAGGATTTGGTGAAAAAGAATACTTTTTTACAATAAATGAACTGTTGGTATCAAAAGACTCTACTAATAGTTTTTTTGAATGTACAATTTACAATAATAAAGAAAAAGTAGAACATGCAAATAATATTTTTCATACAATTCTTAAAAAGACTGATAGAGTTGAATATAGATACAAAATAATATATTTGATAAAAAGAGAGCTAAAGAAGTATAAATTAAATTATAGTATAAATTCATTAGGGTATTTATTTTACAAACAATATCCAGATGAAAGAGATATTGCGGTTATAGAAATATTAAAATATGATAAAAATATTCAAAAAATATTGAATAACTTGTTAGTTAATAAAGAAGTATCTAATAAAAAACAAATTTTAAATTCTTTAAATGAATATTATAAGTTAATAGATATTAGAGAAAAAGTATTTGATATTTTTTCAGATAGATACACTGAAGATAATTCATCTAAAAGCATTTCAGTAAAAAATAGAATTAATGGTTTTATTGAATATTATGAATTAAAATTTAAAGATTATGAATTTCTAGATTTTTATGCAACAATAAATGAAACTTGTAAAATATTAGATGATTTATTAAATATACATGATGTTGAATTACCTTTTAGTAAAAAATGTATAAATAAACATCTTTTGGAATATTCTGAATATATTGAAAAAATAGTAAATGAAATTGAAGAAATTAAAGATAATCTTATAAAACAGGGACTATCTAACATTTTATCAAATAAAAATATTAAAATAAATTTTGAAATTAAATTTGCTTTAGAAGATTTTATGATTGGAGAAAATATTGATAAAGAGAATCTTAAAAAATTATTAGGTTTACAAGCTAAGAATTGTATGGAATGATTCTTATTTAAGATTATTTGAGAACTTCAGAGACCGTTCAAAAATCTGTGTCAAGTCACCTAAAGTAACAAATCCATACTTGTTACAACTCTAAATAATTATCCAATCTCCCTTCGAAAAATATAGCAAGTTGAGAGATTGTTAAACTCCAATTATGCACTGGCTGAGTCCATTTTACTTTTGCATTTAATACCTCATGTCATATTCAAAAAAGATTATAATGACCTTTACTAATCTAGGTAACTATACTATAGAGGTCTTTCCCTTACTTTTTGACTTCTTCATATTAGAAATATATCAATTAAAAAATGATAATAGTTTGTTAAAAACTGATATTACAAATTACAACATAAATATGAGTAATGGATAATACTTAATTATCAGTTGTTAATTTTTATATATTTTATCATACTTGTCATTACTATTGTGTCATATATTTAGAATTTTAAAAAAACTTTAAATTATTCTTCTTTTAATACCGTTTCTCTAATATAAATTAATAAGTCTTTCTCATCAATAATAGTAACCTTGTCTTTTTTTACAATTATTTTATTCTTACCATTATTCATCAATTTATCATAAATAGTATTTGCTATTATACCCGCTGGTACTCCACTTAATAAACCTATTGATAAACCTATAACTAAATCTTTTTTACCAAATGCTTTTTCATCAGATTCATTTTCAAATAAATATTTAACATCTATATCATTTTCTAATAAAATACTTTCTTCTTTATTTGGTATAGAATTAAATAAATTCTCTAAAAAATTAGTATCTTCGGTAACTATTGTAATATCTTTAAAAATCTTTGCATCCATATTAACTCTCCATATAAGTTTGAATTTTTCTATCCAATTCATCTAATAAATCTAAAAATCCTAAATCATCATTAGTGATCTTCATCATCTCATTTTTTAATCGACATGCTCTATCTAAAGGTGATGGATGTATTTTAGAAAGTTCTTCTCCATTTTTATACTCAATTAGATTAAGCCACATAAAGAAATAATAAATAGAATAAAAAGTTGACCACTTTTGAATATCCTCTTCTATATTAGCAAATAAGTTTTCAAAAGCAAATAGATCAGCTTTATATTCAAGTTCATGACTTTTACTAATTGAATCTATATTAGAAATTTTTTCATCATCTTTTAACATATACATTTTATGATAATCCATAATATCAAAATCTCCATTTACTATGTGGCCTAACTCATGTAATCCAATAAATTGCATAACCTTTATACTAAAGGATGATTGTGCTGCACTAGCTACTGAGTGAACATCATCTGGGTATTCATGCCAATAAATATCATTTGTTACTTTATGATCTCGATTAAAAAATATATCTACTGATTTATTCAAGTAAGATGTTCCATCTCCTTTATATTCTATAAAGTCCCCTTGAAAATTTTCAATGATTATACTTTTTGCAATTAATTGCAATGCATAGTATGTACCAAGATTAATAAAAATTGCATAACCATCTATGATTTCATCATAATCATTTTTATTTACACACCCTGCATGTATCTTACCACTTTCTAATATCCCAAGGCTTGATCTATTAATTATCTCTTCATACTTATTGTTCGTATATAAATTTAGATCTTCTTTTAAACTCGATGCCATTTCACTGATAATATTTAAATAATTATCATAATTAGATCTTTCCTTATTAAATTGAGATAGTTGTCTAACACTTTCTTCATCATTATTTAGAGCCTTTAGTGTATTCTCTAAAACATTACTTTCTTTTTGACTTAAAGGATATGCTTTTAATAGCCAAGCATGAATACTTTTTCTTTCTTCTTCTTTTTTTATTTCTATAAATTCTTTAGCTGTCATTTATGATCCATTAAAAAGTTTAGGTGTTAATGATGTTGGTTTAATATTAGGTTCTTTAATTTTTATAATTATAGGCATTGGCATTTCTATACTAATTAAAAGAGCTTCACCTGATTGTAATGTAGGTAAATAAGAAAGTGAATTTTTACTTCCCTCAGAACAAGCCTTTTCTATTACAGCTCTATCTGATTCATTTATTAATCTATGTACTATAAAAGTACCCATTTGACTTAATGTACCAACTGGTATATCTTTCGGATTTTGGGTAGAGATACATAAGAATAATCCATGTTTTCTACATTCTTTAGCTATTTTATCAAATGCATCAAGTTCTAAGTCCTGAATAGTATCATCATTAATTGTTTTCTTAAGAAACTGATGTGCCTCATCTATAAATAATACTATTGGATTTTTCTTAAACTTATAATCTCTAGCTTCATCTAATAAATAACTTCCAATTGCATTTGTTAATATTTCCCTTAGTCCATTTTCAAAAGGAGCATCTTTTAGAGAGATTATAAAAAGTGTTTGTTCAGTTTGAGCTTCATCTAAAAAATCTTCTAATTGTTGATTAAACTCATTTTCATCATCCAGTTGTTTATCAAAACCAAAAATATTTTTGAACTCTTTTTGCCCCTTTATTCTTTCTATTCTATTTATCAGAGGATTAACATGATTTTTTGCTGTTTTATCTTCATCTCCAAATGAATTTGTAGCACTTGCTTTTACACATTCAGCATAAATTTGAGGACATAAATTATTGATTTTAAAATCACTTTTGTCAGATTCGACTTCTTTTCTATATTTATTTAATGCATTTTCATAATTACTTTTTGGTTGTCCAGCCTTTGGATATGTATTTTGACCATAGCCTTCATTTAATTCTAATTGCTTTACTAATTTTAGACTCTTTATAGCATCAAGTAACCTTGGTTTCTGTACACCTTCACTTGGTTTAAATATTGATACTAAATCCATTGTTCGTAATCTTGAATAATGAAAAAATGTATCTTCATTATTTGAACCAAATTTTACAGTTTTTACATTATCTAGCTCATAGAAGTTTTCATACTCACCTGTAGCATCAATTAGAATTGCTTTTGATTGATTTAATTCTAAAAACTCTTCAAGTATCCTGGAAACAGTATAACTTTTACCACCTCCCGTTGTCCCAACAACAGCACAATGTCGTCCAAATAATTGATTTGGATTTAAAGGCAAACTAGTTTCTAAAGTATTAGTAAGTTTTGCAATATCAAAAGTAATACTACTATCTGAAGTATCACTCACAAATAGTGTTTTAATTAGATCTGCAGAACACAAATATACTTTTGAGCCTACAGCAGGATATTTATCTAAACCTTTATCAATCTTTGTAGAATAGTAATTAAATGATAGTAATAGTTCCACTTTACCTTGAGGATGAAATGAAGAATCATAAAAAGCATGCTCACCTAAAAAATTTTGTTCTTTTTCAGGTAATGAAATCTCTTGAAGCTTTCCTAAGAATCCATAGTTTTCACCTTCTATGACAACATAGTTTCCAACTATTCCACCTGATAATTCATCGTCATAATGCCAAAACTTTTTAAGTAATTTAGGAGTTGGAAAATGTATATTTGAAAAACTTGGTGTTACTTTAGATATATAACCTACAAATTTTTCATTTGTAAAGATATGTTTATTCATTAACTAGCTCCATTAGAATCTAAATATTGACTAGATGGTAAATAGGTTACAAAATCTTTAAAAAACTCTCCAATTATAACTATTTGACTGCTTCTTTTTGATTGTTCAAATAGTTTTTTAAAATTTTCATTTAAATCGGGTTTTATAAATGGCTCGATTATTACTAAATTTAAACTAGGGTTTTGATTTAAAGCCTCATTTATCATAGTAAATATATGTTTATCTGCAAAACTAAATCCAACTGTTATTAAAGTTGTTGTTCCATTCTTTCTAAGTTCTGATTGAAATCTACTCATCATTTCAAAATATGGTTGTTCATATGATGATTCATACTTATTACTATTTGGATAAATCATCATAGCTTTAAGTGGACTATTTGTTTGAATTACATCATTGTCTTTTTTTTCCCAATTTACTGAACCATGAAGTTTATATAAATGAAATACATTATTTGCAAAATTCTCTGTTGACGAAGTACGACTATTTTCACGAATTACTATATCATAATCAAAATATTTACCACTAAACTTTCTTGGTTGAGTGAAAGAGAAACCATCAATAATTACATATCCTCCTTCAGCTCCAGCTTCTTCAAATGCTCTATCATAATTTGTCGTAAATATTTTAAGTCTAGATTGTTTAGTTTTACGACTCGTAAGTTTTTTTATAAATTCCAAATGTATTGACTTATCTATTAATGAAAAATTACATAGATTTAATATCCAACTTTCAATTGTAGCTACATGCCAAGCAATATTTTCATTATTATTAAATTCTAAATATAATTTTGCTTTTGATAAAACGGTTTCTAAATCTTTTTTACTTTTAATATTTTCATCTATACCAATAGTATTTAAAAATGTATTAAAATTATAATTCTCTCCTTGAAGTGTTAACATAAAATCCCATAGTTCCCACATTAATTTGCCACCAAATAATTCATCATCTTTAGAACTACCTGCACCAGTTAAAACTAATAGTTTTTCTGCAGATACTAGTTTTTCAAGTAATTTAATATAATAACTTTGAGATACTTCAAGAGCCTTTTTAGTTAAAGTTGCTTCATCCATTCCCTCAGGAGATAATTTATATTCAATTGTTTCATCACCTTGTTTTTCTTTTAATAAAACTCCATTAATTTTTAATTCATCCCCATTAATTTCAACCAATTTATTTTTTGTACTTAAAAAAATTTTATTTTCCATAAATTACCTCTTCTTTAATATCATAAAATCTATATTACTTTTATACTTCAAAAAGTTATCATTTTTAAATTATTCTCTAACTGTATCTTGGTTTGTTCATGAGAAAGTTCCCATAAGCTTGATAAATAATTTATTACAATATCTACATCCCATGGATAAAGTGTACTATTATTCAAGATTGCAAATGGACCATCTGTTTCTGGAAAAATCTTTTCTTTTGGTATTTTACTAATTAAAGACATACCTTTTTTTGCATAACACATTTTAGGATTTATACTAAAATAGCAACCTAAGTTAATAGCTCTATCTAATTCTCTTTGTGTACCTGAAAACCAATGTAAAATTGATGTACCACAACTAGGATACTTTTCTAATAAATTTAAAACTTCCGTAGCTGCTCCTCTTGAATGTATACTAAGAACCTTTCCTGTTTGGTTTGAACACTCTTTTAAAACTTTTTCAAAAACATCAATTTGAAGATTAAAAGTATGTTTAAAATCTTTAGTCCCATCTAAGCCGATTTCACCAATATATTTAGTATTTTTTATTAAATCAATTAGTAAATTAACTTCATTGATTTTTTTATCAACAATTTCAGGATGCAAACCTAAAGCAACATGTATATTCTTATAGTTCTTAAATACATTACTTGTCGCTACATATGCCCTTGGACTTGTTGTAACACATAATGTAAATATATTATTTACATTAACTTTAGATATTATTTTTAGAGAATTTGGATACAAATCTAAATGTGAATGCATATCTATCATAATACGCCCTTAGCTTTTAAAAACTCACCTAATTCTTCAAGTCCATTCTTTACAACATTTACATATTTACTTCTATCATCTACTGACGAAAAAGACAATGAACCTCCTATTACTGACTCTATCCCAAATTTTTTATATTTTACATAAGCTAAAGCAACAGCTTGAATATCATCATGCTTGTCATTTCTAGCAGCATCAGCTGTCAAATCTGTATAAAAATATTTTGTTTTATCTTCTATTTTTGCATGATAATAAGAAGCTCTTCTAACTAAACATGGCACACAACGTCCGCAATGTGTATAAGCAAATCGACTGTATCTTCCACAACTTGTAGTAGTATTTATCAATGAATTTATAAGTGTTTTATTTTTACATTTTTTTAACATTTCACCTTTAGTAGTAAACTGATAGTTCCTTATTAATTTAACATTTATTCCTACACTATTTAATATCTCTTCAATTGAATTTAAAAAAACTGGATGTGTCGTTTTTGTACTAAGACTACCTAATCTAGAACCTGTTAAAGCTGTATTCAAACTTATAAATCCATTTTCAGCTATAAATACTGGAACAGTTACTTTCCCCCATTTTTTTAAGGATGATGCAGCAAGCAATGCATATGCTAAAAAGACTATTGAACGTCCTCTCGTAGAATCTTCAACCTTATTTCTTGTGATTGGGTTCTTCCATTGAAAATGTTTTAATTTAGGTGCTAGCTTCTGAGCAAACTCTATTTGCTTATCTGTATCTCCTTTAGCTCCCTGAGATATAAAACATGGACTATAACCATCTGAAACAAGGTCTATTCCTCCTATTAAACTATCCATACCACCTGAAAGTAAAGCAATACAGTCTGCATTATTATCTATTTTATCAAAGAGCTTTTTAGGTTTTGGTGGAGGCATTCCTCCATCAAAAAAAGTAAATTCCCAAAAGTCACCTGTCAAAAACCTTATAGTTTTTTCCAACTTGTTTTTAACTTTTTCCCATGGCTTTTTGTTGTGTAAATAAATCTCTAATTGTATTTTTCTAGTCCATCCATCACTACTAGAACTTCTAACACAACTTAAATCTGCTGCATATATACTAAAACATATCGATATAAAATCCCATACCGTATCATCAGGATAAAAACCTTGTTTTTTTATTATTTTATCCCATCCAAAAGCAACATAACCTGGAACTTTTTTACCAGCTAATGAAAATCTTAAATTATATAATGAAAAATATATAACATCTTTATCTAAGAATTCAGGTAATACTTCTATTGGTCCACATACAACTTTCATTCAATTTCCTCTTCAAATACCGCAAATGTATTCTCTATTGCTTGTCTCATAATTGCATCTAGTCTAGTAATTTCAGGATCTGGATCTTTTTCTCTAAATGGTTTAATTTGAGCTACTATTTCTGCTTTCAAATATTCATACATTTCGTTACTTCTTTCAACTTGTTGAACTGGAGTTAATTTTGAACTTTCAAATATTTGTCCAATATCAAGTTCAATCCTACTCTTTGCTTCATAAGATAAAACATTTTCAATTAAAGTCCATACTTCATTACTCCCCATATTTAATAAATCGATATCAGGATCAGTAGTTAACATCTCAGACATTGCAAATGTCATAGAGTTTTTTATACTATCTTCATCTAGAGTGCCACCTTCATTTGTAACACGTTGAACTATTGCATCTATAATTTCATTTGGAGTTGGATTCTTTGAAATGAGATTTTTATGCCAATCACTAATTTCAGGAGTTGCTTCATTTTTAACATCATTTATAAAAGAGACTAAACCTGCTGTAGCTTTTGTAGAAACTCTCATTCTTTTTGATATGTTTTGAGCACCACCCATTCCTGTTTTGGAATAATGTCCCATTGACTTTCTAAAAGAAGTTCTATCACCAGATCTAGCATAATTTCCTAAATATCTACGTGCGTCAGCAAATCTTCTAGGTGGAGCTACTTCCTGATTAGGATTATCTTTTTTTGGTTCTTTTTTATCATCATTTGGTACTTCTGTATTTCCATCATTTGGTAAAGATGGTAATTCACTACCTAAATCATCTAGCCAAGGTGGATCCATAGAAACACCTGGACCTGGACCACCACTTGAAGTTGAAGTTCCCATTATTTATCTCCTTTTACTTTTATTTCAATTGCATTTTTTACTCTTTTAGGAGTTGCATCATCTTTAGCCCATCTTGATAATACTTCTTTAGCCCATTTCTCTGTTGAAATTATAGGAATCAAAGGAGCTGGTCTATTTTTAGGTGATATCCCATCTAATATTTGAATAAATATATTTGATAAACTTGGATAAGCATTCACAATATGATAACATCGAAGAATAGAAACTGAACTTTCTTGTTCTCTAGCAATATGTTTTCTTAAACGAACAAGTAATTTATTTGCTTGTTCTTCTCCTAATAATTTAATTTTAGGAATTAACATATTTTGGAAGTTTTTTATATTTAAAAGAGCATCAAATATCTCTTGAACTTCTAAAGAGAGTTCATCAATACCTACTAAAGATACATTTATATTTCTACTTAAATATAGGAAGGGACGTAAATCAATATCATTAAGTAAAGGTTTTATTTGTATCCACTCTTGAATAAAACTATCATCCCAACTAGTATCAGGAGCTTTATAATCTTCCCCATTCTTTTGACTTTCTTCTAACTCAGTTAAAAACTCTGGTTTACCTGTCTTACTCTCATAAACTTTTTTAGATAAAAACTCAAATGCTGCTGTAGATGCACATCTTTCAAATATTTGTATTTTTACTAGTTCTTCAAAAGAAATACTCATTTCATGAGACTTAGCAATCTTCTCTCTAATAACTAAATTATTCAAAAAACGTTTTATTAATCTTGGATTACCAGCTAACTGATTAGAAGTAGCCATAATAGCTGCTAATTGATCTGCAATATCTATCTCTTTTAATATTTTTGTATCTTTATTAAATGCTTCATACATGTCATTATGAGTAAGACCACCAAGCCATGGTTGTTTAAGTTTTTTTAGAATTTTTTCTTTTGCAGCTAAATAAGATTCTTTTGTTATTGTATTTTTTCTAACTGCCAAATCTGTTAAAAGTAAAATCAAATAAGCTTTAACTTCATTAATACCTAATCTTGGCACTTGAAGAGGAACTTGAATTAGTTTATCAAAATAGCTTGTCACAAGTTCATCATCAATTTGAGCTGCAGAAAAATGTGCATGTACAGCATTTCTAATCATCTTCTCATCAGCTGCAATGATAAAAGCTGTTCTAGGTAAAAATAAAAGTAATCTCATAGCTTCTAGTGTTGAAATTGCCGTATTTGGCATACATCTATCTAAATCATCTATTAGAACTACTAGTTTAATATTTAATTCTTCCAAAATATCTTGAAAGTTTTTTCTTAAACTATTAACTTCTTTAGGTAAAGAGGTCATATCTTCACCTTTTATTAAATCAGATAATGCAGGTTCAACCTCTAGATACTTTTCATGTAGCTCTTGTATTTGTTCTTGTGAAGGAGTAGCATTACCACTAAATAAACCACCAATAGAACCTATAAATGCTCCAATTGGTCCACCTGTAACTCCACCAATTGTTGCACCAGTTATGGCAGGTGCGGAAAGCTTTATAAGCTTAAACCAATTAATTTTTTTTACTAGTTTTTTTACTTTTTCTAATAATTTCTCATCAGTTTGTGCTTTTTCAAGAAGTTTATCTGATACAGATTGTAATAAAGCTATTTTTGCTTCATCAAAACCTTGATATAGCCAGGCATTGAATTCAAGAAATATATATTCTGTATTTTCTTCACTAAGTTCTTTACCTATCATTTTTACTAAAGAAGATTTTCCACTCCCCCAGCTACCAGAGATACCAATAGATAATGGTTCATTTCCACTATCTTTAATTAGTTCTGCTGCAACTTTTGATAATGACTGAAAATTTAATAAATCGTTAGTAGTTTCAAGATCGTGCCACATTAAATACCTTTCATATTATATATTTACTATTATATATCCATTATTTCAAAAATTTTACTTTCTAAGCAATTTTTTCTATTTTCTATAGAAGTAACATTCCACTCCATAGGATAATCAGCAATAACTTTTTTAGTCATATCAAATGCTGTTACACCTGTATCATCTTCAGAATATTTACCTTTTCCTTTATAAATATTGATTTTTATATTATAAGGATTATTACTTGCAGAAATATTTTTTGAACCACTCAATAGAGTTAAATTACCTAAACTATGTAAATATCTATTTACTTCATCTATAGTAAATTTATTTTTCCAATCATCAAATTCATTCCAACCAATTGGTAAAATATGTTCTGTATGAATTGTATTATCTAAGTGAATATACGCTAATTTTGCATCATCTGTTATCCTATATTCTATAATTGTTAATAAAGGCTTTATCCATGCTGTATGATAAACATCATTACTATTAATCACCTCTTTAACTTGTTTTACAATATTATCTTTTTCAAGTTTATTATTTAAACTAGTAGTTATATAGTTTATATGCTTTTTATCTTTTATCCATGAAATCATATTAAATGAAATTTGTTTAATATGAGATAGTGTTTTTCCTGACATCCAATTTAAATAATAAAATCTTCTAAGAGCAATTTGTAACTCATCATAATATTCATAGTTTGTATGTAAGGCTGTAAGTAAAATACTCTTCCAATATACTGTCCATCTTAAATACCAAAAGGAATAAAGTATTTTATCTTCCTTGTCCCAAATCTGATTTTTATAGGTATTAACAAATTCTGAAAAATCTTTTATAGTATCATTAGGATCTTGTTGTTCAAAAATATCTTGCAATTCATCAGAAAGTGATTTTTTTGGATTTCTAGCAATTAAATAATAAAGATATACTGTAAACATATCATTCATACTGTCACTTGTACCTGTTAATAAGTTTTCTAAACGTCTCCACTCAGCAATAAACTCGTTTTCATCTTCTATCCTCGCTTCAAAATTTTCACCCTCATCAACATATTTTTTTTCTATTTGTTCTAATAAAAAGCTTTTTACTAAATCTGATGCAGTAAGGTCCATTCCCCTATCATTTAAGACTTGAAATAGTTTTATTGCAAAACTTCTATCTTCACAATCTATTCTAATTATTGACACTTTATTAAATAAATATTCAATTAAATCTCCTGATCTATCTTCACCAATCTCTTCAAGTTTACTTCTTAATATATAGGCACTATTTTGGAATTTCAACTTTGGTTGTTCATCATCCTTAAGTTGATACTTATAAGGTTTTTGATGCTTTAAAGTTGAACCCTCACTTATAATATTTTGTTTAAAGTCTGCAGAATGTTGGGGATCAGTAAGTAAAGTTAGTCTTTGATCACCAAAATTAAATATGGCACTGTTAATATGCTTTGTATTAATAGTATTTTTATTGTTATTAATATTAGGATATAAATCTCTTAATACGCATAACAATATCATTAAAGTTGTTAACCTTTGTTGACCATCAACAATATCAAATCTATTTGAACCAGTTTGAGGAGCAGCAGTAATTATTGAACCTAAAAAATAGTTTTTTGATTCATTCACAAATGATTCAGAAATATCATCCCATAACTGTTCAATTTGTTCATCTAGCCACTTATATGGTCTTTGATATTTAGGTATTCTATAAATAGAATCTGTATCCATAAAAAGTTGCTTTATTGTTCTTGATCTTGGTGTAAATAATTCCATTTAAATCCTTGTTGTAAAATGTCGGATATGTAAATATAAATTTTAATAATACATAAATTATTATCTAAATAACTTTAATATATATTTTAAATTATTATTTGATAATACGAAGAATAATTATAATATAAAAAATAAAGCTTTTTTAATATACAGTTGAAAAATAACTAAAGTTTATAGAAAATAACTATGTTAGAAGACTATATTAAATTTTTATAACGTAAAATAAAAAAGAGCTATCGTTCTGTTATTGGACATTTCCCTAGCATAAAAAATGGTAAATCAATTATTTATGAGTCCCTATTGGAAAGAGACATTTATCTATCTTTTGAATTTGATGATAGTGTTGTTAGTTATTATGAATAGCCTCAAATGGAAATATAATTTAAAAATAGAGAGATAACATATAGTTTGGATTGTTATATTGTAAGAGATAAAGAAAAAGAACTGAAAGATTCTATTAGTGAAGTAAAATCATATTTGTTTACTAATGAACTTACAATGAAATCTTTAGTGGAGTTAAACAGGAAAATGGGTAAATAGAAGTTCTGGAGATACTTGATAAGTGAAAACTTCACTTTTTGTCATGTTTTTTACTACGACATCATAGTGACTATTCCCAAACTTATCTTCATCGAGTATTAGTTTTAAAGGAAATAAAAATTTAAAAGTATCATCTGGATTATCTGACATAAAATCTGGAATGATGTGAGAATCAATAAAAAATGATAATAGCTTTTCCTTTGAGACCGTTCAAAAATCTGTGTCAAGTCACCTAAAGTAACAAATCCATACTTGTTACAACTCTAAATAATTATCCAATCTCCCTTCGAAAAATATAGCAAGTTGGGAGATTGTTAAACTCCAATTATGCACTGGCTGAGTCCATTTTACTTTTGCATTTAATATTCCCATATACAACAATTTTAAAAGTGAATTCTCATTAGGGAAAGCTCCTTTTGTTTTGGTTAATTTTCTAAATTGCCTATGTACAGATTCAATAATATTTGTAGTGTACATAATCTTTCTTATCTCTTTTGGATATTTAAAATAATAAGATAAATTCTCCCATTTATTTTGCCAAGATTGAAGTACTATGGGATATCTTTTCCCCCATTTTTCATCTAGTTTTAAAAGCTCATCTTCTGCAAGTTCTTTTGTTGTTGCTTGATAAACAAGTTTTAAATCTCTCATAAACTCTTTTTGGTCTTTAGAAGCTACATACTTCAATGAATTACGAATTTGATGTACAACACAAAGTTGTACTTCGGTATTTGGATATATTGTTTTAATAGCTTCAGGAAAGCCTTTAAGACCATCTACTGATGCAATTAGTATATCTTCTAATCCTCTATTATTTAAATCAGTAAGAACACTAAGCCAGAAGTTTGCTCCTTCACTTTGGGATAAATATAATCCTAATATATCTTTTTTACCATCAATTCCCATCCCTAAAACTGTGTAAACTGCTTTACTCACATACTTCCCACCATCTTTTATTTTATAATGTATCGCATCAAGCCATACAAATGGATAAATAGCTTCTAAAGGTCTACTTTGCCAAGCTTTTACCTTATCTATAATTTTATCTGTAATAGTGCTTATTGTTGCACTTGATAATTGTATTTGATATATCTCTTCAATATGTTTTATAATATCTCTATAGCTTAATCCTAAGCCATACATAGATAATATCTTTTCTTCTATTTCATTAGACATTGTTGTTTGGTTTTTCTTTACAAGTTGTGGTTCAAAAGAACCTGTTCTATCTCTTGGAGTATTCAATTCAAAGGAACCACTTGTTGATTTTATTGTTTTAGAGCTTTTACCATTCTTTCTATTTTTATTTCCTGCAAATACATCTTGAGTTATATGAGAATCTAATTCTGCTTCTAAAGCAGCTTCAACTAATTGTTTTACTAATGGAGCAAGTACTCCATCTTTACCATTGATATTTTTACCTGCAAGTAAATCTTGTACAGCTTCATTAAAATCAAATTGTTTTTTCTTTTCCATCTATATCAATCCTTATAATATTTATTATATCAGACTGACACAGATTTTCTAACACTCCCTTTCCTTTAATAAATATCATTTATTAGGAAGAACAATGATTTTACTATCTTCGTTTGATTATCAATGCATAAAATAAATATTGATAATAAAAACAATCTTAATTTAAATTTTCAACCTATAAACTTTTGCAATAGGAGTCATAATAACTGGTTCAAAAAGTTTTTTATCGTAGTTCTCTAATACAAAGTGTTGAATTAACATAGAATTATAGACTTTTTCTTCTACCACTAAATACTTTCTATAACTAGACATATAAATAACTGAATATTTTCCGGTAGGGTATATATTAGAAATATGTTTTTTAAACTCTTTTTCTTTTGTGTATGCTGTTGTGATAAATCTTTTTATAGGGAAAGTATATTTCCCTACTTGAAGTAAGGCTTTATTTTTTATAATTTTTACATTATTTCCTAAATCTATAGATATATTGTTTTCTGCAAAATCTACTGATTCAAAGAAGAAACTAGATTTTCTTTTTTCTCCAGTCATCAAATCTAAATTTGAAAATAACTCTATAGTTGAATATAAACTTAACATTTTATAAGGATAGTAAAAATAAATTTCTCTTGTCTTTTTTGGTAAGTTTATTTTTGAATTAAGTGAATCTAAAAAATCATTTGTATTTTTAAACTTATAGTCTTTTGTCATCATGGCTATATTAGGTATAACACCTTCTCTATCCTCTCTAAAGTTTGTAACATCTATAGGCATTGTTCTAAAAGCTTTTTCTGTATATTCTACATCTAGTCTTGCAAGTTTCGAAGATATATTTTGCTTATTCATAAGCATAAAACTTACTGGAAAGCTAACACTGCCTCCATGTTTACCATGATCTGTTAATACTTTTGTATCACTATAATATCTAATAGGACAACCAAAATCCCACCAAGAAACTACATAATCTTCTCTTGAAGCAATATTTTTTAGTTTATCTAAAACCTCTGCTTCACTATTACTAACTTCACTAGGTACTTTATATTTAACTATATGATTTAGATTGGGATATAAAGATAAAGATGTAAAGATAATTAACATTGAATAAAAAAATATTTTAGAGTCTTTTTTTATCCTCACTGTGATAAATTTAGAGAATTCATAAATAAAATATCCTAAACCCAAAGCAAAAATAGGTACAGCATATATGGAAAACCTTAATCCTCCTGATGGTATCAAATATGGGATACCATAAGCTAACATACCTAATCCCATCAAAGGAAGAATTAAAAACATTATTCTATATCTATATATTAAAAATATCAAACCTAAAGTGGCAAATAAAAAGGAGATAAAATGCCCACTTACTCTTCTTGTAAACTCTAAAAAGCCAATATGACTTGTCTCTTTTATAGTTTGCATAGTAGTATAAAAATGAAGTTTTAACTCTTTTCCTAATTCTAAAATATGTTTTTGAAAAAGATAGTTTTCTAGTTTTTCCCAGATTGGAGTAATCCCTCCAGTAAAAACAAAGATTATACAAACTATAAAGAAAATATAAAATAGATAGTTTTTAAATATCTGTTTTTTTAGACTCAAATATAATCCTAATAAAACAATTACTTTTAATAAGGCATTTGCATATATCATAGAAAAAAGCATTATGATAATAAGTTTTAACTCATATTTATAGTTTTGTTTTTTTACAAACAAATAAATTGTGTAACAAAATATTAAAAGAAAAAAAGCAAACTCTAGGGCATAACTTTGTGGATACCACCAACGATATGCAATAATCTCAAGACCAGTAAATAGTAGATATTTATCTTCTTTTGTTTTAAAGCTAAAACTAAAGACCACAAAAGAAAAGTGGGAAAAACAATATTTAACATATCCGTATCATAGTATCCCACCATAGTACGATTGTAATAGCTCCATGATATAGAAGCTAATAAGGCAGATATAAATCCAAACTCTATTTTATTAAAATTTTTTGCTAATAAAATCAAAGGGATAACTATAAGTGATGAGAAAAATATAGGCATATAAAAAATAATTGATTCAAATGAAAAAGGTAAAATTTGAACTAAAAAAGCAGTTATTTTTGAAAGAGCGCTATATACAGGAGACAAATCATACTCTTGATGAAAACCATTTAATATATCTCTGGCTCCTTCTGCATAAAAGAATCCATCATTTGAGTTTATTATAAACTCATTGTTGAATTTAAAGTTTTCATTTGATGAAAACTCATATACCCAAAAAAGTCTAGTAATAACAGAGAATAAAAATGCAATTGTAATCAATAATAAAGTTTTTTTCATAGTTAATCTTTTATAAATAAAAATAGAGCTTTTGATTTGATGATAAACATCTTTTTAGTATCTTTTAAAAATAAATCAAATAAGTAATATACAAAAATATATGTTATCAAACTAGCATATGCAGCACCTGATATTCCAAATTTTTTTATAAATATAAAATTTAATCCTATGTTTATAATAACACCTATTAGATTTCTATAAAGCTCAAGATTTGTTTTATTTTCTATTACTAACCATTTACTACTAACTAGTCCCATATATACAAAAACTGTTGAAAATATATGTATAACTAAAATTTGTGAAGAGGATAAAAAATTTTCACCATAAAGAGATACTATAATAAAATCAGACAAAAAATAAACACTTCCAATAAGTAAATATGCACAAAAAATCAAAAAAACTAAAAGCTGTTGTATCTTTTTATAATATAAAGATATAGATTTATCTTTTGATTTTATAATCAAAGGGAAAAAAGAGGAGCAAACCAAACCTCCTATTATAAACCAAATCTCACTTAATCTAACAGCAGCAGAGTAATAACCACTTTGAGCAACATCTAAAATCTCTTTTATCATAACTTGATCAATTTTTGCATATATAGTTGTAAGAACTCCTGCAAAAATCAGAGGATAGGAGTGTTTTAGTAAACTCTTTATTAAAGAATTATCAACTTTCCAAGAAAAAACACTAAACTTATTTTGAAAATAAAAAAACAATAATCCTAAAGCTACGATAACACTTTCTATTAGTATTACCCAAGCAAAATAGATTAGAGGATAACTATAAACTATCAGATAAATTTTAAGTGATGAAGAAACAAGAAGAGCAATAAGTTTTGAAAAAACTACATATTTACTTAAAACTTTACTTTGAAAATAAAAATCTATTACATTGAAACTATGAAAAATAAAAGAGAATGAGATAACTATAAGAAGTAAATTTATAGGATATTCATTATCAATTAGATTAATATATATAAAAATAAAAAATATAACAACTATAGAGCTTAGAAATTTCAATACAAAAGCAGTACCCAAAAGTTCATTGACTCTTTTTTGATTTTTTACTAGTTCTTTTATAACAATAGAATCAAGTCCTAATGTTGTAAAAACAACTACTATAGAGATAATACTTTCTACAAAACTAAACTTTCCAAAATCATTTGGACCTAAATATCTTGCCATCCAAGAAAAAACAAAAACCCATAAAATCATTCGAACTATTTTTTCAAAAACAAGATAAGTGGTATTTTTAATATATTCCAAAACTAATATACCCCTTTTTTCTGAAAAAGAATTAGAAAAGTTTTAAAAATGATTTTTATATCATTTAAAAGAGATTTATTATTTATATATTTTATATCTAATGCTATTCTTTGTTTTAAATCTAAATGATTTCTTCCACTAACTTGCCAAAGACCTGTAAGACCAGGTTTTACTGAGCATAATTGTTTATATTCATTTTCAAAATGACATATCTCCTCTTCTAAGAATGGTCTAGGTCCTACAAAGGTCATATCTCCTTTAATAATATTAAAAAACTGAGGAAGTTCATCAAGACTTGTTTTTCTAAGAAAGAAGCCTAATTTACCCATAACTCTAGGATCATTTTTTAATTTACATGTTTTAGCGTACTCTTCTTTTAGATTTGGATTATTCTTAAGAATATTTGCCAATTCTTTTTCTGCATTTTTAGTCATAGTTCTAAACTTATATATTGTAAAAAGTTTTTTATCTTTGCCTACTCTTTTTTGTTTAAATATAATCTTCCCCTCTTTAAAAAAAGATTTGATTAATAAAACAATTACTAATATAAAAGGAGATAGAATTATTAAAATTAATATTGATAGAATAATCTCTAAAAATCTTTTAAAGTACATTTTTCTGTTCTTTTTTTAAATTCATTATATTTGTTAAAAACAAACTCTTTTATCTCTTTTTCAAATCTTTCTTTTGAAAACTGTAAGGTGTGTTTTCTTATTTTTGAAGGGATAAAACTGCTTATGTTTTTTTCAAATTTTTCAATTGCATTTAAAATACTTTTTGTATTTTGTTCCTGAAAATATACACCTGTTACACCATCTATAACGGTTTCTCTTGTACCACCTTGATTTAGACAAATTACAGGTGTCCCACAAGCTTGCGCTTCAACTGGCAATATTCCAAAATCTTCAATTGCTGCATATACAAAGGCTTTTGCTTTTTGTAGCATTTTTATTAATACTTCATCTTCTTGAAAGCCTAATATCTTCATATTTGAACTAGCTTTTGCTTTTATTTTCAAAAGATCTGGACCATCGCCTATCACATACAAGATTTTATTTGTTTTAGAAAAAGCTTCAACTATCAAATCTATTTTTTTATATGAAACCATCCTTCCAGCAGTGATATAAAAATCTTCTTTATTTTCATCTAATTGAAATTTATTTATATCAACAGGGGGATAGATAACTATTGAATCTCTATTATAAATTTTTTTTACTCTATTTGCCACAAAATTAGAGTTTGCAATAAAGTAATCCACTCTATTTATAGTTTCCAAATCCCAAATCTTAATTTTCTTTAAAATATATTGGACCAATCTTCCTTTAATACCTTTTTTTAGATTATTATCTTCTAAATATTGTTCAGATAAATCCCAAGCATATCTCATAGGTGTATGTATATAACAAATATGAAGTTGATTATGATTTGTGATAACACCTTTCGCTACTGCATGTGAACTAGATAAGACTAAATCATATTTATTTATATCTAACTGCTCTATAGCAAAGGGATAAAAAGGTAATAAATATCTATAATATTTTTTGGCTAAAGGAAAGTATTGTAAAAAAGAGGTTTTTGTTTTTTTATTATTTAAAATATCTTTTCTATCATCTTCTTTGAAGTAATCAAATAGAGTATAAATATCAGCATGTGTAAAAATATTATTAAAACTTTTTACACACTTTTCAGCCCCAGCTGATGTGATAAACCAATCATGTACAAATACAATTTTCATAAACTTCCTATAGATATTATAAATAACATTATAATATATCATATGTTGAGTAAAATTATGGTTTTAGTGTGTAGCTTAGTGTAATCTCTTTTCATAATTTAAGATTTTTTATTGAAATTTATTATGTTATGTTGTTAGTTAGAAATTTTAAAATTGAAAAGTTTTTTAAGATGGCACTGACCCCCTAAATTCAGTTCCAAAGCTAATAATAACAAACTATTGTTATTATTTTAACGCTTTTCACATAAATTATCTCTTTAATTATATTTTATCTAAGTTCTTCTCAAAAGTGGAGATTCATTCACTGGGTGTTACTGTATTAATTATGTAAACTGTCCCCGGAATTTTTTATTTTATTTGAAATTTAATTGTGCCCGTCCCCTTTTCTCAGCTGGAACGAGAGAACTTGATTATGTTATTGTTATCACCTGACGCTTATTTTATTTTTGTTCTGATAAATCTCTTATTACTGACTTTAATGTACTTTGAGTTGCTATCGTTTTCTCATTTTTTAACGCTCTTTTCAAAATAGTTAGAACCTTTTGTTTATTTTTATTATCTACTAGAAAATATAAAAGATTAGCAGTTGCGGATCTTACTTGATACTCATCACACTCAAGAAAAGAAATAAAATCATTAAAATATACTTTCTTTTTAAATCTGAGTAATGAATATAAGATTCTTAATTTTTCAGTATTTGTTGTATTTTTTTTCTTAAGTTTTTTTAGTAACAATGGTAAATACTTTTTTGCTTTTAAATTACCTATAGATTCATAAACGTATGCACGTACAAGGGTGTCCTCATCTTCTAATAAGTGTAATATATATTTTAAATAAGCTTTATTTTTGCTAGCACTAACAAGTTCAATAATAGAAATTTTAGTTAAATCATCTCCTTTTCTTAAAGATTCTTTTATTAATCTTTCTATGTTAAATGACATTAGGGAAGTTATAGCATCAATACTATCTGCTCTTATTAGTATTTCATTACTACTTGTAAACTTTATTAATTTATCACGTAACTCCAATAGTTTAATTAAGGTTTTTTCTATTTCTAATAATTTATTATTCAATTTTTTATTTTTCAAAATCTTTTTCCTACAAAATTATTTTTTTGCGCTACTATGTCTGTCTTGTAAAGCCTTTTGATGTTTTTTTATTCTTTGTTTCATCTTTTTAGATACATTAGGGTCTCTATACATCCTATCTAATTCTTCTTTACTATATCCTTCTAACTCAGTGTCCCTAATATTTTGTTTACCACCTTTAGCATTATAAACATTAGGTAATTCACAATAAGAACCATTATTGGGCTTATAAACATTTTTATTCCATAAATAAGCAGAAAGAACTGCCCAGCCTTCAGTGGTGCTAAAGCACATCACTTTTAATTCCAAAGCTAATAATAACAAACTATTGTTATTATCTTAACGCTTTTCACATAAATTATCTCTTTGATTATATTTTATTTAAAAAGTGGAGATTCATTCTCAGGGGTGTTATTGGTGTTACTGTATTAATTATGTAAACTGTCCCCGGAATTTTAATTTTAGCTATCCTTCAGAACTAATTATGAAATTTGCATCTTCATAAAGATTATATTCATCAAAATCAATATAGTTATGAGCTGGAGAAAATGATATAGATAAAAAATATTCAATAATTTCTCTCCATAAATTAGCATCCAAGTTTATTGATACATTTAAACCCTCAATTTTATTCAAAATATTAGCATTATTATTTGAACATAATAAGATATTCAATTCTTTAGTATCAATGTAATTAAGATTACTTAATTGAATTAAATTACCATTTTGTTCACCCAAAAAATATAAATCTTTTATTAGTTTAATATAATCGTAAGGTTTTCCTCTCCATATAAAACTGGGAGGAGGTTCGCCATACGCATATTCATCAGTAAGTTCTATTGTTATCATTTATATCCATCCCATATTTAAATTATTCAAATAAATATTTTCCCATTTACTTTTACCATTATTCCCTCCTGGTTTATTATCCCAATGCCCTTTAGGATGATATTTATCAGGTAAATGTGGTCTCCATTCTCCATTAGTATCATCATAGAGACTTTTTTCTCCTCTATTTTTAGGTTTGTTTTTTGAAGGATTACCTTCTTTACATTCACCATTAACTGGTGGCTTTGGCCAAGTAGAAGTGTCTGATAAATCAATACCTTCTCCTGACTCTATATCGCCAATTTGTATTATAGGATTAATTGGCATTTTAGGAATAGTTATAGGTCTAGGTATAATCATTGGCCTAGTAATAACAAATGCATTTAACCCTTCAGGATCAATCCCATTAATAGGATCACCCAACACATACCCATAAAGATTAGTATCCCCACCACTAAAATCAATAGGATCCTTAGCAGTCCATTTCCCTGTGTAACTATCATAATCCCTATACCCAAATCTAGTTAAACCAGTATCTGAATCATAAAGCCCACCTGCAAACCCAAATGGTACTTTAAAATCTGGATTTGAATCTTCTAGTATATTACCAAAGCTATCATAAATTATCTCTTTGATTATATCATGATTAGAGTCAGATACTGCCCTTAAGCTTCCAACTTGGTCATAGTGTAAATAATATTTATTTGAACCTTGTGTCATAGATATAGGCATTCTACTATTTGCGTATTCAAATCTTTGGACTAAATTATCATTTCCATCATATATAGCTAAAAGAGTTGTTAAATCAGCCCATAGGTATTTTTCTACAACAACTCCATTTACAAGTTTTGCAACTCTTTGATTATTAGCATTATGTTTATAAGTAATAGTTTTAGAAGGTGTTTTTACCTCTTTTAACTCTCCCAAAGTAGAATAACTATAAGTAGTAGTTCCATTTGGCGTTACCTTTGAAGATAAATATCCATCTTCATCATAGGTATAAGTGTTATCTCCATATACTTCTACTTGGTCATCTAAGGTATAGTATCCTGATGTTGTAACACCATTTACAGTTGCAGAGGTTCTATTTTCATTGTTATCATATGAATAAGTTTCTACTATATTTCCATCTTTTTTTACTTCTATTAATCTTGCATTATCATCATAGGTATAGTCATATGTTTTTGTAGTATTGTTTACAGTTTCTTGTTTTTGTAAGATTAAAGCTGAATTATCTTTTGAAATAATTTCATAACTAAAGCTATTATCTGCTACTTTTGTTAACTCTCCATAGTTATCATAACTTAGATTTTGAACAAAATTTCCATCTGTAATTTTTGTAACATAGGCATTTTCTGCATCTCTTGTAAGAGTATAATCACCACTTGTTAAAACTAAACCATCATTATCATATGTATAGTTTTCAGTAATACCTGCATAAGTAAACGATATTGGTAAGAAATCATCATTATAGGTATAACTTAATCCTTCATTTAATACCCCATTATATGTTAATAAGCTTAATAAGTTTCCATCATAACCATATTCGATTTTTTCACTTCCTTTTGTAATAGTTCCTATTTGATTATTAAAAATATACTCATAGTTTATTGTAGCCTCAGGAGTTGTTGTAGAATCTAATCTATCATTTACATAGTTATTTACTATTGTTTTTCCACTTGGTCTTGTTATTTGGGTTAGTTTTCTATTTCCATTATATTCATATAAAGTTTGTTTATTAAGCGCAGATTTCATAGAGGTTCTTTGACCTATATTATCATATGTAAAGTCGTGATTCGTAGAAATAGGAGTTATTAATCTAGTCATATTACCACTCACATCATAACTATATTCTTCTATTGCACCATTTGGATGAGTAACCCTTGTAACTCTATCTAATATGTCATATTGATATGAAGTTGTTTTTCCCCTTTCATCAGTGATAGTATCAATATTACCTCTACTATTATAAGTAAAACTTGTGGTTCTGGTACCAGTTGTTTGAGATATAACTCTTCCTTTATTATCATATGTATAAGTTGTAGGAGTTAAAGTACCTGAGGTTGAGCTTGTTGTAAGTCTTGTATTTATATCATACTCTTCCTTTGCAATTCTTCCTTCAGGAGTTGTAATAGTATTTATACCATTTTCATAATCATTTTTTATAGTAGTTGCTTTACCATTTGTTGTGATTGTTTGGGTTTTTGATGTTGTTAATCCATTTTCATTAGTTTCATAAACTGCGCTATTACTTGTTACTTTACTTAAACTACTTGGAAGTATAGTTGTTACTGAATCAAGTACTCTTTTTTTTGTTTCTGGATCAGTTTTGTACTTACTTTGAATATTTATATTGTTCTTGATAGCATTTACTAATCTATTATCAGAAGATACTGTAATAGAATTACTATCTCCATTAGGGAAAACTGTTTCTTGTTTTAAAGAATCATTTTCTAATTTAATTTCTCTATAAAATTTAATATCTCCCTCAGGTTTACCTAAAGCATATTCAATAAATGCATCACTTATATTCTTTTGTAAAAACCACTCTTCATTATTTACATCAATTTCCTTAATTATACGACCATTATCATCATATAAATTAAAAGAACTTGCTCCTGATGGCTCTGTATGTTTTGTAAGTAAAGAGTCATTATTATATTCAAATTGATGACTTGTATTATCTTCATATGTAACAGATAATAAATTTCCATTTGAATCTACATTCAAATATGTTTTTTGACCATTTGGTGCAGTTATAATAGTTGGAATACCATTTTCATTTCTTCCTATTAAAATTTCATTATCAAACTGATTCTTAACACTAATCAACCTTTTATTTTCATCATGGGTAAAGCTTTTTAGAACCTTTTTTGAAAATAAGTCTATAGTTTCGATATGGTTTCCAGCTAAATTAAACAACTCTGCTGTATTATTTGAGTTTATATTAATTATTCCATCTTCTATTTCATTATCTGTGAAGAAATTAGAGGTATAAATCCTATATAATTTATCATTTGATGAAACTATTAAATCTTCATTATAATCTAATACAAGATTATTAGGATAACCAATTGAAGTATCAAGTGCATAACTATTATTTACTATAGAACCTGTAATAGCATTTCCAGCATATGTTTCTATGTAACCATTTTCATTAACTTTTCTTATTACTTTATTTCCATAATCTAGTATAAATATATTACCTTTAGAATCAATATCAATGTTTGAAGGACCATTTAATTTTGCATTAACTGCTAACCCTCCATCTCCTGAATAACCTGATTCTCCCGTACCAATAACAGTTGAAATAGTATTTAAAGTATCTACTTTTCTTATAACATTATTTATAGCATCAACTAAATATAAATTACCTTCACTATCAAGTTTTATGTCTCTTATAAAACCTATTTTAGCCTCTGTTGCTGAACCTCCATCCCCTGAATAACCTGATTCTCCTGTACCTACAATTGTTGAAATTATACCATCAGAATCTACTTTTCTAATAACATAATTATTTGAATCAATAAAATACAAACTGCCATCATTATCAATTTCAACTACACTGGGATGACTAATTTCTGCATTAATTGCTAGACCATTATCACCGGAATACCCATATGTACCAGTTCCTACAATTGTTCTTACTATACCATTCTCATCTATTTTTTTTATCTTATTAGCATACCTATCGACAATAAAAATTTCACCTTTTTCATTTACCTTTATATCCGAAATATCACTAAATGATGCATTTAATGCCAATCCCCCATCACCACTATCTTGACTTATACCATTTCCTGCAATATGACTAATCTCTCCTAAAGGATCAATCTTCAATATTTTACTATTATTATAATCTTGAGAAGCAACATAAGTATTTCCTCCAGATAAACTCACCAATGATGATTTCCAACTTCTATTATAACCAGAAACATTATTACTAAAAGCTTCAAAGTCGTATTCTATTTCCTCAATTTTTTGATTAAAAATTAAACTTTTATTATTTTCAGTTCCATCTCCTTTTTGAAGAGAGAAATGAAATATTTTATCATAATTTGATAATGTCCATCCATTTGAAATTGCATTTTCTTTATTAGCTTTATATTGACTATCTATTATAAAAAACTTAAATGACTTTAGAATAAATTCTTTTCTTGAGAGAATCCCTGTTACCTCATTTCCAAACTTTGCCCATGCATTAATTGTCCCTTGTCTACTAAGTCCTTTTTGATAAACTGCTTTATATAAATACTTTACTATTAACTTAGCTTTAACTTTTCCCGGAACATAATTACCTAGTTTATCTTTTCCATCCCATGTAAATGTTGCATTTGTAGAAAACTCATCTAAAGTAAAACTTTTTTCCTGTCTTTTTCCAAATATGTCTAATATTAATATAATCTTTTTTACACTACTTGGAGGTTGAAGTTGATCTTTTAAATCAATAATATACTTATAACCTTTAGTTCTTTTTGAAGAATAATGTAAAGTCAGGTTTGTACCTGAAATTGGGATATCATCATGAAAAGCTCCCGTTGTGGTTTCAACAAAAGAACTTATGTTAACACTTGCACAAGTTTCACTACATTTACCAAAAGTTTTTTTACAGTTTTCATTAAGTTTATTTTTATCTTTATCTGTAGTTATATCGTTAATTTTAGGTCTTTCAACATTTTTATCAGGTACCCAAGGATAATTAGGATCCCAAGGAGTAAAGTGATTGATTTCCATTCTAGAATATGTTTTACCTACTTGGTAAACTATATTATCTTCTAATCCAATAACTTCACTTGTAAAAGTTCCATCATTATCTAAATCATTTGGTTGTCCATCACCTGTTGAGTCTAAAGCATCTACAGTTCCATCATTATTTGTATCAAGTAGTTGTACAACAACACCATTTTTTGAACCTTTCCATACACTTTCATTTCTATCATAATATCCTACAGGAACTACTACTCCAACATCAAACCCTAAAAAATTATCTACATACATGATAACAGGAGAGTTAAACTCAACTGTTTCATCATCACTTACTCCATCTACTGTAAGATCAGAGCAATATGTATATGCTGATTCTTTTGGTAAATTTGCAGGCATTGACTCTGGCGTTTTAAACTCTGTTGCTCTTACATCTATAGTGTCTAAAATTCTTGTTGAACCATCAGGAGATTTAACTGTTGCACTTGAAACTCCGTTAAATACTAAAGTAGTTGACCTTGAACCTCTATCGTCACTAATAATTGATGAAGTGTGAACTTGCGGAGTTGAATCATTTAAATCTATTGTTGTAACTTTATCATCTATTCTTAACATTGTTACATCATCAACAATGTTCCAATTTGAAGCCTCTGCAAAAAGCTTTCTATCTATTGTGGTATATCCATTTTTTGTATATCTTACAATAATTGTTTTATTTCCTTCTACTGGTAATACATAACTTCCATTTAGGTCTGTTTGAACAGTTCCAAGCTCTTCATTATAAACAATACTAATGGTTACATTAGATAAAGGATTTCCACTTTCATCATAAATATTTCCAGTAATCATAGAAAAAAGATTTTCACTATAAAATTCTTTTGTTGCATTAACTGGAATTTGATCTATATACTTTGTACCAAAATGTGTAAAATTAAAATTTGTTGTTGCAGGTTTATCCACTACTTTTACTGGGATTAAAGCTGAAGTTATATCTCCTGATATTATCTTTAAAGTTGTTTCTCCTATTTGTAAACCAGTAAAAGTATCTACACCATCAAAAGAAACAATACTAGTATCTGCTATTTCATAAGTAAAATTTCCATTAATAGGTTTTATAGAACCATCACTATATATTCCTTGTATGGATATTTGCTTATCATTATTTACTCTTAAAGTTATTGGATTTGGAGTTATTTTTATTGAATCTAAAACTAAAGGTTTTTTAACTTTTATAGTTACATCATTTGATTGAATTGTATCAATAGTTGCTTTTAAAGTTGTAATTCCTTCTTTTAATGATGTAATTGTTCCTGCATTATCAACTGAAGCTATGGTATTATCTGCAATAGTCCAAGTAACATTTGAAGATAAATCTAATGAAGTCTCGTCACTGTAATATCCAGTAGCAACTATATTTTCTGTTTCTCCGATAGTTAAGCTTAGTTCATTTGGAGTTAGTTCTATGGAGTTTAATACAGCTTGAACTGTTATTGAAACCTCTTTTGTACTTGTTTGTCCATCATTGTCTGTTACAGTTAATGTAATAGTATATTCCCCTTGGGTATTAAATACATATGAGAATGTTTTTTCAGATGCTAATATATTAGAATTTTGATCAGTCCAAAGATAGCTTACTATCTCCCCATCTTCATCCCTTGATAAGCTTGCATCAAAGCTAATTGATTCTCCAATTAAAATAGTAGTTGCACTTACTTGAAAATCTGCAATAGGTTTTATATAATCTATAACTTCAATATCAACAGTTGAAGATGAACTTAATCCATCATCATCTGTTACAGTTAATGTAATAGTATGTATTCCAATACTTGTAAAAGTATAATCAAATATTTGATTACTGCTTAATATATCTCCATTATTATCTGTCCAACTATATGAGACAATATTACCATCACTATCTGACGATGAAGAAGCATCAAAGGTTATTGAATCATTTATTTTTATCTTTGTATTATTTGTTTGTATTATTGCTTGAGGTGGTGTGTCGTTTGAAGTTTGGGGTTTTACTAAAATTTCAATTGTATCACTAGATTTTAAAGGAGAAATATAACCTCCTTTTTCTGTAGTTGTTAATTCAAAAATAAGTTTGGTGTCTTTTTTCACTACAGGAGCTATAAAACTTGCATTTATTGTGTTTTTATTTAAAAGTTTTACTTTTTTACCAAAAACTTGTTTCCATTTATATTTTTCTATTTTCCCACCAACTTCAGTGGTACTCAAACTTCCATTTAACACTACAGGTGAAGAAGATTCAACCACTTTATCTTTACCTGCATCTGCACATCCTGTAAAAAGTATTGCAAATAAAAGCATCAAACTAAAATACAAAGATTTCATGAGTATCCTTAGATAATAAATATAGAGTTTTATTATTACTATATAATCTTTTATATTTCCTTAAATTCATTATAAAATTAATATTTAACACTAATTTTGAAAATTAATTTGTAGTGGGAATAGATTTTCTTGTCTAATGGGTTTTAAAAATGTAACTAATAGTTTAATTAAAAATTAAGAAATAATTAATAATAATATTATAAATTTAAAAAAGGAGAATAGTATGCCAAAAGAGACAAAAGAAGTAAGTGAAACAATTGTAATTAACAATGGAAATGAAGAGGTTTTTGAGTTTTTAGGCAATGTGATTCAAGAAGCACAAGCAACAGGTAGTATTGTACAAATTATTACGATATATCCTTCAGTTGATAATTTAGATGATTCTGGTGATGTAATAAAAGGTTGTAAACCAAAAGCTGACCATTGCCCTAAAGGTGCTTATTGATATATAATGAGAATAAAAAATCATATAAAAGTTCTTAAGGGTAAGAATCGTTTTGCAGTTTATAATCTAAAAAATGGAACCTGCGAACCTGCAACTAAAATAGAGATTGAATTGCTTAGATTAATCTCTATAAGGAAAACCCTTACCCCTAAGAAAGCTAATATCAAAAATTTATGGTTTCACTTATCTTCTATGAGAAAAAAAGGTTGGTTAGAAGCTGGAAAAGCTCAAGTTTATCTTCTTGATTTAGAGATTAAAAAAATAGATAATTCCAATAATAAAACTTTTGAAAGAGTTTGGATTGAACCCACTTTATCTTGTAACTTCTCTTGTAATCACTGTTATGCAATGTCCAATAATAAAGTAAATCGTGATAATGAATTAGATGAAAATCAATGGATAAACATCTTACAAAAAGTTTTAGTTTATGATATAAAGTATATTACCTTTATTGGTGGAGAACCAATGATTAGAAAAGATTTAATAAAATCTTTAGTGATATATATAAAAGAAAATTCTCCTAATATTAAAGTTGGCATTTTTTCTAATTTATACAACATAATAGATGCTGATATTCAATTTATAATTGAGCATAATTTAGGTGTATCTACTTCTTTATATGGAATAGAAGCTAATGAACATGATAAAATGACTAACAAAGTTGGTTCCTGGGTTCGAACAGTAGAAGTGATTAAAAAACTGACAAAAAATAATATAAATGTATTTGTTGGTTACTTTAAAAACAATAAAGAAATCACAAACTTAACTATCAAGTCATTTCTCAACAGTTTAGGAGTTACATCTTTTGATATCCAAAATCATCATAATGTAGGAAGAGCTATACAAAAAGCGCCTATAAAAGTTTCAAAAGACAATATATTGCCTTTAAAAATGTCATTTAATCCTAACACTATTTCAAAGTATAGTAGTGAACATAATTGTTTTTCTAATCATATATCAATATCTTCAAATGGAGATGTAATGGGTTGTATTATGATGAGAAAGCCTGAATATGGAAACTTACTTAGTGATTCACTTGACAAAATATTAAGTAGTAAAAATTATATTCAACTTTCAAAATTAACAAAAGATAAAATAGAAGGTTGCTCTGAATGCGAATTTAGATATGGATGTTTTGACTGTAGAGCAGGTGCAATGAGTGACTCTAATAATCTTTTTAAAAAACCAGATTGTGGCTATGATCCAAGATTAGTATTAAGTTTTGAAAATGACTAATGAAACTTTTTTAAATATAATGTTTGAAGTTGAAACAAAAGGTTTCTGTGATTTAGGGGTTATTAAAAATTTTGATTTATTAAAATTTGCATATAAAATTGGCAAACCAATTCCAATCTTACCAGATGAACCTAAATTAGGTTTAGTAGGTGCAAGAAGTCTTTCATCAAATCTTTCTAGTAATGAATACGCAACAATTTATAAAGAAAATATACCTTTTCATACTGATGCAGCCTATTATAAAATTCCCCCAAAGTATTTAATACTTAGATTAAAGAAAACATCTTTGTCTAATCGCAATACGACTGTAAAAAAATTGTTTACAAATCTCTCTCAAGAGATAGTTGATATTTTAAGCAAATCTCTTTGGAAAGTTAGAAGTCCAAATGGTAGATATTTTATAGGAAAAATTATTGAAAGAAGAAATAATGATTTTTTTATTAGATATGATTCAAATTCAATGGTACCTTATTTCAAAAAAAATCAATATTCAAGGGAAGTATTAGAAGGAGTATTAGATAAGATACAAACTTTTGAGATAACTTGGGAGCCTGAAAAAATTGTTATATTAAATAATTGGAAAGTACTTCATGGTAACAGCAAAGTTATAAATGATATTGACTCTTCGAATAGAATTTTAGAAAGAGTTTTGGTTGAAGTTTGAAATTTCTAATTATAAATATAAAGTTAAATTTTTAAAAGTTCTTTTTTTTTATTATATTACTAATTAAATAATATTTAGACTGTTATAATTTTAGAATATAAGATATAAAATCTAATCATTCTAAACACTATTTGTTAAATATAATGCATTATCTTTAAAAATAAATGACAAATATTCTCATCTTTAAACCAAAGTATAAACAATTGATAATACTAAATTATTTATACTTTTTTGATATAAGAAATTAATATATCACGTACTTTAGGGTCTACATGGTTATTTTCAATCAAGTTTTTTATACTACGGTGATATTGTTTATCAATTTCATAGTATTTTTTGATGCGTAGTGGGTCTTGAATTAAAAAAGTATTGGATATCAAAAAATCTAGAATATTATGTTTTTTATTTAGGAATTTAGGTGTTATAGTAATATTTTCCATAAGTTTCGCTTCAAAAGCTACACCATTAAAAAAGTTTCTACAAAATTTTTGAAAGTCTTCTTCAAAGGCTTTTAGTTTATCTTGGAAACTTGATTCTTGATTATCTATATAATGTTGAATTGTATCAAGCGTACAGCTATCTAAATCAAAGTTTTCTTTGCTAATACTACAATTTTGAATTTCAATGTCTACAAATAAGCTGTGATAAAAAATTGTGTTTTCAAACTTACATTTACTAAAAGAATTATATTCATGGAATTCAGAACTCCAAATTTGGATATTAGAAAAGTCTAGCGGATAAAACTCACCCCAAATGTAGAAGTGTTTTATTTCACTGTTAGAATATAAACTTTTTACAATTTCTATTCTTTTATCTTTTGACAAATTTGTACCATGTATTTTTTGCGTGAAGTAAAGTAAAGTACTAATTGTATGTTTCAACTTTAAAAGATTTTTATCTTCTTTATTAATTTCTAGAATAATTAAATTAATAACTCTTTTCGTATTTTTAATACACAAAGGAATATTTTTGGAAAAGTACTTTATACACTCATTTAAAACTATATGACTACCATCATAGTATTTAGATAAGTCATTGATTATTTGCTTATCAAGTAGTTTAATCTCATCACTCGAAAAATAATCAATAATTGCTAATGTCTTGAAATAGTTACCTAAAAAATCATATTTAAAATATAAGACCTCTAATGAATTGTTGACTTTTACTAAAGGATTCAATAAAATCTTTTTATAAATTTCATTTGTATCATTCCCATCAAAGGATATTTCAATTAAATCTTTTAAATTATCAAATGAAAGTTTATCTCCATATGACATTACTAGTTCTTTAAAGAATGCAACAAATTTAGTTACTGGTATATTAAATTGTTGTCTTTTTATTTCTCTTTTTAATATAGCATGTATTAAATAATCTATGGGTTCACAGTTACTTGGGTAGTCACTATTGATTGAATCAATAATAAATGAATTTTTTTCAACTTTTATTTCTTCTTCAACTATTTCAGATATTAAATCGAGAAAGAAAGGAAGTAAAACTTTTTCACTATTATCAGATATCGTTAGCAAAGATGTTATGTATTTATTTATTTTTTTTAAGTAAACATCTGTATTTGGGTATTTAGAAAATCTTTTTTCAATATACTTATTCCAAATATCTTCTTCAAATCCTTTGAGATAAAAGATTTCTGTTTCATCGTTTTCTTTTAAATAGGCATAGTTTTCTAAAATATTAAGTCTAGAAGTAATCATAATTTTTGTTTTCCCCAATTGCATATTTAATTCATAAAGGGAGTTTAAAAATTCTTTTACATTAAAGTTCTCGTGAAATAATGTAATGATTTCATCAAGTCCATCAATTATGACTATGATTTTGCCAGAAATGATTCCTAATTCGAATTGTTTTTGCGTTAATAGAGACTTATTTGTAATTAAAATTTTTTCATAAATGTCATAAAGTTCATATAGATTTTTAATTTCAAAGTTTCTAATCGCATCCTTCTTGATATGATTTCTTATGATATCTGATTGTATTAATAATGCTTTTTTCTCATTATAATCATTTATTTCATTTGTTAATACCTGTGATAATGTACTTTTCCCCATCCCACCTGCTGCAAATAGCATTAAAGTAGAATGTATTGTATTATCAGATAAGAATTTATCTTTAATAAGAGGTAAGGATAATTCTAAGGTTCTTTTATCCCCCATTTCATCTTCTTGGTACACTCTTTGATCTATAAAGAACTCTTCTTCTATAATTTTATTTTCATTTTTCCAATCTTGGTCAATACACTCATCCCAAATAAATTGTTCAATTGTAAATTCTGCAATATTAATATTTATGTCATGAGCTTGAAATATTTTATAGATATAATCTTTTTCACCTTGACTAGTTCTAAGGATTACAAGGTTTTTTGTAATTCTGTGTTTATTAATTCGTATAAATCTTTCAATTGTATCTCGTATAGTAATATTGTTGAATAACACTAGGATAAATGAATTTGAATTAAAGCTGGTGGTTTTCCAATACTCATATTTGATTCTATTTTTATCTTTAAAGTCTGTTACTCCATCAAGTTTTTCTCTTTTTTTAGCAATTATTGCCAAAATATCTTCTACTCTATCAAATTGAAAATAATTAACAGGTGTATTTTTTAATGATTTAGTTTTTGGAGGTCTTGATGAAGTTTGATTCATAGTATTTTTTATTTGTTTGATTAGGTAACTAAGGCTCTTGTTATATTTATCATCATTTTGAAAAGAAATAGATATTTTACCTTTTAAGTAATTTGGAGTGGAAATATACCTGTCTTCTCGCATAATTGCAAAGATATTACTTGTTTGTTTATTTTCCATCTCTTCCCAGTGTCTGATAGTATTCATAAATGTTTCTATTCCAACTCCACCTAGTCGGTTATTCGCTTTATATGCATATTCTTTTGTACAAACTACTAATATTAAATCGCTTTCAAATATACCTTTTTCCATGAAATGATTTTTATCAATATTATGATTTAAATCGTATTGATCTAGTATGATGTGAAATTCACTATATGCTTCTAAATCATCTGCTAATTTTTTTACCCACTCTTGATTTTCCCAATTGTAACTTATAAAAATTTTATACATAATTACCCTAAATTATTTTTATTATATATTACAGTAAAAAAATATATAAAAAATTAAATCTATAACTATAAGTATTACAAAAAATTATTATTGAGTGATTTAGATACTATTTTATATAATATAAATTGTTTTTATTATAGCTTTAGATTTATTTTTATAAACTAGGAAATAACTGTTTTATTTAGCGTTATTATATTTTTGTATGAAAAGTATTTTAAGAGAAATAAAGTTATTTTAAAATATCATATATAATTAAATTAAATATAAAGGCATCATGTGTCAAAAAGTATTGAAAATGTTGTAAAAATAGATATATCTCCTGAAATGTCAATTTATAACACATTAAAAAATCATTCTTATAGTTTGGGTGGCGCTTTATCTGAATATATTGACAACTCTTTACAGTCTTTTATTGATAATGAAAAAGAACTAAAAACAAAAAAATTAAAGATAACAATTACAATAGATGATAAAGATATTAATGATAGAAAAATTATTATTGAAGATAATGCAGGTGGAATAAGTCATAAAAATTTAGATCGTGCTATGAAACCTGCATATAAGCCCGAAAAACAAAATCTTAATGAGTTTGGAATAGGTATGAAAGCAGCTTCTCTTTGGATAGGTAGAAAATGGACTTTATTTAATCACTATTTGCATAGAAAAAATAAAAGTGAATCTGAGAAAATTTTATTTGATCTTGATGAACTTATTGAAAATAATGAGACTTTAGTTCCAATAAGTCCTATTGCAAGTAATGATAATAAAAATGGTGTTACTATTATTATAGAAAGATTAAATAGAGATTTCGATAAAGAACTAATTGAAGATGCCTTTTGTAGTTTAATAGAAAATTATCAATATTTTATTTATAGAAGTAAGATATTAGATTTAAATCTAGTCTCTACAAAGTACGATGATTTAAAGATTACACCAGAAGAAGAGGTAGAAATTCCTAATGTTTTAAAATCACGTAAAATGATAACAAAAGGTACTAGTTCATATTGGGGAGGGAACGAAGTAAAAGAATGGAGGCAGGATGTAGATTTTTTCTTTAATGAAAAACGTGTTACAGGTTTTGTTATGTGTAGAGAACCATCTAACCAAAAAAATCCTGGACTAAAGTATTTTAGGGAAAAACGTTTAATTCAAGGTACTTATAGAAATTGGAATAGACCAATATATTTACTTAAAACTCCAAATAAACATGATTCATTAAGGTTTTATGCAGAATTACACCTTGATGGACAACCGATATCAAATAACAAAGATAAATTAGATATAAATGAAAAAAAATTTTTAGATACCTTAAAATCACAATCTGGAGTTGATGAGATTCTTGAACAAGCAAAAGATTATAGACCTAGATCAATAAAACAAGCAAATCAGTACGAAAAAGAGGGGGTTACTCCTAAATCAAGAGGTAAGGGAAATCAGAAAAATAGTACAGTAGGTTCTAAAGATAACATTAAATCACAAATAAAAGAAAAACAACCTATTAATTTATTAGATTTAATTATTAAAAGTACTGAAAACTTAGTTACACAAAGCATTGCAAAAGAAGCAAAGAAATTGTATGGAACAAGTGATTTGGGTTTTTTACTTTGTTATCGAGCCATTATGGAAAAAGTAGTGCAAGAAAAAATAAAAGGATTAATTTCCAATGAGGAATTTAAAAAGAGTAATATTTCAGATAAATCAATTAATAAATTAATTACTTGGCTTAATAACAATAAAAATAATTTACCTTTTGAGGGTGAGTGGCAATCTGTTAAACGAAATTTGCAACATTTTGATAAAGAAAAAGTTTTTGATGTTACAAATATTGTTATTCATGCTCATTATCACCCAACAACAAATGATGTTAATAACCTTTTAATTAATAGCCAGAAGCTTTTAGAGTGGGCATTATCTCAGGAATAGTATTTTCAGCAATCATTTGAATAACCGTTGAGTTAACGGCATTTCCTAAAGCTTTAAATGCAGTTGATCTCGCACGTGGTAATTCCTTTAGGTTATGTAGACCCTGTAAACAAGCTGCTTCTTTGCTGTTTAAATATCTTTTTTCCAAGCCTAAAATTGGTATTTGAGTAGTTGTCATTGATATCAAAGAGGGAGCTGAGTTAGCTCTAATTATTCTAATACCAGAAGCTCTAAATTGTATTAGATGTTCCCATAGATTTTTTTTAGATAAACTTCTATCACTTTGCCATTGAAGTTTTTGCCAGCTTTGAGGAGAGGCTTTTAATTCTTTAATAAAAGGATTAAATGTATTAGGAGAACTATTATAAATTTCTCTACTAGATGCTAATGAAGTTGATATCCATTTAACAGGTTTTTTCATTTTTCTATCAATATAGTGAGGTAAGAGTTCAAAAATCTCATTCCATGTTTTACATTTACTTAATGGAACTCCCCATGCACCTTTGTATCTTTTCATCTCATTTAATGTTAATTTACTAAACTCAATAGGATAATTTGCTCCAAACTCACTAGATACAATGTAATGCCCCGTTAAACTAGGAATATTAGAAATAATTGATTGCCATGTATTTAAAATTTTTTCTTTTCTGTCTTCAAGCTTTTTTTCATTTTCATTAGATAATTCAAAGTTATTAAAATATTTAAGAATATGATCACTAGAATTTTCTGAAGAAACCTCTGGCCATTTTATTTTGGCAGTATTATTTTGTTTTTTTGCAATAATAAATATTCTTTTTCTTTTTTGTGGGATATTAAAATCAACGGGAGAATATATTTTATCTTCTAAATAATAGCCTATTTTAGAAAATGATTCATTCAAGTAATTCCAAAAACTACCATTATCAATTGTTTTGATATTAGGAACATTTTCTAAAAAAATCATTTCAGGAGTGTGATGTTTTGCTATTCGTATTACATCATCTATTAGTTTTCCAGAAGTAGGGCATTTAGCACCCTTTTGCATGCCTGCTATTGAAAAGGGCTGACAAGGAAAGCCTGCACATAAAATATCATGTTCAGGAATGTCTTTTTCCTTTACTTTTCTAATATCTCCCTCTGGTTTTATTCCGTAATTTTTTTCATACAATTCTCGTAAATGATTTTCAAGTTCACAAGCAAATACACATTCCATTCCTAGTGAATGAAGTGCATTATGAAAACCTCCAAGACCTGCAAATAAATCAATAAATTTAAGCTTTTCTCCCATTTTATTTACCTTTTAAAAATTAATATTTATTTAAATATAATTTATTATATTTAAATAAATATTAAAATAGACTTAATAAAAAGTATTAAAATATAATAATACGCATAAAAATTATTAAATAAAACATAAAGCTTCTTTACTATACAATTAAAAAATAATAAAATGTAATGGAAAATAATTATGCTAGAAGATTATATTAAATTTCCACAACGCAAAATAAAAAAGAGCTATCGTTCTGTCATTGGGCATTTCCCTAGTATAAAAAATGGTAAATCAATAATCTATGAGTCACTATTGGAAAGAGCCTTATATCTATCTTTGGAATTTGATGATAGTGTTTTTGCATATTATGAACAGCCTCAAATTGAAATTGATTTTAAAAATAGACATTCAACATATAGCTTAGATTGCTATATCCGAAGAGTAAAAGAATCAGGGGTTAAAGATACGATTATTGAAGTAAAATATTCAAATGAACTTGAAAAAAATAAAGAATACTTTGAAGAAAAATTTGAAGATACGAAAGTGTTTGCGAAAGAACATGATTTAGAATTTGATGTATTTACTGAACTTTCATATAGCAAAGAATATATAGAAAATTTAGACTTTTTATATAGGTATAAAGAAAATCCAATAGAACATAAATATGAAAAAGAGATATTGGATGTTCTTAAAGACACTACAAAATTAGCTGCATTTGATTTAGTGCAAAAACTTACATCTAATCCAAAAGAATATGCAATAGTTTCTAATAACATTTGGTCATTAGTTTCAACTGGTAAATTAAAGACAGATTTATTTGCTAATGAGTTTACTATGAATTCTTTAGTGGAGTTAAACAATGGCTAATGTAATTTCCTTTGATATTGATAGTAAAATTTTTTACCAAGATGTAGAATATATTATAAAAGGATATCCCTCTTTAGAGGAAGTACTCCTCAAAAAATTAAATAAACCATATAATGAAAAAATTGTAAAAGTCAATGATTTAATTAGTGACCCTAAAAATATAAAAAAGAGAACAAAAGAATTAGTTGATACTGAACAAAAAGAATTAGATAAAGCAACTGAACGATTTAAGATTATTGAACCTTTATTAGACATTGAAAATAGAACAGCAAAAGATGTTCAAAAAGTTGCAAAGAAAAATAAAAAAGGTATTGCCACAATATATAGATGGCTTAATACTTATGAGCAATACAAAACTGTAAGTTCACTAGCTTCTAGAAGAGAATTTTGTGGAGGTAAAGGAAAAAGTAGATTAGACGAATCTGTTGATACAATAATCAATAGTGTAATAGAAGAGATGTATTTACATAAACAACAATATCCCCTGCAAGATATCTATGAAGAGATTGTTTATAAATGCCAGAATATAGAACTAAAAGCACCCACAAAAAATACGATAAGAAATAGAATAAATGCTTTACATCCAAAAATTATTGCAAAATATAGAAATGGAATAAGAGTAAATGAAACTAGAGGAATGCCAAATAAATTTCCAGATGTGAAAATGCCTTTAGACATTATTCAAATTGATCATACTAAAGTTGATGTTATTTTGGTTGATGAAGAAAATAGAGAACCAATTGGAAGACCTTTTATTACTGTTGCAATTGATGTATATAGTAGGATGATGTATGGCTTCTATATCTCTTTAGAAGCCCCTAGTTATTTTAGTGTAGGGCAATGTTTATTAAATGCAATTTTACCAAAGGATGAATTATTAGCAAAATATAAAGTTGAGGGAGAATACCCTGTTTATGGATTGCCTAGAAAGGTACATATGGACAACGGTAAGGACTTTACTTCAATTAGTTTACGTAATTTTTGTCAAGAATTTAGAATAGAAGATCGCTATCGTCCAGTTGCTAGACCTGAGTTTGGTGGTGCAGTAGAAAGAGTTTTAGGCACATATATGAAAAAGATGCATTCCTTGCCAGGTACAACTAGATCTAATATATTTAAAAGAGGAAGTTACGATTCTGAGATAGAAGCTGCTATGACTATTGATGAACTTGAAGAATGGTATTTGGATTTTGTAATAAATGTTTATCATAAAACTGAACATAGCTCAATATTTATGACACCTGAAGAGAAATTTTATCAAGGTTTATATGGCGTCGGAAAAGAAAAGTCTATCCCGTTTTTGCCTACAGTTCCAACAAATACTTTAAAGCTTAGAATGGCATTACTTCCTCAAATAAAACGTAGTGTTCAAAAAAATGGTATCACTATTGATTATATTACTTATTTTTCAGAATCTTTGAGAAAATGGATTATTCCATCTCAATATAAAAAATTAAAACCTAATTTAAAAAATGAAGTTATTTGTAGACGTGACCCAAGGGATATTAGTAAAATATATGTATATGATGAAGATATTAAAGATTATATCACTGTTCCATATGCAGATATTAGAAAACCTAAAATGAACTTATCTGAGCTTAGAGAGGCAATTTCGGAAGCAAAAAAGCAAATAACAGGAAGAGAACTTGAACCTCATGATATTTTTGAAGCAAAAGAGAGACTTCGACAAAGGGTTGAATCTGCAAAAAGAGAAAAAAAATCTGTAAGACGTAAAAGAAGTTCTAAAAAGCATCAAGAAAAAATTTTAAATATGGAAAAAGAGAGAATTGATTATAAAGAGACCAAACCTACACCTTTAAAAATATCCCAAGCACAGGATGAAGATGAGGAAGGTTATGATATATATCCTATAGGTTGAAATAGATGAATGAAAGAAATTTGACAAAAGAAGCTTTAGCGTATTTAGAAAAAAGTGATGAAGAAAGAATTTTATATTGTAAAAAAGATCATTGGATAGGATATGGTGCAGCTGTAAAATTAATTGAGATTTTAGAAGATAAGTTCTTTGATCCTCCTCAAATGAGACATGAAGGCTTATTGATTTATGGCGACTCAAACAATGGTAAAACTGCTATCTTAAGAAAAATGTATGATTTACATAAAGTCAAATTAGAGCCAATTGAAAAAGGCGATAACATAACTTATGATATTCCTATAATATATTTTCAAGCTCCCACAGTTCCCGATGAAAGTAGATTGTATAGTCTTATATTAGAAGAACTTTGTGCTCCTTGTAAGCCAACAGAGAAATTATCAATAAAAGTAAAACTTGCAAAGCATTATTTAAATAAATTAGGAACAAAGATGATTTTAATAGATGAGATTCATAGTTCGTTAACTGGTAATCTAAATAAACAAAGAACTTTTATAGATGATTTAAAGCAGCTAAGCAATAGTTTGTCATTAACCATAGTTTTAGCAGGGACAAGAGCTGCTCACTCTGCTTTATCAATTGGAGAAGAAACAGCAACAAGGTTTCCTTCTATTGAACTTCCTAGATGGAACAATGATAGAAAGTTTAGGTCTTTTATTGCTACCTATGAACGATGTTTACCTCTAAAAGAGGCTTCAAATATGGCAGATAATCCAGAGATAATAAATGCACTTTTTCATCAATCTGAAGGATTAATTGGAAAAACAGTGAATTTATTGAAAAAAGCAGCAGTAAAAGCAATCAAATCAAAAAGAGAGTATATTATAGTCTCTGATATAGAGTATTTACCAAAGTTGTAATATGAAAACTAAAAAAAGAAATAGAGATTGGGTTCAAGACTATTTCTTTTTGTTTATTTCCAAACCTTTAAAAGATGAACTTTTAAGTTCTTGGTTAACCAGAGTTGCTTTTGAGCATCAACGAGATCTTTCAAGTTTTATATCACTTTTCATAAGACATCAAGGAAGCACAATAGCAAGAGCTGATATTGATTTTTTATATGATGAAAAACTATTTAAACAATTAGCTAGAAAAAGCCATTTATCTGATAAAGAAATATATCAAATGTCTTTACGTAGTGAAGAAGGACATCTTTTTATTTGTTCTGAAAATGGGTTATATCCACCTTTTCAAATTAGAAAATTAACTGACAAAAGAACTCATCATGCTTTAATGTATTGTCCAAAGTGTTTAGCTGAGGAAAAAATTCCATATTTTAGGAAAAAATGGAGATACAACTTTTATAATGCTTGTCCAAAACATAAGATATTTTTAACAGACAGATGTTGGCGATGTTATACAAAAATTGAATTTCCAAAAATAAAACATCTAAAAGAACTTTGTTTTTGCTATAACTGTGAAAAAGATTTAAGAGAAACTATTACGATATCTATTCAATCAAATCATAAATATGGATTAAAAGCTATTGAGTGGTTTGAAAAAGGATTAAATAAAGGATATTTTATAATAAATAAACAAAAAGTTAAATCAGTTTTTATATTTGAAAGTTTTACAAAATTGAGATTTTTATTAGGTAAAAAACAAAAATTAGATTTAGAAGCCTTTCCTTTGATAGAAGAGTATAAAGATATTTGTAAAAAGCTAGAAAAATATAATTCTAAAAAAGCTTTATCTATATATAAAGAGTTCGTATTAACCTCAATGGTTTATTATCTATTTCAGAATTATCCTAATAATTTAATTGATTTCTCAAAACAAAACCATTTTACTCATAGGGATTTTGTTCATGGTTTTAAAGATATTCCATTTTGGTATAAAGAACTAATAGATGAGATTATCCCCATGCAAAATAAAATAGGTAGAGTAATTAGTGAAAGTGAAGTTTTAGGAGCTATTAAGTATTTAAAAAATCAAAAGAAAGTTGTAAATCAATTAAATGTGGCAGAAGTTGTAGGTTGCCATTTTACAATACATAAGGGTTTTATAAAAATCTACAAAAGAATAATCAAATAATCTTAAATTTTTCCTAATAATCCACTATACCACTTAGCTAATTGCATATCATTCAAACTTTCATTTCTCTCATGATTCTTTTTAGCAAATTTAGGATTAGTTTTTTTATATTTTTTGGAAATGTCAGGAATAGAAATATCATCTTTACAATATAAATTGATGAAAAGATTAAATATATCTTTTGTTATAAATGAATCAGAAATTATTACCCAACAAGATGCAGATGAAGATGTATAGTTTTCTAATTCTAATAATCCTACATGAGAATTTTTATATTTAAAAGTAGCAGTTAAATATTGTCTAGCTCTTTTTTTCATTTTGCATTTAGAGTTAATCTTTTTTTCACCATTTTTTTCAACTATAAATTCAGGTAAATGAGTTACTTCATTTAAAACAAAATTTTCAATAGGTTTTTGTTTCTGTAAAAAATCCATGTATTGCTTAAATACTATAAAATTATCTATTTCCTTTAGAGGAGTTTTTTCACCTTTTTCAAATTCACTAGAGATTATCACTCTTCTGGTTGTTTTATCTCCTTTTGATGAGGACTCTGTAAGACTTTGATCAACTTTATCTCCATTCTCTTGCTCTTGATATATTTTTAGTAAATCCTCAATAATATCTTTAGTCTTTGTTTCATGTTCTATTTCAATATTTTGTAAACTTCCACAACTTTTTTTTCTGTCTTTTTGATGTTGAGTTCTGGTGTGTTTTTTATTTGCATGTTTTACTTTTAATATTTCAGTAGTCTCTTCAGGAATTTCTCTATCAACTTTAGAAAGATTTTCTAAATCATTTATAGTTGTAATAACTTTATTTTGCTCAATAATTTTTGTAAATTTGTCAAATCCTATATCTGAGTAATCATTTAAAATTTCATGAATATAATAGTATTGTTCGTTTGTATCTTTATTTGTCAATAGAGTTGCTTTTACATCTATTTTAAATTTTTCTTTCACAGGAAAATTTATTTTTAGATGAATATCTCCAGGTTCTTTATCTATATCCTCTTGTCTCATATATGCAAGATAGTTGTGTATATACTTGCCTATATTATCAAATTCATTATGAGCAGTTTCTTGACAAGCAAATCTATGTATAAAAGCAGCATCTTCATCTGTACGTGGAGTTGGTAATACAATTTTTGCATCTGCTCTATTATCATCACACATAATATATAAACTTTCAACATTACACTCTAAAGAGGCTTCTCTCATTTCTGAAAATCTAAAGTAATAATATATACCTATCGCATAATGGGGGATTATAATTTTGATACCAGATTGCTCTATTAAATAACAGTTAATATATTTTGCAGTATTTAAAAATGTATAATTCCAACCAAGTAAAGTACCAATAGTCTTATAATCAAGTATTTCATGTAGTTTCTTTGATGAAGAGTTGTCTATTAAAGAGGTATCAATGAAAAAACTTTCTTCAAAATTTTCTTTATCTGGATAATTTTCTGTTTTATCACTATTTTTAAAAGATTTACAAAGAGGAAAATGTGTAAATAAAAGTTCAGGAGAGATAAGTTTTGAAAACACATTACCAGTAGACATATTTTTAATTACGACTTCATAATGACTATTCCCAAACTTATCTTCATCAAGGATTAATTTTAAAGGAAATAAGAGTTTAAAAGTATCATTTGGATTATCAGACATAAAATCAGGAATAATACTTTTACCCTTTGACATGTTAGTTTAAACTCCCATTATCAAATTTTATTTGACATATTATCACTTTTTATTTCCTATTATCATTTTTTTTTGCTTTTGACAAATGATACTTTTACCTTTAGACATATTAAATTAAACTTCCATTATCAAAGTTTATTTTACATATTATCACTTTTTATTTCCTATTATCATTTTTTATTTTTTCTGACACCTCATACTAATATACATATGAATAATATCAATAGCAGCTGGAGTTACTCCTGAAATTTCACTTGCATTGAAAAGTGTTGGTGGATTAAACTTTTCTAGTTTTTCAACTACTTCATTTGATAATCCTGGAATATCTTTAAAGTTAAAGTTTTCCGGGATTTTCAATTGAAGCATTTTTTTCATTTTTTCTATTTGTTTTTTTTGTTTTGCTACATATCTATAATATTTTGCTTCGATAATGATTTGCTCTTTTAGATAGTCTTCTGTATTGGCTAAGCTTGGAACTAACTTATCAAATTTTTCTTTATCAACGGTATTTCTTCCCACTATATCAATAAGAAGTGCTCTGTCTTTGATTTTGTCTTCACCTAAACTTTCAAGTAGTTCTAGGTTCTCTTTTTTTGAGGTAAACCATTCGTTTGCCATAAATTCAACTGCATTTTGTAGTACCTCTTTTTTGTGTTCTACTTTTTGTAGTTGTTCTTGTGAAACTAGTCCAAGCTCATATCCATATTTTGATAGTCTCATATCTGCACTCTCTTCTCTTAGAAGAAGTCTATATTCAGCACGGCTTGTAAACATTCTATATGGTTCATTTGTTCCTTTTGTAACTAAATCATCAATCAAAACTCCAATATATGCTTCATCTCTTCTTAGGATAAAAGGCTCTTTCCCATCAATTGCCAGACAAGCATTTATCCCTGCCATAAGCCCTTGTGATGCTGCCTCCTCATATCCTGTTGTTGCATTGATTTGTCCCGCATGGTAAAGGTTAGATATCTTTTTTGTTTCAAGGGTATGCTTCAATTCAGTTGGATCAACATAATCATATTCTATAGCATATCCATATCTTATGATTTTTGCATTTTCTAAACCTTGTATTGAGTGTATCATCTCTTTTTGTACATCAATTGGTAAAGAGGTACTTAGTCCATTTATATAGTACTCTGTTTTCATTGCTGTTTGTGGTTCTAAAAACAGTTGGTGTCTTTCTCTCTCGCTAAATCTACTTATTTTGTCTTCAATACTTGGACAATATCTAGGACCTCTACCTTCTATTTGACCTGTAAACATTGGAGCTCTATGGAAGTTACTTGAGATTTTATCATGGGTGTTTAGGTTTGTATATGTTATAAAACATGGATGTTGTGTTGGCTTGAAGTTTGATTTATCTGTTCTAAATGAAAAAGGTGTTGGCTCTTCATCCCCTCCATGGGCATCCATAACATCAAAGTTAATAGAGCTTGCATCTATTCTTGCAGGTGTTCCTGTTTTTAGTCTTCCTACTTTTAGTCCTAACTCTTTTAACTGTATAGATAAGGTTGAAGATGGTAGTTCCCAAGCTCTTCCTGCATCATATTTGTTTTCCCCTATATGGATAAGTCCTTTCATAAAAGTACCTGTAGTTATGATAACTTTTTTACTTTCAAATACTTCACCAAGTTTTGTTTTTACTCCATAAACTTCATTTTCATTTTTAACTAAAAGTGAAGATACTTCATCTTGATAAACTTCTAAGTTAGGAGTATTATGACAAACTTTTCTCATATACTCTCTATATTTATCCATATCGATTTGTGCACGACTTCCTTGTACTGCTGCACCTTTTGAGGCATTTAGAACTCTAAATTGTATACCTGTTGCATCAGTACAAAGTCCCATCTCTCCACCTAGTGCATCAAGCTCTCTTACTAGGTGACCTTTTGCAAGACCACCAATAGCAGGATTACAAGAAGCAGCTCCTATTTGTTCAACAAGCATAGTAATAAGTAGGGTTTTTTTACCCATTCTTGCACTTGCTAAACTAGCTTCTATCCCAGCGTGTCCACCGCCGACGACTATTACATCATATTTCATTTTTTTCCTTAAAATAGTCCCTGTTTTTTAGGACTTTAATCTAATGAGCTCTTTTAAGAGGATGGCTTTAGCATCTTTAAAGAGAACAACGAATTGTTTTTTTATTATTTAGGAAATCTCTTAGATAAATGTTTTCTTCCACTTATCTAAAAGATTTACAAAATTACTATCTTAATAAATTTTTGGTATTATATCACATTGAAGTTAGTTAATACTTTATATTAGAAATTACAAAGAACAATTCATTGTTCTCTTTAGCTTTTTCCTTCTTTTTAACAAAATTTATTTTTGCACTATAAAAAGAAGAGATATAATAACTGCTCCCTTTTTTAATGGGACATTTTAAAAGGACACATTTGTTTACAGGTTTGATTAGAGAACTAGCTGATGTTATTAGTCTAAAAAACAATTTTTTAACTCTAAAGGCAAAATATACACCCAAAATAGGTGATTCTATCGCTGTTAATGGAGCTTGTTTAACTGTTGTTAGGCTTAGCTCTGATACTTTTACAGTTGAGCTTTCACCTGAGACACAAAAAATCTTGGCTATGGAAAACTATAGAGGAAAGGTTCATATAGAACCTGCTATGATGATGGGTGATAGGTTTGAAGGACATATTGTCCAAGGTCATGTGGATTGTTTAGGGACAATAAAAACCATCACAAAGAGTGGAAATTCAACTGATTATATAATCTCACTTCCAAATGAATATTCAAAATATATTATTCCAAAGGGGAGTGTAACTATAGATGGGGTTTCACTTACTGTAAATGAGGTGATGAAAGACTCTTTTAGACTTACGATTATTCCACATACTATTGAAAATACACTTTTTAGAACTTATAAAATAGGTTCAAAAGTGAATCTCGAAACCGATATGTTTGCCCGATATATTTATAATATGTTTAAAGGTGGTAAGGATAGTGGATTGACTTGGGATAAGGTTGATTCTATTATGGCTTCGTATTGATATTGTTTTTTCTGTAGATAAAAAAGTTTTCCTCTTTTAGAACATGGGCATAGGGTTTTATTAAAGCTTCTTGCATATCTTGCATTTTGTTTACAGATACCACTTCTCCAACTAAAAGGCCCTCAAAAAATGTATTATCCATACCAGAGGTTGTCACTATATCCCCTTCTTTTATAGAGTAGATAATAGGAATATATTTTACCATTAACAAACCATGTTCTTTTGAAGGGTGTACAATACCTGGAGCTTTATTATTTCCAATAAATACAGCATAGTTACACTTTTCATTTCCATTTAAAAGTGCTTTTGCTCTGTTGTTATCATTTACTACAATTCCAGCTGCAAAGTTTCCTGAGATAAGACCTAGGATTTTGCTATCTTCCATTTTATAATCTAACCAAACTTTTGTAAAATCATCAAAATTGATATATGATAAAACATGAGCAAACTTTACTTTCTCCTCATATTTTTTTTCTATATTTAGTGTTTGTTTTATATTATCTAATCTATTTTTTGCTGATAAGTAAAGAATTTTGTAATTTTTTAGTGCCTCATTCTCTTTTTTTAATTCTTGAATAGTTGTTGCTTGATAAAAATATTTTTGTGTTGTATTCATTATTGAAATAGAAGTATCTATATAGAGTTTTTTTATTGAGTTAAAAGGATTTAGATTTGTTGCAATTAGTCTATCCACTTCAAATACATAAGCTAAACTAACTGCAACAAAAAGAAGAAAAAAAATGAATTTATTCATTAGTAATTAATTTTAATAAGTCATCCTGATCTAATACATTGCTTGTACCATAAGCTACTGCTAATAAAGGCTCTTCAGCAACTTTTACTGGTAGTTTAATAATATCCGATAGATATTTATCTAAACCACGAATTAATGCACCACCACCTGTTAGGATTACACCATTATCAACAATATCTCCTGCTAAATCTGGTGGCATATCTTCAAGCACTGATCTAACTGCTGATACAATCTCTCTTAGTGGTTCTTTTATAGCAGTTCTAACCCCTTCACTTCCAAGTTCAATAGTTGAAAGAAGTCCAGAGTTGTCTCTACCTTTTACTTTTATCTTAAGCTCTTGGTCTTGTTTTATAGCTGAACCTATCTCTATTTTGATATTTTCTGCTGTTCTTTCCCCAATATATAGATTGTAGTTTTGTCTAACATAATCAATAATTGATTTATCAAACTTATCACCAGCCACTTTTATTGATTTTGAAAGTACAAGTCCACCAAGAGAAGTAACTCCAATCTCAGTAGTACCTCCACCAATATCAACTACCACATAACCAGATGGATCAGCAACAGGGATACCAGCACCAATAGCTGCTGCCATAGGCTCTTCTACTAAGAAAACCTCTCTAGCACCAGCACTAATAGCTGATTCTTTTACCGCTTTTCTCTCAACTTGAGTAATACCAAATGGGATACAGATAATTATTCTAGGTCTTATAAATGATTTTCTTGCATGAGCTTTTTCAATAAAATATCTTATCATCATTTCAGTCATCTCAAAATCTGCAATAACACCATCTTTCATAGGACGTACAGCTTGAATATTTAGAGGTGTTTTACCAATCATTTGTTTAGCTTCTTGACCAACTGCTAATATTCTATCTTTCCCATATCTATTACTTTGTACAGCAACAACTGATGGCTCATTTATAATGATACCTTTTCCTTTTACAGAAACAATTGTATTTGCTGTACCTAAATCTATTGCCATATCACTAGAAAATAGACCTATTAATTTATCGAATAACATATCACTTCCTCTTTTAAGCTATTTTAGGTTCTTTTTTGTCTGTAACTACATCTTTAGTGATAGTTACTGTTTTATCTTTGTATAATGGTAAATCATACATGATATCCAGCATAATATCTTCTAAAATTGACCTTAATCCTCTTGCCCCTGTTTTTCTCTCAATTGCAAGTCTTGCAATCTCTTTTAACGCATCTTTCTCGAATGCTAGTTTAACACCATCAAGATTGAAAAGCTTGATGTATTGTTTTACCAAGGCATTTTTTGGTTCAGTTAAAATATGAACCATATCATCTTCACTTATCTCATTTAATGTTGCTATCATATGAAGTCTACCAATAAGTTCTGGAATAAGTCCATATTTTACTAAATCATGAGATTCTACTTGTGAGATGATTTGATCATCAGTTTTACTTTTTTTAGTTTGATTAAATCCTAAAATATTTCCACCATCTCTTTTTTTAATAATTTCATCAAGACCATCAAAAGCCCCACCACAAATAAACAAAATATTTGTAGTATCAACTTGAATAGCATCTTGTCCTGGGTGTTTTCTTCCCCCTTTTGGTGGAACATTCACTTGTGAACCCTCAACTATTTTAAGAAGTGCTTGTTGTACACCTTCCCCTGATACATCTCTAGTGATAGATCTATTTTCACTCATACGAGCTACTTTATCAACTTCATCTATAAAGATAATCCCAGTTTCAGCTTTTTTTATATCACCATTTGCAGCTTGAATAAGTCTAGTAACAACATTTTCAACATCATCACCAACATATCCAGCTTCTGTTAAACTTGTAGCATCTGCAATAGCTAAAGGTACATCCAGATATTTAGCTATTGTTTGAGCTAAAAGGGTTTTACCTGAACCTGTTGGACCTATTAAAAGTACATTTGATTTATTTATCTCTGTATCGTCATCTTCAAGTTCATCTTTTCTAAAAATTCTTTTATAGTGGTTATAAACAGCTACAGATAGAACTTTTTTAGCTCTACTTTGTCCCACTACATAATCATCTAAAATCTCTTTTAGTTGAGCAGGTGTTTTTAACTCAAATTTTTTATCACTTTGTTCAACTTCATAATTCTCATCTTCATCTTCAGGTTTAGCTCCTGCCATGATTTCGTAAGCTGCATTTATACAAGCTTTACAAATACAAGCATTATCACCTGAAATTATTGGATTTTCATTAGAATCAGGAGCTCCACAAAAATCACATTCTAATTTACTCATTTAAAACTTTTCTCCTATTTTCTATTAAATGGAATACCTCTTTTAGTGTTAAGCACAAAATTTGCCAACTCTAAAACATAAGTATTCTTATTTGTTTCTATTAACTCTTTTGCCATATCAGAAATAGGGTTACCCGATTCAAATAGTGCTTTATAAGCTTTTTTAACTGCATCAATATCTGCTCTGTCACTAAATCTTCTTCTAAGACCATTTAGATTTAATCCTCTTAGAACTGCTCTGTTCCCTTCTGCTAAACAAAAAGGTGGAATATCTTGGGTAACAACTGAACCCCCAGCTATCATAACATTTGAACCAATTTTACAAAATTGATGTATGGGAGTTAATCCTCCAACAACAACATTATCATCTATCTCAACATGACCAGCTAGTGTTGCAACATTTGCAAAGATGCAGTTATTTCCAACTATAACATCATGAGCAACATGAGTATATCCCATAAAAAGGTTATTGTCACCGATTCTTGTAACCCGACCGCCACCTTTTGTTCCAGGATTAAAAAGAGTGTATTCTCTAATTTTGTTGTTGTTTCCTATGATTAGTTCTACATCTTCTCCATCAAATTTCAAATCTTGAGGAATTGAACCTATGGTTGCATGGGAAAAAATTTGGTTGTTTTCTCCAATTGTTGTTTTACCCTCAATCAAAGTGTGACTAGCTATGGTTGTTCCATTACCGATTTTTACATCTTTCCCTATTAGGGTAAAGGCACCAATGGTAATATTATCACCAAGTATTGCTCCATCTTCTATTATAGCTGTTTTATGAATATTATTCATTCTTTTCCTATTTATCAACTATCATAGCTTTTAGCTCTGCTTCTGCAACAATTTTATCATCAACATAAGCTTTACCATCAAGTACAATCAATGTACCTCTTAGTTTTTTTATTTCAATTCTATACTCTAATTTATCACCAGGCTTAACAGGAGTTCTAAATTTTGCTTTATCTATACTCATAAAATAGATAACTTTTTTAGCGATTTCCTCTTTTGATAAGTCATTACTTTTTAAAGCAAGTACTCCACCAGCTTGAGCCATACCCTCTAGGATTAAAACTCCTGGGTAGATTGGATGACCTGGAAAGTGCCCCATAAAAGCAGGCTCACTAATAGAGATATTTTTATAACCAGTGATAGACTCACCTTTTTCCATTTGTGTAATTCTATCAACTAATAAAAAAGGGTATCTATGAGGTAAAATATCTTGTATTTCCATTATATCTAACATTCTTGTATTCCTATATCTGTTTTAAAAATCATATATTCTATCTAAAAAAAAATTAGTTCTGAATTATTTTGGCAACATTTTCGCTACTACCAAATTTTAAATACTCTCTTAAGATTAAAGAGTCTTTTAAAAACTTCTGTCTATCCATATTTTTATACTCCCCATAGAGGTTATCTACTGTTACATCCTCTTGGAGATACTCTTTGTGAATTATATCTTTTCCCATTTTCTCAAAAAAGATATTTGCAAGACCAATATATGGGAGCTTTACAAACTTCCTTCCTATAAAATAGTCTATTTTTTTAGCAATATAACTTAAAACAAAAGGGGTTCCTATAATTGAAGCTTCTAAAGTAGCTGTTCCTGAACAAATAAATCCAAATTCTGCTTCTTTTAACTCTTTATGGGCATCATTTGAAATTGTAAAATTTGATAGGTTTCCATAAGTTTTTTTTATATACTCTTCATCAAATTTTGAAGGTATTATAAGTATATGTTTTTTGTCTTTTATTTTTGAACTTAGTTCTCTAAATATTGGCATAAGATTTGTAATCTCTGTTTTTCTACTCCCTGGCATATAAACAATCTTATCACTTTGTGTTAGTTCTTGTTTGAATTTTGTAATCTCATCTAATAAAGGATGCCCCACATAGGTTATTTTATCCTTGTCATTATAAATCTCACTCTCAAAAGGGATGATAGAGCAAAGTTTGTTACAATATTTTTCTAACTTCTCAACTCTTTTTCTTTTCCACGCCCAAGCTTGAGGAAGAATATAATAGATTATCTCTTTATTTGGATAAGTCTCTCTTAATTTTTTTGCAAGGGGTAGGTTAAATCCAGAGCTATCCATTAGCAAAACCTTATCACAATTTTTTGCAAGTTCCACCATCTCATCTCTAAGTTTAAAGAAAAAATTTATTTTTTTTAGTGCATCCACAAAGCCCATAATTGCCAAATGTGATAAATCATAAAGGGGTTCCCCTAAATCTTTATCAAATACCCCTTGAAACTCCACACTCTTGCTTAGATATTTTTTTAACTCTTTTAGGTGGATATTTGATGAGGTTTCCAAAGCAGAAACTAATATTTTCATATAATTACTTCTTTTACATCTTCATAAATAACAGAGTCAAGGCTTATATCGTATTTTCCATCTATAACTTCATCCACAACAACAATAGTTGATAAGCCATAGGGATTGTTTGTGATTTTTTCTCTGATATTTAATTCTGACTTAAAGGTGGGTGGATTGAACATCAAGTCTTTTACACTTCTATATGTGCTATTCCCAAGTTCATTAAAAATATTCAAAGGTAGAATTTTTACTTCATCTCTGTTTAAATAAGAGATTTCATTTTTTTCGTAGGTTATTCTACCATTTGTTTTTTTCTTACCTAATGTAGAATAACAAAGAAAATATGAGGGTACAATCTCTTTATCTATTTTTAAAGTTGCACTTAGAAGTCTATAGTTTAAAAATCTTTGTTTGATAATCTGAAAAGGGATCCCTTGTTCTTCTAAATCATCTCTTTTTTTATATATCTCTAGTCTACTCTCTATTGATTCTGGAAGTATTTGATTAGAAATTGGGGAAAACATCTCATCCATAATTTTATCCTGTTGTTCTCTTTGATCACTTAGTGCAAAAATACATCCACAATAGTTTTGTCTATACAAAGAGTTTTCTTTTACTACTTCACCTTGTTTTTGGCTACCATTACCACTTCTATAATCTTTGAAAATAAATTCACAGTTATATTTTTCTTGTAATTCACTACCAATTTTCTCTAGCTTGTCTTGAGATTTCTTTGGAGAGATTAAAAGAGAAGTTGTAAATTTGTTATGACCTAATTCTAAGGCTTTTTTAACACTTGTTTCAAGTCTATCATCAAAACATACGGTGCATCTATCACCTTTTTCTGGTTCATTTTCAAGACCTTTTACTTTTTTTAGCCACTCTTCTAGGTTATATGGACCTTCTATTAAAGGTATTCCTAACTTTTTACAAGAGTATTCCACATCTAAATATCTTAATCTATACTCTTCATATGGGTGGATGTTTGGATCATAAAAAAAACCTGTTAAATCTTCGTTTGGGAAATCTTCTCTTAACTTCTCTAAAAAATAATGGGAATCAACTGCGCAACAAATATGTACTAACAAAAACTACCTTTGATGATTTTTTTAGTATTATAGTGAAACTTTTTATAACAAAGGATTAGAAATAAAAATTACAATATATATTTATCTTTTTATTCTTTTATTTACAGGTTGTGCCTTTACTCAACCTAAAGTTGTCTCAAGTGCAACTATTTTGATAAAAACCCCTGGGATGAAGTTTTATGATAGAGGGTTTATCTCAAAATATGATGACCATATAAATGTGCAGATTTTTTCGGCAGGAACTTCTATTTTAACTTTAGATATTTTTGATGATAGGATATGCAAAGATAGTTTACAATGTCAGTCTAGTAGCTCTTTTAACAAAGAGTTTTTACATAAAAGTTACAAAAAAAACTTTCTAAAAGAGCTATTTAGTCAAAATAAAAAACAGACTATTTTCAGGGATAAGCAAAACCATATACTAATCAAGATTTTAAAAGATTAGTTTACATTTTTCTAATTCTTGAATATCCTGTTTTGATTAGTTTTAATAAAGGTTTTCTATATGAACTAAATACATAATGTTTAATTTCATATGCTAATCTTCCTTTTACATGAAATAAGTCATAAATACTTCCAGCTGCATATTTCCCACCAAGGGCTATTAATATCCCTTCAAGTTTTGGATCACAAGGGATTAGTTTTTTGTTATTGATTAGATTAAGAACATTTTTTCCAGCATTTATTCCACTTATTCTTGCAATAGTTACATTTGGTGGCATTATATCACCATTTTTATTTCTAATCTCAGCTGCATCTCCAATGGCAAATATATTTTCATATTTGTCACTTTGCATAAACTCATTTACTATTATTTGTCCTTTTGGGTTTGTTGCTACATCTAACTCTTCTGTGATTTTATTTGCTTCAACACCCCCTGTGAAAATTAGAAATGAGTGTTTGATTTTTGTACCATTTGATAAATAAGCAAGATCATCTTCACATTTTTGAAGTTTTGTATTTGTAATTACATTAATCCCAAGCTCTTTTAATCTATTGTGAGAGATTCTTATAAGTTTTGGATGAAGTCCTGGTAAAATAGAATCAGAACTACTAATCAAAGAGATTTTTAGATTGTCACAACTAAAATTTCCTCTTTTGAAGAACATTCTTGAGTTGTATGCCATCTCAGCTGCTATCTCAACACCAGATAAACCGGCTCCAACAACTACAATATGCGTATCATCACAAGTTTTTGCCTCATCTTCAATTTTTTTGAAAAGTTGATTTTCAAAACTTTGTTTAAAAAACATAGCCCAGTGAAGTTTTTTTATATCGTGTGCATTGTTAAGTCCGGGAATAACAGGTGGGAAAAATGTTCTAGTTCCTGTTGCCATGATTAGGTAATCAAACTCGACTATCTCTTTCTCTTCTGTAAAGATTTTCTTTTGTTCTTGGTCTATTTTTCTCACTTTTAGATTTTTATACTCTAAATAGCTGTGATTAAAACCTTTACACAAGGTAGTTAAGTCAATAGTTACATCTGCAATATTAGATTTGTTTGCAATTAGGTCGTAAACTTCAGGTTGTAGGTTGTGAAAGGTGTGTTTATCAATAAGAGTGATTTTTATATGCTTATTTTTTACAAGTTCTCTTAAAGCATAAATACCAGCATACCCACCACCGATTATTACTACTTTATCCATATTTTATCCTTCATAAATATAATGATTTTGTAATAAATTAAATCGTATAGTATTTAAATTTTATAGCCTAAGTATAGCTAAAGTGGAATAGTACACAAAATAGGATTAAAATAGTTTGGTTTGCTGTATATAAATTAGATAGTTAATCTAATCTTTTTGGTTCACCAAAATAGTAACCCTGTGAATAATCAACTCCCATTTTTTTGACAGTTTTATATACATCAGCCGAATGTACAAACTCCGCAATGGTTTTTATACCCATTTTATTTGCAAAGTTGATAATAGTTTCAGTTACTATTTGAGAATTTTTATTTTTATCAATATTTCTTATCATTGAGGCATCAATTTTTATATAATCAACATTTAGTTTCATAAGATATTCGAAGTTAGAATAACCAGTACCAAAGTCATCAATAGAGATTTTTGCTCCTGTTTTTTTAACCTCTTTAATAAATTGTTTAACCTCTGCAAAATTTTCGATACCTTCTGATTCTAATATCTCAAATACTATTTTATTGCCAAGTTTGTATTCATTGAGTTTTTCTAATATGATTTGGTGAATATATTTATTTAAAATATCTTCAACTGATAGGTTAATAGAGATTTGTACATTAAAAGTTTTTGCTTTTTGAAAGGTTTTTATTAAGATAATTTTTGTCAATTCAGGATATAGCTTATTCTTTTTTGCTAACTGTAAGAAGTGTATAGGTGCTATATATTCTCCATTTTTATCAACCATTCTCATTAAGGCTTCATATTTTACTATCTCTTTTGTTTTTGTATTTACTATTGGTTGATATAAAGGTTCTATCATATCATTTGTAATTGCATCTTTTATTTTTTTTGTCCAATGAAGGTTTTGCTCATATTCATACTCCATATGCATAGATGAATCATATATTAAAAATCTTTTTTTATTTTTTTTGGCCAATTTTAAAGCAATATCTGAGTAGTTTAGTAAAAAAGTATTTCCATATGCTACCCCCATAGTTACACTTATATAAATTTGAGTTCCATTTATCTCAAAATCAGTATTTTCAATCACATTAGATATATGAGAAGCAAGTTTTTCAATTTCATTATATGATAAATCACTTGGATAATATATAGCATACTCATCAGCATGAAGCTTAAAAAGTTGGGCTGTAGATATTGGTAAAGCTTTTTTTAGAATATCAGATGTTTCTTTTAATATCTCATCTCCTGCTATATCTCCATAAAGGTCATTTATCTCTTGGAACTTATCAATATCTATGATTACTAAAACTCCATTTTCATAGTTTGAGATAACTTCAATTAATCTTTTTCTATTTGGCAGAGAGGTTAATGAATCATTATAAAATTGGAACTCTATAGAATCAAGCATATCATTGAAAACAATTTGCATAGATTCTATCTCTTCTACATTGTTATCTTCTATTGTAACTCTTTTTGTAATATTCTTTTCATTTGAAATAGAGTTGATATTTGCAATAAATATTTTGATAGGTTTAACTAAATGTTTATCAAATTTAGTAAATAATGCAAAAAATATAACAAGTGTAAAAATTATAATAAAAATCAAGAAAAAGTTAATAATAGAGGATAAAGATACTTTTAAATCTTTTATAGGATAGTTTATATTAATGACACCCAAAACACTCCCTGTAGTTGTTTGTGTATGACATTTAAGACACTCATCTTTTGCTACTAAAGGATAATAATAATCAATAGATTTGTCATCAACTATATTTAAAACCTCTGTGTTGTTCAAGGCTTGTTTTATTAGATGGTTATTTTTTCTTGCATTTAAATCTTTTTTTATCTCTCCAAATTGTTTTGCAACTTCATAACTTCTATATACATCTACCCGCATATTTTTATCTACATTATTTAATCTATGGATTATTTTTTCTAAATCATTTCTATCCCAACCCTTTTCCATAGCTGAGTATAGAGATTGGAACACAAGCTGTGTAGTCTTCTTGGCATCTACTTTTGTTAGTTTTTCTATAGCATCTTTTTTCATATATTGGGCATAAAAAAAAGCTACTGATAAACTTATTACAAGGGTAGATAGTATAATTTTAAAAATAAGTTTTTTATATGTTGTTCTTCGATTCATTTTATATTAATTGCTTTTATTATGAAAATTTTAATTTTTGAAAATATACAGTAATTAGCTTTAAAGTACTATTTTTGTATTATCATTTTTAAATAAATAAACTTTTTTAGGAATTAATATGAAATATGTAGGAGCACATGTAAGTGCAACTGGAGGTGTTTTTAATGCCCCATTAAATGCAATAGAATTAGGTGCTAAAGCCTTTGCACTTTTTACCAAAAATCAAAAAAGATGGGATGCTAAACCTTTTGATAATAAAACTTTAGACCTTTGGTTTAAAAACTTAGAAGACAGCGGTATTCAAGCAAAACATATCTTGCCCCATGATAGTTATTTAATCAATCTAGGACATCCAGAAGAGGAAAAACTTATAAAAAGTAGAAATGCCTTTATAGATGAGATACAAAGATGTGAAATACTTGGACTTGACAGACTTAACTTCCACCCAGGAAGTCATCTTCAAAAGTTTTCTAAAAGAGCACCTGATTATGATGATTTAATCTATAGTGCAGAACTGCAATGTTTAGAAATAATAGCAGAATCAATCAATATAGCCCTAGATAAAACAAGTGGAGTAACAGCAGTTATCGAAAATACAGCAGGACAAGGGACAAACCTAGGGTATAAGTTTGAACACCTAGCCTATATAATAGATAAAGTGGAAGATAAAAGTAGAGTTGGAGTATGTATAGATACCTGTCATATGTTTACAGCAGGATACGATATACGAACCCGTGAAGCTTATGATAAAACTTGGGGTGACTTTGACAAAATTGTTGGACGTGAATTTTTAAAAGGGATGCATATAAATGACTCAAAACCACCTTTAGGAAGTAGAGTAGATAGACACCATAGCCTAGGTGAAGGTGAAATAGGTTGGGATGCTTTTAAATTTATCATGAATGATAGTAGAATGGATGATATTCCATTGGTTTTAGAAACTATTGATGAATCAATCTGGGCTCAAGAGATTGAGAATATGTATAATCTTGTAGAAAAATAAAAACTTATTTTAATAAGCATCTTCCTTCATAACTCTACGTTGCGAAAAAAAGAATACAAACTCATTTACTACAAGTAAAATCCTTCATATTCTTTTTTTCGCGCCTTGATTTATTTTGAAATCTACTCATTTAAATAAGTCTTGGTGAATAGAATAGTTCTTAAAAAAATCCAAAATCTTTCCTTGTGACACAAATGTGACATAAATACTTTATAATTAGATTGTTTATTAAAAGAAGGTGTTTTAATCAATTTATTCTAAAGGAATAGTTATGAGTCATTTAAAAAAAACAAGAGCTGGAAGTTGGCTTCCTAGTAGTGTTGAACAGATTGATGCTTGGATTAAGGATCTAAAAAAAGAGGTTTTAAAACAAAATGCCCCTTTAATAAAACCTATAAAAGATTTTAAACAGATGGTTGAAAGTGATGCTGTTTTAAATGGTCTTGCTACTTCTATGTTTACAGAAGCAGCGATAATGAGAGCCAAAACTCCACTTGGAACCCCTGAGGTAAAAGATTTTGATGAGTTTTTATTTCTTTTAAATGGTATTATGAACCAGGCTCCGCAGTTTACCGAATGTCCAGATAAAAGTGGTGATGATGAACCTTGTGGGCTTATTGGGTTTCCTATAAATGCTCTACTTGATTGGCCTATGGCTACTAGCTTTGGTTATGAATTTTTTTCAAATGCTTTAGTAAATCAACAACTTAAAAAGATATTGGCTTATTGGAGTGAATATTTAGTGAGTAAAGATTCAAGAAAAGTATTAGTTGAAAGTTTCCCTAATAGAACTCCTAAAGTATTAGCTTGGTTAAGTGAACCTGCAAAAAGAGAGATGGTAAAAGTAGCTTGTAAAGCTGTAGAGGATAAAAAAGATTGTAGAAAACAAACTTTTGAAGATATTTTTGAGTGTGATCCAAATGATAAATATTATGGTTTTAAATCTTGGGATGATTTTTTTACAAGAAAATTTAAAAAAGGGGTAAGACCAATAGCTAAAGGTGATGATATTATAGCAAATGCTTGCGAATCTGCGCCTTTAAAAGTGGTGAAAAATGTAAAAAAAGATGCAAAATTTTGGTTAAAAAAACAAGCATATTCTTTGGAAAATATGATGAATTTTGACCCACTAGCTAGCAATTTTGAAGGGGGTACAGTTTATCAAGCTTTTTTAAGTGCTTTAAGTTACCATAAATGGAATTCACCTGTAAGTGGTAAAGTTAAAAAAGCATTTGTAGTAAATGGAACATATTATTTAGAAAATAAATATCAAGGGTTTATGCATAAAAAGGGAGCAGACCCTAGTGCACCAAACGATTCTCAACTTTTTTTAAGTGCAGTTGCAACAAGAGCAGTTATATTTATAGAAGCAGATAATCCAAAAATTGGTTTGATGTGTTTTATTGCTATTGGTATGGCGGAGGTTTCATCTTGTGAAATTACAGTTAAAAAAGGGCAAAAAATCAAAAAAGGTGATGAGTTAGGGATGTTCCACTTTGGAGGTTCAACCCATTGTCTTATTTTTGGACCAGATGTAAAACTAAAATTTCATTTCCACAATAACAAAAAACCAAGTATACATGCCGTAAATATACCAGTGCATTCAAAACTTGCAACTGTGAAATAGACAAAGGATTTTTCCTTTGTCTATGTAAGTTATTTGATAGGCTAAAACAAATCTATTAATCCAATAGCTATAAGAGGAAGATTTTTTATTTATTACTCTACTTTTTCTTTATTAGACAAGATAAGATCTAAATCTGCCTCTTTTGTATTGTAGGTTTCTATTTTTAGATCTGTATCCTCTTGTGTAAGTGCTACATAAGCTCCTTTATCTTCTGGATTTTTTACCATCCATGAGTTTTCTTTGTCTATTACTGTGTTTGAAAAGCCTAATTTTTCGTATTGTTTGATTAGCTCTTGTTTTAAACTCTCAAAATTTATTTCGTATTTGTTTATATCTATTGTGTGAGGGGTTTTATTATTTGTGATTGTGATTTCATTTTCATTTTCAATTTTTGGTTCAAAAAACTCTGGGTGTTCTTCTCTAATAATCTTGTATGTTGCTGATAGGGCACTTATAACAAATACCATAATAAATACATCTAAAACAGGATATAAAACATATAGTTTTGAAGATATAATCCCTATTAGAAAACCTATAACAAGGTTATAAACTATCCCAATGATAAAAGAAAAAACTACAGGAAAAATAACCACAGTAAAAAAAGTAAGCAGTTTATAGTTTTCTGTGAACTTCCATGCTTGAGAAAAGGTGATTTTTTTGTTTATAGATATTGCTGGAAAAATTATTGATAATCTACTTAACACTACTAAAACAACAATAACTGCTATGAAGGGTCCCACTATTGGAATAAATGCCAGTAACGCTATAGGAATAACTAGTAGCATCATAAGTAAGGAGTTTAGAAAAAAAGATAAAACAAGTTCCCATTTTGGTACTTTATTATCACCTAATAGGAGGATTCTATGGGTTATAACTGCAATTACAAGGTTGATTATCATAAGTGCTGGTACTAATGCTGTTATCTTTATACTTTGGCTTTCTTCTGTAATTATTCTTATAATAATTAAAGCAAGCAGTGGAAAAAATAGAGATTTTATTAATGAGTCTTTATTATTAAATACCGAATAAAAAGTTAAATTTATGATTTTTTTGTACATAGTAAGCTCCTTAAATGTAATTGTATTGTAAATACCATTAATATATAATTCTGAAAAATATTTTTATTATTTAATTTTATATTTATTTTTAGATGATATGGTATTATTTCAAATCACAAACGAAAGAGTAGATATGGATTATATTATTTCAGCACTGTTACCTATATTTTTTATAATTCTTTTAGGGTATTTTTTAAAAAGAGTTTCTTTTCCTGATGAGAAGTTTTGGCAATATTCAGATAAGTTTACATATTATATACTATTCCCATCATTATTGATTTATAAACTTTCAAGTGCATCAATTTCAGGGGTTGATGGTTTTGATTTTGTATTATCAGGTGTTATTACTTTAGTTATAGTAACTGTTTTATTGGTAGTTTTAAATAAATTTATGTTTATGTTTGAATCTAGGGCTTTTACCTCTATATATCAAGGCTCAGTTAGATTTAATACCTATGTTTTTTTAGCACTTATTGATGCAGTTTTTGGGGATAAAGGTTTAGTCTTAGCAGCACTTCTTATGACATTTATGATACCTTTATTAAATATATTTTGTGTAGGTATTTTTTCAATTTATACTTCAAGCGATAAAATAAGTATAAAATCATTTTTAATTTCTGTAGCAAAAAATCCTTTGATAGTTGCATGTCTAGTGGGTGGAGCCTTAAACTATTTTGGGATAACTTTATTTTTGCCAATCGAAAAAACCTTATCTTTGCTTAGTTCTGCAGCTCTTCCTTTAGGGCTTTTATCCGTTGGTGTTGGACTAAATATAAAACAATTAAAACATGCAAAGATGGAGTTGTTTTTTTCTACCTTTGTAAAACTTGCTATTTTCCCTTTTCTTATAATGTTTGTTGCCATGGCGATGGATATTGAAGGTTTAGCTCTTTGGGTTTTGATTATTTTTGGTGCAATGCCTACTGCTTCATCTGCTTATATTTTAGCCAGAGAATTAGGAGGAGACTTGCAACTTATGTCTGCAATTATAACCTTGCAAACACTTGTTTCTATAGGTACCCTTATTGTAATTTTATCAATACTTCCTATTTCGTAGTTTAGCTTTGGTATAATAAGTAGATTTTAATTTAGGAAAATTTAATGATATTTTTAGTGTTGTTTGGTTTTATAGCAGTTGTAGTAGTATCACTGAATATCTATGATAATTCGAATCTTGATAAAATAAAACAATATTTGCTTAGCAATAATTGTCAAAATATAGTTTATGCAAAGGGTAGTTATAAAGCAATATGTGATGATAGAGTCATACAAATAGAAAATGCTTTTAGTGTTGATTTGAATAAAAAAGATGAGATGAAAATAGAAAATATAAAAAGTATAGAAAAAAAGAGTTTAACTCTACTTGTAAATAAAACTTATAAAATAGAGTTTAAACAAAAAGAAAATTTAGAAAATTTTTATAAAAACTTAGAGGAAAAAAGAGATAAATGAAAGAGATAATTGATTTTATAAAAAGTGAAGATATAGAGAAAGCTGCTCTATTTGCCCACTTAAAGTGTTCAAAAGAGGAAGCACGCATTTTACAATATATCACAAAAGAGTATATAAAAGGTAGAGATACTCTTGTTGTGATTGATGTTTTAAGTGAGTTTTATGATGTGAAAAAATTTGAACATCTTCACCATATAGATTTGATAAAATCACTTTTAGAGTTTGGTTGGTTGATTCAAAGTAGTTTCGATCATGTAAAACTTAGTGAGATGTCAAAGCTTGAACTACTTAATTCAACTGTATCTTTATCAGCAGCATTTTTAAAACTTCTTGAAAAAGGTTCTTTGGAGTTTGTTTTACCAGAGATAAAAAAATATGAAGATCATTTAGAATATCTGCAAGACCAGTTTTTTAGAATAGATTTAGCCCAACAGTTAAATTTAGTAAAAAGAAATTTTGATGAAAACTCACCAAATATAAATAGACTAAAATCAAAGCTAACTTTGCTTGAAAATAGGATTAGAGATAGGGTCTTACAAACTGATTCTGGGATAATGGTAGAGGATTTTTTCAAATCAAATAATCTAGATGAACAAGAACAAATGCTTTTTTTAGCCCTTTTAAAAGAGGAGTACTCAGGTGGAGATGGAAGTATTAGAGATATGAACTCTTTGATAAATCTTGTTTCTAGTGATGATTATGAAAAGATAAAATTTAGAAGTTTACTTGAAGAGAGTTCAAACCTAGTTTCAAAAGGACTTGTGGATTATGATGAGGTATTAACTCCATTTGGGGGAATAAATAGAAACTTTTATATCCCAGATGAGATACTTTATAAAATCTCACACCCTACAAAAAAGAAAACTAGAACTAGAAAAGCAAAACTAGAGAATCTTATAGATGAACAAGATACCTTCGAGCTTATTTCCACAACAAAAACCTTAGAAGATGTAATCTTAAATCCAAAAACAAGAGAAACTTTAGATGCTCTATTAAAACAAGTAGATAAAAAGGTTTTTAATAGACTAAAACAATGGGGAATAAAAGATAAGAAAAAAGGTATTGAAGCTAAGATAATCTTTTATGGTTTTGCAGGAACAGGTAAAACACTAACTGCACTTGCTTTGGCAAAATCTCTTAAAAAACAGGTTCTAAGCTTTGACTGTTCAAAAATATTGTCAATGTATGTGGGTGAAAGTGAAAAAAATGTAAGAAATATTTTTGATAAATATTATGAAATCAAAGATAGAAGTAAAACAGAGCCTATTTTGCTTTTAAATGAGGCTGACCAATTTTTAAGTTCAAGAACCACTACAAGTGCAAGTGGAAGTGAAAAGATGCATAATCAGATGCAAAATATCTTTTTAGAGCAGATAGAAAGATTTGATGGAATATTAATTGCAACGACTAACCTTTTGGAGACATTAGATAAAGCTTTTTCTAGAAGATTTAATTACAAAATTGAGTTTAAAAAACCAAATGAGATAGAAAGAGAACTTTTATGGGAGAAACTACTTCCAGAGAATCTACCATTGGAAGAGAACTTTGATACTAAAAAACTAATAAGTTATGAGTTAACTGGTGGCCAAATTGAACTAATAATAAAAAATACCGCATTTAAAATTGCAACAGAAGATGACCCTATTTTTAAGGTAAAAGATTTTAAAGAGCAGATTGAAAAGGAATTAAAAGGAAACTTTGATTCTGAGAATAAAGTTGGGTTTTTTTAAAAAAAAATTAAACATTATAACTAGTACTTATAATTCTGCTTTTTATAAGTTAGGCTTTATAAGAGATTAGATATTATTTACAAATAATAAAAGGAAGGATTAGTAATGACACATATGGAGTTTTCACATCCGTATTTTGGTGCTTTTGTCATGTTTTTATTAACATTTGGTGCCTTTATTGCTACTGTATTTTTAGCAAGGTTTATAAGTAGAAAACTAGCAAGACTAGATACTGAAAAACTAAAAGCTACCCTATATGAGTGTGGACCAGAGGTTACAAAACAACCAAGTAGTGTATCAGTACAGTTTTATTTGATGGCACTTTTGTTTATTTTATTCGATATTGAAATTATATTTATGTTTCCATGGGCAATTGATTTTAAAGTATTAGGATGGTTTGGCTTTGTTGAGATGGTTCTATTTATTTTATTACTTACTATTGGATTTATTTATGCATGGAAAAAAGGAGCTCTTGAATGGCACAGCATAAAGTAAACTATCTACAAGATGGTGGGGCACCTATTGCCCTTACTACAGTTGACAAACTTGTAAACTGGGGACGATCAAACTCTTTATGGCCACTAACTTATGGTCTTGCCTGTTGTGCGATTGAGATGATGGCTACAGGGGCATCAAGATATGACTTTGATAGATTTGGTACTATTTTTAGAGCAAGTCCTAGACAAGCAGATGTTATTGTTATAGCTGGAACTCTTACAAAAAAACACGCAGAGTTTATGAGAAGATTATATGACCAAATGCCAGATCCAAAATGGGTTATCTCTATGGGATCTTGTGCAAATACAGGTGGTATGTTTAATACTTATGCAACAGTTCAAGGAGCTGATAGAATTGTTCCTGTTGATATCTATCTTCCAGGTTGTGCTCCAAGACCTGAAACCTTACAATATGCACTTATGATGCTTCAAAAAAAGATTAGAAGAGAGTCTATTTTTAGATCAATCAAGAAAAAAAGGTTAGTGTAATGAGAAAATATACGCCTAAAAATGATGTTCAACAAAAATCATATTTTAATGATAGATTTTATGTAGCACCACAAACTCCCAAAAAAGAAGCAAGTAGTGATGAGATTTACTCAGCTGATATGGAAGGTTTACAAAGCAATTTTAAAATTCTTGATAGTTTTATTGAAATTGAGGAGTTGGTAGTACATATTAATCCAGAAGATAATGTAAAGGTTCTTACTTTTTTAAGGGATAACTTAGAGTATGAGATGCTTATGGAACTATCAGCAATAGATTATATCGCACAAAGAGGTGGTTTTGAAATCTTTTATGAGATGCTTTCATTGACTAAGAGAAAAAGAATGAGAGTTAAAACTTTTATTAGACAAAAACAACCAATCGAATCTGTATACTCAGTATTTAAAATGGCAAACTGGGCAGAACGAGAGATGTACGATATGTACGGGGTTAAAATTACAAACCATCCAAATATGAAAAGAATCCTTATGCCAGATGATTGGTATGACCATCCATTAAGAAAAACATATCCTTTAGAGGGTGATGAAGTAGCACAATGGTACGAAGTAGATAAGATCTTTGGAAAAGAAGCAAGAGATATTATTGGACCTGAAAACAGAGATTGCGCAATGGTTGATAGATATGATACAAAAAGATTTTCTAGACTTGGACATGAGGTTCCTTATGGAGTTGATATCACCGATGGAAAAGAACCAGAGCATACTCCACTTGCTTATCAAGAAGAGGGTGGAGTTCCTATTATCAAAAAACTTCATGAAGATGAATCAGTTACATTAGAGAAAAGAAGGTAAGTAGGATGCAACAATCAGTAAATAGATTAAAACCTTTCTTTGAAAATATCCATTTCGAGAAAGAAGATAATACCATGATGGTTAACTTCGGTCCTCAACATCCATCTGCACACGGACAAATGAGACTGATGTTAGAACTTCAAGGGGAAGAGGTAGTTAAGGCTCATCCAGGAGTTGGATATCTTCATAGGGGTATGGAGAAAATGGGTGAGAATATGATTTATAATGAATTCTTACCAACTACAGATAGAATGGATTATATAGCTTCAACTTCAAACAATTATGGTTTTGCCTTGGCTGTTGAAAAACTTTTAGGGATAGAAGCGCCAAGAAGAGGTGAAATTATTAGAACTATGCTTCTAGAGATAAATAGAATTATGTCTCACTTATTTTGGCTTGCAACCCATGCTCTTGATGTGGGTGCAATGTCTGTATTCTTATACGCTTTTAGAGAAAGAGAATTTGCAATGGACCTAATAGAGGATTATTGTGGAGCTAGACTTACCCATAGTGCAGTTAGAATAGGGGGAGTTCCTTTAGATTTACCACAAGGTTGGTGTGAGCAATTAGAGGATTTCTTAAAGATTTTAGAAACAGAAATTGAAAAATATGAGGGTCTTTTAACAGAAAATAGAATCTGGAGAATGAGACTTGAAAATGTTGGTGTTATTGATGAAAAACTAGCAAAAACTTGGGGATGTTCAGGGGTTATTCTTAGAGCATCAGGAGTTAAATGGGATTTAAGAAGAGAGATGCCATATGGTTTATATCCAGAGTTAGACTTTGATGTTCCAATTGCTAGTACAGGTGACTGTTATGGAAGATATAAGTGTCATATGCAAGAGATGAGAGAATCAGCAAAAATATTAAGACAATTAATACCTATGTATAAAGGAAGTGAATCTCAACTTATGGCACATGCTCCTGAGTATATCTCAGCAAGCAAAGAGGATATTATGACTCAAAACTACTCTTTAATGCAACACTTTGTTTTAGTAACACAAGGTATGAGACCACCAAAAGGTGAGGTTTATGTTGCAACAGAATCACCAAAAGGTGAATTAGGATATATGATAGTAAGTGATGGAAGCCCATATGCTTATAAACTAAAACTAAGAGCACCTTCATTTTGGCATACAGGTATTTTAGAGGATTTATTACCAGGGCATCAATTGGCAGATGTGGTTGCAATTATTGGTAATCTAAATGTAGTTTTTGGTGAGATTGATAGATAGGCATAGGAGTTATAATGAAAAGATTTGATTTAAGACCATTAAAAGATAACTTCTATGACAGAATGTTGGAACTAATGGATAAGGATATAAGCCAAGGGGAAAATGCAATTTTTCTTTTTGAGATTGGAGATTTTACTTGTGTTCAAAAAAGTGCGGATATTATTTATGAAGCAGGATATACTTTGATGAACTCACTAAAGTTTAATGAAGTTGATTGGACAATAGTTGTAAAAAAAATAAAACCTGAGCCAAAAATCCAAGAAGAGTTTGAGGAAAAAACAGTTATTAAAAATGATGACGAGGATGATGACGAATAATGGGAAAAAAAGAGATTATTTCAAAAAGTGATTATATCATCACTTTCGGTTCATTTTTATCAAGTGATAATGAGGTTATAAAAGAGGCGATTATTCATGCAATTGCAAAAAATAGTGCGGAATATATCTATATGCATCCTATTGATAATATCGATTTAAAAGTTTATTACTCACAATTTATCAAATACGAAGTTGGAAGTGAAGAGGGGATTGTTTCACTTTTATTAGATACCTTTGTAAAAGAAGCAAGTCCTAAAGTAAAAGAGTATATCAATGATTTGGATATTGGCTATATCTCTGCTGAAAGCTCAGCTGGTGAAGAGGAGTTTGAAGAGGCTTTAGAAAAACTTGAAAATAAAGAGGAAGCAATTTTAGTTGTGGGAAGAGATATCGCAAGACATCCTAGACTTGATAATATTATTAAAATGCTTTCAGTAATACATAGATACAGCAATCTAAGTGTTGTAGCTTTAGATGAACATATTCAAAGTGCTATACAAAAATGTGATGAATCCCTTTGCGAAGTTGAGGAATTAGCTTCATATAATGGCACAGTTATTTATACTACCTTTGAAGAGCAAAACGAAGGTAAACTTATAGGGAGTGAATCTTTTGCAAGGGTTGCAAAAATTACTAATAAAAGTAAGATTTTAATAGATTATGGCAATGAAAAAATCCCAAAAGATTTTGTAATAGATAAAGATTTACAAGGAATGGTTGCCTTATGTGCAATAGGTAATGATGATTCAACTAGTTTGTCTCAAGGTTATAGATTTAAACAAGTAAAGATAGAAAAGGTTGATGCATAATGAGTGATTTAATTACATTAACGATAAATGGTAAAAGTGTAAAAGCACAAGAGGGTGAAGCTATTTTAAATGTTGCCCGTGCTAATAATATATTTATCCCAGCTTTATGTTATTTGACAAGATGTTCTCCTACATTGGCATGTAGATTGTGTTTAGTTGAAGCAGATGGAAAACAAGTTTACTCTTGTAATGCAAAAGTAAAAGAGGGGATGTCTGTTATTACTGATACAGAAAATATTCATAAAGAAAGAAGAGCTATTATGGAGGTTTATGATGTAAACCATCCATTACAGTGTGGAGTTTGCGATCAAAGTGGTGAGTGTGAGCTTCAAAACTACTCTTTATATATGAAAGTTGATTCTCAAAGTTATACAATAAAAGATGTGCCAAGACCAGCTGCAAATTGGGGAGTAATGAAATATGACCCAGGTTTATGTATTGTTTGTGAAAAGTGTGTGACTGTTTGTAAAGATATGATTGGTTCAAATGCTTTAAGTACAGTAAAAAGAGGTGCTGATGCCATTGAAAAAACTTTTAAAGATGAGATGCCAAAAGATGCCTATGCTATGTGGAATAAGTTAAACAAATCACTTATAGGTTTTGATGAAGATTCTTGTACTGATTGTGGAGAGTGTATTTCAGTTTGTCCTGTAGGGGCACTTGTTAGTTCAGATTTTCAATATAAATCAAATGCTTGGGAGCTTACAAGAATACCAGCAGCAAACCCACACTCATCTGATTGTTCTTTTATCTATTATGAAACAAAACATGAGTCAATAGACAATCCAGAGCCAAAAATCTATAGAGTTACAAATGAACACCATTATTCAACTGCAAATGGTGCAGCTAGATTTGCTTACGATTTTGAAAATAGAGTTGCAGGAAAAGATGAAGAGAGTTTTAAAAATGCAGTTCTTGCTTTCAAAGAAGCAAAGGTTATAAGATTTAACTCATTTATTACAAATGAAGAGGCTTTTCTTTTACAAAAGATAGCTGATAAAACAGGAGCCAAATTAGTAAATAAAGATGCTTACTATTTTAAAAAGTTTTTAAAAAATTATTCTTCAACATCGGGACAATCTTTATACTCAGCAAATTTAAAAGATGTGCACGATTCTAACTTTGTTATCTCACTTGGGTCATTTTTAAAATCAGACTTACCTCATGCTAGATATGCTATCAATAATTCAGTAGTTACAAACAAAGGTGCATTTTTGTATTTTCACCCAGTACAAGATCCAATAATAGAAAAAATTGGTAAAAAAGGTAAAACTTCTGAATTTGTTTACCATAATCCATTGGCAGAAGAATCTGTTTTATACCTAATTTTAGCTCTATTTGGAAAAGATTTGCCACAAGATTTACAAAACTATATAGAGAGTCAAAAAGAGACTAGAACAAAAACTATAAAAGAAGTTGTAAAAGAAACAGTAGTTGAAAAAGTTACTGACGAAAATGGTGAAGAAAAAGAGGTGAAAAAAGTAGTATCTAAAAAAGTTGATAAGCAAATAGAATTTACTTATTATAAATTTTTAGATGTTATTGGTCAAGATGAGTCTTTACTTGATACTATTGATACTCTTTTAGCTAAAAAAGATACTTATTCTTTGGTTATAGGTGAAGATTTGATTAGCCATCCAAATAGTGAAAACCTTGGTAAACTTTGTGGACTTATAGACAGATTGACTCAGTTTAAGGTTCTAATTATTCCAACTCAAACAAACACTTTAGGGGTTAGTTTGATTTGTGATTTAGTTGAAGATGAAGAGGGAAAAAGTGTAGGTTATAATGAAAAAGCAGATTTCCAAATAAGTTCACTAGGGGATGGAGATTTAGATATGCCAGCTCTAAATCAACAAGAGGGGACTTTTACAAATATAGATAAAAGAGTTGTCCCTACAAATGCAGCCTTACCTTATAAGGGGTATGTGTTAAATGATATTGCAAATGAAATTTTAGAATCTGATGTTGAGTTTACTATTGAATATACTCAAAAGCTACCAACTGAAAAAGGTTTTCAATCACTAGAGTTTGATAGATTACCAAACTACTTTGGAAATGATAGGGTTGAATATAGAGGTTATGATATCTCTTATGAAGAGCTTGTAGTGATAAAAGATTTAGAAAAAATATTAAATGAAGCTACTATAGTAGATGTAGATGATGCACAAAATAAAACTTTGATGGCAAGTGAAGATGAGATTATCATTTATAAAGCAAATCCTATGAATCAATTCAATGAGTTTACAGCCAAAGCCCATGAGTTTGCAAAAGATTTAGAGTCAGGATTTTTTGCTTCAAAAGAGTTATTGGAAAAATACCAATTAGCAAAAGGTGATAAAGTACTTGTTTCTTCAAATGGAAAAGAGTTAGAGCTTGAGGCTTTTGAAGATAATCAAATTTTAGGTTCAATAGCTTATGTATCAACTTTCCAAAAAGATTTAGATACGAAATCTTTATTTGATGGGTACAGATACTCTAAAGCAACAATTAAAAAGGTTTAATCATGGAGATAGGATTTATTATTGAGACAATTGTAAAAGCAGCAGTGGTTTTAGCAGTATTCTCTGCTTTAGCTGGTTTTACAACATATATTGAAAGAAAAGTCTTAGCATTTATGCAAAGAAGACTTGGACCTATGAATGTTGGACCGCACGGGGTTTTACAATTAGCAGCAGATGGTATAAAACTTTTTACAAAAGAGGATTTTATCCCACAAAATGCAGCTAAACCTGTATTTATGATTGCGCCAATTATTACTGCGGCAACTGCTTTTATAGCTATGACAGCAGTTCCTTTTTTCCCAGAATTTGAACTATTTGGATATACAGTTAGACCAATTATTTCTGATGTAAATGTTGGGGTTTTATTTGTTATGGGTGTTGCTTCTGTAGGACTTTATGGACCACTATTAGCTGGTATGAGTTCTGCAAATAAGTGGGCACTTCTTGGAGGTGCTAGAACTGCAATTCAACTTTTATCTTATGAGGTTGTTTCAGGATTTGCCCTTTTAGCTCCACTTATGTTAGTTGGTTCTTTATCTTTAATCGATATTAACAATTTTCAAGCAGGGGAAAACTATTGGTTGGTTGTTTATCAACCACTAGCATTTATTTTATTTGTTATTTCAGGATTTGCAGAAACAAATAGAACACCTTTTGATTTACTTGAACATGAAGCTGAAATTGTTGCAGGATATGCAACTGAGTATTCTGGTATGAGATGGGGTATGTTTTTTATTGGGGAGTATGCAAACCTATTTACAATCTGTTTTTTAATTTCACTTATTTTCTTAGGTGGATTTAATGATCTTTGGTTTATCCCTGGGGGATTAGCAATTATTTTAAAAGTGATGCTTTTAATCTTTTTCTTTTTATGGACAAGAGCATCATGGCCACATATTAGACCTGACCAATTGATGTGGCTTTGTTGGAAAATCTTAATGCCATTAGCAGTAGTTAATATTTTAATTACTGGTTTTGTGATGATGTTTTAGGAGATAGTGATGAGTTTAGACAAACTAAAAGATAGAAATATTGCAGTTGGTGATTATATAAATATTTTAGAAAATGACTACCCTAAAACTGGCTGGGAAGAGTTTAAGCAAGTAGCACGAAGATCTGTAAAGGGTGAGCTATTAGGTGGACTTAAAATTGTTTGGAAGATGATGACGGGTGCACTTCTTAAAGGGGAGATGCATACAGTTCAATATCCAGCGGAAAAACTTCCTATAGGACCAAGATACAGAGCAGTGCATAAATTGCTTGGTTTATTAGAATCAGGGGAAAACAGATGTATTGGATGTGGACTTTGTGAAAAGATTTGTATTGCTGATTGTATTAGAATGGATACAAAAATTGATGAAAACTCTAGAAAAGAGGTTTTAGAGTATACAATCAATATGGGTAGATGTATTTTTTGTGGTTATTGTGCAGAAGTTTGTCCTGAACTTGCAATTGTACATGGGCAAAGATATGAAAATGCATCTGAACAAAGAGCGCACTTTGTTTTAAAAGAGGATTTACTTACTCCACTTGATAAATTAAAAGAGCAAAAAGAGTATCCTGGTTTTGGAGCTGTATCACCTGATGCAGATGAAAAAATCAAGAAAACTCCATTGTCATACTAAGGGGGAACAATGTTTGAGATAGTAGCGTTTTATCTATTTTCGTTTTTAACAATAGTGATGTTCTGTATCACTATATTTACTAACAATTCATTATATGCACTTAGTGCATTGGCTGCTGGTATGATATTTATTTCAGCATTCTTTTTTATATTAGATGCTGACTTTTTAGGTGCAGTTCAAATTGTGGTTTATACTGGTGCAGTTATGGCACTTTATGCCTTTGGTATGATGTTTTTTGACTCTTTATCAACAGTAAAAGAGAATATAAAAAATCCAAGACTTATATTTTTATTATCAGGTATTTCAGCATTTATTATTGTAATGATTTTTATTGCTCCAATAATTGGAACAAATGTTGAAGCACAATACCCAGTACATCCAGAATGGGGTAACTCACAAGATGTTGGTATTGTATTATTTACAAAATATCTAATCCCCTTTGAGGTTGCTGCTGTAATGCTTCTTGTGGCAATGATTGGTGGAATTATATTAGCAGGAAAGAAGATGGACATATCTTATTCAGAACTCTCAGAAGAGCAAATTGATGAGCTTGAAGCACAACAAAATGCAAAGGATGAGAAATGGGTTTAAATGCATATTTGATTCTATCAACGGTGCTATTTGTTATAGGGATAACAGGAGTTATTAGAAGAAAAAATCTTTTAATGCTTTTTTTCTCAACAGAGATTATGTTAAATGCAGTAAACATTGGGCTTGCAGCTATTTCTAAGTTTTATGGGGATTTAACAGGTCAAATGTTTGCATTTTTTATTATTGCAATTGCAGCAAGTGAAGTTGCAATAGGACTTGGACTTCTTATTTTAGCTTATAAGAAAAGAAAATCTATAGATTTAGATACTTTACAAAGTATGAAGGGGTAATGATGGAAAAATACTTATATATAGCACTTTTTGCCCCTCTAGTTGGCTCTTTGATAGCTACATGCTTTTCAATGAAGCCAAAACTACTTTTTACAGGAATTATAACATCTGTACTTTTAGCTGTATCGATGATAGCTTCATTAAATCTACTTTATTATGTTTATACAAGTGATGCAATAGTTCATGTGAAAATGCTTGATTGGATATCTATAGGTAACTTACATATCCCATTTGGTTTTGTGGTTGACCAAGTTAGTGTTACCATGATGGTAGTTGTAACAATTGTTTCAACGATGGTACATGTACATTCAATTGGTTATATGGACCATGATAAATCATTTAATAGATTTTTTGCTTGGCTTTCAGCTTTCGTTTTTTCAATGATGATATTAGTTATGTCTGATAACTTTGCTGGCTTATTTATAGGTTGGGAAGGTGTTGGTCTTTGTTCTTGGGGATTGATTGGGTTTTGGTATCATGTTGCAGATAGAGAAAAATCCTCTGATATCTATAAATCACCATTTTCAACCCTATCACCATTCTCTTCAATCTCTCCTAGTTTTGCAGCAAATGAAGCTTTTATAACAAATAGAGTTGCTGACCTTGGGATGTTAGTTGGATTGTTTTTAATCTATTGGAACCTTGGAAGCTTACAATATGATGAGGTTTTTGCAAATATAGGAAGCCTAAGTAGTGGTTTAGTAGTTGCAATTGCAGCATTTTTATTTATTGGTGCAATGGGTAAATCAGCACAATTTCCTTTTAACCAATGGTTAGCAAATGCAATGGAGGGTCCAACTCCTGTATCTGCTCTTATCCATGCTGCTACAATGGTAACAGCAGGGGTTTATTTAGTGATTCGTGCAAATGAGATATTTACTGTAGTTCCACAAGTTGGATACTTTATAGCTTGTCTTGGAGCATTTGTAGCTATTGGTGCTGCTTCAATGGCACTTGTAGCAACAAATATCAAAAAAATCATCGCTTTTTCAACCCTGTCTCAACTTGGATATATGTTTGTAGCTGCTGGTCTTGGAGCTTATTGGGTAGCTTTATTTCACCTTGCAACCCATGCCTTTTTTAAATCGGTTTTATTCTTAGGTGCAGGTAATGTTATGCATGCTCTTAATGATGAGATAAATATTAAAAATATGGGTGGACTTCATAAACATATGAAAGGGACATCTATTATTATGACAATAGCTTCTGTTGCCCTTGCTGGGATTTTTCCATTATCTGGGTTCTTCTCAAAAGACTTGATCTTAGAAGTTGCTTTTGGAACACACTCATATATCTTATGGGCAATTTTATGGATAACTGCTGGACTTACTGCCTTTTATTCATTTAGACTTATTATGTATGTATTTCATGGGGAAGAGAACTTTAAAACTAAAGGGTATCATCCACATGAAACTTATCCATTTGTAATTGCAGCTATGACTCCACTTGCAATTTTAGCGATTATTGCAGGATGGTTTAAAGATTCATTTATTGAGATGATTACAAAACTATTACCAGAGTTAGAGGTTCATGCAAGTGAAAGTACACTATATATACTAATAGTTATTACAACTGCGATTGCCCTTGGTGGTATCGCTTTTGCTGTTTTCAAATATAAAAAAGATGGTACTTATTTTAGTGAAAAACTAAAAAACAGACCTTGTTATAAAATTTTGGCAAATCAATATTTTATGCCGCACATTATAGAAAATGTTATTATCAAACCATATTTAGCACTTTCTAAATTTGCTTGGAGAAGTATTGATCTTAGAATTGTTGATGCAATTGTTGATGCAATTGCAAAAGTTGTGTATAAAAGTGGTGAAGGAAGTAGGGTTATTCAAACGGGTAACTTATCAAGTTCGCTACGCTTAATGATTGTCGGTATTACAGTACTACTAGTGTGGATTGTTGCACTAGGTATTGCAAAGTAAGGGGTTAATGAATATGGAACACATTTTATCGATTTTAATATTTTTTCCAGCATTTGCAGCACTAATTGGATTTTTAGTAAAAAATGATTCAATTAGGATGTATGGTATTGTGGTTACTGCAATAGAGTTTGCACTAAGTATATTTTTATGGTTTAGTTTTGATACAAATATTGCAGGTATGCAGTTTTCGCAAATATCTCCTATAATTAGTGCTTATGGGATCAATTATCAAGTGGGGATAGATGGTATTTCACTATTTTTAGTGATTATGACTACCTTTATGACTATGATTTCAATCATTGGTCTAACTGAAAAAAGAAATCTAAAGCATCTAATCATAACTGTATTATTTTTAGAGATGACTATGGTTGGTGTTTTTGTTGCTTTAGATGCTATTATTTTTTATGCATTTTGGGAACTATCACTTGTACCTATGCTTTATATTATTGGGGCTTGGGGTGGACAGTTAAGAATCTATGCCTCAATCAAGTTTTTCTTATATACCTTTTTAGGGTCTCTTATAATGCTTGTTGGTATGTTGTATCTTGGATATGTATATTTCCAAACTACTGGGAATTGGAGTTTTAGCATCTTAGATTGGAATATGATGATATTGCCTTTTGATATGCAGTTTTGGTTATTTATTGCTTTCTTTTGTGGTTTTGCTATCAAAGTTCCAATGTTTCCATTTCATACATGGCTTCCATATGCTCATGGTCAAGCACCAACTATAGGTTCTGTAATCTTAGCTGCTGTTTTACTTAAAATGGGTACTTATGGTTTTGTTAGATTTTCACTTCCATTATTTCCTGACGCAAGTGTTTATTTTACAATTCCTATGGCAATCTTAGCTTTAATAGCTATTATCTATACTGCTATGGTAGCTTATGCCCAAGAGGATATGAAGCAAGTTATTGCTTACTCATCTGTTTCACATATGGGTGTAATTATATTAGGTATATTTGCACTAAATGTTGAAGGGATTGGAGGATCTATTTTCCTAATGATTTCACACGGAATTGTTTCAGGGGCACTGTTTATGTTAGTTGGGGTTATTTATGATAGAAGACACACTAAGATGATAAAAGATTTTGGAGGACTTGCAAAGGTTATGCCAAAATATGCAACAATCTTTGCAGTTATGCTTATGGCATCGGTTGGACTTCCTTTAACTATTGGTTTTGTTGGGGAGTTTTTATCTTTACTTGGGTTTTTCAAAGTTTCACCAGTACTTACTTTAATTGCAGGATTGACTATTATCTTAGGGGCAGTTTATATGTTAGTGATGTATAAAAAATCTTTTTTTGGACCACTTACAAACCCAGAAAATGAAAAACTTCAGGATATAAAAGGTAGAGAGGTAGCAGCTCTTTTACCTCTTGTGGCATTGGTTGTTATCTTAGGGGTTTATCCAAAACCTATACTAGACCCAGTTAATAAATCTGTTTCACAATTGGTTGAAATAATGCAGATAAAGGCGGTAAATCAAGATACAAAGAGTAAAATCTTACAGTATAACAGTATTGGGGAGGTGAAACATGACTAATATCCCAAGTATAGCAATCGATTTTGCTAGTTTAAACTTTGCAACAATCACCCCAATGATTATGGCTATAGTAGGTGCCTTAGTGATTTTATGTATAGATTTAGTAAATAAAAATCTTGATAAATCACTTTATATCATGTTAACTGTATTGTTTTTATTGGTAGATTTTGGAGCCTTGATTGGATATAGTGGAAATGTAAGAGGTTTTTTTGACTTAATGTTAGTTGATGGTATCTCTATACTTTCACAAGCGATTATAGTAATAGCCTCAATACTATTTATAATAGCAGCTATGAGTAAACTAAGATTTCAAGAGTATAGATACCCTGAGTACTTTGCCTTGTATTTGTTTATGGTAGCTGGTTTTCAATTTATGGTAAGTTCTGATTCTCTTATTTTAATCTTTGTTGGACTAGAAACAGCTTCTATGGCTTTATATACATTGATTGCTATGCACAATAAACAAAATGCCCTTGAAGCTGCTATAAAATACTTTACAATGGGTGCAGTGGCAACTGGTTTTTTTGCCTTTGGTTCTATGATATTTTATGCCTTAACAGGAACTGTAGAGTTGGGACAAATATCTGAATCTTTGGTATCAACAAATTTTGCTAATTATCCAGTTGTATTAATTGGTGTGGTGTTTATGTTAGGTGCCTTAGCCTTTAAACTTTCACTTGTACCATTTCACACTTGGGTTGCTGATGTTTATGAGGGCTCAACCGCTTCCTTAGCAGGATTTATGTCAGTTGTACCAAAAATGGCAGGATTTGTAGTAGCCTTGAGATTTTTTGAAATCTTTGTTGCTAGTGGAGATATGTTTGTAGAACTTGTTTTATATGCAATAGTTATTTTAACAATGACCTTACCAAATATTATTGCACTTTTACAAACAGATTTAAAAAGGATGTTAGCTTACTCTTCTGTTTCTAATGCAGGTTTTGCAATGTCAGCTATTTTAATAGGAACAACACAAGCTACAAGTGGGTTGTTTTTATATTGGTCTTTATTTTTGATTACAAATTTAGGTGGATTTACAATGATTTGGATGAATAGAGAGAAATCTAATAGTTCATTTGACAGTGACCACAGTTTGGAAAAATATTCAGGTCTTATAAAAACCTCTCCATTAACAGCAACTATGATGGGACTATTTTTGTTAAGTCTTGCTGGTATTCCACCATTTGCACTATTTTGGGGTAAAATGTACCTAATAGGAAGTGCTGTAAATGCTGGATATTTAATCTTAGCTCTAATTATGGCAATAAACTCTGCAATAGCAGCATACTATTATCTAAAACCAATAGTATATATGTTCTTAAAAGAGCCAGTAGAAGATAAAAAAGTTGTTTATATGTCAAATGCGACAACAACAGTTAAAAGTTTGATTGGCGTTTGTGCAATAGTAACAATCCTTTCAATTTTTATAATAAACCCACTTTTAGAACTAATCTCTTATTACGTACAAATCTCAGGTTTCTAGGATATTTATCCTAGAAACTAAACTTCTAAATAAAATATTTAAATAAAAATTTTATTCAAATAGATGATTATTTATTATAAATACCAATAAAATAAAAAATCTATATATAAAATCTAAAATGCAACTAAGTTGCATTTTGATAATATTTCCATAAAATTTGGGGAATAAAATGGCTAGAGAACTTAATAAAAAACAAATAGAGGAAGTTAAAACTCTATTATTAGAAGCGAAAGCTAAAATAGAAAATGTGTTAAATAATATATCTGATGATCATAATTCTTTAAATGATATGGATTTAAATGATGAGGGTGATTTTGCAGTTGCAAGTAGGGATTTTAATACTGATATGCATATTAAAAAACAGCAGTTAGAAGAGTTGGAATTGATCAATCATGCACTTAAAAAGATAGAAAAGGGCGAGTTTACTGGTGGATGCGAAATGTGTGATGCAGATATTGGTATGAGACGTCTTAGGGTAAAACCATATGCAAAATATTGTATAGATTGTAGGACTTATTTAGATAAAAAATAAATTAATATTATTTGTGACGAAAATGTGACAATATCTTGCTATGATTAGTAAAATATATCTTGGGGTAATAATATGAAAAAATATTTTAAACTTATAGCAATAATTATATTTTTATTTAACAATCTCCTTTATGCAGATAAACAAGAAGAGAAAAAACTTTATGATAAAGCAATGGAGCTAATAGATGATTATAGTGGCAATAGCACAAACTTATATGAAGCACTTTATCAAATAGAAAAAATAAAAAAGATTAATTCAAATAGCAAATATTATTTTATCTCAAAAGGAAGGTATTTAAGAATAAAAGGTTATTTATATGGGGACACTTATGAGGATGAAGCTTTAGAAAAATCAAAGAGTTTTATAAAAAAAGCTATTAAGATTGAACCCTCTTATATTGATTCTTATTTTTATGGAATACCTACTTATATCTATGGAAATGATATAGTAAGCGCAAAAGATTTTATTAAAAAAACTGAAAAACTAGTAAAAAGTGAAAAGGATAGAGGAAAATTATTATATATGAAAACTCAATTGGACTTAAAATTAAAAAAGTTTGATTTAGTAATAGAAAATAGTAATAAAATACTTAAACTAGATATTCCAGAAAAATTTTATTATGGGGTATATTCTAATTTAGCACAAGCTTATAAAAATATAAAAGAGTATGATAAAGCAGAGTCTTATTATAAAAAGGTAATTGAACTTAAATCAAGTGCTTGGAATATATTCAATCTAGGTAGTTTTTATTATAATTATAAAAAAGAGTATGATAAAGCGATAAAATATTGTAAAGAGGCAATCTCAATTATGAATTTTCCTTTGGCTAATAAAGTCCTTGGAAAAGCATATTATAAGAAAGCAGCAAAACTTTATTGGGATGAAAAATGGTACCAAGATGCTTTGGAAAATTTCCTTTTATCCGTTCAATATTACCCAACATCAAATGGCTATTATGGCTTAGGTCTATCATACTATCAAGTGGGGCATGGAACAAAAAATAAGGATTTGATATTAAAAGCAAAAGAGGCTTTTGAATACTCCTTGGAATTGAACCCAGATAACAAATATTCAAAAAAATATTTGTTTAGAGTAAATGAGCTTTTAACTTGGATTGAGCAAAATCAATAGGCTTAAATTTTTTACATTAAATCTAAAAGTAATACTTAACTTGCTAAAATCCTTTTAGAAAATTTTTTAAGGATTTATTTTGAAGAGTATAAGTGTTGCACATTCTCCCGATGCCGATGATATTTTTATGTATTATGCTATTAAATTTGGTTGGGTTACCCCTAAAGATGCAAGTTTTGTAAATATAGCAGACGATATTGAAACTCTAAATCAAGCTACATTAAAAGGTGAGTATGATATCTGTGCAATATCTTTTGCCCTTTATCCTTTTGTTAAAGATGATTATGCCCTATTAAAAACAGCTGTTTCTTTTGGACAAGGGTATGGTCCTAAACTTATCAAGAAAAAAGGTACTAAGTTAAAAAGGAACTTTAAAGTAGCACTTAGTGGAGAGTTTACTACAAATGCTCTTTTATTTAAAGTGGCATACCCAGAAGCTAGAATCACTTATATGAACTTTTTAGATATAGAAAAAGCTGTTTTAGATGGCACAGTTGATGCGGGTGTTTTAATCCACGAATCAATTTTAAATTTTGATGAAGAGTTAGAAGTGGAACGTGAGATTTGGGATATTTGGGTAGAGCTTAGTGGAGGAGACTTACCACTTCCTTTAGGTGGGATGTGTCTTCGACGATCATTGCCTCTTCATAGTGCGATTGATTATGAAAATACTCTAATCAAAGCTGTTGATGTGGCAAATAAAAATAGAAAAATCTTAGCTCCAATGTTACTTGAAAAAGGGCTTATTAGAGTAGATGCTGATACTTTAGATACTTATTTAGATCTTTATGCAAATGATACATCAGTTATGATGGATGAGGTTCAATTTAAAGCTTTAGATAAACTATTTGAGATAGGGTATAAAAATGGTTTTTATGAAAATCTTATAAAAGCAGAAGATTTTTTAATCCCAAGTGAGTATGAGGAACTCCGTTCTAAATGAAAAGTGAAAAATAAAAAGTGAATAATTATGTTAAGCAGATAGATTTTTCAAAATATTCATCAATACATATAGGTCCTGTTGTTGATGTTCTTGTTATAAATGAGATAGGAGATTATAGCGATTATCAAATAATTGGTCGTGCAAATAATCTTTTGATATCTAATACTCCTCCAAAATTTGCAATTTTAGGTGAAGAGTTTGATTATATAAAACAAGTTGATGATAAATTGTATGTGGGTTGTGCTACAACATCAGGGAAACTTTTAACATATTGTAGAAAAAATGATATTGCAAACTTAGAATTTTTAGCTAAGTTGCCTGGAAATCTTGGTGGTTTAGTTAAGATGAATGCAGGATTAAAATCTTGGGAAATCTTTAATTATATTAATAAAATTAAAACAAAAGATGGCTATATAAAAAAAGAGGATATAAACTACTCTTATAGGCATACACATTTAGATACAATAGTTTATGAAGTGGTATTTAATATTGAGTTTGGTTTTTCTAAAGAGAAACTAAAAGAGTTTAATAAAATGAGAGATAATCAACCACAAATGGCAAGTGCAGGAAGCTGTTTTAAAAATCCCAAAGGGGATTTTGCAGGAAGACTTATCCAAGAGGTTGGTTTGAAGGGATTGAAAAAAGGTGGTATGTCCTTTAGTGAGGTTCACGCAAATTTTTTAGTAAATGAGGGTTCTGGAACATACGAAGAAGCAATATATTTGATAAAAGAAGCAAAAAATAGAATTAAAGAAAAATTTAATATAGAAATAGAAGAAGAGGTAGTTATATTTTAGAATTAATTGCTTTTAATTTATTTATGTTAGAATTTCAGCTTTATAAAGAAAAGGGTATTTAATAGTGAAAAATTTAGTAATAGTAGAGTCACCAGCAAAAGCAAAAACAATATCAAAGTTTTTAGGAAAAGATTACAAGGTTATGGCATCAATGGGACATGTAAGAGATCTTCCTAAATCAAAACTAGGCTTTGACCCAGATAAAAACTTTGAACCAAAATATTTAATCTCAACAGATAAAAAAAGAGTTATTAGTGATTTAAAAAAAGAGATTACAAAAGATACTACTATTTACCTAGCTGCCGATGAGGATAGAGAGGGAGAAGCTATTGCCTGGCATTTAATCCCTGCCCTTAAAATTGAAAAAAACCCTTTAAAAAGAATTGTATTTCATGAGATTACAAAAGATGCTATCTTAGAAGCTATAAATAATCCAAGAGAAGTAAATCAAGACTTAGTGGATGCCCAACAAGCAAGAAGAATTCTAGATAGAGCTGTTGGTTATGAACTTTCTCCACTACTTTGGAAAAAAGTTAGATATGGTCTTAGTGCAGGTAGAGTTCAATCTGTTGCAGTAAGAATTATAGTTGATAGAGAACAAGAGATAAGAGCATTTATTCCAGAAGAGTATTGGAAAATAACTGCAAACTTCATAAACCCAAAGTTTGAAGCTTTATTAGCAAAAATTGATGGAAAAGCAAAAAAAGTAAAAAATGAACAAGAAGCAAAAGCTATTGAAACTTCTATAAATCAAGGAAACTTTGAACTTTTTGATATAGAAGAGAAAGATAGTACAAGAAACCCAGCTGCACCTTTTACTACATCAACCTTACAACAAGAAGCTAGTAGAAAAATTGGACTATCTGTTAAACAAACAATGGTTATAGCTCAACAACTATATGAAGGAAATGTAGGAAATATACCAAACCACACTGGTGGTTTGATTACATATATGAGAACAGATTCCCTAAATCTTTCAAAGGTAGCAACAAGTGCAGCTAAAGAGGTTATTGAAAAAGAGTATGGAAAAGAGTATTCATTAAATAAACCTAGAGTTTATAAGTCTAAAGCAAAAGGTGCACAAGAGGCACATGAAGCTATTCGTCCTGTTAATATGGCTTTGAAACCAACAGATATAAAACCATATGTTGATAATGCTCAATATAGATTGTATTCACTTATTTGGAAAAGAACTCTTGCAACACAAATGGCACCAGCAAAAATTGCAAATACTACATATAAAATAAGTGCAGGAAAAGATAAAGAGTATGAGTTTCAAGTAAAGGGACAAAGAATCATTTTCCCAGGGTTTATGAAAGCTTATACAGAAGGAAGTGACAATCCAGAATCAGCACTTGATAGTTCAGAAAAGCTTTTACCAACAATCAAGGTTGGAACAGTTTTAGATTTAGAAAAACTTGATTTAGAACAAAATTTTACAAAACCACCAGCAAGATATACTGAAGCTTCTTTGGTTAAAAAACTAGAATCTGAAGGGATTGGAAGACCTTCAACTTATGCTCCAACTATCTCAACTATTCAAGCTAGAGAATATGTTGTTAAAACAGAAGATAAAAAACTTGCACCAACTCCAACTGGAGAGATTGTAAATAGTTTTTTAGTTGACCATTTCCCAGGAATCGTTGATTTAGGATTTACGGCAAAGGTTGAAGAGGAGTTTGATGATATAGCAGATGGGAAAATCGCATGGCAACAAGTTATGCAAGATTTTTATGGAAACTTTAAAAAAACAATTACAGAAAAAGAAGAGAGTGTAAATAAAGAGGATTATCTTCAAATAAGAGAAGTGGGAATTGATCCAAAGTCTGGGAAGCCAGTTAGTGCAAGAGTTGGAAGGTTTGGTCCATTTGTTCAAATAGGAACAAAAGATGATGAAGAGAAACCAAAATTTGTAGCAATTCCTGAACATCTAAATATGGATACAATCACTTTAGATGAAGCTATGTTTTTATTTACTCTTCCTAGAGTGGTGGGACAAAATAGTAGTGGGGAAGATATTGTTGCAAATATAGGAAGGTTTGGTCCATATTTGCAAGTAAAAACAAAATTTTATTCATTAAAAGAGGATGATCCTTATACTATTGAATTACCAAGAGCTTTAGAGGTAATCAAACAACTTGATGAGGCAAAAGCAAAAGCTACTATAAAAGTTTTTGAAAAAGAGAAAATTCAAGTTTTAATAGGTCAATATGGTCCCTATATTAAACAAGGAAGAAAAAATTATAAAATACCAAAGGGTGTAGAGGCTGAAGATTTAACTTTAGAGCAGACTTTAGAGATAATTGAAAAAGACCCAAAATCAAAAACTGGTGCAAAAAAAGCACCTGCAAAAAAAACAGCAAGAAAAAGAGCACCCGCAAAAAAGAGTACTAGCAAAAAAACTGAAAAGTAAGCTATGAAGATAGGGGTTTTATCAGATAGTCACTATAAAACAGACTATACAAAAGAGCTTATTGACTTTCTAAAAGAACAAGGGAGTCAATACCTTATCCATGCAGGTGATTTATGTGTAGAAGAGAATCTTAAACACTTAGAAGAATCAGGCTTAAAATACATAAGTGTTTTTGGAAATAATGATAGGGGTTTAATATCTTGCTCAAACAAGTATAATATTAAACAAGAGCCATATTTATTTAAAATAGAAGATACTACCTTTAAACTTATGCATTTACCTTTTTATTTAACAGGTGATAGTGATATTGTAATTTTTGGTCATACACATATTTTTGAAAGTGATTATAAAAATGGAACACTATTTTTAAACCCAGGAGAGGTGTGTGCCAGAGAAAAACCTCTTGCCGAATGTGTGTTGTTAGAAATTAAAGAAAATGAGTATATAATTAATTATTACTCAAAAGATATAAATAAAAACGAATTAAAAAAAGAAGAGATAATTTATGAGCGAAAAAGTTAATCAATCCAAAGATATATTTTTATGTGCTATTTGTAATATTGAAAGTGGTACATGTAATGAGGATTGTAAGTTTTGTACACAAAGTGTAAAATACAAAGCTGATATTCAAAGATATAAACAAAAACAAATAGAACAGATTGTAGAAGAGGCAAAAAGAGCAAGGGCAAATAATGCAAATGGTTTTTGTCTAGTTACAGCAGGGAAAGGGCTTACGGATAAAAGATTAGAGTTTGTTGTCCAAGCTGCAAAAGCTGTAAAAAAAGAGAACTTAGGCTTAATATTGATTGCCTGTAATGGTACCGCAAGTGTTGAACAATTGCAAACGCTAAAAGAAGCTGGTGTAGATGCATATAATCATAACTTAGAAACAGCACAAGACTTTTATTCTCAAATTGTTACAACTCATAGCTGGGAAGAGAGATATCAAACTTGTAAAAATGTAAAAGAGGTGGGATTAAGACTTGTCTGTGGTGGAATATTTGGTTTAGGTGAAACTCAAGAGCAAAGAGTATCTATGCTTGAGTCTATTGCTTCACTTGATCCTATGAATGTACCTTTGAATTTTTTCATCTCAAATGATGCCTTACCAATAAAACCAAGTACAATCACAAGAAAAGAGGCTTTTGAGTTAATATCTTTAGCTAAAAAGATGATTCCAAATGCAAAAAAAATTATGGTTGCTGGTGGAAGAGAATTGATGTTTGGTGAAGAACAATATAAGATTTTTGAAAATGGTGCAAATGCTTTTGTTATTGGAGATTATTTAACTACAGCTGGAAAATCACCAAAAGAGGATATGGAAGAGTTAGAAAAGCTAGGGTTTACGATTACTAGAGAAAGAAACTAGGTTTGGGAGATTTAAATGACTGATGAAATTCTAATAATCATTTCGATTTCATTGATTATTTTTATATCTCCATTAGTATCAAGAGTTGTAAAACTTCCAACTATAACTATTGAGATAACACTTGGGGCTCTTGCTGCGTATTTAGCATTTATCACTGAGCATGCTATTTTGGAACTAGTTGCAGAGCTTGGTTTCTTATATCTTATGTTTCTAGCAGGACTTGAGGTTGATTTAAAAAGAATTTTAAATATGTCTTCTAGTTTACTCAAAAAATCTATATTTTATAATGTGATTTTATTTTCACTTGCTGCTGTGATAACCTTTTATTTGGAATTAGGTCATATTTTTATTGTAATATTCCCTCTTATTTCTATAGGTTTATTAGCTGCTCTTAAAAAAGAGTATGGAAATGTAGAGTGGATAAAAATCTCTATAACTGTAGGTCTTATTGGGGAAATTATCTCCATCTTTGCTCTTACAACAGTATCTGCTGCTCTTAAATTTGGTATCAATTTTGAATTTTATAAAACAATGTTTTTATTTACAGCTTTTTTAGTACTTATGTTATTTGTTTATAAAATCTTTCATAATCTAATTTGGTGGTATCCAGAGATAAAAGCTTATCTTATGCCAGAAAATGATCACCAAGAGCAAGATATAAGAGTCTCTATGGCTATCTTTTTCCTTATGATTACTGTTATGATTTATCTAAATCTTGAGGTTGCCTTTGGGGCATTTATTGCTGGAACTTTTATTACAACATTTTTTGAAGAGCATAACAAACAATTACCACACAAATTAGAACACTTTGGTTTTGGTTGGTTGGTTCCCATATTTTTTATATATGTTGGTTCCTCTTTTGAGTTAGAATCTCTATTCCATGATGGCTTAATAAAAAAAGCATTGCTAATCACCGCTACAATGATTATTATTAGGTTAGTAGCTTCTATGTTATTTATAAAAGATATGGGATGGAATAGATTTTATATGGTTGGGCTTTCCCACTCAATGCCATTAACACTTCTAATTGCAGTAGCTACTTTAGCATATCATAATCACTCAATTACACAGTTTTATTATTATACTTTTATTTTAGCTTCAATTTTAGAAGTATTAATCGTGATGGTTGTAATTAGACTTTTGTCACACTTTACCAATCTTTCAAAAGCTATTAAATAAGCTTTAAAAGCTTGGTATAAGTATTTAAATTATTGATAAAGTTTTATAATAGAAACTTTAGTATCATCATAGGTGACTTCATAATCTTCAGGCATATCAGCTAATTCAATAACAACTCTAAAGAAGTTCTCTTTTTTGTGATTTCCTACTGCGATTTTTTTGAAGTTTGTTGATTCTAAAGTGGCTCTTTTAGTGTAAAAATTTTCTTTTGCAGTATAGTCTAATACTATTTTTCTTTCATTTGGCAAAGTGATTTTTTTAGATATTTTATATTTTGAGATAATATCAATTCTATCATTGTCATACTCTACTTTTACAAAAGGTAAAAGCTCTTTTTCGTACATAACATCAAGTCTAGGTTTAACATAAACAATCTGTTCAGTTTTTTTATTAGGTTTAACTGCTTTTTCAACAATCTCTTTTGTCTTTTCAACTGTTTGTTTTTGGGAATCTTGAATCAACTTCTTTATTTTTTCTTCTGTTAAATCATCTTTTTTCTTTTCTTTTTCTTCTTCACCAACTTTTTGCATCTTTTCATAGGTATCAGCTATATATTGTTGTTCTCTTTGAAACTCAAGTCCATAGTCCTCTTCAACTTGTGAAATCTCAATGGTTCTAGCTTGTTCTTCTTGATAAGCAGTTGTTGGCTCAAAAGGGTTCTCTCTAGCAACTAATATAGTTGCGAAGATAAATACTATTGTAAATAAAGATAGTTTTCTCATTGTTCAGGCTCCAAATTTTTTAATTCAAAATACTCTTTTTGCAAATGGGCATTTTCTTGTTGTAGTCTTTTTATTTCACTCTTTAGATAGCTTTTTTTATATTTTAATGAGTTATAAACCTCTAAAGAGTTGTCTCCAAACAGAATATTAGCAACATGATAACCAAGAAACATCGTAATTGCAAGTGATATAATCGCAATTAACGAGAATTTCTTTAGTTCACGAAAATTTTCTCTCATATTTTATTTAGAAAATGGTTGTTTCCCTAAATATTCAGCATAACCAATCTCTGCGCCTATTTCTAAAAGTCTATTGTATTTTGCGATTCTATCACTTCTAGCAGTTGAACCAGTTTTGATTTGACCGCAATTTAAAGCTACTGCGAAGTCAGCGATAAATGCATCTTCTGATTCCCCTGATCTATGTGACATAACACAGTTGTAGTTGTTTCTTTGTGCTAATCTAATAGTAAGCATAGTTTCACTTACACTTCCAATTTGATTTGGTTTAATTAAGATTGAGTTAGCAATACCTTTTTGAATTCCTTCAGCTAAGATGTTTGCGTTTGTTACAAATAAGTCATCACCTACAAGTTGGATTTTTGAACCAAGCCTTTCTGTCATGATTTTCCAACCATCCCAGTCATCTTCAGCTAAACCATCTTCTATTGATATAATAGGATATTTTTCACATAAATCAACATAGTATTGAACCATCTCTTCACTACTTAATGATTTACCTTCACCTTTAAGTTCATATTTACCGTCTACATAAAATTCACTACTTGCTGGGTCCATTGCAATTGCAATTTGCTCACCAGCTTTATAACCAGCTTTTTCAACAGCTTCTAAAATGATTTGAATAGGTTCTTCATTTGATTTTAAGTTGGGAGCAAATCCACCCTCATCACCAACTGCTGTAGATTCACCCATCCCATCAATGACTTTTTTTAGATTTTGATAAATCTCAGAAACAGCTCTTAATCCATCATTGAAATTTTCAAATCCAACTGGCATAACCATATATTCTTGAAAATCAACAGAGTTGTTTGCGTGCTCTCCACCATTAATAATATTAAACATAGGAACAGGCATAGTCATAGCATTTGCTCCACCTAAATATCTATATAATGGGATATCTAGACTTGTAGCAGCTGCTCGTGCTACTGCCATAGATACACCTAGTACTGCATTTGCACCAAGATTTGAGTAGTTATCTGTACCATCAATATCTTTCATAGTTGCATCTATTTCTGCTTGGTTATAAGGACTTAATCCTAACAATTCATCAGCAATAACTGTATTTACATTTTCAACAGCTTTTAAAACACCTTTCCCTAAAAATCTATCATCACCATCTCTTAATTCTAAAGCTTCTCTTTTACCTGTACTTGCTCCACTTGGAACAATCGCACTTTGTTTTGTACCATCACTTAATACAACTGTTGCTCTAACAGTTGGATTACCTCTTGAATCTAAAACTTCATCAGCATAAATATTATCAATAAATACCATAGTGGTCTCCTAAAAAATCATAAAATTTATTTATTATACATAATTTTTTATTTTTTGTTGCTTTGATAATTGTACTTAAAATGTAATTTTGTTATTTAAGTGAAAAATAAGAGATGTAAGGCGGGGAAAATTATTCCCCTTCGTCTAATTCTGTATCGTCAGTATTTGCTTGATCAGTTACACCCATTGCAGTTAAAATCTTTTCTTCAATCTCTTTTGCAATCTCTGGGTTATCTTTTAGGAACACTTTTGAGTTTTCTTTTCCTTGCCCAATTTTGTTATCCCCATAACTAAACCAAGCTCCAGCTTTATCAACAATATCAAGTTTTACCCCATAATCGATAAGCTCTCCTGTTTTTGAAATACCCTCTCCAAACATAATATCAAATTCTGCTAATTTAAATGGAGGTGCAACTTTATTTTTAACAACTTTAACTTTTACTCTATTACCAATAGAGTTTTCCCCTTGTTTTAAGGTTGCAATTCTTCTAATATCAAGTCTAACAGAAGAGTAAAATTTAAGTGCATTCCCACCAGTTGTTGTTTCAGGACTTCCATATCCAGTCATACCAATTTTCATTCTAATTTGGTTGATAAATATAACTGTACATTGCATTTTATTTAAAAGACCTGTGATTTTTCTAAGAGCTTTTGACATAAGTCTAGCTTGTACACCAACTTGTTGGTCATCCATATCTCCATCAATCTCAACTTTTGGAGTAAGTGCAGCAACTGAGTCAATAACAACTAAATCAACAGCTCCTGATCTAATTACAGTTTCAAGTATCTCTAAAGCTTGTTCTCCATAATCAGGCTGTGATACAAGAAGATTATCAATATCAACTCCAAGATTTCTTGCATATGTTGTATCTAAAGCATGCTCCGCATCAATAAAAGCACAAACTCCTCCTGCTCTTTGACATTCAGCAATTGCATGTAAAGTAAGTGTAGTTTTACCAGAAGATTCAGGACCATAAATCTCAATAACTCTACCTTGTGGAAGACCCCCAACACCTAAAGCTAAATCTAAACCTAAAGAACCTGTTGATATTGATTCTGTTGGAACAACCTCTTTATCTCCTAATCTAATAAGAGTACCTTTACCAAAAGTTTTATCTATTTGTTTGATTGCTAAGTCTAACGATTTTTTTTGATTTTCATCCATCTTCATTTTCCTATTTTGTTCTGTATTTTTGTTTTATATTGGAATTTTAACAGCTTTTTTTTAAAGTACTAAATAATATTGCAAATTGTAAGATTTTTTAATCTTCATTTTTTTCATCTGTATTTGAATCTTTGTCTTGGGAAAACTTTTGAATGTTTTCAATAGTCTTAATATGGGAATTAACTCTTCTTTGCATACTATATCTTTTGATATGTTTTGCAAGAATTTTTGTATATTTTTTATAGTTCCTAGAATCTTTTTCAAAAGTTGCTAGTTTTTTTTGTATTTTTAAAATATTTTCTGGAATATCGTTTGCCATATTTAACCTATAAAATTTAGTTGTAATAAATTATTGCATATAATAGTTGAATAACCTTTTAATAAATTGTAGGAGTCTCTTTGGATTTACAAAATTATATACTTAGTCCTGATTCTTTGATAATTGAGGCATTAAAAAAGATAGATGAAAATAAACGGGGTTTTTTACTTGTATGCCTTGACAAAGAGGTTATTGGTATTACGACTGAAGGTGAAATAAGAAGATATTTAATAAATGGTGCAACTTTAGAAAATAAAATACCATATTCTAAAAATTTTATTTTTATTCGAAATAATGATTCTTTTTTAGAACTTTTTAAATGTTTTAAATCTGAAAAAATCAATTTTGTTCCTATTTTAGATCAAAATAATTTATTAATTGAAATTGTTTCAAAAAAACAATTTCATGGATTACTTTTAAAAGATATTGAATATAATATGGCAAAATTACCTGAAATGGATGAGAATGAGATAGATTTTGAAATATTTGAGAGACCTTGGGGTTTTTATAAAACTACACTTCTTGCTAAACATGTACAATCAAAGATTATTACAGTTTTTCCAAAAGGTGAATTGAGTCTTCAAAAACATAAAAGAAGAGAAGAACATTGGATAATAATAAAGGGTGAAGGTAAAATAATACTTGAGGATTCTATTTTGGAAGTTCAGCAAGGAAGGTATATTTATATTCCAAAGGGATGTAAACATAAAGTTATAAATAGTTCTTACACAGATAATTTGATATTCGCAGAGGTACAGTTAGGGGACTATTTTGGTGAAGATGATATTATAAGGTATGAGGATAAATATGGGAGAGTTTAATGGCATTTAAGTTTGATTATAAAGAACCCAAAGTGGTTGCAGAAATAGGTTGTAATCATATGGGTGACTTTGAAATAGCAAAAGAATTAATAGATTTAGCAAAACAATCAGGTTCAAAATATGTAAAGTTTCAAAAAAGAAATAATAAAGAGCTTTTAACAAAAGAACAATATAACGCTCCCCATCCTGTTCCTGTAAACTCATATGGAAAAACTTATGGTGAACATAGAGAGTTTCTAGAGTTTACAAAAGAACAACATAGAGAATTAAAAGAGTATAGTGATTCTATTGGCATGGCATATTCCACTTCAGTATGGGATGTTACTAGTGCTAAAGAGATGTTAGAATTTAATCCAGAGTTTTTAAAAGTACCTTCTGCTTGTAATAATAATTTTGAGATGCTAAGAATCTTAAGAGACGATTATAAAGGGCAAGTTCAACTATCTATTGGAATGACAAGTAGAAAAGAGGTTGAAGAGATTGTAAAGTTTTTTGAGCAAACAAATCAAGCAAAATCGAGACTTTTAATATATTCTTGCACTTCAGGGTATCCTGTACCTTTTGAGGATGTATCTTTATTAGAGATAAATTATTTGTATGATAATTATGAAGATAGAATATGTGAAATAGGATTCTCTGGACACCACTTAGGTATAGCAATTGATATTGCAGCATATACTCTAGGAGCAAGATGGATTGAACGTCATTTTACCAAAGATATAAACTGGAAGGGGACAGATCATTCTGCATCATTGATGCCAGATGGATTAAGAAGACTAAATAGAGATTTAACTGCGACATATAAGTCTTTACATAAGAAAAAAGAGGATATCTTACCTATAGAGCAAGTACAAAGAGATAAATTAAAAAATAGAAAGTAAAATAAGCTTTTGTAAAGATAAAAAGTATATAAAAGAGATGGAAGTAAGGAAGACTAATGAATATTGCATTTATCCCTTTAAGGTGTGGAAGTAAATCAATACCTTTTAAAAATATAAAAAATTTTTGTGGAAAACCACTTGTATATTGGAATTTAAAGGCTATAGAAGAATCAAAAAGTGTAGATATAGTTTATATTGCAACAGATTGCAAAGAGGTAATTGATACTATTAACAGTTTTTGTTTTAAAAAAGTTGTTATTTATAAAAGAGACCCTATTAATGCAAGGGATATTTCTCCCACAGAGGATGTAATGTTGGAGTTTTTGGAAAAAAGAAAACAAGATAATGAAGACTACTTTTTATTGGTTCAAGCAACCTCTCCAATAACACAATCATATGATTTTGATAATGCTATAAAACAGTTGAAAAATTCAAAAAAAGATTCATTATTGACTGTTGTAAATGAAAAAAGATTTTTTTGGAATAAAGATGGCACGCCTATAAATTATGACTATAAAAATAGACCAAGAAGACAAGATTTTGAAGGTTTTTATCTCGAAAATGGGGCTTTTTATATAAATAAGGTGAAAAATATTTTAAGAGATAAAAACAGACTTTCAGGTGAGATTGAATTATATGTTATGAATGATTATACTTCAATCGAGATAGATGAACCTCTTGATTGGCATATAGCAGAAAGTTATATGCAAAATCATATATTATCAAAAGAAGAGATAAAGCTAGAAAGAAAAATAAAACTATTTTTATCAGATGTTGATGGAACTTTGACAGATGCAGGGATGTATTATGGAGAAAATGGGGAAGAGTTAAAAAAGTTTAATACCCATGATGGAAAAGGGTTTGAACTTTTACGTGAAAAGGGAATAAAAACTGGTTTAATTACAAGTGAAAAAACAAAGATTGTAGAGAATAGAGCAAAAAAATTAAAAATCGATTATTTATATCAGGATGTTAAACATAAAGGTAAACTAAAAGTTGCTAAAGAGATATGTAAAAAAGAGGGAATAAGTCTAGAAGAGGTAGCGTATATCGGGGATGATATAAATTGTAAAGAGTTATTAGAACAAGTAGGAGTATCCGCTTGTCCTTCGAAGTCATTAAGTGAGATTAAAGAATTGTATAGTATAATTAAATTAACTCAATCTGGCGGAAATGGTGCAGTAAGAGAGTTTATTGATTTATTAATACAAAAGAGATATATATGAGTAGTGAACAACTTCAAATACAAACAGAGCTTTCTAATTTGATTCAAGAAGATTTTATAAATGCTGCAACAACTTATTCCCAAAATAATCAATTAGATAGACAACAAGTTTTAACACTAATTCAAGATATCACTTTGTTAAAAAAATATAGTGTTGCATATATTCATAATAATGAGTTTAATGAAGTTATAGATGTTTTTAAAGAGGAATTAAAAAATTCAATTTATCCATATGATATTGCATTTGTAATTGCAATTGAGTATCTACAAAATAGTAAGAATATAGATTTTTTACAAAAATTTTTTGTAGAGATTTTTTTAAGAACTCCTAAAGAGTTATTTCTTGATGTATTTTCAATTTTTAATATTTTATGTGGCAGTGTAAAAGAACTGTATACTTATTTTATCGAATATGTTTTTAATAATAAGTTTTTATTATTGGATGAAAATATGCAAATTGATTGTTTATATAAAGCATGGAACTTATCTTTACAAGTTTATCATGATAATGAAGCTTCACAGTTTGCATACAATGAGTTAAAACACCTATTTCAAAATGCCTTAAATTATCAAAAAACAGAAGTTGCTTTTTGGTTATACTACACTCCTTTACACTATTTTAATTCAGGAACTCATGCAAATAAACATGAAGCTAATCAACGTTTTCAGGATGAGATTGAAAAACCATTAGAAAAATATATTAAAAATCATATTATTCCAAAATATAAAATTACTCCAAATAAAAAGAAAGTGAAAGATTCTTCAAAGAAAAAAGTTGCCTTTGTAATGCAAAGGATTATAAGACACTCTACAGTGAAAGTTTTGTATTATTTGATGGAATCAATTATGAAAAAACAACATGAAAACTACGAGTTTGTCTTATATGACTTAGCTTTCCCTGAATCTGGAGGAAGTGATGTTGTATTTATAAAAGAGTTTGAAAAACTTGGGCTAAGATATGTAAATTTACATGAAAAAATATTTAATAATACAAGTGAAACTTATTCTTTACTTGAAAAATGTATAAAGAGTAGAGAAATTTTAATAGAAGATGATATTGATATATTTATTGGTTTACATACAAGAGTTGAGTATATGTTTTTATATCTTACAAGAACTGCATCAGAACAAATATATTGGTATCATGGAAGTAATGTAGAATATGATGTTGAAGGCATTGATAAAAGAATTACACATAGTAGTATTCCAGAAAAATCAAATTTTGAAATGAAGAAGTTTTTTATATCAAAAGAATATAATGATGAAGAAAAAATGGAGTTTGAAAAAGAGGAAAAAAAAATCAGATCTACTTATCCAGAAGATTTTGTTATATTAGGAAGTATAGGTCGATTAATTAAAATTGATAATGATGACTATTTAGCTACAGTATGTGAAATATTAAAACAAAATCCTAATACAATATATTTAGCATGTGGTGATGGGGATAAGAGTAATATTATTACTTTTATCAAAAAGAATGATTTAGAAGATAGATTTTATTTTCCAGGGTTTGTTAATTCAAAAATATATGGTAGAGTGATTGATATATACTTAAATACTTTTCCAGATCCTGGTGGTGAGAGTGTAAATGAGTTTGTGTCTTTAGATGAAAATAAATATGTAGTAAGTTTAATAGATTAAGAGAGAAAAAAATTGAAAAAGATTATTGTACCAGAAGATTATAACTATATAGGAGCTTTTGTTTCTTTAGGATGTAATCTTAGTTGTAGTTATTGTATAAATTTAAATGAAGAGAATTCAACAAGAAAAAGTGTTTCAAGAAAGGCTATGTCAGGTAAAAATTGGGCTAAAGCAATTAATAGATTAAAAATATTAAATCTTGATTTGCCTGTAACTTTACAAGGTGGAGAACCTACAATACACAAAGAGTTTTTTGATATTGTAAATGGTGTGGATGATGATATAAAACTTGATTTACTTACAAATATGGTTTTTGATGTGGATGAGTTTATAAACAATATTGACCCAAAAAAATTTACTAGAGAAGCTAAATATGCAGCTATTAGAGTTAGTTATCATCCTGGAGAAAATGATATAGATGATTTAATAGCAAAAGCAAAAAAATTTGATAAAGCAGGTTTTTATATAGGTATTTATTCTGTTATGGTTCCTCAAAATCAAAAACATATTGAAGAGGTAAAAGAAAAATGCCTCAAAGAGGGTATAGACTTTAGGGTAAAAGAGTATTTAGGTTTTGATGGAAAAGAGTGGCATGGAACCTATAAATATCCTGAGGCTATTTCACAAAAAGTAGAGAAATATTGTGATTGTAAAACAACAGAACTTATAATTGCACCAAGTGGGCATGTATTTAGATGTCACTCAGACCTTTATGAGAATAGAACACCTATAGGGCATATTTTAGACCCAAATTTTGATATAGAGCAGATACATAGACCTTGCTATGTTTTTGGTCATTGTAACCCTTGTGATATAAAAGTAAAAACAAATAGACATCAAATTTTTGGGCATACTTCTGTAGATATCAAAAATATTAGAGAGTTAACTGAAGAAGAAAAATTAGATTTGAAAACTAATGAAAATTATGGTTTAGGAATCTACAATTATGAAAAAGATGAAGAGTATATAGATGGCTAAATTTGACTTTGATGGACACAAACTTTTTTATCAGTTTGAAACAACGTATAAACTTTTAACTGAGCAGGACATTAATCCTGTATATATTGAGTATTCACCAGTTGGACATTGCAATCATAGATGTACTTTTTGTGCTTATGATTATATTGGTTATCAGTCAAGAAGACTTGATAAAGAAAAAACTATTCAATCAATAAAAGATTTTGCAAAGCTTGGTACAAAGGCGATGTTGTTTGCCGGGGAAGGGGAACCTTTAATCCATCCAAATATAGATGATTTTATAATAACTTGTTTTGAAAATGAAGTAAGTAGTGCTATATATACAAATGGGGCATTACTAACTCCTAAAAGAGTGAATAAGATCTTAGATAAATTAACTTTTGTTCGTATCTCTTTTAATGCAGGTACAAAAGAAAATTATGAAGAGATACATAAAAGTGATGATTTTGAAAAAGTAGTTGAAAATCTTAAATATGCAACCAAATACAAAAAAGAACATAATCTACAAACAGATATAGGGCTTCAAATTGTTGTTTTACCTGAAAATTTACATACTATAATTGATTTAGCAAAACTAGGTCAAGAGTTAGGTGTTGATTATTTAGCAATTAAGCCTTTTGTTCAACACAATGATCAAGAAGGCTATCAGTTTTCAAAAAACTTTTCATTAGATGAGATAGAACCAGTATTGGATGAAGCAGAAAAATATAGTACAGATAGTTATAAAGTTATAGCAAGAAAAGAAGCTTTTAGAAAATATCATGACAGAACTTATAATCATTGTTTAGCATTGCCTTTATTTGGTGTGATATTAAGTGATGGAAATATGTATAGTTGTGGTCCATATTTAGACAACAAAGATTTTTGTTATGGAAATATACATGAGCAAAGTGTAGAAGAGATAGTTTTAGGTAATAAAAGAAAAGAGATATTAGAATTTGCAGCAAAAAAACTTGATTGTAAGGGACAGTGTATGCCAAACTGTAGATTAGATGCAATCAATAGAAGTCTTTGGGAATTAAAAAACCCAACAGTTAAGCATATAAACTTTATTTAGGATAATAGATGCAAGATATGAAAAAAATAGCAGTAAATATTAGAAAAAATATTTTACGTATTGCAAATAGTTCAAAAGGTCCTCACACAGGAACAGCATTGTCATGTGTTGATATTTTAGCTTCACTTTATTTTAAGCATTTAAAAATAGAAACGTATAAAGATGAAAATAGAGATATTTTTATTATGAGTAAAGGTCATGGGGCAATGGCTTTATATTCAACACTTTATGAAAAAGCTATTTTATCTAAAGATGATTTTTTTAGTTATTATCAAAATAATGGAAAACTTCCTGCTCACTTAGACAAAAATACAAATGAAGCAATAGAGGTTTCAAGTGGTAGTTTAGGGCATGGATTGCCACAAGCATTGGGTTTTGCATATTCTAAAAAATTAAAAAATCTAGATTCCAAAGTATATGTTTTGATGGGTGATGGAGAAACTCAAGAGGGTTCTATTTGGGAGGCTGCAATGTTAGCACCTAAAATGGGCTTAGATAACCTTACTGTATTTATAGATAGAAATAATCTTCAAGGATATGGAAGACCATCTGAGTTAGTTTCTTTTGAATCATTAGATGAAAAGTTTAAAAGTTTTAATTGGGATGTATATAGAGTAGATGGACATGACTTAAACGCATTAGATGAAGTAATATCAAAAACATCACAAAATCCAAAAGTTATTATTTGCGATACTATAAAAGGTAAAGGTGTTTCATTTATGGAAGATGAAATGAAATGGCATTATTTTATAGTAACCGATGAGTTTATGAATCAAGGGATAAAAGAGTTAGAGGAAAGCTTATGAGAAATAGTGCTGCGAAAATAGTATATGAATATTGTAAATCAAACAAAGATGGCTTTTTAATCTCTGGGGATGCTGGTTTTGGAGTATGGGAAAAGTTTCAAGAGGAATTACCAACTCAGTATATAAATACAGGAGTAAATGAAGCAGCAATGACAGGTTTAGCAGCTGGTTTAGCACTAAGTGGTCATAAGGTTTTTATTTATAATATTATTCCATTTTTATTAATGAGAAATTATGAACAAGTAAGAGTAGATATTGCTTATCAAAATCTTCCAGTGATTTTAATAGGTATTGGGTCTGGAGTTACTTATGCACCTGCAGGGATGACTCACTATTCTATTGAAGATATTACAATAGCTAAAAGTATGCCAAATCTAAATATAATATCACCTTCAGACCCTATCCAAGTAGAAAAAGCAATGCATTATGCGATTGCTTCAGATAATCCTACTTTTATAAGAATTTCAAGAAGTGGTGAACCAAAAGTATTTGATGACAATATTGATATCACTAAACCAATCATAATAAAAGATGGAAATTCAAAAGCTATTATATTTCATGGTTCAATTGTTGATGAAGTTTTAGAAGCATCAAAAGAGCTAGATGATTGTGCAATAATCTCTTTTCCTATGATTGCACCTATTGATGAAAAAGAAGTAGCAACAATATTAGAGAAATATAATGAAATTTTTGTTGTAGAAGAACATTTTAAAGATGGTGGATTAGGGACTATATTAAGTGATTTAACAATACAACTTGGAATTTTTGTAAAAATAAAAAAATTAGGTATACCAAATCATTACATTCATAAAATTGGGAATTGTGATTATCTTAGAAAAAAGTATGGTATAGATAAAGAATCAATTATAAGAGAGATAAATCATGGGTAAATTATTATATATATTTAATAAACTTCATAAAAAAACACAAAGAAAATATATTGATAGAATGGTTGATGAAAAGATTTTGTGTATGCAAAAAGCGAAAGAGTATGAGTTTGATTATTGGGATGGAGATAGAAGGTTTGGCTATGGGGGTTATTTTTATGATGGAAGATGGGAACCTATTGCCAAGGATTTAATAGAAGAGTACAACTTAACAAATGATTCTAAGATTTTAGATGTGGGATGTGGAAAAGCATTTTTACTTTTTGAATTAAAAAAACTTTTACCGGGTATTGAGGTAAAAGGTTTTGATATCTCAAAACATGGACTAAATGAAGCAAAAGAAGAAGTTAAAAATGATTTATTTATTCATAAAGCACAAGATATTTATCCTTTTGGTGATGATGAATTTGATTTAGTAATCTCTTTAGGAACTTTACATAATTTAAAAATTTATGAATTAAAAAGAGCAATTAGTGAAATTGAACGTGTAGGTAAAAATAAATTTATTATGGTTGAAGCATATAGAAATGATACAGAGCTTTTTAATTTACAGTGTTGGGCTTTAACTTGTGAGAGTTTTTTTAGACCAAATGAGTGGATATGGTTATATGAAGAGTATAGCTATACTGGCGATTATGAATTTATATATTTTGAATAGGTTAGGAGTAAATTATGTCTAAATATTCACAGTTAAAAATATTTCATTTTAAAGAAAAAATAGATTCTTTACCAAAAGATAATAAAGATATTAAAGCACCATTGCATATTAGAATCAAACCAACAAATGTTTGTAATCATAACTGTTGGTACTGTGCTTATAAAGTTGATAATCTTCAGTTAGGTCAAGATATGGTTGAAAGAGATTTTATCCCTGAAGATAAGATGATGGAAATTATTGATGATTGTATTGATATGGGAGTTAAAGCAATAACTTTTAGTGGTGGTGGAGAACCTTTTGTATATAAACATATGTTAAAAGTTGCAAAAAAACTTGCAAATTCTCCAATAGAGTTTGCATCATTGACAAATGGTTCAAAACTAAAAGGAGAAGTAGCTGAAATTTTTGCGAAACATGGTACTTGGGTTCGTGTATCAATAGATGGTTGGGATGATGAGAGTTATGCTGATTATAGAGATACAGGCAAAAAAGAATTTTCAAAAATATTACAAAACATGAAAGATTTTAAAGCATATGGTGGAAAATGTGCTTTAGGTGTAAGTTTTATTATTGACCAAAAAAATTATCAACATGTATATGATTTTATAAAAACAATAAAAGAAACAGGTGCGGATAGTATTAAACTCTCAGGCTGTGTTGTAGATAATGATGGTGCAAAAAATAATGAGTATCATAAACCAATTTATGAGGAAGTTAAAAGACAAGCTAAAAAAGCTATTGAAGAATTACAAGATGATATATTTGAAATATATGATACATATCATCTTTTAGAGGATAAATTTGAAAAAGATTATGAATGGTGCCCTTATTCTCAAATTCTTCCTGTAATTGGTGCAGATTTAAATATTTATCCTTGTCAAGACAAAGCGTATAATTTGGATAATGGTTTAGTTGGTTCAATAAAAGATAAAAGTTTTAAAGAATTTTGGTTTAATGATAAAGATAAGTTTTTTAAAATCAATCCAAAATGTCATTGTAATAATCATTGTGTAGCAAATTCAAAAAATAAAATGATTTTAGATTATTTGAATGTTGATAGTGAGCATTTAGGTTTTGTTTAATGAGTGAAGTTATTCTTGTTACTGCTTCAAGTAGAGGACTTGGTTTAGAAATTGCAAAAGATTTATCAAATAGTGGTTATTCTATTTTATTAAATGGGAGAAATAAAGAATCTTTATTTGCTGCAATGGAAAAGTTAAGTTGTGAAAAAGAACATTTTCTTTTTACCTATGATTTAACAAAAGAAGATGCTGTCAACAGATTGAAATTTTTTTTGGAAGAAAAAAATATTACTATTATTGGTGTAGTACATAATTTAGGAGGGAAAGTTGAAAATGATATTCAACCTTTATTTCCTAAAACACTGGCAAAGTCAATACGTTTAAATCTAGAAAGTGCAATAGATATTAATAATTTTTTGATACCAAAAATGATGAACAATGGATATGGAACAATTATTCATATAGGTTCTAGTTCAGGATATAATGGTAATGCAGCACCTGCTTATGCTATAAGTAAAGGGGCTTTAAATACTTATGTAAAAAATACTGCACGATTTTATGCAAAAGATGGGATTCGAATTTGTGCAGTTTTACCTGGAATTCTTGATCATGAAGGTAGTGAATGGGATAAAAAGCGTTTACTTGAACCAGAAAAATATCAACAAAGAAAGCTTCAAATGCCATTGCAACGTTTTGCAAAACCTAATGAAATTGCTCCCTTTATTAGCTCAATCTTTAAAACAAACAGTATGCAAGTTGCAGGGTCAATTATAAGTTTAGAAGGTGCAGTTTAATGAATGAATATGTTAAGTTTTATGAAAAAAATAATATTTCTCCTGTAAGACAAAATATTGATGATTTTAATCAACATATCAAAAGACGTAGTAGTTTATATAGACAGTTGGGAGTATTACCTAATTTTTTTAAAGGGAAAAAGGTTTTAGAAGTTGGACCTGGAGGTGGATATAATGCACTTGCAACTTATACTTTTGAACCTTCTAAATATGTCTTTGTTGAGCCAAACAAAACGGGGTATGAAGAATTACAAGCTAATTTTTCAAAATACGGTTTTTCTAATAATGTTGAGTTTTACAATTGTTTCCTAGAATCATTTGAGTCAGATGAAACTTTTGATATTGTGATATGTGAAGGTCTAATTCAAGGATTACCAAATAGAGATGAGTTTTTATCTCAGTTATCAAATAAGGTTGCAGATGGTGGAATATTAATTATTACCTCTGCTGATGAAATTTCAATGTTTTTTGAAATACTCAGACGTTATTTGTCAAATGAACTTATTAAAAATGAAGCAAATTTTAATCAACAACTTGAAATTTTAGTTAGTGCATTTAGTTCACACCTTGATACTTTAAAAGGGATGACAAGAAGATATGATGATTGGTGTGCAGATTTAATATGTGATGCAATATATAATCATACATTCAGTGTTAGTGATGCGATAGAATATTTTAAGGAACAATATTTTTTTTATGGAGCTTCTCCAAATATTTTTCAAGATTATCGATGGTATAAAGCATTACCAACTTCGACCATTGAATTTAATAAATATTTTATAACACAGTTTGATGAACTTAGACATAATTTTATAGATTGTCAAAAAGTATATGATAAGCAAGATAAAGCAATTAATAAGGAACTCTCTATACGAACAAGAGAACTTATTTTAATTATAAAATCATTGGAAAAAAAGGATGGAGAGTATTCCAAATCAGAGTTAATAAATATTTTTGATATTATTGGGAAATTACTGAATAAATTTGATCCTCATTTATGTAAAATTCTTATGGAGTTAAAACAGCTTGTAGAATCCAAAGAAAATATTGATGCTAAAGATGTTTCAAATTTAACATTACTTCAACCTATGTTTGGTAGAGGTCAAACCTTTATATCTTTTAATAAGGCATTTAATGATTAATCTATTTAAATATAAGAAAAGCAATTAGTAGCTTAGGGGTTAAAATTGTCTAAAAAAATTATTGAAGAATTGATAAGTACTTTAAAAGAGTGTTTTAGAACTAATGGACTTGATGAAAATGAAGTAATCAAGCAAATTGAGTTTGCACATGATGGAAGTTATTTTAATTCGATGCTAATGCATGATAAAAATAGTTTTATGTATGCAGTTAAAGCATTAATTCAAAACAAAAATATGAAGAAGATTGTAATTTATCCATGTAACACTTATTTAGAAAATATAATAGAGGTTTTTAAAGAGTATGAGCTTTTTTTATGTGATGATTATAAAGAGGGTGAGACACTTAATGGATATGAAGTTCATTCTACTGATATTATTAATAGGGAAAAATTTGATTTAGTACTTATTATTTCTTATCGAGATTTAGTTAGAGATAATTTATTAAATAAAGTGGAATCTAATGAAAATATTTTTTGGATTTATGATGTTGTAAAGAAATATATTGAATTAGATACTAATATTTTTGATAAGTTAATGAAAAAGCCTTTTAATAATCATAAAGTAGAAAAAATATTAGATTTAGTAAAAAATTCAAAGAAACCAATAGTATCTATAAATGGTCTTTTATTTAATAATTATGGTCCAACCTATAGAGCTTTAGAAGAGAAGGGGTATGAACCGATTATTCTTACTCGAAACAGTTATCTATGTTATGCAAAACCAGGAAGTAATATTAATGAGTTTAATATAAAAAATACTTTTCAGTTAGAATTACTAGAGTTAATTTATATTGCAAAGCAGTTGAAAAATTGCCCTGTAGTTATTAATGATATCTCATTCTTGATTCCATCTTTTGATGCAAGCAAAGCTAGGGTTAACTTTGCTTTTGTTTTGTTTTTGTTAAAAATTATAGAGTCAAAAAAGTATTTGTTTTTATACGATGTTATTCATTCTGTAATGAAAAACCATCAAGATGTTGATTCTTATTTTAGATTATATAAAGAGGTTTTGAATAGTAGTGATGGCTTGATTTGTAATTCAAATACAAAAGAAGTTCATAGTTCAATTAGATATGCATTAGATGTTAATAAGCCTATGATTTCATTTTATCGTTATAATGAGTATGTATCTAAGTTAAAGCCTAAGATTAATGATGATGAATTTCATATGGTAATTATAGGTGGAATGGATGATAAGTTACGTGACTCAACACAAATGCTTAAAAAAATTTTATCTCAAAAGATACATGTACATAATTATGTGAACAATAATGCAATAGTAGAGTTTTTAGAGATTTTGACAGATAGTGAAAAAGCTTATTTTCATAATCATGAATCAATTGTTTCTCAATCTGAGTTGATTGAAGAGATTAGTCAATATCATGCAGGGTGGATAATGGATAATGGCTTTGAAGTTTTAAACATGATAAATAGTGCTTCAAGACTTGATTTTAAAGAGATGCTTATGATGTTTAGATTAACAACAGTATCTTCAAGTTTGTTGGCTATAGCTTCAGCTGGTCTTCCAATGTTTATTAATAAAATGGTTGTACATGTTACATATCAATTTCCAAGTGAATATTTTATTCCTATTGAAGAGCCTGAAGTTCATAACTTTAAATTAATTGTTGATACTATAGATTGGCAAAAGCGTTATGATGTAACTCAGCAATATCGAGATTTATTTAGTATTGATAAAAATATAGATACATTTATAGATTGGATAGAGAATAATAATGTATGATAAACTAGGGATACACTTTATTGTTCCTGTGTGGGGTGAAAGTTATACTGAACTTTTTCTTAAGTTTTGTCTACCCAGTCTTCTAGCTTCAAAGAACTTACCCTTTTTAGATAATAAGAATAATATTTTTACAATTTGTACAGAAGAAGCTCAAAGTGAAACAATTATTGAAAATAAATACTATAAAAAGTTAACTGAACTCATGGAGGTAAACCTAGAGTTTATTGATGATATATTATTGCAAGAAGAAGCTTACAGTAGTGAGTTTAGGTGTCAAAATCATTTTAAGAAAATGACAAAAGCACATAATAGAGCAATCAAATTATCGAAAGATAGAGAGATTATTTATTCATTTATTATGCCTGATAATATTTTTTATGATGGGTCTATTTCTAATGTAGTTAAACTTATTGATGATTCAACACAGGTTGTTTATGCATATGGTTTACATATTAATGAAGAAGAATTGTATGAAAGTTTAGAACAACTTGATGTAATTGATGAAGGGATAATTAACATTGATGGATTTAGTTTGGCTTCTTTATCATCAAAAAGATTACATATAGCCTCATCAAAGTCTTTAATAGACTCTAAACCTTTCTTACCAAATGGTAATCTATTTTTGAAAGAAAAAAATCAGATGTTATTAAAGTTATGTTATCTACATCCATTTTTGGTTCTCCCTAAAAAAAAGGGAATGTTTATACCTCCTGATTCTACTTTTGATGATGGAGATTATGTCAATAAGTCTAGTACTAAAAATAAACAAAAGAAGATTTTAGATTCTAGAGTTTTTTTTATGTATTCAATTGATAGTAAAGAGAATAAAAAAGATTTGTCAAAATATTATGTTAGTATGTTTAATATTTTTGAACAAGCTTCACGTATTAAGAATATAGATGTCCAATATCAAGATAATTTAGATTCTACATGTATTCTTTATTTTAATGAAGAAAAGTTAAATGAAAAAACTTTAGAAGAATTTAACTCTTTGGGTATGATGTTACTTTTTTTAATAAAAAATAGTGATTATATTCCCAATATTCAGGATTTAAAAGTTCAAATAATCACATCGAATAACCCTTTTACAACTTATTTAGATATCCTTCAAAATTTTATAAAAATTTTGAAGAAAATAGTCAAGTCAGATATGGATAAAAATATTAAGATTTATTATGAAAATGTATTATATAGTTTTGAACAATTAAAAGAGAATTCAAGTATTGAATCTAATCCTTTTAAGGTATTAAAATTGATAGAAAACCTCTTTGATATATTAAATTTTAATCAAGAAACAAATATATTTCAGATTAAAGAACTTCAAGAAAAAATAAAGAAAGTTGAAACAATCTTAGTCAAACATACAAAAGTGTCTTTATATGCTGCAGGAGATGATACTCTTATATTATGTTCATTATTATCTTCCTTAAAAGGTATTGAAACTATTTATGATGAGAATATAGAAAAAGTTGGAACTAAAATAAAGGGTATTAAAGTTCAACCTTTTATAGAAGAGAAGATAAAAAACGAGGTAATTATTATATCTTCTTCTTTGCATGAAGATAAAATTTATGAAAAATTAGTAAAATATGATGGATTGACATTATATAAATTGAATAAGATATAAGAAAGGTAATAAGTATGAGTCTGCTAGAAAAAGTTAGCTATTTAATGACAGCAAAAAAATTAAAAGTAGAAGGTCAACCTGATTTAGTAAATAAAATATCTTATTATATATCAAATTATTTAAATCCTAATATAAACTTTATTGAAGGTGAATCAAATATATTAGTTATTAAAGATATCACTACTTTTGAAGATTATGTAAATAAAATTGAAGATGATAATTGTATCTATGTTATTGATTTGTCAATTGTTTCAATTATTTATAATAAATTTCCATTGCTTTATATTCAATTTGAAGAGAAAATGAAAGAGTATCTAAAAAATAATGACATTGATAAAAAATTGATTAAGTTTATATATGCAGATATTTTTAAAGAAGTTATTTTAGAAAGCTTTGAAATATTCAGTATAAATACAGATAATAAAAATTTTAAAATTGATAAACAACAAGTTAGGTGTGCTTGGCCATGGTACAATATGTACATTCGTGGAAATACTTTGGAGTGGTGTTGTGGTTATTCCCATACTCAAGAAAAACAGACTTGGGATGAAAATACAGGTAAACTTAATATATTAAAAGAATGGAGTAGTGAACCTTTCCAGAAAGTAAGAGATGTACTTACAACAAAAGATACTGAAGCTAATTGTAGTAAGTGTCATAATTTATATTTTGAACAGTTTTTTCCTTATATCTTTGATTTTTTATCTCTTAACAAAGAACAACAAGAAAATGTAAATAAAGTAATTTATAACTATTGGATGAAGAATAAAGTTTTAGATTCATATCCTATTCGATATGAGATTATTACTAGTTATAAATGTAATATTAATTGTATTATGTGTAATCAAGAGGAGTACAATAAGTTAAAATATGAACTACCTGTTTCTGTTATTTTAGATAACAAGAAAAACTTTCAAAAAGCAGTAGATATAAGTCTTTTAGGAGGTGAATTTTTTGCTATAAAGAATGCAAAAGAAATATTAGAAATTTTTGCTTCGAAAGATTTTGAGAATGTAAGGTTCTTATTTATTACTAATGGAACTTTAATTCATAGATATTTTGACCAATTAAAAAAGTTGAAGAATATTATAATTAGTTTTAGTTTAGACACTATAGGTGAAAATTATGAGTATATTAGAGAAGGTGCAAACTGGAATAAAGTGGAAAAAAATATTTTAGATTTTCTTGAGATGTATAAAGAGGAAAAGATTAAAAATCCTTCTTTAAATTGGCAAATTCAATCACCTTCAATTATGATGAAAAGTAGTGTTAAAAGCTTATTAGAATATGTTAAGTGGTGTATTGAACATAATATACAACCAGCATTTATTAAGTTAGAACCTTATGGTGTTAATGTGGATCAAGAGGATATATTCAGAAATAAGAGATTATTAAATGAAATAGAAGAGTGGGAAAACATTTTTGAAGAAAGTTTATTTTTACTAAAAGAAAAACATTTTTATCACTCGTTTAATACACTAAATGAAATTTATAAACAGTTGAAATAAATGCATTATAAATATATACAGTCATGGTTGATACATTTTAAGAATTTTTTTTTAAATCAAGAAATTTTTTCAAATCGTTATAGTGCTTTTTTTTATGAGTTATTTCATTTATCTTCTATGAAAAACAAAAAAATTGCATTTATTCCTTCAGGTAATTTTATAAAAGAATTCTCAGAACAGTTTCAGTCCCCTAATTTTTTTTATTTTGATGATGTGAAAAAGGATATGGATAATTTTTATTTATTTGATAGCAATAAATTTTACGAAATGGATTATATAATAATTACATCAAAAAAATTTGAAAAAATAATTATTGAGAAAATCCCTAAAAATTTATATTTCAAAGTATATAAATTTGGAGATTTTGTCGAACTTGATAGGTTTGATAATTTAATTCATAAAACAATTTCAAATTATCAATTTTTAAAATTTTTAATTTTTTTTAAAAATTTTCATAGGTCAAATATTCAGTCTTTAGTAGATAAAAATAAAAGAATTATGTTTGTACGACAAAACTATTATTCTGATGTAAATGATAAGGTCAATATTATTAAAGATGTTTTAGATTGTAATGTTATTGTTGAAAATAATCAAGTAAATAAATCAATTAAAGTTAATTATGGACATATAAATAGTAGATTAAAAGATATAACAATACTTTTTTTAAAACTTAAAAGAAATGAAAAAGCTATTATATTCTTTATCCCTATTATAATGGATGGATATGGATTATCTTATTGTTTGAAAAAACATTTTAAAAATGTACAGATGATTTTAAATATGACTGATTATATATGGCATTTATGTTCATATAAATATAGAGAACTATTAGCTTTTAATCATAATTGGAGTTTAGATTATGTAGAGTCAGAGTATTACTTTGCAAAACTTATACAAAGTCAACATATAGTTGATGTAATAATCCATAGGCATGGAGAACTTCCTTTTTCATGGGCAAAAAATTATCAAACTCCAAACCTTTATTTTCCTCCTTATCAAAGACAATATAGTTTAAAGCCCACCGTGTCAAATGGAAAAAAATTATTATTCATTGGTACAATTCATTCTAAAAATTATGATAATAAACTTTATAGTTCTATTTTTTTAGAGGAGTTGTTTAAAAAATTTATTGATAAAGGATTTAGTATAGATTTATATTATTCAAAAGGTTATGAACAACATGCTTTAGCTTATAGTAAATATATAAATTCAGATAAATTTAAAACTTTTGAAGGAAAATCACTAGACATATTATTACCAGAGATTAATGGTATTTATGACTGGGGATTAATTTTAAATGATTTAAGCAAGGATATTGAAAAAATAAATCAGAATCTTTTATATACTATACCTACAAAAATTTTTACATATGCAGCAATAAATTTGCCTATATTATATATTGGAGATGAAAAAGATTGTTCGAAATATTTAATAGAAGCAGCAGGAATAGGAAAAGTAATTAATGGAGATTTAAATAATTTAAGTCATATTATAAATGATACTGGAATAAATGTTATTAAAGATAACATAGTTACATTTAATAAACATAATAATTTAATATCTAAAAAAGACAAATTAGAAGCTTTTATAAGGGAGTTTATATTATGAATAAGCATGATTACATTAAAATAGTAGATTCATTGATTAAAAGGAAAAGTGCAACTATAGTTGATGGAATTCAATATCGAAAAAACTTAGGAATCAAAGAAAAATATTTAATTAGTTCTGATACTTTGATTGATCATAAACATATTGAGTTAGTAGTAAATATTGTTTTGAATCTACCTGATACAAAATATATTAGTGTTGATACTAATATAAATCTTAAAAATTATGTGTTAACTTTATCAAAAAATGATCAAGAGAGATTTTTATTTCTTGAAGAAGTTAATAGATTTAAATATATTAAATGTTTAGATTTTTATTTATATTTCTTTGAATACGATGCTTTTGAGTTTTTATATGATTATGATGTAATGCTGATAAATGTATTAGATGAATCATATCATAAAACAAGAGAAGAAATTGCAGTAGAATACTCTAAGAATCATGAAGAGTTTGATAAAAAACTTTTTAATAAAGAAAACTACCTTAAATATTGTATGGATTTTTATGGGAAATATGCAGGATTTAATATTAAAGATATCCAGTTTTTATATGAACATAAAGAATATAAGGGGTATAAATTTATTGCAAAATTTATTGAGTTTTCGATGTATGATAATATTTTATACACAAGACAATTAAATCTTCATCGATTAAATAAAATTAAATTAAGAAAATCTCATTCGAAAGAGGAATTATGCTTTTTAGATATATTATAAACAAATTAAAAAGTTATAAGGTTAAATAATGAATAAAAATGTATGTGCTGCATGTAATGGAAAAGAGTTTCAAGTTGTAACTTCTCAATTTAAAAAAGTAAAGAATGAAAAATTTATAGTTGAAGATGAATCTCTTTATCAATGTAATAAATGTGGGACGTTAAATGCTTTACCAATAAAAGAGTTTGATTTTGAAAAAGATGGAGATAGGTATTATAGTCAAATGAGACTTTCCCATGAGGAGAAAGACGGATTATTAGAGCATATCAAATTATCGCAAGTTCCTAAATATGATTTTTTAAGAGATAATGTTTTAAGTAAAAAATTCAAAAATTATAAAAAGTGGTTAGATGTTGGTTCTTGTGGTTATGCAACAACTTTTAGTAAGTTTGATTTTACAACTATAGAACCTGATAAGCAAATGGTTTCTTTAGCAAAAGAGTTATTTGATTGTAATAAGATATTTTGCTCAGATTTGATTAGTTTTAATTGTTTAGAGAAGTTTGATGCAATTTTATTTAATCATTCATTTTATTGTGTAGCTAATACAACAGATACTTTACAAAAAATTAATCAATTATTAAATAATCAGGGTATAGTTTTAATTGGAATTGGACATATTTTTATGGATGCAGTTTTTACGCAAGATGCTATAATAAGATCTGTAGAGGATATTTTTGTAGGGGAAACTCATAAGGTGTATTATTCAAAAGAGAGTTTGGAGTACCTTTTTCAACGATTTTCATATACTTTAATTGATGATTTAATAGTGAAACATAATATTCCTGTACATGGATCGTGCTCAAGATATCTTGTTTTTAAAAAAGGTAATGTTTATATTGATGAAAAGTTAATAAAAAAATCTAAAATAAAGATTGAAGAAACACTAAAATATTATCTTCAAAAGTTTGAAGTGGATGCAAAAAAACAGTTTAAAAAATTTAATAATAAAAAAACAGTTTTTATTGGAAATAAAAATTTATTTTTTGAGGCTTTTGAGTACTTTGATCTAAAAAATATTTTTGGTTTTATTTCTTATGGTGAAGATTTAAATGATGTTCAGATAAATAATGTAAAATTTCTTAGCATTGACTATTTAAAGAGTAAAGATATTGAAAATATTGTAATCCTAGATTTAAAATATACTAATGATATTTTACAATTATTGGAAAATAAACTGGACGTATATCATAGTATAAATATACTTTCAAGAACAATTACTTCTAACACACTTTTTAGTGAAATAAAATCTAGAAGAAGAGTTAATAATGATTTCTTTTTTCAAACATATAGTACATTTTTAAATAAAATATATACAAAAATAAAAGAAGCAATAAAAGACAAACAAGAAAAAGTTGCAATTTTTGGTACAGCAAATGCAGGAAAAATTGCTTATGAGGTTTGCAAAAAGCTAAATTTAGAAATAGAATGTTTTATTGATGATTTTAATAAGAGTGAATTATATGGTAATACTGAAATCCCAATTATTTCTAGAAATAAATTTTTAAAAGAAAAGTCAAATATTGTAAGTATAATTATTAAAGGTCCTAATCAAAAAGGTTTGGATGAAGTTCAATTAAATGGTATTAACATTATAGAGGTCGAGAATTATGCTGATTAATGAATTTGGATTATATGGATTAATTGGTCGTGCAGGTACTACTTTAATTAGGAATCAGTTAGGAAAATATAATAATATAATGTGTTTAACAACTGATATGCAGATAAAACTTTTAATGAATAATTATACTGAAATTAAAATTTCAACCTATATAATTAATGAATATAGTGATTATGATATAAAGAATCAATTTTCTAAATATAAATTTGATTATAAACAGGTAGATAAATTATTTTATAAATTGCCATTATACCAAGTGTTAAATAAAAGCTCTTTAGAGTATTGTAATCGAATTAAGCCAATATTTGTTATTAGGAACCCAGTACATACTGTTTATTCATCTTCAAAGCAATCTTTTTTGAATGATTCCGAAGATTTGGATATTATTAAAGAAATGATTTTAGAATCATGCACATTACTAAAAATCAAAATGCCAAAAGTGTATTTAGAAGATTTTAAAAGATATTCTAATGATATTTTACTAAAAAATGCTGTTTTGTTTAAAATGAGTTTTTTTTTATATCAAGAATATTTTAAAAAGTTCTATAAAGATAATATTCTATTTTTATGTTTTGAGGATTTTTTAGATAATCCTTATGAAAATATGAAATTGATATTGGATTTCTCAAATGTACAATATAATAAAGATCAAATAAATAAAAAATTAAATGAATTGTTTTACGATGAGGTTATAGAAGAGGGAGGTATTCTTATGTCTGAGAATTTAAAAAAATCAAAAAAAATTATTATTAATGATAAGTTTGAAAGAATTTTTAAGTATTTAGAAAATGAAATGAACTACTTTGGATATTCTTTAGATAATACTATTTATCCTAAATCAAAGATTCTGCAAGAAATTTAAAAGGAAAAAAAGATGACAAAAGAACCACAATATGGGATATTTATTGATGAATTTAAAGAAAATGGTGCTGTGATATTAGGTCCGATGTCCTCTTATATGGCTCGTCATGATCCTAAAATGATGGCAATTAAGCTATCTAGATATAAGTTTATTGCGAAAATGCTTTCTGGAAAAAATGATGTATTAGAAATAGGCTGTGGTGATAGTTTTGGTAGTACAATAGTAAAAGATGAAGTGAAAAACTTAACTTGTACTGATTTTGATCCTTTGTGGATTAATTATTGTAAGCAGATAAATAATAATGAGATTAAATTCAAATTATTGAATGTGATTGATGATAAAATAGATGAAAAGTATGATGCCGTTTTTTCTATGGATGTTTTTGAACATATTTTACCAAAAGATGAAAAGAAGTTTATTCATGGAGTGATTAATTGTTTAAAAGATAGGGATAGTGTATGTATTATTGGCATTCCTAGTTTAGAAAGTCAAAACTATACTTCTCAAATTAATAAAGAAGGACATGTAAATTGTAAAACAGGAGATGATTTAAAGAGTTTATTATTAGAATATTTCAATAATGTATTTATTTTTTCTTCAAATGATGAAGTAGTTCATACTGGATATTTTAAAATGGCACATTATTTAATAGCGGTTTGTTGTGGAGTTAAAAGATTATAAAATATGTTATATTTTTCAGGAAGGTATTCAAATATAGTAGAAAGCTTTGAAGGTGGAGTGTCTGGAACTTTTTCTTTTAAAGAAGGTAAAGAATTTGTCAAATTTAATTTTATTAAAAGAGATATATCTGACAAAATTAGTTTTTTAGATAGAGGAAAGTATTTTGATTTAATTAGTCCTTTTGATTATGGTGGCATAGAATATTCTAATCCATTAGTTTTAGAATCTTTTTTTAAAGCTTTTTCTGTTTGGTGTGAAGAAAATCAAATTATTAGTTTATTTATTCGGTTTGCTCCAATGTACAATTTTGATTTTGATATTATAGAAAAATTTATAGAGATTAAAAAGATTAATGAGTTAATATATATAGATCTTTCTCACGATTTCTGGAAAGATTATTCAAGAGGAAGAAAATCAAATATTAATCGTATTAAAAAAATGGATTATAAGGTACAACTTGTTGATATTGAGGACTTTTATCCTTTATATATTGAATCAATGAAACGTAACAAAGCACACGCTTACTATTTCTTTGATAAAGAGGTATTATATTCATTAGTTAAAGAAAATATTGCTAGATTATATGGAATATATATAGAAGATAAATTGGTTTCGACAATTATGATTTTTGATGATATAGATAAATCATACTATTTCCTTGGAGGGGCAATAACTAATAAGTTAGTATTAGATGCAAATGCAATGTTATTTCATGAAGTGGCATTGATATTAAAAGAGGAAGGTAAGACTATGTTCTTTTTAGGAGGAGGGCGTGATGGAGTATATAACTTTAAACAACGTTTTTCAAAAAAGACAGTACCTTATTATATAGGATATAAGGTTTATAATACTAAAATATACAATGAGTTAATTAATCTAACTCAAAGATTTGGAAATCAGTTTTTCCCACAATATAGAGAAAAAATTATTTAGGATTGTTATGCTAGTTATCGGAATACATAATACGGGATATTTTTCATCATGTTCAATTTTTAAAGATAATAGTCTAGTTTTTGCATCTGCAGAAGAACGCTTAAGTAGAATAAAGTTTGATAATCAATTTCCTTTTAATGCAATAGATAAAGGGTTGAAAAAAATAGGTGCTACTTATGATGATGTTGACGAATATATTATAGCATGGAATCCGTATATAAATGCATCATCACGATATAGAGCAGGTTTTTCTAGATGGACTGCTCACCCTATGCAAAGATTATACTCTAATATAAATGCAATTTTACCAAGAATTGAAGATAAAGAAATTGATGTTTCCTCTCAAATTATAAAATATAAAAATAAAGAGGTAAAATTTACTTTTGTAAATCATCATTTTGCACATATTGGAATGGTATATAATACTTCAGGTTTTGATAACAGTGCAATATTTATAGCTGATGGATATGGGGAAGAAACTTCAACATTACTTGCAGTTAATGAAAATGATAAATTAAGAATATTAAAAGAGCACAAATTCCCTCATTCTTTGGGAATGTTTTATGCTGCAATGACTGAGTTTATTGAATTTAATCCTGAGCAAGATGAATGGAAAGTAATGGGAGCTTCAGCATATGGAGATGAAAACAAATATTATAATCAAATAAATAAATTAATTCATGTATCAGAAGGTGATTTAGAACTTGATTTAAATTATTTCAATTTTTATAATTTTGATACTCAAGGTTATTTTTCAAATAAAATGATAGAGTTATTAGGTGAGCCTTGTAATTATGAAGAAAATGAACAAAAGGTTTATGATATTGCAGCAGCAACACAAAAAGTTTTTGAAGAAAAAGCATTAGAATTATTAACTTGGCTTAATACACAATATCCATCTATAACAAATCTTTGTTATGGAGGTGGAACTGCTATGAATGGTCTTTTAAATGGAAAGATAAAAAAGTTAACACCTTATGAAAACTTACATATCTCTTTTGCTCCTGATGATATTGGAAATAGTATAGGTTCAGTTTTATATCATCATAATATTAAATTGCCAAATTTACAATCATATCTTGGTCTAGAATATAATAATGATGAGATTGAAACAATTTTAAGTAAGTTTAAAATAAAAGCGAACTATTTTGAAGATGAAGAACTTTTTGATGTAGTTTCAAATGCTTTAATAGATGAATCTATAGTCGCATGGTTCCAAGGTAAAATGGAGTTTGGTCAAAGAGCATTAGGAAATAGAAGCATTTTGGCAAATCCAGAAAAAGCTTCAATGAAAGATAAGTTAAATAGTGCAATAAAATATCGTGAACCCTTTCGTCCTTTTGCCCCTTCAATTTTAGAAGAAAAAGCAGATGAGTATTTTGAAGATTATATAGAATCACCATATATGGAAAAAATATTAACTGTAAAAGAAGTATATAGAGATAAAGTAGCCGCAATAGTTCATGGAGATTTTACAGGAAGACTTCAAACGGTTTCAAAAAACACAAATAATAAATATTATAGCTTGATTAAAGCTTTTTATGAAAAAACAGGAATCCCTTTATTGGTTAATACATCATTCAATGTTGCAGGAGAACCAGTTGTATGTAGCCCTGAAGATGCTGTAAAAACTTTTTTTACTAGTGGATTAGATATTTTGGTTTTAGGTAATTATGTAATAAGAAAGGATAATAGTGATACTTGATGCTTCATCAAAATTAATTTTTCATTATGAAAAAATTAATGAATTGTTTAAAATGGGAAAGACTTATCCTATTCACATTACAATTGGATTGACAAACTATTGTAACCATAAATGTACTTGGTGTTATATAGATTATGCTAAAGATATAAAACATCAAATTAATGCTGATAGAAAAAAATTTATGGAAGCACTCTCATCTGCAAAAAAATTTGGTGCAAAAGCAATTACAATTGTGGGGGATGGTGAACCAACATTACATCCAGAGTTTTCTGAGTTTTTAGAGGATATTAATAATTTAGGTTATGATATAGGGTTATTTACAAATGGTGCGTGGAAAAAGGATAGTATAACAGATTCTATTGCTAAGTATTGTAGATTTGTAAGATTTAGTGTTGATGCAGGTAGTTCAGAGAAACATAAAGAGACACATTTAACAAATGATTTTAATTTAGTTTTAGCAAATATAGAAAAGGTAGTTCAAAAAAAAGAAAAAAATTTAACTGTAGGAGTGCAGTTTGCTTTTAATCAAGATAATTTAGAGGATATAGAAAAGGCAGCAGATCTTTATAAGAGTTTAAATGTTGATTATCTAGCATATAAGCCTGTTTATAAAAATGAATTAAATGATGAACATAAAGAAAATACAGTAGAATCAGAAACAACTTATGAGATGTTAAAAAAGGCAAAATTAAAAGAGACTGAGAATTTTAAAGTGTATTGGAAAGATTGGCAGCTTAATGCATTGGTATATGAAAAAGATTCTTCTCGAGGATATGATACTTGTCGTGCAATTTGGTTGTCTCCCTATTTTGATGAAAATGGAAACGTAGAGTTTTGTGGAAATTTAAAAGGAAGAGGGTTTACTATAGGGAATATTTATGAAAATAAATTTGAAGAGATATGGATGAGTGAAGAACATTTAAAAAAAGTTGATAGTATTGATTTGAAATCTTGTCCTCAAGGGTGTAAATTACATGGAATAAATTTAAAATTAGAATCTATTGTAAATCCAAATCCTAATGAACATACGAATTTTATATAGGTATAGATGTGAAAGATAAGTTTAATTTGGATTCCCATAAATTTCATTATCATATTGATGCAATAAATGATTTTGTCCAGGGGAAAGAAGCAAAACCGATTTATGTAGAGATATCACCTACTGCATATTGTAATCATGAGTGTACTTTTTGCCATTACAATTATTTAGGGCATAAAGGTAGATTTGAAGATAATAATAGATTGTATACATTGATTGATGAAGTGAAATCTATAGGTGCGAAAAGTGTAGTATTTGCTGGAATAGGAGAACCTACATTGAATAAAGAGACTATTCCTGCTATCTTACATGCAAAAGATTTAGGATTAGATGTTGCTATGAGTACAAATGGTGCATTATTGAAAGAAGATGATATAAAAAAACTAGTTGAGACTTTGACTTGGATTCGTTTCTCTTTTAATGCAACAAATAAAGAATCATATGCAAAAATACATAAAACAAAAGAGAGTGATTTTGATTTAGTTTTAAGTAATATTGAAAAAATGTCAAATTGGAAAAGAAAGCTAAATAAAAATATTACTATAGGGGTTCAGCTTATCTTAATTCCTGAAAACTGTGAAGAGATTGAGAGTTTAGTAAAACGCTTAAAGTCAATTGGTGTTGATTATTTTGTAGTGAAACACTTTTATTCTCATGAAAAGAATGAGTTTAAGTTAGAAAAAACATTCCCTGATAAAAAGGTAATGAATAATTTATTTGAGTTAAGTGTAAAATATAATTCGGATAAATTCAATATGATTGTTAGAAGCCCAGAAATATTGTTAGAAGATAGAAAATATAATAAATGTTATGGATTACCATATATTTTATATATTCGTGAGGATGGAAATCTTTTTTCATGTTTTGCATATCAACATGATGAAAAGTTTGTATTGGGGAATATATTTGAAAATAGTTTACAAGATATTTGGGAATCTAAAAAGAAAAAAGATGCTATAGATTATATAAATAATTGTATTGATAAAAATAATTGTCAACCTAGTTGTCGTCATCATCAAATTAATAATTACTTATGGGATTTAAAACATCCTAATGATCATATAAATTTTATTTAGGTTAATTATGAATATAAAATATATTAATTTATCAGTTAGTGAAGATGAATATAATAAAAATATCTCTCCTTTAATTAAAGAGGTACTTTTTAAGGGAGATTTTATTGGTGGTGAAGTTGTAGAACTCTTTGAAAAGAATTTTGCAAAATATTGTGGAAGTAAATATGCTATCTCAGTAGCTTCTGGAACAGATGCTTTAATCTTGGCATTAATTGCTTATGGTATAGGAAAAAATGATGAAGTTATCACTGTATCAAATTCATTTATTGCTACAGCAAATGCAATAGTAATGGCAGGTGCAAAACCAGTTTTTGTTGATATAGAAGATGATTTATTAATTGACTATCAAAAAATTGAAGAATCAATCACTTCGAAAACAAGAGCAATTATGCCTGTTCATTTGATGGGCTTGTCATGTGACATGGATGAGATAAATAAAATTGCAAAAAAATATAATTTAGTTGTAATTGAAGATGCTGCTCAAAGTGTTGGGAGTATTTATAAAGAAAAGAAGACTGGTGTTTTAGGTGATGTTGGTTGCTTTTCTTTACATCCTTTAAAAAATTTAAGTGGTATTGGAGATGGTGGAATAATAACTACCAATCAAAAGAGTATTGCAAAAAAGCTTTTACAATTAAGAAATAATGGATTAAAAGATAGAGACTCTCAAGTTGTATTTGGAAGAGTTTCAAGATTGGATACTATAAAAGCATCTGTATTAAATTATAGATTACAATATTTAGATGCAATTATTAGTGAAAGAATAAAAAAGGCTAAAAAGTATATAGAAAATTTAAAAAAAGTGAAACACTTAGAGCTTATTGAATATGAACAAGAAATTAAATTACATAGTTATCATATCTTTGTTGTAAAAGTAAAAAAAAGAGATGAATTACAACAGTTTTTATTGGATAATGGGATTGAGACTAAAATACATTATCCTAAATTAATACATAAAAATAAAACATATAAATCTAATAAGTATCATTTACCTAAAAGTGAAAAACTAGTAAAAAAGATTTTAACTTTACCTTTAGCAAATGTTTCTAATGAAGAAATAGAATATATATGTAAGAAAATTAATCAATTTTATATGAAGGAAAATTAATATGAAAATATTAATAATAAAACTAGGCTTTTCAGAAACTTTAGATGAAGAGATTAGTAGATTTAGTTCTTTAGGAGATGTTTTAAGAACAACACCAATTTTGCCAACATTGAAAGAGCAATATCCTGATTCAAAAATCACATGGCTTGTTGATGAAGCACCATATGCACTTTTAAAAGATAATGAATATATTGATAGAATATTAATATGGGATAGTTTTGTAGGTTTTCAATTATTAGAAGAGCGTTTTGATATAGTTATAAATCTTGAAAAAATAGCAGGACTTTGTGCTATTACAAATCGTATTAATGCTTGGAAAAAATATGGCTTTAGATTTGATGAACTAAATGGTTCATATAATGTATATGAGGGAAGTGAGTATGCTTTAGATTTGTGTACAAAACATGAGATAAAGAAAAATAACAATAAAATTTGGCAAGAGGTTTTAATAGAGATGGTTGGTGGAACTTGGCAACATCAACCATATGTATTAGGTTATAAGCCTAAAACTAAAGAGATAAATGATATTGGGTTTAATTATAAAGTAGGTGCAAAATTTCCAGAAAAAGCATGGGCTGATGAGAATTGGGAAGAGTTAGAAGATAAACTAAAAAATGACAATTTAACAGTTTCATGGCAAGAAGGTTTAGCAAACTTATATGAATATATTGATTGGATAAATACAAATAAAATTATTGTTACAAATGATAGTTTAGGTCTTCATATCGCCTTAGCATTAGGGAAGCAAGTTGTTGCTATGTTTGGTCCAACAAGTTCAAAAGAGGTCTTTTTTTATAACTCTCAAGTAATAGATAAAGATAGAATGTCTAAAATTAGTGTTGAAGAAGTTTATGAAAAAATCAAATCCTTTAGTTAGTGTAATTATTACAACTTATAATAGATATAGTTTATTAAAGTTTGCATTAAAAGAATTAGCAAAACAAACTTATAAAAATCTTGAAATAATAGTTAGTGATGATTGTTCTTCTGATAATACAAAAGAAATAAAAAATGACTTTCCTTTTATAAAATATATAAAAAACACTAAACAAAGTGGTTATTTATTAAATGCAAAATATGCACTGTCATATGTAACTGGTGATTATGTAATATTTGCTACAGATGATGATCTTTTTGGAAATAAATTTTTTATTGAAAAATCAATAGATATGTTTAAAAGTGATAGAAATATTGATATGATTTTTTCTAGAGTGGAGATTATTTATGGAAAGACAAAAATACTTAATAAGTTTCCATTTAAAAACTGTTATACACGTGAGGGATTTTTTGATAATTTTGAGGAACTAAATTTAAACTTTGATGATTATTATGTATTAAGCTCTATAGTATTTAAAAAAGAAAAACTTGATTTGATAAATCCATTTAATTCAATTTTTGAGAATTCTGCAACAATTGATAGTAGTATTATTTTTAGATATGTAAGTATTTGTGAGAAAATTGCATTTTTAGATTTAGTAGGATATCGTTGGAATAGACCAATAGAAAATAGTTTAAGTAATTCAAATAGAAATGACTTAGTAAAACAAGCGAAGTTTAATTTAGTTTTTCCCTTTGATGTTGATTCTTTTGTGGATAAATTAGATAATATTGATTTAGGTTTAAAGAAAAAAATAAAGTCAATAATGAGTAAAAGAGTTGAATACGTGTTTCAAGCAGTTTTATCAGAAAAAGAGCGTTTAAATAACCAAACTAATTTTAAAAACTTAGTTAATAAACTAGATTTAAATAATACCATTTATATTTATGGTAGAGGGTGGACAGGTTTAGAACTTAAAAACTTTTTTTATGAAAATAAGATTACAGATTTTATATTTGTTGATGATTATAAAGTAGGCTTTGATGATACAATGGGTTTTGATGAGTTTAAATCAATAGGATCTTATAAACAAACAGTTATTACAAGTTATAAATATAAAGATATTTATAATATATATCGTAAATTAAATAAGTTAAATAATATAGAGATATATGATTTATTAGGTACAGATGAATAAGGGTATGAAATATGAGTAAAATATTAAAATGGGCACAAGAACTTTATACTGCCGAACATCAAAAGAAGATAAAGTATCCAGTCACAAAAGAAAGAACTATTACAAAGCGAGGTGTAGTATGGCTAGGACAAACCTGTAATATAGAGTGTTATTTTTGTTTTTACAAAGATAAAATAGAAGATAAAACACATCCAGAGCACCCTTTCATGTCACTAGAAAAAGCAAAAAAGATTTTTCATACCTTAAGATATACATATGGTAATACAGCAATTGATATTCAAGGTGGAGAACCAACTATTTATCCACATATCTTTGAGTTAATTGAATATTGTAATGAGATAGGATTAAAGCCAACACTTATAACAAATTCAATTGTTTTAGCAAATAAGGCACAAGCACAAAAGTTCAAAGATGCAGGGGTAAATGATTTTGTAGTAAGTACCCATGCTATAGGTGATGAGTATGACAGAATTGTAGGGCACAAAGGTGGAAGTAAAAAACAGATGCAAGCATTAAAAAACTTGCAAGAGTTAGAAATACCTTTTCGTATGAATTGCACTATGACTAAAGAGGTTATCTCACAACTTCCACAAATTGCTAAAATGGCAATTGATGTGGGAGCTAAAGTTGTAAACTTTATAACATTTTTACCATTTGCAGATCAGCAAGGAAATAGGGACTTAAAAGATGTTCCAAACTATACGGCAATTTCAGAAAACATATCTGATGCAATTGATACTTTAGAGGATGCAGGTATAGAGTGTAATGTAAGATATTTCCCTTTTTGTATGTTAAAAGAAAAGCATAGAAAAAATATTTATAATTATCAACAGCTCTCTTATGACCATCACGAATGGGATTATAACTCTTGGACATGGACAACAAGATTTAATCAGCGTTCAAATTCTGATACACTGGATGAGCCAATTCCAATTTTAATGTATGGGATTGATGAGTATAATGATATTGATTTTTCTATAATGTCTAAGCATGGTACAAAAGAGCATTATATGAAAAATATAGACTTAAAAGAGCATCTATTAAAACTTTTTAACGCTGATATTCCAAAAGAGTTATTATATAAACAAAATGGTAAATTAAGAGCTCAAAAACATTGTGAATACAAGTTTGCTAAGGTTTGTGAACAGTGTAGTGTAAAAGATATATGTGATGGAATGCATAATGATTATAGAGATGTATTTGGAGAAGATGAATTAAAACCAATTGTTTTAGATGAAGAAATAACTGATCCAACTTATTATATAAAACATCAAGAAAAAATTATAGATTAGGATTAAAATGTCAACTTTTGTATCTATTTTAATTGATAATTACAATTATGAAAAATATATATCAAATGCTATTGAGTCTGCTTTAAACCAAACTTATAAAAACTATGAGATTATTATTGTAGATGATGGTTCAATAGATGATTCTAAGAAGATTATAGATTCTTATGTTCAAAAATACCCACAAATTATTAGAGCAATATATAAAGAAAATGGAGGACAAGCCTCAGCATTTAATGTTGGAATAAAAGAGATAAAGGGGGAACTTATTTGCTTTTTAGATAGTGATGATGAGTTTGAAAGTAATAAGTTAGAAGAGATTGTAGATTTATATGAAAAGGGGTATGAATATATTTTCAATGATCATACAATGATTTTTGACAATAATGCTCCTAAAGGTTATGAACCAATTAGATACCCATATAACGGTCAAAATCTATTTTTGCTGTATTATATCTCAAAATACGTGGGTGGTATTTGCTCAACCTTAAGTATTTCTAAAAAAATTGCAGAACAAATTTTTCCAATAGAGGATGAAAAGGGGTGGAGAATACAAGCTGATGATGTTATTGTTTATATGTCAGCAATGTTAACACAATCTTATTTCTCTACAAAAAGGTTGACTCGTTATAGAATACATGGTAATAACGGATACTATAACAAACCCATACCAAATAATAGAAAATTTGAAAGATTGAAACGTATTGGAACTTTGAAGAAAAAAGCAGTAGAGATATTAGATTTAGATGAGGGTTTTTTTAAAAATAGTTTTAATTTAGTTGCTGAGTTCAAAACTCATCATAATTATGATTTTGAACTTTTAAAACTTTACACAAGAGTTCTTTTCCAAGAGATGGATATCCCTTTTGTAAAAAAGCTAATTGCTTATTATGATATAATGAAATATTATTTAGAACATAAAACAAAAAAAGAGAATAAATAGTGAAAAAAAGAGTATTAGTAACAGGTGGTGCTGGATTTTTAGGTTCACATCTTTGTAGAAGATTATTAGATGAGGGTAATGATGTTGTTTGCGTAGACAATTTTTTTACAGGGGATAAATTTAATATTATTGATTTACTTTCTCATCCATACTTTGAATTGATTCGTCACGATATAACTTTTCCTTTATATATTGAGGTGGATGAGATATATAATCTTGCTTGTCCTGCAAGTCCTATTCATTATCAATTTGACCCTGTACAAACTACCAAAACATCTGTTATTGGTGCTATAAATATGTTAGGTTTATCAAAAAGAATTAAAGCAAAAATTTTACAAGCAAGTACTTCTGAAATTTATGGTGACCCAGAAATACATCCACAGCCTGAAAATTATAAAGGTGCAGTAAATACCATAGGTCCAAGAGCATGTTATGATGAGGGGAAAAGGTGTGCTGAAACATTATTCTTTGATTATAATAGACAACATGGGGTTGATATTAAAGTAGCTAGAATATTTAATACATATGGCCCAAATATGCATCCAAATGATGGAAGAGTTATAAGTAATTTTATTGTTCAGGCTTTAAATGATGAAGATATTACAATATATGGCAAAGGTGATCAAACTAGAAGTTTTTGTTATGTAGATGATTTAATAACTGGGTTAATAGATTTAATGAATAGTGAAAATTTTACAGGTCCTGTTAATCTTGGAAATCCTCAGGAATTTACTATTTTGCAGTTAGCACAAAAAGTAATTGAGTTAACAAGTAGTTCTTCAAAATTGGTATTTAAAGAATTACCTCAAGATGATCCAATGCAACGAAAACCAGATATAACACTCGCAAAAGAAAAGTTAAATTTTAGTCCAACAATTGAGCTAGAAAGTGGTTTAGTAAAAACAATTGAATATTTTAGAAAAATTTTAAAAGGTTAATAAAAATGTCAAGAGAATATAGAATAGAAGATATATCATATCAAGTATCAGACTATTGTCCAGGACCATGTAGATTTTGTTCTATGTGGAAACTTCCAAAAAGACAAGATGAAGAGCTTACAAGCGAAGAGTTAGATTCTATTTTTTCATCTAAATATTTAGATTTGAAAAAAGTTCATATAACAGGTGGTGAACCACATTTAAGTGATAATTATTTTAGGGCTATTGATTCTATTGCTAAATTTCATCCTGATACAGTAATTGACTCACCAATTACTGGATGGTTCCCCGATAGACATGAAGAGATTGCAAAATATGCATTGAAAAAAATGGATTTAATTAGACTTGACATCTCTTTGGATGGAGATGAAGAGGTTAATGGTAAAATTAGATTACATAAAGATGGGTTTGCAAAATCTATAGAAACTATTGAAAGACTTAAAAAAATAAAAGGTGTAGCATTAAGACTTCAGTTTACAATTTATAAACAAAACTTACATCAAATTGAGTGGGCATATAATTTTGCTAAAGAGTTAGGAGTGGGACTTTATATAGGATACGGTAGGTTTAATCCGGAGAGATACCGAAATGTCAAAGATAATTTAACTCAAAAAGAGCTTGCAAAAGATGATTTCTTTTTAACTGTTGAAGATAGAGCTGAGATAGATAGACAACTAAAAGCTATAGGGTATGATAAGAGTAGATATGCTTTTAAATATCAATTTCAAAAATCACTTTTTGATGGTAAACCATTTGATATGAATTGTTATATGGGAAGTAGAAATGTTGATGTTGATCCATATGGAAATCTATATCCATGTCTTCTTTGGCTACCTTACTTAAAAATGGGGAATATTAGAGAAGATGGAGGTTTTGATCAAGCTTTAGAAAAAAATATTCATATTTTAGATAAAATTGAAAACAAAGAGTGCCAAAAAGATTGTTTATTTACTTGTGCAAATAAATGTGAGATAGTAAACTCTGATATTAAATCTGTGGGAATGATTCCATATAGTGGTGGTAAATATGGTTTTGTATTTAGTGAAAATGATTTAATCCCTTTAAGACCTTGGTGGTATGATGAATATAAAGAGAAAGGTTTAATATAAACTTATGATATGGTTTGATCTAGTAACTCCAAAATCAGTATTATTTTTTATTCCTATAATAAAAGAGATAGAGCGTCGTGGTCGAAAAGTTTTAATTACTGCACGTGAGGGAGCTGGTTATTCTGAGGTAGTAGAGTTATTAAGACTATATGAAATGAAGTTTGTTAACAGAGGGGAGTTTGGTGGAGCAGGGTTAAAAGATAAACTCCATGCTTCAATTGAGCGTCAAAAATCTCTTATGGAGTTTGTAACTTTATATGATATAAATAGACTGGTATGTTTATGTTCTGTAGATGCAAACAGGGTAGCTTTTGGATTGGGAATTCCTGTTGTTAATTTTTATGATATTCCTTTATCTGATTATAATACAAATTTTAAAAAAGCTTTGCCTCAAGCTAGACTTACTTTGCCTTTATCCTCAAAGGTATTTAAACCTTTTGTTGTTCCAGATGAAATTTTTTTAAGATTTTCTTTAGATGAAGAGCAAATATTTGATTATAATTTTATAGATCCACTTATTTGGTTAAAAGATATTAAACCAGATTTCTCTTATGTAAAAGATGTATTGAAACCTTATGGTTTAAATTTAAATAAGAAGTTAATAATTATAAGGGAAGAGGAGTATAAATCTTCATATGTAGATAAAAAATATCCTATCCTTTATGAAGTTTTAGAAGATATACAAAAGAAACATGATGCAAATATTGTAATTATTCCAAGATATGAGAGTAGTTATTTAAAAGAGGAATTCCCATTTGCAACTATTTTAGAAGAAAAAGTTGTAATTCAACATCTATTAGCTTATGCTGATTTATTCATTGGAGGGGGAGGTACTTTAAACACTGAAGCATGTTTTTTCAATACTCCTACAATCTCTACAAGAAGTTTTATTTGTCATTATGATAAATATCAAATAGATAATGATTTAATGGTTTGGGTAAACTCTAAAGAGGAATTGCTTCTTCGTGTAGACGAGTTTATAAATAGAAAACAAAGAAAAAGAAAAAATATTTTTGATAGTATGAGTTTAGATATTTCAACTTTGACAGATCAGATACTTGCATAAAGGAAACAAATGTCTTTAGAAAAATCCCAAGAACAATTGCAAAAAATATTAATAGAAACTTATTTTTCAAATTTAGAGTTTTTAAAACAATTTGATAAAAACCTTTTTAATAGAGTAGAGCAGCTATCTTCAGTGATTAATAGTGGACTTTATCCTGAAAGATATTTTTTAGAATTTATTCAAGATGTTGGAGAGTTTGATATTTATGATTCCCATACAAAAGAATATTTATATAAAAAAAATCCTAAAAAGATTAACCATAAATTAGTAAATGATATAAAACTTGATAAGAGTTCATATTTTTCTTCGATGTTAACTGAACCATATGATTTAAAGTTAGAATCTAAAGAGATTAATATGGATTATGAGACATATGAAGATATAGAGTATTTAATAGTTAATGATATGAAAAAATTTACCCAAATATTAAAAGATGACACTTTAAGTAGTAAATCATATAAATATGTAGAAAAATTTATTTTTATGGGAACACTTTTAGGTAGACATATTTTAGATGCTCACAAAAAAATAAAAGCAAAAAGCTATTTTATTTGCGAAGATAATTTAGAAGTTTTTAGATTATCTTTGTTTGTTATAAATTATGTAGAAGTTTATAGGGATTCAAAGTTAACTCTTTCAATAATGGATGATGAAAATATTTTTATAACAAAATATCAACTCTTTTTAGAGCAAAATCCAGATGAAAACTATTATATAAAATATTGCACAACAAATTACAATGTTTCATCAATGATGCAAAGGGTGATTTCAACGATGTATAAAACAAATCCAATGGTATTTGATTATACAAGGGTATTGTATAACTTGGTAAAGTTAACTTCCCAACGAGTAAATAAAGATAATATATTAACTATCTCTAAAAAAAGAGATAGTTTTAATTTTGCTGAAGGTAAACCTGTGATATTTGTTGCTGCAGGACCATCTTTGCAAGATAATATTTCATGGCTTAAATCAAATCAAAATAAATTTATTGTTGTTGCTATTGGTGCTTCTTATAAAATGTTATTAAAAAATGGAATTACACCAGATATAATAAGTACTATTGAACCAAGTTTTAGAGACTTGAAAAAATTTCATTTTACAGATGAAGACTTAGAGAAATTACAAGAAACAATTATTTTAGCTTCTGTTATTACACCTGAACAATTAACAAATAAATTTAATAAAGAAAAAGTTTTTTATTTTGAAATAAATAATTCATTTAAAAGTAACTCAACACCATATAAAGGGTATAGTGTAGGAGAACTTACTGTAGCAATCTTATTACATTTAGGTATAGAAAAACTATATTTGTTGGGTACTGACTTGGCAATTAATTCAAAAACTGGGGAAACTCATTTCTCTGATTATAAAGATTTAGAAAAAAAAGATATAAAAGAGAAAGACTCTAATAAATCATTGAAGACAACAAAAACAACTTTTAAAGATGATTTGGTTCCTGTAAAAGGAAACTTTAATGATGAAGTTTTAACCACCCGCATATTTATAATGTCTATTTTTGCTTATATGCAAATTTTACAAGAGTTTAAAAAAGAAAATCAAAAAGTAATTAACCTCTCTGATCATGGAGCATATTTAGAAGGAACTATCCCATTAAAAATAGAAGAGTTAGACTTAACAAACAATGAAAATATAGATAAAAAAGTTTTAAATAATTTTTTAGTTGAAAAGCTAAATGAAGTTAGTGAAAATAGATTGACACAAGAAGAGTTAGAAGGGGTAAAAAAAGAGATAGCATATTTTGATAATTTAGTTTTTGAGTTGAAAAATGACTTATCAAGAGATATTAATAGTTTTAAGGATTTAAAATCATTAATGTATGATACGGAACAGAGTATTAAAAAAATAGGTTATCCCACACTTATGAACTATCTTATGGAACAGTATTCAAAATTTGCAAATCTTTATATATGCTATCATTTTAATGACAAGAAATTAAAAAATGAGTTTAAGAAGATTAAAGCTGTAAAAGAGGTATGGCTAAAACAAGTTATTAATTTATTAGAACAATATCTTAAGTATTTGAAAAATATGATTGATTCTTAAGTTAGTATTTTTATTAAGTAATCAATCACTTCTAATCTTTGTTTATGAAATATATTTATATTGTTTTTTTGTTTTGTAGCTTTGAAATAAGGACTTACGAGTTTTTCAAACTTGATTAAAATATTTAAAACTATAGACTCTGGGTATTCTTTTTTTAAGTTTACTAATATTATATCAAACTCTTTTTCATCACTTTTTTTTAGTTCTTTAAGTAAAACTATCTCTTTTTTACAATTTTCTATACTTGCTTTACCAAGTTTACTTATGGATTGAGAATTTAATTCCTTGGTTAAAGTTTTTTGTATTGATGACTTGTCTTCTATTTTTTTATTTTTGATAGTATCTATTTTTGTAGGGATACAATTTTTAAGATAAGCTCCATCAGATAAGTTAAAAACCTTTTTATTTATTGTTTTTGATAGAGTTTCAAATCTATCAATAATCTCTTTAAAGGCCAAGCTAGTATCTACAGTTTTTTTAAAGTTACCTTTGATTTTTATTAGTGTAGTTTTATAGTCTGAACTATTTTGCATATTTTCAAGTTGTATATTTTGTTGGTGCAAGGAGTCATGTGAATTTAGGGTATTTGAATATGCAGCATCAATTCCTAATAGATATAAAGATGAAAAATTAAATATAGAGGCTATCTCAAACATACAATCACCAACAGATACAGGATAAAAGCTTTTTACTTCTTTTATGAAATTAATTGAAATCTCAATCATATAAGTTTTTGAAGATAGTATTCTCTCAATAACTAGTCTATTAGTTTTGGAAGATACAAGAATGGTACTTGTTTCATAAAACTTTTTATCAACATTAAACTGCTCTAATATCTCCTTTTTTTTCTTATCTATACAAACAACCATATCTGGAACTACATCAAGAAAAGCTAATCTTTTCAGTGCAGCAGAAGCACATATAATATAAAAGTTTTTGTGGTGTTTTTTTATAAACTCTTGATATTTTTCCAAAGATGGACCTGCCCCAAGAATCAGTGCAGGTATGTTTTTTTTCTCAAAGTTATCTTTAAAAGATATAAATGGAATTTGTGTATGGTTTAGATTATACAAAGCTCTTTTTATATTTATAATATCTTCTGAATAAACATCAATAAATGGATTTTTGGAAATCAACAAATTTTTAAGTAAAGATATTAAATCAATATACTCTTCGCTTGCAAGTTCAAATTTTATTAAATTGTTATCTTGATATTTATATTCTAAGAACTCTTCTACCGTTTGGCTTAACTCTTTTTGATTTTCTTCTATTGAAAAAAATAGTTTTGATGTTTTTGCAATTTCTGTATAATCTGTTAGAAATAAACTTAATCTAAATATTTCAATATTAGGTTCAACAATTAAATAAGTTGATTGTTTTTCAATTCTATGAATATCATTTAGATGTACTCCTAACAATGTCCCAATAAAAATAAATTTTTTATTACTATTTGTTTCTATTTTATTTAAATAAGTATGAACAAGTGAATGTCCTGATAATTCATCACTATCATTAAGATTTTTATCATCTATAGAATCAACTATAATTTTAAAATAAGCGTTTGAACTTTTAATAGATTCAGCTCTACATTTTGCATCATAAAAGGGATCACAGTTATACACCTTTTTATTTTTAATATATAGTTCAAAGTGGTTGTTCTCAAAATTAATATAACTATTCTCAATACCTTTTTTTTCAAAATCATATATTTTTTTATAAATCAATGGATAGTTTATTTTTAGGTATGTAGTATTTTGTTGATAAATTTCTAATAGGGTATTTTGTAGATTATTTAAATCATTCATCTTCTCTCTTTTAATTAATTGATTATAATGAGAGTAATATTAAATAAAGGTTAGTTAGTTTTTTTTGATTGATATAGGAAGTTGAGATATGTAGTTAGCAGTAACTTAAAGTTACTACTACTACATGAAAGGATTATTACTATTGTAATAATCTTAAAACATTTTGTTGTGTATTGTTAGCTTGCGAAATAGCATAAGATCCCGCTTGCGAAATAATGTTTTGTTTATTGAAATTAGCTGATTCTTGCGCATAATCAACATCTCTAATGATAGACTCGGCTGCTTTAACATTTGTAGCTTGAGTCATAAGGTTTCTAACTGCAGATTCAACTTGATTTTGAGTAGAACCTATCTCCCCTCTATTACTATTAAGAGTAGTAATAGCAGAATCAATAACTGTTTGTTGAGAAGCAGCAAGAGTTTTACTAATACCACCAGCATCAACAGAAGTTTTTAAAGTAGCTAAACTTAATCCGCCTGTATTTGACTGAATTGCAGCAGTTGAAATAGTATCAGATGAAGTTTCTCCAATTTGGAAATTTAATCCAGCAGTTGCAGCAGAAGAAGTTGCACTAGATTGTAAAAGATACGTACCATTGTAGTTTGTTTGTGACGCAATATTATTTAACTGAGTAAGTAATTTACTAACATCATCGGCAATAGCATTTCTACCAGCAGTAGAAGTTGTATCAGTGTTTGCTTGAATCAATTTAGCTTTGATAGTATCTAAGATATTAGATTGTTCTGACATAGATTTATCAGCGATTTGAAGTAAAGCAACAGCTGAATTACCATTGTCAACAGCTTGGTTAATAGATGAAGCTTGTGTTCTTAATTTATCTGCAATAGCAAGACCAGAAGCATCATCTGACGCTTTATTGATTCTAAGACCTGAACTTAATTTTTCTAACGAATTTTTGATATTAAAATTCGTATTACTTGCACTTTCTTGTGCAGTTAATGATGAAACATTTGTATTAATTCTCATAATAGATCCTTTCTTATTATGACACAATGTAAATATAATTTATATTTACTCCTAAAACATTCTTGTTTTATCAAGCATGGAGAACAAGTCTCCTCGGAATCCATTGATCCCTACACTGAAATTATGACACTATTAAACTTAAAATTAGATTAAATTTATAAAAAATCAAGAAATGGATAAAATTATTTAAAATATTTTGAATTTAATTTCTAAGAGAGAGATTTCATTTATACTATATTATCGTATTTATATACTTAAAATTAGATTAATTAAGTATATAAATAGAAATGGTAAAAATTATTATTTTAATATAGTCAAATTATTGATTTTAGTTGGATATATAAAAGTAGTTATATAAATATTGATATTTAAACTTGGAGAAAAAAATCTTTACATAAAAATACATAAAGTAGTAGTAAACCTACTACTTTAAGCATTTTTGTAATAATCTTAATAGAAATGCAATCTAAGTAAATAAATTTACTACTGCTAGATTACTTCTTATTGAAGTAATCTAAGAACGTTTTGAGCGGTATTGTTAGCCTGCGAAATAGCATAAGATCCCGCTTGCGAAATAATGTTTTGTTTATTGAAATTAGCTGATTCTTTTGCATAATCAACATCTCTAATGATAGACTCGGCTGCTTTAACATTTGTAGATTGAGTCATAAGGTTTCTAACTGCAGATTCAACTTGATTTTGAGTAGAACCTATCTCCCCTCTATTACTATTAAGAGTAGTAATAGCAGAATCAATAACTGTTTGTTGAGAAGCAGCAAGAGTTTTACTAATACCACCAGCATCAACAGAAGTTTTTAAAGTAGCTAAACTTAATCCTGTTGTATTTGACTGAATTGCAGCAGTTGAAATAGTATCAGATGAAGTTTCTCCAATTTGGAAATTTAATCCAGCAGTTGCAGCAGAAGAAGTTGCACTAGATTGTAAAAGATACATACCATTGTAGTTTGTTTGTGACGCAATATTATTTAACTGAGTAAGTAATTTACTAACATCATCGGCAATAGCATTTCTACCAGCAGTAGAAGTTGTATCAGTGTTTGCTTGAATCAATTTAGCTTTGATAGTATCTAAGATATTAGATTGTTCTGACATAGATTTATCAGCGATTTGAAGTAAAGCAACAGCTGAATTACCATTGTCAACAGCTTGGTTAATAGATGTAGCTTGTGTTCTTAATTTATCTGCAATAGCAAGACCAGAAGCATCATCTGACGCTTTATTAATTTTAAGACCTGAACTTAATTTTTCTAACGAATTTTTAATGTTAAAATTTGTGTTAGCAGCAGCTTCCTGCGCATTTAATGATGATATATTTGTATTAATTCTCATAATAGATCCTTTCTTATTATGACACAATGTAAATATAATTTATATCTACGCCTTAAAACCTTCTTGAAAAAATCAAGCATAGAGAGAAAATCTCTTCGGAAGCCATTGCTCCCTAAAGTTATAATGTAATTATTACACACCAATTCTTAATATTAGTTTAAATATATTATAGTTACTGAAATATTTTTATATTTTGTATTAAAATAAAAATTATTCTATAATAAAGAAAACATATGTTTTGTATGTAGTAGTGAAAACTAGTGCTATAAGAGTTATTTTAAAATTTTTGATTGATTTAGATTACTTTTTATTAAAGTAGTCCAAGAATATTGTGACAGCAATGTATAAAGTAAAAGTAGCAGTTCTGCTGCTACTTTAATGATTATTATAATAATTTAAGAACGTTTTCAAGGAAACATTCTGCGTAGCTTACGCTACTAGTCCTAGATTACTATTGAAGTAATCTAAGAACGTTTTGAGATACATTGTTAGCTTGCGAAATAGCATAAGATCCCGCTTGCGAAATAATGTTTTGTTTATTGAAATTAGCTGATTCTTTTGCATAATCAACATCTCTAATGATAGACTCGGCTGCTTTAACATTTGTAGCTTGAGTCATAAGGTTTCTAACTGCAGATTCAACTTGATTTTGAGTAGAACCTATCTCCCCTCTATTACTATTAAGAGTAGTAATAGCAGAATCAATAACTGTTTGTTGAGAAGCAGCAAGAGTTTTACTAATACCACCAGCATCAACAGAAGTTTTTAAAGTAGCTAAACTTAATCCTGTTGTATTTGACTGAATTGCTGAAGTTGAAATAGTATCAGATGAAGTTTCTCCAATTTGGAAACTTAATCCAGCAGTTGCAGCAGAAGAAGTTGCACTAGATTGTAAAAGATACGTACCATTGTAGTTTGTTTGTGACGCAATATTATTTAACTGAGTAAGTAATTTACTAACATCATCGGCAATAGCATTTCTACCAGCAGTAGAAGTTGTATCAGTGTTTGCTTGAATCAATTTAGCTTTGATAGTATCTAAGATATTAGATTGTTCTGCCATAGATTTATCAGCGATTTGAAGTAAGGCAACAGCTGAATTACCATTGTCAACAGCTTGGTTAATAGATGTAGCTTGTGTTCTTAATTTATCTGCAATAGATAAACCAGAAGCATCATCTGACGCTTTATTGATTTTAAGACCTGAACTTAATTTTTCAAGAGAGTTTTTTATTGCACTATTTGTATTAGCTGCAGCTTCTTGAGCAGTCAATGATGATATGTTTGTATTAATTCTCATTTTTTAACCCTTACAGTTTGTATACTTAAATAATATCTAAGCTAAGTTTAAATTTTGTTTAAAATAACGCCACTTTCTATGTGATTTGTATATGCAAATTGATCAAATAATGCAAATTTGGCAATTTTATGGGTTTTTGAGAGTATTTTTAAATCTCTATGAAGTGTTTCTGGATTACATGAGATATAAATAATTTGCTCAAAATCTTTAGCTAAATCTCTCGTAGTATCATCTAATCCAGCTCTTGGTGGATCCATAAAAATTGTACTAAAATTATACGATTTTAAGTCTAAACCTTTAAGTCTGTTGAAAACCCTTTTTTCTTGTAATGCTTCAACAAATTCTTCTGAACTCATCCTAATAAAATCTATATTTTTTATATTATTTAAATCACAATTTATTTTTGCAGATTTTATTGAGGTTTTTGAAATCTCAGTTGCTAAAACTTTTTTAAATTTGAAGCTTAAAGGTATGGTGAAATTCCCCCCTCCACAATACAGTTCACATAGGTCATTTTCACTAGAATCTATATTATCTAAAACCCACTCAATCATTTTAATATTTACTTTACTATTTGGTTGGGTAAAACCACCCTCCTGGTAGTAGAATTTAAGGTCTTTTTCTTTTATACAAATTGTATCCTCTATAAACTCTTTGTTTAATACAAGTTTTTGACCTCTACTTCTACCAATAATACTAATATTTAATTCTTTTTCTAATAGTTTTGCTTCTATTTCCCATTTGTGTTCAAGTTTTTTATGATAAATTAGGGTTACTAAGATATCACCTGTAGTGGATGTTAAAAACTCTATTGCATAAAGTTTGAAGCTTAATTCTTTATTTTCTTGAATTTTTTTTAAGAGTACTGGCATAAGCTCTTTTATCTGTTTTGATACTATTTCGCAGGAGTCTATCTCTACAATTTTTTTGTCAAAACTTGTCATTGCATAGGATAGTGTTGGTTTGTCTTCATCATCAAAATTTTTCCATATCCTAAACTCTGCTCTATATCTAAAATTTTGAGTTTCACTTTTTATCACATCAAAATCTATGTTAGTTAAATCTAAAAATCTATTTTTTTCTCTATCTTTTTTAAATAAAAGTTGTTCTTCATATGACATCTCATATAAGGTGCAACTACCACACTCTCCAAAATATTTACAATTCATCTATTAACCTATTAAGTTGATTTATACATTTATTAATATCATCATATTTTAGTATAGTTAAACTTTCATACCAAATTGATTTTTGATTTATTTGTTCCCATCGAAAATCAAATTGCATATTGTTATTTAAAACAATACCTTTTTTTCCCAAGGCTCCACATAAGTGAGCTACTGCTGTATCTACACTTATAACTAAATCTAGTGATGATATAGCAACCGCAGTATCATAAAAGCTTTTGAATTCTTTTCCTAAATCTGATATATTGTTATAATTTACTAAATCTTCTTTATTATCTATTTGTAGTGAATGAAATTTTCTATTTTCATAGTTAAATAATAATTCAAAATTATTTAATTCTAAAGATTTTTTATTAGCAAATTCACTTGTTTGTGAACCTTTCCATACAATTCCAATATTTTTAAAACCTTTTAAAATATTTTTTTCTTTAAAATTCTCAATATCTTTTTTATCAACTGTAAGATAACTTTTTGCATCAATTTTATTGATATTAAAAGAGTAAGGAATACTCATACTTGCAATTGAATAATCAAAACTATCGGTACTGCTAATCTCTTTTAGAAACTTTATATTTGGAAAATTGTAAGAAAAAAGTTTATTTAAACTGTTTTGTATCCCATATGATATGTTTTTGCATGGGATATCTTTTAGAAATCTTGCAAATTGAATATTGTCTCCAAATCCTTGCTCATGATAGATTAATAAGTTTTTATCTTCTAAGTTTTCATTTTTGTACTCTTGAAAAGGCATATAGGCATACTTACCTTTTTGTGTATCAAGTTTTTTTCTATATTCAAAATGTTTAAATCCATTTTTAAAATCCCCTTTTTTTAAGAGAGTATAAGCATAATCTGTATTAGCTATTGCATTTTCTGGATTTAACATTAAAAGTATTTTTGAAAAATTTTCAATTGTTTCTAAATCATTTTGCTTTTTTGCAATACTTAAAATACAATTATAAGCATCTTCACATCTATCATCTATTTCAAGAGCCTTTTGGGCATTTAATAAAGCATTATTAGTATCTTCTAATTTAATAAATGCAGCTGCAATATTTGAATAGATAATTGCAACTTGTTCATGTTTTAAGCCTTCCTGCCAAATCCCAATAGCTTCGTGGAAAAAATTTGCAGTAAATAGGGTATTGCCTAACATATAATAAGCTTCAACAAAATCCTCTTTTTGATTAATAGCTGTTATAAAAAAGTTTTTTGCACTATCTAAATCATTTTGTTTAAAAAAGATATTTCCTAATAAATTCCATGTATGTGGATGATTTTGGTCAATATCCACTATTTTATTACAAATTTTAATGCTATCTTCAAAACGACCTTTATTGTATAATTCTAAGGCTTGGTCATATGTTTCATCTAAGTTCACAGGGATCCTTTTTGATATTTAATCTACTATTATATTGAAATGTATATAATACACCTATGAAAGAAAATTGGCAACAACAACTACAAACACTTTTAGACTGTGATTTAAAGTCTTTATATCCATTGGCAAGAAGTTTAAATAGAAAATTAAAATTTTTTGTGGGTCCGACAAATTCGGGTAAAACCTATAGTGCCATGGTGGAATTAAAAAAAGCAAACAGTGGATTATATCTAGCTCCATTAAGACTTCTTGCTCTTGAAGGCTTTGAGGATTTAAAAGAGTATAAAATAGGAACATCATTAATTACTGGGGAAGAACAAATAATAGATGAAGATGCTTCCCATGTATGTTCAACTATAGAGATGGTAGATTTTGATATGGATGTTGATGTAGCAGTTATAGATGAAGTTCAAATGCTTGATGATGATGACAGAGGTTGGGCTTGGGTAAATGCTATTATTGGTGCTCCTGCAAAAACTATTATAATGACAGGTTCTGTAAATGCTTTGGATTCTATAAAAAAAATTGCTGCTTATTTGGGTGAAGATTTAGAAGTGGTTAAATTTCAAAGAAAAAATCCTCTAAAGGTTCTAACAAAACATACTGCTCTTGATAATATAGAAACAGGAACAGCTTTAATAGCTTTTTCTAGAAGTGATGTTTTAAAACTAAAACAAAGACTTCAAAAAAAATATAAAGTATCTGTAATATATGGAAACCTTTCTCCTGAGGTACGAAGAGATGAAGCAAAAAGATTTAGAGAGAAAAAAAGCGATATTTTAATAGCAACAGATGCAATTGCAATGGGTTTAAATCTTCCTATTAAAACAGTTTTATTTACTACTGATTCTAAGTTTGATGGAGTAAGTAGAAGAAAAATTACTGTTAATGAGATAGTTCAAATAGCAGGGCGTGCTGGAAGATTCGGGCATTTTGAAGCAGGTTTTTTAGGAGCAACCAGAAGGGATGTTTTAAAGCATATTACCAAAGAGTTTGAATCTCCTATTAAAACAATCAAACCACCTTTTAAAGTAAAAATAAATGCTCAACAACTTGAAGATTTAGCTTCACATATAAAAACAGATTCCTTGACAAAAGTTCTAAAATTTTTCAAGGATAATATGTATTTTAATGGTCCCTTTGTTGCTTACAATATCTCTTCAATGATAGAAACTTCTAAGATTGTTGATTTTAAAGAAAAACTTACTTTACAAGATAAATATTTACTTGCTCAAGCCCCTGTAACTTCTAAATCAAAAATAGTTTTACAAGCTTATGAAGCATATATAGCAGCAGTCGTAAAAAACAAAGTTTGTAGATACAAACCTTCTATTACTTTACCTAAAAAAGCACAAACACAAAAAGACTTGTTATTAGTTGAAGATGAAGTAAAAAAGATATCTTTATATTTATGGTTGTCTTATAAGTTTCCTGAGCTTTTTCCTGATTATGAAAAGGCAGTAATTTTAAGAAATAATTTTAATAGCTTTATTGAAAGCTCCTTAAAAAGGAACCTTAAACAAGAGGATAATAGAGGGTTTACAAAAAGTCACAGATATAATAGACAAAGAAGACAAGGTTAATTAATAATAATTTTGATATAATCAAGCAAAATAGGTAAAATCTGAGGAAAACTATATGTTAAATATGTTTAAAGCTGATGGTGTAGAGACTTTACATAAAGAGTTGATGAAGAACTATGTAGATGAAAAAAAAGTTCAATCTCTTATAGATAGTGGAATAAATATTAATAGAAGAGATGCAAAAGGAAGAACTCTTTTATTTGAACTCTCAGCAAAAAGAAGAATAGAATCTATAAAAATATTAATAAACAATGGGATTAATGTTAATGTAGAAGATAATTATGGAAAAACTGTTTTAAGTGAAGCTGTAGATAAAATGGATGGTATGATGATACGGTTTTTACTTAGTAATGGAGCTTCTGTAAACCATATAAATTCCTCAGGAAGAACTGTCTTACAAGATGCTGCATTAGAAGAAAATGAAAAAGTTTTTAATATTTTAATGGCACATAACCCTGATTTATCCATAAGAGACCATTATGGAAAAACAGTGCTTTTTGATGCGATTGAGGGTGGAAATTTAGATATTATAAAAGAGCTTATTAATAATATCGATGATATTAATATTGTGGATAATGATGGAAGAAGTGTACTTTTTTATTCAGTTTTAAAAGATGACCCAAGTATTACAAAACTTTTAATTTCAAATGAAATTGATGTAAACATTTTAGATAAAAAAAGACAAAATGCCCTTTTCCCTGCTGTTGTGTTAGGTTCTGATAATCTTGCAACAATTGATTTACTTATAAAAAAAGGTATAAAATTAAATATAAAAGATTATGCAGATAAAACACTTTTAGATGAAATATTAAAAGTACTTTCTTTAGTTAAAAATCCAGATGCAAAACTAAATGGTAGATATAGATTAGCATCAGCAGAGCGTAATTATCTAAAATTAACTGGGTTTTTAATAGAAAATGGATTAGCAATTGATAGAATGGATTCTTTAGGAAAAACTGTTCTTTATAAAGAAGTTGAAAGAGAAAACTACGATACTATAACTTTTTTAATATCTTCTGGTGCAGATATCAATACCCAAGACAATGAAGGGAAAACAGTACTTTTTGATGCTATTTTAAAGGGACCTTCAAACTCTACGATGATAGATTTTTTAATATCAAAGGGTGCAGATATTGATCATAGAGATTATACTGAAAGAACTGTTATTGATGATTTAGTTGAAGCCGTAATGATCACTCATAACAATAGAAAGCCTACTTCAAAACGTTTTTTAGAGTTAAGAGAAAATGAAGATTATTTTGTATTGTTGAAAAAGATGTTGCTTTTTAAACCTAAAATTAATTCCCCTAGAAAAGATGGAAGAACTATGGCTTTTGATTTAGTAATACAAAATAATTTAGAGCTTCTAAAATTAATGATAAATGCAGGTTTAGATATAAATGTTCAAGATAATGAGAATAATACACCCCTTTCTTTTATGATAGATGAAGGCTTGAAAATAACTAATCAAAGAGGTAAAGAAGCCTTTTTAGAAAGACTTGTATTTTTATTGAAATTTAGAATTGATGTTAATACTTTAGATAAAGAGGGAAGAACCATATATCATAAAGCTGTTATGGCAAACGATTTAGAAGTGGTTGAGAAGTTATTAACAAAGAAAAATAATTTGGATATAAAAGACAAACAAGGTAGAACTGCTCTTCATCATACCCAATGGAAGGGTAATTATAAGATTGCAAGATTGCTAATAGCAGCAGGTGCAGATATCAATGCCTCAGATTTTGCAGGTTTTACTATCTTGAATTATGCTGCAATTTTAGGACATACTCGATTGGTTATAGTTTTAATAGCCTCAGGAGTATTAATGTATAATCACAACAAAAAAAGTAAATCTGTAGCGAAATTTTTTAAAGAAAGAGAAGCTAATCTTGAGAATCTTTTAGATGCAAATATAACAGATAGTAAAATGAGAAGTGCAATAAAAGAGGTTATAAACAATCTAAAAAATGAGATTGACGAAGCATTAAAATAATATATTAGGAATGGTATGAATAAAAAATCAATTATTATATTAGCTGCTGGTGCAGGTACTAGGATGAAATCTGCTACCCCGAAGGTTCTACATAAAATCTCTGGTAAACCTATGTTATATTATTCGATTAAAGAAGCAAAAAATATTAGTGATGATATTACCGTTGTTTTATATCATCAAGCTTCATATGTTCAAGAACAAATGAATCTATACTTTGATGATATAAACTATGTTATACAAGACCATGAAAACTATCCAGGAACAGGTGGCGCTGTTATGGGAATAACTCCAAAATATAATAAAACATTAGTTTTAAATGCAGATATGCCACTAATCCAAGCACAAGAGTTAGAAAAATTTAATATAGACGCAACTATAGTTATGTCAGTTTTAGAACTTAAAAGTGCAGATGGTTATGGAAGAGTTGTTATAGAAAATGGTGATGTAAAAAAAATAGTTGAGCAAAAAGATGCAAATGAAGAAGAGTTGAAAATCACAAGTGCAAACGCAGGTGTATATCAATTTGATACAAAGTTTTTATTGGAAAATCTACCAAAACTTTCAAATAATAATGCCCAAAAAGAGTATTATATAACAGACCTTATAGAACTAGCAATAAAAGAAGAAAAGGTTTTAAAACCAATAGTTGTAGAAGAGGAAAACTTCAAGGGGGTTAATTCAAAAGTTGAACTAGCTGATGCTGAAGTTATTCATCAAAATAGAATAAAAAAAGCTTTTATGCAAAATGGTGTAATAATGAGACTCCCTGATACTATTTATATAGAAGAGGGTGTAGAAATTATTGGAGAATCTATAATAGAAAATGGAGTATCGATTTTAGGAAATTCTAAAATTATAAATTCCCATATAAAAACTAATAGTGTGATTGAAGATTCCATTTTGGAAGATAGTGATGCAGGACCAATGGCAAGAATAAGACCAGGGTCACAACTTTTTGGAACTCATATTGGGAATTTTGTAGAAACAAAAAAAGCAAAACTAAATAAAGTAAAAGCTGGACACTTATCATACCTAGGTGATTGTGAAATAGATGAGGGTACAAATATAGGTTGTGGTACTATTATGTGTAACTATGATGGAATAAATAAATATAAAACAATTATAGGGAAAAATGTTTTTGTAGGTTCAGATACTCAATTTGTAGCACCAGTCAATGTTGAAGATGATGTTTTTGTAGGTGCAGGAAGTACTGTTACCAGCGATTTGAAAAAAGGGCAACTTTATACTACAAGGGCTAAAAAAAGAGTAGTAGAAGGGTATTTTTACAAACATTTTGAAAATAAAAAATAAAGAGTATATATGCTATTAAAAGATAAAAATATTTTAGTTGCAGTTACAGGTTCTATTGCTGTTTATAAAGCTTTAGAGTTGATAAGATTATATATAAAAGCTGGTGCTAATGTAAAAGTTATCATGACCCAAGCATCACAAAAATTTGTAAGCTCTTTAACTTTTGAAGCGATTTCCCAAAACAAAGTTTTGTGTGAAGATAGTGAGTCTTGGGATAAAAATGGGGTTTATAACCATATTGATATGGGAAAATGGGCTGATATTTTTGTTATAGCTCCATGTAGTGCAAATACTATCAATAAACTTTCTCATGGAATTGCAGATAACCTTTTGACTCAAACTGCTTTAGCTTATCCAAGACTTAAACTTTTAGCACCAGCTGCCAATACAAATATGTTGAAAAATCCAATAACCCAAGCAAGTTTAAAGATGTTAAAACTTTGTAATTTTGAGATCATATCTTCACAAACTAAAGAGTTAATTTGTAAAGATGTTGGAGATGGTGCCATGGCTGAACCACAAAATATTTTTTATGCAACTTGTAAGGCTTTATTAAAAGATGATTATTGGAGTGATAGAAAAGTTGTTTTAAGTGGGGGTGGAACTTTAGAAAAAATAGATGATGTAAGATATATCTCTAATTTTTCATCAGGTAAAATGGCTAGTTCTTTAGCTTTGGCTTTATATTTCAAAGGTGCTGATGTGTGTTTGGTAAGTTCTAGAGGACATGAAAATTTGCCAAATGATATCCATACTATATCAGTAAAAAGTTCATATGAGATGTATGAGTATTTAGTTGATTCTATTAGGGTTGCAAAAAAAGGGAAAATGAGTTCTAGTACACTAATGGATGATTCAAATCCAAAACTTATACAAAAAAAACCATATCTATTTATGGTTGCTGCTGTTTCTGATTATGTTCCAAGTTTTCCCCAAGATGGAAAACTAAAAAAAGATATGTTGGGAGATTCTTGGAGTCTTGAATTAAAACAAAATATGGATATATTATCTTCACTTGATAAAGATGATATAGTATCTATTGGTTTTAAAGCTGAGATGGATGAAACTGTAGCATTATCAAATGCACAAAATATGTTATCAAAGAAGAAACTTGATGGGGTTTGTCTAAATATTTTACAAGATAGTGATAGTTTTGGTAAAGAGGATAATAAAATAGAATTAGTATTAGATAATAAATCAAAACATTTTTTAGGGGACAAGCTTTCTTTATCTATAGATATGTTGGATTTTTTAAAGGAAGAGTTTGAATAATTTTAATAATCAAATGCCACCTGAACATATTGCAATAATTATGGATGGAAATGGTCGTTGGGCAAAAGAAAGAGGATTAAAAAGAACAGCTGGACATGAAGAGGGTGCCAAAGTTGTAAGGGAAATTACAACCCATTGTTCAAATATTGGAGTAAAGTATTTAACATTATATGCTTTTTCAACAGAAAATTGGAGTAGGCCAAAACTAGAAGTTGAGTTTCTAATGAAGCTTTTAGATAGATATTTAAAAAATGAATTACCATTATATTTAAAAAATAGTGTTAAATTTAAGGCTATAGGAGATATCTCTAAGTTTTCTAAATCTTTGCAAAAGACTATAAGAGACACAGAAGAGAAAACAAAAAATGGAAATAAACTAACTCAAATTTTAGCTTTAAATTATGGTTCTCAAGATGAGATATTAAGAGCTATTAAACTTTTAGATGAAAAAAAATTAGAGATTACAAAAGAGAATTTTGAAAGTTGTTTAGATACGGCAGGAGTTTCCCCTGTTGATATGTTGATTAGAACAAGTGGTGAGGTTCGATTGTCAAACTATCTTTTGTGGCAAAATGCCTATGCTGAGATGTTTTTTATAGATACCTATTGGCCTGAGTTTAGACCTTCTATATTAGATGATTTAATTAGTGATTTTAATAATAGAGAGAGACGATTTGGAGGTATTTAGTTTTATTTTTGGTTTATTGTTTGGGTCATTTTTAAATGTACTAATAATAAGATTACCCCAAAACTTATCTTTTGTGAAACCTAGAAGTTATTGTCCAAAATGTAAACATCAAATCTCTTGGTATCACAATATCCCTGTTTTTTCTTTTTTCTTTTTAAAAGGTAAATGTGCTTATTGTAGTGAAAAAATCTCAATACAATACCCAATAGTGGAACTTATTACTGCTTTTGTAAGCTTGGCTTTATATGTGAAATTAGGATTTAGTTTAGAGTTTTTATTTTCTTTAATATTTTTTTATACTTTGATAGTTTTGTCTTTTATAGATTTTGAGTATAAAGCAGTACCAGACTATTTACTTTTAATAGCTTTTATAAGCTCTTTTTTCTTTTCCTCTTTTTCTATTATAGATATGTTTAAGTATGCTTTCTTATTTTCTGGGGCCTTTGTGATTTTAAATTTTTTATTAACTTTTTATATCCAAAATATAAAAGCAAAAATAAAAAAAGATGAAAGTTTAAAAGAACAAGAAGCATTAGGGGAGGGCGATATTCCTATAATTGCAGCTATTGGTATACTTTTGGGAGTTAAAGGTGCACTTATCGCAATATTTTTATCAGCATTTTTTGCTATAATACCCTCAATCTATTTTAGTTTTGTAAAAAAAGATATTCAAACTCCATTTATTCCATATTTATCACTGGGACTTGCTGTTGAGTATTTTTTTGGTATCTCAAAGGTTTTTCATTGAAATTAAAGCAATATTTATTAAGTCAACTATCATACACTTTTTTCCCAATTTTTTTAGCTTTATATTTTATAACTTCAATTATATTTTTAGTAAAGATTGCAGCTTTGACTTCTATTATTACAATAGATATATTTGAATTATTTAAGCTTTATATGTATGTTATTCCTACAATTATATTTTTTACTATGCCAACCTCATTTTTTATCTCTTTAGTTATAACTTTAACTAAATTGTCAAATGAATATGAGCTTATTGTTATAACCTCATTTGGTTTAAATCCCATAAGAATTATGAAGATATTTTTACCTATTACACTTTTTTTAACTATCTCCTTACTTGTTATATCTGTAGGACTTATTCCAAAAGCAAAGTTTTTAAATCAACAGTTTTTAGACCAAAAGAAAAAAGAGGCAAATTTTAATATTAAAGCCTCTGAATTTGGTCAAAAGTTTGGGGATTGGTTGATATATATAAGTCAAAAAGAGGATAAAGATTACAAAGATATAGTGCTTTTTAAAACAGATGGAAAACAAGATGAATTTATTATGTCTCAAAAAGCTTCTTTACAAAATGAGCAGGGGGAACTTAGTTTTAAACTTTTTGAGGGGAAAAGTTTTAATATAACTGAAAATGAGTTAAATCAAATAGAGTATAAAACTATGCAAATCAATGATTCTATTACAAATAAAAATGATAGATTTTTTAGTACCTCATATAACTATTGGAAAACTTTACTTTCTAATGGAGCAGGAGTTGATAAATTCACTTATTATATATTAACTTCAATTTTTCCACTTATATCACTGTTTTTAGTGGTAAGCTTTGGGTATTTTAATCCTAGGTATGAAAAAAGTAGAGCTATTACTTTTAGTTTAATATCTATTATAATATATTATATTTTTATTAAAATATTAAGTGATAACTTACTTCTACACTCTTTATATTTGGTTCCATTCTTATGGCTTGTTGGTACCTATATTTTATATAGAAAAAAAATAAAACCCCAATATTAAAAATGAATGCTAAATTTACTATTTCATATGATGGAACTAAGTTTTTAGGCAGTCAAACCCAAGCAAATGGATTAAGTGTTGAAGATAAAATTCAAGAGGCTTTTAAATCCATAAATATAGAAACAAAGATAATACTAAGTGGAAGAACAGATAGAGATGTTCATGCTACAGGGCAAGTATTTAATTGTATTCTTCCCAAGTTTTGGAGTGATTTTACAAAATTAAAAAAAGTTTTAAATAAACATCTTCCAAATCAAATTAGAATTAAAAATATAAAAAGTGTTCCTAAAGAGTTTCATTCAAGGTTCCATGCAAAAAAAAGAGTTTATAGATATATAGTTACAAATAAAGAGCTTAGTGCTTTTAATTGTAATTATATCTCATATAATAAAAATATAAATGAAGAAAAAATTAAAGAGGCTATAAAAGAGTATATTGGAGTTCATGACTTTGAGTATTTTCATAAAATAGGTAGTGATAAAGATAATACTGTAAGGGAAGTTTATGATGCTAAGTTTTATAAATATAAAGATATTTATGTTTTTAAGTTTACGGCAAACTCATATTTACGATCACAAATTAGACTTATGGTAGGTTTCTTATTAGCTATTAGTGATAAAAAAGCTACCCTAGAAGATTTAAAAAGTCAGTTAGCAAAAAAGAAAAAAGTATTTAGAATGCCAGCTTCCCCTTATGGCTTATATCTATCGCGGGTATATTACTAATGTTACGAAAAAGAAGATTTTATACTTTACAAGATATTAGAAAACATATAGTATATACCCCTTTAATTTTTGTTTTTTTAACTGCAATTATCTCAATTCTAGTAATAATATCTATACAAAATTTTCAAAAAAACAATGAAATAAATCTATACAAACAAAAAGAATCATATAAAAAAACCCAAATATTAGCACAATATATAAATGATGTAAAATTTAATTCAAGTGCAATGTTTGATAAAAATGAGAAAATATTAAACAATGCAGTTATCTCTTTAAAAGCTCTAATTGAGCATTCACCTATCAAGTTAGATTTAAATTTTTTAATAAAAAAGATAAAAGAGTTTGAAAAAGATACTCATCTAGATTTTGTTTTATTTAATAAAAAAAGTTTAAAAGTTTTATATGGTGAACCAAGTATTGATTATCTAAAAACTATTACAAATTCAAGAATCAATATGAAAAAATTTAAATTTCATATGTTAGAGAGTATCGCATATATAAGTGATGATAATTTGATTTATTGGATTGATAATCAAAAAAGAAAGATAAGACTGAGTTATTTTAAAGGGATAAAAAATAGCAATTGGTTTTTAGGGGCCTTTTCAAAGATTGATGATATGAAGTATTTAACACAGAGTGTTATTTTAGATTCTATTATGAAAAAAAGTAAATATTATGAAAATAGCTATTTTTGGTTTTATGATTATGGCTCAAAAAAGGTTTTTAATTATTTTAATAATGAAAAAACATTTAGTGTTGATGAGATTCTAAAAAAAGATAAAAGTGCATATGCAAATAGAATTTTAATAAAATATTTAAAAAGTGAAAAAGAGTTTGAGGATGTATATGATTTTAAAAAATATAGTTTTTTAGTTTCTATAAAAAGTAATGAAATTGACAAAATGATTAAAAAAATAGATAAAGAGTATGAATCAAAATTTAGAATCTCAGCAGCTATTGTTATTTTAATCTCACTTTTTTTGATTGTAGCTTCATTTATTTTTTCGAGGTTTATTAATACAATTTTCTATAGATACAATAAAAGAATAGAAACAAAAAATAAGATGTATAAAAAGTGGAAAGATAGATATGAACTTGCGATTATCGCTTCAAATGATGGTCTTTGGGATGTGGATTTAGAGACAAATGAGATTTATTTTTCTAAAAAATGGCTAGAGATGTTTGGTTATGAAGCCTCAGATATAAAAAATATTGATGGATGGTTAAACTTGATTCACCCAGAAGATAAACTTTTAGTTAAAGAGAAGTTAAAAAATCATTTCAAAGGTAAAAGCTCCCATTTTATTTGTGAATATAGAATTAAAGATAAAAACAATAGATATAAATGGATATTAGTAAGAGGAAAAGCCTTTAAAGATGAAAAACATTCTAAAAAAAGAATGTTAATGATGTCTATGGATATTCAAGAAAGAAAAAGATTAATAAAAGAGTTAAAATATGTTGATTTATTGGTAGAATATGGAAGAATAGTTATTTTTAAGTGGAAAAATGATGATAGTTTAACTGTAAATTATGTATCAAAAAGTATAAGCTCTTATGGGTATAGTGTAGAAGAGTTTGAAAATCAAGAGATTAGATATTTTGACTTTGTATATGAAGAGGATATAAAAAACTTTCTTGAACAATTAAATAAAGCAATAAACAATAATGAAAAGTCATTTACTCATGTTTATAGGGTTAGAGATAAAAACAATACTTTGCGATGGGTTTTTAATAGAACAATTTTTTTAAAAGATGATTTTGGAAATATCACTCATTTGTATGGATATATAAATGATATTACTCAAATGAAACTTACCGAGCAAGAGTTAAAAGATAAAATTGAACAAGAGGTTTTAAAAAATACTGAAAAAGATAGACTTTTAGTTCATCAAAGTAAATTAGCAGCAATGGGAGAGATGCTTGGAAGTATAGCTCACCAATGGAGACAGCCTTTAAATAATATCAATCTACTAACATATTTTATAAGAGATAATTTTGAGAAGTTTACCAAAGAACAAATGGATAATACAACAGCAGATATAAATAGACAAATCGATTATATGTCTCATACTATTGATGATTTTAGAAATTTTTATCAACCAAATAAGGATAAAGTTAAATTTGATGTAAAAGAGGCTATAGAATCAAGTGCAAAAATAACATCAACCCAGTTTGAACAAAACGATATATCTCTGAAGATATCAGGTGATGATATACAGATAATAAATTTTCAAAATGAGTTTCAACAAGTTATATTAAATATCTTAAACAATGCCATTGATGCAGCACAAATAAAAAAACAAAATAAAGATTTTGATGCTTTAGTGAAAATAGATGTTAAAAGAGTTGAAGATAAGATTATAATAGAGATAGTTAATAATTGTGGAAAAGCTAGTGATAATGTATTGGAAAGAATGTTTGAACCATATTTTACTACAAAGTTTGAAAACCAAGGTACGGGAATAGGTTTATATATGACAAAAACAATTATAGAAAAAAATATGAATGGTACAATTGAAGCTGAAAATTATAAAGATGGAGTTCTTTTTAAAATTAATTTACCACTTTAAAAAAACTTTTTTGTTATAATACTACAAATTATATGGGATAAGATTATGAAAAAATATATTACAAGAGTTTTACTTGTTGAAGATGAAGATGTAGCAAGAAAAACTTTATCATTTTATTTAAATACGATTTTTGATGAGGTTGTAACTGCATGTGATGGAAATGAAGCAAATATGATATATAAGAAAAACTTTAACGAAAAGAAAAGTTTTGATTTAGTACTAACTGATCTTAAAATGCCAAATAAAGATGGTATCACTATGATTGATGAGATTAGAGAGTTAGTGCCAAACCAAAGGTTTATTATAGTTAGTGCCCACAAAAATGAAGATGATTTACTCAAACTTATCAACTTAAGAGTACTAGGTTATTTTGTAAAACCTTTAAATATTGATAATATGATGGAGATGTTAAAAAAAGCAAAAGAGGAAGTTCTAGCAGATAATAACAGCAGCCTAGAAGAGGAAAATAACTTATTAACATTAAATAGTAGATATACCTATGATAAATTAAACAATAAGCTCTACAATGAACAAAATATAGTTAAATTATCAAAAAAAGAGTTAGATATCTTAATGGTTTTGATTAATCATCTAGGCGAAGTAGTTCCCGTTGAAAAGTTTAAAGAGGTTGTTTGGGATGATATAAATACAAATGATTCTGCTTTTAGAACGGTTATGAAAAGATTAAAAGATAAGGTTAAAGAAGACGATTTTATAATCTCTCATAAGGGTTTTGGTTATATTATTGAAAAGAAACTTGTAAAAAATTAATCTATAAAAGAGACGAAAATCGTCTCTTTTATATTTTCTCTTCTAAAGGTTTTCCACCTCTTTTTTGAAAAATATACATCCCTACAAAGATTGCTATACCTATTACATATGATAAATAGTGTGACGGAAGAGCTAAATGTGCTTCTATAATTTTTGGTAAAAACATAAAAGGTACAATAGCTAAAAATATAAATCTTTCTATAACATTTATTTTTTTGACAAAATACCCTTGCGTAAAGCATGAGAATGCCATCATCCCAATAAATGCAGTTGTAAAGATTATAGCTATTTCTATAGGATTAGTTATCCATACCCAACCATCTGGGTTTGCTGGATTTAGTGGGTCAACTTCTGAGATAAGTAGAAGTTCTGAGTTAAAAAAGAACATAAAAGGTAATATGGCTGTTCTAATATCATATTTGAACCCTTGAATACCAGTTTTAATTGGATCTGCTTTTGCAATACCCGCAGCAGCATAGGCTGCAAGTCCAACAGGTGGGGTGTCATCTGCTAAGATACCAAAATAAAATACAAATAGATGAGCTGCAATAGCAGGTACTAAGTATCCATTATCTTGTGCTAAGATTAAGATTACAGGTGCTGTTAAAGATGCCATTACTATATAGTTAGCAGTTGTAGGAAGACCCATTCCTAAGATTAGTGAAATAAGACCTGCTAAAATAAGGATAATAAAAATATTTCCATCTGATAATGTTTCTATCACATCTAGTAAAACTTGTCCAAGTCCTGTTAATGTTATGGAACCAACAACAATACCAGCTAAAGCAGTTGCTATTGCTATTGGAATCATATTTTTAGCACCACTAATCATTCCTGCTAAAATATCTACAAACCCAGACAATAATACATCTCTTGTGATTTTTTCTTTTGCTAAAAAGGCCCTAAATGGATGTTGCACTACCATAAGAAGCATTAAAAGCATAATAGCATTATATGCAGCACTAGCAGCACTTTCCCTTAAAACCATCAAGGTAAAGAGCAAGAAAAATATTGGTATTAGATAGTGAATACCTCTTATAAAAGTTTTAAATTTTGGAGGAAGATCCTCTTTATCCATCCCTTTTAGTCCAAGCTTTAAAGCTTCTAAATGCACAATATAAAAAAGTGCAAAATATGAAACAAAAGCAGGTATAAAAGCTGCAAAAATTACATCTGTATATGATAGACCTAAAAATTCTGCAATAATAAAAGCTGCTGCACCCATTACCGGAGGCATTAATTGACCATTAGTGGAAGCTGCAACTTCAACGGCACCTGCTTGTTCAGGTCTAAACCCAGTACGCTTCATAAGTGGAATTGTAAAAGTACCTGTAGTAACAGTATTAGCAATAGATGAACCACTCATAATCCCCGTAAAACCTGAGGCTACAACAGCAGCTTTTGCTGGACCACCTCTAAATCTTCCAAGTAGAGAAAACGCAAGATTGATAAAATATTCTCCAGCTCCTGCTTTATCTAAAAGTGAACCAAAAAGTACAAATAGAAATACAAAACCAGTTGAAACTCCTAAAGGTACCCCAAAAATTCCCTCTGTTGTTAAAAACATATGGCCTGCAAGTTTATTCAAGCTGGCACCCTTATGGATAATAAGTTCGGGCATATATGGACCTAAAATATCATAAGAGATAAAAACAATTGCAATGATTGAAAGGGCAAGACCAAGTACTCTTCTTCCTGCTTCTAATAGTATAACTATACCAATTAGGGCAACAATAATATCTACTTGTGTGTAATCTCCTGGTCTTAAAGCTAAATCTTCAAAGAAAAAAGCAATATATCCTGCTGTACAAAGTCCTATTGCTGCTAGGGTATAACCAAACCACCTTATCTTTTTCAAAAAATATTCTCTTCTCATCATTGGGTAAATCATAAAAGCTAAAAGTAAAGCAAAAGATAGGTGTATAGACCTAGATATGGTAGAGTTTGTTGGTTCTATTACAATATATAATTGAAACAAAGACCACACTAAAGCTATTGTAGAGATAATCCAAAATTCATAATGTTCTTTCCCAAAGACTCTTTGTCCTTCAAGTTCATTTAAAACCTTTCTAGATTCCTCTGCTTGTTCATCCTCAAGTTCTTTTAATGTATGGGGTTTTTCGTGATAAATATCCATAATATCTTCCTTGTGAATTTTATTATATGTAATTTAATTGTGGCAAAATCATATATAATAAAACAGTCTATTCAAAGGCGTAAAGCCTTTGAATTAGTTTAGATTATAATAATCCAGCCTCTTTAAAGTATTTTTTTGCACCTTCATGTAAAGGAGCACTTAAACCATCAAGTAATGATTTTTTTGTAATATTAGCATATGCAGGATGAAGTTTTTTGAAAGCATCAAAGTTTTCTAAAATTGCTTTTACTAATGTATATACCGCTTTATCACTTACATCTGTACTTGAAACTAAAACAGCTTTTACACCAAATGTAGGAACAGGAGTATCAACACCTCTATAGATTCCAGCAGGAACATCAGCTTGTGCAAAGTATGGATTTGCTTTTACAAACTTATCAACTACAGGACCATTTATAGGAGTGATTCTAATATCAACTGAGTTTGATGCATCTTTAATATTTGCAGTTGGATGTCCAACCATGTAGAAATATCCATCAATTTTATTATCTCTTAAAGCATCAGGTGCTTCACCAGCTTTTAAAACCCCAGCAAATGCTAAATCATCTTTACTAATGCCAATTGCTTTAAATAGTGCTAAAGCTGTTGCTTCATTACCACTTCCTGGATTTCCTAAATTGATTCTTTTCCCTTTAACATCCATTATACTTTTGATACCAGCTTCTTTTCTTGTAACTAAAGTAAATAGTTCAGGATAGATAGCCATTACAGATCTAAGTTTTTTAACAGGTTCACCTTTAAATTTCTTTTGACCATTTGCAGCTTGATATACAACATCAGATTGTGCAATACCAAAATCTAATTCACCATTTTTGATTGTGTTAATATTGTATACAGAACCACCAGTTGATTCAACAGAACATCTGATTTTTGTCTCTTTTTTATACTTATTAACAAGTCTACATACTGCACCACCTGTTGGATAGTAAGTACCTGTTACACTACCTGTACCGATAGTAATAAATTCAGCAGCAAAAGCTGGAATAGTTAATGCAGAAGCTACAACAGCAGCTGCAATCTTTTTACCCATAGGGATCCCATTTATTCTCAACATATTATCTCCTTTTGATATAGATTAAGCTAATTAAAGTTTAATTGTGAATAATAAACACAATTACTAGTCAAAAGTATAACATAGTTATATAAAAGTTGTATAAAAATTTCAACTAATAAAATTTATATATACAAAATATATAAAAAATTTTTTTATAAAAAAGACTTGACATTTACACACTCATATAGTATAATCATTTTAGCAGTTTAAGATTAGAAGTGCTAAAATATAAAAAGTGAATATGAAAATGGACAAAAAAGAGTTTTTATTACACTCAATTATTAAAGCATATATTGAGCATTTAGAACCAATTGGATCATCTCAATTGAAATCTATGTATGATATTACATATTCACCTGCAACTATTAGAGGTTACTTTAAAAAGTTAGGTGATGAAGGATTTTTAGCTCAAGAGCATGTAAGTAGTGGGAGAACTCCAACTACTGAAGCTTTAAAGCTTTATTGGAATGAGAAAATAGATTTTAAGTTAGACTTTGTTGATGAGAAGGCAATAGAATATTTTGCACACGAAATAGGTTTATCTGTTTTTTTACAAGAACAAAAATCTGATGTGTTGAAAAATATTTTGAATGTTGAAAACAGATATATGATATTGGAGTTTTCTTCTTTTGCCATAACAGTAAAGTTTACTGATCCCTTGTATAGATTTTTAAATGATATGGTAGGTTTGGAGCTTACACATATTGTTAATATATCTAAACAAGTTGGAGCAATTGAGATTTATGAGAAGGTTAGTCAATATTTGCAAAATAAGAATTTTCATATTTATAATACAAAAGAGTTTTTCTCTTTAGCACTTAATTATAACTTTGACGAAAGAAGTATTAACTCTTTTTTAAAAGGTAGAATTTTAGACTCAATTGATGAAGGTTTGTATTTTGATAATATAATTCCACAAGGGTACATCGCTATTTGTCATAATTGTAAAATACAAAATATAGACACTAAGATGTTAGTTGTTGGAGAATTATCAAAAGATTATGAATATTTCTATAATAAAATTAGTATGGTTTAGGAGATTAGTTTGAGCGAAAAAACTGAAAATATACAAGAAGAATTGAATGAACAAGGTCAAGAAGAGCAAAATGTCGAGCTTGTTGATGATTCAAAAGAGCAAGAGAGTAAAGAATCAACTTCAGAAGACAAAATTGCAGAACTTGAAACTAAATTAAAAGAGTGTGAAGATAAATATTTAAGAGTTCATGCCGATTTTGAAAACATTAAAAAAAGATTGGAAAAAGAAAAGTATCAAGCAATAGATTATGCAAGTGAAAAGTTTGCAAAAGATTTACTTTCACCGATTGATACTTTAGAGATGGCATTAGCGGCTGAAGAAGCTTCGAAAGAATTGCCAACTGAAGAACTTTTAGCAAAGTTAAAAGAGGGTGTAGAGCTTACGATTAAGAATTTTTATACAGCCTTTGAAAAACATGATATTACAATAGTTGATACAGATGGTGAATTTGATCCAAATTACCATGATGCAGTTATGCAAGTAGATAGTATAGATCATGAAGATGGACAAATTGTTCAAAGACTTCAAAAAGGGTATAAGTTCAAAGACAGGTTATTAAGACCTGCGATGGTTAGTATTTGTAAAAAGTAAAACTTTTTACAAATAAATGAATAGGGAATAAGTAATAATGAATAATAAAAAATCATTATTCGCTATTCACTATTAGTTATTCATTTGAAGCGAAGCTTCAATGACCGTAATGTCATAAAACTATAAATATAAAATATAAACAACAATGAAGGTGAAATAAACAAGCTTCTGCTTGTCCTTTAGGATTGGTTCTTAGTTTGAATTTATTTCAAGCGTTAAAGAACATTAGATATGAAAGGTCCCTTCATTTTATAAAATAAAATTAAGGAATTAAAATGAGTAAAGTTATTGGTATAGATTTAGGTACAACAAACTCTTGTATGGCAGTTTATGAAGGTGGTGATGCAAAGGTTATTCCTAATAAAGAGGGAAAAAACACAACACCTTCTATTGTTGCTTTTACAGATAAAGGTGAGGTTTTAGTTGGTGATCCAGCAAAAAGACAAGCTATTACAAACCCTGAAAAAACTATTTATTCTGTAAAAAGAATTATGGGTTTAATGATGGATGAAGAAAATGCTAAAGAAGCACAAGAAAAAGTTGGATATAAAATTGTAAATAGAAATGGTGCAGCAGCAGTTGAAATTGGAGATAAAGTATATACTCCTCAAGAGATTTCTGCAAAAATTTTAGGTAAATTAAAAACTGATGCAGAAGAGTATTTAGGACAAGCTGTAACTGATGCAGTTATTACTGTACCTGCATACTTCAATGATGCACAAAGAAAAGCGACTCAAGAAGCAGGAACAATTGCAGGACTTAATGTATTAAGAATTATCAATGAGCCAACAGCTGCATCATTAGCTTATGGACTTGATAAAAAAGGTGAAGAAAAAGTTCTTGTATACGATTTAGGTGGTGGTACATTTGACGTTACTGTTCTAGAAATTGGTGATGGAACATTTGAAGTACTTTCAACTGATGGTAATGCATTCCTAGGTGGAGATGACTTTGATAATAGAATTATTGATTGGTTAGCAAAAGAGTTCAAAGATGAAAACGGATTTGATATCAAAACTGATAAAATGGCATTACAAAGATTAAAAGATGCAGCTGAAAATGCGAAAAAAGAGCTTTCATCTGCTGAATCAACAGAGATTAACTTACCATTTATCTCTATGGGAAATGCAGGACCAGTTCACTTAGTTAAATCATTAACAAGAGCAAAATTTGAGTCAATGACTGAAGATTTAATCAAAGAAACTTTAGATCATATTAAAACTGCTCTTAAAGATGCAGGTTTAGATAAAGGTGATATTCAAGAGATTATTATGGTTGGTGGATCTACTAGATTACCAAAAGCAAATTCTGTTGTTAAAGAATTCTTTGGAAAAGATTTAAATAAAGGTGTAAACCCAGATGAAGTTGTTGCCGCTGGTGCTGCTGTTCAAGCTGGTGTATTAAAAGGTGATGTTAAAGATGTATTATTACTAGATGTTACTCCTTTATCACTTGGTATTGAAACTTTAGGTGGAGTATTAACAAAACTTATTGAAAAAGGTACTACAATTCCAGTTAAAAAATCTCAAGTTTTCTCAACTGCTGAAGATAATCAACCAGCAGTATCTATTCATGTAGGTCAAGGGGAAAGAGAATTTGCAAAAGATAACAAATCTTTAGGTATGTTTGAATTATCAGATATTCCAGCAGCACCAAGAGGTGTTCCTCAAATTGAAGTAACATTTGATATTGATGCAAATGGGGTTTTAAATGTAAGTGCTAAAGATAAAGGTACTGGAAAAGAAAACAAAATTACTATCTCTGGTTCATCTGGATTAAGTGATGAAGAGATTGAAAAAATGGTAAATGAAGCAGAAGCTAATAAAGAAGCAGATGCTAAGAAAAAAGAGGTAATTGAGATTAGAAATCAAGCTGATGCTTTATTACACTCAACAAGAAAAACTTTAGAAGAAAATGAAAGTGCTGTTTCAGAAGAAGAGAAACAAAAAATCATTGATGCAGCAGCAGCTTTAGAAGAAACTTTAAAAGATGAAAATGCTACAAAAGAGCAAATTGAAGAGAAAGTAAAAGCTTTAACTGAGGTTTCTCATAAATTAGCTGAAGCAATGTATAAAAAAGAGGGTGGTGACCAAGCAGGTGCTGCTGGTGCACAACCAAATGCAAAAGCTAAAAAAGATGACGATGATGTTATCGATGCTGAGGTTGAATAATATCTAGTTTGTAAGTTTTAAGTTGGAAGAGTTAGAAAAGTCTAGTTCTTCCCAACTTAATTAAAAGCTACTAACTTAGCAAATAAATTTATGCAAACAATAATTCTACTAATAATTCTTTTTCTAATAACAATTTTTTCTGTTATGTTATACTTTAAAAATAAACACTCAAGGGTTGATAAACTAAATTCAGGAGAGTGCCCCTCTTGTGGTCAGAAAACAAAAACCTTTTATGATGAAAATACAAAAACTACTTTTAAATCAGAAGTTATAAAAGCAAGATTGCTCAAAGGTGATTGTTGCTCAGGTGTAAAAGAGATTGAATACACTTGTAAATCATGTGGATTAAAAGAAGTATATTCTCAAGTTTAGCTTTTATTAACTTTTAGATGCTAATATTTCAATCAAATATTAAAAAAGGTTTTTTATGAGGTATCTTATATTTTCAATTTTTTCTTTAATTTTACTTTTTACAGGGTGTACTCCCAAATATGAAACAATAAGCAAAGTATCAAAAAAAGCAAAACTTAAAAAAATCACATTTGAACAAATAGATGGTTTTTATGAAGATGATTTAAATTATGCTTTTGAAGTTTTCAAAAAAGATTGCAAAAGAGCAAAGAGGTTTGAACTACTTAAAAATGTATGTGAAAAGGCAAATCAATATACTAATGCCTCGGAATTTTTTACTACAAATTTTACCCCTTATGAACTTATAAATTCAGATGGTTCAAATTTAGGAACTATAACAGGATATTATGAACCACTTTTACATGGAAGTTTGGAAAAAACTGAAAAATATAAATATCCAGTTTATAAATCTCCTGATGATATGATTACTGTTAAATTAACTTCAATTTACCCAGAGCTAAAAAAATATAGATTAAGGGGAAAAATAAAAGGTAATACTTTAATCCCTTATGATGATAGGGAAGCGATTAAAAAAAGGGATGATTTAGAGGCTATTTGTTATGTTGATGATAAACTTGATTTATTTTTTCTTCAAATTCAAGGTTCAGGTAAAGTAAAACTTGAAAATGGAGATATTTTAAATATAGGTTATGCAAATCAAAATGGACATAAATATACAGGTATTGGACGACTTTTATTAAATGAAAAAGTTCTTCAAGGTTATGGAGCTTCTATGCAAGGTATAAAAGCTTATTTAAAAGATAACCCACAAAGAGTTGATGAAGTTCTAAATAAAAATAAGAGTTATATCTTTTTTTCAAAAAGAGATAGTGGAGCAGTTGGAGCTTTGGGTACACCTTTAGTTGCTTATAGAAATTTAGCAGTTGATAGAAGATACATACCTTTAGGGATGCCTGTATTTATAAATACAAAGAATTCTGTTACCCAAGATAAAATTTCAAACTTAACGGTTGCAGCTGATGTAGGTGGAGCTATAAATGGTCAAATACGTGCAGACTTTTTTTATGGATTTGGTAAAGATGCAGAAGTTTATGCAGGTGGGATGCATGAAAAAGGAAGCTTAACAGTTCTAATTCCCAACGAGTAACAATATAGACTCTAAGAGTCTATATTGAACTAGTTACAGTGTCCACCACCACAACATCCAGATGGTTTGTCTTGTGCAAATGTAATCACAAAGTTATCATTAAACTCAACTAAATCAAAATCGTGTTTACCACAGAACTCATCATTCATTTGATTTTTCATCTCAATTGCTTTGCTTAAAGCATCATCTTTTGATTCAATTTGTAAATTATTATCTAAAGTACTTTTTTTAAAACAACCACACTCTTTTTCTACTTTTATTGTAAACATCTATATTTCCTTTTATAAATTTTTGTATTTCTAAATCGAAGATTATCACATTTACTTCAAAAAAATCTTAGGTATTTATTTTAAATAGTAATTTTAAAAATCAAGATAAGTTTAGGTAGAATACAAAAAATTGATAAAAATAGGGTTTTTAATGCATATAACAAATTTGATTTCTCAGTATTTTGGAAAGTTTGCGAAAACTGAATTTCCTTCTCTTATTCAAAGATTTATAAACAACAGTTATGTGAAGTTTTTGAATCTTGATATGAGTGAATTTAGAAATGGTAAATATTATAAATCTTTAAATGATTTATTTACAAGAGAGTTAGCAATCCCAAGAGAAATTAACAATGATAAAGATAATTTTATCTCTCCAACAGATAGTTTAATTACCCAATGTGGGGAGTTAAAAAAAGACTTGCTTTTACAAATAAAAGGGATGGAGTACAGTGTTGAAGAGCTTTTAACATATAGTTGTGCTAATAACTTTGATAAGTTGCAAGATGGAAAATATATGAATTTTTATCTTTCACCGAAAGATTATCATAGATATCATGCACCTAGTGATTTTAAAGTTACAAAACTTATCCATGTACCAGGGAAGCTTTATCCTGTAAATTTAAAATATTTAAATAAAAAATTAGACTTATTTATTGAAAATGAAAGGGTTATCTTAGAATGTATTTTTGAAGATAAACTTTTTTATATGGTATTTGTTGGAGCTTTAAATGTGGGACAAATGGTTTTTAATTTTGAGCCTAGGGTTGAAACTAATATTGATGTAAAAGAGATAAAAGTTTATGAGTATGAAAATCTTACAATAAAAAAAGGTGATTGTTTAGGATACTTTAAAATGGGTTCAACTGTGGTAATGGTTTGGCAAAAAGATTTTGTAAAATTAAAGAACATAGTAGGTCGAGATGTGAGATTTGGAGAAATAATTGCAAAGAGATAAGGGTTCTTAAAAAGAATAAATTTAGTTATCAAACTTTAAGATAATAAAAGTTTCTTTTTGTAAAAATAGAGTATATTTAATTAAATTATAAAAGGATTTAAAATGGCAACAACAAAAATAGGAGAACTTCCATTACATGGAACAAAAAAAGGTCTAATTTCAATTTCAAATGTAAGTGAACCATATGGACAAGGAACTCCTGATATTGTAAGTATTGGTATCTTACTAAATGGAAAAGATGTAGAGTGGAAATCTCATATCCCATATGAGAATTTAGATGATGTAATAGAAATTTTACAAAAAGCAAGTGCGGCTAAAAAAGACTCAGAATAGAGTCTTTTTTATTTAAATTCAACATCTCTATTTTCTTGGCACCACAATGCCATGCCTCCCATCAAATGAGCAACATTTTTATATCCATGTTGTTGAATTAAAAAATCTCCAACAACTCTAGTTCTATTTGCATGGGCACAGATTAATACAAAAGTTTCTTCCTTTGATTTAACTATTTTTTCAAACTCCCTAAGCCAAGTTGGAATATCATGATTCCCATATTCATCAAAAAATGTTAATTTATAAGCATTTTTAATGGTTCCTGTATCTTCCCATTCTTCAGCTCTTCTAATATCAATCATCGGAATATTATCTTCAATCATAAACTCAACACTTTTAGGTGGTAAGTCAATAAGGGTACTCATCTTAAAAACCTTTATCTATTTTGAATTATATTATCAAAAAAGGCTTGATAGTTTTATAAATATTTATTATAATTCAAAATATTAAATTAACTGTATTAATTAACAAACTCTTTACAATATTTCAATATAATAACATTAAAAAAAGGTTGATGTGTGTTAAAAAAGAGTTTTGTTATATTATTATTTAGTTATATTTCGCTTTTTGGTTTTGAGCATTTAAATCCATTGGATATGAAAGAAAAACTAGAGAATAAAAAAGTTGTTATTGATTTTTATGCTACTTGGTGTCCCCCTTGTAAAATAGTTGCACAAAATTTAGTTGAGTTTGATAAGATAAAACCTAAAGATGTTTTTATATATAAAGTGGATGTTGATGAGTATAAAGAGATAGCACTTGATTATGGTGTTCAAGGATTACCAACTTTGGCATACTTTAAAAATGGTAAACTTGTGGCAAAAGAATTGGGTCTAAGAAGTGTAAAACAACTTTCACAAGATGTGAAAAAATATCTAGAAAAATAAGGAAGTTTTATGAAAAAGATTTTATTGTTACTTGTTTGTTCAATCTTTGCTTTTGCAGTTGAGCAAAATTTCTTAGAACCTGAAGAAGCTTTCAAGGTAAAATTAACTCAAAATCAAGATGCTGTTAATATTAATATAGAACTTGGGAAAGATATATATTTATATGATGATAAATTAAAAGTTGAATTAACTAAACCCAACAAAGAGGATATTACCTCAAAACTTGATATGCCAAAACCAGAAGCCTACCATGAGTTTATAGTGCATTTTAATAGTTTTAGTGTTGATGTACCAAATAGTTTAATATCTAAGTTAATTAGTGACAATAATTATGAGCTAACAATCTATTTTCAAGGTTGTTCAAAAGCTGGGCTTTGTTATGCTCCAATGAGTGAGAGTAAAAGTTTTAGTTTAAAAACGAACAAAGCAGAAACAAAAAGTGTTGCACAAAAAAAAGTTGCAAAAGATAGTCTAAATGAAACGGACTCTATTGCAAATAGTTTAAAAGATGGAAGTGTACTTTTAATACTAGCTACATTTTTTGGTTTTGGATTACTTCTTTCTTTTACCCCATGCGTGTTTCCTATGATTCCTATATTATCATCAATTATTGTAAAAGCTGGAAATGAATCTCAAATGAGTGCTAAAAAAGGCTTTTTATTATCTTTGGTATATGTCTTAGCTATGAGTTTTGCATATACTATTGCAGGGGTTTTAGCAGGATTATTTGGAGCAAACTTACAAGCATCTTTACAAAACCCTTATGTGTTAGTTGCCTTTGCTTTAATATTTGTGATTTTGGCTTTTTCTATGTTTGGATATTTTAAACTTGAACTCCCTCAAAGTTTACAGAATAAAATAAATAAAACAACAGATGGAAAAGAGAAACAAGGTGTATTTGGAATAGCTATTATGGGATTTTTATCTGCACTTATTGTAGGACCTTGTGTTGCTCCTCCACTTGCAGGTGCTTTAGTATATATAGGTCAAACTGGGGATGCCATCTTAGGTGGAATGGCACTATTTGTGATGAGTTTAGGTATGGGAGTTCCTTTACTTGCTATAGGTATTGGAGCAGGAAAATTTATGCCAAAACCAGGTGGTTGGATGGATTCTGTAACCAAAATCTTTGGAATCATAATGCTAGCAATTGCAGTTTGGATGTTAGATAGAGTATTAGACCCAACACTAATTATGTTTTTATGGGCATTTTTATTAATAGGTGCTGCTTTATATTTAAAAATTTATGAACATATATTAGTAAGATTATTAACAACTGTAATTTTTATCTATGGGGTTTTAGTTTTTGTTGGAGCAGTAAGTGGAGCAACAAATGTTTTAAAACCTTTAGACTCTTTTAGTTCAACAAAAATAGTAAGAGCTAGTAGTAGTGCTTTAAACTTTACAAAAGTTAAAAATTTAGATGAGTTAGAAAAAGCAATAAAAGCTTCTAAAAAACCAGTTATGTTGGATTTTTGGGCTTCTTGGTGTGTAGCTTGTAAAGAGTTAGAAGAAAACACTTTTAAAGATGAAGATGTTATTAAAAAACTTTCTGGATTTACCCTTTTACAAGCTGATGTAACAGCTAATAATCAAGAAGATAAAGAGCTTATGAAAAGATTTTCTATCTTTGGACCTCCTGGAATTATCTTTTGGGATGAAAACAATAATGAAATTAGTAGTGCTAAGATTGTTGGATATAAAGATCCAAAAGAGTTTTTAGAGATAGTAAATAAGAATTTTTGATTAATTTTGAAGTGTCTAAAAGAAGAGCGTAAGCTCTTCTTTTTAGATAAATATTAAAGCACCAACTATTATTACTGCTAGGTATAGGGCTCCGAAGATTGCACCTAATCCCCACCATCTAGCCTGACTTATATATCCTGCACCGTACCAAATTGGTGAAGGTCCTGTTGCATATGGAGTTATGATACCCATAAGTCCTAAACTCCCTGCAAGTAAGATTGAAAATGGTATTAATTGTTCTGGTGTCATCAATTTTACAGCAATGGCTAAGAAGATTGGCATCAATGCAGTTGTATGCGCTGTTGTACTTGCAAAGAAGTAGTGTAAGACAAAGAACAATAACAACATTGAGATAATCAACATTGTTGGAGTCATTCCTGCTAAGTATACTTCAGCACTGTTTCCAATCCAAGTTAACACTCCAACTTTTTTAAGTCCTGCCGCCATAGCAACTAATGAAGCAAACCAGATAAGTACGTTAAAGGCTGCTTTATTTGAAATAACATCATCCCAAGTAATCACTCGAGTACCAACCATAATGGCAACAATTGAAATTGCAGCTGTTGTAGAATGAATACCAAAATCTTTACCAAAAATCCACAAGAAGAGTGCTAAAACAGCTAAACCTGCCATTAATAACTCTTTTGAAGTGATTTTCCCCAGTTTTTTTAACTCTGTTGCTGCCCAAGCGGGTGCTTCAGGAGAAGTTTTTTGAGTTGGTGGATAAACCACATAGACTAACCATGGTGTAAGTAAGAACAATGGAATCATCAAAGGAATCATAATGCTTGCCCAAGCAGACCATGTGACTGTGTTTCCTGTCCCTTGGTTGATTAAATCAACTGCAAGTAAGTTTGGTGCAAGTGCTGTTAAGAACATTGAACTTGTTACACACGTTGTTGCAATTGCAACCCAAGAGATATATGAACCTAGTTTTCGTGGTTCATTCTCTGGAGTTGAATCAAAAATTAATGGAATGTTACTTGCTACTGGATAAATAGTCCCTGCACTTCTTGCTGTGTTAGATGGCATAAATGGTGCTAATATTAAGTCTGAGAATGCCACAGCATATCCAAGTCCCAATGAGCTTTTTCCCATGTATTTAATCATAATAAGTGAAATTCTTCTACCGAGACCTGTTTTTTTATACCCTAATGCAAACATAAATGCTGCAAAAATAAGCCAAATTACTGTGTTAGAAAAACCAGAAAGTGCCCATGAAATACTAGCTTTTGCATTTCCCATTAATCCAAGTAATGCAACAATAGAAATCCCTGTGAATCCTACAAGCGCAGCTGGTACTGGCTCAACGATAAGTCCTACGACAACTGCAAAGAATACAGCTAAAAAGTGCCAAGCTTCAATGCTCAAACCTTCAGGTGCTGGAATAAACCAGAATACTAATAGTGTAGCAATTGGCACCAACGATTTAAAAGATAGAATCGGTGACATCTTAAACTCCTTAATTTATTTTTATAATTAAATTATAGAATTAAGTTAGGGATAAAAATAGGACTTTTTTGATAATATAAGAAAAAAAATAAGAAATATGATGAAATTTTTAATAGTTTTTATAATTTGTACCTTATCACTGTTTGCTTTTGAGAAAAATGAGATACTTTTATTACACTCTTATAATAAGGGTTTAAAATGGAGTGATGGAATATCAAAGGGTGTTAATGAAGTGTTTGAAAAACATCCAGAATATGAACTGACAACTGAATATATGGATAGTAAGAAGATTGATACAGATGAATATCTAGAAACACTTTTAAGACTTTATGAACTTAAATTCTCAAAAAGAGAGTACAAAGCTGTAATAGTTGCAGATAATTATGCTTATATATTTGCTTTAAAATATCATAAAAAGCTTTTTAAAAATGTACCAATAATATTTTGTGGACTTGAGAATTTTGAAGAAAATATAATTCCTAAAAACTTAAGAAATAAAATTACAGGGGTGATAGAGTATAAGGATGTTAAAAAAAATCTAAAGCTAATTAGTAGGGTTATAAAAAACTTGAATACAGTTTATATAATAAGTGATGATACTTTATCGTCAAATAAAATTAAACCACAAATTTTGGAAGATGCTAAAGCTTTCGAAAAAAAATTTAATGTAATCTATGATAATAAAATTGAGTTTGGAAAATTAAATAATACAGTAAAAAAACTGCCAAAAAATAGTGCAGTTTTATTTACAAGTTTTTATGTAGATAAAAATGGTGAGTATATTCCGTATAATAAAATAAGAGAGTTTTTTAAAACATCTAAATATCCAGTTTTTGCTCTAAATACTATACATCTAGGAGAAGGTGTAGTTGGTGGTATTATGATAGACCCTCAACAACAAGGTATTTTGGCTGCAAAAAAAGTTTTTGAAATCTTTTCAGGAAAAAAGATTAGTAATATACCAGTGGAAAAACCTACAGGTAAATACTATTTTGACTATAAAGTTTTAAAAAAGTTTGATTTACTAAATAGTAATATCTCTACCCTTTCAACTATTATAAATAAACCAAAAAACTTTTTTGATAATAATAGGGAATTAGTAAATAGTGTATTTGTTATGGTACCTATATTGATATTGTTATTGCTGGGACTAATTGTGGCTATTGTTAGAAATACAAAGGCTGAGATAAAACTATTTGAGCAAAATAAACTTGATAATGTTTTACTGAACAACATAAAAAATGCAATATTTTGGGAAAGTAATGATGGAGTTGTATTGGGATGCAACAATGCATTTTGTAAATTTGTAAAACTTCATAAAGATGATATTTTGGGAAACAAAGTTTTTAATCTTATGCCTGTTGGAATACAAAGATTAAAAATTTTACATAAAACCTTTGAAGAGGAAGAGATTCTTATAAAAGATGAAAAAAATCAAGAAAGATATCTATTTATAAGAAGAAAACAGTATTTTGATAAAAAAGAGAGAAAAGCTGGTGTTGTTACAGTTATAAGTGATCATACAAATATAAAACAACTTGAGAAAAGACGACAAAATGATGAGAAGTTTGTAGTCCAAAGAGCAAAAACTGCAGAAATAGGGGAGATGATAACCTCAATTGCCCACCAATGGAAAAAACCTCTTATTGAGATTTCTACTATAGTTCAAGAGTTACTATATAAAAGAAGTAAAAAAGATATTAGTGTAAAAGAGACTAAAGAGTATGTAGATGAGATTATGACACAAGTTCAATATATGACACAAACTATTGATAATTTTAGAAGTTTTATAAAACCCTCTATAAAAAAGAGTAACTTTTGTATAAAGAAATCATTTGATTCTATTTTAGAGGTGATGGAGCATAGTATTAAATATAATTATGTAGATTTGAAAGTTAGTTATGAAGGGGATAACTTAAGAATTTGTGCCTATGAAAATGAGTTTAAACAGTGTATAATAAGTATTATAAATAATAGTATTGATAGCATAAAAAAACAAAAAAAACAAAAAGATATTGAGGGTAAAATAGTTATAGATGTATATGAAGAGAGTGAAAAAATATTTATAAGTGTAAAAGATAATGGAATAGGTATAAAACAGGATAATTTAAAAAAGGTATTTGACCCATTTTTTAGTACAAAACCAAATGGAGATGGTTTTGGACTCTATATGACAAAACTTATAATTGAAGAAAAAATGTCTGGAAGTATAGAGGCTTTAGAGTGTAATGATGGGGCAAATATTTTAATAAAATTTGAAAATAAAAGTTGTAAAGATGAAAATACTAGTACTTGAAGATAATACAAGATTATCAAAACTTATTAAAGAATCTTTAGAAGAAAAAAACTATAAGGTTGATCTTTTTGAAGATGGAAAAGAGGCAGTTAAAAAAATATATGATGGATATGATTGTTTTGTTTTGGATATAAATGTTCCAGGGATTGATGGACTTACAATACTTAGTGAAATTAAAAATATTGAGAAAAAAATCCCATGTATAATTATTAGTGCAAATGTGGATTTAGAAACCTTAAAAGATGCCTATGGAAAAGGGTGCAACGAATATTTGAAAAAACCATTTTATATATATGAGTTAGAATTAAAAATAGAAAAGCTTTGTAAAAAAGATAGGGATCTGATTTTATTAAAAGATGATACATCTTATAGCTTAGAAAAAGAAAAACTTTTTAAAGGTGAAGAGGAGATTAAACTATCAAAAAAAGAGATACTTCTTTTAAACCTTTTTTCTAAAAATTTAGAAAAAATAGTTACCTTTGAACATATTGAACAATATGTATGGGAAGGGGATTTAACTACTACTGAAAACATAAGAGCCCTTATAAAAAGAATTAGAAGAAAACTGCCAAAAGATACAATAGTTTCCCAAGGTGGTATGGGATACAAATTGGTTTTAAGGGATAAATAGATGATAGATTTTTCTAGTTCATTAAATTTTTTGAAACCAAATATACAAATAGATTATAGTAGTTTTGATACTATAAAAGAGCATAACTATAAAAAACTTTTAACACTACTTGCAAAAAAATATAATCTTTCAAAATCAAAAATAGAATTATACAATGGCTATAGTTCATCAATATATTCTATATTGAAATTTTTGGATTTGAAGTATTGTTTTATCTATAAACCTTGTGAATTAGAATATCAAAAAGCAGCTATTAATCTAGGATATGAACTAAGGGCTATAAATAGATTTGAAAATATATATTTGCCCATAAAAGAGAAAAGTGTTGTTATCTTTATGAATCCTTCTTTTTTAGATGGGACATATTATGAACTAGATAAATTGTTTGAATATTGGGTTTCAAAAGATGCAAGAATAATTATAGATGAGAGTTTTTTAGATTATTGTAATCTAAAATCAAAAGTTGAAGATATAGAAAAATATGAAAATCTTTATGTCATAAAAGATTTTAGTAGATATTTTTCAAATAATTTACTAAATGTTTCTTCTATTTTTTCAAGTGAAGAAAATATAAAGAAACTTAGAAAATATGAACCAAGTAGTAAACTTTCAATTTATGATATAAAATATTTAGAAGAATCTTTAAAAGATGAAAAATTTAAAACTATATCAAATAGTGTAAATATAAAAAATAGGATTGAGCTTGAAAATGCTTTTTTTGCTACAGGATTAGTTGATATAGTTTTTCAAAGCAGTTCAAATTCATTGTTGATAAAACTAAAAGATGAGGTAGATGTAGAAAGCTTGCAAAATAAATTTAAACAGAAAAATATAAATATTTTAACTTGTGCTAAATATGACTTCTTGGATGAGTTTTATATAAATATCTATGTGAACTCTAAAGATAAAATTGAGAAGTTAAAAGAGGTTTTAGATGTTATTTAAAAGTAAAACAGCTTATATTTTGTCTACACTTATCTCAATATTCTCTATTGTATTTTTTATCATTATTATTTATAAATCTTTTTTTATAGTTAAAAATCAGTTTATAGATATAGAAGGCTTAACTTATGTAAATCAAGTTCAAACAGATGATTATATAAAAAATTTAGCAAACAATTTAACACAAGGGTGTGATAATAAAGTTTGTGAAGTACAAAGTATGTTGGATTTTGTTACAAATATACCATACAAAGTGAATAAATCAGTTGCAAGAAGTGCACAAAATGTTATAAAACAAAACTTTGGGGATTGTGATGACAAGAGTAATTTACTTATTTCTCTACTTCATGCAAAAGGATATGAAGCTTATTTTGTAGTTGTACCAAAACATATTTTTGTTATTGTTCATTTAAATAAAAAGATAAATAAAAAAGCACTTTATGTAAATGGTAAAGCCTATTATAAATTGGAAAGCACTGCAAAAGGTTCAACAATAGGGTTCCCCCTAAAATATAGATTTAGTGAGATAAAAGCTATTATTGATCCATTTAAAAATAAAAAGTTGGTAGTTGAGTCTTTATCTTACCAATAATAAAAGAACTATTTTCACTCATCTTTTGCATTGTTAGTTCTTTTATTTTAATTTAGTAAAATATTTTAAATGATAAAAACAAAGATATTAATAAAGGAAAATGATTAGACTATGATAGCAGTGATTCAAAGAGTAAGTTCTTCAAGTGTAAAAGTAGAGGGTGATGTTGTTGGAAAAATAGGAAAAGGTTTAAATATTTTACTTGGTGTTAAAAAGGGTGACTCTAGTGAAGATATAAAAAAGTTGGTTTCAAAAATTGTAAATCTTAGAATTTTTCAAGATGAAAATGAGAAGATGAATCTATCACTAAAAGATATCCAAGGTGAAGCTTTAGTTATCTCTCAATTTACACTTGCAGGCAATATAAAAAAAGGAAGGCGTCCAAGCTTTGATTTAAGTGAAACTCCCAAAATAGCAAATAAGCTTTATGAAGAGTTTATAGATGATATGATAAAAGAAGATATCAAAGTAGAATGTGGTCTCTTTGGTGCAAAGATGGATGTAAGTATTCAAAACGATGGGCCAGTTACTTTTATAATAGATTCTAAGGAATTAAATTGACATATAATGAATGGTTTGAAGCTCATGGAAAAAAACATGCAAAGATAATAGAAAAACTAAAAGATAAAAGTGATGATGAGCTTATAGCGTATTTTAGATTTGATAATATGGTTAAAAAAGAGCCTGACTTTTGTCCACTATATAAGGATAATAAAAAGTGCCATGATTATGAAGAGTTGAACTGTTATTTATGTGCTTGTCCAAATTTTAGATTTGATGATGAGGGTTTTGAAAAACAAGGGGATAAAACTTTATTTTCTTATTGTAGTATTGATTCTAAAGATGGGGATCAATATCTTGGAGAAGATTATATTCATCAAAATTGTTCTGGGTGTTTAGTTCCCCATAAAGAAAGATATATAAAAAAACATTTTCATAGAAATTGGTTCAAAATCATGCAAAAGGTTAGTCCAAAACAATAGAGAAGATATTTTCACCTTTGTGATGGGTATAGCTTAGTTTATAATCGTGTAGATTTGCAATGGTTTTTACTATATAGAGTCCAAGCCCAAAACCATCACTTCTTTTTTCCTCTTGAGAAAATGGTTCTGTGTAGTATTCTAGTTTATTTTTAAGAGGTTCCCCTTTTGAGATGACATCGATTCTATATTTAGTAGCTTTTATAGTTGCATGATTATCTTCTGAAAACTTAATTGCATTGTCTATTAGATTTTTAAGGGCAATAGAAAACATAGAAGCATCTGCATTTAGTTTAAAGTCATTGATTTTTGTACTGATTTTGCTAGCATTTATCATAGCAATCTCAATAGTTTTTGTATATATATTAAAAAATGAGGTTAACTCCTTGTAAACAAAAGTATTATTTGAGGTTAACTTCTCAACCATTGCTAACTCTTTTATAATATCATCCATTCTGTGAAAAGCTTTTTGTAGAGTGTTTCTTTTTTTATCATCATCCAAAGTTTCAGCTATAAACATCGCTTTTGTAATTGGAGTTTTTAGTTCATGCATCATATTTCGCATAAATAGGTCTTTTGACTTTGTTTGGTTGTTAATATGTGTTATAGCATCATTAAAAGTTTTTGCAATAGTTCCAATCTCATCTGAACTATTAGAGCATATTTTTACATTTAAATCCCCATTTGAAAATCTTTTTATCTCTTTATTTAATTTTTTAAGGGGTTTTAGTTTTCTTTTTAATATATAGTATAAGAGTACTAAAATACCCAATGAAAAGGTCATTGCAATAAAGATTATAATAAGATTGTATTTATAACCTTGGGTATCTTGGAACATAATATTGTATCCATCTCTTTGCACATAGATATATAAAGTATCATCTAAAATATAGATTCTATACATCCCTTGGCTTGTATCTCTTAGGATTAATTGTTTTGCAGTATTTATAATATTTAGCTTAATATCATCATCTTCAATAAGTTTTATTTTAAATTGGTCTGTAAATATTTTTACTCCACTTACAGTTGGTTTGGTATCTAAAGTTTTTAAAATACTTTCAGCTATTAATTCATGTTTTTTTTGAGTAGTTATTATATATCTTTGTTTATCTAATTTTATAAAAATTGCAAAGGTAAGGGTAACAGCAATAACTGCCAAAATAAAAATAGTATTGATAAAAGCAGATATAGATATATTTTTTATCATAAAAGTTGGTAACCTATTCCTCGTACAGATTTTATATAGGTTTTACTATCATCAATTTTAGATAGTTTTGAACGGATTCTAGAAACCATAACATCAATATTTTTTAAACTACTATCATCTTCTATATGGTCACTAGCATAAATAAAATCTTCCCTTGCTATAACAGCACCATTTCTTTGAATAAGAAGTTTTAATATATCAAATTCTGCTAAGGTAAGGGTTAGAAGTTGCTCTTTAAAATATATTTGAATATCATCCTCTTTTAGTAAAAAATCAGATTTTTTTATATTATCTTGTTTTTTCTCTAAAGGAGTTATCCTTTTTAAAATAGCCTTTATTCTAGCTTGTAGCTCTCTTGGATTGTATGGTTTAGGAAGATAATCATCAGCGCCTCTTTCTAATCCCATTACTTTATCTAAGATATCATCCCTTGCACTAGAGATAATAATAGGAATTTCTGATTTTTGTCTAATTTTTGGAATTAATTCTAGACCATCTATTTCAGGTAGGGTCAAATCTAAGATAATTAGTTTATAATCTTTCAAACTTAGCATTGATAGCCCATTATATGGGCTATCTGTATTTGTAACTTCTATATCATAAGAAGCTAAATAGTCAGTGATGATTTGTGCTAGCTCTAAATCATCCTCTATCATAAGTACTTGTACTATGGCAAATCCTTTATTTAATAGCTAAAAGAATAGTTTGTCCATATCTATTGACATAAACTCTTTTGTTTTTATTATTATACTTTCTTATAGCTTGTTGTACATCAGCGAAACTCTTAATTTCTATATCTTCTATTTGAATAATAACATCACCTGCTTGAAAACCAACTTTTTCAGCTTGTGAATTTGGTTCTACTCCTGTTACTAAAACTCCAGTTGAATTTGAACTAAGTCTAAATCTTTGGATCATATTTGCATCTAATTCTGATAGAAGTAAACCACCTAAAAAATTCCCATTATTTGCATCTGATGTTACAAGTCCAGCCCTATTTCCTAGGGTAATATTAAGTTCGATATTTCTTTTATCTCTTTCAAGTTTTATTGATACAGTATCATTTGGTTTAAATGAAGCGATAACATTTTGTAAATCTTTTCTATTTTTAATCTCTTTATTGTTTATAGAGTAGATTAAATCTCCCCTTTTTAGTCCAGCTTTTTGTGCAGGTGTGTCATTTGCAACATCTAAGATTAATGCCCCTTTATTATGTGAATAAAGTTTTTCTATATTTGGTTTTAAATCATCTATTACAACACCTAAATAACCTCTTGTAACTTTTCCATCAGCAATAAGTTTTTTTGCTACATCTTTTACCATTGAGATAGGAATTGCAAAACCAATACCATTGTTTCCACCACTTTTTGAGATAATTGCACTATTAATACCAATTAAAGCACCTCTACTATCTACAAGTGCACCACCTGAGTTTCCTGGGTTAATTGAAGCATCTGTTTGAATAAAGTTTTCATATCTATTTATACCTACATGGTCTTTATTTAGTGCAGAGATAATACCTTGGGTTACTGTTGTACCTATCCCAAATGGGTTCCCAATAGCAAAAATCAAATCTCCAACTTTTAAATCAGTTGAGTAGCCAAATTCGATTGCTTTAAAATTGTTACCTTCTATTTTTATAACTGCCAAATCACTATCAGAGTCTTTTCCTATAACTCTTGCGTTGTACTCTTTTGGGTTATCCCCAATAGTTACAGATATCTCATCTGCATTTTCAACAACATGATTATTTGTAATTATATAACCATCTTTCGAGATAATAACACCAGAACCAAGTGATCTTTGAATTTTATTTTGCTGAAATCTATCATTAAATTGATCTCCAAAAAATCTTCTTAAAAATGGGTCATTGAACATTTGAAATGGGATATTTCCTGCATTTGCAATTACCCTTCTTTTGGCTGCAATATTTACAACTGATTTCATTGAGTCTTTAATACTGTTGTTAAAAGATAAAATTTCATTAGCACTATTTGGAATTACTCTTGCAGGTTCTTTTGGTGCCATTTGAAATTCAACATTGGCTGCAAATATATTGGTAGCAATTAATGTAGCTATCAAAAAACTTTTGTTTAACATTTTTGGTCCTTCTTAAAATTTTATTAATATTTAAATTATAATAGCTAAATGTAAACTATTATTGAATAAAATGTAAATAAATAATTAACGCAAAGTGTAGAAATTGTGGAGTTTTGAAGGGTTTTTGCTAAGATGTAGTATAAAACTACATCTTAGTATTAAAATAGGTCAGTTTTTAAAACAGCTCCACTACTTGCATTTGTAACTAAGCTTCTATATTGTCCTAACCATTTAGATTTTAGAGTCTTTTTAAGAGGAGTAAACTCTGCTTTTCTTTTTTCTATCTCTTCCTCAGATAAGTTTACAGATAAAATATATTGGTCAACATCAATATGAATCTCATCACCATCTTTAAGTAAACCAATCATTCCACCTTCAGCAGCTTCAGGAGATACATGTCCAATTGAAGCTCCTCTTGTAGCACCTGAAAATCTTCCATCAGTGATAAGGGCAACTTTATCTCCAAGTCCCATACCCATGATAAGTGAAGTTGGAGCTAGCATCTCTTGCATACCTGGGCCACCTTTTGGACCTTCATATCTAATAACAACTACATCGCCAGCTTTTACTTTACCACCAACAATTCCAGCAATTGCTTCAGGTTGTCCATCAAAACAAACAGCACTACCTGTAAATACTCTTTCTCCTGTTATACCAGCAGTTTTGATAACAGCACCTTGTTCTGCTAAATTTCCATAAAGAATAGCAAGACCACCAACTTTTGAATAAGGGTTATCAATAGTATGGATGATATTAGTATCTTTTATATATGCATCAGAGATTTTTTCATATAAAGACTCACCTGAGATAGTTAAATTATCTATTAAGATATCATCACCTCTTTTTGTCATCTCTTTCATAACTGCATTAACCCCACCAGCTTTATTTATATCTTCCATGTGTACTGTTGAAAGTGATGGAGAGATTTTAGCTATATGTGAGACTTTTTTAGAAATAGAGTTTATATCTTCAAGATTAAAACTAACTTCTGCTTCTTTTGCAATAGCAAGCATATGTAGAACTGTATTTGAACTTCCACCCATTGCCATATCAACTGCAAAAGCATTTCTAACTGCATTTTCATTTAAGATATTTCTTAATTGATATTTTTCTCTTGCTTTTGCATCTTTTGCTATTTCACAAATTCTTCTTGCAGCTTTTCTATATAACTCTTCTCTTTCAGGGGTTAAAGCTAGTATTGTTCCATTTCCTGGAAGTGCAATTCCCATAGCTTCCATAAGTGTATTCATAGAGTTAGCTGTAAACATACCAGAACATGAACCTCCACTAGGACAGGCATTACATTCAATATCTTTTAAGTCTTCATCACTCATTTGACCAGCTTCATGTTTTCCCACTGCTTCAAATGCAGTAGCTAAATCAATAGGAGTTCCATCTTTAGTATGACCTTTTTGCATAGGTCCACCTGAAACAAATATTGTAGGTACATTTACTCTTAATGCACCCATTATCATACCTGGAACAATTTTATCACAGTTTGGAATAGCAATCATGGCATCAAGTTTATGTGCATTCATTACTGTTTCAATAGAGTTTGCAATTATCTCTCTACTTGGTAAGGAAAAAAGCATACCATCATGACCCATAGCAATACCATCATCAACACCAATAGTATTAAACTCAAAAGGAACACAACCATTTGCTTTTATCTCATCTTTTATAATATCTGATACTTTATCTAAGAAAAAATGTCCTGGAATCAACTCTATAAATGAGTTAGCAACACCAATAAATGGTTTGTCAAAATCTTCATCTTTTAATCCTGTAGCTCTTAACAATGACCTATGAGGCGTTCTATCAAAACCTTTTTTTACTTCATCACTTCTCATAAAAACAACCTTTAAATATTTAAATTAAAATGATTATATCAAAAATTTTAAAAAATTTTATTAAAACTCTTGACAAATAAAAAATTTTTGAATATAATTCCACTCCAATTTGAAAGAAACGTCTTTCAAATACTACAATTTAGAGTGCGAGTGTGGCGGAATAGGTAGACGCGTGGGACTTAAAATCCCATTCCGGTTTCGGAGTGTGAGTTCGATTCTCACCATTCGCACCACTTTAATTATAATCAAAATACTAGTAGAGAGTTGACAGAGTTGGTCGAATGTACCGGTTTTGAAAACCGGCGAGGTTCACGCCTCCGAGGGTTCGAATCCCTTGCTCTCTGCCACTATATATAAATCATCTAACTTTTTTTAAATTTTAAATGATTTACTCAAAACTTTTTGTTGGAGCTATAGCAAAGCTGGTAATGCCTCGGATTGCAAATCCGATATGCGTTGGTTCGAGTCCGACTAGCTCCTCCACTTTTTTTTAATCAAATACATTATTATCAATGTATTTACAATATTAATTTGTAAGCTAGTATTAGTTCTTAAGTTTTTATTCTAATCTTTATATTTTTCATGAATTTCAACAATCTCATCAAAAGAGTCAATAAAAGCTTTTACACATTTTGGATCAAAATGTGTACCACTTTGTTTTATTATAATCTCTTTTGCTTTTGATGCTGGCATACTATTTTTATAACATCTTTTTGAAACTAAAGCATCAAATACATCAGCAATTGCAACAATTCTTGCAAATAGAGGTATTTCATTCTCTTTTAATTTTTGTGGATAGCCAGTTCCATCCCATTTTTCATGGTGATAAAGTGCTATAACTCTTCCATTTTCCATTAGATTTGAGCTTGGATTATCTAAGATATTGGCACCTATTTTTGAGTGTGTTTCCATTACAACTCTTTCTTCAGGGGATAATTTTGCAGGTTTCATTAAGATATTATCGGGAATGGCAAGTTTACCTATATCGTGCATACCACTTGCATGTTTTAAAATATAAAGGTCATCATCACTAAGATTAAGTTTTTTCCCAATAGCTACACAATAATAACCTATTCTTTTGATATGCTCAGCCGTATCTGTATCTTTGAATTCAGAAGCAATAGCAAGTCTTAATAACGTGTCTGTATAAGCTTTTTTTAGACTATTTTTCATCTTATTAGATGCATTGATTGTTTCATTAAACTCAGTAAATATTGTTGGTTTTAAATCTGGGATATTAAGATTTAAATTATTCAACTCTTTTGCCATATATTGCAGTTTTTGTATAGAATTATTTATTGACCTTGCAACAAAATATCCAATAATAATAAATAAAAAACCAAATATTATAGTAATTAAAATATTTAGTTGTTGATTTCTTTTTATAGTTCCCAAATAGTCATCTTCTGGCAAATACATACCTATTATCCACTTTATATTATTCATATTAAAGGGTATAAATAGACTATGATATGTGGTGCCATCGTCTGTTGTAAAAGTTAAATATTCTCTTTTGTTTATATTAAATCCATTCTTAGCTTTAATTATATTGTATGCTTTTAATGCAATCTCATCTCCAAGTTGATGAATATCTTTTAACTCCGATTTATTTTCTTTTTTTATAACAACATTTTTATTTGGAAAAGCCATCATTTTTAATGTATCATCCATCATAAAAACTTTACTATTTTTACTTATTTTAAGACTTGTGATAAATTTTGTTAATTCACTTATCTCTATATCTACTCCAATAACACCTTCAAACTCATTATTTGAATTATAAATTGGAGATGCAGTTGTTATTCCTAACTTTTGAGAAGTAAAAAAGATATATGGATTTGTCCAAATTAAACTTTTTTTCTCTACTGCTTTTTTAAACCAAATTCTAGATCTTGGGTCATATAGCCCTTTAGATGTTGTTTTTTCTAAAATATTTTTCATTGTATTATCATATTGAATTTTTAAAGCTACTTTTTCCCCTAATTCATTTGTAAAAACTCTTTTTGCAAAATAACCTTTTTTATTTTTTAATAACATTGTAAAATTACTATTTTTATTTCCATAATAGAGGGCTGAAAACTCTTTATTTATTTGTAGCTGTTCATAAAAGTAGTGAATCATCAAGTTAAAATCTTTGCTATTTACAACTTTATTTGAAGCTAATCTTTGTGATAAATTTGCGGCATCTTTCGCTTTATACATAAACTGTTTTGATTTGTCTAATGCAAAATCGGAAATATTTAACATAATTTGATTTGCATGTTTTAACATAGATTGTTTTGATGAATAGTATGATGAAAATACAATAATACTAATTAAGAAAAAAGTACCTAAAACTAATCCTATCATTAATAAAGTTTTTATTGATAATCTCAATTGAACTCCTAGTATTAAGCTCTTAAGTTAGTATAGTATAAATAAGATTAATTTATAATTGCATAAATTATAGTTATCTAAAAGTTCAATATTCTATAGTTTATTAAGAGATAAATAGATAATTTTTATTTAAATTATGACAAATTTATAAATTTCTTTATATTATAAGTTCAGCTTATGTAATATTAAGTTTATTTTTAACTTTAATGCGTATAATTACTTTGATTAATTTCATGCATATCTATAGTTAAAAAGGGCTCATCTGTAAAAGATGAGCCCTTTTTTTTAATATTATTATTACTTATAGTAATAATAATATTGCAATAATAATATTAAACTAATATAGTTACTATCAAATTTTATTTCTAGATTTTCATTTGAACTCATAACCTTTAATCTTGTTGTTAATAAGGATATAATAAAATAATTACTTATTTTAAAACTAAAGAGAGAGATATGAAAAGAGTTAAGTTTTTACTGATAACAATTTTATGTGTATTTACTGTAGGCTGTGCTGATAAGGGTGAAAAACTTCTTACTGAAATAAAGCCAATGGATAGAGAAAATATAATTCAAAAATCTACAATTCATGATGCAGTTAGAATAAATGATTTAAAGTTAGTTGATTATTTCATAAAAAGTGGTACAGATATTAATACAAAAGATAAATTTGGTTATACCCCTTTACATCTTGCTGCAAGATTTAATCACCTAGATATCGCAAAACTACTGATAAAAAATGGTGCAGATATAAACACACAAGATAAATATTTTGATACTCCACTTATAGACTCAACAAGAAATGGTTATTCTGCAATGTCTGAATTACTTATTTGCAATGGTGCTAAAAGAGATATGGTAGATAAATATAAAATGACCCCTTCTGATTATGCATTAAGAGCAAATGATACAAGATTATCAAAGCTTTTAAAACTTAAAGACCTAAGTGGATATTGTCAAAATAAGATAAAAAAAGAGAAAAAAATTGAAGTTGAGAAAGATAATAACTCAAATGAAAATGGTACTTCGATAAATATTGATGATCATGCAATCATAAATCAAAGTAAACCCCTAATTTGTGGTGATATTATTGACCCTACGGTTCTTCAAATTCAAGTTTCACTTGATGAAGGGAAAACTGTATATGATGCAAATTTAGATAATGAAAACAAAAGATGGTGTGCAAAAATACCTACTAAGCTTGAAGCAGGTGATTATAATATCGCTGCAATATCTATAAACAAATTTAATAAAATGAGTAGAGTAGATGATGATTTTAAAATCGAGTTTTCTTCTAAACTTTTTGATTCTTTGAAAAATGAGTTTAAAGATGATTTTAAAAAATGGAATTTAGTATTATTAGAAGATAATAATATTTTAAGATTCAAAAACCCTTCATCTATGTTTTCAAGGGGACGAGATAATATAAGTGAAAAATATCAAAAGATATTTAATGACTTTTTCCCAAGATATATAAAGATTATAGAAAAACATAAAAATGAGATTAAATCTATTTTTGTTGAGGGACATACCTCTTCAAGATATAGAACTGCAAAAACAAAAGAGGAAAAGTTTGAAAAAAATAGAATACTTTCTCAAAAAAGAGCAAATGAAGTTTTATCATTTTTAAAAAATATTAATGATTCAAGGGTGCACGAAAATTTAGGCTTAATAGATGAACTTTTCACAGCAAAGGGGATGTCTTCATCACAATTAATTTATAATGAAGATGGAAGTGAAAATATTGAAGCTTCAAGAAGAGTTGAATTTAAAATAGAATTAAAATAGATAAGGTCTTATTATATGGGAAAAGAGGTAGGGTACATAAAAGAGATTATTTTAAAAGTAAGGGAATCCCTATCTTTTGGAAGCACTTTTTCAATATCAAATCAAGAACAATTGGCTTATAATCCAAAAATATCTCAAGTTTATATAACTTTATTTCAAGAGGGATTAAAGCCAATACGTTGGGGTTCAAGAAAAAAAACACTTGAAGAGTCAATTCAAAGAATTATTTTTAAGCTTAAAACTAATTCTAATTTTTATAATTTTAATATAAGTGAAAATACAAAATGTAGAATTTTGTTTGAGATGGTTACTAAAGAGTATCCTTGTAATATTAGAAATTTAACTACAATGAATATGGATTCGCCAAATAGATTTGAATCAGGAGTAAATGGTTTAAAGTATAAATATAATGCACAAACAAGATTTTTTATGCCAACTGATGGATATACAAAATCGATTATGAGTGTAAATCAGCTTTTGAATTATTTATCAAAACAGTGTGGGATATCAAAAAAAACAAATAAGATTAGTGAACGGGTTCATTTAATGAGAAGAGAGCCAATTGAGTACACTTTTATAGAATCTATAGCCTTTATAACTTATGGTGACGAAGTGTTAAAACTTGAAAGAGGCTATCCTTTACCTATTGATTTTAATAAAGATATAATTTATGACAAGATGATGAAAAGTGTTGATTGGTTAATAAAAAATATGAATAATGATGGTAGTTTTTTATACTATTATGATCCATATAAAGACACAATTGTAGATGATATGCATCCTAAGATGATAAACCCTTTATATAACAATATATTAAGACATAGTGGAGGAACAATCTCTTTATTAAGAGCTTATGAATTAAGTGATAATAAAATTTATTTACAAAAAGCAAAAGAGTCTATAGAGTTTTTAATAACTACATTTAAAGAACATCAATATAATAATCAGTATGCTTGTTTCCCATTTTTTAATAAAAAATCAAAATTAGGTGGTGCAGGGATTGGTTTAGTAGCAATGATGCACTATTATATGCATACAAAAGATGAAAGTTATAGAAAATATTTAGATGGTCTTGTAAGACATATTTTAAGTAGAGTTGATGAAAGTGGAGAGCTAATTGGTTATTATATTCATCCCCAATTTAATGAGGGAAAACCTTTAATAAATCCAAGTGATGAAGTTAAGAAAAATTTATTTTCTTTCTATTATCCTGGGGAAGCACTTTTAGGTCTTGCTTTATATTATCTTTATATTGATAACATTGATGAAGAGTTGAAGAGTGATATAAAAGAAAAGAGTGAAAAAGCCTTAGACTTTTTAGTTGATATTAGACCTATAAAATATGATTATATGTTTGATACACTACCCGCTGATGCTTGGCTTATGCAAGCGATTGAAGAGTGGGTTAAAGTTGATGGTTTAAAAAAACAAAGCTATATTGATTTTGTTTTTAATGATACTAAGCAGATGTTTGAACATATGTATAAAGAAGAGAACACTTTAGCAACAAATAAAGACTATATAGGTGGATTTTATTATGAATATGGTGATCATGTTTATCATGATGCATCGAGATGTGAAGGGGTTGTTAGCGCCTACTATTTAGCAAAATATTTAAAAGATGAAAATAAAGCTTCTTGGATAATGGAAAATATGATCTTAAGTGCAAAGGGTTTAATGAAAACATTTCATGATGAAAAATCTGTTTATGCCCATATAAATCCAGAAAAAGCGCTTCATAGTTTTAGATTTAAACTCACAAGACAGTGGGTTAGGGTTGATTCAGTTCAACACGCTTCATGTTTTTTTGCTAGATTAATCCCTGTTTTTGATGACAAAAAAAAATTAGATAATAATATATTAAATAAATATGAGATTGTAGATACTATTGATAAAGCAGGGTATAGTACCGTGTATCTAGTAAAAGACAAGTCATCAAAGCTTTTTGCTATGAAGAAAATAGAACAAACCAGATATTTAAGATTAATAGAAAATGAGATTAAATTTTTAAGAGTTTTAAATGAATTTAACAGTTTAAAATTTATTGAAGTTATAAAAAATGGTGAAGAGCTTTATTTAATATTTGATTATGCAGAAGCTGGAAATTTAAAAAAACATGTTGAAAAAAATGCAGTTTTATCAGATGAAGAAACTTTTGAGTATTTGAAGCAGATGTTAGAAGTTTTGAATTTTATTAATCAAAAAGGGATTTTGCATTTAGATTTGAAACCTGCAAATACCTTAATTTATAATAAAAAGTTTATTTTGGCTGATTGGGGTAATGCGGAAAAAACAAGAGTATCAAAAAGTGTACATCTAAAAGGAAATCCAATCTATATTGCTCCAGAGTTTTATTGGGGGGAAAGAACTATCTCCTCAGAGATTTATTCTTTAGGTTGCTCTTTATATTTTTTATTAACAGGTAAACATATTTACAGTTTACGAAATAGATATTCATTACTTCAAAAGATATATTCAAGTTTATATTTTCATGCAGATTTATCTGAAATAAAATCAAATAAGATGAAATATATTTTGGGTAGAATGTTAGAAAAAGAGCCTCAAAAAAGAATCGGTTTAGATGAATTAAATAAAGAGTTAAAAAAAGATGAAAGTGCTTTTGAAGATTTTTTATATATAAAATATAAAAATGAACAAGTAGATTTTTCAGATGAGGAAAAACTTTATGATAAAATGTTAAAAGATAATATTCCTTTTTTATTTAATGAAAAAGGCAGATTGTTTATAAAACAAGGTGAATTTCAAAAAGCTTATGAGATGTTTGAAAAAGGTGCAAAGGCGGGATATGTAAATGCACAATTAAATCTTGCATTGATGCATTATAATAAAAAATATGAGATCCTAGATTTAAAAAAGGCATTTTATTGGATAGAAAAAGCTTCACAAGTTGAATATGACAAGGCTCAATATTTTATGGGAATATTTTACGAAAATGGTCTATATGTAGATAAAGATTTAGAAAAAGCTATTTTTTGGTTTAAAAAATCTGCACGAAATGCATATAGAAAAGCTTATACAAAACTGGATAAGTACAATATTAAATTGGAGGTAAATTTAAAATGAAAACTTTTTTTTTAATTCTATTATTAACTATTTCTTTAAATGCAGGATGGAAAACACAAAGGGAAAATCTTGATAAGGTTTATATTTTAGGAGATTTTAGAGTTTTTTATACTTTAAAAGGAAAGGATGCCCTTCCTAGAAAAAATAGAGTGGATTTAAATAAAAACTCTATTCCTGATTATGTAGAAAATATTGCACAAAGATTAAATGTAACAAAAGAACTTTATACAAAAATATTGGGGTTTCAAGATCCTCTAAAATCAAAAAGATATAGAGGGGTAAAATATATTGATATACATATTTTAAATTCAAAACATAGTTCATCAGGAGATGCTGTTGTAACTTTTAACTATAAAATTTTAGATAAAGAAGATGAAGTTATAAGTATGAAAATAAGAAACAATCTTGATAAAGATACTTTAACTCCTTCCCATGAATATTTTCACTTGCTTCAAAATAGTTATAGTATGTTTAAAAATAGATGGTATACAGAAGGTACTGCAAGATGGTCTGAAAGAGTATTTAAAAAAGGTACTGGTAAAAGAGGAATATTACCCCAAAATTCAAGATCTTTAGATGTATTATTAGATATGACATATGATGCAAAGGGATTTTGGAGAAAATTAGCTTACCTTTGTGATACAAATAATGGGAGTTTTGTAAATAGTCTAAATCTTAAAACAGATGTACCAAATTATCCAAACTTGATAGAAGACAGAAGGATTTATGGTTATGAATTTATAAGAGTCTTTTTAGAAAATTTGGACAAACAAGATAATATTGTTTCTAAAAAAAGAGGTTATGGTGAGTTTGATTGGAGTGAAAAAAATCAAAAATATAATGAAGACAACAACAAGTATATTTTAAAAGCTGTAGTTGATACTATAAATACAGTTTGTCCAAAAACAAATCAAGAGATAAACAATTTTAAAATTGTTGCAAAAGATTATATTAGAAGATAATGGAAAATAAATTACTATTTTCATTAAAAGAGATTGAATCTATTACAGGTGGTAAATGGGTTAATTTTGATGAAAAATTAGTTATAGATGAGTTTGTCCATCTACTACCACATATAAAAGACGGGGATCTTTTTATTGTACATTATGCAAATTGGTATAATAAAAAAACAGATAATGAAAAGGATATTCCAAGAGCTATTAAAAAAGGTGCTCGTGCTTTAATGGTTCAAAAACAAACTGATATATCAAATTTATCTATGCCTGTTTTAGTAGTAGATGACACTTATTATGCCTTAAAAAATTTAGCTTTGTATGCATCCGAAAAAGCAAGTTCAAAACGAGTTGTTATCACAGGAAGTTATGGAAAAACAGGTTTCAAAAATCACTTATATCATTTGATAAAAGATAAAACAAAAGTATTTGCAAGACTTAGTAGTTCAAATAGAGTTGCTTCAACCTATGGAAACTTAGCTTCCCTAAAAAAAGATACAGAAGTTTTATTAGTTGAAATCCCTATTAGTACTAGAAATAAAACACAAAGACGAGCAGGTTATGTTAGACCTGATATTTGTGTTATAACTTCAATTGGGCATGAACATATAGAAAGACATGCTAGTGTAAATAATATTATAAAAAAGAAGTGTTCTATTGCTGGAACTTTGCCAGAAGAAGGAAAAATAATTGTACCTAGTGATGGAGAATATAGTGATCTTATAAAAAAAGAGTTAAGAAAATATGAAGATATAGAGGTTTTAACTTTTGGATATAAAGATAATTGTAATGCTCAGTTATTAAGTGTATGGTACGAGAATTATAGATATAAGGTGATTGCTAGAATTGAAGAGGAACTTGTGCAATATGAAGTTCCTTTTGTAGATGATCATGCACCTCTTAGTTCAATATGTGAATTATTGTGTATAAAACACTTAGGTTTTGATATATATGAATGTGCAAAAAATTATAAAAATATTAAAAATTTTAGAAGTAGTGGGAATTTATATAAATTAGAATATAAAGAAAAAACCTTTTATCTGTATGACCATAGTAGAAGGGGTGGAGTAGAAGGGTACCGTTCTTTTTTGAAAACAATTAAAAAGATTAATCCTAAGGGAAAAGGAAGAAAAATATTTGTTACTTCTGAGTTTGTAGATATTCAAGATGGTGAAGAGAAGTTTATAGATAAAAATGAGTTTAAACAATTGATTGAAGAAGCATCAATTGATCAGTTTTATACAGTAGAAAATTTTAAAGCTGTTCATGAAGATTTAATAAGTGATAAAAAAAAGTGGATACAACACTCTTTAAAAGTTGAAGATTTAAGAGAAAATTTTCTTAATAATATTCATGAGGGAGATGTTATTTGTATAAAAGCTATATTTGAAAGCTCTCTTCAGCTACTTAGTAAAGATATTTTACACAATTCAGAAATATTAAACTCTCAGCAAGAATATAATACAAAGGTTGATTTATTAAAAAACTGTAGGATAATTGATACAAAATATATGGAAAGATTTTATTCTATAATGGACAATGCAAAAAAAGAGAATTGGGTTAATTATTTTCCTTTTTTATATACCTTCTCTGCCTCAAAAAGTAGAAAAATTTTACTAAATTTTGAAGATGATGTAATGAGTGTTTATTTTTTAAGACATCTAAACAGTAGAAGAAGAGAACCTTTTTTACAATTGTATTTTATACCTATACCTTTTAGTTCTCAAAAGTTAAAAAAAGCATTAACCTTAGTTAAAGAGTTTAATCATGCATCTTCAAATACAATTCTTTGGTGTGATGCAGAGGATATAAAAAGAGTTAGAGAAAATAAAGAATTTGATAAGGTAATAAAATTTAGATATAAGGAGTCTGAGTTTATATATTCTCCACAAAATTATGAAACTTTATCAGGTAGTAAATACAAATATTTAAGACGACAAATAGGATGGATAAATGCTTTAAAAGATGTAAAAGTAACCTCTTATAAAAAAGAGCATTTAAAAGACTGTTTATCTTTATATGATGATTGGAAAAAAACTCAAGGTCTTAAATATGAATCTATAGAAGATGAATCTTATACAAAACTTTGTCTTTATCATAGTTTTGATTTTCCTAAAGAGATATTAGATGGAATAGTGGTCTTAATAGATAATCAGGTTAAATCTTTTGCTTTTTATGGAAAAATCACAAATGAAATATCAAATATGTTTATTGCAAAAAGTGACCATAGTATAAGAGGTTTGCAAGTTTTTACAAATTATCAAATATTATTAAGATTAGAAGATTACAAATATGCAAATGCTTCAGGAGGAGATTTAAGTAAAGGTTTATACGAATCCAAAAAAAAATTCAGACCTTCAAAAATGCATAAAATTTATAAAGGGGCTGTTAAATTTAGTTTTTTTAGATAATATTTAAATATTAAATAAGAGGATATGTATGATTGTATTAAATAATAGTGAAATTGAAGAAGCAACAAAAGGGACTTGGATAAATAAAATTGATGAATTAGATATAAAAAGAGTAATATTTAGTAGTACAAAAATTCAAAATTCAGATTTTTATTTCCCATACAATCAAGAAAAATTTCTAGAAGACAGTGAAGAAAATATCAATTTAATAAATAGAGTATTTAAAAAAGGTGCTATTGCTATAGCTTTACCTAAAAATTCCAAAATAAAAATTGACAAACCAACCCTTCTTGTTGATCATTTAAGAGATTCTTTTAGAGATTTAGCATTAGCTTCTACTAATAAAACCCAAGCAACAAAAATTTTAGTAACTGGTTCCTATGGAAAAACAGGATTTAAAAATCAACTTTATACTTTGATAAATGAGTTTAAAAACACTTTTACTTTTTTAGATTCTGCAAATAAAAGTCTTCCTATATATAAAACTTTAAGTTCAATTCCTAGTGATTGTGAAGTTGCTATAGTTGAAGTTGCTGCTCCTGGCTATGAGATATCAAAAAAAAGAGCCAATTATGTGAAACCAGATATTGCAGTTATAACAAATATTGGGCCTGAACATTTAAGACAACATGGTGGTAGTATTGAAAATGTTATTGAGAATAAATCAAGAGTTGCATATGGACTTAAAGATAATGGTTTGATAATAATTCCTAACCAAAAAGAATATAATACAAAAGAAAAAATGACTAAGTATATCCATGAGATAAACCCTACACTAGAAATATTGAGTTTTGGAGAAGATAGTGATAATAATGCATATATTTTAGAAAAAAACTTTTTAGATGTAGGATGGAATTTAAAAATAAAAATAAATGATAAAGAAATAGATTTTACACTACCTTTTTTAGAAGAGTATTCAGTAAAAGCAACTTTACCTATTTTATTAGTTTGTGATTACTTAGATTTAGATTTAAAGCAGATTGTTACAAAATATAAAAACTATACACACTTTGCAAGTAGTGGAAACTTTTATAAGGTAACTTCATATGAAAAAACCTTTTATCTTTATGATCAAAGTATTAGGGGAATATTAGATGGATTCAAAGAGACTTTAAAAGTAATTAGTCAAATGAAACCTCAAAAAAAGGGAAAGAAAATAGCACTTTTTTCTGAGTTTATAAATTTTGATGAGAGTTCGGTTGATGTTGTTAATTTGGATGAGTTTAAACTTTTGTTTAAAAATTCAGGTTTAAAATCATTATTTACAATCAATAAGTTTTGTGAGCATATAAATGTATTGCATGATAAATCAATATGGAAAGAGCATAGATTTAGTATAAATGATATTATGGATAAAGTTATAGCTGATATAGAAGATGATGATATGCTTTTTATTCGTGCGACTCAAGAAAGTAAAGCAGACACTTTAGTAAAAAATATCTTGGATAATGCAAGTAGTGTAGAACAATATTATTAAAATAGATGTGGAATTAAGATGATTAATATAATAACAAACCCTTTTTTAAAAAAAAGATATTTTTCCGACTTTTCAAATGAATATATTATAAAAAGTAATACTAGTTTGAGTGGAGCAATTTTATTAATGTTTAGTCTAACAGTAGTTTCATTTGTATTCTTTTGGATATTTTCAAATGAACTACTTATAAACAGTACTCCTATAGCTATAGAAAATGTAAAGAATTTTTCTTTTGTAAGTGGAGTGATCTCTTTTATTATAGCTTTTTTTGCATATTATAAGCCAGGATTATCTCCAATCTTAGCACCCTTATATGCAGTTTTTTCGGGTATTTTTATCTCAGGTCTGAGTTTTGCTGCAGAACAAAAGTTTCCAGGTATTGCAATGCTAACTGCTGAAGTTACTTTAACAACTTTTATTATTGTTTATATTGGATATAAGATTGGTATTATTAAAGTAACACAAAAATTTAAATCTATAGTTTATTCACTTATTGGGATTATATCATTTTTGTATTTATTGAGTTTCATCTTAATGCTTTTTAATACCACTATCCCTTTGATTCACGAAGCAGGTATAGGTGGAGTAATATGGACTTTTTTTATTATGGCTACAGCTTCATTTCATCTTGCAATAGATATAGATAAGGTAGAAAAATCTAATACTAACAAAGGGTATGAAAACTGGAACTTAGCTTTAGGATTAATGGTATCTTTGATATGGCTTTATTTTTCAACTTTAAGATTTTTATCTCGAATTAAGAGTCTAAAATAGGGATTTGAAATGAAATATTTTAAGCTAATATAGGGAATTTTTTGGTATTATTATTGGCAAAAGAGGGATATTAAAATATGCAAATATTATTTTTGACAGATCAAAATATTAATGAAAAATATTCTAAAGTTATTTTACAATATAACAAAGCACTTACTCAAAATATCTTATTAGTTAATTATTCTTCCCTATATGAAAAACAAAAGTTTATTTATGCAAAAGAGTGTATGGTATTAAATAAAGAGGAAGTGCTTACTGACGTACTTCTTTCCCCATCTATTGTTATTGATTTAAGTCAAACTTTAGAATATACAATTTTAGAAAAATATTTAAAAACATGTTGGGTAAATGTACAACAAGCATTTTTCCAAAAAGATGAAGCAAAACAAAACTCCATTGGAAGCATAGAATCTTCTGCAAAAGTATCAAATTGTATTTGTTATACCAATAATAATGAAGCACCAATATTAAAAGTTATTGAAGATAGTATTAATTTATCTTCAGACAATAAAATATTAAGCCCTTTTAACACAATTGGATTAATCGAACAAGCTATTACTGAATTTTTTGCAGATATAAATTATTTTAGTCAATTTGAGTGGCCTAGAAATAAGGATATTTCAAATCATCAAAGTACAGTATTCTTTGTACAATTTGAAGTTTTTGAAAGATTTGGTGATTTTATAGTAGAAAATATTCAATATCAATCTTTAAATTATGAACAACTCATATCTTATAATAATCATTTTCTTTTTAAATATATTGATGATTTATTAGACTTTAGACTTGATAGGTATATCCAACAAGTAAAATTTAGAACACATATTATAAAGCTTTGTGAAAAATATAAAATAGATTTAGAACCTTCATATTATAAAACTTTTGTACTTACCAAAGATAATCATATTGGACTACAACGTAGATATTATGGATCACTTAATAGTAAAAGAGGTATAAATATTATAAATGATAAACATAAGACTAATACTTTTTTAAGAGAAAATGGTTTTAATGCTAACTTATCTTATGAATATACACTAAAGCAATTACTTGAAGAGGAAGTAATTGATAATTTGCCAATTGATTATCCCCTAACTTTAAAACCTACGGATAAAAAAGAGGGTTATGGGGTTGTAACTAATATTCCCAATAAAAAGCGTATGAAAATCTCTATCAAAAAAATGTTAAACTTAGAGGATATCAATTCAGTTTTAATTGAAGAGTTTTTTGAGGGTGTAACCTATCGAGTATTAGTTGTTAGTGGTGAAGTTACGGCAGTACTTAAATATATCCCAGCATCTATTTTAGGAGATGGAGAGAGTAGTATTGAAGAGCTTATAAAAAATAAAAATCTTATTTCTAAGTCAAGAGTAAGGATAAATAATGCTCTTAGATTAAGTATTTTTAATGATGAAAAAAGATGGGAAACTGTATTACCTGAAGGGAAGAAATATATTATAAGTCATAATTCCCATGCATCAAATGGGGGACAATCAATAAATGTTACTAATCTTTTTGATGAAAAGTATAAAAAAGTTTGTTCTCAAGCATGTAAAAGCTTAGGATTGAAAATGGCAGGTATCGATATGATAGTAAACTCAGCTGGAGATTATAGAATTATTGAGATAAATTGTGGTCCTGCTTTGGCAACACATGTTAATCCTAAACATGGCTCTTCTATTAAAACATATACAAAAGTCTTATATTCACTGTTAGAAGAGGTGGATATTGAAAAAGATGAAAATAGTTATCTAAAAGATTTAGTACCATATCATAAATAAGTAAGAAAGGATAAAATAAAAATTATGAGTAAATTAAATATATTAAAAGAGTTTGATCATCGACAGTTATTCCGTTTCTTTGTAGATGGGCGTTTATATGTAAAAGAAAATGGTTGGGAAGGTTATGAAAGTAGACAACCTGGATGCATAAAAGGGATGAGCCTATCTTATGCCCATATGGTTAATAACTTTGAATTAAAAGATGGTTTAACTTTGGAATATATATCTAAATTACATGACCTTACATTTTATAATATTGAAAAAAAATTACGTAGAAATCGTTACCCTGGTGAGATTAGAGAGTTTAGAATTAGTTTTCTTGTTAAACCTGTTATTACAAAGGGTGGTATAGCAGAGTTAATGGGAGATAGAACAGTTGTTGATGCTTTTAAAAAGGGTATAAGAGGGTGTAATACTGCAGAAGATATATATAATGCTATTATGGCTGGGAAAAAAATCCGTTATATTTCAGAAGTTGGTTATTTAACACCAGAATTAAATCAAGCATCTTTGGATAGAGAGCCAAAAGATTTATATCTTAAAGCAAGAGCACAAGTTAAAAAGAATATTACAGAAAAAACATTACAACTTATTAATGAGTATAATGAAAAAATCAATACTTTAGAGGAAGAAGAGAAAATCTATTTTATTGTAGATGTAATTAAAAGATTAGAAAGATTACACCCTTTTGTTGATGGAAATATTCGTGTATTTGTTACTATTTTACTAAACCATTTATTGATGTTAAATGATTTTTATCCAGCTATTTTTGAAGAACCAAGTGTTTTTGATGCTTATACAACAAAGGAGATAGTAGAAGAGGTTAAAAAGGGGCAAGAGTTAGTTAAACAATTGATTGATAATCCAGAGAGTAGAGTATTTGGACATTCAATAACTGATGAAAGTGAAGAAAACATTTCAACAATTTGTGAGTTGATGTCTGAATTTTCAGAAGCAATAAAAAATCATAATTAATCAAACATGCAAATTTTATTTTTAGTTGAAGATAAAGAAAATTTATGGGAAGAGTCTCGTATTAAATTAGAGCCCCTTTTAAAATATAATAAGTCTTTATCTCAAAATATTTTATTATCAGATTGTGCTTATATTTCTAATGGTTTTTCAAGTAAATGTTTAGTCGTAAATACAAACGAGATGAAAAAACTTGTAATGTTATCACCCTCTTTGATTGTAAATCTTTATAATAAAAAATCTCAATTGGATATTGAAGCATATTTTCGTGTCAAATGGCCTAGTGCACAAATAGTTTGTTGGAATAAAAAATATTTAGATAAAAGATATTTTGATAATTTTATAGATGAAAAAGATATTATAGAATCTATAGCATATACAACAAATTTAGAAGCACCAAAATTTAAATTACTTAGTAAAACTGTTAAAGATGAAGATTTTATTGGTCTTATTGAGCAAGCAGTAACTGAGTATTTCTCAGATAGAAACTTTTACAAATCTTTTAAATTACTTCAAACAAGTAAGATTTTAAAAAACCGTAGTATTATCTTTAAATTTCAATATAAAATTATAAAAGAAAATGCTGATTATACTATTAAAATCAATTCTGTATCTTTACTTAGTTTTTTTGATTTAGTTGAATTGGATATAAATTATGTTTATGAGTATTTTGATGAGGTATTAGATTTTAGATATAAATATTATATAGAACAAGTTAAATTAAGACAATATATAGATGATTTATGTAAAAAGCATAATATTAATCTTGAACCCTCAATTTTTAGAACTTTTGTTTTATCAAAAGATGATAAATTAGGATTACATAGACCATATTTTGGTGGAGTTAATGACTTAGAAGGTATAAAAACAATTAATGATAAACATTTAACGAATGTTATTTTAAAAGAGAAAGGGTTTAAAACAAATATCTCTTATGAATATTCATTAGATGAACTCAATAATGAAAAAGTTATTGAAGAGATTCCTTTGGAGTATCCATTGGTTTTAAAACCAACAGATAAGAAAAAAGGATATGGTGTAGTAACAAATATTTTAAATCCAGAAAAAATGCTTTTTTCAGTTAAGGAACTAATGAAACTAGGAGATATAAAACCTGTTTTAATTGAAGAGTTTTTTGTTGGTATGACATATCGTGTTTTAGTAGTTGCAGAAGAGGTAATTGCTGTACTTAAATTTATGCCTACTTATATTGTAGGAAATGGAAAATTAACTATTAAAGAGTTGATACTATCAAAAAATATACTTTTAAGATCTCGTATTCGTATAAATGATGCCTTAGAGTTGAATCTTTTAAATGATGGGTATAATTATAGTACAATATTAGAAAATGGTCATAAATATATTCTTAGTCATAACTCTCATGCTTCAATGGGTGGACAAGCTACTAATGTAACTGATATATTTAGTGATGAATTAAAACAAATATCATGTGAAGTTACTAAAAGTTTAGGTTTAACACATACAGGAATAGATATGAATGTAAATGCTCAAGGAGATTATCGTATATTAGAAGTTAATTGTGCTCCAGCATTATCATCACATTTATATCCTAAATATGGAACATCAATTGATACTTATAGCAAAGTTTTAGAAGCTTTTTTTACTCATACTGACTTACAAAGAGTAGAAAATAAATATCTTCCCGAAATGTTTAAATATCATAAGTAAGTAAATCAAGAAGATAAAAAAGGAGAACTGTAATATGCAAGCACTAATACTAGCAGCAGGTACAGGGAGTAGATTAGGTAAATATACAAAAGAAAATACTAAATGTATGTTAGAAGTTAATGGTGAAACTTTAATTAATCAAGCTCTAGCTAAATTAAATAATGTAGGTATAAAAAAACTAATAATGGTTGTTGGGTATAAAAAAGATAATCTAATTGAACATGTAGGAAATAGATATAAAAATATTGAAATTGAATATATAGAAAATCCAATTTATAGTACTACAAACAATATTTATTCTTTGTATTTAGCTAAAGATAAGTTAGCGCAAGATGATACTATATTATTAGAAAGTGATTTACTTTTTGAAGAAAAAATTCTTTTGAATTTAATAAATGATAAAAGAAAGTCATTGGCAGTAGTGGATAAGTATCAGGCTTGGATGGATGGAACAGCTGTTACCTTGAGTGATAATGATGATATTTTAGGTTTTTATGGTAAAAAAGCATTTCAGTTTAAAAATGTTGATAAATATTATAAAACAGTAAATATTTATAAATTTTCAAAAGAGTTTTCTTTAGATGTATATATCCCTTTTTTAGAAGCATATTCAAAGGCAATGGGTGACAATGAATATTATGAATCTGTATTAAGAGTAGTTTTAATGCTAGAAGACCAAGAGTTAAAAGCTTTAAAACTTAATGGTGAAAAATGGTATGAGATTGATGATGTACAAGATAAAGCAAATGCAGAAGTAATATTCTCTAAAAATGCAAAAGATAAATTAAAATTGATTCAAAGTAGATATGGGGGTTATTGGAAGTTTCCAGAGTTAAAAGATTTTTGTTATTTAGTTAATCCATATTTTCCAACTTTTAAAATGCAAGAGGAGATGAAAGCATATTTTTATGAACTTCTTTCTCAATATCCATCAGGGCAATCAACACTAAGACTTCTTGCTGGGAAAATGTTTAAAGTAGAGGCTGAAAATATTTTAGTTGGAAATGGAGCATCAGAGATAATAAGAGGCTTAGGAAATGCAATTGAGGGAACTTTTGGTTTAGCTTTTCCAACATTTAATGAATATCCTGAAAGTCTAGGTTATAATAGAATAGTTAAATTTATGCCAAAAAATGACCAATTTTCTTATGATATAAATGATATGATGAATCTAGCTAATAATTGTGACAATCTATTATTAATCAATCCTGACAATCCAAGTGGTAATTTTATATCAAAAGATTTTTTATTAGAGCTTGTAGAAAAACTTCAAAAAATAAATAAGAATTTAATTTTAGATGAGTCTTTTGTTGATTTTTCAACACAAGGTGAAAAAGAGACTATGATTACACAAAAAATAATAGATAGATATCCTAATTTAATAGTTATAAAAAGTATATCAAAAAGTTATGGAGTTCCAGGTATAAGACTTGGAGTTGTAGCAACATCAAATATGAAAATTATGTCAGCACTAGAAAAAGAAGTAACTATATGGAACATTAATTCTTATGGTGAATTTTTCTTACAAATTATTGGAAAATATAAAAAAGATTATAATGCAAGTTGTGAAGAGATTTCCATGGAAAGAGATAGATTTTATATTAAACTTCAAGAAATCTCCTATCTAAAAGTTGTCTCTTCTCAGGCGAATTATTTTTTACTACATGTAAGTGATAAATTTACAGCAACTGAACTCACTGAGTTATTATTATATAAATATGAAATTTATATAAAAGACTTGACAGGAAAAATTGGTTTTGAAGATAAACAATGTATACGAATAGCTGTAAGAAGTTATGAAGATAATGAGTTTTTAATTGATAGATTAAAAGAGTTATAAAAATTATTAAAATTTTGCTAAAGGTTAATCAATGGACGATAGAGTGATGTTATTAAACTCAGATGATATAGCACAAATCACTGGTGGGGAATGGTTTAATTTAAATGAAACAATAAAGTTTCATGGAATTAGAGTGAATATTAAACGTTTAGAAAAAAATGATATATGCTTTTGTACAAATCCTGAACAATGGGGTAAAAAGATTGTTAACTCAGAAAAATCGCTTCAGAAGATTTTTGAAAGAGGAGCTAGTGCAGCTGTAATTGTAAATAAAGAACTTGTAAATAGTATAAAAAAACCATTATTATTAGTTGAAAATAGTAAAAAAGCTTTAGAAGATATAGCTTTTTATGTTAGAGATAATATTAATATTCCTAGAGTTTTAGTTACTGGTACAGAAGGTAAAACAGGTTTTAAAAATCAAATTTATTCACTATTGTCAAGACAGATTAATGTACATGCCAAACTCGATAGTTCAAATTTAAATGTACCTATAATGTGCTCTTTGGCAAGTTTATCGGAGAATGATAAAGTAGAAATTTTAGAAGCATCTGTTGCAGGTCCAAATGTTGGTGTGACTAGAAGCAATATAGTAAAACCAGATATATGTGTAATAACACAAGTTGGTATTGCCCATATTACTACTCATGGTTCAGTTGATAATATGATTGAAAATAAAGCATCAATAATAGATGCCCTTAAGAAAGATGGTATTTGTATTGTAAATGCAGATAGTGATAATTATGATAAATTAAGAGAAGCTATATATAGAAGAAAATATGTTGATATCAAAACCTTTGGAAGTAGTTCTAAATGTAATGCTAGGATAATTGAATCTTCATTTGATAAAAAAGAACTTTTATGGAATGTAAAAGCTAATATAGAGGGGATAGAACTAGAGTATAAAGTTCCTTTATTGGGTGATTATGTTCCTGTTGCTAGTTTAATACCTTTACTTACGATTCATTATTTAGGCTATGATGTAAAAAAAGCTGCAGCTGATTTTATATATTTTAAAAGTATGGATACTATGGGTGGATTGAGTGAAATTGTTTGTAAAGATAAAACATTTAGATTTTTTGATCATTCTCATAGGGGTTCACTTTTAGGTTATAGCTCTGCTTTAAAAGATTTTGCTTATATGCATCCTAAAAAAAATGGTAAAAAGATTGCAGTTATTGGAAATATGATGAATATAGGAAAAATATCAAAAAAAGCTCATGCTGATTTAGTACCTTTAATAGAAGAAGCAAAAGTTGAAAGATTATATACCGTAGGTAAATTTGCAAAACCAATACATGAAAAACTTAAAGATAAATCAATTTTAATAAATCATGCAGATAAATATCAAGATATAGAAAAACAAATTTTAGCAGATATAGATGATGGCGATGTAATTTTTATGAAAGGTAATCATAGAATTTGGTTAAAAGAACTTGCTGCAAAGATATATGATATGGGAGAACGACATGCGATCAGATGATAATGTAGATATTTTCTTTTTAGGAGATACGTATTTTGGCGAATGGCATATGAGACTTCGTGGAAGAAAAGGGCAGTCTAATATTTTAGAGGAAAAAGGTTATTTACATTTTGGTAAAAATTTTGAAGAAATACTAAGTGATGGTGATGAGGTTCTTATGAATTTAGAATGTACTATTACCGAAATAGAACCATCACCTTTGAAAGGTACTGAAAAAAAACATCTTTATTCTGCAAGAGCAGAAGGAACAATTTCAGCACTTAAAAAGTTAAATATAACCACATGTATTTTAGCAAATAATCATGCGGTAGATTATGGTAAGGCTGGACTTATTGATACTATTACAAATTTAGAAGAAGCTGGTATTAAATATATTGGAGGAGGTAGAAATGAAGCAGAAGCAGCGGCTCCACTAATATTTCAAAAAAAACTAGGTGATAAAAAATTCAAAGCAGCTATAGTATCAACATACAATTATGGTGTAGCATCTGATAGATATGGATTTTATGCAAAGGGTGATATCCCAGGAGTTAATAGAAAAAATTTATCAAAAATTACAGAACAAATTAAAAAAATAAAAGCAAAAGACAATGATATAATGTATATTTTGTCTCCCCATTGGGGACCAAATTATGTATGGAGAACTTTTACTCAACAAAAACAAGGTGAAGAATTTATAAGATCAGGTGTTGATTTAATAGTTGGACATAGTGCCCATATGATTCAGGAAGTTGAATATTATAAAGATAGACTTATAATATATAGTATAGGTAATTTTCTTATAAATGGTAATGGTGAATATAAAAGAAGAAGATTGCCACCTTATAGTTTTATAGCAAGATTGAATGTGCAAAATATTGATAATACTTTTGTTAAAAAGATCTATTTATATCCTATATTTGTTGATAATATGGCAAGTGATTTTACCCCTAGATTTGTAGATAAAAAAGAGTTTATTCATGTAAAAGATATATTAAGAAGTCATGAAATAAGTACAGATATATTTGATAATACAGTAATTTTAGGTCAAGATAAGTTTGGATATTTTTTAGAATATGAAATTTAATTAAAAAGCAACTTTTAGGCAACTTTTATAATTTATAATTAGAAAGATAAGAGTCTATAGTAAGGAATACAAGATGATTAAGCTAATAATTAGACACACAAATGCTGAGATTGAAGAAAAAGTTGTTGAAGATGGTATGAAGTTTCAACCATTGGAAGGTGAACAATTCTACTTCATAGGTTCTGATGGTTATACATTTACTTTATCAGGGAATGAATCTACAGTAAATCTTTCTTTAATGGATGGTAATGAAAGAGTTAGTGTAAGTCTTGATAACATGGCAGATTTAATAAAAGCTAATAATCCTGGAGATGCATTTGCTTTAACTACAGCACTAGGGGTGTCTTCAACTCCGGATGGTGCAGCTGAAATAGAACAAGCATTAGCAGACCCAAATTTAGAATCAGCACAAATTATAGATGTATTAAAAGAGAATTTATCAGAAAGTACTGTTGCAGAAAATGATGGTGCAATTATTGATAACTTTGGTTCATTGGCAGAAGCTCTTGATGCAGCTGCAGCAGGTGCAATACAGAGTGATCCGACTTTATTTATAGACGAAACTAGAGGGCAAGAAGAAACTCCAGCAGATACGGAGAGAGGTGAACGAATCGAGACTGATACCGACACGGATACTGATACAGATACAGATACTGACACGGATACAGATACCGATACTGATACCGACACAGATACGGACACGGACACAGATACAGACACGGATACTGATACAGACACTGACACAGACACTGATACAGATACTGACACGGATACAGATACCGACACAGACACTGATACAGATACTGATACCGACACCGACACTGACACCGATACTGATACAGACACAGATACAGACACGGACACAGACACGGACACAGACACGGACACAGACACGGATACAGACACGGATACCGATACCGACACTGACACCGATACTGATACAGACACCGATACAGATACTGATACAGACACTGATACAGACACTGATACCGACACAGACACGGATACAGATACTGATACCGACACTGACACAGACACTGATACAGATACAGACACCGATACTGATACTGATACCGATACTGACACAGACACGGATACAGATACTGATACCGATACTGATACCGACACGGATACAGATACTGATACCGATACTGATACCGACACGGATACTGACACAGACACCGATACAGACACTGATACAGATACAGACACCGATACTGATACTGATACCGACACAGATACTGACACAGACACGGATACAGATACTGATACCGACACGGATACAGATACTGATACTGACACGGATACAGACACCGATACTGATACCGATACCGACACTGATACCGATACAGACACAGATACAGATACTGACACAGACACTGATACTGATACAGACACTGATACTGATACTGATACCGACACGGATACAGATACGGACACTGACACAGACACGGACACGGACACTGATACAGATACTGACACAGACACTGATACCGACACGGATACAGACACGGATACAGATACGGATACAGATACTGATACTGATACAGATACTGACACGGATACAGATACCGACACGGACACAGACACTGATACAGATACTGACACGGACACTGATACAGATACTGACACAGACACTGATACAGATACAGATACAGATACCGACACTGACACAGATACAGATACAGATACTGATACAGATACAGATACAGATACTGATACAGACACGGATACAGATACTGATACCGACACGGATACAGACACGGATACAGATACAGACACGGATACAGATACTGATACTGATACAGATACTGACACGGATACAGATACCGACACGGACACAGACACTGATACAGATACTGACACGGATACAGATACTGATACCGACACTGACACAGATACAGACACCGATACTGATACAGACTCTGATTCAGACAGTGATACCGATTCGGATTCAGACTCTGACACCGATAGTGATAGTGACTCAGACACTGATTCAGATACCGACAGTGATAGTGATTCAGACACAGACTCTGACTCAGACAGTGATACGGATTCTGATAGTGACTCAGATTCTGATTCGGATAGTGATTCAGACTCAGATAGTGACTCTGATTCAGATACTGACACGGATACGGACACAGATACCGACACAGACACTGATACGGACGCAGACACTGACACAGACACTGACACGGATACAGATACAGATACGGACACAGACTCTGACTCAGATAGCGATACCGATAGTGATAGTGACTCAGACACAGACAGTGATACAGATTCAGACACAGATTCGGATAGCGACTCAGATACAGACTCTGATTCAGACAGTGATACCGATTCGGATTCAGACTCTGACACCGATAGTGATAGTGACTCAGACACTGATTCAGATACCGACAGTGATAGTGATTCAGACACAGACTCTGACTCAGACAGTGATACGGATTCTGATAGTGACTCAGATTCTGATTCGGATAGTGATTCAGACTCAGATAGTGACTCTGATTCAGATACTGACACGGATACGGACACAGATACCGACACAGACACTGATACTGATACGGACACAGACACTGATACCGACACAGACACTGATACGGACACAGACACTGATACCGACACAGACACGGATACCGATACTGATACGGACACAGATACGGACACAGACACTGATACAGACACAGACACTGACACGGATACAGATACAGATACGGACACAGACTCTGACTCAGATAGCGATACCGATAGTGATAGTGACTCAGACACAGACAGTGATACAGATTCAGACACAGATTCGGATAGCGACTCAGATACAGACTCTGATTCAGACAGTGATACCGATTCGGATTCAGACTCTGACACCGATAGTGATAGTGACTCAGACACTGATTCAGATACCGACAGTGATAGTGATTCAGACACAGACTCTGACTCAGACAGTGATACGGATTCTGATAGTGACTCAGATTCTGATTCGGATAGTGATTCAGACTCAGATAGTGACTCTGATTCAGATACTGACACGGATACGGACACAGATACCGACACAGACACTGATACTGATACGGACACAGACACTGATACCGACACAGACACTGATACTGATACTGATACGGACACAGACACTGATACCGACACAGACACGGATACCGATACTGATACGGACACAGACACTGATACGGACACAGACACTGATACAGACACAGACACGGATACAGATACGGACACAGACTCTGACTCAGATAGTGATAGTGACTCAGACACAGACAGTGATACAGATTCAGACACAGATTCGGATAGCGACTCAGATACAGACTCTGATTCAGACAGTGATACCGATTCGGATTCAGACTCTGACACCGATAGTGATAGTGACTCAGACACTGATTCAGATACCGACAGTGACAGTGATTCAGACACAGACTCTGACTCAGACAGTGATACGGATTCTGATAGTGACTCAGATTCTGATTCGGATAGTGATTCAGACTCAGATAGTGACTCTGATTCAGATACTGACACGGATACGGACACAGATACCGACACAGACACTGATACTGATACTGATACGGACACAGACACTGATACCGACACAGACACTGATACTGATACTGATACGGACACAGACACTGATACCGACACAGACACGGATACCGATACTGATACGGACACAGACACTGATACGGACACAGACACTGATACAGACACAGACACGGATACAGATACGGACACAGACTCTGACTCAGATAGTGATAGTGACTCAGACACAGACAGTGATACAGATTCAGACACAGATTCGGATAGCGACTCAGATACAGACTCTGATTCAGACAGTGATACCGATTCGGATTCAGACTCTGACACCGATAGTGATAGTGACTCAGACACTGATTCAGATACCGACAGTGATAGTGATTCAGACACAGACTCTGACTCAGACAGTGATACGGATTCTGATAGTGACTCAGATTCTGATTCGGATAGTGATTCAGACTCAGATAGTGACTCTGATTCAGATACTGACACGGATACGGACACAGATACCGACACAGACACTGATACTGATACGGACACAGATACTGATACTGATACGGACACAGACACTGATACCGACACAGACACTGATACCGACACAGACACTGATACCGACACAGACACGGATACCGATACTGATACGGACACAGATACGGACACAGACACTGATACAGACACAGACACTGACACGGATACAGATACAGATACAGATACGGACACAGACTCTGACTCAGATAGCGATACCGATAGTGATAGTGACTCAGACACAGACAGTGATACAGATTCAGACACAGATTCGGATAGCGACTCAGATACAGACTCTGATTCAGACAGTGATACCGATTCGGATTCAGACTCTGACACCGATAGTGATAGTGACTCAGACACTGATTCAGATACCGACAGTGACAGTGATTCAGACACAGACTCTGACTCAGACAGTGATACGGATTCTGATAGTGACTCAGATTCTGATTCGGATAGTGATTCAGACTCAGATAGTGACTCTGATTCAGATACTGACACGGATACGGACACAGATACCGACACAGACACTGATACTGATACTGATACTGATACGGACACAGACACTGATACCGACACAGACACTGATACTGATACTGATACGGACACAGACACTGATACCGACACAGACACGGATACCGATACTGATACGGACACAGACACTGATACGGACACAGACACTGATACAGACACAGACACGGATACAGATACGGACACAGACTCTGACTCAGATAGTGATAGTGACTCAGACACAGACAGTGATACAGATTCAGACACAGATTCGGATAGCGACTCAGATACAGACTCTGATTCAGACAGTGATACCGATTCGGATTCAGACTCTGACACCGATAGTGATAGTGACTCAGACACTGATTCAGATACCGACAGTGATAGTGATTCAGACACAGACTCTGACTCAGACAGTGATACGGATTCTGATAGTGACTCAGATTCTGATTCGGATAGTGATTCAGACTCAGATAGTGACTCTGATTCAGATACTGACACGGATACGGACACAGATACCGACACAGACACTGATACTGATACGGACACAGATACTGATACTGATACGGACACAGACACTGATACCGACACAGACACTGATACCGACACAGACACTGATACGGACACAGACACTGATACCGACACAGACACGGATACCGATACTGATACGGACACAGATACGGACACAGACACTGATACAGACACAGACACTGACACGGATACAGATACAGATACGGACACAGACTCTGACTCAGATAGCGATACCGATAGTGATAGTGACTCAGACACAGACAGTGATACAGATTCAGACACAGATTCGGATAGCGACTCAGATACAGACTCTGATTCAGACAGTGATACCGATTCGGATTCAGACTCTGACACCGATAGTGATAGTGACTCAGACACTGATTCAGATACCGACAGTGATAGTGATTCAGACACAGACTCTGACTCAGACAGTGATACGGATTCTGATAGTGACTCAGATTCTGATTCGGATAGTGATTCAGACTCAGATAGTGACTCTGATTCAGATACTGACACGGATACGGACACAGATACCGACACAGACACTGATACTGATACGGACACAGACACTGATACCGACACAGACACTGATACTGATACTGATACGGACACAGACACTGATACCGACACAGACACGGATACCGATACTGATACGGACACAGACACTGATACGGACACAGACACTGATACAGACACAGACACGGATACAGATACGGACACAGACTCTGACTCAGATAGTGATAGTGACTCAGACACAGACAGTGATACAGATTCAGACACAGATTCGGATAGCGACTCAGATACAGACTCTGATTCAGACAGTGATACCGATTCGGATTCAGACTCTGACACCGATAGTGATAGTGACTCAGACACTGATTCAGATACCGACAGTGACAGTGATTCAGACACAGACTCTGACTCAGACAGTGATACGGATTCTGATACCGATTCAGATTCAGATAGTGACACCGATTCTGATAGCGATAGTGACACAGATTCAGATTGTGATACAGATGTTGATGCAGATAAACCAATTGCAGATATTGAAGTTGAGTATGAAAAAACAGTTACCGTAAATGAAGTTTGTTCTACTTCACAAAATCTAGGTAATTTAGCTGCTTATTTAGATGGTATGAATAATGTAAATGCAAATGAAGTTGTTGATTTAGCAAAAGATCAAAATGGTAACCCACAACAAGATCAATACAACTTAGAATTGACTTCATTTGGAGATGGAGATTTAGCATTATATGATAATGAATCTAATCAAAATGAAACTAGAGATATCAATGATATTGATTTAAATGATGTTACACCATTTGATCCATCAAATGCAGAAGTAGTAAATAACACCATAAATCATACATACAATATGACATCAAATGAAGTTATTTTTGAAGGTGATATTGTTCAAAATGGTAATGTAATAGGAACATCAGACAATGATGTGATTATTGTAAAAGGTGAGGTTCAAGGTGGTTCAAATGTTAATGCAGGTGCTGGAAATGACCTTATTGCAATAGTAGGAAATATTGGAGAAAATCAACCAGCAATTGATGGGGATAGTGGTACAGACATACTATATCTAAGTAAACCTGCATCTAATTATGAGTTTTTAGATATCCACTTCCATGACAATTTAGATGGACATATTTTAGATAAAGAGACTCAAAGTGTATTAACATTTAATAACATAGAAGGAATTGCCTTTGGTGATGGTTCTGGGGTAAATTGTAAAGTAAATACATCAACAAGCTATCAATACAATGTAAGTATAAGTGCTGCATTAACTGATATTGATGGAAGTGAAACTTTATCTGTAGCAATATCTGGAGTGCCAAATGGTGCTACACTATCAAGTGATACCTATACATTAATTGATAATGGAAATGGAAATTGGACAGTTGAAGTACCAAATGGAGATGTATCTATAGTTGATGATATTACTATGAATGTTCCATCAGATATAGGAGATTTTAACCTTGAAATAACAGCAAGAGCAACTGAAATCAATGATAATGATGGTACTGATTATGCAGAAACAACAGATAGTGATTTTGTAACTGATGATATCGATCCAGATACAGAAATCAATAAATTTGACTTAGTAGGAAATGTAACTACTGGTTCAGGAGATGATACAATTAATGTGTCAGATGATATATTCTTAGCTAATGTTGATACTGGAGCAGGAGATGATACAATCAATGTAGGAGATGATATAGGATTATTTACTTCAATAGATACCGGAGCAGGAGATGATACAATTAATATTGGTGACAATATTAGTTATTCAGCTCAAATTGATATGGGTGATGGTATTGATACCCTAAGTTTAGATGATGATATTGATTTATCTGATATAGCAAAAAATGTTGATAATGTTGAAATAATTGATTTGGATAATGATGAAGACCAAGATCTAGAAATAGATTTAGATTCAATTATCGATTTAACTGATGATGATAATGATTTAGTTGTTATTGGTGATAATGGTGACAAAATTGACTTTAATGATTCTGGTTGGGAAAAAGGCGATAGCACAAAAACTGTTGATGGACAAGATGGAGAGTTTACTGAATACACAAATACAAACAATCCAAATGTATCAATTTTAATTGATAATGACATTGACGTAGATGATGATGACATTTAAAAAAACTATATAAGATAGCATTTCGCTATCTTATATTTTATATAGGTTTAATTTGACTTTAGATGAGTTAAAAAAAGAGAATGAAACTCTTAAAAATGAAATTGTACTGTTGAATAGTAAAATATCAGAGAATCTAGAACAAAATAGAATCAATGATAAGATGCTATTTCAACAAAGTAAAATGGCTTCAATGGGTGAAATGATTGGAAATATTGCACACCAATGGAGACAACCTCTTATGGAGCTTTCTTCTATTTTTATGTTAATTCAAACTAAAATTGAGTTTGAAGGAGATATAGAAAATAGTGAACTTATTGATTTTATTAAAAAATCTGACGAAATTACCCATTACATGTCTCAGACAATAGATGATTTTAGAAACTTCTTTGCAAAAGAAAAAATTAAAGTTGATTATAAAATATCAAACCAAGTAAGTTTAGCTGTAAGTATGTTAAATATGTGTTTAAAACAGCATGGAATAAAAGTAGAAATAGTTGTTCTTAAAAATCCAAAACTTTATGGTTTTAAAAATGAATATTCGCAAGTTCTTATTAATATTTTAAATAATTGTAAGGATGCTTTGATTCAAAGAAATATAAAGAATCCCAAAATCAAGATTATAATTAATAAAAAAGATGATAAATCAGTTTTAACAATTGAAGATAATGCTAAAGGAATAAATATAGAACCTATAGAAAAAATATTTGAACCATTTTTTACCCATGACAAAAAAAATGGAACAGGAATAGGTTTATTCATGTCAAAACTAATAATTGAAAATAATATGAATGGAAGATTATTTGTTGAAAATATTAACAATGGTGCAAAATTTACTATAACAGTACCCTTTAGTCATAAGTTATAAGTTGGTATCCTACACTAGAAATATTTTTTATGGAATCTTTTCCAATTTTATTTCTTAATTTATTCATTAAAGATTTAAATGCAGATTCTGTAGAGCTATAACTATCTTCCCAGACATGACATTGAATCTCCTCTTTAGAAACAACTCTATTTTTATTTTCATACAAGTATTCAAGTAATAGTATCTCTTTTGCTGTAATGTCTATTATTTTAGTATCTATTGATAATATCTTTTTATTAAAATTATATTCTATTTTATTATTGAACTTTATTATAAAATCATTATTCTCAAAGTATTCATTTCCTGCATTTAGTAATGCTTTTTTAAGTTTATTAAAATCAATGGGTTTTGTTAAATAATCCACAAGTTTTAATCTTGCTGCTTTTAATAAAAACTTAGTATCGGTATGTGCCGTTAAGAGTATCACTGGTATAGTGATTTTTTCTTTTCTTAAATATTCTACAAAATCTAAACCTGTTTTTCCAGGCATACTTATATCACTTAATATCACATGCACACAATTAGATGAAAAAACCTTTAAGGCATCATCTACACATGATACAGAGTAGACATTTTTAAATATATAACCTAATATTTTAGTTATATTTTCTCTTATTTGATTTTCATCTTCTAGATACAAAATATTTAATTGTTTTAAAGAATTATCTTTTACCATAAAGTATTATACCAAAAATGTATAAATAAATTACTAAAATTTATTTTAGTCGCTAAAAAGTTACTATAAAATAATTTTTTAAGTAACTTGTAAACTTAATTAAAGTATTATGTTTTTACAATCAAACAATATGGATAAAACTATGAAAACAATAATCGAAAGAATTCTCATTTTAAGTCTCTTTGTAACATATGCTAGTTCAACTTCTTTAAAAGATTCAGTTATAAGTACTTTAGGTAAAAACCCTGATGTATTATCTGAAAAATTAAATAGGGATGCTTATCAAAAGTATGTTGATGAAGAAAAAGGTGATTATTATCCAACACTAGATTTTCAAGGATATGTTGAAAAATCTAGAACAAGAAATGATAGAGATAATGTTGCTACAGATCCAAGCAGTGCAAAAAAAGATGGATGGCATGCTGCATTAACTTTTGAACAGATCATTTATGATGGTGGACAAACACCAAGTCAAGTAGAACAGTATAAACATACTTATCTATCAAATAAGTACAGAAGTTTAATTAGAGTTGATGAAATTGTAAGGTCAACTATTGATAATTATCTTAATGCAGTTAAATATCAAGAGTTAATTGATCTTTCTCAATTAAATCTACAGGTACATGAAGATTATTTAGTGATTGCACAAGAGAAAGAAAATATAAGTGGAGAAATCTTAGAGACTTATCAAGTAAACTCTAAAAAACATTATGTGATAGACAGATATTTGGAACAAAAAATAAATGAAGATGAGGCAAGAAATATTTTTGCAGAAAAGTCAGGTATTGAAAATCCAGGAAATATTTGTAGACCTACAATTAATGAAGCTTTTATACCTAGTACTTTAGAAGAAGCAATAGAAAAAGCAGTTAGAAATAGTCCAAAAATATTAAGAGCTATTGAAGATATTAAGGAGCAAAGGGAAAATGTAGTACAAGCTAATGCTACATATCTACCTACTTTAAGATTCCAATGGGTAGGAAGTTTAGATGATGATTTATCAAATGCAGAAAATGGTAGACAAGATATATCTAGATTTAGAATTATTATGGATTGGAATCTATTTGAAGGTGGAAAAAATAAAATTGCAAAAGAAAGAGAAGTTCTTTTTTTACAAGAAAAACAAAAAATTCTTGATACAACAGTAAATCAAGTTATTCAAGAGGTTACCACAAGTTATAAAAAGTATTTTTCTTTTAAAGAAAAAATAGAAAATTATAAAAAATATGTTAAAGATAACTATTATATTAAAGAGGTATATTTTAAACAATTAACAGATGGTACTAGAACTTTTATTGATATACTAGATGCAGAATCAGAATATTATAGATCATCATTAGATTTAATAGATTTTGAATATCAGTTATATGGATATTATTATGATATTTTAAATCATAGTGGTCTATTGAGTACAAGCATTTTGATGTCTGAAAATCAAGTATGTAAAGAATTCAAATTATCAAAATATGAAAGTAGATTTAAACAAAAAGTAAAAGATAATAATAGTGAATTAAATGACTTAGATTTACTCCAAGAGCTTGGTCAAGCACAAAGTAAAACAAAAACTGAGGAAGGAAATACAAAAGAAGTAGATATGGAGATTGATAATTTAATCAATGGTACCTCTGTAGGGGAGAACAATGAAACTAAAAATCCAGATGAAAATGCAGTAAAAAATTTACCTACAGGAAAGTATACTATTAAGCTTGCGACTTTTGATCAAAACTATGATATTAATTCATTTATAGAAAAAAATAAACTAAATCCAGATGATGTATATGCATACAGTACTAACAATAATATAAATGTTATTTATGGGCACTTTAATAAGCTTGGTGATGCTAAAGCACTATTAAGCAGTTTAGATAAAAGTTTAATTAATAGTAATGTATATATTGATATTCTTGAAAAACATAGAAAACTTTATCAAAAATATAAAACAAATAATTAGTTAGTGAAGATATGGAAGAATTAGAAAAAACAGTTAATAGAAAAGTAGATACTCTTTTAGAGTCTCTATTTTTTATTGCTAAATATTATCAAAGAGCGACTTCTAAAGAGTCATTACTTAATGGCTTGTCAATTTTTGGAGATGTAATGGATGTTGATAATTTTATTCAAGCATCAAAAAAGGTTGCATTAATCTCAAAATTTGTTAAAAGAGATAATATTGAAGATATAAATAAATTAACATTTCCAGCTGTAATTTTCACAACAAAATACGACTCTATGATTTTACTTGACTACGATGAAGAAGGGAATAGTGCAAATTTGATTATTCCTGAATTGAGTTTAGGTGAAACTACTATGCCATTAGATGAACTTAATTCACTTTATACAGGCAGGGTAATTATTATTAAGCCTGCATATAATTTTGAAAATCGTTCTTCAAGAGAAGTATCTATCTTAAATCCAAAAAAATGGTTTTGGGATACAATGAAGAAAAGTAAAGAGTTCTACGCAAGAGTTATTGTTGCAACTATTTTTATCAATATCTTTGTGATAGCTTTACCTTTATTTATAATGAATGTCTATGATAGAATTTTACCAAACAATGCTATTGAATCCTTATGGGCATTAGCAATTGGTGTATTTGTTGTAATGATATTTGATTTTATTCTTAAAATTATTAGGTCGTATTACATTGGTAAAGCTTCAAAAAAAGCAGATATCATTATGTCAAATAAAATATTTGATCATCTTTTAAATTTAAGGCTTGATTCTAGACCTTCATCTACTGGTATGTTTGTTAATAGATTACAATCTTTTGAATCTATAAAAGAGTTTTTTACAACAGCAACAATTACTACTTTAGTGGATATTCCATTTTTATTTATTTTTGTAGCAATTATTTTTTATATTGGTGGACCTTTAGGATGGATTCCTGTAATTACAATAATTATAGCTCTAATTAGTTCTTTTTTTATGCAAAAGATAATTAAAAAAAATGTTACAAATACAGTTAATGAGGAACAATTAAAACAAACAACATTAAATGAAACTGTAACAGGATTAGAAATAATAAAAAGTGTTCGCGGTCAAAATAGAATGAAAACACACTGGGATAAATCATTAAGTCAAACAGCATATTATGGAGAAAAAACACAACTTTTCTCACAAGTTGCAAGTGGCCTTACCGATTTTATAACAAAGTTTTCAAATGTAGTTATTATTGTATTTGGAGTTTTTTTAGCTTCAAGTGGTGATATGACGATGGGTGCAATCGTAGCTTCAATGATGTTAAACAGAAGAGCAGTTGCTCCTGCATCAAAGATTGTGAATCTAGTTATAAAATATGATAGAGCAATGATTGCATTAAAAAATATTGATGACATTATGAGTTTAGATGTTGAAAAAGATCATAAAGTATATTTAAGTAGACCCCATTTAATTGGAGACATAGAGTTTCAAGATGTAAGTTTTTCTTATAAAAAACAAAATTATGAAGTATTAAAAAATATAAATTTAAAGATAAATCAAGGTGAAAAAGTAGCGATTTTAGGAAAAATTGGTTCAGGAAAGTCAACACTAATTAAGATGATTCAAAATCTTTATGTTCCAACAAAAGGTTCAATTTTAATTGATAATACAGATGTTAGACAAATTGACCCAGTAGATTTAAGAAAGGCTATAGGTGTTGTTCCTCAAGAATCATTTTTATTTATGGGAAGTGTAAAAGATAATATTACAATAGGAGATCCTTTTGCAACAGATGAGGAGATATTAAAAGCTTCAAAAATTGCTGGAGTTCATGATTTCTTAGGTAAACATGAAGCGGGTTATGATTTTCTTGTAGGTGAAAGAGGAGAAGGATTAAGTGGTGGTGAAATTCAATCTATTACTTTAGCAAGAGCACTTGTAAGTAATCCAGATTTTATGATATTTGATGAGCCTACAAACTCAATGGATAAACAAACAGAAAGAGATTTTTTAAAAAAATTAAAACTTATTTTAGATAAACAAACTGTGATTATTGTTACCCATAAGTTATCTTTATTGTCTTTGGTTGATAGGGTAATAGTTTTAGATAATGGTAAAATAGTAGCTGATGGTCCAAAAGAAAAAGTATTTTCTAAAGCGAATAAAGAGTAGTTATGAAAAAGAATAATGATATAAATTTTGTGCATAACCTTTATGGTCAAGCAAATGAAAAAGCTTCATCAAAAATAGATTTTTTATTTATATTTATTTTATGCTTTTTAGTAGCTGCCATTGTTTGGTCAAGTATAGCTCAAATAGATGAATTAGCAAGGGGTCAAGGTAAAGTAATCCCTTCAAGTAAAATCCAAACTATTCAATCTTTAGATGGAGGATTAGTTGAAGAGATTTTAGTTAAATCTGGTGATCAAGTAAAAAAAGGGCAACCTCTTATGAAAATTGATACAACAAGATTTCTAGCTTCTTTAGAGGAAAATCAAGAGAGTTACTATCAATGGCTAGCTATGAGAGTTAGACTTGAAAAAGAATCTGTTGTTGATATTGATAAGAAAATTGAAAAGTTAGTTTTCCCTGATGATATTAAAAAAATTGCAAAAGATTATATTAAATCAGAAACATTTTTATATATTAATAGGGTTAATGAGTTGAAAAGTTCTATAAATGTTTTTGATTCACAACTAAATCAAAGATATCAAGAGATAAAAGAGATCAATCAAGAGATTTCTAAATTAAAAACTAGATTAAAACTTGTAACTATTGAGAGAAAAACTATAAAAGATTTAGTTAGAACAGGGGTTAAGTCAAAAGTTGAATTAATTGCAATTGAAAAAGAATATCAACAAATTGTCGGAGATTTAAAATCAGCAGAATTATCAATTCCTAAATCTAGATATGCAATAAATGAGATAAAAAACAAAAGATTAGAGAGGATAACTCAATTTAGAACAGAAGCATCAAAAGAGTTACAAAGAATTTCTGTTGAAATTAAAAAAGCAGAAGCAAGAATGATTTCAGCTACAGATAAAGTTAATAAAACGGTTATAAAATCAAGTGTTAATGGAATTGTAAAAGAGATTTATATGAATACAATTGGTGGAGTTGTTCAATCAGGAGCAAGTTTATTAGATATTATTCCTAATAGTGACAATCTACTTGTTGAAGCAAAAATAGACCCTAAAGATATTGCTTTTATAAGTCCCATGCAAAAAGCTATAGTTAAAATTTCAGCTTATGATTATTCAATATATGGAGGTCTAGATGGAAAAATTGTTGAGATATCTGCAGATAGTATCATTGATAAAGAGAGTAAAGATGGTAAAAGTTACTATAAAATTATAGTTCAAACTGAAAAGAATTATTTGGAGAAAAATGGAAATAAATTGCCAATTATTCCTGGGATGATAGCCAATGTTGATGTAATTACAGGTAAGAAAACTATTATGGATTACATCTTAAAACCAATACTTAAAATAAAACAAAATTCATTACATGAAAAATAAAGGAAATAACATGAAAAAATTAATTTTTATAACTTTTACATCTTTATTATTATTAACTGGATGTGCTCAAAAGAGTGAAGTTACTAATAGTGGAAATAGTGAAGTAAAAAAAGAGCAGATGAAATCAATGCAGAGTGATGGTGATTTTATCAATGAGTTAGCATTGCATGATGCAGTTAGAGCAAAAGACTTTGATATAGTAAAAGATTTAGTTAACAATGGTATGCAGGTTGATACGAAAGATAAATATGGATATACACCTTTACATTTAGCTGCAAGATTAAATCAATATGATATTGCAGAGTTTTTAATAAATAAAGGTGCAAATGTCAATAACGTAGACGTTTTTAAAGATACGCCACTTTTAGATTCCACTAGAAATGGTACAAATGAAATGTCAAGATTGCTTTTATGTAATGGTGCATCTCCTGATGTATATGATAGACATGATATGAAACCTATACATAATGCATCTAAGAATAATGATTTGTATATTGTTGAAATGATTGAAAGTGATGATATTACTAAAATGTGTGAAAAATTAGATATCACTTTAGATGAATATATTGAAGATACCAATCAAATTTGTGGAAAAATTGTAAAAGGTTATGCGACAGATATTGATTTAGCTATTACCGATGAATCAAGTGATTCAGTAAAACCTTTTGGAAAATACAAAGCTGAATTTGATAGTGAAAAATATTGTGCTACTTTAGATAAAAAGCCAGATTTAACAAAAAGTTATATTGTTACAGCAGTTGGTTCAAACTCAATTGATAAAGATATAGAGATCGCAAATTTAGGTGACTTAGTTAAAAAAGAAGAACCAGTAAAATCTCCTTATATTTCAGGATTATATGAAGATTTAATGGCAGAATTTGGTCCTGATTTTGAACCATGGAATGCTCAGTTAGACAAAGATGGTTTGGTATTTAGATTTAAGAAACCAGAATTATTGTTTAGTCATGGTAGTTCAAATATTAAAAATAGTTACAAAAAGATTTTAGATGACTTTTTCCCAAGATATTTGAAGGTAATAGAAAAGTATAAAGATCAAATTAAAGATATCATAGTGGAAGGGCATACATCATCAGTATATGCAAGTGCAAAAACTCAAGCAGAAAAATATGCAAAAAATAAAATTTTATCTGAAAAAAGAGCAAAAAAAGTTTATGATTATACTTTATCTCAAGAAGGACCAATGACAAGTGAAAATAAAGACTGGTTATCTTCTCATTATAGTTATGAAGGTTTATCTTCAGATAATTTGATTTATGATGCTAATGGTAAGGAAGATGAAGCTTTATCTAGAAGAGTTGAATTTAGGATAAATAAAATTGTAGAGTAATAAGGCTAAATTATGAAAAATATATTAACATTTGTAGCAATTGTATTGCTGTGTGCTGGGTGTAGTTATAAAAATGATGCAACTACTGTATCAGTGGCTAAAAAAGAAGGACTTATAAATAGAAATGGTGAGATTGAAGTTAAACCCATCTATAAAGATATGAGTTATCTAAAAGATTTTGATTCAAATGAGTATGAACATCCTCATTATATTAATTTACATTGGCTACATTTTGGAGATGATGAGTTTGCAGTAGTAAGAAATGTAGATGATAAGTATGGGATTATTGGAAGAGATGGAAAATTAAAATTGAAGGCAATCTTTGATTCAATTGGAGAGTTCTTTAATGGCTATGCAAAAATTGAAGTTGATAAAAAGTTTGGACTTATTAATGAAAAATTTGAAATAGTTGTTAAACCAATTTATGACGATGTCAGAAATGTCATAGATGGAAGTGTTATTGTAAAAAATTATGATAAAAATAAAAGAACAAAATATGGGTGTTTAAACTTAGATAATAAGTTAGTTGCTCCACTTGATTATGATATGATTTACTTATCAAATGAAAAAAGAATGAGAATTGTAAAAGATGGTAAATGGGGTTTTATGGATACAAAATGTAATGTTGTTGTAGACCCTATCTATACTTTTGCAGATGATTATTCAAAAGGGATTGCAAGAGTAAAAAAATCTGAGTTATGGACTTACCTTAACCTTGATGGTAAGGAATTGACCCGTAAAACTTTCGACTCTGCTGATAATTTTTAATTAAATATAACAGAAACTATTATAAGTTTCTGTTATAAATTTAATTCATTTTTTTTTTATTAAACTTTAGATATAATCGCTCAAAATTAAAATAAAACTTCTTAAAATTAGGATAATTATGTCAAAACAACTACTTCAGAAACAAGCAGATACGATTAGATTTTTAGCTGCGGATATGGTACAAAAAGCAAACTCTGGACACCCAGGTGCACCTATGGGAATGGCAGATATTGCTACAGTATTAAGTTCACACTTAAATTTAAATCCAGCAAATGATAAATGGCTAAACAGAGATAGATTAGTATTCTCAGGTGGTCATGCTACTGGTTTAGTATATTCTTTATTACATCTTTGGGGATTTGATGTAAGTTTAAGTGATATGAGAAATTTTAGACAACTTAATTCTAAAACACCTGGACATCCAGAATATGGTCATACTCATGGAGTAGAGATAACAACTGGTCCCTTGGGACAAGGTATTGCAAACTCAGTTGGTTTTGCGATGGCTTCAAAGTATGCAAAAAATATTTTAGGAAAAGATGTAATTACTCACAATGTGTATTGCCTTTGTGGTGATGGAGATTTACAAGAGGGTATTTCATATGAAGCTTGTGCAACAGCAGGGCATCTTGGTTTAGATAACTTAATTGTAATTTATGATTCAAATAATATTACGATTGAAGGTGATGCTTCAATTGCGTGGAGTGAAAATGTTAAAAAAAGATTCCAAGCAATTAATTTTGAAGTTTTAGAAATAGATGGACATAATTTTGATCAAATTGATAAAGCAATTATCAGTGCAAAATCTTGTGATAAACCTGTTCTTATTATTGCAAATACTGCAATTGGAAAGGGTGCAGCTACTTTAGAGGGATCTCATCATACTCATGGGGCTCCTTTAGGTGAAGATGAGATTAGAGCATCTAAAGAAAAAGCTGGGTTTAATCCTGATGAGACATTTGTAGTTCCTTATGATATAAAAGGTGCTTTTGATAAACTTATAAAAGGTGTTGAAGCTGAAAATGCTTGGCTTGCTACATTAAGTGATGAAACAAAAGCAAAAATTGAAGAGTTACAAAATCCAGATTATGATTCTATCTCTTATCCAGAATTTGAAGTTGGAGCAAAGGTAGCTACGAGAGAATCAAATCATAAAATATTAAATGCTATTGCACAAGCTGTTCCAGGATTTTTAGGTGGTAGTGCAGATTTAGCACCTTCAAATAAAACTGAATTAAAAGGGATGGGTGATTTTCCAAATGGAAGAAATATCCATTTTGGTATTAAAGAACACGCAATGGCAGCAATGACAAATGCAATGAATCTTTATGGTTTATTTAAAGTATTTTCAGCAACATTTTTTGTATTTTCAGATTATTTAAAACCAAGTGCAAGAATAGCAGCACTTGCAGGTATTCCACAACACTTTGTATGGACACATGATTCTATTGGTGTTGGAGAAGATGGACCAACTCACCAACCAATTGAACATTTATCTCAATTTAGAGCCTTACCAAACTTTTATACTTTTAGACCTGCTGATGCAAGTGAAAATATTGAGTCTTGGAAAATTGCCCTTACAATGAAAGCTCCTACTGCTTTTGTATGTTCAAGACAAGGCTTAGAGGTATTAAAAGATGAAAGAGAGTTTGGAACAGTTTCTCATGGTGGATATCTTTTGAAAAAAAGAGAAAATGCAACTATAACACTTATGGCAAGTGGTAGTGAAGTGATGCTTGCACTTCAAACAGCATGTGAATTAGCAAAAGAGGGGATCAATGCAAATATTGTTTCTGTACCTTGTTTTGATTTACTTGTTGAACAAGATAAAGAGTATATTGATACAATTATTGACCCAAATACAAAAGTGTTTGCAATTGAAGCAGCAAGAGGAATGGAATATTATAAATTTGCGGATGAAGTTTATGGTATGGATACCTTTGGAGCTTCTGGACCAGCTGGTGATTTATTTAAAGAGTTTGGTTTTACTACTGAGGCTTTAGTAGAAAAAATCAAAAGAGATATATAAAGTTAGAGTTTAATCTCTAACTTTAGTCCTCAAACAAAACTTATTTGGTTTTTCTCTTCATATACTTAATTGATTTATCTTTATTCATTTTTAAACTATCATTTATCTTAGCCATTTTTAACCTTGAAATAATATAGCTAGTTTTTTATACTATTTTGTAAATATGATAATATTATAGTTTAATATATCAAGATATATTGATATATTAAAAATTTTATGATATACTTTCAAAACAAAATAAAAGGCTTGTCATGGAAATTTTTTTAAAGTCTGTTTCTGCATTAAATGATGAAACAAGAGTTAAACTCATAAAATTTATAAATATTCATGGTAAATGTTGTGTATGTGATTTAGAAAACTCTTTTGATATGATTCAATCGAGATTATCAAGACATCTAAAGATACTTAAAGAAGCTGGCTTTCTAAGAGTTGAAAGATTAGGTAGATGGGCTTATTATTCTATAAGAACTCCTTTAGATGAATTTAGACAAGCTTCAATAAAAGAGATTATGACTTTAGAAATAGAGTTACCAAAATTAGTAAAGGCTTGTGAGAATTAATGACTGAAACGCTATTTGTATATGGAACTTTGATGCCAAACTGTCCAAATGGACATGTTTTAGAAAAAATTGTAGGTAGATTTGTAAGAGCAACAGTTAAAGGAAAACTTGTGGATGCAGGTTGGAGTGCTGGTATGGGTTATCCTGGAATAAAACTTGATGAGCAAGTTGATACGGTTCATGGATATTTGTTTTATTCAAGTAATCTGATAAACCATTGGGATTTTTTAGATGAGTTTGAAGGAGAAGAGTTCGTAAGAACACCTGTTAGGGTAGAAAGATATGATGAATTGGATGTTGATACTTATATATATACTTTAAAACCTGAAGTGGAAGAGATGTTGGAAGAGTAAGTAAAATTACTCTTTTTTTTAAATTTTATTATATCAATATATCTTGATGTATTGATAAAAAGGAATGGGATGTTTTTAGCTAGTGGAATATTTATACTTACACTAATTTTTGTGATTTGGCAACCAAAAAATTTGCAAATAGGAACTACAGCAGTTATTGGTGCGATAGTTGCTTTAGTTTTAGGGGTTGTAAGTTTTGATGATGTATTAATAGTTACTAATATAGTTTGGGATGCAACTTTGGCATTCATTGGTATTATAATTTTATCTATGGTTTTAGATGAGATTGGATTTTTTGAGTGGTGTGCTATAAAAATGGCTAAGCTTTCGAATGGTAATGGGCATTTAATGTTTGTATATGCTCTTATTTTAGGTTCTTTTGTCTCAGCACTATTTGCAAATGATGGAGCTGCACTTATTTTAACACCAATTTTATTGGCAAAAATGAGGATTTTGAAACTAAATACAAAAACTATTTTAGCGTTTTTATTAGCAGGAGGATTTATAAGTGATAGTGCTTCATTGCCTTTTGTATTTTCAAATCTAACAAATATAGTTACAGCAAACTACTTTGAGATAGGTTTTTTACAATATCTATCAAATATGTTTATTCCATATATAGTAAGTACTATAGTTTCTATTTTAGTCTTATGGTTAATTCTTAAAAATGATATTCCAAAAGAGATTGATATAAGTTTACTTAAAAATCCAGATGAAGTGTTAAAAAATAAAACCTTATTTAAATTTTCTTGGTTTTTTCTTGTTTTACTTTTATTTGCATATTTTATTGGGGATGCTTTTAATTTACCCATATCAATTTTTGCTTTAGGTGGGGGACTTATTTTTCTAGGAATTGCAAGTTATTATAAAAGTGCAAAGGCATGGCTTACTATTAAAACTGCACCTTGGCAAGTTGTTTGGTTTAGTATAGGGCTTTATATTGTTGTTTATGGGCTAAAAAATGCTGGATTAACTGATTATTTAACAATGATTTTAAATGATTTAGTACAAAGGGGTGATGCTATTGCCATAATAGGTACGGGGTTTATATCTGCTTTTTTAAGTGCGATTATGAATAATATGCCAACAGTTATGGTAATGGATATAGCTTTAAAGGATATCCCAAATGAAGCCTTAGCTTATGCAAATATTATTGGATGTAATTTAGGTCCCAAAATGACACCATTTGGTAGTCTTGCAACCTTACTTTGGCTTCATGTATTAAGTAAAAAAGGTGTTAAAATAGGATTTTGGCAATACAGTAAATTTGGACTAATGGTAACTCCTCCAGTATTATTAGTAGTATTATTAACATTAATTTAAAAGGGAAAAAAATGGATAAGAAAGTTTTGATTTTATGTACAGGGAACTCATGTAGAAGTATTATTGCTGAAGCTCAAATTAATGCTTTATTAGATGGAGTAAGTAGTGATAGTAGTGGAGTAAAAGCTAGTGGAAGAGTAAATCCAAATGCTAAAAAGCTATTAGAACAAAAGGGTATCTGGAAAGAGGAGTATCATTCAAAAACTATTGATAAGGTTATAAACAAAGAATATGATTTAGTAGTAACAGTTTGTGACAATGCAAATGAGACTTGCCCAATGTTTCCAAAAGCAATTAAAGTTATTCATGTGGGATTTGAAGATCCAGATGGTAAAGGGTATGAAGCATTTGAACAAACTTATAAAGAGATTGAAGAGATTTTATTACCAAAGGTAAAAGAGGCTTTAAATGTTTAGTTATTGGGAAAAGCTTGTTGATTATTTTATTTATACATTAATTGGATTAGATAAGAGTACTCATTTTGCACAAGCCTTCCATTTTTTTATTTTTGATACAGTTAAAATATTTATTTTACTTATTGGAATAATATTCCTTGTATCATATTTAAGAACCTGGTTTAATGTGGAAAAGGTAAGAGCATATTTACAAGGAAAATCTGAATTTACAGGAAATGTTTTTGCAAGTATATTTGGAATAATCACTCCTTTTTGTACTTGTAGTGCAATTCCTCTTTTTTTAGGATTTTTACAAGCAAGAATCCCTTTAGGTGTAACTTTTTCATTTTTAATATCAGCTCCTTTAAATAATGAAATAGCAATAGCAATGTTGTTTTCTTTATTTGGTTGGAAAATTACTGCTATATATATTGGGTTTGGTTTACTTGTTGCCATAGTTGGTGGATATATAATTGGTAAATTAAAAATGGAAAAATATATTTTACTTGATATACAACCAATGGAAGGATGTTGCAAAAATCCTACAATAGATTTGGATAATAAAACAAGAATAAAAGATGCTTGGGTATACACTATGGATATATTTAAAAAAATATATTTATATGTGATCATTGGTGTTAGTGTTGGAGCATTTATTCATGGGTATATTCCTACAGATTTTATTGCAAAATATACAGGTGGAGATGCTTGGTATACTGTTCCTTTATCTGTGATTTTAGGAATACCAATGTATGCAAGTGCAGCAGGAGTTATGCCATTAGTTGAAGTGTTAACTTCAAAAGGGATGTTGTTAGGGAGTGCACTTTCTTTTATGATGGCAGTTACAGCTTTATCTTTACCAGAGGCTATGATTTTAAAAAGATTATTACATACAAAACTTATTGTTACATTTTTTGCAATAATAGGAATAGGAATTATAATAATTGGATATATATTTAATGCAATTTTATAAGAAGAATGAGCAAATTGAGAATTTGAAAATAAAAAAGATTGAATCAAGACAAAGTATATAGTTTAAGAAACTACCCTTACTTACCTAAAGTAAAGTATTGAGATGTTACAATTCTCAAAAACTAAGGTGTATATGTGAGTGAGAAAAATCTAGGTTTAATTTATGCTTTATGTGCTTTTTTCTTTTGGGGTTTAGTTCCTATTTATTACAAACAAGTAATGATGGTACCTCCTTTTGAGATTTTAGCTTCAAGGATTGTTTTTTCTGTAATAGTCCTATTATTTTTGCTTACGGTTAGTAAACAGTTTAATACAATTAAGCCGATAATAAAAAGTTTAAGTAAGATGAGATATTTAGTTATGGCATCTTTACTTATTTCTTTAAATTGGTTTACTTTTATATATGCTATATCAGTAAATAAAATTGTGGAAGCAAGTTTGGGATATTTTATTACTCCATTAGTTAGTGTTGCATTGGGTTATTTTATATTTAAAGAGAGTATTAATAAAATCCAAAAAGTAGCTATTTTATTAGCTTTTATTGCCATTGTTTACCAACTTATGACAATAGGAAGTATTCCTATAATTGCACTAAGTTTAGCATTTTCATTTGGTTTTTATGGAATGGTTCGAAAAAAAGTACAAATAGCTTCAATACCTGGACTTTTTATTGAGACAATAATTGTATTACCCATTGCACTATTTTATTTATATTTTATATATGATAATTCAACAAGCGTATTTAATACTTTAAGCTCTTATGATTTTACAATATTGAGTTTAAGTGGATTAGTGACTGTATTACCTCTATTATGGTTTAATAGTGCAGCAATTAGAATGGATCTTACCACTTTAGGCTTTTTGCAATATATTGGTCCCACAGTGGCATTTTTAGTAGCAATTTTTATTTATGGTGAGAATCTAAATATAAATAAATTGATTACATTTATTATAATTTGGATAGCTTTGGCAATTTTTTCATTTGATATTATTAAAAGAAGAAGAAATTAGTCTTCTAGTTTTATCTAAAAAGTAAAATTGTATTTTTTATAGTTTAACTATAATCAATGTATAATTTAGGAAACTCTTAAAAAGGATAGTTCCTGATTACAGAAGCTAAAGAGTATTTTGTGGTATTTAGAAAAACTTTTACAAAAGAAAAATAACGATTAATTTATCTTAAGGAATAAAATGAAAATAGAGATTTTAGGAACAGGTTGTTCAAAATGTGAAACTTTAGCAAATAATGCAAAAACTGCAGTTGCAAATGCAAAGGTTTTTGCCCAAGTTGAAAAAGTAGAAGATATGGTAAAAATCATGGAATATGGTGTGATGAGTACACCTGGACTTGTTATCAATGGGGAAGTAAAATCAGTAGGAAAAGTTTTAACAGCTCAAGAGATTCAAGAACTATTTTAATTACAAATTAGTTACAAACTAAAAAGTAAAGAGTTGTACTCTTGACTTTTTTATTTATTTTCTCTATAATTTCAAAAGTAAAGAGTTAAACTCTTTACTTTTAGGAGTGAATTATGAAAATTATAGATGAAAAAAACTATTATAAGATGAGTGAACTTGTTGAGCAAGTTGAGCTTAGCAATCACACAATCGCTTTTTATCACAAAAAAGGCTTACTTCCAAATACAGTTAATACTTCAAAAAATATGAAGTATTATCCAGAAATCACAATCACTGTTTTGAATATGATTAAATATTTCAAAGATAATCTAAATTTTTCTATTGATTACATTAAAGAGTTGTTTGATTATTATAGAATAGATTTCAATGATAGAGCAGAACTTATTTTACAATCAATACAGATGTTATCAAGTGAGATAAAAAATCCAATTGAGAGAAAAGATTTAAATCAAGAACTTTTACAAGAAGCAATAGATTTAGATTTACTTGATAAAAAAGAGATATATTTTAAAACTGAAGTTGCCGTTTTAAAAACTTATGAAGAGTTAAGAAAATATGAAATTTCAAATCAACTAATAAGTGAATATGTGACTACAAGTAAAAGATTAGCATTACTTGAAAGGCAATTAAGTACAAAGGTTTTAGAAAAAACAGGGTATTTACCTGAGATTTTAGTTTTAGATATTTTAAACTCATTTAAACCTTATATTTTTAATAGACATACAATTATAGAATTTAAAAAGGATGTCTAATGGAAACTGTAGATTTTCATACCCACTTATTAAATCCAAATGTATCTTTTTCAAGAGTTTATGACAAAGTTGCTATTTCACTTTTTGCAAAAAAACTTGGTGTTGAAAAAAATGATTTATTAAATAGAAAATATAATGCTTTTGTTGATGCTTTTATTAACAACATACAAACTTCAAAATATGTATCAAAATCAGTAGTTCTTCCCGTTGATGCAAAAATAGACTCAAAAGGGAAAGAGATATCAAGGGATAAAACCGTATGTTCTTCAAATGAAGATGTTTTAAATGAATATAAAAAATATCCAAATGAAGTTATCCCATTCTTTTCTGTAAATCCAAATAGAGTAGATGCCTTAGATTTGATTGATAAATATACTTCCCAAGGCTTCAAAGGAGCAAAATTTTTACAAAATTATTGGGATATAGATATAAATCAAGATAGATATATCCCTTATTTTGAAAAGATGAAATCATACGATTTGCCAATTATTATCCACACAGGGAGTGAACATGCAGTGGAATCAAATCCTATGTATGAAAAGGTTGAAGTTGCAAACTTAGCAATAGAAATAGGATGTAAAGTGGTACTTGCACATTTTGGGGTTAACTCAATTATGGAACATAATCCTAGAAAATTTTTGAATAATTTTTCATTTGATAATAAAAAATTTGGTGATGATTATTTTAAAACAATTGAATATTTAGAAAATCATGAAAATGTATATGCTGATTTGTCCGCTATGATTATGAATTTTAGATCAAAGATTATTGAAGATTTAGCAAAAAATCAAACTCAAATACATCACAAACTACTTTTTGGGACAGATTATCCTGTCCCCTTTTCTCCAATGTTTTCTTATCACTCTTTGGATTTAAATAAAAGAAGAAAGTTGGAAAAAATAGAGAATCCACTTGATAGAAATATAGAATTTTTTAATCACTATTTTGAAGAAAAATCTTGTATATATACAAACTGGCAAAAGTTAATAAAGGATATTGCATGAAAAATATAAAAATAAATTTGTCTTTAATAAAAATCGCCTTTTTATTAGTAGTATTTTGTAATGTTGCTGTTGATATTTCACATAAGATTTTACTTCAAAATATTGCTTTTAAGATATATGATGGGAGTGAGCAAGTTATCTGGATATCTGTAATCAATATGCTAATCTTAATCCCTTTTTTACTTCTTTTTACTCTAAGTGGACATTTGTCTGATAAATATCCTAAAAAAAGTATTTTAATATATGGGGCTATTTCATCTTTTTGCTTATCCGTATTTATGATTGTAGCTTATTTAGTAGGAAGTTTTTATCTTGCTATGTTTGGATTGTTTTTACTTGCAATTCAAAGTGCTATTTATTCTCCTGCAAAATTTGGAATAATAATAGATATTTATGGTAAGAGTGAATTGTCTCGTGGGAATTCAAGTTTACAAGGGGCTTCTATAATCTCTATACTTGTGGCAATGGCAAGTTTTTCTTTTCTATTTGAATCTTTTTACATATCAAACAATCTTGAAATTTTAACTTCAAAAGAGCAATTACTACAAGCAGTGTTTCCTTTATGTCTTTATATTTTACCAATTGCTTTTATTGAGATGATGGTATCTCTATTTGTTTTAAGAAAAATTAAAACAACAAGTAAAATAAATGAACAATTATCATTAGCTAATAAAGAGTTAGTTCTTGGAAAACTATTTAGAAAAAATATAAATAAAATTACTTCTAATAAGATAATATTTTTATGTGTTTTAGGTTTGGGATTATTTTGGGGAGTATCTCAAGGTATGATTGCTGTTTTCCCATCTTATGCAAAAATGTATTTAGATATTACAAATGTTTTTGTAATAAATGGTGTAATAGCAGCTTCGGGTATTGGTATAGCAATTGGCTCTATTCTTTATGCTAAATACTCTAAACATTATATTGAAGTTGGAACGATTCCCTTTGCTGCCCTTGGGATGAGTATGATGATTTATATTGCAACAATAGTAAATAAGCCTTCAAGTTTAGCTTTAGCTTTTTTATTATTTGGTATTTTTGGAGGATTATTTGTAGTGCCTTTAAATGCTCTTATTCAATTTAACTCAAAAAAGAGATATTTAGGAACAATTTTAGCTGGAAATAATTGGTTTCAATCTTTATTTATGTTTGTAGTTTTAATAGCTACCACTGCTGTATCTTTATTTAAATTTGATCCACTTCATACCATATATATTATTTTGCTATTAATGTTTTGTGGAGCAATATTTATAGTTTATTTTATTCCTCAATCTATGATTATATTTTTTATGAAGTGTATAGTTGGCTTAAAATATAAGTTGGAAGTAAATGGAATAAAAAATATTCCATCTAGTGGGGGAGCTCTTCTTTTAGGAAACCATGTTTCTTGGTTAGACTGGGCAGTTATATATATGTCAACTCCAAGGGATATAAAGTTTGTAATGGATAAACATATATATTCAAAATGGTATCTAAATGGTTTAATGAAGTTTTTCAAAATCATTCCAATATCTTCATCTTATAGTAGAACTACTCTTCAAACTATAGCAAATGAGCTTGATAATGGAAATATAATTGTATTGTTTCCAGAAGGAAATATTACTAGAACTGGTCATTTAGGGGAGTTTAAAAAAGGTTTTGAAAAGATTTTAGAACAAACAAAAACGGATGTTCCAGTTATCGCTTTTTATATTAGAGGTTTATGGGAAAGTATGTTTAGCAGGGCAAATAGAAAATATAAAAAATCAAAACGAACAGGTAGTGTTTCAGTATCTTTTTCAAAACCTATTAAAAAAAGTAAAGCTACTGTAACTAGAGTTAAAAGTGAAGTTGTAAATCTTACAACTAAATCTTGGGTAAAACATATTAATAAAGAATCTGGTATTGCACAAACTATTTTTGATAGATTAAAAGAGGTAAAAAAAGAGACAATTTTTGCTGATTCTACAGGAGTAGAACTTAGTGGATATAGATTTTTAAGCGCATCAATACTATTTAAAAATCTTTTAGCAGAAGAGATTAAAGGGCAAAATATAGGATTATTAATCCCATCAAGTGTAGCAGGTGCTTTTGTTAATACTTCTATTTTGATGTTGGGTAAATGTTGTGTAAATCTTAATTTTACAGCTTCAATAGATGCTTTAAAAGAGTCTGTAAAAAGTGCAGATATAAACTCAATTGTGACGTCAAAAAAATTTATTGAAAAGTTAAAAGATAGGGGAGTTGCTATTGATGAGGTATTAAATTTATGTGATGTGATATATTTAGAAGATTTAAAAACTAAAATATCAAAACCAAAGGCTTTGATAACTCTTTTAAGTGTAGTTTTCTTACCTTCAAAAATATTAAAAGCTCTTCATATAATAAAAGTATCAACAAAATCTACAGCTTTAATTCTATTTAGTAGTGGAAGTGAAGGGGTTCCAAAAGGTGTAGAATTAAGTCATAAAAATGTTATAGGAAATGCTCAACAAATCTCTACTGTATTAAATGTAGATGAGTATGATACTATAATTGGCTCTTTACCTTTATTTCACGCTTTTGGTATAGTTGTAACAAACTTTCTGCCATTACTTGAGGGGATAAAATGTGTTTCACATCCTGATCCTACCGATGGATATGCAATAGGAAAGTTAGTTCAAAAACATAAAGGAACTATTATTCTTGGTACATCAACTTTTTTTAGACTTTATACAAAAAATAATAAACTTACAAAAGAGATGTTTGAGAGTCTAAGATTGGTGGTTTCAGGAGCAGAAAAACTATCACAAAAAGTTAGAGAAGAGTTTAAAGAGAAATTTAATAAAGATATTTTAGAAGGGTATGGTACTACAGAAACAACACCAGTTGCTGCTTGTAACCTTCCTGATGTAAAAGCGCCTAATGGAGTTTATCAAATAGGTGGAAAAATAGGAACAGTTGGTATGGCTATGCCTGGAACAAGAATTAAGATTGTTGATTCTTCAAGTTTTAAGCAATTAGATATAGCAGAAGAGGGGATGATATTAATCTCTGGTGTTCAAGTTATGAAAGGGTATTTAAAAAACAAAAAGAAAACAAAAGAGGTTTTGGTAAATATAAAAGGTAATACTTATTATGTAACAGGGGATAAAGGTAAACTTGACGAAGATGGTTTTTTAACAATAGTTGATAGATATTCAAGGTTCGCAAAGCTTGGTGGAGAGATGATAAGTTTAGGTGCAGTGGAACAAAAAATTGAGAAGTTAATTCCTAATGATGAAATAGAATTTATTGCAAGTTCAATTAGTGATGATAAGAAAGGTGAAAAAATAGTTTTACTTATTTCCCATATTAGCCAAGATGAATTAGAAGAGTTAAAGGTAAAAATAAAAGAGAACTTTGATACAAAACTTATGGTTCCTAGTGTATATAAAGTATTAGATGAGATACCAAAACTTGGAAGTGGTAAAAAAGATTTTGCAAAAGCTAAGGCTTTGGCATTAGCTTAACAGATGGGTTTATTACCCATCTGTAGCTAAAGCATTTATAATCTCATCTTGTTTACTACAAAATCTTCCATTTTTTTCAATCAGGAATAAATCTTTTGCCATCCCTTTTATAGAACCAACTTTTGCACTTTCTATCTCTATACTAAAGTCATCAAAAATTTGTGCAATATATGCAAAAAGAGCTTTTTGGTCTTTTGCTGTTACCTGCATAGAAGCTAAATAAGTTGTATGGTTACAATCAATAGATATATTCTCTTTTTTAATTATAGGTTTTTTTAAGTTTGCTTTTTTATCCATATCAAATGAGTTTTCAATTATATAAGAGATATGAAGTAAATCCTCTTCATCTATAATTGATTCTGAAAATTTAATTTCAAAAAACTTCTTCTCATCATATAGTTTAAAAATATTCATGGTAGAGATATTTAAAAACTCTAACCTTCCCAATAAATACCCTAAATTTAAAGGTTGTTTTCTAATGATTCTAATTATAAGTGTAGGTTCATTTTTTATTTCATAATCATAAGTTGAAATATCATTTGCTTTAATTGCAATATCCAAAATCTCTTTTGCTTTTTTTTGTAAGAAGATTTGATTAGATGCAATATAATGAATTTTCTTTTTCATTAAGTTAGATAACTCTTTATATTGCTTAGATTTTTTAATTGTATTCATTTTAGCAATTCTTCTAGAGTTTTCATTTAATAAATTAACATTTTCAAATGCAGGTAGAGATTGTAAATAAAGTTGTCTCATAAGTGAGGCTGTTGAACTTTTATAAACACTATCCCCAACAGCTGAAATATCTGCATAAGTTACCACATATAACATTTTTAATGCCAGTTCAGACTTAATCAATGCGGTAAAAGATAAAATCACTTTTTCAGAATAGATATCTTCATGGGATGCAACTTTGCTCATCATATTATGGTATCTTACTAATAAAGCTCCTAATTGAATATCATTATATTCAAAATCAAGTGAAGTGGTAAGATTCTTAAATAGTTTCTCCCCAGATAAATGGTGGTCATTCACCCTTCCTTTACCAACATCGTGTAATAAACAAACCAATCTTACTAAAGCTCTTTGTTTTTCATCTAGTTCATCATATATCTCTTTTACATAAGGGTCTTTAATCTCTTGAAGTTTTTTCAAGGTTTTGATAGAGTGTACATCTACAGGATGTTGATGATATCCATCAAATTGAGGCTGATTTACTATTTTTTTTGCTATTGGAAGTACAGATTGAAAAAGTCTTGCATTGTATATTAGTTTTATAATTGGGTATAAATTTTCTTTATAAAGTAAAGTTTTAATAAGTTTTTTTACATCTTTAGTGAGTTTACTTGGTAGTATTGTTTTACTTGCATAATATATATATGATCTATCAAAATATTGAACTTCATTGGGTAAATCTATAAGCTCTTGTAAAATCTCTATAAGTTTTTTTGGTTTTGCACTAAATGAGGTATAAAGTTTGTTTTCAAAAATATATAGATTTTTTTTGTATCTATAGTTTTTGATTTCTAAAGGATGTTCTTTATTTGTTATAATTTGTCTTGTAAATTTTTTTATCATAACTGTTGAGAAAAAATGAACTCTATGTAAGGATTCTAATATTTTTGCCATACATTGTCTCTCTTTAGTCATTCTTGGTTTATGAACAAAACCAAGCTTAGAACTAAGTTCAGGCAAAATATCAAAATTTACCACATCAATTTTCTTTTTTGCTATATTATGTAGGGCACTTCTTACTTGAAAAATATATTCTAAAGAGGTTCTATATTTTTTGTATTCCTCATCGTTAAACTCTTTATCCATAAGTTGTTTAATATCAGAAACTCCATAAATAACTGTAGCCATCCAAAATATCATATTGGATTCTCTCATTCCACCATAACCATCTTTAATATTTGGTTCCATTTTTAGAGGATATTTTAAAAGTCTTTGTTTATGCTCTTCTAGTTTTTCTAATACAAACTCTTTTTGATTTGTTTTTCTAATTTTTCTTAAAACATTTTGATAACTATACCAAAGGTGTTTTGAACCATAAATCATTCTTGATTCTAAAATTGAGCTTTTTATAGTTATATCCTCTTTTACAGAGTCTACTACCTCTTTTATTTCATGTACTCTTGAACCAAGCTTCAATCCACAATCCCAAGCAAGAGTTATAAGCTCTTCAATAATAACTTTTAAATTATAACCTTTAATATCCTCATAAAGAATCATTAAATCAACATCAGAATAGATACATAGTTGTTCTCTTCCATAACTTCCTAGTGCAATTAAAGTAATAGGTACAGATGTACTCATTGGTTGATAATCACCAAAATGTTTTCTTAACATATATTTGTATAATAGAATAATAAATTTGTCAGTCTCTTTTGTGTGTTTTACAAAAAAATCTTTTCCGCCAGTTGTTTCTACTGTAGTGTCAATAGAATTTACATAGTCTTTAAAATATTTTTTAAAAACTTTTGAAATTTCAAAATCTGGTGCATTATTTGAAATTAAATCCTCAACGAGGATGTTTATTTCACTCATTCAATAGTTCCTTATGTATATCCAATTTTTTTCGAAGTGTAATTCTGTTTAATCCTAAATGTTTTGCCATTTGAACTTGAGACTTATATTTTTTTGTAGCTGCTTTTAATAGAGGAACTTCAAGTAGATATAAAAAATCTTTATAAGAGTTTTCCCCCTCCATATTTGCAAACATATAGTTTTCCATAAACATTAAAATTTCATCTTCACCAATAGTTTCAAAAAGGTATGAAAAGTATATAGACTTTCTTAAACTGTGGGCATTATTTGAGATATTTATCATAAGTTTAGATGGTATAATTCTATCCAAGTCTAAAGTGTCACTTGCCTCTTTAGAGAATTTTTCTGTTAATGCCTTAACATCTTCATCTCTATCTCTTAAAGGTGGTAGCTCAATTGTAATAGAAAACATTTCAGATAATTTTGAATTTAATTCATCTTTTAAAGTTGTTGCTATTACTCTTATATTGTTTTCATTAATCCAAGTTGTAAGTAAATCTACATTTGTAATATTTTCAATTTTATCAATTATTATTGAACAATTTTGTAAGTTAATTATCCCATCACTTACATCTTGTTGTAGATTCTTTGCTTTAAAAACTGGAGCTTTTGGCACAATATATTGGGACAATGATTTTTTACCAACTCCAGCTTCGCCTGAAATCAATGCATTTACTTGCACACTTTGTAATAAGTGAGCAGAATTTAATATCTCTTTTGAATTTTTTGAAATTGCTATATATTCTTCCATTTAATACCTTCTTTATTATACTATATTTCTTTTTTGTTTAGATAAATAAATATTGATAGAGCAATCAATATTAGTGATATTCCTGTAATTAGGTATAAAGCATTTATCATTTTATCATAATCATGTATGGCTATTTTAAATACAACCATTAAACCTTCAATAGATAAGGCAATAATGATTGAGATTAAAAACTTAGTAATCATCTTTGTTTCAACTTTAGAGTTTTTGGAATAACTCTTAAAATAAACCTCTTGTTCTAAAATAGTTTTTGCCAAGTCAAAGATGGCAACTCCCAAGGTTAGTGCAATAATTGGTTTAAATATTGTATCTAAATCAAATATTCCTTTAATTATAAAGGAGTGTGCAAAATCATAAAGTGAATAAAAAACTATAAAAATTGAAAGCAAAAACATAGAATACCCAGCAAGAGTATAAAAAGCTTTTGTTAATGTATGAAAAGGTTTATTAAGTTCTATTAAATGTAACCTTTCTAATAAAGTTTCTAATTTAAAATCAAAAAAGATTATATAGTTTCCCTCTTTTATAGAAACTGTAATGCAGTTGTTTCTAGTTGCATTGCTTATATAAGGGTTACTAAAAGCTGCACTTGAGTTTTCTTTAAAGTGTAGTTTTGAGATTAAATATTCTCTTGTTTTATTTTGCGCACTTGCATCAACACCATTTCTAGTAAAATTTGGAGAAATTTGAAGTTTAGTGTCTTTATTTATTATATACACTAATTCCAATGATGGAAATAATTCAAAAACATCTTTAAATTTAAATTCTCTTAATCTCTTTATCTCACCCAAATTAAGAAGGCTCTCTTGTATAAAGTCTTCAATTTTGTTTTGATTTTGAGAATATGCTTCTAAATATTCTTTCATACTATTCTCCTAAATATGATTATTATATCATACAGTTGTTTAAATATTGTGTATATATATTATACAATTATTTAAAAAGTGAGAAAATGTTCAAGAAATAAAAAAATGAAAAAAAAATATATTAAAAATAGATTTTTGAAAAAAAGCCAAAATAGTGGGCTTAGTTAAACAATTTTACATAAAATCAAATCAAGTGTGTATAAATATTATACAAGTGGGGTGAATATTTACTTTTTAAATCTGATAAAATTCCAACATAACATTTTTGTAAAGGAAAAATATGGAAAATTTTGCTGATGTAAAATATATTCTTGATGGATTTCTATTTTGTATAATGGGAGTCTTAGTAATGTGGATGGCTGCAGGTTTTGCAATGCTAGAGTCTGGTCTAACAAGATCAAAAAATAACGCGACGGTGTTAACAAAAAATATTGCATTGTTTGCAATCTCTTGTATTATGTACTACTTTATTGGGTACAACGTAATGTATGGTGAGGGTTCATCTTTCATTGGAAGTTTTTCAACTATTAGTATGGTAACTGCACCTGATGCATCTTATCCTGCTGCTGCTGATTTCTTCTTCCAAGTTGTATTCGTTGCAACTGCTGCATCTGTAATTTCAGGTTCAATTGCAGAAAGAATGAAATTATGGCCATTTTTAATATTTGTTGTAATATTAAGTGGTATTATTTATCCAATTCAAGGTCACTGGACATGGGGTGGAAGTGAATTAGGTGGAGTTATCGCTGGTTTCTCTGACTTTGCTGGTTCAACTATTGTTCACTCTGTTGGTGGATGGGCTGCTTTAGCTGGTGTACTTATATTAGGAGCTAGAAAAGGTAAATATACTGCAGATGGTAAAGTTAAGCCAATCCCTGGTTCAAACTTAACATTAGCAACACTTGGTACATTCATTTTATGGATGGGTTGGTTTGGATTTAATGGTGGTTCACAATTAGCATTAGGTTCAAAAGGTGATATTGATGGTATTGCTTTAGTTATCGCTGATACTAATATGGCTGCTTGCGCAGGTGCTGTTATGGCTGCATTATTAACTCAACTTCTATACAAAAAAGTTGATTTAACTATGGTATTAAATGGTGCTTTAGCTGGTCTTGTTTCTTGTACAGCAGGTCCAGATTTAGGTATGATAGTTGCATTTATTGAAGGTATCGTTGGTGGTGCATTAGTTATATTCGCAGTACCTTTCTTTGATAAGTTAAGAATTGATGATCCAGTTGGTGCTTTATCTGTTCACTTAGTTGCTGGTATTTGGGGAACAATTGCAGTAGGTATCTTTAACCCTGATGTAACAATCTTAGCACAGTTAAAAGGTGTTGTAGTTATTGGTGCATTTGTATTCATTTCATCATTCATCGTATGGAAAATTTTAGACCTTGTGATGGGATTAAGAGTTGATGAAGAGACTGAGATTACTGGTCTTGACATTCATGAAACAGGATTAGAGTGTTATCCAGAGTTCAAAAAAGCTTAATAAATAATAGAGGATTTAATTCATGAAAAAAATAGAAGCAATTATCAAGCCTTTTAAACTTGAAGATGTAAAAGAGGCTCTAGTAGAAAACGGGATAGCAGGTATGACTGTATCTGATGTAAAAGGTTACGGTAGACAACAAGGTCACTCTGAGTTATATAGAGGAGCTGAATATGTTGTTGATTTTCTTGCTAAAATCAAAATAGAAGTTATCGTTAATGATGAAGATGTAGATTCAACACTTGGTGTGATTGTTGAAGCTGCTAAAACTGGAAAAATTGGTGATGGAAAAATTTTCGTTACTCCAGTTGAAGAAGTAGTAAGAATTAGAACTGAACAAAAAGGTTCAGAAGCAGTATAAGTTGGGGGAGATTTTTTCTCCTTCAATATAAAAATTATACAATGTATATTTAATATACAGTTGAATACTATCTAAAACTCTCAAAAATCTATATAATTATCCACATTTCAAAAGGTGAGGATAAAAATGACCGATTTAAATTCAATCAACTACGTAATTGATACGTTTTTTGCAATATTTGCAATGACATTAATCATATTTATGGTACCAGGTTTTGCTATGCTTGAAGCTGGACTTGTTAGAACAAAAAATGTTTCAGCAGTTCTTATGGTTAATACAATGATATATGCAGTAGCTTCTTTAGCATTTTTACTTGTAGGTTACTCTATTGCATTTGGTGATTTTGGAAGTGATTCTATGTCAAAATGGGCTGCATTTCTTTTTCAAATGGCATTTGTTGGAAAAGTAATCAATATTATGTCAGGTGGGGTTAGTGAGCGAGCAAAGGTGTTGCCATTAGCACTATTTACTGTAATTATGGCAGCAGTTATCTACCCTATAGTTGTAAACTGGTCATGGGGTTCAGATATGTTAGATGGTACATTTTTTGACATAAATATGTATGACTTGGCTGGTTCTACTGTGATTCATAGTACAGGTGGTTGGGCATTATTAGCTGCTATTTTAGTTATAGGAGCAAGACAAGGAAGATATACAAAAGAGGGTGGTGTAAAAGTAATACCAGCATCAAATATCCCTTTGGTTACCCTTGGAGCATTTTTATTATGGATAGGTTGGTTTGGATTTAATGGAGGTTCTGTAGGTTCTATTGCTTCAAAAGAGAGTGCTGATGCAGTTGCTCTTACAATTATGAATACAAATACAGCAGGACTTTCAGGAGCAATTGTTGTGGGTGCATTTATGTATTTGATGTATAAAAAACTTGATATTACTATGGTTTTAAATGGAGCTTTAGGTGGATTGGTTGCAATTACAGCAGGTCCTGATTTATATGATATCTATACTCCTATATTAATTGGTGCAATTGGTGGAGTATTGGTTGTATTTGGTGTAAGTTTTTTTGATAAATTAAGACTTGATGATCCAGTTGGTGCATTATCTGTACATTTATTAAATGGTATTTGGGGAACAATCGCTGTAGGAATATTTGCAAGTAATGGAGTGGATATTACACTTTTAGGTCAATTAAAAGGTGTGGTAATTGTTGGAGTGTTTGCCTTTACAGTTTCTTTTATTGTTTTATTTATCATAAATAAAATTATGCCAATGAGAGCACAAAGAGATGAAGAATTGCAAGGTTTAGATGTTGATGAATGTGGGCTTGAAGCTTATCCTGAATTTAAACGAGCATTCTAAAACTATTTCACTTGTTAAAAAAACAATAGTAATTTTAAAAATATTTAGTTAAAATAATATAATAAAAAAAAGGATTGAAATTGAAAAAAATTGAAGCAGTAATTAAACCATTTAAATTAGATGATGTTAAAGAGGCATTAACTAATGCAGGTATTACAGGTATGACAGTATCTGATGTAAAAGGATATGGTAGACAACAAGGACATTCTGAGTTATATAGAGGTGCAGAATATGTTGTAGATTTTTTACCAAAAATTAAATTAGAACTAATAGTAACAGAAGAAGATGTTGATTCAACTATTGAGATTATTACAAATGCAGCAAAAACTGGTAAAATTGGAGATGGTAAAATTTTCGTATCTCCTATTGAAAGAACAGTAAGAATTAGAACAGGAGAGCAAGACGAGGAAGCATTATAAAATGCATTCTTTTTCTATAAATCAAGCTTTAGATATGCATCTTCATCTTCGTGATGAAGAGATGCTAAAGCTAGTAGCTCCATTAACATCAAATAGTTTTAGTGGGGCTTTAATTATGCCTAATTTAGTTCCACCTATAACTACAAAAGAGGCATTATTATCTTATAAACAAAGAATAAAAGAGGCTACAAGTGGCGATAAGTTTGAAGCATATGTAACACTTTTTTTTCAAAACAATTATTCATATGAGTTTTTAGAAGATATAAAAGCTGATATTATTGCAATAAAACTTTATCCAGCTGGAATTACTACAAATTCCCAAACAGGTGTTTCTTCAATGGATGTAGAGGTTTTAAGATCTACTTTAGAAGCGATGAGTAAATTAAACATCCCTTTATGTATTCATGGTGAAACAAATGGTTTTGTGATGGATAGAGAAAAAGAGTTTATGCCTATATATGAGTCAATAGCAAGTGCTTTCCCTAATTTGAAAATTATTATGGAGCATATTACAACTAAAGATGCGATTGAACTTTTAGATAAGTACGACAACCTTTATGCAACAGTTACTCTTCATCATTTGCTTATAACTTTAGATGATGTAGCTGGTGGTATGCTAAATCCACATCTATTTTGTAAACCAATTGCAAAAAGGCCAGAAGATAGAACTGCTTTATTAAATGCAGCTTTAAGTGCACATCCAAAACTTATGTTTGGAAGTGATTCTGCACCACATCCAAAACATAAAAAAGAGTGTTGTGGTTGTGCTGCTGGTGTATTTACTTCACCTATAGCATTGCAAGTTTTAACGCAAGTTTTTGATGAGCATAATTGTTTAGAAAATCTAAATAAATTTGTAAGTTTAAATGCACAAAGTATATATGGGATTAATCCACCTACAAAAGAGATAAAACTGATAAAAAAAGAGTTTACTGTACCAACTTCTTATAAGTATAACAATGAAATAGTAGTTCCAATGTATGCAGGTGAAAAACTATCTTGGAGTATAGAGGGATAAACTTATTCTTTATCTCTTTCTTTGGGCTAGAAGTCTTTTGATATTTTCATTAGACTCTTTTGCTTTTATAATTCTTTCTTCTCTCATTTGTCTTAAGGCTTCTAAAGTCTCTTGTTTCTCATGATCAATATTAGACTTGATTTGTACAGCTTTTCTATTATTAGATATACCAGAAACAGTTAAGAATTTTTCAGTATTATTGATATATATCTTCGAAGAGGAAGAGGTTGCGTTTTTATTAAATACAACTATATCATCATTTTGCAATTTTAAAAGATCAGCAACAGTTAGTTCTGTTTCTGCCATTATAGCTTCCATTTGCATTTTAGCACCAGAGATTAAAGTTGTAATATCTTTTTTCCTACTTGCTTTTTTATTTTTACCTTCACTAAAAATTCTTTCAACAATTTTATTAAGAAGTTGTTCTATATATGCAATAGGATAACAAATAGATAAGAAACCTGATTCCTCATCAATGGTAATTTCCAATACAACAAGAAGCACAATCTCATGATCAGAGATGATTTGAATTGCATTGGCATTTGTATCTCTTGATTCTATTTTAAAGTTAAGTGTTGTAACTTCATCCCAAGCTCTATATAGATGTTTGATAAACATTTTATAGAAGTGTTCAAAAATATTAACCTCAATCTCTGTTAGTTCTCTATCAAGGTTATCACTTGCTGCAACTGCACCAGAACCTAAAAGTTCAGCAATGATTTTATGGGAAATACCTGGGTTACACTCAATAACTATTCTTCCATCTAAAGGTTTAATTGAAAGGGTATTTAATGAGGTTAATTGAGGGATAGATAAAATAAACTCCCCATAAGTCATCTGCTCAATTGAGTACAATTTTATATCAACAATTTTTCTAAGCATTGCTGAAAGGTCAGTAATCAAATCCCTTAACATCTTATCATGCAGTGTTGAAAATGCTTTAAACTGTTCATTTGAGATTCTATTAGGTTTTTTAAAGTCATAAATAGAGTAGTTTTTCTCTTTTGATATAACTTGTTCTTCAGCATTTACATCAATCTCTTCACCGGCTTCGGCTATATCTAAAAGTGCATCAATTTCATCTTGACTTAAAAATTCAGCCATATTATCCTCTTAATTCCAATTCAACATCTATAGCACCTAATTCTTTTATCATCTTAAGTGTGTCAATAATCTCAGTCATAGGTAATTTCATCACTTTCATGGCTCTTACTAAATCTGAAACAGTTGGTTGTTTAGAAGTACTCATAAGTGTATTATCAATATTAACTGAAACAGGCTTGTTTTCTAATTTTACACCATCACCCAAATCTTTTGCTCCCTCTATTGAGTCAAATTGCATATTAGGTTTTTTAATCTTAATTGTAAAGCTATCTCTAGCTACTGTAACTGGACCTATTGGTATATCTGCACCAGTTACAATAGTTTCTCTATTTAAATCTATGATTATTTTCTTTTTAAAAGTTGAGCTTAATTGTATAGATTGAACATCAGAGATAAATTTTACGATAGAGGTGTTTTGTGGCTTTCTAACTTCAACAGTTCTTGTGTCAGTAGCCATTGCTATTTTTTTACCAAAAAACTCATTTATTTTCTTTTCTACTAAATATGCTTGTTTTGCATCATTTTTAAATAAACTTAATCTTATAGATTTTTCACCTTGTAAAGAGTAATCAACTTCATTTTCAATAGTTGCTCCCTCATATATAAATCCTGTAGTTGAATTTTTACTATCAGCTATTATTGAACCTTGTGCTAGAGCATAAACTTGTCCATCAACAGCTTTTAGTTGTGTTAATAAAAGCTCCCCATGATCTATAGATTTAGCATCACCAATAGCAGAAATTTTTACTTTTATTTTATCCCCTTGCCTTGCAAAGGCTGGTAGGTCTGCTGTTACCATAACAGCAGCAATATTTTTTGATTTTATAGATGAAGCTGGAATCTTTATATACGAATTTCTTAAAAGGTTTTGTAAACTTTGCATCGTAAATTGTGATTTGTCTCCAGTTCCAGCTAATCCAACAACTAAACCATAACCAATAAGTTGATTGTCTCTTATTCCGACAATATTAGAGATATCTTTAATGGTTACAGCATACATGGAATGTAACATTACTAAAACAATGAATATAAATCTCAATCTTACACCTTATGCTAAAATGATTATATTTTATCAAAAATTATATAAAATAAAGGTATAATCTAAAAAAAATAATTTTAGGATTAATCTTTGATTATATATATTTATGGAAGTGAAAATTTTAAGAAAGAGATTCACGAAGTATTAATTCATTCTAATATTAGACTAAGGTTAGATGACCATAGTGAAATTATAGATTTAAATAGTCTAGATGAATTAAAAAATGCCATTGAAGACAATCCTAATAATATATATTTAATAGATGATACAAAAATTATAAAAAAGAACTCTTTAAATAAAAAAATCAAATTTTTGATACCAAAAGATGCTATTGAACAAGAGTATTTATTAGATCATGGTATTGGTGACATGAGTGTAGATTCTATTGAAGAGTTATCAAAACATCTTATTCATAAAATAGAGTCTTCTATGGGTGATGAAGAGGCAAGTGATGTCCAATCATCTATTGTAAATATTGTTGAAGATGCTTATAGCAATCAATCAGATTCAGATGATGAAAAGATGTATCAATTAGATGATGAATTGAGCGCTTTATTATCTAGTGATAGAGAAGATGATGAAGATGAAGAAAATTTTGAGCTTGAATTGATAGAAGATGAACAAAAAGAAACATCATCAAATGAATTGGATTTTGAAAAGATAGAATCTGAACTTGAAGAGATAGAAAAATTAGTTCCCCAAAAAGAAAATGAAGAAACTATAGAAGATAACTCATTGTCTACTTTAAAAGATTTGGATTTTGATGAAGATTTTGATAATATTGAAGAAAAAGAATCTAATAAGGATATTCCATTAGAAAAAGAGATTCAGGTAGATACCCAAGGAGATGAAATGGCTGATGAGTTTGCAGAGTTTGATACTTTAAGTGAAAATGATATTTTAGAGGCACTTGATGAAACTAATACTGATATACAAAGTAATTTTGAGATACCAGAAACGCCAAAAGTAACTGAAGAAAATCAACCTGAGACTTCAAGTGATAGTTTAGAAGTTAATAGTAACAATATAAATGATATTGTAAATTTATTCTCTAAATTATTAAATAATAAGACTTTGGAGATTACAATAAAAGTAAAAGATTAATATGGATTTAATGGGTATTGCTGAAAATACAGTAAAAATTATTTTGATATTAGGATTACCCTCTTTGCTTGTAAGTATGGTTATTGGTCTTTTGATTTCTGTATTTCAAGCGGTTACTCAAGTAAGTGATGCTTCTTTAAGCTTTGTTCCAAAAGTTATCTTTGTTTCAATTTTTGTTTTAATTTCATTACCTTGGATTGGAGATAATATTGAAAGTTATACAAAAAATTTGTGGGATATGATATTGATTTTTGGGAAATAAGATGATAGATAAACTATATGATTTAAAGAAATTACAAAGAGATCAAAAACTTATAGAAAAAGCACAACTAATGTCAAAAATTAGTCAAATTGAAGCAGAGGTTATGTTCACTCAACAAAAGATTAATACAACTTCTGTAGAAAGACATGGGGCAATTTCAGATTTCTCAATACTTGCAATTCATAAAGAGACTATGAAAATGCATATTAAAAAGTTAAACTTACAAAAGAATACACTTTTAAAACAGTTAGATATTATTGTAAAAGAGATAATTGAGTTGCAAAAAGAGAGTGAACAGTATAAATATATTTTAGATGAACAAAAACAAGAAGAGTTAACAAAAAGACTTTTAGTTGAACAAGAGGCATCTGATGAGTATATGCAAAGTAAGTATATTAGTAATTAAGGAGTATTTTTGATTAGATTTTTATTTATTACAATTTTAATATTCAATTTATCAAATGCACAAGAGAGTTCAACAAGTAATGTAGCCTTGATAAAACAAAAAATAGAGATAAAAGAGTTAAAAAAAGAGTTAAACAATTTTTATAATAAAAAAGAAAAAGAGTATCAGGATAGAAAAAAAGAGTTAGAAGCAATATTAGCTAAAATTGAAAAAGAGAAAAAAGCTATTGAGGATTTGCACAATAAAAATAAAACAGTTTTAGCCAATATAAAAGGTGAAATTGAGAATAAAACTTCAAAAATATATAATAAAATGAAACCAAAAGTTGCTGCATCTATTTTTAATCAAATGATAAATGAGGGTAAAATTGAAGATGTTTTTGATATAATCATTAAATTAAAAGAGAGTAATGTAACCTCTTTAATGAAATATTTAAGTCCAAAAAATGCAGCTGATTTAACAAATATGTTGCAAACTTATAGTACAGAAAAACTTAATAAAGGGTAATTATGGCAGAAGATGGTAATGAAGAGATAAAACAATCAAGTGGTGGTGGAAAGGGGCTAATGATAGTCCTGATTGTACTTATTGTTATACTTTTAGCAGGTTTAGGTTTTTTAGGATATGTAGTTTATGACAAAGTATTAAATGTTGATCCAAATGCATCTCAAGAACAAATAGCAAAAGAGAATTCAAAAGATGAAAGTCAATCTTATAAAGCTGCAATTAATGATTTAGTTTTAAACATTACAAATGCAAAAGGTAGAGAAAAACTTATGAAACTCTCTTTTTCAATTAAAAGTAATGAACCTTCAATAGAATCTATTGTTGAAGAATATAAACCAGAAATTGTCGATGCTGTAATTTCACAAATTAGTTCAAGAAGTTCAGAGGAGTTGTTAACTGTTGGAGGGAAAGCTTTATTAAAAGAAGAGTTACTTCAAGATATTAATAACATTTTGAATGAAGTTACAGCAACAAACTCTGATATAAAACAAAATATTGTAAAAGAAATTTTGTTTACAACATTTGTAATTAAGTAAAATGATAGTAGCAGTAAAGAATAATAACAAAAAAAGATTTTTTATAAAAATCATATCTTTAGTAGTAGTTGTAATTATGTTTACAGTTTATTATAACTATATGAGTGGTGAATTTAGTGATAATGTTGACACAACTGATATTCAAGCTGTACAATTAGATAAAGAAAAAGAGAAAAAAAATAGACTTGAAAGATTAGTTTATAGGGAAATTGAAACTGCTGTTGATCTTATTGGTCAAAGAAATGTACAAGCAATTAAGTTGGTATCAAATAGAGTTTTAATAATTGCTGATTTAGACACTAACTTAGATGCATTAAAAGTTAGATATGGAACCATGGCATTAATAAAAAAAGATATAAAAGATATAAAAATAGCTATAGATTTACAACATGTTATAGAGAGTAAAATAAATGAATAGTAGATATATTTTATTATTGATACCTTTTTTATTCTCTGCGTGTGCAAATGATAAAAATATAGAGTTTAAAAAACCTGAGCTACAAGTGCCAAAACCTACCCCTGTTGTTAAAAGAAATAAGGGTTCACTTTATGCCATAAAAGGTCCCTCTTTATTTGCAGATAAAAAAGATTTGCATATAGGGGATATAATTCAAGTTAAAATTGATGAATCTTTATCATCTAATACAAAAAATAAAAGAGAGCTTTCTAGTGATAGAACAAATAGTTTAGGTGGAGGTCTACTAGGTGCAACAGCAGGAAATACTCTTGGTGGAGTAACTTCTACAGTTGCAAAAAATGTAAATCCACTTTTGGGTGTTGATTTTGGTACAAAAAGTACTACTTCAAACAATGGGGAAGCAAAAACAACTTTAAGTGAATCGTTTTCAACTAATGTTTCTGCTATAATAGAAGAAACATATCAAAATGGTAACTATTTTATAAAAGGGACAAAAGAGATGATGATTGATGGTCAAATGCAATCTTTGACACTAACAGGAGTTATAAGACCTTATGATATAACTTCTGATAATGCTGTATCTTCATCACAAATTGCAAATTTGAAACTTTTATACAAAAAGGATGGAGAGGAACAAGATGTACTTCATGTTCCTTGGGGCTTAAGAATTATACAGATGTTTTGGCCCTTTTAATCTAAGTTTAAGAATTGTAATGCAATAATTAGTTAAACTATATCAAAAAGGAGTAGTCATGCTAAATTCATTAAATGTTGCGCAGACTGGTTTAAGTGCTGCAAAAGTCGCAGTTGAGAATGTATCAAATAATATAGCAAATCAGAATACTCCTGGATATAAAAAAGAGTAGTTCAAA